>JAXGMM010000001.1:0-1972500 GCA_040768685.1 Anaerolineae bacterium
CGCCTCGTAGTCCCATTCCTCCGGCACGCCCGGTAGTGGGCAGACGCAGGTGCCGCTGAGTGCAGTTTCGGGAGAGTCTGCACTAGCACCGCCGGCGATCATGGCTGCCGCGGCGCCGGCGGCACTGACTGCCGCACCCTTCAACAGACCACGCCGAGCTACCTTCTTGGCACTATCCTCATGCTGCGACACTTCATCCTCCTTAGAATGTGCTTTCTCCAGTTGACGTCCGTCGGTTATTCCACGCGCTCTACACTCACCTCCCTACCAGACCCAGCTGCCATCACACCTACACCGGCGTCTTGATGCCGGGGCCCTCTAAGTGCCGGGGTGGAGGCGGTGGATTCCTGAAATAAGATAGTGCCCCAGAACATTGCACAACGGCACCTATTACCCTATACAAGTACCGGGGCGGCCACAATATACGCCCAGAAGCGCGGGGGTGCAAATGGTCACCGAAAGGCCCGCCGCCCTCACCTCCGACTCCTCTCCCCGGAGGAGACGAGGAAAGCTTGAGGTTCCCGGATCGGCGATTGTTCACTGGCGCACGGCCAAAAGACGACTTACTCCCGGGCCTCCTCGGTGAGGAGATTGGCGGCGGCGATGCGCCCGATGCAGACGGTCGAAGCCGCAGTCCTGCCGCTACCGGGGTAGTTGGGACCGATGGAACCTCCGGCCAACCTCGCACCGTCATATGGGCGAGGAATGACCTCGCCGAACACGATGATCGCCTGCGAGCCGGAACCTAACCCCCCCACCCGTTTCGCTGAGAAGGAAGGGGGCCGGAAGCCGCACCGGCGCCGAAGAGGCCCACCTGGCTGGATCAGTGGGAACGGATGGCCCCGTGCCGGCCCTCTGGAGGACTAACCATTGGGTACTGCGCCGGCGGGCGACGGAATCGAGAAACCCTGGTTGCCTGCGCCCTAACCATTGATGCCGGTTAGACCATGCAGTATACGTGCTCTGAGACTCGCCCCGCGCCGGGACGGAGTGCCCACGGCACCGCCGGGCGAGCGAGGCCGTATCCTGATCGATGGCCGCCGCCGGACTGGCCCACGGCACAGCCGGCTACATAGGTTGGAGGTTGGGACATGACCGCCAGACAGCGTGCGTTCGCTCTCGCGTTGGCCCTCTTGCTTATCGTTCTCCAGCCGTTCGTCGCCACGGCCGCCTCGGTGCGGCTCACCGCCGATCCTGTCCCCGCCGGGGTGTACAGCTTCAAGATCAGCCCCGACGGAGAGTACGTGGTGTACGAGGTGCGGGACTTCAGCCAGCCCTTGCACAAGTGGTGGCTCTACTCCGTGCCGCTTGTGGGTGGCCCACGGACCCTGCTGGCGGCGGTCTCCCAGGTGAACCTGTCCGAGGCGGGGTACTTCATCTCGCCCGATGGTCGACGGGTCATCTTCGAACTGCCGTATGGAAACTCCAGCTCGCAGGCTGAGCTGTGGAGCGTACCCATCGGTGGGCCGGCCACCGCCGCGACCGGTCTCGGCGTGGCGGATGGATCCGCCGTCAGCATAGTGCCCCTATACCGCGCTACGGCCGACGGAGCAATCATTGTCTATACCAGCACCGACACGACGACCGGCATCACCAACCTGTACTCGGTGCCTGCCGTCGGGCCTTTGGAAGCGCGGCGTGCCCTCAACCCGGCCGGTGACTCTGTCAGTTGGTACCTGCTGACTCCGGGCGGCGAGGAGGTGATCTACAGTGCCGTAGGAGACGGACAGCGAGCGCTCTACCGCGTCGCGCTAGCCCGACCGGAGACGCGTCCCGAACTGCTCCTCAAGGAAACCTGCCGGCTGGGGCTCATTATGTGGCCTAAGATCACCGCCGATGGCCACTACCTGCTCTTCACAACGGTGTCGGCCGACCACTCGGAGAGGAACCTCTACAGCCTGGATCTATCTACGCCTGCCGGTGTGTCGCGCGGGCCGGTGCGGCTGAACGAGGGAGGGAACGCCGGGGAACGGTTCCTCCTGAGCCCGGCGGGTGACCGGGTGGTGTACTCCGTGGAAGAGACTCCGGGTACCGGCAGCTTCCGAAGCGTCCATCCGGGCGGTCCCGCCGCGTCCAGCGTGGTGATCAGCCTCCCCCGCCCACCCTGGTCTGCTGCTGGCTGTCTACACATCACCCCGGACGGCACGACCGTCGTGTACTGCACGCGGACCTACGAAGAGCCCGAGCTCTACCCCTATTCTGTGCCGATAGACGGCCCGGCCGAGAGTGCTGTGCGACTGGGCGCGCCTATCGGCAACGAGGCCTACTTCGAGCTGCAGCTGACTCCAGACGGCAGCCGGGTTCTCTACGAGGTGGATGCCGTCGACAATGGGACGGTGGTGCATCGCCTCTACAGCGCTCCGGTCGTCGGGCCGTCGTCGGACTACCAGATTCTCTCGGGGCAACTGAACGTCTACGGGACACCCTACTGGGCGGTGGAGATCAGTCCGGACAGCCGCCTAGCGCTCTACCCCGACATGCGGGACCCCACCTACCGGGGAGAGCTGTACGTCGTGCCGGTCGGCGGACCGTCGAGTGCTGCCGCACGCATCAACGGTGACCTTGAGCCGGGCACGGGTGTGCACGATCGTTCTGGTCTTCGTGCCTTCGCGCCCGACGGCGTTCGGGTGGTGTACATCGCCCAGCAACTGGGGGACCAATCGCCACAGCTCTACGTGGCCGACAGCGGCAAGGCGCTGATGGGCTTCGGCGCTCACGAGATGCTGGTGTCTGAGAACAGCAGCGAGGTGCGGATCCCGCTGCGGCTGAGCCAGCCGTCGGTGCTGCCGGTGACGGTCACGGTGGTGGATGAGACGTGGACGGGCATACCGGGCGAGGGCCGAGGGTTCGACTACGAGCTATTGTCCGACAAGGTCACCTTCGCACCGGGTGAGACGGTGGCCTACCTGACGCTGCGTCCGATAGACGACGGTGTGCCGGAGACGGACCCGTCCTTCCTGCTCGCTCTGACTGCTCCGGAGAACGCTGGCCTGTCGGGGATGTCCCGCATCCGGGTGCGGATCGTGGACTGGGCCGGGTATGTCCCCCAGGTGGGGCGGTGAGTGGGTGGCGCTGACAGGATCGGTTTCTCGCCAGGGCCGCCTATGACATCATGATGTCCTCAGCGCCATCATGGAGGGCTCACGTGCTGGTGAGAACTCAGGCGCAGCTAACTGAGGAGCCGGTGGCGGAGTTGCGCCGCCTTGGTTCCGAGCGGGGACAGTCAGTGGCCGAAGTAGTGCGCCAGTGTGTGGACGCGGGTCTTCGGTTTCAGCTGAGGATGAGCGACTCTGAGAAGCGTAGGCGGGCTCTGGAGGTGGTAGGGGCTTTCCGTTCGGGCAAGCATGATGTCTCGGAGCGGCACGACGACTATCTGGCAGACGCCTACTCCCAGTGCGCGTCTTCGTAGACACGTCGGCCCTGTATGCGCTCCTCGACGCCGACGACGCCAACCACCGGTCGGCTGCGGAGCAGTGGGCGATCCTCGTGGAAGAGAGACACGAGTTGATTTGCACAGGCGCGATCCTGGCGGAAGCTACCGCCCTAATGCAGAGCCGCCTGGGAGTCGAGGCCGTCCAAGCCCTTGCGGGCAGTCTACAGCCGGTACTGAGTGTGCTGTGGACCGGTGCGGAGGAGCACGACAGGGCTCTAGGTGCCGTTCTGGCTGCTCGGCGGCGATCCCTCCCGCTCGTTGACTGCATCAGCTTCGACTGCATGCGAGAACTGGGCATCTCCCGGGCGTTCACCTTCGACCATCACTTCCGCGAACGGGGCTTACACGTGCTGCAGGCCAAGTGGCGACGCTTGACACGATAGTGTAGAATGTACGCAACAGATCCCGCCACGCCTCTCCCCCTTAGGGGTGGATGCGAAACTTGGCGGGACCTTTCTTTGGTAGCTACTGGATGCACAGAGCTGACATGGAACTGAAGCCCTTTCTTACCTATGCTGAACAGGTAGCGAAGCTCAGAGACGACCATGGGCTGGCGGTGCCAGATCCGGACCTCGCTCTCGATTGTCTCAAGCAGGTCAACTACTATCACCTGCGTGGTTACTACATCCATTGGATGGACAGTCAACAGGAACGCTTCCTACCCGGCGTCTCATTCGAAGACATCTGGAGCCTGCATAAGAGCGACCGAGCAATGCGGGCTCTTCTGCGAGAGCCGCTGACCTCGGTTGAACTGAAAGCCCGATGCGCGGTCGCGTACACGCTCGGAAAGAAGCACGGGCCGCTTGGGTACCTTGACCCAGCCAACTTCTTAAATCCAGATTGGCACGCCGAGTTCAGGCGCGAGCTCCAGAAGCAGCTAGAAGTCTCTAAGGAGCTCTTCATCGCCCATTATCGCGGGCGGTACAACGGTCAGTTCCCGATTTGGGTGGCGATCGAAGTGATGACTATGGGGATGGTATCCAAGTTGCTGGGCAACATGCTCGGAGCAGACCAGTCCGGAGTGGCGAATCTTCTCGGAGTTGCCGCCGGGAAGACCGCCGCGCGCTTCCTCCACGGCGCTGCGCACCTACGGAACGTGTGTGCCCATCATGGTAGGCTGTATGGGCGGCCCTTTACTGTGGCTTGCCGGATCCTTGCTCATGATCGCAGAGCACTTAGGATGCTAGATCGGTCGTTTACTGCTAACGAGAACAGTCTCTTTGCTGTCATACTTGCGCTTCGATCGATGCTGGGTCCATCTGATCGGCAGCAGTTGGCCGCCGAGATCGGCGACGTGTTCGCCGGGAACCCGAAGTACGAGCCCGCGCGTGTGGGGTTCCCAAAATGCTGGCGGGAGGTGCTTGACTGCCAGCCAGCAGGGTCATCGAAACTGGCTAACCCATGACCTCACTCTCCGACGTCTGACCTACATCTCTGTGCCCTCGGAGCAGCGAGCACACAAAGTGCTCCCAAGTCTCACCTACTTCCCCTTCATCACCCTCCCAATAGCCTCCACCACCGCGCTCTCCTCACGCTCCAGCGCATGAGCATAGATCACCATCGCGATGGTGACGGTTTTTGCGGTACGCCATAGACGACGGGCCGCGCGGCATACGCGCGGGGGCGGCAACGGGCCGGTCTAGCGCCGAAAGGCGGTACCATTAGGACTGGTTACCCGTGCGCGACGGCTCAACGCCAACATCCGGATAGTCGCCATTGCCGATTGCACTTACGAGCAGGGCTGTGTTGTCCAGCGTCCGGTCGCTCGGCCTCGTCTTCGTTCCTTCTTCTCTGCGTCCTCTGCGGTGAATCGCCCCCTTTGACGCCCCACGCCCGAGCGGCGAAACTGGCGCAAAGGGGGACTCGCCCATGCGCCCGAACATCCTCTACCTGCACTCGCATGACACCGGCCGCCACATCCAGCCCTACGGCCACGCCGTCCATACGCCGAACCTGCAACTCTTGGCCGACGAGGGCGTCCTTTTCCGGCAATGCTTCTGCGCCGGGCCGACCTGCTCGCCCAGCCGCGCCGGCCTGCTAACCGGACAGGCGCCGCACTCGGCGGGGATGATCGGCCTGGCTCACCGGGGCTTCCGGCTCAACGACTACAG
Organism: Anaerolineae bacterium; assembly: GCA_040768685.1. Lineage (GTDB taxonomy): Bacteria > Chloroflexota > Anaerolineae > DRVO01 > DRVO01 > Ch71. The sequence continues at coordinate 5,545 of JAXGMM010000001.1, forward strand.
CCGGCACCTGATCCACACCCTTCGCCCGGCGGGCTACTACACCGCACTGGCGGGAGTGCAGCACGTGGCCGGCACCGAGGAGACCATCGGCTACGACGCTATCCTCGGCGCCGGCGACCGCCGGGAACGGTATCGGCGGACGGAGCATGATGCTGCCGACTTCCTGCGGAAGCCGCCCGCCCGGCCGTTCTTCCTTTCCGTCGGCTTCGAGGAGACTCACCGTGCCTACCCGGAGCCGGGGCCGGAGGACGAGCCCGAGTTCTGTCAACCTCCGGCGCCCCTCCCCGACGAGCCGGAGACGCGCTACGACATGGCTGCCTTCCGCACTAGCGCCCGCACCCTGGACAGGCGCATGGGCGTGGTGCTGGATGCGCTGCGTGAGAGTGGTCTGGCCGACGACACCCTGGTCGTCTGCACCACGGACCACGGCATGGCTTTCCCGCGCCTCAAGTGCAACCTGCAGGACAGCGGCATCGGCGTCATGCTCATCATGCGCGGGCCGGGCGGCTTTGAGGGCGGCCGGGTGATCGACTCGCTCGTCTCCCACGTGGACCTCTTCCCCACCTTGTGCGACCTTCTGGAGATCGAGCCGCCGTCCTGGCTGCAGGGCGTCTCCCTGCTGCCGCTGGTCACGCGCGAGAAGCACGAGGTGCGCGAGGAGGTGTTCTCCGAGGTCACCTACCACGCCGCCTACGAGCCCATGCGCTGCGTGCGCACCCGGCGCTACAAGCTCATCCGCCGTTACGACGAGCGCCTGCTGCCGGTGCTGCCCAACTGCGACGACAGCCCCAGCAAGGACCTGCTTCTCGCCCACGGCTGGGCGGACCGACCATACGACCGGGAAGAGCTCTACGATCTGGTCTTCGACCGCAACGAGACGCGCAACCTGGCCGCCGACCCCGCGATGCGGACGGTGCTGGCGGACATGCGCGGTCGGCTGGACGACTGGATGCGGCGCACCGGCGACCCGCTCCTGGAGGGGTTCGTCGCGCCGCCGCCGGACTCGCAGGTCAACGACCCCGAGGGCCTGTCGCCGCAGGAGTCGCCCATGACGGGAGCGCAGTTCGTCGCCCTGCGGCGGGAGCGGGGATACCCGGTGGGGTGAGAGCCGGGCCGCTCGCGGGGCGGCACGCCGGTGGTGCCGCAACTTGACAGGGGCGCTATCACAGAGCGGCCCAAGTAGTCAGTAACTGTAAGGAGAGTGACATGGAATACCTGCCCAATCCCGATCGTTACGACACCATGAAGTACCGCCGCTCCGGCAAGAGCGGCCTCATGTTGCCCGCCCTCTCCCTGGGTCTATGGCACAACTTCGGCGAGGTGGACCGGGTCGACACCAACCGCGCCATGCTTCGCCGCGCCTTCGACCTGGGGATCACCCACTTCGACCTGGCCAATAACTACGGGCCGCCTCCCGGCTCCGCTGAGGAGACCTTCGGCCGCATCTTCGCCAAGGACTTTGTCGCCTACCGCGACGAACTCATCATCTCGTCGAAGGCTGGCTACTACATGTGGCCGGGCCCCTACGGCAACTGGGGCTCCCGCAAGTACCTGGTGGCCAGCCTGGACCAGAGCCTGAAGCGGATGGGCCTGGAGTATGTGGACATCTTCTACCACCACCGGCCCGATCCCGAGACGCCCATGGAAGAGACCATGGCCGCGCTCGACCACGTGGTGCGCCAGGGCAAGGCCCTCTACGCCGGCGTATCGTCCTACACGCCGGAGCAGACCGCTCGTGCTGCTGCCATTATGAAAGACCTGGGCACGCCGTTGGTGATCCATCAGCCGTCCTACAACATGTTCAACCGCTGGATCGAGGACGGGCTGCTGGACACCCTGGCCCAAGTGGGCATGGGCAGCATCGTCTACGTGCCGCTCGCTCAGGGCCTGCTCACCGACAAGTACCTCAAGGGCATACCGCCGGACTCGCGCGCCGCCAAGCCGACGGGCGCCCTGCGCGAGGATCAGGTCACCCCCGACAAGGTCAAGAAGGCCGTGCTGCTCAACGACCTGGCGCACGAGCGCGGGCAGACGCTGGCGCGGATGGCGCTGGCGTGGGTGCTGCGACAGCCGGGCGTCACCTCGGCGCTCACCGGGGCGAGCAAGGTCGCCCAGATCGAGGACAGCGTGAAGGCTCTGGACAACCTGGACTTCAGCGCCGAGGAGCTTAGGCGCATCGACGACATCCTCGCCGGGTAGGACGAGCGGGGCACGGCGCTAGAGCAGGGGCGCACGGCCGTCATACTGCGCTAACCGACTCGGCCTGGTGGGCCCTAACGCACCCTGGAGGATCACCTAACCCCTCCGTGGCCTCAGAGAGCGAAACCAGAGCTCCCCTTCCTTACGCGGGAAGGGGGTTAGGTTCCGGCCTGCGGCCACCCGGTAGGCCGGTAGCGGCGGTTGCCGAGAAGGACGCGCCCGCCGGAAGTCGCCTTACTGACGGTGTCGCCGGGCTCGCACTCCTCTGTCCCGCGACCTAGACCGTCGCCTGTGCCGCCGGTCTACCGCCGTACCGCTTCGATGGCCCACTCGCCATGCTGAGGAGTCAACGGCTCCCTTGCTCGGCTGCCATACTCACCGGCTACGGCGAAGCCGGCCTCGCTCAGCGCGTCCAAGATACTTTCACGTTCATAGTACTGAAGCACGATGTTGTACGGGAACGATGACGTGCCCTGGCGGTCTCTCACGTATACTGTCTGGATTATGTGGTGTCTCTTGGTTGCGGCATCATATCGGCCCTCGCCTTCCTTCCAGACGCTCTTGTCACTGTAGTTCGGCACTCTAGGGTGGTACACCCGCTTAGGGTACTCGTAGGATTCGCTCGGCGGCAGGACCAACTCCAGAGCGAGACAGCCGCCTCTTCTTAGGTGGACGGCGAGGGACGCGAAGGCCTGCTTCACGGCCTCGATATCGCTCAGCAGGTGCAGGTCCTGCGTCGCTAGGAAGGCGAAGTCGAAGTCCCTCTCATCGAGCCGGAAGTCACGGATGTCCGCGACATGCAGCGACAGGTTCTGGACGGAGTCGAACCGTTTTCGCCCCTCGTAGACCATCTCAGCGCTAATATCGAAGGCCGTGACCCGGAATCCCTGCCGTGCCAAGTAGGCGCCCGCCTCGGCCAGGGCGCACATGGGGATCAGTACCTTGTCTCCATACCGCCTAGCGTAGCTGCACCAGTAGTCATACTCAGGGGTCCTATCGTACCCGTCCCAGTCCCATACCGCTGCGTGGCTGTCATAGCCATTCACCATGGACCAGGTACTCTTAGGGCGCGCTTCGTCGGGTGGTCTGCCCGCAAGTGTACCGCCCGATCTCCTCTGCCAGGGGCGTGAGCAGCTCCAGCTTCCAGGGCTGCATCTTGGGCGAGACGGAGCAGGACGTGCTTAGGATGTAGCCGCCGCCGGCCATTCCCGTGCGCAGCACCCCCGAGACATACTCCACCACCTCTTCTCGCGTCTGCATGGCCAGCATGGCCACCGCGTTCAGGTTGCCCTTGATGAACAGCTTGTCGCCGAAGTCGCGCTTGGCCGCCGCCAGGTCGCCGTCTCCGAGAGGCGGCGGATCGAGCGTGTCGATGCCCATCGTGCCCGTCTCCACCATCAGGTCCAGCCGATCGCCGATGCTGCCGCAGGAGTGGGTGTAGACGGGCACGCCCTCGGCGTGGATGGCGTCAGTGACGCGGCGCTCGTAGGGGACGACGAACTCCTGGTAGATGCGGCGCGAGGCGAAGGGAGCTCCGGCGAAGGCGGAGGACATCAGCACCACATCCACGCCGTGGCGGGCCTGGGCCTGCGCCCAGACGATGCACCCCTCTACCAGGCGGTCGAGGAGGGCGTGGGCCTTGCCTCCGTCCATGATCAGGTTCATGAGGGCGTTCTCGTAGCCGAACAGCTCCATGAAGTGGGTGAAGGGCGAGAACACCTCGCCGTGCACTGATACCTCACGGCCGACCAGGGCGCGCACCGCGTCGATGGTGCGCAGGAAGTAGTCGGGCACGCGGCTGAGTACGCCCCGCTCCGTCTTTCCATCCAGCCAGGGCACGTGATAGGTGCCCCAAAGGTAGCCGGACAGGTCATCCAGGAGCGCCAGGTCGTCGGGATCGATGCTGTCGAAGTCGGCTCGTTGCGGGACGGAGTCGTCGGGCGGCGTGTACTGGGGGTTGTCGTCGTGTGGGAAGAAGGTGACGAACCCGTTCTTCCAGGTCAGCCGTGTACCGTCGGCGGTGGGCTCGATGGCCGCCACCTGGCGCAGGAGGTCGGCGGGCCGGCCGGGGAGGTTGAGGAGGACGCCATCGAAGCGATAGCGCCGCTGCAGTTCCACCGCCGCCTGCGCGAACCCCTCGCTGGTGAACCAGATCTCATGGGGCGGGACGTCGGTGTTGAGGAAGTAGTGCCCGAGGGCCAGTTGGCACATCACCGGCACCCGGTCCGGGATGCGATGGTGGACGGCGTGGTCGATGCGCTCGCGCGAGTTCATGCGGTCCTCCCGCTGGGCTTCATGGGGCGATGATAGGCGCGGCGGCGGCGGCGATCAAGCGACCGGAGATCAGGTGACGCGTCGTTCGGCCGCGAGTCACGGCCGTCCAAGGACGTGCGCTGGAGGCCTGCGGCCTTTTACCTGGCGCGAAGCGACCGCAGCGGTGGCACCTAGGCCGCCGCGACCCCAGGACCGCTGAGTACCCCGGGGGCTGCGCTGATCCCCCCGCGGCGCCCGCGGACGGCCCGGCGCCTTGGCAATGGCCGCGCCGGCGGTGGTATCCTGGCGCAACGATCAGCGCCTTCGTGAGGTCGGAACATGCCCGCCACGTCGTCCGTGTCGTCTGACTGCCGGCGCCGCCACCGGGGTCCGCGGCGATGAGCCGAAGCGGCCTCCACATGGCAGTGGCCGCCGTCCTGGCGGACTCGTCGGCCATCCTGCTGTCGTTCTGGCTCACACCCTGGCTTGTGCACCGGTTCGCGTCGCCCTCGACCGGCAATGCCGCCCTTCTTGTCGGCCTGTACCTGGCCTTCTGCCTGGCCGTCTACCTGCTCCGCCGCAGTGGCGCCGTCCACGCCGCCGCCTCCGGGACGGTCGCCACGGTGCCGGCCGTGATCTTCGGGGTGATGGTCGCTTACATGGCCGCCTCGTCGTCGGGGTTCTCGGTCGGTTCACTGATGGAGTGGGACCTGAGCAGCCTGGACGCTTCGGCGGCCGCCATCGGGGTGCTGGTGTTGGCCCTGCTGACGGTATTCCTCTATATGTTCGTGCTCGTTGTTCCGACCCGTCCGGCGGTTGTGGCGGAGGGAGGGGCGGCGCCGGCGGAGCGGCTGGCCATGCTCCTGGGGACGAACCTCATGCTGATCGCTTCCATAGCCCACTGGGAGGCCCACTTCGCCGGCGTGGACGTCGCGCTGACGGTGAGCGGACAGGTGCTGGTCTTCCTGGGTGTGTACGCTCTAGTGGCCCTGTTCTTCGGTGGCCCTCGCCTATTGGTGGCCCGCGGGGGGGCCGGCCCGGTTCCGGTGGCGACCTTCCTCCTGCAGGCGGCGTACTACGTCTGGGGGTTCGTGTCGAGGATGGCGTGGTAGCCTAGGGCTCTGACGCACAGCCTGCCGCCGCCATCAGCTCCAGAGGCGGCAAACCGACCGTACCCCCGCGTGTGGCCGCCCCTCATCCCCATGTGCCTTGTGCACACCGTCGGCTGACGCTCTGCACTGGCCGGCCGCCGGCGCCGCGCCAGGCCGGCTTCCCTGTAGCAGGGACATGGCGCAGAGAAATGCCGGCTGAGTTTAGAGAACCGGCGCCGAGGATTCGCACGGTTCACAGACTAACTCTGCAAAACAGCGGAATAAGATTAGGATAGGTAATCATTGCCAAGGGCTTGACATTGCGCCGGCGGCGTGCTATCCTGCTCCGCAGATGAGCTTGGGCTCGGCTCAGCCCCCCTCGGGGCCGGACGGCCTGAATGCACGAGTCCCGGCAGCAGGAGGGCCTAAGTGGCGGCCTACAACATCACTCGAGTCGCGCTTTTCATCGATGGCGGGTACTGGAGCGCCGTGCGCGCCTTCCAGCGGCAGCGCGCCAACAGACCCGGCCCGCGCTCCCTGGCGGGGCTGCTGGAATACGTGCAGGGGCGCGTCGACGAGATCGAGGGCGCCCGCGGCCACACCTGCCTCCTCTGCGAGACCCACTACTTCCGCGGCTACCTGGGCACCGAGGCCCTGCAGGCACAGGACCGCCTGCGGCAACAGAGCTGCCTGATGGACGAGCTGTTGGACCTCGGCATTCAGCCGCACCTTCTCCCCATGCTGAATGGAGTCAAGGAGAAAGGCGTTGACGTAGCGCTGGCGCTAGAAGCCTATGCGGCCGTCGCCGAGCGGGACGTGGACCTCGTGGTGATGGTGGCCGCCGACGGGGACTACGTGCCCCTCGTGCAGTCGGTCAAGCGCAAAGGTGGGCGCGTACTGCTCATCGTCTGGGACTTCGAATACGACGACGGCTTCGGCCGGCATCGCGTCAGCCGCACCTCGGCAGCCCTGGCTCGCGAGGCCTGGCGCGTCATCCAGGTTGATCAATACCGGGAGCCCTCGGGCGTATCGCCGGCAGCGGCTGTGCCCACCGAAGCGGAGGTGGCCCCCCCGGCGCCCCGGACGGTCGAGCCCGCCCTTGATCCGGGCCTCGAACCTCTCGATGGCGACGAAGACGAGGGAATTGACATCACGCCCGAGCTTCTCAGCGGCATAGGCGGGCGGGGCACCCGCACCGGCCAGATACAGAGCCTTCACGAAGAGAGCTACGGCTTCATCCGCGACGATGTCCTCCCCAGCACCAACTGGTTTTTCCATCGCCGCGGACTGGTCGGTGTGGCGTTCGAGGACCTCCACGTCGGCGCCGAGGTTGAGTTCGGTATCGGCTACAACCACCAGGGGCCCATTGCCGAGGGGGTCTGCCTCCGCACGACGTGATCCCCAACTCACCTCTCTGAAGCACCTGGAGCGCTCGGCGCCGGTCTACAGACGGCCGGCTATGTGCTATTAGCACGGTCAGGTATCAGTTTGCTGTACCGCGCGGCCGAGAACCGCATGGCAATCACTGCCGGCGGTCAGGGAGGTGACTGATGTCCCGTTGAATCCGCGTCGTCCTCACTGATGCGTTGGCGGCTGTTGTGTTCCCCAGTCTAGGCCCGGCCCAGGGCGGTCTGGCCCCGGAGCCGCCGGGCACCAGGCCCGTCAGCGCTCACGTAGAGGCCGCAGGCGCCTCTGCCCGCCTACTGTCCCGGACGACTCTCGCCTGCCGGGACGCCGGCGACACACCAGTTCTCCTTCTCCACGTCCTCGAAGACGATGTGGGTGGCTTGGGCCGGGATGCCCACGCGCTCCCGCACCTCGGTGATCTTGCGGGCCACCTGTTTCTTCTGCTCGCAGGTCCGGCCCGCCCACGACGTCACTCTCACCATGGGCATGTGCCGCCCGGCTTGTGTATCTTGCCCATTGGAGCGGGCGCCCCTCACCGGCGTCATGCCGGCTGGTGATCCCCGTCCGCGCAAGTTCCCCTTCCTTCCGGCCGATAGCAAAGACATACCGGTAAGGAGGGTACCCATGCGTCGTCTCGCCGTCCCCATCCTGATCACCGTCCTGCTTCTCATCCCCGTCATCGCCCTCGCCCAGGGAAACGCCATCGAACTGAGTTTCACGGACGGCGGCGCCCGGGTGGGCATCACCGACACCATCGAGAGCATCGCCGCGGTTACGGTGGAGATCGACGGGCAGCAGTACCTGCTCAAGGTGCCGGTCACCATCGACATCGACGCGGCCGTGCCGCTCACGAGCAGCGTGGCCTCTGTACCCGCCGCGGCTCGTGTGGGTCAACTGGGGGTCGAGATCCTGGAAGTGGCCGAGTTTACCGAGGAGACCGAGATAGTATTCCCCGGCTACTGGGGCGGCAGGCAGGACGTGGCGCCCAGCAGCGAGGAGAACAAGCTGGTGGCCATCGCCTTCGGAATCACCAACGTCGGCCGGGAGCAGCTGTCATTGGACAGCTACAACACCAAGGGCATCGATGACACCGGCCGGCTGTTCGAGGAGATCGATTTCAGTTGTGAGGACGTCAACCCCGGCGGCAGTGGCCGCTGCATGATCGTCTTCGACGTGCCTGCCGAAGTGAGCATCACCGGCCTCGACATCGAGATCACCGACCACCGGCAGATCGCGATTCCGCGCTAGCGGGCACCGCCTCCTCCTCTGGGCCACGGCAGGTGCCGTGGCCCTGCCCATGCCCTTTTCCTAACCATGTGACATAATACCCGCGCCTAACTCCCCACGGGGAGACGGGGGACCCGAGTAGCCGGGGTGAATCGCGCCAGGCATCCGGGGTGGCCAGTCCACCTACCGATGCAGGCGCGTAGGGCGGTTCTTCCAGCCCGAACCCGTCAGCTAACCTCGTAGGCAGCCGGAAGAACGTGAGGCACGCCGCTTCGCGGGTGCCGTTCCTTCCCTTTGGGTCCCTACTGAATCGCTGTTCGGATGCCTGCGCGCCCCTCACTTTGGCCGTGGCACTCGTCACTCCGCCCTGCTTTGCGCGGAGCCTACCGGTCAGTGGAGATGAGAACCATGAACGAAAAGCAGAAGGTCGTGGTGGGCGCCGCCCTGGGCGAGTGCGTGCACGTGGCCGGGGTGGCCAACTTCCTGTGCCTGGCCGAGGAAGCGGGCTGGCGCACCGTGTTCCTGGGGCCGGCCGTGCCGGTGGCGAAGGTCATCCAAGTGGCGCACGACGAACGCGCCGACCTGGTAGGCGTCTCCTACCGCCTGACGCCGGAGACCGGTGAGCGTCTCCTGCGCCAGTTGGCGGAGCAGGGGGCCGATCTGCGCCACGAAGGGATGCGCTTCGCTTTCGGCGGCACGCCGCCGGTCGCCGAGCGTGCCCGCGCACTGGGCGACTTCTTCGACGCCGTATTCGACGGCTCCGAGACGCTGGACGAGGTGCTGGCCTACGTCCGCGGCAGCCGTCTGCCCACCCTGGAAGAAGACTTTCCCCACACCCTCCTGGACCGCATCGCCTGGAAGGCGCCCTACCCCATCCTGCGCCATCACTTCGGCCTTCCCACCATGGAAGACACCGTCGCCGGCATCGAGCAGATCGCCGAGGCAAGCGCGCTGGACGTCATCTCTCTGGGCATCGACCAGGACGCTCAGGCCAACTTCTTCCATCCCGAGAGGCAGGACCCTGGCCGGGCGGGCGCCGGCGGCGTGCCCGTGCGCGGCGCCGACGACTACCTGCGGTTGTACGAGGCGTCGCGCCGGGGCAACTTCCCCCTTATGCGCACCTACTCCGGCACCGACGACCTCATCGACCTGGCCCGCGTGTATGTGGACACTATCAACATCGCCTGGCCCGCCGTTCCCCTCTTCTGGTTCAACGCCATGGACGGGCGGGGACCGCACGGGCTGGAGCAGTCGGTGCGCGAGCACCAGCGGCTCATCGCCTGGTATGGCGAGCGTGGCATCCCGGTGGAACTGAACGAGCCTCACCACTGGGGCATGCGCGACGCCCCCGACGTCATCTACGTGGTGGCCGCCTACCTCTCCGCCTACAACGCCCGTGCCTATGGAGTGCGCGACTATATCGCCCAACTCATGTTTAACAGCCCGCCCGGCATCTCCGACGCGATGGACCTGGCCAAGGCCTTGGCTTGCCTAGCGATCATCGAGCCCCTGACCGGGCCCGACTTCCGCGTCTGGCGGCAGACGCGCATCGGCCTGCTAAGCCACCCGCTGGATGACGAGGCGGCCCGCGGGCATCTCGGTGCCGCCACCTATCTGCAGATGGCGGTGGATCCACATATCGTCCACGTGGTCGGCCACACGGAGGCCCACCACGCCGCCACTGCCGCCGACGTCATCGCTGCCAGCCGCGTCACCCGACGTGCCATCGAGAACGCCGTCCGCGGCCAACCCGATATGACCCTGGACCCGCGGGTGCGAGAGCGCCGCGACGAGCTGGTGGCCGAGGCCCTGGTCACCCTGGAGGCCATCACCTCCCTGGCTGGGGCGGAGGTGGCCGACCCGTTGGCCGACGCGGCCACCCTTGCTCGCGTGGTCACCACCGGCATCCTGGACGCTCCGCACTTGAAGAACAACGTCTACGCTCGGGGATGCATTGCCACTCGCATCGACCGGCGGGGCGCTGCTGTCGTGGTGGACCCGCTGTCGAGCCGGACGCTCAGAGAGAGCGAACGACTGGCGCTTCTGTTGCCTGCGCGCGTACCCGCCCGGCGGAAAGCCGCCGGCGTCGCCGAAGCCGCAAAGGAGCAGCAATGAGCATGATAAAGACCCAATTCACTGTCATCGGGGCCGGCCACGGCGGAAAGGCCATGGCGGCGCACCTGGCGCTGATTGGCTTTCCCACCACACTCTTCAACCGTACCCCGGAGCGCATCGCCGCCATCAGGGCGCGCGGCGGCATCGACCTGACCATCAACGCCAGTGACGCCGGCGGTTTCGCGCCCTTGGCTTCCGTCACGTCCGACTACGCCGAGGCTTTGGAGCGTGCGGCGGTGGTGATGGTGGCCACGCCGTCAACCGCCCATCGGGAGATCGCCGAGCAGGCCGCCCCTTATCTTCGCGACGGCCAGATCGTGGTGCTGAACCCGGGCCGCACCTGCGGCGCCATCGAGTTCGACACCGCTCTGCGAGCTGCCGGCTGCCAGACGGACGTTACGGTCGCCGAGGCGGGCACCCTCATTTACGCCAGCCGCAGCGACGGTCCTGCCCAGGCGCGCATCTTCCGCATCAAGGAGGCAGTGCCTCTGGCCGCCCTGCCCGCAACGCGCACCGAGTCGGTCCTGGAGGCGCTGCGCCCCGCCTACCCCCAGTTTATCGACGGCGGCAACGTGCTCAAGACCAGCCTGGACAACATGGGTGCCATCTTCCACCCTGCCCTGACCATCCTCAACGCCGGGTGGATCGAGGCGCGCCACGGCGACTTTGAGTTCTACATCGATGGGGCAAGCCCGTCCGTGTGCCGCGTGCTCGATACTCTAGACCGGGAGCGCGTGACGGTGGCGGCAGCGCTGGGGGTGCGGGCGCAGACGGCGCAGGAATGGCTGCAGATGGCCTACGATGCCCGCGGCGAGGATCTGTACCAAGCCATCCACAACCAGCCGGGCTACTACGGCATCAAGGGACCGGCCTCGCTCAACCACCGCTACATCACCGAGGACGTGCCCATGAGCCTGGTGCCCATCGCCGCCCTCGGCAGACGGTACGGCGTCTCCGTGGAAGCCATCGACTCCATCATCAGGCTGGCGTCGATGATCCACCGCGCCGACTACTACCGCCGCGGCCGGACGCTGAAGAAGCTGGGCCTGGAGAGCTTGACGGTGGGCGAACTCACCGCATACGTCTGCGAGGGCATGCGTCCGAAGTAGGGAAGCTCACCTCTCCGGGCCGCCATCCCGACGCGCACCTCCGCTGTGCAGGAGGTGCGCGTCAGTGTGTCCAGCGCACCTCGCTACATCACCCCCAGCACGGCATTGAGCGCCAGGCGCCCCACGCGATTCTCCTTCCACACGTTGGTGAGGAATACGAACACCAGGTCCCGCTCCGGTTCCACCCACAGCAGGGTGGCGGTGGCGCCGCCGTGGCCGAAACCGGTGCCGCCCGCCCGGAGGCCCGCGTCCAGGCCTGCCTTGGCCCAGCCCAATCCATATGTGGCCGGGCGCACCCCGCCGGCCTCCACCAGCCCGGCCGTGTGCAGGGAAGTGATGGTCCGCGCCGCCGCCGGGCTCAGGATGGGGTTCTTCTCCCCCTTGACGGCCTTCAGCATCGCCTGCCCGAAGCGCGTCAACTCGGCAGCGGTGCTGCAAACGCCCCCGGCGGGCAGCGCCAACGGGATGAAGTAGTCGAAGGTGAAGCCGGTCACTTGTGGGTCAATGTCGACGAGGGCCAGGCGCCGGCGCTGTTCCTCACTGAGGACGAACCCGGTGTCGCTGAGGCCCAGGGGGGCACAAATACGCTCCTGCAGGTAGTCCTTGTAGTCCCTTCCCGATACTCTGGTGACGATCTCGGCCAGCACCCAGAACGAGGGGTTGCAGTACTGATAGGCTGACCCGGGAACGAACTCCAGGGGAGAGTCGAGGGCGGCTTGCAGGTGCCCCGCCGGGCCGGCGCCGGCGATCCACGCGGGGTGCGAGGCAGTCTCCGACAGGCCCGAGGTGTGGGTGAGGAGATGCCACACGGTCACCTTCTCCTTGCCTTGGCGCCCGAACTCGGGCACGTAGCGGGCGACGCTGTCGGAGTAGAGCAGACGGCCCTCTTGAACCAACTGGGCGACGGCTACACCCATGAAGGGCTTGCTGATAGACGCCAGCAGGAAGATGGAGTTCTCCGCCACCTCGGACTCGCGTCCCGCGGGGGCGGCCGTCTCGATGTGCATTAGCGAGCGTGAGTTGGCGACGGCGAGCACCGCCAGGTCGGCATCCCCGGCGGCGATGCCCTCGCGGACCACCTCACTCGCTCGTTGGAAGTCCGGTGGTCGAAGTCGCGTTGCGGACATGGGATCCCCCTCAGCATACGAAGGTCGACTGGAGGGAGTATAGCCCCCGACGATGCGACCCTTCCAGCCGCCAATTCAAAGCGCCCACGAGGGGTTCGTCGAGCTTGGGTGCGTGACTCGGCCGCCCTGTTGCTCGCGGTGGCGGCGGGCCCGGCCATACTTGCTGTGGCGATGCCGGCCCAGGTCCACTCCTACGAGGCGTTGCTCGAGTTCTGGGCTGTAGTCGCGCTAACGCCCGCCCCCGCTCATCGTCTTTAGGAGCAGCAGCAGACCGCCGGCCATCAGCGCGAGCGGCCAGATATAACCCAGCAACTGAGCGGAACCGGCCAGGATCAGGGTCCCGATCACCGCCAGAATGACGGCGGGAATCGGGGCCCAGGTCATCCGCCCCTCAGGGTTGGGCGCCAGGTAGACGAGGACGAACGTCAGGGCCAGCCCGAGGAAGAGCACCGCGACGGTGGCCTCGTCCTTGTCGAAGGCCGGCTCCAGGCCGACCGTCAGCGCCAGCGTTAGCAGCACGCCCCCGGGTATGATCGCCCACCAGTGCTCCCGCAGGCGGAGGTAGACGAGGAAGAAGCCGGCCCCCAGGGTGCCCAGGAATAGACTGGCCGCCAGTTCACCGCCGTCGCCGCCCGCCAGGGTGGTGTACCCAATAAGCAGGCCGATCCCCAGTAGCGCCATGCCCGGGATGGCCGACCACCACCATTCGCATCGCGAGACGAAGCCCCACAGAAAGGCCGCGCCGCCAAGGGCGAACGCCGCCGCCACCGCCAGTTCGGCGCCGCTGCGCAGCAGGCCGAGGGTCTCAAGCAGAAGCAGCAGGCCCAACAAAATGAGGAACACGCCGACAGCCGCAACTGGGTTTGGCTTCCTCACGTCATCCTCCTGGGCAGCAGTGATGGGCCGGGCGCCGGTGACCGGCGGGTACGCCGCCTAGGCTACATCCGGCGACCGGTTTCATCAAGGGGCTGTACTGGTCCAGGCCGGGTTTTTCGAGTCTGCCGCTTGCCGGCGTAGTACCTTATGGTTCGCGCCCTGGGGGACTGACCTAACCCCCGCTCGGCGGTGTGCTCACCGAGGATCGAAAGGCCTTGCCGGCTCGGTACACTCCTTTGCCGCATGACAGCGATTGCTGTAAACTAACCCTGGCGTATCGCGCCGGGCACTCAGTAGGGGAGAAGTACGCACCATGGCCGGTTCCGGTAAAGAGCAGGCGCTTGACACAGTCCTGACCGATCTGAAGCGCCGCTACGGCGACGGGGCCATCATGCGCCTCGGCACGGACGAATGGGCCAAGGTGGAAGCAATCTCCACCGGTTCGCTCACCCTCGACCTCGCCCTCGGCGTCGGCGGCGTGCCCCGTGGGCGGGTCACGGAGATCTACGGCCCCGAGTCCGCCGGCAAGACCACCCTCTGTCTGCACATCATCGCCAACGCCCAGAGGGCCGGCGGCGTCGCCGCGTTCATCGACATGGAGCACGCCCTCGACCCGGTCTACGCCCAGAAGTTGGGCGTCAGCATCGAGGACTTGTTTGTGTCGCAGCCGGACACCGGCGAACAGGCCCTGGAGATCGCCGAGGCCCTGGTGCGCAGCGGCGCCGTGGACGTGGTCGTGGTGGACTCGGTGGCGGCCCTGGTTCCCCGCGCCGAGATTGAGGGCGAAATGGGGGACTCTCACCCCGGCCTGCAGGCTCGCCTAATGAGCCAGGCCCTGCGGAAGCTCTCCGGCGCCATCAAGCAGTCCAACACCGCCATGATCTTCACGAACCAGATTCGGTATAAGATCGGCGTCATGTTCGGCAACCCGGAGACGACGCCGGGTGGCAATGCTCTCAAGTTCTACGCCTCGGTCCGCCTGGATATGCGTCGTATCGAGTCCCTCAAACGGGGAGGAGACGTCATCGGCAACCGGGTGCGGGTCACGGTGCGCAAGAACAAGGTGGCGCCGCCCTTCCGGCAAGCCGAGTTCGAGATCATGTACGACGAAGGCATCTCCCGCGTTTCTGATATCCTCGACCTGGGCGTGGAAGCGGGCGTCGTGAACAAGCGCGGCTCCTTCTTCTCCTACAACGAGACGCGTCTGGGCCAGGGCAGAGAGGCGGCTAAGGACTTTCTGCGCGGGAATACCGACATCGCGCTGGAGATCGAGAATCGCGTCAGGGAATCGCAGGGTCTGCTGAAGGTTGGTTTGGCGGCGGACCTGGACGGTGATCAAGAGGGCGCCGGCGAGCCGGACTAGCGGCTCGGGCCCTACCGACATAGTCGTTTCGGGTCGGAAGACTCTGAAGAGCATAGAACGCTGTAACGGCATGGTTGAGACATTGGGTTTCGTGGCCAAGCCGGTGTAGAGTTTTTTGAGGGTGAGAGGCCTGCCGGAGCAGGCTGAGATCGCCCTCAGGGCCGGCGAGCGGAAGCCGACAGCGGATCGGTTCGGATGTAGACCGAAAGGGCTATGGCACATGATGCGCCATGGCCCTTTGTCGTTCCGCGACGGCGCCGGGGGAAGGGGCAATGCGGGGTACAGTCACCGGCCTGGAGCGTCAACAGCGCCGGAAGACGCGCGTCAGTGTCTTCCTGGACGACGAATACGCCTTCAGCCTGGAGGAGATCACCGCCGCAACGCTGCACCTGGGACAGGTTCTGGAAGAGAGCGACATAGAGGATCTGCTCCGGCGGGACGGCGCCAACCGGGCCCAGGAGCGGGCCCTGTCGCTGCTGGAGGTGCGGCCGCGCAGCCGGCGCGAACTGGAGCAGCGCCTGCGCCGGGCTGGGTTCGACCCGGAGACCGTCGAGGAGGCCCTTGGCCGGCTCGAGCGGGTGGAGCTTGTCGATGACGGCGCCTTCGCCCGCTTCTGGGTGGAGCAGCGATTGACCTTCCGGCCCCGGAGCCGGCGGGCACTGCAGTATGAGCTGCGGCGGCAAGGTGTCTCCGGCGATGCGGTGGAACAGGCGCTGGAGCAGGTGGACGACGCCGTCACGGCGGAGGACCTGGCACGGCGGCACCTGGAGCGGCTCCGAGGGGACGACGATTGGCCCGCGCTGCGGGAGAAGCTCTACAAGTTACTACGCAGCCGCGGTTTTGGGTATGGCGCCACCAAGCGTGTGCTGGACTCATTAGGTTCATTGTACGGTCGGGAAGCGAACGAGAGTGAGCCCGAACGGCTCGACCATTCTGGAGAGGACGAGTAGACAACATGAATGCCACTTTGTGGGTTGTCTGGATTGCCATCACGGCGGCGGCCTTGGCGGGCGGGTTCGCAGCCGGTATGTGGTATTGCCGCCGGCAGATCCGCCTGCGCCTGGCCGGCGCCCAGGAGGAGGCTGAGCGGGTGCTGGAGTCGGCCCGCGCTGAGTCCCGGGAGATCGTGCTGAAGGCCAGGGACGAGGCGCTGGCCCTGCGCGACGAGGTAGAGAAGGAAGAGCAGCGCACGCGCAAGGAGTTGCAGGCGTACGATGACCGCGTTCGTCGCCGCTCCGACAGCCTCGACCAGAAGCAGGAAGCCCTCGACGAACGCGGCCGCAAGCTCGATCAGCGCCAAAGCCGGCTGGACAAGCAGGCTGCTGATCTGTCCAAGCTGGAAGAGGAGCGACAGCGGGAGCTGCAGCGGGTCGCCGGCCTGAGCCAAGAGGAAGCGCGCCAGATCTACCTGGAGCAGGTGGCCGAGGGCTGCCGGCAGGATGCCGCTCGCCTGATCCGCGAGATCGAGGCCCAAGCGCGCGAGGAAGCGGAAAAGGACGCGCGGCAAATCGTCGGCCTGGCCATTCAGCGATGCGCCGCGGACCAAGTGGCGGAGACGACGGTGGCCTCGGTGGAACTGCCCACGGACGAGATGAAGGGGCGCATCATCGGCCGCGGCGGTCGCAACATCCGCGCTATCGAGAACATCACCGGCGTTGACCTGGTGGTGGACGACACGCCCGAGGCCGTCACCATCTCCAGCTTCGACCCCATCCGCCGCGAGATCGCCCGGCTGGCCCTGTCCCAACTGGTGCAGGACGGTCGCATCCACCCCGCCCGTGTAGAGAAGCTGGTGGAGAAGGCGCGGGACGAAGTCGAGGATCAGATCGCTCAGGCGGGCCAGGAAGCGGCCTACCAGGTGGGCATCCACGGCCTGCATCCGGAACTCCTCAAGCATCTGGGCCGCCTACGCTATCGCACCAGCTACGGCCAGAACGTGCTCAACCACTCGGTCGAGACGGCGCTGCTGGCCGGGATGATGGCGGGCGAGATGGGAGCGGACATCCAGCTGGCCAAGCTCGGCGGCCTGCTTCACGACATCGGCAAGGCCACCGACCACGAAGTGGACGGGCCGCACGCCGCCATCGGCGGGGACGTGGCGCGCCGCTTCAACATGCCGCCCCTGGTGCTCAACTGCATCGTCGCCCACCACGGCGAGGAAGAGCCGCAGTGCCTGGAAGCCATCCTCGTGCAGGCGTCGGACGCCATCAGCGGGGCGAGGCCCGGCGCCCGGCGCGAGGATCTGGAGACCTACATCAAGCGGGTGCGCGCTCTCGAGGATCTGGCCAACTCCTTCAAGGGTGTCGCCCAGTCCTACGCCATCCAGGCGGGTCGCGAGGTGCGCATTGTGGTGAAACCGGAGGAGATCGACGACCTGGCCTCCATCGAACTGGCCAAGGACGTGGCGCGGAGCGTGGAGGAGAATCTCCAGTATCCGGGCCAGATCAAGGTCACCATCATCCGCGAGACTCGCGCCGTGGACTACGCCCGGTAGAACTCGACCGCCCTCTGCGGGTCACCCACCCCGATCTCGAAGCGGAGGCACTCTCGGTGGCTCTGCGCCTCAGTGGCTACTCCCCGCGCAGCACCGGGCAGAGGTGTCGCGCGTAGACGTCGGTGCCGCGGTCGTTCTGGTGGAGGTTGTCGTTGGTGTAGGTTGGCCCGTCAGGGCCGGAGCCGGCCACCGCCGCGTAACGAGAAGCGAAACGCTCATCGGCATCGATGGCGGCCAGGAAAGCGGCGGCCATGTCCAGCCAGGGCACGTCGCCGCGGCGGCGCAGGAGTTCGCGCACGGCAGCGAAGTACTCAGGCGGAGTGGTCTCGCCGTAGGCCGTCCAGCCGTCTTCAGGCGTCAGGTGCACGTGAGTGTGGTGGGGGAGAAGGAGCAGCACCTCAGGGGCCGGCAGTCCGTCGCACTCACGGGTCAGCGCCCAGTCGTTCTCTGCCCCCGGCCTATCGCCCCACACCACATCCCATACCCAGCGCACCCCGTCTTCGGGATCGGGCCGCTGGTGAAGCATGTTCAGGAGGGGCAACTCAAGGACGATGAGGTCCGGCCGGTGGGCGCGCACCTCGTTCTCCAGCGAGCGCACCAGCATCTCCAGAGTATGGCTGCCGCGGGCGGCGTTGATCAGACGCAGGACCGGCTGCGACGGATCCCAGGCCTCCAGGCCCCACAACATCAGTCGCCCCCCGTCGGCGGCGAGCCGGACGCTCAACTCCACCTCCGCGTCGCACCCGGCGACGCGCCGCAGGTTCAGCCGCCGCTGATAGGAGGTGTTGCCGGTGCGGGGCAGACTGATCGCCTGCCTCTGGTCCAACCGGAACCCGTCGGCCTCCATCCAGCCCGCCGAGCCGGCGTGCCGGACCTCCACGTGGCCTCGTCCGCCCTCGACGCGCAGCTCCGCCTGGGCGCCCGCGGCATCGGTGCGGTAGATCAGCGCGGCGGCCGACCAGTCCCGCCCGGCGGGCAGCGTCCAGCGACAAGCAGCTTCGCGATCAGAAGCGAAGGCCGTCCATCCGGGCCGGTAGCCGGTATCGTCCCAGGCGGGGTCGCCCTCGGCGACGGTCCAGTCGCCCTGCAGCCGGAAGAAGCCGGGGTGATCCAACCGGCGGTAGGCGGGGCGGGGGTAATCCAGGCACTGCCAGAGGCGCCAGTCTAACTTGCGGGTGTGCATGGTGGGCGGCAGCGCGGAGGGATCGATCGCGCCGGCGGTGGTGTGCTGCTCGCGCGCCAGCAGGCTGTCGCCCCAGAGCACAACGGTCAGGTCGCGGTCGCGATCCCGGAGGGCGGCGTGGAAGAGGGGCAGGCCTGGTCCGGGGAAGTAGAACGCCGTGACGGACGGTTCCATGTTTACCTCCGACGGTGCTGAGCAAACAGAGAGGCGAACGGTTGCGTTCGCCTCGGGAGTTGCGGATGGGCGTGAGCCCGATCCCGGTCTAGAAGGTGAGGACCGTGCGCACGTCGTAGCCGTTGAGTTGATCGCGGCCGTTCAGGTCCTTCAGCTCGATGAGGAAGCCGATGCCCGCCACCTTGCCGCCCAGTTCCTCGACCATGCTGACGGTCCCCTTGGCCGTGCCACCCGTCGCCAGCAGATCATCAATGATGAGCACTCGCTCGCCCGGCTGGATCGCGTCGCGGTGCATTTCCAGGCTGTTGGTGCCGTACTCCAAGGCGTACTCGCAGGAGATCGTGTCCGCCGGGAGCTTGTTGGGCTTGCGGACGGCGACGAAGCCGGCTCCGAGCTTGTAGGCCAACGGGGCGCCGAAGATCCATCCGCGCGCTTCGATGGCAGCGATCTTGTCTACCTGGACATCGGCAAAGAGCTCGGCCAGGGAGTCAACCGCATCCTGGAACGCTTCGCCGTTCTTGATCAGGGTGGTGATGTCTCGGAAGAGGATGCCGGGAATCGGGAAGTCGGGGACTGTGCGAATGAGCGGCACAAACTGCATATGTGCTCCTAGGTGGCCAGGCATTACGGAGAGATTGTAGCAGAGCGGTCGGTGGGTGGCAACGCGTCGAGGCTCGTGGCGCGGGCGCTCCCAGGCGCCTCCCGCGACCCGTCGCGTGACTCGGGCCCACGTGGCGGCTCGGCTCACCGCAGCCCGCGGCAATCCCTCTGGCGGCCGGCCTGCCTCATGCTGAACCGACGACGGACAGCGCCAGGGTGTTGAGCATGTCCAGAAGGAGCTGCACCGTCTCTGGGGTCGGAGGATCGACGCCGGGGCAGGAGAGCGACACCGACAGCCGGCCGGGCGGGTCCTCGGGGAAGGCCAGCATCTCCACGCTGTAGCGGCTAGTGCAGTTGGAGCATCCGGGGCGGGGTTGGCCCCGGTAGTGGACCTCGTGCCACACGAGGCTCTCGCCCATCCAGACACGGCGGCCGGTGGGCTCGAACTCCAGACCGTCGCGAAAGCAGGCGAACTCGGCCGTTGAGAGCATGTCCTCCAGGACCTCGGGCTGGGTTTGGCCTTCCGGCTTCGCGCCGGGGGACATCAGCAGCAGGAGACGGCACCCGTCGGCCGATACCAGCCCCAGCTTCCCCTCGGCCGCCTCGGCGAGCTGCCAGTCGGCGGGGTGCGCCAGCTCGATGGCGCCGTCGCGGCTGCTGCTAACCAACCAGGCAACGGCCTGCGTCTCAGCCGCCCGGCCGCCCGAGCGCAGACCACAGGCGCTTAGCAGCAGCGCCAGGGCCAGCAACACCGCTCTCTTGTGCACCACGCCAACACCTCGCCGCGGAACTAACTGCTACTGGCGATCTTCTCGGCTTCATTCAGCATAAGAGACAACAGCCTGGAGGTGCCATCCTCGGCCATGGTCACACCGTAGATGGCGTCGGCGGCCTCGATGGTGCGGCGGTTGTGCGAGATAAGGATGAACTGGGTGCGGGTGGCGAGGCTCTCAAGGACGCGGCGGAAGCGGCCCACATTGGCCTCGTCGAGCATGGCATCCACTTCGTCCATGACGCAGAACGGGGTGCCGCTGGCCTCCAGCAGGGCGAACAGCAGCGCCACCGAGGTGAGCGCCCGCTCCCCGCCGGAGAGGAGAGCCAGGTCCTGGCTGCGCTTGCCCGGAGGCCGGACGGTGATCTCCACGCCGGTGGTGGACAGGTCCTTGTCGTCGCTGAGGGACAAATGGGCGGCGCCGCCGGAGAACAGTTCCTGGAAGAGCGCCTCGAACCGCACGGACACCCGGTCGAAGGTGGTACGGAAGCGCCGCTGCATCGTCTGCTCCAGCTCGGCGATGACCTCGCGCAGCGACGCCGCCGCCTGCTCCAGGTCGGTTGCCTGCGTGGAGAGGAAGTCGAAGCGGGCGTGCAGTTCCTCGTACTCCTCGGGCGCGTTCGGGTTCACGCCGCCCAGGGCGCGCCTCCGGCGGCGCAGCGACTCCACCTGGGACTCGAGCTCCGCCAGCGGCTGCTCGT
Source organism: Anaerolineae bacterium (assembly GCA_040768685.1). Classification (GTDB taxonomy): domain Bacteria; phylum Chloroflexota; class Anaerolineae; order DRVO01; family DRVO01; genus Ch71. The sequence continues at coordinate 26,236 of JAXGMM010000001.1, forward strand.
CTTCCACCGGCGCGGCGTCGTCTGCCTCCACCAAGCTTCGGAAGACGTCCTCGTCCAGTTCCAGTTCGGCCGAGTCGCGAAGCGCCTGCAGGGCGTCGCGGTTGCGCCCGGCGATGACTTCCGCCTCGCTGCAGACGGCGCTGAACTCCAGGTGCCGCTGCCGCCGGACGCGGTCCTCCGCCTCCACGCTCTGGCGCAACTGCCGGCCGGCGGCCAGCCGGGTCCGGGCGGGGGCAAGCGCTGTTTCGAGCGCTGCCAAGGACTCTGATCGGCCGCCGCCGGCGCTGAGGGCCTCCTGGCGCCTCCGGGCCACCTCGGCCAGTTCGTCCTGCAGGGCCGTCGCCTGCTGGGCCCTTTCCTCGGAGCGCGCCACTAGGCGGCGGTGCCGCTGCTCGGCAGACTGGGCGGCCGCGGCGGCCCGGCCAAGCCGCTCGCGCAGGTCGGTCAGCCGGAGACGCTGCGCCTGCAGGCCGCGCTCGCCGTCGTCTCCCATCTGGGCGAGTTCATCCTCGATGGTGCGAGCCGCCTCATGCAGCCTCGCCACCTCGGCCTCGGTGGCGGCCAGCCGTTCCTGCGCTCCGGTGGCCCGCCCGGCGAGGGTGGCCCGCTCCTTCTCCAGTTCCGCCAGGCGCTCGCGTTGCCAGCGCAGGCGCTCCTGGGCGCGGCGCTGCTCCATACGGGCGCGGTTCTCCTCTGCCTCTGCCTGCTCCACGGCCGAGCGCACCTGCTGCAGGCCCCGGTCGGCCTCGGTCGCTTCGCGTTCCGCCGCTTCGATCGCCGCCCGCAGCCGTTCCCCCTCTTCCGCGACCGCCTCCCGCTCTGCCCGCTTGCGCCGGATGTCGTCGGGCAGGGCCCGGCGTTCCCGCTCTCTCTCCAACAGCGCGCCGCGGCCGGACCGTTCTCCGCCGCCGGTTACGCTGCCGGAGGACTGCGCCGTCTCGCCCGACAGGGTCGCCACAGTGAAGGAGCCCTTTACACGCGCGAGTGCCACGCGGGCGGCCGCCAGGTCCCGCACGATGAGGACGCGGTTGAGTAGGTACTGGGATACCGCCTCCAGCCCCGGCTCGACCTGCACCAGGTCGGATGCCACGCCGATCAGTCCGTCGAAACGGGCCGGCTCCAGCGGGGAAGGCGGCCGGATGGTCTCCAGCGGCAGGAAGGTGACTCGGCCGGCGCGGCGCCGCTTCAGGTGCTCGATGGCCGCCTCGGCGTCCCGCCACTGCTTGACCACGACCTGCTGCAGGCGGCCGCCCAAAGCCGCTTCGATGGCGATCTCCAGTTCCTCGGGCACCTGCACCAGTGAGCCCACGGTGCCGATGATGCCGGAGCGATCACCTTCTTGCTCGGCGCGGGCCAGCACCTCGCGGACGCCGGGGTAATAGGACTCGCGCTGCATGCGGGCCAGCAGGGACAGGCGGGCGCGCAGAGCCTGCTCCTCTTCCTCTGCTGCCCGGGCCCGCCTCTGCGCACCGGCCAGTGCCTGCCGCGCCGCCGTCAGGTCGGCCCGCCGCTCCTCCAGCGACCTCTGCGCCTCCGCGAGCGTGGCCGCCTCCTGCCCGGCGGCGGCGGAGAGGCGTTCCACTTCGGCCTGGCCGGACTGGGCAGCGGCGCCCTCCGCGTCCAAGGTGGTACGGCCCTCCCCGAGCAGCCGGTCTAGCTCGTCAGCGCGGCGAAGCGCGGACTCGCGCTGGGCCTCGGCCTCGGTGCCGTGGGCCATGGCGGCGGACAACTGGCGCCGCACCTGCTGCAGGCGCTCCTCGGTGTCGCGGCGCCGGCGCCGTTCCGCCTGCTGGGCCGCCTCCAGCGCGGCAACCTCCGTTTGCAGGGTCGCCGACTCCTCCTGCAGGCGCTTCCAGTCGCGCTCCAGAGTCTCGCGCTCCGCCGCCGCCGCCGCTACTTCTTCCGTCAGGTCTTGCCGGTCTCGCTCCGACTCGTCCAGCCGTTCGCGGAGGGAGCGTTCGCGCTCTCCCAGCACTGCCTGCTCCCGATCGGCGGCCGCCAAAGAGGCTCGGAGGCGGTCCGCCTCGGCCTGCCGGGCGTCCAGCTCGGCGGCCTGGCGCTGCTCTTCCTGTACCAGGCGATCGATGGTGGCATGCAGGTCGCTGAGTTCGTCTGCCTGAAGGGCGAGCCGCTGCTGAAGATAGTCGGAGCGTTCGCGAGAGGCACGCGCTTTCGCAGCCGCCTCGGCCAGGCGCCGGCGGTAGTAGCGCACCTGCACGTCGGCCAAGCCGGCCTGGACGTCGTGCCAGCGGCGCGCCTGCTCCGCCTGGGCGGAGAGACGCTGAAGCTGCGGCTCCAGTTCGCGCATGAGGTCGTGGGCGCGGAGAACGTTGCCTGCCGTCTCCTCCAACTGCCGGAGGGCCACCTCGCGCTTGCTCTGGTGCGAGGTGATGCCGGCCGCCTCCTCGAACAGGCGCCGACGCTCGGAGGAGCTGAGGCTGAGGGCGGCGTCCACCATTCCTTGCCCCACCACCGAGAAGGTGAGGCGATCGATTCCTCCCTGGGCCAGCAGCTCGGAGACATCCTTGAGGCGGACGCGGGAGCCGTTGAGGTAGTACTCATTGTCGCCGCTGCGGTAGGCGCGCCGGGAGATGGACACTTCCTGGAAATCGAGCGGCAGGGAGCCGTCGCTGTTGTCGAGGACGATGGTGACCTCGGCCATGCCCACCCGAGCGCGGCCGTCGGTGCCGGCGAAGATGAGGTCGGTGGTGCGGCGGCTGCGCAGTTGGCTGAACGACTGCTCGCCGAGGACCCACCGCAGGGCGTCGGCTACGTTGCTCTTGCCGCTGCCGTTAGGCCCCACGATAGCGGTGATGGCGCCCGGGAAGGTCAGTTCGGTGCGGGCGGCGAAGGACTTGTAGCCCTGCATGGTGACTCGGGTGAGCCGCATCGACGTTCTACCGGTCCCCTTCTCTTAGCTCAGCCGCGCCAGGGCCTGCTCGGCGGCGCTCTGAGCGGCGGCCCGCTTGCTGAGGCCGACGCCTCGGCCCCAGACCTCTTCGCCCACCAGCACCTCCACCGTGAACTGCCGGTGGTGGTCCGGCCCCGACTCCCCGGCCTCCACGTACCGCGGCGTCACCCCGACCAGCGCCTGCACCCGCTCCTGAAGGCGGCTGCGCGCGTCGGCGGGCCCGTGCACGGCGGTGGCCTGCTCGATGTACGGGCGGAAGTGGGGCAACAGCACGCGCTTCACTGTGTCCCAGTCCGAGTCCAGGTATACGGCGGCGGCCACCGCTTCCAGCGTGGCGGCCAGGTTGGTGGGCTTGCCGCGCCCCCCGGTGGCTTCCTCGCCGCGGCCCAGGATCAGGTAGCGGCCCAAGTCGAGCTTCTGAGCCAGTTGAGACAGACCTACGGTGCTCACCAACCGGGCCCGCCAACGCGTGAGTTCGCCCTCCTGGGCGTCTGGGAAGAGGTAGTAGAGCACCTCGGCTACCAGAAAGTCGACCACCGCGTCACCCAGATACTCCAGGCGCTGGTTGTCGGCCGAAAGGTCGGCGCTCTCGTTGAGGCTCGAACTATGGGTAAGGGCGGTCTGGAGCAGCTTTGTCCGGCGGAAGGAGTAACCCAACCGCTGCTGCATCTCGGCCATTGCGTCGATCACGTTGTCAACCGTTTTCCATCACCTATAATCACGCCCGGCCACGCGCGTGGGTGCCGTCCACTGCCTGCTGCATCGAGTTCTCGCCCAGGGGGATCAATGCCCGTAACTTCATCCGACATCGCTGCCGGGTTGCGCTCCCTCGGGCTGCCGGCGGGTGCGAGTGTTCTGGTGCATTCGTCGCTCAAGAGCTTCGGCCACGTGGAAGGCGGCGCCGATGCCGTCATCGATGGGGTGTTGCAGGCACTTGGGCCGGAGGGCGCCGCCGCCTTCCCTACTTTCACCGGTTCGTCGAAGCTGGGTCCGGAACACCCGCCCCACTTTGATGTGCGCAACACGCCTTGCTGGACCGGACGCATCCCGGAGACGGCGCGTCTCCGGCCGGACGCCATACGCAGCCTTCACCCCACCCACAGCGTGGCGGTTATCGGCCGCGGCGCCGCCGACCTGGTGCGGGACCACGAGCTCTCCCCCACGCCCTGCGGCGCCGACACGCCCTTCGGCCGCCTGGCCCGCTCCGACCAGGGATACGTCCTCTTCCTGGGCGTGAGCCTGCGCTCCAACACTATGTTCCACCACGTGGAAGAGATCGCCGGGGTCGACTACCACATGCAGAACGAACCGGTCACGGCAACGGTGGTGGACTACAACGGCGCGGAGCGAACCGTGCGCCTCCGGCTGCATCGCTACGGGCCGGAGCGCGATTACCCGAAGACCGAACCCTACCTGCGGGACCGAGGCATCTTCAGGCTCGGGCGCATCGGAGAGTGCACCGTGCGCTTGGTCCGGGCTCGCCCTATGGTGGAGTACGCTCTGGCCCGCGTCGCCGAGGACCCGGCCTATCTGCTGGCTGCACCCCTGGGAACGGCCTAGCTTACCACGCGAGGGGGACAGCGGCAACGGTTGTTGGGGCGCCTACCGCCCACTGGAGGCCTTCGGCCCTCCGCGCCTCCACACAACGGCGTAGCGTACGAAGGAGCGCCAATGCCCCACAGCACGGCCACATGTGTGCGTCCCCGGGCGGGAGAAGAAGCGGGCGGCTAAAGTCGCCCGCTGGAGGCCTTCGGCCAAAGAAGCCAGGCCGGCGCCACGAACCCCGGCGCGCAGCGCCTCCAGCGGCGGCCTTCAGCCCGCCGCAACCGACCGGCCGTGCGCGTTGCGAGTCGTGGGGACTGGGTTCCGTCTGGCGCCGCGACTCGGCACACCCGTGCCCTCCCTTGGGGCGCGTGACGGCAAATAAGACGAGGGACTCCCATTGAGGAGTCCCTCGCTCCGGAGGAGGGAGACGATGCCGCCGCAAGCAACCGACGCTAAGATCAGTCTAGTCACTTTCCGGCCGACTCGCTCGACGGAAAGTGCACGATCGCCCCACGGTCCGGAAGCGCCAACCTCTCCGGCCTGCTACCGGGCTTCCCTAGGAAGGGAGATGGGGAGCTAAGTGGACGGCAAAAGCGTCCCGACCAGGATTCCGGAGGCTATCGGGTTGGAGCGCATGCCGCCGGACGGGCTTCCTCTCCGTCGCGTCACCCTACAGGTAGATCACATCCATGATGTTGTCCGACCGCAGCCGAATGGTCTGTGAGTCCAGCCTCTCCACGTCGGGCCGGCGCACGAGCCCGTCCACTGTGTCGGTGTGGAAGAAGCGCACCTCAAGCTCGTAGGGGCCGGGCACCGTGAAGGGTGGCAAGGGGTTCGCCTGCTGCTTCCGCACCGCTTCCGCCGCTCCCTCACGGATGCGACGATGCGCCTCCGCCTGCGACAGCGAGATGGCGGACTGCCGGCTGAGGCCTTTCTTCACCGCCGCTGTCGTCACGCCCGGTATCAGTTCCTCCACCTCCCGGCAGGCGGCATCATCCCCGCTGAGGAAGATGAAGGGCAGACCCAGCGCGCCCATATAGAGGGCGAACTGGGCAATCTCGCCGATGGGCTTGCCGTTGAGGCGGTAGTAGTCCACCGCCTTGCTGCTTTGGGTATGGGCAAGAGTTCCGTCCACTGTACCGGCCAGGGCGTGCTGCCCGATAAGCATGCACACGTCGTACTGTCGCACGATCGGGTCCCGCACCGTGCGCGGGGCCACCGGCCGGCCATGGAGCAGCTTGGCTGCCGGGTGCATCTCCTCCCACGACAGGCCGCCCGGCCCGTGACCGTCCATCACCAGGATGTCCGACACGCCCTCAGACACCAGCCCGTCTACCGCCGCGTTCACCTCTAGCATGGCAATGCGCTTGGTCCGCTCAAAGTGCTTGGCCTCGCCGTAGCTCTGTGTCTCGAACTCGACGATTCCGGCGCACCCTTCCACGTCCGTACCGATGTAGACCTTCATGCAACCACAACTCCTCTCTGACGTGGACACAGGATAAGGCCACGGAGCCACGGAGTACACCGAGGCGGTCTGCCCCGGCGGCGGCCGTGGCTCCCGCGCCCGCCCTCCAGACGCCCGCTCCGTGGCGTGCTCACCGAGGATCGAAAGACTCCGGCCATGCAAGCCCTCCCCCAAAGTCCGCACTCTGCGCTACTCGCAGAACCCGGCGGTGTTATGGAGCTTAGTAAGGTCATCTGTCTGGAGCCCACGACATGAAGGTACTACTCGTCTACCCCGTCTTCCCCGACACCTTCTGGAGCTTCAAGCACGCTCTCGAGTTCGTGCACAAGAAGGCCGGCGCTCCGCCCTTGGGTCTGCTCACCATCGCCGCCATGCTCCCCGACTCCTGGGAGAAGCGGCTGGTGGACATGAACGTCCGCTCCCTCACTGATGCCGACCTGCGCTGGGCCGACATGGTCTTCCTCAGTGCCATGGTCATCCAGCGTGAGTCCGCGCACGAGGTGATAGACCGCTGCCGCGCCCTCGGCGTCAAGGTGGTCGCCGGCGGACCGCTCTTCACCATCGAGCCCGAGGAGTTCCAGGACGTCGACCACCTCGTCCTCAACGAGGGCGAGATCACCCTGCCGCAGTTCCTAAGCGATCTGGAGAGCGGCACGCCCCGTCGCATGTACACTACGGACCAGTTCCCGGACATCACCAAGGTGCCCGTGCCCCTCTGGCGCCTGGCCGAGCTGAAGTACTACGAAACGGTCGCCATCCAGTTCTCTCGCGGCTGCCCCTTCAACTGCGACTTCTGCAACGTCACCGCGCTCCTCGGCCACCGGCCACGCACTAAGACGGCCGAGCAGATAATCGCCGAACTGGACGCGCTCTACGCCCTCGGCTGGCGCAAGGGCGTCTTCTTCGTGGACGACAACTTCATCGGCAACCGCCGCGTTCTCAAAGACTCGGTCCTTCCCGCTCTCATCGAGTGGCGCAAGGGCAAGGTCGGCCTCACCTTCAACACCGAGGTTTCCATCAACCTGTCCGATGATCCCGAGCTCATGCGCCTCATGTCCGAGGCCGGCTTCAACACCGTCTTTGTCGGCATCGAGACGCCCAACGAAGACAGCCTCGCCGAGTGCAACAAGTTCCAGAACAAGGGACGCGACCTGGTGGAAGCGGTGAAGCGGTTGCACCACTTCGGACTGCAGGTGCAAGGCGGCTTTATCGTGGGCTTCGACAGCGATACGCCGCGCATCTTCCAGCAGCAGATCGACTTCATTCAGCGCAGCGGCATCGTCACGGCGATGGTCGGCTTGCTCCAGGCCCCTCCCGGCACCAAGCTCTACGAACGCATGAAGCAGGAGGGCCGCCTCGTCGGGAAGCTATCCGGCGACAACGTCAACGGCGCCACCAACATCATCCCCCGCATGGACTTGGAGGTGCTGCGGAAGGGCTACCGAGAGATCCTGGACCACATCTACTCGCCCCAGCACTACTACGAGCGGGTGCGTACCTTCCTCCAGGACTACCAGCCCCCCAAGGTTCGCCTCAAGATAGACGCCGGCTACGTCGCCGCTTTCTTCCGCTCCGTCTATCGCCTTGGAATCAAGGGCCAGGAGCGCGTCCAGTACTGGAAGCTCGTCGCCTGGACTCTCCTCCGGAAGCCGCGACTCTTCCCCCTGGCCATCACGATGGCCATCTATGGATTCCACTTCCGCCGCGTGGCCGAGACGCACGTAGAGTAGGTCCGCCACGCTACCCCGCCGGGGAGCCCACCCCCAAGGTGGGCTCCTTGCTTGTCGGACCCTTCGCCGCCAGCCTAGACTCTCCCTACCGTCGCCGCCGCGCCTGCAGGCCGGCGCTCGGAGGGCCCCATGATCGCCAACGACTTCCACGAGCACTGCCGCGCCGTCGCTCCCTGGGCGGACTGGGCCAACACCGTGGGCCATGACATGCGCGGCGACCCCCACTCCGAGGCGCGCGGCGTCCCCGACGGCTGGGGTACCTTCCTTGGCTTCCCCACCGAGGCCTTCCCGGTAGGGGCCTTCTACCGCGTCCGCCTCACCGGCGGCCTCCGGCCCTTCGAGTTGGGCGTGCCCTTGCTCATCGTCAACCACGCCGCCGGCTTCCCGGCGAGCTCTCGTACCCGGTGATGACGTGAATCCCGTACCTTTTCTGCGCTCTCTGCATCCTCTGTGGCGTGAACTCCCCGTCTGAGTTGGGCGACTGATGCTTCCCCACTTCGACGAGTACCGCGTCCCCAGCCTGATCCGCGTCCACAAGCACGTCGGCGGGCCCGTCTTTTGGGACAAGTACGCCGCCCATCCCTACGTCGGCTGCGCCAACGGCTGCCACTTCTGCTACCTCCGCGGAGCGCCCTACGTCGGCCGGCGCGACCCCGCCGATCTGGACCGCGTCATCCGCGTCAAGACCAACGCTGCCGAACGCCTACGGCGCGAGCTGGCCCGCCACCCACCGGACGTTGTGGGCATGGACGGCTGGCAGTGGCAGGCAGAGAGCCGCTATCGCATCGCCCGCGCCATGCTGGAGGTCATCCTAGCGCTCGGCTACCCTCTCTCCATCATCGAGCGCTCGCCCCTTCTGCTTCGCGACCTCGACCTTCTCACCGAGATCAATCGCCGCTCCTGGGTGAGCGTCGCCTTCAGCTTCTCCAACGTCGACCCCACTCTGAAGCGCGCCTTCGAGCCAAAGAGCCCCGGCCTGCAACGGCGGCTACTTACCATGGAAGCCCTGGCAAAGGCCGGCCTCTCCGTCGGCATGGCCCTCATGCCCGTCATCCCCCTCCTAGGCGACAGCGACCGCCACCTGGAAGACGCCGTCCGCGCCACTGCCGACCACGGCGGCCGCTTCGTCTGTGTCGGCGCCATGACCATGGAGGGCGACCAGGCCGAGCGGACCCTCAGGGTTGCCGTCAGCGTTGACCCGGCCATGGAAGGCGCGTGGCGCGACCTCTTCCGCTGGCCGGTCGGCGGCAAGCCCACCTATGGCCCGCCCGGGCCGTATCAACTCAGCCTGGGCCGCCGCGTCCGCGATGCCTGTGAGCGACACGGCATCCTGGACCACTCCCCGCGTCACGTTCCGCCCGGGCCCCTCGGCATCAACAAACGCCTCGCCGAGCGGCTCTTCGTGCGCATGCACGATCTGCAGCTCGACGATGCCCCCGTGGCCCAGGTCTGGGCCTATCGCAAGGCCGCCTGGGCGGTGGACGAGGCGGACGCCGGCGTGGACCGGATCTACCGCGAGCAGGGCCTTGACGGTCTGCAGTGCCTGCCCGGCCTGAGCCGTTCCATGGCGGGGCACATCGCCCGCTGGCTCGATCTCGGCGCCCCCGATAGGCCCGCCCGGGCGACACCCTCGGGGAACTAGTGCGCCCCCCGCCGCCGTGGCCCGTAGGAGGTGGTCATGAAGCCGCACATGATCGCGTTCGTGGCCCTGCTGGTTGTCCTGTTGGCCGGTTGTGGCACTCCATCGCTGGACGGCGCCGCGTGGCGACTCCAGGCTTGGTCCGAGGAGGCCATCGACCCCGCCGACCACAGCCTCACCCTCAAGTTCGAGAACGGCAGGCTCGGGGGCGCCTCGGCTGTGAACTGGTACGGCGGCCGGTACGCCTCTCCGTCACTGGGGAGATCGATATCCGCGGAATGGTGTCCACCGTCATGGCCGGGCCCGACGACGCCATGCGCTCCGAGGCCGCCTACATGGAACGGCTGCAGCAGGTGGAGAAGTACACCTTCAGCGGAGATACCCTGACCCTCCAGGACACGGCGGCAACCAACTGCTCGTCTTCGCCCGGGAGCGGTGGGCAGTGTCCAGTGGACAGTGGTCAGTGGAGAGCTTTGCCAACTGACCACTGTCCACTAATCACTATTCCCGGCCAACTGTCACCACCTCCAATACTTGACGGGGGTTGGCTCCAGTGCTATCCTTCTCTTGTGATCGCGACCCAATTCCGGTGCCGGGGATCTTAGTTCGAAGGAGATCGACAGATGGCCAACAGCAGGAGTTCACGCAGAACCTTCCTCCGCGGAGCCGCCGTGAGCGCCGGCGTCGCCGCCGCTTCCACCCTGCCCGTATCCGCTCAGGACGCTGTCGACGAAGGCCTGCAAGCCGACGTGGTAGTGGTTGGCGCTGGCTTTGCCGGCCTCACCGCCGCCCTTCGCGCTGCGGACGATGGCGCTACCGTCATCATCCTGGAGAAGCAGGAGTGGCCGCCCGTCTCCAACACCGCCGTGTGCTACGGAGCCACCTACTGCTTCGACAGCCAGTTCCAGCGTGATGAGGGCACTGCGGCCTCCGTGGACGCCCACTACGAGGACATGCGCAAGTACATGCCCTGGGGCGATCCCGGCCTCCAGCGTGCCTGGGTGGAGAATATCGGTCCGGCCATCGACATGCTCACCTCCCACGGCATGACTGTCTATCCCTACAAGTACCCGTTCGAGCGTAACGGCCTCCGAGTGGCACCCGCCGACTTCTTCGACGCCGTAATCCCCGCTCTAGAGGAGGCCGACGTCAGGATCATGGCTTCCACCCGCGCCGAGCGTCTGCTGCGCGACGACGACGGCGTTGTGGTAGGCGTGCGGGCCAAGGGCGCGGACGGCAAGGCCTTCGACGTCCACGCCGCAAAGGGCGTTGTCCTCGCCGGCGGCGGCTTCCAGCTCAACAACGACCTGATCACCCGCTATGTTGCCCATGACGCGACGCGCGCCACCAGCCTGCAGCGCTGGGGCCTGGGCGGCACCGGCGACAGTCTGCTGATGGCCCTCGATGCCGGCGCCAAGGCCAGCCCGGACATGGACGCCTGGTACGGCCACCTCGTCTTCCTCACCGAGGACGGCCAGCGTCCGGAAGGCTTCCGTGGTTCCTCCGCCGGCTCCCTCAAGTTCGACGTCCTCTGCGCCGTGGTCAACATCTACGGCAAACGCTTCACCGACGAGTCCTCCAGCAGCGAGATGATCGCTCAGGACGCGTTGAAGCAGCCCGAGTCGGTCCTTCCGCCCTACGGCCGCGCCTTCGTCATCCTGGATGACACCATCTACCAGAACCGGCTGGGCGACTTCGAGTCGGCCGCCAAGCAGAACAGCGTCATCGCTTCGGCCGAGACGCTCGAGGAACTGGCGGAGCTCGTGAAGGCCTGGGGCGTGGACGGCGCGCAGATGCTCGCCACCATCGAGGAGTTCAATGCCGCCATCGAGGCGGGCAAGGCCAACGAACTGGTCCCTCCCAAGTCCGTCGAGATGGAAGCCGGCTACGTCTACACCCTGCCGCTAGTCAACAAGATCGAGACCGGCCCCTTCTACGCCGTGCCCACTAAGCCGGCGCTCACCTTCACCGAGGGCGGCATTATGATCAACCCCGAGGGTTCCGTGCTTGACCGTGACGGCAACCCCATCGCGCGGCTCTTCGCCGCCGGTGATGCCGTGGGCGCCACCGCCGTTCGCCAGTACGTCGCCGGCACGGGCGTGGGCAAGGCCCTCGCTCAGGGTTTCGTCGCCGGCGGCGCTGCCGCGGCCCAAGAGCCGATCGCCTAACCAGCATCGATCCCCAGCAGCTAGCCAAGCAAGACGCCCGGACGATCTCCGTCCGGGCGTCTCAGCGTCTATCCAACTCCGCAGTCGGCGGCGTGGGCTCTCGTGCCCTGGCCAAGCCTGTGCTAACCCGCTATCGTTCGCCCACCAGCCGCCTAGGAGACCGCATGATCATCGACGTCCACACCCATCTGTCTGCCGCCGTGTACGGTATCACCATGGACGACGCCTGGCGCGAGCCCTTCCCCGCCTATGCCTTCTCCCCCACCTGCCGCCGGGCCGTCAATACCATCACTAACCTGCGCTACCTGGACCAAGCCGGGGTGGACATGGCCGTCCTGTTGCCCCTGCCCGTCCCGCCCGGCTCCGAGGCGCCCCTCTTCGTCACCAACGAGGCGGCGCAAGAGCAGGCCCATCTCTTCCCCGACCGCTTCCTGCCCTTCGGCGTCTTCGATCCGCGCCGGCCCGGCCTGTCCTACCGCGACGAGATAGCCAAACTGGTGGACGCCGGCTGCCGCGGCTTCGGCGAGTGGAAGCCCAACCCGCCCGGCAACTCCCTCCGCGTCGATGACCCCCGCGCGCAGGAGATCTACTCCCTCTGCGGCGAGGCTGATCTACCCATCCTGCTGCACCTGGACGCGCGCATCAACGAGGACATGGACGGCTTCGAGCGCGTGGTGCGCGCCTTTCCCGGCACGCGCTTTATCGCTCACGGCCCTTCCTGGTGGGCGGAGATGGCCGCCGACACGGGCGGCGGGGTCGCCTACCCTTCCGGGCCGATCACCGCGCCCGGCCGCTGCAACACGCTGCTGCACGAGTGCCCCAACCTCTACGCCGACATCTCCGCCGGCTCCGGCCTGCGCGGCCTGACCCGCGACCCGGAGTACACTGCCGGGTTCGCCCAACGGCACTGGCGGCAACTGCTCTTCGGCACCGACTTCCCGTGCACCAACGGCGCCACCGGGACCACCTTCGGCATGGACCGCAGCCACCTGGAGCTAGTCCAAGGGCTAGACCTGCCCGCCGAGCAACGCGCCGCCATTCTCGGCGGCAACCTGCTGGGTATCCTGAGGCCGCTCTAGGGACCGGCCACGGAGGCACAGAGACACCGAGTGGATTGGGGGACTTGGAAGAGAGACCTTCCGGCTCCCCTACCTTCGCCTTCCTTCTCAGGGAAGGGAGCCAGTGGCTTCGCGCCGCGAAACCACGAGGGGGTTAGGTTCCCGCTCCGTGCCTCTGTGCCTCCGTGGTCCCCCTTCTCCACACCCACATGCCGGCCGCCGCGATGAGGGCCATGGCGGAGCCGAAGAGGAAGGGCGCGCTCGGGCCGAAGCCGCCCCATCCCCCCAGGCCGTCCCACAGGATCCCGGCGATAAGCGAGGCGGGGAAGTCCAGCACGCCCAAGACGGCGGCGTAGGTGCCGAAGGCGATGCCGCGCAGGTGCGCCGGCGCCACGTCCGCCACCATCGCCTTGGCCGTTCCGTAGGCCATGCCGTAGTAAAGGCCGTAGGCCAGGTACAACGCCCAGATCTGCCAGCCCGCCCCGGCCAGCGCGAACCCGAGATAGATGGCGGCGTACAGCAACCACCCCCCGATCAGCAGCTGGTCCCGCCCGATGCGATCCGATAGCGACCCGGCGGGAGTGGAGATGAGGGCGTAGACCAGGTTGAAAGTGAGGAGCATGCCGAGGACGCCCGGCGTGCTCAGGCCGGCCGCGTTGGCGCGCAGGATGATGAAGGCGTCCGACGAGTTGCCCAGGTCGAACAGCCCCACGATCACCATGAAGATGGCGAACGGCTTGCCCAGGCCGCGGAAGCCTATCTTGGGCGCCTCCGCCTTTCCCTTGCTCCCCGTCTCCTGCGCCCCCAGGGCGAGCGAAAGCACCGCCAGGGCCGCCGGCAGCAGCGAGATCAGCACCAGGGTGCGGAAGGTCGACTCCTGCAGGGCAGCGCGGCTGCCGAAGAACCAGACCACGATCAGAGCGATGAGCAGGCCTAGGGCGGCGCCGCCCGTATCCGCCGCCCGGTGCAGCCCAAAGGCCATCCCCCGTTGCGCCGGACTCACCGAGTCGGCCACTAGGGCGTCGCGCGGGGCAGTGCGCACGCCCTTGCCCACCCGGTCCGCCCAGCGCACTCCCGCCACCACGCCCCAGGAGTTGGCGACGAGGAAGAACGGCTTAGCCAGCGCCGAGATGGCGTACCCCGCCACTGCCAGCCACTTTCGGCTGCCCAACCGGTCCGACAGCCAGCCGCTGAAGAGGCGCAGGATGCTGGCGGTGGCCTCGGCGATGCCCTCAATGAGGCCGATGACGTTGGTCTTCACCCCCAGCACCGTGGAGAGGAACAGCGGCAGCACGTTGAGGACCATCTCGCTGGAGACGTCCATGAAGAACGACGTCAGGCTCACCGCCCACAGGTTCCGCGGCAGCGAGCGTAGTCCCATCGGCCTGGCTTGTTCCTCTTCCTGCGCCATACCTTCCTCCCGTGCAGAAGTGATCAGTGGTCAGTGGCCAGTGATCAGTGGGAGCGAGTCCCTTCTGACCACTGTCCACTAATCACTGTCCACTCTTCCCTACTCCCTCACCGCGCTGGCCACCGCGTTCGAGTACCGCGGGAAAAGGTAGTCGTTGCGGCCCGGCTCGTTCGTCAGCAGCACGCAGATCAGGTGCGTCGTCGGGTCGGCCCAGAAGACCGTCCCCGTCGCACCGATGTGACCGAACGTGTCCGGGCTGGTCAGGTCGCCGAACTGATTCAGACCCAACGCCCACCCCAGCCCCCAACGGTGCATCGCCTTGTCCTCCGCCGCCAGGCCCGCCATCGGCGTCGTCTGGTCGCGCACCATCGTCCGGCGCGACGCCGGGCTCAGCGGTCCGGGCAGATCGCCCAGCACGTGGCACAGGAAGCGACCCAGATCGGCGGCGGTGGAGTGCAGTCCGCCCCAAGGTGCGCCGAAGTCCCGCCAGTAGGGCGAGTTCCACCCCCAGTCGGAGTCGGTGGTCCCATACTGCGTCTCCTCCGGGTTTCCCACCAGCGCCGTACGTTCCATCCCCGTGTCGGGCAGGCCCAGGGTGCTGTCGTCCATGCTCAGCGGGCGGAAGAGCCGCTCCTTGAGGAAGTCCCGCAGGCGCTGGCTGGTCAGCCGCTGGACGATCTCCGCCAGCATGAGGATTCCCATGCTCTGGTAGCTGATCTTGCTGCCCGCCGGGAAGAGCGGCTCCACCGCGAAGACAGCCTGGACGAAGTCGTCCATGGGAGCGTGTCGCTGTCGCAGGTCGGGGTTTTCGGGCAACTGGTCGGGCAGGCCGGAGGTGTGGGTGAACAGGTGTCGCACCAGGATGCGGTCTTTGCCCTTCTTGCCGAAGCCCTTGAGCAGGGGCGCCACCGGCTGGTCCAGGGCCAGCAGGCCGTCCTGCACTAGGAGCATCGCCCCGGCGCACACTACCGGCTTGGTCAATGAGGCCACGAGGAAGATCGTGTCCGAGAGCACCGGAGCGCCCGTCGCCCCTCTCGCCCGGCTGCCGAACGCTGCCCGGTGCGCCGGCCGGCCGTTGCGGAAGACAACCGACGCCGCCCCGGCGACCGTGCCTCCGTCGACAGCTCGCTTCAGCACCAGGTCCGCGGCGACAAGGCGCTCCGCGGATAGCCCGAGGCTGTCGGGGCGATCGGGTATGACTGCAGGCATTCTGTCTTGCCTCCTGGGCGGCACAGGGCTGCCCGCTAGGCTAGGTCCAAGCCTGGCGGCCTGCAAGCACAAACGCACTGCGCGGGGGAACAGGCGAGGTGACGCGGACGTGGGGGTGCGGACGGATTCATCCGTCCGCCGCCCGATCTTTGTACCCCGTGCACCCGACCGCTACACTGCGATCCAGCAGCACACGACCGGTCGGCAGCTGCGGGAGCGTGGCCGATGGCCCAGGACTCAGAAAGACTCCTGCCCGTGGATGTGGCGCCGCCGCCGATCAATCGTTCAGCTCGCGCCTGCGAGTTGTTCTGGCTGGCAGCAGCGGTGGCCACTCCGTTGGCGTTCAATCCTTGGGGCGCAAGCGCCTTCGAGTTGCCCAAGTCGGCACTCCTACGCGGCCTCAGCCTCGGCCTGCTCCTCTGCGCCGTCATCACCGCCCTGGAGCGCCCGGACCGGCGGCGGGCGCTGAGCCGACCCATCCTTGCCGCCCTGCCGTTCGCCCTCTCTCTGGTCCTGGCCCTGGCCTTCTCCGTCGACTCTCGGGCCTCTCTCTGGGGCGCCTACGAGCGCCAGCAGGGCCTGCTCACCCTCGTACCCTACCTCTTCCTCTTCGCCTTCACCGCCGGCCTCATGGAGACCCGCGCCCACTGGTATCGTCTGGTGCGCGCCATCGTCTGGACGAGCGCCCCGATAGTCGCCTACGGCCTTCTCCAGGCCGCCGGCCTGGACCCGCTTCACTGGCAGAGCGACTCCGTCTCCGCAGTGCTGTCCACCCTAGGCCGCTCCAACCTGCTGGGCTCCTACCTCGTCCTCGTTATCCCCCTTGCGGCTGCTTCGACAGCGCAACGCCAGGTCCGTCGCCGCTACCTACCGCTCTTGGCCGGTCAGGTACTGTGCCTGCTCCTAACGCGAGCCCGTGCCGCCTACCTGGGGCTTGCGGTGACGGCGCTGCTCGGGCTCGTCCTCTGGAAAGTCGAGCCCCGAGCCGAGCGCGGAGTCAGGGCCGCCGCTCCCTTTGCCGGCCTGGCGCCCGCCTTGACGCTGGCAGTCGCCTTCGTCGTGTCGCACGTGAACCCCCTGGCCGAACGCATCGCGGCTCACGGGGGCTCCGCCGCCGCACGCACCGCCATCTGGTCCCACGTCCTTCCCCTTGTGGGCGCTCGCCCACTGTGGGGCTACGGGCCGGAGACCCTGGCGCCCCTGTTCGAGCGCGTGTTCCCGCCCCAACTGGTCTACTACCACGGCCGCGGCGTCTACGTGGATCGGGCGCACAACCTGGGCCTGGATCTCGCCCTCGGTGCGGGCTTCTTCGGCCTGATTGCCCTCGGCGCCCTCCTCGGTTGGGCCATGTGGCGACTATGGCAACCGTCGCAGGCCGGTCTCACCCCGACAGCCCGCGCCATGCGCATTGCCCTCACCGCCGCCATCGTCGGGCATTGTGTCGACCTGTGCTTCTCCTTCGACCTGACCGGCGGCGCGACGGTCTTCTATCTGCTGCTGGCCCTGGCGGCAGCCTTCCCGGCCGTTGTTGCCGCGCCGACTGCCGTCACCGAGACTGCGCCCAGCCCGGTGCGGCCCATCGCGCCCCGAGCCTGGGAGCGGCTCAGCGGCATGGGCGAGGAAGCACGCTACATCCCGCCGATCCTGGTCGTCTTGGGTCTGATCGCCATCCTGTCCTTGCGTCCACTCCGCGCCGACACCGACCTCGGGCTCGCCCTCCAGCGCGGACCCACGCCCGCCGGCCTGCGGAGCGCTGAGATGAGCGTCTCCCTGATGCCGCGTGAGCCGACCTACCGCCTCGCCTATGCCGGCCTGTTGGTCGAGGCCGAACGCTTCCCTGAGGCCGAGGCCCAGGCGCTGGCCGGCGTGGGCCTCAGCCCCGTCGAACCGCGCGCCTGGGCCCCGCTGGCCGAGTTGTACCTCGCCTGGGCCGACACCGATCCGATGCAACTGGCCCCGGCAGAGGCCGCCTACAACAACGCGATCCGGCTCGCACCCAACGTGGCCGTCTACCGCACCGGCCTGGGCCTGACCCTGGCGCGCCAAGGGCGCCTGACCGAGGCCGCGTGGCAGTGGGAGAAGGCCGTAGACCTGGATGCCACCGACTTTGTGGCGTACGATTACCTGGCCCAAGCCTATCACGATCTGGACCGGGCCGATGATGCCGCCCGCGCCGCCGAGCAGGCCCGCTACTGGTACGAGCGTACGCAAGCCGCCGGCGAGTAGCGTCCGGCGTCTGCCGGCTCAGAAGGTCGAGGGTGAGAGCCGGCGCACTTGGTGGAGTTGCCGCCCCCACCATCAACGGCCTTGGCTACCAGGGCCGCCTCAACACCGACGGGCGCCCGTTCACGCCATGCGCGCCGACAACCCCACCTTATGCACGGTGATCGGCAAGGCGCTGGGAGCTCTAGCGACGGGTACCGGCGGCATACTCGTGTTGGTGACGCTCGACTGAGGCCGGGCTACAGGAGAGGAGAATGCGCAGAAACGGAAGCCTGTTGGGTGGTGTGCTGGTCCTGCTGGGGCTGCTGCTCTTCCTGAGCAACCTGGGCGTACTCAGAGTGAACGTCTGGTCGTTGTTGTGGCCTCTGCTCCTGATAGGCATCGGCGGCTGGCTGCTGTGGGCAGTGCTTGCCGGGCCACGGACAGTGGAGACGGTGGAAGCCGAGGTGCCCCTTCAGGGGGCCAGGTGGGCCGATGTCCGGGTCAACCACGCCGCCGGTCGCCTGCGCCTGGAGGCGGGCGCCGCCCCCGGCCTACTGCTCTCCGGCCGCTTCGATGGCGGGGTGGACAAACGCGTGCGCACCGACGGCGATGGGCTGCGGGTTGAGCTGAGCCTGCCCAGCGGGGTTTGGCCCAGCTTCATGCTCCCCGGCGCGGCCTGGTATCGCAAGGGTGGCCTAGAGTGGACCCTCGTCCTCAGCCCGGACGCGCCGCTTTCCCTGCGCGTCGAGTCCGGCGCCAGCGAGACCCGCCTGGACCTGTCGGGCCTCAAAGTCACCGACCTGCGGGTGGAGACGGGCGCCAGTTCCACCGAGGTCGTCCTCCCCGCCGCCGCCGGCTTCACTCGCGCTCACCTGAGCTCGGGGGCGGCGGCCGCCGTGGTCGAGATCCCCGACGGGGTCGGCGCCCGCATCGAAGCTGCGGGCGCCCTCTCCCACATCGACGTCGCTCCCCGTTTCCAGCGGCTCGCCTCCGGGCAATATGAGTCTCCCGACTACGCCACGGCGCCCAACAAGGTCGACCTCAAGGTCGAAACCGGCGTCGGCGCCGTTACCATCCGGTAAGGTTCCGCGGCTGAGTACCGTGCCGCGCCGCCGGGCCAACCTAACCCCCTATCCCCCTTCCCTACGCGGGAAGGGGGAATTGGAACCGCAAGTGCGAGAGAGGCCCATTCCGGTTCCCCCTCTTCTCAGGGAAGGGGCTGGGGGTTAGGTCAGTCGCCCAGGGCGCAATGCGGAGCACCAGGCCGAATCAGCTGAAGCGGACAACCGCCATGCGCCCCTAGCACTCCTTCCCGAAGTCCGCCTCAAACGCCCGCACCAGCTCGCTGCCCCAGTCCCCCAACGGCGCCAGCCGCCCGAAGAAGAAGCGCAGCACCGGCGGTCGATGAGCGAACTTGAGGCCCTTGACCAGATCGCGGTGAGCATAGAGCCACGCCAGCCGGTCCACGGCGTACTCGATCTGCGACATGGTATACACCCGGCGCGGCACTGCCAGCCGGGCCAGCTCCAGGTCCGACAACACGTCCTTGCCGTTCTCGTCCGGGTCGGTGGAGATGGTGCCCCGCTCCATGCTGCGCACGCCCGAGGCCAGGTAGATCGAGGCCGCTAGGGCCCCCGCCGGGTACTCCTCCTGCGGGATGTGGGGCAGGAAACGCATGGCGTCCACGTGCGCCGCCAAACCGCCCGGAGGCGTCACCGCCGGCACGCCCCGCGCCACCAGCCGCTCGACGAAGTAGCGCACGAACTCCACCCCACTGCCGGCTGCGTTCAGGTCCGTCATCTCACGGATGCCGACGGCCATGGCTTCCACTTCCTTGGTGGACATGCCGCCGTAAGTGGCGAACCCTTCATACACGGGCAGCCAGGGGAGAATGCGTGTGTAATACTCCTCGTTGCTGGTGGCGATCAGGCCGCCGCGCGCCGCGGCGCTCTTGCGGCCGGACATGTAGAGGATGTCCACGTAGGACATGAGTTCGGCCATGATCTGGCCGATGGTCTTGTCGGCATAGCCTGCTTCCCGCTGCCTGATGAGGAAGGCGTTCTCGGAGATGAGGCTGCCGTCGAACACCACGGGGATGCCGTGGGCGGCGGCCACCGCCTTCACTTCCCGCAGGTTGGCCATGGAGAAGGGCTGCCCGCCGATAAGGTTGGTGGTCGCCTCCATGCGCACGTAGGGCACGCGCTCCGCGCCGTACTGGGCGATGGCGTCCTTCAGCTTCTGCACGTCCATGTTGCCCCGGAAGGGGTGATTCCCGTCCGTCTTCAAGGCTTCGTCGGTGTACAGCTCCAGCACCTGGCCGCCGTTCAGGTCGATGTGGGCCTTGGTGGTAGTGAAGTGGTAGTTCATGGGCACCACGTCCCCCGGCTTGACGAAGGCCTTGGAGAGCAGGTTCTCCGCCGCCCGGCCCTGGTGCACCGGCAGGGTGTGGTTGAATCCGAGCACGTCTTTGACCGCGTCCTGCAGGCGATAGAAGCTCTCGGACCCGGCGTAGGCGTCGTCAGACGCCATCATGGCGCCCAACTGGTTGTCGCTCATGGCGTTCGTGCCGCTGTCGGTGAGCATGTCCAGGAAGACGTCCCGAGTGCGCAGCAGGAACGTGTTGTAGCCCGCACCCTCCATGGCCTCCAGGCGCTTTGCCGCCGGCGGCAGGTTCGTCTTCTGCACGATGCGGACTTTGTGCATCTCCATGGGGATCTCGCGACCATCGGACAAACGAACGTACATGATGCTCCTCCGCGATGTGATCGTGGCGCCTACCTGGGAGTGGGTGCCTATGGGCCGTAGATAGCGGGCAAGGGCGTAGTTGCCCACGCCCTTGTGCTCCAGAGCATAACACAGGGGGCCCCATCGGCAAAGACGAAGGCAGCTGCATCCGCCGGCCCTCGCAACTGCCGCAGACACGGGCGGCATTGCCCCGCCCGACAAGCCGCCCTATCTTACCCGCCACTTCGCACCGCGGGAGCATCCTATGGACATCACCTTCCTCGGCACGTGCAGCGGCACCGAGCCCATGCCCGGCCGCCGCCACACCTCCCTTGCCCTTGAGACGGGCGGCTGGGTCTACTTCTTCGACGCCGGCGAGGGCTGCTCCCATACCGCTCACACCCTCGGGATCGACCTCCTGCGGGTGCGGGCCATCTTCATCTCCCACCCCCACATCGACCACATCGGCGGCCTGCCCAACCTGCTTTGGACCATGCTCAAGCTGGACTCGCGGAATAGCGACCCTACCCGCGCCTTGGGCGGCCGCAAGGTGGACCTGTACCTCACGTCGGAACGCGTCTGGGAGGCGACCCAAGCGGTGCTGGGCGCTGCTGCTCCGGGCTCGGAGCCCTATAACCCGGCCGTCCCGCACTACTACACCGACGGCCTCGTTTTCGATGACGGCCACCTGCGCGTACATGCCCAACACAACACCCATCTCCACCGTGCAGCCGACCATGAGCCCTGGCGCGCCTTCTCCTTCCGCATCGAGGCCGATGGCAGGACACTGGTCTACTCCGGCGACATCGGCCACGTGTCTGAGCTGGATCCGCTGCTCGACGGGGCGGACCTCGTCCTGATGGAGACGGGCCATCACGACGTGGGCAGGACGTGCCACTACTTCGCCGCCAACTCGGAGCGCTTCGGCCGGCTTGGTTTCCTCCACCACGGCCGGGAGATCATGAACGACCCGGAGGGGAAGCTCGCCCTGGCCCGCTCCATTCTGGGCGAGCGCGTCTTCATCGCCGGGGATGGGCTGCGGGTGAGGGTGTAGGTCCGTCGCGACGGAGGGAATCGCTCGCAAGCCTCCCTCGCCGGCGGCTGAAGGAGCGCTTCAGATGTGTGCTCGACGCCCAGGTCTGCGACCGACTTGCCTGGTTTGGGCCCTGCTGGTACCCCCGGTCGCCGGTTGCCGCCACGCCGGCGCCGCCACTCTCGACCCACCGTATCCGGCCCGCTCCCCAGCCCGCCGCCGGGCGGGCTTCGCTTCGTCGTAGCCCCGCGGCTTCGGCCCGGGGCTACCACTACCACCGCGGACAGACGGCTCCTCTCCCTCGCCCATCGCCGCCTGCCTCCGGCGTCGCATGACAGCCCCCTTCGTGTTATTCTCCACCCATATGCAGACCCAGCACCCGCCAGGAGAACGCGCCCATGCCCGCCCCGACCGAACCCAGCACTCCCAACGACACCGCCACGCCGGATCGCCCCAGCGACTTCATCCGCGAGGCGGTAGCGGAAGACCTCCGGTCCGGTCGCTACCAGCAGGTGCACACGCGCTGGCCTCCGGAGCCCAACGGCTACCTGCACATCGGCCACGCCAAGGCGATCTGCCTGAACTTCAGCATCGCCGCCGAGTATGGCGGCCTGTGCAACTTCCGTTTCGACGACACCAACCCCATCAAGGAGGAGCAGGAGTACGTGGACTCCCAGATCGAGGACGTCCACTGGCTCGGCTTCGACTGGGACGACCGCCTCTTCCACGCCTCCGACTACTTCGATCAGCTCCACGACTGGGCCGTCCAACTCATCAAGGACGGCAAGGCCTACGTCGACGACCTCACGCCCGATCAGGTGCGCGAGTACCGCGGCACTCTCACCGAGCCGGGCACCGAGAGCCCCTACCGCAACCGCTCCGTGGAGGAGAACCTGGACCTCTTCCAGCGCATGCGCCGGGGCGAGTTCCCTGAAGGCTCCCGCACGCTGCGCGCCAAGATCGACATGGCCTCGGGCAACATCAACCTGCGCGACCCGGTGATGTACCGCATCCTCCACACCGCGCACCAGCGCACCGGCGACAAGTGGTGCATCTACCCCATGTACGACTGGGCCCATGGCCAGTGCGACTCCATCGAGGGCATCTCCCACTCCCTCTGCAGCCTGGAGTACGCCGATCACCGCCCGCTCTACGAGTGGTTCGTGGAGCAGTTGGGCATCTACAAACCGCGGCAGATCGAGTTCGGCCGCACCGGCCTCAGCTACACCGTGCTCAGCAAGCGCTACCTGGGCCAGTTGGTGCGCGAGGGGCACGTCGCCTCCTGGGACGACCCGCGCATGCCCACCATCGCCGGGCTCCGGCGCCGCGGCTACACCCCCGAGTCCATCCGCGACTGGGCCGAGCGCACCGGCGTCCCCCGAGTCAACAGCACGGTGGATGTGGCCCTGCTGGAGGCCTGCCTGCGCGAGGACCTCAACCGCCGCGCCCAGCGGGTGATGGCCGTGCTTAAGCCGCTGCGGGTGGTGATCGAGAACTACCCCGAGGGCCAGGTCGAGCATCTGGACGCCGTCAACAACCCGGAGGACGCTTCGATGGGCGCCCGCTTGGCGCCCTTCTCGCGCGTGCTCTACATCGAGCGCGACGACTTCATGGAGGAGCCGCCGAAGAAGTTCTTCCGCCTCTCGCTCGGGCGGGAGGTGCGCTTGCGCTACGCCTACTTCATCACTTGCACCGGCGTGGTCAAGGACGAGGAGGGCGAGGTGGTGGAGATTCGCTGCACCTACGATCCGGCCACCCGCGGCGGAGACGCCCCCGATGGCCGCAAGCCCAAGGCCACCCTGCACTGGGTCTCCGCGGAGCACGCGCTGGACGCTGAGGTGCGTCTGTACGACCGCCTGTTCACCAAGGAGGATCCCAACGACGTGGAGGAGGGCAAACGCTTCACCGACTACCTGAATCCGCACTCGCTTGAGGTGCTGACCGGCTGCAAGGTGGAGCCCTTCTTGGCCGACGCCGCCCCCGGCAGCCGCTACCAGTTCGAGCGCCAGGGCTACTTCTGCGCCGACAGCAAGGACTCCCGTCCGGGAGCTCTGGTGTTCAACCGCGCCGTCCCCCTGCGGGACACCTGGGCCAAGGTGCTGGGGCAGGGAGGGTAGACCCCGGCGGACGGCGGGGTAGGGGCGCCGTCCTGCGCCTGGATGAGGGAATGTGATCCCTGAGTACGCGGGGAAGAAGGAGGTTCGATGCAGAACAACCAGGAACTGATCGACGTCGTCACCAAGTTCACCGAATCAGGTTGGGACGTGATCGACGGGATCTCGCGGGCGTGGCTGTCGAACCGGGACGACGCGGCGGCATGGACCGCGCTGGTGGCGGCGGTCAAGGAAGCGGACGTTGTCTGCGGCAGTTGCGGCTGCGAGTTCGATCCGCTGTACAAGCGGGCGCTGGCGATCCTGCAGGCGTAGCTCCCACCGCGGGGCGGCGCCCTGTTGGCCAAACGCGGCTGGCGGTGGGTCGGCGCGGAGCCGCCACTGGCAAGAGCTGGCGACGGCGTATAGAATATCGGGTACTTGTACAGAAGTACCCGATATTCTATACGCCACGGGGAGGGGCCGTTGTCCACAGCCTCGTCGCAGTCAGTAGCCCGGGCGCTGGACACCCTCCGTCAGCGTGGAGGGCTTGTGCGCACCAAGGACGCCCTGGCGGCCGGCATCTCCCCTCGTACCTGGTACCACCTCCGCGATGCCGGCTACCTAGAACAGGTGTCTCGCGGCGTCTATCGCCTGCCGGACAGCCCCGCGCCCGCCGAGATCGACCTGGCGGCGGTGAGTGCCCGCGCGCCCTCCGCGGTGATCTGCCTTGTTTCCGCCCTCGCCTTCCACACCCTTACCACGCAGATCCCCCACGTTGTTCACATCGCCATCGAGAAGGGCAGCGATGCCCCGAGAGTTGACTACCCGCCTATCCGTGTCTACTGGTTCGGCGGCGCCGCCTACAGCGAGGGCATAGAGGAGCACACAATTGACGGGGTAACCGTCCGCGTCTACGGGCCGGAGAAGACAATCGCCGACTGCTTCAAGTTCCGCAACGCCATCGGGCTGGACGTCGCTCTGGAGGCTCTCCGCCTCTACCGCGATCGAAGGAAGCCGGTCGACGTCGAGGCCCTGCTTTACTTCGCGCGAGTGTGCCGGGTAGAGAGGGTAATGCGCCCCTACCTGGAGGCGACTGCGGGGGCAACCATACGGTGAGCCGCGGGCTGCTGAGCGATGAAGACCTGGCCGGGATAGCGGACCGCCTTCCGAGCCTTCGGGAACTCACTCATGCGATCCTATCGGTCTCTCCGGACCTGGCCGCCCTCAAGTTCGGGCCGGAGAGCCGCAAGCCCGACGCTGCCGTTTGCCTCCAGGACTCGCTCGACATGCTGGCGGAAGCGGTGTACGCGCTGCACGAGTACTGCGCACACCGGAAGTGGTATGAGGAGAGACGGGAAACTGCCAAGCCCGACGCGGCAGTCTACTTCGCTCGTTTCTACCTCAGCGACGTCGCGCTCCGACTCTATGCAGCCGCTGAGCACCTGGCAGCCGCGATCCTGGCAATCATGGACCTCAGTGAGGCCGACCTAGGCAAGCCGAAGAAGTGCAGAACTAGCCTTCAGGCCAGGGTGGGAAAACACATGAGGGACGTATGGCCTGACCATCCTCTCACGCTGGCAGTTCGCGGTCTTGATGACGCGACGGAATGGCACAGAGCCATGGAGTTCAGGAATAGGTGGGTCCACAGTCAACCTCCCACAGTCGACGGCCTCGGACTCGTTTGGAGGCGCGGCAATCGGTGGGAGCACGATGAGCCGAGCGGGAAATGGAAGCTGGGCGTCGGTGGCGGCGCCCCTCCGGAGTACTCCGTCTCCGATCTGCACCAGTTCCTGGAGCCAGCGGTCGTCAAGTTCCGGGACGCATTGGCGTCGGTCGCCGATCACTACATATCGCACTGCTCGTGACCGACCGCTCGAGACTGCCAGGACTCGCTGGGTGAGGCGGTGCATATAGGCCCACAGCGTACGGCGCAGGCAAGTCGGTAACGCCCGCGGGTCGCAGCGGCACCGACAAGCGGGCTAGGTCAGCATAGGGGGTGTCGCCTCCGGAGCAGCGCATGATCGCCCCTGAGAAGATCCGCTGGGCGCCGAGGGTGCAGCGGCACAAGATCCGCCTGCTCTACGAGAACGATGCCCGCGGCATCCTGGACGAGGTGCTCCTGGAGGACGTGGGCCTCGCCCTGCTGGACCGCTGCCGCAGTGTCATTCTCGTCAGCCGGGCGGAGGTGGAGTGCCCCCGCTGCGGCGCCGTCATCGCCGTCGGCTTCGGCCGGCCGGACCCGGACGCGCCCATCCCCTGCCCGGGCGCCGACTGCGGCTGGAGCACCACCGCCCGCCAATGGCACGCCAGTTGGGCCGGCCGCCAGCTCAACGGCTCGCGCGCCCTACCCGTCTTCGAGGAGTTCGCCGCCGATTACCCCGGCGCCGTCGACCACCGCCGCCGGATGCTCCTGATCGATCAGCTGTTGCACGCCTTTCACTGGATCCTGGGACAGGACACTCCCGGCCGCTCCGTGGCCAACAACCTCATCGAGGGCAGCCACGCTCAGGTGCTGGAGTTGCTGGATGGACTGGCCTACGGCGACGGGGCGCGGCCGGACCTCGCGGAGGAGAAGGAGCGCTGGCGGCAGCGGGTGGACGCCATGTGGCAGGCGCGCCGATCCCGGTAGGCAAGGGGGGAGTGGGAAGCCGCGGGATCGCCTAGCCCTCTCTGCGGACGGCGGGCAGCAGCGTCAGGTAGCTCACGTCCAGGGAGACGGAGAGGCGCAGCGGCGGCAGGTACTGCGGCTGCACGATCACCTGGGCATCGTAACCGCCCACCGCCGCCGGCGGCGATAAGTGAAGCAGCAAGGTGCCCTCCGCCGGTCGTGGCTCCGGCGTTATCCAGGGGAACGGCCCGCCTTCGACCCAGGCGTCCCAGGGCGGCGGCGCCCCATTCCTCGCCAGCACCTGCACACTGATGGTCTGCCCCGTAGCGCCCGGCAGTGCGTAGGCCGCCAGCGCCGCCTGGCTCAGCGCCAGCTCGGGCGGGGGACCCTGACCGAAGAGCAGGTCGGGGGCGCCGGCGAAGGCGTAGTTGTACTGCCGACCTTCCCAGCCGGTCCAGTAATCGTAGTCAAGCCAGAGCGCGTCGCCCGGGGAGTGCGGATGCTCCATGCGGGCCACCGTCTCAGCGTTGAAGTCGTGGTAGGCCTCGTAAGCTTGCCCGAGGGTGAGGCCCGATACGAGCGAGGCAAGCACCGCCGCCGGGTAGCCGTAGTACCAACTGGCGTAATAGCCGGTGAGCCCCGCCTCCAGGAAGGGCAGCGAGTACAGGGCCACCCGCCGCCGGGCGGTGTCGAAGGTGGCGCCGTAGACGTCTTCCTCGCTGGATCCGGCCGAGTAGCAGGCGTGCATGAGGATAGCTACCGCGCCCGGCGCCATGTGCAGGTCGGCGCGGATCTGGTCTGGGTGCACCGACTCCCCGGCGCTGAGCCTCATGCCTCCCACCACGGCGTCGCTGCCGCCCCAGCGCATGCCGTGGCCGGCGTAGATGAGGGCGTGGGCGTTTGCCGCCGCCGCCACGATGTCGGCCCAGGAGTTGTGAGGGGGGTAGAACTCGGCCACGGTGAAGCCCAGGGCCCGCAGGTGATCGGAATCTCGCCGGGCGTTGCTCACGTACTGCAGCGTGGTTGGGCCGGTGGTTCCGTCCACCTCGCCGACCACGTAGACCGCTCTCCAGCCGTTGCCGAGGGCGCCCAGTTCCGGCGCCGGCAAGGCGGCCGGCGGAGGGGCCCCGGCCTCGAGCACGCCCGCCGCCTGTCCTTCCTCGGCCAGCGCGGTGGGCGTGAGCAGCAAGAGAAGCGCCGTCGCCAGCGCCAGGACAACCAGGGACCGCGCCCAGCCGACTCGGGAAGCCGGAATGTGCCACATAGGCGGGATATCGTCAGAAGACGCTGTCTTCTTTAGCGGGCGGGGCGATGCAGGACGAAGCATTTGCGCACCAGCCTACGCATCCCTGTCCGCTAGGCAACTTCGCCGCCTAGGGCAGCCAGGCGCTCCAACTCGGCGGCACCGGCCCGCACTCCACGAAGCCCACATCCAGGTAGGCGCGGATAGCCGCCGGGTTCTCCGCCCACAGGTAGAGTAGGCCCGAGCACCGCTCTCGGTGAAGCCGGACGAGGTGGTGCATGACGGCGCGGGCATAGCCGTGACCGCGGTGGGCCGGGTCGGTGATGACGTCGTCCACCCGGCCGATGCCCTCGCGATGCTTCAGCGAAGCCATACTCACCGGCCGGCCGTCGACGTAGCCCACCAGCAAGTGGTAGTCGGGACGGGCCAGGTGCCGCCGGACCACGCCCACCGACCAGGGCGCGTCTCCGTCCGAGTTGAGCAGGTGCACCAGGGCATCGTCGAGCACCGCGATGCGACGCACCTCGACCGCCGGGTTGGGCTGGACGCGCGACTCTCCTTCGAGGATGAAGTAGCGCGACTCATGCACCGCGAAGGCGAAGCCGGCCTCCTCAAGGAGGGGTCGCAGCCGCGCCTGCTCGCCGAGCAGGCCGCCGCCGTAGAGCCGCGGCCTAACGCCTATCCCCCGGTAGAAGGCGACGACCTCGCCGATAGCCGCGCCCAGGTCGGCATCCAGGTCCAGAATCACGGCGTGGTTGCTGTCGTGGGAGATGGGGTTGTCGCGGCAGTGGAAGAGGACTCCCCAAGGACGCGCCTCCCGCTCGGCGAAGTCCGCGGGGAACTCGACCTCGAAGCGCCGAATCGCCGGCGGCAGAACTGCTGTGGTCATCGCTGGATCGTCTCCTGACGCGTCGCTCTTCCGCCTGCCTGTACCCGGCTCTCTGTAGCACTATGGTGCTACGGACCCGGACTCACCCTGGCTGCTGCCACGGAGGCACCATGAACGCAACCACCGCGAGGATCAACATCTACCTCGACGATCCCGGTCTCCACACCGAGGTCTGCCTTGCCGCCTCCCGCCAGGGGGTCACCCTGAGCGCCTACTGCACCGAAGCCATCCGCCGCCGTTTGGAGTCGGAGCGTGCCGGAGGGCGGTCGTCCCAGTCCGAAGCCGCCGCAGACCTCGACCGGCTTCGCGAGCGACTCGGGCCCATCGGCGTGCCGGTGAGCGATCTGATCGCCGAGGGTCGCCGGTGACCGGCGGGCCCTCAACGACGAGGAGGCCGTGGACGGCGCTCTTGCCCTACGCGACGCGGCCCTTGCCGGACGCCTGACCATGGCGGCGCCGTCGCTCTGGTACTACGAGGTGGCCAACGGGTTGGTGACCGCTGTTCGACGTGGCCGCCTCGATGCGGGGACCGGCGGTCAGGCCTTGCAGCTCCTTCTTCGTTTGGGCGTGCGCCTTGTCGACCCCACGGCCGGCGCCGTGTACCACGCTGCCCTGACTGATGGCGTGGCGGCCTACGAAGCTGCCTACCTGGCCCTGGCGACGGAACTGGCGGCCCCTCTGTGGACCGGCGACCGCCGCCTGTTCGAGCGCGTCGGTCCGCGCGAGCCTCGTATGCGCTGGGTGGGCGACTTCCCGGCCTAGCGGCTCACAGCTCCAACATCAGTGGGATGTCTTTCGGTTCCAGCGCCTGCGATGCTGGGTCGGGTGTCTCCGCCAGTTGGGCGCCGCGGCTGAAGTAGAAGCTCACCGCCGAGCTGGACGGCGTGGCCGAGATGTACAGCCGGCGCGCGCCGCACTCCCTTGCCAGCCGCTCGATCTCCTCCATGAGGCGGGTGCCCACGCCCATCCGCCGGTACGGGCGGCTGATGTGGAGTAGATCCAGGCACAGGTAGTCCTGCTCCGGACCGCGGAGATCATGGCCCAGGACAGCGAAGCCGGCCAGCGTCTCGCCATTGAAAGCGGCCACGGCCTGACCGCCCCGCTCCAACTCGTGCGTTACCCGTGCCTCGCACCGCTTCACTTGCTCCCCGGTCCAGCGCTCGCGCAAGCGGTCCACCGGCTCGAAGACGATCTTCCCCGCCTCAACCCGGCAGCCAACCGTGATGTGCTCCGTGCGGTCCAAGTCCGCCAGGTGAGGTAGGTCGGCGAGGGTGAAGGGTCGGAAGGTCAATCGATCGCCCGCAGTCGTCATTGCTCCTCCGAACTGCGCCAAGAGAGGGAGTTGCCGGGCTCCCATCTGCTCCAACTTTATGGGCGGCGGTACCCATTTGGTACGCCTTCGGGGCAGAACCTAACCCCCCAACCCCCTTCCCTAAGAAGGAAGGGGGGGGGCCGGAAGCCCCTCTCCGTTAAGGAGATGGGTTGGGGTGAGGTTTCCGAGAGCGCTGCCGGGTCGCAACTTCAACACGAATAACGCGTAGGAGCGATTAGTTGGAGCAGATGGCCGGGCTCCGCGCCCCTACTCCCCCCGGACCAGCGACTCCGCCTTAGCCGTGCGGTAGTGCTCGCGCCAGGCGCGCGTCTCCTGCAGCAGCGCCCGCAGACGCGCCTGGGCCCGCGCCGGGTCGCCGGTCTTCCCGTCGCCGGGTGCCAGCCGCACCGCCCCGTCCTCCTCGCTCACCTGGACGTCGCCCTTCGCGCCCAGCCAATCCAGCCCGGCGCGCACCGTCTCCTCGCGCTGCCCCATGGCCGCCGCCAGGCCGCTCAGGGTGGTGCGCCCTTCCCAACTGCTGAGCACGTACTTCGCCAGGCCTGCCAGCCGGTTGATGAAGGCGGCCGGGTCGTCGGTGCCCGGGTCCTGGGCAAGGAGGTAGACCCTGGGCGGCGACACGCGCTCCAGTGCCCTCCGCAGCTCGGCCGGCCCCGGCGGCGCCGTCCAGATGATCAGCGGTCGACCGCGGGTGAGTCCCTCGCGCGTCACCGAGCCGTCCGGCCGATCCACCTCCGCCCACACCTGCACCCGCTCCGACCGCCGCAGGGCCAAGAGCACCTCGCGCGGGTCGGGATAGGGCCGCAGATCCACCACTTCCGTGTCGGCCTCCGCCTGGCGGGCGGCCTCCTGCTCCACCGGACGGCCGTCCACCCACTCGATCTGCACCTCGCGCAGGCCGCGGAACTCGCTCACACGCGCCGTGTACGCCAGGTCAAAGCGGCCGGCCGGCAAGGTCGCCCCGGCGCCGCCCCAGTACAGCACCCGCCTCGAGTTGCCCGCCGCGTCCTGCACGAAGACCTGCAAGTGCTCACCCGTCCGTCCCATGGTCGTTTGGCTGCGCACCGTCAGGCCGGCGGTCGCCAGCCTCAGCGGCGGATTGCCGGGGCCGAAGGGGGCCAGCCGGTCCAGGTCCTCCACCAATTCCATGGAAAGGTCGGTTAGCGGCACGAACCCATCGATGGCGATGGCCGGCGCCTCTCGCACCTGACCGAGTGCGCGCAACACCGAGCGGGACAGGCCATGGCGGAACTCCGGTATGCTCTCCGGCTTGAGGCGAAGGCCGGCGGCCATGGGATGCCCGCCGAAGCCTTCCAGCAGGTGCGCCTGCTCGGCGATGGCTTCGGTGATGTTGCAGCCCTCCACCGAGCGCGCCGACCCGCGGGCCAGCTCCCCCTCCGGCATGGCGATGAGCACCGTCGGCTTGCCGTGGCGGTCCACCAGCCGGCTGGCCACGATGCCGATCACGCCCGACGGCCAGGCGGGATGCGCCAGGACGAGGGCCGCTTCTTCCAGGAGCGACGGATCGGCGGCGATCTGCGCCTCCGCCGCCTGGAAGACCTGCTCCGAGAGCAGTTGCCGCCGGGCATTGAGCCCTTCCAGCTCCTGGGCCAGCACCCGCGCCCGACTCAGATCCGGGGTGAGGAGCAGATCCACCGCCACATTGGCGTCCGCCAGCCGGCCGACGGCATTCAGCCGCGGGGCGAGGGCATAGGAGACGTGCCCCTCGTTCAGGCGCGCCTGCTCCACCTGAGCCGTCTCCAGAAGAGCGCGAATCCCCGCTCGTCCGCTCTCCCGCAAGGCCTGCAGACCGCGCTGGATCAGGTAGCGCACATCGCCCACTTGCAGCGCGAGGTCGGCCACCAGCCCTAACGCCGCCAGGTCGAGCAGCCGCGCTTCTTCGCCCGCCCGGCCGGCGCGCCGGTACAGGTCCTCGGCCAGCTTGAAGGTCACGCCCACGCCGGACAGTTCGCGCAGCGGGTGATCCTCGGGCAGGCGCTTGGGGTTGAGCACCGCCACGGCGGCGGGCAACTCGTCCGGCAGCTCGTGGTGGTCGGTGACGATGACGTCCACGCCCTGCGCCACGGCGTAGGCGATGGGCTCGTGGTCGGTAACGCCGGTGTCGCAGGTGATAAGCAGGCCGGGCCGCTGCTCCAGGAAGCGGGCCAGCACCGGCAGGTTGAGGCCGTGCGACTCGTCGGCGCGCACGGGCACGCGGTAGCCCACGTCGGCGCCCAGGTCCGTGAGCACGGTGACTAGGGTGGCGGTGGCCGTCTGCCCGTCCACGTCGAAGTCGCCCCAGATGAGGATGCGCTCCCCGCGGGCGATGGCGGCCTCGATGCGCTCCGCGGCCGCGTCCATGTCCGGGAGGTCGCGCGGATCGGCGGGGGCGTAGAGATCGGGATCGAGGAAGGCGGCGGCGCGATCGGGATCGGCGTGGCCGCGGCGAATGAGCGTCTGGGCGAGCAGCGGGTGCCCGCCCACGCGGGCACGGAGGTCGGGGGGAACGTAGACGGGCTCCGGCTCGAGCCAGCACCTGGGTGTGACGGTGGTTTGTGGCTGCATGCCTTAGCTTAGCAGAGGAGGGGCGGAAGGGTACAGAGAGGGTGGGGCCATGGGCCGAGCACCGGAGGTCGTCAGGTGGATTCCCAGACCGATGCCTTCAGCAGAATTCATACAGAACTAGTACAGGACTAATATATAAGTCCTCTTGCATTAGCCGGGAATGCGTCGTAAGCTTGTGCCGGGTTGGTTCTCCTATCAGGGCATCACGGTGGCGGTCGTACAGCCTTGGTTGGTGGGGGTGCCTCACGGGAGGTGGTCAGTGAGCCGCAGGAGCAATACGGGTACTGTATCCGCCCGAAACACGCCAATCTGGCCCTGGATAGCCTCGGTCGCGTCATGCGGCTTGGCTATCGTGGCTATCGTCGCTCTGGCATCGCCGGCCCTGCCCCGCCTGACTCCTGCTCAGGCCGGCATGCCGGGGACGGACGCACCAGTCAAGCCGCCTCTCTCAGGCACGGAATTCGCCGGCAACGGGCCACTGATCCTCGGAGAGGGCGCTCTCATTGCTCCAGAACGGGAGTGCCTGCCGTGGATCGCCCCCGAGGGCGACCGCTACCTCTGCTATGCCCGCGTGAACGGCGAGCCCCAGCTCTGGCTGGCCACCATCGGTGGTGGGCTGGAACGGGTGCTCGTGCGCGGCGCAGTGCACTTTGACTGGGCGCAGGACGACGAGCACATCCTGTACTCGCCCTGGGCCAGCCCTCCTACCGCGCCTGATCCTCAGCCGGTGTACCTTCTCGATCTGGAGACCGGGGAGACGCTGGAGCTGGGCCGCACTATCCGCGGGAATCTGATGCAGGCCGTGAGCAACGGCTGGGTAGCGTTCCTAACGCAGGAAGGGGTGGAGTTGGTCGACCCCGAGAACGGAACCCGAATGATGGCGCCCGTCACCTTTGAGCCGGCGAATAGCCCCCCGGTTGTGTATGTGAGTCCTGAGTCAGAAGAAACGGCGGTGGCGCGCTTCGGGTTTCTGCTGACCCCCGAGGCACTTGAGGTCAACACAACTCCGCCCCTGCCCGACGCGCCCGACTCCTGGGCGGCCGACCCGAACGTGAAGGTCTACTTCGAGGTCTCGCCCGACGGCAAGAAGGTGGCGCTGCTCCAGGTGGTGGCCACTTATGCCACCATCGGCATCGTGGACGTTGACACTGGGCGGATGACGTACATCAGCGACCTGGCCAGTTACTGGGCCGTCCATCCCCTGGCCTGGTCTCCCGAGGGCGATAGGCTGCTGTTCGCCCTAGCCACGGTGGAAGGGCATGCGCCGGAGCTCTGGATGGTGGATGCCGAGGGCGCGAACCCGACGTTGGTGCTGGACGGCGGCGAGGCCTTGGGCATCTACGACGACCTCCTGTGGCTGCCCGGCGACGACGTACTCTTCGCCCTCAGGGGCAGCAGCATGTACGACACGACCTACTATGCCAGCAACGCCGGCGGCGCGACGCCCGTGGAGCTGGTCGGGGGCGTCCAGGGCCTCCAGGTGGCCAGAGTCGATAAGCGAGTGGCCTGGACCAAATGCGACCCGAGAGCGCCGGAAAGCGCACGGACTTTCCTCGCCGCGCTTGTCCGCTAGAGCACTCGGAGGCCAAACAGCAATGTACAGCACCGGTTGCCGGAGATAGATACGGAACGCACCACAGTCACGGAGTTTGGTGTTCGGCATCATTGTGTGTGTTCGCAGATGCGCCGGCGCTTTGGCCATCACAGGCTTTCGCAGCCTCTCCAGCAATCACCATGGCCGACTGGGACGGTTCGTATCAGTGCGATGGGTGGGGCAGTTCGGGAGCTGTGACGCGCGTTTTCGGTTCCTTTGGGCACCCAAACACGACTACGACGTCTGAGCCGTTGTATCCATGAATCCGCGGTCTTTCTGGAGCCGGTTTTTCCGGCGAGGTGTCTTAGAGACGTGTCTATGGG
This sequence comes from Anaerolineae bacterium, assembly GCA_040768685.1. Classification (GTDB taxonomy): domain Bacteria; phylum Chloroflexota; class Anaerolineae; order DRVO01; family DRVO01; genus Ch71. The sequence goes on from JAXGMM010000001.1 coordinate 59,979, forward strand.
TACAGCACAAGGCGCTTGTTCCTCCTAACGCCCCAGGGCATACTGTCGGCACCATCACCGAGCCCTTCGGAGGAGAGCCGATGACCGCCGGCAGTGCCAACCCTTCGACGCAACGTTGCCCCAAATGCGGGCGGGAGTACCCCGCCATCGCTCGCTTCTGCGTGGACTGCCGGGTACCCCTCGCGCAGGCGAAGGGTTCGCCCGTGGCCGGCGCCGTGCGCGCCCAGGGCGCTTCCCAGTCCCAGGGCAGCGGCAAGATGGGCACCTACTTCCTCATCTGGGTGGTCCTCTGGCTGGCCATCGCCGCCCTGGTGCATTTCGTCCTCGCGCCCGAGGAGCCCGCGGCCCTCTACGGGGTCGCCCTGGCTGCCGTCATCAGCCTGGTGCTCATGGTCAAACAACTCGGCGAGGCCTGGTCGGGCGTGATCGTGGAGATCCGCACCGAGCGGGTCGAGGTGGAAGACGATGAGGACAGCCACCTTGAGGACATGGATTTCGCCTACATCCGCCTGACTGACGGCAAGACCAAGAGGATGCGGGCCATGCAGGAGTGGAGGGTGGGCAACCGCATCGAGAAGCGCCGCGGCGAGGGCTGGTTCCGCGTCACCTGAGTCGCGCCGGCGGCGCGCCGAGGCCGCCTTCGCACTTGGCAGCAACTATGAGCTTGACGGTACTAGTCATGGATGCACATCGAGCTGCAGAGGTGTGTTTGTGACTGCCGTCAGTGTCGACGACGCTTCTCGTCAGCGCTGCCCCAATTGCGCGCGAGTGCTCCAGCGCCATCCGCTTCTGTCCTCACTGCAAGCTTCCCCTCGTTCCCGCCGCCCCCACGGTGATCACCTTCGCCGTCTGGGCAGTCGTCTGGGTGGTGATTGCCGCATCCGTCCACCTGTGGGTGACACCGCGCCCAGCGGTGGGGCTTTTACCGTTGGCGATCGCCGCTGCTGTGAGCCTGGGTAACATGCTCCGGAATCTGCGCGAGGCTTGGGTGGGGGAGATCGTCGGGTGCTGTCTGGCTCTAGTGCTTCTCGGCGCGTGTGGGTCGCTGCCGCCCCGGGGCAGCCCCCTGCCCGAGGGTACGGCCGCTGCCGCCGCCCCTCAGAGCTCGGAGCGCTCCGGCGACGACCTGGTGGCCACCGTCCGTATCTCCATTCCCAGTGGCGGCTATGGCGGGCAGGACTTCCACCCGCTGGACTGGTCACCTGATGGTAGCGCACTGGCGTTCTGCTGGGGGGACGGGCTGTGGATCGCCGAGGGACCGGGGTTCGCGGCCGTTCCAGTAGCGAGGATCCCTGGCGGCCGGGTGGTGGAAGCCCGATGGTCGCCTGGAGGCGCCCGTATCGTGCTTCTGGTGGAGCAGCAGCTGCCACAGACCGAACTATGGGGATCATCAGTCTGGGTGGTGGACGTGGATCGACCCCAGGCCCGGACCACGAAAGCAGAAACTCTCGACCCACTTCGACCCAAGATCCTCAATCGATGGCTGGACGACCGGACACTGAGTGTGAACCTGTGGCAGGGCGGAGGAGCACAGGCCCTCTACCTGTTGAATGCGGAGACCGGCGAGGTCGGCGAGTTCATCGGTGAACAGGTGCAGGATGCGGGTGGCGACTACTTCTGGTCACCCGACGGCGAGCACGTGGCGGTGCAGCATTGCTGCTTCGAGAAGGTCGCAGTGATCGCCGCCACCCATCCGCAAGAGGCGATCTGGCTTAGCAGCCTGGAGCAGCCTCCCTACCAGAGCTTCCAGGGTTGGCTCCCGGACGGCCACGCCTTCCTTTACACCGAGCAGGACATCTATGTCGCTCCCACCAGCGAGTGCACCAACGGCTTCAGTCTTTGGCTGTGGGACGTTCAAACACGCGCTAGAGAGCAGCTACTGGACAATGTCTGTCGAGCCACTCCATCATCGGACGGCTCCCGGATCGCTCTGCTACGCGCCGACGATACCGATTCGCACCCTTCCGATCTCGCGTTGGCAGTTCTGGATGTCCCGATGGGGCAGGTGACGTCTTTGGGACCGGCGGGGCCGGGATGGGCGGAGCTGTCCGCCTCCGGCAATCCAGAGGTCCGCGTGCTGAGACCGCCGGCATGGTCTCCTGACGGTACGGCCCTTGCCGCGTGGGACGTGAAGGGTGACGTCTGGCTGGTGCAAGCGGACGGCGTCGCGCGGCATAGGCTATCTCAGGGACTGGCCATCGTGGATGTCGCTTGGTCGCCGGATGGTGAGCACCTGGTTCTGCGGACCAGTAGCCAGGCCTGGATACTAGAACTGGAGTGAGCGCGCCGGACGACACGTCAACTGTGCCCGGACAGCCGGTGCCTCCCAGCGCAATCGCACCAGCGCCGGCTCCTGGAGGACAGCCGCCCTGAGGACATGGACTTCGCCCACACTCGACTGACGGACGGGAAGACGAGGCGGCTGGAGAGGCGGTCGGGCTAGGTAGATTTGCCCGCGGTGCAGTGGAGGGGGCACAGCGCGGCCTCAGGTAGTCGAGACCCTTCGCTGCGCTCAGGGTGACGCAGGGGGGCTCGGGGCGACGCCGTGGGCGCCCGGCCGCACGCCGCCCCGGGCTGAAGCCGCGGGGCTATGAGCAAGCGAAGCCCGCCCTGCGGCGGGCTCCGGGAGCGGACGAAGCGGACGTGGCACAGCCGTGCCGGCAGCGGTTGCGGTACAGCCGGCGAAGGCCGGCTTCGCCAACCCGCAGCGCCGCGGCTTCAGCCCGTCGCCGAGACGACCTCGGCGACACTAGCTCGACTCCGGTCGCCCGCCCCGTAGGCGAACTGGGGCAGATAGGGGGCGTGGACGGCGAGCAGTTCGTCAAGGGTGCGCTCGGCGGCGATGGCGCTATGCACCACCGGATCGGCCAGCAGGGCCTGTAGGGCCAGCTCGCGGGAGCCGTGCACCGCCGCCTCCACCACCAGGTCCTGCACGTGCACCTGCGTGCTGAGCAGGGCGGTGATCCCGGCGGGGAGTTCCCCGATGGCCACGCCCCGGATGCCTTCCGCCCCGGCCACCGCCGGCACCTCCACCACCGCCCACTCGGGCAGGCCGTCGATGAGGCCGGCGTTGGGGATGTTCACCGCCTCGATCAGGGCGTGCCGGTTCTCCAGCACGGAGGCGATGATGGGGAAGGCCAACTCGCCGGAGCGATGCAGCCGCAGCCGGGGATCGTCCAGTCGCTCCTCACCTGAGCCGGCGAATCCCTCCGGCAGGGGGACGGCCTTCTCCCCCCGCGCCACCGCCGCCACGTGCGCCCAGGCCTCGCCCCGCCAACGGTCGGCGCGCTGAAAGTCGTAGCCCTCCAGGCCACACTCCTCCCAAGCGTAGGGCAGATACTCGCCGATGTGGTCGTCGCTGGGGTGAGGATAGAGCCCGAACTGGCGGAACATGCGGCGCGTCAGTGGGAAGTAGGCGGGATCGTACTCGCGGTCCATCTCCCGCAGCAGCGGGTACACGTCCTCGCCGGTGCTCCGGCGACGGATGTCGGTGAACCAGGCGAAGTGGTTGAGACCGGCGGCCATGCCGATCAGGTCGTCCGCGGGCACTCCGGTGATGGTGGCGATGCTGTGGTAACCCATGCCGATGCCGTGGCAGAGGCCGACGAAGTTGAGGTCGGTGTAGCGGCTCAGAGCCAGGCAGATGCGGCTCTCCGGGTTGGTGAAGCTCATGAGCAGGGCGTCCGGCGCCAACTGCTCCACGTCCCGGGCGATGTCCAGCACGATGGGGATGTTGCGCAGGGCGTGGGAGAGACCTCCCGGCCCGCCGTTTTCGCCCAGCACCTGCTTGATGCCGTGCTTGATGGGGATCTGGAAGTCCAGCTTCCACAGGTCGTCCCGCTTGACGGCGATGGAGACGACGACGAACTCCGCCCCGGGCAGGGCCTCCTTACGGTCGGTGGCAGCCTCGATAACGAGCCCCGCCCCCAGAGCCTCGTTGAGGCGGCGGGCGTAGCCGGCCATCACCTCCAGGCGGGCGGCGTCGATGTCCACCAAGGCCAGGGTGCTGCCCTGTAGCCCGGGAGTCAGCATGGCGTCGGCGATCATTGCCGGGCCGAAGCTGGCGCTTGCGGCTCCAATTAGGACGATCTTCGTCGGTCGCACGGTCACCTCCAAGGGAACGGCTCAGCTGAAGGCAGTTTCCGCGGGCGGATGAAACGCTCCTTCGTGCCTCGCTCAGCGCCTGCGCTCCCTGCCCATCATACCCGCCCCAAGCGTGGCTATCCAGCGGAGATGGATCCTGGCGGCCGCGGCCCCATGTCGCCCCGACAGAGCGGATGCACGCCACGCTTTTACCGCTACGTTGCCTGTGTCACCCGGCCTCGCTTTGCTAGGGCATCGCGGCAGGGGCATGAGCACGGCGGACTTGGCGTTAGGCCGCCTGTCTGCGGCCAACGGCTTCTCGCCGATCGCAACGTAGGCATTCGCCCTGACAGTGAACGAGACAGTGCCGCCCCCGGACAAGCGGAGACAATCACCTGCCGCTGATGCTCCGACAGTAGCACCAAGGAAGCGCGAACGGGGTCGCCGCACTGGTGACCTCGCCGTGACCGTCACACGTCTCTCGCAGTGGACTCCCCTGGCCGTTCTCCAGCAGAGCGGACAGGGGGAGGCGCCCATAGCAGGCTATGCTGCGGACCGTCTCGGCGCAGACGGCCGAGCGCGACATAGCGCCGGTGCCACCGCAGAACGCGGCCACAGGCGGCCACGTTACGGCCGGTACTCGTGCCTCTCTGCGTGGAAGCGCTCGGGATGGGCGCGGGCGTCAGCCATCAGCGCGTCCAACTCCGCCTTCACCGCCTCGCTCACCACCGGCGCGGGCGGGTAGTGCTCCATGAGGATGCGCTGCACTTCCTCGTTCGCCCGCTGGTACACGTCCTTGGCCCCCTTGGCCGCCCAAGCGTCGAAGCCCTCGTGGTTGAACACCGTCGAGCGCCAGTACGTATCCCGCATGTGCTTCACGGTATGCTCATCGGCGATGAAGCTCCCCAGGATGCCGACCCGCTCGATGGCCTCTACCCCGAGCGTCTCCCGGTCAACCGGCACGCCGCAGGAGAAGATGTGGTCCAGCGCCGAGGCCCACTCGTTGTCGATGACCAACTGCTCGAGGCTGGTGCCCTGATCGGCGCCCACGATGCCCTGCGCCCCGTACCCGGCCCCGGCCAGCAGCATCACCACCGCCGACATGCCCTTCTCGAAGCCACCCTGGAAGTCGGGCACGCAGGCGTCGGTGAGGGCGCAGTTGGCGCCCACCTCGAAGCCATACCAGTTGCCCAACTGCACGGCCGCCAGGCCGATGAGCACCTGGTTGGGCGAGCCGAACGAGCACAGGCTGCTGCGCAGGTCCAAGGTGTGGGCGCTGCCCGACCAGCCACAGCGCGTGTCCCACAAGTAGGCCACCACGTTGCCGATGAGGTTGTAGGCGTTCTGCATCACCAGCGTGCCCGCCAGGGTCACCGGCGCGTCCAGCCCGGCCATGGCCATGGGTCCTAGGTGGAAGCCGTGGCCCGCCTCGGCGAAAGTGATGGCGTTCTCCAGACTGAACTCGTCGTAGGAGAGGGCGCCATTGGGCTCCAGCAGATAGCTGACGTGCGCCTCATCGCGCCCGTAGCGCGCCTCCGCCATGCGGATGATCACCCGGCTGGCCTCGGGCGTCATCAGATAGACGCCATACGGCTTCTTAGAGTAGAGGCTGCACAGGTAGTAGCCGTAGACGTCACCCATCACCTCAGCCACGTCCGCCGGCGTCACCAGGGGCATGGCGGAGCGGACGTGCGGCAACTCGTTGCACAGCACTATGCCGCGTAGGACGTCCTCGGTGGTGCCTCGGCGACGCGTGACCGCCCCGTAGTCCACGATGTTGGCCTGGTTGCCCGGGCCGATGGTCACTCGCCCGTTATGCAGAACGCCCCGCTGGAACTTGTCCTGCGGCGTGATGCTACGGCCGCCGGTGGCATGCTCCAGCGCCTTCTCCACCAGATCAGGCGGCAGCTTGGCCGTGCCGGCGGCCCGATCCACCCTGGCGCCCGCATCGGCCACCCGGTCCAGCACCCGCCGGTGCGGCAAGTGGCAACCCACTCGTTCCAGCACCTCAAGGGTAGCGTTGTGAATCTGGTGTAGCTCGTCCTCGGCGAGGACTTCGATCTTCGAATGTATCTGCCTCATTGGTCCCCCTGCCCGAAGTGCGCCCGCGCGATCTCCCAAATGTGCTCCATCTCCCGCCGGCGCGGCGTGTCCAGTTCGAACTCGTGGCGAGACACATAGTCCTGCACCATGCCCCGTGCCCGCTGAGCCAGCTTCAGGCGGCCGTCGCAGCTCTGGGTGGCGAGGAAGCCGCGGTCATAGAGCGACGGGTGCCAGTAGGTCTCGCGATAGTGGTCCAGGGTGCTGTCCAGCCCGATGAAGGTCGACTCCGTGCCCCGGCGCACCTCCTCCACCCAGTCGTACCCCGCCTCGGTCATGTCCAGCCCGCGCACGATCCGCTCTACCATGTCCTTGGCCTCGCAGTCCAGCAGCAACTGCTCGGCGCTGAAGACCTCGTCCACCGAGAGGATGCCGGCGCCATCGAAATGGCGCTGGCCGATGAGAGCGCCTGCCGTCATAAGTGCAGCCTTCTCCGCCGCCGGCTGGGCGCCGGGGAAGTTGGCGCGGGAGTGAATGCCTGCCGCCGCCTGCCCCCGCCCGCGCCGCCTGCCAGAGTGGTAGAACTCGTTGATCTCGGGCCCCAACTGGCCGAGAAGATAAGCCTCCGGCGAGCCGAAGACCATGGTGCCGAAGCGTAGATCGAACGCGAAGAGGCCGACGCCGAAGTTGACCGGCAGCCCCGTGATCTCCGACAGGACCACGAAACCGCCGAGGACGTCGGCCGCCGAGAGCACCAACGCCCCGAAGGGCCGCACCGGCGCGGTCCCCCCTACCGAGGCCATGTTGCCTACATGGATGCCGTCCAGCCGATCCCGGTAGCGCAGCACCACCTCCAACGACTCCCCCGCGAGCCGCAGAGGACTGAAGACGTACACGGGCAACTCGCGCAGGGGGTGCCCCATGACGTCGGCCATCTCCATGACGTAGGGGACGGACTCGGCGGAGATGGGGTCCACCGGGTACTCACCGTGGCGGGAGTAGAGCGCTCCCACCAAGTACTTGGCCAACGGCTGCAGGGGCGGAGCCACGTCTAGCGGGTAGCCGGGCGCGGGCGACATCACTCCCCGCTCGGTGAGGACGTCCACCAGCTTGGTCATCTCCACCAGCTTGGAGGTGGTGTAGGGCACGATACGGTCCAGATCCAGGTCGTGGACGTGGTGGGCGTAGACGCCCACGGTGAGGGTGATGCGGCTGTCAGGCGGCGCCTCGTCGTCGAGAGGGACCTCTAGGCGGCGTCGGCGCTCTTCTAGGTGCGCTTCCACCACTCGCGGCTCCAGGAAGACGCGCTCACCCCGGACGCGGAAGCCGTGCCGGGCCAGTTCTGCGCGCGACTCCTCGTGCGCCACGGCCAGGCCCACATCGTCCAGGATGCGCAGGGCGGTCTCGTGCACCCGCTGCGCCTGCCCGGGAGCCAGAAAGTCCGTCGCTACCTCGTGCCGGTAGGGTACTTGTGCCATCCATCCTCCCTGGACTGCACTTCGTAGTATAGGTCCTTGTGGCCGTTCTCTTCCCGGATCACGGGAGACGCCCACAAGAGGCTATACTACGAACGTGTGACTTCACCGTGCCCGCAAGCACACATCCTCCGGCGAGCCGGCCCCAAGCCTCGAGCGGCAGAGGCTCGACATGTCCGCTCCAGGGCCAATCCTCGGCGGCCTCAACCAGCCCGGCTCGCACCGGATTCGCCAGCATGTACTCGGCCACCGTCAGGAGGTCGTCCTCGCGACGCAGCGCGTGCTCATACCACCGCGGCTGCCATGGCTTCCCCGCCCATCCGGCTTCCCAAGCCACTCGTGTGGACTTGTCCTTGAAGCGCTCGAGCCAGATGGTCACTGAGGCGCCATCGCGATAGGCCACCGTGAGCACATGCAGATGGTCGGGCATGAGGCAGTAGGTGTGCTCAGCACATCCGTAGGCTGGCGTCTCCGCTCGCAACACCGCCAGAACCGCCTCGCAGACGCGATGGTCGTCAAAGGGCCGGGACTTGCCGTAGGCCGCAATTGTCACAAAGAACACCTGGCCGACTATGAAGTAGACGCTGGCATCCAGGCGCTGGTTGCGCGCGGCGGCCGGTACGGCGCTGTCCAGGGCACGGCGACCTCCAGAGACGCCCACAAGGGGCTCTACTACGAGTCATCGGGCAGCGACGCACAGGCACACTCTCACGCCCAGGGAATCCACTCCTGGTTGGCCAACAGCAGATCGTCGAGCAGATCGCTGGCCGCCTCCCATGAGGGCACCATGGGATGCGCGAGCAGCGCCTGCAGCGCCAGTCTCCGGCTGCCCTCCACGGCCGCCTGCACAGTCAGGCTCTCGTACGCCTTCACCGCCTGCACCAGCCCGCGGATGGCCAGGGGTATCTCGCCCATACGGATGGGCACCGCCCCCCGCGAGTCCACCACGCACGGTACCTCCACCGACGCATCGGCGGGCAGATCGTCCAGTGAGCCCTGGTTAAGCACCTGGGTGATGACGCGCGTCCCCAGGTTGTGGTGGATGGCGAGCATCGACGTGAAGGCCATCTCCGAGTACCCGCCCCCACCCCGCTTCTGCAGCAACTCCGGCTTCGTCGCCAGGTCCGGATCAGCGTACTGCTTCAGCAGGTCGGCCTCGATCTCCCGCACTACCTCGCCGCGGGTGCGGTGCCCGGCCTGCAGCGCATCCGCCACCAAGCGTGGCTGGTGATAGTAGTTGGCCAGGTAGGAACAGGGGATGACGCCCAAGGTGCGGATGAGGTTAGGGGCCAACCGCCAATGATCCCCGACCGCCTCGATGGCCTCCGCCGTGGCGTCCTTGCCGTCCACCCACACCCGGGTCACGTATCCCAGGTGGTTCAGGCCCAGCCAGTCCACCGCCGCCCGCTCCGGCGGCACCTGCATGGCCTGCAGAACCGCGCCAATCCAGCCGTCCGGCCCCGAGCACAGCCCCACGAACTTGGCCCGACTGTGCTTGCCCAGCGCCTCGGCAATGATGCCGCTGGGATTAGTGTAGTTGATCAGCCAGGCGTCCGGGCAATAGCGCTCCATGTCGTGCGCCAGGCTCAGCACCACGGGGATGGTGCGCAGCGCCTTCATCATGCCGCCCGGGCCGGTGGTCTCCTGGCCCAAGACGCCGTGCTTGAGCGGTACGCGCTCGTCGCGTATGCGCGCTTCCATCCCGCCCACGCGGATGACGCTGTTGACATAAGCGGCACCATCGAGCGCTTGCGCCCGGTCGGTGGTGCCGCTGACGCGGACATCAAGCCCGGCCTTGGCCAGCATGCGCTGGCTGAGACCGGTGAGGATTTCCAACCGCCCCTCGTTTATGTCGAGCAGTGCCAGCTCGGTCACCGGGAACCGTGCGTGCTGCCCAATGAGCCCATCCACCAACTCGGGGGTGTAGGAACTGCCGCCCCCGAAGACCACCATCTTCATCGCTAGCCTCTCCTGCGCTTGAGCGAACCAGGACGGTTCGCGTCTTGCCGAATGCGGTGCACGCCCGCGGTGTCGAAGAGTTCGGGGCCCGGGCAGGTGGCGGCGAGTTGGTCGTACATGGCCTCGCTCACCTCGACCCCTAACCCATCGTACGCCAGCAGGACGGCGCCCAACGCCGGTTCCACCGCGAGGCGGACCAGGCGCGCCCGCGGCGCCACTCGGTGCACCGCCTGGGCCACGGTGTCGATAAGAAGCGGGCCCACGCCCTTGAACACGCTGCCGGACAGGACGACGTCGAACTCCAGGTCGTGCATGTCGAAGCGGTGGATGAGGGCGACCGCGTACTCGCCCAGGATCCGTCCCTGCCGCTCCACGATCTCAACCGCCACCTTGTCCCCGGCGTAGGCGGCCTCAAACACAAGGGGGCACAGCCCGGCGATGCGCGCATGGTCCACCCGGTGCAGCACCAACTCGCGCAGCATGGCCTCCACCGTAGGGAAGCCCAACTGCTGCAAGGCGCGCGCGGTGATGGCCGTCGCTGGACCGCGCTAGTCGTCGTGCCGCAGCATGGCCTCGATAGCGTCGCGGCCGAGGTCCGAGCCGCCGCCGGTCACGTAGTAGCCGAAGGCCCACTCCCGGCCATCGGGGGCGATGGCCGCCGTGTTCGTCCCCGTGCCGGCAGCGATGACAAGGCCGTAAGGATGGTGGGTGCCGGCGCGCAAGCCGGCGAAGGCATCATTCTTCACCACCAAGTCGCGGGCGATACCGGCCCCGCGCAGGAACTCCTTCCGGCGGGTGTGATCCTCAGGCCAGTCCGCTCCGGCGAGGCAGAGCGCCGCCCGCGCCACCTGGTCGCCGCAGAGGCCCGCCTCGGCAAGCGCCTCCTGCACCGCGGCGACCACCACCGCCATGGGCTTCTCGACGTCGGGGCCGGACCAGTTGCTGTTGCCGCTGCGGCCCGCCCCGAGGATGCGGCCCTCCGCGTCCGCCACGAGAGCAATGGTCTTGGTAGTGCCGCCGTCCACGCCCACCACGTAGAGTGATTCGCGCGAGGCCGCCATCCTCTCTAGCCCTTCAAGCCGGTCATGGTGATACCCTCAAGGAACTGGCGCTGGGTTAGGAAGAAGATCACCACCAGAGGTAGCGTCACCACCAGGCCGGCCGCCATGAGCAGGTGCCAAGCGCGCTCGCCCCGGGTGAGGAAGGAGAACAGGCCCAGGGAGAGGGGGAAGAGGTTGGAGTTGTTCAGGTAGATGATGGGCCCCATGAAGTCGTTCCAGCACCCCATGAAGTTGAAGATCACCACTACCAGCAGCGCCGGCCGTATGAGGGGCAGCATCAGCCGGTACATGATGTGCACCTCGTTGGCGCCATCCACGCGCGCGGCGTCGGTCAAGTCCCAGGGCAAGGTCATCATGAACTGGCGGAGCAGGAAGATGAAGAAGGCGCTGCCGCCGTACGAGGGGATGATGAGCGGCTTGTAGCCGCCGATCCATCCCAGCCACTTGAAGATCAGATAGGTGGGTACCATGGTCACCACGCCGGGAATCATCATCGTCCCGATGGTGATGGCGAAGAGCACGCGGCGGCCGCGGAAGGGGATGCGGGCGAAGGCATAAGCGGCAGCGAAACTGGCGATGGTGACGCCGATGGTGCTCAGGACGGCGTACTGCAGGCTGTTCTGCAGCAGCCGCACGAAGGGGAAGCCCGAGTGCGAGAGGGCGGCTGGGTAGTTGCTCCACATGATCGGCCGCGGGATCCACGTCAGCGGGATGGTAAAGACCTGGTTGGGCGGCTTCAGCGAGGTGATGACGAGCCAGACGAAGGGGATGAAGAACAGCAGGCCCACGACGGTGAGGAGCACGTACGACAACACCGGCGGGACAACCCGGCGCATCACCCGCGCCACCGTCCACTTGCGGCGCGTCCTTCCAACGGCGACCTTGGCGGCGACTGATCGGCTCATCGTCTCGCCCCCTCGTAGTAGACCCAGGTGCCGGAACTGCGGAAGATGAGCACCGTCAGGGCCATCACGACCAGGAACAGTACCACCGCCATCGCCGAGGCGTAGCCCATCTCGAAGTAGCGGAAGGCCTGCGTGTACAGGTAGACCATGTACATGAGCAGGGAGTCCAGCGGCCCACCCGCAGAGCCGGAGGGTCCACCGCCGGCTAACCCGCCGCCGGAGCCGCTCCCAGCGACGAAGGCGCTGGTGAACACCTGAAAGGAGCCCAGAACCCCCATCACCAGATTGAAGAGGATCACCGGCGAGATCATGGGAATGGTGATGCTCCGGAAGCGCCGCCAGCTATCCGCGCCGTCGATGGTGGCCGCCTCCTTCATCTCGTGCGGCACTTCCTTGAGACTGGCCAGGAAAATGAGGGTGCTGGAACCGATGCCCCACATGGACATAATCAGCAGGGCGGGCTTGGACCAGGTGGGGTGGTTGAACCATCCCAGCCGCGGCAGCCCGATGGCCTCCAGCCCGGCGTTTAGCAGGCCTTGGCGAGGGTCCATGACCAGCATGAACAGCAGCGTTCCGGCCACTGGCGGCACCAACGTGGGCAGGTAGTAGATGGTGCGGTAGATGCCCACCCCTCGCACCTGGGCGTTGAGCAGCATCGCCAGCAGCAGCGAACTCACCAGGCCCAAGGGCACCGAGATGAGCGAGTAGTAGGCGCTGTTGTAAATGCTCTTCAGCAGACGAGGGTCCCGGATGAACATGTTGATATAGTTGTCCAGCCCGATGAAACGGGGCGGCTGGATGACGTTGTACTTGTGGAAGGAGTAGAAGAATGAGGCCAAGGTCGGGTACAGCGTGAAGATGAGGATGCTTAGGATCCACAACGAACAGAAAGCGTAACCGGTGATGTCCGTGCGGACCTGCCGTGGCAGCCTCAGCCAGGCGCTGGTCTCTTGACGCGACTCTCTGGTGCCGCTACTCATCAGAGCGACTCCCTGCTAACTGACGATCTGGCCAAGTCCTCTCGTGCGCCAACCGTTCGGGTCGACTGCTCCCTACCAGGCACTGGGTGACCAACCTACCCCCCGGGCAACCACCTGGTGTTAGGTCAGGTCAAGGTAGACGACAGGTCCAATGAGATCGCCGCCATGTCGGAACTGCTGCGTCTGCTGTCGCTGACGAGCTGCATCGTGACCATCGATGCCATGGGTTACCAGTTTCAGGATGTACCGCACAGCTACGGCCACAGCCTGAACAAAGAACATGGACGCATCGAGACGCGCGAGTGCTGGGCTATCTGGAGGCGGCAAAACAGTGGCCTGGACTGGTGAGCGCGGCGATGGTGAGAAGGCAGCGGCGCGGTCTGGGTCAGTCTGACAGCGAGACGGAGACCGTCTACTACATCACCAGCCTCAAGGCCGCGGCCGAGAAGATACTGGCTGCTACCCGCACCCATTGGAGCATCGAGAACAATCTGCACTGGAGTCTGGATGTGGCCTTCGACGAGGATCGCTGTCGTGTAAGGGTGGGTAACGGCGCCCAGAACCTGTCCGCGATGAGAGCCTTCGCTCTAACCCTCCTCAAGAAGGACACTTCCATAAAGGCGGACATCAAGGCCAAACGCAAAGCCGCCGGTTAGGACCCCGACTACCTACTTCGCCTCGTTAACCAATAAGATGCAATCGCCCTGCCCTCTCCCCCTCCCCTTCCTTCTTAGAGAAGGGGCCGGGGGTTAGGTTCTCTCCCAACCCAAACGGGAGTATCATAGCGCCACCGCGGGGCCCACACGCCCCGGTCCAGGAGGCTCCCTCCCATGTCGGACATCAGACCGGTCAAAGTCGGCCTCGTCGGCTGCGGCAACATCAGCAGCATCTACTTCAAGAACTGCGCCCGCCACCCCTCCCTCGATCTCGTCGCCTGCGCCGACCTACTGCCCGAGCGCGCCCAGGCCCGCCAGGCCGAGTTCGGCCCCCGCGCCTGCACCGTCGAGGAACTGCTTGCCGATCCCGAGATAGAGATCGTCCTCAACCTCACCATCCCCAAGGCACACGTGGAAGTGGGCCTGGCCGCGCTGGAGGCGGGCAAGTCCGTCTACAGCGAGAAGCCGCTGGGCATCGACCGCGCTGAGGGCCGGCGCCTTCTGGCCAAGGCCAAGGAGAAAGGCCTGCTCGTCGGCTGCGCCCCCGACACCTTCCTCGGCGGCGGCATCCAGACCTGCCGCAAGCTCATCGACGACGGCTGGATCGGCGAACCGGTGGCGGCCACCGGCTTCATGCTCGGGCACGGCACTGAGAGCTGGCACCCGGACCCCGTCTTCTTCTATAAGCGCGGCGCCGGACCCATGTTCGACATGGGCCCCTACTATCTGACCGCCCTGGTGAACCTCGTCGGCCCCGTGCGGCGCGTCACCGGCAGCGCCCGCATCACCTTCCCGCAGCGCGTCGTCACCAGCGAGCCCAAGTTCGGCACCGTCATCGACGTGGAGGTCCCCACCCACGTGGCGTGCGTCCTCGACTTCGCCAACGGCGCCGTCGGCACCCTCATCACCAGCTTTGACGTCTGGGCCACCGACCTCCCTCGCATCGAGATCTACGGCACCGAGGGCTCCCTCTCCGTGCCCGACCCCAACACGTTCGGTGGGCCCATCCGCATCCGCCGCGCCGGCGCCAAGGAGTGGAGCGAGGCACCCCTGGCCTACGGCTACGCCGAGAACGGCCGCGCCATCGGCCTGGCCGATATGGCCCAGGCCCTGCGCACCGGCCGGCCTCACCGTGCGTCGGGCGCCCTGGCCTCCCACGTCCTCGACGTGATGGAGGCCGTCCACGACGCCTCACGCGAGGAGAAGCACATCCACCTGGACAGCGGCATCGACCGGCCCGCGCCGCTGCCCCTCGGCCTGCGCGATTACATGACGCCGTGGTAGCCGCAGAACCGTCCCTGACCCTGTCGGTGGTTCGCGTCGCCGACCTCACCCCGGCCGAGAGAGAGGCTGCCGCGGAGCTGGGCAAGGGCGACCTCAACGTGCACCCGATGCTGGAGCGCCTGCAGTGGGCGCCGCCGCGATGGCGGGTGTTCCTGCGGCGGGGCGATGAGATCGTCTCCGGTCTGGGGATTGTCGAGCGTGAGGTGCGCGCCGGTGAGCGGCGGGTGAAAGTGGCCGGCGTCGGCGACGTAGCCACCCTGACGCAGTGGCGCCGGCGCGGCTACGCCGGCCTGGTGCTGGAGCGAGCCGCCGCCTTCATGCGGGATGAACTGGACGCCGCGTTCGGGCACCTGTTCTGCGCCCCGAACTTGGTGGCCTACTACAGCCGCTTCGGCTGGCGACGAGTGGAGGGGCCGGCCCACATCCAGGCCCCCTGGGGACCGGAGGTCTTCCCCGAGGAGACCATGGTCCTGCCCCTACGCGGCACCGACTGGCCGCCCGGAGACATGGACCTAGAAGGCCTGCCCTGGTGAGCGGAGGGGCGGAATCCCGACTTGCGTCTGCGGCTGGGCGGCCATAGCGTTGCCCCTCTGAGCGAAGCGGCATGAGGCGAGGACGGAGCCCGAGGGGCGGGAGGCCCGGCAGCAACAACGCCTTGGGAAGCGACCGACCGCGCAGGGACAGGTCTAACACGTGATCAGCCTGCATGTAACTGACAGTGGGTTGCTGTCATATACTGAATGGCGGCTAATAGCCAGTTGCGGCGCCATTCGCACAGGGGCCGGGTGGCAATCCCCTTGAGCGAGCCCGTGTCGCGAGCGCGGTTGATCCTCAGCCTGGCGACGGCGGTGGTGGCCATCTCCTTCGCCGCCATCTTCATCCGGCTGGCTCAGGCGGAGGGCATGCCGTCCCTGACCATCGCCGTCTGGCGGCTCACCCTGGCGGCGGCGGTGATGCTGCCCTACGCCTGGAGGACGCGTCGCGACGAGATCCGCGGCCTCACCGGGCGCGAGGTGGGCCTGCTGGCGGGGGCGGGCGCATTCCTCGGTCTGCACTTCGTCACCTGGATTACCTCCCTGAGCCACACCTCGGTGGCCAGTTCAGTGGTGCTGGTGACGACGGGGCCGGTCTTCGTAGCCCTGGGGTCATGGCTCATCCTGGGGGAGCGGCCCGGCCTGCGCACGGCGGTGGGCATCGGCCTGGCGCTGCTGGGCAGCGTCGCGATTAGTTGGGCCGACCTGGGCCGGGGCGGGTCGCAGTGGCTGGGCAACCTGCTGGCCCTTGCCGGGGCGGTGATGATGGCAGGCTACCTGATGATCGGCCGGCGGGCGCGGGCGTCGCGCTCCCTAGTGGCCTACAGCGGGCTGGTGTACGCCCTGGCGGCGGCCACGCTCCTCGTGCTCTCTGCCCTAAGCCGCCAACCGCTGCTCGGCTTCAGCGCCAAGGCCTACCTGTGGGTGCTGGGGATGGCGTTGGTGTCGCAGTTGGTGGGGCACTCGGTGCTCAACTGGGCTCTACGGCACATCTCGGCGACGTATGTGGCGATGGTCACCATGGCCGAACCCATCGGCTCGGGCATCCTGGCGCTCCTGCTCTTCCGGGAGGCGGTGCCGCTGTCGACCGTGCTCGGCGGCGCGCTGATTCTGGGGGGGATCTACGTGGCGTCGCGCCGGGAGGTGCGAGGCGGAGCCCCTTCGCTTCGCTGAGGGTGACGCATTCGGGCATTGCGAGCCGGGACGGTGAGAACTCCTCACTGCTCCTCGTCCTCGCCCACGAACTTGAGCGAGCTGGAGTTCATGCAGTAGCGGCGGCCGGTGGGCGCCGGGCCGTCGTTGAACACGTGGCCCAGGTGGGCGTCGCAGTGGGCACAGAGCGCCTCCGTGCGCACCATGCCGTGGCTGAAGTCGTTGCGCTCGGTCACTGCTTCCGGCCGAACCGGGGCGGTGAAGCTGGGCCAGCCGGTGCCCGAGTCGAACTTGGTGTCGGAGTCGAAGAGGGGGTTGCCGCAGCAGACGCACCGGTACTCCCCCTCCTCGTGGTGATCCCAGTACTCGCCGGTGAAGGCGCGCTCGGTGCCGGCCCGGCGAGCGATCCGGTACTGCTCCGGCGTCAACTGCTCCTTCCACTCGGCTTCCGTCTTCCTAACCTTGTCGGCCATTGTGCCTACTCCGAAGCTAGAGTCCGATTGCCGCCACAGAGTCACGGAGCCACAGAGGACTACCGGTCTCCAAGAGCCCCTGTCTATAGCTCTGTGGCTAGCCGATGAGGGCGTAGGCGGTCATGATGATAGCCAGCAGGATGGGCTGATGCCCCAAGTATACAGGAAGGGAGTGCGCCCCCAGCCAGATCAACGGGCGCAGGAGCGGATGGCGGCTGCGGTCGGGCAGGTGGAAGCGCGCCTCGCCGCCGGGGTAGAGCCAACGACCTGCCACCGTTCCGAGGATCATCACGCCGATCCAGGGCAGGAAGGGGAAGAAGTCCACCTGGTATGGCGGCGGCTCGCCGACACCCAGCCAGGCCAATGCCGGGTTCGCGGGGGTGACGGTGGTTAGGAAGACGCCGGTTGCCACCAACACCAGGCCCGGCACAAGGGCGCGGTTGCCCCAGTCGAGGAAGAGGCCGGCGACGATGGTGGCAGTCCCGATCAGTTGCAGGATACCGAAGACCACCACCGGCCGGCGGAAGTATACCCAGGTGACGGCGGTGATGACCAGGCCCCAGCCGATGAGCTTGAGCCCGCGGGATACGTGACGCGACCGCATCGCTGCCGCGCTGCGCCGCCGCCGGCCGCGCTGATGCACCAGCGAAAGGGCGATGCCGGAGTAGGTGACGAACTGCACCACGATGACGCTGGAGGCGGGCCGCCACTTGCCGTCGAAAGGCTCCGGCGGCAGGAAGCCGAACATCACCAGGTCGTAGACCAGGTGGAAGGCGACCATCAGCAGAATGGCCACCCCGCGAGCAGCGTCCAACTCCCAGTAGCGCGCCGAGCCGCCCTCGTGCCAGAGGAGCAGCCAGCGGGCCAGCCACTTCCAGGCAGGTTGCTTGCTCTCAGCGGTCTCTTGCCGGCTCATTCGGACGTACTCACAGCCAGGCTGGTCAGAGGCGCTCAATCCTTTGGCGAAGTTGCGGCATTATCTAGCCTGACACCGATCTGTCAACGCTCCGATGCCTCGTCCCGTCACTGTAGCCGGATTGCCCTCGCTCAAATCCGGCTTGGCCGGCAGGTCGAGATCGTCTAGCATTCTGGCCATTAAGCCTGCTCTCGGGAGGCAGTAGTTGAGCCGACCTACCTTGTCACGAAGTGCCGATTCTACTGCCTATGGTATAGGTGAATGGTACGGCATTAGCTTCATCAACCTGTCACCCGAACAACGTCTCAAGTTCGCCCGATTGCAGACCATCGGGTCGGCAGGTGGAGCTCCTGATTGCCCGTTCAGGAGGGGGCGTTGCACCAAGAGGGGAGGAGTGTGCTCGATCCGGCAATACGTCAGGAACCCAGACGGAGCGACTGGTGTCGCACAGGGCAGTGACGGGGAGCTTCGGATCACGTGTCCGTACAGGTTCTATGAGTCGGATATGATTCTTCACTGGATCGGATCGGAGTTGCTGGGTCATGACGCACCCAAGGTAGTCAAGGAAGTGGGCTTTTTGCAGGCTCTCCCTACCATGGCGGAGCTTGATGAGCCGCCTGTAGTGGGTAGGCGACGCAAGGAGATCGGACGGATTGACATGGTTCTTGTACATCCCGACCACACTACTCGTCTGGAGTGGTGTGCTGTGGAGGTCCAGGCGGTGTACTTCTCAGGTGACGCTATGGATAGCGAGTTCGCCGCCCTTGCTCATGGCCCTCTGTCCGAGTTGCCGTTTCCCGTGGGTAGACGCCGCCCCGACTACAGAAGCAGCGGCCCGAAACGCCTACTGCCGCAGCTTCAGACCAAAGTCAACGACATATCCAGGTGGGGGAGGAGGATGGCGGTAGTGGTAGACCGACCATTCTTCCGAGCTCTGGCTCAAATGGACTTTGAGGGGGACGTCTCGAATGCGGATCTGGCATGGTTCGTCGTGAGGCTTGAGGAGTCGGATGGCGGCGCGGCGCAGCTTGTGAGGGATGCAGTGCAGTACACCAAGCTGGAAAGCGCCGTTCGCGGTTTGACCGGTGGCCGAGCCCGAACTCAGTCCGAGTTCGAAAGCAGCATCAGAGCTAAGCTTGGTCGAGCCAAGAGTACCATGCAGGGGTAACCAGCAGCTCGTATTTGGTGCAGTGATGCGTGTTTTTCATGGGCACTGACCTGACCGGGAATTCGCATTCGGCGGCTAGGTCTCGCACCTCGGGCGCATCGTCATAGGTCATCAAGAACGCACCCTGCACCGACTGCATCGCCCGAAAGAGGCGCCGGTGATCCATCTCGTTGTGCGCATAGAGACGCCTGCCCGCGCGCTTGCCACCCGCCGTATATGGGGGATCTACGAAGTAGACTGCATTCGGAACTCCAGAGAACCGCTCGATGACACTAAAGCCGTCGCCGTGAATGAAGTCAAAGAGCTCTTTTCTCTGGTGAATCTCAAGGATTCGCCTCGCTAGAGTCTCAGGGTACCATCTAGACGACAGCCCACGGCCGTTCTCGCCCTCTCTCATGAAGCTGGCGCCTGAAGCTAGGATGCCTCCTCGGCGTACCCTGTTCAGGACGAGAGTCGCGAAACCACGGTCGCGGATAGACAGGCTTCTCCGAGCCACGACATGATCAACATTGGATGCGGTCATCTGGAAACTGAGGATTCTGTCGACCAACCAGCGCGCATCGCTGAAGATCAGTGTCCACAGAGCAGCTACGTCCTCATCAAGCTCGCACATGACCGCCCTGTCGCATCGGCCCTCAAAGACCGCCGTTAGGGATGCTATGCCTCCCCCCGCGAAGGGTTCCACAAACACCGCCGGCTTCTTGCCCACGCCATGCAGCCATGTCCGCATCTCAGGGACTAGCCAGGTCTTTCCTCCGGGATACCGGAACGGGCTGCGTTGCGGCACAGTCGAAACGTTGACTACCTTCGGGGCCTGGACACCATCGAGCATATCGAGGGCGACACCAGAGGGGCCGGAGTACACTTCCTGGCGACTCCGACCAGTCGGCCATCCCGGTTTTGGTTTGATCTCCTGGAAGCCGTCCAGTGTCTTCTGAGTGAAGAAGAGGTGGCCGCCCACCCAACCATCTGGTTGAAGCCGCTCTGCGACGTACAGGTGGTGTTTGAGTGTGCTCAGGCTGATGCCCAAGTACTCAGCGGCTTGTCGTGTATCATAAACGGCGGGCTGGTCAGACAGCGGTGCCTCCACGGGTACCGTTCGAATGATCGGCGGCTACACCACCCGGCCCGACGCCGCTTGCGTAGCCTTGCCAGCTGCAATCATCATACGGCCGCGCCCGATGATTTGCAAGGTACTGACTCACGTGTCAGAGCCTCGAACAGCCATCGTGCCAGAGCAATAACCAGCGGGGCTGCTCCCCCGGAGCCAACTGGCTGGACCATGTGGCAGTCTCGGCTGCCCCTACTCGGGCCGGACGCGGCGCACCAAGTCGCGGGTGGCCTGGCACATGAGGTCCAGCTCGGCGCCGGCGGTGACGAACTGGAAGCCCTTCTCAATCCAGCGGCCGGGGTCGTCGCCGCCGTAGATGCCCGGGATCTTGCCGGCGCGGCGGCAGGCGGCCAACACCGTGAGGATGGCTTCCTCGTGGCGGGCGCGGCCGGCCTCGGTGGAGGTGTCCAGCCCTAGGCCCGCGGCCAGGTCATACGGCCCCACCCAACAGCCGTCCACGCCGTCCACGGCCATGATCTCGTCCACGTTCTTCAGCCCGGCGGCGGTCTCGATCTGCACCGCCAGGAAGACCTCATCGTTGGCCCGGGCGATGTAGTTGTCCAGGCCGAGGTGATCGGTGGCGAAGGCGCCCATCGAGCGGCCGCCCCGGGGCGGGTAGCGCATGGCGAAAGCGGCCGCCTCGGCCTCGGCGCGGTTGTTCACCATGGGTACGACGATCCCCAGGCTGCCTCGGTCCAGCAGGCGTCCGATGTCGAAGAAGTCATTGCGGTGGACGCGAGCCATGGGGGTGGCCCTGCCCAGGCTGATCCGAGCGAAGGCGTCCATGGCCTCGTTCAGTTCCCAGGCGCCATGCTGGCAGTCCACCAGGATGAAGTCCAGGCCGGTGTTGGCGAGGCTCCCGGCGACAAAGGGCGACCCGCTGGTGGAAACGACCCCGAGGGCGGGATTGCCCGCCAGCATCCGCGCCTTGGCAGCGTTCCGTGGCATGTGAGTGCTCCTCGGTCAAAGTGAGGACATCATACGGGAGATTGGCCACGGAGTCACAGAGCCGCGGAGCAGAACAGACAGGGCAGGGTGTCCAGTGGTTGGCGCGACTGTTGTCCCCCAACCTTCCGTTCTGTTCACTCTCCACTAGTCGCCGTTCACTCCTCTCTGTGTCCCCGTGGCTCTGTGGCTAATCCGTACCGCGGTGGTCGTTGCCGTCGTCGGGGGCGGTCTCGCCGCGCCAGAGGCGCTGCATGTCGGGCGACGTCAGCAGCAGGTGGTCGAGAGTGCCCTCAGCGGCGACGCGACCGTCGCGCAGGACGATGATGTGATCGGCGCGGCGCAGCACCGCCCGCCGGTGCGACACCACCAGGCAGGTGACGTCGCGCTCGGCGAAGAGGGACTCCCACAACTGCCGTTCCGTCTCCACGTCCAGGGCGCTGGAGAGATCGTCCACCACCAGCAGTTCCGCATCGCGCACGAACATGCGCGCCGCGGCGGCACGCTGACTCTGCCCGCCGGATAGGCGCACGCCCTTGGGCCCGACGATGGTGTCCAGGCCCTCGGCCATGTCGCGCACGTCCTCGTCCAGCACGGCCGCCTTCACCGCCGCTTGCAGGTCCGCCTTGTCCTCGGGCAGGCCCATGAGGATGTTGTCGCGCAGGCTCTCGCTGAACAGGCGCGGCACCTGCGACGTATAGGCGGCCCGGGGCGGCACCAAGAAAGTGCGCGGGTCGTCTACCCTCACTCCGTTCCAGCGGATCTCGCCCTGTTGGCGAGGCAGCAGCCCCAGGAGGGCCCGCAGCAGGGTAGTCTTGCCGCAGCCGATGCGCCCGGTGACCACGGTGAAGGAGCCGCGCGGCAGGTCCAGGTCGACGCCCTCAATGCCGTGGCCGCCCTCGGGATAGCGGAAGGTGAGGCCGCGCACGGTGAGGCGCTCGAGGCGATCCTGGTCCGTCTTGGCGATATAGGGCACATCGGGCAGGTCGCCGCTCATGTAGACCGGCTTGTGGATCACCGGGGCGTCGGGCGGGGCATCCTGGAGCATGTTGATCATGCGCTCGAAGGAGACTTCCACCTGGCGGTAGCGGGCGAGCATGGAGCCGATGCCGTAGGTGAACTCGGTGGCGAAGCTGAGGTAGTAGACGAAGAGGGCAAAGTCGCCCACGGTGAAGGTCCCCGTCTGGATGGCGCGGCCGGAGAGCAGCAGGATCAGGCCGGTGCCCAGGTTGACGGCGTTGTAGAAGACGGAGTGCATGATCTCATGGAAGAGCCGGTCGCGCAGGGCGGCCTTACGGCGAGTCTCGTTCAGTTCGTCCATGTGCCCGATCATGCGGTCCTCGGCCCCGGCCACCTTCACCGCTTGGGCGGCGCCGAACATCTCGGCGATGAAGTCCACCAGGATGCCGGTGGCCTTGCGGCTGGCGCGGCGGTAGGTTGTAAACCGCCGGCGGGCCAGGTTGACCGCCGCCACGACCACCAGCAGGGGCACGAACACCACCAAGGTGATGGGCACGTTGATGCTCATCATCACGACGACGGCGGCCAGACTGAACAGGCCGAAGCCCACCATGAACATGGCCTCCTGGAGGAAGCCGGCCGCCTCGTCCACGTCGCCGCCGAAGCGGCTGATGGCCTCGCCGGTGGACTCGGGCAGTGCCGCCGCTCCCGGCCGGTCGAGGATGTGCTCGAAGAGGTTGCGCCGCAGCAGGGCGCGGATGGTGAACATCCAGCGGTTGTTGAGGGCCACATCGACGAAGACGACCGTCGTGCTGGCCACGCCGATGGCTACCACCATGCCCACCAACGCCGTTGGGGTGAAGGTGGCGGGGGCGTCGCCGGTGAGGGTGTCGAAGAACCGCTGCACGATGAGCCCGGTGAGTTGCGGCAGGAGAGCGAAGATCACCGAGCGCAGCAGCACCTGGAGCAGGAACTGCCCGGGCCGGTAGCGGGCCAGGGCGACCAGGTAGCGCCAGGCGGGCAGGGCGCGCCGGCGGATGAAGGGCTGGGCCGCGGTGTCTGCCTGGGTCACGCCAGCACCTCCTCAAGGCCGGTCTGGAGGAGTTCGGCGAAGCGCGATCCGGGATCGGCCGCCAGGACGGTGCGCTCGCCGTGCTCTTGGATGCGACCCTCGTGGATGATCATGATGTCGTCGGCGCGCTGCACGGTGCCCAGCCGGTGGGCGATGACAATGCCGGTGCGCCCGCGCAGCAGCCGGTCCACCGCCCGCTCGATGAGCACCTCGGTGGCCGGGTCCAGCCGGCTGGAAGCCTCGTCCAGGATGACCAGGCCGGGGTCTTTGAGGAAGATGCGAGCGAAGGCGAGCAGTTGTGCCTCGCCACTGGAGAGGCCGGAGCCGCTGGACTGGATCTCGGTATCGAGCCCGTCGGCAAGGCCGTCGTACCAGGGCGAAAGGCCCAGCTCGCGGATGACCCGCAGGATCAGGTCGTCGGGCACCGACCGGTCGAAGAAGGTGAGATTGTCGCGCAGGGAGGCGTGGAAGAGCTGGACGTTCTGGGTAACCATGCCCACCCCGCGGCGCAGGTCGGCCAGCGCCAGATCGCGGATGTCGATACCGCTCAGGCGGACAGCGCCTTGGCGCGGGTCGTAGAGGCGGAAGAGCAGACGGCTGATGGTGGTCTTGCCGCTGCCGGTCCGGCCCAGGAGGCCGAGGATGCGCCCCGGTTCCAGGCGGAAGTCCAGGTCGTCCAGGACGGGGTCATCGCTCTCGTAGCCGAAGGTGACGCGATCGAAGTGGACCGACAGGGGTCCCGAGGGCAGGGCGGCGGCGACGTGCTCCTCCAGGGCGGACTCCGTGGCGAGGAGCTGACGGACGCGGGTGATGCCGGCGCCGGCGCGCTGCAGGTCCTCCAGTTGGTGGGTGATGCGCTGGATGGGCCGGTTGATGAGGTTGGTGTAGCTGAAGATGAGGTAGACGGTGCCGATGGTGGCGGCGTCCTGCTGGTAGACGTAGGCGCCCACGCCCAAGGCGGCGGCGTTGCCGAGCACGAAGAGCATACTGGAGGAGTTGATCATCACGTTGGACATGAGGGCGGCGCGCAGGTGCTCGCGGTAGATGCGGCGCATGAGCTCGTAGAAGCGGCGCAGCACGTAGGCCTTGGCCCCGCTGGCGGCGATGTCCTCGGTGCCGTCGAGCCGCTCCTCAAGGAAGCCGAAAAGCTCCGCGGCGGCCTGGCGGGCGGCGTGCCACTGTGGTACGGCGATGTTGCGCAGCTTCGCCAGGACGAGCATGGCGATCGCGGTGAAGATGGTCACCACCACGCCCACCCGCCAGTCCTCCGCCCAGAGCAGGGCGAGGATGGCCGCCAGCAGCAGCGCGTTGCCGAGCAGCTGAATAGTGAACTGGGAGAAGAAGTTGGAGAGGGAGGTGACGTCGCTGTCCACCCGCTCAATCATCTCGCCGGGCGTGTGCTGGTTGTGGAAGGTCATGTCGAGGTGCAGGCAGTGGCGGGAGAGGTCGGAGCGGAGGGCGTTGGTGGCGGACCAGCCGACATTCTCGCCCAGGTAGGTGGCCAACACCGAGGCGACCTGCTGCGCCACGGCCAGCGCGATGAAGAGGACGGCAGCGCCCAGCAGCCGGCGCTCCGACGCCCCCTCGCGGGCGGCATCGACGAAGAAGCGCATGATCTGGGGGCTGACCACCTGGAGAGCGATGCCGGCCAGGATGAAGACCGCCAGATAGAGCACTCGTCGCCCCTGGGGGCGGATGTATCTCGCCAGCAGCGACCAATACTGGCGCAAGGGTATCTTCACGGAGCGATCCTCCCAGGAGCGGGCACGGGTCGGCGGGGCCGACCGGGGGCTATGGGCGCAGCATAGGCCGCGGCGGGAGACGAGTCAAGGGAGCGCAGGAGAGGGGATCAGCCACGGAGACTGACGGGTCGGAGGTGTACTGTGGTCAGTGGGAAGGGCCGTTCTCTCCCATCACTGTTCACTGACCACTCTTCACTGTTCACTCTCCGTGTCTCTGTGCCTCTGCGGCCAATCCCTCTCCCTTGCCAGGCGCGGCCCCCTCCTGCCACAATGGGCAACCTAACCCAGGCGGCTGCCCCAAGAATGGCGGAAGACCTACATCCCGACGCTCGCAAGCATCTGCGCCGCAATTTCATCCTCGGGGTTGCCAACGGCAGCATCTTCAGCCTGGGCGACGCGTTCCAGGAGACGAACCTCGTCCTGAGCGTGTTCATCAACCAGCTCTCCGGCTCCAACGTGCTGGTCGGCTTCCTGCAGCCCCTGCGGCTGGGCGGATGGTTCCTGCCTCAGTTGCTGCTCTCCGGTCGGGTGCAAGCCGCCCCCGACAAGATGCCCTTCTACCGCCTGGGCGCCGCGCTCCGCATTCTGTCGCTGTTCGCTCTGGCCCTGTCGGTCTACCTGCTGCGCGACCCGGTGGTGCTGCTTGCCCTGACCTTCCTCTTTCTGGGGACGTTCTCCCTGACCGGGGGGCTATCGGGCATCGCGTTCATGGACGTGGTGGCGAAGACCATCCCCTCGCGGATGCGGGGCAGCTACTTTGCTTGGCGCATGTTCCTGGGGGGCGTGTTGGCCCTGGTGGGCTCGTTCATCGTCCGCTACGTGCTCGGGCGGCCGGAGGAGTTCGCCTTCCCGCACAACTACGCTCTTCTCTTCCTGCTCGCCGCCACCGCCATCGCCATCTCCATGATTGCGTTTTGCTTCGTCAAGGAACCGGGAGACGGCCAGGCGCAGCCGCAGGCGGGGGTGGTGGAGCAGTTCCGCCGAGCCCGTGGGCTGCCCGCCGCCAACCCGGACTATCGGTACTTCCTCACCACCCGCATCCTTCTCATGGTGGCGGAGACCGCCTCGCCCTTCTACATTCTCTACGCTTCCCATGCGGCCGGCATCCCGGTGTCGATGGCGGGCACTTACCTGATGGTGTCCACGGTCGCCAATATCGCCTCAACCTACCTCTGGGGAAGAGTGAGCGACCGCTCCGGCAACCGAGCGCTGCTGCGGTCGGCCTGCGGCATCGGGGCGGGGGCGCCGCTTCTGGCCCTGGCCGTCATGCCGCTAGTGGGGGCCTCGGGGCCGGCGGGCACGGCGGTGGCCGCGGTGCTGTTCGCGCTCATGTTCGTCGCCCTGGGCGCCTCGCGCACCGCCATCAACTTGGGCGGCCAGGCCTTCTTGTTGGACATCGCCCCGGCGCACGACCGGCCCATCTACCTGGGCTTCACCAACACCCTCGTGGGCGTCGCCTCGGTGACCAACATCCTGGGCGGCTACATCATCGAGGCATTCGACTACCGGGTGCTCTTCGCTCTGGTCTTCCTGGTCTACTTGGGGGCGTTCTGGGCGATGACGAAGGTGCGCGAACCGCGTGAGGCGCTGGGCGGGGCCGGCTAGGCGGGTCCGGTAGTCGGAGACAAGACAGGCGCCAGCGGCGGCAGGATGCCGGCCCTGGCGTTCGGGCACGGAGCGGTGCCATGGCGGTGCCTCCCCTATGACAGGTAATAGGCAGTGAGCGTGTACCGGCGCGCGCCCAAAGTGCTATCATGTGACACACTGAGCACCCGATAGGAGAGGATGGCCTAGGAGAGGGCGTTGGCAGAGCAACTATCCATAAGGGTGCAAGTGCCGGCGGGCCTGATGACCACCCTTAGGAAGCGCCACTCCGCGCAGAGCGATGATGAGCGTCTGCGCACTGCCTTGGCGGTGGGCCTCTTTGCCGATGGGGGCATCAGCTTGGCCAAGGCGGCGGAACTGGCGGGGCGTTCCCGGCACGAGTTCGCACAGTACCTCCACGGCTTGGGCTTCGCCGCCTATGAATGCGATCTTGAGGATATGAAGTCAGACCTAGCCGAAATCGGCCGGGCGTAGCGTGCCGGGCCATTCGGTGGCTGTGGCCGATGCGGGCCCGCTGATCTACCTCGCCGTGCTCGGGCACTACCCCTTCCTTCGTGCGACCGGTCAGGAATCCCACGCTCACATCTCCAAACATGCCTCGCAGGCCAGGCGAAACAGCCGCTCGCGCACGTCCACGCGCGAGTTCCACTCCCGTGAATCCCACACTTCGCCGCTCACGTCGTCGCCCCCGTAGAGGATCTGCCCGAAGGAGACGCCCCGGAACTGGGCGACGGCGAAGAAGGCAGCGGACTCCATCTCCACCGTAAGGCAGCCCTCGTCCCGTCGCAAGCGCACCTTGGCCGGCGTCTCCCGGTAGAAGGCGTCCGTGGTCCACGTCTTTGCCGGCCGGTAGGACAGCCGGTGGCGCTGCAGCACCGCCTCGATGGCTGCCACAGCCTCGCGGCCGGCCTCGACCTCGCGGCTTGGGGGCAAGTAGTGGTACGAGGTGCCCTCGTCGCGGACGGCGCTGGTGGGGACGATCAGGTGGCCCACGGCGACGCCCCGGTCGAGCACGCCCGCCCCGCCCACGGCGATGAACTTCCGCGCGCCGCCGGCGATGGCGTACTCCAGCAGGGCGGCGGCCATCGGCCCGCCGATGCCCGGGTGAAGAAACGCGATCGGATGACCCCCATACTCCAATCGATAGACGGGGTGCTTGCCCATCTCGCTGCTCTCGCAGGCGATCTGCCGGATGCCCTCCTGGGCGCAGACGCGCTCGAGCACCTCGTGGAAGAAGCAGATCACGCAGTGCTCCGGCAGGGCTTCGTCGCCCTTCGATGGACGCGGGCTGATGAGCGCCTGCCGGTCAGGATCGAACTCCAGGATGGGGTATTCGCGTCGCATCAAGGCTCCCATGCACCGGCTGGGTAGGGGCCGGCCCCCGTGCCGGCCCTTGGGGCGTGTTGCGGCGGGAGGGCGCGGGGGCCCTCCCCTACAGAGACGTGCCCTCGAAGTCCGACACGCCGTCCGCCAGGGCGAGAAGCGCCTCCACCCGCACGCCGGCGGGGATGTTCTCGGTGATGCCGAGGACGAAGCGGCCCCCGGGCATGGCCTCCTCAAGCAACTCGCGGGTGAACCGCCGCACCTCGGCCGGCGTCTCCCAGAAGACGGACCCGGGGAAGTTGATCCACACCACCTTGTCCGGCCAGGCCGCCTTGGCCGCGGACACGGTCAGGTCGCCCATGGGCGGCGGCGTGAAGGCCTCGACCACCGGGAGGCGAGTGCGGGCGATGGACCGGGTGAGGCTGGCCAAGCGGCCGTCGAAGTGAGAGACGACGATCTTCCCCGCTTCGGCCGCGATATCGGCGACGCGGTTGTAGTAGGGCACGTAGTAGGACTCGAAGACGGGCCCACCGGCCACCAGGTCGGTCAGGTTCTCGGGGTTCCAGATGAGGGTGACGGGCGACTGCGCCACCAGCCGGTGGATGCGCTCCGCCAGATCATCCATCGCCTGACGCAGAGACGCGAACTCAGGCAAGCCGTCGGCGCGATCGAGAACCATGCGCTCCAGCCCCATCATCTCGATGTACATCTGCTGATAGGGCGAGCGCGTGGTCCACGCGAGGGCAACGCCGTCCCCGCCCAGGTCGGCCTCCAGTTCGGCGACCGCCTCGAAGTTGGGGCGGAGGATGGTGTCGCGCACCATGAACTCCACCACGGCGTAGTCCTCCGGGCGGCGGATCATGTGCTCGACGATCCAGGAACTGCCGTAGCCGGACTCGGCGCCGCGCTTTTCGGTGACCTCGCCCACCGGGGTGCGGAAGGTGCGGTAGGTGAAGGTCCGGCCGCTCTCCCTCGCCTCGCGGCTGATCACCTCCACGTTGGGCGTCTCGCGGGTGTAGGGCGTCACCGGCGTGATGAGGGCCATCCCGCGTTCACGCAGCAGGCGCTCGGTCTCGCCGCGGGGGATCAGGCCGCTGTAGCAGGACCAAGGTACGGCGTCGATGGGCTGGCCGCGCAGGGCGGCGAGCAGGCGGTCGCGAGGCGTCATGGGCGTCCTCCGGTGGGCTGGTCGCAGTGACCGTGCTTGAGGATAGTGTCCCACATGGTGAGGACACGATCCAACTTGCAGGCGGGGTGGATCTTGGTGCTGGAGCCGAGCCAGAGCCGTCCGTGGGGCCCGGCCTGCTCGATGGTTCCACGCACCGTGTCTGGGACTGCATCGGTGGGAGCGGAGATTCCGCGGGTGCTGTCCAAGCGGTCGCTCCGCCATGAATGGCCGGAGCTACGGGTTAGCGAAGCCCGCCTGCGCGGGCTGATTCGCGGCGGTGCGGCGATCCTCAGGCCTCGCAGCGTTCGGCGTCGGGGTGAGTGGTTTGTTGAGCGTGGTGATGCTTCTGGTCGCGAACGTAGGCGGTAGCAGCGGCCAGGTTCCTCTTGGACACGGAGAAGGCGCCGTAGCTTCCCTGCCAGCGGAACTCGCCACCGCCACCAAGCTCGTGGTTGACCAGGTGCGAGCTGGCGCTCTTGAGTTGGCCCATGAGCTGGGCCACCGAGAGCGAAGCCGGATGGCGCACGACCAGGTGTACGTGATCCTCTACGGCTCCGGCAGCCAGACACTCACAGCCCAACTCCTCGCACTTGTCCCTCAGCAGGCCCAGCAAACGGGACTCAATCTCAGGGCTGATGAGAGGTAGGCGGTCCCACGTGGCCCAAACCAGATGCACATGTAGCTGCGTGTACGCGGACGGCATGCATCGCCTCACTAATACCCCAGCCCGCGAAGGCGGGCTTCGCTCCTTCGTAGCCCCGACCATTCATGGCGGGGCGACCCCGGCGGCGGGGCGACCCCCCCGCGGCGATTCGCCCCAGGCGGCTCTGCGTTCCCCGGACCAGGAGGCCGGAAAGCTGCGCGCAAGCCGATGGCGCGTGCTGCCTCGTCAGAACCCCAGCCCGCGAAGGCGGGCTTCGCTCCTTCGTAGCCCCGGCCATTCATGGCGGGGCGACCCCCGCGGCGGAGCGACCCCTGCGGCGGGGCGACCCCGGCGGCGATTCGCCCCAGGCGACACCCGCGGCGCCAGACGCGTGCCACTCTACGGCGCCCCGTCCTCCCAATCGAACGTCGCCGCCGCGGACTGCCACACCTCGTCGGGGAAGACGTCCCCCTCCGCCAAGCCCGCCCGTCGCGCCTCCAGCGCCACGTGACGGTAGAACCAGAGGGTGAAGTTGCGGCCGGTCTCCATGTCCCGCAGGGTGGCGCGGGCGAAGCCGCCGCCTGTCTCCACCAATCCCCGTTCCCGGAAGGCCGGTGCCAACACGCCGGTGTCGTAGGCCACCGCCCGCGGCTCGACGTGCCAGGCCTCGCCGTCCCAGTGGAGCAAGGCGTAGCGGGCGCGGGGGTCGCCGCAGAGGGATTCGCCGACCGACCCAGGGTTGACCGCCAGGCGCCCGTCCAGGTGCTGATGCCACTGCAGGTGGGTATGTCCGCATACCAGCACCGGCTCCGAGATGGCGCGCAGAGCCAGCGTGGCAGAGTCCTCCGGCGTGGGCTTGCCGCCGTTGCGCCGGTAGCGTTGGAGCAGTGCCGGGTCGTCGTCGGGCAGAACGCGGCCGTAGGGGCCGGCGAGGGAGCCGTGGACCATGCGCACTGCCGTTGCCCCGGGCAAGTCCAGCGTGGTAGAGACGGGCAGGGCCTCCAAGCAGTCAAGCCGGTCGTCGCCCAGTTGAGCGGACGTCCATCGCCCCGAGCCGCAGTGCTCGCCTTCGTACCAGCCGGGGGGCGGATCGCCCCGCCGGGCCCGGAATAGCCACAGATCGCGGTTTCCGTTGATCAGGGCCGCGCCCCGTTCCAGCAGCCGGTCCAAGACCTCCGCCGGGTAGGGCGCCCCCAGGGCGTGATCGCCCGCCACCAGAATGGCATCCGGCCGGCCTGCGGCGTCCGCGTCCGCCAGCACCGCTTCTAGGGCGGGCAGGTTACCGTGGACATCGGCGAGGACGGCCAGACGCAAGCGGCGCGATTGGGGATCGCCCCCCATCTCAGCCGTGCACGCGCTTCAGGGCGGCCAGGGCGGCGGACACAAAGGCGCCCTCGGTGCCGGCGGCCGCCTTGGCCGAACGGGCCAGGCGCGACTCGTAGCTGCCCTGGCCGAGGGCCTTGTCGGTGGGGGCGTAGCCGATGTAGTCGTTGGCCAGTTCTACCGTCATCGTCCTGGCGAAGGGCGAGCGCTCCTTGATCTGCAGGCCGTACTCCACGAAGATCTCGCCCGGCAGCCCGACAATGCCCAGGTCCCCAATGCGGACGGCCATGATGGGCGTGGGCCGCTCCAGCGGCTCCTGCTCCACCAGGAGCGCCTCCTTGGCATAGATCCAGTCGCCGAAGCCTTTCGACTCAGCGTCGGGGATCTCCTTGGCGGCGTCCGGGGTGTCGGCCTTGAGGAGCGCCTTGGCGGCGGTCAGTTCGGCAGCGGTGGACTGGCGGCGGCGGAAGGTCACCGTCTCGGTAGCGGCGCCGAGAGCGACGTCGTCGCGGTAGTCGAAGTCGCGCAGGCCTTGCCAGGCGCCGTAGGCGGTGGCGGCGAGGACGTTGGCGACGCGCTCGATCTGGAAGTACGGGTGCGGCATCTCCGGGCGCGGCTTGCTGAAGTCGCAGTTGTTGATGTCGCCGCAGCAGCCGTTGGCCATAATGCCCACGAAGGGGGCGCCGGCCAGGCGTTGAAGGGCGCGGTCGAAGTAGCCGAAGTAGTCGGCGGAGATGGCGGTGGGGTGGGTGCTGCCGACGTAGTGCAGGGAGTAGTTGGCCAGCAGGGCGATCGGCGCACCACTCGGCTGCCGCAGCGCCAGCACCAGCACCTCGGGATCGGTGGGACCGGCGGGGCGCACATTGTCGGGGTTCTGGTAGCCCGGGTTCATACGCACGGTCCCGTCCTTCATGTGCCAGCGCCGGTTGAAGGTCTCTCCCGGGCAGGACGCGGACGCGACACCCATCTGCGCCTCCGTCAGGCGCTCTTGCGCCAGCTTGACCGCGTCGGCGGCCCGCTCCATGGACTTCTCCATGTAGGCCTCGTCGCGCGGGGTGCCCAGGGCCGGGACACTGGCCGGGCCGGTATGGGTGTGGGTGCAGGAGACGAAGATGTGCTCCGTGGGGATGCCGGTTAACGCCGCGGCTCGCTCTTTGAGGACGGCGATGTCCTCTTTGAAGAGGGCGATGAGATCGCAGACCACCAGGGCGATGCGGGCCTCGCCGTTCTCAAGGACGATGGCCTTGGCGAAGAGGTCGTCGTGGACGTCGGTCGCGAGGCGGTCGGAGAAGTAGCCGCAAACGTGCGTGCCCACCGGCGGCGTGATGCAGCTGCGGGCGGCGCCGGCCTTCAGTGTTGACATGCTATCCCCCTGAGCCCGGCCGCAGATCGGGCCGGGTAGATGGCGTTCCTGTGGGCGAAGGATAGGCGCGAGCGGGTGAGTGTCAAACGTGGGCGGCAGGCGTGCCGGTTGAGGCCGCTTGCACCGTCCGGATAGAATGTGGTTATCAGTGGTCAGTGGTCAGTGGTCAGTGGTCGGTGGGCGGTGGACAGTGGCTGCCGGCCTGGGCAATGGATCGGCGCCGGCAGTCGAGTGGCCGGTGCTTCGCTCCGGGGTTGATGGGCATCAGCAAGTGGTTGGGGAAAGGGCGCCGGACAGCGGCGAACCGCTAGCGGCGCTTGATCGCTTCGCTGCGGTCGACGGCGGGTTTGAGTGTCATCAGCAACGGCATGGGAGCGTTGGCGATGAGGAATGCAGCGGCGCGAGCGCTGGTTCTGCTTCTGCTGCTCGCCGGCCTCACGCCGGCTGTGCCGGCGTCTGCCCAGGGCGGTCGGCGCACCGTCCTGGTGGAGTTCTTCTGCACCCAGGCATGCCAGTGGGCGGCGACGGCCGCACAGGCGCTGGATCGGGTCGCTGACGAGTTCGGTCCCCAGCGGGTCTTGGCGGTGGAGTACAACCTCGATCTAGATCCGGCACTGTTTGAGCGGCGGTTCTATCTCTACGTTCCGCCCGGAACCCATGTACCCTTTGCCTTCTTTGACGGCAGCCGGCTGGGCATCTACGGCTCGAACAACGACGTCCAGGAGAGCTACGGCTGGTATCGGGAGGCAGCCGAGAAAGAACTGGCGGTTCCCAGCCCCTTGCGCCTCGAGGTGGCGCTGCGGCCGGCGGATGGGCAGGCGGCTTTTGAGGTGCGAGTCGCCAACGTGGGGGACACGGCCATTGAGGCAGCGGACATCTACCTGGGCCTCTGCGAGCGCGGCCCGGTGGGCCGAACCCAGCGCTTCCTGCGCTACCTGAGTCCGGCCCTGCCCGTCCCCGTCCTTGCTCCGGGCGAGGCGCGGCTCGTTAGCCAAACTACGGCGCTGCCGCCGGGAGTTGATGCGTCCCACCTGGAGGGCCTAGCCTTCGTGCAGCAGACGGGGAGCAACGAGGTGCTGCAGGCGGCCGCGGCGGTAGATCCCTATGTCTCTCTGAGCCCGACGTCGTGGGCTACGATGGTGAAGCCCGGGTCGAACGCGGCGCCACAACGGGTCTTGGTTGACGGGTTGGGCGTGCCCTTCCGTTGGACTGTGGAGATAGGCGATGCTGATTGGCTGACCGTCGAACCACAGACAGGGGACCGCGGGGAGGCCTTTGAGGTTCGGCTCGATCCGGCCGGCCTCGCATGCGGTGCCTACACGGCCACGATCGTGCTGAGAACCGATATGCGGACCCCGCCCACCGAGCACCGTCTGAACGTGACTCTGTACGTGGCGCCCGAGGTGCATACCACCTACCTGCCCTTGGCGGCGCGCCCCTGACGGACGGAGGTGGCGGCGCCGGGCGAGTCTACCGGCGCGGCCGCGCCTGGGCGCGGACCAGGTCGGCCACCTGGGCCGGGTGATCCGCCACCGAGACGCCCACGGCCCGCAGGGCGTCGATCTTCTCCTGCGCCGAGGTGTCGTCCTGGTCGACGATGGCGCCCGGATGGCCGATGCGCCTGCGTGGCGGCGCGGTGAGTCCGGCCACGTAGGCGACCACCGGCTTGGCCATGTGGGTGCCGATGTAAGCGGCGGCCAATTGCTCCTCCATGCCTCCGACCTCGCCGACCAGCACCACCTGCTCGGTGTCCGGGTCGTCATTGAAGAGCTCGAGCAGCTCCACGAACCCGGTGCCGGTGACATAGTCGCCGCCGATGCCCACCACGGTGGACTGCCCCAGGCCGGCGCGTCCCAGGGCGGCGACGATCTCGTAAGTAAGGGTGCTGCTGCGGGAGAGCACGCCCACCTTCCCCGGGGTGTGGACGCCGCCGGGGATGATGCCCACCTTGGCGACGCCGGGCACGACGAGGCCGGGCGAGTTGGGGCCGATAAGGCGGACCTCGCGGTCGGCCAGGAAGTGCCGCAGGCGCAGAACGTCATGGACCGGGATGCCCTCGGTGACGCTGACGATCAGCCGGACACCGGCGTAGGCGGCCTCGTAGATGGCGTCGGCGGCGGAGCAAGCGGGCACGAACACCGCCGAGACTTCGGCCTCGGTGGTATGGAACGCCTCCCGCACCGAATCGAACACAGGGACGCCGTGGACCCATTCGCCGCCGCGGCCCGGCGTCACGCCGGCCACCACGTTGGTGCCGTAGTCCAGCATGCGCTGGGTGTGGAAGCGGCCCTCGCGGCCGGTGATGCCCTGCACCAGAACCCGGGTGTCGCCGTCAAGCAGTATGCTCACGCCGATGCCTCCGCCGCCGCCACTGCGCGGCGCGCGCCCTCAAGCAGGCTCGGAACCAGCTCCACCGGGGCGGCGGCGAGCATGTGCCGTCCTTCTTGCTCATTGGTTCCGGTGAGACGAACGAAGATGGGCGCCTCAGCGCCGCGGCGCTCGATGGCGCTCAGTATGCCGGCGGCCACCTCGTCGCAGCGGGTGATGCCCCCGAAGACGCCCACCACGATGGAACGCAGCCGGCGATCGCGCAGAAGGATGTCCATAGCGGAAGCCACGCGCTGCGAACGCGCCCCACCGCCCACGTCCAGGATGTTGGCGGGGCGGCCGCCGCTCAGCTCGATCATGTCGCTCACGGCCATGGCCAGGCCGGCGCCGTTCACCAGGGACCCCACGTTGCCGTCCAGGGACACGTAGGAGAGGCCGTAGCCGCGCGCTTCCATTTCGGTGGCGTCCAGTTCCTCGCTGTCCCGCAGGTCGGCCAACTTCGGGTGGCGGTAGAGGGCGTTGTCGTCCAGGGTGAGCTTGGCGTCCACCACCACCAGGTCCTCGGTGGGAGTGAGGGCGAGGGGGTTGAGTTCGATGCGGAGCGCCTCAGTGGCCAGCGCCAGCCGCCAGAGCCCCAGGCCGAAGTGGACCATACCCTCGGCGGCGCGACGAGGCAGGCCTAGCGCCCAGGCAAGCTCGCGCACCTGGAAGGGCAGCAGGCCGGTATCGTAGTCGACGGTGATAGTGCGTGGTGGCTGGGTGAAGGGGGCGGCCTCGGCCGCCACCGCGAACTGCACCTCGCCGGTGGGTTGCAGGGCCAGGCCCATGTACATCTGCCGCCTGATGTCGACGGCGCGCTCCACCAGCACTCGCCGGACGGGCAGCCCGCCGATGGTGAGGCCCATGATCTGCTGGGCGGCCAGTTCCGCCGCGCTGAGATCCTCCGCCACCCGGATGCCGCCGGCGCGGCCTCGCCCGGTGGCGAGCACCTGGGCCTTGACCACCACTCGCCCGCCGAGTTCGGCCGCCACTTGCCGCGCCTCGTCTGGGGTGTAGGCTACCCTGCCCACGGGCGTGGCGATACCGCTCTCACGCAGGATCCGCTTTGCCTGGTGTTCATGCAGCCTCATCGCTACTCCTTAGGTGATGATTCTAGCACCTCGGGGCCGGGCAAGGTAGCGGCGGGCCGATTCGTCTTCGGCTTGATGGGGAAGCGGCGGCTGGACGACGGGCACCCGAGCGCCGGGGAGTGCGGCCCGGGGAGGGGTCGCCGTGGGCATTGCCGGGGGAGTGCGGCCCCGGGGAGGGGTCGCCGTGGGCATTGCCGGGGAGTCCGGCCCGGGGAGGGATCGCCGGGCTGAAGCCGCGGCGCTACGTGAAGCGAAGCCCGCCCTCCGGCGGGCTCAGGGAGATGGCGGAGCGGACACGGCATACCAGAGGCGATCTCGCTCTTCCTGACCACCGACCACTGCCCCCTTGACACCAACCACTCCCTCCCTTAGAAGACCGGTATGCCTGCCGAACTGCGCGCCGCACCCTCCCTGCACGCCGCGATCGAACACGCCGCCGTCAGCGTGAAGGCCATCGCTGCCGGGCGCTCGGCGGAGCCGGTGCAGGTGCTGCTGCCCGGGGTGGAGTCCATCCTGCAGTGGCAACGGCGCCTGGGCGGGCACGCCGGCGTGCGGGCGCAACAGTTCTACGGCCTGGCGAGCGCCATCCTCGATCGGGCGGCGGTTCCGGTGGGCCGCCTCAATGGCGACGGGGCCGCCGCCCTGACGCGCCACCTGCTGACCCGGATGAGTGATGACGGCGAGTTGACCACCTTCGCGCCCGTGGCCGGCACGCCCGGGTTCGCCCGCGAATTGCTGGAGTGGGTGCGGGAGATGCGCACCCAGGAGATTGCCGCCGACCAACTTGAGGCGGAGGCGGCGCGCACCGGTAGGGCCCGAGACGCCCAGTTGGCCCGCCTCTACCGCCGCTATCGAGCCTTCCTCGACGAGCACCGGCTGCAGGACGCCGATGGTCTCCTCGCCCTGGCGGCGGACGCTCTCAGCGACGATCCCCGCCTGCTGTCCTCGACGCCGTTGCTCCTCGTTCTCGGCTTCGACCACTTCAGCCCGGTGCAGCGCCGTCTTCTCGAGGCGGCAGCCGGCTCCATCGAGCGAGTCGTGATCTATCTGACCTGGGATGAGCGGCGCCCCGCCGATAGCCGGGCCCTGTCGCGCCTGGCGCGCACCCGGGAGGCGCTGCTGGCGTTCGCCCGCCCGGGTGGTGCGTCCGTGCCCGAGCCGCCCGGCCTGCCCGATGGCCTGCGCCGCGTGCGCGACGGGCTGTTCGAGCCGGCGACGGGGATCGTGCCGCCCGCGGACGGCGGGGCGACCTGGCGCGCCATTGCCGCCCCCTCGCGCGAGGCCGAGGTGCGCCGGGCCCTGGCGGAGATCAAGGGCCTGCTGCTGCACGGGGTGCGGCCCGACGGCGTCGCCCTTTTGGCGCCCCACCCGGAGCGCTACCAGGCCTGCGTGACGTCGACGGCGCGCGAGTACGGCGTGCCCCTCTCGGCCGACCGGCGCTTGGGCGACAGCCCTTTCATCCAGGCCCTGCTCAACCTGTTGCGGCTGCCGCCGGACTTCCCCCGCCGCGAGACGTTCGACGCCCTGCGCTCGCCCTATCTGGGTGCGAGTCCGTTGACGCCGGAACAGGTGTCGCAGCTGGACCGGCTGACCCGGGAGCGGGTGGTGGTCGCCGGGGTGGACCAGTGGCGGCGCGCGCTGCGCCCACCACCGGCACGGCCTCAGGGCCTCGAGGACGAGGACCAGGTCCACCGGCCCTTCTATGCCACCCTGCCCGTCGAGAATTTGGCCGCCATCGAGGCGGGGCTGATGGGCTTCTTCGCGGCGCTGATTCCCGATGAGGCGGCCACCGTATCGGACTACGCCCTCTGGGTGCAGGAGCGACTGCTCGGGCTGGCGGCCCCGGCCGATGACGCGGACGCGGAGGAGGCCGAGGCAGAACCAGTGAGCGGCCTGTTGGCGCCGGGCCCCGCGGCCACCCCTGAGGATTGGGAGGCCTTCCGCCAGGTGCCCGCCGTCCTCGGCGGCCTGGTGGACGAGGCGGCGCTGCTGGGGAAGCACGACCGGCCGGTGACCTGGGATGGCTTCCTGCGGGGCCTCGCCGAGCGGCTGCCGGAGGCCAAGTGGGTGCCCGACACGCCCATCGCCGGGGTGCGCTTTGGCCCCCTGGAGGCGGGCCGCGCGGTGGCCACCGAGCATCTCTTCGTGCTTGGCCTTTCCGAGGGGGAGTTCCCCTCCACGCCCACGCCCGATCCTTTCTACCACGCGGAGGAGCGCCAAGCCCACCCCCTGCCGTTGCGCCGGCCTTACCCGCAGGACGAGGCCTGCCTGTGGTGGCAGGTGTTGGGAGCAGCACAGCGGTCGGTCACGCTCCTGCGGCCCCGGTTCGATGAGCGGGCCGCTCCCTGGCCGCCGTCGCCCTACTGGGAGGCGGTGCTCGAGTGCGCCCCCGGGCTGAAGTGGAAGGTGGAGGAGCCGCCCATCGCCGCGCTGCCCACGGTCTCCGCGGCCGCCTCGCCGGGTGAACTGCTGACGGCGCTGACGGTGGCCGGCCGCGGCGGCTATCCCGAGGAGATGGAGGCGGCGCGGCGCAACCTGGAGGCGGCCCGGGAAGTCCTGGCGCGCCGGTCGGCCTGGGGGCCGCTGGGGCCCTTTGAGGGCGTACTTGGCGACGTGGGTGTGACCGCCGAGTTGGCGGAGCGCTACGGGGAGCGCCACAGATGGAGCGTGTCGCGGCTGAACCGCTACGGCCGGTGCCCCTTCAGCTTCTTCGCCGCCGAGGTGCTCAAGCTGGAGGCCGTGCCTGATCCGCAGGCGGGCTTGGATGCCCTGGTGCGCGGCAGCCTGCTGCACGAACTGCTGGAACACCTGTTCCGCCGCGGCGTCGCCCAGGGTCTTACCCTCACAGCGGCACAGGAAGAGGCCTGGCTGGCCTGTCTGGCGGACTGCGCCCCGGAGGTGCTGGCGCGAGCCCCGCAGGCCTACGGCTTCCTCAGCGGCCCGCTCTGGAGGCACGAGCGCGAGGAACTGGTGCGCCTGGTGGGCACTCTCGTCGCCCACGAGTGCCAGGAGAACGGAGACTCCTGCCGCTACCGTCCGTACCGCCAGGAGCTGGCGTTCGGCCAGCCGGGCGGCGATCTTCCCGCCCTGGAGATTGAGGGGCCCGACGGCACGCGCCTGCAGCTGCGCGGCCTGATCGACCGGGTGGACATCGACGCCGGCGGCGGCCTGCGGATCATCGACTACAAGAGCGGCTCGACCCGTTTCGGCCTGGCGGACATCCGGGCCGGCCGCGCCCTGCAGACAGCGCTGTACGCCCTCGCCGCCGAGCGCCTACTCCCGGACGCGCACGTGGTGGAGAGCTGTTTCCTGCATCTGCCCACCCGCAAGACCAGCGGCGAGGTGCAGCCGAGCGCCGGGGTGGACGAGGACGAAGTCATCCAGGCGGCCGTCGCCGCGGTCACCTCCTTCGCCGCCGGAGCGAGGGCAGGCTGGTTCCCCCTGGCGGGCGACCAGAAGGGCTGCGCCTACTGCGCCGCCGCCGCACTCTGCCGCAAAGACCGCCGCGCCCACGCCAAAGCCGGGCAGGCCTCCCGCCGATGAGCTGCATCCACCCCGCCGCTTTCCCTCCCTTCGCCAAGAAGCGGCCAGCTCGGCCGTCTCGTCAAGCATCTCCCTTCCTCCTTCCTTCTCAGGGAAGGGGGGTCGGGGGGTTAGGTTTCGCCCAATGAACGCCACCAGCGAGCAACTGGCCGCCATCACCCGCCACGACCGCGCCCTGCTGGTGGAAGCGGGCGCCGGCACCGGCAAGACCTGGGTCCTGGTGCAGCGCTTCCTGCACCTGCTCGACACCCACCCGGACTGGCCCCTGGGCGGGATCGTGGCCGTCACCTTCACCGAGAAGGCGGTCCGCGAGATGCGCGACCGCATCCGCCGCGGCGTAGAGGAGCGCGCGGCCAACGCGCCGCCCACCTCGCACTGGCATGAGCGACGGCGTTCACTGGAGCAACTGGCGGTGAGCACCATCCACGGCCTCTGCTCTCGTATCCTGCGGGAGAACGCCATTGCCGCCGGCATCGACCCCCAGTTCACGGTGCTGGACGAGCAGGACGCCGCCCTCCTCAAGCAGGAGGCCCTCGAGCAGGCCATCGACCGGTTGGCGGCCGAGGAGAGCGAGGCGCTGGAGTTGCTCACCTCGCTGCGCGCCTGGGACTTGCAGCAGGAGTTGGCCTCCTTGCTCGACCGGCGAGGCACGGCGGCGCGCCTGTTCCAGCACTTGCCGGAGCCGGCGGACTGCCTGGAGCGCTGGCGCGCCGGGCTGGAGCAGATGCGCCGCAGCGTCTGGGCCGACCTGTTGAAGCGAGAGGAGGCCCTCGCCGCCGCGGTCCAGGACCTGCCCACGGTCACATCGGCGGATCCGGGCGACCTGCTTGTGCCCGCCGTGGCGGCGGCCCAAGCGGGTCTGGCCCACTTGGCGGAGGGGCGGTACGCGGAGGCAGTGGAGCAGTTCGCCGCCATTCGCCTGAAGGGGGGAAAGCAGCAGTCGTGGGGAGGCAAGGAGGCGCTGGCCGAACTCAAGGCCGAGCTGAAGGCACTCCGCGCCGCCGGCGAGACGCTGGTGAAGCACAACTGCCACCTGGAGGTGGGCGAGGTAGATCTGCGGGCGGCCCGGGCGCTGGCGCTCTGGCGGCAGCTCTGGGATCGGCTGCAAGCGACCTACGCCGCCCTCAAGGCGGAGCGCCAAGCGCTCGACTCCGACGACCTGGAGCTGCACACCGAGCGGCTGCTGCTGGAGCACGGCGGCGATGAGCGGCTGTGCGCCTACCGAGCGGGCATCCGCCACCTGATGGTGGACGAGTTCCAGGACACCAACGAGGTGCAGTGGGCCATCGTATCCGCCCTGGCGCCTCCGGATGCGCCCGGCAAGCTCTTTCTGGTGGGGGACGCCAAGCAGAGCATCTACCGCTTCCGCCAGGCACAGGTGAGCGTCTTCCGGCGCACCGCTCGCCTTCTGGCGCAGGCCGCCCAGGACATGCCTCGCCTCAGCCTATCGTTCCGCACCCACGAGGCTCTGGCGGCGGCGCTCAACGGCCTGTTCGACTACGTGCTCGCCCCCATCGGCGAGGAGTATGAGGACTATGAGGCTCAGCCGGGCCCGCTGCAGGCGGGGCGACCAACGCCGCCGGTGTTATCGGCGCCGGTGGAGTTGCTGCTCCTGCCTAAGGAGACGGCGGAGGGCGACGACGTCGCCGTCGAGGACGCTCGCCTCTTCGAGGCCGACCTCATCGCGGAGCGGCTGCTGGAACTGCGCCGAACCGAGTCGCTGGTGTGGGACCGGGGCGAGAACGGGCTGCGCCCCTTCCGTTTCGGCGATGCCGCCATTCTTTTCCGCGCCACCACCGACATTCCGCTCTACGAGGAGCGGTTCCGCGCCGCGGGCCTGCCCTACCTCACCATCAGCGGGCGCGGCTACTACGACCGGCCCGAGATCCAGGACTTGACGGCGCTGCTGGCCGCTCTGCACAACCCCTACGACGACCTGAACCTGGCGGCCGCCCTGCGCTCGCCTCTCTTCAGCCTCAGCGACGAGACGCTCTACCGGCTGCGCCGGCACGCGCCGGACGGCAGCCGGAGCGCCGAACCGCGCCCATACCGCGAGGCCCTGGAGTCGCCGCCGCCTAACGACCAGCGGGAACGCGTCGCCCACGCCGCCGCCGTCCTGGGCGAGTTGTGGCCGCGGGCCGGAGCGGAGAGCGTCTGGGGCCTGCTGCGACGGGCGCTGGACGCCACCGGCTACGAGGCGCTGCTGGCGCAGCTGGACGACGCCGACGAGGCGGGCGGCCGGCGGGTGGCCAACTTGGCCAAGCTGCTGGCCCTGGCCTATGAGCGGGGCGGCAGCGGTCTGTCTGGCTTCCTGCGGCAACTGGATCGCCTGAAGGAATGGGAGGTGCGTGAGGGGGAGGCGGACGCCGGCATGCCCGAGGCGGGCGCGGTGCAGCTCATGTCGGTGCACGCTGCCAAGGGGCTGGAGTTCCCCGTCGTGGCCGTCGCCGACCTGGGGCGGCGGGCCGGTGGGCGCCGGTCGTCATCCGTGGTTATGGGCGACCCCGCCTACGGCCTGGTGTGCCAGGACCGCGACGACAACGGCGACTGGATCGGCGGGGCCGGCTTCGCTTGGGCCAAGTGGCTGGACGGGCGCATGGACCGGGCGGAGAGCTTCCGGGTGCTCTACGTCGCCTGCACCCGCGCCGCCGATCGGTTGCTCCTGTCCGGCCGGCCCGGCTCCAGCACCAGCGACACCTGGCTGGCGATGGTGATGGACGCCTGGCAGGTGGCCGCCGAGGGGCCGGAAGAGGAGGTCGTCGGCTTCGAGGACTACTCTGTGCGCGTCCGGCGTCCCGCCTACCGCGAGCCCGAGCCGAGCGGCTACCATCCGGCGCGCTCCACCCGCAGCGGCGGCGACGTCATCGCCGTCGACCCGGCGCGCATCCGCGAGGTCAAGGCGCCCGTCGGGGCGGTGGCGGCCACCACTCTGGCCCGCCTGCTCGAAGGAGCGTCTCGACCGCCGCGACCATTCCGGCCCCGGAGCGCGCGGGTGGGCCCGGCGCTGGGCGGTTTGGTGCACCTGGCCCTGTCGGACTGGGTCTGCCTGGAGGGCGATGACGGCGCTTTGCGAGGGCGCCTGGAGCGGTGGGCGGCGCGACTGGGCCTGAGCAATGACCTGGCCGAGCGGGCCGTCGGCGGCGCCCTGAAGACGCTGCACGGCTTCCGGCGTTCAGGCCTCTACGCGAAGGCCTGTGCCGCCCAGGAGCGCTACACCGAACTGCCCTTCGCCCTGCCGGTGGGCGGCAGCACCGTGCGCGGGGCACTAGACCTCCTCTTCCGAGACGACGGAGAGGGCTGGATCCTGGTGGACTGGAAAACGGACTATGTGGCCGAGGACGAGGCGGTGGCCCGCGCTGAGCGCGAGCACCGCGCCCAGTTGGCCGTCTACGCCCAGGCAGCGCGCGCCTTCACCGGCGCGGCGCCGCGGACCTTCATCTGCTTCCTACGACCGCACATCCGCGAACTCAACTATTCTCCGCACGACCTTGAGGAGGAGTGGGAGCGCGTTCAGCGCGCGCTACAGGGCTAGCCACGGAGCCACAGAGACACAGAGAACAGCCATAACCTTCCTGGTCTCTGTGTCTCCGCGTCTCCGTGGCGAACCTACTCCCCTTGGCCGATGAGGCGCAGGCCGTTCTTGTAGGCGAGCTTGTCGAACACGGTCGGCGAGATCTTGCCCTCGTTCAGCAGCCGCTTGAGCGTGCTCAAGTGCGGCATCCGATCGTCGAGGCCGCCGAAGCACACGTCCGTGGCGAAGAGCAGCCGGTCCTGGAACTCGTTGATGAACCGCACGCCGTAGTCCGGGTCCCGGGTGATGGCGTTGTGGCCGCTCCCCGCCGAGAGGTCGCCGTACAGGTTGGGGTACCGGCGCAGCATCTTGGGAAGGGCGCCCTCTTCGGAGATCGGACCCTTGGGGTAGCGCATCTTGTCTTCCATGGAGATGCCTGCGCCCATCTCCGCCCAGAAGCCTTGGCCGTGACCCAGTACGTTGGTCTTCGGGCATTCCTCCAGCAGCTTGGCCAGGCCGGGCATGCCGGGGAAGTCCTGCAGACCGTAGGTGCCGGGCAGGTAGCCGACGTTATGGATGGTCACCGGCAGGCCGCGGTCGCCGCACTGGCGGAACATGTTGATGCTGCGGGGGTCGTCGATGGGCAGGTTGGAGGTTACCTCGCCGATGCCCACGCAGCCATGCTCCTGGAACCAGTCCAGCAGGGGGCTGTAGTCGGCCTTGTCGCTGTTGCCCAGCCAGCGGCAGTCCAGGTTGCCGAAGGGGATGATGCGGTCCCGGTACTGCTGTGCCTCCAGGACCTGGGTGCGGGCGTCCATCCCGCCATCGGTGAGGAAGCGGGGGCTGATGTAGTTCTCGCTGGAGACGTACACCGGCAGGAGCACCGCCTTATCGATGCCCTCGTCGTCCAAGCGCCGGATAAGGTTCTCCCAGGTGACCGCCTGCCGCTTGGTGTCATTGAGCGCGCGAAAGTCGCCGACGTGGGTGTGGAAGTCGATGATCATCTGGCTATCTCCTCATGAATCCGCCGGCCGCCTTGAGGATTCCTCCGCGGCCAAGCCGCGTCGCCATGGTACCGCAGATGGGTAACGGAACCAACAGCAACATGACCGTCACGGTTGTGAATCGCCCGCCGCTGCGGCACAATCGCCGCACGATGCCGTCGCCCGATCCGGCATCACAGGGAGTCTGGACACATGAACAAGGTTCGTCTGGGGCTCATCGGCTGCGGCGGCATGGCGCAGGCCCACGCGCAGCGCTTCGAGAAGGTGCGCGACCGCATGCAGCTCGTGGCCGCGGTGGACATCGACGAGGGCAAGGCCAAGGCGGTGGCCGAGCACTTCAAGGGGGCCGTCGCCGTCACCGACTATCGCAAGATCCTCGACTACGTGGACGCGGTGCTGGTCGTCCTGCCCCATCACCTGCATCACCCAGTGGGAATGGAGTGCCTGGACGCGGGGAAGCACGTGCTTCTCGAGAAACCCATGGCAAACAGCGAGCGCGAGTGTCTGGAACTCATCGCCGCCGCTGAGCGCAAGCAGCGCACGCTGATGATCGCCTATTGCATGCGCTTCCACCCCCTGGTGGCGCGCATGAAGCAGTTGCTGGACGGCAAGGTTCTCGGCGATGTCTTCCAGGTGTCTATCTGGACGGAGCAGTTGACGCAGTACCATCCCGGCCACTGGGCGCTGAGCGCGAAGACGCTGGGCGGCGGGCAGCTCTTCAGCCACGGCTGCCACTACATCGACATCCTGCTCTGGTACCTCGGCCGACCGGTGCTGGGCACACACGTGGGCACCAACTTCGGCACCCCCTGGATGGAGAAAGAAGGCACGAGCAACGTGTCCCTTCAGTTTGAGGGCAACCGCTTGGGCTACCACTTCGGCACCTGGGGCGCCCGCGGCACCCGGCTGGGCTACTCCTTCCACGCTCACTGCACGGACGGCCTGCTGGAGGCGGACATCACCCACGGCCGGCTCACCTTCCTCCACAAGGGGGAGGAGGAGCTGATCATGGAGAGCGAGGCCAACAAGCACACCGAGAACGAGATGAAGCACTTCCTGGACTGCGTCGAGTCGGGCCAACGCCCGCTGACGGATGGGCCCGGCAGCCTACAGGGCTTGCGGGTGATCTGGCGGCTGTACGAGGCGGAGCAGGCGGGCGTGGTCGCGGATCTGAGGGGGC
This sequence comes from Anaerolineae bacterium, assembly GCA_040768685.1. Classification (GTDB taxonomy): domain Bacteria; phylum Chloroflexota; class Anaerolineae; order DRVO01; family DRVO01; genus Ch71. The sequence continues at coordinate 104,615 of JAXGMM010000001.1, forward strand.
TGGGGCTGGACCAGGCGTAGGGAGGGAGATTCACCGCGGAGATCGCAGAGAGCGCGGCGAAGAGCAGGCGTGCTCAGGGGGTAACGGCTTCCATCAGCCCTATCCTTCGGCGCGCCGCCCTACAATGACCGATCCTGTCCCTTGGGCCTGCTGTTCACTACCCCGAGGTCCATTCACATCTGCGTTCTCTGCAACCTCCGCAGTTGATCTGAGAGCGCGGATAGGCGTGCCGCCACCGTCGTTTGTAGGGCCTGTCGGTTACGCTTTCTGCATACGTCTCAAGTACGGTTGATGATAGGATAACTGATCGCTATACTAGGGATCGGCTGCGGATGAGGAGGTTGTGTGGAGGTCGTCAAGGTTCTTTCGCGCGGTCAAGTCACCTTGCCCCGACGGGTGCGCCGGGATGCGAACCTTGGGGCGGGCGATACGCTTCACGTGGAAGTGCTCGGACCAGGACGGGTGCAGCTTACCGCGCTGCCCAGAGTAAGCCCGCGAGAACTGCGGGAGCGCTATCCGATAGAGGAGCCAATAGACGAGACTGGAGATCGACAGGCGTGGCAGGTTGCCGCAGCCGGAGACGTGGTCGGTGAGTGACGAACCTGCAGGGCTAGTTGACACTAATGTCTTCATTCATGCTCTCACGCGTGACTCGCACTCTGAGGAGTGCTTGCGGTTTCTGGAGGCGGTGCAGCGAGGGGAGGTGAGCGCGCGTCTGGAGCCACTTGTTTTGCACGAACTCTCCTACGCGCTCCCCCACTATCGTAAGGAGATGAGCCGCCTCGAAGTGGCGGAGTACTTGCTGGCCGTTCTTGCCTGGGATGGGATCGTAGGAGAGAAGGGCGTCCTGGTGGACGCGGTTCAGCGCTGGCGCGATGCGCCTCGTTTGGCCTTCGTCGATGCCTATCTTGCGGCCTTGGCCAACCGGGGTAGCTGCCCTGTCTACACCAAGAACGTGGATGAGTTGACGCGGCAGGGCGCCCACGTCGCTGACCCGCTGCCGGGATCATGGTGAGCGGACGCGTGCGGGGACGTGGGTAGGGTTGCCGGTCAATGCTTCCGGAGCACGACGCCCGAAACCCAAGGCCGTGCGGGCATCCCGAGTGTCGGGCCACCACGAAGGAAGCTGCGACCTCTAGTGTGAGTGCCTGCGGCAGGCGCAGTGGTCCTGGTCACGCGTCAGCCGTGTCTGGGTGTGCCCTGTTGGCGCCCATCCATCCGTTCCTCTGGAGCAGCCCTTGACCGCCAGCGCGCCCAGCAACCGCACTCTCCTTTCCCTCTGTCTGGCCGCCGGTCTGGCCGGCCTGAGCGTCACCATCACCGGGCCCATCCTGGTGGACATCGCTCACACCCACAGCGTCACCTCCGCCCTGGCCGGGCAGCTCATGACCGCGGGCTCCCTGGCGGGGATGATCGGCACCCTCACCCTGTCGCCCGTGCTGGATCGCGTGGCCCGGCGCACGGCCCTGGTGGTCACCCTGTCGGTCATGTCCCTCGCCGCCATCGGCTGCGCTCTCGCTCCTAGCTTCGCGGCCATGGCCGTGGCCTATTCAGCGCTGGGCCTGGGCGGCTACACCCTCCTTGCTCTGGTCCTGGCCAGCACCGGGGACCTGTACCCCGAGGAGCGGCTGGGAGCGGCGATGGGCTGGGTGGTGGGGGGCAACGTCGGCGTGATCGTTGTGGGCCTTCCTGTGGTCACCGCCTTGGCCGAGGCGGCGGGCTGGCGCTGGGGCTTCGTCTTCTACGCCGTCTTGGCTGCCTCGGTGGCTCTCTTCGTGCGCAGTTCCGTTCCCGCTGGGGCCGGGCCGGTGCGGAGCGAAGGCCTCAGCTACGTGGCCTGCTTCGCCCGTGCCTTCCGCCGCCCGCGCGTGGCCTTCATCCTGCTCACAGTGGCGCTCAACCATGCCTCCATCTATGCCTTTTGCACCTACATGGGCGCGGCCGCCATCGAGACCCTGGGCGCCACCACCGGCCAGATGGGCCCGGTTTTCTCAATACGGTTCCTTACTTCCGCGGTGTTCGGGGTATTGGGTGGTCGGTACCTGAGGGCTACCGATTGGCGCGTCACCGCCGGCTCCTGCGTCGTCTGCGCCCTGACGAGCGTCTGGGCCTTCGCCTACGCCGGCGGATTGGCTGTGTTCATCGTGCCGGCGGTGGTGCATGGGGCGACGGTCGGCATCACCGATGTGGGCTTGAACAGCCTGGTCGTCGCCTCCGATCCCGCCTCGCGCGGATCCCTGGCGGCGCTGCGAGGCGTCATGGACAGCCTGGGCGGGTTCGTTGGGCCGGCCATGGCGGGGGCGGTGATCGCCGGCTCCGGGTACCCGGCGGCGGGGTGGCTGATGGGGGCCATCGCCCTGGGTGCGGCGGGGACCATGGTCGCGGCGGCTCGCCACCGGCACGTCGCTGTCGAGGCGGGCCGGCGATCGCCCCGCCATTAATGGCCGGGGCTACCGGTGAGCAAAGCCCGCCTTCGTGGGCTGATACGGCCGACGAAGCGGACACGGCAAAGCCGTACCTAGCGGCCGGCCGAGCACGAGGATTGCTGCTCTGCCATGAATGGCGGGAGCGACTGCGGGAGTCACTATGCCCATTGGAGAGCAACGCATGGCCGATGCCGGAACGCGCACCAACGTCATCTTCATCCTCACCGACGACCAGGGCCCTTGGGCCGCCGGCTGCTACGGCAACGCGGAGATCCGTACATCCAACATCGATCGCCTGGCCGCCACTGGCGTGCGCCTTACCGACTTCTTCTGCACCTCGCCGGTCTGCTCGCCCAGCCGTGCCAGCCTCATGACCGGCGCCGTCCCTTCGCGTCACGGCGTGCACGACTGGCTGCGCGAGGGGAACATCCCGCCCAACGCCATCGAGTACCTCCAGGGGCAGACCACCTACACCGACGTCCTGGCCGCCCACGGCTATCGCTGCGGCATCAGCGGCAAGTGGCACCTCGGCGCCAGCCAGCTGGCCCAGCATGGCTTCGGGCACTGGTTCGTGCACCAACTGGGTGGCGGCCCTTACCACAACGCCCCCATGATCCGCGACGGCCGGCTCTACAACGACCCCGGCTACGTCACCAACGTCATCACCGAGGACGCTCTCGCCTACCTGGACAGGCAAGCGGGCCGCTCTGATCCCTTCTACCTGAGCGTGCACTACACCGCGCCCCATAGCCCCTGGACGGGCCACCCCCAGGACATCGTCGACTCCTACGACGACTGCCCCTTCGATAGCTGCCCCCAGGAGCCCCGCCATCCCTGGGCCATCTCCCTCACCGATCAGAACCTGGGCAACCGGGAGTCCTTGAAGGGGTACTTCGCCGCCGTGACCGCCATGGACGCCGACGTGGGCCGCATCATCGATCGCGTCGAGGCGCTCGGGCTGCGGGAGAACACCCTCATCGTCTTTGGGGGCGATAACGGCTTCTCGTGCGGCCACCACGGCTTCTGGGGCAAGGGGAACGGCACCCGACCCTTCAACATGTACGACAACTCGGTGAAGGTGCCCATGATCTTCAGCCAACCGAGTCGCCTGCCCCAGGGCCGCGCCTGCGACGCCCTCGCCAACGGCTACGACTTCGCCCCCACCCTGCTGGACTACCTTGGTCTGCCCGGCATCGAGGGCGAAGGGCTGCCCGGCAAGAGCTTCGTGCCCGCTCTGCTTGGCGAGAGCGGCGGCCACGAGAGCGTCGTGGTCTTCTCCGAGTACGGACCGGTGCGGATGATCCGCACCCGGGAGTGGAAGTACGTGCACCGCCATCCCGACGGGCCCCACGAGCTGTATCACCTGGCAGCGGACCCCGATGAGCGGCGCAACCTGGCAGCCGAACCGGAGCAGGGCGCGCGCATCGGGGAGATGCGGTCGGAGATGGCGGCGTGGTTCGCCCGCCACGTGGACCCGGACCGCGACGGCGAGGCCCTGCCGGTGACCGGCGAGGGGCAGTTGGCGGCGGTGGGCCGAGGGACGGGCGGAGGGGCCTTCGCCGATTAGGTGGGCTCTGGCCATGGAGACCGGCCCAGGATATCCTTGGCCGCATGGAGGTGTGAGCCATGGCTGAGGACATCAAGGTCGCCTTCGCCGGGGCACGCCGGTCGCGCTCGTTCTTCCGCGCCTTCCAGGCCCACCCCGACACCCGCCTGGTGGCCCTTTGCGACACCAACGAAAGCGCTCTGGCGGAAGCCGGCGAGGCGGCGGGCGTCGCCGCGCGCTACACTGTCTTCGAGCGTATGCTGGACGAGGCCCGTCCCGACGCCGTGGTGGTGGCCACGCCCATGCAGTTCCACGCTTCCCAAGCCATCGCCGCCCTCCAGCGGGACATCAGCGTCCTCTCCGAGGTGACCGCCTGCGTCTGCATGGACGAGGCGCGCTGGCTGGTGCAGGCCGTCCGCCAATCTCGCGGCGCTTACATGATGGCAGAGAACTACACCTACATGAAGCCCAACGTGCTGGTGCGGGCCCTGGTGGAGGCCGGGCTCTTCGGCGAGACCTACTACGCCGAGGGCGAGTACCTGCACGCCCTCCCCGAGTTGCAGCGCGACGCTCAGGGCCGCCCCACCTGGCGCTACTACTGGCAGACGGGCCTCAACGGGGCGACCTATCCCACCCACAGCCTGGGGCCCTGCCTCCAGTGGATCCGCGAGCGCCCGGAGCGCGTCAGTTGCATCGGCACCGGCCGCCGTACCCACCCGGAGCACACCATCGAGGACACGGTGCTGCTGCTGTGCAAGACGACCTCGGGCAAGCTGATCCGCACCCGGCTGGACATGCTCTCCCGTCGCCCGCACGCCATGACCAACTACGCCCTCCAGGGCACCAAGGGCGCCTACGAGAGCGCGCGCCGCGCCGGCGAGGGCAACTGGATCTGGCTGGCGGACCTGCACGAGGACCCCAACCGCTGGGCGCCGCTGGAGTCGTTGGAGGCGGAGTACCTGCCCGACATCTGGCGCGATCCGCCCGCGGAGGCCGTCCAGGCCGGTCACGGAGGCGGCGACTACTTCGAGGTGATGGACTTCGTGGCGGCAGTGAAGGGCGAGAAGCCGCCGGCAGTGGGCATCGACGAGGCCATGGACATGACCCTGCCCGGCCTGGTGAGCCAGGAGTCCATCCGCCGCGAGGGTGAGTGGCTGGCGGTGCCCGACTCGCGGGCCTGGTAGCGCGGCGCCAAGCCGACCATGGCGCCGGGCCGCCACTCCGGAACCGGATGGTGGTCTAAGAGACTCGGTGGATCAGCGGACTAGGCTGTAAGTTCGGGGCATCTTCATGCCCGATGGGCAACCCCCGGCGCCGGGGCAGCTCCTGCTGCAACCGCTGCAGCCAGAGGATCCCCAGGCTTCCTGCGGCTCATACGCCTTCAGCTTCCCTCGCCGCAGCAAGTGCTGAACCATGCACTCCATCGCGCTGGGCTCGACGCCCAGTCTGCGGCTCAGTTCGTTCACCTGCAGCGCCCCACCGGCGCGCTCGATCTCAGCCAGTGCCCTACTCAGCATTCGACCTCCTTTCCTCGAGAGGAACCCGAGACAGCCGCTTGCGATGCGCCTCTCCCAGGCTCCTCGTCGATCGCCGACAGTGCTACCCGATTCCCAGCAGCTTACCGCCCTGGAAGATGACCAGTGCCGCCAACCAGGCCAAGGCTAACTGCCCAAGCACACTGAACAACGCCCACTTCGTGCCCAGTTCCTGGCGCTCGGCTGCCACGGCGACCATGCAGGGCGTGTACAGCAGGATGAAGGCCATGAAGGCGAAGGCCGCCAGAGCGCCATGGCCGCCACTGGAAGCCTCAAAGCTCTCTCGGACGGCTGCCATGAGAGCGGTAGGTTCGGCCTCATCCTCGCCCTCAAACAGGTCGATGCCGAGGATGAGAGGCACTGACTTGACGGTGTCCCATGTCGCGCCAAGGAAGCTGGTCGCGATCCCTCCGACATCTTGTAGGAAGGTAGTGGACTCGTCCCCTTCTGGCTCCACCTCTGCCGCGCCGTAGGTCTGAGCCATGGAACTGACTACGACTTCCTTGGCTACGAACCCGGTGATCAGGGACCCAGTAGCCTGCCACTCGCCAAAGCCAAGGGGGGCAAAAGCGGGAGCGATGGCGGTGGAGACGCCGGCGAAGAGGCTGTCGTCAACGTCCAGATCAGCGAAGCTCCCATCTGTAGCGCCCACTGGGACCGCGAGCAGAATCCATATGATGACGCTGGTAGCGAGGATGAGCGTCCAAGCCTTGCGAACGAAGCTGGAAGTGCGCTCCCACATGTGGAACCAGATACCCCTTAAGGTGGGCATGCGGTAGGGGGGCAGTTCCATGACGAAAGGCACAAGCTCGGAGCTCTTGAACAGCGTTCTCTTAAGAATCATCCCGAGTACGATGGCCGTCACAATGCCCAGCAAATACAGGGCGAATATCACCGCTCCGCTGTTCTCCGGGAAGAACACGCCGGCAAACAGCACATAGACGGGCAGCCGCGCACCGCAGCTCATGAAGGGCACCAGGAGCCCTGTCAGGACGCGATCCCTTTCGTTCTCCAGGGTGCGGGTGGCGTAAAGAGCGGGAACGGTGCAGCCGAAGCCGACGATCATGGGGAGAAAGCTCTTGCCGTGCAGCCCTAGAGCGTGCATCAGCCGGTCCATGACGAAGGCGGCGCGAGCCATGTAGCCCGAGTCCTCCAGGAAGGCCAGCGCCAGGTAGAGGAACATGAGCACGGGAACGAACACTAGCACTCCGCCGACACCAGCTATGACGCCGTCTACCGCGAGGCTCTCCACCCAGGTGCCTTGCAGGCCGAGGGCGCCCAGAATGCTGATCACCCAGCCGGTGATCGGGCCGGCGATGACACCGTCCACCCAGCCCAGGTAGGGAGCGGCCACGTCGGTGGTGACCTTGAACACCACCCACATCAGGGCGAGGAAGATGGGAATGCCGAGGATGCGGTTGGTGACCACACCGTCGATGCGGTCCGAGAGGGTCAACCGGCTTACGTCGGGCCGGCGTACTGTCTCGCGCACCAGGCCGTTTATCCAGCCGTAGCGCCGGTCGGCGATAACCGTATCGACATCTTCTCCGTAGATCGCTCCAAGGTGATCGACGCTCTCTTCCGCCTGGCTTAGAAGCGCCTGTCCGGCCGGAATCGCTCCCAGCCTCGTCCGGATATCGGCGTCCTCTTCGAGCAGCTTGACGGCGAGCCAGCGCGAGTTGTAGCGCGCTGTCAGGTCTTGGCTTCCCTCCGCCAGAGCCTCAAGCTTGGAGATCTGGTCCTCAATGTCGGGACCGTAGTCCACCAGGTGCACGACCTCGGCACGTTCCTTCACATCGGTTGACATCATGAGATCCTTTGGTGTGAGAGTGACTCGTGGATGGCGGCCTTTAGTTCATCCAGGCCGGTCCCCTTGCTGGCGGCGGTTGGTATCACCGGCGTGCCCAGAGCCTGGGAGAGACGTTCGACGTCGATCCTGAGCCCGCGGGATGCGGCTACATCGCTCATGTTGAGCGCAACCACGGCCCGGGCCCCCATTTCAAGGATCTGCACTACCAGGTACAGGTTCCGTTCCAGGTTGGCGGCGTCTACCACCACCACAACCAGGTCGGGCTGCTCGCCGATGATGTAATCCCGGGCGATGACCTCTTCCAGCGAGTAGGCAGTCAGGCTATACGTGCCCGGCAGGTCCACAATCGCGAACTCCGAGTCGTTGTACTGCCAGCGCCCTTCCTTCTTCTCGACGGTCTTGCCCGGCCAGTTGCCCACGTGCTGGCGAGCACCGGTCAGGGCGTTGAAGATCGTGCTCTTGCCGGTATTGGGATTGCCGGCGAGGGCGATGGTTCCTTGTCTTGTCACAGCGATTCCTCCACTGACAGGTGATGGATCGGGAATGTCAGCCAGGCAATACCAGGATCTTGTGAGCCATTCCGATCCCCATAGCCAGGCGCGAGTCTCGCACCGCCAGGATCAGCGGGCCGTGTCCGTCGCGCTGGATGACCCTGACGTTCGCGCCTACATTGAGGCCCAGGTCGGCCAGGCGCTTCCGCAAGCGATGTCCGCCGTTGATGGCGACCAGGCGTACTTCCTCTCCGGGGGAGACCATGGCCAAGGGCATCATCTCATTCCTCTCATCCCAGGGGTTCGACCTGGATCTGGCCGGCTTCCGACCGGCGCAACGACAGGCTGTAGCCCTTGACCGTGAACTCGATGGGGTCGCCCAGGGGCGCCTTCCTCCGAACAACTACTTCGCTGCCCGGCAACAGCCCCATGTCCATCATCCTTCTCCGGACCGGCCCTTTGGCGTCCATGCGGACTACGATGGCGCGCTGTCCCTCTTTGAGGCTGTTCAACGGGACGGGCTTCCCCGCCGTCTCTCCTCCGCCTCTGTTCATGCTTTCCTCCAGTTTTACAGAACCCGCGACCGTCTCTCGACTGTCGCCCGGGCTCTCTTGGTCAATGCCGCCGGCCGCGTCGCCAACCGGCGACGCGACTTGCACCTGAATCCCCTCGGCAAGGGCGCGCGTGAGCGAGAGATGCTCTCCGCGCACCTGTATCAGTACGGCGTTCTTTCCTGCGGCGACGACCTTTAGCCAGGCACCGGGCCGAACTCCCTGGTCAGCCAGGAACGTCCGCGGTTCATCCTCCAGGTCACAGCGGGTTACGCATCCTCGCCGCCCGGGCGGGAGTGCAGCGAGCGCAACCGTCGGCGCCGCCGGTGGCTGGACGTCACACCGAGGGATGGGCTCGCCCAGGGGGTTAACCGGTGGGTAGTTCAAGTACAAGTCGAGCTGATCCGCCAGTTCGTTGGGCGTGGCATGCTCTAGTTGACAAGCGATGTCGTGGGCCTGGTCAAAGGCGATGCCGAGTTTGTCGAATAGGAACACCTCCCAGAGACGGTGGCGGCGAAGGATGTAACAGGCGCGCGTCTCTCCTTTGTTGGTCAGCACTACGCCCTTGTAAGGCGTGTAGATCAGCAGACCTTGGTCTTGCAGCTTGCGGCACATCTCGTTGACGGACACCGGCGAGACGGCCAGGGCTTCGGCCAGCAGCGAGAGCGGTACCGGCTGGTCGCCCTGCCGCAGACGGGCGATGGTGACCAAGTACATCTGAACGCTTTCACTCAACGAGATCGGGGCTGCCTCAATCATGTTCTGGGAATCCTAAGAGAAAGATGACCGAAAGCTCAGGTGCACCTAAACTATAGCGCGACGGCGGTGCGTTGTCAAGACCTGGCTACCTGGTCTAGGGGACTAGTGGCGGACGTCAGAGAGGTCGCGGCAGGTCAGAGCGCGCAAGCGTGCACTGCCGGATCTGGACGTGGCACAGGCGCTGCCCGTCCACTAGAATGCCGTCCGGTGGTGCCCGACTCACGCCGGTGGTGAAAGGCGCCGGGTTTGTGCACATCCTGTGGACAAGTGCCCACAAAGCCGTTGAGAACGATCTCGCACTGTTGATAACTCAGCGCTCTGTGCGCCCTGCCAATCGCGATAGACGAGGAGGCTGTGGATGACCGTAATAACCAAGAACCACAATCCCGGCTGTCTGATCCAGATACTGTGGTTCGCGTTGGTCGGTTGGTGGGCGGGGCAGGCCTGGATCACCGCCGCGTACATCGCCATGGTGACCATCATCGGCATTCCCTTGGGCATCGCCATGCTCAACTACCTACCCAAGGTGATGGCCCTGCGCGACCCGAGCGAGGTCGCCGTCACCCTAACGTATGACGGCGGCCGGACGCGCGTGACGGGTGTGCACGGCGTTCCGCAGCACTGGTTCGTCGTGCGAGCGGTCTACTTCGTGCTCATCGGCTGGTGGGTGACCGCACTCTGGATGGAGGCCGCCTACGCCCTCGCCATGACCTACATCGGCCTGCCGCTGGCGTTCTGGATGTTCGACCGGGTGCCGGGCCTGCTCACCCTGAAGCGCTGACCGGTTCGGCGACCTTCCGTTACGCCGACGTCGGCATCCTGATACTCTGCCTCGGGCGCGGCGAGGGGTCTTCCGCTGTGCAGAGGCGCAACGGTAGGGGCGCACAGCCGTGCGCCCCTACAGGCGACATCCTTCTACGTGCACGGCCGCTCTGCTGCGACGCCGTCCGGCCCGCGCGACGTCGGGTGGTAGTGCACGTGCACCCGCCTCGCCAAGTCCAGCCGGTCCAGCAGCCTCTGCTCCACAGCGGAGGCGATCTCATCGCCCTCCGTGACGGTCAGGCTCCCGTCCACGCCGATGGTCAGGGAGATGACCAGATAAGGACCGAAGCGGTGAGAGCGGATCTCCTCCACCAACTCAAGGCCTTTGATGTCGGCGAGAGCCTGGCAGATCTGCGTGGACAGGTCATTGCTGGGTACGGCATCCATAAGGTCGGCGGAGGACTCGCGCAGGATCTCGATGCCCGTGCGCAGGATGATGAGGGCCACCAGGGCGCCCACCAAGGGGTCCACCCAAGGGTGGCCTTGGCGGCCGAAGAAGATGCCCACCGCAGCGGCGGCGGCGGAGAAGATGTCATTGCGGTGGTCCGACGCTAAGGCGGACACGGCGCTACTGCCGGTGCGGCGACTCACGCCGAAGGTGTAGGCCGTCAGGGCGAGCTTGGCGCCCACGGTGGCCAGCGCCACCCAGAGGGCCGCCGGTGCGGCTCCTTGGAGCGTCGTCGCGCCGCTCAGGAAGTCGTAGACGTTGTTGATGGCGTCCCAGAAGATGCCCACGGCGGTGGTGATGACGAACGCGCCCACCACCAGGGCGGCGATGGTCTCCAACTGGCTGTGTCCGTAGGGATGCTCGGGATCGGCCGGCTTGCGGGACAGCCCCACGAAGACCCGCACTACCACCAGGTAGGCCACATCGGACGTGGAGTTGATGCCGTCGGCCAGGAGCGCCGGGCTGTGTCCGAGGATGCCGATGGCCGTCTTGGCGGCGGCCAGCACCGCGTTGGCGGCGAGGCCCAGGTTGATGGCCACAATGCTATCTTGGAGTTGGGTGCGTTCGGGCACGGGCGTCTCTGCGGTCTGCCACACCCAAGCGCGCGCACCGGCCGCTGGGCGATGGTCTGGAGTGAGTTCATCCTAAGCCCGCGGTCGCGGCGACGCCAGAAGCGACTCAGCGCCGCAACTACTCCTGCGGCTGGGCGAGGACGTTCCTGAGGTCTGAGGTCGGCGGGGCCGTCGAGGTAGGGAATGCCCAGCCGCAGGCACTCCCTCGCCGGGACGCGATGGTACGTCCCTCCTGGGCACGGACTGCGGATCGCCGCCTCAGTCGAAGCGCATGAACCGGCGTATGGTCTGCACGAACTCGGCCGGGGACGGGTGGTAGGGATGGATGCGCTGCTTGATGGCGTAGCCTTTCCACAGCTTGTAGGCCAGGCGATAGAGCGGGTTCCGCGGCAGGCGGATGAGCAGCTGGATCAGCGGCAGCAGGCTGGGCCACTCGACGGCGATGGCGAACAGGTGGTTGAGGTTCTCCAGTTCGCGTTTGGTAGCGGCGTCGAAGTTGAGGACGGTGCTGTCCCAGGCAGACGAGCCGATGTCGTCCACGTTTCCGCTCATGAGGCCCTGCTCGCGGGCGAAGTCGCCCAGGGCGGTGCGCGGGTAGGGCTGATAGAGGAAGGAGTTGGCATAGGCGGGGCGGCAAGCGACGTTCAGCCTCAGCGTGGCCAGGTCGGACTCGCGGGTCCCCGTGGGCAGGCCGAGCATGTTGGTAGTGATGAACGGAATGCCGGCCAGGCGAAGCAAATGGGCGGCCTTCAGGATCTGCTCCCGCGTCAGGCGCCGGCCGAGCACGCGGTTGCGCATCTCATCGTCGCCCGACTCCAGACCAAAGCCGACGCTGACGCAGCCGGCCTCCTTCAGCAGCCGCACTACCTCTTCGTTGACCAGATTGGGCCGGACGTTGCAGAAGAAGGGCAGGCCGATCTCCTGCGGGTAGCGGGCGCAGAAGTCCTCCAGCCAGTCTCGCGGCCAAATGAAGGTGTCGTCCAGGAAGACGACGAATTGGAGCGGGTAGCGCTCCCGCAGCCAGTGCAGTTCCTCCAGCACCTTCCCCACGCTGCGGCGGCGCACGACGTTTCCCTTGCCGCGGTAGAGCTCCTGGTAGGCCTGGTTGTAGCAGTAGGCGCAGTTGTAGGGGCAGCCGCGCCCGGTGATAAAGTGCTTGAGGCCGCTGCCCCGAGTGAAGGGGTCCTTGTCGAAGACCAACTGGTGGTCGGGTGGCGGCAGCGTGTCCAGGTCGGGCGTCGGGGGGCGGATGTCATTACGGTGGATGACTCCCTCGGCGTCCTTAACCCACCAGTTGGCGATGCCGGTGATGGGCTGCCCGGCGGCAAGGGCGCCGGCCAGATCCACGATGGCTTCCTCGCCCTCACCCAAGCAGATGGCGTCCACCCCTTCCGCGTCGATCATCTCGGGGAAGTAGGTGGGGTGCGGCCCGCCGAAGACGGAGAGAGCGTCCACCCGGGCGCGGATGCGTCGGTTGAGGTCGAGGTAGTAGCCCTGCGAGCCGGTGGTGACGCTGTAGCCGAGGATGTCGGGCCGGTAGTCCTGAGCGAAGCGGACCGGGTCCTCTTGCGCTTCGACGGTGAGGGCGACCTCGTGACCGGCGGCCTTGAGGGCGCTGCTCAGGTGCAGGATGCCCTGGGGCTCGTAGTCTATCTGCTTGAGGACGAAGAGGACGCGCACGACGCTCTCCTGGGACCGGGTCGGCTCAGGGACATGCTAGTGGGGCGAAGGGGTGGGCGCAAAGGCGGGCAATTGCGGGAGGCCGTGGTCACTCGGCCCTGGTTGGCGCCGGTCGAAATGCGCGGCGCTACGGTTTGGCGAGGCCGGCTCACTGAAGGCTCGCCTAGCCCGCCGCAGGGCGGGCTTCGCTTGCCTGTAGCCCCGCGGTTTCAACCCGGGGCGGCCTCCGGTCGGCGACTGAGGGTGTCTGCGAGTCAGAACCTAACCCCCGCTCGTGGTTCTAGAGAGAATCACCACCGCTCCTCCTCCCTACGCGGGAAGGGGGCCGGAAGCCGCGCCCGCGCCGGCGAGGCCGGCTCACTGAAGGCTCGCCTAGCCCGCCGCAGGGCGGGCTTCGCTTGCCTGTAGCCCCGCGGTTTCAACCCGGGGCGGCGTCCGGTCCGCGGCGACGGCGCGTCTCCGTAGGGGCGCACAGCCGTGCGCCCGTCCCCCGTGCGCGCCCCTCCCCGCCGGCACGCTCGGTCGTGGCCAGAGCCGTAGCGACGGTGTATCATCCCCGAGGAGGTGGCTGCGGTGCAGGGTAGGCGCGTGGTTCTCGGGCCGGTGCTCGTCGCCTATCTGGCGGCGGCGTTGGCCTACGCCCTGCTCACCCCTCTGTGGCAGGCCCCCGACGAACCGGCCCACTTCAACTACGTCCGCCATCTGGTCGAGGAGAGCCGCCTGCCCATCCTCCAGCCCGGCGACTACCCCGGCGAGCGCCTCGACGAACTGCGAGCGGCGCACTGGCCCGACGGCGAAGACGTCTCCGACATCCGCTACGAGGGGCACCAGCCGCCGCTCTATTACCTCCTCGCCACCCCGATTCTGGGCGTGGTGCGGGGCGAGAGCCTGGCCCTACAGGTGTGGGCCCTGCGTCTCTTCACCGTCGCGCTTGGCGCCGTGGCGGTCTTCCTCACCCACCGCTTAGGGTTACTCTTGTGGCCAGGTCGCCATGGGCAGGCGACGGCCCTGGCCGCCTTCACCGCCTTCCTCCCCATGCACACCGCCATCGCCGGGGCGGTCAACAACGACGTTCTGGCGGAGGCGCTGCTCATCGCCACCGTCATTGTCTTGTCGCGCGCGATCCGCCGCCCGACCCGGGGGTTTCCAGCCCGCTGGTTGGCTCTGGGAACCCTGCTGGGGCTCTGTCTGCTGACGAAGACCACCGCCTACATCGCCGTGCCGTTGGCGGCGGTGGGACTGCTGCTGATGAGATGGACGAACGGCGTTCCCTGGGCGCGGCTGGCACGGTGCGCCGGCCTCGCCGCCCTGCCCGCAGCCGTCCTCTGGCTGCCCTGGATCGTCCGCAACCTAGTCGCCTACGGCCCATCCGACCCGCTCGGGCTCGCGCGTCACGACGCCGTGGTGGCCGGGCAACTCACCACCGCCGAGCGCCTGGCCCAGGTGGGTCTGGGCTGCCACCTTCTGGACGCGGCTCAGACTGGCTTTCGCAGCTTCTGGGGCGTGTTCGGCTGGATGGGCGTCCCCATGCACGAGCAGGTCTATCTGCTGTTGGCGGCGGCGACGGTAGTGGCGCTGCTGGGCCTGGGAGCAGCGCTGGCGCGAGACCGGGAAGCGGCAACGACTGCGGCTGCTCATGGACAGGCCTGGCTGCTGATCGCCTGGGGGCTGTTCTCATTCCTCGGGGTACTGTGGTATAACATGAAGTACGTGCAGTTCCAGGGCCGCTACCTGTTCGGAGCCCTTGCCGTTTGGGGCGGGGTGCTGGTGCTGGGATGGTCCGCCGCCGGCCGGCATCCGCTGCCGGCGGCGGCAGGGCTCATCCTGTGGGCGGCCGCCGCGGCTACGGCCGGAGCGGTGCAGGGCGATGTGCCCGGGGTGACGGTGGCGCTCCTGCTCGCAACAGCGGCGGCCGTCGTGGCCTGGGCCTGGGCCAGCAGGCGAGTTCGACTGGCCGCTGGGATTCCGTTGGCGGCTCTCTGGGCCCTCAACCTGGCGGGCGCCCTCTACTACGTGCAGCGGTTCCTCTAGACGAGCGGAGGCGACGTATGGGATTCCTCGACTCATTGCGGAGGCTGTTCTCGGGCGGCTCTGGATCGGGAGGCAGCCGGGTGCACACCGTGTACGTGCGCTGCAAGCGTTGCGGCGAGCCCCTTGCGCTGCGAGTGGACATGGCTAACGACTTGAGCCCCGAGTGGCGGAACGCATCGCCAGGCGGCTCGGACTACCCGGACTACTACTCCGCCCGGAAGACGGTGATCGGCAGCAGACGCTGCTACGCCCCCATCGAAGTGGAGATGACTTTCAGCAAGCAGAAGCAGCTGGAATCACAGGACGTTCAGGGTGGGGTCGTGCTCACAGAAGAAGAATACCGGCAGGCAGTGTCGGAATGGGAGGCAAGAGGCAGTGCAGAGTAATGGCAAGCGGCGCCCGCGTATCTTCTGCGGCTCGTCGCATCCGGAGTTGGCGCAGGAGATCGCGAGTTACCTCGGGCTGGAGTGCAGCCCCAGCCGCATAGTCCGTTTCAGCAACGACAACCTCTACGTCCAGTTGCTGGAGAGCGTCCGCGAGGGCGAGGTGTTCATCGTCCAGACGCTGTCGCCTCCCACCCAAGAGCACCTCATGGAGCTGCTGCTCCTGCTCGACGCGGCCCGCAGCACCGCCGCGCACCACATCAACGCGGTCATCCCCTATTACTCCTACGCTCGCTCCGACAAGAAGGACGAGCCTCGCATATCTATCGGAGGCCGCTTAGTGGCGGACCTGCTGGTGACCGCGGGCGCCAACCACGTCATGACCATGACGCTGCACTCGCCCCAGGTGCATGGCTTCTTCAGCGTCTCCATGGACCACTTGTCGTCGCAGGCTACCTTCGTCCAGTACTTCCAGGAGAAAGACCTCTCCGATACCTGCGTGGTCACCCCCGACATCGGTAACGCCAAGGGGGCGAGCAAGTTCGCCCGTGCCCTCGGACTGCCGGTGGTGGCGGGCAACAAGGAACGGGTGGCCGATGACCGGGTGGAAGTGCACGGGCTGATCGGGTCGGTTCCGGGCAAGCGTTGCATCATCTTCGACGACGAGATCGCCACCGCCGGATCCATGGTGGAGATCATCAAGATGCTCAAGCAAGAGGGGGTGGAGGAGTTCTACGTGGCCGCCACCCACGGGCTGTTCAGCGGCCCGGCGATCGAACGCCTGCGCGCCATCCCCGAGATCACCGAGATTGTGGTCACCAACACGGTGCCCATCCCTCCGGAGAAGCGGCTGCCCAACATGCGCATTCTGTCGGTGGCGCCGGTCTTCGGGGAGGCGATCCGGCGCAATCTGGCCGGGGAATCGGTGGCGCCGCTATTCTCCTACTAGAGGAACGGAGGAACCAATGGCCGAGCTCAAGCCCACCGTCATAAGGCCGGACCGTGACTATCTCACCAGTCTCTACATCCGGACGATCCTCATCTTCGTGGTCTTCATCCTGCCGTGGGTCTTGCTCGGCTTGGTGCCGGAGTTGGGCTGGGCCTACGTGCTCGTCTTCGTAGTGGCCAACGCGCTCTGGCTCGTGGTCGTGTTTGCCCTGCTCCCCTTCTACTACCGGTCCATCAGCTACGAGCTGAAGGAAGATGAGATCGTGGTGTACAAGGGCATCATCACCCGCTCGGTCAAGGTGGTGCCCTACCGCACGGTGACGAACCTGCACCTCGTCCGCGGTCCCATCGACCGCATACTGGGGATCGGCACCCTGCGCGTGGAGACGGCCGGTTACTCGGGCCAGGCGTCCCCTGAGGCCCAGTTGGTGGGCCTGCAGGCCTATGACTTTGTGCACACCCTGGTGCGGGAGCAGTTGCGTCGCTACCGCGCCGTCAGCGGAGCCACCACCACGGAAGGCGTCCCGCCGGCGGCTGACCCGGGTCGCGACGAAGTCCTGGCCCAGGTGCTGGAGGAAGTGCGGGAGATCAAGGAGATCCTGAAGAGGCGGTAGATCGGCTCAGTCAGGGCCTTCGTGGGAGCCAATCGGCGGCCGGTCATCCAGCTTGGTCGGGCGGCCGGCCCAGGCGCTGGGGGAGGTGCAGGTTGGGGCATCGTTCTCGTCTGGCACTGGCGGTTCTAGCAGTGGCGGTCGCCCTGGTTCTGGCGGCCGCCATTGCGTTTCGCGCCCAGAACCGAACCAACGGCGCCCTGGTCACCTCGGGCGGAGAGCGGTCCTACCTGCTCTACGTCCCCGACAACTACGACCCGAGCACTCCGGCCCCACTGGTGATCACCATCCACGGGTTTGCTCAGACGCCCGCCCACCAGATGCAACTCACCGGCTGGAATGACCTGGCCGATCGGTACGGGTTCATCGTCGTCTACCCGGAGGGGACCGGCTTTCCCCGGCGTTGGGAGGCCGGCAGAGGCTCGACTGGTGGTGAACGCCCTTTGAAGGAGGTGGCGTTCATCTCCGACCTGATCACCAAGCTGGAGAGGGAGTACAACATCGACCCCGCCCGCATCTACGCCAACGGGCTGTCGAACGGGGGCGGCATGTCCTTTCTTCTCTCCTGTGCCCTCTCGCAGCGCATCGCCGCTGTGGGGCTGGTGTCCGGCGCCTACCTGTACCCCTGGGAGGAGTGCCGCCCGGACCGCCCGGTGCCCGCCGTCGTCTTCCACGGCACCGATGACCCCATCGTTCCCTACGGAGGAAGCCCCAGCCGATTCTTCAACGTGCCTTTCCCGAGCATACCGGAGTGGGTGGCTGCCCTGGCGCAGCGGAATGGATGCGACCCAGGCTATGACCAACTGGCTCTGACCGGAGAGGTGACCCACATCCGGTACACGGGCTGCGAAGCCGATGTCGTCTTCTACTCCATCGCCGGTGGCGGACACTCCTGGCCCGGCGGCGAGCCTCTGCCTGCCTTCCTCACCGGCCAGACCACCGAGGACTTCGACGCGACCCAAGTCATCTGGGACTTCTTCCAGGAGCACCCGCTCCCCGCGGAGTGACGCCGGAGGCACACGCGCCGTCGATCGTCCAGCACCCGCCGGTCAGGGCCGGGGCGCATCCTTGCTCTGCGAGGTCAGCCGGTAGACGTGCACCATGCGCTGGATAGCGGTGACGTGGGTGAGGACCGCCAGGACCCACAGCGTGATGAGCGGCAGCCCCGCCGCCAGGCCGACCGACAGCACCACGATCCGCTCCGCCCGGGTGAGGATGCCTACGCTGCAAGAAAGGCCCAAGCCCTCGGCGCGGGCCCGGGTGTAAGACACTGCCAGGCTGCCGAACAGGGCCACAACGGCCAGGACCGCCTCTTGTCGTGCCCCGATGGTGGTGAAGTGCCAGACTAGGCCGGTGAAGAGGGCGGCTTCGGCATAACGGTCGAGGGTGGAGTCGAAGAAGGCCCCGAACTTGGTGACCCGGCCCGTGTGGCGGGCCAGTGCTCCGTCCAGGCCGTCGAACAGGCTGGCGAGAAGCACCAGTATTCCGCCGACCCGCAGATTGCCGGTGGCCAGGATGCCGGCCACGACCAGGTTGAGCACCAAGCCGATGATGGTGAGCGCGTTGGGCGACAGGCCCAGGGCGTCCAGCATCCCGGCGAGGCGAGCGAGCAGGGGGGCGAAGACACGTCTTAGTTGGTCTGATACCATGCGGGCTCTCGCTTTCGTTCGCGGCGATTGATCTCGTTGTAATAGTCAAGAAGGGTGCGGGCCACCCGAGTCCAGGCGAACTCAGCGGCGCGCTCCTTGCCGGCCCGGCCCAAAGCGCGACGCTCGCCCGGATTGCGGAGGAGACGGATGAGGGCGTCGCTGATGGCGGCGTCGTCCTCCGGCGGCACCAGCAGCCCCTGCCGCTCGTGCTGCATGACGAAGCGGTAGCCGGCGATGTCGGAGGCGACGACCGGCTTGCCGGCGGCCATCCCCTCAATGAGGACATAGCCGAAGGACTCGAAGCCCGTCGAGGGGACGCAAACGACGTCGCAGGTGTGATAGTAGGACCGCAGTTCCTTGTCAGAGACGCGCCCTATCAGGTGAACGTCGGGAAGGCGCCGCTCGGCGGCGAACTCCTCGAACTCGGCGGTCTCTACGGGGCCGAAGCCGCCCACCGCGATCAGCCGCACCTCGGGGACGGCCCGCTTCACCGCCTCATAGGCGCTCAGCAGGTACTTGAAGCCCTTGCGCTTGTCGAGCCGTCCGACGAAGAGGATGCTGGGTCGGCCGTCGGCGAAGCGGTGGATGGGCGCCACATCGGCCGCCGACAGGAACTCATAGTTGATGCCGTTGGGGATGACGACGTACTCCCCCGGGAAGTACCGGGACACGTACTGCTTGGCGGCTGGACTCACGGCCACGCGGCCGTCCAGCTTATCCATCAGCGGCTTGAAGGCGCGCGCCGCATGATAGAGGCTGAAGCGGGTGTCCCTGTACGCGTGGAAGGTGCCCACGTTGAGAGCCTGGGAGTGCAGCAGGGCCAGGAAGGGAATGGTCGGCGT
Source organism: Anaerolineae bacterium (assembly GCA_040768685.1). Lineage (GTDB taxonomy): Bacteria > Chloroflexota > Anaerolineae > DRVO01 > DRVO01 > Ch71. Next base: position 123,719 of record JAXGMM010000001.1, read on the forward strand.
CAGCGGCTCGTGGAGATGGACGACGTCGAAGGCTTCCCGCTTGAGGACGTCTCGGATGCGCCCGTAGGCGCGGGCCGACAGGCTGACGTAGGCCGTGCTGCCGCTGTACTGGAAGCCGAAGGTGGTGGCGGAGGCGTTGATCAGGAGTTCCGGCGGGTTCTCCGTATCCGAGCAGGCCGCAATGACGCGCACGTAGAGGCCGAGGTCCTCATACGTGCGCGCCAGGCTGTTGATGTGCGTGTTGACGCCGCCCCGGTAGGCATAGTCGTAGGGGGCCACCAGGGCTATGCGTTCCAGCGCCGAGGCGCCGTCATTGCCGCTCGTCATCGGCTTCGCCTCACGGCTCGCGCCAAACCAGGCCCGGCCGGCGGGACGCTAGCGCGTCCGCGGCGTCAGGCTACTTCTGCTTCTTCTCCAGCCACTCACGCCAGACCTTCTCCGGCACCCATTGCTTCGGCACGGCATACTGCTCGAGGCGCTTGCCGAGGTACGTCAGCGGGATGCCGTCCTCGTCGGTCTGGGTATAGAACACCAGGCCGGGTCGCCAGTCTCGCGTCTGGATGGACGTGAATGAATGAATGTGCGGGGTGCGCTTCTCGGTGGGCACGGACACCGCCACATCCACCGGGTACTTGCCGTGGACGGTCCCGATGCCGGACGTCTCATCGCGGCGCTGGTGCCACATGCGGCACAGCATGCCGCGGGTGTGCTCCGGATGCACCGCCACGACTTTGATGTAGGAGCCGGTCAGCGGCTCGGAGGTGTCGGCGCGGCGGGGGTAGTCCTTCCAGGCCATGACGCGCTCGGGTTCCTCGATGTACTCCTCCGGCCAGAGCGGCGCCACCACTCGATCGACAGCGCCGTAGAGCACCCAGAGTTGGATATCCTCTGGGGAGCGATCGATGGGCATCACCTCTACCTGCGGCTGCGCCACCGATACGGCGTAGGGCGTGCCGAGCAGGCCCCGCAGCGTGACCCAGGTCTTGTCCACGTCATCGGCGGGGGCGTCGAGGGAGACGTAAGTGATGGAGTGGAGCCGGCAGAGGGCCATGCCGGTCGCTGCCTGGGCCCCCTCGATGTAGACCAGCTCGATGGGATCTTCCTCACCGTCCTCCTCGGGCTCCTCGTCGGTGGGGAACTGGCGCATCAGGGTTCCGCTATCATGCTTCCGGCGGATGTCGTCAGGGGCGTCCGCCGGGTCTACATCCTGGTAAGGATGCAGGTAGGTGTAGCTGCGAAATCCCGCCAGCCTCTGCATGATGTTTGAGGCGCTCTTCTGGAGATCCTCGGGGTCTAGGTCGGCGTAGACGTAGGTCTCCGATGCGACCCCGATCAGACGGCGGTTCGAGCTCATCTCAGTACCTCCCCGTTGTTGGTCAGCGGTTCTCGCCTGCTGGCCCAATCTGCTGCCACACTATAGAGCAATCCGGCTTTTCCTACCACTGGGTGGGTGGAGGGCGGTTGTAGGCCCGCCTCTTCTCACACCCGCTGCATGTGGCCGTGCTGCGGGGCGTTCACGCGCCTTCGCACGCGCACCGCCGGCGTGGGGGGTCGCGGCAGTCTGAAGGCCGCCGCTGGAGGCGCTGCGCGCCGGGGTATGTGGTCGGCCGCACTCCCTTGGCCGAAGGCCTCCAGCGGGCGGCTTTAGCCGCCCGCGCCGGCCGAACGGTACCGGCCCCTCGACTTACGGCCAGGCCACCACCCTCGGGTTCCACGGCGCCAGGCGCTTCTCCATCACGCGCACCGCCTCCGGATTGCTGTCCACCAGCAGGAAGCGGCGACCATGGCGGGCGGCAGCCTCGCCGGTGGTGCCGCTGCCGGCGAAGAAGTCCAGTACCAGGTCGTCGGGGTCGGAGTGGGCCTTCACAATGCGATCCAGCAGGGCGCGGGGTTTCTGGGTGGGATAGCCGGTGCGCTCGCTGCCGCCGGGGCTGACGATGGTATTCCACCAGGTGTCGGTGGGCGTCTTGCCGCGGCGGGCCTTCTCCGGCCCGACCAGGCCCGGAGCCAGGTAGGGGATGCGGTCCAGCGATTCGTAGTTGAAGACGTACCGCTTCGGGTCGCGGGCGTACCAGAGGATGTTGTCGTGCTTGGGCGACCAACGCTTGCGAGAGCGGGCCCCGTAGTCGTAGGCCCAGATGATCTCGTTGATGAGGCCGTCGCGCGCGAAGATGGCGTCCAACAGAACGCGGCAGTAGTGCACTTCGCGGTAGTCCAGGTGCACGAAGAGAGAGCCGTCGGCGGTCAACAGCCGGTGGGCCTCCACGAGCCGGGGCTCCAGGAAGGCGAGGAAGTCGTCGAACACGTCCTCGAAGGAAAGCGACCCCAGCCGGACGGTGCGGTAACGCCGCCCCTGGTAGCCTACGCGGTCCCCGCCTTCGGGATCGCTGACGGTACGCAGTCGAGTAAGTGTGCGGCGAGAGCCGGTGTTGAACGGGGGGTCGATGTAGATGAGGCGGGCCGACCCGGAGGGCAGCGTCTGGAGGAGGGGCAGGTTGTCGGCGAGCACAATGACGCCCGAGCCCGGCTCCGGCAGGGGCGCGTTCACCTTACCCGGCCGATCCGCCCGGAGGGAATGCGGGCGGACCATCGCTGCCGTTGCCGCCGGCGGCCTTCTCCCTCATCTGGTCGCGGAGGCTCTCCGCATCCCGGTCGCGCGGGTCGGCATCGAGGGCAATCTGGAAGCAGCGCGCCGCTTCCTGCCACTCACCGCGCAGCCTGTGCACCAGGCCAAGGTGATAGGCGACGTTGGGGGCGCGCCAGTCCAGTTCCAGAGCCTTGCGGAAGGCATCGATGGCGCGGCGTTGGCACTCGTCGTTGCTGAGCACGGGGACGCGCAGGACGGCCGCGCCCAGGTTCGACCACACCATGGGGTCGTTGGGCGCCGACTCCGAGGCGCGCCTGAGGACGGCCTCGGCCTCGGTGAAGCGGCCCAGGATCACGTACGCCCCACCGAGGTTGAGCAGGATGCTCGGGTGATCGGGCAGGTCGTCGGCCGCCTGCCGCAAGAGGCGGGCGGCCTTCTCGGCTTGGCCCTGGCCAAGCAGGGTGGCGGCCTCGTTTGTCAGGCGGAGGGCGTCCCGGCGAACCTCGTCCGGCGTTCTCCGTTGCTTGCCCACGTCGCTCCTCTTCCTCGTGCTACTGCGCACTAGGCGCCCGTGGGGACGGGGGGAAAGCTGGTGATCACGGTCATGCCGCCGGCGGAGCGGTAGCCCTCGTGCTGCGAGCCGGCGGGCACAAAGAAGGAGTCGCCCGGGCGCAGAGCGACACTCCCCTTGGGCGTCACGATCTCGCCCGCGCCCTTCACTACGATGCCCGAGTAGACCTGGCCCCGGCGCGGATCGGCAACGTCGCCACGGACCACGAGTTCATGGGCGCGGAAGCACGGAGTGTCGCCGGGGCCGACGAGCATGGTCTCGGCATCCCCCAACGGCCGGCGCGCCAGAGTCGCCTCGGCCACCGCGGCCTCGCCGACGGCGCCGGCGTACTCGAAGACGTCCAGTGCAGTGTCCAGGCCCAGCCCCATGAGGGCGGCCTTCTCGCTCAGGACCACCTGGCCGACCTGGTACTCGGCGCTGACCACCCAGTCGGTGGGCTCCTGCACCTCGACCATGAACACGCCTGGGCCGATGGCGTGGGGCACGCCGGCGCGCAGGATGTACAGGTGGCCGGGGGCAGCCGGCACCCGATTGAGCATCTGCTCCATCCCGGCGACATCCTGCCGGGCAATGAGGTCGCCGAGGGTGGGCTTGTCCATCCTCTCGCGGAAGCCCAGCAGGATGTAGGGTTCGACGCCGTTAATCGGTCGCGTGTCCAGCACCAGCCAGGATTCGGTCTTGCCGAAGCTGTCGTTCAGGTGGCGGCGGGAGAACTCGGGCGTGGGGTGCGCCTGGATCTGCAGGCGCACCGCCGAGTCCAGCAGCTTCACCAGGAGGGCGAGCCTGCTGCCATAGCGGCGAACGTGCTCACTGCCCAGGTACTCCGCGGGCGCCTGGCGCAGAAGGTCGCGCAAGGCCACCGTACTGCCGTCGTCGAGGGCAACCTGGCTCAACCCCTCGACGATGTGCTCGCGCCCCTCGTTGAGGGCCTGGGTGTCGGAGGCCGTCCAGTCCTCCGGAAAGTTGCCGTCCTGCGGGTTGGGAGCGCTGCGCATCTCGTCGATGAGCCGGCCGCCCTGATAGACGCGCCAGACTCGGTTGGCGGTCAGCTTGAGCGGCGCGGTGGACAGTCTACGGGCCTCGGCGGCGGTGATCTTCATGCGTTATCCTTCCTTCTGCTTACGGTCCCTCACAGCTCGTGCCCGGTGCCGGTATAGGGTCCCCCCATCGGCGGTTTACTGTCCTCAGTCTGGCGCTCGTCGGTAGAAATGGGCTGCGGCCCTACCCCGACGCGGATGACGGCGTTGTGGATGGTGCGGGAGTCGTCCGAAGCCAAGAAAAGGGCCACTTTGGCCACCTCATCCGGCTGCGGAAGCAGCTCGGGGTTCTCGAAGGGGTAGCTGCGCGCGCGCATGGCGGTGGCCACCGGGCCGGGGCAGATGGTGTTGACGTTGATGCCGTACCGACCCACCTCCGCTGCCAGCGACTCGGTGAAGCCGATCACGGCGAACTTGGAGGCGCAGTAGGCCGACTTCCAGGCGGAGCCCCGCAAGCCGGCCATGGAAGCGATGTTGATGATCTTACCGGCGCGGCGGGCGATCATGTACGGCAGGACGGCTTGGCAGCAGAGGAAGACGCCCTTCACATTGACGGCGAAGGTCAGGTCCCAGTCCTCTTCGCTGATGTCCAGGACGTAGCGGTGGCGGGCGACGCCGGCGTTGTTGACGAGGACATCCACTTGGCCGAACCGGTCGAGGGCGGCGTCCACCAGGTGCTGCACTTGAGCCTTGTCCCGGACATCGGTGGGCACGCCGATGGCTTGGCCGCCGAGGCTCTCGATGGCGGCGACGCCCTCGTCCAGTTCGCCGGCGCTGCGGGAGGCGAGCACCAGGCGGGCGCCCTCGCGCGCGAGCATCTCCGCGCAGGCGCGGCCGATGCCCCGTCCCGCCCCGGTGACGATGGCTACCCGTCCATCGAGTTTCATAGGTAGTCCCCTGTGACAGCGAATGCGGGGTCATGATACGGCGGCAGGCGGTGTGAGACAACCCGGGCGGAGTTGCCGGAGGGCGGGCGCGGGGGCCATACGCGCCAACTGATTCGGCCTAGTGGGCTGTTCGCTCCCTGCGGACTGACCTAACCCCCGCTCGTGGTTTCAGAGAGCGAAACCACTGCTTCCCTTCCCACGTATGTACAGACTGGGGACATAGGTTACAGGTGTTCGGAGACATGAGTAACACTCTAGTCGACAGCGGTCGGCCGGTGAAGGTCGATGTGATCGACAGGGTAGCGGCCGAAGTACAAGGTGAGCATATCATCCCCAGGGCGACCCATTGTCGGTCAGGATGGCGTTGGGGAGCCCGTAGAGGCAAGACTGGTCAGGAGAGGCGCGCAGGCCGAGGAGGAAGCGAGAACAGTCGTCCAGGACGGTCAAGGGGTAGCAGCAGCCGTCATCCAGTTGGAGGGGGCTGCGATGATCCATCTGCCGGATCTATTGACGCCACGTCACATCCGCGCTATCATAGGTAAACCGAAAGAAAGAGATGAGGTATGCCGGAACATAGCGGCGATCTGCTCCCTACGGGTGTAGGCGAATACCTGGAGGCGATCTACAAGCTCGGGGAACGCGAGCGGCCCGTGCCCGTCCCCAGCCTAGCGGAGTGGCTGGCGGTTGCGCCCACCTCCGCCAACGAGATGGTGCGTCGCCTCTCCGAGCGCGGCCTGGCCACCTACGAGCCCTACAGGGGCGTCTCCCTCACCGACGAGGGGCGGCGCCAGGCCCTGGCCGTGGTGCGCCGGCACCGGCTCTGGGAGCGCCTCCTCACCGACGTGCTTCACATGCCGTGGGATCAGGTGCACGAGGAGGCGTGCCGCCTGGAGCACGCCACCTCGCCCCAACTGGAGGAGCATCTGGCTCGTGCGCTCGAGGGCGCCCATTCCTGCCCCCACGGCAGTCCGCTTCCCGATGCCGACGGCTCGGTGCCGGAGACGGAATCGCTGTCGCTGGCCGATCTCCACCCGGGACAACGAGCCACCGTAGCGCGCGTGCCCGAGGAGGATGCCTCGCTGCTGCGCCACCTCGACGATGTGGAGCTGCGGCCCGGGGGCGTCATCACCGTCACGGCGGTACAGCCCTTCCAGGGGCCGATCACGTACAGAGCGGAGAAGGAAACCCACCTGCTGGGGCGCGAGCTGGCCGGCAGGATCATGGTGCACCCGGGAGACAGCACGGATGAATGAGGCCTGCCCTCTTCTGGAACTGGCGCCCGGCCAAGCGGGCACCGTCGTCGGCTGCAGCGCCGGCCACGGGCTTCTCGGCCGCTTCGCGTCCATGGGTTTTACGCCGGGGTCGCGAGTGCTGATGGTCAACAACTATGGTCGCGGCCCCCTGCTGGTCATGGTTCACGGCGCCCGCGTGGCGCTGGGGCGAGGCGAGGCGTCGCGGGTGTTGGTGCGACCGGAGGACAATGGCAGCCATGGCTGACACCGCGACGGTGGCTCGAACGCGGACGGCGATGACCGGCGCGTCGGCCTGCTGCGATCCCCAGGTAGCCGCGCTAGGGCTGCCGGAAGGCACGACCGCCGTCACCGTGGCGCTGGTGGGGCAACCCAACGTGGGCAAGTCCACCGTCTTCAACCTACTCACCGGCTTGCGGCAACACGTGGGCAACTGGCCCGGCAAGACGGTGGAGCAGAAGGTGGGCATCTGCCAGGCGGAAGGCGCACCGCTGGTGCTCGTCGACCTCCCGGGCACCTACAGCCTCACTGCCGGGTCGGACGAGGAGCGGGTTACCCGCGACTTCATCATCCAGCACCAGCCGGATGTGGTGGTGCTCGTGGCCGACGCCTCCAACTTGGAGCGCAACCTCTATCTCCTCTCCGAACTAGTGCTCCTGCCGCCGCCCATCGTGCTCGCCCTGAACATGGTCGATGTCGCGGAGGATAACGGCATCGCCGTAGACGCCGAGGCGCTGTCCCGTGCGCTTGGCCTGCCCGTGGTGGCCATGGTGGCGGCCAAGAACGTCGGCGTGCGCGAACTCCTCGACGTGGTGGAGGAGGTTGCATGCGGCCTGGCCCTGTACGAGCCCGAGCGGCCCGAACTGCGGCCCGACCACCGTCAGATTCTAGGCGACCTGCTTGGTCTCCTGGAGGGGCGCGTGCCCGCTCCCTATCAGACCTACTGGGTGGGCGTGAAGCTTCTGGAGGGTGACCGCGAGGTGACCGACCTGGTCCACGGATGGCTGCCTGCTCCCGTGTGGGACCAGGTGCATGCCATCCTCTTCCGGCACGAGGACGCCATTCTCGACATCGCCGGCGGCCGGTACGAGTGGGTGGCCGAGGTGCTGGACGGGGCTCAGGTCCGGCACGGCCTCGGGCAGATCACCCTCACCGAGCGGCTGGATCGGTGGGCGACGCACCCTATCTGGGGCCTGGGCATCCTGGGCGGCGCAGCGGCGCTGATGTTCTTCCTCGTGTACGCCGTCGGCTCTCCCCTCCAGGGCCTGCTTGAGGACTACCTGGTGACGCGGCCCTCCGGCTGGATCACGAGCGCGCTGCAGGGGGCCCCGACGTGGCTGGTCAGCCTACTGACCGGCGGCCTGCTGGGCGGGGCGGGCACCGTGGCCACCTTCGTGCCCATCTTGGCCATCTTCTTCGCCGCCCTCGGCTTCTTCGAGGACACCGGCTACATGGCGCGGGCGGCCTTCGTCATGGACCGCTTCATGCACCTGATCGGCCTGCACGGCCGTTCCTTCCTGCCCCTGTTCCTCGGGTTCGGCTGCAATGTGCCCGCCGTCATGGGGGCGCGCATTGTGGATTCCCCGCGGGCGCGGCTGCTGGGCATCTTGCTGGCCCCGCTCGTGCCCTGCACCGCCCGGCTGGGGGTGCTGGCCACCCTGGGGGCGGCCTTCTTCGGTCCGAGAGCGTTCATCGTTACTGTGTCGCTGATCGCCACCAACCTGATCGTGCTTGCCATCCTGGGCGTGGTGCTGCATCGGGCGGTGCTGCGCGGCGAACCGGTGGCCTTCATCATGGAACTGCCGCTCTACCACCGTCCCAACCTGCGCTCCATTGCCCTCTTTGTGTGGCATCACCTCAAGGCTTTCATCGTCCGTGCCGCGACCATCATCGTGGGCGCCTCCGTGGTGGTGTGGGCGCTGTCCACCCTCCCCACCGGCGAGATCGGGGCCTCCTATCTGGCCGCGTTCGGGCGGGCGCTGGAGCCTGTCGGCCGGCCGGCGGGGCTGAACTGGGAACTGATGGTGGCGCTGCTGGCCGGGTTTGTGGCCAAAGAGAACTCACTGGCGGTGATGGCCGTCCTCTTTGGGGCCGCCGAGTCGGGCGTAGGGCTGACCACTCTGTTGCCCACTCTGATCTCGCCGGCGTCGGCGCTGGCGTTCCTGGCCATGCAGATGCTGTTCATCCCCTGCGTCGCCACCGTGGCCGTCATCAAGAAAGAGACCGGCTCCTGGGGCTGGGCGCTGTTGGATCTAGCGCTGCTGCTGGTCGTGTCCTTCGTCGGCGGGGTGGTCGCGTACCGGGTGGGTCTGCTGGTGGGCTGGGGCTAGAAGGAAGCATGTTGCGCCAAGCTCTGCGCCTCATCGCCTCGGGCCGCGTCACCGGTGTGGACGGCCTGGCCGCTGCCCTGAAGGTGGCGCCGCCGCTCGCCGACCAACTGCTTGCCGACTTGATGCGCCTGGGGTACCTGCAGGCGCCCGATCCCTCCTGCCGCCCCGGCTGCGGCGACTGCCCTCTGGCCAAGAAGTGCGCCTCTCCGCTGCTCCTGACCTTGACTGATCGCGGGCGGCGAGCGTCCACCTCACTCCACGCCTGAGTGCCCACAACGGCATAGGTCTGGATCGCCACCCGACTCGCACCGGGAGGACCGCCATTGACGATGAAGACTCGCCCAGGGTTTTTCGATTCTGCCGCTCGCCGGCGCAGTACCTAATGGTTCGCACTCTAGGAGACTCACTTACCCCCGCTCGTGGCTTCACAGAGCGAAGCCACTGCTCCCCCCTACGCGGGAAGGGAGAACCGGAATCGGCCTCTTCGGCACTAGCGGTGCCTCCGGCCTCCTTCCTTTCCAGGGAAGGGGGTTGGGGAGTTAGGTTCTGGGCCGCAGGCGCATCAAATGGGTGTCGCGCCCGTCAGACTGGAACAAATGCCCCCGTGGCCGCCCTCTCCAGATGCCCGCTGGGTGGCGTGCTCACCCAGAATCGAAACACCCTGTGCGACCGGCGTCGCGGCCCGTATTGCCTCACGGGGAGATCTTACCGGAGCGGCATCGTTGCCTCATCGTAGGAGCTTACCGTGTCGAGCCGGCGGATCAGGCTCCAGAGCCTCTCTTGGGCCGCCTCCACCTGGCGCTTAAGCTCAGCGGGATTGAGCGAAAGGTACGTGGCTCGAAGGAGGTCTTTTGCCTCATCGCTGACGTGAGCGGATGCCAGTACGCGCTGGTATGGAGTCTGTGCCCGATCGTAGTGCCGTGTCACCTTGGCGCCATCCCGGCTCTTGCTTGCCAGGACCATGACTGGAGAGAAGAAGTTGAGGTAGAGGCGCAAGGGATCATAGAGCGCCTCGAGAGCCCGACAGCACACCTCGCCCTCGTAACGGTCATATCCGACCGTCTGCCTGATAGCCGTCCAGTTCTTCTGCTCCACGTAGGCCTGATCGTTCTTCCTGTAAGGACGGCAGCGAGTGAAGGTTATCGCCTGTTCCCGGCAGTAACGTACTAGGTTCGCGTTGATGAACTCCGCACCATTGTCCGAATCTAGACCTAAGAGAGCAAAGGGCAGCCGGGCCTGAGCCTGTCTGATGGCGGCCGTCACCGCTGCCTGACCACGGTTGGGGAGCGCCACGAGTTCTACCCAGCGCGTAGAGATGTCCACCATGTCTAGGCTATGAAGATACTCTCCCCGCGTGGACTCGCCGCAATGAGCCACTAGATCCACCTCGAAGAAGCCTGGCCGAAAGTCATCCCACTGGGCGAAAGTGCGCACTGGTATGGATGCCTTGAGTAGTGTGCCCGGCTTCGTAGTGGCACGCCCATGCTGTGGCTCCCGCTCTCGCGCTTTCGCCAGCAACCGATCGGCAGTGGCTGGACTCACCTCCAGCAGCAGCTGGCGAGTGTGGCTGTCGAGCGCCAACTCGCCATGCCTCTCCAGCGCTTCCACCAAGTCCGGCAAGAACGAGACCAATCGCTTGCCACAGGCACAACTGGCGATCCGCCACACCTTCTCGAGTGCCGCAACCAGGTTCCCACTGTACTTGCGCGCGCCTTCTCGGCGCCGAGGCTGACGCTGGGCCGGACGTCGCCGCAACACTGTGATAGCGTACTTGCGATGGTAACCCGTGGCTGCCACGAACTCATCCAAGATCCGCCCTTTCGCACGACGGTCTGCTGCCAGATACCGAGCGCGAGTCGCCTCGGCCAACTCCCTTCTTGCCCCTAGACTCATCATGCCTCACTTCCCCAGGGCTACCCATAGCTGCCTTCTGGGTTAGATTCTGCTGTGAGGCAACGAATCCCCCTCGGTTAGGTTTCCCATGAGTCAAGTCGGGCCATTGACGCCGCCTGCTTTTCTGGCTACACTTGTCCTGTCAGTCTGGTATCCGCTTCTCTCGGTTGTGTCGGGGACTCGCACGCGGTTGTGCCAGCCATGAGGTGATGGCGTCCTTCCGCGGGCGAGGTCATGGTCTCCAGCCCGTTGGGGCACTCATGAGGAGGGACGACATGTCCACGAGCAAGTTGAACCGCCGTACTTTCCTCTCCATCAGCGCGCTGGCAGCTTCGTCAGCCGCTCTGGCCGCTTGTGGTGGGGGAGAGCCGGCACCCGCCGCCACCACCGCTCCCGCAGCTACGACCGCTCCCGCTGCTACGACTGCGCCGGCCGCACCTGCCGCCACTGCGGCGCCGGTCGAGGCGGTCTCCAAGTATCGGGAAGCGCCTATGCTGGCGGAGAAGGTAGCCGCTGGTGCGCTGCCCCCGGTTGAGGAGCGGCTGCCGGTAGAGCCTCTGATCCAGGAAGTGGTGGACGAGATCGGCGAGTATGGCGGCACCTGGCATCGCGCTGCCATGAACGCCGGCGACACTTCTCTCTGGGGCCGCCTCAACCCGGAGGGGTTGGTCTACTTCGACATCCTCGGCAACCTGGTCCCTTCGGTGGCGAAGGGATGGGACGTCAACGCCGACGGCACCGAGTACACCATCTACCTTCGCGAAGGCATGAAGTGGTCCGACGGCGCTCCTTACACCGCCGACGCCGTTCTCTGGTGGTACGAGCACATCATGCTCAACGAGGAGATCACCCCGACCAAGCCGTCCTGGATGCGGACCGGCGTTGGCGGTGAGTACGGCACCGTCGAGAAGGTGGACGACTACACCATCAAGTTCAAGTTCTCCCAGCCCTACGGTACCTTCCTCGAGTGGCTGGGCACGGGCATCTTCCATGGCGTGCCGGGCCACTATCTTGAGCAGTTCCACGTGGACTTCGTGGACAAGGCTACCCTCGAGACAATGGCGAAGGAGAAGAGCTTCGAGCAGTGGTTCCAGCTCTTCAACAACCGCAACAACATGTACAACAACCCGGAACGGCCGGTCGTCGGCGCTTGGCAGTTCGTTACTCTGCCGGACCAGAATCCTCTGATCGCCGAGCGCAACCCCTACTACTTCCGGGTGGACCCCGAGGGCAACCAGCTCCCGTACATCGACCGTATCCAGTTCGACATCGTCACTAGTGCCGAAGTGCTCAACTTCAACGTCATCGCCGGCGACCTGGATTGCCAGGAACGTCACGTCAACCTGCTCAACTATCCTCTGCTCGTAGAGGGGCAGGAGCAGGGCGGCTACCACCTCTTCGAGTGGCCGGGCGACGGCGGCGCCGACGCGGGGCTCATGATCAACATGAACGCCGGGCAGCAGGAAGGGGCGGAGGATCATCACAAGACCATCGGCGACCTGCTCCGCACGCTCGAGTTCCGCCAGGCTCTGTCAACCGCCATCAACCGCGACGAGATCTGGAACTCGGCATTCCTCGGCTTCGGAGAGCCGCGCCAGATGGCTCCCATGCAGTGGAACAAGTACTACGAAGAGGGTATGGAGACTCCGTTCACCGAGTTCGATGCCGCTAAGGCCAACGAGATGCTGGATGCGCTGGGACTGGATCAGCGCGACGGCGACGGCAACCGACTTGGCCCGGACGGCCAGCCGCTGGACATCATCGTCAGTGCGGTGGAGCTGTTCGGCCCGTGGGTCGACACCGGCCAGTTGAGCAGCGACCACTGGAACGCTGTGGGCATCAAGTCCGTGGTGAACGTTGAGGAGCGCTCGCTCTACTACACCCGGATGGCAGCGGGCGAGCACCAGATCGCTGTCTGGAACACGGGCGGCAACGGCAAGGTTCTCATCTACCCGTACTGGACGATGCCGTTCGCCAGCGCAAGCCGTATCGGCCCTCTGAGCGGCATCTGGTATCAGACCGGTGGCACCCAGGGTGTGGAACCGGAAGGCGACTTCAAGCGGGTGCTGGAGCTGTTCGACCAGGCCACCGTCACGGTGGACCAGGCGGCTCAGGACGCGCTGGCCAAGGAGATTTTCTGGCTCAACTCCAAGAACCTGTGGACCATCGGCACCATCGGTGGTTCGCCGCTGGAGCAGGGCTTGGTCGTGGTGAAGAACAACTTCTTCAACGTACCTGCGAGCACGCCCGAGCGCCACGTCCTCAACGAGGACTCCGTGCACACGCCGGCCAACTGCGTACCGTCGCAGTACTTCATGCGCCAGGCCTAGCGCCTGGACTGCAGATCAGGCAGCCCTGGGCACCGCATCGCGGTGCCCAGGCATGTTTGGCCCCTAACCGGACGACTCCCTGGCTGGATGCCGCTGATCTCAGTGGCGACGGCCTGACCGGCCATTATCTCCCGGGGCGCAGCGGGTAGACACGCAGGCACCTGTTCTGGGGGAGCTATTGGCCGGCTAGAAGCACTACCTTGCCTCGGGAGGCCGGCCCGGCAGCGGGAGCGCCGGGCAGAGAAAGACCGGAGTCGGCTCGGCGCCGGCTGAGCTGGTAAAGGAGAGGAGGATGCTTCGATTCATCACTCGTCGCCTGCTGATGATGATCCCCATGCTGCTGGCGATCTCCTTGGTCTCTTACATAGTCATGGAGTTGCCGCCTGGGGACTACCTGACCACCTACATCATGCAGCTTCAGGCTGCCGGGCAGGTGGTGCAGGAGGACGAAGCGGCGACTCTGGCGAAGCAGTATGGGCTAGATCAGCCGGCCTACATTCGCTACCTGCGCTGGATGTGGCGGATGCTTCAGGGCGACTTCGGCGTGTCGCTGCAGTGGCAGCGGCCGGTTGCCTCACTCATCTGGAGCCGGTTGGGCCTGACGGCGGCGGTCACCTTTGCGACCATGATCTTCACTTGGGTCATGGCCATCCCCATCGGCATCTACTCGGCCACGCGCCAGTACTCCATCGGCGACTATACCGCTACATTCATCGGTTTTGTCGGTTTGGGCGTGCCCGACTTCCTCATTGCTTTGGTGGCCATCTGGATCGGCTATCAGTACTTCGGCGCTAATCTCACCGGCCTCAATTCTCAGGAGTTCCAGACGGCGCCGCTGTCCTTCGCCAAAGTGGTGGACACCATCAAGCATCTGTGGGTGCCCATTGTGGTCCTTGGCCTGAGCGGCACCGCCGGTCTCATTCGCACCATGCGCGCCAACCTGCTGGACGAGTTGCGCAAGCCCTACGTGGTGACGGCCCGCGCCAAGGGGCTGAAGGAGGGCCGGTTGGTGTGGCGGTACCCGGTGCGGGTGGCCCTCAACCCCTTCATCAGCACCATCGGCTGGTCCTTGCCGGGCCTGGTCTCCGGCGCCACGATCGTGTCGGTGGTGCTTAGCATCCCGATGAACGGGCCCTTGCTCCTGAGCGCGCTCCAATCCCAGGACATGTATCTCGCGGGGGCCTTCATCATGCTGCTAAGCGTGCTCACCATCATCGGCACTCTCTTGTCGGACATCCTGCTTGCCTGGGTGGATCCGCGGATTCGGTACGAGTTCTAGAGGGAGAGCGCAAATGGCGAACCAGGATCGCACTCAAGCGGCTCCCCACCGTTCCGAGCTGGGGACAGACCAGGAAGGCGAAGACACCATCTTCGTTGCCTCGCAATGGCAACTGATGTGGTGGCGGTTCCGCAAGCACAAGCTGGCCCTTTTCAGCATTCTCGTGATCTTCTTTATCTACATGATCGGCATCTTCTGTGAGTTTCTCTCCACCTACAACCCGGAGACGCGGGACCAGGCATTCGCCTACGCTCCCCCGCAGCGGCTGCGGTTTATTGACGAAGGCAGATTCAGCCTGCACCCGTTCGTGTACCAACTGAAGGGCGAACGCGACCCGACTACCCGGCGCCTGGTGTTCGTCGAGAACCCTGAAGTCAAGGTGCCGGTGAAGTTCCTCGCCAAAGGCGAGCCCTACGAGATGTGGGGACTGTTCTCATCAACGACGCACCTGATGGGCGTTGAGGGCGAGGGCAATACGCTCTACCTGCTCGGTACTGACCGGCTGGGGCGTGACCAGTACAGCCGGTTGGTCTACGGCACGCGTCTGTCCACCTCCATCGGCCTCATCGGCGTGGCCCTCAGTTTCGTCATCGGCATCACCTTGGGCGGCATCTCCGGCTACTACGGCGGCGCCATCGACAACATCGTGCAGCGCTCCATCGAGTTCCTTCGCGCCATCCCGACTATTCCATTGTGGATGGGCCTGAGCGCTGCCTTGCCGCCGCACTGGTCGCCGGTGAAGATCTACTTCGGCATTACCGTGATTCTGTCGCTCATCGGGTGGACGGGCCTGGCGCGGGTGGTTCGCGGACGGTTCCTCTCGCTCCGCAACGAGGACTTTATCATGGCGGCGCGGTTGGCTGGGGCCGGTGAGGCGCGCATCATCGGCCGGCACATGGTTCCTTCGTTCTTGAGCCACATCATCGCCTCGCTGACGCTCTCCATCCCCAGCATGATCCTCTCGGAGACGTCGCTCTCCTTCCTGGGGCTGGGGCTGCGGCCGCCGGCGATCAGTTGGGGGGTGCTGCTGCAGGAGGCGCAGAACTTCCGCTCGGTGGCGCTCGCACCCTGGCTGCTCATGCCCGGGCTGGCGGTGGTGGTGACGGTGCTCGCCTTCAACTTCACCGGCGACGGCCTGCGTGACGCCGCCGACCCTTACGCGCGGTAGGGGGAGTTCACCGCAGAGGACGCGGCGAGCGCGGAGGACAGGGGAGTAGGCGAAAGGAGGGAGAGGTGAGTTCTGCGCCTCTCTCTCCTCTCTATGTCCTCTGCGTTGTCTGTGGTTGATCTCCCTGCTTTCCTCGCGGGCCTCCAGCGGGTAACATGAGCCTTGAGTGCTGGTGTTGGGGGGAGGTAGGCATGCCCGGTCCTGGTAGAGAACTGATCGGCGAAGAAGAACTGCGCGAAGTGCTGGACGTCATGGAGTCCGGGCACCTTTACCGTTACGGCCTTGAGGACGACCCGCGCTTCCAGCGCAAGGTTTACCAACTGGAGCGCGAGGTGGCGGCGATGGCGGGCGTGCCCTACTCCGTCGCCGTCAACTCCGGCACCAGCGCCCTGCTGACGGCGCTGGCAGCCGTGGGCGTAGGCCCGGGCGACGAGGTGATCGTGCCCGGCTACACCTTCGTCGCCAGCATGTCGGCGGTCGTCTACTCCCGCGCCGTTCCCATCCTGGCGGAGATCGACCAGACGCTCAACCTGGACCCCGCCGACGTCGAACGGCGCATCACCCGGCGGACGAAGGCGATCCTGGCTGTGCACATGCTGGGGAACCCGGCGCGGCTCGACGAGCTTAAGGCGGTGGCCGATCGCCACGGTCTGATCCTGGTGGAAGACGCCGCTCAGGCATTTGGAGCGTCGTATAAGGGCCGCTCGGTGGGGTCGATCGGGCAGGCCGGCATCTTCAGCTTCAATGTCTACAAGACCATCACCGCCGGGGACGGCGGCATGGTGGTGACCAGTGACCCGGAGATCTACCGGCGCGCCTTTGCCTTCCATGACCAGGGGCACAGCCCCAACCGCGTGGGCGTAGAAGTGGGCCACCGGCCGCTCATCGGGCTGGACTTCCGCATGACGGAGCTGAGCGGAGCGGTGCTGCGGGCGCAGTTGCGTCGCCTGCCCGCCATGACCGCCAGCCTGCGCTCCAACAAGAAGCGCTTCAAGTCGCAGTTGCTGGACATCCCCGGGCTCGCCTTCCGCGAGATCACCGATCCGGAAGGAGAGCTGGCCACCATCATGACGCTGCTTCTGCCGACGGAGGCGGTGGCACGGGCGGTGGCGGCGGACCTGGGCTCCAAGGTGGTGGCGGAGTCGGGCTGGCACGTCTACAACAACATAGAGCAGATCCTGGAGCAGCGCACCGTGACGCCGGAGGGCTGCCCCTTCCAGTGTCCCATGTACCGCGAACGGGGCGGCCAGGCTGACTACTGCAAGGGAATGCTGCCGCAGACGGACGACATCCTCGGCCGAGCCATCAACATCAGCATCGGCGTGGTTGACGCGGGGCTGGGGTCGGCGTTTGGGGTGAAGATGGGCGATGGGCCCGACGAGGTGGACCGGAAGGCGGAGCAGTTGCGGGCGGTGCTGAAGAAGCACTTGTGAGTCTGGGCCGCGGGCACCACCGCCGTGGGGTCCGCATTGTGCTTCAGCGCGCGCTTGGGACTTGGCCGATTCTCGCACCTTGTTGCCTCTCCTGCCCAAGGAGCGGTACAAGTGAAGTTGGTCGCCTTGTGGCTGCCGGCCGGCCCTGCAGGAGGTGAGGAGTGCACGAGTTCTACAGCACCGTGAGTCCCGAGGGGAGAGTCACGATCCCGCGTGCGATACGCAGGATGCTCAACCTTCGGGCAAGCGACAGAGTCGAGTTCAGGGTTGTGGACGGGCGGATCACCATCGCGCCGGTCCGCTCGGTGCTGGCCGAGCATTACCAGTCGGTGCCGCCTCTGAAGACATCCCTCACACCCGAAGAAGTGGTAGGGCTCGCGATCGACGAACAGGTGGAGGAAGCGGCTTCTGAGGGACTCCGATAGCATGGAAGAGCGAGAAGTCCACTTCCTCGACACGAACGTGTTCCTCCGCTACTTCACCGGTGACGACCCGGAGAAGGGCCGCCGAGCATACGCTCTGCTGCAGCAGGTCGAGCAAGGCGTCGTCACGGCTACGACTTCAGAGGGCGTGCTGCTCGAGATCGTCTTCGTGCTTAGCGGCAAGCGTACCTACAACCGGCCACGCGGGGAGGTCCGCAAGAGACTGAGCGATGTCCTCAGCCTCCCGGGCCTTCTGGTACGGAACAAGAGCGCCTATCTCCGTGCCCTCGAGTTGTTTGAACTCAACCAGACCATCGACTTCGTGGACTGTCTCAATGTGGCGCTGATGGAGCAAGAGGGGATCTCGACGATCTGGACGTTCGACCGCGACTACGATCGGATGCTGGGGTCGCACCGGATCACCCGGCGCGAGCCTTGAGATCCGTCCTTCACCACACACCGCCGGCGGGCGCGGGCGGGGATAGCGCCGTCGGCGGCGCCACCTCGTCGACGCCGTCGGGCCGCAGCCAGCGCAGCTGCACCCGAGTGTGACCGGTCTCGTCCCAGAAGCGCACCTCGATGGACCGTGCGGCGTGATTCGCTCGCCTATGATTCAGGCTCGGAGAGTAGCCCCGCCACTTCGAGCCTCAGGGTGGGCAGATAACGCTCAACTACGCCCCACACGAGTCGGCTGTCTACAACGTCATAGCCGTGGACCAGCAGGTTGCGAAACCCAATGATGCGGCGCACGCCGGTGACACGCGCCGCCGTCTCGGGATCTGCCTGTCGTAGCCGGTTCAGACCCTCGCCGACGATCCCAAGCTGGCGCTCCACGGCGGAGCGTAGCATCACGTCCTCAAGGTAGTTCTCGAACGATTTGCCGGCAGTGAACTGCGTGACCAAATCGGTCGCCTGCAGGATGTCGTAGAGGTGCTTTCGTGCTTCAGGCCGCATAGAGCAGCCGCCGGCTCGAGTCCACACTGCGCCGAAAGTACGGGTTGACGATGGCGTCTGCGCTCACGAGATCCACAGACCGGCCCAACACACCCTCGAGCTCCTCAAGGAGGCCGAAGTAGCTGTCGACGTACTCCTGAGGGGCCATCTCCTCGAACTCGACCAGCAGATCAACATCGCTTTGGTTGATGTCGAAGGAGCCGGCAGCAGCCGACCCAAAGAGCTCGAGCCGTCGGACGCGAAACCGGCGACAAAGCGCCGCCAAATCCGGCAGCCTATTCGGGTCGATCCAGGCATCCACGGCGGGCCTCCAGAGGAATCTCTCCCACACAGGCGGGCCACATCATAGCAGATGGTGCACGCGGTCGCTCGCTTCCGGACAGGAGAAGCCACCTCACTCCACACCGCCGGCGGGCACGGGCGGGGATAGCGCCGTCGGCGGCACCACCTCGTCGACGCCGTCGGGCCGAAGCCAGCGCAGCTGCACCCGCGTGTGACCGGTCTCGTCCCAGAAGCGCACCTCGATGGGGACGGCCGCTCCCAGGGCTACCGTCGCGGTCACCGGCGCCTCGGGTTCCGCGGTTTCCAGGACCGGCTGGCCGCCCAGCCAGAGCTGGGCCCGATCCCGGGCCGCGAGGCTGAGCTCGTACTGTCCGGGTGCCGGCGGCTGTAACCAACCGTGCCAGCGCACCCGGTACGGCCGGGGCAGCGGCAGACGGTGCACGAACAGGTCCACCGAGGGCTCGATACGGGCAAAGGCGGGTCCGGACCACTCCTCGCCCTCGCCTTCCAGGTAGTCCGCCTGCAGGCCGCCGGCGTCGACAGGAGAGCGGTAGAAGGCCGTTGGCGGCACCGGGGCAAACTCCGGTGCACCCGGCAGGAGCCACTCGAGCCGGACGGCGCCGGCCTGCTCCGGCGCAACCTGGGCCCAGAGGTCATGACGCCCCCGAGCCAGGTACACTTCCCTTCCTTCTGGCTCGCCGGCCTCGGCCAGAACCGCTCCGTCCAGCACCAATTGCCCGCGCCCCGGCGCCTCGATCCGGAAGCGGTAGCGGCCGGCCTCCGGCGCTACCAGCACTCCGGTCCAGGTGATTGCCGTGGGCACGCTCCCGGGGGCGACCTCGAGCTCCAGAGCGGCGGTGGGCAGCGCCTGGCCCGGCTCGCCCGGCCCGGCGACGCTCACTAAGAGTCCGCGCGTCTGCTCGATGTCCGCCCGATCCAACACGAACTCGAACATGGATGTCTGGCCGTCGGCGGGGTTGCCATGCTCGATGATCTGGGCGGCGGGATACCAGCGAGCAATGAGCCGGGCGAGGGAGCGGTGCTCGGGGCGAACGAAGACCAGCGCCCCGCCGGCGCCGCTCTCCGGCAGAGGAAGCAGTTCCTGGGACACGAAGGGCTCGGGTTCGTCGTAGTCCGGCAGGAGGAAGCGGACCGTGGGCTGATCGTACAGCAGCGGGTCAACGTATACGCGCCGGCCGTCGCCGCGCTCGCGGATGGCCAGGGCCATGCGCGTCTCGGCGGTGGCGAAGGCGTTCCAGACGGCGAAGTCTCCGGCCTGGCGCACGAAAAACGTGTGGTAGGTGCCGGCCAGGAACCAGATCACCCCGGCGGCAAGGAATGGCGCAAAGAGCGGCCACCGCCGTCCTCCGAAGGTGGCCGTCCAGCGGCGCCACAGGTCGGCGAGGGGCAGAGCGGCGATGAGGTAGACGGCGGGCAGGGCGCCGATGGTGCGCAGCGACTGGGGCGCCTCGAACACGACGCTGAACACCCCGGCGGCGAGCATGACCCCCAGCCAGGCGAGCAGAATCCAGGGCGGGGCCGAGCCCAGGTGAGTGACGCACAAGGCGAGGCCGAGGACGAACAGAGCCCCTACGAGAGGATGCAGGGTGGGTGCCGAGGGAAGGTTGTGCCGCCCGTTGCGGTCGCCGGAGAGGTTGAACATGGCGGCGTGTCGCTGAACGCTCTCGGCTATGTCCTCCCGCGCCTCCCACCAGGTGCGGTCGCCGGCGATGGAGAGGAGCTTGGTGCGCTCGGTGAAGGAGTCCGGGTCGCTGAGGTAGTGGCGCACCTCGGGCGTCGCTGCCACTAAGGCGGACACCGCCACCAGCGCCAGTCCGATGAGGGCCTCGCGCCAGGGCAGCCGCCCCCACAGCCAGTAGGCGACGAGGACGGCCACGACCAGGATGGGCGCCAGGCGGAAGGCGGTGTAGGTGAGCAGGCCCAGCCCCACCACAAGCCCGGCCAGGATGTAGTCGCCTCGTCTACCCCGATGCACCGCTCGCACCAGAAAGAGCATGGCCAGGGGAAGCAGGGTGGGCACTAGGATGGCGTCGAACGCGATGCGGCTGAAGTTGGCGTGCCAGCGGCTGCCCGCTAGGAGCAACACCGCCGCCAGAGCCACCGGCGCATCGAACACCTCGCGGGCCAACCGGTAGAAGATGGGCAGTGCCAGCAGGCCGGGCAAGACGGCTGTTAGGCGGAGGGCGATCTCGTTGCTGCCCGCCAGCGACAGGAACACGCCCACCCAGTACTCGTAGAGGGTGCCGAAGCGGCCGTAGTAGCCGAGGTCGCCGGCGAAGAAGGCGGGGAAATGACGATCGGCGAGGGCGCGCATCCCCTCCATCGCGTTGACGGCTTCGTCGTAGTAGATGCCCGCCGGGAAGGAGTCCAGCCGGTGCAGCCGGAGGAAGGCGCCCCACACCAGGACGGCGGTGAGGACGGCCCACTCGCGGGGGCTGACGGCGCCGGTCCGATGGGACGGGCGCGGCATGGTGTAGGCGGCCAGCACCAGGCACGCCAGGGCGGCGAGGTAGAAGACCCAGGGAAGGAGCTCGCCGTCGAGCCGCTCAAAGAAGCGCAGGGCCATGAAGGCGGAGACAACGGCCAGTCCAAGCCAAACCGCCGGCTGCCGGCGAGCCTCACGTACCGGCGGCGGGTCCGCGGGCGCCCCCAAGCGGAGGGCAAGTAGCGGCCGCGACCGCACGTACAGCGCCGCGGCAACCACGAGGAGCACCGCCGCGTTGCCCTGCCGGCCGGCAGCGACCTCGCCCTGGGCGAGCAGGGCGACGATGATCGCTGCCGACGCCCAGGCGAGGCCACCTAGGTCGCCCGGCTGCGAGCGCTTTCCGGGCGACCGATCGGCTAGGGAAGCGGGTGGCTGTAGCGGAGCAGCCGATGATTCGCTGAGTCGGTAACCCACAGCCGCCCCTCGCGGTCGACGGCCAACCCCGTTGGCAGGTTGAGACCGTCGGCGTCACTCCCGTACCGGCCGAAGGTGAGCGCTATCTTGCCCGTCTGATCAAAGACCAGGATGCGGTAGGTCTCCGGATCGGCGGCATACACGAATTGGTCGCCGGCGGCCAGGTAGGGCTTGTTCATCAAGGACTCGCCCTCCCAGGACTGTACATCCCACGCTCCTAGGAAGGCCATCTCCTTGTCTAGGTGGACGATGCGCCGGTTCCAGGTGTCAGCGACGTAGAGGCCGCCCTCGCCGTCGGGCGCCATGCCGACGGGCTCGTTGAAGGCGCCTCCCGCGCCGGCGCTGTAAGCGGCGACGAACTCGCCCTCGGCGGTGAACTTCTGGATGCGCTTGTTGCCCGTGTCGGTGACGTAGACAAACCCTTCCTCGTCGATGACTACGTCGCGCGGCCCCCAGAATCCGCCCGGCTTGCCGGCCAGTTCCCCTCCGGACTCGGCGAAGTAGCCCCACATTCCCTTGAACTCGCCCTGGGCGGAGAACCACTGCACGCGATGGTTCCAGGTATCTGCCACGTAGACGTCGCCGTTGGGGGCAGTGGCGATGCCCCAGGGTTCGGTGAACTGGCCCGGCCCGATGCCCGGTTCGCCGAAGGAGTAGAGCGCATCGCCTTGGGCGGTGAAGACCTGAACGCGGTTGTTGCCGCTGTCCACCACGTAGACGTTGCCGTCCGGACCCACGTCCACCCCGCGCGGCTGCACGAACTGGCCGAGGCCGGCGCCCTGAGCCCCGATGGCCAGGCCGGCGCTGCGCTCCTGCCACATCTCCAGATAGGGGTCGGCGGGCATGTCGGAGGGGATGGCCATGGTCACGCCCAGGTCCCACATCTGGTTGAGCACGTCCTTGCGGATGTAGAGGGAGAAGCGGTTCTGGTAGGGCCAGTCGGCGAAGGAGGTCTTGTGGTCGCGGTACATCCAGATGGTGAGCCAGGTATCCAGGCGGCTCTTGTCGCGGAGCACCTCCCAAATGCGGCCGAGAGTGAGGCCTTTGTAGGACTCCACCGGCCACCAGACCACCCGATGCTCGAAGCGATAGTAGCGGTCGCCCAGCAGGGGCCTGGCCTTGCCCTCGTTCTCGCTGTTGACGATGGCTACCGGGGCGTCCATGGCCGCCTTGGTGGGCTCGTTGCCGTAGAAGATGCGGTTAGGGTAGTCCTTAACGTACCACTCCAGCGGCCAGACCGACTCCTGATCGTAGGAGAAGGCCAGCGCCTTGCCCCCCACGGTGCGGCGGGAGATCTCCTCGATTTGGTTCATCACCAGCTTGATGTCGGGAGTACCGTGGGCGTAGACGAGGAACTCGTTGACGAGGTCGTAGTTGATGTAGGCGGCCATCCAGGCGAAGCGCAGGGTGAAAGCCAGAGCCAGGAGCAGAATGAGGGCGCGGACGGAGTTGAGCGCTCCTCTTAGGCCCAGGCGGCGGACGTACCGTGCCGACAGCCACACCAGGAGAGCCAAGACCACCAGCGCGCCCAGCCAGCGGCTGGTGGCGCCCAACTGGCTGAGGGCGAAGCCCTGCAGCGGCCGAACGCGAATCAGCACGAAGAGCGCCGCCAGCATGAGCAGGGCGATGCCGGTCATGCCGAGGCCGCCCGAGCGGCGCCAAGCGCCCCAGTCCTGCCGCTCGATCCAGCGGCCGATCAGTTGGGCGGCGAGGAAGAGGAGGGGCAGCACCGGATGCACCACCAGCCAGGGCATCTTCTCGCCGGCCCAGGAGTAGATGGTGATGGACGTGAGCGACCAGTAGACCAGAAAGCCCAACCAGTAGCTGTCGCCCAGGTGCAGGAGCGGCCGGCGGCGGAGGGCCTGGGAGGTCAGCCAGGCCACCGCGGGCAGGCCGAGGAAGTACGGGATGAGCTCGTAGAATGGCATGAGGAAGAAGTAGTAGTACCAGGGCTGGCTGCCGCGCTGCACCGGCTGCTGCGCCAGCCAATAGCCCACCGCCCCCACCGACCCGGTGATGATGCCCTTGGGGTTGGTGAAGAACGTGGTGAACAACACGACGTAGACGGCGACGAAGACGATGGCGGGCAGGCGCAGCATCGACCAGGTCGTGTGGGTTGCGGCTTCGGTGAAGTCCCGGCGGTCGCGGGGCATGAACGCTGTGGCGGCCAAGGCGGAGAGCAGCAGGAAGGCCACGAACAGAAGGTTGGGCGTCAGTTGGACGGCGAGCGAGGGTTGGCCGGTGGGGCCCGTCTTGGCGACCAAGTTCAGAACCAGGGTCACGGCGGCCAGCACCAGCACGCCGGCGTAGGCGGCCACCTGGAGCACCCAACGCGAATGCTCATTGGCCCGTTCCCAGAGGAGCGCCAAGACGACGAAAGTCACGCCGATGAAGGCGGTGATGAAGGCGACTTCCTTGGTGGCGATGGACAGTATGAGCGCCGCGGAGGCCACCGTGAGCCAGACCGGCCGCCGATCGCCGACGTAGCGGAAGAGGGCGAGGGCGAGCAGCAGCGTCCAGACGGTGATGTAGATGTCGTTGCGGATGTAGCGGGAGTAGTAGAGCAGGGACGGGCTGACGAGGATGAGCACGGCGGCGGTGAGGGCGCCGGCGCACCCCATCCAGCGGCGGAAGAAGTACGGCAGGCCGACCATGGCGACGCCGAAGAGGGCGGGCACGATGCGGGCGGTGTAATCGCTCACCCCGAACAGGAAGTATATGAGCGCATTGGCGTGGAACAGGAAGGGCCCGTGCATCATCGGGTCGTGCTCGTAGCCCTCGCCGGCGTACAGCTTCCAGGAGAAGAGAGCGTGCAGGCTCTCGTCATGGCTCATGGCGCGGGCGCCCAAGTCCCAGAAGCGCGTTGCCACTGCCAGAACGATGAGCAGCAGGTAGACAACCTGCTCCAGATTCAAGTGCAGCGCGGCGCCAAGGGGCCGGTCGAGCCAACTGGCGGAGGTGTTATCCCGCGGCGGAGGCACTACTCTGTCTTCCATAGGCGTCAAGCTGATCCTATCCTCGCTCATGTCGCTCAAGGTTGAGCCGAACTGGTATCGCCCAGGGGCGCAGCTGCGCCCTCGGCCGGCGCCAGCGCCCACAGGCTCACCCAATCGGTACGCACGGTCTTGACCGGTATCTCGCGGTAGAGGAGCCAGCGCAACAGGCTCCCGGGATCGTCGAACTGCGGCTGCCAGGAGCCGCCAACCGCGTAGTCCTGCCCCACGTACTCCCCGTCGCTGAGTTCCAGTTCCGTTCCGGAAGTGACCAGCGCGGGGGTGGTGGGAGCGCCGGTGACTCGCTCCAGCCAGGTCAACGAGCGCATTCCGCGCAGGTACCAGGCCACTGTGGGGCCGGCGGCATACTCTGCCTCCACGGCCAAGGTGTCGCCGAAGCCGGCTCGGGAGCGAGAGAGGGCGGCGAGGTCGCCGGCTAGGTCCATCGCGCCGGTCATGGCGACCGTGGCCCGCGTCAGTTCCTGGGGCTGGGAGCGGCGCAGGTTGGAACCCTGGATGGTGGACGACAAGGCCCAGAAGGTAAGCAGGGCGAGCAGTACCGAACCGACTCCCGTGAGGGCGGCGGCGCGCCCGTCCCTCATCCAAAGGAGCGCCGCCAGGGCGACGGCGATGCCCGCGGCGGTGAGCAGCAGCACCACGAAGACGGTGTCGCCTCGCCGGGCGATGCCGGTGAGGGCCATGACGCCATAGCCGACGAGCACGGCGCCAACGGCGAACACCTCAGTCCGCTGGCGCTGGGTCAACGCTGCTGCTTTTGACAGGGTGAGGTCCAGCGTGCGGGCCGCCAAGAGCGCCAACCCCGGCAAGGCCAGAACCATGCCGAAGCCGGCCCGGCCGGCGATGAGGGTCAGCAGCACGCTGAGGCTGGTCCAAAGGCGCAGGACCAGCCCGACCCGGCTGACGGGCCGCAGCGCGAGCGCGGCCAGGCCGGCGGCCAGGAGCAGAGGTTCGTAGACGGTGAGCAGCAGGGCCTGGCGGAGAAGCACGCCCGGCTCGCGCCGCAACAAGGCGGTGAACAGGGAGGCGGCCACCTCGAGCAGGTGCTGCAGACCCGTCGGGTAGAGGAAGCCCACTGTCAGTGCGACCAAAGAGAGTCCGAGGCCGGCGGCCGCGGCAGTCACATTGCCGCGCGACGGCGCCCGCCACCCCAGGGCCAGCCAGGTGGCTGCGCCGAGGAGCAGGCCCGCCCAGGCCTCGGGGGCACTCCCCAGAGCTAGGCCGAGCGCTAGCCCGGCGGCCACGGCCCAACGGGTGCCGGCTCCGGCCCGGAGGCGGAGGACCGCCCCTATCGCCACGAGCAGCCCTGCGCCTGCCAGCCCGCGGCCGATGCCCTGCCCCCCGACGGCGGTCCAGAAGGGCGAAATGGTCAGGAGAGCGGCGGCCAGCAAGGCTCGCCGGCGGCCCAGAGCGGGACGCCAAAGCCAGAAGGCCAGGGGCGTGAGGGCGGTGAGCAGCACCACGGGCAGCCGCGCCGTCCAGTCGGTGACGCTGAAGAGGAAGAAGGCGAGACTCTGCAGGGCCAGCAAGGTGGGGGCGACCGTCCCGTCCACGGGGACGGCGGCCAGGTTGCCGTGCAGAAGGTGATGGGCGGCCAGCGCTTGGGCCGCCTCCTCGGGAGCGAGTGCGGCGGAGCCGGCAGCCAGGCGCAGCACGAGGGAGAGCGCCGCCAGGGACGCATAGGCGCCGACCTCCAGCGTCACGCGCCGGGCCGGTGTCGTGGTGCTATCCCTGGATGCCGTTGCCGAGAGCATGTCGAGGTCGCCCGATCCTTAGGTCGCCGCGGGATGCCGATGCCGGGTGGTCGCCGACGGCGAGCTTGGGTTACGCCCGCCCATTATACGGGGTCGGGGTGGCCGTTGCCACACGGGCGACGCGGCGAACCTAGCGACCCAACCACCGCCAGGCTAGGGCGGCCACCAGCAGCGCTCCCACCACCCAGAGAGCGACGATCAGCAACGCGCCGCGGCGTACGACGGGCTCGCCGTCCGCCCAGGCAGTGCGGGATCGGGCGCGGCTCTCCGCCATGACGTTAGCGGGGATCAGGCGCAGGGCAAGCAGCACCCCCAGTGGCACCAGGAGAAGGTCGTCCAGATAACCCAGCACCGGAATGAAGTCGGGGATGAGATCGACGGGGCTGAAGGCGTAGGCCGTCACCAGGACGGCTACGGCTTTGGCGTACCAGGGCGTCCGCGGATCGCGGGCGGCGAGGTAGAGGGCGTGAGTCTCTTGCTGCAGGGCCTGCAGTCGCCGGCGCAGCGCCATAGGCTTCAGTGCCCGCCCACCTAGAACTCGATCTCGGCGACCTGGCCGAAGTCGAGGGTCAGATCGGGCGTGGCGGCCGCCTCCTCGTCCTCCCAGACGGTCTCGCCCGCCTCCGTGCCCCGGCCGCAGAGGGAACGATACGGGCAGAAGCGGCAGCGCTGTTCGTCCTCGGTGCGCGGGAACTCCCGGTCGCCAAGCGAAGCGATCCGCCGTACCAGGCCGTCCAGGTAGGCGTGGTCGGCGATGTAACGGTCGCGACCGTATGGCAGGCCGGCGGGGCGGTCGGGGTGCTCGGGGAACCAGTAGATCATGCGCACCCTGTCGGGTTCGATGGGAGCGCTGTTGAGGTCCGTGCCTGCCTGCACCAGAAGGTAGCGGTAGACAAGGGTCTGCATGCGGGCACGCAGAGTGCCGTCGGCGGGGCGATGGACGCCCGTCTTCCAGTCCAGGATGACCGCTTCGCCCGCCCGGTCCAGCGCCAACAGGTCGTACTTGGCGATGAGGCGGTATCCCGCCAGAGGCGCGGCCAGGGTAACCTCGGGATGCAGGCGGCCGGGAAGGGCGGCGGGAGCGTGGGCCAGGTAGGCCTGCCACCAACGCTTCAGTTCCGGCTCCCGACCAGCGGCACGGGAAAGCCGCTCTCCATCCACTCCGGAGAGGTGCTGCCAGACCAGGCGGTGAAAGGCGGTGCCGAGGGCGAGGTGGCGCTCGTGCTCCAGAAAGGGCTCCGACTCCACTGCCGGCCAGGCCACGCGCCGAATGTAGCGGAGAAGGAAGCGGCGCGGGCAGCCGACGTAGTCCTGCAGGGAGGCCTGGCTGAACTGGAAGTCAGGGGGTAGCGGCACGGCCGTTCTCCTCCCACCAGGTGCTCAGCGCCACCAGCGGGGCGGCGGGACGAGCCTCGCGCTGGCGGCCGGTGTTGCAGGTGATGACCAACTCTCGCCTAGCCCGCGTGATGCCCACGTACAGCAGGCGCAACCTTTCAGCGGAGTAGCGCAGCCGGGCGGTCCGAGTGGCTTCCCCTTCCACGTAGGGCGTGGCCTTGCCCGACCCTGCGATCGCCTCCAGTTGCGCTTCCACCTCC
This sequence comes from Anaerolineae bacterium, assembly GCA_040768685.1. Classification (GTDB taxonomy): domain Bacteria; phylum Chloroflexota; class Anaerolineae; order DRVO01; family DRVO01; genus Ch71. The sequence goes on from JAXGMM010000001.1 coordinate 151,422, forward strand.
GCCTGCAGGTTCAGTCGGTCGCGAACGAAGCACTTCTCCGAGATGTAGGTGTCGTGGGCCTGGGCGGAGGGGTAGTCGTAGTTGCTGACCGAGAGCAGATAGACGCGGTCCCACTCCAGTCCCTTGGCCTTGTGCACGGTGGAAACCACTACCTTGCCCCGGTGGCTTTCCGGATCGAAGCCGGTATCGTTCTCGCTGAAGCCGCCGAAAGTGCGGCGATTGGCGGCGATGGCGTTCAGCTCGACGAGCAGTTGCGGTAGCCGCCAGGTGGGGTTGGTCTGGGCGGCACGGCCGAGATGGACGGCCAGCTTGTGGGCGACGGCCAGGTCGGCGGGCTCGTCGAAGAGATCCTGGGCGATGGTGAGGACCAACTGGTCGACGGGCAGCAGGGCGGCATCCAGCCAGCGCCGCGCCACGCTCAGAAACCGAGGCAGCGCCAATTCGTCGCCGCCGGACTCGTCACCGGCCGGTACAGGCAGCGGCGGGGCATCGGCGCCGGGCGCGACGAGGTTCTCCGGCCGGCGGGCGCCTCGCAACAGGCGCAGGTCGGCCTCGGCCGCGGCGGCGTCTTCGTCGGTGGGCGGGCGCCAGGCGGTGTAGGCGGCGGCCAGCCGCGCAGGCGAGAGCGGGTCGTCCAGGTAGGCGAGCACCGTTCCTAGCCGCCGGGCGGCCTGCCGGGTGGTCATGGTGCTGCGCAGCAGTTCGACGTACGGCAGCCCGGCCTCGCGCAGCCGGGCGACAACATCCGCTCCGCGACCGTTGCGCGGCACCAACACGGCGACGCTGGCGTTCGGCTGCTCCTCGAGGCAGCGCCGCAGTGATCGTACCAGCCCGATGACCTCCTCCTCTGCGGTCTGCTCGCGGCAGGAGAGGTGGATACGGTCGGGCGCGTCGGGCGGGTTGGGCTGGGCATCTCCTGGGGGAGTCGGCTCGATCCGGGGCGGAGCAAGGGCGTCGCGCAGGGCCTCCAGCGGGTGCTTGTCGCGTGTCCATTCCATCAGCCGGTTGGCGAGGGCGATGACACTGAGGGTGGAGCGGCCGGAGTTGGGCAGTTCCTGCTGCCGCACGCCCGGCTCGACCAGGAACTCCCGCAGGTAACGGGGATCGGCCGTGGTGAAGGTCTCGTAGATGGCCTGATTGGGGTCCCCGACGCGCACCCAGTTGCCGTCCGGGCCGGTGAGCAGGCGCAGGATGCTCTCCTGCAGGCGGCTGCTGTCCTGCGCTTCGTCCTCGAGGACGTAGGGCCAGCGATGGCGCAACCGGGCCAGCAGGTCGGCATCCAGCTGAAGAGCGTCCAGGGCGAGACGGATCAGGTCATCGAAGTCCACCGCGCCGCGGTAGGCGAGGGCGCGCTGGTAGTCGGCGTAGATCTCGATGCCCGCCTGGAGAAGGGGGAGCGCCCGATCGCTCGCGTGCAGCCGCTCGGACAGATCGGCCGGCGAGAGCTGAAGGTCTTTGGCCCTCTTGGTGACCGCCGTCCCGACGTCGAGCATGGTCAGGGGCCACTTCTCCCGCAGCACGCGCTCGCGATCGCGCTCGCCAAGGTCGGGTGCGAGCCACTCGTCCACCAGCCCAGGCTGGGCGCGCAGTCGGCTGCCAACGACATCGCGGAGGATGCGATCGGCCTCACCGTCATCGACGATGCCGAAATCCTCGGAAAGGCCGACCAAGCCGGGCCGCTCCCGCACGATGTCGTGCGCCAGGGAGTGCAGGGTGCAGACGCGATAGCCCAGGTTGGGGAGGAGGCCTCTCTCCCGCACGAACCCGGCTACCTGGCGAGCGAAGTGATCCACGGCGCTGCGCACGAGCGTGACGACCAGGACCTCCTGGTCGTCGGCGAAGTCGGCCTCGGCGACCAGGAGGGCGGCTAGGTAGGAGAGGGTAACCGTCTTGCCGCTGCCGGGCACGGCGGCGATGCCCATCTTGCCGCCGCGGTAGGATAACACCTCCGCTTGCTTCGGTCTCGGGGTGAATGTCATGGGAGATTGGCCACGGAGTCACGGAGACACTGAGAGGACGGGAAGAGACCGAGCTCGGGCTCAGGCAAAGGTGCGAACTCCTCGGTGCGGATGGGATCTCTCCTTTCCCCCATCATGCTTCTCTCTGTGCCTCCGTGTCCCCGTGGCCGTCGTTCTCTCCCGCTCGCAGAAGGCGCTGGACGGCCTGGAGCAGGGGGCCGCGGTCCTCGTAGCCCTCTTCGCTGAACTGGCTCAGGCCCAGGTAGACGCCCCGCCGGCAGCGGCGGAGCAGCCCGCGAACCAGCGCCTGCAACCCCTCCCGGCGGGAGCGGAACTCGTCGGCGTCCGTCCACGGCCGCCCCAGGGGCCAGGCGCGGCTGAGGACGTAGGGGTGCGTCAGCGGCTGGTAGAGGCGCTCCCACCATCCCGACCCGCCTGCGTCCAGCCAGAACTGGTAGTCTACCGGCCTATTGGCCATGAGGAAGGTGTAGGCGGGGGCGAGAAGCACGGCATCGTCGGGGCCGGGCCGCCACCCACCGATGTACTGCGCCGCCACCACGCCATCCTCGACCATCCGCACGTACTCCTGTGCCGTTGTCAGGCCGTCGAGCGTCTCGGCTCCGGCTACCCAGCGGAACTTGCGGGCCGACTCGATGAGGTTGGCGGCCACCTCGCCCCGATCGGGATGGCGGTAGAAGCCGAAGCCCCGCTGGGAGAGCACCTCGCCGAAGAGGCGGCTGAGGAAATGATCGAGCTCGGCGGGCGCTCCTTCGGCGTAGGCATGCAGCCAGTCCAGCAGGTGGTCGTAGCGCTGCCCGAGCAGGTAGGTGACCCGCTCCTGATCGCCGGATCGCAGCTCCTCGAAGCGTCCCAGGGGCACGCCCTCCTGGCGTGGACGGTAGAGCTTGTCGAGCAGGTGGGCGCGGATCGGATCCAGGCCTTCGATGGCCTGTGAGAGGGCGCCGACCACGTCGGGCCGAGGCGGGCGGCGCCGCCAGGCGGGGTGGGCCAGGTCGGCTAGAGTGAGTAGGCAGCGCGCGGCCGGCTCCTCCCGAAGGGCACGCGACGGCCGGTGTGACCGCCAGGGCACGCCGCGCGCTTCCAGCCGGGCGGCGAGGGAGAAGCGCAGGGAGTCGCTGAGGAAGGGCGCCAGCACGACGACCTCGGCGGGGGATACGCCCGGCTGCCCTACCAGGCCGGCCACCTGATCCGCCACCCAGTCCAGCATCTGGGGGTGGTAGCGATGATGCTCCACGGTGAGGGCGGTGCGTGCGTCTCCGGCGGGCGGCGCCTGCTCCTGGCGCAGGGCGGCGCCCAAGCGGCGGGCGAGGGCTTCCACCGGCGGCGTGGCGACGTAAGAGTGGTCGAAGCGGAGTTGCTGGACGCAGCGCGTCCCCAAAGCGAAGGCCCCCTCCGGATCGGCCCCGAGGAAACGCCGGTAGCCGGCCCCCTCGTCGGCGATGAGGAGCACGGACTCGGCGTTGGCCAGCCACTGGGCCAGGACGTCGTGGCCCACCGGGGTGTCCTCTTCCAGGTTGTCCACGATGAGATGGCGGTAGCGACCCCAGAGGTAGCGGCGGCAGAGGTCCAGGGGCCAGACCTGCTGGAGGAAGGTCTCCAGTTGCAGCGAGAAGTCGAGCAGGTTGTTGGCCAGGCAGTGCTCGCGGAAGAGGCGGGCGCACTCCTGGGCTTCCTCGTAGATGCGGGCCTGGGCGGGCTCGCCGATCCAAGCCCCCTTCAGCCGGGCCGCGACCTCGGTGTAGGGGAAGCCGACCACGGCCGCCTTGTTCAAGTTGTCGAGCACCTGGCTGTAGAGGCGGTGGGGCCGGATGCGCGCGGTGGCGAAAGCGCCCTCGCCCAGCAGAGGACTAACGAGCCGCGCCATGTAGTACTGGGCCGTCTCTAGCGTGAGGAAGACGGGCTCGTCGTCGGGGTGGGCGAAGCCGGCCGCCTCGGCGACCAGGGGCCAGAAGAGCTCGACGGCGCGCTGGGCCAGGCCGCCGAGGGTGACGACGGTCGTGAGGCCGCCGGCCGGCAGGCTTGGATCCCTCAGGGCGGCAAAGTAGGGCTCGGCCAGCGTCCGCTGGGGGACGAGGATGAGGATGGAACCGGCGGGGGCGCCCTGGGCGAGTAGGTGGCGCAGGCGGGCGACTCCGGCAGTGGTCTTGCCGGAGCCGGCGGGGCCGTGGAGGAAGAGCGTTCCGCGAGCCTCGGCGACGTCTTGCTGCTCAGGGGAGAGGGTCAGGGTGGCGGCATCCATGTGGGCATGGTGGAGGCGGAGGGGGAGGGTGTCAACTGGGGCTGAAGCCGGCTCCTGTATGGAGTATAATGGCCGGAGGAGGTGGCGAGAGTGATCGCGAAGCTAGATATCCCGCAGGATGAGGTGGCGGAGCTATGTCGTCGGCGGGGGATACGCCGCCTGTCGCTATTCGGCTCGGTCATTCGAGGTAACTTCAGGCCCGACAGCGATGTTGACGTCCTGGTGGAGTTTGAGGATGGCAGCGTTCCCGGATTCCTCGGTATGGCCGAGATCGAGAGCGAACTGAGCCAGATAATGGGACGCAAGGTCGATCTGCGTACCGCCGCTGAGCTGAGCCGGTACTTCCGCCAGCGGGTCGTGGACGAGGCGGTGACCGTCTGTGGATGACAGCGATGCCGTCCGTCTTCATCATATGCTCGAGGCAGCGCTGGAGGCTTCGGCATTCGCCGGCGGGGAGACCAGGGAGTCTCTTGAGGCCGACCGGAAGCTAGCCCTAGCCATCATCAAGGACCTGGAGATCATCGGCGAGGCGGCCGCGAAGGTGTCGCCGGCGACCAGACAGCAACACTCTCAGGTGCCGTGGAGCCTCATAGTCGGCATGCGCAACCGGCTCATCCACGCCTACTTCGACGTTGACTACGACCAGGTGTGGAGCGCCGTGACGAAGGACTTGCCCCTGCTGGTATCAGTACTTCGGGATGCTCTGGCCGAGTGAGGTGAGGCGCCTGGTGGCGCGACGCTCCCTACCCCGGCAGCCGCTCCGTCGCGGTGCGCGCCAGCGCGGCCACCGCCCCATCCGACAGGCCACTGCCCATCCCCAGCACGAACAGCGCCGAGACGAACGGCCCCTTGCGCACCAGCACCATGTAGGCCATACCGCTGGCAGCGCCCAGCTTGTGGGTGGCCCGGTACGATACTGAGTCCGTCGCGCCCACAGCGAGGCGCACCTCCTCCAGCTTCTCCGCGCCCCATTCTGTGGTCATGGCCTCGCGCGCCGAGGCCTCAGCCATCCGGTAGGCCGCCTGCGCCAGTGCTGAGCTGTGGTACCACATGACCGTCTGCGAGATCACCGCCGGGCGCGTCAGCAGCGCCATCACGTCGATGGAATCCTGCTGGAAGGCCACCGACGCCGACACCGCCGGCCTCAGCTCCGGCGCCACCACGAAGGCGTCCTCCAGGCTCAGACCGGCCGACACCTCCGAGGACTTGTAGCCGTCCGCTACATCGTCGGGCTGAAGCAAGTAGGTGCGAAGCATGGTCAGGTTCGGCGGAGCGAGGGCAACGGCGGCGGCTGGTTCGGCGGCGGGGCCGGGAGTGGGGAAGCCGGAGAACACCGGCGCACCCTGGCAGGACGACAGGAGCAGCAGCGCCAGGGCCAGGCTAGCATACCTCTTCATGTCCACCTTCCACGACGAACTGGGAAGACCCGCTGCCCATCATATACCGCCTCGGCCCTCCACTACCAGCGCCGCTACGGACGACGTCAAGGTTCAGGCAACTACATGTCAACCCATCGCTATCCTAGTATTCGGTGGAACTCGAGGCGCGCTTTGGACGTCCTGAGCCTACTGCCTGGCAGTTCGGAGGATGGCGATGCTACGAACGTACCGGTCTGTCATGGTTCTACCGGCAGCGTCGGTGCTGTGTGGATGATGGGCAGGGCTGTCGCTCTCGCGCAGCCGCCCGAGCCTATCCCCCGTCGGATAGCGGTGCTTGGCTACGCCTCGGTGAGCGCTGCCCCCGACATGGCCACCTAGGCCCGGGTGTCGCCCTCGCATCATTTGACCGGATCGCGTCGCTTCTGCGCCGGTGATCGGCGCGGACGGCAGAAGGGGCCCGGAAGCCCTTGGCCACCGAGCCCCTCGAACCGGTTGACTCGACCCTAGCCCAGCGTCACAACGCCGGACTCCTCTCCCTCCGTCCACTCGAGCTCGATCTCCAGCGAACGCTTCGGGCGACCGCGCCGAGCGCTCTCCTCGGCCTTGATCTCCAGAGTCACTGTGGCGGGCACCGTCAGGTGAGTCTGCTCGCCGCCTCGCTGCAGGACGATCTGTCCCTCGGCCAGCTTATCGGCCAAGGCATGCAAGAATGCGGCAACGTCCTGCCGATCTCGCCTCTCCTCGCTCTCAAACAACAGGGTAGTGCGGGCCATGGGCTAACCTCCCTCGCTTCAAAGTAAGCAGTGCTAAGCAATACGTAAATATAACATACATCATCTACTCAGTCCACCCAGGCCGATTGCGTCTAATGGCCGGCCGTCATGCTGAGTGAAGCGAGGAATCTACCCTTGGCAATCGGTAGATTCCTCTACCCCCGCGACTGTTCCAGTCGCGCAGCCGGCCTCAGGATGACACCGCGAGGCCGAGCGGCCGGTTGCGAGACGCGCCATTTGCCCGTGCGGTCGCCATTCTGGTCAAGATGGAGTCGCCTTGGGGTACCGGAGCCCTTGCGAACTCCTATCGCCGCGGTAGAGGTTCCGTGGCGTCCGATCGGCTACACGCGTTCGCTATGCGGCACGGAGGAGGGCAGATATGAGGACCAAGCACGGGTTCGTGATGGCCGCCTTGCTGGTACTGCTGTTGCCCCCCGCTGTGTCCGCTCAACCGATCTACCTGCCCGCCAGCTTCACCCCAACGGCTTCTCCTACAGCCGGTGCTACTCGGACCCCGACGGTCGTCTCTACTCCCACGGTGACCCTGACACCTACTCCCACCACTATGCCCGGACGTATCGCCTTCGCATCGGATCGTGACGGAAACCTTGAGATCTACACCATGGGTGCCGGCGGCGGGCCGGCGCTGCGCCTCACAAACAACACCATCGCCGACAGCCTACCGGCCTGGTCTCCGGACGGGACTCGGATCATCTTCACCTCGGCACCCGATGCGTGGCAGACCAACTTGGCCATCGTGTCCGCGTTGGGGGGCGGATCTCCCAGCGTCCTCGTGGGGTCCGGGATGTTCCACTACTCGGCGCCCGACTGATCCGCCAACGGTCGTATCGTCTGCTCCTTCTATCGCTTCCCCGGACCGATCCCCCATATCTACTCGCCGAAGGCCGACGGCACCGGCGGAGTGTCGCTGACCTCGGACGTTAGCCATCGCGACTTCTCTCCGGCCTGGTCGCCCGACGGCACTAGGGTCGCCTTCCACTCTGAGTGAGATGGGAATACCGACATATGCGTCATGAAGGCGGACGGCAGCGGCCAGACCAGGACCACGAACAGCGCGGCTGTTGACCGGCATCCCTCCTGGACCACCGACTAAAGCGAGAGTGGTCGATCCAGACGGGGCTGAAGTGTCGGGCGACTGGCGCCGGCGTCTGTCCTAACCTCGGAGCGAGGCGTTGATCGAGCGACTGACCGTGGCCCCGGCCGAGGATCCCACCAAAAGGTCGGTCCGGAAGGGATAGCCCTTCCGGACCGAGACAGTGGACCCGCGTTGCTGCCATTCCTTCAGTCGGACGCAGAGAGCGCCGGCTGAAGGAATGCTTAGCCCGCTCCTTCCACCACGACGACCTCATACAGCGTCAGCTTGGGCAGATGGATGACCACCTCAGAGCCGTCGGCGGCGGCGGAGACGGCCTCGCCCTCACGAAGACCGTAGACCCTGACCGGGCGCCCGTCTGTCTTCAGGCGGATGGTCAGGTCGTGGGCGGGGAGGAACTCGCTCACCGGGCGGGCGTCCTTGCCGTTGTTGACCAGGTGGATGAGCAGGCGGTCGTGCTGCGGCTGGCGGTAGACGTTCATGGTCACCGAGCGGGGCGCGTCCAGCCGGATGTAGCTGTCGCCGAGCAGGTAGGCCAGGGCGGCCTGGAACCGCTGCTCGGTGGTGGACATGTAGGTCTCGTTGAAGAAGACGCCCAGCGCCTCGGCAAAGTAGGCCGTCTTGCCCTTGCCGTGCCGGCCCAGCATCACGGCCGGGTAAGGGGTGAGGGGCTTGAGGGGCACGTAGGGCCGGTCCATGGGGCCGTGCAGCATAGCTAGGGCCTGGGCGCCGGCGCCGGGGCGGACCTGCAGGGCATAGGGGCCGCGCTCGATCAGGCAGCCGCGGTGGAAGCCCCAGTGGTCCTGCGTCGCCTGGCTGTAGTTGTCCACCCGCGCCACCGGGAAGGCGCCGTCCACCGACTCGATGCCGAACAGATCCAGCCCGGCGGTGGTGGGCCGGCCGGCGCCGTCGTACATGCCCGCCTCAAAGGAGCCCATCAGGGAGCCGCCGCGCTCCACGAAGCGCCGGACGGCGGCCAACCCCTCTCCCGTCAGGCAGACGGCGTCGGGCAGGATGAGCACCTTATAGCGATCGAGCTTACCCGAGGTCAGGTCCTGATCGAGTATGACGTCGAAGGGGACGTGGGAGCGGGCGAGGAGGTGGAAGTAGCCCTCGCAGGCGGCGGAAAGGATGGTCTCGCACTGCTTCTTGCGCGCCGACAACTCCTCGACGGAGTGCTGCTTGATGTCGACGACCAGGTTCTCTTCGCGGGCGGAGGCAGAGGCGCGGTAAATGGCGTCCTGGGTCGACAGGTAGTGGCGGCCGGTGCGGCTGGAGAAGAGCACCGCCACTTCGGCAGCGCTTTGGGTGTCGGTGTAGTACTCGGCGTGGTCGTCCAGGAAGGCGAACATCTCCCGCGGCGGCTCGTTGCCGGTCGGCTGAGACTGCAGCGAGGAGCGGATGAAGGCGAGCCAGGGGTTGGCGCCGCCGGCCACCGTCTGGGCGATGCCCAACTGCACTTCCTTGGGGTCGATGAGGCGGTAGTGCCAGGAGCCGTTCATGTAGTGCATGAAGACGACGGCGGGCTTGTCCCCCGCGCTGAGGTACTTGGCCGCCATCATGTACTCGTAGTCGTTCTGGCGCCGCCCGTGATGGAAGAAGGCCTCCGCCCCGTTGAAGTCCTCGTGGGGGCTGACCTTCTGGATGTCGCGCGCCACCCGCCAGGCGCCGGGAGGCCAATTGCCGCCGTTGAGGAAGATGACGCCGTCGGGGTTGACGCTCTTCATGGCGGCGCGGGCGTCGGCCAGGAAGCGGGCCATGGAGTTCTCGCGGAACTCGAGGAACTCGCGCCAGAGGGGGTCGCTCCAGTCCTCGTGGGGGATGTCGGCGCCGTGCTGCTCGCGGAAGAGAGCCCGGCAGGACTCGCAGTAGCAGGAGTCGGGGAAGACGACGGGGCCGTCGAGGAAGACGCCGTCGATGCCCGTCTTCATGGCCTCGCGGATCATGGTGAAGGCCCAGTCACGCCAGGGGGAGTTGACGCAGAGGGTGGTGCCGTCGCCGTAGAGCGGGTGCAGCCGGCCGTAGGCCTCGCCTGTCTGGGTGATCTGCTCCCAGCCGGGGTGCTGGTCGGCGAAGTCGTAGGCGTACCAGTGCATGTTCAGGTAGGATAGGACGTGGATGCCGTACTTGTGCGCCTCGGGGACGTAGGAGCGCAGGTAGTCGAAGTCCCCGTAGCCGGGCCAGGTGTCGAACTCAGGCGTCTGGAAGCTGGTGAGGTAAGCCTTGCCCTCCCAGCCGAAGGAGCCCATGACCCACTCGCAGTTGATGCGCCAGTCCTCGGCGCGGTTGCGGGCCATCTCGGCGAAGTCGGCGTGCTTGAGAGAGTCGAAGTCGGGGGCGTTATCGACGCGGAGCATGCGGACGGGCTTGCGCCACCATTGGTCGGACATGTGCGATCTCCTTGGGTATGACACGGGGGGATTGTGGCCCAAAGTCACGAAGACGCAAAGGGGGCGATCACCGGGATGCGCGGGCCAGGCCTCGGTTGCTCAGGCCGAGATGGATGCGCCGTCATGCCGGAACCGCCAACGAGGAGTCGTCAGTGAAGGCAGCGCTGGTGTCGAACATGGTCACCGCCGATGTGGCGGCCAATCTTGCGTCCATGCAACGGTGGATTCGCGAAGCGGCCGCTGTGGGCGCCGATCTGGTTCTTTTCCCGGAAGCGGCGGCCACCGGACTGATCAACGACGACTGTCCCGAGCGGGACCTCGCCCTAGGGCAGGCGGCGCCGGGCCCACACACGGAGGCGCTGGGGGCCCTGGCGGCGGACCACGCGGTTTACGTCGCCTTCGGGCTGCTGGAGCGAGCCGGCAACTGCCTGTATGACAGCGCTGTTCTCCTCGGCCCGTCGGGAGATGTGCTCCTGCACTATCGGCGCATCCAGCCGCAATGGCATGGACGTCACGCGGACCCCGGCGTCTACCGTCAGGGCGACCACCTGCCCGTCTGCCGTACACCGCTCGGGTCTTTCGGCTTCCTGATCTGCGGCGATCTGTTCGATGATGAGATCGTGGCTAGGTTTCGCGCCCTCAAAGTCGATTGGCTGCTCTTCCCCTTCGCTCGCTGCTTCCCATCCGGTGTAGACGCCGCATCCGAGTGGGAGGCAGGGGAGAGGCAGGCCTATGCCGAGCGCGCGGCGATGACGGGCAGCACAGCCCTAATGGTCAACTACGTGGCCGACGCGGCTCTGGCAGGCGGAGCATTCGGCGGCGCGATGGCAGTCTCGCCCGCCGCCGCCGTGCTTGCCGCCCTTCCCCCAGGCCAACCGGGAATGCTGCTGGTCACGCTTGAGGGCACGGCTGGAGGAAGCAGCGACCCGCGCCGGAGAGGCGCGGGCGATACGGACTCTTGCGGACCGGCCCGACCTGGGTAGGCAACGCGGCTCCCTGCGGTCGGTGGCGGCCGGTCCCGGGGCCCGCGAGCGGGCCCCGGGCAGTGGAGAGGACTCGGCCCCACGCATAGCGACTTGGGGCGCCTCCTTACCGCTTCATAAGGAGGGGCACGTAGTTCAGCACTGGGGTGGGTACAGGCGTGGCCCTCCTCGTGGGTGTAACCGTGGGCGTCGGCGGGGTGGCGCTGCAGGTGTACACGCGGATGTCGTCAATGAACCAGCCGTAGTCATCGAAGCTATTGTCCGTGCCGATGCGGAAGCGGAAACGCACCGTCCTCCCGGCCAGCGACGTGAGGTCCAGGCGGCTGGAGGTGTAGCCGTAGCTGGTGCCCGAAAAAGCCCGGCGACCTCCCAGCGGGTTGCCGTATCCCGTGGAGATGGTTCGGTTGTAGCCGTTGTGGTCAAACAACGCGCCGGCGTCCTGCCAGGTCGCTCCGTTGTCGACGGTGTACTCCACCACGCCCCCGTCGAATCCGGTAGTGCCACCGTACTCGAAGATGAACGAGTGCCGGAAGTGCAGATAGGCCGCCTGCCCCGCCGGTAACGCCACCCCGTTGGTCATGGCCAGGGCGAAGTCTCCCAGTTCGTCGCCATTATAGCCCCAGAGGTTGGCGACGCCGCTGGTGGCGTAAGTGGCGTCCCAGCCCACGTAGGAGTGGCTGTTCTGGGGGTAGTACCATCCCTGATAGCCTTGGATGAGTTGCTTGGTCCAGTTGCCCGAGGCGGTGTTCTCCAGGTCATCGAAGAAGAGGTCGTTGTTGTACCGGCCGGCAGGGCACACGGGAGCCTCGTCCAGCCCGCATACGCGCGGCGTGATGGCCAACTCGGTAGCGGCCACAGCGGCGCGGACCTGCTGGCAGTTGTTGGAGGTGAAGCCGTGGGTGCCGACCAAACCGTCGCAGGCTCGCGGAAGCAAGCTGCTGAGGTCGAGGAAATCGGTGCCGGAGGTGAGGTACCGCACCTGAAGCTCGTAGAAGAGGGCGGCTGTCTTGTCCAAGCCCAGCCCCGCCACGGTGCGTCCGTTGAAGGTACCTCCGTCGGTGATCAGGTAGGCGGCCTTGTTCACGATACCCGAGTTCATGTGCACGCCGCCGTTGTCGAAGTAGTCGCTGTTCGGCGAATAGCACCAGTAGAGGCTGCTCGTGACCCTATCGGGCTGGTCGTACGCCGGCGGATGGGCCATGTTCCGGATGACGCCGATGGACTGGGGCAGGTCCTCACCCATGAGCCAGCGCACGGCGCTGCTGTCGTCTCCCCGGCCGTTGGTGAGGTCGACGAACTCTCCCCAGATGTCGGAGAGGGCTTCGTTTATGGCGCCGGACTGATAGAGATAGTAAAGGTTGGAAGTGTTTGACGTGACCGCGTGGGTGTACTCATGCGCGGTGACGTCGTCCGCCACCATGTCTTGGCCGAAGGCGAACTGCTGCTCGGAGCCGTCCCAGAAGGCGTTCTGATAGGGGCACGACCCGTACGTGCTTGAGGGGCAGTAGCGCACCGTCGCCGTCAGTTGGGCGCCCCGGCCATCGTAGCTGTCGCGGCCGTGGTGGTCGTGGTAGAAGGCGTAGGTATCGCCGAGGTAGTCGTAGGCAAGGTCGGCGTCGGCGATGCCGCTGGGGTTCTGTCCCTCGGTGCGCACCCGGGTGATGCCCGGGAGATCGTTGCGGCGAGTGTTGTTGCTGTCGTAGATGGCCCGGTTGAGCCCCGTCTGGATGAGGTCCAGTTGCAGCGCCACTGCTCCCAAGTGGGCGTCGACGAGGACCAACTGGTGCAGCATCGCGTCCGGGCTCGAGACCTCCATGCGCCAAACGAGGCGGGCGGGCATGTCGTAGGGGGTGAGCAGGCGGGGGTCGTACACCCAGAGCTCGGGCTCGGTGACCTGGAAGTGTTCGGCGGCCATGTCGTTGGCCTTAGCCACGGCGGCCAAGGCGTTTTCGCGCGCCTGGGCGGCGGGGATATTGGGGTCAACGCCGAGTGAGGTGATGGGGGCGAGTTCGCCGTGTGCGGAGAGGACTGTGTCCGCGGCGACCTGGAGGATGAGTTCGCCTGCCATCACGGGCACGCCGTGGTAGAGCTGCTGGTAGCGGAGGAAGGATCGTCCGCGGTCGGCATCGTCATGGTTGTGGAGGGCGAGTTCCTTGTCGGGTGCGTGCACGCCGAAGAGGGAGCCATAGGCGTCGAGGAAAGAGCGTGCGACGGTCTGTGGGTCTGGGGAAGTGGCTGGGCCGGCCTGTGCGAGTTGGAGAGCGGTGGCGGTAGTATCTGGGCCGGCGGAGTAGTAGCGGAGCAGGCCGGTCTGGGCGTGGTAGGCGACTTCGCCCTGTGAGCGTGCGGCCAACTGAGCGGCGAGTGCCTCCTGGGACTCCTGGCCGTAGGCCTGAGTCAGGAGGGCGCCGCCGGCCAGGGCCAGCGCCGCCGCTAGGAGAACGCGCCGCCGGATGGCATTGCCACGAACTAGACCCGCCAACCGCTTGACCTGATTGAGCACGATGTAAGCCTCCTCAATATGTGGACTGAGAACGAGAACTCCCGGGTAAAACAAGCGGATTGACGGCTGCCGCCGGCAGACCGCCAATACTTGTAATAGTTACGCTTCTATCGGCAGCTTGTCAAATGGGGTTGAGAGCTACTGGGGTGCGGACCGCCTGACGGCGGGCAGACGGTCGAAGTGCTTATCGAAGGAGTACAGATCGCGGTCCCCGGCGGCCTGCATTCGGGCGGCCAGCAGGGCGTCCACGAAGTCCACGCCGAGGTTCTCGTACGAGGCCAGAGCAGTCAGCAGGGTCTCCCGCTCTTCCGACTCCAGGTTGGGGAGGAGCAGGAGGTCGCGCATGGCGCCGGCGACTTCCGAGACCGATCGCTTGTAGTACGATCGAAGCGTCCAGACGCACTCGGCTACGACGATGGTATCCAGGACCAGAGTGACCTCGCCCTGTTCCATGTTCTCGAAGAGGGCCCGGGCTCGGGCCGCCATGTCGGGCGGGTCTCCCACGAGCAGCCGCAGGACCACGTTGGCGTCTACATGGGCTCGCCGGGGCACGCCGTTTCCTCCTCCGCTCGCGCCTTCCCAAGAGCCAGGCCAACCTCGTGCCGCACTTCCGCGAGGTCCGGGTAGGGGAAATCGCCCGCCAACCGGCCTGCCAGCCCGGCAACGGTGGGCCGGCGCACCACTTGCAGACGCGCGCCCTCGTCATCCACGGTGAACAGCACGCGGTCCTGCTCCTTGAGATCCAGGCGCTCGCGCACCTCCTTAGGGATGGTGATCTGGCCTTTCGAGGTCACCTTCGCCAACCACACGGCGTGCTCCGTACGTTAGAGATAATGCCTTACCATACCGCTGTGTGCGCGGTGAGGCAACTCGGTCCTTACCCTCGAGGCACGGTGAGGCGCCTTGGCGTCTCTGCGTGGGGCGGCCTCGTCTCTAGATCGTCCAGGGCTCCGTGGGTAGGCCGAACTGCTCGCACAGCCATTGGTAAGCCGCCACCATTGACTCCTCGGTGGGCTGGTGGCCGGTGGCGTGGTCGAAGCAGCCGATGTTCTTCTCTTTGCCGTAGAGGGCGTAGACCTGGCGGGCGGCGTTCAGATACTGCCAGCTGGCGGGGCCGTCGTACAGCCCGGCGACCAGGAGGTAGGGCCGCGGGGCGTGCAGGGCGAGGAGATGGTGGTGCGCCAGGCCGTTCATGCCGTCGCCGAACTTGCGGCCCAAATACCAGATGTCCTGCCAATTGGTGAAGGTGTAGCCGATTCCGAGGTCGGAGGCGATGGTCGCCTTGATGCGCTCATCGAGGCAGCCGTTGTAGGTGGCCATCTTGCCGCCGAGGGAGTGCCCGATGATGAGGACCCGGCTGGGGTCGATGCCGGGCTGGGCCAAGAGCAGGTCGGTGGCCAAGCGCGTGTCGGCGATGAGTTTCCCCATGCCGGTCCATTCCGGGTTCTCGGCCAGCACCTTGCTCGCCCCGGCGCGCCACCAGGCGAAGTTCTCGGCAGTGCCCGGGTCGGGGACGGTGTTGTAGGGGAAGGCCTCCACGCAAGCGACGATGAACCCGTGCTCGACCAGGTGCCGGCCGAACTGGGTAGTGAAGCGCTCACGGCCCAGGGACTGGTGGGTCTTCACATCGTAGCCGGCCATGCGGTCGGGGTCGTAAAACGGCACGATCGCGCACGGGCGCGGGGAGTCGCCGGCGCCCTCGGGGCGGAGCACCAGCACCTTTTGGCGGGTGGTGGGGCTGTTGGGCTGCACGTAGAGAGTGGCGTGGCCGCGCACGATTTCGAACCGATCCACGACCTCCGGAGTGGTGTCGAAGGCGGGGTAGGACGAGCGGCCAAGGACGTCCCACCAGCGAGCGAGAAGGTCCTTGCGCTTCCGCTGCCAAGCGGCGAGGGCGGGCCTCTCGCCGGCACCGAAGATCGGCGGCAGGTTCTCGTTCTTACCCACGTCGCTATAGGGCGGGGCGCTCAGACGGGTGATCATGTCGGACATGCAGCTCTCCTCGTTGCGTGACCCAAGTGGGCGTTCGGGGGCACTATAGGGCGGGGCTTGGCGCTGCATCAAGCGAGGGAATAGGCCGCGCCGAGAGAGGACGGCCGCCACCTGGAGCACCCAGGCGTCGAAGCGCCCTTCATCCTCCAGCGTCCAGAAGCCCGATAGCACCGCCCGCACCACTCCCCAGGCGCGCAACCGCTCGCGTTCGCACCCGAGTTCGTCCGCCAGTTGGTCGGCGCGGCGGAGTAGGACGCGCTTGCCCTCGGGGCTGTCCACCCGCTGCGGCAGAACGTTAATGAGGAGCGGCCCCGTCTCCCAGACGGGCGGTCCGGTCACTCCCTTGGGGTCGATAGCCAGCCACGCCTCGCGCGACGCGGCGAGGACGTTGCCCTGGTGCAGGTCGCCGTGGAGGAGCACCTCGTCCTCAATCGGGACAGCCAGCTCGGCATACAGCGACAACGCTCGGCGGACCCAGCTCCATTGCGGCGCACCCTCCGCCAGCAGCGCCGGGGCCTTGCGCGCCATGTTGCCCACCCACCCGGCGACGGAGGGAAAGGCGTGAGCGGCGGGGACCGGGCGCTCGAGCCGGCGGATCACGCCGGCGGCGATGGCGGTGGCGCGCTCATCGTCCGCCACGCTCGACAGCGGCGTGCCCGGCAACGCTCGCTCCAGCAGCATGGCGCCGCCGTCAATGTCCGCCGCCAGGAGATGCACGGCGCCCCGGCCGTCGAATCGGCGGAGGGCTTCCACTTCCGTGAGGTACTCCGGATTGGGATAGCAGACCTTGAGGACGATGGGCTGCCCGGCCGCGTCCGTGCCGGGGGCGGCGTAGTTGTAGCTGAGCTCGGCGAAGGGCGCTCCTAGGTGCAGACCCCAACGCCGGGCGCAGTCGCCGACGCGGTGCGGCAGGTCGTCCAGCCACGCTCGTCCTTTCTCTCCGTGCATGGCGAGCATGGTGTGCACCAGGCCGGGCGGGATCGTTTCGGGGCGGTGGTGGATCGGCGGTGGTTGGTGCGACACGCTATCGCCTGCGGCCGCGAGGTGAGGTCGGGCAGGGCGGGGGTGAGCTCGAACGGCTGATCGACAAGACCGGCAGCGCGACAAGTGGCGACGACGCCATCGCCAAGGTCGAGGATCTCGTACCGCACCTCCAACGCCGGACCTCAGTCACTGGACGGGACCACCGTCCCTATGAGGATAGCCTATACGGCCGTTGGCAGATAGCGGTCGGCCGGTGGAGAGTCGTGAGTGCCGTTCGTGTATGCTACAATTACCCCTATTCCGGGCTCACATAGGATCGGCGATGACGAGATCCCAACCAGACCCCCGGCCACTCTGCGGCGGAGCTGAAAGGGGCGTGCGCCTCGCCTTGCGTCAGATCGCGCTGGAGCAGATCACATGACCGACGCCAGCCTGCTGGTCAACCTCGTCTACGCCCTTGCCGCGGCGGTGCTTGGCGGGGCGCTGGCCGCTCGGCTCAAACAGCCCGTGCTGGTTGGCTACATTGTTGGCGGCATCGCCATCGGCCCGTACACGCCGGGGTTCGTCGGGAATCGCGCCGCCGTCGACGCGCTCGCCGATATCGGCGTCATCCTGCTCATGTTCACCATCGGTGTGCAGCTATCCCTCAAGGACCTGCTGCGCGTGGGCAAGGTCTCCGTCTCCGGCGGTCTTCTCCAGGTCGTGGTGATGATCGGGGTTGGCTACCTGGTCGGTACCGCCCTGGGATGGACCTGGCTTGAGGCGCTGTTCTTCGGCTCCTTCCTCTCCAACTCCTCCAGCACGGTGCTGTCCAAGGTCTTCCAGGAACGGGGCGAGATGGATAGCCCCCCGGCCAGCCTCGCCCTAGTGTGGTCATCGGTGCAGGACTTCAGCACCGTGGTGCTGGTGGTCGTGCTCACTTCGCTGTCGGGCGCCTCGACGGGTGGGGGCGCCGGCCTGCTGGCAGCCGCGGGCAAGGCGGCGCTCTTCATGGCGATAGTCATCCCGTTGGGGCTGAAAGGGTTTCCCTGGATGCTGGCGCGACTCGTGCAGCTCCGCAGCCGCGAGATCTTCGTTCTCGCCGTCGCCGCGCTGGCCACGGGTACCGCCTATGCATCCACCTTCTTCGGCCTTTCCCTGGCGCTGGGAGCCTTCGTGGCCGGCATTGTGGTGGGCGAGTCGGACCTATCGCACCGAGTCTTGGGTGAGGTGACGCCGCTGCGCGACATCTTCGCCGGGATGTTCTTCGTCTCAGTGGGGATGCTGGCGAACCCAGGCTATGTGGCGAGCAATCCGCTTCTTCTACTCCTGACGGTCTTCTTGATTGTGGTGGTGAAAGCCGCGCTTACTGCCGGTATTCTCAAGATGGCACGCTACCCGGCCCGCGAGATGCTCCTGGGCAGTGCGTCTTTGGGTCAGTGCGCGGAGTTCTCTTTCATTCTGGCGCAGGTGGGAGTGGGGCTGGGCGTTGTCGGTTCCGACCTCTTCTCACTGATGCTCTCCGCCGCGGCAGTGAGCATCGTGATCGTTCCCTACTCGGTGCGGGTAGCGAGCCGACTCGCGGGGATCGCCGAGCAGCAGTTGCCTGGCTCGGAGCCGGCATTGCTGCCTCGGCCCAGCCTGGCCGACCACGCGGTCATATGCGGCTACGGTCGGGTGGGTCGGGTCATCGCCGAGGCGCTGTCCCGCGAGGGGTTGCCGCACCTGGTGATCGATCAGAACTACCACCTGATTCAGGAGTTGCGCGCCAAGGGTACGCCGGGCATTACCGGGCACGGTGACCAGCCGGTGGTCCTCGATCAGGCCGGGCTGGGGCGGGCCCGCGTTCTGGTGGTCGCCATTCCCGATGCCGCGGCGGCGCGCCGCATCGTGGACTACGCTCGCGAGCGCAATCCCGAGCTGCCGCTGGTCGTGCGTGCCCATAGTGAAGAGGAGGTGAAGTACCTCCAAGGCCGCGGGGTGGACGATGTGGTGTTGGGGGAGACGGAGTTGGCCATCGAGATGGCTCGTCACACTGTCCTCCGCCTCGACGCTGCCCGGCAGTTCGATGAGTCGGCACAGGCGGCCGCGCATCAAGCGGCTGGGTGAGTTGGGCCGGGGGCCGGCGCCTTCGTTGGCGGGCGGCATGTGCGTGGAGCGGATGGCGCGAAGCGTCTCCAGCGGCGGTCTTTGGCGGCCCAGGCTTGTCCCGCCGTCCGGACTCGGTGGCTCTGTGCCTCCGTGGCCATCTCCCCTATACTGTTGTCATGAGCCGCACGATGGGGAGGGGAGAGGCGCCGGCCAAGGCGATCCTGTTGGGCGAGCACGCGGTGGTCTATGGCTACCCGGCGCTGGCTGTCCCCCTCTTTGAGTTCCGCGCCCGCGCTCAGGCCGTCTTCGACCACGCCCACGATGACGTGGTCATCCGGCTGGATGGGCGCAATCCTACCGTTACCCTAGAGCGGGACCCCGAAAACCCGCTGGCACTGGCGGTGCGCTTGGCGCTGCAGGCCATCGGGGCCCGGCCCCACAACCTTGCCCTGCAGCTGCGCTCCACCATCCCCGTGGCCGCCGGTCTCGGGAGCGGCGCCGCCGTCACAGCGGCGCTGATGCGGGCGGTGGCGGACCTATTCCGGGCGCGCTGGGAGGAGGCCGAGTTGTCGGCTCTGGTGTACGAGGTGGAGAAGGTGCACCATGGCTCCCCCAGCGGAATCGACAACACTGTGGTCGTCTATCGCCGGCCGATCCTCTTCCGCCGCGGAGTGGCGACAGAGCATCCGCCGGTGGGCAAGGACCTCCGGCTGCTGGTGGCCGACACCGGCCGACCGGGCAGCACCCGGGAGGCGGTAGCGGCCGTGGGCCGGCTGCGGGAGGCGGAACCCGAGGTCGTGGCCGGCATCATGGAGGGTATCGGCGGCTTGGTCGAACAGGCGGCGGTCGCGCTTGCCGGCGGCGATGCGACCGCCCTAGGCGACCTCATGAGCCGCAACCACGGGGCGCTGCGACGGCTGGGCGTGAGCAGCCCGGAACTGGACGCCCTTGTCGGTGCGGCCCAGGGCGCCGGCGCGCTGGGCGCCAAGCTCACCGGGGCCGGCTGCGGCGGGCACGCCCTCGCGCTGGTGACCGAGAACATGGCTTCTGACGTGACCGCGGCCCTGCGGCAGGCCGGCGCGGTTAGGGTGACGTCGTGTCGCGTGCGGCGCACTACGGAGAGCGGAGTGTAGGCAATGCATATAGCGGTGGGGATCACGGGAGCGTCGGGCGCGCCTTTGGCGGTGAGGCTGCTGGAGTCGCTGCGGGAGCACGAGGTCTCGCTCATCGTCTCCGCCGAAGGGGAGCACCTGATGGCGGTGGAGGCGCCGGGCAGCGACCTGCCCGCCGACCACCGCTACGCCCCGACCGACTTCAGTGCCCCCCTGGCCAGTTCCTCGCGCGTACCCGACGCGATGGTCGTCTGCCCGTGCAGCATGCGCACCCTGGCCGCTCTCGCCCACGGCCTGAGCGACAACTTGATCACCCGCTGCGCCGAGAACGTCATGCGCCTGGGTCGTCCGCTGGTGCTGGTGCCGCGAGAGACGCCGCTGTCGGTGCAGGCCCTGGACAACATGCGCACCCTGGCCGCCGCCGGCGCCTTCATCGTCCCCCCCATGGTGACCTACTACTTCGGCCCTCGCTCCCTGGACGACCTGAACGACTTCTGCATTGGCAAGGTGCTGGATTGCCTGCGGCTGGAGCACCGCCTCTATCGTCGCTGGGGGGAGGAGCGGGCGTGAACGTGCGCGAGTACATCGCGTCCGCGCCCGACCTGGTCCGCATCGACGCGCCCGTGTCCAGTCACCTCGAGGCGGCCGCCATTATCGCCGCCCTAGGCGATCGGCCGGCGCTCCTGACCAACGTGGACGGCGGGAAGCGCGTCTTGAGCGGGTTCGCCGGCGGCCGCGAGCGCATTGCTCAGAGCCTGGGCATATCGGGCATGGACCTGCTGCACCGCCTGGCCGACGCCCTGGAGAACCCCCAGCCCACCAGCATCGTCTCGTCGCCGCCCTGCCAAGAGGTGGTGTACGACGCGCCCGACCTGACGCGGCTGCCTATCCTCAAGCACCTTGCCGATGACGGTGGGCGGTACGTCACCGCCGGGGTCGCCACCGTGCGCGACCCGGAGTTCGGCCGCAACGTCTCCTACCATCGGCTGATGGTGATCGGCGAGCGGGAGATGGTGGCCCGGGTGGTGGAGGGCCGGGGGACGCACACCGCCTGGTCGCGCGGGGAAGAGGACGTGCCCATCGCCATCGCCATAGGCTGCCCGGTGTCGGTGCTGCTGGCGGCGGCCATGAGCCCGGCGAAGGGAGTGGACGAGTACGGCATCGCTCAAGCCATCGCTCCCACGCCGCTGGCGCGCTGCCTGACGGCGCCGCTGGAGGTGCCCGCCGAGGCGGAGATCGTCATCGAGGGGCGGCTCACCCATCGCCTGGCGCTGGAAGGCCCCTTCATCGACCTCACCGAGACGTGGGACGCGGTGCGGCCGCAGCCGGTGCTGGAGGTGGACTGCATCACCACCCGGCGCGATCCTGTCTACCATGCCATCCTTCCCGGCATGGGCGAGCACAAGACCATCATGGGGGTGCCGCGCGAGCCCGGGATGCTGGCGGCGGTGGCGAGGGTGTGCGAGGTGCTGGACGTGGGCCTGACGCCGGGGGGCATGTCCTGGCTGCACGCCCTCATCCGCATCTGCAAGCGCGGTCGCGATGACGGGCCGGCGGCCATCCGCGCCGCCATGGCCGGGCATCCGTCGGTGAAGCACGTGGTGGTGGTGGACGAGGACGTGGACATCCGCGACCCGTTGCGGGTGGAGTGGTCCATCGCCACCCGGGTGCAGGCGGCCAAGGACGTGTACATCTATGCCGATCAGCCGTCCAGTTCGCTCGATCCGTCGTCGAGGCAGGTACCGGGCAGGCGTGGCCTGACCGACAAGTTGGGCATCGACGCGACCATCCCCTGGCCGGACAGCGACGACCCTGACGAGATCGCCCGCCACACGGCCGGTTTCCGCTGCGTCGCCTACGAGCAGATCGATCTGAGCCGGTATGCGGGAAGGGACTAGCCACAGAGCCACAGAGAAGGTCTCAGTGTTTCCATGGCTCTCTGGCAAAGACAAGGAGTTGACTCTGCCCAGCACACTGCGGTTGACGGACGAGGAGCGGGCTCTACTCGCGGGCGAGGCAGGGCCGGGCGTGCGGCGGGCCATGGAGATGGTCGTCGCCCTGGCGCGCATCTACGGGGCGGAGCGGCTGGCGCCCGTGGGCAGCGCCCAGGTCGCCGGCGTGAGCTACGCCAACATCGGCGACGCCGGCTTGGGCTTCCTGCGCCAGTGGGCCGACGAGGGGGCGCGTGCCCGCGTGCCCGCCCTGCTCAACCCGGCGGGGATGGACCTGCAGGCCTGGCGAGAGATGGGCGTGCCGGCGGACTTCGCCGCCAAGCAGACGGCCATCGTCCAGGCCTACGAGCGACTGGGCGTGCGCCTGACCTGCACCTGCGCCCCCTACCTGCTGGAGGAGAGCGCCCGCCTGGGCGAGCACCTGGCCTGGAGCGAGTCCTCTGCCGTGGCCTTCGCCAACTCGGTGCTTGGGGCGCTCACCAACCGCGAGGGTGGCCCCGGCGCCTTGGCCGCCGCCATCGTCGGCCGCACCGGCGAGTACGGACTGCACCTGGACGCCAACCGCCGGCCGATCGAGGCATACGTCGTGTCCGCCCCGCTGGAAACGGCTGCCGACTGGGGCGCCTTGGGGGCGGAGATCGGCCGGCGGTGCCGGGGAGTGCCCTGGATCGAGCTGGAGGGTCCGGCCCAGGCGAGTGTGGCGGAGCTGACCGAGGCCCAGGTTCGGGATGGTCTGCGGGCGCTGGGGGCGGCGGGGGCGGCCTCGGGCAGCCTGGCGCTCTTCCACGTGGCCGGCTTGACCGCAGAGGCGCGCGCCGGGCTGGTGTCCGCTCCGGCCGGGGAGGCGAGTGTGATCGCCGACCTGCGGGACAGCTACGAGCGCTTGGACGGAGATGACGCGCGGCTGGACCTGGTCGCCACCGGTTGCCCGCACGCGTCCCTACAGCAACTGGAGGAGATCGCCCGCTACCTGAGCGGCCGGTCGGTGGCGGTGCCGCTGTGGCTGACGGTGGGCCGCGGCGTGGCGGAACAGGCGCGGCGGACCGGCCTGGCAACCCGGCTGGAGGCGGCGGGGGCGCGCCTGGTGGCGGACACCTGCGTGGTGGTGGCGCCGCTGCGGGAGATGGGAATCAAGGCCATTGCCACCGACTCGGCCAAGTCCGCCCGTTACCTGCCCGGGCACCAGGGCGCGACGGTGCGCTTCGGGTCGCTGGAGCGCTGCCTGGATGCGGCGCTGCGGGGTAGGTGGGCATGAGCCTGGTCCTGGAGGGGCGCGTTATTAAGGAAGGCACGGCGGAGGGCGCGGCGCTGGTGTCCTCGGAGCCCATCGGCTTCCTGGGCGGCGTCGATCCCGACACCGGCGTGGTGCGGGAGAAGGGCCACCCGCTGGAGGGCGCGTGCCTGACCGGCCGGGTACTGGTGTTCCCGCGCGGCAAGGGCAGCACCGTAGGCAGTTATGTCATCTACTCGCTGGCGCACAACGAAGTCGGCCCTGCCGGCATGGTGCTTTCCGAGTGTGAGCCCATCGTCGCCCTGGGGGCGATCATGGCCGGCATCCCGGTGGTGGATATGGTCGACATAACGCGGATAAGCGAGGGGGAGTTGGTGCGCATCGAGGGAGGCACGGTCACCGTTGGCTGACCTGGTGTTCGTCAAGCTGGGCGGCTCGCTGATCACGGAGAAGACGGCGGTGCAGATGCATCGGCCGAAGGTCATCGCCCGCTGCGCTGCCGAGATCGCCGCTGCCTGGCGCGACGGCGTGCGCCTGGTGGTGGGACATGGCTCCGGCTCCTTCGGCCACGCCGAGGCGCGGCGTTACGGCACCCGGCACGGGGTGCGGTCCCCGGAGGAGTGGTACGGCTACGCCCGCGTCGCCGAGGTGGCGCGCCGGCTCAACGTCCTGGTGGTCGCGGCCCTTCTGGAGGAGGGGGTGCCGGCCGTCCCCGTCTCGCCCTCAGCGACGGCGATGGCGCGCGGGGGCGAACTGCATCACCTGGACGACATTGCGGTGGCGGGGCTGCTGGAGCGGGGCGCTGTGCCGGTGGTGCACGGCGACGTCGCTCTGGACGAGGAGTGGGGCGGCACTATCATCTCCACCGAGCAGGTGCTCATTCACTTGGTCCCCCGGCTACGGCCGGGGCGCTTGGTCCTGGCGGGCGAGGTGGCGGGCGTGTTCAGCGCCGACCCGACCGTGGACGCGGCGGCCGCGCTATTCCCGCGGGTTACGGCGGCCAACTACGCCGAGGTTCTACAGCACCTAGGCGGGGCCCGCGGCGCCGACGTCACCGGTGGGATGGGCGACAAGGTGCGGCGAATGTACCGCCTCACCCGGGAGCACCCCGATCTGCGGGTGCACCTGATCAGCGGGCTGGCGCCCGGCCTGCTGCAGCGTGCCCTGTCCGGTCAGGCGGACGGCGAGGGCACCCTCATCGGCGGCTGACGGCCGCCCTACCCCAGTTGCTCCTCTAGGAAGCGGTACGCCTGCTCGCGCACGGCGGGCGGGAAGTCGTGCTCCGCGTTGGGGAAGGCGGCTACCAGCTTGTCCCCCGCCTCTAGCCGCTCGTAGACCGGCCCCGCCGCGTCCAGGCAGTCCCGCACGCCTGAGACCTCGAAGTTGGAGTCCCTCAGCGGCGCGTTGACGAAGACGGCCCGCGGCGCGATCGCTACCAAGACGTCGAGGAAGTCGAAGGGCATGCGACTCGGGTCCTTGCCGTAGACGGCGGCGATGCGCGGCATGTAGCCGCGGTGGCTCCAGCCGGTGAGGTCGCCGCCGTAGTACTTGTGGAACGAGTTGAAGCCGCAACTGGTCACTGCCGCGCGCACGCGCCCGTCGAAGGCGGCCAGAAAGAGCGTGTTGTGCCCGCCCAGGGAGTGACCGATACAGCCGAGACGGTCGCCGCGCACTTCGGGCCGCGACTGGAGCAGATCCAAAGCGCGCATGTGGTTCCAGATACCCTTCATGGTGGTGCTGGCATAGCCGAGGGCGTAGGCGTCGGTGCGGTTGCCGCCGAAGCCGGGGTAGTCGGGCGCCAGGGCCACAAAGCCGCGTTGCGCCAACTCGAGGGCGTAGTGTAGGTTGGGCAGGCCGCCGCGGCCGGCGGGTTCGTCCTTGCCGATGGCGGTGGTCTGGTGCAGGCAGAGGACGCCCGGGGCCGGTTCCGTGGCGCCGCGAGGCAGGAAGAGGTGGGCGGGGACGCGGTCGCCCGGCTCGGCGGCGAAAGTCAGCCGAAGCCGGATGGCCTCGCGCAGGGGCTCTTCCTCTTCGATGACCGGCTCCAGCGGTACCAGGCGTTCCCGCCCGGGCAGGGCGCCCATCACCCGCTGCATGGCCTCAAGGATGCGCTGCCGTACCTGCTCGTGTCCGCCGCTGAATCGGTCCTCGGCCATCGTCTCTACCTCCTGCCGGTCTACCTCGCGGCTGCATGTTAGGCGGGGAGCCCTGTTCGAACAATGGCGCGGCGGCTGTGGCGGTGGCATCATCTGCCGGCGGCAATCGGGTATGGGGGCGGGTGTGGACGCAAGGGGCAGATGGCGCGAGTGGTCGAGGGGCCGGCAGGGGGCCAGGGCGGAACTGGGCCTGCTGGGCATCAACGCCGCCAGCACGCCTCTTGGAGCGGCGCTGTTCAACGTGCTGCCGCTCTTCGCCCTCCGCCTGGGGGCAGGGGCCGGCACCCTCGGGGTGCTCAACGCCCTGATGTGGGTGAGCGACATCCTCCAGTGGCTGGCGGTACCGACCATGAGTCGGTTCCCGCTGCAGCGCTGGTTCAGCCGCTGGTTGCTGGCGGCAGCGACGGCATTCAGCGGGCTGCTGCTCCTGCCTCTGTTGCCTTCGCGGTTCGGTCCGGGGGCGATCCTGGTCGCCCTGGCGGCAGTGGTGACCGCGTACAACGTCTGCCTGTCGCTGGGCTTCACCGCCTACTCGCCCTACATCCGCCGCGTCATCCCCTTGAGCGTGACCGGCGAGTTCCTCGGCAAGGCCACGGCAGTGATCAATGGCGGGCAGCTGGCGTCCACCGTGGTCGCCGGGCTGGTGCTGGGCAGCCATCCGGCGGCCTGGCGGTTCTACCTTTTCTTCGGCCTGGCCGCCTGTTCCGCCTTCGCGCGAGCGGCTATTGCGTGGCGGCTCCCGCCCACCGAGTCGACACCCCTGCCCGATCGGCCCCAGCTGGCGGCGCTGCTGGGCCCACTCCGCGACCCGGCCAGCCGCCGGTACGCCCTGGTGATCATGGCTCTGACCGCGCTCTGGTCCATGCCGGTGCCACTCTTCACGCCCTACCTGAGCCTGAGCCTCGGCCTGCCCGATGGAGCGGTGGTGCTGGCGCGGGCGGGCACGCTGCTGGCGCCGTTCGTGTTCGGCCACGCCATCGGCCGCCTAGTAGACCGCGCCGGCTTTCACCTGCCGCTGGCCGGATCGCTCTTCCTGGGAGCCCTCAGTTCCGTGGCGTTGGCTTTCCTGCCTCGCGCGGCCCCGTCACTGGCCCTGACGCTCTTGGGGGCGGTGGCCCTGGGAAGCTACGGGTTGGGCAACGCCGCCGCCAACACCGCCCTGGGCAAGGAGCGGTTCGCCCGCGCCCGGCACCCCTATGAGAGCGAGTTCTTGGGGCTGACCAACGCCGGGGTGGGGCTGGGAGCGGCGCTGGGTTCGGTGACGGGCGGGCTACTGCCCGGGGCATGGGTGGCCATTACCGGCGCGCCGGAGCCTTACCGGCCGGTGCTGCTGCTCCTGGCGGCAGTAGGGGCCCTGGCCGGCGTCGTCACCGCGGTCGGCGGACGTCAGCGAGCGGCGCGGACGGACTCGTAGCAAGGAAGATCGGCGCCGGTCCATGGTATAATGTGCCAATAGGCCTTTATGTACCATGGGCACAGCGAGGAGCTCGCATGGAAGTGCGCGAGATCGGCATGGCAGAACTGAAGCGGAATCTGGCCGAGGCGGTCAGCCGGGCGGCATTCGGTGGCCAGCGGCTGGTACTGCTCTCCCACGGTCGCCCCAAGGCGGCGCTGGTGAGCATCGCCGATCTGCAACGGCTGGAGGAGCTGGACGCCGGCGAGGATCGAGTGACGCGGATGCGTGAGCAGGATGCCCGGCTGCAGGAGGCGGCGGAGCTGAGGCGCACGCTCGCCGCCGCCGGTGTGGTGACGGACGCGGCCAAGGCTCTGGATGAAGTACGGCAGGAGCGGATCGGTGCCATTGTGGATCTGCGTTGACTCCAGCGTGCTCCTGAAGCTGGTGCTGCCGGAGCCGGACAGCGGCCTGGCCGAGGCTCTGTGGCGCGGCGCTTTGGCCGAGGACCGGCGGACGGTCGCGCCGGCTCTGCTGGACTTCGAGGTGACGGCTGTCCTCCGCAAGCATGTGCAGCGCGGCGCCCTCAGTCACGACTTGGCGATGCGGGCCCTGGAGCAAGCCTTGGCTTTCGGCGTCGAGACGCTCACCTTCCCGGGGATGCATCAACGCGCCCTGGCGCTGGCCCAGCGGTTCGGCCACGTGTCGGCTTACGACGCCCACTACCTGGCCCTGGCACAGGAACTGGACTGCCCCTTCTGGACGGCCAACCATCGGCTGCACGCGTCCGTCTCCGGGGAGCTGCCCTGGGTGCACCTGTTGGCGGAACTGGCGGAGGGGACGACCGGCCATGCGCATTGATCCGGAAGTCGAGATCGACGAGGGCGAACTGCACGAGGAGTTCGTGCGCGCGGCCGGGCCGGGTGGGCAGAACGTCAACAAGGTGGCCACGGCGGTGCAGTTGCGGTGGGACGTGGCCCGGTCGCCATCCCTGCCGGAACCGGTGCGAGAGCGCTTGTTGAGGCTGGCCTCCCCCAGCGTCACCGACGACGGTGTCTTAGTGATCAACGCGCGCCGCTATCGCTCCCAGGAGCGCAACCGTCAGGACGCGCGCGAGCGCCTGGCCGAGCTAGTGCGGCGAGCCCTGCGCCCGCCCAAGCCGCGGCAGGCCACTCGACCCACCGCTGCCTCCTGCGCCCGCCGGCTGGAGGGCAAGCGGCGACGGAGCGCCGTGAAACGGATGCGACGCGCCGTCGGTGAGGACTAGGCCCTTCTGTCGGTTTACGGTCCTGCAAGGCGCGGGAGCTGTCTCCCGCGCCTTGCAGGACCATCCTTCACTACAGCGGCAGGCTGACCGGGCGCTTCTCTCGGGCGGAGCGGTAGATGGCCAGATTGATCTCCACCGCCTTGCGGGCCTCGGGGCCATCGATCAGCGGCGCACCGCCGGTCTCGATGGCGCGCAGAAAGGCGCCGATCTGGTCCACGTGGGCGTCGATGGCGGGGCGACGCAGGGCGGCGCGGGGGTCGGCCGCGCCCGTGGCGCCACCGGCGGCGGTGTCTTCCGGTTGGGGGCGGCCCTCCACGTCCCAGTGGGTGATGTCATCCGAGACCACGTGGATGTTGCCCTTCTCACCGTGGAAGTCCATGCGCGCCGGCAGGCCCTTGTACACTGCCGTGCTTGCCTGCAGCGTGCCGATGGAGCCGTCGCGGAAGCGCAGGGCCACTGAGGCGACGTCTTCGACCTCGATGCGCTGGTGGTGAGCGGAGATATCGGCGTAGGCGAAGAGTTCCTGGACGCCGCCCATGATCCACTGCAATAGGTCCACGTAGTGGACGCCCTGGTTCATGAGGGCGCCGCCGCCGTCCCACTTCCACGTCCCGCGCCACTCGTCGCCGTCATAGTAGGACTGGGCGCGGAACCAGGGCACGAAGGCGTTGGCGAGCACCATCTTGCCCATGGCGCCGCTCTCCACCGCCTGTTTGGCGGCCCGGTAAGAGGGGTAGCTGCGGAACTGGTGCACCGCCCCCAGCTTGACGCGGCAGGCCTCGCAGGCGGCGATCAGGCTGTCGATAGCCTCCAGGGTCACGTCGATGGGCTTAGTGACGAATACATGCTTGCCCGCTTTCGCCGCCTCGATGCCGATCTGGGCATGCCGGCCGCTCCACACCACCACGTCGACCACGTCCACGTCGGGACGGGCGAGCAGCGCTTCCAGGTCGTAGACCGGCTCGGCCCCGTACTTGGCGGCCAGGGCATCGGCCTTGTCCCGCGCCACGTCGCACACGGCGACGAGCCGCGCGTTCGGCAGGGCGGCGAGCGCCTCGGCGTGCACCGGCGCGATCACCCCGGCGCCGACCAGGGCCACGCCGTACTGCTTCTCAGACATCCGAGCACCTCCGCTGTGTTGCGAGACCACCGGCGGCTGGCGCCGCGATCCGTCCTGTGGTGGAGGTTAGCGTCGGGAGGGAGCGCCGTCAATGACGGGCACGCTTCTAGATGGTAGTCGCGACCACGATGATGCAGCGCGCCGCGGCAATGTGTGCTATAAGTGGAACCTAGCTTCCCAAGGAACGCCTTGTGTGGCCCCTCCGCGGGGAGCATACACTCTGGAGTCGGGCTTCAGCAGTCGCCGGCTTCAGGAACGGAAGACCACAACCGAACCTTCAGCCGCATGGGCGCCTGCCCATGTGTACAGGAGCGCGATGCCACGATTGAGGGTGTGTCTGGCCACCGACTGCTATCCTCCCGGGATCGGGGGGATCGAGAACCACGTCTACTGCCTCGCGCAGGGCCTAGCCCGTGACGGGCACCTCGTGGACGTGGTGACTCACCGTGACCCGAGATCGTCCCCGGTCAACGACCTCCAGATCGAACACGACCAGCACGGCTTTCGCGTCCTCCGTGTGCCTGGGATGGTATTGAACTACGGTGGGGCCGATCCCATGGCCGACCCACGAGCCTTCCCCTGGGTGCACCAACTCATCCGAGCCGGCGGCTACGACATCGTTCATGGGCACTCGCTCGAGTCACTGGTGGTGCTCGCCGCATTGAGTTCGGCTCGCCGCCTGCAGATCCCCGCGCTGTTGACGAAACACTCCATGACGGTGCGGGCCAGCCGGCCCGCCTTGGCCAATCGCTTGGCGTTGGCCATCGAACAAGCGGTCGCGCGGCGCCTCACCCAGGGTCTGATAGTGCTTAGCTCCGCCGGCGAGGAGGAGATGGCGGGGGCCGGGGTGCCGGTGTACCGGCTCCGCGGCGGCGTAGACCACGAGCACTGGCGGCCGGACTCTGAGGCGGGGCGTCGCATTCGAGCGGGGCTGGGCTGGAACGACGAGCACCTGGTGGTGGGCTACCTGGGACGGCTGGTGGGCTCCAAGGGTGTGCCCGACCTGGTGGAGGCGGTGGCCCCCATCATGGCGGATGATCCGAGGATTCGGCTACTTATCGTGGGAGACGGGCCGCTGCGCGAGGCGACGGAAGAGAGGCTGGCCGAGCTGGGCTTGGGGCAGCAGGCCTGCCTTGCCGGGGCCGTTCCCTGGCGGGACACGCCCGCCCACTACAACGCCATGGACGTGTTTGCCTTTCCCAGTCATACCGAGGCTTTCGGCCTCGTTGTGCTGGAGGCGGCCGCTTGCGGTGTGCCGGCCGTCGCCCGCCGCAACGCAGGCACTTCCGAGACGATTCGGTCCGAGGAGACCGGCGTGTTGGTCGATGGGGTGACCGAGATGGGCCGGCATTTGCGGGGCCTTATCGACGACCGCGAGCGGCGGCGGCGCTGGGGAAAGGCCGCCCGGGCGATGGTGGAGAAGACCTTCAGTTGGCGGGCCATCGCGGCCGACTCGGCGGCGATCTATCACCGGGTACTGAGTCAAGCGACAGCGTCGGGCGGCAATGGGTAGCCAGGCCGCCAGCAGGCGTGTTCTCCGGTCTGAGGATTGCCTCATCGGGGCGGGAGTCCAGTGACGTGAGAGGCGGAAGCCGGCGGACAGAACCCGCAACCAAGCCGGAGAGCGCAGTAGGCGTTCGGCGCCGAACACGGGTCTGGCGGGTGCTGTCCCGCATCCTGCTCCTCGTAGCGATTCTGAGCGTGGCAGGCGGCGTGGCCGCTCTCTACCTGGGCCGGTTATCCTCGCTTCCGACGCCGTTCGTCGACGACATGGCGGACGCGGAAGGCATAATGAGGCTGCTGGTTGTTGCGCCGCACCCCGACGACGAGATCATCGCGGCCGGCGGGCTTATCCAGCAGGTTCTGGGACGAGGCGGCCGGGTGCGTGTGGCCATACTTACCAATGGCGATGGTTCCACTTCCGGCACAATGCTGGAGTCCAGGAGAGTTCCGCAGGCGGTGCACTATCTGCGGGCGGGCGTTGCCAGGCAGGAGGAGTCGCTTCGGGCTCTGGCCTTGCTGGGAGTCCCACCCGAGGACATCGACTTCCTCGGGTATCCGGATCAGGGCATACGCGCCCTCTGGTCCGACTACTGGAATGTGGGCGCCGTCTACCGGTCCCCGTTCACCCGGATGACCGGCAGCATCTACCCGCTCACCTACAACTCAGAGTCCGCCTATACCGGCATCTCTTTGTTGGCCGACCTGCGGTCGATCCTGGTGGACTTCAAGCCGGACACGGTGGTTGCGCCGCACTTGGAGGATAGCCACGCCGATCACTGGGCGGCTGGCGCCTTCACCTCCCTAGCTCTGGCGCTGGAGCGCGATCACTGCGCACCCCGGCTGCTACTCTACCTCGTCCACCGGGGCGACTTCCCCGTCCCGCGCGGCCGCCTGCAGTTTGCGCCCCTGCTTCCACCGCTGCGTCTGGTCAACGACTCCTTCTACTGGCAGAAGGTGACGCTCACCGGCGAGGTGGTGGGCCTGAAGGGCGATGCCATGGAGTCCTACCGCAGCCAGTTGACCCTGATCGGCACCTTCCTGCGCTCGTTCGTGCGGCAGAATGAGCTGTTCTGTGAGTTGGCATCACCGAGCGCCCTTCCTCTCCTGCCCGGGCAGCAACCGGTTCCCAGCCCGGATGGGTGGGCGCTGCCGGACGAAGTCGAGTTGCGGCCGGTCCTCATCGACTCCGCGGGAGATACGCTCTTCCAGGAACTGGGCCGAAGCACCGACTTCGTCGCCATGTACGTGGGCGCCACTGACGAAGAGGTCTGGGTGACGGTCGAACTGCGAGGCAACTACAGCCCGGTGATGCGCTATCGTTTCCTGGTCGTCGCGGCCAATGGCGACGACCCGGTCTCCGCGCGCGTCCGCTACAACACCCGGTTTCTGCCTCGTCCGCCCGACCAGGCCGCCGGCCGTTTCGTGATGGCGCGCTTCCCCCTGGAGGAACTGAGCCACCCGCACACCCTAGTCGTCAGCGTGGAGTCCACCTACCCGCGCGGGCCGGTAGTCGATCGGATCGGCTGGGCGGTGGTGGACCTCACCGCGCTCGAGGCCAAGGAGCAGACCGGTGGGTGACGCCGGCCCAGAGCCGGTCATCCGCCCTTTCGTTCCCACGGACCGTTTGGCGGTTAGGCGCATCTACGCCGACACCGCCTTCTTCGGCGGACCGGTGGAGCACTACTTCGACGACCGGGACCTGTTCGCCGACCTGGGCATCGAGGTCTACCTTCGCGCTTTCGCCGAGCATGTGCGGGTGGCGGAGCAGGCCGGCCAGGTGGTGGGCTACGTGCTGGGCAGCCCCTGTGGCGACGGCGACGTGCACCGAAGGATGCTGGGCCACATTCCGGCGGTGGCCGGAAGGCTGCTGCAGGGGCGGTATCGGCTGGGTCGGCGCACGGCAGCCTATTTCGTCGACAATGCTTGGGCCGGGCTGAGGGGCGGCCTGCTGGAGATTCGCGATCCCCTGTACCCGGCCAACCTCCACATCAACCTCAGCCCCGGCTACCGCGGGCGGGGCTTGGGTTCGAGGCTGCTCACGGCCTACTTGAGGCGCCTACGGGCGCTGGGCGTGGCCGGCGTCCATGCGGTGACCACCGATCGCAACCCGGGAGCGGCGCGGCTGTTTGAGAAGGCGGGCTTCCGGTTGCTGGAGCGGCGGGCGACTCCGGTCTGGCGGCGGTATGTCGAGGGGGAAGTGGCGCTGTTGGGATATGGGCTCCGGCTAGAGTAGGGGCATGGCGCCGGGCCGGCGCGGGGGCCGGCCCCTGCGACCATCCCCCGCGCGTGGCTGCCCGTGCCGTGCGACAGTCGCATTGCGGCCGGCCTCTGCGGCTGTCCCCCGCGCTCTGGGTAGGGGAGGGCCTCCGCGCCCTCGGGCACCCGGCTGCTAGTCCTTCCCTACCGTGGCGTAGATGTGGTAGGCGCGGCTGTAGGACACTATCGCGTCCAGGCAGGCGGCGGCGTTGAGGAAGGCGGCCGCCACCTGGGCCATATAGCCGATGATCTTGGCGAAGTCGCCGGGCGTCATGCCCAGTTCCGCCCGCATCGACAGGGCGATGAGCACCACCAGGAACTGGCTCCCCACCAACACCGCCTCACGGGCGTACAGGTACGCCTGGCTCTTGGTCACCAAGCTGATGTAGATCCCTCGCCTGACGCCCAACGCCTCGCGGAACTTGTCCCGCGCCGTCAGGTCCTCCCGGTCGCTGATGGTCTTGATGCCCGCCCCCGACGTGAGGCTGACGACGGAGTACTGCGAGTCCAGCAGCACCCGCAGATGCCGGTTGAAGACGACGGTCATTACCGCCGGGATGATCAGGCTGACCAGGTACACCAGGCCCAGGGTGCGGTTGTAGGCCAACAGGCTGGCGGAGACGATGGCGATCTTGATGATCACGGGGGTGAAGCTGCCGAGGACGTGGTAGGCGGCGTTGGTGATGCCGCTGACGGCGTTGGCGGCGCGGGTGTAGGCGGCCGCGGCGGCCTCCGTGTCGCGGTACTCGCCCTTGTCCGAGACTCTGAGGACCAGCTCCACCATCTTGCGGAAGTCGGTCTCGTAGAAGAGCTTGTGCCGCAGAATGACGTTGGCGCGGACCAGCCCCGGGTAGAAGAAGCTGGACAGGATGAGCAGCCAGATCACGTTTCCGGGCTCGCCCTCGGTGAGGCGATCGATGAACTGGCCCAGGAGGCTGACAGGCCAGAGGGCGGCGAACTCCTGGGCGATAGTGACGAAGAAGATGGCGAGGCTGAACCAGCGGTACTCCCAGATGAGGAGGGTCACATCGCGCAGGAACTGCCAACTGGAGTTGATGGCCAGCTCGTCGGCAAGGACGCGCCGAATGCGAGCCGGGCTGAGATTGATCCGCGGGTACCTTCTCATCGGGCGCCTCACCGACCGAGGTCATTGCCGGACCAGCGCGGCCGGATGGCTTCGATGCTAGCGGGGGCCTTGTGGTTGTCAAGGCTAGGAAGGGGGACCGGCGTTGCGGGGGTGTCTTGGCGAGATGTCAACGGCACATTCCTCGCCGGCGCTCAGAAGGACGGCAACGTCGCCCGAAGTGAGCGAGTAGGGCCGGCACGGCTGCGCAAGGGCTGTGGCCGGGTGACCGGGGCATCTGCTCCGACCACGATCAAGTCGGTACAGTGAGGCCGCCCTGCGCACCTACGTCCACCGTCTCCGCCACAAGATCGAAGACGATCCCGCTCACCGCAGGCGCCTCGCCGTTTGCTTTCCGCCTCCCGCCCGCTGCGCTACACTACCGGCATCCCCGGCCGGAGCCGACCGGCCCTGACAGGAGCGCAGCATGGAGTATCGCCCCTTTGGCCGCAGTGGACTGTCCATCGGCGCCGTGAGCCTGGGCACTGAGTACCTGCTGGACCTGACCCAGGATCAGATCAACCGCGTTATGCACCATAGCATCGAGCGCGGCATCAACTACTTTGACATCTTCTACTCCCAGGCGCACTTTCGCGACGCCATGGGCATCGCCCTAGAGGGCCGGCGCGAACGCGTCATGCTCTCCGCTCACCTGGGCGTCCACGAGGTCGACGGCCAGAACGCCAAGACGCGCGACCTGGCGGTAGCGGAGCGCTACTTCGAGGAGTACCTGCGCCGAGTGCGCACCGACCACGTGGACGTGCTCTTCGTGCACAACATCGACGCCCAGGAGGATTACGACTGGGCGATGGCCAACCTGCTTCCCCTCGCCCAGCGGCTCCGCGACCAGGGCAAGGCCGGTATCATCGGCTTCAGCGGCCACACTCTGTCCACCTCCCAGCAGGCGGTAGAGACGGGCGCCGTCGACGTGCTCATGTTCCCGATCAACATCGCCGGGCATTCCGTCCCCGGGATGGCGGAACTGCTGCGCACCTGCGCTGAGCGGGAGGTCGCCGTGGTGGCCATGAAGCCCTACGGCGGCGGGCGGCTGCTGCGACCGGAGACGTCGCTGGTGATCCGCGACTATCAGCGCGGGGCGGGGCTGGACGAGGAGGACAAGGTGATGGTGGCGGAGCGGCCCGCGAACATCACCCCGGTGCTGTGCCTGGCCTACGTCATCTCCCGCATCGGCGTGACGACGGCGCTGCCCGGCTGTAGGTCGGTGGAGGAAGTGGACGCCGCCCTCGCCGTCTTCGCCGCCGACGACCAGGCGAAGGACTTCTCCGCGCTGCTGCCTTCGCTGGGCGAGTACGTCACCGGCGAATGCGTCTACTGCAACCATTGCCTGCCCTGCCCGGCGCTTATCGATATCGGCCACACCCTTCGCTTGGTGGACCAGTCCCAGGGCGAGCCGACGGCGGAGCAACGCGCTGCTTACGCCGCTATGGAAGCCCCCGCGTCCGACTGCATCGTCTGCAACGCCTGCACCGACCGCTGCCCCTTCGGCGTGGAGACCATGGAGCGCATCGCCCAGGCGGCGGCCCTGTTCGAGGCCTAGCCACAGTGGCCCAAGCACTAGCCGGCTTGCCCGTGCTCCTCTACGGCGGCGGTGAACTGGGAACCGCCGTCGCCCAGCGCTTCCGTCGCGCCGGCCTTCGAGTGCTGGTGGCGGAGCGGGCGGAAGCGACCGCCGTCTGCCGGGCCATCTCACTGGCGACCGCGGTCCACGAAGGGAGCGTGGTGGTGGGAGACACCGTGGGTGTCCGCGCGGACGGCATCCTGGCAGCGGAGGAAGCGCTGGCGCGTGGTCACGTGCCGGTTATGGTATCGCCCACCGCTCCGATGCTGGCCCGGTTCGGGGCGCGCGCGGTGATCGACGCCGCCGGCCCGCGGGCGGAGGTGAGAGCCTTCCCGGCGGGCACGGCGGCCATCAC
This sequence comes from Anaerolineae bacterium, assembly GCA_040768685.1. Taxonomy (GTDB): domain Bacteria; phylum Chloroflexota; class Anaerolineae; order DRVO01; family DRVO01; genus Ch71. Next base: position 186,875 of record JAXGMM010000001.1, read on the forward strand.
CGTGCGCCTGGGCCGCGGGCGCACGGCCGGCAAGGATGCCTTCGCCGTGGTGGACACCTCGGCCGCGCAGTCGCTGGGCGAGGTGCTCTACGCCGGCGAGCCGGAGCCGGGCCCCGAGCCGCCCACGCCGTGGCACCCGGTGCAGGCAGTCCGCGCGCCGGGCAACGGGGTGTTCGTGGCGGAGACGCGCGTCGGCGAGGCGGTGGCGGAGGGGACTCTGCTGGGGTACCTGGGCCAGTATCGGGTGGACGCTCCCCGGGCGGGCTTCGTCCGCGGCCTGCTTGCCGACGGGCTGATGGCGCATGCCGGACAGGCAGTGGCGGAGCTGTGGCTGGGCGAGGACGATGCCGGTTGTCATGTCGTGTCGCCCTGGGCGCGGGCGGTGGCCGGCGGCGCCTTGGAGGCTGTCATTAGGATGGTGGGGTAGGAGAGGGAGATTCAGCGCCGAGGACCCAGAGGACGCGGAGAAGAGGATCGTCCGATCTCCCTCCCGATCATGCCTTCGGTCTTCTCTGTTCCCACTGCGTCTTCTGTGGATGACTCTCTGTCTTTCATGCACACCGAGATCGGGCTCTACGTTCACATCCCCTTCTGCCGCAGCAAGTGCGCCTACTGCGACTTTGCCTCCGTGCCCGGACAGGAGGGACTGTGGCCGGCGTACCGGGACGTTCTATTGGCGGAGATCGCCGCCGTGCCGCCGCTGCGGCCGATCACCTTGTACGCCGGCGGCGGGACGCCCACCGTCTGGCCGGCGGAGTACCTGGTCGCGGTGATAGAGGCGGCGCGATCCGCCGGCCTCAGCCGCGACGCGGAGGCCACGGTGGAGGCCAATCCGGGCACGGTGGACGAGCCGAAGCTGGCGGCACTGCGCGAGGCGGGCTTCAATCGCATCAGCCTGGGGGTGCAAAGCACCTTCGACGCCAACCTGCGCCTGCTGGGCCGTACCCACTCCTACGCCGAGGCCGAGGAGGCGGTGCGGCTGGCCCGCCAGGCCGGCTTCGACAACCTCAGTGTCGACCTCATCTACGGTCTCCCTGGTCAGACGCTCCAGCGATGGCGCGAGGACCTGGGGCGGGCGTTGGCGCTGGGGAGCGAGCACCTATCCGCCTACGGACTGTCGCTGGAAGAGGGCACGCCGATGTGGCGGTCGGTGGGCCGCGGCGACCTGCCCGAGCCGGACCCGGACGTGGCGGCGGACATGTACCTCGCCGCCGAGGAGATCCTCGCCGCGGCCGGGTACACTCACTACGAGATCTCGAACTGGGCGAGGGAGCCCTCTCGTGCGACCCCTCTCGCCGCGAGCGAAGGGTTCCGCTCCCCCTTCCTTCCCAAGGAAGGGGGTCAGGGGGTTAGGTTCGGTTCCCTGTTGACCTGCCGTCACAACTTGATATACTGGCGCAACGAGCCCTACCTGGGGCTGGGCTCGGGGGCGCACTCGTCCCTCGCCGGCCGGCGCTTTGCCCGCTTGGCCGGCGCGGCGGCCTACTTGGCTGCCGCTCCCGCGGAACGCGTCAGTTTCGCCGAGGAGATTGGGCCGGACCTGGAGATGGCGGAGACGGCCATCCTTGGCCTTCGCCTAGTAGCGGGGCTGGAGAGGGAACGCTTCCGCCGGCGGTTCGCTGTGGACCCAGCGGCCCACTTCCGCCAACCGCTGTCCTGGGCGCAGGCCCAGGGCTTGCTGCAGATCGCGGACGGCGCCGTTCGTCTCACCCGGCGCGGACGTCTGCTGAGCAACGAGGTGTTTCAGCGCCTTCTGCCCGACTAGTATGGTCGCTTGCCGGCGTTCACCGGCCTGCCCCTGGGGCCATCATCCCACCGTTTTGTCACCTGTTTTCCGCCCACTCCGGGCCGCCGTCGTATTGCCGTAGTCGGCTATCGCTCGTATCCTAGGTGACCTTCAGCAGCCTCGTGAGGGAACCAGCATGGACGCAGTCCAAATCTGGCAGACAGCCCAGGGCGAACTGCAAGTGCAGATGCCCCGGGCCATGTACGATACCTGGCTTCGCAATACCGAAGCGCTCGCTCTGGACGATGGCGTGCTGACGGTGGGCGTGCGCAACACCTTCGTCAAGGATTGGCTGGAGAACCGGCTGCTGGAGACGGTGGAGCGGGCAGTGGCCGGCGTCTTGGGCGAGCCGGTGGCGCTGCAGTTCGTGGTGAACACGGCGCCGCGCGATCAAGGCGGCGCGGGCCTCATGGCCGGCCTGGAGTCGGCCCGCACCAACGGCTCGGGGAAGGAGCGTCCGGCCCGGCTGGGGAGCATGCTCAACCCGCGCTATCGGTTCGAGAACTTCATTGTTGGGCCGGGCAATCGGATGGCGCATGCCGCCAGCCAGGCCGTGGCCGAGCATCCCGCCACCGCCTACAACCCCTTGTTCATCTACGGCGGCGTGGGACTGGGCAAGACCCACCTGCTCAACGCGGCCGGGCACGTGCCTCAGGAACGTGGTTACACCATCCTCTACGTCTCCTCGGAGGAGTTCACCAACGACCTGATCAACTCCATCCGGAACCACACCACCGATCAGTTCCGCGAAAAGTACCGCAGCATCGACGTGCTCCTCATCGACGACATTCAGTTCATCGCCGGCAAAGAGCAGACGCAGGAAGAGTTCTTCCACACCTTCAACACCCTTCACACCGCCAACAAGCAGATCATCCTCTCCAGCGACCGACCGCCAAAGGCCATCCCCACGCTGGAGGAGCGGCTCCGCTCCCGCTTCGAGTGGGGCCTGACAGTGGACATTCAACCGCCCGACCTGGAGACGCGCACGGCCATCTTGCGCGCCAAGGCGGACGGACTGAGCGTGGCCGTCCCACGGGGTGTGTTGGACTTGATCGCCGAGAAGGTGCAGAGCAACATCCGCGAGCTGGAGGGGGCGCTCAACAAGGTGGTGGCGCAGGCCAAGCTGCTCTCCACCCCGCTGTCGGTGGCGCTGGCGGAGCAGGTGCTCACCGAGCTTCTGGGCGCCAAGGTGGTGGTGGACATCCCCGACATCGTGGAAGCCGTCTGCCGGCATTACCGGCTGCCGGCGCAGGCCATCTATGGCCGCAGCCGGCGAGCCGACATCGCCCTGCCGCGCCAGGTCGTCATGTATCTGGCCCGGGCGGAGACCAACGCCTCCCTGCCCCAGATCGGCGAGGCGCTGGGAGGGCGCGACCACACCACTGTGATGTATGCCCACGACAAGATCTCCGGCCTGATGGAGACCGACCCGGAGGTCCGCAAGGACCTGATGGCGGTGCGGGAACTGCTTTACAACAAAAAGTCGTAGCGCAGTGCCGTCGGCTCACCGACGCGAGGTAGCTCGGCGATGGGCCGGCCGAGTGGCGCCCGTATGTTATGCGGTGAGACCGGCGGTGGGCCGGAAGGAGAGGTGGTCATGGAAGAGCTGGTGAAGCTGGTGGCGGAGAGGGCGGGGATCACGCCGCAGCAGGCACAGGTTGCCGTACAGACGTGTTACGAGTACGTCAAGGGAAAGGTTCCACCCGCGCTGCTGCCCCAGCTGGAGGCCATGGCATCCGGCAAAGCGGGCGCCGAGGTCGACCCGCTGAGCCTGTTGGGAGGGCTGTTCGGCCGTAAGTAGGGCCTGTCTGGTTGCTGCGCTGATCGTCGATCGAAGGCGCTGCCGCCCGCCTAAGGGCGGCAGCGCCTTTTCCCACCCAGTGTGCTTGCCGGCTCCGGCGCGCCCGGCGAGCATTCCCTACGGCGCCAGCCCCTTCTCCCGCAGCCGGAACAGCCGGATGGCGTTGCCCGAGCCGATCTTGTCGACGTCCTCTTCGCTGACGCCCGCTTCCCTTAGGAAGCCCACCCAGCTGGCGATGGCGCAGGGCCAGGGGTTCTCCCGCAGGTCGAGCATGAACATGCTGCTGAACCAGAACTCCGACTTCCACTGGCTGAAGCCCTTGAGGTCGGTCTCCTTCCAGAAGTCGGGGTGCATGAGCATGGTGGTGTGGGCGCCGTAGGCAGGCCAGGGCGGGTTGTGGTAGGTGGCCCAGTCGGTGCCGACCACCAGCCGGTCCGGCCCCAGGTGCTCGTAGGCGGCGCGCACCTGGGCGCGGAGGTGGAACTGGACGATCTCCAGGTAGACGTTGCCCAGGCCGCGCTTCAGGTACTGCTCCACGGCAGAGACGTAGTGGTAGCTGTTCCGCCCACCGATGGCATGGGCAATGATGAAGTTACACTCGGGCACGGCCTCGGCCAGGTTCAGAGCCTGGCGCAGGTGGTCGCCGGTGGGGCTGTCGGCGGTGGAGCAGTGCAGCTCGACGGGCGCACCGAGGCGGGCGGCGTGCTGAGCCAGCTCGACCATCTCCGGCGTGTCCATGTCGAAGCCGAAGGGCGCTCCCTCCACCTCGCCCACTTGCACGAAGTTGCGCTCGGTCAGGTAGAGGTCCAGGTCCTCGTGGGACTGCTTGAGGGCGCGGGGGTCGATCTGCACCGACCCGAAGAGCCTCCCGCCGGAGGGCAGCACGAACTCGCGGTAGATGCGCTCGTTCATGGTGTGCAGGTAGTCGGGGTCGTCGACGAAGCGGTCCACGTCGCAGGGGTTGTTGTCGTTGACCACGAAGCGTACGTCGGCGTCGGAGGCGTCGAGGAGGTCTATGACGTCGCCCAAGGTGTAGTCCATCTCCTCGCCGTTGCGGATGTCGCGGCGGAGCATATGGACGTGGCCGTCGATCCAGAGTCGCTTGCGGGGCACGAGCGCCTCCTAGAGAGGGATGCGGTGAACGATAGGTGCGGAGCGGGCCGGTGGCAAGGGCAGGCAACACAGTCAGTTCGGCAAGGGAGGGTCACCGTGCCCTCCCCTAAGGCGGGCGGGCCCCGGGGCTGAAGCCGCGGGGCTACACCTGAGCGAAGCCGGCCTGCGCCGGCTGCCTTAGCTCGCGAAGCGGACACGGCGTCGCCGTGCCTGGCGGCGGGCTTCGCCAACCTGTAGCCCCGGCCATTCATGGCGGGGCGACCGCCGACCGCCCCTACGGTCCCGTCCTCTCCGCCTGGCGACGCTCCCTCCCGTACTCCTCAAACGGCTGCAGGGCGACTCCTGTAGCCGCCGCACCCTTTTCTTCCTGAACGGCCACCTCGTGGCGGGCCTCGCAGAAGGAGTGGATTAGGGGCGCAAGGGGGCCATGAAGTTGCGGAACGTCTTGCCTACCTTGGAGCCCCGGTTCTGCTCCACCAGCGGCGGCTTGTCCCGTGCGCCAGGGGCATGTGGTCGATGGCCGCCTGATCTGCCGAGGCGAGGATGGCGTTCTTCGTCTCCGGCGTCGTGATGCGGTGCGGCACTTAGCCCCCCGCTCGTGGCTTCAGAGAGCGAAACCAATGCTTGCCCGCGGACGGACGCACCGCTACGCTCGCTTCACCACCGCCTTGAGGTGCGGCTAGCGATGAGACGGATCTGGCCCCTGTTCATCTTCGTGCCCCTCATCTTTCTCTGCTCCGCCGCAGCGTCCCTGTGCTCCAGCCTGACCATTGTGCCGTTGCTTCTGCCCTCGCCGCCGTCCCGGGACACACTCCCCGCCCGCGACCTGGCCTACCCCGACAGTCGTTTCGTCGAAGTGATGGGCGTGGAGGTGCACTACATCGAGGCCGGGGAGGGTGAGACCGCCTTCCTGCTGCTCCACGGCTTCGGCGCCGGCACCTTCTCCTGGCGGGGCATGATGGAGCCGCTCTCGCGCTACGGGCGTGTCATTGCCTACGACCGGCCGGGGTTCGGGCTCACCGTGCGGCCCCGCTCCACTGACTTCGCCGCCGACCGAAACCCCTATTCGCCCGCCTTTCAGGCCGACCTGGCCGTGGCCCTGATGGACGCACTGGGGGTGGAGCGGGCCGCCTTGGTGGGGCACTCGGCGGGGGGAGCCGTGGCGGTCGCCACTGCCCTGCGCTACCCTGACCGAGTGCGGGCGCTGATCCTGGAGAGCCCGGCGGTGTTTGAGGGGCGCGGGCCGGCGCCGTCATGGCTCGGACCCGTGCTGCGAAGTCCGCAGTCGCGGCGGCTGGGTCCCTGGTTGGCGCGGCTGTTCGTCCGGCAGGCTTCTTCATTCCTGGAGAGCGCCTGGGAGCATCCGGAGCGCATCACCGAGGAGACGCGAGAAGGCTACCGGCGACCGTTTCAGGTCGAGGGCTGGGACCGGGGGCTGTGGGAGGTGGTGATGGCCTCGGGCGCCGATGATCTGGAGTTGCGCCTTGACGCGATCCGGGCTCCGGCGGTGGTCGTCACGGGCGATGGCGACCGGATCGTGTCGCCGGAGAACAGCCGCCAGGTGGCCGAGGCCATGCCCGGCGTGCGCTACGTGGAGGTGCCCAACTGCGGGCACATCGCCCATGAGGAACGTCCGGCGGAGTTCCTGGCGCACGTGGACGAGTTTCTGCTGGGGCAGCGGTTGGCAGAGGAGTAGGTGCGACACCCGTAGCCGCCCCCCAGACCACGGGGGGGTTAGATCCTCCCGCCCCTGCCCCAATCTGCCAGCAACCGCGCGAAGTTGCCGCCCAGGATGAGCCGCTTGGCCTCCAGCGGCACCTTGGCGTAGAGCACCGGCCCCAGCCCCCAGCCGATGGGATCCCATGACAGGTCCGACCCGAAGAGCAGGCGCTCTGTCCAGCCCTCCTCCACCCAACGCGCCGTCTCCTCGTAGCCCAGCAGCGGGCAGGTCCCCACGTACAGGTTGCCCACCTCCGCCATGGCGGCCTTGGCCTCCGGGGCGGTGTGCCCGGTCATGAGGATGGCGTCCGGGTACTTGCGGCAGAGGTAGAGCAGGCGATCGGTGTCGCCCCAATGGTGGTTGAGGACGAAGGCGTGCCGCTCGTGGGCGAAGGCGCAAGGCGCCTCCACCTTGTCGCCCAGGGTATCATAGCCGGCCAGGTAGGGGTGGATCTTGACGCCCAGCATGCCCAGGTCTAAGCCGCGGCGCATCTCCCGCTCCATCTCCGCGACCGGGCGGTTCGGGTTCACCGTTGCCAGCCCGTGGAAGCGACCAGGGTAGGCGCGCGTGGCCAGGGCCACCAGATCGTTGCCGTAGACCTCGTCGCTGTTGAGGCCGGCGTTGCTGAAGACGAGACTGCTCTGCACCCCCAAGCGGTCCATCTCCTTCACGAGCTCAGCCGGCGACTCGTCGGGGATGTGCAGGTGGGTGTGCCGGCCAATGTGGCCGTGGGCGCAGAGGAAGCCTTGCCCTTCCAGCGACCCTCCCTCGCGGGCGATGGCGTGGAGTTCGTCAACCGGGGCGGGGAACTCGGTCGGCGCCTCGGGCAGCGGCATGGTCCCGCTCCAGGTGAGCAGGCGCTGCACGTTGCCCCCGGCGATGGCCGCCAGGTCGGCGGGGGAAACCTCGCTGAAGAGCATCTGCCCCAGGGTGGCGCCCGGCTCCCGCTCGGGCAAGTCGGAGCCGAAGATCAGTCGCTCCGCGCCCCACTCGCGGGTGATGAACTCGATGAGGTGGTGCAGCCAGAGGGCGGAAATGTCGATGTGCAGGTTGGGGCAGACGTCCAGGGCCTGGTAGACGGTGCGCAGGGTGCGCAGGATACGCGTCTCGGTGACGACTACCGGTAGATCGGGGAAGGCCCGGCACAGCCGTACGACGCCCGGCCAGTCGGTTTGGTCGGCGGGCGAGCCGGCAACCATGTCGCTGGGGCAGAGGAACAGGGGCACGCGGCGCTCCGCCAGGGGCCCGAGCATCTCGTCCACGCACCAGTCGTCCAGAGTGAAGCGGTACTGGCGCGGGTAGAGGAAGAGGGCGCGCACCCCGCGCTCCGCCATCTCCGCCACCATGTCGGCCATCGGCGGGAGTTCGCGGCTGCGCGGCGGCAGACCCACCCAGGCGGGATGAAGGCGCGGTTCGCCTTCGGCGAGCAGTATAACCTGCTCGTTGCCGTCGATGGGATGGTACTCGCGGCTCATGGCGGCGGTGACCAGGGCCTCATGGATGCCGTAGTGACCGAGGGCCCGGAGCAGATCGGGGGCGGTGATGGGCTCGCGCCCGCTCCAGCGGTTGTAGCGACCGATGCGACAGTTGGCGTCGAAGATGCGCACTGGTTCCCTCCCGCGGCGGTCAGGGCCGGACTGACCGGTGGCCACCCGATGGCATGCTAGCAGGATCGGCCGGCGACGGAAAGGCGCGGGCGGCGAAGACCGCCGCCCGCGCCCATACTTGCGGTTACGCTCAGGCCGGCGCCACGCGCAGAGTCCCTCGCTCGCCCGCCGGCAGGGTCACCGCCGCGGCCCCGGCGGTGATGCGCCTAATCGAGCGCGGCTCGCCGTTCCAGGTGGCCCGGAAGTCGGGCGCGGGGGCCAGGCAAGCGATCACGCTCAAGTCCCGCCCGGGACGCCCGTCGAGGGTGAGGTCCGCCTCAAGGGATGACTTGCCGGAGGCGACGCGGAGGTCGTCCACCCACACGTCGAAGCCGGTGGTCAGCCGGCCGGGGCGGAAGTAGGCGCTGTGCCAGGCCAGCACCGGGGAGGACAGGCCGCTGAACTGGTGCCAGCCCGCTCCCCGCCCGGTGGCGACGATAAAGTGCTCGTAGCAGTTGTAGGAGGCGTCCACCTCCCGCTTCCAGACGTCCAGGCCGGTGCGGGCGATCTGCCAGGCGAGGTCGTCCTCGCCCAGGTCCAGGCAGGTCTTCCAGAAGAACCACTGGTGCGGCATCCACACCGCCCCGTTCCAGTAGCCGTCCAGCCGGTAGTAGGGGGCGCTCCGGTCCACCGCCGTCAGGCCGATGGGCGTCCAAAGCTCGTTGGGGTCGGTGAGGTGCGCCAGCAGGCGGCGCTCCTGCTCCGGCGTGCAGATGCCTGCCTCCAGCGGATAGACGCCGTCCAGCCCCCGGTTCAGGTTGACGCCGTTCTCATCGCGCAGGAAGCCGGCGGGGCGCCCCTGATCGTCGTGGACCACGTAGGAGAAGTAGCCGGCCTCGTCGTCCCAGGCGTGCGACTGTAGTGCCTCGGTGAAGACGCGGATGTCGTCGTCGTAGGCGGGCACGTCCTCGTCGCGGCCCAGAGCCAACGCCGCCCGCCGCAGGATCTTAGCGGTGCGGATGGCGTGGCAGGTGTTGGAGGCGGGCGCCACCCGGTCCTCCAGGCCCTGCCGGTGCACCGCTACCTGGGGCGAGTAGTCGTCCCAGCCGCCGGAGTTGTAGAAGTAGTCCCAGGTCTTGAGCAGGTTCGACCGGAGCGACCGCGTAGTGCTTGAGCCCAGTCGCCCGGCGAGGAACTCGTGGTACTGCTTCAGCCGGGGGTAGAAGTGCTGCAGCAGGGCGCGGTCGCGGGTGCGGTTCCACAGCTCGTGGAAGAGGTAGTGCTGCACCGGAACCGGCGTGCCGTGGTGGATGAAGGCGGCGTGCGGGTCGCCCGGCTCCGTCACGTAGGCGTTCAGGCAGTCCACCGCCCGTTCCGGGTCGGACTCCAGCAGCCCGAGGCCGACGAAGCCGGAGTCCCAGGTGTAGAGGCAGTTCCACCAGCGGCCGGGTGTGTAGTGACGGACGTGGGCGCCGCGCACGTAGATGGGGTAGACCAGGTTGCTCAGGGTGACGGCCGCCATCCGCTCCTGGCTGAATTCGTACTGGGCTCCGTCGTGGTTGCCGGAGGGCACGGAGCGCCGGGCGCGGGCAGCACGGTAGGCGGCCTCGTGCGCGGCCGGCTTGCCGCCGAAAGCGGCCAGGCGGGTCTGCACCTCGGCGCTGTCGCCGGAGCAGACCAGGCCGTGAAGGACGCGGCTCTCCTTGGGGTCCAGTGGTACGGGACGCAGGAAGGCGTTGGTGAAGTGCCCGGTGTCCTCTTTCGCGTCCCACCAGTAGCGCAGGGTGTCGGACACGTGCTCGTGCACGGCGCGGGGCAGGAAGCGGTCCAGCTCGTCGACGAGGAGCTGCCGCACCTGAAAGTGCTCCCAGTCCCAGGCGAGGCCGTACTCCAGGCCGGGGAGGTGGAGGTAGCGCAGGCGCAGGCTGTTGCGGGTGGGGCCGGGCAGCACCTCGGGCCGCACGTCCCACTCCACCTCGCGGAAGGCTACCTCTCGCGCGGTGGCGGCCGGGCAGATCACGAAGCCATCCAGTTCCACCGCCGCTCCGCCCAACGAGGTGATGCCAAGGCGGCGCGAGCCGGCGGCCACCGCTCCCAGCGGCGCCTCGACCAGGCCGAAGCCGTCCGCCGGCGGAAGCGTCACCTCTCTCTCGGCGAGGCCGGCCAGGCGCAACCGGGCGGCGGCAGCCTCGGGAGAACGGTAGCGGATCAGCATGACCGCGTCGTCCAGCGTGCTAGGGACGTTGACGGTGTAGATCAGGCGGTCGCCGGCATCGGCGGCAAAGCCGCGCCCCACACCGCTGCCGCCCACGAAGCCGCTGCCACGCACCTCGCCGCGGAACATGCCGTCCGCCACCAGGTTGTCGGTGGGGCGGGGTCGGGCGAAGGCGAGGTCGTCGTAGGACAGCGCGTCCACCCAGCAGGCGCCCGCCGGCAGGTCCACCAGGCCGGGGCGAAGGATCCTGTCGCTGTTGGGCCCGAGGGGCGGCAGGTGCAGCGAGGCCATGTAGTGCAGCACCAGCGTCTGGGGCAGGTCGGTCCGGTTGACCAGGTGCGAGCGGATGAGGGTGGCGTTGTCGTCCAGGCGGACGTAAGCGATGTCGGCGTAGACCTGGTCCTTCCACTCCAGTTCGTGCCGGTAGGCATAGTAGCTGAGGTCGGGCGCCGCCTCCCAGGGGTAGTGCATGGACTCCCACTTCACGTTGGGCACGGCAACGCGCCCGCGGTAATAGCCGGGAAAGACGCTTAGGTCGAACCGCAGGCCGGAGGACAGGTCGGGCAGGTGAGATATGCCCACGTAGTCCTTGGTGTAGGGGCCCCACTGAGGCAGACGGAGATCGTGCGTGTTCTCGAGTTCCCGCATGAGAGCGGCTCCCAGGGCATGATCGGTGTTGCCGCGATAGTAGCACGAGCGCGGGAGCTGCGGTAGGCCTATCGCCCCAGACCCTCGATCACCGAGTCCGGCCATGCTGAGCCCCCGGCGGACGCAGCCGGCCCGTTTGCCGCCGTTCTCGCAGCAGGTAGTCACTCCTACCAAATCGACATCGGAGCGAGCCGGAAGACAGGCAGGGGCGCAGAGGTTCCCGGCATCAAGATGCACGCGTATCAGGGCGGGACTCCGCGTTACCGGAAGTGCGTGGCAGGGGACGGAACCGCAGCCCTAGCCGTGCACTGCGATCCCGCCGCGGTGATCGGAGGGGGCGGCCAGTTAGGCGGCGCCCCTCACCGGCAAGTCCAAAGGCCCGAGGACGTTGTTGCCGGTGTCGCTCTCGATGAGGCGCGGAACGCCATCCGCTTCGCCGTTCACCTCGGCCGTGATGAAGTAGTTGCCGGGGCCTAGCAGGATCTCCTTCGCGCCTTCGACGGACTCTGACTCGAGCCTGACCTCGGCCCCGGGGGCCAGTTCGGGCACGAGCCACCGCACCGAGGCCCGATGGAGCACGGCGTCGGGCTGATCGTCGATGTGGGCGCGCACCCAGAAGGCGCCGGCGCTACCGAGTCCGTTGTTGCGCACCGTAACGCTGATGCTTACCCGGACGGTGTCGTCGTCCAGCCAGACGTAAGTGGGCACGAGCCAGAGCACCACCAAGTCGGGCAAGCCGGTCGCTGCCGACAGCGTGGAGGCGTCGGTGGCGACGGGTTCCGGCGGGGCCGGAATGGTGGGCGTGGCGCCGGCGGCGGTCAGAGTGGGAGTGGGCGGAGGCGTAGCGGTGGCCGGGCGGATGGTGGCGGTGGCGGTCGCCGGCGCTGGCGTCTCGGTGGCGGTGGGCAGGGCCGTGGTGGTCGAGGTAGGTAAGGGAATGAAGGCGGGAACGAGGGTGGGCGCGATGGAGACGCTGGCCTGAGGCTCCACTTCGACGGCGAGGGACTTGGTTTGCGGTGTCGGGAAGAAGAGCCTCGGCCCGAACACCAACGTGGCGACGAAGACCCCCAGAGAGAGCGCTGCCGCTATGAAGGCCCCTGCCAGCATGTTCTTCATGTTGGTAAGGAGCGGGTGCAGGAATCGTGCCGATGCGAACGGACGGCGGGTCTCAGCCCTCGTCGCACTGGGTCACGACCGCGGTGGCCACCAGCAGGCCGGCGGCTATCCCCGTCGCGTAGATGGCGGCAAGCATCACAACCGTCGTGAGGGTGATGGCGATCCCCGTCAGGCGAGTAGTCCACAGGGCCAGACCGCCGGAGAACAGCCCGAGCAGCACCGCTCCGACCATGACCCAGATCCACTGCTTCATCTCCGAGCTCACTGTTGCACCCCTTGTCGCAGTATCGGCAGGGAGATGGCCGACTTGAGTGACGGGAACGGGGCATTGCTGTGCACACCGGCGCCTTCACCGAGGCGTAGCCTAGGCAACCCGCCGCCGAGCCTGTGCCGGCGGGTATCGCCCGGCCGCAGAGCCTCATGCCGTGCGGACCCCACTCTTTCGCGGGTGGGGAGCCGTTTCCCCCTGTCTGAGGGACGTCGCAGAGGCATCCGGGGCGGCATTTGCACACGCCCGGCCCACGGTGCTACATTCCCGTCATTCTGAGAAAGGAGGGGCGCCAAGTGATCAGCTTCTTGCTCTACCACGACGTGCGAGTTGCCGTTCTGCGCGTTCGTGGGACGAGTGCGCCCTCTTTTCGGGGTGTGGATCGGTAGCTAGCTCGATCTGACACAAAGGGCCACCCGAGGCCACGGGCGCACCAAGCAAGCTCCCGTGGCCCTTTTGTGTGTTGCGGAATCGGTCGCGGGGTTCATGGCGACCGATTCTGTGTTTCGCGGTCAGGCAGGAGTACCAGCCCGTGAAGACATCGCTCTCCCAATACGTCGGCCTGCTCGGACGCTACCTTGGGCCCCACCGCGCCAAAGCGGCGGCGCTAGTGGTGCTGCTACTGGCCGGCATCGGCTTGCAGTTGGCCAACCCCCAGATCGTCCGCGGCTTCATCGATGCCGCTCAGGCGCAGGCCGATCCGTCGCAGCTGGCCATGGCCGCGCTCGCCTACCTGGGCATCGGCCTCGCCTTCCAGGTTACTGCCCTGTTGACCACCTATGTCAGCAACGACGTGGGCTGGCTGGCCACCAACGAGTTGCGCTCCGACCTGATGCGGCACTGCCTGTACCTGGACATGCCCTTCCACAAGACGCACACGCCGGGCCAGATGATCGAACGGCTGGACGGCGACGTGCTGTCGTTGGCCAACTTCTTCTCCCAGTTCGTCGTGCGCCTGCTGGGAAGCGCCGTGATGCTCATCGGCGTGCTCGTGGCGCTCTACCTGGAGGACCGGCGCGTCGGCCTGGGCCTCACCATCTACGCGCTGATCTCGCTCCTGCTGCTGGCCAGGGTGCGATCTTATGCCGCGAGCGCCTCGGCGGAGGAGCGCGAGAGCAGCGCCCAACTCTTCGGCTTCATTGAGGAGCGTCTGACCGGCCTGGACGACATCCGCGCCAACGGCGCGGGCGCCTACGCCATGCGCCGCTTCCATCAGGTCATCCGTGACTTTACCCAGCGCACCGTCAACGCGCAGATGCGCCGCTCGGTGATCTGGATGCTGTCGATAGGGTTGTTTGGGGCGGGGCGGGTGCTGGCTTTGGCCTTGGGCGCCGCCCTGTACCTGTCCGGGGCTTTCACCATCGGCACGGTCTACCTGGTCAGCTACTACATGATGATGCTGTTCCGTCCCATCGAGCAGCTGGCGCAGCAGCTGCAAGACCTGCAGCGGGCCATCGCCGGCATCGGCCGGGTGAGGGAGTTGCTGCTCGCGCAGCCCGTGATCTTGGACGGCGAGGGGGCCCCCCTGCCTGCCGGCCCGCTGGATCTCGACTTCGACGGCGTTTCGTTCATCTACGAGGACGGCGAGGAACCGGTGCTGGAGGACCTGACCTTCCGGCTGGAGCCCGGCCGCAAGCTGGGCCTGCTCGGGCGCACCGGCTGCGGCAAGACGACCCTAAGCCGGCTGCTGTTCCGCCTCTACGACCCGACATCGGGCCGGGTGAGGCTGGCCGGCCACGACCTGACCGACCTCAAACTGGCCGAACTGCGGGCCCGGGTGGGCATCGTCACCCAGGAAGTCCAGCTCTTTGAGGGGACGGTGCGGGAGAACTTGACCCTGTTCGACGACACCGTCACCGACGACCAACTGCAGCACATCATCGCCGACCTGGGCCTGACGGAGTGGTACGCCTCCCTGCCCGGCGGCCTGGAAACCAAGTTGGGCGCGGGCGGGAAGGGCCTGTCGGCGGGCGAGTCGCAGTTGCTCGCCCTGGCGCGCGTGTTCCTGCGCGACCCCGGACTGATCATCATGGACGAGCCCTCCAGCCGCCTGGATCCGGCCACCGAGGTCATGATCGAGCGCGGGATCGAGCGGCTGCTGCGAGGCCGCACGGCCGTCATCATCGCCCACCGTCTGGCCACGGTGCAGCGGGTGGACGAGATCATGATCATGGAGGACGGCCGCGTCCTGGAACGCGGCGAGCGGGCGGCGCTGGCCGCCGACCCGGCCAGCCGGTTCAGCTACCTGCTGCGCACGGGCATGGAGGAGTCATTCGCATGAACACCATAGCCTACTCCTTTAGGCTCTTCCGCTACCGGCTGGCGCTGCTGGTGACGAACAGCGTCATTTGGAGTATCTGGCACCTGCTGCCACTGGTCTTGGGACTGCTGACGGCCAAGTTCTTCGACACCCTGACCGGCCAGGCCGAGGCGGGAGTGAACGTGTGGACCATCGTGGTCCTGGTGGGGCTGATGTACGCCGCTCGATTGGGAGCGGTCCGCTGTGGGATGCCGCGGTTCTTGCGCTTCTACTTCACCATCCAGGCCCTGCTCCGGCGGAACCTGCTCAACTGGGCCCTCACCGGGCCGGGCTCTCATCCGGCGGTCGAATCCGGCAGCGAGGCGGTCACCCGCTTCCGCGATGACGTCATCGACGTGGCCGACTACGGCGATGCCTGGGTGGACGTGGTGGGAATCCTGGTCAACACCGTCGTGGCGGCGGCCATCATGCTCAGCATCGACCCGCAGATCACCACGGTGGTCTCCATACCGGTGCTCAGCATGGCGCTCATCTCCAACCAGATGAGCCCTCGGCTTCGACGCTACCGTCGCGCCCACCGCGAAGCCACCAGCAAGGTGACCGGCTTCATCGGCGAGGTGTTTGGGGCGGCGCAGGCAGTGAAGGTCAGCGGAGCCGAGGGTTCGGTGCTGCGGCACTTCCAGGGGCTGAGCGAGGCGCGCCGCCGGTCGGCGCTCAAGGACGTCGTCTTTGCCGAACTGGCCAACGCCGTGAACGCCAACGTCGTGGATGTCAGTATCGCCGGCGTGCTGCTGATGGCGGGCGGCGCCATGAGCGGCGGGCGCTTCACCGTGGGCGAGTTTGCCCTCTTCGTGGACTACCTGAGCTACATCTCGGGCAACATGCGCTACTTCGGCAACATGATGGTGCGGCACAAGCGGGTGCAGGTGTCCTACGATCGGCTGCATGCCTTCATTGAGGGCGCCCCTCCAGGGACCCTGGTGGAGCACGCGCCGCTGTACCTGAACGACGATCCGCCCACGCTGCCCGCCACGCCGCGCTCTGCCGCCGATCGACTGGAAGTGCTCGAAGTGCGGGGACTGACGCATTGCTACGGCAGCAGCGGCAAGGGCATCGAGGATGTGCACTTCCGGCTGAAACGGGGCTCCTTCACCGTCATTACCGGGCGCATCGGCTCGGGCAAGACCACGCTGCTCAAGGCACTGCTGGGCCTGGTCCCGGCCGAGGGCGAGGTGACCTGGAACGGCGAACCGGTGACGGATCCGGCGACCTTCTTCGTGCCTCCGCGGAGTGCCTACACGCCGCAGACGCCGCTCCTGGTCAGCGAATCCTTGCGCGACAACATTCTTATGGGATTGCCTGAGGACGAGGATTCGCTCAAGGCGGCCATCACCGCCGCGGTGATGGAGCGAGACGTGGCGGGCATGGAGAAGGGGATGGGGACGTTGGTGGGCCCACGCGGCGTGCGGCTCTCCGGCGGGCAGATGCAGCGGACGGCGGCGGCGCGCATGTTCGTGCGCCGGCCGCAGCTACTGGTGTTCGACGACCTCTCCAGCGCCCTGGATGTGGACACCGAGCGGCAGATGTGGGAGCGCTTGTTCCAGAGCAACGGCCCGGAGGCGCCCACGTGCCTGGTGGTGTCGCACCGGCGGCCGGCCCTGCGCCGCGCCGACCACATCATCGTCCTCAAGGACGGACGCATCGAGGCGGAGGGCCGGCTCGAGGAACTGCTGGCCGCCTGCGAGGAGATGCGGCGGCTCTGGAGTGGCGAGGTGGCCCCGGAGGCAGAGCCGGCGGGGATTTGCGTGCCTCATGGCGCGTGATGCGAGCACGGGAGGCGGGCCCTACTCCCTTTCCTCTTTGGGAAGGGCGGCAGCCAGGCAGGCGAAACGCCTCGCTCAAGGAGTTGGGTTGCCTCGATCACGACCCGTCACGGGTCAACTGACCACCGTTCACTGACCACTAACCACTGGGGGGACCTATGCACGACGACACATTCATCCGCGACCTGGGAGACGGACTCATCCTGCGACGCGCGCGGCGCGAGGACACCGAGGCGGTGGCCAGGCTCAACGCCGAGGTCTTCTGCAACCCCGAGACGCGCGAGCCGAGCGAGAGCATGGCCGCCTGGACTATGGACATGCTCGCCCGGCCTCATCCGACCATCACGCCGGACGACTACACCGTGGTGGAGCGCACCGAAGACGGGGCGCTCGTCTCCGCCATGGTGCTGATATCGCAAACGTGGAGTTACGACGGTGTGCCCTTCGGCGTGGGCCGGCTGGAGATTGTGGCGACGCGGCCCGAATACCGCCGGCGCGGCCTGGTGCGGGCCCAGTTCGAGGCGGCCCATCAGCGCAGCGCCGCCAAAGGCGAACTGGTACAGGCCGTTGCCGGGATACCCTTCTTCTATCGCCAGTTCGGCTACGAGATGACCATGGACTTGGACAGCTGGCGCGGCGCCACGCCCGGCAGCGTGCCCAAGCTGAAGGAGGGCGACGAGGAGAGCTTCACGGTGCGCCCGGCCACCGAGTCGGACCTGCCCTTTATTGCCGAGACAGACGCCGCAGGCCGGGGGCGCTACCTGGTCTCGGCCGTCCGCGACGAGCCGATCTGGCGCCTCGACCTGCTCGGGCGCGGCGAGAAGAGCGCCGTTCGCCAGGCGATCTGTATCATAGAGGACCGTGCCGGCGACCGAGTTGGTTTCGCGACGCACTGCGTCCGGCTCACGAGGGGCGACCTGGCACTCACCTGCTGCGAGCTGAGACCGGGCGTTTCTTGGCTGGCGGTGACGCCGGCCGTTCTTCGCTACCTGAAGCGGACCGCCGAGGAGATGGCCGCCGCCGATGGGAAGCAGGTCGAGAGGATCAGCCTGCCGCTGGGTCAGGAGCATCCGGCGTACCAGGCGGTACGGTCGCACCTGCCTCTGGAAGGCTCCGGGTACACGTGGTACCTGCGCGTGCCGGATCTGCCCCGGTTCCTAATGCACATCCGGCCGGTGCTGGAGCGGCGCCTGGCGGAGTCCATCGCCGTGGGGCACACGGGCGAGCTGAAGTTGAGCTTCTACCGCAGCGGCCTGCGGATGGTCTTCCAGGAAGGACGGTTGGAGGCGGTCGAGCCGTGGCAGCCGACGCCGGACGACGGGGGTAACGCCGGCTTCTCCGGCCTCACCTTCCTGCACCTGGTCTTCGGGCACCACACCACCGAGGAGCTGCGGCAGGTGTACCCGGACACTTCGCCCTGGGGCGATGAGGCCAACGTGCTGCTCAAGGCGCTCTTCCCCAAGAAGGCGTCGCTCGTATGGGCGCTGGCGTAGCGGGTGACTCGCGCGATTCTACTGTTCACTGACCACTAGGGGGACCTATGCACGACGAAGCATTCGTCCGCGACCTTGGCGATGGCCTGCTCCTGCGGCGGGCGCGGCGGGAAGACGCCGAAGCCATCGCCACGCTCAACTGCACCGTATTCCGGGACTCGGACACCGGTGAGCCGGATGAGGGCTTGGACGTGTACATCACGGACATGTTCACCCGGCCGCAACCGACCATCACCCCGGAAGACTACACCGTGGTGGAGCGCACCAACGACGGTCTGCTGGTGTCGGGCATGGTGCTGATCTCGCAGACCTGGCTCTACGACGATGTCGCCGTTCCCGTCGGCCGGCCCGAGCTGGTGGCCACGCACCCGGACTATCGCCGCCGCGGGCTGGTGCGGGCGCAGTTCGAGGTGGTGCATGAGCGCAGCGCGGCCAAGGGTGAGCTCTTGCAGGCCATCACCGGCATACCCAACTTCTACCGCCAGTTCGGCTATGAGATGACCGTGGACATGGGCAGCTGGCGCAGCGGGACGCCAGGGAACGTGCCCAAGCTCAAGGAGGGACAGACGGAGCCGTTCGTCGTGCGGCCGGCCACCGAGGAGGATGCGCCTTTCCTGGCGCGCGTGTACGCCGGCGGGCAAGGGCGGTGGCTGCTCTCCTGTGTGCGCGGTGAGGACTCTTGGCATCAGGAGATCGGCGGTCGCAGTCCCCGAGGCATCGATTCAGCGGCGGTGCGGGTGATCGAACGGGCCGGCGGTGAAGCGGTGGGGTTGCTGGTCCATCCTAACCGGCTGTGGGGCACCAACCTACAACTGACTGCCTACGAGCTGAGGCCGGGTGTGTCTTGGCTTGCAGTGACGCCGTCGGTGCTGCGCTACCTCAAGCTCACAGGCGAGGCGATGGCGGCAGCCGACGGGAAGAAGCAGCTATACACCATCACCTTCGGCCTGGGCGGACAGCACCCCGGCTGCCGGGCGGCAAGCCGCCAGTTGCGGACGAGCGGGAGGCCCTACTTCTGGTACCTGCGCGTCCCCGACTTGCCCCGGTTCCTGATGCACATTCGTCCGGTGCTGGAGCGGCGGCTGGCGGAGTCCATCGCCGTCGGTCACACCGGCGAGCTGAAGCTGAGCTTCTACCGCAGCGGCCTGCGGATGGCCTTCCAGGAGGGACGGCTGGAGGCGGTGGAACCGTGGCAGCCCGCTCACGCCGAGGACGGCGATGCCGGCTTCGCCGGCCTGACGTTCCTGCACCTCCTGTTCGGCCACCACACGATGGACGATCTGAGAGAGATCTACGCCGACTGCGGCATCTGGAGCGACGCGGGATCGGTGCTGCTGGCGGCGCTCTTCCCCAAGAAGGCGTCCTGGGTGTGGCCGCTGTCGTAGGTGGGTGACACGTGACCCGTGACAGGGGGGATCTACGCCCCTTTCTCTCGGGGAAGGGGAGCAGCCGGGCAGGCGATGCGCCCGGCGAGCGGCGTGAGGTTACCCTAGTTCGCCACCGTCACGGGGACCGCGGGGGTCTCGATGTAGTTGCCGGTGACGTCCACTACCATGGCGCGCAACTGGTAGGGACCGTTCTCGATCGCGGTGGTGTCCCAGACGGCCAGCACCCCGTCGAGGACCTGGTTGGCCTTCATGTAGTCCAGTTCGGTTGTGATCCAGTTCCCCGGTTCGTGGGCGTACTCCACCTTGTGATACCACAAGTCGGGCGCGGTGGCGGTGCCGAGGATCGCGACTACGCCGCTCAGCGTCATACCGGGCTCCGGGTAGCGGAGCACCACCTCCTTCGGCAGGGTCGACGGGTCTATCGGTGTCGGCGGTGGTGTGGCGTCGCCGGCGGCGATGTGATCTTCCGGGGTGCACCGTTTCTGAGGCTCCGTCCCCAGCACAAACACGTCGGTGACCCGGCTGCCGCAATGATCCGCGGGGAGGAGCCCGGTGACGGCGCAGACCTCTCGGTCCACCACGCTCGATGGGCGGCGGAACTCCACCACCGGCTTCCCCTCGTGGAGCGCCGCCATGATGCTGTGGTAGATGGGACCGGCGCCCGTGGAGCCCAGGAGCCTCTTCATGGGTCGGCGGTCGGCGTTGCCGATCCAGGCGCCGACCACGTACTGCGGCGTGTAGCCCATGCACCAGCCTTCCCAGTTCTCGTCGGTCGAGCCGGTCTTGGTGGCCACCGGCCGATCGGGCAGGACCAGGTACTGGGCGCTGGCCCCAAAGGCGGGCCGCCGCGCCTCCGGATCGGAGAGGATGCTGGTGAGGACGTAGACGGGGCCGGGGTCGACCACCGATTGCACCTTGGGCCGGTACTCGTAGACCTGCCGGCCCCGGTAGTCGGTGATCTCCAGGATCGCCGCGGGCTCGATGGCGCGCGGGCTGGATGAGAGCCGGGGCTCGGGGATGGGGCGACCGACCATGAAGCCGCGGTTAGCGAGCACGCTGTAGGCGAAGGTGTGATCCAGCAGGGGGATCTCCCGCGCGCCGAGCGTGAGGCTCAGGCCGTAGTGAACGCCCTCGGGCAGCGTGGTGATCCCCAGCCGCCGCGCCATGTTGAGAACCTTGTCGACGCCGATCATGTCCAGCAGCTTGACGGCCGGGACGTTGTAGGAGCAGGCCAGGGCGCGCCGCAGGCTCACCGTGCCGTGGTAGCCGCCATCGATGTTGACCGGCGAGTAGTCCCGCCCCAGGTCGTCCTTGAAGGTCACCGGCGCGTCCAGGATCGGGGTGGCAGCGGTGTACCCCTGCTCGAAGGCGGCCAGGTAGGTGTAGGGCTTGAAGGATGAGCCCGTCTGCCGAGGGGCGAGGGCTAGGTTGACCTGCCCCTGGATGGCCTCGTTGTAGTAGTCGGCGCTCCCCACCATGGCCAGGACCTCGCCGCGCTCCGGCGAGATAACGACCGCCGCGCCGTTCTCGGCGTTGTTGGGGACGCCGTACTCCGCGATCTTCTCCGCCACCACGCCCTCTGCCAGCGCCTGCACTTCCATGTCCAGGCTGGTGCGGACCCGCATGCCCAGCCGCCACATGTCCTCGCCGAAGTCCTGACGCAGCAAGTCCTGAACATAGAGCGCGAAGTGGGGCGCCAGCATCGTTGGGGCGGCGTCCGTGGCCGGGACGACGGTGAGCGGTTCCTGCCAGGCGGCCTCGGCTTCCTCGGGGGTCAGGTAGCCGGCGCCCACCAGAGAGCTGAGGACGATCTGCTGGCGCCGCTTTGCCGATCCGAAGTTGTCCAGCGGGTTCCGGGAGGGATTCTGAGGAGTGAGGGCCAGCATGGCCGCCTCGGCCAGGCTCAGGTCGGACACGCTCTTGCCGAAGTAACCTCTGGCGGCAGCCTCCACCCCGCTGTATGAGCGACCGTAGAACGACGTGTTGAGGTACCACTCCAGGATCTGATCTTTGCCCTCCCGGCCGGGATAGAGCCTGGTTATCTCCATCGCCAACGAGGCTTCTTTCATCTTGCGCTCGTAGGTGATCTGGTAGCGCTCTTCGGGCGGCAGGATCACGTTCTTGACCAACTGCATGGTGATGGTGCTGCCTCCCTGGATGCGCTCGCCCTCCAGGTTGGAGAGGTAGGCGCGCCCGACGGCGCTCCAGTCCACCCCGTTGTTGGTGTAGAAGGTGCGGTCCTCGAGGATTATCACCATCTCCCGCAGGTACTCGGGAATCTGATCCAGGGTGACGTAGGTGCTGTCCCCGAGCGGCGAGGGCACCTCGGCCAAGAGGTGCTCGCCGGTGCGATCGTAGAGGCGCAGTGTCTTGTAGCCGAGCTCTGCCTCGACGATGCGACCGGCCTCGGAGACGTCCTGGGGCCACTCCAGGGGCAGCTCGCCGGAAGGAGGCGCGTCGGCCGAGGACTGCATCTGGGGGGCGCATCCAACCAGGCCGGCAGTTAGGCCTAGAGCCGCGATCTGGGCAAGGAATCGTCTTCTGTTCACCGCTCACCTGACTCCGCCAACTAGAGACACGTCAACTTCAGGACGCTGGTACAGAACTCACGGTTCCATCGTACCGAATGTGCGGCAGCGCGTCAGGGAGCGGCTGTCGTGGGGCGGGGCCTGTCGGGTCTCGGTGGGCACGCCGCCGGGCGGCTGTCCCGAGAGGGCGGCCACAAGCGGCATAGCTTCGCCACGCCTAGCGGTGCATCTGCTCAACTGATCCGGCCTGGTGGGCCTTTTCCCGCCCCGGGGGTTAGGTCAATTCTCCAGAGCGCTCCCTCTCGGCCTCCGTGCACTAGGGGGCCAAAGCCAAGGGCGGGAGGGCGATCATCGCCCTCCCGCCGGCTAACAGTTCCGGATCAGTTGTTGCGTCGGCCTAGCCCGCGGCATACTCCGCCGCGTTCTTGGCGGCGATGTAGCCCCAGATCAGAGCGTTGGCGAGACCGCCCACGTGGCCACCGTACTGGTTCACCACACCTGCTGCGTAGGCGCCGTGCATCGTGTGTCCCGCGGCATACAGGCCCGGTATCGGCTGCTCCTCCAGGTTCACCACCTCGCCCTTGGCCGAGACCATGATCGCGGCGTTGTTCTCGTCGCAGGTGCCGACTACGAACGGGATGGCATAGAAGGGCGCTTCCGCGATGGGGGCCGGCGTGCCGCCGCGCGGGACGCGCAGCATTGCGCTCGTCCCGGTTTTTACCGCTTCGTTGTACTCCGCCAGCTCGGTGGCCAGGTAGGGGCTGATCCCGGCCACGGCGGCCAGTTCCTCGATGGTGTCCGCCGCGAAGACCTCGCCGCCCATCTCCACCAACTCATCGGTGATAGCGGCAGTGCTCTCGTACATGGGGCTGTCGATGATGAAGTAGCCGATGTTGTTCAGTTCGTTGCGGAGGATGGCGTGGCCGCCGACGTGACGCCCGAGGGACTCGTCGAACAGGCGGTTGCCGCCGGCGCCCACCACGATGCCGGCGTTGTACGGCAGAGAGAACATCGCCAGATCGTGGCAGTATGTCCGGCCGCAGACGGCCGCCATATAGATGGAGTAGGTGTAGTTCAGGCCGCGAGGAACCGCTCCGATGGCCATGGCCATCTTGTGACCGTCTCCGGTGGAGCCCGGGCCGCCGTAGGTGGCGTTGTAGAAGGACTCGGCGGACCGGGTCACGTACTGGGAGATCATCGCCCGGTCCAGGCTCCAGGCGCCGGTGCAGAGGATGGTTGCCTTCGCATTGATGGACAGCGGGCCCTCGGGGTCGCTGGCCTGCACCCCAACCACGGCGCCCGCGGCGTCGGTTATCAGGCTCTCGGCCTTCGTTTCGTAGAGAACCTGACCACCCGCCTCGATTATGGCGGCTTCGAGCAGCAGGGCGGCCTTCTTACCGCCGTACTCGGAGGCATCCGTTGCTCCACCGGGCTTGTCCGAGCCCCAGTACCCGCCGCCGACCTTGACCGGAGCGAAAGCGGGGACGGTTGTGTCCCCCCGGGGCATTTCCTCGAACTCGCAGCCGAGTCCCTTGATCCACTCATAGGCCGGGCCGGCATTCTCCGCCGTCGCCTTGATGAGCTCGATGGGGGCCATTCCGCCCGTGCCTTCCACGAGCTGCTTCTCCAGCTGCTCCGCTCCTACGTCAAGGCCGGAGACGGTGGAGCCGACGAGGATCAGCTTCTGGCCAGAAAGAGGCATGTCGCCACCCGGCGCCCAGTACCCCTTAGCAAGCTTCTCGATCAGTATCACCGAGGCGCCCTCCTCGGCCGCCCGCACTGCCGCCGCTAGACCGGCCAGACCCGAGCCGACAACGAGCACGTCGGTTTCCAGGGTCCGCTCCGTATCCTCTTCCTGAGCTGCTGCCGCAACCGGGGCCATTGCCCCTGCCGCCAGCCCGCCTCCGAGAACGACGCTGTGCTTGAGGAAACCCCGGCGCGACTCCTGATTGCGCACCATAACTAGCTGACCTCCACGAGGAATTGCTGAACCAGGCAAATGATAGCAGCTGGTTAGGAATCTCGCAAACCGCCGAGGAGCCCGGGCTATGGGAGCGCCGAGCGACCCAACGCAGCGGCTCCGGTCGTGCATGCCCTGCCTGCGGCTACGGTATCGCCAGCATCTGCCGTGAGTGGCCCGCTCTCCTGTGCTACACTGCCCGCAAACGCTCGCAAGGGGGCACGCGCCATGGCCGACCGCTACTCCGCCCACTACATCTCCGGCACTCACTGGGATCGGGAGTGGTACCGCCCCTTCCAGGAGTACCGTCTCCTCCTGGTCCAGATCATCGATCAACTCCTCGACCTTATGGAGACAAGCACCGACTTTCGCTACTTCCACCTGGACGGCCAGACCTGCGTCCTGCAGGACTACCTGGACGTCCGGCCGGAGAACCGGGACCGCCTGCAGCGCCTCATCTCCGCCGGCCGCATACTCATCGGCCCCTGGTTCACCATGCCCGACCTCTTCTGTCCCGGCGACGACGAGGCCCTGGTGCGTAACCTGCTTCTGGGCCGGCGCATCAGCCGGGAGTGGGCAGTGGAGCCCATGGGCGTGGCCTACACGTGCGACATGTTCGGGCACCCGTCGCAGATGCCGCAGATCTACCGCCGCTTCGGCCTGCCCTACTGCGTCCTCGGGCGTGGCAACAACGAGGACACCACCCCCGCCTTCTTCACCTGGGAGGCGCCCGACGGCAGCCGCGTCTTCACCTTCAAGCTGCAAGACCAGATGGGCTACGGCGCCTTCGTCGGCTCGCGCCGGGTGCTGGAGAAAGCGGCCGACCCGGATGATCCGGACGTGGAAGCGCGGGCTAAGGACAGCCTGAGAAGCTACGCCACCCACGAGATGGGCCGGTCGGACGTGCCGGTGCTCTGCCTGATGGATGCGCTGGATCACATGCCGCCCGCCACCGACGCTGCCCGCTACCTGCGCCTGCTGCACGAGGCCATGCCTCAGGTCGACGCGGTGCACTCGACGTTGCCGGCCTTCTTCCAGGAGGCGGAGCGCCGGGCCACCGACCTGCCGGTGATGCGGGGCGAGCGCCGGGAGCCGAGCAAGAACCCGGCCCAGTACCTGTGGCTCATCCCCAACTGCGTCTCGGCGCGGGTGGAGACGAAGCAGGCCAACGACGAGAGCATCGCCTTGCTGGAGCATTGGGCCGAGCCCTGGGTGGGGCTGGCCAACCTGGCGGGGGCGGGCATCCCGGAGCGCTTCCTGCGCATCGCCTGGGAGAACGTGCTCCTCAACCACGCCCACGACACCATTTGTGGCTGCTCGGTCGACCAGGTGCATCGCGACATGATGTACCGCTTCGACCAGGCACGCGTCCTGAGCCGGCAACTGCGCAACCGCGCCTTCGGCTTCCTCACCCAGGGATGCGCCGACCTGGCCACCGCCGAGCACGAGTTCACCGTGACCATCGCCAACCCGCTGCCCACGGCACGGCGCGAGGTGGTGACTTTCGACATCGACCTGCCGCTGGACTACCCGACGCAATTCAAGGAAGGCTTCCGCTCCCAGAACGTCAAGTCCTTCACGCTGCACACCGCCGATGGGACCGAGGCGCCCTATCAGCGGCTCGCCTTCCTGCCGCAGAAGTCGTGGCGGTCGGAGTACGCCCTGCCCGCCTTTGTCGGCGACCCGGACCACACCCGCTATACGGTGGCCGCCGAAGTGGACTTGCCTGCCCTGGGTTTCACCTCGCTGCTGGTACGGCCGAGCGCCAAGCCGGTGCGGCGGATGGGCTCGCTGCGCACGGGGCCCAACAGCGCCGCGAACGAGCACTTGGCGGTGACGGTGGAGGCCAACGGGACGCTGACCCTGACGGACAAGGCGACCGGCGAGGTCTACCGCGACCTTCTCACCTTTGAGGACCGCAGCGAGATCGGCGACGGCTGGTTCCACGGCGAGACGGTCAACGACGAGATCGCCCTCTCCACCGGTTCGCAGGCGCAGATCTCGGTGATGGCGGACGGTCCGGATCTGGCGGCCTTCCGCATCGAGACGGCCATGTGCCTGCCGGAGCGGTACGACTGGCACGGCGAGAAGCGGTCAATCGGTCGCGTCGACTTGCGTCTGGTCAGCACCGTGACCTTGCGGCGCGGGGCGCGCACCGTCGAAGTGGAGACGGTGGTGGACAACAGCGTGGAGGACCACCGGCTGCGGCTGCTGTTGCCCACCGACGTGGCCGAAGCACGGACGTGGCTTTCCAGCCAGCCCTATGACGTGATCGAGCGGCCCATTGCGCTTGACCCGCAGAAGGCCGACTGGCAGGAGCCGGAGATCGCCGAGAAGCCCTTCCAGCACATGCAGGCGGTGGGGGCGGGGCAGCGAGGGCTGGCATTCCTCTCCGGAGGCGGCCTGCACGAGGGCGGCGTCGCGGACGATGCTCGGCGCACTATGCACATCACCCTTATGCGGTCGTTCCGGCGGACGGTGGGCACCACCGGCGAGCGCGACGGCCTGGAGCTGGGCAGACGCACCTACCGCTACGCGCTGATGCCGTTCGCGGGCGACTTGCCCCGGGTGGCGGCGCTGCGAGAGGCAGTGGCGCTCCAGGCGGGCCTGCTCGTGCGCCAGACCGGCCCACTACCGTCGGGCTACCCGCCGATGGCAGGCAGCGAGGCGGCGTCAATCAGCTACCTGGAGCAAGAGCGCGGCACGCTGGTGCTGTCCGCCCTGAAGCCGGCCGCGGACGGCCAGGGCTTAGTGGTGCGGCTGTGGAATCCCACGGAGGAGCGGCAGAGCGAGCGACTGCGGTTGTGGCGGAAGCCGGCGTCGGTCCGGCTTCTCAACCTGGCCGAGGAGCCGAGCGATGATGGCCGGCTGACCCGGCGAGGCGACACGGTGACCGTGGAGGCGGGGCCCAAGCAGGTGGTGACGGTGGGGGTAGAGTTCTGACAGGGAAGGTCCTGCGCCTGCCGTCTAGGGACGGCCGCGGGTGCTGTCCCTACCGGTGAATCGACCCCAACACGTGCGCTTCTAGGTTCACCAAGCGTCCGTCGCCAGCACCACCGAGGCGCGGGAGCACCTCACCCCCGGCCCCGCTCCGGGTCGGAGAGGGGAGAGAGGTCCGGGGTCCGGTTGAGGGGTGCAGGATTGGCCGGCTCAGCCGTCATTCTGAGAGCGAAGCGAGGAATCTCGTCCAGCATTCAGAACCGGCCCGGATCGTGGGCTCCCGTGCTCTCACTCGTACAGCAGATACGGTTGCCGCAACTCTCGGAACCGAGCGCAATCCTCCTCCCAGCCGGCGGCGATCTCACTCACCGGCACGCCCCGGTCGATCTGGCCCCGGACGCGGGCGTCCCCGATGAGGCGGTCGAAGTGCTGCGGGCTGGGCTCGACGCCGTCCTGGCCGGGCGGCAGCCACTGGAAGCGATCCGGGTGCCGCTCGCGGATGGCGGTGATGACCGTGAGCCAGGTGTGGATGGGCCGCCAGCCGTCGCCGCCGGTGAAATGGGCCTGCACGCCGCCACAATCCTGCCCCTGCCACTTGCCGGCGGACGGGCGGAACACCTGGGGGCGGAAGCGGACGCCGGGCCGGCCCTCGCCGTTGAGCCGATCGGCCAGGCCCTGGCCGTCGAGCCAGGGTGCGCCTACTACCTCAAAAGGCAGGGGTGTGCCGCGTCCCTCGGAGAGCGTGGCGCCCTCGATAAGGCACGCGCCCGGGTAGTGCTTCACGCCGCTGAGCCGCGGGAGGTTGGGCGAGGGTGGCACCCACGGCCGGCCGGTCTGTTCCCAGGTCATGCTGCGCTGCCACCCGCGGCAGGGCGCCACGATCAACTCGGCCGGCGTCCGGTTCCAGAGCCGGTTGTACATGCCCGCCAGTTCGCCCAGCGTCAGGCCGTGCACCACCGGTATGGGGGCGCGACCCACGAAGGACGACAGCGCCGGATCGAGCGCGGGGCCGTCGATGACTTCGCCGCCCAGGGGATTGGGCCGGTCAAGGAGCACCACCTGGACGCCCGCCTCGCCGCAGGCCTCCAGAATGTGGGTAACGGTCCAGGCGAAGGTGTAGTAGCGGACACCGACGTCCTGGATGTCGCAGACGACCGCGTCCAACCCGGCCAGCATCTCCGCGGTGGGCCGGCGATTGTCGCCGTAGAGAGAGTGGACCGGTAGGCCGGTGCGCGCGTCGACGCTCGAGGCGATATGCTCGGCGTCCGGGGCGGCCGCGGCGAAGCCGTGCTCGGGGGCGAGGAGACAGGCGACGAAGACGCGCGCGTCGCCGGTGAGGATGCGGTAGGCGCTCTCCAGGTGGGCGTCGACGGCGCTGGGGTTGGTCAGCAGGCCGACACGCTTCCCGCGCAAAGCCGCGAACCCGGAGTCGCGCGTGACCTCCAGGCCGGTGGCGAAGGCATCGGTTGTGTCCGCCATCGTTGCCTCCATGTGCCCGAGGGTTTGTCCCCGCGGCGACCACATCCTGGGTAGGGGAGGGCCCCGCGCCCTCCCTCTGGAGCGCCGTTTCGTCGGCGTGGAGGCGAGGGCCGGCACTGGGGCCGGCCCCTACCACGACCACATCCTGGGTAGGGGAGGGCCCCCGCGCCCTCCCTCTGGAGCGCCGTTTTGTCGGCGTGGAGGCGAGGGCCGGCACTGGGGCCGGCCCCTACCACGTCCACATCCTGGGTAGGGGAGGGCCCCCGCGCCCTCCCCTACCGCAGCGCCGCCGGCTTGAGCGTCCAGGACATCAGGCGGGTGTACTTGGCGTGGGTGGACACGTCCAGATCGGGCTTGTGCATCCAGCCCGGCACGCCCTCGCGCACTTCCTGGGCGAGAACATCGCCGAGGGCGGGCACGGCCGGGGTGCCGCTGATGGTCACCGGGTCCGGCACCGGGTCGGCGACGGCGGCGGCCAGCAGGCGATAGAGCACACCGATGCCCAGCGCCTTGCCGCCGGCGGTGACCGAGGCGGGCAGGCGTCCCGTGCCGTCCACGGCCGCGACCAGGCTGCGCGCGGCGACGGTCAGTTGCTCCCGCGACATCGACACCGGATCGTCATGCGCGCGGGGCTCGTCCACCGGGCCTTCCACGTAGCGGAAGGGCACGGTCCCGTCGGGCCGTCCGGCGGCCATCCAGGCGGCCCACAGGTAGAGCGCCTCGGCCGGGGAGGCCAGGGGCCCGTCGTGTCGTATGCCGTCGTCGGCCGCGGCGGCGCGCGCCAGGCTCCGCAGGTCCGCGGCGGTGATCTTCTTGGGCTCGGGAGCGATCAGGTCGTTCATCTGCCGGATGGTGCGCAGGTCCACGCCGGGCATGTTGGCAATGCCGTGGGCGAAGCGGCGCAGATTGCGCTGGGCCGTGTACCAGTCCGCCTCGCTGCGGTACTCGGACATCCGCCACTGCTCCGGCGGCGTGTTGATGCCGTGGTTGTAGTTGAGACCGTCCCAGAAGGTGCGCGCCCGCACGGTGGACGGGTGGCAGACGAAGAGGGCCAGCCAGGGCACGTCCTCGGCCTGATCGAGGGCGATCTGGTCCAGCACTCTCTGCCAACCGCGCTCGAAGGCGGCGTCATCCGAGAAGGTGGAGTCGAAACCGCCGAAGTACCAGTAATAGGCGGGCCGGCCGCAGAAGCGGTGTATGTGGGTACGCCGGTCTTGCAGGTGCGTGAAGGGGTAGATCATGGCGGGTACGCCCAGGCGCTTCAGGGCGGGCGCGATCTGCGGCCCCCAGGTGGAGCCACCCCGCCCCCAGCAGGAGGGCATCTGCCCGAGGATGCGGTGCATGTCCTCGACGCCGCTGCGCTCGCGAGCCACCGCCTCGGCGATGCCTTCGTCCCAGCCCAAGCCCTCCAGGTACTCGGCGACGGTGGGGTGCACGGAGTGGCGGTTGGTGTGCAGGGCGACGTCGTGCCGGCCCAGGGCCTCGATCAAGTCGCGGCGGCCGCGCTTCTCGTAGAGCCGCGCCTTCTCGCCCACGATCATCATGGTGCTGGGCGCGTCTTCCTCGGTGAAGATCTGGGCCACGCGCAGAGTGGTGTCATCGGCGCGGGGGTCGGTGAGGTCTTCGACGTCGAACAACAGAGTCACATACATGCGTTCCTCCGGGTCGCCCGCCGGGCGGGAGTTCATCTAGTCGTATCGGCCGATATCGTGCAGGGTATCGATGTAGAAGTCCAGGTGCTCAAGGGGGGTGTCCTCAATGACGTAGGTGGTGCCCATCATGAAGGCGCCGTCGCGGCCGGCTGCATCGATCTGGCGCTGCATAGCCCGGCGCAGGGCGCGCCGGCGCCCGGCGATCATGTGCTCCTCGTCGTTGAAGCCGATCAGACACATGCGGTCGCCCACCTGACGTCGCACCTCTCCCAGGTCTACCTCGTACCCCTTGCGGCCCTGCTCGGGGAAGAGGCCGTCCACTTCCATGAGGGCCAGGTCGGGCAGAAGGGGCATTAGGTCGCCCAGGTACCACATGTAGACCAGCAGCCCCAGCCGGTGCGCCTCGCGGGCGACGGCCTGCTCGTAGGGCAGCACGAACTCCCGGTAAGCGTCGCGGGAGATGGTGTCGCCTCCGGCGCAGTACTCGATCATCCACGCGCCGTCGGCTCCCAGGGCTGCCCCAGTGACCAAGCGCTGCTTGCGCCGCTCGGTGATGGCCTCGAGGGCGAGGTGGAAGAGATCGCGCTTGGTGTGCAGGGCTATGAGGCCTTCTTGGAAGCCGCCGAACAGGTCCAGCGCCTCGGCAAAGAGGGTGTTGGTGCAGAAGGCGAGGAAGTGAGTGTCGCCGTAGCGTGGCCGCAGGTATTCCAGGTTGGCGAAGTAGCCCTCCTCGTCCCAGCCGCCAACGAACTCCTCGATGTCCGCCGGGCTCTCGACCGGGCGAGGGTAGCCGTCGCGCGCCACCCAGATGGCCGCCGCCTTGGGGTCCACCTCTTCACCGGCATCGCCCAGGATCACCGTGCGCCCATCCTCGTCCAGCAAGCCGCCGCGCCGATCGATCCGATAGCGGCGGCCGGAGCGGTGGTCGAGGTAGTAGACGCGGTTGCCCTCCCGGACGATCTCGCGATGCTCGAGCCCCCGCGGAGAGGGCGCGCCCCAGCAGGGCCACACGTCACAGGGATGGCGGTGGAAGAAGCCCTCGTGGATCTCCGCCTGGGCCTCAGGGCCGCCGTGGATGAACTGCCAGGGCTCCCGTCCGGCGGCCAGGGCCATGTAGTCGTAGTCCACGGCGGGCACGAAGGGCACCCGGTCGGGTCTGCCGCCGGTGAGGGCGGTCCGCACGCGTTCCTTGGGGGTCATGGGCGCTCCTTCGGCGTAACGGTCTGGTTGCGGGTCGGCCGGGCGCTGGCCACCGCCATTTGGTAGGGGAGGGCCCCCGTGCCCTCCCGTCCCCGTGCTCCCGTCTCCATGCCCTCCCGCCTCTGGGAGCTAATCCGCGAAGAAGCGCTCGGCGGCGCCCCAGAAGAAGGCCTCGATCTGCTCCTTGGAAACGCCGATGACGTTGCGCAGGATGTCCAGGTCCTTCTGCACGTGCCGAGGCGCGCGCTCGGGCAAATGGGCCGGCGACGTATCCGCACCGAACATGAGGAACTCGATGCCGCAGAAGGGGATGGCCTTGCGCAAGGCCTCCTCACGCCAAGCGTCAGGCGTGCCGCGGCAGGTGTCTATCCACATCTGCGGCGCGCGGCGGCCATAGCCGCCGGCGGCGCGCATGCGGCCGAAGGTGGCTATGCACTCGTCCACCCAGGGCCAGGAGATGTGCGCCAGGGAGAAGCGCAGCTTGGGGAAGTGCAGCAGCTTCTCGAAGAGCACGGGCCGGCAGTACTGCGACGAGTCGCCGAAGCCGTAGAGGATGCCGGAGTGGAACATGATGGGCTTGCCCAGTTCCTCCATCTTGGCGTAGATCGGGTAAAGCAACTCATCGCCCGGGTACCAGTGATCGGGGATCATCTTCACCCCGCGCAGTCCCCGGTCCACGATGGCGTACTCGATATCCTCGACGATGCCGGGCGTACGTGGCTCGGCCCAGAGCATGCCGTAGATGCGATCGGGCGCGGCCGCTTGTATCCCGGCGATGTGGTCGATGCTGGTGCGCACGTCCTCGCGCCGGTAGACGATGTGGCCGCCGCCGCTGCAGGACTCGGGCCGGCCGCAGGCGTCGAACGGGTCGAGCCCGAGTTCGTCGCCCTGTGCCCTCGGCATGGACCAGGTCGGCGGGTACTGGCTGAAGAGGGTGAGGCGTTCGAGGCCGGCGGCGTCCATGTAGCGAAGAACCTCGTCCCCGGTCTCGTGGCCTTCAACGTGGCAGTGGCAGTCCCAGATGCGCATGATGGTCTCCTCTAGTTGTGGTCGATGGCGGGAAGTGCCGCGGGCGCTACAGCCAGCGCTCCAGCCAATCCCAAGCCTGCACGCCGTGCCAGCGGTGCTCGTAGGGGTGTTCGTCGTAGGCGAGGCGGTCGGCGTAGCCGCCGGCACGGTAGATGCGCTCCAGTTGCCGGTAGGCCGCACGGGCATCCTCGATGATGAAGCAGGTGTCCTTCTGCCCCGCCTCCACTAGCAGGGGCTTGGGGGCGATGAGGCCTGCCATGTCGGGGATGTCGCCGTAGAGAAGCAACTCGGGAACGTGCTGGCCTAGGCAGAAGTTGCCGCCGCCGCGCATGGTGATGGCGTCGCCGCGGACGGTGCTGAGGTAGCCGCTCATGACCGCCACCTTGAGGCGGGGGTCGTTGGCGGCCAGGTGCAGGGTCATGGTGCCGCCGTAGGAGAGACCGATCACGCCCAATCGCTCGGCGTCCACCTCCGTCCGCGCGGCGAGGATGTCCAGGGCGCGCATGCCGTCCCAGATGTTCTGGCCCAGCATGGTGTAGCCCAGGTAGGCCCAGCCCATGCCCACCACGTTGCAGCGGTCGCGCCCGCCCACCCACTCCTTGGGCGCCTTGCGCTCTCCGAAGGGCAGCCAGTCGGGCGCCATCACCACATAGCCGCGTTCGGCCGCCTGTTTGGCGTAGTCCAGGTTCTGGCGGCGGATGGAGGCGGCGCGGTCCGGGTCGCCGCCGTCGAGGCTGAGGAGGTCGTCCTTGCCGTCGTTGTGGCGACCGTCGCCGTGCCCGTGGGCGGCGAGGATGCCGGGTCGCCTCTCGCCCGGCGCAATTCCCTTCGGCACGAGCAGGTAGGCGGAGACGGCGACGCCCGGGGCGGAGTCGAAGTGCAGCCGGGTGGCGGTGAAGGCGGGGAAGTCGCGCTTCTCGACCACCTCGACGTTCGGCTCCACCGGCATCGGCCAGGGGCCGAGGCAGCGACGGTAGGCGTCGTGGAACTGGGCCCGCCAGGCCTGGAAGTCGGCGGGCGTGCTGCCGCGGAAGGCCAGGCGGGGCGGATACGCCGCCAGCATCGCCTGAATGGCGTCGTAGGAGCCGAGACTGCCGCGTATCGGCACGAGACCCTCCTCCGGGGAGCGCCCGCCGTCGAGCCGGCAGCGGGCGGCTTTCAGTGCTAGTGAGCCCTCGAGCCCGGTTCGCGCCGGGCTCAAGGGCGGCTCACGGTGAGCCGAGCGGTTAGGCCTCCCGGTTCAGAGCGGTAACCTGATCCGCGATCTCTATCAGGTAATCCACCGGCGTGTCGCCGACCTGGAGAATCTTCTCCAGAGCAGCGGCGATGATCGTCTCCGACTCGGAGTGCACCTTGAACTGCTCGGAGAGCATGGGGTAGCCCTCATCGAGCGTCTCGTTGATGATGTCGAGGCTGACATTCTCCAGGCCGGGATAGGAGCGACGCGCGATCTCCTGCCACTTGGTGATCAGAGAGCCGCGGTTGGGTATGCCGGCCCAGGCCTCCATCATGACCGTCTGGAAGTCGGGACCA
This sequence comes from Anaerolineae bacterium, assembly GCA_040768685.1. GTDB lineage: Bacteria > Chloroflexota > Anaerolineae > DRVO01 > DRVO01 > Ch71. The sequence continues at coordinate 220,413 of JAXGMM010000001.1, forward strand.
GTGAGCCATTGGAGAAACTTCCAAGCCTCCTCGGGGTGCTTGTTGCCCTTGGGCATGGCCCAGCCGTCGGTGGTGCCCAGGGTAGAGCGGCGGCCCGGCCCCTTGGGGAGGTGCATGATGTCCCAGTCGAACTTACTTTCGCTGGCGAAGTATGACAAGTTGCCCATGCCGTCTTCCTTGCTGGCGATCATGCCGGCGGCCCACGGTCCCTGAACGCCGCCCTGCACCTCGCTCACGCCCTGCAACTGAGCGACCTGGGCGAGGGAGTTGTCGTCCCACAGTCGCGCCCGCACCCACTCCACCGCTTCCAGAGCTTCGTCCCGGCCCAGCCAACACTCCGTCCAGTCATCGGGGTTGACCACATGGCCGCCATAGGCCTGGATGTGGATAGCGACCCGTCCGAACCACATGGGGATCTCGCCGCCCCAGCGGACGATCTTGCCGTCTTCCTTCTTGACCAGGCGGTTAAGCATCATGGCGTAGGCGTCGTGGTCCAGGTCTTCGGTCGGGTAGGGCTCCCCCACCTCATCAAAAGCGGCCTTGTTGTAGTAGAGGAAGATGAGATTGACGTAATAGGGCATGGCGAAGCGGATGCTCTTGTCGTAGCTGACCATGCCGTCCCACTGCCACTTGTGGAAGTCCGCAATCTCCTCCGCGCTTAAGTCCCGGTCCACCAAGGGCTGCAGGTCGAGCAACTGCCCTTTCTCGTAGAACTTGCTGAACTCCGGCTCCCAGCCGGTGAAGACGTCGGGGGCGGTGCCCGCGACCATGGCGGCCAGCGTCTTCTCTACCCAGCTGTCGCCCAGGGGCTCGAACTCGACGTCGATCCCGGGGATGGCTTCCTCGGCCATCGCGACGACGCGGTCTATGTTGGCCTGGAAGTCGGGCCAATCCTGCCAGCGAATGATCACCTTCTCCGCCGGGGCCGCAGCCGGGGCGGCCGTCTCGGCGACGGTGGCCGGACCGGCAGCCGGGGTTGCGGCTCCACCGCAGGCGGCGGCGCCCAGAGTCAGGGCGGCCAGGGCTGAAGCGCGGAGCGCCTCACGTCGGGTGAACAGGCGACTTTCGCTCACGTCATCCTCCTCTACCAGTGATGCGGAAGCATCCTTCCGCGGACGCATAGTCGAGTTCTCCGTTAGCCCATAGTGTGTCGGCAGCGGGCGGTGGGCAGACCACTGCAGGGGCTTATCCCTTCACGCCGGTGATCACGATGCCCTGGATGAACTTGCGCTGCGCGATCAGGAAGACCGCCAGGACCGGGATCATGGTCACTAACGTCATGGCCATGACCTGCTGCATCGGCACGTACAGGATCGTCGACTGCAGGGTGCGCAGGCCAAGGGCAATGGTGAAGTTCTTCGGACTGTTGAGGTAGATCAGGGCGCTGAAGAAGTCGTTCCAGTCGTAGGTGAACTGGAAGATGGCGATGACGCCCAGGGCCGGCCTCATCAGCGGCATGACGATGCGCCAGTAGGTGGCGAGGAAGCCGCAGCCGTCGATCTTGGCGGCATCGTCCAGTTCCAGGGGCACTGTCATGGCGAACTGGCGCAGCAGGAAGATGTTGAAGGCGCTGCCGAAGAAGACGGGGACGATCAGCGGCCGCAGGGAGTTGACCCAGCCCAGCCTGGCGAACAGGTAGTAGGTGGGCACCAGGGTCACTTGGCCGGGAAGCATCATCGTGCTGAGCAGGATCAGGAAGAGGATGTTGCGTCCTCGGAAGCGCAGACGGGCGAAGCCGAACGCTACCAGGGAACTGGAGAGGATGGTGCCGATGACGTTGAACCCCACCACGGTCAGCGTGTTCTTGTAGTAGGTGCTGAAGGGCAGTCGTGCCCAAGGTTCGATGTAGTTCTCCCACCTGAGCGTCTCGGGAATCCAGATGGGCGGAAAACGCAGCACTTCTTCGCTGGCCTTGAAGGAGGTGGACACCATCCAGACGAAGGGAAGGATGAATATCACGGAGCCGGCGGCTACAGCCAGAAGGATGGCGGCGCGGAAGAGAAAGTGGCCGACTTGGTAGCGGTTGAGTCCCTGGCGTCGGGCGAAGGCAGTGCGTGTCGTCACTTCCGCACCTCCCCTTCGTAGTACACCCAGGCAGCCGAACTGCGGAACACCAGCAGTGTAAGCAGCAACACGATCACAAACAGGGACCAGGCGATGGCGGAAGCGTAGCCGAACTGGAACTGCTCAAACCCTTTGCGGTAGAGGTAGAGCATGATAGTGAGGGTAGCGTTGTTGGGGCCGCCGGCTGTCATCACCAGGGCCTGGGTGAAGATCTGGAAGGATCCGATGATGCCCATGATCAGGTTGAAGAAGATGGTGGGCGAGAGCATGGGAATGGTGATGGCCCAGAAGGTGCGGAAGGAATTGGCCCCGTCGATGCGAGCAGCCTCATAGAGATGGGTGGGGATGCCCTGCAGCCCCGCCAGATAGAGCAGCATGTTCCCGCCCGCCCCCCAGGCGCCCATGATGATGAAGGCGGGCACGGCCCACTGCTCGGAGTAGAGCCAACGCGGACCTTCGATGCCGACCATCAACAGGGCCTGGTTCAGCAGGCCGGCATCGGGGTGGAAGATCCACATCCACAGCATGGCCACAGCGATCCCTGAGGTCACTGAGGGCAGGTAGTAGAGCGTCCGCCAGAAGCTCTGGCCCGGCAGGCCCTGATTGAGGCCCAAGGCGATCACCAGCCCAATGACCAGGCTGAGGGGGACCACCGCGAAGGCGTAGTACGATGTGACCTGCAGGCTCTTATGGTAGAGCGGGTCGCTCAGCATCTTGGTAATGTTCTTGATGCCGTAGAAGTTGAAGCCGGTGAGGAGGTCGGTCTTGAAGAAAACCAGCCCGAGGGAAAAGGCCATCGCGCCGGCAGTGAAGATCAGGAAGCCCACGATCCAGGGGGTGATGAACAGGTAGCCGGCGATCTCCTCTTTGGCGCGTTGGGACAGGCGCCGCCGGCCGGCGGCTACTCCTTTGGTGCTGCCTATGGCTTGCGCCAACGATGACCTCCTTAGCGACGATCACAAAGCGGCCTGATGCCGGCAGGGGCGCACCTGGCATCTGCCCCAACGGATTCAGCCTGGTTGGGCCTCTTCGGCACTGGCGGGGCTCCCGGCCCCCCCTTCCTTCTTAGGGAAGGGGGGTTGGGAGCTTAGGTTCTGGCCCACAGGCTCATCGAATGGGCATCGTCGCCCATTAGGCTGGAGCAGATGGCGCACGTGGGCGCCCCTGCGCGATCCGGCGCCCCCGAGAGGTCGCCTCGGGGGCCTCCGCCGACTAGCCCTCGCGGTTGATTGCGGTAACCTGGTCGGCGATCTCGATGAAGTAGTCCACGGGCGTGTCGCCAACGGAGAACACCTTTTCCAGTGCTGCTTCGATGGCCGTCTGGGACTCAGAGTGAATCTTGAACTCCTCGGTGGTCATCGGATAGCCCCACTCGAGAGTCTCGAGGATGGCATCCATGTTGGCGTCTTCGAGGACGGGGAAGCTCTTGATGATGAGTTCCTTCCAGTTGGGGATGAGGGACTGGCGGGCCGGGATGCCGCCCCAGGTCTCGGTCACCATGGTCTGGAAGAAGTCGTCGGTCAGGAACTGCAGCAGGTCCCAGGCGCCCTCGGGGTTCTGGCTGCCCTTGTAGATGGCATAGCCGTCGGTCGTGCCCAGAGTAGAGCGACGGGCCGGGCCCTCGGGTAGATGAGTGAGGGCGAACTTGAACGGGCTCTCGTTGGCGTAGAAGGCGATGGCGCCCATTCCGCCCTCTTCGGTGGCGAGCATTCCGGCGGCCCAGGGGCCGGCTTGAGTGCCCGTAGCCTGACCGATGCCCTGGAGCTGCAGCGGCTGAGCCAGAGAGTTGTCGTCCCAGAGCCGGGCACGGATCCACTCTAGAGACGCTAGAGCCTCGTCCTTGCCCAGCCAGCACTCAGTCCAGTCATCGGGGTTGACCACGTGGCCGCCGTAGCTCTGGACGTGAATCTGGAAGCGGTCGTAGGAAGTGGGCGCGATGGAGCCACCCCAGCGGGTGACCTTGTCCCCATCCTTCTTCATCGCCGCGAGAAGCATCTGAGCGTAGTCATCGTGGTCCATATCGGCGGTCGGGTAGGCCAAGCCGGCCTCATCGAAGGCTTCCTTGTTGTAGTAGAGCATGATGAGGTTGACGTAGAAGGGAACGGCGAAGCGTATGCCGCTGTCCTTGGCCACCATGCCGTCCCACTGGAACTTGTGGAAGTCACCGATGCGGTCGGCGGTGAAGTCCCGCTCTACGAACGGGTTGAGGTCGAGGAGCTGGCCCTTCTCGGCCCAGACGCGGAAGATGGGGCCCCAACCGGTAGTGACGTCGGGGGCGGTGCCGGCCACCATGGCAGCCATGGTCTTGTCCTGGAACCCGTCGCCCAGCGTCTCGAACTCGATATTGTACTGTGGCAAGTCCTCGGCCAGCTTGGCCATGATCCTGTCGAGATTGGGCTCCCAGTCCGGCCAGTCCTGCCAGCGGACGGTGGTCTTCTCGGCGCTGGCGGCGGCGGGCGCGGTGGTCGCAGCCGCTTCGCCGCCCGCTGCAGGAGCAGGGGTGGCGGCGCCGCAGGCGGCCACGCCGGCGCTTAGCGCCGCCAAGGCCGTCATCCTCAGGGCATCTCGTCGCGACAGTCTCCGTTGAGCGAACATGGCTTCCTCCTGAATCAGGTACGAACCGAGCCGTCGGCAGCATCACTTCGCGGATGCTACTGTATACTCTAGCTCTTATTGGCGCAGGCGCAAGGGCAAAGGCCGCATAACGGCGCTGCATTCTTCCCCATTCCGTGACCGCGGACGCGACAGACGCTATACTCATCCCACGCTCCCGACCGGGAGCGATCCCCTGCTCTCGCTTCGGAGAGGCCTTGCCTACGCAGAAAGCGGCCCCTGGCCGCATCATCACCGAGCCCGCATTCCGACTGTCCGGGTTCGCCCGGGCTCAGTCCTACTGGCTCCGGCCCTTCAGCATCCTTCTGGCGCTCTTCCTCTTTGGGGATCTGTCGGCGGCTGCCGGCCGCGGTCTGCTCCCGGTCTACTCCGAGGAGATCCTGGGGCGTGAGCCGGACTTTGCCTCGCTCCTGATCTCGGCCCGGCTGCTGTTTTCCGGAGGGGCAGCGTTCCTGGGCGGGGCGCTGAGCGATTCGTTGGGGCAGCGACGCGTGCTGTTGCTGGGGCTCTCTGGCCTGGGGGTGGTGAGCCTGGTGTTCCTGACCGGCTCGCCCTGGGCGCTGATGGTCTACAGCATCTACGCCGGCTTCACCGGAGGCGCCTACTACCTAGGAGGCGACACCTACACCCTGGCGACGGTGCCCAAGCAGCATCTGGGCGTGGCGGCTGCCCTCATCTTCACTGCACCGACCCTGGGCGGGGCGCTGGGCAACTCCCTCTCGGGGCTCATTCTGTCGCGGTACGACTTCGCGACGCTGGGCGTGCTCGGCGCCGTGATGGGAACGGCTGTGTTTGTCGGCGGCCTGGTGTTCATGCCCAAAGCGCCACCGCAAGTGGGTTCGCTCAGTTCGGCGCAGAGCCTCTCCGGCTACGGTGCGATCATCAAACGGCCGGAGGTGCTCCTTCTGGGGGCGCTCCGGTTCATACCGACGGCTTACTGGGGCACGGCCACGCTTCTGTTCCCACTCCTCATCTACCGGGTCTCCGGTTCGCCGTCGTCGGCGGCGTACTACGGGACGGCTATGCTGCTTCATGCCTCCGCCTGCCAGTTGATCTCCGGCCGCCTCAGCGACCGGGTGGAACGCACGCGGCTGGTGATGGCGCTGACGGCCCTGATCGCGGCTTCATCGCTGGCGGCATCCACGGTGACGGGAAGCCTGGTAGGCCTGTACCTTACCGGAGTGTTGGGCGCGGGGTTCGCCTGGGCTCTGTCCGTGCCCATCCCCGGCCTCATCAGCCAGGTAGCGCCCCCGGGCGAGCAGGGCCGCACGCTGGGCTTCACCCATATCTGCTGGTATACCGGCATGGTCGCGGGCACCCAGCTCGGCGGGTGGCTGGTTCAGGTGGACAGCGCCCTGCCCTTCATAGTGGTGGGTGTGTTCAACCTGGCGGCGGTGGCCTGCGCCGTGCTGCTGCACCGCCGGGTGCGGGCGCGTGCCGCGGCAGGCTCGCACGAGTAGGAGGCCCTTGCCTCTGAATCGCTTCCCCGGTCCGGAGCCTATCCCAAGGCTGCTCCAGGCGAAGGACGGCTGCCTGCACCGGTGCGGCGGAGCAGGCGCGGGGCGTGTCCCCCCTTGTCGGTTCTCTGCGTGCTCTGCGGTTGACTTGCCGTCCCCACATGACAGGAACCCCGTCCTAGGGCATCCTATTGTGGGCCGGGAGCCCGGCCGACTATGTCGCGCGAGGACGGCGATGACAGCCCAAGCGAAGCTTCTGGACACCCAAGCGGTGGGCGAGTTGCGGGAGTTCTATCAGGACCACCTCTTCAAGCACCTGCTACCGTACTGGCTAGAGAAGGCCATCGACGAGGAGTACGGCGGCTACTACACCGGCTTCTCCAACTCCGGCGGCCGCCTGCTGCACGACCATAAGTTCACCTGGTCGCAGGGCCGGTTCGTGTGGGTATGGGCGCGGATGGCCAGCCAGTTCTCCCACACGGCCGACGCGCCGCGGTATCTCAAACTGGCCCGCTCTGGCGCTGAGTTCTTGATGAAGAACGCCCTGCTGCCCAACGGCCACGTGGCCTTCATCCTCAGCCGCGAGGGCAAGCCGATCCTGCTGGACGGCGAGGGCAAGCCCCGTCAGGCGGGGCCGGGCGAGACCTATGCCACTTCCACCTTCGCCGACTGCTTCGTGATCTACGGCCTCTCCGAGTACGCCCGCGCCGTCCATGACCAGGCTGCCTTCGACTTCGCCACCCGTTTGTACGAGTCGGTGGAGGCGCGCATCACGCTCAACGCCTTCCGCACCGATCCGTACCCTACGCCGGAAGGCTACCAGCAGCACGGCATCCCGATGATCATGCTCGAGGTGACGCGGGAGTTGGCCGTCACCGCCGAGGACTTCGACGTTGAGCTGAGCGAGCGGCTGCACCGGCGCGCCGCCGAGTTCGCGCGGATGGTGATGTACCAGCATCGCCAGCCGGACTCCAACGTGGTGATCGAGTTTCTGGGTACGGACGGGCGCATCCAACCTAATCTGCTGGGCACCTACATCAACCCGGGCCACACCCTGGAGTCGATGTGGTTTGTGCTGCACTACGCCGAGGGGGCGGGCGACGAGGCCATGAAGGCGCAGGCCATCGCCGCCGTGCGTCAGGCGTGCAACCTGGGCTGGGACGACGCTTACCCGGGATTGACCCAATTCGCCCACATGACCGGCGGGCGGCCGCGCGGCCCCGTGGCCGAGGGCCTCGCTGACCACGCGATGACGCGGAAACTCCTGGACGACTGGGACGCCAAGCTGTGGTGGGTGCACTCGGAGGCGCTCTACGCCCTGCTGCTCAGCCACTACTATGAGCCTAGCGACTGGACCCGGGAGTGGTATTGGCGCTTGCACGAGTACACCTTCGGCACCTTCCCCGACCCGGCGGGCGAGTGGACGTCCATCCGCAACCGGGACAACACGCCGATCGACAAGGTGGTGGCGCTGCCGGTCAAGGATCCGTTCCATGTTCCGCGCGCCTTCATGCACATCGTCCGCCTGCTGAGCCTGCCGGGCTGGACGGGGTGAGGTCGCAGGCCCCTGCGACCGTACATCGTGCCGTAGGGGCCGGCCCCGGGCTGGGCGATCGTACTCCGAGGTATCTTGGCACCACTAACGTCTCGCGGCGGTCAGTGGGGGACCTGGGGAGGGCGTGGGAGGGACGGACCTGGGGAGGGCATGGGAGCCCTCCCCTACCCGACTGGGCAGATGCGGTCGAACGCCCACAGCCTGTGGATGGCGCGCCACGTCGCCGGCGGTCTCAGGCGTTCCCATCGTCTTTCAGGCTGGACGCGGCGTTGCTGCCTAAGGCTAGGGAGTAGGCCTGTCGAGAACCACATATGCCGACGCTTCGTGACTGGCCTAATGACAAGCGAGTTGTGGCGCCTACAGCGGCGTCCGGCAAACGGACGAACCTGGTGCGCGTTCCACATAGCCAGGGCATACTTACACGTTCGGGGTGGAAGTACCTCGTGTGAGGCGCTCAGATCGCGTGTGCCACGCGGACTGCGCCAGACAGCGCTGCGACGACAGCCCTGTGTATCAGTTCTCCCCGATCCAGTGCGCCCAACCGCCGGCCCGCTCCCTGAGCCTCGTAACCAGTCGGTGGTCGGCACTCCAGAACTCGGCGTGGATCATGTCGGCGAGCGCAACGTACTGGGAGTCATAGGCTCGGCTCTGGCCCAGGCGCTCCGCCCAAGTGATGGCCAAGCGGTTCAGTTCCATGGTTGGCGCCACGACCTGTACTTCCAGCTCGCCTAGGTTGATCAGCCGATCCCACGCATCTTCTGCAGGCATAGCCTTGAGATAGACCGCGCGCCGGACGGCACTTACTGCCTCGTACCACCAGAGCGCCGGCGCCAGCACTTGTCGGCCCTGGCCGTACCATCTTCGAAGGCACGCGGTCGCTTGCGGGGTGAAGGGGAGGGTGATCACTTGGGAGACGCCGATCGCGGGTCTGCTTCTCCGCGTGTTCGAGGCGATACCTAAGTCCAGCCTCCACCACCTCGCGGATGACCTCGGAGGTGCTCCGTCCCTCACGATAGGCGATCTCTCTGAGGCACTGGTGCTGCTTGGGATCTCGTAGGGCCTTGACTCTGGTGTAGTGCGCTGCCATCCGACAACCCCGTAGCGCATGAGGCTGTGTGATTGCGCCATTACACACTGCGCGTCTCCTGTCGAACCTGCTTTGAGCGGCCGAGAGCTTCTACCCCATCCGGCCCTGCGCCCGCATGCGCGCTCCGTACATGGCGACCACTCCCCGCTCGTCCGGACAGAGCGCGTCCCTCTCCGCCAGGTCCCTCGCCACCCGCTGAAAGCGTTCCAGGTTGCGCAACCCCATGAGGGCTACGTTGACTCCGGGGGTGCCGAAGACGTAGCGATAGAAGTCGGCCTCGGCGGGATAGCCGGACTCACTGTAGAGCCTATCGTGGCGGGTGGTCTGCATGAGGACGACGCCGGTGTTCCGGCGCAGCGCTTCGGGGAACACGAGCATTTCCGGCTCCGGCATGCTGCAGTTGTACCAGCACAGCACGGTATCGAAGTGGCCCGTGGCGACGTTGATGCCCACTTGGTCCCAGTTGTGGCCGGTGACGCCCACGAAGCGCACCAGACCCTGCTCGCGCGCCCGCAGCCCGGTTTCCAGCGCGCCGCCGGCTGCCAACACCTGCTCCCGGTCCGCCGGAGTGTCTACGAAGTGGAGCTGCCAGATGTCGATGTGGTCCACGGCCAGCGAGCGCAGTGAGGTCTCCAGGTCCGCCCGCGCTCCGGCCGCGTCACGCACCTGGGACTTGGTGGCGATCACCACGTCATCGCGTCGGCCCTTGATGGCCTGGCCGATGGTCTTCTCGTCCTCGCCGTCACGGTAGTTGTGGGCGGTATCGACATAAGTGACGCCGCAGTCCAGGGCGGCACGATACCCGTCGGCACTGTCGCAGTAGCCGCCGCCGATGCCCAGGCGAGTCACGTGCAGCCCCGTGCGTCCCAAGACCGTGGTCGGCAGATCGTAAGCCATCCTTGCAGCTACCTCCGGCGAGCCGATGCCCGGCCGCGCCCACATCCTTGAGGCTAGGGTGCGCGGCAGTGTGATGTCAACCGACGGTTTTGACAGGGTCGCCGGCGATCGCTAACCTCCTGGGTGCGCCAGGGGCGATCGCCGTCCCGAGCGCAAGCTCTCCGGGAGGTCAGCTATGAGTCGTGCAGTACGCCGCCGCAGCGTTCTCGTCTTCGGCGGGGCGGCATCGGCCGCGCTCCTGTCCGCCTGTGGCGGAGGCAAGCCCGACCCGAACGCCCAGGCCACCCAGGCGGCTCGCATTCGCGCTACCGCCTACCCGGAGACGGCCACCCCGATCGCTGAACCTACTCAGGGAGAGTCATCCATGCCCGCGGCAAACCAGTGGTCCAAAGCGCCCGAGATGAGCATCGACACTGAGAAGACCTATTTCGCCACCTTCCGCACCGACAAAGGCGATATTCGGGTCGAGTTGCTCGACGACTCGGCGCCGGTGACGGTGAACAACTTCGTCTTCCTGGCCCGTGAGGGCTTCTACGACAATACCACCTTCCACCGCGTCCTGAAGGACTTCATGGCCCAGGGCGGCGACCCCACCGGCACCGGCTCCGGTGGCCCGGGATACAAGTTCGGCGATGAGATTGATCGCGCGCTCACGTTCGACAAGCCCGGCTACCTGGCCATGGCCAACGCCGGCCCCGGGACCAACGGCAGCCAGTTCTTCATCACCTTCGTGCCCACGCCGTGGCTCAACGGCAAGCACACTATCTTCGGCAAGGTGGTAGAGGGCATGGATGTGGCCCTGTCGCTGACTCTGCGCGATCCGCAGCAGCGGCCCAAATTCGCGGGGGACAAGCTGCTGACAGTGGTGATCGAGGAGCGGTAGTTCGGACGGCCCCGCTTGCGTGGGGACGGCCGGACATGAAAACGGGCGCGGACCTATGGGGTCCGCGCCCGTTAGTGTATCGTGAACGGCAGCGATCTACGGGTAGTCGCCGCCCTTGCGGCCCCAGTTGTCGCCGTCGATCTCGCTCATCACCACCATGACCTTCAGTGGATCTACGCCCAGCACCTTTTTGAGCATCTGGCAGATGCGCTTGGTGACCGCCTTCTTGACGTCCAGCGGGAATTGCCCGATGTAGCGGAGATCCACGGCGGCGGCGTCCTGCGCCGGTGCGCCGGCGCGGTAGAAGCCGTCTGCCCCCACAAAAGTGACGGCCAGGCCGGTCTCGGGCTTGTTCATAGTCTCGGCCAGAATGACGCCCAACTCGCTCTTGATCTGCTCTTGCTCGATCAGGGAACAGGAGCCGGCGGTAACGATATTGCACCAGGGCATAGGGTCCTCCGGAGAGGGGATGTAGCGGCGTATAACAGGGCGTCGGCGGCATGTCAAGGAGCGCCAACGGCCGACCCGGCTTCGCTTCAGGTGGAGAAGTATTCAGGACTCCCTCACGTGATGGCCGCAGGCCTCCGGCGGACGGATGAAGCCGTCCGCGCCGCCGGAAGTAGGATCGGCGAGCCGTGTCATCCCGCTCAGTCGATACCGGGCTGGTGCGGTCTGAGCTACAATCTCTCCCAATGCAGGCCCGGGCCAAGTGCCGCGGAGGTGGTCTCATGAGGATGTACAAAGAAGGCGGACATCGCCTGTTCGAGCATGACGCCGAGACGGCGCGGGTGGTCTCGGAGATGCTGCTCGACCTGGAGAGCCACGGCCTGGACGCCGTGCGCCGCTACAGCCGCCGGTTCGACGGCTGGGACCCACCCGACTTCGAGCTCAGCCCGGCGCAGGTGAAAGCGGCCATCGCCTCGCTGGACCCACAAGTGGCCGAGGACACCGGCTTCTGCCAGGACAACGTGCGTCGGTTCGCTCGCGCCCAGCTGGAGACCATGCTCCCGCTGGAGGTGGAGATTCGCCCGGGCATAGTGCTGGGGCACAAGCACATACCGGTGCAGCGCGTCGGCTCCTACGTGCCCGGCGGCCGCTATCCCATGTTCGGCTCGGCGCAGATGAGCATCATCCCGGCCAAGGTGGCGGGCGTGGAAGAAGTGATCGCCTGCACGCCGCCGTCGCGCGGTTCGGGCCCCTATCCGGCCACCATCAACGCCATGGCCAAAGCGGGCGCCGACCGCATCTTCGTGTTGGGCGGTGTCCCGGCCATGGCCCTGATGGCCTTCGGCATGGGCGTGGTGGAGCCGGTGGACATCCTCTGCGGGGCGGGCAACAAGTACGTCGCGGAGGCCAAGCGGCAGCTATTCGGCCGCTGCGGCATCGACCTCCTCGCCGGGCCGACGGAGATCATGGTTATCGCCGACGAGGCGGCCGATCCGGCTCTGACGGCGGCGGACCTCCTCGGGCAGGCGGAGCACGACCCCAACAGCGGCATCGCTCTGGTCTGCTTCAGCGAGAGCTTCGCTCGCAAGACAGTGCAGGAGTTGGAGCGCCAGTTAGCCGTGCTGCCCACGCGCGACGTAGCGGCAGTGTCCTGGGCCAACAACGGCCGAGTATACATCGCCGAAGACCGCGAGGAGGCGGTGGCCATCGCCGACGACTACGCGCCCGAGCACCTGGAGCTGCTGGTCGCCGACACCGAGTTCTACCACCAACGCTTACACAACTACGGGTCGCTGTTTGTCGGCGAGGAGACTACCGTGGCCTACGGGGACAAGAGCGTGGGCACCAACCACATTCTTCCCACCAGCCGCTCCGCCCGCTACAGCGGCGGCCTGTGGGTGGGCAAGTTCCTCAAGACCGTCACCTACCAGAAGATGACGCCGGCTGCCGGCCGGGAGATCGGCCTGGTGACGGCGCGGCAGTGCCGGGCCGAGCACATGATCGCCCACGCGATCACCGCCCAAATGCGGGTGGAGAGGTACCGGGATGAGCGCTGAGAGACCCATGTTCCGACTCGACGGCAAGGTCGCACTGGTCACCGGCGCCGGCGCCGGCTTGGGAGCCGGCATCGCGGTGGCTCTGGCCCGGCAGGGGGCGGACGTCGCCATATCGGGGCGCTCCCTATCCGGCCTGGCGGAGACGGAGTCGCTGGCGTCGCGCTGGGGCGGGCAAGTGTTCTGCGTGCAGATCGACGTCCGCGATCGGGTGCAGCGGGAGACAGGCACGGCGGCAGTCCTGGAGCGCTTCGGCCGCGTGGACATCCTGGTGAACAATGCCGGCATCAACCGGCCGCTGCCGGGCCTGGAGGTGACGGAGGAGAACTGGGACGACCTCTACGACACCAACGTGAAGGGCGGGTTCTTCCTCGCCCAGCGGCTGGCCCCCCAGATGATGGAGCGCGGCTGGGGCCGCATCGTCTGGGTGTCAAGCCAGTCGGGCCTGGTGGCCATTCCGGGGCAGCCGGTCTACTGCTCTGCCAAGGGGGCGGTGGTGCAGTTGGTGCGCACTCTGGGGGTGGAGTGGGCCAAGAGCGGCATCACGGTGAACTCCGTCGCGCCCACCTTCGTGGAGACTAACCTCACCCGCAAGCGCCTGCAGAACCCGGAGTACCGTTCTTTCGTGCTGGGCAAGATCCCCAAGGGCGAGTTGGCGACGGTGGAGGAGGTGGCGGCGGCGGTGGTCTTCCTGGCCAGCGAGGAGGCGAGCATGATCAACGGCCACAACCTGCCGGTGGACGGCGGCTGGACGGTGTGGTAGGAGCGGGAGAGACCCAACCCCTCCGCGTGACCGCGCCGCGATGGCTGTCGCCCCGCTCGTTCTCGCGCGGAAGGCCACCGCGACGCACCGGTCCGGTGTTTGTTACCTTCGTCACAGACTCCGGGCGGTGGTTTGTCCGTTGGCGCTCGCGGCCCCATAATGGGTGTCGTCAGGCTGCGAGGGCCGAGCATCTGCCGCGCACATCCGGGCTTGCAAACCCTCTCTGCCGCCCTGACTGCCAGGGCGGCTCAACACACCATACGGAGGAGCAGTTATGTCTAGCAGAACGGTGAACAGCAATCGTCGTCGCTTCATGAAGGGCGGTGCGCTGGCCGGCGCCGGCGTGCTGGCCGCGGCGACGGGCGCCCAGGCGCAGGACGCCGCTGAGGAGATGACCTTCGACCAGGAGACCGACGTGCTGGTCCTGGGACTCGGCCTTGCCGGGCTGATTGCCGCCGCTCGCGCCGTGGAGCTGGGCGTCAAGGTGATGGCCGTCGAGAAGCTCGCCAAGGGCTACTGGGCCCCGGGCGGCAGCTTCGTCCTCTCGGCTCAGTTGGTCATGCAGCCCCCCAAGCCGTACCCGCAAATGGTGGCCGCCGTGGGCGCCGAGACGGTAGTGCGGGCGATGCAGTGGCTGGGCGAGCAGGGCGTCGAGCTGGGCGGCTCGATCCAGATCGAGGGTGTGAACCAGGTCGGCGAGGAGATCGAGGGCATCGCCGGCGGCAGTGTCTTCCCGCAGAAGCCCTTCGCTGAGACGTCCTTCCTGTGGTACTACCTGAAGCCCGGCGGCGAGTACGACGCCACCCAGTTCGGCGGCAGCATCGCCTCCCTGCAGCTCGAGCAGAACATCATCGACAAGGGCGGCATCATCAAGTACGAGACCGCCGCCAAGAAACTGATCACCAACGTTGACGGAGCGGTGATCGGCGTGCAGGTAGTCGGCCCGGATGGACCGTACACCATCGGCGCCAAGGCCGTGATCCTGTGCACCGGCGGGTTCTGCCTGAACGAGGAGATGGTCTCCAAGTACGTGTGCAGCCCCAGCCGCAGCTTGGTCAACGCCACTCAAGCGACGCCAGGCTCCACCGGCGACGGCCTCAAGATGGCGCTGGAAGTGGGCGCTGCCACCAGCGGCTTCGGCTACATCTACGGCTGGCCCGCTCCCATCATCGCCGAGCGCACGCCTATGCACGACCTGAGCGGCTACTTGGCCATGGATAGCCTGATCAAGGGCATCATCGTGCTCGACAACGGCGAGCGCTTCGCCGACGAGACCTTGGGCCGCAACGTCTACGGCAACCTCATGGTCAAGGAGCACATGACCAACACCGCTTGGTACATCCTCGACGCCACCGTCTTTGAGGAGACCAAGAAGGTGATGGAAAAGCTCCTCATGTTCCAGGAGGAGTTCGGCGAGACCCTGGTCTACGAGGCGGAGACCGTCGAAGAACTGGCGACGGCGGCTGGCATCGGCGGCTACCTGGTGACCCAGGTGGAGGAGTACAACAAGGCCGTAGATGAGGGCACCCTGGGCCGCATGCGCGTCCCGCGCACCGGCAAGGCCACCAAGCTGGAGACGGCTCCGTTCTACGCCGTCCCCTTCGTCATGGGCTCCAACAAGAGCTTCGGCGGCCCCAACGTGGATGTCAACGCTCGCGTGCTGAACGAGAAGGACGAGCCGATCCCCGGGCTCTACGCTGCCGGTGAGGTGGTCTACAACGCCAAGGTCAAGGGCATTCCCTTCTGGCCCAATGACCTCGATCACATCGCTGCGGGCGCCGGCACGGGCAACCAGGATCAGTGCCTGATCTTCGGCTTGCTGGCGGCGGAAACGGCGGTGGCGGACGCTGGTCTAGGCGAGTAGTCGTAGCTATCGCCGCACTCGGCGGGCGGGGGTGCATGCCCTCGCCCGCCTTTTCTGTGCTTCGCGCGGCGCGGCAGAGTGCACGAGCGACAGGTGATCGGGCCGATGGTGTTTGGACACTAACCCCGCTTCCTGTCCACCCTCCGGGGTGGCCGCCGCCACTGATGCTCGTACTGACGTTGAGCTGTCTCGCCCGGACACGTGGGCGGGATAGCGCATCGGAGCGGGCGGCCAAGGGGTATTCGCTCCAATCTGATGGGCGACCACACCCATTTGATGCGCCTGCCGCCGAGAACCTACCCCCCAACCCCCATTTCCTAGGAAGGAAGGGGGGCCCGGAAGCCCCTCTCCGCACTGGAGAGGGGTTGGGGTGAGGTTCTCGAGGGCAGTGCATCGCCGGCGGCAAAATCGAAAGACCCTGAGCCCCATTGACCTTGGGTTGCACTGGGCCGGGGAGTGCCCTAATCTAGAGGAGTTAGTCCGACGGCCCTATCGGCTGCCGGCGTCGATGCTGGTCGCAGTGACCGAGTTGGGCGCACGCTGCTTGGGTGTGCGTCCAAGGGCAGCTCTTGTGCCGGCCGAGGGGCCGGCTTTCCATTGGCGCTTACGCCGACGACCGGCAAGACCCGTTGGTTTGAGGGGGGTGAGGTGACTATGGGCGTCATCCTTCTGGCGCTGGACCCGGCCACTATGCACGAAGAGTGGCTGGACCAGATCCGCGCCCTGGTCCCCGATCGCCAGCTGGTTGTCACCGAGGACCGCGAACGGATGCGGGCCTTGGTGGATCACGTCGAGATCATCGTGGGCGGCTTCCCGAGGGACTTGGTCCTTAGCGCGCCGAATCTGCGCTGGGTGCAGCAGTGGGGCGCGGGGGCCGACTGGCTGATGGGCACTCCCGAGGCTCGGGAGCGCGCCTTCATCCTCACCAACGCCTCCGGTGTGCACGCCATTCCCATCAGCGAGCACGTCTTCTCGCTCATCTTCGCCTTCGCCCGCGGCATCCATCGCGCCGTCCGGGCGCAGGCGAGGCGCGACTGGCAGGGCCCGAAGGCGTTCCAGTCCACCGAGCTGGCGGGCAGCACCATGGTGCTCGTCGGCGTGGGCGCCATCGGGGAGCGGACGGCGCAGATGGGGGCCGCCCTGGGGATGCGGGTGCTGGGCGTGCGACGGGATCCGAGCGTTCCGGCGGCCGGGGTAGAGTCCATGTACTCGCCCGGCGACCTGCCTGCACTCTTGCCCCAGGCCGACTACCTGGTGATCACCACGCCCCTCACCGAAGAGACCAAGGCGATGATCGGCGAGACCGAGCTGCGGGCGATGAAGCCGGTGGCCGTGGTCGTGAACGTCGGTCGGGGCGGCGTCATCGATGAGCCGGCACTCGTTCGGGCCCTGCGCGAGGGCTGGATCGGTGGGGCGGGGCTGGATGTGTTTGCCGTCGAGCCGCTGCCGGCGGATTCGCCCTTGTGGGACATGGAGAACGTGATCGTGACGCCGCACCACGCCGGCAGCACGCCCCACTACGACGCCCGCGCCATGGAGATCTTCCTGGACAACCTGAAGCGTTACGTGGCGGGCGAGCCGCTGCGCAACGTGGTGGACAAGCGGTTGGGATACTAGCCGATTACGTCGTTTCCGGGTGGCCTTTCGTTGGGGGCCACGTTAGTGAATAGGAGGAGAGGCTGACCGTGAAGTACCGCAGATTCGGTAAGGTAGGTTTCGAGGTCTCAGCGCTCGGGTTCGGCTGCATGCGCCTGCCCACCAAGGGCGAGTCCGCCAACATCGATGAGCCCGAAGCGATCCGCATGATCCGCCGCGCCATCGACGCCGGCCTCAACTACGTGGACACCGCCTATGGCTATCATGGCGGCAACAGCGAGCGCGTAGTCGGTAAGGCCCTGCGCGACGGCTACCGCGACAAGGTCAAGCTGGCCACCAAGTTGCCGCCCTGGAACGTCACCGACGCCTCCGACTTCGACCGCATTCTCAACGACCAGCGCCAGAAGACGCAGTCCGACTACATCGACTTCTACCTGCTGCACTCCCTGGACCGCGGCTCCTGGATCAAGTTACGCGACCTGGGGGTCATGCAGTGGGCGGAGGGAGCTCTGGCCGATGGACGGATCAAGCACCTGGGCTTCTCCTTCCACGACGAACTGAGCGTCTTCAAGGAGATCGTCGACTACTACGACGCCTGGGAGTTTGCCCAGATCCAGTACAACCTGCTGAATGAGGAAGTGCAGGCCGGTACGGAAGGGCTGCTGTACGCTGCCGATCGAGGCTTGGCCGTGGTGGTGATGGAGCCGCTCTTGGGCGGACGCCTGGCTAAGCCTCCCAAGGCGATTCGGGAGATGTTGGGCGATTCGCGCACGCCGGTGGATTGGGCGCTGCAGTGGCTGTGGGACAAGCCCGAGGTGTCCACCGTGCTCAGCGGCATGAGCACCATGGAGCAGGTGGAGCAGAACCTGGTCAGTGCTTCGCGTTCGGGCGCCGGCAGCCTGTCTGGCGCCGATCGGGATCTGCTCAAGCGGGTGCAGGCGAAGTACTCCGAGCTCAACCCGATCCCTTGCACGGCCTGCGAGTACTGCCTGCCGTGTCCGGAGGGCGTCAACATCCCGCGGGTGTTCGCGATCTATAACGAAGGCATGGTCTACGAGGAGATGGAGCAGGCGCGGAAGCGCTACGAGCGCATGCGCGACGACCAGTTGGGCAGCCTCTGCGTGCAGTGCCGCCGCTGCGAGTCGCGTTGCCCACAGCATATCGAGATCAGCGAGTGGATCCCGCGCGCTCACGAGGAACTGGCTCCCGGCGCCTAGCCGCCGATGTGCCGGCGCTGTCCGCGAAGGCCCTCGATAGAAGTCGGGGGCCTTCGTGTGTCCCGGGCACAGACCGGCCCCCGGACTTCTCCAGGCCGTCCCGGCCACTTCCCGCTGGGTGCTTGTGCGGGTTAGCGGGCCGGGGACGCCGGCACTCAGAAGTGCTGCCTCAACCAGGCTTCCAGCGTGAGCGTGTAGAAGAAGAGGGTGTTCTCCGTCTCTCCCTGCACGAACCGGTTGTACTGCCGGCGCACCTCGTCCTCGTCCACCAGTCCCAGGTCAGCGGAGCGCATGTCGGTGAACAGGGGCCACACCTTGCCTGTCTCGCGCTCCCGCAGGCCCCGCGCGCCCACGAGGGTGGGCACGAGCCTGGAACGCGTGTCCAGCACCACGCCGGGCAGGTACCCGCGGAGCGCGCGCCGCACGATCCCTTTGCGCAGGCCGCCGCGCATAGTCTGCTCGGTGGGCAAAGAGGCGGCGAACTCGATGAGACGGTGGTCGACCAGGGGGTGGCGAAAGTCGACGCCGAACTCCGCTCCGGCGGCGTTGCGGCGCTCGAGGATCTGCGGCAGTAGCCGGTCTCGCAGCATGCTCAGGCGCTGCTGCCGGCCCGGCGAGAGGAGATCGCGGTGCTCGGGCGTCGCGGTGAGCGCGTGATGGACAGCGTTCCATTGCGGGCGGAGCCAACTCACCGGTCGGGGCTTGCGGAGCAGCCAGCTGGGGGCGTGAGCGGCGGCCAGAGGGCTGAGGAGCGTGAGCCTCGTCCATGCCGGCAACCCCAGACTAGTGCTCGAGGCGGCGCGATGCTCGCGCATTTGTCGCACCATCTCGCCCCAGCGCCCTTTGACGAAAAAGTCGGCGTAGGGGTACACGCCGCCGAAGAGGTGGTCGCCGCCGATGCCGCCGAAGACGGTGGTGATCCCCATTTGCCGCATCAGGCCGGTAGTGTAGGACCACATCTCGTGGTAGTAGTCTAGATAGGGCGTCGAACGCTCGGTGGTGAGGCCCTCGGGCGTGCTCAGTGGCCAGCGCTCGTCGTGCCGAAGAGGCGCCCACTTCAGGCCCAGGTGATCGGCCACTGCCTGAGCCGGAACGGACTCGTCCGCCTCGGGCAGGCTGGGCGCTGTCCAGGTGAAGGCCGTCAGGTCGTCGTGGGGCAGCGCCTCCCGCAGGCCGGCGGCGACGGCGGCGGAGTCGAGGCCGCCGCTCAGGGCGATGCCGACGCGGCCACCAGCGGCATAGTCGGCCACAACCGGAAAGAGGACACTGCGGTAGGCTTGCTCGTACTCGTCGTCGGACGCGAGGCGGAGCAGGGGCTGCGGCGTCACCTGCCAGTAGCGGACCAGGCGCTTGCCGGCGCTGCCGATGTGGACAGCGCAACCCGGTTCCAGGGAGGATATCCCTTGGTAGCACGTCTCCCCCGCCGCCGGGGGCAGGGCGTGCATTTGGGCCACAAGGGCGGACAAGTTGGGGTTGGGCCGGGAAGCCAGGGCGTCGAGAATGGCCTCTACGCTGTCGGAGACCAGGACGCTCTTCCCGTCCTCGGCGTAGTATAGGCCGTGGATGCCCATCCGGTCGCGCAGCAGCAGCAACTCGCCGTTGCGTCCGTTCCAGAACACCGCCGCCCAGTCTCCCTCGATGGCAGCCCAGGTCGCATCATCCAGTAGGCAGTGAAGCGATCGGGTCACGAGTGCGGGCGGGTAGACGCGAGGCACCGCGGCGCGGGTGGCGAGTTCGAGGCGGTTGGTCATGGCGCCGGCGTGCCAGAGGCAGACGGTGCTGTCGTCGGGCAGGGGTTGGGCGACGCCGTTGACGAACAGGAGTCCCGTTTCGCCGGTGCGCCGGTTCCAGGACGCTAGGAAGGCGCCGTTGGCGGCGGGGCCCAGGGCGCTGTTCTCCGCCACTTGCGCAAGACCGGCCAATGCGCCTCCTCAGGGACGGTCGGCAAGGCAGCATGGGAGGGCGGATGCGGTGCGCGCCTCCCTCTGTCGCGCTAGTACAGACTACACTGATAGAGCCCAGCCCATTTGGGCTATGCCCGATACTAGCATATGGCGCCGCTCCGTTCACCCCTCGAGTCGCGGCTATGGGCCGAAGAGCCAGGGGAGGCGGGCACTATGCCCGCGCCCCAGAACCTAACCCCCCAACCCCCTTCCCTAGGAAGGGGGCGGAAGCCCCGCCAGTGCCTGATCAGTGCATCGCTAGGCATGGCGAAGCCATGCCGTTTGTGGCCATCCCATCAGGCGCCCGCTCGGCGGCGCGCTCACCGATAGTCAAAAGCCCCTGGACGTGTTCCCCAAACATCTTGACAAATAGCGCGCGATTTTGTAGTGTGGCGCAAATCGAGCGAAGGAGATGCGTATGGCGCGCCCGATGTTGAGCCGGTGCCCCAACTGCGGCGGCAGGCTGGAGTGCACCCGGCTGGAGTGCACCTCCTGCGAGACGGTCGTCCTGGCGCGGTATCAGCCCAGCCCTCTGGCCAAGCTGTCCCCCGAGAGCCTGGAGTTTGTGGAGTACTTCGTGCGCCGGCGCGGCAACCTGAAAGAGATGGAGCGCGAACTCGGGGAGTCGTACTGGACGCTTCGCAGCCGCCTGAGCGAGGTCATCAAAGAGATGGGCTTCGACGAGGGCGAGGCGCCGGTCACCGCCGAGGAAGTGGCGGCTCGGCGGCGCGAGATCTTGGACCAACTGGAGGCGGGCGCGATGGACGCTCAGGCGGCGGCAGCGGCCCTGTCGTCGCTGCCGGCGGCAGAGAAGGGCCGAAGTTAGGCTGGGAGGGTAAGGCATGAGTGTGGGCATGTCCGAAGGTAGGCTAAGGAATGCGTGGCAACGGATAACCGGCGGGAGGCGGGCGGAGAGCCTGCCGACCACCACCACTGAGGCGGTCGGCACGGTGCATGAGGCGGCATCCGCGCCGCTTGTGGGAGGAGAAACGGTGGAAGACGACCGTGGACGGATCCTGCGGATACTGGAAGAGGGTCGGATCTCCGTGGCGGAGGCAGACGAGCTTCTGCGACTGGTGGGCGAGCCCCCGTTGGCGTCGCCTGCCCCGGAGCCGGCAGGGGTGGCGGAAGACCTGAGCGCGGAGCCCAAGGACGAGGAAGTGCGGACCAGCCTGCCGGCGCCCTCCGTGCCGCCGGCAGCGTCCCAGGCCGGCTCGCAGGAGGCGTGGAAAGCCTTTGAGGAGCAGCTAAAGGCGTTGGGAAAGACGGTGGGCGACGTGGTGCGGGCCGGGTTCAGCTCGGCAAGCTGGAAGGACTTCGAGGGCAGCCTCAACCGCTTGGGCGAGGACTTGTCCTCGGCCGTGGATCGAGCGGTCGAATCCGGACAGGTGGACCAGCTTCGGCAGCAAACCGAGCGGCTGGCGCAGCTGGCGGGCACGGCGGTGGAACGCACGATGGAGGAAGTGCAGCCCCAGATCGACGCTGCCCTACGGCAAGCGGGCGACGAGCTGCAGCGCATCGTGCAACGGTTGGAGTACAAGCAGGCGGGGGCTGCCGGTGCGAGCGAACCGGCGGATGAGCCGGCGGCCGAGGAACGCAAGCGCATCCTCCGTCTGGTCGAGGAGCGCCGGATCGGCGCCGAGGAGGCGGACGCGCTGCTGGCGGCGCTGGACCAGAAGCGCGCGCCGCAGTGGAGCCGTGGCGCTCGCCCGGGCGGCGGTGGTCGCCGGCGCGTGAGCGTGGGCGGGCTGGCGGGCGCGAGCCTCCGCGGGGCCCGGCTGCAAGGGGCGAAGATCGGCGGCGCCGGCTTTGAGGGGGCCCTGATGGAGGATGCCAACCTGGAGGGGGCCGACCTGACCGGAGCGGACTTCACCGGGGCGGTGCTGCACGAGGCGAATCTGCAGGGGGCCGACTTGCGGCAGGCGGACCTGACCGGCGCCGTGTTGGGCGGCGCCAACCTCCAGGGCGCCAACCTGCGGCACGCGGCCCTGGCCGGGGCCGTGATGTCGCGCGTCAACCTGCAGGGCAGCAACCTGGAGAACACCAACCTGTCCGGAGCGATGATCGAGGAGGGTGCCGACCTGCGCGGACTGGATCTGAGCAACCTCGACCTCTCGGGGGCGCAACTGACCGAGGAGAGCGTCCGTCAGGTTCTCCAGACGCAGAAGGACGAGTAGAGGCCGCCTTCAGGTGGTGGCGCGCGAAGGCGGCCCCCTCGCCGGCTAGGGTGAAGGGGGCCGCCTTGTCGTTCTAGGCCGGGTCCGGCGGCTCCGCCGGCGTGAGGCCGGAGACTCCCTAGTCGACGGCGAGTTCTGATCAGGGCGAGCGTGGGCGCCACGGCCAACCCACCTCGGTAGGCATGCGGTGCGCCCGGCCGTGTGGGGAACGGCGCCATCCGGCTACCAGCGCGGCGCGCCCTCTTCCCAGGGGAACTCGCGCAGCGGCGCCACCAACTCGATTCCACGGGCGCCGGCCGCCAGGGCCTCCTCGGCGCGGGCGAGCGGCGCGTTGATGGAGTGCGACCTCTCCGGGTAGTCGGGCAGTTCGCCCTGCTCAAGGCGGGCCAGCAACTCGCGCCACTCCTCGAGCACCACGTCCAGGCCCAGGTAGGAGTCCTGCATGCGGGCGACGGCGCGGATAGACACCTTGCCCAGGCGGTAGAGGTCGTCACGGGTGCGGACGATCTCGGCCAGCAGGGCACGGGTGGGCGCAAACTGGCTATCCAGGTAGGCGATGATCCCGCGCAGGCCCTCGGTCGGGTCGGGCCAACTGCGCCAGACTGCTGCCCGGTAGCGCAGTTGCGCCGCGAGGCGGCGGTCGCGCTCCATGACCTGCCGGATGTAGTCAAGCATGAGGACGCCGATGCGCAGGTTGAGCCAGCGCCAGTTGCCCAGAAGCTCAGGCTCCTCGGACTCGCAGTCGTCCAGCCGGGCGCGGGCACGACCGATGGCGGGGTGGCCGAGGACGGGCGAGCCCAGGGCCTCTTCCACGTCGAACGCCAGTTCGGCGGCGCGCTCGGCCACGACGGGGCCGAAGTGGCGGCGGCAGTACGCCAGGGTGATGTCCTCCGCCGTTAGGTTGGGGTCCCAGCAGAGGTCGGACCAGATAGCCTTGTTGAGGTCGTCGGTGTTGCCCTCGGTATAGGGCGCGGCCCCATCGGAGGCGGGGGCGGTGGCGGCGAAGATGGCCGCCATCTCCCGCGGTCGGATCGAGGGAGCGTCCTCGCGGCGCCAGACGTACTGCACCACCGGGTCCATCCACGTGACCGGATACTGGCAGCGGAAGGTGTGGGCCTCGTCGGGATAGAGGACGAGGCGGTAGTCGCCGGGCAGAGCGGCGCGCAGGCGTTGCACCGGGGCCGAGATCAGGCCGGAACGACCGTACTCCTCCAGTGAGTACTCCGCTGGGCCGCCCACCGGGTCTTCGAAGGTCATCAGCTCGCTGAAGGGCCCGAATGCCATGCCTTCCACCCACACCGGGCGCTCCCGGTCCAGCCACTGCAGCACCATGGCGGACTCGTGGGCGGCCAGGCCCTGCTGCGCCAGCCAGACGCGGCAGTCGGGGTGGTGGGCGCGGGCGATCTCGTAGTGCTCCCGCGCCAGGTCCAGGTAGACCGGGGCCCAAGGATGGCAGCGCTCGCAGCCGGGGCAGCCGCCGTCGTCCTTGGAGGGGAAGAAGAGCACGTCAATGTGGGGCAGGACGGCAAACAGGCGCTCGCGGATGGCGCGCACCCGCCGGCGCGCCTCGGGCACGCTGACGCAGACGTAGGAGCCGCCATGCTCGGTCAGGCGGGGGTCGCGGGCGACCTCTTCGGGGAACACGTCGTTCACCGGGATCCACAGGCCGTAGCGCAGGCCTAGGTCGCGGCAGAGGGCCGGGAGGGCGGTCTGCACCTCCCACTGGCGGTCGAACTCGGCCTCCTTGGCGGGGGAGTCGAACCAGCGCGGCTCGTCGAAGGGCAGGGCGCCGGGCCAGCGAGCGGGGTGAAGGGGATAGAACACCGCGATGTTGGCGCCGGACGCGGCCATATCGGTGAGGTACTCCTCCCATTCCACCAGGTTCCACTTGTCGTAGGTGTTGGTCTGCTTGTGGTTGGCGAAGGTGTGGCCGCGCACTGGGTAGGCAGGGCGCTCGCGGAGGGAGGTGGGTGGCAGCCAGGCGAGGCCCGGTTCCAGCCGCAGAAGGCGCAGCAGTCGGCCGGCAGCGGCCAGGCACACGCTCGGGCCGGAGGCGGTCGCCGTGACGGCGGGCGAATCGGCGGCGCCAGTGAAAACGGCGATCTTCTCGGTTGCGGCAGGCGAGACAGACTGCACCGACAGGAGCACGTCGCCGGGGCCGGGCGTGGCTCCGGCGGCGACCGGCCAGGTCCAGCCGGTCCGGCGCGCGATCTGAGCTTGCAGGTAGTCCGCGGCGCGGCGCAGAGGCGGGATGGCGTCCGCGGGAATGACGATGCGGGTGTTGCGGCGAAGGTGGGGCATTCGTCCTCCTGGAATGGGGCGGTCGACGACTCTCTGGGCTTGTCAAAAGGTCCAGTTCGGGCCGGGTCCAGACTCCTCCGGATTGCCCTCCCAGGGTAGCTTCCCGCGAAGCCGGGGTCACTGAGGTCGGAATGAGCACCGCTCATCGCCGCAGCGCTCTCGGCCCTGGTCTCGCCAAGCGCTTGCCTCTTTCTCGATGGTAGCATCGAGCCGGCGTGTTGTGGAGCGTACCCCGGCGCCTGGCGTGGGCCCTTCGCGTCACTCCCAGCGAAGCGAGGAATCTGCCCTTGGCAACGGGTAGATTCCTCGGCCCCCGCGACTCCTCTAGTCGTGTAGCGGGCCTCACAGTGACGCCGGGAGGCCAGGCGGACGGTGGTGAGACGCGTCATCAGCCCGTGCAGTCGCCGTTATGGTGAAGATGCCATTGCCCTGGGCGCCAGAGCGTTACAATGGCGAGGTTCGCTTTCGAGGGGGAGGCGAGGGCGGCCATGGACGCGCGGATGCGGATGGGCCTGGGGTCCCGGCTGGTGCCGCCGGACCGCCTCAAGCTCGGCCTCTGCCTGAAGGACGGCGTCGGCCTGAGCGCCTTTGGCTGCCGGCATCAACTTGACCGGCCACTGTGTCGGCTCTATCGTCGTGCTCAGTGCCGACGAAGACCGATTCTGCGGTGACCTGATTGCAGACAGATAGAGGCCTGAGTTGTGGAGCGTGATGGACGACGTTGGCCTGGCCCGCATTGCCGCTGGAAAGCCGTCATGATGCTCGGATCGAAGCGGGCATGTCGCCGGGGCCGCGGTTGGCCCCCACTCTGGGCGGAGTTGAGGTAGACACCGGTATGGCGGTCAAGAGGTACGAGGCGGCAGACTGCGATCTTTGCGGGTTGTCCGGGGAGAGAGCCGTCCCACTGTATCACCGCATCGTCCGTTGCCCCCGCTGCCACCTCCTGTACGTCACGCCGAGGCCGGTAAGGGAGGACCTTTTCGCCCGCCAGAGCAGGACCTACTGGCTGGAGGAGTACCTTCCCGCCTACCAGGCCGTCGACGTCGCCTCTCGCTATGGCCCGCCGCTGGAGTACCTGGAACGGTATCGCGACACCGGGCGGCTTCTCGATGTGGGCTGCGGGCTCGGCTTCTACCTGTCGGAGGCCAAACGGAGAGGATGGCACGCGGAGGGCGTGGACGTGTCTCCCTTTACCAGGGAGTACGCCGCTGAAGCCTTCGGCCTGGAAGTCCACATCGGCGAGCTGAACTCCCTCGACCTCCCGCAAGAGTCGTACGACGGCATATCGTTGTGGGACACGCTGGAGCACGTCCAGTCGCCCTCCGCACTGCTGCGAGAGGTTCACCGGCTGTTGCGGCCAAATGGGCTACTGCTGCTGTCCACGCCCAACTGGAATAGCCTCTCCCGCTATCTGCTGGGGCCGGACTTCCAGGCGATCGGTCCGGACGATCACATCTACTACTTCAGCTCCGAGACGCTCTCGAAGCTTGTGCGCGGGGGGGGGGTTCGAGCCGGTCCATTGGGAGACGCAGTTCCTGGTGACCGACTTCATCCGTGATCGGTCTCGCAGCGCCGTCATCAGGCGTCTCTTCCGGAGCCGGCGCGCAGCGAGCGCGATCGGCCGCGTGGGCCGTGGGATGGGCCTTGGCGATCAGCTGCTGATGTACGCGCGGCGGGTGTAGGCAACTGCCCGACCCTAATGGGCGACGATATCCACTTGGTGCGCCTGTGGCCGAGAACCTAACCCTCCAACTGCCTCCTAGGAAGGAAGGGGGCCGGAAGCCGCGAGCAGTGGTTAGGTCAGCCCCCCACGGCGGCAAAAGGCCCACCAGGCTGTATTGGTTGGAGCAGATGCGGCTATAGGCGCCCGACCCGGAGACCGCTTAGCGCCCCACTCGACCGCCGCTGCCCGCCGGCTCGCCCCGTGCCAACGTCAAAAGCGTGTCCGCTGCCTCCGGTCGCGAGCGGGCCGGATTCCGGGCGGCGGGGCCGTCCCTACTCCCTGATCCACACCAGCATGTCCCCGGGGCCGCGGTTGGCCCAGGCGTAGTAGGGCACCGCGGTCAGTTCGACCGAACGTTCGGCCGGCGGCTCGGCCCGGAATAGAGCGTCGCCCCAGGGCTGAGGATCCAGCCGCCGGGTCGACCCCCGCAGCACCATCACCCCGCCCAGGAGGTCGGGGCGCCACTCGGGGCGCAGATCGGCCTCGCGAGGAAGCCGCACCGCCTCCAGGTTGGCGCCGTTATCTGCTTCCTCCAGGCAGTAGACCAGCGGTCCGCGCTGTAGCGCCACCCGGCCCGCATCCTCTTGCACCTCTGGATGGGCGTAGATGCGCTCCACGGGCATCGGCAGCGTCAACCGGACGGTGTCCCCCGCCCGCCACGCGCGGCGCAGGTAGGAATATCCGTCGCGGACGGTGTCCTCCAAGGACACCGTCTCCCCGTTGACAACCAACCGAGGCTGGCGGCACCAGCCGGGCAGCCGCAGGGCCAATGCGAATTCAGCCTCGGCTTGGGTCTGAACGGTGATGGCCACGTCCTCGCCCCAGGGGTAGTCCGTCGCTACTTGCAGACGTATCCGTTGGCCGTTGACTTCGGCCTGGGCTGTGCCGGCGATGTAGAGGTGGACGAACAGCCCGTCGGCGGCGGTGGAGTAGGCGTAGTTACCCACGGAGGTGAGCAGGCGGGCGATGTTGGGCGGGCAGCAGGAACAGCCGAACCAGTCCTGACGCTCCGGCACGATGCCGGAACGGCCGTAGAGGTCCATCTCGTCGCGGTAGGCGTGGTAGTCCAGGCCGAGCGGATTGACGTAGAAGAAGCGGTCGCCGGCCAGGGAGATGCCGCTGAGGACGCCGTTGTGGAGGGCGCGCTCCATGACGTCGGCATACTCGCCCCGCGGCTCGACGTGCAGCAGGCGGTGGGCCCAGAACACCAGGCCGATGGCGGCACAAGTCTCGGTGTAGGCGCTGTAGTTGGGCAGATGGTAGTCCCAGGTGAAGCGCTCGCCCTGGCTGGTGGAGCCGATGCCGCCGGTGACGTACATGCGGCGCTCGGTGACGTTGCGCCACAAGCGACGGGCCGCCTCCAGCAGGGACTGGTCGCCCGTCTCGGCGGCGACGTCCACCATGCCGCTGTAGAGGTACATGGCGCGGACTGCGTGGCCCTCGGCGGTGTCCTGCTCGCGGACGGGCAGGTGCGCCTGGAGGAGGCGGTAATTGCGCCCGTGCCACTCGGCGGGGCCATCGCCGCGGTCCCGGGCCTCCTGATCATAGTAGTGGGGCTGGCGGCCGCGCTCCTCCACGAAGTATTGGGCGAGCTCAAGGTAGCGGCGCTCTCCGGTGTGGCGATAGAGTCTGACCAGCGCCAGTTCAATCTCCTCGTGGCCGGGATAGCCCCGCTTCTGGCCCTCGCCGCGGCCGAACACCCGCCCGATGTAGTCGGCGTAGCGGCGTAGCGCGGCGAGCAGCGTGTCGTCGCCGGTGGCCTCCTGGTGGGCGACGGCGGCCTCGATGAGGTGGCCGGCGCAGTAGAGCTCGTGCCAGTCGCGCAGGTTGGTCCAGCGCTTCTCCGGCTCGACGACGGTAAAGTGCACGTTAAGGTAGCCGTCCGGCTGCTGCGCTCCGGCGATGAGTTTGGCTACCTCGTCCAGGTCCGCCGCCAGCGCGGCGTCGGGGTGGGTGGCGACGCTGTAGGCGGCCGCCTCCACCCACTTGGCCACGTCGGAGTCCCAAAAGACGTGGGGCGGGTTGGACTGTCCGGGCCGCCAGTCGAGGCAGAAGGCGCCGATGCGGCCGGTGTCGCGGAGGTGCTTGAGCTCGATGGGCAGGGTGACGCGGCGGGTGGTCTCCTGGCGTGGGGCCCAGAAGGAGTCGGCCAGGGTGACGCTGGTCAAGGGCAGCGGCTGAAGCGGGGTGCTCATGGGGCCTCCGGTGCGGTGGTTGGCTCATTGTGGCAGCGGCTGGCGGGGCGTCAAGCTTCCCTTGTGGGCAGGGCAATTGCGGCTGGTGGCTCCACCGACACGCTTAGCGTGTTCGCAGGCCTATTCTGACCCCGCAAGGGCATCGTGCCCGGATTCTGCGCCGGCCCTCCCCTTGTAATCCCGAGCAAAGCGAGGAATCTACCCTTGGCGACCGGTGGAATCTCCGGCCCCCGCGACTGGAACAGTCGCGCAGAGGCCCTCAGAATGACGCGGTTCGACCAAGAGGCCGGTTCCCAGATGCGTCATCAGCCCGTGGGATCGCCATTCTGGTCAGGATGCAATTGCCCTGGTCTGGCGGCGACTTGGGGGGCCGGCTATCCGGCGGCCTCGAGCGAGGCGGCGAAGGCTAGGAGTTCCCGTTGTACCGCCGCGAAGCTTGGACCCAGCGCGCTGAGCAGGTCGGCCACGCGATCGGGCCGAAGCTGGTAAGAGTAGAGGTGCCGCACCACGTGCCGGAAGCCGCGGAACTGCTCTAGCTCCTGCCTAGTCGCGCGGGAAATGACGGCCGGGCGCGTGTCCTCGATGGCCGTCGACATCTGCAGCAGTAGCTGCTGGTGCCACTCGGGCCCAGACGGCACGCTCCGATCCACAGTCCGGCCGATGTCCTCGAACACCCGTTCAAGACCAGTGTAGTAGCCGTGCAGGTTCAGCGCGACGCCATCCCAGTAGCCATCGTCCTGGGTGAGTACGGCTCGCTCCCCCAACGCCTTCGCCCGAGCGACAACCTCGCCCAATTCCTCGAGGGCAGCGCGAATTCGGCTTGCCAGCGCTCTCGCGGTGCTCATAGGTCCATACCCTCGGCGTCGATAGACTCCCGCATTCCAGACGAGGCCTCCTCGTAGAGAACCAGGTTGACCTCGATGGCAGGATCCAGATCCAGCAGGCGCGAGACGGCACGGTAGTAGTCTTGGATGCCCCACCCGACGAGGTCCACGTCGGACCGGAGACCGAAGCCGGAGGGGCGCGCCAGCGAGCCATAGAGCACGACTCGGGTGGCGCCATGCTGTTCCCTCAGTAGGGCAGCGGCACGACGCGCAAGACGAAGGGCGCGCTGGCGGCGGTCCGCCACGGCCCTCCGATCGCTCTCCTCGAGGGAGTCTAGGTGCCGCCTCAGCACTTCAGTGGCGTTCTCCATTCCGTCCTCCGGGCGGGGCGGCTGGCGCGTCCACCTTACTCGATCCATCCCGCAATGACTATGCGCTCCCAGGTGACGCCGCCGTCGGGGGAGCGGTACGGCCGCCAGTCGCCCACGGCGACGGCGCCGTCGGTCGTGGTGGTATCGGCCAGGTTGGCGTAGAGGGCGAGGCCGCTGGGGCTGGGGCCGGCGGCGAGCAACTGCACGGCCTGGTCGCCGAAGTCGTGCACCATCCCCCAACGTACGGCAGACAAGTCCGGCATGTCGGCAGTGTCCGAGCGCCAGATCTGGTGAGGCTGCACCAGGCTGACGTACAACGCCCCGTTCCCGCCGTCGATGGCCATGCCGCTGAAGTAAAAGGGAAAGGCGGTGTTCCCGCTCATCTCCACCCAGGCGCCGTCGGTGGATCCCCGATAGAGCATCAGCACGGCCTGGGCGTAGAGGGTGTCGCCGTCGCGCGGGTCGATGCCCAACTGGATGAGACCGTACTCGGACACGATGCCGGCGTCCGCCGCCGTCCAGGTCCTGCCGCCATCGCCGCTGCGGCTGATCGCGGCCTCGCCCGACGCGGCCTGCGGGTCCATCGACCAGACGATGTCCGACTGTTGGTAGACCACCTCCAGACGACCCACCCTCTGGTCTGATATGCGCTGCCACTCGCTACCGGTCCAGCGGTAGAGTCCGCCGTCGCAGGCCCCGGCGTAGAGGGCGTCTCGGTTGGCGTAGTCGAGGTCGACGTTGTTCAGGCACTCCGCGGCGGGCAGTCGGCCGGCGAAGGGACTCCAGGTCGCGCCGTCATCGTCGGTGAAGAGGAGGGCATAGTCGGCGGCGGACCCGCTGGGAGCAGTTGCCGCCAGGAAGGCGTAGGTGCGGCCGGGGCCGACCTTGAGCGAGCGCACTACCCAGTCCTCCGTGGGTGGCAGCGAGAGGACGGCGACCGTTGGTTCGGGCTGGGGCGAAGGCGCCGTGGTTGCGGCCGGCACCGTAGTAGCGGTGGGTTGCGGCGGCACGGCGGCGTCCGTAAGCGCCACGGTGGGCGGTGGCGGCGGCAGGGTGGGCACGGGCGTGCCGCGGCCACAGGCGGAGAGGCTCAGCACAGCCAGAATCACCGTGATGAAGGCCCATTTGTGACGAAGCACGGTGAAGACTCGGATCACGATACTCTCCTTGGTTGGAGGGAAGCAAGGAACACCGATCGGGATGGGCGAGGGATCAGGCCATAGCAGCCGGTGGGGCCAGGATCAGGTCCTCAAGCACAACACGACTCAGGACACCCGTACTGCCGAAGCGAACACTGGCATCCAGAATCTCTATGCCGGCTAAGCAGCCGTCGGGGGCGTAGTCCACGGCTATGCCATCGGCTACGTGATGAGTTGTGACGGTAGTCTCAATGAACGTGATGTAGAGCGCGTCCACCTCTCGGTCGTATGTTATCCTCATGTCGGTCTCACTGATCCCTAGAAGAAGTAGACATAAACGGTGACGACCACGATCTCCCGGTCTTCGTCCACGAAAATGGGGCGGACCTGCTTCGTTTGGTACTCAACACCGTTCCAGGCGCGGCCGTAGGGGAAGTCCTTCCGGCACTCGAAGCGCGCGTGATCTGCCTGCATCCACTCCGCTGAGCGTATGGCGTTGTGGATCTCCGCCTCGGTCGCTCCTCGTCTAGCGGCGTTCTCGTCCGCATGCCGCGACAGCCGTATCGGCTTCACAGGTCAATTGTAACCCATGAACAGCGATCCTGCTTACTTGTCATCGCACCATGCCTAGTTCCCTTCCCACCGTGGCGAAGGCGGCCAGCCCGGCCTCCAGGTCCTCACGGGAGTGGGCCGCGGTGTTCATCACCCGGATGCGGGCCTTGCCGCGGGGGACGGTTGGATAGCCGATGGCCATGGCAAAGACGCCTTCCTCAAACAGCCGGCGGGAGAACTGCTTGGCCAGCGGCGCCTCGCCGAGCATCACCGGGACGATGGGCGTCCGGCTGAAACCGGTGTCGAAGCCGAGGCGCTCGAGCCCTTCGCGCAGGTAGGCCGCGTTCGCCCACAGGCGCTTGACCAGATCCTCGGATTCCTCCAACAAGTCGACGGCAGCCAGGCAGGCGGCGGTATCGGGCACGGTCACGGCGCTGGAGAAGAGGAAGGGCCGGCCGCGTTGGCGCAGGAACTCGATGATGGAGTGCCTTCCGGCTACCACGCCGCCGACCACGCCGATGGCCTTGCTCAGGGTGCCCACCTCGATGTCCACCCGGCCGTGGAGGCCGAAGTGATCGACAATGCCGCGGCCGCCCCGGCCGAGCACACCCTCGCCGTGGGCGTCGTCCACCATGAACATGAGACCGTGCTCCTCAGCGACGGCGACGAGTTCGGGCAAAGGGGCGATGTCGCCGTCCATGCTGAAGACGCCGTCGGTGATGACCAGGGCGCGACGCGGCGGCGTCTGTCGGCCCAACACCTCGCGAACCTTGGCGCTCAGGTCGGCGGGGTCGCAGTGGGCGTAGCGGACGACCTCGGCGCGGGAGAGGCGGCACCCGTCGATTATGCTGGCGTGGTTGAGCTCATCGGAGAAGATGGCGTCCTCGCGCCCGACCAGGGTGGCGATGGCGGCGAGGTTGGCGGTGTAGCCGCTCTGGTAGTAGACGGCGTCCTCGACGCCCTTGAACTGCGCAAGTCGCCGCTCCAGTTCCAGGTGCAGGCTCATGGTGCCGGCGATGGTGCGCACAGCGGCCGGGCCGATGCCGTAGGCGTCGATGGCGTCCTTGGCGGCCCGCCGGAGACGTGGGTGGTTGGCCAGGCCGAGGTAGTTGTTGGAGCAGAAGTTGAGGACGCGCTTGCCGTCGACGGTGAGCCAGGCGCCTTGGGCGGACTCGATGGTACGGATGTCCACGTAGAGGCCCTGTTCGTGCAGGGAAGTGAGTTCGTCGGAGATCCAGGAGAGCTTGTCGGTCATAAGTGCCTCCCATATGGGGTGGCGGTTGGGTGGGTGCTCCGGAGGACGCGGGCGGGGCGTCCGTCGCATAAGCCTAACGCTTGGTTGTTGCCAGGCCTACCGAGCGCGCCGGGCAGCCAATACGTTGGCGTCGCATTCGGAACCGGAGGACCTGGACGGAGCCTGGCCTCCGCGATCGCGGTGCGATATGGTCACTACTACGTTGGCGACGCGAGTCGCCGCACACGAATTCGCGTCTGCTCGAAGATCACTACACTTCCGGCAGCCAGGTCATCCTCGACGGCCTCCAGGTTCGCAAGCAGAAGCGCGAGTTGCCTGGCCGGATGGCGTTCGGAGCCACGGCGGAAGATGATCACCGAGGGTCTTTGGGCGCCGCTCAAAGCGAGCAGCGTGCCGAAGTCCGTGTCGGCCGAAACGACAATCCGATCCTCAATGAATGCGCGTGTCAATACGTCGTCGTCTGGCGAGGCTTGCAGGCCATAGTTGCGCACGTGGGCGGCGTCATGGCCGGCAAGGTTGAGGCCCTGGGCCACTTGGGGCGAAAGGGCGTTGTCAACCAGGAATCTCACGCCACCCTTACCAGCGGCAGTTCGCGCTCGCGTACGGCTTCAGCGGCGTAGTGAAGGGCCTCGCGGACGTCCTCAGCTTCCAGATCAGGGTAGGCCACCAGTATCTCGTCAGTGGTCATCCGGTCCGCGACCATGGCGACTACCGTCGCCACTGGGATACGCAGCCCGCGGATGCAGGGGGCGCCGCCCATCCTGCCTGGGTCTATGGTGATCCGAGTGTACTCCATCGCGCCTCTCCGCCAAGTACCTGATAGAGGGAGTCGAGGTTCAGGCCATCCCCGGGTCCGCTTCATCCATGAACAGCACTATCTTAGCCGCCCGGCGGTCGGGGGCCAACAGCAGGTCGAACCCGCGCTGCCATTCTCCGAAGGGCAGGCGGTGGGTGACGATGGGCCCGAAGTCCAGGTTGCCCGCCCGCAGCAGCCCCGCCATCTGATACCACGTCTCCCAGAGCAGCCGGCCGGTGATGCCCAGGATGCGCGCCCCCTTGAAGATCACCTGGTTGGTGAGATCGATGGGCACGGGGCCGTTGGCGAGGCCGAAGGCGGTGAAGCGGCCGCCGTAGCGCAGACACTCCAGCCCCTGCCGCACCGCCGTCGCCGCCCCGCTCATCTCCAGCACCACGTCGGCGCCGTCGGGGCAGTGGCGGCGCACCTCGGCGACCGGATCCTGCCGCCCGCCGTGCACGGTGACGGTGGCGCCCAGTTGCCGGCCCAGGTCCAGCAAGTAGTCCGACAGCCCCACCAGCATCACTGCCGACGCCCCCGAGGCCCGCGCCACCGCCACCGCGCCCAGACCGGTGGGCCCGTCCCCGAAGACGACCACCGAACGCCCGGACACGGGCTCCGCCAGGGTGGCGTAGACGGCGTTGCCCATAGGGTCCTGGATGCTGGCTAGGGCGGGATCGAGCCCGGGGTCGTTGACCCACAGCGACGTCTCCGGCAGGGCGACGTACTCGGCGAAGGCGCCGGGTCGATCCACGCCCAGGATGTGTAGGTGAGAGCAGAGGTGCGGCAGGCCGAGGCGGCAGACGCGGCAAGTCCAGTCGGGAAGGTGGCTGTCGGCGGAGACGAAGTCGCCCTCGCGAATGCCGGTGACCTCGTTGCCGCAGCGGACAGCGTAGCCGCAGAACTCGTGGCCGATGATCAAGGGCGGCTTGAGGCGGTCGCCGCCGGCCTGGTCCCACTTGTAGAGGTGCAGGTCGGTGCCGCAGATGGAGCAGGCGCGCACCTTCACCAGCACGTCACGCGGCCCCATCTCAGGAACCGCCACCTCCTGCATCTCAAGTCCCGGTTCCGGCCGCGCTTTCACCAAAGCTCTCACTGATCACTCCTCACTAGTCGCTCGACACTCCCTACACCGCCCAGTCCTTTGCGTGGCGGAAGATGGATTCCAGCACGGCATCGCGGGCGTGCTCGATGGCGACGCGCATGGCTTCGGCGGCGCGGGCGGCATCTCGGGCGCGGAAAGCGTCCAGAAGTAAGTGGTGCTCGGCGAGCATGTCGTCGGCGTCCTGGCTCAACTCCAGGCGCAGGATGAGGAACCGCTGCATCTGATCGAAGACGCGGGCGAGCGCCTCGCGCAGAAGCCGGTTGCCCGTGGCGGCAGCGACGGTCAGGTGGAACTCCTCGTTCTCCCGCAGATAGGCCTTGTAGCTGTCCACATCACCGGCGACGAACCGGCGGGATAGGGTGGCCAGGCGCTCGATCTCACCCTCGCCGATGCGGCCGGCGGCGCGCGCGGCGGAGGCCGTCTCCAGAATCAGGCGCAGGTCGAAGATCTCCTCGACGTCGCGGATGGTGACTCGGCTGACGAAGTAGCCGCGACGCGGGAGGATTTCGACCAGGCCCTCCTGCTGCAGGGCGTTGAGGGCATCGCGGACGGGGGTACGGCTCATTGCCAGGTTGTCGGCCAGTTCGGCGGGGAGAAGCTGAACGCCGGGGAGGAGCGTCCCGGCCATGATCTCCTGCTTGAGGGCGGTGTAGGCCGTGTCTCGGAGCGCGGACATGCTCGTCTCCTGGTGTACGCCTGAAATATCACACGAATTCTAGGCGGCCACGCTGGCGAAGTCAAGAGGCAGGGAGGCAGGGTTCTTCGATTCTCGGTGGCGCGCCCAAGAGAGTGAGGGCCAGTGATAGCGGAGGACAGCGCGCAGCGGGGTTGGCCCGATTCGTGCCGCGGGGCCGGGCCGCAGCAGGGCTCTCCCCATGGGCTACAGCGAGAACCGGGGCAGGCCGAACCGGTCGCGGTAGGCGTTCACCACGGCGAGGTAGTTCTCCAGGGGCACGCTGGCGATTATGGCGTTGCTGGCGCAGAGGATGTGGCCTCCCTGGCCCATCCCCTTCTCCAGGCACTCCAACGTGTGGCGCCGTACCTCATCGGGGCTCGCGAAGCTCAGGATGTTGCCCGGGTCCAGGTTGCCATAAAAGGTGATGCGGTCCCCATACGCCGCCTTCAGCCGGCCCAGATCCATCCCCGCGTGCAAGTCGATCTCCAGGAAGCCGTCCACCTCGCAGCCCACCAGGAAGTCGTCGATCACCGGCCACAGGTCGCCGTCGCTGGCGTTGACGGCCCAGCCGCCCAGCTCGTGCACCCGCCGGGCCACCTTCCGCACCTCGGGCATGATGAAGTCGCGGTAGGACTTGGGTGAGATGAGAGGCCGGGTGCCGGCGAAGTCCCCGCCCACGCCGAACTGATCGACGCCCAGTTGAGCGTAGGCCTCCACCAGGCCCAGCGCTCGCCGGGTGGCCAGGCGGAAGTGCTCCTGGGCGACGTCGGGGTCCAGCAGCATGGTCTGCATGAGATCCACATCGGTCCACACGCCGTGGGCGTAGGCGGGCGCGAGGATGGGCAAGTCGACGCCGCGATGCTCCATCTCCTCTTTGACGTAGGCGTAGATGAGCAAGGAGTCATCGCCGGGGAGGGCGGACTGCCCGGCATAGACGTGGTTGCGGAGCCGCACCCGTTCCACGGGGTCGTCGGGGAGGGGCGGCTGCGGCGTATCCGCCTTGGGCTCCGGAGCGCGGCGGGAGCCGGTGGAGTAGACGTACATCATGTCGTGACCCAGCTTCACGGCGAGGTCGACCCGGTCGGCGGCAGCGCGCCGCACGGCCCCTTCCCAGCCCAGTTCGCGGAGGAGATCGGGCCAGTGGGCCGGGTCACCGCCATAGGGTCGGCCCAGCAGCTGGTCGGCGATGGGCGATAGAAGCACATACTCGAAGACGGGAGTGCGGTCCGGCTCCTGGTGCCGCAGCGCGGCCTCGATGCGTTGCCGAGGGGTCATAGCTGTCTCCACAAGAAGGTGCCTGATGGGGCGTGACCCGTGACGAGGGACTCCCGGTCACGGATCACGCTTCGCCTATCCTCGCCGCCGAGCCCACTGCTGCAGCATCGTCAGATAGTGGGGGATAGGCACGAACTCGGCAACGCTGTTGCCGGTCCCGAGGGCGTAGCCGCCGCCCGCGCCGCACACGTCGAGCAGCATATCGGTGTACTCCCGGATCTCGTCCTCCTCGCTGCGGCAGAGGCGGTCCATGTCGAATCCGCCCAGGATGGCGATGCGGTCGCCGTAAAGACGCTTGGCCTCGGTCACGGGCAGGATGGAATCCTCGAAGGAGTGCTTCGCGTCGATGCGCACGTAGTCGATGATGTCGGGCATGATGGCGGCCAGTTGCCCACAGGAGTGCAGGATACAGGGCTTGCCCTCGGCATGGGCGATGTCCACCAGGCGCTTGTGCCAGGGAAGGACGAACTCGCGCAGATCCGCCGGCGAGATGAGCGTCTGAGTCTTGAAGCCGAGGTCGTCGCTGATGACCAAGGCGCCCACTTCCGGGATGGAGGCCATGGCCGAGTACATGGCCACGTACAACTCGCCGATGTGGTCGAAGACGGCCTGCACCAGTTCGCGGTCGTCGCTGAGCAGCAGGCACAGTCCGGCGTAACCGCACAGGCCCTCGGCGACCTCGAAGATGCCGCCCGTCTGGGCCACCATCATCATCCCGTCGGGCAGGAGGGGCGCCACCGCCTCGTACTCGGAGTAGGAGATGTCGGCAGTCGTGGGCCATTCGTAGGCCTCGAAGGTGGCGCGGTCGGTGATGGGGTAGCCGAGGCTGGTGTCCTTCAGGTTGCCCTGCTTCAGCGGCAGGCCGGGCCACACGGGCACGTAGTCGTAACCGGCGCGATAGTAGAACTCGATGGTGTCGGCCCTCTCCATTACCGGGCGGCCCAGCAGCTGTTCCTGGATGGGCGGGTTTGCGAAGAGCTCGTAGAGCGGGGTGAAGGCGGGCGCACCGCCGCGCAGCAGGGCGCGGCGTAGCTGGGTGAAATCGGGCCGGGGCCGGATGCCGGTCTCGGCGAGGGTGGTGGGCATAGACATGGGCGTCTGCTCCCCTGGGGCCGGCATGGCGAGCCGGGCTGTCGAAGTGCCGGTTGGCGCCAAGCTTACGCGAGAACTGCCGCAGATACCACCGCAGAGGTCGTGGGCCCGGCCATCCACAGAGCCGTAGGGACGGCGTTCCGGGTCTACCGCCAGGCGCCGCCGGCCTCGATGCCCTCCTCGATGCGGCGGCGGCCGTGGTCGTGGCCCTGCCCAACCGGGAGGCGCCGGGGACGTTGCTGCGCGTGGTGCGGGCGGGCAGGCCGGTCCTGGCGGATAAGCCCTGTGCCCGCACCGCCGCGGAGTTCCTGCCGGTGCTGAGCGCGCTCGGCGGGCTCACCTCGGTGGAGCTGCGCATGGCCACCACCCAGGTGGGCATGCGCGACCCGTCGCACTGGCTCTTCCGGCACGAGGTGGCCGGAGGCGGCATCCTCTCCTGGCTGGACCTGCTCCGGTACTTGACGGGCGAGGAAGTGGAGGACGTGGCCGGCCTGGGGATGCGGCTCAGCGGCGGGGCGGTGGCTTCGCTCTACGCCGGGTACCTGTTGGCCGGAGGCCGCCCCGGGTACATCGCACCCGGGTACGATCAGGCCATCATCCTGCGCGGCGCCGAGGGCGCGGTCAGCTACCGGGCGGAGGGCAGCACCCACGTGGTGTCCCTGGTGAGTCAGGCCGCCGCCTTTGCCGCCTCGCCGCGGTAGGAGCGCCGCTTCACCCTGTCTGAGTGCCCCGCGTATGGCGGGGTGCACGGCCTGGAGTTCGTCCGCGACTTCCTCGCCGGCCGGGAAGTGCCCGCCTCAGCGGTAGACGTGCTCCGGGTGCTGGAGATCCTGGACGCCGCCTACGCCTCGGCAGCCGAGGGCCGGGTGGTGGCGGTGGAGCGGACGGTCTAGGGCTCTAGACCAAAGAGCGCTGCTCCGTTGCGCCAACCGATCATCTCGATCTGATCGACCGTCGCCCCCGCTTGTTCCAGGAAGCCGGCCAGAGCCTCCACGCTAGGCCGGTAGGGGACATCCTCTACGCCGCGGATCTGTCGCCGGCCGATGGGGGATTCGGCGTCGGGCACGTCGAACACCACTCCGTAGGGCAGGTAAGGCGGGCCGATCCGGTTGGTCCAGTCGGTTCCGGGGATCAGCCGCTCCGCGCCGATCTCTCGCAGGGCCCGGCGCAGGGCCGGGACATTGTTGAAATCGCGGATCTCCACCCAGAAGTTACCGCCCCGAGCGACCCGCGGAGCCAGTTGGTCGACGTAGTAGTCGCTCATGCGGCCACCAATGGCGTGGGCAGCGATGTATCTGGCCTGCGGGATGGCCTCTTCCAGAGCTGCCAGCTGTTCGAAGTGACCGACGCCCGTCTCGTAGTTCGTGGACAGGTGCACCTCCACCGGCAGCCGGTAGGACGTGGCGAGTTCTACGCTGGCAAGCATCTCCGGCCTGGTCAGCCCGCGCACTACTTCCTCAACCAGGAGCTCGCCATACTGCACGAAGCCCCACTCCTCCACCGCCTTCCGCAGAACCCGCTCCGACTCGGCGGGGAACTCCGAAGGCACTAGGCAGGAGCCGTACAGCCTTCCACCGGACCGGAGACACAGGTC
The DNA here is from genome assembly GCA_040768685.1 of Anaerolineae bacterium. Classification (GTDB taxonomy): domain Bacteria; phylum Chloroflexota; class Anaerolineae; order DRVO01; family DRVO01; genus Ch71. The sequence continues at coordinate 259,427 of JAXGMM010000001.1, forward strand.
GTGAATCAGGGCATTGGCTCGCTCCACCCACTCCGGGTCGGTGCGCATCCAAGTCACCTCAGGGCTGTCGGTACTCAGGACCAGCCGCAGGTCAGCGCCGGCGCCATCCAGCACTGCCAGCAGATCGGGCAATACGTCTCCGCGCGGATTGCCCTCACGGTCGAAGAGGCTTACATGGATGTGGCCATCAACCCACCTCACGGCGTCCTCCTGACACCCTCTTCCAGCGCTACAGACGGTACCTTGCCGCCACCTCGGTCGGCTCCGCCCCGCGGTGCACCACCTCGGCGAAGCTCTCCGCTGCGCCGGTGTAGAACGTTTTGACGATATCCACGCCCAGTTCCATGGCCGGGCGCACGTTCTTCCCCAGTTCAGTCATGTCGCGCTACTCTCCGGCTTGGGGCCGTTAGGCCTTTACGGCGGTGATCGGCGGGTCGGCGTCCAGCGGCGCCGCCAGTTCGACGGCGACGCGCACCGGCCCGGTCAGCAAGTCCTCCACCCCGGCGTGGTCGCATGGGCGGCGGTCGACGGGGGTGAGGTCGAACAGGCGGCCGGCGAAGTCGCCGCCACCGTGAGTGACACGTACGTCGTGGAAGCCCGAGCCGTGCAGCCAGCGGCTCAGGCTCAGGGCGCTGGGGTGGCTGAGGCGACAGCGGCGGACCTCGGTGAGGTGAGGGCGGATGGCTCCCAGCGCTGCCTCGCTCAGGTCGGCGTAGCGGGCGCCTTCGGCGCCCAGGGCGGCGCGGGCCGCCGCCGGCGACAGGTCGAGCGCCAGGGCGTATTGGGTGGCCTGCTCCAGGGCGACGTCGCGTTTGATGAGCATGAGGATGGCGCCGTCGGCCGTTCCCCACAGCTCCGCTTCGCGCTCTCGGCCGCCACGGTATTCGGAAAGAGCCTCGTAGTGGATGCGCAGCCGCCCGCCCGGGCGGAGCACGCGCGCCAACTCCCGCACCGTGGCGCGCGGATCGGGCGTCTGTTCCAGCGACGAGGCCGCCACCACAGCGTCGAAGCCGGCATCGGGGAAGGGCAAGGGCCGGCCGGGGGGAACGTGCACGAAGTCGGCGTTGGCGATGCCCAAGCGGCGGGCGTTGTCGCGGCAGACCTCCACCCGCTTTAGGGAGGCATCCACGCCGACGACCTCGGCCAGGTGGGGCGCCAGCGGCAGGGAGGGCCAGCCATCGCCGGGGCCGAGGTCCAGCACCCGACCGCCCGCGGCCGCGGTGGAGTAGAGGAAGTCCAGGATGGAGCCGGCATCACGCCAGTGACCGCGGTTCGCGGCGTCGAAAGGCCGGTAGACTCGGGCCAGCGACCGGCCCGACTGCGACTCCATGTGGTCGTAGATGAAGGCGGTGGAGTCGCAGTCCACCGGCTCAAGCTGGTCCTCCACCCAGGCGATCGGATCAAACACGGACGTCTCCTGCTTCGAGGCTGCGGGCGCGCTGCGGCCGTTGCCCCGGTCATTGTTGCCGCACAGGATGGGCGGCGGGCAGTCGACCGTCAAGCCCACAGGACGCCCGGAGGCGCCTCAGCCAACAGGATCCTGTGGTTCCGCCTCTCCGCGCTGGCCGGCGAGTCCACCTGACGCTGGCTGCACTTAGAGGTGGGCCGCTCGAGCCTCAGTAGAGCGGAGGACGAGGCCAGGTCATTCCCTTCTTCTGCGGCCGCCCCGGCCGGATCGCGATTGGATCGTCCTCCCCATCCTCGTCGTCGCCATCGGAGACTGCCGAGTACGGTATGCCGGGGGGCCCGTTTTCCGAGACGCGCGCCGCACGCAAGCTCGACTGCTGGTTGTAGAACAGCGCCTCGTAGTCCTCACGCTTCAGCACCGTGTCCCAGCCGCCGACGTCCTCACCGGCGTGCCTATCGATACCGGCGTATGAAAGGCTGCTGTCCTCATAGCGCTTGAACTTGTAGATCGCGTCGTTCATGAGCGAGCCGTTGAATACGCCCAACGACACCAGCAGATCGAAGTCGCGTACCTCCAGGCCGGTCACTTTCTTGAACAACCCCGGCTCCAGTTGGGTGATCACGTCCTTTAGGCAGCGCTCGCGGTAGTCCGTCAAGTACATGAAGACCGGGATGCGGGTGGCGAACTTGATCAGCTTCTCCTGGATCTCCTTGCGTTTGGACTTGTACTCCTTCTCTTCCTCAGAGAGTTCCTTCTTCTCCTTGGGCGTTAGGTCCTCGTCGCCCTCGGCTCTGGCCTTCTTAACTGCTGTGGACTTGTTGATGATGGTCTCGATGTCCGAGTTGAGGCTGCGGAACCCCTCGATCTTCATGAGGGCCGCCATTGCCTCCTCGTTCTCCATCAGGCGCTTCAGCGTCTCGTTGTCGACATTGACGAGCAGCGCCGACTCCCAGCGCCTGGCCAGCAAGGTGGCGGAAGTCCCCGCCGTGGCGATGTCCAGGATGTCCTGGGCATTGATGCGCCTCATGCTGCTGCCGTCGTAGGCGAGGACGGGTAGGAAGCTGATGAACTCGGCGACTTTGGCTTCGGGATTGCCTCCGTCGATGTTCAGCCGATTGCTGTAGTCGGAGATCTGCCTCAGTGCGCGCTCCAGGGCAAAGTCGAAGACGTAGCACTCATGCTTGAGGATCTCGGTCCGGCCCACGGCGTTCGCCGCGCCCTCCTGATCGGACTCCACTCCCACTTCCCAGGGGCTCTGCACTCGGAAGGCCGCCTGGAAGTAAGTCTCCGGGCTCTTCAAGTTGCGCAGCATGAAGATGCCCGTCCAGGGACGGACGGTTACGCCGGTGGTCAACTTGCCGCAGGAGAGGGTGATGGTCTTGTTCCCGAGCGGATCGGCCATCGACTTCAGGACGGGCGCCAGCGCGGCAACGCCGATCCCCGCACGGGGTCCAGCGCAGACGTTGATGGCGTAGTCGTGATAGAAGGTGTTCTGCTTCTGCATCAGCAGGTTGCGCATGGCGAAGCAGGAGGCCACATCGGGCAGGAACCAGAGCGTGTGTGAAAGCACGCTCAAGAGTCTTGTGTCGGAGTAGGGCATGGGCGGGCGTTGGTCTCGACCCAACTTCATGTCGTCCGTATTGCCGGGCAGATGGGAGCCGCGGATCAGGTCCAGCCACTTCTGCACTTCGTCCTCATAGACAAACCGCGCCTCCGCCCCCTTGCCCCGGGCGGAGAAGAACACACTCAGGTCGAACTCGTCGTACTCCCCCTTCATGGCGATCTGCCGGATGCCGTCCGGGATGCGGTAGGTCATCATCACCATGCGCGGCAGAGAGGCGTAGGGATTGTCGGGTTGGTCGCCCCAGCTCTCCTTCGCCCGCTGTTCGTCTGAGTAGGTCCAGCTGTAGATCTGCTCCTCGATGAACTCGCCGGTATTGAGGGCGCGGAAGGGCGTGCCGGAGAGGAACAGATAGTGGGATGACGTGATGGGAAGGAAGCTTTCGTTCCAGGCGTCTCCAGCTTCGTTTTCCTGGTACTTTTCCGGGTCGAAGTCGTAGGCCGCCTCTTCGTCCGGCTCCTCGAAGAGCTTCTTGGCTCGCTCGCGCCAAGCGCCGAAGTGGTACTCGTCGAAGATCACCAGATCCCAGTTGGTGGCATGCACCCACTCGTTCTTGGCTTTGATGCCGCCGGCGGCGTTAGTGCCCAGGTAGTCCTGAAAGGAGCCGAAGCAGACGAGAGGGCGCGTGATATCCGGCTCGCCGCGGGATAGGCTGTCGCTGGTGACGAACTGCCAGCCCTCGAAGTCGATGTGGGTCTTCAGATCTTCTTCCCAGGCGGACTCGACCGCCGGCTTGAAGGTGAGGACGAGCACCTTCCTCATCCCCATTCGCTTGGCCAGTTGGTAGGCGGCGAAGGTCTTGCCGAAGCGCATCTTGGCGTTCCAGAGGAACCTCGGCGGCCAATTGGGGTCGCCCTCCTTGACAGAGCGGAAGTACGCCTGGGTCTTCTCCACCGCCGCTGCTTGCTCCGGGCGCATGGCGAAGTCCCGCGTGCGGTTCTCCACGTTCTCCGTGCGCGTCTTGACGGCTACGATCGCCGCCAGCACGTCGTCCCGGGTGCAGCGGAACCACTCGCCGCCAACATTCCTGTCCTTCAGAACCCGGTGCACATCACGGTCAGTGAAGCAGGTCCCGTCCGGCCGCATGGCCGGTTCGGTGAGAACCAGCCGGTACGGGCTAATGCCCTCGGGACGCTTGGTGGGGTATTGCTGACGCAGTCGCTCCTCCGCGCCGACGGTGGTGTAGCCGACCTTGAGCAGCCCATCGTATCGTGGGTCGTTCTCGGTGAAGGCGTAGATGGTGGGGCGCAACTTCGGTCGTACGGGGAAGAACTCTCCGTTAGCCATCGTCGTCACCGCCCGAGTCCATGGGACTGATCATGGACACGATGAACGCCACTTCCTCCTCCGACAGGCCGTATTTCGCGTAGAGGTCCGCATCATTCCAGGACCGTGAGAAGTCCTGAAGGGGCACGAATGCAAAACTGCCCTTCGACAGGTGCTGAGTGGAGGTAACCTGAGCAACCAGAAACCGAGCGAAGCTCGTCCTCAGGTACAAGTGCAGGTTCCTGGCTTCCTCTTCGCTCTCGAACGCATCTACGACTAAGTACGTCTCGGTACATACTGTCTGCGGGGGAAGCACCTCCAGAGTAGAGATGATCCGCCTCTTGCCGTCACTAGAGGGCCGTCCCGCATGGTCATAGGTGAGATAGGATGTGATCACCTTCCACCTGTCAATCCACTCGAGGCCGGACGTAACTAGGGTCCGGGGATATGGGCCGGTGCCCCCGCTGTACCTGAGGGTCAACTCGCCGCCCGTCTCGGGCTTCACATACGTGCGAAGCCCAAACGGTTTCTGCGAACTGACGCGTTGGTCGTATGTAGGTTCGCCGCGGGCCGCAACCTTCTCGATGATGGGGATCGACTTGTTGTATCTGATGAACGGCCTGGGTTCGTCGAGACTACGTGTGGCCTCGTCTATGGTTCCATTGAGGTGGTTGGCCACGTGGCAGTCGCCCTCATAGCTTCTGTCCCATAGGAAGTAGCAGATGCCGCCCGCTATGTCGACGCCGGGGAAGAGTTCGCTGGAGTCCGTGTAATCGACCAGGACTTTGATGCGCTTGTCTGTGAGCATTGCCTCCCTGAACGCGGCAAGCCCGCGGCCTCCCGAGTACCAGCGCGCCGGAATGACCATGGTCAGATAACGTGGGCTCAGCTTCAGGGCCTGCCCAACGAATAGCTGGTATAGAGGTGTAGCGCTCGCCTTCTGCCCACCGTCGCTCAGCTGATACGGTGGATTCCCCACGATCACGTCGAACTTCATCCCGAAGATCTCCTCCGGCTTGCCCGTATGTATCCACTCGTAGGCGTGCGTCTCCAGGGTGTCGCCGCGATCGTACTGTCCCTGCGAGGCGCCGCAGAAGACGCACCTGCCATCCTTCCAGCGGTGCTCGGTGCGCTGAAAGCGGATGTTGCCCTGGACATCATCGAACTTCGTCACCGAGTAGATGCTGTTCGGGTACTTGCTGCAGTACAGACTCCGGCGAGACAGCAGGCTGGTTATCTCGGTAATGGCGATGCCGTACAACTGCCGGTGGTAGATGTGGTCGATGCGCTCCTGCAAGTCGGGGATCGACTCTTCCAGCCCTTTGTTCAACCGCTTGGCGATCTCGCGCAGGAAGACCCCGGACTTGCAGGCCGGGTCCAGGAAGGTGGTGTTCGGGTCGCGGAAGAGGTCGGGCGGCAGCAGGTCCAGCATCTGGTTGGCCACGTCCGGCGGGGTGAACACCTCGTCGCTGGAGAGGTTGGCCAGGCAGTTCAGGACGTCGGGATTGTAGGAGCTTTCTTGGACGTCAGTCGCCATCCATCCATACCTTCTTGTAGTGGGAGACGCACTTCCTCAGGAACTCGCCTTCATCGCTGGGGGGGTCCGTCTGGCCGAAGAGGGTGAGTTGGGTTGCCGCCCGGTCACCGGCGCCTTCAGTTGCGGCATCGAATAGGTCACGGGCCGGTGCGTCGCCCTCAAGCAGCTTGTCGAACGTGTAGTCGCTGCGCTGGAGGTTGCCCTCGGTGACGAACGCCCACTCCGAGAAGACGATAGGTTCATCGGTGTCTCTGCCGTGTCCGTCTACCTTCTTGAGGCTCAGGGCGTTGCCGCAGACGATGTTCCGCTTGAGGATGAACTGCACTGACCGGCGGCACTCCTCGTCGGTGTGCCCCTTGCAGACGGCGCCGTACTCTCGTTCCCAGATCCGGTACAGGCGCTCCCGGCATTCCCTGGCGTTGTCCTCCAAGATGTCGACGCCGTAGATGCTGCTGACCGCCAACACGGAGTTCTTCTCGTAGTCGGCCGGGCTCTTTCTGTACCGTCTCTTGACCACCGCCAACTTGCGCCGGAGAATCGCGGCCAGAAAGTTGCCGTTGCCGCAGGCCGGCTCCAGGAAGCGGGAGTCGATCCGCTCGGTCTCCTGCTTCACCAGGTCCAGCATGGCATTGACCTCCCGCTCGGCGGTAAACACTTCGCCGTGGTCGGCCACGCGCTTCTTGGACTTGACCTGCTTCTCGTCTGCCACAGGCCTATCCGCTCTGCTTTCTGCTGCGCGTCCTACGGCCACACCCGTCCCATGGTGCGCGGGAAGGGGATGGTCTCCCGGATGTGGTGGACCCCCGTCAGCCAGGCCACGGTCCGCTCCACGCCCAGGCCGAAGCCGGAGTGGGGCACGGAGCCGTAGCGGCGCAGGTCCAGGTACCACTCGTAGGCCTCGCGGGGGAGCTTGTGCTCCGCCAGGCGCTTCTCCAGCAGGGCCAGGTCGTGGATGCGCTGGCCGCCGCCGATGATCTCGCCGTAGCCCTCGGCGGCGATCATGTCCACGCTGAGGGACAGTTCGGGGCGCTCCGGGTCGGGCTGCATGTAGAAGGCCTTGAAGGCGGCCGGGTAGCGATGCACCATCACCGGCTTGTCGTAGTGCTCGCCGATGGCCGTCTCGTGCGGGGCGCCGAAGTCGTCGCCCCACTCGATGGGCACGCCCCACCCGTTGAGCAGCTTGACCGCATCGTCGTACTGCAGGCGGGGGAAGGGCGGCTCGATGCGCTCCAGGGCGCTGGTGTCGCGCCCCAGCTCTTTCAGCTCGGCGGCGCAGTTCTTGAGGGTGCTTTGCACCACGTGGGTGACGAACTGCTCCATCACGTCCATGTTGCCCGCCAGGTCGACCCAGGCCATCTCCGGCTCCACCATCCAGAACTCGGTGAGGTGGCGGCGGGTCTTGCTCTTCTCGGCGCGGAAGGTCGGCCCGAAGGCGTAGACCTTGCCGAGGGCCATGGCGTTGGCCTCGTTGTAGAGCTGGCCGCTCTGGGTGAGGTAGGCGGCCGTCTCGAAGTACTCCAGCCCGAAGAGGGTGGTGGTACCCTCGCAGGCGGAGGGGGTGATGACCGGCGTATCGGCGTTGATGAAGCCGTGGGTATCGAAGTACTCGCGAATGGCGCGGATGATGTGGGCGCGGACGCGCAGGATGGCCGCCTGGGTGGGGGTGCGGATCCACAGGTGGCGCCAGTCCATGAGAAAGTCGACGCCGTGCTCTTTGGGCTGGATCGGGTACTCCTGGGCCTGCTGCACCACTTCCAGGTCGGACACGTCCAGCTCGAACCCGCCGGGGGCGCGGTCGTCCTGGCGGACGGCGCCCCGCACCACCAGCGAGGACTCCTGAGCGAGCGCGACGGCGGCCTCGAATGCCTCCGGGGAGACGTTCTTCTTGAAGACGACGGCCTGGATAACGCCGCTGCCGTCTCGCACTTGGAGGAACTGGAGGCGGCCTTTGTCGGTGCGGTTGTAGAGCCAGCCCTTGATGACGACCTCTTCGCCCACGTGTTCCGCCACATCGCGGATGTACGTCTGCTTGTCCATGTGTGACCCTACTCCTTCTGCCCTGACGGCTATGGCGGGCATTATAGCACGCGGGAGGAGGGGATTCACCGCGGAGGGCGCAGAGAAGATGACTGAGGGGAGGATCCCGAAGGAGCCGGACTGCTCTTTTTGTGACCTCGTCTTTTCTGTGCTCTCTGGGTGCTCTGTGGCGCCACCCCCTTCCTCTCCCGCTGGCAGCATCGCGGCGGGCAAGGCTAGAATGGGATCAGAGACGGCCTTGACCCGACAAGGAGCAGAGATGACCCCGAGAGAGCGCATCCTGGCGGCACTGAACCACGAGATCCCCGACCATACCCCGACCTACGGCTGGTTCCACCACGAGGTACAGCAGCGCCTCAAGGAGCACTACCGTACCGACGACTGGAAGGACGTGCTGCACGAACTGGGCATCGAGGGTTGGGGCAGCCTCACGCCGCGTATCGTCCATCGTGACTTCGACGCCCGTGCCGAATTGCGGCCCGGCCCGTTGCCGGGACGGCCGGTCGTCTGGGTCGACGACCGCACCTATCTGAATGAGTGGGGCGTCCGCTACCGCATCGGCGAGGGCGGCTGGTACACGGAGTGGTTGGCGGGCCCGCTGGAGAGCGCCCAGACGGTGGCCGACATCGAAGCCTATCCCTGGCCCACCGTGGACGACGTCATCGAACCCGATGACTACGCCGGCAAGGTGGCGGAGATGAAGGCGCAGGAGCTATTCGTCGGCGCCGGGGTCGGCAACCCTTACCGCGATTCGTGGGAACTGCGCGGCATGGACAACCTCCTGGCCGACTACGTCATCAATCGCGACCTGCTTGAGGCCATGTACGACCGGTTCTACACCCTCTACGGGGAGATCTGCGTCCGCGCCACACGGGCCGGCGTGGACCAGATCGGCGTCACCGGCGACTTCGCCATGCAGGACCGCATCATCATGGGGCCCAAGCTGTGGCGCGAGGTGGACAAGCCCCGCCTGGCCAAACTCATCTCCGACTGCCGCGCCGTCAACCCCGACGTCTTCTTCTACATCCACTGCGACGGCACCATCATGGACGTCATGGACGACCTGGTGGAGATCGGCTTCAACGTCATCAACCCGGTGCAGCCGGAGTGCATGGACCCGGTGGAGGTGAAGCGGCGCTGGGGCGACAAGATCACCATCCACGGCGGCATCAGCTTGCAGCAGACGCTGCCCAATGGCACCCCCGAGGAGGTGCGCGAGGAAGTGCTGCACCTGATCCGCAAGTGCGGGTACAACGGCGGCCTGGTGGTGTTCCCCTCCAACGTGATCCAGCCGGACACGACGGTGGAGAACATCATCGCCTGCTTCCACGCGGCTCGGGACTTCGACGTCAGCAGCCTGGGCGGTCGGCCGGGATAGGGATTAGCCACGGAGGCGCGGAGACACAGAGAGGAGATGGCTGGGAGAACCGGATCAGCCGGCTTGAGCGGTCTCTCACTTGGTCCTCTCCATCCTCTGTGTCTCTGTGGCTCCGTGACGGATCTCCTCGCACATTCACGCTCGCCCTGGTACAGCACGGCAGCCCCTTGGGGCAGAAGGCGGCCAACCTAGCCGTCGAGCGCAATACGCCTGGTCGTGTGGTCGCCCCGGGCTGAGGCAGCCGGCGGAGGGCGGCTTCGCTTACCCGTAGCCCCGGCCATTCATGGCGGGGCGGCTCTATACTGCGAGCGGCATTCGCACCGCGCTGCCCTTCTAGGAGGTAACATGTCATCGACGCTGGAACGCCTGGGGTTCGCGCCTACCGACCGGGTGGTCATCGCGCACGCGGACGATCTGGGGATGTGCCACGCCACCAACACCGCTTTTGCGGGCATCCTGGCCGCCGGCGTGGTGAACTGCGGCTCGGTGATGGTCCCCTGCCCCTGGTTCCGCCATCTGGTCGAACTGGTACGCGACTACCCGCAGGCCGACGTGGGCGTCCACCTTGACCTGACCAGCGAGTGGCGGCCCTACCGCTGGGGCCCGATCAGCACGCGGAACCCGGACGGCGGGCTGCTGGACGAGCAAGGCTACCTGTGGCGAGACGTGGGCCCGCTGCACAGCCACATGGACGCGGAGGCGGCTATTGTCGAGACGCGCGCCCAGGTGGAGATGGCCCTGGCGGCGGGGCTGGACGTGACCCACATCGACACTCACATGGGGGCCATCGCGCACCCGGCACTCCTGGGGACCTACGTCGACTTGGGGCGCGAGTTCCGCCTGCCGGTGATGCTGCCGAGGATCACGGAAGAGGCGCTGCAGGGCGTGGGGCTGAGCGCGGCCGAGGCGACCGTGGCCGCAACGGGCCTGAACGCGCTGGTGGACGAGGGCGACCTACTGCCCATCGACAACCTGGTCATGCCCGAGATGGACCCGGAGCAGGACATCCCGGCCCAGTACCACCGCGTCATCCGCGACCTCCCGCCCGGGCTGACGCACCTGATCTACCATCCCTCGGTGGCCACCGACGAGTCCCGCGCCATCCTGGGCGACCGGCGCCTGCACCAGCGCGAGGGCGACTGGCGCACCTTCAGCGACCCGGCCCTGGCGGAGGTGCTCGACGACGCGGGCGTTATCTCCATCGGCTACCGGCAGTTGCGGGAAGTGATAAGGGAGAAGTGAAGAGTGATCAGTGGCCGGTGGACTGTGATCGACAAACAGGTTCTAGCCACTAGCCACTAGCCACTGTCCACTCCTCACTCGTTTACACGCCGTACAACTTGGCGGCTGCCCCCCAGAAGAAGGTGTCTATCTGCTCCTGTGAAAGGCTAGCGGCGGCGCGAGCGCCGGGAGCGACGGGCCCGCGGCGTCTGGCCCACAGTCTCCGCGCCGGTCACCGGGTCTATCTCCACCCGGTGGTTGAGGCGAGCGGTGGCGTAGCCGAAGGCGCCGTAGGCCAATCCGAGCACAACGAAAGACGCGGCCATCACCGTGGTCAGCCAGGCGCCGGGCACAAACAGAGCGGCTATGAAGATGAGCACCGCCGGTACGACCAATGCTATCGGGACCCACTGCCGCCGCCAGAGGAACGCGGCCAGCACTACCGCGCCCACGAGCACCAGCACGGCTCCAGCGGCAGCGGCCAACTGATAGGTGGCACTGAGGCTCAGATAGAGTGGGAGGGAGGCAGTGTCGCCGTTCATCACCGCCGCTGCGGGGCTGCTGTAGGCCGCCTCCGGGAAGCTGACGCCAACCCCGAGCCGCGCCAATGACACCAGGCCCCCCATCGCCTCCAACACCAAGCCGAACAGAAAGGCGCCCGCCCCCAGGAGAGCCGGGCCCGGCTGTCGCCGGTAGAGGCGGACGGCGAGGAGCACGACCACCGGCGCCATGCAGACGCCGCTCAGCAATACGCCGCTGACGTATAGGTAGTGGAGGACCCGGTTGTCGTGGAGGATCTGCGCCGCCTGGACGACGCCGACACCCGGCGAAGCCAGCCACGACGGGACGGTCAGCGCGGCGGCAATGACCGCGAAGCCGCCGAGCAGAGCGAGGAACCGGGTCGCACGTGCGGACATGGAAGGTCTCCCTGGAACCCACTACTGGAAGTCCTGCCCATAATAGGCGCAAACCGTCCCACGTTCAAGAAGCCGGACGACAGCAGGGTCCTTCGATTGTCGGTGAGCACGCCGCCGCGCGGGCGTAAGGAGAAGGCGGCCGGAAGCCCCTCTCCGTTACGGAGAGGGGTTGGGGTGAGGTTCTCGAGGGCACTGCATAGCCGAGCAGCAGAATCGAAGAACCCTGGGACGACAGCTCCTCAGAGGCCCGAACGGTCCGCTAAGTCAGGGGCGCCATGGAGTTCGCTTGGAGGAAGACGACGAGAAGCAGCACGGTGGCGAGCGAGACGAACACGGCATTGAGGATGACGCCCAGGATGGGAACCACCTTGCTGCGGCCCCGAACGGCCCCTGCGATCCCCAGGCCAATGCCGACGAACGCCAGGATACCTCCGCCGCAGAGCCCCAGAGCGAGGCTGAGGCCGGTGCCGATTCCGGCCAAGACAAGCGCGAAGACAAGGCACGCTCCCGCCAGGGTGAGCAGGCCGATCATCAGGCTGGCGATGCCGAAGCCGGAATACGTGAGCTTGGTATCGTTGGTCTCTAGCTCGTGCATGTGGACAACCTCCCGGCAAGCTCCGAATGACGCCGGCAAGAGGATGTTGGGCGTCCTCCAGCCGCAAGAAAGCCCCGCTATTAACGGCCTAGGCCTCGTAGCCGTCTCCCGGAACGCCCACCAGGGGCTACGCTACGAAGAGACAGCGCCCACCACGACCCTCTCCAGCCGGCGCAGGCCGGCTTCGCCAACCTGTAGCCCCGCGGCTTCAGCCCGGGGCGACTGCACGGCGGGACGGCACGGAGGTCAGGCGGGACGGCACGGAGGCCGTCCCCTACCTAATCATGTGCTTTACCCCGATGTGCGGCACCCGGGGCGACTGCACGGCGGGACGGCACGGAGGCCGTCCCCTACCTAATCATGTGCTTTACCTCGACGTGCGCCGCCCGGGGCGACTGCACGGCGGGACGGCACGGAGGCCGTCCCCTACCTGGTCGTGCCTTTTGCCTTGACGTGCGCGGCCCGGGGCGACTGCACGGAGGTCAGGCGGGAGTCCCCTACTTCGGCATCCTCTGCAGCTCGATATACGCCGCCCGGGGCGAGCCCACGTCCGGGTTGTTGATGCACCACCACCACTGCTCATCCGCGGGAGTCCAGTCCGGGTCTCCCAGGTAGATCAGGCTCATCAGTCCGACCCAGGGAGACCAGTGGGTCTTGGCGTACTGGTAGGCGCGCACCAGGTAGTCGGCCTTCACGAACTCATCCACCGCGTGCCAGTGGTAGGGGGATTCGGGCCGGGGGTCGCTGGTCCAGCCGAACTCAAGGATAGCGACCTGAGTGTCGGCGTCGCCGTTCTCGATCATGATCCGTCGCATGTCCTCGGCGTGGCGGAAGCAGAAGAAGCGTTCGCCTCCGTAGGCCTTGTTGTCGGCGGCCTCGGCGGGGTCCATTTCGGGTGGGGCGAGGAAGCCGGCGGCGTGGAGGCCGAGCATATCGTAGTAGCCCTTCATGCCGGCCTGGTACATAGCGTGCAGGTAGGCGTCGTCGGGCATGGCCTCTGGGGGATGCGTGCCGGTGGGGGTGAGGCCGGCGGTGATGACGATGGCGCCCGGGTCGGCGGCCTTGATGGCGGCGTAGGCGAGCTTGAGCATCTCCACGTACTTGGCCGGGTCGGGTGGTTGGCCGCCCCACTCGCGGGCGAGGTTAGGCTCGTTCCAGATTTGGTAGGCGTCGACGCGGCCCTGGTATCGTTGGGCGACGGCGGAGCAGAAGTCAGCGAAGTCCTGCAGGTTATCGGGGGGTCCGGTGAGTGGGAAGCCGCCGCCGGCCCATGCCGGTTGGTGATCCAGTCGGACGAGGACATTGAGACCGAACTCATCGATCTGATCCATGATGCGGTCGGTGGTGGACCAATCGAACTGGCCCTTAGCGCCCTCGATGTCGCGCCAGCCGAAGTTCTGCTTGACCCAAGAGAAGCCGGCGTCGCGTATGAGGCCGAGGTCGCGGTGAGCGGTCTCGGGCCGCCACCAGAGGAAGGCCTGCATGCCGTACTCGGGGGACTGCTGTGGTAGGCCGCGTCGGCTCCCGAGGTTGGCTGCCGGGATCGCCGTCGCTGTGGGCGCGGTAGTGGGCTCTGATGTCGCCGGCGGTGTAACCGTTGGCGGCAAGGTCACTCCTTCGCCGGGAATCGTCAGAACCTGTCCCACCTGTATGAGGGCAGGATTGGCGATCCCATTGACCGCTACCAGATCCTCCAGTGAGACGCCGAAGCGCTCCGCAATCGCACCGAGAGTGTCGCCCGCCTGAACGGTGTAGCTCTGGGCGAGGGCCTCGGGCGTGGGCGTGGCGCTGGGAGTGGAGGTGGGGGCGACGGTGGCGAGCGCCAAGGACGTGGGGGCCGATGCCGTCGGTTCCACCTGTGGTTCGGGCGACCCGCCGCAGGCGGCGAGCGTCGAGGCAATCAGCACGAGGAGGATCAGTTTCTTCACCAGTATCCCTCCACGGGCAGGGCGCCCTTTAGTGGGTAGACGGTCGCACACAGGGCGGTAGTTCCGCCGTTCCGGGCGAAGTCTACACGGTTGGGGCGCACTTGGCATCCGCGAGGGCACGCACGACAGGGCGACTCCGCCTTGACCAGAACGGCGATCGCGCAGGCTTGCGACGCATCTCCGAACCGGCCGCTTGGCCTCACGGGATCAAGACAAGGCCGTGAACACGCTCAGTGTAACGGATGGCCACCAGATGCAATCGCTCTGGCCTCTCAAGTCGGCGGTATGTCGCGCCGATGCCTTAGCCTGTATAATTCTGGCGCGGCTCAAGAGCGTGGGGATCCGCGCCGGAGGCAGGAAAGGCAAGGAATGATGCAGCGTATACTCTCCGATGTAGAAGAGGAACTGCTAGTCGGCGAGCGACGTCGTCTCAACGACCTGCGTATCACCCTCGCGAAGTTGGACGTAACACCGGAGGACCAGGCGACCCTGGAGGACTCGGTGGCCCAACTCGACGAGTTGTTCTTGCTCGTGGTGGTGGGCGAGTTCAACTCCGGCAAGAGCGCCGTGATCAACGCCCTCCTCGGCCAGCGGCTGCTGGAAGAAGGTGTAACCCCAACCACGAGCCGCATCCAGCTGATCCGCTACGGCGAGCAGTTCAGTCGCACCGCCGTCTCGGCCAATGTGGGCGAGCTGACCCTGCCGGCTCCCGTGCTGCAGCAGATAAGCATCGTGGACACGCCGGGCACTAACGCCATCTTCCGGCAACACGAGGCCCTGACGCAGGAGTTCGTGCCCCGGTCCGACATCGTTCTCTTCGTTACCTCGGTCGATCGTCCGTTCACGGAGAGTGAACGCCTCTTCCTCGAGGTCATCCGGGATTGGGGCAAGAAAGTGGTATTCGTCCTCAACAAGATCGACATCCTGGAGAGTCCGGATGAACTGGATCATATCCAGGACTTTGTGGTCGACCACGCCGGCCGCATGCTGGGCGTCGAGGCGGAGGTCTTCCCGGTGTCGGCCCGCCTGGCGCTGCGGGCGAAGGCTTCGGGGGACACGGTAGCCCTCGAGGACAGCCGCTTTCAGGCCCTGGAGGAGTACCTGGTGGCGCGGCTGGACGAGCAGGAGCGCATCAGGCTCAAGCTGCAAAACCCACTGGGCGTCGGGCAGCACCTGGCCGCCAAGTACCTGCGCCAGGCCGAAGAGCAGCTGACCCTGCTTCAGGATGACGTGGATGCTATCGACGAGGTCAGTCGCCAGCTGGGCCTCTACAAGGAGGACATGACGCGCGAGTTCAACTACCGGCTGGCGGAGGTGGACAACGCGCTGTTCGCCCTGGAGAACCGCGGTGTCGCGTTCTTCGACGAGACGGTCCGCCTGGGCCGGGCGTTCGACTTGGTCAACAAGAGCGCCATTCGTGCTGAGTTTGAGCGCAAGGTCATCGCCGATACGCCCCGTGTGCTCGAGGAGCGCGTCAACACCATCATCGACTGGCTTGTCGGCGGCAACCTGCGCCAGTGGCAGGCGATCACCGACTACCTGGCCCAGCGGCGCATGAGGTACGCCGACCGCATCATCGGCAACGTGGGCAGCTACGAGTACGATCGGTCGCGCTTGCTGGACTCGGTGGGCCGGGCGGCACAACAGGTGGTTCAGGACTACGACCAGAAGGACCAGGCCAAGCGTATCGCTGAGGCCGCTCAGCAGGCCGTGGCCGGCACTGCCATCGCCGAGATCGGCGCCGTCGGATTGGGGGCGGCCATCACAGTGCTCGCCACCAGCACCATGGCGGATGTCACCGGCATCGCCGCGGCAGGCATGGTCGCGGTGCTGGGCCTGTTCGTGATTCCGGCGCGCCGCCGCCAGTCGAAGAAGGAACTGCGCCACCGGGTGGCGCGGATGCGCGAGGACTTGACGCGGGCACTGACTCGGGAGTTCGAGCAGGCGCTGGATCGCGACCTGCGGCGCATTGGGGAGGCTATTGCGCCCTATACCCGTTTCGTCCGCGCCGAGCGAACCAGGTTCCTGGGCGCGCGCAAGGATCTGCAGTTGATTCGGACCAGTCTAGAGCAGTTGTCGGTCCGGGTGGAGGATCTATAGCGCGATAGGATAGCTTCAGCGTGCCGGCACGGGGGAGCACCTAACCCCCTAGCCCCCTTCCCGACGCGGGAAGGGGGAACCGGAGTGTGCTTCTGCCATAGTGCTCCCCTTCCCTAGAAAGGAAGGGGAGCACTGGTTTTGCTCTCTGAAGCCACGTGGAGGTTAGGCAGACTGCGTGGGAGCCCCATGTGGCGGGGCGAGAGGGAGGGCGCGGGGGCCCTCCCCTGCCGGATGCGGGTGCGACAACTCGACCGCCGGATCGCCCACCGACCACACCGGCCCTCCCCTGCTGAATGCGGGTGCGACGTCTAGCCCACTTCAACCTGTGGCGGGTTGACGAAGTCGTGATAGCGGCCGGCCACGTTCCCCACCTTGGCGTCGCCGCGATGGATGAACAGCCGGTAGCGGAAGATCAGGTTCTCGCCGGCGGGCACCACCAGCGACCCGTCCAGCGTGGGGTCGTCCTTGTAGTCGTGCCAGGCGAAGGGGTTGGCCGTCATCAGGCCATACGCCCGGACGTGGTACTCCGTCGGGTAGCGCGGGTTGTCCAGGTGGTCCATGATGGTGATGCCGACGAAGCGGTCCTTCACCGGGCCGGAGTAGTCGCACCAAGGCGACTTCTTGCCCCAGTTCTCCTTCTCGGTAACGGCGCCGTAGGCGTTCTCGATCCTGCCGCCCAGGCCTGAGTTCTCGTCCATGGTGGTGGCCACCCGCACCGCCAGGATGCCGCCCTCTTTGGTGTCGCCGAAGGTGACCGGGCCCGCGTCCGCCTTGAAGTGCACGGTGTAGTCGACGATCTTGTCCGGGCCGGGCAGATTGTAGAAGACCATGGTGCGCTGCTCGCTCATGACCTTCTCGCCGTCCTTGCTGACCCAGTCGTTGTCGGCCTGGATGACACCCAGGACCGGCCCGCTCACCAGTTGCGCGAAGCCCCGATGAACCACGAAGCCATGCCCGGTTTCCTCGCTCCAGTCGTCCACGCCGTTGACGCTGCCGTGGGCGGTGTAGACGGACTTCTGGTGGTGATGGTCGTGCTTCTCGCCGGGGACGTCGGGGAGCATGGGGTAGTCGCGCGTGATGTGATCGCCGTATGGGCCGATCACCGGCCAGAGGTAAGGCCTCACCCACTGAGGGCCGTAGTTGTAGGCGGTGAAGAAGCGGTCGGCGATCTGCACTTCCATGCGGCCGTCTCGTTCCACTACGAGGACGCCGGGCCAGGGCTCAGGCTCATCGCAGGTTCCCAGCCGGTACTCGCGCGTGGCGCCGGCGCGTAGGGCGTCCACGATCCAGTGCACGCGCAGGTCTCCGTGGTCGTCTACGCCGCCCTGGCAGGAGACCACGCGTCCGGTGGCCGTCTCGGTCAGCTTGAGGGAGACGGGCTTCTCCGCCACCGGCCCCACCTTCACCTGCACGGGGCAGTCCACGCGGCAGTGCTCACCCGCGGACAGCTTCAGGCTCCATTCCGGCATATCAGCACCTCCAAGAGGTCAGGAAAGTTGGTCTTCGATGCGCTTCAGGTAGGCGATGCTCTCCCTGGCGATGTGCTCAGCACCGGGGCTGAAGTCGAACACTTCGACGGACAGCCAGCCGGTGTAGCCCACGTCTTTGAGCGCTTGCATGATGGGCAGGTAGTCGATGGGGCCCATACCGGGGCCGAGCTTCCCGTCGTTGACATGGAAGTGACCGAGGTGGTCTTTCGCCTCGCGAACAATCGCGGCGATGGGGCGGCCCTCGTCGCTCATGGCCTTCACATCCAGGTGCAGGGCGACGTTGGGGTGCCCCACCATCTCCACTAGTCGCACGCCCTGGTCCTTGTTGAACAGGAAGCTCGTATCATCGCGCGCCAGGGGCTCAATGCAGATGCGGACACCCTCTTCAGCGGCCACCGGAGCGACGCGCAGGAAGAAGTGGGCGGCCCACTCGAAGGCCTGCGCCTCGGTGACGCCGGGCAGCAGGTTGCGCTGCTGCGGGGACCCGAACACCATCACGCTCCCGCCCATGTCGCCTGTCCGGCGGATAAGGGTGGTCATGTACGCGGCGGCGCGGTCGCGGGCGTCCCGATCGGGCGACGTGATGTGCAGGCCCTCGCTGCGGGCAAGCAGCCAGTGCATCCCCACCACTTCCAGGCCGTGGGCGCGGATGGTCTTCCCCACCTGGCGAGCCTCGTCGGGGCTCATGCGTGCCACGTGGGTGTCGAAGGCGAAGGGGGCGACCTCGAGGCCGGTGTAGCCCAGTTCGGCCACCAGCGGCAGGTACTGCTCCAGCGGCTGCCCCTCAAACAGCTCGTTACAGATGGCGTACTTCACCGTCACACTCCCAGGAGTACTGGTGATTCGCCGTAGAGTTCGCGGAGAGCGCCGAGAGCATGGGAGTGGGACCGGTTGCGGACAGACCATGCGGCCCCGCATCCAGCCTCTGTCCCAAGTCCTTCGCGACCTCTACGTCCTCTTCGGCGAGTCTCTTCCGGCCTACAGCGGCAGCTTCACTTCCTTGCCGGTGCGGGCCGACTTGTAGATGGCCACCATGATCTCCACCGGCTTGCGCGCGCTTTCGCCCGTGATAAACGGATCGCGGTCCTGGCGGATGGCTTCGATCATGTCCGCCATGATGGGCTGGTGGCCGTGCAGAGAGGTGGCGCGCGGGTCCGTGTTCACGCGCTTCTCCTCGCTCTCCAGGGGCCCATACATCGACTTGATGAGCTGCTCTTCCTTGCCGTCGGGATCGTCGCGGAACTTCCAGATCTCGATGGTGTCGCGCCTCTTGCCGGTGGCGATGGTGCCGTTCTCACCGTAGATGGTGAGGGTGTCGCCGCCGCCGGGCCAGCAAGCGGTGGTGGTGTTGATGGTGCCGATGGCCCCGTTCTCAAAGCGCAGGAGGGCGGAGCACTTGTCCTCGGTCTCGATCTTGTGGGCGTAGATGCCCATGTACCCGAAGACGGACTTTACCGGCCCGGCCAGCCACTGTACCAGGTCAAGGGTGTGGATGCCCTGATTGGCCAACGATCCGCCGCCGTCCATGGCCCAGGTGCCCTTCCAGAGGCCGTGCTTCTCGTCGCCGTAGTAGCTCTGCTCGCGCCACCAGTGCAGGTCGGCGTGGATGCCGTAGAGCTTGCCCAGGCGCCCACTGTCGATGATCTCCTTGATGCGCCGGTTGAGGGGGCTGTAGCGGGACTGGAACACGGCGCCCAGCTTCACGTTGGCCTTCTTGGCCTCGGCGATGAGTTGATCGATGGCGCGGAGGTTCACGTCGATGGGCTTCTCCACCACGACGTGCTTGCCGGCACGAACGGCGCGTACCCCGAACTTCGCATGCATGCCGCTGGGCAGGGCGATGGAGACCACTTCCACCTCGGGGTTGGCGAGCATACGCGCAAAGCTCTTGTACTTCTTGGCCTTGTACTTGTCGCCGACCGCCTTTAGCCGGTCCGTGTCCAAGTCGCAGACGGCCACCAGACGGGCGCCCTTCAGATCGTAGATATCGCGGGCATGCCCGGCGCCCATCCCTAACCCAACGACGCCGAATCCGATCTCACGTTCCGACATGTGCTCACCTCTCCTCGCCAGGGATCGCCGACGCCGGACGTGGGCGCCTGCATGCGTGGGCTCGCGATACCGAACCATTGGATGGATGTTACACAGGATAGGGCGGATGACAAGCGCAGCCTGGGCCTGGGGAGAGGGCTCTCGATTCTCGGTGAGCACGCCACTGAGCGGCAGAATCGAAACGCCCTGGGGCCTGGGGAGGGGCAAGGCGGCCGACCTGGGTGCCTGGACCAAGCGCCAGAAGCGGCCTTTTCAGTGGGCGTCGGACGGGGAGGCCTGGAACCGTTGGTCCAGGTCTACCATCAGCCGCAGGCCCTCCTCGAGGCTGACGCGCGGAGCGTAGTCCAGCAGGCGCGCGGCCAGGCTGATGTCCGCCACGGAGTGAGAGACGCCCCCTTCCTGAGAGGCGTTGAAGACGGCGTTGGCGCGGCGACCGGCGGCCTCCTCCACCAGGCCGACCAGTTGGGAGATGCTGCACTCCCGTCCGCTGCCGATGTTGATCACCCGGCCATCCAGCCCGGGACGTTCGCCGGCGGCCACGAGCGCGTCGGTCACGTCGTCGATGTAGACGAAGTCCCGCGTCTGCTTCCCGCCGCCGAAGACGACGATGGAGCCGCCGCTGACGGCGCGCCGCAGAAAGAGGGGGACGACGGAGGCGTGCGAGGCGGGCAAAGGCTGGCCGGGGCCGAAGGCGTTGAAGATGCGCAGCACCACAGTCTCAAAGCCTGCCAGCCGGCCGACGGTGCGGCAGTAGTACTCGGCGGCCAACTTGCTGACCGCATAGGGCGAGCGGGGGTTGGGGGCGGCATCTTCGCTGATGGGTCCGCGGTCCTGGTCGCCGTAGACGGCGCCGGACGAGGCCAGGACCAGCTTCGGCACTCTCACGTCGCGGACGGCCTCCAGGACGCTGACGGTTCCGCCCACGTTGATCTCGTTGTAGTCACGCGGATAGAGATTGGAGGCGGGAACGGAGACTTTGGCCGCCAGGTGGTACACGCAGTCCATGCCCTGAAGAAGCGACCACAGCTTGGGCACGTCGCGCACGTCGCCCCGTGTGAGGAGAACATCATCCCGTAGCCGACTCGGGTCCCCAGAGCTGAGGTCATCTAGGACGTGGACCTCGTGCCCGCTGCCTGCCAAGCGATTGGCGAGGGCGGTGCCCAGGAAGCCGGCTCCGCCGGTGATGAGGTAGCGCATCGCTCGCTCCGTAGTGTATGAGGCGCCGGGCGCCGTTGTCTGAGGGCCAATCTAGCCGATGTGCGGTCCCTTGTCCACGACCTCGACCGGCAACGGTAGCGCCCACCCCGGCATGATGTGGGCGCTACCCCCTGAGACTTCCGCCGGTCCTTGAGTTACCCGGTGACGTTGACCTCCACATGCGCCGACTCGGCGCTGTTGCCCGCCGCGTCGTAGGCCACCGCCCACACCTCGTGGGTACCGATCGCGACGTCGCGGAGCATCACTTTGTACGCGTACGGGGTGACGGTGGTGATCCCGATGGATTCCCCGCCGAGGAAGTACTCGACGCGATCCATTCTCAGGTTGTCCACCGCGTCCACCTGGATGGTGAACCAGGCGCCCTCCACGTCGTCACGGGAGTGGCTGCTGCCCGGGTATGGGTGGTTCAGGGTGATCTGCGGCGGCTGGTTGTCGACCGTCACCTGGACGTTGGCGAGCCGCTCGCCGCCACCGTGGTCGACCACCGAGAGTTGGAGCGTGTAGAGGCCGGATAGCCCGCTGGTGTCCCAGTACTCGAGCACGCCGTTATCCACCTGGTGGCCGTGCTCGCTGCCGATGCTCATCCAGGCGGAGGGGTTGAGGCCCTCTCCGTATCGCAGGCGGAATACCGCCTGGTCCGGGACGCGGGCGTTGCCGACCAGTTCGACCACGCCCTTGACGTACTGGTAGGGTGCCGGGCTGACGATGGCTGCCTCCTGTGCCGCGGAGCCATCACCGGGCAGGGGATCGTACTCCGTGGGCGGCTGCGGGATGCCCGCGGTGCGCACCCAGTCGGCCGCTTCCGGCGGGTAGATCTCATAGACCCGCTCTTCCACCAGTTCCGCGGGCGTGTAGACGGTGGCCAGCCGCCCGGTCTCCTTGTTGATCCGGTAGACCTGGTGGGAGGTGCAGTAGGTGGTGGGCTGAGTGCCTTCGACGAACAACTCGTTGATGGTGTGCGTGCAGTGGTCGGTGGCCAACTGGCCGGAAAGGGTGCAGACACGCTCACTGACGAGGCCCGCCGGCGGCTCGAAGTTCAGCACCGGCAGACCCTCGTGCAACCCAACCATGATGTCGTGGTAGATGGGGCCGGCGCCGGTGGACCCGAGCAGGCGGTTCATCTTCGTCCGGTTGGCATTGCCGATCCACACCCCGACGGCGTACTGCGGCGTGAAGCCCATGGTCCATGCATCGGTGTTCTCGTTGGTGGAGCCGGTCTTGGTGGCGACTTGCCGGTCCGGCAGGATCAGGTTGGCGCCGCTGGCCCCGAACGCCGGGGCTCGGGCGGCCGGGTCCGACATGACGCTCTGCAGCAGGTACACATATCGATGGTCCACCACCTGGCGGACGTCGGGCTGGGTATACTGCTTGAGGATGTTCCCCTGGCTGTCCTCAACCAGCAGGATGGCCACCGGGTCCAGCTGGCGGAAGCCCGGGCGCTGCTCCCAGGCGTTGACGGGTTGCCCCGCCATGACGCCGTTGTTCGCCAGCACGCTGTAGGCGTAGACGTGGTCCAGCAGCTTGACCTCGCGTGAGCCGAGAGCGGTGCTTAGGCCGTAGTAGTCATCGGTGAGGGTCGTGATCCCGAGCCGGCGGGCCATCTGCACCACGTTGGTGATGCCTACCATGTCCATGAGCTTGACGGCGGGGATGTTGTAGGAGCAGGCAAGCGCCGATCGCAGCGTCAAGGCGCCGTGGTAGTTGAGGTCGATGTTCATGGGAGAGTACGGCTCGTTGGGCGGATCCGGGAAGGTGGTCGGGATGTCCATCAGCACCGTGCCCGGGGTGTAGCCCTGCTCAAAGGCGGTCAGGTAGACGTAGGGCTTGAAGGACGAGCCCGGCTGCCGGGGCGCGGTGGCCATGTTGACCTGGCCGTCGATCTCCTCGTCGTAGTAGTTGACGCTTCCCACCATGGCCAGGATCTCGCCTGTCTGGGGGCGAATGACAACGGCGGCGGAGTTGCTGGCGTCGTTGGCGACACCGTACTCCGCGATCCTGGTGGCGGTGGCTGTCTCCACCAGTTTCTGGATTTCCATGTCCAGGGTGGTGTAGACGCGGAGGCCGCGGCGGTACATGGCTTCGCCGTACTCGCGCTCCAGCAGGTCGCGCACGTAGATGGCGAAGTGGGGCGCTTGCATCTCGTAGCGCTCGGTGGACTGCCGGATTATCAGTTCGTCTTGCTTCGCGGCGTAGGCTTCTTCTGCGTCCAGGTAGCCTTGCCGGACCATGGTGTCCAGCACCAGCTCCTGGCGTGTCTTGGCGATGGCCGGGTTGTCGATGGGGTTCATGGCCGGGTACTGCGGTATGGGCAGGAGCATGGCCGACTCAGCCAGGGTGAGTTCCTGCACCGGCTTGCCGAAGTAGACGCGGGCGGCCGCCTCAATGCCGTAGGCGTGGTTGCCGTAGTAGTTGCTGTTGAGGTACCACTCGAGGATGCGGTCCTTGCCTTCCCGGCCGGGGTAGCGGCGCGATATCTCCAAGGCGAGGATGGCTTCCTTGATCTTGCGGGCGTAGCTGAGCTCGAAGCGCTCCTCGGGGTCGATCAGCACCTGTTTCACCAACTGCACGGTGAGGGTGCTGCCTCCCTGCACCGACTCGCCGCGTAGGTTGGAGAGGAAGGCGCGGCCGATCCCCAGGATGTCTATGCCCGGGTTGGTGTAGAAGTTCTTGTCCTCCATGGCCACCGTGGCCTGGCGGATGAAAAGGGGTATCTGGTCTAGCGTCATGTAGGTCCGATCGCCCCTTGGGTCGGCGACTTCATAGAGAAGGTGCTGCCCGGTGCGGTCGTAGATGCGGACCGTCTTGAACTGCTCCTGCACCTGCTCGATGGCTCCCGGGTCAGGGAGGTCGCGGGCGTAGTAGGCGTAGACTGCCACAGCGGAGCCGATGACAAGGGCGATGGACAGCGCGATGGCGGTGAAGAAGATGGCGATGCTGCCGGTGGCAATGCCGGCGGCCATGCCCGCGAACAAGCCGGCGCGGCTGCCGCCCCGTGGCCGGCGGCGCTTGCGTATGAGATGGGCCTTCAGGTCTCGGTTCATAGTGCCTCGTTGAGATGCGGTGCTGCGGCTCCCCGCTCGAATAGGGGACGGTCGCGCTTCTGCCGGCTCACTGGATCATTCAGGCGCCGGACATGCGTAGCGAAGTCTCAGTAGCCACCACGTAATGGTTCAAAAGGGTAGCCGCGGTTGTGTTGCTGAGCACGGCAGATAGAACGGCGATCTTGTTCTTGGCGCGTTCGTCCACAAGCCGCAGCAGGATCACTCCTCGATGTGGCCGACGCTCACGGAAAACTATCTCGCCGAAGTCCTTGCCGTTGGTTACGACCATGCGTTCTTCACGTACCGCGAGACCAAGTAGGGCGTCGTCGCTTGCGCCGCGAGCCTGATCATAGGCGGAGAAGACGTCGTGACCCTGGCTGCCGAGCCAGTGAGCAGCGGCGGGGCCGGTGCACTCGTCCACGAGGAACCGCATCTATGCGGGCTTCGCCTGCAGCGGGATGAAGGCGCAGTTCTCCAGGGCTTGGGCGGCGAAGAGCAGGCAGGCCTGAATGTCGTCGGCGGTGAGGGCCTCGTACTCTGCCAGGATCTCGTCCGGGCGGGCGCCCGCTGCCAACAGACCTAGGACGTACTGGACGCTCAGGCGGGTTCCCCGAATAACAGGTTTACCCACCAGGATGCCTGGATCGACGATGATCCGGTCAAGCAGGTTCCGGTCCTCGGGCATCTGTGTTACCTCCGACACCGCGTGCCTTGTCCCCGAGCGCCGCCCGGCCTACCCGGTTTCGGTCTTCTCCAGCACCAGGTAGTGTGAGAGGCCGAAGGCGCGCAAGGGAGTGCGCTCCAGCATGTACGTCAGGGCCCGAACGGCGCCTCCCGCCCAGGGCCACCTACGCGATATCTTGTCATAACCGGGGTAGATCTGCACATGCAGCATGACCCGGCAGCGAAGCGGGTGCAGCAGCCGGCGCAGATCGGCGGTGGTGTAGGCGCGGACGTGCGGGGCCAGCCGATCGCGCCAGCGGTTGGGCAGGTAGCCCACCAGGGGTATGTTGCCGAAGCGATAGCGGCCGCGCCAGTAGACGCCGTGCGTCTCAAACGGGTAGAGCCTGTTGGGGGCGAAGACGAACAGCCGTCCCCCCGGACGAGTGACGCGCACCGCCTCGGCTAGGGCGGCGGCGTCGTCATCGAAGTGCTCGATCACCTCGTGGAGCAGCACGGTGCCGAAGGTGTCGTCGGCGAAGGGAAGGTGTTCCGCCACCGAGGCGGCGACAGCCCGACCATCGGCGGCGGCGCGCGGCAGGTTCACCCAGTCCAGATCCACCCCGAACGTGGCCAAGCCCTCGCGGCGGAACCGCTCCAGGTAGACGCCCACCCCGCAGCCCACGTCCAGCATGGGGGCAGGCGTCGCGGCGAGGTGCGGCCGCATGAGCTCGAAGCGGCGCTCTTGGCCGAACCCCCAGACGTAGCTGGGGCGCCCCAGCGGAGCGGTTCGTTCGAGATCGTCTACTGCCGGGCCGGTGTTCGCAAGCTGTTCGGTCACGGGGCCTCTTCGGGCTCAGGCTCTAGTTCGCCCTCGGCAGCGGGCTCGGCGGCCGTCACCAGGCTGTGGCTCCCGTAGGGACCGTCCACCTCCCTGCTGACCACGCCGCGGGTGATGAGGGTTTCCAGGAGACGGGAGGCGCGGTTGTAGCCCACTCGGAGGTGGCGCTGGAGCAGGGTAGTGGAGGCCCGCTTCTCCTGCATGACCACTTCGATGGCCTTGTCGAGGTGCTCGTCCGCGCCCTCATCCTCTTCGTCAACGTCGACAGACCAAAGCTTGCCCTGTACAAAGTGATCGTCGGCAGCGAAGCCGACGCCCGTCTTCTTCCAGTAAGTCACCAGGCGGTCAATCTCCTTGTCGGAGATCCAGGAACCTTGACCGCGGACGGCGCGATGGGACTCGGGGGACATGTACAGCATGTCGCCCCGACCGAGGAGCCGGTCCGCCCCGACGGCGTCCAGTATTACGCGCGAATCGATCTGGGAGGCGACGGCGAAGGCGATGCGGGCCGGGAAGTTGGCCTTGATCAGGCCGGTCACCACGTCGACCGAGGGTCGCTGGGTGGCGATGATCAGGTGGATGCCGGTGGCGCGCGACATCTGGGCCACCCGGCAAAGGGCGGGCTCGACCTCGTAGCCGGCATGCATCATGAGGTCGGCCAACTCGTCTACGATGAGCACGATCGCGGGCAGCGGCCGATCCCCATCGCGGCGCATGCGTTCGTTGTACCTGCGGAGGTCGCGGACGCCGGCGGAGTTGAAGGCGGCGTAGCGGCGATCCATCTCCCGGCCCGCCCACTTGATTGCTCCCACGGCGTCGCTGGGCTCAGACACCACATCGCCGATGAGATGGGGGATTCCCTTGTAAGTGGACAACTCCACTTTCTTGGGGTCGATGAGGACGAGTCGCAGCATGTCGGGCGTGTTGCGGCAGAGCAGGCAGGAGATGATGGAGTTGACGGCAACGGACTTACCCGATCCGGTCGCCCCCGCCATGAGCAGATGGGGCATGCGGGCCAGATCGGCCAACAGCGGCCGGCCGGCGATGTCCCGGCCAAGAGCCAGCGCCAGGGGCGAGGCCATACGCTGGAACTCGGGGCTGTTGATGACGCCCCCGAGGGAGACTACCTGCACCTCCGGGTTCGGCACCTCGACGCCGATGACATCGCGGCCGGGGACGGGGCCCGGGATGCGGACCCGCGAGGCCGCCAGCGCCAGCGCCAGATCGTTCTCCAGCGCCATGATCTTGTTGACCCGGACGCGCATTTGACGCAGCTTGCCATCCGCACCCCTGCGCTCCAAGTAGCCCGGCTGGACTCCGTAGCGCGTGATGGTGGGGCCCTTCTGCACCTCGACCACCTGGGCGGGCACGCCCAAGCTGAGCATCGTCTGCTCGATGAGGTGGGCGCGCTCTCGCACCATCTCGTCGCTCACGTCGACCTTGGTTTCCGGCTCGAAGACCTTGGCCGGATCGGGCAGGCTCCAGTCGGACTCCGACGCCAGGGCGACCGGCTCAAGCGCCGGTTGAGGCTCGCGGGCAGGACGGTGGCCGCGACCGGCACTCGGAGCGGCCTGAACCACCGGGATAGTTGCCGGCTGTTCGGGCCGCAATCGCACAGGAACGGCCGTGCCCGCGGGCGCAGCGGCGATGACGGGCTCGTAGTCCACAGTGGGCAACTCGTCGGAGAGCGGGCGGCGCCCGTGCGGCGCATGTGAAGTCGACCACGAGCGCCAGGTTGCGAGGCCCCGGTCCAGCACCTCGCGACTCCGCTCCAGGGCCTGTGAAGGCGTGACATCGAACAGGAGCATGGCCCCCGCCAGGCCCAGCACCACAGCGAAGATGAACGCGCCCAGACGACCGAACGCGAGGTCCAGCGCCGCCGCCAGAGCCCAGCCGAACCAGCCGCCGCCGAAGCCGACCGCCGGGGATTGGAAGGGATCAGGCAACCGGGCGGCCAGGTGGGTGACGGCCAGCGCCACAAGCAAGAGCACCAGAGCCCCTGTCGCTCGTTGGGAGTCCAGCGTTCTCTCGCGCAGCCCCAGCCAGTAGATGCTGGCGGCGACGGCGAGGGGCAGCAGGTAGGCGGACCATCCCAGCAGCCGGAGCAGGAAGGTGCCCCAGCCTAGCGTCAGCGCGCCGCTACCGGGGGTCAGCAAGGAAACGAGGCTGAAGGCGGCAAGCAGCCCGCCGGCCACCAGGGCCACCGCGCGCCAGTTGAGCGCGGGCAGGCTTACCCGCAGCCGGCGGATGCGATTGAGGAAGGGTTCCCGCGCTTTGCTGCGGCGCGACCTGGTACTTCTCGGAGCGGGCATGGCTCACTCTTGGCGATGGGGGTCCGGCCCGGCGGCATCGGCTGCGGGCGGGGGGAAGAGGAAGCGGTTGCCCTCTCCCACGGACTTAGGCTCGCAATGCTTGTGCCATTGTAGCCCGTCGCCGTCCGGCGGGCACGATCCCCCAACGTCGACGATCCGATCAGCCCAGCTTGTAGGCCGCCTTCGCCAGGCCGTAGGCGCAAGCGTGCATCATCTCCTCCGCCTCGTCGAGCGCCACCACGCCGCGTGCTGCCAGCCCCGCCAGCCAGTTGGCGTCCACCCGGCGGGCCAGATCGTGGCGCGCCGGGATCGAGGGAAAGGCGCGAGTGTCGTCGTTGAAGCCGACGGTGTTGTAGAGGCCGGCCGTCTCGCTGACCAACTGCCGGAACCGGGTCATGCCGTTGATGCTGTCGTGGAACCACCAGGGCGGGCCCAGCCGCAGGGCGGGGTAGTGCCCGGCGAGGGGCGCCAACTCCCGCGAAAGGGCGGACTCGTCCAGCATGAAGAGGATGAGCGTCAGGCGGGGGTCGTTGCCGTACTTGGACAGCAACGGGCGCAGGTTGCGCGTGAACTCGGTGGCCACCGGGATGTCGGCCCCCATGTCGGGCCCGAACTTGGCGAACAACTCCGGGTTGTGATTGCGGAACGAGCCTGGGTGGAGCTGCATCACCAGCCCGTCTTCGATGCTCATACGGGCGCTCTCCATGAGCATGTGCCCGGTGAACCGCATTGCGTCGTCGGCGGTGGCCTCGCTCCGGAGGGCGCGCTGGAAGATAGCCTCCGCTTCCGGCGCCGTCAGCTCTTCGGTGTACGGCGTCAACGCGGCGTGGTCGGTGGCTACCGCTCCCAGGCTCCTGAAGTAGGCGCGACGGTCCTCCAGGGCTTGGATCAGGCTCGCGTAGCCGTCCACGGCGATGCCCGAGGCCTCGCTCAGCAGATCGACGTTCCGGCGCCAGCCGGGTGCGTCGATGTTCACTACGCCATCAGGGCGGAAGGTGGGGATGATGCGGCCGGCCCAGCCCGACTCCCGGAGAGCGAGGTGCTGCTCCAGCGACGAGTGCGCCGGATCGGTCGTGCTCATCACCTCGATGTTGAAGCGCTCGAAGAGGCGGCGCGGCCGAAACTCCGGCGACGCCAGCCGCTCGGCGATGTGGTCGTAGACCGCCTGCGCCGTCTCGCTGGTCAGGCGCTGCTCTACCCCGAAGACCTCCCGGAACTCATGGGCCAGCCAGGCGCCGGTGGGAGTGCCGCGGAAGAGGTAGTAGTGATCCGCGAAGACCTGCCAGGCAGCCCGATGGTCGGTCTCTGTCGTGCCGCCGTCACTGCGAGGGATGGCCAGGCGCTCCAGGGGGACGCCTTGGGAGTACAGCATGCGGAAGATGTAGTGGTCCGGGATCAGAATGAGCTGAGTGGGCGTGCCGAAGGAGTAGTCCGGGTCGGCGAACATGCGCGGATCTACGTGACCGTGGGTGCAGAGGAGCGGCAGCCCGCTGACTTGGCGGTACAGCCCCCGAGCGATCTCCCTAGTTGTGGGGTCGGGATCGAAGTAACGGTCTTCGGGCAGGTTGATGGTCCGGGATTGGCTCACGGCGGGCGCTCCTGCGGGTCGCGTTGGGTGTTGTCTCAAGTGATCCGATCGCGGCCATGATACCGCCCTCTGGACGGGGCGACCAGACGCCTGGGCTTGAGTGAGGGGCTTCGGTGAGGCAGAATCCAGAGGCGCGATCGCGGCCACAGCATGGCCGGCGCGGGCCGGACTTACGGGGAGAGCCGATGACCGGCAGGGAGAAGATCGAAGCAGCGTTCTCGCCGGCGGGCGCCACTGCCTACGGCGCGGTCATATGCTATGAGGGCATCTACATCCGCGACCATTGGGATGAGCTGACCGGCTGCCCGTGGTGGTACCAGCAGGCGCCGGAGTTGGAGCGCCAGTTGGCCTGGCGCCGGGACGCCATCGTGCGCACCGGGCAAGACTGGTTCGTTCTGCCCATGACGGCGACGCGCAGGGAGCGCGAAAGCTACACTATTCGCATCCTGGGCGGCCAGGTGATCCGGGTGGACAGGCGGTCGGGCTCGGAGCAGTTGCAGGTCCGCCCGGAGGTGGGGGGATGGAACCCCATGGGCGAGGTGCAGTCAGTGCGCCCCGAGCGTCCGGCCCTGACCAAGCGCGACATCGCCTCGCGCATCCGCATTCCCCGCGGCGACCCTCAGCGGCTCATCGATCGCGGGGCCGGCGAGCTGGCCAAGGAGCTGCTGGACGAGTTCGGCCGGCAGCTGTACCCGATTCGTCATGTGGCATCTCCCCTCTGGTCCACCTACGGCCTTTGGGGCTTTGAGGGTATGATGGACATGGCGGCCTCTCGGCCGGATCTGGTGCGGCACGCCTGCGACCGTTACCTGGAGGCGGCCCGGTATGAGGTGCGGTTGGCGGCGGCGCTCGGGGCACGGGGGATCTGGATCGAGGAGTGCCTGACCGACCAGGTCAGCCCGGCGACCTTCGCCGAGCTCAACCTGCCCTACCTACAGCCGCTGGTGGACGAGGTGCGAGCGGCCGGCATGCACAGCATCTACTACTACTGCGGCGACCCCAACGACCGTTGGGAGCACCTGCTCGCTGCGGGCGCTGACGCGATCTCGCTGGAGGAGAGCAAGAAGCGGTTCCGCATCGACATCGATGAGGTGGTGGCGCAGGTCCAAGGGCGGTGCGCCGTCCTCGGTAACCTGGACTCCATCGGGGTTCTGCAGGACGGCGATGACGAGGCCCTGAAGGCCGAGATCGCTCGACAGGCGGCTGCCGGTCGTGCCAACGGCGGCCGGTTTGTGATGAGCATCGGCAGCCCGGTCACACCGTCCACGCCGGTGGATCGGGTGCGCGCCTACTGCGACGCGGTACGGAACCTGCGCTAGGAGGGCGACAGCCCCGAGACCGTTTTGGGCAAGCGGAGGTAACAGCACGATGGTGTGGGTGTTGATCGCGCTTGGGGCGGTATGGGGAGCGCTGTTGCTCGGGAGCCTTTGCCCAGGGTGGCGCGAAGGGCAGCACGCGGCGCTGCGGCTGGCATCATCGGGGGTGCTGGTGCTGGCGGCGTGGGGGTGGGTGGCGGCGGCTGCCGGTCAGGCCTGGACAGTCTACGCCCTACCCATAGCCGTGGGCATGAGCTTCGGCTTCGTGGGCGACCTCTTCATGGCTAAGGTGCTGCCAGTGCGGGACTCCACGCTGGCGGGCATGGGCGCCTTCGCTTTCAACCACGCGGCCTACTGGGTGGGCTTCATCCTTCTCGTCGCGGTTCTCGGCATCGCCTGGTGGCCCTGGATGGCGCTGGCCCTGGCCGCCTGGATGCTCGTCGGCACGCTCGTGTGGCGCATGACCGCGGGCGCAACCGCAGGCTCGATGCGGTGGCCGGCGCTGGTCTACACCCTGCTGCTGGCGGGCACTGCCGGGCTGGGGCTGGGCCTGGCTCTGGCGGCGCCCAGGCTCGCCCTCTTGGCGGTGGGCGGTGCGCTGTTCCTTATCAGCGACGCCCTGATAGCGCTGCGCCTCTTCCGGGGGCTGGAGCACCCACGGCTCAGCGACGCTATCTGGATGACCTACGGCCCCGGCCAGATGCTGATCGTGTATGGGCTGGGCGCGTGGATAGCCTCGGCGCCGGGCGGCTGAAGACGCCCGCTGGGGGCCTTCGGCCGGCGAAGCGTTGATGGTCGCCAGCAGAGGCGGTGCGGAGCCGAGCGCAGCGAGGCGCAGCCCGCGAGGGGGTTAGGCTATGAACGGGAAGTGCACCCGTGTCCCCGTCTCCGCGGCGCGGTAGGCGGCCAGGCACATCTCCACCGACCGGCGTCCCTCGCGGGCGGTACAGAGCGGCATCCCCGCCTTGAGGCCGTCGATGAAGGGCCGCGCCACCCCGGCGATGCGGTCTCCTTGTCCGGCGGGGATCGGTACACCAAGGTCCTGCCAGCCCAACTCCGCTTTGTCCTTCTGATACAGCTTGAGGCCAACGGCCCCCGGCAGGCGCATCGAGGTGGACACGGCATCACCGTGGTTCTGGATAAGGACGCCGCGGTCGCCGTAGATCTCGGTGGTGTTCTCGCCCGCTAGGGTGACGCTGGAGTTGTAGACCTCGGCGAAGAGGCCGTCGGCATAACGGTAGATGGCCACGCCGGTGTCGTCGGGGGCGACGTCGGTGAGGACGTTGTCGATCTCGGCGATGACCGACACCGGCATCTCGCCCAGCATCCACCACAGCCAGTCCAGCGCGTGGGTGGCGTCGTCGAAGAACATGCCCTTGTTGGCCTCAGCGGTGACGTGCCAGCGCGTCTTGCCCTCCACGAAGTCGCGGTTGAAGAGCACCGGGATGCAGTGCCGGCGGCGGATGGCGCCTACCTTGCCCAGTGCCCCGGCGCGCACCAGTTCCCGCATCCTCTGGTTCATGGGGTCGTGGCGCATCTGGAACGCGAGGCTGAACCAGCGGCCGGTGCGGTCGGCAGCGGCGATTATGCGGTCGCAATCGGCCAGAGTGAGGGCCATGGGCTTCTGCAGCAGGACTGCCTTGCCCGCTTCCAGCGCCGCCACCGCCAGGTCGGCGTGCCTGCTGGTCTCGCTGCCGACCATGAAGCAGTCCACATCCGGTCTCGCGAGGACTGCCTCCAGGTCGGTGGAGTAGTCCATGCCGAAACGCCCGGCCGTCTGTCCGCCGCGCTCCTCGTCGTCGTCCCAAGCGGCCACCAGCCGGGCGTCGGGGAAGCCCACGATCTGGGTGGCGTAGGTGGCGATATGCCCGTGAGCGAAGGAAAGAACACCGATGCCGATCTTGTCCACAAAGCGCTCCTTGCCGGGGAGGCCGGCTCTCGTCGTCGCTAACCGCCGATTCTGCCGCGCTCGCAGGGGCACTCTCAACTGACCACTGACAACTCGCCACTGTCCACTGCCTAGATAAGATCGAACAGGTTCTCCGAGACGCGCTCGACAGTGCGGCTGTCGATGCGGGAAGTACCGGGTATGTGCTGGCGCATGGCGTCGTCGGCCAGGGACTCGAGCTTGTACTCGCGGCGCACGCGGAAGGGAGGCTCGAAGATGACCGGCGCCACCTCACTGATGTGGCGGACGGCGTCCTCGGCGGCGGAGCGGATGAGCGACTGCGCTTTGGCCGGGCTGAGGCTGATGGCGGCGTTGCGGCTGAGCCCTTCCTTGACGGCAACCGTGCGCACCGTGGCGCCGATGATGCCGTGCGCCTCGGCGGCTCCCGCCTTGTCGCTGGTCACCAGCACCACGGGCACTCCGAGCTGACCGGCAAGGGCAGCGTCGAACCCGATCTCTCCCACCTGGTGGCCGTTAAGCCACATGTTCTGTATGCCCACTGAAGAGTAGGAGTGCGACAGAATGCCGTTCTGGGTTCCGGCCATGGCGTGGTAGCCGACCATGAACATGGCGGCGCTCCCTTCCAGGCCGAGGAACCTTCGCGGCCGCGGCGTGCCCAGCAGGATGCGGACCTCCGGATGCAGTTGCTCGTAGGGCAGGTTTAGGCCCCCGCCGTGGCAGTCGTTGACGATGATGTCGGTGGCGCCGCCGGCCAGCGCCCCTTCGACGGCGGCGTTGATCTCGGCGGCAAGCATGCGCGCGGCGAGCTCATACTGCGGGCCCTGGCCCAGCGGCACGCCGGCCTGGCCCACGACGCAGGCGACCCCCTCGAAGTCGGTGGTGATGTAGATCTTCATGGCTGTCTCCTAGCGAACTGAGAGTGCATCCCGGTTCCAGTCGACCGGCTCCGGCCCGACCGGACCGTTGACGGCGGGCATCCGGCAGGCGAACCGGGATCGGCGACTTGGGCCTGGTGCGGTTGGGTCATGATGGAGAACAGGTTGGGTTGGGGCACGACGTACCTCGTGGTGGAGTGGGGCCGGTGAGGCCGATGATAGGCTGGGCCGGTGCGGTGTCAAACGGGTCCAGCGCCGGCGATCGAGCGGCTGGCGGTCGCGGCTCGCTTGGGGACCAGCAGGGTGAAACGACAGTCCGCGACGGTCCTTGACTAGTCTGGTCCCTAACGCTATAAGGATCTGGAGTCGGGCCGGTTAGCGGCCGACGATACTAGAGGAGGTTTCATGATGGCCGAGCGCAGTAACCAGGTTGGTAGACGGTCGTTCCTCAAGAAGGCCGCCATTGGCGCTGGAGCCGCCGCGGCGGCGGGAGTTCCGACGGGGGCGCTGGCCGCCTCGCAGCAGCAGGCTGCTGAGACCACGTGGGACCTTGAGACTGACGTTGTCGTCGCGGGAGCCGGGCACGGTGGACTGTGCGCCGCCATAGCTGCCGCGGAGTCGGGGGCTGAGGTCATCCTCTTGGAGATCTCCTCAAAGACGGGCGGCGGTTCGGCATGGTCCGGCGGGTACATTCACGCCATGGGCCTGCAGGACTGGGAGGAGTACAACGCTCACATGGAGGGTCTCCACGATCCGGTGCTGGCCAAGCTCTACATCGAGACCTTCCGCGAGGAGTTCATCCCCTGGCTGCAGGAACTGGGCGCCTACTTCGAGGGCCCCGGTGAGGGCATCGCTTTCTCCGCCGACTACTCCATGGGCAAGGGCGAGCCGGGCTACCTCCGGCACCGGC
The DNA here is from genome assembly GCA_040768685.1 of Anaerolineae bacterium. Taxonomy (GTDB): domain Bacteria; phylum Chloroflexota; class Anaerolineae; order DRVO01; family DRVO01; genus Ch71. The sequence continues at coordinate 293,647 of JAXGMM010000001.1, forward strand.
TGTACTTCGACAGCTTGGAGCAGATCCTCGCGGACATGGGCGGCACTCTGATGACCCGCATGCGGGCGCTCAAGCTTTTCACTGACGACGGCGGCGCCGTGGTTGGCTTGCGGGCGCAGAACGTGGATACCGGCGAGTTCATGAACATCGGCGCCAAGTCCGTCATCCTGGCCACCGGCAACTTTTGCAACAACAAAGGCATGATGAACCAGTTCGTTGGCCCGTTCGCCCATCGGGCGAAGCCGATGGCGGTTCCGTACGCCACCGGCGAGGGCATTCTCATGGGCCAGGAAGTGGGCGCCATTCTCAGCGGCAACATGAGCACCTGGTCGGGTACGCTGGTGGCGGTGACCCCGGGCGACCCTCTCTGCGCCGACGCGGCCAAGTACGAGCAGGTCCTGGCCGATACGGCCCCCGAGGACCTCGGCGGCCCGTTCTCTGTTGGGCGCGTCAGCCCTCCCGGCTGGCTTCCCCTGGACGCCAGCTTCTTCGGCATGACTCTCCGCGGCCTTCTGGTCAACCTGGACGGAAAGCGGTTCATCGACGAGGGCAACCCGATCGAGAGTAAGTACGTGCGCCAGCAGCAGGCCGTCCTCAACCAGCGGGAAGGCTACGCCTACCAGATCGGCGACCAGGCTATCTACGACGCCGCGATGGGGTCGGAGGCGGCGGTCAACGCCATCATCGAGAACGGCGGCGAGGTACTGGTAGCGGACACGCTGGAGGAACTCGCCGATCTCCTGGCCGCGCGCGGCGTGCGGCGGGCGGCGTTCCTCCGCACTTTGGCCGAGTACAACCAGGCTATCGCGGACGAGACCACGCAGGACTTGGATGTGCCTCGCACCGGCGGCCTCTACAAGATCGAGACCGGACCCTTCTACGCCATCCCGGTGACGGCCCAGGTGTACATGAACTACGGCGGCCTGGCCATCAACGACAAGGTCCAGGTGCTGGACCGGCAGCGGAACCCCATCAAGGGCCTGTATGCCGTCCCGCCCGCGGGCGGCGGCGTGTTTGACGTCCTCTATGGCGGCGGCATCGCCATCGCCGGCACCTTCGGCTACCTGGCCGGCAAGTCGGCGACCGAGACTCCCGAGGAGTAGGCGGCGCCACGGCCCTTAGGCCGCATGCGGTTGGTTCGCGAAGAGGCCTGTCGGACAACCCCGGCAGGCCTCGCTCCGTGCCGGGGCGGTTGCCCAAGCCCCGTATGGTGCCTTGTTGGCAGCAGATTGGCCCGCTATCGCTGTAGAACGCGATCGCATGACACGGGCCAGATGGTCGGACTGTCGGACTGAGACGTATCGTGGAACACCAGCCCGGCTCGCCATCCACGGCTGGTAGCCGCGTGCGGCAGGCAGCGCCGGTGCGAGGAGTCGAACGCTAGAAACGGCGGCACGCACACGATGAAGGCCGGCTGTGCCCACAAGAACCTCACCCCAACCCCTCCGTTACGGAGAGGGGCTTTTGGCCCCCTTCCTTGTTTTGGGGAAGGGGGCAGGGGGGTTAGGTTCTGCCTCCGGGTGCATCAAGTGGGTATCGTCGCCCATTCGGCGGCGTGCTCACCGGGAACCGCGAGGCCCTGACCGTGAGCGGCTTTGTGCTTGACGGCGGCCGGCCGCCGACCCACAATCGATTGCTTCGAGTCGTGATGTCGGGGGTCCGCACCGGCAACGGAGGGGAACTTCGACCAGGAGAATGGGATGAGCAGCAAGTACCGCGTGGGAATCATCGGTTGTGGGCGCATAGCTCCGGCGCACGTGAACAGCTTTCGCGCTGTGGAAGGGTACGAGGTGGCGGCCGTGGCGGACATCAAGCGCGAGGCCGCCGAGGGGCTGTGCGGCAAGCACGGGCTTACCGTGCCGATCTACGAGGACTACCACGAGATGCTCAAGAAGGAGCGCCTCGATGTGGTGACGGTGGCCACCTGGGCGGGCAGCCACGCGGAGATCACCGTGGCGGCCGCCGCGGCGGGCGTGAAGGGCATCCTGTGCGAGAAGCCGATGGCCCCCTCGATGGGCGAAGCCCAGGCCATGCTCGCGGCTTGCGCTGAGCATGGCGTCAAGTTCGCCATCGGTCACCAGCACCGCTTCGATCCGTTCTGGAACCGCGGCAAGGAATTGATTGCCGAGGGGGCGATCGGGCAGCCGCTCCTGGCTCTGTGCAAGGTGACGGACGGTTTGCTGAACAACGGCACACACTATATCGACGGCATCCGCTACATCTTGGGCGATCCGGTCCCAGTTTGGGCCGTGGGCCAGGTGGAGCGACGCACCGACCGCCATGAGCGCGGCGAACCGATCGAGGACTGCCTTGTGGGGGTGATCGCCTTCGCCGGCGGGACGCAGGCCCTGGTGGAGGTGGACCTGCCGAAGGTGGACGGCGAGCCCACCTGGCCTTTCACCTTCATCGGCACGCAAGGTCGGGTGGAACTGGGTTGGCAGGGCATGACCCTCATCAACGCCAGCGGCAAGCGGCAGTGGGGCTTTGCAGGTGACGAGTCCTCTCACGTGCGACAGGCCCGGGAGTACAAGCGCTGGCTGGACGGCGAGATCGAGGACTACCGCGGCTCGGCGGACAAGGCGGCGCAGACGGTCGGCGTGATGATGAGCATCTACGAGTCCGTGCAGGGCCGGGGAGTGGCGCGGTTCCCGCTCACCGGCCAGGAATCTCCCCTCAAGGCGATGCTGCGAGACGGTCGCTTGCCGGTGGAGCGGGCGGGCAAGTACGACATTCGCGCCTAGGGCGGCAGCGCGACGCCGGCGGGCAAGGAGACGCCTCTACGACACTGTGGTGGGCGGCGACAACTGGGGATCGCGTGAGGCGCCGACGGTCCAGCTACCGTCGGCGCGTCGCGCTCGCGGCTGGGTTAGTCCAACGGCAGCGGCACGCTGCGACCGTAGATGGAGCGGTGGAACACATCCCAGAAGGTGTCTCCTACCCACCGCGTCGTGAAGGCATCCACTCTATCGCCGCCACCGCGCAGATCCACGGGTCCCGGCTCTCGGAGTTCGACTTCCATGACCACGGGGGCGGTCGGCCGAATCGGCTCGATGAACGAGGCCCGCGCGACGGCCAGTTGCACCCGCTCCCCGATCAGGGCGCGCGCGTCCGCCGGCGAGAGGTGAATGGCCGAGAGGGTGCTGAGGCCGCGCTTGACCGCGGCGGTCACCATGTGAGGCACCCAGGCCTCGGCCTCGGTGCAGGCGTGCTCATCGCCAGCGGTGAAGACCCACGGAATGCCGATCTCTCCGCAGAGGTAGGCCGCTTGCTCCATCTCGCCCACTGGGCGGCCGTTCACGCGATAGGCCTTAACGCCCCTATTCTGCGTGTGCGCCAAGTTCGCCTCCGGCGTGTCCGCCATGGCGTGCATGCCCACCTGCACCAGGATGTCGCAGCGAGGGGAAATGCCCGGAAGCACCTGAGTGCGTTGGGTGCCGCGCACGATCCTGATCCCGGAGATCAGTTCCTCCGGCAGGATGGTGCGCCCCGCCCCGTGTCCGTCGTTGACGATCACCTCGGCGACTCCGGCGGCGAACAGCCCTTCGGCCACCGCATTGACTTCACCGGTTAGGAGCCGCTGGATCTCGGCACGCTCGTAGACGCCCTTCGCCTCGGCGGCATCGGGCGAGTGCCGGGGGTCCCAGTCATCGACTCCGGCCACTCCCTCCATGTCGGTAACCACGTATGCGCATCGTACATCCGCCATCAATCCTCCGGACCCCCGCCTGCATGATCCACCCATGCCGGATAACCGTTGCGACAGGCCGCTTGGTTGGCTATAATAGCTTGAGTTCGTGAGCGACGATAGCGCATTGGGGGGCGGGCTGGTGTTAAGGACCCACCCCAGAAGATAACCTCAGAGGAGAGGAACATGCAGGCCCAGTACGTGAACCGACGTCACTTCCTTCGCGTATCCGCCCTCGCGGCGGCTGCTGCCGGCGTAGCCGCCTGTGGCGGCGGCGCCCCGGCGACGACCGCGCCGGAAGCCCCCGCCGCTCCCGCGGCGACGGCTGCTCCCGCTGCCACCGCTGCCCCCGCAGCGACTGCTGCCCCCGCCGCCCCTGCCGAGGTCGCTTCCAAGTACAAGGAAGCGCCGATGCTGGCCGATTTGGTGGCCGCCGGCAGCCTGCCTCCGGTTGAGGAGCGCCTGCCGAAGAACCCGATGGTCATCACTCCGACCGACAGCATAGGCACCCACGGCGGTTCGTGGTACCGCGCCTACACCAACCCCGGGCCGATGGGCTCCCGGTCGGGCTCGGAGGGACTGACCATCTACGACCGCGATGCCAAGACACTGATCCCGAACGTCGCCGAGCGCTGGGAGATCAGCGACGACGGCACCACCTTCACCTTCTACCTTCGCGAGGGCATGCGGTGGTCCGACGGTGCTCCGTTCACCGCCGATGACATCATGTTCTGGTACAACGATGTGCTTCTCAACGACGACCTCTCGCCTGCTAAGCCCAAGTGGCTGATGCCCGGTGGCGAGCTGGTGGTAATCGAGAAGATCGACGACTACACTGTGTCATTCAAGTTCGCGGCCGCCTACGGTATCTTCCTCGACCAGTGCGCCTTCAACGGCACCAGTTTTGTCTCCTACGCCAAGCACTACTTCAGCCAGTACCACCCCACCTATGCCGATGCCGACGAGCTCGCCGCTCTGATCAAGGAGCGCGGCTTCGAGGAGTGGTTCCAGCTTTTCGGGGCTCAGAACAACTTCCAGCGCAACCCGGAGCTTCCGCAGCTGCGGCCGTGGATCATCACCAGCGACGACTGGACCACCACCGCCATAGGGCAGCGAAACCCCTACTACTGGAAGGTGGACCCCGAGGGGAACCAGTTGCCGTATCTCGACAACCAGACCTACCTGATTGTCGAGACGGCCGAGATGATTCCTATGCGCATCGTGACCGGCGAAGTTGATCACATGTCCATGGGCACCGGCATCAACAACTACACCCTCTACATGGAAAGCCGGGAAGCGGGCGACTACGATGTGCGCGTCTGGAACTACGGTAGCTCCGGCACGGCCATGCACATCAACCAGACTCGCCGCGTGGGCGACGGCGATGCGGCGGGCCAGGAGACGCGCGACCTTCTGCGCAACCGGGACTTCCGGGCCGCCTTCTCCAAGGCCATCGACCGCGACGACATCAATGAGCTGGTGTACATGGGCATGGCCGACCCGGCCCTGGACATGTTCCCCGAGTCAGTCAAGAGCGATCCCGAGGTGCAGGCGCTCCTTAGCTTCGACCTCGACGCGGCCAACGCCGAGCTCGATGCGCTGGGGCTGACCGAGCGAGACGCGGAGGGCATGCGTCTGCTTCCGGGCGGCGGCAAACTGGATCTCATCATGATCGGGCACATCGCCTACGCGATCCATCGCGACGTGGGCGAGGTGGTGATGGGCTATCTGAGGGAAGCCGGTGTTCGCTTGACAATGGACTGGATCGCGAACGAGGTATGGTGGCCGCGGGTGCAGGAAGGCGACTTCGACATCGTTGCCTACGAGGCCGACTACACTACCCCGAACCTCTACTGGCTCACCTACCCGCGGTCGATCTTCCCGGTCGAGGCCAGCACTTACTGGGCGCCGCAGTGGGGCACCTTCTACAGCAGCAACGGGACGAGCGGCGAGGAGCCGGACGTCGAGGATGCCAAGACGCTGATCGACATGTACGAGCAGGCGCTGGTCACCGTGGACAACGACGCCCGTGCCGCGATCATGGAAGAGGCCTTCGGCATGATCGCCCGCAACCTGTGGCCGGTGCACACCGTCGGCAGCCGTCCCGAGCCCTGCATCGTCAAGCACGGCTTCAAGAACGTGCCTGAGTACGGAATGATGGCGTGGCCGGTCTACGGCGAGCGCACCACCTTCCCGGAGCAGTACTACAAGGAAGGCTAGGAGCCGCAGCTTCAGCACGCGCACTTCGAGGGACCCCCACACGGGGGTCCCTTTCTCGTTCCGCGTGACAGAGCCGAGGTGCTAGGCAGCGGTGCCGGCTCTCGGCACTGGCGCGGCCTTCGGCCCCCTTCCTTTCGAGTGAAAGGGGGCAGGGGGTTAGGCTCTGGCCCGCAGGCGCATCAAACGGGGGCCGACTGCGATCAAGTTGGGGTAAGTGGACCTGTGCCTGCTCTCAGGAGGGCGAGCCGCTAGATACTGCGACACCGAGCCACGGGATCGAAAGACCTTAGCCCGGATTGCAGGCCACGAAGCCCTTGACAGAGCGGCGACGGCCCGCTAACGTTAGCGCGACTGATGGAACAGACCCGGATGTTACTTGGCGGCTTCTTCGCAGTTTGGAAGCAAGGGAGGTGGTAGGGCGCGGCTTCCGGGCACTAGACCCGGCCCGAAGGATGGGAGTGTAGCCAGGTGTAAGAGTAGTCCTGAGGAGGACAGTGATGTCGGACAAGTTCACTCGTCGGCAGTTCGTCCGCTTCTCCGCTCTAGCCACCTCGGCGGCAGCCATCGCCGCCTGCAGCGGCGCCGCACCAGCCGCCACCACTGCGCCGGCCGAGCCGGCAGCCACGACTGCTCCTGCCGCTCCCGCCGCTACGGCCGCCCCGGCGGAGCCGGTCTCGAAGTACAAGGAGGCCCCGGTTCTGGCAGCGAAGGTGGCCGCCGGCGAGCTTCCGCCGGTCGATCAGCGCCTGCCGGTCAACCCCAAAGTGATTCCCTGCTTCGACCAGATCGGTAAGCACGGCGGCACCTGGAACCGCGCCGACACCGACGCCAGCTCCATCGGCCACCACCACGGCGCCGAGGGTCTCCTGCGCTACGGCCCCGGCCCGGCCTACGAGCTCGAGCCGAACTTGGCGGAGAGCTACGAGATCACAGAGGATGGCAAGGTCTTCACCTTCCATCTCCGCCAAGGCGTGCGCTGGTCGGACGGGGAGCCATTCACTGCCGACGACATCATGTATTGGTACAACGATGTCTTCATGAACGACGAGATCTCGCCGGCCAAGTCCCGCTGGCTACAGCCCGGCGGCGAACTCGTGGTGGTGGACAAGATCGACGACTACACGGTGTCGTTCACCTTCGCCGTTCCCTACGGCCTCTTCCTGGACCAGGTGGCGTTCAACGGCACCGGCATCGTGTCCTACCCCAAGCACTACATGAGCAAGTTCCACAAGGACTATGCCGACGCCGACGAACTGGCGGCCATGGTGAAGGAAGCCGGCTTCGAGCAGTGGTTCCAGCTTCACGGCGCCAAGCCCAACCGGCAGCGCAATCCGGAGTACCCGACGCTGTCGCCCTGGCACATCACCACCGACGACTGGACCACGGTCGCCGTGGCCGAGCGCAACCCGTTCTATTGGGAGGTGGACGAAGAGGGCAACCAGTTGCCGTACTTCGACAAGGTCCAGTGGAACATCGTCCAGGCCGCCGACATGATCCCGATGAAGATCGTGACCGGCGAAGTGGACATGCAGGCCTGGAGCACGGGCATCTCCAACTACACCCTCTACATGGAAGGCCGTGAAAAGGGCGGCTACGAAGTCGGCATCTGGGATTACGGGGGATCAGGCACGTCGATCCATGTCAACCAGGCCAAGAAAGCGGACCCGGCGGACGCCGTCGCGGTCGAAGTGCGGGCCCTTCTCAAGAACCTGGACTTCCGCGTCGCTTTGTCCAAGGCCATTGACCGGGAAGACATCAACGAACTGGTCTACATGGGTCTCTCAACGCCGGCGATCGAGGTCTATCCCGACTCGGTGAAGGCGGACCCCGTGATTCAGGACTACTACACCTTGGATCCGGCCAAGGCCAATGAGATTCTGGATGGCATCGGCATGACCGAACGCGACGGGGACGGCATGCGCCTGACTCCGGAGGGCAACCGCCTGGAGGTCACGCTGGTCGGCCTCCCGATGTACGCTATCCACCAGGACGTGGCCGAGGTCATCGTGGAGTACTGGAAGGAGATCGGCGTCCGGGCGAACATGGACTGGATCGCCATCGAACTCTGGTGGCCGCGAGTGCAGGAGGGCGACTACGACATCGCCGCCTACGAGTCCGACTACTCCTCGGGCAACGTTTACCGTCTCACCTACCCGCGCTCCTACTTCCCGGTGGAGCCGAGCACGTACTGGGCCGGCGCCTGGGGCACCTGGTACGCCTACGGGGGCCAGCAGGGCGAGGAGCCGGACGTAGAGGACGGCAAGAGGCTCATTGATCTCTACGACCAGGCTGTTCAGGTGGTGGACGAGGCCGAGAAGAAGGCCATTATGGACGAGGCCTTCGGCATCGTGGCCAAGAACCTGTGGCCGATCCACACCGTCGGTAACCGCCCTGAGCCGTGCATCGTGAAGCACAACGTGACCAACGTGCCGAAGGACGGCACCTGCTGGTGGCCTGTGTACGGCCAGCGGACCACGCGGCCGGAGCAGTACTCCTTCACGGACGTCTAGACTACACACTGACGCATTACGACCAGGGGGACCCCCGAGAGGGTCCCCCTACTCATGCCGACCGCCTTCTTGTCGACACGCGGGAGGAGCACGATGACCACGGTGCCTGCCCCAACTCGGACACTTTTCTTGGCGCTGACCGTACTGTTGCTGGCCTGCCCAGGCTGCGGCCTTGGGTCGCGAGGCGCCCCCGAGGCTCCGCCCGAGACGGTTGTGTGGGCCACCGTCGTGACAGCCGCCGCGACGCCGACGGCAACGCTCACCGCGCCGGCCGCGCTTCAGCCCACGGCCCACGTCGCGACGACTACTGCAGAGCCGGCGCCGTCGCCAACCGGGACCTCGGTCCACGCGGCGGTCCCCTCGGCCACCATCGCCGCGGTAGCTACTTCCGCGCCGCCGGCGTCGCCCGCGCCCTCGGCCACCGCTACGCCGCGGCGTTCTCCCGGGGTGGGGGGCTCCGTGGGCGGCCGCAAAACACCCTCGACCTCGCCGTCGCCCACGCTGGTCCCGACGGCAGCGGCATCCGCCACGTCCCGTCCGCGCATGCCGCAAGAGCCGGCGCCGGAGCTGCGGCCGGAGATGCTGGGTGAACTGGGCGCTCGGCCCGTGCCAAGGAACGGCAATCTGGCCGATCTGAACCAACTGCATCCGCTGCTCAAGCTGCGGCCCGAGCTGGCCGACACGGGCGCCCCGGACTGGCTCCACGAGGGCACTCGGGTGCTCTACCAGGCCATGAGTGCCACACTGGTCGGAGACCCCAATGAACCGGGGGCTTCCGGCGCCGGCCTGCTGCAGTACGACCTGGTGGCCCTGGACGCCGGCTCGGCGGTCTCCTCGGTGAAGTTCCTGCTCGACGCGGGGACGGGCGGCTATACGCCCTCGCTCGTGCTCTACTCACTGGGCGTGCCCGGGTCGGGCGAGTATTGGGTACACCCGGACGGCCTGAAGGACGCTGAAGCCCTCGCGCACGAGGAATTGGTGGTCACCCGCGGCCCGACGCAGGCGGCGGGAGCCACCTACAACGCTGTGCGCTTCGAGTACCGGCCGGCGGGCGCCGAGTATGTGTGGATGTTCGACGAGACCAGCGGACTGCTCCTCTTCTACCGGCATGCCATCGACCTGGGCAACAGAAAGCAGCAGTCCAGCAGCATGAGCCTGGTGAGCGTGCGCCAGCTGGACGTGCCCTGGGCCGGAGCCGTCGCTCCGGATTGGGCGCGGCAGGGCGCGACCTTCGCCTACTCCGGCGAATACACCCCGATCATCTCGGGCGTGGGGCCGACGCCGCTGGAGTACGCGGTGCAGTTCCGGGTGCGGATGGCCCAGGAGCGCTGGTGGCTTTGCGACGTCGGCCAACAGACCACCGGCACCCCCGGCAACCAGTCGCAGCGGCTGAGCGGGGCCTCGCAGCTTGCCGATGCGCTGTGGATCCCGCCCGCGGGTCTCCAGGGGCTGCGACGGGGCCAGATTCTGGACAGGGACCCAACCACCGGGATAGAGATAGCGGTGGCTGATGTCGGACGCGAAGCGGTAGCTCTGCGGGAGACCGGGGCGCTTCACCAGGCGGAGTTGGTGTATGACCTGCGGACAGGAATACTCGTCCGCTCCGAGTTCGAGAGCTACACCCCGCTGGTGACTACTCGCATCAGCCTGGGGATCTCGGAGTGGCCCTAGAGGGTTGCGGCAGACCGGTAGGGCGGGAGAGGACGGAGCGGTACTAGGGGGCTTGGGGAGGAGTCATGGACTTCGCGGCGCACAACGAGGAAGTGAAGCGGGTACGCGAGGCGTATGCGGCGCGCAAGCCGATCCGCGTGCCGATAGACTTCGGCCTGAGCATGCGCTACTTCATCGCCGACCCGGCGATCAACGTCAACGGCGTCACTTGGCGGACCTTCTCCGAGGACCCCGAGGTGATGTTCGACATGTACATGCGCCGGCACCGCTTCGTGCGCTTCAACATCCTTGCCGACTGGGAGATGGGGCCGCCGGAGAAGGAGTGGCCGGGGCCGCACGTCGACTTTCAAAACATCTACGAGGCGGCCTGGCTGGGCTGCGAGTGGCACTACATCGACGACGAAGGTAGCCCGCCCGACATCTGGCCCATCTTCAAGGAGCACAAGGAGCGCCTCTACGACACCGAGATCCCGGATCCGCTTCACGGCGGCCTCATGGGCCGGACGCTGGAGTTCTATCAGTACATGGACGAGCGGCGGAAGAACTTCGAGATGGACGGCAAGCCGGTGGGCAAGCCGTCGGCGCCCTCGGGGACGGACGGCGTCTTCACGCTCGCCTGCGCCCTCCGCGGCCCCACCGAGGTCTGCCTCGACATGTACGAGGACGAGAACTACTACCACGACCTCATGGAGTTCGTGATGAAGGCGGTGCGGGCGCGCATCCTCGCCTGGCGCGGGTTCCTGGGCCAGCCGCTGAAGACTCAGAGCTACGGCTACGCCGACGACAGCATCGAGCTCCTCTCGCCGGCGACCTATCGCCGGCTGGTGCTTCCCTACCACAAGCGCCTCTTCGACGACATGTCGGAGGGCGGCCCCAACAGCATCCACCTCTGCGGTCGCGCCCTGCAGCACTTCGTGACGCTCCGCGATGAGCTCAACATCCAGGCCTTCGATGTCGGCTTCCCCACCGGCGGCGCTGAGTTCCGGCGACAGCTAGGCCCCGATGTGCAGTTCCGCGGCAACATCCACCCTGAGCTGCTGCGGCAGGGCCCCCCGCAGGCCATCCGCGCCGCTGTGCGCGACCTGTGCCGATCGGGGGTAATGGAGGGCGGACGGTTCATCCTGGCAGAAGGGAATAACGTTGCCCCGCACACGCCGGTGGCGAACCTGCGCGCCATGTACGAGGCTGGCAAGGAGTTCGGTCAGTACTAGAGACCGGCAACGGATACTCGGAGACGGAGAGAGCGAGGACTGCGTAACTTGATGGCGAACTATGAGGAAAGCGTGGACGACAAGCAGAGCGGACAGTGATCGGTGGATAGTGGTCAGTGGTCGGCGGGAGAGCCGGACGCACGGCCTTTGGCTGTCTCCACTCATCACTGTCCACTGATCACAATCCACTCCTGAGGAGGCGCAGTTGGCTGACAAGCACCTGCTGCTGGCGGCGTTTCGCGGCGAGGCCACGGAGCGGCCGCCGGCTTGGGACCAGAGCGTCGCTCCCGACGTGGCCTCGGCCATCTTGGGACGTCCCGCCCTGGCGGGCACCGTCGTCATGCACTACCTGGAGGCGGTCGCCTCCGTTCGCGGCGATGCCGCCTACCAGGAGTTCATGCACCAGACTGAGGAGGATCGCGTCGCCTTCGCCCGGACCATGAACTGGTCCGCCATCAACTACCCCTGGCTGCACGGTCGCCCGTCTCGGCAGGTGGACGATTATACCTTCCTCTACGGCGACGAAGACGGCGACTGGGTCACCTACCGGTATGACCCGGCGGCGGGCACCTACGGCCCGGTGGCTTACTCGCGACCGCGAGGCTGGCAGGGCGAGGAGGCCATCCGCGTGCAAGTGGACCGCGTCTGGAAGGGCGTGGAGCGCTGGCAGGAGGACTCCCGTCCGGGGTGGGAGGAGCGGACGCGGCGGTGGCTGGCTCTGGCAGGGGATGAGTTCGAGTACATCAGTGCCGGCGGCGGGATGTCCGTGCCCCTCAACGAGGAGTGGATGATAGCCTGCGCCCTCGTGCCCGACCTGGTGGCGGCGTATCTGGACGCCCAGGTGGAGGCGGGGCTGATGGGCCTGGAGGTGGTGGCCGCGCTGGGAGTGCGGGTGATCAACGGCGGCGGCGACCTGGCGAGCAAGAACGGGCCCCTTTATGGGCCCAACTTCTTCCGCGACGTCGTGTGCCCGCGCTACAAGCGAGTGGTGGATCGGTGCCGGGAGCTGGGCCTCCACTATATCTTCCGCAGCGACGGCGATCTATGGTCCATCACGGATCTGCTCTTTACCGACGAAGGGGCCAACGCGCCCGGGTTCGGCGAGATCGACCACGACTCGGGGATGAAGATACCATTGCTGCAGGCGCGCTACCCGGCGCTGACCTGCGTGGGCAACGTGCCCTGCGGGCTACTTCGCAGCGGCAGCGTCGATGAGGTGCGCGGTTTCGTGCGCGACCTGCGCGAGCAGGTGCAGCATCATGGGCGGTGGATCGTGGCGGCGGCGAACGCGGTGCTCCCAGGTACGCCGGCGGGCAACTACGCCGGCATGCTGGAAGAGGCGGGGGTGCTGTAGGCGCGCCGTGCTCGCTGGGCCGGCCCCGATCGCGTCGCCCCGAGCGCAGTGAAGGGGCGGGGCGCCTGCTGTAAGGTGCAGGCCCGAGCGCTGGGGCCATCTGTCGCGGCCCGGACGAAGGCGCTATACTGCCTGAGGCCGGAAGGGCCACTTCTTGTCTCCGTCGTGAGGTTAGCCATGATTCGACGTGTAGCCGTACTGACCAGCGGTGGTGATGCGCCCGGGATGAATGCCGCCATTCGTTCGGTTGTGCGCTCCGGCCTGGCGCACGGATGGCAGATGTACGGTGTCCGCCAAGGGTACGCTGGGCTAATAACCGGCAGCCTGGCGCCGCTGGGCGCGCGCGACGTCGGCGGCATCATGCAACTGGGCGGCACTATGCTGGGAACGGCCCGGTCCGCCGAGTTCCACACCGAGGAGGGTCGCCGCCGGGCCTTGCGCGCCCTCAATCAGCACGAGATTGATGCCCTAGTGGTCATTGGCGGCAATGGGTCGCAGCAGGGGGCGCACGCCCTCTCGGAGATGGGCTATCCGGTGGTCGGGGTAGGCTCCACCATTGACAACGACCTGTCCGGCTGCGATGTCACCATCGGCGTGGATACGGCTCTCAACATCGCCCTGGAAGCCATCGACCGGCTCAAGGTGACGGCGTCCAGCCTGGAGCGGGCCTTCCTGGTGGAGGTTATGGGGCGGCACTGCGGCTACCTGGCCCTCATGGCGGGCATCGCCGGCGGCGCCGAAGCCATCTGCCTCCCCGAGATCGAAACCCACCCCGACGAGGTGGCCGCGATCCTGGCGGACGCCTACCGGAGGGGCAAGCCGCACGCCATCGTAGTGATAGCCGAAGGGGCGCAGCACGATGCCCAGGAGTTGGCAGCCCACTTCGCTGCCCACGAGGAGGACATCGGCTTCCAGTTGCGCACCACCATTCTGGGGCACGTGCAGCGCGGCGGCCACCCGACGGCGGCCGATCGGCTGCTGGCGACGTACCTGGGGGACGGGGCGGTGCAGTTCCTCGCCGAGGGCAAGTACGGCGTCCTGGCGGGCAGCATAGGCGGCAAGCTGGTCGCCACTCCCTTGTCGGAAGTGGTGTCCACGCCCAAACCGCTGGATACTAGCCTGCTGGAGCTCGCCGGCATCATGGCCCGCTGACTTCTCTCGGGCCGCCCAACGCCGGACGGCCTATCAACCTACTATGGTGGCTTCGTAATGACCTACGATTTCGACACACCCGTCAACCGCCGGCACACCAACTGCCTCAAGTGGGACACGTGCCCGGAGGACGTGCTGCCACTGCCCGTGGCCGATATGGATTTCGTCGCGCCGGAACCGGTGAGAAAGGCTCTCCAGGATAGGCTTGACCACGGCGTGTTCGGGTATAGCTGTGAGCCGCCCGAACTCCGCGAGGTCCTCGTCGACCGTCTTTACCGGCTCTATGGTTGGTCGGTCTCGCCGGACGCGCTCCTCTTTCTGCCCGGGGTGATCCCTGGCTTCAACCTCGCTTGTCGCATCGTGGCCGGCGGGACGGGGGTCCTGGTACAGCCGCCGGTGTACCCGCCTCTGCTGGGGTCGCCGGCAAACCATGGGCTGCGGCGGCTGGAGGCCCCTCTTGTGTCGGACCAGTCAGGTCACTACGAGGTCGACTGGCTCGCCTTCGAACAGATGGCGGCCCAGTCCAGGCTCTTCCTCCTCTGCAACCCGCACAATCCGGTGGGCCGCGTGTTCACCCGGGCGGAACTGGAGCAGGTGGCGGAGATCTGTTTGCGGCATGACCTCAAGGTCTGTTCCGACGAGATCCACTGCGACGTCATATATCCCGGTTACCATCACGTGCCGCTGGCCTCGGTGCACCCCGACATCGCCAAGCGAACCATCACCCTAATGGCCCCCAGCAAGAGCTACAACGTCCCGGGCATCCACTGTGCCTTCGCCGTCATCCCGGATGCCGGATTGCGGGAGCGCTACACCCGGGCGCGGGCGGGGTTGGTGGGCGTGCCCGGCATCCTCGGCTACGTGGCCGCTCTTGCCGCCTACCGAGATTGCGCCGAGTGGTTCGAGCAGGTCATGGCTTACCTGAACGCCAACCGGGAATACGTGGCCGGCTACGTGGCGCAGCACCTGCCCAGCCTACGCATGTCGCCGATGGAGGGGACGTTCCTGGCCTGGCTGGACTGCCGTAATGCCGGCATCGAAGGCAACCCGGCGCGCTTTTTCCTGGAGAGGGCGCGGGTGGCCTTGGGGGATGGGGCCGGTTTCGGGGAGCCGGGACAGGGCTTCGTGCGGCTGAACTTCGCCTGCCCGCGCGTGACGCTCACCGAGGGGCTGGAGAGGATGCGGGCGGCGCTGGGGTAGTGACGGAAGACCTAACCCCCTGCCCCCCTTCGCTGAGAAGGAAGGGAGGCAGGGGTTCTGCTGTCGCTAGAGTGACGCTACCGCCACGGGCCGGTTCAGTTCGGCGGACTTCCAGGCGGCTTCGGTGAGCTCGATGACGCGCAGGCCGCACTCCGCCGGCACTTCCACCTCTTCCTCGCCGCGGATGGCGCGCAGGAAGTTGAGGTCGGGGTTGCTGGTGGCGGCGGGGAGCTCCGGGCGCTCCGGCTGTCCACCCACGAACTGCTGCACCAGGCCGCCGACGTTGTCGTAGGCCACGCTGCCCTCGGTGCCGTAGATGCCGAACATCTCCCAGTAGCCCGGGGTGCTGCCCAGCACGGTGACGTTGCCGATAGCGCCGCCCTCGAAGCGTACCGTCGTGGCGCTGTCCACGTCCACGTCCAGGTGGAAGCTGTTCATCTGGGCGAAGACTTCCTTGGCGCGGAGGCCGCTGCACCAGAGCATCATGTCCACCACATGGCTGCCGGAGTCGTTGAGCTGGCCGCCGCAGGACATCTCCTTGTTCTGTCGCCAAGTGCCGGCGCTGGAGCGGAGCCAGCCCTGCGTAAGGATGAGGGCCACGGTGGTCAAGTCGCCCAACTTGCCGCCCACGGCCAGGTCGCGCATGTAGCGGTAGGCGGGAACGAAGTGCCGCTGGTAGGAGATCATCAGGACCCTGCCGGTCGCGTCGCGCTTGGCAATCACCTGGTGAGCGTCGGGCACCGACGAGGTGAGGGGCTTCTCGCAGAGCACGTGCAGGCCTCGGTCGAGCGACTCCAGGATCTGGCCGGGGTGGAAGCAGTGCGGGGTGTGAATCTCCACCGCATCCAGGGCGACCTTGTCCAGCATCTCCCGGTAGTCGGAGAACACCGGCACGCCTGCCAACTCGGGCCGGTTCTCGCGGGTACGGTTGAGGCTCGCCTCGCTGGGGTCGGACAAGGCGACGACCTCGCCCAGGCCGCTATCGGCGATGCGGGCGGCGTGGCCACGCGAGATGTTGCCGGCGCCGATGAAACCGATTCTGATCTTGTCGGACATCTTTCCTCCGGGGGCGCCTCGGATAGTCCCGAGTGCTGCCACGCTTATGCACCTGCCGAGGACCGCTGTCAAGGTGGTGTCGAAGTGAGGGTGGGCGCGGGCGCCTCGGGCGGGAGGGGTAGATTCCTCGCCGGCGCTCGGTGCGACATTCTGCGACCCACGGTGTGACTCGAGCGGCTCCGGATCCGGCTTCATCTTGACAGCGTGGCTTCCCCAACCCTAGGATGGCCAACCGGTTAGTCCTGACCAAGGAGCGCGCGGTTGCCCATACGCTGCCCCAACGTGGGCATGGTTGTCCCCACCTGGTACCCCGTCGACGCCGACGAGTCTCTTGTCGAGAGCCTGCTGGCGCTGACCTTGGATGGCGTCGAAGCCTTCTGCCGGCCCGAGTCCGTCATCTTGGTGCTGGACGGGCAGCCGCGCTGGGAGGAGGTGGGCCGCCGAGCGGCGCTGAACCGGGGACTGCGCTACCTGGCCTTGCCGGTAAACGTGGGGAAGGGCGGAGCCGTGGCGGCGGGAATCGAGGCGCTGGCGGACGACAGCCCCGCTTTCATCGCCACGCGGGACAGCGACGGCGATCACCGGCTGGAGGACCTACCCGCTCTGGTGGAGCTGGCGCAGCAGATCGGCGACGAGACGGGCAACGACTTGGTCCTAGTCTCGGGCGGCCGCCCCGATCGCGGCCGGCCCCTGGGCTTTGAGCGCGCCGAGTACGAGGTCATCACCGACCGGGTGCTTTGGCAGGCGCTCCAGTTCCACGCCGCCCGGCGCGGCGAGTGCCTCAACAGCGTCTACTTCGCCGCCCATGGGGACGTCCCCGATATCCAGAGCGGCTACAAGGTGTATTCGCGGGCGGCGGCCCGGATCGCGGCGGAGGTGCTGAGCCCAGGCGCGGACGGCGGCGGCATCGGGCGCTGGGGAGTGGAGACGGCCCCGGCGGTGGAGATCCTGGCCGCGGGCGGGGTGCTGGGGGTGGCGGCGCGGCGGACCTACCAGGAGCAACCGGTGTCGGGCTTCCGCGGGGTAGATGCCTTGCGGCTGTATGCCGAGCCCCTGGCCTGGGCCCTGCGCCGGCTGGAGGTGCCCGCCGGGGCGGCGGCCGCGATGCTGGACGGCGCTCTCATGCGTTCGCGGCTGGTGTTCGACTTCCAGCGCCGCGAGCAGGCCGTGGCGGTGCGGGAGGCGGTGGTGGCCGCCCTAGGCGGTTCCGCGCCGATGTTGTGGGGGGCGCGGTTCGTCTGAATGGAGACGCTGGTCGCCCATCGATTGACCATATTCTGGCACGTGATGGCCGTCGTTGGCGTGCTGATGGCGCTGCTCGTGTACCGCTACCTGTGGCTGTTGGGCCGGGGCTACGTGGCTCGGCCCGGGCAGCGAGCCGGGATACGGGGAGTGCTCGCGGCGGTGATGCAGTCCCCGGCCGAGGGCCGGCGTGCATGGCTCCGCCGCCTTCTGCTCGACGGCCTGCTGCACCGGCGACTGTGGCGCACCGACAGGGGGCGGTGGGCGGCCCACCTTGCCCTGCTGATCGGCTTCGCCGGCCTGGTAGGGCTCAGCTTCCTGGCAGCTGTATCGGACCACGTCTTCCGGCCCCTCGCTTTTGACCCGCCCTTCATCGCCGCCTGGCGGGACAAGGACCAGCCCTTCTTGGCCGCCCTGCACGAGACGTTGGGCCTGCTCATCCTGCTGGGCGGGCTGCTGATGGGGCTGAGGCGGCTCGCTCGGCGCGAACCGCATCTTCCCAACGAGGGCGCCGACGTGGCCGTGGTTGCTCTTATCCTCTTCATCACCGCCCAGGGCTACCCGCTGGAAAGCCTTCGCCTGCTGATGGAGCAGGTGCCGCCGGAGGTGGCGCGTTTCTCGTACGTGGCTTGGCCGCTGGCGCAGGCCATTGCCCCACTGGAGCTAGGCTGGGCCGACTGGCACTTCTGGTCGTTTCAGGTGCACGTCCTCGCCTGCATCGCCCTGTTCCTCTACTGGCCCTTCAGCAAGATGATGCACGTCTTCCTGGGTCCCCTGGTGGCCGCCGAAGGCGCCGGTGAGGTAGGGCCCAGCCGATGAGCGTGCTGGACTTCTCCCGTCTGAGCCTGCGCGACCTGGTGAGCCTGGACGCCTGCACCCGTTGCGGGGAGTGCATACCGGTGTGCCCGGTGCTATTGGCGGGCGAGGACCACGCTACCGCCTTCGCTAAGATCGACCTGCTCCGACGGGAGTGGCATCGCGAGGGAGGCGGCTTGCTGGGACCACTCAGCCACCTGCTCGGACGGCAAACAGCCGTCGATCCCGCCCGGATGGCGGCCGCCTCCTACGACTGCACCCTCTGCGGCCACTGTGCCCAGGTTTGCCCGGTGCATATCGACACCCACCACCTTTGGCTCAGCCAGCGGCAGCAGCTGGCTCAGGCGGGATATGCGCCGGCCTCGGTGAGCCAGACGACGGACACAACTGCGGCCACCGGCAACATCGCCGGGCGAACGGCAGAGGACCGCCTGTCCTGGCTGGCCAATCTGGACGGCGGAGCGGGCCTGGTCGATCGGGATGCGGACGTGCTCCTCTTCGTCGGCTGCTTGTCCTCGCTCTACCCTCAGGCGTTCGCTCTGCCGCAGGCGCTGCTGGCCGTCATGCAGGGGCTAGGGCTGCGGGTGACGACGCTGGGCCCGGAGGAGGTGTGCTGCGGCTTCCCGCTGTACGTGGGCGGACGACGGGAAGAGGCCGCGGCGTTGGCGGGCCGCAATGCCCGCGCCATCCGCGAGAAGGGCGCCCCCCTGCTGGTGACGTCCTGTCCCTCGTGCTGCCACACGCTGAAGCGCTGGTACCCGGAGTGGCTGGGCGAGCCCTTGGGGCCGCGGGTGGTGCACCCGGTGGAACTGCTGGCCGAGCGGGCCGACGATCTCCGCCCCTCGCCCCGACCGATGAAGGTCACCTATCATGACCCGTGCGACCTTGGCCGGCGGCAAGGGATCTACGAACTGCCTCGGGAGCTTCTCCGCCTGGTGCCGGGGCTGGAGCTGGTGGAGATGGCCGCCAACCGGGAGAGTGCCCTCTGCTGCGGCGGTGGAGGGGACGTGGAAATGGCGCGGCCCGAGCTGTCGCGAGCGATGGCGGACCAACGCTTCGCCCAGGCCGTCGAGACAGGCGCGGAGGCCATCGTGACCGCCTGTCCGCAGTGCAACCGCGCCCTGAGCGCGGCCGCCCGGCGGGCGCGCCGGCGCGTTCCCACCTATGACTTGGTGGAGATGCTGTTGCCGGGGCCGGAGAGCCGGTGATGAAACACGGTACGGAGAGGCAGATGAAGATCGGCAAATACGAATTCCCCGACGACCGGCGCTACGACGCCACCCACAACTGGGCCCGGCAAGAGGGCGACGAGGTGGTGCAGGGCATGTCCTCGTTTGGGCAGGCTCTGGCGGGCGAGATCATGTATGTGGAGCCGGCGGCGGTCGGCCGAGAAGTAAAGCGGGGCGCGCCGGTTTTGGCCGTCGAGTCGGGCAAGTGGGTGGGCCGGATCACGGCGACGGTGAGCGGCACGATTGTGGCCTTCAACCCGGAGCTGGAGTGGGAACCGGCGCTGGTCAACCAGGACGCCTACGGCCGCGGGTGGATGATCCGCATCCGGCCCAACAGCCTTGAGGAGGACTGGGCCAGGCTGCAGGATCCCGAGAGCGAGGAGTTCCGCGCCCTGATCGAGGCCGAACGGAAGAAGTACGGCCTATGAGCCTCGCACTGCCCTGCTACCGGTTGGGCCCTGTCAGTTGGGCCGACAGCCAAGCGATCTACCACGCCCAAGCTCACCTTGGGCGGCCGGCGCTCAACATCCTGTGGCCGCGCGAGCAGTACGTGTGCATCGGCCGCTTCCAGGACCTGGCCCTGGAAGTTGACACGGAGCGCTGCCGGGAACGAGGCCTGCCGATCATCCGGCGCGAGGTGGGCGGTGGGGCCGTCTACCTGGACGCGGGCCAGGTGTTCTATCAGCTGGTGCTGCCCGATCGCTCCGCCAATCCGGACTATCGATCCTTGTTCTCGCTCGGATTGGGCGGCGTAGTGACGACACTGGACCGATTGGGCGTCTCCGCAGCGATCCGGGGCGCCAACGACGTTGTTGTGGCGGGGCGGAAGATCTCGGGCAACGGCGCCGGCATGGTGGGCGGGGCGGCGGTGGTGGTCGGTAATGTGCTTCTGGACTTCGACTATGAGGCGATGGCGTCGGTGCTGCGCGTCCCCGACGAGAAGTTCCGCGACAAGGCCTACCGCAGCATGCGGGAGAACCTGGTGAGCCTGGTGGAGCTTGTCCCGGGCGTCACCCAGGAGCAGCTGGCGGACGAAATGGCGTCGGCGCTCGCGGCCAGTCTCGCCCCCGAGTACGACGTCCGCGTCGCCGAGGCATTGCCCGCCGAGGTCGCGGCGGCACTCCCGTCGGTGGCGGCGCGCCTCGTCAGCAAAGAGTGGTTGGGCGCGGTGGAGCGTCGCCGCGAGCACCGCCAGGTGCGCATCCGCGAGGGAGTGACTATGTTCGAGAACCGCTGGAAGGCGCCCGGCGGGCTCATCCGCGCCCACGGTACGTTCTTCGAGGGCGTGGTCGACTGGGTGTCGCTGTCGGGCGACTTCTTCGTCGATCCGCCCGATGGCCTGGCCCGGCTGGAGGAGGCGTTGCAGGGAGTGGCGGCGGCGGATGTGAGATCGGCGACGGAGCGATTCTTGGCGGATTCCGGGGTGAGTCTGCTGGGCGTCGGCGCCGAGGATGTGGAGCGAGCGGTGGTTGGGCGCAACTTGCCTGCGGTATGACTGTCTCGACGAGGAGTGAGCGGTGAAGAAGAAGGCGTTGATGGTCTGGGGCGGTTGGCTGGGGCACGAGCCGAAGCAATGCGTGGACGTGTTGGCGCCGGTGCTGGAAAGCGACGGCTTCGCAGTGGAGGTCTTCGACAACCTCGACGTGTACCTCGATCAGGACAAGATGCGGTCGCTGAGCCTGATCGTGCCTGTTTGGACCTCGGGCACGATCACGCGCGAGCAGGAGACGGGCCTGCTGGAGGCTGTCAAGTCCGGTGTCGGCGTGGCTGGCTGGCACGGCGGCATGGGCGACGCCTTCCGGCAGAACACCGAGTACCAGTTCATGGTGGGCGGCCAGTGGGTATCGCACCCGGACGGAATCACCGACTACGTGGTCAACATAATCGACCATGAGGATCCCGTGACCCGCGGGCTGTCGGACTTCCGCATGCACTCGGAGCAGTACTACATGCACGTGGATCCGGGCAACAAGGTCCTCGCCACCACCACTTTCAACGGCCCGGCCGCTCCTTGGATCGTGGGGACGGTGATGCCGGTGGTGTGGAAGCGCATGTGGGGCAAGGGCCGCGTGTTCTACTCCTCCCTCGGCCACGTCGCCGCCGACTTCGACGTACCCGAGGCCAAGGAGATCCAGCGCCGCGGCTTCCTCTGGGCGGCGCGGTAACCGCAACCGGTCGTTAGCCGGACCGAGCTGGACCCACATCAGCAGGGGCGCACATGAGGTGGCAACATAATGGGCAATCATACCCAATTGGTGCGCGTGCGGCCCAGAACCTAACCTCCCGCTCGTGGTTTCTCTCTTTGACACCACGAGCGGGAGGTTAGGTCAGTCCCTACAGAGCGCGAAAAGGCCCACCAGGCCGCATTAGCTGGAGCGGATGGGCACGGTGACGGCCCCTACTCCATCGCGAACGTCATTGGCTCGCTTCGCCGCCTTCAGGTCCTCGTACCACGTCTCCACGCCCAGGGTGAGCACTACCTCGTCCTGAGCCACGCGCACCTCCGCCTCCTCGGTGACCGTCGCCGTGCGGTCGGAGTTGCCCTAGGCCAGTGTCGGCAGCGCCACCAGCGCGGCAGCAAAGAGCAGAACTCGCGCAAAGGAGCCTCATTTCCTCTCCTCCGATGAACTCAGACCCGGCGCACCAACCCTAGGCGTGCAGCCCGTAGAACTCCTCGCCGTTCTCCAGCATGATGGCCGACGCCACCTCGCGGGCGGTCGCCTCGTCCATATGGCCGGCCTCGATCTTCTGCTCCAGCACCCGCGCGATGCCGATCTTGGCCTGCAGGGAGTAGCCCACGTTGCACCACGGCAAACCAGTATCGGCGCCGTAGCCGAAGATCTTGTTGAAGGGCACCGCGTCCAGCCACTCGGAAAGTGCCCTCTCCGACTCGGCCGGGTTCATGGTCCACGCCCAGCAAAGGTCGATCCAAACGTTGGGGTAGTTCTTGGCAATGGCGCCCAACTCCGACGCCCAGGGCCAGGAAGCGTGAAAGAGGTCGAAGCGGACGGAGCGGTACTTCTCCAGCACCGGCACCAGATGCAGCGCCTTGGTGCCCGCCAAGGAACCCCAGTTGCCCGTCAGGTAGCCGGTGTGGATCTGCACCGGCAGGTCCTCGTCGGCGGCGCGCTGCATCAGAACGTGGAAGAGGTAGTCGCCCAGCGGTCGCGCCTCGGACGCGTTCACGGCGGCGCTGTTCTGCTGCACTCCGTCCCAGAAGGCCTTGCGGCTACGGATGCGGTTGAAGGCGGCCTCCGCCTCGGCCCGGGTGGGATCGAGCACGGTCAGGTCGCGGTTGTAGGCCATGCCGATCTTGATTGCCGCCAACTTGCCTGTGTCGCGGAAACGGTCGATGGCCTCGTTGATGCCCGCCACTAGGCCGTCGAAGGTGTAGATGGGGTGGCCGAGAAACGCCTCCAGCACATTCACCGGCCCGCCGTCGGCCAGGTAGGTGAGGTCGTCGAAGCGGAAGGCGTAGCGGTACGAGTCCGGGTGCGTCACCGGGGCCAGGGCATCCTTAGTGCTGCAGCGAAACTTGCCGTCCTGGATGGTCCAGCGGTTGTGGGCGCGGTCGTGCACGAAGTAGTCGTACACCTCGGCCGCTGTCTTGCCCTGGATGGACCCCTGCAGGCGCTCGGTGATGGCGTCGAAGTTCTCCGCGGCGTACTCTAGCCCGAACAGCTCCCGCGCCGTCAGCGTCACCGCCCGCCCATAGCCGGTGAGGCGCATCTTCGGCCACCAGCGCTCCACTTCCTCCCGCGTCACCGGGCCGCGAGTGGTGTGAGTGCCGGCGGCAGTGACCAGGTCGGCGGCCGCATAGCCGAGCACATGGCGGAAGTCGTACTGCTCGCGCTCGGCGTCGAACTCCTCATAGGAGCGATGGTGGTCGTGATGGCAGAACAGGTCATGGTTGAGGACGTACTCGCGGATGCCGGGCATCGCCGCCTCCCCTCCCGCCGCTAGCGGTTGCGCTCGATTGTCTCCAGTACGGTCATGACGTTCTCAACCGGTGTGTGGGGCACGAAGTAGTTGGAGACGCCCACGATGACGCCGCTGCTCTCCTTGGCCACTTCCAGGGCAGCCAGCGTCTCGGCCACGATCTCGTCCTTGGCGCCCAAGTGCACGGTGTGCGAGCTGATGTTGCCGATGAGTATGAGCCGCGGGTAGCGCTCTCGCAGCCGCGCTAGATCCATCCCGGCGCGCCGATCCACCTCGAAGTAGCCGTCGACGGCTTCATCGCCGAACATCGTGTCCGCCACCGGCCACAGGTTGCCGTCGCTGGCGAAGAAGTGCAGGCCGCCGTGACGGCGGCAGACCTCCGTCACGGCGCGGAACCGGGGCATGAACACATCCCGCAACAGGCGGGGGCTGAACATGGGGCCTTCGTTGGAGCAGAAGTCGGTGCCGCCCCAGAAGTGAGTGAAGCCGAGCGGAGCGAGGAGTTCGACGTTGTGCCGGGCCGATTCGACCTGAGCGTCCAGCAGCCGCTCGATCAACTCCGGCCGCACCAGCAGCGCCTCCAGCCAGATCTCGATGCCGCGCAAGGGAACACCCATGCCCACGCCCCCGACGCGCACCTCGTAGCGGTCGCCCAGTTCCCGCATCGCCCGCCGCTCGAAGGCGTGGCCACCCTCTGAGGGCACGTAGTCCGCCACCGCCTGCTCCGCCGCCTGCACTTCGTGCTCGATGGTGGCGAAGGTGGCCTCCGGGCGCGGCTTGTAGGAGACGATGTCGCACTGCTCGCTGCCCGGATCGTACTTCAGGACGCGCCAGTCCTCCTCGGGGCCATACTCGTAGAGGAAGGTGTTGTCGTCGATCTTCCGGGTGGGCTTGCGATCGTACCGCCAATAGGACGGGCGGATGATGTCGTTTCTCGCCGCCAGCGCCACGTCCACCGCATCCCGGTAGGAGCGCTCCACGTACTCGGCGTGAGCGTCGGGGCCGTTCCAGTGGGCGGTCGCCTCCCGCCACTGCTGGATGCCCCCGCCCACGTAGGCCTCCCTCCCGAGAAGGGCGCTGGCCACGTCGCTGGAGAACCCCACGTGGTGGATGGGTACCTTGTCGGTATGCTCGAACCGGAGTGCCGCCAGCACCCGTTCTTTGGACGTCATGCCGCGCTCCTGGGGCCGGTATGGGATCGACCCATCCTACCCCGAGTGCCACGGTCCGTCACTCGCGCGCGGTCACTCGACCTGCCAGAGGACCACGGCGCCGTCGCTCGAGGCGGTGGCCAGCAGCGACCCATCCGCCGACAGGCTCATGCCGGTGATCTCCTCGTCGTGGGCGTTCATGGCCCGCACCAGTTTTCCCTGCTCCACATCCCACAGGCGCAGCTTGCTGTCCCACCCGGCGGAGAGCAGGTAGCGCCCATCGCCCACAAAGGCCAGTTCGTTGACGCTGTTGTTGTGGCCGGTGAGCGTGGTCCGCGCCTTGCCGGTGGCAGTGTCCCACACATAGACCTCGCCCGCTACCGTCCCTCCCGCCGCCAGGCGACCGTCTGCCGAGATCGCCACGCTGAACACCCACCGGTCGGGCCCGCGCAGAACCCGCAGCGCCTCGCTGGAATCCAAAGTCCAGAGCCGCACGGTGGCGTCGAAGCTGGAGGTGGCCAGGAGACTGCCGTCGGCGGTGAACGCTGCCCCCGTGATTGACTCAGTGTGGCCGGTCAGCCGGCCCAGTTCGTCGCCGGTGGCCACGTCCCAGATGGAAAGGTCGTCGCGTGCCCCGGAGAGGCGCTCGTCCGCCGAGGTCGTGGCCAGCAGTCGCGTGCCGTCCGGGGTGAAGGCGGCGAGGGTGAGATCGCTGCCGAAGTCGCGCCCCTTTGTGCCCGTCGTCGGATCCCAGACGGCCACGTGGTGGGCCCCAGCCGCCAGCAGGCTGCCGTCGGGGGAGAAGGCCAGTTCCTCGAGCAAGGACTCGCCCGAGTCCACGGCGCGAAGTTCGGCGCCGGTGGCCACATCCCAGATGATGATGCTGCTGTCGCCGGCCACCGATGCCAGCAGCGAGCCGTCCGGCGAGAGAGCGACTCCCCGCACCTCGCCGCCCTGGTTGATGACGCCTACACGGGTGACCCGAAGCCCCGGCGCCGCGGAAGCCGCGGTAGGCGACGGCGTTGGGGTGTCCGCCGGCGGGAGCGCGGTACTGGTGGCGGCAGGAACGGCTGTCGCCTCAGGAGCCGGAGCACTGCTTGGGGTTGCCGACGGATTGCCTGCCGTCATCGCCGCCGGCGTGTCCGCGGTCGCCGTGGTTGACGCCGCGGGAGGCGTGCCGGTGACCGCGACGGTCTCCGAGACAGCCGGCGTTCGCGTAGGATGCGCGAGGGCGGGAGCCGTGGCGGTGCTCGCCACCACGATCTTCTCCGCCAGTCGTTCTGCTGCCGGCGCGAAGAGGCCGATGACGGCGGCAGCGATCACTCCCAGAAGCCCAAACACCCCGGCGATAATGGCGGTCTTGACAGCGGTTGACGAGTCCTTTCCCACCCTGCGCCTCCATACCTGCCCCAGAAGCCTGTAGCCCGATCGCCCCCGTCACGGACGCCTTCGCGTGGCGCCCGCCCTCGCTGCAACCTACTTGGTGAGCAGCGGCACGTAGGTGAAGGAGTCCGCCGGCAGCGCATCGATCACGCTCAAGCCGCCGTCGGTGCCCAGCCAGAGACGGCCGTCATCCCCTAAGGCGAGAGCATTGGCCTGGTGGCTTGCGATCCCGCTTGCGGTGGTGTAGGTGCGCCACTCGCTGCCGTCGAAGCGCGCCAGCCCACCGCTGACGGCGAACCAGACCCGGCCGTCATCGCCGACCAGGGAGTCCCAGCCGGCGCTGGCGCCAAAGGCGCCCACGCCGGCCCTGTAGTGAGTCCACGTAGACCCCTGAAGAGAGTCGATGCCGCCGCCGGTGCCGAACCACATGCGTCTGTCCTGGTCTTCCACGATTGTGTAGACCCAGTCGTAGCTGAGACCGCTGTTGTCCGACGTGAATGAGGTCCAGGTGCTGCCGTGCAGGCGGCTAACACCTCCGCCGCCGGTGGCCACCCAGATGTCACCGGAGGAGTCTTGGTAGATGTCGCGAACGAACCTGTGCACCAGACCGTCGCTCTCGTCGATGATCGTCCATTGGCTCCCATCGAGCCGACTGATGCCCATCGTGCTTCCGAACCACATGCGGCCGGCTGAGTCCTGGGTGATGACGTAAAGAGGGGCGTCAAGGAGACCGTCCGCCGGCCCATAGGAGGTCCAATTGGCGCCATCGAACTTGTGCACGGCGACGGTGTTGCCCCTGACTCCCAGCCAGACGGCGCCGGCAGCGTCCACAAACACCGCGCCGACGTCTTCGCCGGGGAGGAAGCTGGTCCAAGTAGCGCCGTCGTAGCGCATCGCCCCGCGGTCGGTGCCCACCCAGACGTTGCCCGACGTATCCACCGCCACCGAGTTCACCTGGTTGTGTGGAAGAGCTTCGCCGGTGATCAGGTGCTGCGTCCAAGCCCCTCCCACCAGCCGGCTGATGCCCTTGCCGGCCGTGCCGAACCACTTGCTGCCATCACCGCCCAAGGCAATGGCCGAGACGTCGTCGGAGGCGAGCCCGTCGGCAGCGGTGTACTGGCGCCAGACGGAACCGTCGAAGCGGACCGCTCCGATCCCGGTTCCGATCCACACCTCGGTCCCGGCCGCCGCCACCGAAACGGCGCTCCAGTGGTCGAGCACGTTGCCCGTGTTGAGCTTGGTGTAGATGCTCCACGTGGTCCCGCTCAGCCTGCTGACCCCCATGTTGCTGCCCACAAACCACTTCGAGCCATCAGGACCGACGGCAACGCCCCGCAGGTCGTCGCCGGCGAGGCCGCTGTTGGACGAGTTGTAGCGCGTCCAGTTGGCCCCGTCATAGTGCACCACGCCCTCACTCATGGTGGCGATCCATAGGCCATTCCCCTCGCGCGCGATGCCGGTAACCTGGGGCAGCCGGTTACCCGCCGCGTCCGTCACCAGCTGCCAGTCAGTGCCGTCAAAGCGGGCCAGGCCAGTGGAGAAACCGAGCCACATGGCCCCGGCGGCGTCCACCGCCAGCGCGCGGACGGCACGGAGGTAGTAGCGGGAAGTGCCGGCCCGGGCCACGTTGTAGTTCGTCCAACCACCTCCGGCGAGGCGACTGACGCCGTTGGCCGTGCCGAACCATTTGTTGCCGTCGGGCCCGACGGCCACGCAGTGAACCACGTTGTCTATGAGGCCCTCGGCGGTAGTGTACTTGGCGTAAACTCCGGACGAGCGACTCCAGCTGACTACGCCGCCATCGGTGGCGGCCCAGACGTCGTCGCCTTCCAGGGCGAGGGCGTTGACCCAATTCCCATTGGTGTAGCTGCGCCAGGGGGAAGCCGCCTGAGGTAGGAAGGAGACCTCTCGGTCGGGCGACCCGGCCATGACGGGTAACGGAACCAGCGCAGCAAGAACGACAGCAGCGGCGAGCACCGACCGAAGTGACATGGTCGCATCCTCCCCTGGCCATGGGCCGGGCCGGCGGGGATGCCGGCTCCGGTAGCCCCATTGTAGCCGTCCCAATCATTATCATCGGCGGTCTAACCGTGTCAAGACCGGAGCACACCTGGTTGCCCCGGATTGCTCATGTGCCGGGCAGCCGGTCCTGCCTGGCGACCTCAGGGGCGGCGGATCGCGCCTATCACGACGCCGGCTGCCGCCTCGGCTGACCGAGGCGCTCGGCTACCGGCCCGGTCTGGCCCTCCCGGGCGGTTGACCTAACCCCCACTCCGGTGCGACCATGACCCCAGCACACATGGGAGGCGATAGCCATGTCGCGGGCGACCACTGAGGGAGACTTGGCCATCAACGGGGGGCAGAAGGCGGTCGGCGCCTTCGAGGCGGAGCACGACTACCGCGGCCCTAAAGTCGGGCTGGACGAGTTCCTGGCCATCGCCGACACCTTCGGCTACTCGCCCGCAGCGCAGGCCCAGATGCGCGCCATTCTGACCGCCGAAGACGCGCACCTCAACCCGCAGCTCACCCGCTACTACAACCCCCGGCCCTCCAAAGTGGCCATGTTCGAGGCGAAAGCCCGCGAGGTCTTCGGCTCAAAGTACGCCCTGGGCGTCAACTCCGGCACCTCTGCCCTCATGTCCGCCTACGTTGCCGCCGGCGTCGGCCCGGGCACGGAAGTGATCGTCCCCGCGTACACGTTCTACGCTACGGCCGCCGCGGTGGTCGCCTCCAAGGGCATCCCGGTCATCGCCGAGATCAACGACACCATGACCATCGACCCGGCGGACGTGGAGCGGAAGATCACCCCGCGGACCAAGGCTATCGTACCGGTGCACATGCTCGGGATGGCCGCCGACATGGGCGCCATCATGGACATCGCCCGCCGCCATGACCTGATGGTGATCGAGGACAACGCCCAGGCCTGCGGCGGCAAGTTCCAGGGCCGCTACCTGGGCACCATCGGCGACCTGGGCTGCTTCAGCCTGAGCAGCTACAAGGTCATCGGCGCCGGCGAGGCGGGCATGGTGCTCACCGACGACGAGTGGCTCTACATTCGCGCCACCAGCCAGCACGACACCGCCGCCTGCTGGCGGCCCGACCGCTACGCTGTGGAACGCCGCCCGGGCGAGCTCTTCTGCGGCCAGAACTACCGCATGTCCGAGCTGGAGGGGGCGGTCAACCTGGTGCAGATGGGCCGCATCGAGGAGCAGCGGGTGCGCTACAACGCCGCCATGCGCCGCATCGTCGCCGGGCTGGGGACCTTCGCCAAGACGCGCCTGCGCCCCAGCAACGACATCGAGGGGGACCTGGGCTACTGCATCATTCTGACGGCAGAGAGCAAGGAAGCCGCCGGCCTCATCGGCCGCGCCCTCGCCGCCGAGGGCTTGCCCGCCGGGGCCCGCGGCGTGCAGGGCTCGCGCGACTGGCACATCTACAGCTTCTGGGAGCAGATCCTGGAGCAGAAGACGGCCACCGAAGAGGGCTGCCCCTTCACCTGCCCCTACTACGAGGGACCGCTGCCCGAGTACTCGGTGGACATGTGCGCCCACTCCGCCGACTTGTTCGACCGCGCTGTGTTCCTGCGCGTGAACCAGTGGTGGACGGAGCGCGACTGCGACGCCGTCGCCGCGGCGGTGAACAAGGTGTGCGGAGTGTACGGGTAGCTAACCTAACCCCCCAACCCCCCTTCCCTAGGAAGGAAGGGGGGAGCCAGACGGTGCGGAGCACGGTCACTCGCTCCGCACGTTCGCGCCAAATGAGCACGCTGGCGACGCCTAGAGTCGAGCGCTCATCACCCTCCCGCCCCCCTTCCTTTTCAGGGAAGGGGGGTTGGGGGGTTAGGTTCCCTACACCAACGCCCCCTGCTCGGCGAGCGTTCTCCTCAGCGCCGCCACGTCCACATTCGCCGCCACGCCGTCTCCCTGCGCCGCCATGGCCGCGGCCACGCCCGCCGCCTCGCCGATGGCCATGCAGGTGCCCATCACCCGGGCGCCGGCCATCGCCTCGTGCGTCGCCGAGATGGTGCGTCCCGCCACTAAGAGGTTCGTTCCTCCCTTGGGCGCCAGGCAGCCGTAGGGGATGTCGTACCAGTCGCCCTGGGGGGCCTCGGTGGCCTTCTGGTCGGCGTACATGCGTTCGTGCTCCGCCCGCCAGAAGGGACATTTCTCTTGCCGCGGGCACGTGCGCACGCATAAGTGCACCGGATAGGTGTGGCCCAGCGGGCAGTGAATGTCGATCCACCACGAGCCCCGCGCCACCGCGTCGGCGAACTTGCGGCCGCCGGTGACGTCGTCCCCGGTGAGGGTGTAGAGGCCGTTGACCTGGCGGCTCTCCCGCGCGCCCACCTGAGGAGCGGTGGCTAGCAGGTAGGCGTCCGGCATCCCGGCCTCGCCCCTCAGCACCTCCAGCAGCTCCCAGACCTCCTGCCGGGCCGAGAGCTCGAACCGCGTCAGGTCGCGCACATTGGTCGGGTCGCCGGCGACGCGCACCATGTTGGGGGAGTAAAAGTCCTGGTGGGCGGTGTTCTTGCCCAGGAAGCCGGCATGGTAGAAGCGCAGGTCGCCCACCTCCAACTTGCGCCGCACCAGCTCGGTGACGCGCTTCCGCTCTTCCTCGCTCAGGTCGGGCACGCCCATCAGGTAGAAGAAGGAGCCGCTGGACTGCACCGCCCCGTCGAAGGCGCGGCCTTGCGTGAAGGGAATGCCGGCCCGGGCGACTACGTCGGCGTCGCCGGTGGCGTCCACCACCATCTTCGCCCGCACGGCGCCGCGGCCCGACTTGCTCTCCACCACCAGACCCTCGACGCGCCCGCCGGTCACGATGGCGTCCGTGACCAGGGTGTGGAAGAGCAGAGCGACGCCGGCGTCGCTCACCATTCGGTCGGCGACGTACTTGAAGGCCTCGACGTCGAAGTTGATGCCCCAGCGCTTCAGGCTCTCCTCCCAGGAGACCGCGCCGCCCAAGGCATGCATGCGATCGGTCATCTCTTTGAGGAGACCCTCCACGATCGGCTTGTCGCTACTGTGGGCGGTGTGGCCGAGAATGGGCGCCACCATGCCGGCGGTGGCTAGGCCGCCGAGGAACCCGTAGCGCTCAATGAGCAGAGTGCGGGCGCCCTGTCGCGCCGCCGCCACCGCCGCCGCCAACCCGCCCGGTCCACCGCCGGCCACCGCTACGTCCACATCCGCTATCACCGGCAGCTCGCGCGCCGGCTCTCTCATCGTCGCTGTCATCGTCTCCCCCTCACCAAACCGGTGTTCTTCTAGCCCAGACCAGACGTCATTCCGCCAGTTCCGCCAACGGCGCCGCCGCGTCCGCCAGGCGGCCGTTCCGGTGGTGTGCAGGCTCGCTCAAGGGGGCCACCGCTGCGCGGCCGCGCCCACGCGTCGCCAGGACGCCCCGCCATGAATGGGCGGGGCTAGATCTCGAGCCAAGCCCGCCCTTCGGCGGGCTCACCCAGCCGGCGCAGGCCGGCTTCGCCTGCACGTAGCCCCGCGGCTTCAGCCCGGGGCGACATCACCCGGCCGTTCCGGTGGTGTGCAGGCTCGCTCAAGGGGGCCATCGCTGCGCGGCCGCACCCACGGCTCTTCAGGACGCCCCGCCATGAATGGGCGGGGCTAGATCTCGAGCCAAGCCCGCCCTTCGGCGGGCTCACCCAGCCGGCGCAGGCCGGCTTCGCCTGCACGTAGCCCCGCGGCTTCAGCCCGGGGCGACATCACCCGGGCGTTCCGGTGGTGTGCAGGCTCGCTCAAGGGGGCTACTGCTGCGCGGCCGCACCCACGGCTCATCAGGACGCCCCGCCATGAATGGGCGGGGCTACATCTCGAGCCAAGCCCGCCCTTCGGCGGGCTCACCCAGCCGGCGCAGGCCGGCTTCGCCTGCACGTAGCCCCGCGGCTTCAGCCCGGGGCGACATCACCCGGGCGTTCCGGTGGTGTGCAGGCTCGCTCAAGGGGGCTACTGCTGCGCGGCCGCACCCACGGCTCATCAGGACGCCCCGCCATGAATGGGCGGGGCTACATCTCGAGCCAAGCCCGCCCTTCGGCGGGCTCACCCAGCCGGCGCAGGCCGGCTTCGCCTGCACGTAGCCCCGCGGCTTCAGCCCGGGGCGACATCACCCTAGCCTCTCGCCGCCAGTGCCAACCGGCCTCTCATCTACCTCTCGGCCGCCACGCCGGCGCCGTGTC
This sequence comes from Anaerolineae bacterium, assembly GCA_040768685.1. Classification (GTDB taxonomy): domain Bacteria; phylum Chloroflexota; class Anaerolineae; order DRVO01; family DRVO01; genus Ch71. The sequence goes on from JAXGMM010000001.1 coordinate 325,653, forward strand.
CCAGGCCGGACTATCGGTCAGCCGCGTCAGGTTGCTCCCGTCGGCGTTCATGACATAGATCTCGGCGTTCTCACCTTGGCGAGTGGACACGAACGCGATTCGGGTCCCATCCGGCGACCAGGCAGGCATGGTGTCGTCGCCTAGTCCGTCGGTGAGCTCCTTCACCCCCAAACCGTAGGCGGACATGACGTAGAGGCGAAAGTCGGTCCCGGAACGATCCGATGAGAACACGATCCGCGTACCGTCGGGCGACCAGGCGGGCTCCTGATCGATAGCGGGGTTGTTCGTCAGCCTCTCAGAAGAGGAGCCGTTGGTGTTCATGAGGTAGATCTCCGGGTTGCCGTCGCGGTTGGAGACGAAGGCGATGCGGCTGCCCGAGGGAGACCAGGCGGGCTGCGCGTCCCAGGCCCACTCTCTGGTCACCCGGAACACGTCCGATCCGTCGGGGTTCATGGTGTAGATCTCCGAGTTCCCCAGTCGGTTGCTGCTGAAGGCTATCCGCGTCCCGTCGGGAGACCAACTCGGGCTCAGGTCGGATGCGCTGTCGAATGTCAGCCGCGTCTGGCCGCTGCCGTCGGCGTTCATCACGTAGATCTCGTCGTTGCCGTCGCGGTGGCTCTCGAAGGCGATGCGCGTGCCGTCGGGGGACCAGGCAGGGGCTAAGTCGTCGGCCTGGCCGCCCGTCAGGCGAACCAGGCCGCTGCCGTCGGCGTTCATAACGTAGATGGCGTTGGCGCTATCGCGAGTTGACTCGAAAGCAATGCGGTCTCCTTCCACCGGCGCCGGTTGGCCCGCTCTGAAAAGCACCAGCGGCAGGTAGGCCACCGGCGGGTCGGCCTGCGCTTGGGTATCGCCATGTGCCGACCCCTGACCAGCCGACGATAGGGGCGCCGCCATCAGCAGCGCCGCCAACAACGGAACAGCCCAGTACCTATCTCTCCAGCGCTTCACCATTGTCCACTCCTACGCGCGGCGGTCGCCGCAAGCCCGCGCTACAACTCCGCCCAGCCTCGCATCCGCCCGGCGTCGCCCTCCCACAGCCGGTCCCGCGCCCACTCCAGCGCCATCGGCTCGCCCTCCAGGTCCAGGGCGATGACCGTGGCCAAGGGATCGGGCGGCGCCTCCGGGAGACCGCGTAAGTGGATGTGCTCGCCCACCTGGAGCACGTCTATCGCTGTCCCGTCGGCAAGGAAGCGCGCCGATCTCACCCGGTTCGCGATGCCCGACAGGTGTAGCTCGCTGCCGGGCCAGAAGAGCACCAGTAAGTAGGCCGTGTTCCCCTTGACAGTCATGCAGCCGAGCGTGCTCAACTCGCTGACGCCGCGGCGCGTGCCGTAGACGGCCTCGCCGTTGCGCCCTAGCCACTCGCCCACCGCGCCTATACTGGCGACGAACTCGGGCGGGAAGGCGCCGTCCGGCTTGGGGCCGACGTTGTAGAGCAGGTTGCCGCCCTCGCCGGCAGTGCGGCACAGGAGGTGCACCACCTCGCGCGGCGACTTCCAGAGCGTGTCGCCGCGGTGCCAGCCCCACCAGCGCTCCGTTGCGGTGAGGCAGGCCTCCCACGGCCGACCGGCCGCCGAGGCGGCGATGCGCTGCTCCGGCGTATCGAAGTCCCCCGCCAGCACGGCACGGTTGTTCACCAACACGCCCGGCTGCAGCGAGCGAATGGTGGCCAGCAGTTCATCGGAGCGCCAGGCCTGAGCGTCATGGGGCCAGGCGCCGTCGAACCATAGTACGTCCAGCGGCCCGTAGTTAGTGCAGAGCTCGCACACCTGGGCGTGAGTGTAGTCGATGAAGGCGGCGAAGCCGTTCGGGTCGCGCTCCGGGCCGCTGAAGTAGGCGGGCTTGCTCCAGTCCGCCAAGGAGAAGTACAACCCCACGCGCAGGCCGGCGCGGCGGAAGGCCTCCACGTACTCCGCCACCAGATCCCGGCCGGGGGCCGTCTTGGTAGCGGTGTAGTCGGAGACGGCGCTGTCGAAGAGGCAGTAGCCGTCGTGGTGCTTGCTGGTGAGGACGGCGTACTTCATTCCGCCGGCGACGGCGGCTGCTGCCCAGCCGTCGGCGTCGAAGCGATCCGGCTGGAAGCGATCGGCCAGCCGGGCGTACGCGCTCGGCGTCAGGTGCTCGCGGAAGAGCACCTGCTCGCCCCGCTCCAGCAGGGAGTAGATGCCCCAGTGGATGAACAGGCCGAACTTGGCCTCGTTGAACCAGCCGGTCTCAGGCACGAACCGCTCTCCCCAGGGCGCTCAACACGTCGTCCAGCCCGAACACAAACCCGAACGCCAGCGCCACCCGCCAGAGGGCCATCTGCTTGCACAGCTCCTGCCGGGCCGACTCCTTGTTCTCCACCGCCGTGGTCGCTTCGCCGATGGTGGAGCACATGATGCCGTACTTCTGCATCTCCCACATGCCGCCCGGGGAGAGCAGTAGGCACCAGTTGATGGCGAAGCCGGTGTAGACGAGGTGGTTGACGCCCGCCTCCCGACAGAGGGCGAACAGCTGTCGCCCATTCTCGGCCACGCCCTCGTCGCCGATTGGCCGTGCGGAGGCCATGAAGTCCACTTTCGCGAAGCCGGCCTTGACGTCCGCCTCGTTGTGCGGCCCGACGAAGACGTGCTGCCGGCGGAACTCGCGCAGGTCCGCCAGCGCCGGATCCGCCTCCACCTGCGGCAGCGGCTCCGGCTCCGGCCCGGCAAGGGCGGCCGCGCGGCGGTAGCCGGGCAAGTCGCGGTAGTAATCGCCCCCGCCCACAATGTGGAAGAGGCGCATCCTCGAACGCCTCACTGCGGCCAGCAGGGGAGGGAACACCTCTTTGCCGATGCGGTCGGCGCGCTGGTGGTACTCCACCGCCCGGTGCCAGCCCGGGTACTGCTGCGGTGTGCCCGTGTCCCAGGCGTGCATCACCACCAGGGCGGTATGCTCCAACGAGAGGGCCACTTCGGCGACGCCCCAACCGCGGTAGGCCTCGCCGGGCACATCCGAGGTGGGGTCGGCGTCGAACTGCTGGTAGTAGTGCGCGGGCAGGGAAATGGTGGTCATGGTGTCTCCTACTATGCTGGTGGCAGGGATTAGGGCTTCCCCTCTCCCCTCAAGCCGACCCTCCTACTCGGTAGACCTTACCCCTCTTGCCCCTTTCTTTCCAGTGAAGGAAGCCCGGAGGGTCTCTGGCTCCCCTTCCTTCTTAGGGAATGGGTTGGGGGTTAGGTTGCCTCACAGCCGCTCCCGTCTACTCCGGCAGCGTCTCCTGCAACAGCCGAATCCAGTTACCGTGCATGACCAGCGCGATGTCCAGCTCGGAGTAGCCCCGCCTCAGCAGCAAATCGGGCACCTTCTGCAGATCGGCGATGGTGTCCAGATCGTGCGGCGTCTGCTCGGCGCCGTAGCCGCCGTCGAGGTCGCTGCCGATGGCGGCGTGGCGGGCGTTCCCGGCCAACTGGCACACGTGGTCGATGTGATCGACGTAGTCCTCCATGGAAGCGGCCTCGGGCCTGGTCTTCCCCTTCACCCAGCCGGGCACGATCATCCAGGCGTCGAGCGCCGCTCCAATCACTCCGTCCCGCTGGATCATGAGGCGGATCTGCTCGTCGGTCAGTTGCCGGTCCCCGGGCACCAGGGCGCGGCAGTTGTGGTGGCTGGCGGCGACGCGGCCGTCGAAGGCGTCCAGTGCTTGGAAGAAGGCCTCGTCCGCCAGATGGCTAACGTCCAGGACCATGCCGGCGCTCTCCATCTCCTCCAGCAACGGGTAGGCGGCGGGCAGAAGCCCACCGGGCATGCCGGTGCCGTAGGAGTAGGCGCTGACGCCGTAGTGGCAGAGGCTGACCATGCGCAAGCCGGCGTCCCACCACTCGGCCACCTGATCGGGGCTGACGATCGGGTCGGCGCCCTCCATGCTGATCCAGAACCCCAGCGGCGGCGTGCCCTGGATGGGTTCCTGCCACTCGGCCAAGTGCCCCTCCAGGTCGGCCTGGTCCTCGATGATGCGGACGTCGCCCTGCTCCTCCAAGAGCCGGTAGAGCGCCAGTTGTCCCATGGCCTGGGCATAAGCGATCTCCGGGGTGCGGCAACCGGGGACGTTGGTCCCCGGCCAGGCGACGCGAGCGATGAGCGTGGCCGAGGAGAGCGCCACCTCCCCCGAGCGCATATCGGGAAAACCCACCGTGCCGGCAGCGCGCCCCTTCTCCGTCATGCCCGCCTCTTGGGCGCGGGTCTCGTGGGCGCTCAGTCGCAGGTCGCGGTTCCAGTTGAGGGCGTTCATGGCCAGGTCCAGGTGCGAATCCACCACCAGCATTGTCATCCCTCCTTGTCCGGCTGCGTCAATCCACCGCAGCGGCGCGAGCCGCCGCAGCCACGCCGGCGCCACGCTCGAAACGATAGCCGGCCCGGTGGAGGCCTACTTCCACTGCGCCCACCGTCGCCAGGACATCCCCGACGGTGTTCGGGCCCATGTGGCCGATGCGGAAGTACTGGTTGCGGATATCCGGGTGGAGGCCGCCGGCGAGGATCACCCCCGCCTCGCGCACGAAGCTGAGGAAGTTAGCTCCGGAGATGCCCTCCGGGTAGCGCGGCGCCGTCATGGTGTGAGCGGCGAGACCGTCGGTGAGAGGCACCTGGGCCAGTCCCAGGGCCTGAACGCCGGCACGACAGGCGGCGGCCAGGGCTCGATGGCGGGTGAAGCGTTCCTCCATCCCCTCGTTCAGGATCAAGCCCAGGCTCACGTTGAGGGCGGAGATGAGGTTCGTGGCCGGGGTGTCGGAGTAGGACGGCCTTCGCGCCTCATAGGCCTCCATGACCGGCAGCCAGTTGTCCCAGTCCGCGTAGTAGTTAGGCACCGGCGTCTTGCGGGCCCGGAAGGCATCCAACGCTCGCGGTCCGGCTACCAGAAGCGCCAGACCGGGCGGCACACCGACGGCCTTCTGCGAGGCGGTCAGCGCCAGGTCCACGCCCCAGGCCGACATTCGCAGTTCCTCGCCGGCCACGGAGCAGACCCCGTCCACCACGCACAGCGTCCCGTGCTGACGGGCCAGCCGGGCCACACCGCGGACATCGGCGAGCACGCCGGTGGAAGCGTCCACGTGGGTGACGGTGACCAGCTTGTAGTCTTGCCGGCTCAACTCGGCCTCGATCGCCTCCAACGAGGGCCTGGACCCGATAGGCGCACGCAGGTGAGTCACCTGGGCGCCGTAGCGTTCCAGCAGAGCACCGAAGCGATCGCCAAAGCAGCCCGTGTTGGTCACCAAGACGCGGTCGCCCGGCTCCACGAGGTTGGCGCCCGCCAAGTCCATGGCCAGAGTGCCGGATCCGGCGATCACGAAGGGTTGTCCGTCCTGGCTAAGGAAGACTCGCCGGGTGCGCTCGAGGGCCTCGCCGAACACCTCGATGAAGTCGGCGGCCACGTGGCTGGTGGTGGGTTCCGCCAGGGCAGACAGCACCGACGGCTCGAACTCTATGGGACCGGGGATCATCAGCAGGTTGCGGCCCTTCATTTCGGCAACTCCTATGCAGGAAGGCGCATAATGAGTATCGCGTCATGGTAATGCCCACCGCTCTCCACGACAACGGCGCCGAACCTAACCCCCAACCCCTTCCCTAGGTAAGAAGGAAGGGCGGTTAGGTTGGCCGCCCACAGCCACGGACGCCTCCCTTGCGCGAGATCTCCGCTTGACCGGCCGCCGGCGAGGACCTACGCTACCGGCCGGCCGGGTGTCGACCTGGGCCCGACTATAACGCCTGGAGGTTCCGATATGCCGACCGCTACTGGCGCCCTGGCTCTGCTGGGCGGTGAGAAGTCATTCGATATCGACGTCAGCGAGTTCACCCTTCATCCGATCATGGGCCCGGAGGAGATTGGCGCCGTCGTGGAGCTCATGACGCGCAACGAGATCTCCACCGGCCCGCTGGTGCGGCAGTTCGAAAGGGAGTTCGCCGCCTACCACGGGGCGAAGTACGCCATCGGCCAGTGCAACGGCACCAGCACCATCGCCGCCGCCTACTTCGCCGTGGGCGTTGGCCTGGGCTCGGAGGTCATCACCCCGGCCTACACCTGGCACCTGGCCGTGGGCCCGGTGATGGCCGCCGGCGGCGTCCCCGTCTTTGCCGACATCGACCGCAAGAGCCTCTGCGTCCTGCCGGAGGACATCGAGCGCAAGATCACCGAGCGCACTGCGGCCATCAACGTCCTGCATGCATACGGTCACCCGGCGCCCATGGACGAGATCATGGACGTAGCACGCCGGCACAACATCCCGGTGATCGAGGACTCCTCCCATGCCCACGGTTCCACCTATAAAGGAAAGCTTATCGGCACCTGGGGCGATATCGGCTGCTTCTCTTTGCAGGGCACCAAGATCATGGTCGGCGGCGAGGGCGGCATCGTCATCACCGACAACGACGAGTACTACGCTCGGATGATCGCCTTGGGCCATTACGAGCGCATCCCCGAGTTGGGAGACTCCGTCTACTCCAAGATGAAGTCGGTGTACCCTATCCCGCCCGCCTGCTTTGGCCAGAAGTACCGCATGCACCCGCTGGCCGCCGCCATCGCGCGAGAGCAGTTCAAGAAGCTGGACCGGAACATGGCGATCGAGCGGGAGAACATGCGCTACGTGACCAACCAACTCGCCGGGCTGCACCCCGCCTTTGAGCCCGCCTACGAATCCCCCGATGTGGACCGCGTCTGGCTCAACTACATCTGTTACCTGGACGAGGAGAAGGCCGGCATCCAGCGCGATCGCTTCGTGGAAGCGCTCCGGGCCGAGGGCGTGGACGCCACTGCCGGCCGCGCCGGCTATCTGCCCCTGTACTGGAACCCGCTCTATCAGGACAAGGAGCTGTGGAACAAGGCCTACCCGCACATCGGTCAGGACGTGACCTACCCGATGCACGGCCTCTGCCCCAACACTGAGGAGATGTGGAAGTACACCGTCGGCCTGCCCATCTTCTGGAACCGCACGCCGCGCGAGGTGCTGGACCGGTTGGTGGCCACGGTCGGCAAGGTACTGGCTAACCTCGATCAGCTCCGCTGACGGACCTCACCCCCCGCCCCTCCGACGCGGGGAGGGGAGTCCCGGCGCCCCTCTCCCACCGGGAGAGGGGATGGGGGTGAGGTACTCACAACCAAGCCACTAGACCTGGAGGCAACCCCTTGCTCCCAACACCCCGCGAGCTCGTGCTCGCCCAACTGAACCACGAGGAAACGCCCTACATTCCCTACGCCCTCGGCTTTGAGGGCGATGTCATGGAGCGCCTGGACGCCCACTATGGCACTACCGCTTGGCGCGAACGGGTGGACAACCACCTGCGCGGCGTCGCCGGGGCGGACTTGGGCACCCCTCAGTACCAAGGCGAGCCCCTGGTCACGGACCTGCACGGCAACGTCTGGCGGACCGACCGCCGGCCGGTACACCTGGATAAGCCCGCCCTGTCAGAAGCCGGCCTTGAGGGCTACCGTTTCCCTACCATGGATCAGGTCTTCCCAGGCGACTGGCTGGAGCGCAGCCGCCAGGCCGCCGAAGCCCTGCGCGACCGCTACTACGTCTACGCTGGGATCGGCTTCGGCCTTTTCGAGCGCACGTGGACCCTGCGCGGCTTCAATGACGCCCTCATGGACGCCGCCGCCGAGCCGGACTTCTACGACGAACTGGTGCAGCGCATCCACGATCACCAGATGCAGACCCTGGCCATCCTGATGGACCTGCCCATCGACGGCATTCGCTTCAGCGACGACTGGGGCTACCAGCGCGGTGTGCTCCTTGGGGACGAGCGCTGGCGGCGGTTCATCAAGCCGCGCCTGGCGGAGCAGTACGCCCTGGTGCATCGCGCGGGCAAGCATGCCCTCAGCCACTGCTGCGGCAACGTGGCCAGCCTGCTGCCCGACCTGATCGAGATCGGTCTGGACTGCCTGGAGAGCGTGCAGCCCGAGGCCATGGACCCCTACGAGCTCAAGCGCCTCTACGGCGACAAGATGGCCTTCTGGGGTGGGCTGGGCTCGCAGTCCACCATTCCCTGGGGCACGCCGGCGGAGATCGGCGCCGAGGTGGAGCGGCTCTGCCGGGAGATGGGGCGAGGCGGCGGGTATATCCTGGGTCCGGCCAAGTCGATCCAGCCGGAGACGAGCACGGAGAACGCCGCCGCGGTGGTGGAGGCGTTCCTGGGCCAGGCGGGCCAGTCCCCGGTGTAGCCGCTTAGGGGGAGAGAGTCCTGTACTACTCTCCCCTATCCTGCCGTCTCGGGCAGAGAAGATTGGCTCTCTTACTCACCTGTAATCTCCCCCTCCCAGAACACGTTTAGGATTATCTCCCCAACGCCTCCGCGATCGCAGTCGTGCACGGCATAGATGCTGCCGTCCGGCCCCTGCACCGCATCGGGGCACGAGACCAGATCGCGGCCATCCAGTCCCGTCGACGCAGAGGCTAGGCGCGAGGCATGGCTCGGTCAAGCCAAGTCCCGCTCGACCCCTGCGCCGGTTGTCCACCGGCAGTAGTTCAGTCGGTCAGTTGATTCCTCTGCCGATAATGCCGACAACCGGTTGACGCCTTTGTGAAACAGTGTACGCTGTAGTTGATCGCTGGGAGCTAGCCGGTCCAAGACCCCGGGGGAGCGACCCGCCGGCAGCGTGGGTCCGGCAAGGAGGTGATGCATAGGCTCTCCCGCCCTACCGAGAGCCGAGGAACCGCATCGTATGGGGGGCATCGCGTTCTGTTCACCGAGTGTTCAGAGACGAGACGCAGAGGAGAGAGCAATGGCTCAGCGCAACAAGAGTTCTCAGAAGCTGTCGAGACGGCAGTTCACCAAGGGTGTCGCCGTCGGCGCCGCCGCCGGCGCCGCTTCCTTCGGCACGGCTTCCGCCGCCGGCGTTGTCGCTGCGACTCCCTGGGATCCCGGGAGATGGGACTTCGAGGCGGACGTGGTCGTCTGTGGTATGGGCTTTGCCGGTCAGACGGCCGCCATCGAGGCTTTCCGCGCCGGGGCTTCGGTCATCATTCTGGAGAAGGGCGACGAAGCTCACTGCGGCGGCAACAGCCGGGTCTGCGGTCAGGGCTTCGTGGCTCCCTCTCCGGCTATCTGGGAGGGATACACCGAGTATCTCAAGCGGGCCACGACCGGTGAGGGCTTCCCCCAGAGCGACGAGTGGATCCAGTTCTTCCTGGAGGAAGGCTACAACAACCTCGAGTGGTTCAAGGAACTCGGTGCGGAGCCGGTGAGCGCCCCGGCGCCTTTCGGCGTGGGCGGCTGGATTCCGTTCTTCCCCCACTTCCCGGGGGCCGATGCCGTCGCTTCCGAGCCTTCCTTCTACTGGCTCGACCCGTCACTAGGACTCGGCCGCAACTGGTACTTCCTTGACACCTACATCAAGGAGGAGACTGAAGTCGAGGTGATGTACGAGACCCCGGTGAAGCGGCTCATCCAGGTGCCGGTGACGCGCGAGATCATCGGCGTCGTAGCGGAGCAGGATGGCGAGGAGGTCTTCGTCAAGGCGAAGAAGGCCGTCGTGATGTGCACGGGTGGGTACGAGTTCAACCCTGACATGATCCGGGAGTACATGCATCTTGCCGTCTTCACCACCAAGGGCAGCCCCCTGAACACCGGCGAAGGCATCAAGATGTGTATGGCTGCCGGCGCCGACCTGCGGAACATGGGCGCCTATGCCGCCCCGACGTACCTGGCCACCATGTTCCCTGACTACGAGTCGGCCATTCAGATATCCCTTCCCAAGGCGGGCGCCGTTATCCAGATCGGCGCGAACAACCGTCGCTGGCGCGACGAGTACCGCTCCGCCAAGACAGGCATCCAGAACAAGGAAGTGTCTTGGAAGGAAGGCACCTACAACGGCGTGGGCTCCATTATCGAGGGCGGCCGCTACGTGCGCGACAAGTACCCCATGCCCATGCACGTGATCTTCGATGAGGAAGCCCGCCTTAGTGGCCCGCTCTTCGGCAACACCATGAGCTGGTCGCACAACATCGAAGGCTATGAGTGCAGCGAGAACAACGAGGTCGAGGTTGAGAACGGCTGGGTCATGAAGGCCGACACCATCGCCGAGCTGGCCGAGATGATGGGCCGCGATCCGGAGCAGGTCCAGGAGACCATCGATCGCTGGAATGCCTCCTGCGAGGAAGGTAAGGACCTGGAGTTCGATCTGGGCGATCCGAACTTCACCTCGTACGACCGTCCCGCCGACCGGCTGGTACCCTTCACCGAGGGCCCGTTCTATGCCGTGGAGACCTTCCCGTGCTGCCTGAACACGCAGGGCGGCATGGTGCGTGACCTGGGCGGCCACGTGCTGGACGTGGAAGGTAAGGTCATCCCGAGGCTGTACGCCGCGGGCGAGAACGGTGGGTTCTGGAACCACCTGTACCAGTGCATGTCGAACGTCGGTTCGGACTGCTACGCCATGGGTCGCGTTGCCGGCCGGAATGCCGCCGCCGAGGAAGCGTGGGACTAGCGTCCCGGCGGTGAGTTAGGTTTGGGGGGGGCCCGACGCGTCGGGCTCCCCTATTGCTGTTGTGGCCCTTCGGCGACATCCCATCGTGCTCTGGCCCCCGGAATGGCGCAGCTTCGTCCAGAGAGGGTTGACACACTCCGGCTCCGCAAGTACCATACGTGGGCTGGAGGATGCCAGGCGGTACACTGACGCTCCCAGCGGCCTGCTCGGGCGATGCCCGCCGCACGGGCGGTAGCTGTACAGACCATCCGGTTTTGCGAGCCACCAAACGACTCCCTTCCCGGTGGAGAGACCATTCGGGTGAAGCTCGGAGCCGCTGAGAGGAGCAGATGACAGCCAAAACAACGTGGTTCGGGGGCAGCAATCGGCTCAGGAATGAGGCCCTCTGGTCCTACGCTCTGATCTCACCTTGGATCATCGGCTTTCTTCTCTGGATCCTCTACCCGATGCTGGCCTCTGTCTACTACAGCCTGACACAGTACAGCCTGATGAAGCCACCGACGTTCATCGGCACCGACAACTTCAGCAACCTCTTCGCCGATCGTCTCTTCTGGCAGTCTCTCAAGGTGACCACTCTCTTCGCGGTGTCCTACGTGCCGCTGTCGCTGGCATTCGCCCTGACGCTGGCCCTGCTGCTGAACCAGCAGATAAGGGGGCTCGCCTTGTTCCGCGCCGCCTTCTATCTTCCGTCGGTAGTGTCGGGTGTATCCATCTCCATGCTCTGGATGTGGGCCTTCAGCAACTACGGCTTCGTGAATGGCCTGCTGCGGAGGCTCGGCTTTCAGCTCACTTCGTGGTGGACCAACCAGGACCTGGCTCTTCCCGCCATGGTGATCTACAGCGTCTGGTTGGTCGGCAGCACCATGATCATCTTCCTGGCCGGCCTGCAGGCCATACCGCGGCATCTGTACGAGGCCGCCGAGATAGACGGAGCGAACAGCGTGAGCCAGTTCCGTCACGTCACCTTACCGATGTTGAGCGGCACCATGTTTTTCAACCTGGTCATGGGGCTTATCGCCGCCTTCCAGACTTTCACCGGCGGCTACGTCATCACCAAGGGCGGGCCGAACTACGCCACCCTCTTCTACAACCTGTACCTCTACGAGAACGCCTTCACCAAGCTCAAGATGGGATACGCCTCGGCTCAGGCCTGGATTCTCTTCGCTATCATCTTGGTGCTGACGCTGGTCGTCTTCCGCTCCTCCGCTGTCTGGGTGTACTACGAGGGGGAGATGAAGAAGTGAGCGCTTCCACCACTTCGGCCACCCGCGCGAGTATCCGTCGCTCCAACTATGCCCCGAGGCGCGCCCTGAGGTGGCTTCGATCACGGGGAACGATCTACCTCCTCGTGGTGTTCTTCGCCATCGTCCAGATGCTGCCTTTGGCCTGGATGCTCACCACCGCCCTCAAGCCGGACGGTGAGATCGTCTCTATCCCTCCTACTTTCATCCCGACCACCTGGAAGTGGGCGAACTTCGGTAAAGCGCTCGATGCTATGAAGTTCCCTATTCTCCTCAAGAACACCGTAACGATCACCGGCCTGTCGCTGATCGGCACCGTCGCGTCGGCCTCGCTGGTCGCCTATCCGTTCGCCAGGCTCCGGTTTCCGGGCAAGACGTGGCTCTTCCTCTTGGTGCTGAGCACCACGATGCTTCCCTACGCTGTGACGATGATCCCCGTCTACATCGTGTTTGCCAAGATCGGGTGGATAGACACGTTCAAGCCCCTCATTATCCCCTCGTTCTTCGGCGGGGGCGCTTTCAACATATTCCTCCTGCGCCAGTTTTACATGACCATCCCCCGAGAACTGGATGAAGCCGCCACCATGGATGGCTCCGGGGTCCTGGGCGTCTTTCAGAACGTCATCCTTCCTCTGGCCAAGCCCGGCCTCACTGCGGTGGCGATATTCACCTTCATCGGTCGCTGGAATGACTTCCTGATTCCGCTCCTGTACCTGAACTCCCGCGACAAGATGACTCTCGCCGTGGGCCTGAATCTCTTCCGCGACCAGTACGCCACCCAATGGAACTACCTGATGGCTGCTTCTCTGGTAGTCATGCTGCCCTGCGCGCTCATTTTCATCGTGGCCCAACGGTACTTCGTGGAGGGAATCGCTCTGACCGGAATCAAGGGCTAGTACGGAGTCTCGGTTGTCCCCCGCGCCTCGTGGCGCTGAGGGACATCATCAAAAGAAGAGGTTCATAGGAGGCAGGAAATGTCCGGAAAGATGACACGCCGCACGTTGCTGAGGCAGGCCGGAGTCGCTTGCGCCGGCTTTGCGCTGACCGCTTGCGCTGGGGCTGCTGCCCCGGCTGCCACCGCTGCGCCGGCGGCCGAGGCGGCTGCCACCACGGCGCCTGCGGCTGCGGAGGTTAAAGGCAAGGTCAGCCTCATGTACTACACCTCCACCACCCCGGCGATTGCTAGAATGGAGAAGCAAGAAGCAGGGTTCAGGGAGAAGTACCCCGACATCGAGTTGACCATCATCCAAGAGCCGAAGTCGCCCGCCGAGAAGCTGAAGGTTATGTATCCGGCGGGTACCGAACCCAATGTCATCTGGTCCGGCATTGCCTGCAACAACTTCGCCCTGCAGGGCGTCTTCGCCCCGCTCGACGACCTGGTGGCGAGTGACGATTCCATCCATCTCGAGGAGTACTATCCGGTTGTGGTGGACGGCTTCACGCTTGAGGGCAAGCTCTACGCTCTACCTTACGGCTCCACCACCAGCGTCTGGTTCTACAACAAGGACATGTTCGACGCCAAGGGCGTCCCGCTACCTACCGACGACTGGACCTTGTCCCAGTTCCGCAGCGCTGCCATGGCTCTCACTGAGGGCGACGTCTACGGCGTGGGTGATCTGGGCGCCTACATCGGCAACTTCATGGCCGGCGGCCGCACCTGGAACGACACCTTCACCGAGATCGTGCTCAACTCCCCCGAGACCATCGCCGCGCTGCAGTGGAACCGGGACATACGGGTGGAGGACAAGGCTATCCCTATGCCGGACGTGCTTCAGGAGCAGGGCGCTATCGCCATGTTCCAGAACCAGAAGGCGGGCATGATTACCCTCGGTCGCTGGGGCTTCCCGGTCGGTCTCGCCATCGAGGACTTCGACTGGGACGTCGTGGCCTATCCGATCCCGGAGCAAGGCAAGCGCGGTACCTGGTCGTCCTTCGAGGGCTTCTCCATCACCAGCCGCACCGAGGACATGGACTCCGCCTGGGCGATGGTGAGGTACCTGTGCGACGAAGAGGCACAGAGCACCTTCTACGTGCAGGAAGGCAGCGCCATCCCGGCGATCATCGCTGTAGCCGAGTCGGACGCGTTCCGCGCCTCGGCTCCGGAGAAGAACCACGCCGCCTACCTTAAGTCGCTCGACTTCTCCATCCCTGTCGGTAAGAGCCCGGCGGACTCTCGCCTCACGGGCGAGCCCTATCAGTCCTGGCAGCAGGTGCTGGATGGCGGCATGACGGTGGAGCAGTTCTGCGAGGAGGCTCAAGGAATAGCGGAGACCATCCTCAAGGAGACTGCCGAGCTGTAGAGGCAGCGCCTCGACGCTCATGGGGACAACCGACAGCGAGGCCCAGCCGGGCCTCGCTTCTCCTTCGTTCGGGAGGATACGAATGGCCAGGTTGGCCGCTCTGCAGCCCCGGTGTGTGGAGGAGACCTTCCTCCTGTGGGCGCGCGCGGAATCCCGAGACACGGCGGAGGCAAGGGATGCTCTCGACCCTGCCGGCGCACACTACGACGAGAGCGCCTTTCGCGCCTGGCTGGCCTTCTACCAGGGCTACCTGCTGTCCCAAATCGCCCAGGCCGGAACGCTAGGAGTGGACCTCCTGCTCCTGCCAGAGAACACACTCCCGACCGATGCCTTCAAGAAGGCCGACCTGAAGGACCAGGCGCTGGAGGTATTCCGCTGGTCATCGGAGGGCTTCCTGGCGGAGGCGGCAGTGATAGCCCGCCGGTGCCGGATGATCATTGCCAGCTGCCTCAACTACGTTCACGAAGGTCGCCTTGTCAATGCAGGGGTGCTCACGGACGAAAGGGGGGAGATCGCCGGCATCTACCACAAGACTCACCTGCCCTCTCCTGAGGACGCAGACAGCTGTAGCGAAGCAGCCGCCCTCTCCGCCGGCAGCGATTACCCGGTGTTCGACACGAAGATCGGCCGAGTGGGCTTCCAGATCTGCTACGACATAGTCTTCCCCGAGCCGTCGCGCATACTGGCGCTGCGAGGGGCCGACGTGATCCTGCATCCCTCGGCGGGCTACAACTTCCCCGACGAGGAGGAGTTGGTCGGCGAGGCGAGGCTTCGCGTGCGAGCGGCCGAGAACTCAGTGGCGCTGGTCTACTCCAACTTCGCCGTCCCCAGGCTGACCTACTCCGGCGGCGGCCGCAGCTGCATAGTAGACCCGCGAGGGGCAATGGTAGCCTGCGCCGGGCGGGGCGAGGGCCTTGCCCTGGCCGATGTGGAGCTTCGGGCGCCACGGCTTAGCGGGTGGGTGCGGCCGGGATATGAGCACCGCGAGCATATCTGGCGCAAGCGCCGCCCCGAGACCTACGGTCTGCTGACGGACCTCCATCCGCCAGTGCTTGACGAGCTGCACGAGCCCCAACAGACGCCCCTCTACCACTATCGCAAGGAAGTAGGGCTGCCCTAGGTAGGTGGAGGCTCAGGGGCGGGCGCTGATGGCCAATGCCTCGATCAGCCCCCGCCCCGCCGCGTCCAGGTCCCCATCCAGCGCAAAGGACGCGGAGCGCACGCGGATGTCCTCCACATGCACGCTCAGCTCGGCCGGCAGGGCCCGAGGATAGACGAGCACCCCCTCCCGGCAGCCCAGGGCCTGGGCGTAGAACACCACCTGCTGCACGTCGTCCGGCGAGGGCTCGTCGCTCGCCTTGTACTTCGTGTCCAGCACCATCAGCGGCCGGCCGGTGGCATCGTCGAACAGCACCAGATCGGGCCGGGCGGTGAGCCAGGGGCTGCCCTCGAAGGTGAGATGGTGCTGGGCGCTGAGGACCATGCCGGGGGGGAGATGTCGCTGCAGCCACTCCGCCACGAACCGCTCGAACAGGTCGTTCATGTTGATGAGGAAGGGCAGCATGCCGTGGTCGCCGGCGCGGTGGGTGGGCCCGCTGCCGGCGAGGAAGAAGTGGCAGAGGGCGTGGAGGGACTGGTAGTCCTGGTTGAGGCGGTGGTACAGCCGGCCCAGGCAGTCGCGCGGCGAGAAGGCGACCAGGTCCACCATCTGGGCCAGGTGATGGTACGCCTGGCGGACAGCGGGGCGGGCGTGGTCGGTGCAGAGGCCGCTGCGGGCGATGGTGAAGAGCGTCCACAGCAGCAGCTGATTGTCCTCGATGTCGGCGGTGTGCTCCTGGTAGCGGCACAGCAGCCGCGGATCCCAGGCCGCCGTCGAGAGCCGGCGTCCATCCAGTCTCCCGCGGACGAAGGGCGTCTGCTCCTGGCGCGGGAAGTAGGTGCGATGCAGCCCCTTGCGCTCGCGGTCCAGGATGCGCTTGGACAGGATCAGCGCCAGCCGCTCGTAGAACTCGTCCATGGACTGGCACCTGGCCAGGTCGGTCCAGAACTGGCCCAGGTCGTAGGCGTATTCCAGCATCTGGAAGACGTTGGCGATGGGCGCCTTGGGCTGGAGGGAGAGGTGCAGGTCCGCGGTCAGCGGGATGTGGCCGACGTAGCCTTGGGAAGTCAGCGCCCACCGATCGCCATTCTTGAAGCCCGGCTCCTCCACGGCGATCTGGCTGCCATGCTCGCGCCAGAGCGTCTCGGCCGTCGGCTGGTCCAGTTCCGCTTTCGCCAGGTAGCTGGGCCGGTACTCGGTCAGTTCGATGATTCGCGGCTGCGCCATCAGATGCCCAGGATGCTCTCGCTCACTTTGCCCCAGCGGAACTCGTCCACCTTGCCCGCCTGGTCGAAGAAGTACTCCTCCAGGTAGGGCTCGATCTCCATGCGCCAGATGTCCTCCATCTGCTCGCGCGGCCGCTCCACCAAGAAGAAGGAGATGCCCAGCTCGTAGTTGGGATCGGCGATGGCGCTGTTGGCCCGGCGCAGGACGCCAATGAGGCCGCGGGGGTTGAAGTCGGTGTGCTGTTTGTGCCACCGCTCGATGATGCCGTACTGCGGCCGCAGGGCGAGGAAGGCGAATCGGCGGCGCAGGGCGTGGTCCACCAGGGCGATGGAGCGGTCGGCGGTGTTCATGGTTCCGATCAGACGCACGTTCCCGGGGATCCGGAAGGGCCGCCCGTCCACCGAAAGGGGCACGGCGGCGTCGCGGTACTCCAGCAGGTACATCAGCTCACCGAAGACGCGGGCCAGGTTGGCGCGGTTGATCTCGTCCAGGATGAGGACGCAGGGGCCGTCGTGGCTGGCGGCGCGGTCGCAGAAGTCGAGGAAGCGGCCGCGCACCACCGGGTAGTGCAGCCGCCCCTGGCCGTCCTGCTCCGGGCGGATGCCGAGCATGAAGTCCTCGTAGGCGTAGGCGGGGTGGAACTGGACCAGCTCGACGAAGCCATCGGTGCCACCGACCAGGTGCTGCGCCAGCTTCTGAGCGACGTATGTCTTGCCGGTGCCGGGAGGGCCGTAAAGGATGGCCTGGCCCTTGCGCTCCAAGGCGCGCTTCCAGCGCTCGAGGTCAGCCTCGGCGATGCCGGTGTCGGCGGACATCTGCGCAAGGGGGTAGGCATCCTGCAGTTCGCTGGGCTCGTCCAGGCCAAGGTACTTGCGGATTGCCGGCCCCGGGTTGGGGTCGCTGGCCAGAAGCACCAGGGGGAAGAGAGCTTCGAATGCGCGCACAATCTGGTCCACTAGTTCGTGTCTGGGCGTGGCCAGCACCTCCTCGGGCTGAAGCCGGATCGCCACACGCCTAGGAGCATTCGGCATTGCCAGCCACTCATCAAGGCTGGTCACCAACTCGTCCTCTTCACCGAAAGCCAATCCTTGGTGGGTGGCCAGCTGGCGAAGCTCCGATGTGGCTAAGGCGCCAAGGTCAGCTCGCCTACGAAGGAACGACTGGTACTGGGGGGATCCATACTCGCCTATGTAGAAGCCAAACCGGAACAGGTTAGGGTCAGCGCGCACGTACAACTGTGCGTCCGCAATGCGCTTCCCACCCTTGGGGTAGAAGGCCCCCCAGTAGTAATCCCACGCGCCACCGCGGCCGTAGTCATTCTTGAGGATGCGCCCGAAGAGGCCCTTGTCGGTCTCCAGGTAGTCGCGCATCATCGGCGTTAGGCGGCCGGCCAACTCGGCGAACAGGTCACGGAAGGGCTGCTCCAGCTGCTTGGCGAAGGCCGCCTTCTCGCTGTCGTAGAAGGCCTTGGTGGGGTTCTCGCCGAGCGCCTGCAGCAGGTCGAAGGCCTCGGCAGAGAAGAGGGAGGCCAGGGGTGATGGCCTGCTCTCTAGCCCGCGAGTGAGAACCTCGTCCAGCTTGCTCCGGTCCAAGAGCGCCGCGGCCAGCTCCTTGTGGTTCGCACGCCAGTAGAGGGAAGCACTCCATTGGGAGAACCGGCTCGCGATCGCGTCCACGGTATCGTAGAAGATGGGCAGCAGCTGGTTCTCGTCCGCTCGGGCCCTAGCCGTTGGGAGCAGGTAGTCCCGGATCGGACGCTCGCCTACCCGCTGAGCGAACGAGTAGCGGTGGTACTCGCCCCAGGCCTCGGCACGGTCCGCGAGGAGATCGAGCGAGATGAATCGGTCGCCGTTGCCAGTTGCGCTGGCCTCCATCACTAGCCAGTTCCCATGGTTGAGCCGGATGCGGCGCCCGCCCAGTGTCAGCGTTACCGCGCATCGCCGGTCCTCCGGTCTCTCCACGCCGAGCCGCTTCAGTGTCTCCGCCATCAAACCCAGCGCCCACTCCGCCTCCTCGCGGTCGGCGAAGATGGTGCGGAACGGCTCGGCGAGATCACCACTCGGGGGCAGAGTTCGGACCTCCGCGAGGCGCCAAGTGATGGCGTCAGCAGCCTGTGGGGGCAGTTCGTGTTCCCTAACGAAGGCCTGAAGGGCTTGGTTGTACGTCCGATAGGAGGCGGCGGATCGACTGCCATCCAGATCGAGACTAAGCACCCTACGCAGCCCTCGCTCCATGAACGGCAGCCAGATTCCGTAGCGCTCCGGATCGCGCAGATAGAGCAGCACGGTGGGGAGTGAGATGCCGGCCCCGTTGATCGGGTCGGCTTTCCAGAAGGCATCAAGGACCGCATCCAGCTCGTCGTCTCCCGCTTGCCACAGCCGATGAGTCCACTCATTGAAGGCTTCCACCTGGGACGCTACCTCGCGGGCGTTCGCGCCAACTAGGACAGGAGTGAACCGCCCGTGGGTGACTTTGCCTTGGCTTAGGTCCGAGCTGACGGCACTCAGGATCTCGCTGATGTCGCTCTCCGTCATCCGCCCCGCCTTAGACTCCAGCAGCGCCCTCGCCTTGACCTCGCCCTGCCGGCGGGTCTCTTGGCGCTCAGGTGGCATATCAGCGGTCAGCCACCCCTGTATCTTGGCAGCCCAACTCGCGGCCATGCCGTCCTCGTCGTCCGGCTCGTCGGTTATTGGTGCGTCCTTGCGGTACGCGTGCGCCGTGTACACCAGGCTCTGGATGTCGACCATGTCACGCGCCCCGTACGGCCGCATCAGCTCCAGAAGCTGGGCCGACAGGTCCTTGATAGCCGCATATGTCTTACCGTTGGGCGTGCCGCTCCAGGCATCTCCGGCGCCGCATTCCTTGAGCAGCCAAGCAGCGCGTGAGGGCTTGACGAACATCTCGGTCTCGGGGTGGCAGAGAAACAGGAAATAGGTGGGGAAGGTCCATTTGTTGGGGAGGTCGCGAGCAGTGACGTACCCCACATAGCGGTCCAGACGGGTCGGGGACGGGCCCTCACCGTAGAGAAGGTCATAGAACACGCGATAGAAGGACGGCGGGTCCAGCGTCTCCTGCATGATCACGTTGAGGTCACCCTCGCGAGGAACGCGCAAGAAGAGCAGGTTGCTGGCCGACGCCCTGATGCGCTGGTCTATCTCACCGTAGTCCTCGGCCTTCAGAAGGTCGCTAAGGGCGGCTTCGCTCAGGGATTCCCTGGCGCTAGCGACCGCCTGCTGCTTGTACTCAGTCTCCTCGGATACGAACTGGGGATGGTCGAAGCCTACCCAGTCCGGGAAGCGCTTTCGGACCAGCGAGACGAATCGTTCGGCTACGTTGGGTATGATCTGAACCATGGTGACTCCTCGAGTCGATCGTGCACCTAGCAGACCGATAGGCTCACGCATGCTTTGTGTCCGTCGCTAGTCAGGGGAGTATATCTGCTCGCGTCCTATCGGTCACCCCTTGACACCACGCCCCCTCCCCACCCACACTTCCCCCACGCCCACCCCGGGGAGGACCCCCATGAGCACCGCCTACCAGGACATCCTGGCCCACATCGACACCCTCGAGATCATCGACACCCACGAGCACCTGCCCGGCACCGAGGCCGCCCGGCCCCGCCCCACCGACGTCCTGACTGAGTACCTAACTCACTACTTCAGCCGCGACCTGGTCTCCGCCGGCCTCCCCGAGGCCGACTTCCAGCGCGTCATCGACCACACCCAGCCACTGGCCGAGCGCTGGGCTCTGGCCGAACCCTACTGGGAGCACGCCCGCCACACCGGCTACGGCCGCAGCCTCGACCTCACCGTCCAGGGGCTCTACGGCTTCGAGCGCATCGACGGCAGCACCATCGAGCCCCTCAACGAGGCCTTCCAGCGCACCCTGGAGCCCGGCACCTACCGGCGCGTGCTCAAGGACAAGTGCCGCATCCGCGTCTCCCTCAACAACGAGGAAGGCGAGATGGACCCCGACTTCTTCCTGCTCGCCTACGGCGTCGATCGGCTTATCTTCCCCCGCACCTGGGCCGACATCCGCGCCGTGGAGCAAGAGAGCGGCGTGCCCATTCGTGGGTTCGACGACTGGCTGCAGGCCGCCGAAGCCGTCTTCGAGCGCCTGCCCCAGGAGCGCATCGGCTCCCTGAAGAGCGCCCTCGCCTATGAACGGCCGTTGCGCTACGACCGCGTCACCCGGGCCGAGGCGGAGGCCGCCTTTAACCAGGGCTTCGCCGGCCTTCACCTGCCCGACTGGGGCACGCGCCCCTTTGTCGTCGGCAAGGCCTTCCAGGACTACATGATGCACTTCATCCTACGGCTGGCGGGCCGCAGCGAGTACACGTTCCAGTTCCACACCGGCCTCCAGGAGGGCAACGGCAACCTCGTCTACCACAGCGACCCGACGCTGCTATCCAACCTCTTCCTGGAATACCCGGACGTCAGCTTCGACCTCTTCCACATGGGCTATCCTTACCAGCACGCTCTGTCCGCTCTGGCCAAGAACTTCCCCAACGTCTACATCGACATGTGTTGGGGTCACATCGTCTCCCCCGCGGCCGCCGTCGATGCCCTGGTAGAGTGGCTGGATGCCGTCCCCGCCAACAAGATCAGCGCCTTCGGGGGCGACTACTGCTTCGTGGACGCCGTCTACGGCCACCAACTGCTCGCCCGCCGGAACATCGCCCGGGCGCTGGCCATCAAGGTGGAGCAGGGCGTCTTCGACGTCGACCGCGCCTGCCGCGTCGGCGAGATGCTCTTCGTCGACAACCCGATGGCCATCTTCCGGCTGGAGGGGAAGCTGTAGTGCAGTTCGCGAGCGCAAGGGGAGCCTCCCCATGGTCGGGCGGTCGCCCCGGGCTCAAGCCGCGGGGCTACGAAGGGCGAAGCCGGCTGAAGCCGGCTGGGGACAGATTCCGCTTACTGGACTCCCGGCACCGTGGGACGACGCTCCCGGTTCTCGTCCGCGCAGGCGGACGATCAGCCGCAGGCTCGCCAGCCCCGAATTCATTCGAGGGAGCCCCCCGACCACCTGAGGAGCCAACCACATGACATCGCGTGAACGACTGCAGGCCGCCCTCAACCACCGCCAACCCGATCGCGTCCCCCTGGACTTGGGCGCGAGCGCCGTCACCGGCATCCATGCCTCCAGCCTCTACCGCCTCCGCCAGGCCCTGGGGCTGGATGCGCCCGGCACGCCGGTCAAGGTCACCGAGCCCTACCAGATGCTGGGCGAGGTGGAGCCGGACCTCATGGATTCCCTCGGAGTGGACGTGGCCGGTCTCCTGGGCCCGCGCACCATGTTCGGCTTCGCCAACGAGGACTGGAAGGAGTGGCGCCTCTTCGACGGCACGCCCGTCCTGGTCCCCGCCGGCTTCAACACTGACCCGGAGCCGGACGGCAGCCTGCTCATGTACCCCGAGGGCGACAAGTCCGTCCCACCCAGCGGCCGCATGCCCGCCGGCGGCTTCTACTTTGACTCCGTCCCGCGGCAGAAGCCCATCGACGAGGACGCACTCGACCCCGAGGACAACCTGGAGGAGTTCGGCCCCATCAGCGACGCCGACCTCAGCCACTTTGTGACCGAGGCCGGGCGGCTGCGACGTGAGAGCGAACGGGGCATCCTGGCCTCCTTCGGCGGCACCGCCTTCGGCGACATCGCCCTCGTGCCGGCGCCGTGGCTCAAGCACCCCAAGGGCATCCGCGACGTAGCCGAGTGGTACATGAGCACCGCCATGCGACGGGACTACGTCTACCGCGTGTTCGAGCGCCAGTGCGAGATCGGCATCGCCAACCTGGAGCGCCTCCACGCGCACGTCGGCGACGCGGTGGATGCCGTCTTCGTCACCGGCACCGATTTCGGCGCTCAGAACGGCCCCTTCATCTCGCCCGCCTCCTACCGCGACCTATTCATGCCCTTCCACCGCTCCGTCAACGACTGGGTGCACCAGCACACCCCCTGGAAGACGTTCATCCACACCTGCGGCTCGCTGCAGCCCCTGCTGCCCGACATGATCGCCGCCGGCTTCGACATCCTGAACCCGGTGCAGTGCTCCGCCTACGACATGAACCCGCACGATCTGAAAGACCGCTATGGCGACCGGCTCACCTTCTGGGGCGGCGGGGTGGACACGCAGAGCACGCTGCCCTTCGGCACGCCGGAGCAGGTGCGCGACGAGGTCCGCCGGCGCATCGAGGTTTTCGGCGCCGGCGGCGGCTTCGTGTTCAACACCATCCACAACATCCAGGCCGCCGTGCCGGTGGAGAACCTGCTGGCCCTGTTCGAGGCGGTGAGCGACTACCGCTGAGTCTGCTTGAGGCCTACGCCGTGTATGCCTTAGGAGGTGACCATGACCGCACTCCCCGCCGTCTTGCCCCTACGCGAGCAGGCCGCTCTGGTCAACGCCCTGCTGCTTCGCCGGCTGGACACGCTCCTGCCCCTGGCCATGCGCGAGGCCGGCCTGGACATGTGGCTCATCGTCTGCCAGGAGGATCACCTCGATCCCATCCTGCGCACCATGATTCCTTGGCAGTCGTGGACGCCCATACTGCACCTGATCGTCTTCCACGATTGCGGGGGAGACGCGGGCGTGGAGCGGCTCAACCTGTCCATGATCAACATGCTCGGCCTGATGGAGACGGGCTGGACGCGCGCCTCCGGCGAGGGGCAGTGGGAGGCGCTGCGCCGGGTGGTGGAGGAACGGAACCCGCGCCGCATCGGCTTGAACACGTCCGACGTGATCTGGGGGGCGGACGGGCTGACGGCGGGGCTGGAGAAGCGGCTGATCGTCGCCCTGGGGCCGGAGCTGTCGGCGCGGCTCGTCTCCGCCGAGACGGCCTGCATCCGCTGGCTGGAGACGCGCCTTCCGGAGGAGTTGGACCTCTACCAGCAGGCCTGCGCCCTCTCCCACGCCATCATCGCCGAGGCCTACTCCCGTCGCGTGCTTACTCCCGGCGTCACCACCTGTGAGGACCTGCGCTGGTACTACTACGAGCAGGTGCGCGGCCTGGGCCTAGAGGTGTCCTTCACGCCCACCTTCCGCCGGCACCGCTCCCCCGCCGACCGGACGCGCTGGGGCGAGAGCGATCCGGCCATCCGCCCGGGCGACATGATCCACTGCGACGTCGGCCTGCAGTACCTGCGTCTGCTCACCGACCACCAGGAGTTGGCCTATGTGCTGCGGCCGGGCGAGACCGACGCGCCCGAGGGGCTTCGGGCAGGGATGGCGGAGGGCAACCGGCTACAGGACGCCTTCCTCTCCTCCTGGCAGGAGGGTCGTAGCGGCAACCAGATCCTGGCCGAGGGCCTTGCGCGCGCCCGCGCCGCCGGCCTAAGCAAGCCCATGATCTACTCCCACTCCCTGGGCCACTACCTGCACGAGCCCGGTCCGCTGATGGGCCTGCCCTGGGAGCAGGGCGACATCCCCGGCCGCGGCGACGTGATCATGCGCCATGACACGGTGTACACCGTGGAACTGAGCGTCACCCGGCCCGTGCCCGAGTGGGAGGGCGAGGAGGTCACCTTCGCCCTGGAGCAGGATGCCGCCTTCACCGCCGCCGGTCCCTACTTCATCGACGGCCGCCAGACCTGCTTCCATCTAGTCTAGCCCGCGAGGCAACCGCAATGACCCCCAGAGAGCGCGTCCAGACGGCACTGGCCCACCGCGAGCCCGACCGCGTCCCCCTCGACGTTGGCTCGAGCACCGTCACCGGCATGCACGTCGGTTCGGTGTACAAGCTGCGCCAGGCCCTCGGGCTCGATCGCCCCGGCACGCCCGTGAAGGTCATCGAGCCGTACCTGATGCTGGGCGAGGTGGCCGCCGACTTGCTGGACGCCATCGGCGCGGACGTGGCCGGCATCTGGGCCCCGCGAACCTTCTTCGGCTACCCCAACCGCAACTGGAAAGAGTGGCGCCTCTTCGACGGGACCCCCGTGCTGGTGTCGGAGCACTTCAACACCGATCCCGAGCCGGACGGCAGCATCCTCATGTACCCACAGGGAGACCGATCCGCTCCACCCAGCGGGCATATGCCCAAGGACGGCTTCTACTTCGACACCATCATCCGCCAGGAACCCATCGACGAGGCGAACCTCGACCCGGCGGACAACCTGGAGGAGTTCGGCCCTATCAGCGGCGAGGACTTGGCCTACTGGGAGCGCGAGGCCAAGCGCGTCTTCGATGGCACGGACCGCGCCACCATCGCCAACTTCGGCGGCACCGGCTTCGGCGATATCGCCCTGGTGCCCGCTCCTTGGCTCAAGCACCCGCGCGGCATCCGCGACGTGGCCGAGTGGTACATGAGCCTGTCCGGCCGGCGCGACTACATCCACCGCGTGTTTGAGCGCCAGTGCGAGATCGGCATCGCCAACCTGGCGCGCCTCCACGCCGTCGTCGGCGAACGGGTCACCGCCGTGCGCATCACCGGCACCGACTTTGGCGCCCAGCAGGGGCCGTTCGTCTCGCCGCAGACCTACCGCGACTTGTTCCTGCCCTACCACCAGGCGGTGAACGACTGGGTGCACGCACACACCAGCTGGAGGACGTTCATCCACTCCTGCGGCTCGGTGCGACGGCTGATCCCCGACTTCATTGAGGCCGGGTTCGACATCCTCAACCCGGTGCAGTGCTCGGCCGCCGACATGGATGCGGCGGAACTGAAGCGGCTCTACGGTGAGCAGCTGGTGTTCTGGGGCGGCGGCGTGGACACCCAGCACACCCTCCCTTTCGGCACGCCGGACGAAGTGCGTGAGGAGGTCCGCTCCCGGATCCGCACCTTCGCCCCGGGCGGAGGGTTCGTCTTCGCCGCCGTGCACAACATCCAGGCGGGCATCCCGGCAGAGAACCTGCTCGCCCTGTTCGAGGCGGCGCAAGAGTAGAAAGGGGGCATTGGCCCTTCACCTTCTTCGCAGCATAGCCCCTCGTGGGCGTCTCTCCGGTCGCGCGGGCAGGGGAACGGCCCCCAGGGCCTACACTAGGGGACGATGCGAAGCCGCCGATCAGGGCCGCCTCCGGTGCTCGCGTCGCCGGCCTACTGCGAACGGAGCTTCTTTTGGCGCCTGCCGCGGGCCAGGGCGCTATAATGGTTTCGGCCCCGGGCGCCGGTATCTCGGGGCCGCAGCACACTCCCTCGGGAGGGCGCCCATGACCTACGTCGCCTCGCCCAGCACACGCTTCGCCCCGGTCGCCACCCTGGAGGGTCGGGTGCGGGAGCAGTTCACCGCGATCCTCTGCCGGAGCTTTCCCCCCAACGAGCACGAGAGCGTCGAGAGCATCGACCAGCGCCTCGCCGG
Source organism: Anaerolineae bacterium (assembly GCA_040768685.1). Classification (GTDB taxonomy): domain Bacteria; phylum Chloroflexota; class Anaerolineae; order DRVO01; family DRVO01; genus Ch71. Next base: position 351,246 of record JAXGMM010000001.1, read on the forward strand.
TGGCGCGCGCCTGTACGGCGCCTTCAGCGGGGAGGACCTGGTCGGCTTCGCCCTCATGCTGGCGCTTGACGTGGAGGGCGTCTACCTGCTGGACTACCTTGCCGTGGCCGATACCCACCGCAACCAAGGACTCGGCCATGCCTTCCTAGACCATCTCCGGGCCGAGTACGGGAGCATCGAGGGTGCTGCCGGCATCCTGCTGGAAGTGGAGTCGGACCAGTGGGGCACGGAGGAGGAGCGCTACCTGCGGGCGCGACGCGTCGCCTTCTACCGTAGGAACGGGGCCGTCTCGCTGCCCCTGAGCCGGCACCTCGAGATGCCCGCCATGGACGACAGCGGCTGCATCTATACCAAGCTCATGTGGCTGCCGCTGTCGGCCACCACCCCCACCGGGGGGACGCTGCGGCGCTGCCTGGTCTCATTCCTGTGGCACTGCTACGGCCTTGCCGAAGAGACCGCACTCGCCAAGGCCGCCCTCGCCGCCCTGCCGGAGTGATCGGCGCCGCCGCAAGGCCTCCTCGGGCGAATTCTATAGCGGTCTCCTACATTACTGCAGTTGGCCATCCTGTAGAATAGTAGTACACTATTCATCAGTTGCTGTAGGCGAGTGTGGAGGTCCGTATGGCGATGGAGCATTCTAGTGGGATGTTAAGCTGCGGCTCGGGCGACGTGACCGAGGCAGCACACGAGTTGGAGGGCCTGGTTCAGCGTCTGCTGATGGCTGAGCAGAGCGTGTTCACGGAAGAGACCGCCAGCTTCGGTCTGACGGTTCCCCAGTACGTCACCCTGTCCGCAATTGAAGCCTTTGACGAAGGGCGGGAGCGCATGGGCCGCATCGCCGCCATGGCACACCAGTGCTCAGCCACCATGACGGGCATCGTCGATCGCCTGGAGAGTATGTCGCTGGTGCAGCGGGTCAACAACCCCAACGACCGGCGCTCTGTGCTGGTCGAGCTTACGGAGGACGGTCGTCGCCGACTGGACGAAGTCCGCGCGATGCGGCGCCGGCGACTGGAAGCCGTCCTTAGCCGGCTCGACGCTGACTCCCGCAGCGAAATGTGCGCCGCCCTTCTGCACTTCACCGAGGCGCTGGAACAGAGCAAGTAGCGTTCGTCGACCAGCCCACTCCGCAGTGCTTGCCCGAGCCCGGGAGACGCGACCGATCTAGAGCAACGACAACTGCTCCGGCGGCGTCTCTTGGGCTCCTTCGGTCTCCTCGACCACTGCGCCCTCTGCCAGTATCCGCGCCAGGGTCTGGAAGTCGGCCTCCAGTTCCTCTTTCATGCGCGTCTGTCTCAGAGCCGCCGCGGGGTGCAGCAGCGGCACCAGCAGCCGTCCGCCCACCCGGCGAGGCTTTCCGTGAATGCGGGAGATGGAGTAGCCCGGACCCAGAAACTCGGCCATGGAGAAGCGGCCCAAGGTGGCCACTATGTCCGGGTTGATGAGTTGTACCTGCCGGGTGAGGTAGGGACGGCAGGCGTCCAACTCGTTGGGGAGTGGATCACGATTCGCCGGCGGGCGGCACTTCAGCACATTGGTGATGAACACGTCGCTTCGGTCCATCCCAATACCCTCGAGAAGCTGGTCGAGCAGACGCCCGGCCGCCCCGACGAAGGGCAGGCCCTGCTTGTCCTCATGCGCCCCCGGCCCCTCTCCCACGAACATGAGTCGGGCCTCCGGATCACCGGCTCCGGGCACAGCGAAGGTGCGCGTACGGCTGAGCTCACACAGCTCGCAGCGCCGGATCTGCTTGTGCAGGGAAGGCATGTCGTTAGGGAGATCAGACACGGCATCTGCTCCAACTGATTCGGCTTGGTGGGCCTTTTCGCTCTCTGGGGGATCGACCTAACCCCCCGCTCCTAGTCTCAGAGAGCAAAACCACTGCTCCCCTTCCCCTTTTAGGGCAGGGCGGTCGGCATCGGGGAACGTTGCCGGCTCGAGCATCCCTCGCCGAGACGGCGCATCAGGGCTGCCCACAGCTGGCTGAACTTCTCCCCGTACGTCCGGCCGTTCAGCGACTCCACCCCCATGAGCAGAGCGTCCTCGTGATTGTCTCTGTAGTATCGACGCCGCCGTCCGATAGTCTCGAAGCCGTACTTCTGGTACAGGCGCTGGGCTGCGAAGTTGGAGATGCGCACTTCCAGCGTGGCGCTGGTCGCTCGTCGCTCCATCGCTTCCGCGAGCAGGCTGGCCAGAAGGTACTCGCCCAGGCCCAGGCCGCGGTAGTCGGGGTGCACGCCGATGGTGGAGACGTGCACCTCATCCTCGATGAGCCAACATCCGCAGAAACCAACAACGCGGGGCGTGGGCTCATCGGCACGAGGAACGCTCTCCACTACCAGATAGCGGGAAGGGCCGCTGTAGCTGAGGTCACGCCGGTAGGTCTCGGCAGGCCAAGGCAGCGGAAAGCAGCGCCTCTCCACCTCCACCACCTGGTCCACGTCGCCTAGAGCCATGGGCCGGACATGGAAGGCAGCGCCGGCGGTGGAACCGTCAGCCAACAACGCCCCCTTGCGGCATGAGGTACACCGGGGACACAGAGGGGCTATCGGTGTCGTTGCGATTCAAGCGGCGATAGGCCAACTCGGCCAGGTACGATGCCCGCCGCAACCCTTCTGCCGGGGAAGCGATCACCGCCGTCGGGCCAAGGGCGTCCTGGACGGAACGTATCTCTTCCTCGTAGAGCTCGCCACAGAACAAGGTGCGCTCCCGCACGCCGGACACCAAGTCCTCGCGAGTACCCAGGGCGATGTCTCCCTGCTGATGCCAGCGCCGGTGATGCCAGCGAAAGTCGGCCCAGCAGAGCCGCCCTCGCCCAGCCTGGATCACCGCGCGCACGGGGAGATGCCGGGCAGACTGGCCGTAGGCAGTGACATCCAGCGTGGGGATGGCGATCAGCGGGATATCGAGAGCCAGCGCTAGTCCCTTCATCAGCGACATGCCGATGCGGACGCCCGTGAAAGAGCCCGGTCCCTGAGTGACGGCTAGAGCCGTCAGATCCTGGTTCCGGACAGAGGCGCGCTCCAGAAGCCGGTCGATGCTGGGCAGCAACTCGACCGTATGGTTGCCGTTGGTGACCCAGGTTTCCTCGGCCAGCAAGCGGGCGGGAGACCAGAGAGCCACTCCGGCGACAGCAGTCGCGGTGTCTACGGCCAGGATAAGGTCCATTGTGGCAAGCAGTATACGAAACGCGGATAAGCCATGTCAACGCCAGTTTCGCCTTCACAGATGGAATTGGCCGGAAACTCGGTGTGATCTGGCCATGCCGCCGTTTTCACCAGACATAACTTGCTGCTATAATCGCCCTGCCTTGCCTGCCGTCAGCATCCCAGCCGCCTAGTCGGGGCCCAATTGGAGAGCGCGGTTCGCTTATGGACCTGGTAGTCCATCTGAACCTGATAGAGCCCTGGCGTTCGCCGGTCCTGATACCGCCCTCCCGGCCCAGCGCCTACTACGGGTTCATCGCCGCCAGCGTGCTGCTGGTGGCGCTGGCGCTTATACAAACCAGACGCGCCCGCCTGGTACAGTACTGGCGGCCCGGGTACGCTCTCTTGCTGGCGCTGCCGGCGATCCTTTCCTCGCAGTTGCTCGTGCTGCGCATCTGGCCCGGCGACTACGCCTGGCTGACCGGCGGCGCCGGCATGACCGTGCCTCTTGTGGCCCTGGCCGCGGTGACGCTCGCCGCCTCCCGAGGCCGGCCCTTGGAGGTGGCGCTGGTCGGGCTCGCCGGCTCGGCGGGGGTGACGCTCTGGCATACCCGCAACCCCCTCACCTGCCTGGAAGGGGCCTACTATGGCGTTATCCTCAGCGGCCTACTGACCCAGCCATATCGGGGGCGCCTGTACTCGCTCCTCCGGCAGCCGGCCATCGCCGCCCCCGTGGCGGCCTTGCTGACCGCGCCCATCCTTCTCCTCTCCGCTCACGCGGTGACCTTCGGCCCTCTGCTGACGGGCATCTTCACTGCCGCCAACCGCGCTCTGCTGGAGGAGGTGCTTTTCCTGGCTCAGGCGCTGCTCGGCGGCGTGCTGGTGCAGGGCATGAATCTGGCCGGAATGCGGCGGCCGGTGCCGGTGCCCTCGCGGCCCGCCCCCCACTCCCGCAGCATGCGCCGCCGACTGCTGGCGGCCTACGTCCCAACCGCTGTCCTGTCGTTGTTGGCGGTGCTCACCCTGCTGCTCAACTCCGGGATCGCCAGCGCCAGCCGCTGGGCCTTCGATGAAGCCACTCGCGACGCCGGCAGCGCCGCGCAGCGCCTGGCGCGGGCCCTGGAGCGGGGCCAGGAGTCGCTCCGCATCACCGTGGCCGACACTGACCTGGCCGAACCTGGCGCCGATCAGCGCCTGGCGCTGTACTTGGCCCTACACCCGGACCTGTCCGCCCTGCTGCTCGTGCGCGGTGAGGAGGTCCTCGCGGCTGCCTCCGCGCCCGGCGAACCGGTCGCTCTGACGCCACTGGAGCGCGAGGCCCTCGCCGCCCTGGCGCCGGAAGCCTCCGCCGTCACCTCCATGCACCGGGACGAGATCGGTCCTCTGATCACCCTCATCTCTGCCGTCGGGCCCAGCGGCCGTCTCCTTGGCCGCATGCGTCCCCCCAGCAGCCAGGTATGGCAGGACATCGTCGTCGATCTGCAGTGGACGGCAGACGCCGGCAATGGGTTCGTGGTGGACGAGCAGCGCCGCATTCTTGCCCACCCCGACCCGACCTACGTCCTGACTATGTGGGACGCCCGGCCCCGGTACGCCCGCGTCCATCCGACCGCCATCGGGGCCGCCTATGACGCCCCCGACAGCGCCGGCATCCGCCATCTTGTCTACGTGCTGCCCATCGGCGGCTACCCGTGGCAGGTGGTGATCGAGATACCAACCGAGACGGTGTACCGCCAAGGCATTGATCTAGCCCTTCCCAGCCTTCTGCTGACCGTCGCCCTGGCCGCCATCGGCTCCTTGCTCGTCCTCATCGGCGCCTGGCGCTATTCCCGCCCGCTGACGCGCTTGGCCACCCTGGCCGGCGAGATCGCCGCCGGCGATCTGAGCGTTCCCGCCGACATCGGCGGCCACGACGAGATCGGGCACCTCGGGCGCTCCTTCGAGGAGATGCGGCTGGCTCTGCAGCGCCGTCTGAGCGACTTGACCATGCTCCTGGACGTGACCCAGTCGGTCTCCGCCAGCTATGCCTGGTCTTTCCGGCCCATCCTACAGGCGGTGAACACCGGCACGGACGCGGTGGCCTCCTGCCTCTGCCTCAAAGAGTCAGGCCTCACCCGGCCCATGGCCCGGGAGGGCGCCTTCGAGTCCTGGGGCGACATCCTGCCCGGCATGGACCAGTTGGCGGTTGAGGCCTTGCATCAGCAGCGCCCCTTGGCCGTCAACAGTGTGGTGCGCTACTTCCGCAGCGTCAGCGGGAATCCCCTCGCCGGCGAGGTGCGCTCGGCGGTGTGCGTGCCCCTGGCGGCCGGCGATCGCGACATCGGCGTCATGTGGGCGATCTACTCCCAGCGGAGGCACCTGGACGAGCAGGACACCCGTCTGCTGGATACCCTGGCGGCGCAAGCAGCAGTGGTGTACGAGAATAGCCGCCTGCTGACCGAGGCGCAGAGCGAGCGCGGCCGCCTGCGCGCCATCCTGGCCAGCACTGCCGATCCTATCGTGGTGGTGGACCAAAACGGGCGCCTGGTTCTGGCCAACCCCGCCGCCGATCGCGTCCTTGATCTGGGGAGGGATGAGCGAGGCGCTGTTCGCGGCCGGGTGTTGCAGGACCCTTCTCTGCGCCTCCTGCTGGACATGCCGCTGCGCCAAGCCTGCGTGACGCGGGAACTCCACCTGGACAGCGGCGTCACCATGTCGGCGGCCGTCTCCCCCATCGCCCTTGAGGACGGCGCCAGCAGCGGCCGCGTCATCGTTCTGCGGGACGTGACCGCGCTGAAGCAGCATGAGCATGACCAGGCCGATCTCGTCACCAGCCTGGCGCGCTACCTGCACGAGCCGCTCCGCCAATCGGCCGGGTACGTCACCATGTTTCGACGCATGGGCGAGCTGACGCCCCGGCAGCACGACACGCTGTCCCGCCTCCAGAGCAGCACGGCGTCTATGCAGCGGATGATCGACAACCTGATGTACCTGAACAGCATCGAGCGCGGTGAAGGCGTCCACCTTCAGCGCTGCGCTGTGGCGGGAGTGATCGAGGCCGCTCTGGCCAACACCCGCTCCGAGTTCGATCGTCGGGGCCATAGCCTGCAACGCCGGTTGCCCACCTCGCTGCCCCCGGTCTTAGGCGATCAGAACCTGCTCATCAAAGCCGTGGAGTGCCTGGCCGACAACGCCGCCAAGTACACCGGCCGCAACGGCACCATCGGCGTCCAGGCTCTGATCGAGGACGGAGGCGTCGTTGTCACTGTGACGGACACCGGCATCGGCCTCAGCCCGGCCGAGCAGATGCGCGTCTTCGACCGCTTCTACCGAGTGGATCGGCCCGAAGTGAACGCCGTCGTGGGGCACGGGCTGGGGCTGCCGATCGTGAAGGCCGTCGCCGAGTGGCACGGCGGCCGTGTTTGGGTGGAGAGCAGTCTCGGCCGCGGCAGTCGCTTCTGCCTCTGGCTGCCCAGCCCGCCGGCGTAACAACGTCGCGGCGGCCGCCGGTCCTTCTCGCCAACGGAAGAGGTGAGTCGTGAGTCTACAGATAGGCATCGTCGGCCCGCCCAATGTGGGCAAGAGCACCCTCTTCAACGCCCTGACTCGTGCCGGCGCCGCTGTCGCCCCCTACCCCTTCACCACCATCGACCCTAACGTCGGCGTGGTGCCGGTGCAGGACGAGCGCCTGGAATGGCTGGCGGAACACGTGCGACCCGAGCGAGTGGTGCCTGCCAGTGTGGAATTCGTGGACATTGCCGGCCTGGTCCGCGGCGCCCACCGGGGAGAAGGCCTGGGCAACCAGTTCCTCCACCACATCCGCACCGTCGACGCCATCGCCATGGTCCTGCGCCGGTTCGAGGACCCCGACATCCCCCATGTCTCCGAGAGCATCGATCCCATGGACGACATCCAGACGGTGGACACCGAACTCATCCTCGCCGACCTCGGCACCGTGGACCGGCGGCTGGAGCGGGTGCGTACCGAGGCTAAGGCCCGTCCGAAGGATGCTGTCGAGCAGGTTAACTTCCTGGAACGCCTGCGCGACCACCTGAACGACGGGCACCCGGCACGCACTCTCCCACGCGAGGAGTCGGAGCAGGCCGTCCTCGGCGAGCTGTTCCTGCTGAGCGACAAGCCGCGCTTGTATGTGGTCAACGTGGGCGAGGACCAGCTTGGCCGGGTGGACGAGATTGTGGCTCCGGTGCAGGAGCGAGCGGAGCGAGAGAAAGCGCCCGTGGTCGCCCTTTGCGCCCGGCTGGAGGCCGACCTGACCGACTGGACCGCCGAGGAGGCGGCCGAGTACCGCCGCGACCTGGGGTTGAGCCGTTCGGGCCTGCAGACGGTGGTGCGCACCGTCTTCGAGCTGCTGCGGCTCGTCTCCTTCTTCACCATCGTCGGCGGGAAGGAGGCGCGGGCGTGGGAGATCGAGCGGGACACGCCCATCGTGCGGGCGGCGGGGAAGATCCACAGCGACATGGAGCGCGGCTTCATCAGGGCCGAGGTCATCGCCTTCGACGACCTGAAGGCCTCCGGCACAATGGCCCAAGCGCGCGAGCACGGGCTACTGCGCATCGAGGGGCGCGATTACCAAGTGGCCGACGGCGACGTGGTGCAGATACGCTTCAATCCATGAGCGAGGCGCCGCACCGCCGCCTTCACCCCGACGAACTGGACATCGATGCCGCTCTGGTGCATCGCCTGCTGGTGCGGCAGTTCCCCCAGTGGGCCGGCCTGACCATCGCCGCTGTGCCCTCGGGGACGGACAACCTGACCTTCCGCCTGGGCGCAGACCTGGCAGTACGCCTGCCGCGCATGCCGGCCGCCGCCCCGCGCCTGCTCAAGGAGGCCCGCTGGCTTCCCCGCCTGGCGCCCAGTCTGACGGTCGCTGTGCCCGTTCCCCTGGCCCTCGGCGAACCCGACGAGGGTTACCCATTGCCCTGGGCGGTAGTGCACTGGATCCATGGCGAAGAGGCCACCGGCGCGGCGGCCGGTTCGCTGACCTTGGCCCGCCAGTTGGCGGCGTTCGTAGCCGCCCTCCGCGCAATCGACACCGAGGGCGGCCCCGCGCCCGGCGAGCACAACTCCGGCCGGGGCGTACCCCTCGCCGAGCGGGACGAGAGGACCCGCGCCGCTATCGCCGAACTGAAGGGGACCATCGACACCCGCCTCGCCACTGAGGTCTGGGAGACCGCCTTGGCCGCCGATCACTGGCAAGGCGCGCCGGCGTGGATCCATGGCGACCTGCACGCCTCCAACCTGCTGGTCACCGGAGACCGTCTGGCCGGCATTCTGGACTTCGGCTGCCTGGGCGTGGGCGACCCCGCGTGTGATCTCATGGTCGCCTGGGCGTACTTGACCCGGGAGGCGCGCGAGGCGTTCCGCCAAGCCCTTACCGTCGACGACGCCTCTTGGCGGCGCGGGCGCGGATGGGCCCTCTCCGTCGGCCTCATTGCCCTGCCGTACTACCGCGGCCGCGACGCCGTCATGACGGCGATGGCCACCCACGCCATCAGCGAGGCGCTGGATGATCATCGCCGGGCCGGCGCTGTCGAGACCTAAGGAGATCCGCTATGCCGCCATCGCCTGAGGGACGCCTGCCGCTGGCCGGTCGCGTGGCCGTAGTGACCGGCGTGAGCCGGCGGCGCGGGATCGGCTTCGCCATCTGGGCGAGTCGAGCCGAGATGGGCGTCTCGCTCTTCCTCCAGCACCGGCGCTCCAACGACGCCGAGCGGCCTTGGGGCGCCGACAGCGTCAGCGAGGTGATGGGTCTGTTGCGGCAGAGGCTCGTGGACGGAGCGCGGCTGGTCGACATGGAGCTGGATCTCAGTGGCGATGACTCTGCCGATGCTCTGATCCACGCCGCCGGTGCCGAGCTCGGGCACCTGGACATACTGGTGTGCAACCACACCCGCAGCGGCGGCGACGGGCTGCTATCCGAGATGACGGCCGAGAAGCTGGACGCCCACTGACGGGTCAACGCTCGCTCGACGCTTCCGGCGACCCGGGCCTTCGCCGCGCAGCACGATGGCCGCGAAGGGGGCCGGGTGATCTGGATGACGTCCGGGCAGCAACTGGGGCCTATGAGCGACGAGATCGCGTACGCCACCTCCAAGGCCGCTCTGGCGGGATCACGCGTTCGGTGGCGCACTGGCTCACATCGCACAACATCGTCCTCAACACGGTCAACCCAGGGCCGGTGAACACCGATTACCTGGACGAAGGCGTCTACCTGTCGGACAATGTGCTGAGCACAATAGGGGCACGATTCCCGGGCCGGCAGTGCGGAGAGCCCGATGACCCCGCCCGTCTGATCTCCTGGCTGGTTAGCGACGACGGGCGCTGGCTGGTCGGCCAGGTGCTCAACACCGAGGGCGGCTACCGGCGGGATCGCTAGCCCCCCAGCGCCCATTTCATGACCGAGTGGATCGAGGCCTGTGACTTTCCGGATGATTCGCCGAGATAGGCCAGACAACAGCGGGCCAACCCTAACCGCCGCCCAGTGGCTGGCGCAGGACCCGCTCGTCCTCGATACGGAGACCACCGGCTTGGGGCCCCAAGACGAGATCGTGCAGGTGGCGGTGGTGGACGCCGCCGGCGAGGTGCTGATCAACACTCTGGTGCGGCCGACGCGCCCCATCCCGCCCGATGCCACTCGCATCCACGGCATCCAGGACGTGCATGTGCTCACCGCTCCCACCGGAGCCGAGGTTCTGGCCGAACTTGAGCCGATCCTGCGGGACCGGGTCGTCTGCGTGTACAACGCCCCCTTCGATCTGCGGCTTCTGCGGCAGACAGCGGATGCCTGGCGAGTGCGGTTCATACCGCCGATCGCCCAGTGCGTCATGCGGCTGTACGCCGAGTTCGCCGGCAACTGGGACGATCGACACGGCGACTACCGCTGGCACAGCCTCACCGCCGCGGCGAGTCGGTGCGACCTTGGGCCCTTCCGCGGCCACGATGCCCTCTCCGACGCCCTGATGACCCTGCGCCTTCTCAAGCACATGGCCGGCCGGCTAACCTAACTCCTCGCTCGTGGTTCTAGAGAGAAGAGCCACGGCTCCCCTTCCCTACAAAAGGAAGGGCGAGCCGCTTGCCGGAGTAGGCCGGCAGGTCGGCGCACCAGAGAACACCGCCGCCAATCGACCCGGACGTTGACCGCCTCGCCCTTGCCGTCCTAGACTGGCCACCGCCAGGGTGACCAGCGGTCCCCTGAACACGAGTCTCCGGGAGCAGTCATGTCGTCCGATCGTCCCTTCGACCTGCTGGTAGCGGGCGAGATCAACGTCGATCTCATTCTCAGCGGCCCGCAGGTGCGGCCTGAGTTCGGCCGCGACAAGCCCGTCCACGACGCCACGCTCACCCTGGGGTCATCCTCGGTGATCTTCGCTTGCGGGGCCGCTCGCCTGGGCCTGCGGGTCGCCTTCCGTGGCGTCGCCGGTAACGATCCCTTCGGCGATTTCATGGTCGAGGGCATGAAGGCGCGCGGCATCGACATGAGCCGGGTGTGGCGGGTGGACTCGCCCCGTACCGGCATCACCGTCAGCCTCTCCGAGCCCACCGATCGCGCCATGCTCACCTACGCCGGCACCATAGCCCTCCTGCGCGCCGAGGACGTGGCCGACGACGACCTGCGGGCGGCCCGGCACGTGCACGTCACCACCGTCTTTCTCCAGACGGGATTGCTCTCAGGCACGGCCGACCTTATGCGTCGGGCGAGGGAGCAGGGGTGCACCACCTCCCTCGACACCGGCTGGGACCCGGAGGAGCGCTGGAACGGGCATCTGCAGCGCGCCCTGCAAGAGACCGACGTTCTCCTGCCCAATGAGGTAGAGGCGCCCTGCATCGCCGGCGCCGAGACTCCCGAGGCGGCCATGGAGATACTGGCGGAGCGCATCCCGATGGTGGTGGTCAAGTTGGGGGCGCGCGGGGCCATTGCCGCCGCCGGGCCCACCCGGGCGGCCTGCCCCGCATACCCAGTGCAGCCGCTGGACACCACGGGCGCCGGGGATTCCTTCGATGCCGGATTCATCTACGGGTACCTGAACGAATGGAGCCTGGACCGGAGTTTGCGGCTCGGCTGTGCCTGCGGGGCTCTCTCCACCCGAGCAGCGGGCGGCACCACCTCGCAGCCCACCCTTCCGGAAGCGCTGGCGCTGATGGGCGAAGCCGGCGCCTAGAACTCCGCCGATGCTCGCCCTGCACCTTAGGTCAGGAGACACGCCATGGGGGAGACGCCAAGAGAATGCAGACTGGAGTTCCTCAGGCCCGATGAGATACTAGCGGAGCGGGCCCGCGTCCCGCTGGTCTTCCTGCCCACCGGCAGCATAGAGTGGCACGGGCCGCACCTGCCCTTGGGCGTGGACATGATGCTGGCTCACGAAGCGGCCATGCGGGCGGCTGCCGAGTTGGGCGGCGTGGTTCACCCGGCCATCTTCTGCGGCACGGAACGGGAGCGCCGACCGGAGATGCTGCGAGACATCGGCTTCCGCGGTGACGAGTGGATTGTCGGGATGGACTTCCCCGCCAACGCGGTGCCGAGCCTCTACTACCCGGAGGAGGCCTTCGCCATGGCCGTCCGCGAGGCCCTGACCAGGCTGACGGCCATGGGCTACCTGCAGGTCGTCATCGTCAACGGGCACGGGGCCGAGAACCAGATCGGCACCCTCCGGAGGTTGGCCGCGGCCTTCACCGCTGCCGGCCCGGCTCGGGTGATCGTGGTCATGCCCTTCCCCGAGGTGACCGACGAGACGGGCGCGGCCGCCACTTTGGCCGGACACGCCGACATCTTCGAGACGGCGGCCATGCTCGCCCTCCACCCCGAGTTGGTTGACCTGGACCGACTTCCCGCCCTCGACCATCCGCTGCGCAACGTGGACTGGGCGGTGGTGGATGGCCCCACTTTCTCGGGCAATCCCACCGCCGAGCATACCGTGCGCCCCGAGTTCGACCCGCGCTATGCCACCGCCACGGCGGGTGCCGAGTTCCTGAAGCAGATCGCCGGCACCCTGGTGGAACGGGTGCGCGCCGAGTTGGCCTAGGGCATTGTCCGCCACAGTGCCGGTTCAGCCGGTACTAGTACCAAATGGCTATGGCCATTCTAACCGAATTCCTATATTCTAGACCCTGAGTTCATAGACTTTCGCGTTAGTATCCAGTTACGTGACAGAATGCAGCGGTGAATAGGACCATTGCATATTCGATGGTCGGAACCCCGCAGGGGGCTTTCACTCCTAAGTTCTGCACGTGTAGGTCGGGGCGGGGATTTCCGGGTGTCAAGACGGTACACCAGGAGTGGAAAGTATGAGCGATTTGAGCAAGCTGATTTACAAGGCCAGCAAGGGTGAGCTACGTGTCGATGAGCTGACGGATGATGCCGCGGCTCTCGCCCGTTTCGAGCTCTCCACCGAAGAGAAGGCGGCTCTCCAGAGCCACGTTCGTAACGGCGAGTGGACCAGCCGAGTCAAGGCAGCGGGCGGCTGGATCTAGCCCTCAACGGGCTTAACTAGTCTAGGAGGCCCAACGAGTAGGGGTACCCGGAAGGCCTCCTTTGTTGCATCTACTGCATCGCGAACCTGACATTCGGAGTGCGGACTGCCCTTCTTCGCCGGGCAGCCGAGCATTGTAGGCCGAAAGGCAGCCCCGCCCTTCCGCGACGATCGGGCAGGAGTTGCCGTGGGGTGCTCCTCGGCAGCGATGGCCACAGAGAACAGCGGAGCCGCGCCTCAGTCGAATGAGACGCGGCTTTGCTGTTGTGTGGGTCCGTTTGTCTTGGCGGGGCATTCGCCGATCCGTACCGAGCGCCCACGCGCACTCTCCCAGGTCGCACCTGGTACTGCGGCCGCAGGAAAGCGGTAGGCGTCGACCCACGTTGGCGATCCATCGCCGGTGCGGCGGCGACTGGACCGCAGGGCAATGGAGTCGCTCTGGACAGCAGGCCGAGCTGATCCCGGCAAAGCGGGCGCCGGCGCGGGGCCGCAGGGGGCTACTGCCCGCCGCGGCACTCCGGGCAGAGCCCCGGGATGGTGACCTGGCCGATGTCCACGTCGAAACCGTACCGGTCGCGGAGTTGAGCCGCCAGGGCCTGCAAAGCGCCCTGATCGATCCCGTAGAGCTTGCCACAGGAGCGGCAGAGCAAGTGCGGGTGAGGATCCTCGGCGCCAACGAACTGCCAGAGCCGCACCTTGTGGCCGGTGTTGATGCTTTTGACGAACTCGATCTCGGCCAGCATCTCGAGGGTGCGGTACACCGTGGCCAGGTCTACGCCCAGTCGCGACTCGCCGACCAACTCGTGGATCCGCTCGGCGGTCACCATCTCGCCCTGCACCAGGTGCAGAGCCTCCAGGATCGCTTCCCTCTGCGGTGTCAGCCGGAATCCGCGCTCCTTCAGAAGGCCGCGGAACTTGTCGAAGCAGGACATGCGGACCTCATCACCTGCACGTTTGGTGGTCGCCCGTGTAGCAGCGTGTTAGCCACACCATACCTGTAGGCGCACATGCTGGCAAGCAGGCGGATGGCACGAAAGCGCCGTGGTCTTCCGGCTAGTTGACCAACAGGCCGACGCCGCGTGTTCTCTCGTGTCGCCCATGCCGCAAGTCCCGTCATCAGCCTCGAGACGCGTACACGCCGCTCTCCGCTCACATCGTCGCGTGAGGGTGCTACCTGCCCTGAAAGGATCCTCGCCAACGCCGACCTGGAGCCCACGCTGGACACCGCCGGCATCCGCGAGCGCCGCCTGGCCGGGGAAGAGGACAGCGCCGCTGCCCTCCGCCCGAGATGTGCGCCCCGATCCGGCCCACCTCCTGCCGGAGGGACCCGTCCCGCCCATGCTGAGGTCCGTGCGCGTCAGCCGCCCTCGGGCGCGAGTCGCATCACCCCGGTTCGCCTTGTCTCGCCGCTAAGCTTCGCCTTATACTGCCTCTCACGATCGGCGCAGGCCGGCGCCAGCCGGAAGCCCCCTCTAGCAGGAGGTAGTCATGAGACGACTCGTTGTTGCCTTGCTCGCCCTCACCCTGGTTACCGTGTTGGCCGGCTGCGCGGCCATCACCCCGGTCGCTCCGGCAGCAGCGCCGGCGGCGGAAGGCGAGGTAGTGTTAGAGATCATCGGCACTGACTCGGTCGTCTCCCTCACCGACGACCAACTGAAGGCGCTTCCCGCCGTGACCGGGATGGCGGGTATAAAGAGCAGCACCGGCGAGATCACCGCACCACGCCTGTTCAAGGGCGTCGCCGTCACCACACTGTTGGAACTGGCGCCGGGCTTCGAGGAAACCAGCGGCCTTCTCGCCGAGGCGAAGGACGGCTACACCATCACCTTCTCCTACGACCAAGTGGTCAACAGCGGCTTCATCTTCTACGATCCCGTCACCGGCGACGAGAAGCCGAAGCCGGAGGGAGCAGTTGTCCTGGCGGTCGTCTACGAGGACGAGGGCCAGCCCATCAGCGACAGCTCCGGCCCCCTACGCACCATGGTACTGAGCCCCGAGGGCGACCAGGTGGTGGACGGCCACTGGGCGGTGAAGTGGACGCGGCGCCTCATCGTCAAGGACATGGCCCAGGACTGGACGCTCAACATGGAAGGCGCCCTCAGCCTGGTGATGGACCGCGGCACCTTCGAGTCGGGTGCGGCGCCGGACTGCCACGGCGCCACCTGGACCGACGAAGGGGGACAGGTCTGGTCCGGGATCCCGCTTTGGCGTCTCGCCGGCTGGGTCGATGACGAGATCAAACACGAAGGGCCGGCCTTCAGCGACGAGTTGGCCAAGGTTGGCTACCAGATCGAAGTGATCGCCGCCGATGGCTACAGCGTGATGCTGGACAGCGAACGCGTCACCCGCCGGGATGATCTGGTGGTTGCCTACCTGGTCAATGGAGAGCCTCTACCGGAGAAGTACTTCCCGCTCCGCCTAGTGGGCGCGGGGCTAGAGAAGAGCGAGATGGTGGGCAACATCGCCGCCATCCGGCTGTATCTGCCGGAGATAGCTCCCGTCACCGTCGCGGCGCCGCCGGATCTGCTGATCAGCGGCATGGTCAACGTCGAGTTCGGCCTGAGCAAAGACGCTCTCAGCCGCATGGAGATGGTCACCATCAGCGCCCAGGCGCCCAAGGCCGAGGCGGCGCAGGACTTCACCGGCGTTCGCATCGTGGACCTGCTGGGGCAAGCAGAGCCGACCGCCGATGCCGCCACCCTAGCCGTCGTGGCCTACGACGGATACGAGGCCCAGCTTGACCTGGCCGAGGTGCTCGCCTGCACCGACTGCCTGGTCGGCTTCGACCAGACGGGCAAGCTCCGCACCATCATGCCCGGCTTCGGCGGCGGCGCCTGGGTCAAGGACGTGGTGAAGCTGGACGTGCGTGGAGCGGCCGCAGAAGAGGCGGCAGAAGAAGAGCCGGCGGAGAAGGCGGTCGCGGCGGCGCCGACCGTGGGGTTGGAGATCAGGGGCCTGGTGGGCAGTCCGCTGACGCTGAGCGCCGAGGACCTGGCCGCCATGCCCGCGGCCGTGGTCTCCGCGCAGCACCCCAAGGCCAATGCCCCGCAGGACTGGACCGGCTACCGGCTGAGCGACCTGCTCGCGTTGGCGGAGCCGCAGGCCGGGGCGACCACCCTGGTTATCACCGCTGCCGACGGCTTCCAGGCCTCGGTGCCCATGGAAGTGGTCTCCGTCTGTACCGACTGCCTGGTGGCGGTGGAGGACGGTCTGCTGCGCATGGTCATGCCCGAGCAGGAGAGCAAGGCCTGGGTCAAGGACGTGGCGGCGCTGGAACTGCAGTAGCGCCTGTCGCTCCCGCCGACGCATAGCCCGCCGTGAGGGCCCGCGGAATCGGGCCCTCACCCCGTCTCAGTCGGAGGAACGCTGCGTTGACCGCCTTTCGCCGTCGTCTGATCGTCCTGGCCCTTCTCCTCGCCCCCACCCTGGCCGGCTGTGCTCCCGTCCCTGCCGCCAGGACGCCCCTGGTGGTGTTTGCTGCCGGCAGCCTGATCGTGCCCTTCAACCAGTTGGAGACCGCCTTCGAGGCCGCTCATCCCGACATCGACGTGCGCCTCGAGTACCACGGCAGCGTTCAGGTCATCCGCTACGTCACCGACATCAAGCAGGAGATCGACGTGGTGGCCAGCGCCGACCACGCCCTCATGCCCATGCTCATGTACAACAACACCGTCCCCGAGACCGGCCGGCCGTATGCCGACTGGACCATACGCTTCGCCGGCAACCGCCTTGCCCTGGCCTACACCGACCGCAGTGCCTACCGCGACGAGATCAACGCCGGCAACTGGTACGAGGTCATCGCCCGCGACGGCGTGCGGCTGGGGCTATCCGATCCCCGCTTCGATCCCTCGGGCTATCGCTCCCTGATGACGCTTAAGCTGGCCGAGACCGCCTATGGCGTGCGCGGCATCTTCGATTCCGTCCTCGGCGGCCAGTTCCAGTCCGCCATCACCTGGTTCTGGGACGAAGGCGAGACGCTCATCACCGTACCCGAGTTGCTGGCCACCAAGGCCGACTCGCGCATCATGCTCCGCGGTTCCAGCATCCACCTCGCCTCCCTGGTCGAGTCCGGCGACGTGGACTATGCTTTCCTCTATGAGTCGGTCATCCGGCAGCAGGGTTTCCACATGGTGGAGTTGCCCGCCGCGGTGAACCTGGGAGACGAGGCTATGGCCGAGGCGTACTCCGCGGTTCGCGTGCATCTGAACTTCCAGCGCTTCGCCTCAGTGCGGCCGGAGTTCACCGGCGAGCCCATCGCCTACGGCGTGACCATCCCCAGCAACGCCCCCCACCCCGACGCAGCGGCGGAGTTCATCGCCTTCCTCCTCAGCGACGAGGGCCGCGCCATCATGGCGGCCAACTACCACCCACTGCACGAGCCGGTCGAGGTCGACAACCACGCGGCCCTTCCTACCGCCCTCCAGGCACTGGTCGCGCCGGCGCCATGAGCCGTCTCCCCGTCAGTGGCCGCGACCTGGTCTTCGCGCTGGCGGGCGCTGTCCTCATCGCCTTTCTGTTCGTGCCTCTGGCCTACACCGTCCTGGCAGCGCCGCCGGAACTGGTGGCGAAGGTGCTGGGGGCAGCGGAGGTGCGCCGTTCGCTCTCCGTCACCTTCCTGGCCTCCGCCTTGGCCACGATCATCGGCCTGGCCATAGGCGTGCCCCTGGCTCACTTTCTGGCGCGCCGGTCCTTCCCCGGCAAGAGCCTGGTGGAAGGGCTCATCGGGCTACCGGTGGTGGTGCCCCATACGGCGGCTGGCGTGGCCCTGCTGACGGTCTTCGGGCGCCAGGGGCTGCTGGGAGGACCGCTGTCGCGGTGGGGAATCCTCTTCACGGACAACGTGGCCGGCATCACCCTGGCCATGCTCTTCGTCGGCGTCCCCTTCTTGGTGACCGCCGCGCGCGACGCCTTCTCCCTGGTGCGGAGCGAGACAGAGCAGGCCGCCCTCACCGACGGCGCCGGCTCCTGGCAGGTCTTCCTCTTCGTCACCTTGCCTGCCGCCTGGCGCGGCGTGGCCTCTGGCGCCCTGATGATGTGGGCGCGCGGCATCAGCGAGTTCGGTGCGGTGGTCATCCTTGCCTACCACCCCAAAGTGGTCCCCGTCCTCGTCTACGAGTTCTTCGAGGCCTTCGGCGTCGCCACCGCCGGCGCCGTGTCCGCTCTGCTGATCGTGGTGGCGCTGGCGGTTTTCACCCTCGCGCGCACCGTGCTCACCGAGCCCACAGACCGCTAGGCATCTCCAGCCGCGGGCCCACCGAGGGCGGCCGGCGCTACCCCCCACCGAGCGTTGCCCTCACGGGCATGAAGGGCTGATCATAGTCCCAGCGACGGGGCCAAGCACAGGCCAGGGAGGACCACTCTATGCACGTCATCGACATCAACACCCACTTCGGTTCGCGGAGCGAGTACCACTACGACCTCTCGCTTGGGGAGCTTCTTCGCTCCCTAGACGCCCACTCCGTCGCCGCCGCCGTCACTTACTCCCTCCGCGGAGTCCACTATGACCCCGGCGCGGGCAACACCGAGACCATCGCCGCCGGCCGGGCCCACCCGCACCTCATCCCCGCCGCGACGCTCGACATGCGCGCGTACCTGGGCTGGGAGCTGGAGCTCGACCGCTGTCTGGCCGCGGGTGTGCGTCTGTTCCGCTTCTTCCCCGGAATCCAAGCCTGGGACACGAACAGCGTGCTCTTTCGACGGGTATTGGAGCGGCTGCGCGGCAGCGGGGCGGTACTCATCTTCTCCACCACCGAGGGCGGCCCCTTCTGGGGACGGGCCCAAGAAGTGGCCGAAGTCACCGGGCCGTTCGGGATGCCGGTAATCCTGACCGACACCAACTACCACAACATGGCCGAGCTCATCAGCGTCATGCAGGAGTACCCGCATGTGTACGCCGAGGCGAGCCAACTCGCCCTGCCGCACGCCGTGGAGACCATGGCGGCCGAGGTGGGCGTACCCCGGCTGCTCTTCGGCTCCGACGCCCCCTGGCGACCGATGCAGAAGGCCATCAACGAGGTGTTGGAGACCGACCTGAGCACGGCGGACAAGGCGGCCATCCTCGGCGGCAACGCCATGCGCCTGCTGGGCATCACGCCCGCGTTCCTCGCCGGACGGCCGCAACTCGCCGACGCCGAGCCCAAGCGTTACCCCGGTTGCAGCATCGACGTGCACTCGCATCTCGGTTACTGGCGCTACCCGGTGCCGCCCGAGGGGTATGACCCTGCGCAGATGCTCGCCCGCATGGACAAGTTCGGCATCCAGCACACCATCCTATCGTCGTACGACAGCATGCGTTTCGACCTGGCGGGCGGCAACCGCGAGGTGGCGCGTGCCATCGACGGCCATCCTCGTCTGCGCGGCTATGTAGAGGTCAGCCCCCATCGAATCGAAGAGTCGTGTGCGGAGATGGATCGCTACTACCAGTTGCCCAACTTCGCCGGGGCGGAGATCGAGCTCAGCCACACCAACCATCCCACCGCCAGCCTCGAGACGCGGCGGCTGGTGGCGGAGGTAGCCAAGCGAGGCCGGCCGGTGCTCTTCAAGGGGCGAGGCGATGCCTACGCGGAGAGGGACCTGGCGCGCGAGAACCCCAACCTGGCCATCATTCACGCCCACAGCATGGACGCTCACTGGGCTCGCGTCGTCGCCGACACCCCCAACATCTACGTCGAGTTCTGCACCAGCCGGCCCAGCTGCCACGACATGCGCGACTGCCTGGAGATACTCGGTCCGGAACGCCTGCTGTTCGGCACCGACCAGACGCTGCTGAGCGTGGGCGGCCAGGTGGGACTGTACCTGGATGCCGGGTTCACGCCGGCGGAGATGCGGCTGGTGATGTACGAGAATGCCCGCCGTCTGTTCGGACTCCAATAGCGGCGCCTCAGGAGGCGAGCATGAAGGTAGGCATTGCCAAGACGGACATCACTCCGCGGTGGCCCGTATGGCAGGATGGATTCGCCGCCCGCACTCGCGCTGCCCAGGGGTTGGACCGGGCGGTGGAGGCGATGGCCGTCGTCTTCGACAACGGCAGCACCCGCCTGGGCCTGATGGCCATCGACATCTGCGCCGTGGACGACTACCTGCTCGTGCCGGTGCGAGAGGCCGCTGCCGAGCTGGGCATCCCCGCTGCGGCGATGATGGTCAACACCTCACACACGCACGCCGGCCCCAACGCCAGCCGCATCCGCGGCTTCGTGCGCCAGTTCGACGACCGGTACCTTGAGGAACTCAAGGCGAAGCTGATCGCCGTGTTGGCCGAGGCGACGGCCAACCTGGAGGAAGCCACCCTTCAGTACGCCGCGACCGACTGTACTATGGGCGTGAGTCGGCGGCGGCACGTCGAGGGCGAGGAGGCCGCCTTCGAGCCCGCGCCCGACAAGCCTGTCGACTACACCGTTCCCATTCTTAGCGTGACCTCGGCGAGCGGCGAGCGCCGAGGAGTCATCTTCGGTTACGGCTGTCACCCCAGCGCTATCGCCACCTACAACATCGGCACCGACTACCCCGGGTACGCGCGCGACTACGTGCAGACGCGGCTCCTGGGGTGCACCCCTATCTTCCTCCAGGGCTGCGGAGGCGACGTCAAGCCGCTGGGCCTGGTGCGGGAGGCTGAGGACATCGTCGTGGGCAAGGTCAAGGAGATGGCCCGCCACATCTGACCGCGGCCCTCTGGAGGGCGAACCGCCAGGTACTGCGCCACTTGACCGGCGGGCTGTTCGCCGGCCACCGATGGGTGCATAATACGGCGGGCCGCTCACAGCCGGCGACGACATCGACCAGTGCTACCCGACCGCGAAGGTAGGAGGTCTCAGTGGAAGTCACACCCTGGCGCGATCTCGACCTAGAGACTCAAAAGGACGAGTACGAGAAGCAGGAGTTGGCCTGGAAGTACCGGGATACCAAGAAGAAGTGGGCCCGCAACTACGTCCGGCTGGCGCGCGCCCTCGCCGACGAGTTCGGCGAGGAGGAAGTGCTCGACATCCTGGAGAAAGCCTGGTGGGACCTGGAATACGAAGGGGGCAGCACCTGGCGCTCCCTCTTCGAGCAGGACCCGGCCGCGGCCCTGGAGGAGGTCTACCACTTCGCCCACGACATGGACCAGAGCCTGACCATCTCGCCGCAGGACGTCTCGTACGAGCCGGGCCGCTATGAGCTCATCCACTATCACTGCCACCTCAAAGAGGTGTTCATGGAGGAGGGTGAGCGCCGGATCGGCATCTCCTGGTGCATGGGCGACGCCGGCGGCGTCCGAGGGCTCCATCCGCGCGCCATGCTCGACTTCCGCAACTCCCAGATACGGGGCGATTCCTTCTGCTACCACATCCGCGCTATCCTCGATGAGGCGCCCGACGACCCCGATGCCGACGAGTGGACGCGGGAGAAGTCGGAGCAGATGGGATGGCGCAGCATCAAGCGGCTGGAGGAGTGAAATGACTCGCCGACACCAGACGGCCACCTTCCACCGGCTTCCGCCGAAAGAGAAGATCGTCAAGAGCATCGAGGCGCAGGAGCGGCGGCTGGCCGGACCCTACTCCTATATGCTGTACATCATGCCCGTGGCGGAGCGCTTCGGAGAGCGCGTCTACGACGTGGCGGCCAAGTCCCTGCAGAGCAACGGTGTGAACGTGACTGCCGAGCAGCTGAAGGCGCTGGCAGCCGAACTGGCCAGCCCCGAAGGCCGCAAGCGCTACGAGCGTGAGCACTGGGAGCACCTAGCCAGCATCACCCCGGTGCGCCGGCCGTGACCGGCCGGGCCCGCACCCCTGGAGGCAACACCTGATGCGCATCGACTGCCACTCCCACGTGTGGCTCGAGGGCGACCGCATGAACCGCCGCCGCCTGGAAGGCCTCATCGATGCCTGCGACCGCCTCGCCATCGACGAGGCCTGGGTCTCCTGCCCCATCACGCGCGGCATGGGCGACCCGGACGAGGTGCGCCGCTGTAATGACGGCGTCCTCGAGGCGGTTCGCCTCTATCCAACCCGCTTGCGCGGTTATTGCTTCGTCGTCTCCGGCTACTACCGGGAGGCGCTGGCGGAGATCGACCGCTGCCTGGGCGAGGGAATGATCGGCATCAAGCTGTACCACCAGTACTTCATCAATGACCCGGCCGTCTTCCCGGTGATCGAGAAGGCCATCAAGGAAGACATCCCCGTGCTCGTCCACGCCGGCCACTCGGCGAGCGAACGGGAGCAGCGCCAGCAACCCAAGATGTCCGATGGCGTCCACTTCGCCGACCTGGCCCGCCGGTATCCTGAGGCCAAGCTCATCATGGGGCACATCGGCGGCGGCGGGGACTACGAGTGGAGCTTGCAAGCCATCGCCGACACGCCGTCGGTCTTTGCCGACACCAGCGGCAGCGTCATCGACGAGGGCATGATCGAGTACGCCGCTCAGCTGCTGGGGACAGAGCGGCTCGTTTTCGGCTGCGATGAGAGCGAGGAGGCGGGGGTGGGCAAGGTGCTGGGTGCCGCCCTCACGGAAGAGCAGCGCGACGCCATCTTCTGGCGCAACGCCATGGGCCTACTGCGCACCAGCGGCTAGCGCGTCGGCGCCGCAGTGACCGCGTCGCGTAACCCGGAGTGAGCTCGGTCATCCTGGCCGCATCGCGTCATCCTGAACGAAGTGAAGGATCTCCGCCGCCGGCGGTGACGATCCTATCCGCGCTAAAGCGCGATCCGGGCAACACACTGGAGAATAGCTCGGCGACAGAGGCGCCGCTATCAGAGAGAGGGAGTGACCATGTCCGCAGAATACCCCGTGATCGACCTCCGGCCCTACCAGCTGATCGAGATCGTGGCGGCGGCAGGGGCCGGCCGTGAGGACTTCGGCAGCGCCGGACTCAACGCCGCCGTGGCCGCCATGCGGAAGAAGGCCTACGTCCCCGTCCGCCTGCGCGCCAATGTCAGCAGCATCTACGCCTTCCAGAATCCCGGCCACGACGAGGACACGCCTGGCGGGCCCGACTTCAACACCAAGCGCGACCTGGACGTCCTCCAGCGACTAGGGCTCACACCGGGCGCGGTTATGCCCGCCATCGACCTGATCGACCAGTTGATCACGACCCTGCCGACCGCTGCCGGCATCACCGGCTACGGCCGCGGCAGCAAAGACTGGCCCACCGACCCGCAAAAGGCGGCCGACTACGCCAGGGGCGTTGCCGGGGGGCTGGGCGGCGTGTTCCGCCTGCGGGATGAAGCCGAAATGGCGCGGGTGAAGGGGGAGTCGACACAGGCCTTGTACGAGGCGCCGGTGCTGCGCCTGCGGCCGCACCACGTCATGTGCATGACCTGCTTCTACGGCAGCCACCTGGAGAACATGGCGCCCATCGAGGAAGACAACCTCTACGAGGCCATCATCGCCATCCAGCGCAACCCCGACATCCCCATCACCCTCATCCAGGGCCCCTGCATGATCTGCCCGCCCTGCCACTTCTACGATCCCGATGCCAACCTCTGCTACCTGCACGTCGGCATCGGCCTCCGCGATGAGAAGAAGGACCTGGACGTGCTCCAACTGCTCGACCTCCAGTACGGCGACACCCTGCCGGCGCGCGAGTTCCTCCGGCTGCTGTTCCAGCATGTGCCTTCGACTAAGCTCGTCTGCGGTCAGGGCGACGGCATCGAGCGCAGCCCCTCCTGGCGCATCTGCGACAACCCCGAGGGCAGCGAGCGCTATCGAGCCGGACGGGCCGCCGGGCTGGGCGTGGTGCAGGTGGACTAGCGCACGGAGGGGAGGGGCAGCCAATGCGAATCGACGTACACTCCCATGTGCGCATGAAGGACGGTCGTCTTGATGTCGAGCAGTGCGATAGTCTGATCGACGCGGCCGATCGGCTGGGCATCGACCAGATGTGGTGTTCGGCGCCCGCGGCGGGCCGCATGCCAGATCCGGAGGCAATCCGGCAGGGCAACGACGTCGTCGTGGAAGCCATGCGGCTGTACCCCGACCGCATTCAGGGGGAGTGCTTCGTGGTGCCTGGGTGGGGCCGCGAGTCATTGGAGGAGATTGACCGGTGTCTGGGTGCGGGCATGATCGGGATCAAGCTGTACAACCAGTACTTCATCAACGATCCGGTGGTGTTTCCGGTGATCGAGAAGGCCATCGACGAGGGCATCTTCGTGCTCGACCACGCCGGCCACCTGATGGACACGCCGACGCGTCGGCAGCAGCCGAAGATCTCCGATGGCTGCCACTTTGCCGACGTGGCCCGGCGGTATCCCGAGGCGATTCTGATCATGGGGCACATTGGCGGGGGTGGTGACTACGAGTGGAGTCTGCAGGCGCTGGCGGACGCGCCGAGCGTCTACGCCGACACCAGCGGCAGCGTCATCGACGAGGGGATGATCGAATACGCGGTATGTTTGTTAGGTGGGGAGCGTCTGCTCTTCGGCTGCGACCTGTCCGAGGAGGCTGGGGTGGGCAAGGTGCTTGGTGCTGCGATTAGCGAGGAGGATCGGCGGGCGATATTCAGTGGTAACGCTCAGGCCATACTGTCGCGGAGGAGAGCGCGATGATCATAGATGGCAACGCGTGGTTGGGGCAGTGGCCGTTTCGGCAACTGCGGCACAACGATGTCGGTGGTTTACTGCGGTTGATGGATGCCAACGGTATCGACAAGGCGGTGGTGTCGTCCATTCACGGGATCTTCTACAAGAACTGCCAGCGTGCCAACGAGGAGCTGGCGGAGGAGGTGGCGGGTTACCGCGACCGGCTGATCCCATTCGCCACACTCAATCCGCTTTACCCGGGCTGGCAGCGGAACGTGCAGTTGTGCCGCAACGAGCTCGGCATGCGCGGTCTACGCATCTTTCCCGCGTACCATCAGTACGACCTCACCGACGGGCCGAGCCTGGAGCTGATCAGGGTGGCCACGGAGATCGGATGGCCGGTGACGGTCACCCAGCGGGTGGTGGATGTGCGCCAGCGGCACCCGATGGACACCGAGAGGCTGATCAGCGCCGCGGAGTTCGAGGCGGTGGCGGCGGCGTGTCCCGACACGAGTTTCATCATCCTGAACGCCCTGGGTCTGGAGTCGTCGGCGATGTTCGGGTGCAATCGTGATGGTGGTCGCCAGGTGATGACGGACATCTCCCGCATGACGGCGGTGATGGGGAACAACATGGGGGTGATGATCGAGCGGTACGGGCCCGGCAGCCTCGTGTTCGGCACGGGCATCCCCTTCAACTATCCCCGGCCGGCTCTGCTGAAGATGGAGGTGCTCCAGGCCGACGCCGCCGCGAAGCAAGCCATCTACCACGGCAACCTGGAGCGGCTGCTGGGGCTATAGGGAGGTATCACCTCCCCCCATCTTCTCTGCGCCCTCCGAGGTCGATCCCCTCCGGATGTGTGGGGCGGCGGAGGCTGGCCTATACTGCGCCCATGAATCAACGCTGGAAGCCTCAACGCAGCGCCCCCGTCCCGGGGCAGCCCATCTGCCCCGCCGGCACTCCCGGTTGGAGACCGGCCCGGCAGGCGAGTCCACCTCCGGCCTGGCAGCCGGCCCCAGCCATCGCTGCCGCCCCGCAGGAAGCGGCGCAGGAGGAACCGGAGAGCAGCCTGCTGCAGGAGATTCTGGAGACCATACTCCTGGCGGTGGTCCTCTTCGTCGCCCTGCGCACGGTGGTGCAGAGCACCGTGGTCCTAAGCCACAGCATGGATCCGACCCTCAAAGAAGGGCAGTACCTGCTCGTCAATAAGCTGGCCTACAAGATCGGCGAGCCCGCCCGGGGCGACATCGCCGTGTTCCACTCCCCGGAAGACCCCGGTATCATCTTGATCAAGCGAGTCATCGGCCTGCCGGGCGACGAAGTCATCGTGTCCGGGACGCTCGCCTACGTCAACGGCCAGTACCTGGCGGAGAGCTACCTCGCCGGCGGCCAGAGCCCCACCACCTGGGGGCCCTTCGTCCTGGGCGAGAACGAGTACCTTATGCTGGGCGACAACCGCACCAACAGCAACGACTCCCGCTTCTTCGGCCCCGTCTCGCGCGACGCAATCATCGGCAAGGCCTGGATATCCATCTGGCCGCCGGGCTCCATCTACGCCGGCGCCGCCCAACTGACCTCGCCGGCCCCGTAGCGCCGGCGGCCGCGGCAGGCCGGCAGATAATGCCTGTGTCTGCCCCATCGGCCACCGGCGTGCGTCCTGTCCCGGAACGCAGATGGCTCGATACACAGGCTTCACCGGCAGAAGCAGAAGCGTCCACCCCGAAGGGGGTGGACGCCTGCAAGATCAGGCCGACAGGCCGGGCCGCTACTAGTCGCCCAGAGCGAAGGCCGCGGCGTTGCGCCCGGCGATGCGACCCAGGGCCATGCCGCCACCGATGCCGGTGCCGGAGCCAGGGTAGTTCTTCCCGAAGAGGCCGCAGGCGTCGTCGCCGGCCGAGTACAGGCCGGCAATCGGCTTGCGGTTCGAACCGATGACCTGGGTGTCGGCATTGATCACCATGCCGCCGTAGGTGGTCATGGGACGGCTGGGCCAGAGGCGAGCGGCGTAGAACGGGCCCGTTGTCAGGGGCAGGAGCATTTCGGCGGGCTTGCCGAAGGCGGTATCCTCACCGGCCTCGCACATGGCATTGTAGGCCTCGACGGTGGCCGTCATGGCGTCAACGTCCACGAAGATCCACTTGGCCAAGTCCTCGATGGTATCAGCCTTGGCCAACAGGCCCTTGCTCAGCGGGTCGCTGATAGCCTCGCCCGTCCAGCCGTTGGCTTCGGCGATGGCGCTGTCGAAGAGGAGCCAGCCCAGCCGGTCCGGCTGCTCGTGGATGGCGGGGATGGTGATCATGTACTCGGCGTGCTCGCCCACGTACCGCTTGCCGGCCATGTTCACCATGAGGACGTTGCCGGCGGGCCACATGCCCAGGATGCCGCCGCGGATTACCTGGAAGGCGCCGGCGCGATCCATGTCGTCCAGGATAGCGCCCAGTTCGGCGCCCATCTTGATGCCGTCTCCGGTCGCGCCGGGGGCGTAGCCCAGGCTTTCGAAGTGGGCCATGCCGTACTCGGTGAGCATGGCATGGTTGGCGGGGAAGCCGCCGGTGCATAGGATGACGGCCTTGGCGTTGAACTGGACGGTCTCGCCGTCGGCGTTCTCGGCCAGGACGCCGACTACGGCGCCCTCGTCGTTGGTGAGGAGCTTCTTGCCCACGGTGAGGTAGAAGACCTCAACGTCGGTCTCCTCGACGGCCGCGATCAGGTTCTCGGCGAAAGGCTTGCCGCCGGCTCTGGCGCCGTCGATCTGGGTCCAGTGGGCGCGCGGAGTCGGCAGCTCGTGGTTGAGGGCGAACTGCGCCAGCCGGAACTCAACGCCCCTGTCGTAGAACCAGTCGCAGATCTCGCCGCTGAGCGCGGTGTAGGCAGCGACGATCGCGGGGTCGGCCGTCATGCGGCTGATGCGCATGTGGTCGATGAGGTGCTCCTCGGGCGTGTCCTCGATGCCCTCCTCCTTCTGCTTCTTGGTGTTGCTCGCCAAGATGCAGCCGCCGCAAAGGGCACAGCCGGAAAGGAGCACGGTGTCGTGCTTCTCCAGTAGGGCCACCTTCGCGCCGGCGGCCTGCGCGTCCAGCGCCGCCCACATCCCGGCAGCGCCCGCGCCCACGATCACCACGTCGAAGTCGTACGTCTCGACCGGAGCGTCGGCGGCCGCATCCTCGGCCGCGGCGATGCCCCCCTGCGCCGCCAGTGCTCCCGCCCCGGCGATCACCGATCCCCTAAGGAAACCTCGTCTGCTCGTGCCTTTGTCCGCCATCGCTAACCTCCCTTGGTCGGCCGGACTCCCACCGTACCCCGTCTTTGGGGCGCGCGGATGCAGCTCCGGTTGTACTGGTCCGCTCGGCCACGACCATTGTCGGCGCTTTGCCGAAGCTGTCAACCGAAGCTGTCAACGGCAGTTGCCGGGCTCGACAATCACTCTCGCGCGATCCTCGGGCGAGAAGCGGCGCTCCGCTCATCGCTAGGCGCACACTCGGCGCATGCCCGCGCCGAGGTCAACCGCCGGGCGGACGGCCGCGACGCGACGCCGTCGCCGGTGTTTCAGCAGTTCAGACCAGCAGCGACCAGGGGTGCCGGGGATGATACGAGTGGTGACGGAGTCGGTGGCCGACCTGCCCAAGGATGTGGCCCAGCAGTGGGGCATCCGTACCGTGCCCTACCTCATCACCTGGGACGGAACTACCTACCTGGACGAGGTGGAGCTGGATCCGGCCCGCCTCTATGACGCCATGCATCGAGGCATCCAAACGGTGTCCACCGGCTTCCCCTCCTCGGTTGCCTTCGAGGACCTGTGGCGCCAGGCGGCGGACGGGGCCGACGGCATCGTGTCCGTGCACATCGGCGGCGAACTGAGCGGCGGCTATGCCCAGGCGGCGCAGGGGGCCGCCAGGGTTACCGGCCTGCCCCCCATCCGGACCATCGACTCGCGCACCGTCAGCATGGCCGAGGGCTACGTTGCCCTGGCGGCGGCCAAGCGGGCGGCCCGAGGCGGCACGTTGGACGAGGTGGCGACCGCGGCCGAGAAGGCGCGCGACGATGTGTACTTCATCGCTGCCGTCGACACGCTGGAGTACCTCTTCCGCGGCGGACGGCTGAAGCGGAGCGCCTATCTCATCGGCACCGCCCTGCGCATCAAGCCCATGATCGCCACCATCGGCGGGGAGCTGCAGCCGGTGGGCCGGGCGCGCAACGCCGGCCAGGCAATCAAGAAGATCGCCGCCACCGTGGCGGAGCGGGCCCGGGGCAAGACGCTGCACCTGACGGTCGTCCACTCGGCGAACCCGGAGGGGGCGGAAGAGTTGCTGGCGGCGGTGACGGCGCTGGCCCAGCCGGTGGATGGCCGTATCGGGCAGATCACGCCCGCCCTCGGCGCTCACGGTGGCCCCGGCCTGGTGGCCGCCTGCATGTGGGCGGAGGGGGAGTAGGCTCCCGCGCGCTCGGTCTCACCGGCGACCGCCCTCCCCCAGACTGCTCGGGAGTGTGACGGCGCCCATGATGACACGGCCTGCGGTGTGGCCGCGCGCAGCGTGGCAGTGCCGCCGGTGTGGGCTCGCGCCGGACTGCGTGGTGGGCGGGACGGCTCCGGCGTGGATTCCTCGCTGCGCTCGGCATCACAGCATCTGCTAGATGACACGCGTGAGGCACAACCGGCTGCGGCGCCAATCTGGGCACAGGCGGCTCCCTCGGGTATCATACCGTGAACCATGTGTCCCCGAGGAGTCTCCTGGTGACGGACATCCGCGTGGTGGCTTTCGACATGGACGGTACCCTGCTCCGCTCCGACGGGACCGTCTCCCCGCGCACAATGGCGGCGCTAACGGCGTGCGCCCACCAGGGCATGCACCTGGTGGTAGCCACGGGACGGCGCCGGGCCTCCGCAGTCCGCTCCCTGCCCCCAGCGCTGCACGTCCTGCCCAGCGTCTTTCTCAACGGGGCACACGTGTACCTGGACGGTGAGCGCATATACCATAAACCAATGTCGCTGGACGATGCCCGCCTCCTTGCCCAGAAGATCGAGGGTGACTACCCGAACTGCACCCTCTACGCCGACGTAGGCGGGCGCCTCTACGTCAACCGGCAGGATGACTACCCCGATGCCCGGTTCGTGCCCAGCGTCGCCGACGTCATCACCGAGCCGCCGTGCAAGATGGTGGTCACCCTCGGGGACTCCTTCTCCGCCGACGCCCTCCAGGACGGGCTGCCGCCCGGCTGCAAGATGATCGTCACCGTCGGCGGCCGTTGGGCTGAAATCGTGGCCCCGGGCGTCAGCAAGGCTGCCGGGCTGGCCGTGCTGACCCAGCGCTGGGGCCTGACCCTGGCCAATGCCATAGCCTTCGGGGACGAAATGAACGACCTGGAGATGGTGGCCGAGGCCGGCATCGGCGTGGCCATGGGCAACGCCACCCCCGAGATCAAGGGCGTCGCCGCGCGCCTGGCCCCTTCCAACGATGAGGACGGCATGGCGGCAGTACTAGAAGAACTTCTGGCGCTTGACAAGTAACGGCCGGCACTTGACCGGATCACCCTTCACGAGTCACGTGTCACTATCTCTATCGTGGGAGCATAACATGAACATTGGTGTGTCGCTGTTCGATCTGACCGCGAAGCAACTGGAGCAAGCGCTGCCCATCATGGCCGCGTCCGGGGCTAAGGCGATTGAGGTCAGCTTCATCCCCTTCGCCTCTCCCGACAGCCAACTCCGCGACCTGTCCCGCCGCTACGCCGAGGCGGGTGTGCCTTGGCGCTCCATCCACGCCCAGTTCGGGGACGACGGCGACCTGGGCTCGGCCATTGAGACGCTGCGCGTCCACGGGGTCAAGGGCCACCAGGACATCATCCGCCGCGCCGAAGTGGTGGGAGCGCGCTACATCGTCATCCACCCCGGCCGCGGCGTGCGCGATGTCAGCCGCATCCCGGCCCAGGAAGCCAGCACCCGGCGGAGCCTGGAGGAACTGGTGCCTCTGGCAGAGAAGGCGGGCGTCGTGCTGGCCCTGGAGAACATGCTGCCCAGGCACACCTACGAGCAGGCGGACCGGCAACGCGCCCTGGTGGACGAGTTCAATTCACCGGCGCTGCAGACCTGCTTCGACAGCGGTCACGCCCACGTGGGCGAGGGCGTGCCCCACGTAGTAGAGGCCCTGGGAAAGACGATCGTCACCGTTCACATGGCCGATAACGACACCTCGCGCGACCTTCACCTGCAGCCGCCCTACGGCACCATCAACTGGAGCCAGGTGTTCAAGGGGCTCGACGCTGCCGGCTACCGCGACGCGCTTACGGTGGAGACGCGCCCGTGGGGCGCCGCCCAGCCGAGCCGCTTGGTGCTGGAGATGCAGGCCCTGTACAACACCGCTATGGGTATCGACGCCTTCCCCCGCCTCCTGCGCGATGAGCGCACCGGCGGCTGGGTCCGCTGCCGCGGCTGCCACCATTTCTGGATCGAGACGGCCGCCGGGCTCACCTGCGCCTGCGACGATCCGAAGATGGACTACCAGGGCATCTGACGTTGGCCCCCCTCGTGGTTTGGCCGGGCCAAACCACGAGGGGGGTTAGGTTCGCCGCAACAGGCGCGGCTGAGGCGGCGCCGACGGCTAGAGCTCCTTCCGACGGTTGGCGGCTACGACCCGGCAGTGCGGTGCACCACTCGCTCGTACACCGCCTCCAACAGGCGCGCCCCTTCGTCCCAGGAGAACCCCTCCAGCACCCGCCGTCGCAGCGCCATCCCGCTCGCCTGCGCCCCCTCCAAGTCGCCGAGCACTCTGATTAGGGTCTCGGCCAGCGACGTCTCGTCCACCCGTTCCGGGTAGATGCCCAGGTCGTTCAGGTACTCGCGGTTCACCGGCCCGTTGAAGGCGACGGTGGGCAGAGCCATGGCCATGTAGTTGAGCAGCTTGCCCGCCCCCTCTGTGGCCGATACCTTGGGCGCCACCGCCACATCCCCCAGGGCCAGGTAGCGAGGGGCGTGCTCGTAGGGGAGCCGCCCCGTAAGCACGGCGCGCCCGCCCAGGCCCATGCCATCGGCGTAGGCGCGGTACCCTTCCACGCCCGGGTAGCCCATGACCAGGAAGTAGGCGTTGGGCACGGCGGCCGTCACCTGGGCGGCGGCGCGCAGCAGCAGGCTGGTACCCTGGTGCTCCGCCAGCAGCCCCAGGTAGACGACCACCAGCGCGTCTCCCGGTATGCCCAAGCTCTCTCGCAGCGCCCGCCGCTCACCCGCCGGGAGGACGCCCGGCCGGAAGACCTCGGCGTTCACCCGGTCCTGGATCACGGTGATGCACTTGGCGTCGCAGCCGAAGTCGTTCACCAGCAGCCGGGCGGCATGGTGCGTCGAGGTGACCAGCGCCTGCGGTAGGTGATCGAGCCGGCGCTCCAGCCACACCATGGGCCGGTACCAGGGGCCGGCCGGATCGAGGAAGTGGTGGTCCACCATCTCGCTGGACGCGCTACCCTGGAAGTCGAACACCACCGGGATGCGAAGAAGCCGGCCTACCAGCGTGCCGATGAGGGCGCCCTCGTGCATGTGGGCATGGATGACATCAGGCCGGCGGGCTACCGCACGCTCCAGCACCTTGGGCAGAAGCAAGGCGTCGTAGGCGATCTTGTGCCGCGAGGAACCCACCTCGTAGTTCTGGCGCCAGGGCAGGGGCAGGGTACGGTGGACGGCGAACCCATCCGGGTCGCGGCCCTTGCGGTAGGTGCAGACGGCCACCTCGTGTCCACGAGCCGTCAGGGCTCGGGCCTCCTCGAGGATGCGCACGTGGCAGCCCGTGTCGGAGAAGAAAGATGTGGGCGCCACCATGAGGATCTTCATGGCGAGTGGACAGTGGACAGTGGTGAGTGATCAGTGACGCGTGACGCGTGAGACGTGAGACGTGACTGGTGACCGCCGGGCGCTGAGGAACGGCAGCCTCTCCTGCGGGACCGGGCAAACGTGTCGCTCTTCACTGTTCACTCACCACTGGCCACTGATCACTGATCACGCGTCACCCATTCCAGTAGTACGGCAGCAACGATGCCAGCTTCACCACCGTATCCCTGTTCACCATCACGTCGGCGGCGGCGTTGCGGCGGTCGATCTGCATCATGAACTCGCGGCAGCGGCCGCAGGGAGGGAGAATGGTGTCCTCCGTGACGGCGACGACAGCCACGATGTGCGTTTCCCGGTGCTTGAGCATCTCGGCGATGGCGGCGTGCTCGGCACAGAAGCCGATGCCGCAGGCCACGTCGATGCAGATGCCGGTGTAGACGTTGCCGTCCGCCGTCAGGATGGCCGCCCCCACCCCTCCCGCCGCGAAGCCGTCGGGCGAGAGAGGGAAGTTGCCCGTAACGTTGCGGGCGGCGGCAACCAGGGCGTCAAAGGGCTCCTTCATCTTTACCTCCCACCGGACCTTGGGCTCACTCAGGGCTTCTTCTTGCCGGCGGCTTTTCCCTCCGCCGGCCGGACGTTCTCCGCCTCACGAAAGGCCACTATCCTGCCAATCAGCTCCAGAGGCAAGGGCTCGCCCAGGGGGAACTGCACTGCTCCCTTGGAGGGCTTGTTCCCCGCCGGCTCCGCCCCGAAGGCCTCAATACGTCATGTCCAGGTACCCGGTGCAGACGGGGCTCACCCGCGTAGTCCTGGTACTGCCGTTCCAGATGCGCACGCAGGTCCGACATGAAGGCCGGATTCCGCGGTACGCTCTCTGAATGGCACCCGGCGCAGCTGTTCCGCATGCTCCCTCCTATCACCGCCCAGCGGCGTCATCGGCGCACCGGCGGCGCCGCACCATGATCCCCTTCATGAGCGTGGACTCGTTGTGGAAGCGCAGAACGATCTCTTTCTCGGCTTCGGTGCAGCCTATCAGCAGCTTCACCTCTATGTCGCGCTTGAGCAAGTCCACCGTGCAGATGACGGCATCGAGGAGGCCGGCCGGGTCCGAGCCGCGCCAGACGTCCACGCCGGCGCCGTCCATGGCCTGCGTACCGGCAAGGTAGCCGTAGTCCACCTCGTAGCGCATGGCTGGGTAGCGTGGATGGACGGCGCCCCGGGGCCGGTCTATGATCATCTCGGAGCGGGCCACCAGTTCGTCCAGGGCTTGCCAGAAGCCGTCAGTCGAGTCCATTCGGTCGCGCCTCCGGGCTAGATCGTGGCGCCGGCGGGGCCGAGTCCACACGGAATGGTCGATTCCGCTAGCGGCCGCTGCCGGGGGGTTCATCCCGCGCCTCGGCCCGGCGTGCCGACCTCTCGGCCCACTCGGACCTGGTCAGCACGAAGTGGTACTCCACCGTCCCCTTCTGCGGCTGCGGCAGGTCCTCGGTATGCGCTAGGCGGAAACCGTTCTTCAGCCACACCCGCGCGCTCCTGACGTTGTAGTCCTCGGCGAAGCAGTGCAGCACATCCACCCCTTCCACCGCAAAGGCGTACTCCACCAGCATGCCGACGAAGGCGGTCCCAATACCCTTGCCCCAGTATTCCTTCTCTCCTATTGCCATGTCGATTCGCCGCACGTCCAAGCCTGGGTACTGGGCGGACACATAGTCCAGGTTCATCCGCTGAAGCCAGCACTCTCCTACCGGCACGCCGTCCACCTCGACGAGGAAGCAGTGCGCGGCCTGAGACACGCCACCGTAGATGCAGTGGACGGTATCCGCGTCGTAGGAGCGGACGACGTCCTCCCCACCCTCGGTCCAGTAGAGAACCTCGGGGTCGGCGTTCCACCGGTACAGCAGCGGCAGATGGGCGTCACTTAGCGGGCGGAGAATGATGCTACGGGCGCCCACCGATCCCCGTAGTGTGACGTCGTGTGTCCTGATGATCGGCATGTGCACCTCAAGTGAGCGACGTATGGCATGATCATGAGAACGCCATGGGCGATTGGATCAGGGCAGTTGCATCCAATGTGGCCGGCCGTCACGCTAAGCGTGTTCGCAGGCCTGTTTCGACCACGCAACGACGCCACGCCGGGATTCTGCGCCGGCCCGGCCTTGGCAGCGTCATGGTGGACAAACACGGTGTCGTAGCGGCGCTCTCTTCTGCGATCGCCGCCGAGTCTTCGCATCCTATCCGGCGTCTTCATCCGGCTCAAGGTTTTGGTGTCGAATGCGCCGAGGTTCTGCAGGGCCCGGTGCTGCTCTCCTGTCGTCGATGTGGTCACTCCTCCGCTCTTGTCAGCAGCGCCACTGTCTCCACCTGCGCCGTCTGGGGGAGCATGTCCAGGGCGAGCATCTGCGTTAGCTGGAAGCCGGCCTCGCCCAGGGCGACGGTGTCTCGCGCCAGGGTGGCGGGATCGTCGGAGACGTAGACGAGCCGCCGCGGCCTTACCGCGATCAGGGAGGCGATCACCGCCGCGCCCAGCCCGGCCCGCGGCGGGGCCGCCACCACCACCGGGAAGGAGCCCTCCAGCGCCGGCAGCACCTCGTCCACCTCGCCCTCGTGGATGGTGAAGTTGGCCAGATCCTCGCCGTTGGACTGGGCATCGGCCGCCGCCCAAGGCGAAGGCTCCACGCCCACCACCTCAGTCGCCCGCGGCGCCAGGTCCAGCGAGAAGGCGCCCACGCCACAGAAGAGGTCCAGCACTCGCTCGCTGCCGTCCAGGGCGCAGAACTCCCGCACCACCTCCATCAGGTTCTGGACCTGAGCGGTGTTTGCCGGGAAAAAGGAGGGCGCGAAGATGCGGTAGGTGCGCCCGTGGAGGCACTCGTGGAAGTAGGGGTCGCCGACCAAGGTGGTCAGGTCGCTGTTGCCCGCCAGATGGGCGAAGGAGGCGGGCAGCTCCAGCTCCAGCTCGGGGGCCTCGCCGGTGTCGGTCTCCAGCAGTATGAGCCGTTCGCCCGTGTTGATCCCGGCGTGCAGGCTGAGCCGGCGGAACTTGCCCCACTCCAGGTCGAGCGAGGCGTGGAGTTCGTCCACCAGTTCGTGGGCGAGCAGGCAGCGCTCGATGGGCGTCACGGCGCGGCCGTCGGTGGAAACGAAGCCCAGCCCGACCGGCGCCCCCTCGGCTCCCTCGCCTGCCGGTACCGGGTACAGCCGGATGTGGTTGAGGTACCCCCAGGGCTCGTCGGCGGGGACGATGCCGTCCAGTGGCGGGTCGGA
This sequence comes from Anaerolineae bacterium, assembly GCA_040768685.1. GTDB lineage: Bacteria > Chloroflexota > Anaerolineae > DRVO01 > DRVO01 > Ch71. Next base: position 386,425 of record JAXGMM010000001.1, read on the forward strand.
GACCCGGCCAAGCCGCCGCATCTGGTCGGCCACCATCCCCAGGCGCAGGTCCAGTTGGCGGCGATAGTTGATGTGCTGCCACCGGCACCCGCCACACACGCCGAAATAGGGGCAGGGCGGCGCCACGCGGTCGGGCGAGGGCTGCAGCACCTCCAAGAGGTCGGCGCGAGCATAGCGCGCCTTCTCCTCCACCACGCGCACGCGCACCTCTTCCCCGGGGATGGCGTAGGGCACGAACACCATCTTGCCTTCCCAGCGGGCGATCGCCTCGCCCCCGTGGGCGATGAGGTCGGGAGTGACTACGAGTTCGGCTTGACCTGACATAAGCACCTCAACGCGCGATTCTAGCCGTCGCCGGGTTGAACGTCCAGCGTCCTCCGGCACCTGTCTCGACCGTGGCCCCGGGCTGAAGCCGCGGGGCTACGCAAGGGCGAAGCCCGCCCTGCGGCGGGCTGAGGCAGCCGGCGAAGGGGACGCGGCGGAGCCGTGCCCAGCGGCCGGCTTGGCTGGAGATCGGTGCCGACGCCTCGGCCAGGCAACATCGCCCCTGCGCTGCCGTCGCCTCGCCGAATTGCCCCTGCCGGCCCGTCGGCGGTATCCTTGCCCGTTTGAACGCGCCCGAGCGAAGGCAGCTCGGGCCGTGCTGTGCGGAGCGATAGAGGCACAGCCAAGGGGAGCACGAACATGGAAATGGGCATGCTGGGCCTGCCGCTGAGCGGCAAGACGACCATATTCCGGTTGCTGACCGGCGCCGACGCGTCCGCCGCCCGCAAGCGAGGCGAGGCCTTCCGCGGCGTGGGCATCGTGAGCGACCCGCGCGTCGCCGAGTTGTCCGGCATCTTCCACCCCAAGAAGACCACCTACGCCACCCTGGTCTTCGTAGATATGCCCAGCCTCGACCTGGAGTCCGACCGGAAGGACCGCAACAAGGTGCTCCAGCACGTTCAGAACTCGGACGCGCTGCTACTGGTGGTACGCGCCTTCGAAGACGACACAGTCGCCTGGCCTGGTCGGTATGGCGATGCCGCCGCCCAACTGGAGTCGCTCACCACGGAGCTGCTCGTGCGCGACCTGGAAGTGGCGGAGACGCGCCTGAACAACCTCAGCGAGCAGGCCCGTAAGCACAAGCTCGCGCCGGAAGAGGCGGCCGAGCTGAGCGTGCTGGAACTGGCGTTGGCCGGGCTGGAAGAGGGGCGGCCGGTGTCGCACTTGCAGCTGTCGGCGGAGCAACTGCACCAGGTGGGCTCCTGCGGATTCTTCACCGCCAAGCCGACCCTGGTGGTGGTCAACGTGGACGAGAGCCAACTGATCGCCGGCACATACCCGCGCCAATCCGAGGTCGAGGCACAATGCCTGGCGGGCCGCTTGGGTCTGGTGACGCTCTCGGGCCGGATCGAGGCCGAGATCGGCTCGCTTCCCGCCGATGACCGCGCTCTGTTCATGGAGGACCTGGGCCTGACGGAGCCGGGCATCGACCGGCTGGCCCGGGCGGCCTACGCCCACCTGGGCCTCATCTCCTTCCTCACCGTCGGCGAGGACGAGGTGCGCGCGTGGACCATCCACCAGGGGACGGCGGCCCGTGCCGCCGCCGGCAAGATCCACACCGACTTGGAGAAGCACTTTGTGCGCGCCGAGGTTGTGCCCTACCGGACCTTCATGCAGTACCGGGCCCTGCAAGAGGCGCGCGCCCACGGCGTCATCCGCTCGGTGGGCAAGGAAGAGATCATCCAGGACGGCGATATCGTCACCATCCTGGCCGGGACGTAGCAGCAGGGAAGTGGGAACCCGAGGCTGGGGTGAGGGCCCCTAGAGCCGCCTACCCCTCCTCACCCTCCTCCGTGTAGTACACGTGATCGCAGCAGTCATCGCCTTCCATCAGCGTTTGGCTGCGCTTGAACCGGATGTCGGGGTTGAAGGCGGCCGCCGCCGGGCCGTCCCCCTGGCAGATCCAGAGGCCTATGTCGGCCGCGCCCAGTTCCCGGAAGACTTCCGCCCACAGGCAGCGCGTAAAGCGATAGGCCTGACGGGAGTCGCTGTCTTCCAGCTTCGCCCACTCGTGTGAGCCGCGGCATGCCGCCTCGAGGGCGTAGCAGAAGACGCACAGGCTGTTGTCGGCGGCCGCCTCGCCGCGGGTGCGACTGCTGCGCACGGTGCGCTCCAGCAGTCGCTGCCGGATGATCTCCTTGGCCTCGGGTCCGTAGGCCTCCTCCGCCGCTCGTACCGCCTCCACATACAGAGACGCCGTCTCGGTCACCTTCCGGCGGAGCAACTCCTGGATCGCGTCCTCTGTGTCAGGCTCCAACTTCTGCGTCATCAGTTCCTGTAGGCTGCTCATCGCACTCCTCCGATGCCGGATCGACGCAAGTAGGCTAAGGTATACGGGCACACCGCCACACAGCGGCCGCAGACGCCGTAGCTGAGGCCTTCGCTCTCCTTGAGGGAGCGGCCGTAGGCCCGGCAGGCAAAGGCATTGAAGACGGCGGAGCGTTCGTCGCCCACGCGCCATAGCCGGCCGCTTGGGGCGGGCACAGGCGCACGCAGTCGTCGCAGGCGCCGCAGCGGGAGCGCTCTATCGGTGTGCCCACGGATAGAGGCGCGTCGGTGAGGACCGTGGCGAAGCGCACCGCTGGGCCGTACTCCCGCGTTACCAGCAGCGCCGTCTTGCCGATCCAGCCCAGGCCGGCCCGGGTGGCGGACGTCTTGTGTGGCAGGCGCGTGCTCAGCGTGGAATCATCCACGCCGCTGCCCGTGGGCGGAAGCGACTCCGTCTGGTAGCCGGCCTCTCGAAGATGGTCTCGCGCTGCCTCGCCCAGACAGGCCAGTAGTTCGTTACGCCGCCGGTATTCGGCCACGTACTCCTCGTTGGGGCGGTCGTGTATCGAGGCCACGATGGTGGGGTCCAGCGCCACGGCGATGGACACTGAACGGGAAAGCCCCAGGCGGGCGGCGGCGTCCACGGGCGTCAGGTCGGCGAACCCCACCAGGGCGGCGCCGCGATCCTGAAGCAGCGCGCGCAACTCCTCTCCCAGGTCACACATAGTGCTCACCTCCCGAACCGGCCGCAAGCGGATTGTCACGCCGGTGGCAGGGGGCGTCAACCGCCTGTCCGCGGACGGTGTGGGCGGCACGATCGCCATTCCGACCCACTGCACCGCCTGTGCCCCTGCCTGAGGACAACGACCGGGAGACTCCGGTCGACGGGGCCTGCGATCGGGTGGCGGAAGGGGACGTGATTGGAGCGATGCTCCCTTAGGGCCAGAGCACGATGGACACTCTGCCCGCGGTGGAGAGGGCGCACAAGCCTTTCTGGGACGAACCGCTTGTGCCGCAGAGGGGCCTCTGGGCGGAACAGGAGACTTAGGTGTACGCTGTTTCCTGCCGGACGTGGCCCAGCCGCCTCGACGAACTCATGCCGTTGTAGGACGAGGTGGCGGCCGGCATGACTCTGAGGTGACCTTCTCTGCACGTGTTGCCTAAGCCCGGCTCCGTTCCGGTTCAAGGAAAGCGCGGACGTCGGTGGAAGTGCGCAGAGCGGCGCCGGCGCCGGAAAGCACGCGCTTCCACCACTGTGGCGTCAGCGGCTCGTAGGCGGCATCGTCGGCGAGGACGGCGCCCCGAATCTGGGCTAGCCTCGCCGAGGGCAAGCGCGCCTCGATGGCCCAGCGGGCCAGTCCCTCCTCTAGGGCCCGCTCCACCTCGGGCGGCCACGCCAATTCGGGCACTTCCGCGTCTGCGTGCGAATCGCTATTCCGGCACTTGTAGGTGTCCGTCACCTGTTCTCCTCGTGGATGGCCTGGCAGGTCAAACGCGGCCCCAGCTCGCGGGCGAGCAGCGCACGGGCATGGCTCAGTTGGTAGCGAACCGTACCGGCCGGGCGGTCCAGCGCCTCGGCGATCTCGGCGCTGTTCATCTCGCCCAGATAGCGCAGGCTGATTACCAGCCGAAGGTCTTCCGGCAGCCGTCCTATCGCCTGCTCCAGTTCGTTCGCTGAGAGGGTCGCCTCCGCAGCGGCGGCAGGATCGTGCGCCTTCTCGTCCGATGGCAGCATCTCCGGCAGAGGCAGTGCGAACGGGTCGCGCACCGCCTGCCGTCGATGGTGATCGTGCGCCACGTTGCGCGCTACCGTCAGCAGCCAGTAGAGGCGCTTGTCGGCCGGCACCCGCCGCAACTCTTCGAGATGCCGCCAAGCCCGCAGGTAGGTCTCCTGGAGCAGATCGGCAGCGGTGTCCGCTTCCCCGCAGCGCCCCCGCAGGTAAGCGTACACCGGCCGATTGTGCAGGCGAAAAGCCTCGTCGAAGAAGGAGACGTCGTCTCGGTCCTCAACGGCACGGCTGAGATCCATCGGCTAGATGGTCTCGATTCTCCCCTGCTTCTCCACGGTCAGCACCTGGAGGAGGGGCACCAGCGCGGCAGGAGCCTGGATCTTGCCGGTGAGGGCGATCTCCGGCACCTTCTCCCGTAGCAGGTCGGCGGGCGTGTCCTCCTCGAAGATCAGCTTGCCCACCACCACCAGCGGCGTCGGCCGAGGCAGGAGCTCGAGGAAAGCCTTCCCGATGCTCTCCTTGCCCAGGATGAACCGGGCGTTCTCCAGCCCGGCGATGTAGACGACCTGCCCGGAGAGCTTGGCGATCTTGGGAGCAAGAGCGGCCTCGCTGCCCCGCGGGGCCAGCAGTTGCCCCATCACGTGCAGAGAATGATAGCCGACCGACTGCACCGGGCTCATGATCAGCGTCTGCCCAACCAGCAGGAGAACGGTGTCCTCGGGCCCGGCCGCCAAGGCCTCCCCGGTGAGGCGGGTCTGGCCCGCCAGCAGACTCACCTTCACCCCCCTCGGGATGGGCACCACGCCGCCCACGTCACGCATGTCGATGCGAGTGAGCGCGCTCACCAGGTCCTCCGGGATGATGATGGTCCCCACGTCGCGGATGCAGCTGATGCCGCTCAGGTCCTCAGCGCTCCGAGCGAACGACAGGTCAAGCAATCCCATATCCCTGATCGCTCCCTTAGTATCCGACACTCGCGTTCCTCCTCAATAGTCTGATACCGGTGCTCCCTAGCCGATGCGAGGCACTAGCAGGTGTCTAGTCTCCTTAACTAGACAGCCACCCTGCAAGCTGGACAGTGCGTCGCTTCCGTGCTCTGCGAACCAGTTTGAGAACCCGGTCGACCGCGAGCGTGGGCGCTGCTCAACTTCGGTGAGGGTTGGCGACTCGATCAGCTTCACGCCCACGGCGGGTTTGGCTGAGGCGGTCATCGTCGCCTCCTTGACCCCCTGGGCCGGTCGACAATCGGCTCGAACGTGTGCCCCTCAACCAGGAAAACGCACGGCGGCGGGGAAGTGTTGGCATATCGGATGGTCTCCAAGGGTCCGTTACCCTGGTAGGCGCCAGAATGCCCCTTGCGGCAGCCCGCGCCGTGTGCTAGTCTCTGTCAACTTCCAACAGACCCAGACGGGCTCTGGCAGCGTCGCCGGCCAGCAGGAGACGATGGAGAACACACCTGCCATTCGTCCGCCGGTCGCACCGGGCGTGCACCGGTGGCTCGGGGCCAGCACCCATAGACAGTCACTCATGAGCGGGCGCCGTGTCCCCGCGCCCGGCGGCGCCTTCTGGCGGCAATATGGAACCCACGTCGCGGTGGTCCTGGTAGCCGTCCTGACCCTTCTACTCCCCCAACTGCCCGCCCCTCACATCGACTACTCGCTCCCGCGTGCCCAGGCCGGCGGCGCCTTGGACGCGGCGAAAGACGACTCCTGGCTCCGGGCCAGAGGTGGGCGAGGCGCTCCCGGCGTCCTACAGCCGACCGTGTTGGAGCGAGCGGGCTTGGTCCGCACTGTTGAGGGCGACTACCCGGACTGGGAAACGCACTCCTACGTCGTAGAAGCCGGCGATACCCTCTCCGGCATTGCCGCTCGCTACGGCCTGGACATTCGGACCGTGCTGTGGGCGAACGATGCCCTCGTGACCTCGCCGGATAGCCTGTCCATCGGGCAAGAGCTGGTGATCCTCCCCACCGACGGCGCCTATCACACCGTCGCCGAGGGAGACAGTCTGCAGAGTATCGCGGACAAGTACAAGGTGTCCGCCGAGGCGATACTCAACTACGGCGGCAACGATATCGATGACCCCGAGCATCTCACCGTTGGGGCCCATATCATCGTCCCCGGGGCGGCACTGCCCGACTTGCCCGCCAAGGTGATCACCCTTCCTTCCCAAGGCCGGACTTACACCGCCATCGTCTCCAACCCGCAGGAAGGCAGCGGCAGCATGATCTGGCCCGTCGGCGGCTACATCAGCCAGGGAGTCACCTCCTACCACGCCGCCATCGACATCGCCGGCGATCGGGGCGACTCCGTAGTGGCTGCGGACGACGGCACCGTAGTCCTGGTGTCCTGGATGCGCACGAGCTACGGCTACCACGTGATCGTCGACCACGGAAATGGACTGGAGACGCTGTACGCCCACCTGGACAGCATCAGCGTCGAGGTCGGCCAGGACGTCTCTAAGGGCACGGTTCTCGGCACGCGCGGCAACACCGGCCGCTCGACAGGTCCCCACCTGCACTTCGAGGTGCGCTCCGGCGGCGTGCGGCGCAACCCGTTCAGCTATCTTCCCTAGCGGGCCACGCGCGCCATTGCCTGATCACCACCGCGGCCCTGTAGGGCCCGCTTTCGCTCGTGTCGCTGGCCGCCGGTACAATGAGACCATGATGACACGCCGGCCACGGCCCGGGCACGTCCGCCCCAGCAACAGCGACTACCACCTCTACCGCCCATCCCTCTTCCGGACGGCGGCCGGCCCGTTGCGGCTCTACACCAAGCCCGGCATCTTTTCCTGGCGCCGGCCGGACCGCGCCGCCCAGATGCTCCTCTCCACCCTCGCCGCCGACGGGTTGCCCCCCGGCTCCCGCGTATTGGACCTGGGGTGCGGGAACGGCATCATCGGGTTCGGCAGCGCCATCATTCAGCCTGAGATCGACCTCCACCTGGCCGACGCCAGCTATGTTGCCGTCACTGCCGTGTCCCTGAGCCGGGAGCGGCTGGGCCTGCCCGGCAGCGTGTGGCACAGCGATGTGGGCGCCGATGTGCCGGCGGATCTGACCTTCGACGTGGTCCTCGCCCACCTGCCGCGTGGCCGGGACCTGGGCGAGGAGTTCATCCGCGAGGCCTGGAAGCGGCTGGAACCGGGAGGCCGGCTCTACCTGGCGGGCTCCAAGCACAGCGGCATCCTCACCCGCATCTCCACGGCTGAGGAGTGGTTTGGGAACGTGGAGATGGTGGCCACCACCGCCAACTACCGGGTGGCGCGCGCCCTGAAGCGACCGGGCAGCGCTCCCCCTCCCCCCTCCTCGTATCACGAGTACGCCGTCAGTAGCTTCTCGGCACGCGGCCGCATCTGGGAGGTCATGAGCAAGCCCGGCGTCTTCGGCTGCAAAGGGCTCGATGCCGGAACGAAACGCCTCCTGGCTCACCTTGAGGTGCGCCGGGGCGAAAGCGTGCTGGATCTGGGGTGCGGAGCCGGAGCAGTGGGCCTCGTGTGCTACGGTCTCGCCGAACTGGAACGACTGGTGATGGTGGACGACTACCTGCCCGCCGTCCGCGCCGCCCAGCGCACTATCGAGCACAACCGGTTGGATCGCGCCGTTGCCCGGCTGAGCGATGCCGGTTCGGCCGTCATCGGCGAGTCCTTCGACGTGGTCGTTACCAACCCGCCGTTCCACCTTGGCTCCGACGTAGAGTTCGACATCGCCCGGCAGTTCGTCGAGGACTCCCGAGACGTGCTCGGGTCCAAAGGCCGCCTCTACCTGGTCAGCAACTCCTTCCTCCCCCACGATGAGACAATGAAGGAGATGTTCCGGCGGGTGGAGGAAGTGCACGAAGACCGCTTCTTCAAGGTGCTCCTGGGCGCACGCCCGGTGGGCCGGGTTAAGGGACGAGCGGTCCCCCCGTTGATCGCCGAACCGTAGCCGCCGGTTCCGGCGGGTGGCCGAGCCCGCATCTTGGTCCGCGGCCACGTGTTTCATCACCAGTGATCATGTCCGAGACGGTGCACGGAGGAAACCCTTGAGCGACCCCGATGCCCGACGCGTGGCCGTAGTAGGCCTGGGCGCCGTTACCCCCCTGGGCAACGACCTGCCTACGACCTGGGCCGGCATCCTGGCCGGTCGTTCCGGCATTGGGCCCATCACCCAGTTCGATACCTCGGACCTCCGCACCCGCATAGCGGCGGAAGTGAAGGGGTTCGATCCCGCCCGGTATCTGGACGTGAAAGAAGCTCGCCGAACCGACCGGTTCGTCCACTTCGCCATCGCCGCTGCGCAGGAAGCGCTCGCCCAGTCGGGGCTGGACCTTCCCAAGGAAGATCCCTCCCGCGTGGGCGTTCTTATCGGCTCGGCGGTGGGCGGGGTCCACGTGCTCCTGGAGCAGTACGAGTTGATGCGCGAACGGGGCAGCCGGCGCGTCAGCCCCTTCGCCGTGACCGGTTTCATGCTCAATGCAGCGTCCGGCCATCTCAGTCTCCTGCTGGGTGTACGGGGCCCCAGCCTCGGCCTCGCCACTGCCTGCGCCACCGGCAGCCACTCCCTGGGCGAGGCGGCGGAGATCATTCGCCGCGGCGACGCCGACGTGATGATCGCCGGCGGCTCGGAGGCGGGCCTGGTCGCTGTCGCCATGGCCGCCTTTGAGAACATGCACGCCGTCAGCATGCGGAACGATGAGCCGGAGCGGGCCAGCCGCCCCTTCGACGCCGACCGCGACGGGTTCGTGGTGGGCGAGGGAGCGGCGGTGATGGTCCTGGAGCGGATGGATCGCGCCAAGGCGCGCGGGGCGCACATCTACGCCGAGTTCCTCGGCTACGGCGCCACCAACGACGGCTACCACATCGCCCAGCCCGAACCGGATGGGAACGGCGCCACCGAGTCCATGTTGGCCGCCGTGCGGTCATCGGGCCTGCAGCCGGCGGACGTCGACTACATCAACGCCCACGGTACCAGCACCCGGCTCAACGACGCCATCGAGACGCGGGCCATCAAACGCGTCTTCGGCGAGCACAGCCGCAAGCTGGCCGTGAGCTCCACCAAGAGCATGTTGGGGCACTTGCTGGGGGCGGCCGGCGCCATCGAGGCGGTGTTCTGCGTCCTGGCGATCCGCGACCAGATTCTGCCCCCGACCATCAACTACGAGACGCCCGACCCGGAGTGCGACCTGGACTATGTTCCGAACGTCGCCCGCCCGGCGGAGGTGAACGTGTGCCTGTCCAACTCCTTCGGACTCGGTGGGCACAACGGAACGGTAGCTCTGCGGAAGATGGTGTAGCCCAGGTAGGTGCGGGGCATCACGCCGCGGCGCCGGATGAGCGGGACCGGCAGCCCGTACCGGGGGCAGAGGGATGACCTAGCCCCCGCTCGTGGTCTCAAGGAGTGGCACCCCTGCTTCCCTTGCCCGAGAAGGAAGGGGGCCGAAAGCCTCTCTCCGTTACGGAGAGGAGTTGGGGTAGGGTTCTTGAGGGCGCTGACGGCGCGCAGAGTCAGTCAGAGTCACGTCTAGGAGGATGTAGTTGGCGCAGATGGGCCTCCGCCGGCCCTCTGGAGAGCGAACCGCAAGGTACTGCGCCGGCGAGCGGCAGAATCGAAGTACCCTGAGCGGGAACGCCACCGTCCTTGACCGTGCCCGCGAGGATGGTATGCTGACAAGGTGATCACCGCTTGCAGCGCGGCCGCGAAAGCAGTATCATATAGAACATCCGTTCGCCTTCGAGTGCCGACCCGGGGAGGGGAGCATGTATCAGACCTGCATCATCGTGGGCAACCTAGGCGCCGACGCCGAACTGCGCTATACGCCGAGCGGTACCGCTGTGTGCGACTTCCGTGTGGCCACCAATGAGCGCTGGAATGACCGCGACGGCCAGCCGCAGGAGAAGACGACCTGGTTCAGGGTTACACTCTGGGCCAAGCAGGCAGAGACGCTCAGCCAGTATCTCACCAAAGGCAGTCGCGTCTTAGTCGAAGGTACCATTGACGCCTCGGCCTATACGGCCCAGGACGGCACCCCTCGTGCTAGTCTAGAATTGCGCGCCCGTAATGTTCGTCTGATGGGCGGCCGACGCGGCGAAGACGGCGGTCTCGAGGAATACGGCGGGTATGGCGCGACTCAGGGCGGCGGACGAAGTGGGCAGAGCGGCGACGATTGGCTGAACGAGTCTCGCCCTGCCTCAAACCGCCAGGTCTCGGGCTCTCGCCGGACGAGCCAGGCGCCTCGACCGAGCGGCGGCAGCACGCCCCAGCAGCCCGAAACGGACGACGATATCCCCTTCTAGGGGCCCCTCAGCGCTCACAACAAGACCCCCCGGGAGACATCACCGGGGGGTCTTCGGTTGCACGGACAGGACCGGATCAGCCCAGCGCCACGTCCAGAGTCATCATCACCGCAAAGCCCAGGAGCGCGCTCACCGTGGCGATATCCGTGTTGCCGGAGCCCTGCGACTCCGGAATCACCTCTTCGACGACCACGAAGATCATAGCGCCGGCAGCGAAGGCCAGGGCGTAGGGGAGGATCGGGCGGGCGGCGATCACGGCCGCAGCGCCGATCACCCCGGCGACCGGCTCCACAATGGCCGAGAGTTGGCCATACCAGAAGCTGCGGAGCTTGGAGACGCCCTGTCCCCGCAAGGGCATGGCCACCGCCATTCCCTCGGGAAAGTTCTGGATGCCGATGCCGATGGCCAGAGCGAGCGCCCCCGCCAGGCTGGCGGCAGGCAGGTCCGCCGCCACCGCCCCGAAGGCCACGCCCACTGCCAGCCCCTCGGGGATGTTGTGCAATGTCATGGCCAGGATGAGCAGGGTGGTGCGGCGCCAAGTGACGCTCGGCCCTTCCAGATTGTCGCGGGCGAGCCCCCGGTGCAGGTGAGGCAGTACCTTGTGCAGCGCCCAGAGACCGAGTCCGCCGAGCAGGAAACCGATGGCAGGCGGCAGAAAAAAGGGCAGCGGGCCCTCAAGGGACATCTCGATGGCCGGCGCCAGAAGCGACCAGAAGCTAGCGGCGATCATCACTCCGGCGGCGAAGCCAAGGGCGCCGTCCAGCAGCTTGCGACTCACGGACTTGGTCAGGAAGACGGTAGCCGCCCCCAAGGCATTGAGGGCCCAGCAGAAAGTGGTGGCGAGGAAGGCCTGTAGGACGTGGTTCAGTTCGGTGAACGCTGTGATCATAACCCTACCCTGAAGTACCCGAGGCTGGCGACATGGTAAGGCATGCCCGCTCCGATTGCCACCGCCGAACCCTCCGGCGCTAGGCTCTTGTCACGCCCCGCCCCGCCCGCCATACTCCGTCTCAGTGAGAGCGCAGGAGACGGGTATGAAGAGCGTGGGTTGGGGTGTCGTCGGGTGCAGCGACATCGTGGAACGCCGGGCCGGGGACGCCATCCGCTCCCAGCCGGACAGCCGCATCGTGGCCTTTCACTCCCGCCGCCTGGACCGCGCCCGCGCCTTCGCTGAGCGGTACGGCGCCCTTGCGGCCTACGACGACCTTGAACGACTACTGGCCGACGACCGCGTCGACGTGGTCTACGTGGCCACCGAGGCGGACCGTCACGCCGAGGCTGCCATCGCCGTCGCCCGCGCCGGCAAGCACGTGCTGGTAGAGAAGCCCATGGCCCTGGACGTCGACCAGTGCCGGGCCATGATCGCCGCCGCCGAGGAGTGCGGCGTCCACCTGGAGGTCGCCTACTACGCTCGCTTCCTGCCCAAGCCCCAGGTCATGCGCTCGGTCATCGCCGAGGGACGCCTGGGCAAGATCGTGCGCGCCGTCATCCGCGTCATCGGCTACTACAACCCCGACCCGTCCGACCCCAAGCGCTGGCGCGTCTCCGGCCGGGGCGGCGGCAACATGCTCGCCGACGTGGGCAGCCACCGGCTCGATCTGCTCGCCTACCTGATGGACAGCCGCCCCACGGCGGTGTGCGGCTTCGCCGATCACCTGAGCCTGCCCTACGAGGCGGCCGACACTGAAACCGCCCTGGTGCGCTTCGACAACGGCGCTCACGTCACCGTGCTGGCCAACGCCAACGTGCCCCATCCGGGCCGCCTAAGCAGCGTGGAGATCTACGGCGCCGAGGGCTCGCTCCTCACCGACCCCTGGTCCGACGAGCCGGTAACGGTGGTGGGCAGCGACTTGCCCCCGATCCCGGTGGTCTCGCCCGCTAACGCCCACTTTCCCATCATCGACGACTTCGCCCGCGCCATCGCGGAGGGGAGGGCGCCCCGCTTCTGCGGCCAGGACGGCCTCTGGGCCACGGCGGTCATCGCGGGGACGTACGAGTCTCACCGGTCCGGGTGGGTGGTGGAGATTGGGTGATGGCAGGGCACGCTAAGCGCTACTAACTACGCGGGCGCAGCAGCAGCACTTGGAGACTACCGGCCCAAAGGACGCTTAATCGGCTGTGGTGGGCCACAGGTGGCCTAGACTTGCGCCGAGTTCACTAGCTATACTGATCCCTGTCTCGTTCTTCCCATTCGGCTAGCTGCCACAAAAGGTGGAGCGACCGCTGATTCGGTAAGTCCGATAACGCGCCAGAAGAGGCTTGGGAAACCCTATGCTTACTCGCCTTAAGGTATGTGGGTTCAAGAACCTGGTCGATGTCGATGTACGTTTCGGCCCGTTCACCTGCATTGCCGGTCCCAACGCTGTAGGGAAGTCGAATCTCTTCGATGTGATCTCATTCCTGAGCCATCTGGCCGACAGCACCCTTGTGGACGCCGCTCTGGCCCTAAGGGGTGGGAGCCGCAGGTTGACAGACGTCAAGTCGCTCTTCCATACCGTAGGTGACTACACCACTGACCTCATCTCCATTACGGCGGAGATGATAGTGCCAAGGGAGGGAGTGGACGACCTGGGCCAGAAAGCTGAGGCTTCCACGACGTATCTACGCTACCGATTGGACATTCGGTTGCGCGCAGAGGATGAACCGAACAGCATGAGCTCCCTTGAGCTGATGCGAGAGAGCCTGGACCATATCCGGCTCAGCGACGCCCCCAGGAATCTGTTCCAGCATCGACCTGTATGGAGGGACGGAGCGCTTCGAGGAGCAAGAAGGGGCGCTCCTTTCATCTCAACCGAAGGCTCAGGGCAGGCCAGGATCGTACGCCTACATCAAGACCAGCGACAGGGCAGACCGTACTCTCGCGCGGCCGCGGACATGCCCCGTACCGTGCTGTCAGCGGCCAACTCAGCGGAGAGTCCCACAGCGCTACTCGCGCGGAGGGAGATGCAGTCATGGCGACTGCTTCAGCTTGAGCCTTCCTCCCTTCGTACTCCTGACGAGCTCACAGCGCCCCAGCGTGTGGGGAGTGATGGTTCCCACATCGCGGCTGCCCTGTACCGCCTATCAAGAGAGTGTAGCCAACGACTGACGCAGCAGCCGAGCGGTGGTGACGTGTGCGCTCAGCTCGCTGTGCGACTGGCACAACTGATAGACGATGTCGACGCTGTGTACGTTGAGAAGGACGAAACGAGGGAACTGCTGACTCTATATGTCCGCGATCGGTCTGGTACCATCTATCCAGCGCGAGCCCTCTCAGATGGCACGCTTCGTTTCCTGGCACTTGCGGTGATCGATCAGGACACTCAGAGTCAGGGAGTGCTTTGCCTTGAGGAGCCGGAAAACGGAATTCACCCTGAACGGGTGCCTGCCATGTTGCAGCTACTTCAGAGTATCGCTACTGATCCTGAGGAGGAACTTGGACTCGATAACCCGCTGAGGCAGGTCATCGTAAACACTCACTCACCGGCGGTAGTGACGCAGGTCGACGAGGATAGCCTCTTGGTTGCCCGGTCAGCCTATCCATCGAAGGGGAGTCACCAGGGCGGTGTGCAGTTTGGCTGGCTTCCGCACACATGGAGGCAAGCCAGGGATCCCGAGAAGCGCACGGTACCCTTGGGCGAGCTCTTGGCCTATCTACAGCCAATTGCCCGTGATGCCCCAGAGTGTGGTCAGCAGACGCCTGGCTCGAAGAGGCGGAAGCGTGTGGCTGATCGAACCGATGTTCAGCCTCTCCTATTCGAGCCCGAGTGATAGCCATTGTCCCTGCAGCCGCTGCGCTATACACTTCTAAGTGACGGGAGCTCTGACAGAGCACTACTTCCAGTACTTGACTGGCTGTTGTCTCAGCATTGTGCCTGCAGGCGTACAGAGCCGATGTGGGCCGATCTTCGCCGGCTTAGGAGACCCCCGAGGACGTTACCTGACAGAATACTTCAGACTCTCGAGCTCTATCCTTGTGATGTCCTGTTCGTGCACCGTGATGCTGAGAGGGCGCAGCGCATTCAAAGGCAACGGGAGATTCTGCAGGCAATAACGGTGGCAAGAGGCAGGAGTCTAGGCTCCCTGCATTATGTGTGTGTCGTCCCAGTTAGAATGCAGGAAGCCTGGTTGCTGTGCGACGAAATGGCGATCAGGAAGGCTTCGGGAAACCCTCATGGTCATCAGGACCTAGGCCTTCCCCCAGTCCCATCGCTTGAGTCACTGAGGAATCCGAAAGAGAAGCTTCACGCGCTTCTCCGACACGCCAGCGAGCTCTCTGGTAGGAGACTGAAGAGCTTCGATCCGCATCGGTGTTCACTCGACGTGGCAGGCTTCATCTGCGACTTCTCTCCTCTGAGGGAACTATCAGCGTTCTCTGCGCTTGAGTCGGAGATAAAGCAGCTGTGCTCTACTCTCGGCCCCCCGTGCCCACGGTAGGCCTGGATCGTCACTTCGCGCACATCGCTGATCAGCTATAATGGCCTGGGCGGCAGGCTAGCCCGCCCACGCCGACAATTGGAGGCAACCCATGAAGTTCCTCGTCCGTCTCGTTATCACCGCCGTGGCCCTCTGGGTAGCGGTCCAACTCGTATCGGGTCTGTCCTACACGGGCGGCGCCATCGGCCTGCTGGTCGTGGCGCTCATCTTCGGCGTCGTCAACGGCCTGATTCGCCCGGTGGTCCGGTTTCTCACCTTGCCGGTCATCTGGCTGACCCTCGGCCTGTTCACCCTCGTCATCAACGCCCTCATGCTCTGGCTGACGGGCGTCATCAGCAGCAGCCTGGGCGCCGGCCTCACCGTCGCCGGCTTCTGGCCCGCCTTCTGGGGCAGCATCGTCATCAGCATCGTGAGCGTGGTCCTGTCCATGTTCGTCAAGGACGGCGACTAAGGCCGATCCGCCGCCAACCGACAGGGGAGCTTTCGCCATGCCCGATCGCCCCAATGTCCTGCTGATCTGCGCCGACCACTGGGCCGGCTCCTATCTGGGGGTGGAGCATCACCCGGCGCTGCTGACGCCCACTTTGGATCATCTGGCCCGCAACGGCGTCCGCTTCAGCCAGGCCTACTCCGAGTGCCCGGTGTGCATCCCTGCCCGGCGCACCATCATGACCGGCGCCACCCCGCGCACCCACGGCGATCGGGTCTATTCGGACCGCATGCTCATGCCTGACCTCCCCACCGTGGCGCGGACCTTCCGCGACGCCGGCTACCAGGCCTACGCCGCCGGCAAAATGCACGTCTACCCCCAGCGCGACCGCGTCGGGTTCGACGACGTCATGCTGGGCGAGGAAGGCCGGGTGCAGTTCGGCGCCATCGACGACTACGAGCTCTTCCTGGGAGAGCGGGGCTACGCCGGGCAGCAGTTCGCCCACGGCATGAGCAACAACGAGTACGTCTACCGCCCTTGGCACCTGCCCGAGGACTGCCACGTCACCAACTGGACCACACGGGAGATGGTGCGCTTCATCAAGCGGCGCGACCCTACCCGCCCCAACTTCTGGTATCTGTCCTACTGCCACCCGCACCCGCCCCTCGCGCCGTTGCAGGCATACCTGGATCTGTACCGCGACATCGAGATCGACATGCCGTACCGGGGCGAGTGGACGGAGAGCGAGGAGACCTTCCCGCCGGCGCTGCGCGAGTTCCGCGAGCAGTGGCGGCACCTGAGCGAGGCCGAGATCCGCGGGGCGCGGCGGGCCTTCTACGCCCTCTGCACCCACATCGACCACCAACTGCGTGTCGTCTGGGGCGCCATCCGCGAGGAAGGGCTGCTGGACAACACCATAGTCATGTTTACGTCCGACCACGGCGACATGCTGGGCAACCACGGCATCTGGCAGAAGCGCTGGTTCTACGAGAACTCAGCGCGCATCCCCATGCTGCTCATGGGCCCCGCCGGAGACGAGCGCGTAGGGCATCACCGGGTGGACGACCGCCTGGTAGGGCTGCAAGACGTCATGCCCACCCTCCTCGACCTCGCCGGCATCGCCATCCCGGACACCGTCGAGGGCATCTCCATGGTGGGCGAGCGGCGGCGCGAGCACTTCTTCGGGGAGATCTCCAACGGCCACCGCGCCACCCGCATGGTCCGCGACCGGCGCTACAAGCTCATCTACTACCCCTCGGGCAACGTCACGCAGCTGTTCGACATCTGGGACGACCCGCGGGAACTACACGACCTCAGCGCGTCGCCGGAGCACCGCGAAGTGCGGGAGCGGCTTACGGCCAAGCTCATCGCGGAGTTGCACGGCGGCGACGAGGAGTGGGCGCAAGGCGGCAAGCTCGTGGGCCTGCCGGCGCCCGAGTACATCCCGGGGACCAACCGGGGCCTCTCCGGCCAGCGCGGCCTGCACTGGCCCATCGCGCCCTCGCCCGGGGACTTTCCGGACGCGGGGCGATAGGGAAACAGCCTAACCCCCGCTCGTGGTTTCAGAGAGCGAAACCACTGCTCCCCTTCCCTAGGAAGGAAAGGGGAGCTGCGTTTCTCGGTAGGGGCGGTGCGGAGCGGGGCGCTCTCTGCCCGGCTCCCCGCCCCTCCTCCTCTACCCCCACAACCCTTCGATCAACCGCAAGGCCGCGTCGCTGACGATGGCGCCCGCCTCCTCGCCCACCTGCGTCCACGGGCCGGGGACTGCCTCGTAGCCGCCCTCGGCGAACCCGCCCTCATTCAGCAGGTACCCGATCCACCCGTTGGTTAGTTCGGACACGAAGGTGTGCGGGGCCGTCGACCCGCCCTTGATGCGCAGGCCCCACTCGGTGAACATCTCTCCTGGGTTGGAGGCGATGGCCAGGTCACCCAGGCGCAGCACCTGCACCTCCGCCTCCTGCGGCTCGGCGTAACGATCCGGGATCATCAGACCCTCGCGCGCCCGCCGCAGCGCGGACTCGGCCTGAATCCGTTCCTGCGGTGTGCGGGCGCCTGCTACCTGGGCCTCGGCCGCCCGCAGTTGCGCCTCCAGGGGGCCTCGGTCGACCGGCGGCCGCGGCGGCGCCATGACTCGCTCGGATGCCCAAGCCACGGCACCCGAGCCGGAGGCGGCGCCGTCGTCGCCCAGCAGTCCGGCCGCCACCTTCAGGGCCTCGCCCGCCACCATGGCCCCGTAGAGCTGCACGTCCCGGTAGTCGCGGCTGTCGCCTCGCACCGGGTTGAGGTTGCCGGCCGCTCCCTGCAGGAAGCCGGCGGTGCGGCAGCCGGGCAGGGTGCGCTCCAGCAGCGCCGTCGCCACGCCCGGGTAGTCGGCGGAGACGAGCGGCTGCACCTGCATGGTCACCGGATGGCACTGGAAGTTGACCAGCACCTGACGCGCCGCGCCAGTCTTGTCCTGGCACACCAGCACCTGCAGTTCGCGGTCGAGCCTGCCCGCTGCCGCCTGTGCGTCCAGCGTCAGGCCCTGGGCGGAGGGCCGCCGATTCTTGGCTACGTCGCGCACTTCTCCCCGGCCCGCCTTGAGCAGACAGGGGTGCAGGTCGCGCCCGGCCATCTCCACCGCCGAGGCCAATTGGTCGATGAGCACCTCGAGCCAGGCCGCAGCGGCGGGCACGTCCAGCAGACGGGTGATGCCCAGCGTCTCCGGCGCGGAGTGCGCATGCGTCGACGCCAGCATGAGAGCGCCCGGCTCCAGTCCGGTGCGCTCGGCCACCAGGGCGCGCACCTCATCGGTAAAGTGCCGCCCCGGCCCCAGGATGCCGTTGCCGAAACCCAGGGAGTCGCAGCACAGCAGAGCGACCCGCCGGTGGTCATCACCCTCAAAGACGAAGGCGCGCGCGTACAGTCGGTCGGCCACGCCGGTGAAGCGGCCCTGCCGGGGCACGAACCCCAGGTGCGGGATGCTTAGCGGCGGCGTTATGTCGACTGCTGCGCTGCCGACGAGGATGAAGGCGGGCACTAGCGACGTCTCCGCGCCAACCCTTCGGCGACCTTGCGGATCGCCCCGGCCATGTCCTCGATGTCCTCGCGGGTGTAGTTCTCGTTGAGGCTCAGGGTCACCATGTGCTTCAGTTCCTCTTCGGCCACCGGCGTCATGCCCTCAACGTAGTCGATCTTGCGGCCGCCGTGGCAGCCGTCGAAGGGGTGGCCACTGGCGCCGAAGGTCTTTTTGTTGGCCAGGGCTTCCATGCACAGGAAGATGGGCTGGCCGATGTAGCCCGCGCCCGCCGGTACGCCCTCGGCCGAGAGGGCCTTGGCAAAGTCCAGCGCCGTGCCCTCGCGGACCCGCATGGGGTAGAGCCAGTAGGTGTGGCGCCCGCCCGGCGTCACCGGGGCCGGATCTATGCCGGGGACATTGCCGATAAGGGTGGTCAGGTAGTCGCCCAGTTCGTGGCGCCGGTCAACCACGCTCTGGACCTTGTCCAACTGGGCGATGCCCACCGCGCCCTGCAGCTCGGTCATGCGGTAGTTGGGCGCGAGGAACATGTACGTGCGCGGACCCCACCCCGGCCGGCGCGCCCAGCCCTTGTCGCGGAAGCCGGCCATGCGGCCCTCAAGGTCGTCGCGGTTGGTGAGGGTGACGCCGCCGTCGCCAGTGGTCATGTGCTTGGACTGCTGCAGGCTGAAGCAGGAGATGTCGCCGTAGGTGCCCACGGGCCGGCCCTTGTACTCGGTCATGTGCGCCTGGCTACAGTCCTCGATGAGGAAGAGGTTGTGCCGCCGGGCGATGTCCACCATGGCGTCCATGTCGCAGGGGTTGCCGAAGAGGTGAATGGCCAGGATAGCCTTGGTGCGCGGCGTGATCAGGCTCTCCACGCTCTCCGGGTCCATGGAGTAGTCGCTATTGATGTCGGCGAAGATGGGGATGGCGTTCTGGAAGACGATGGGCACGATGCCGCCGCCGTCGGTGATGGGCCCGGTGATGATCTCATCACCCGGCTCCGGGTCGATGGTGCCGACGGCGACGTGGATGGCCGCCGTGCCGGACGAGCAGGCGGTGGCGTACTTCATGCCGTAGAGCGCCTTGAATCCCTGCTCGAACTCGTTGACCATGGTGCCGCCGGACCAGAACAGGTTCTGGGAGCGGATGGCACGGGTGACCAGCTCGACTTCCTCTTCACCGAAGGGGGTGCGCTTGGGGAAGGGATCGGCGCGATAGGGCGTCCCGCCCTCGATTGCCAGCGTATCCATCAGTGGTCCTCCTGTAGTTGGGGAGATGGCGTACCGCCTCGGCCGTCGTCATGATGGGGCGGGGCGGAAGGAGCGTCAACCGGCCGACACCGCCTAGATGCCGGTGGCACGCTTCCCCCAAAAACGACCGAGTCCTGGAGGCGTAACCGATGCCGCAGACGACATCCCGCGAACGCGTCGCTACCGCCCTCCGGCGGCAACAGCCTGGCCGGCTCCCGGAGCCCGCGGTAGGGCGGGCTTCGCCTCTCGTAGCTCTGGCCATTCATGGGGGAGCAATTCCCTGCCGAAGGGAAGACTCCGTGCGCGACGGGCGATCGCCCCGGGCTGAAGCCGCGGGGCTACAGGTTAGCAAAGCCGGCCTGCGCCGGCTCCCAGAGCCCGCCGTAGGGCGGGCTTCGCCTTTCGTAGCTCCGGCCATTCATGGCGGAGCACCCCGGCTCCGACCCCTCCGTGCCTCTGCGCCTCCGTGGCCGATGCCTACTTGCTTGTGCGGCCACGCCACAGGCGACGGATCACGGTGTAGGCCATCAGGATCAGCGCCAGCCCCACGATGATCGCCCGGTCGAAGCCGTCCACGGAGAACGTCTCCGTGAACCGCGCCACCGACGTGAACAGCCCAAGCACGGCCACCGTCAGGATCAGGCCGATGACGGCACTAGCAGGCACCTTCGTCCCGGCACGCAGCGACACCACCAGCACGAAGACCATGATGGTGGCTGCCGCCCACCAGCCAAGGAAGAAGGCCCCCTGGGCCATGTTGGCGTACAAGTCGCCACGCGAGCCGAGGGCGTAACTCACCACCAAGTGGACCGCCGTCGCCGCCAGGGGAGCGGCCACCAAGACCTTGATCAGATCCCGTAGGCTGCGCTCGGGGAGAGCCACCATGATCGGGGCCTGGTCCTGGATCAACCGGCGTGCCGAGGCCCACACCAAGAGCATGTTCACGAAGCCGAGCAGGATCACGATGAAGAGCGTCTGCGATATCATCTCCCTCTCCCCTTGCGGCCCCTAGCCAGCCGATAGCGTCCCGCACCACTCGGAAGGCATTCCCGCCCCGACGTTGTGCCCATCCCATTCGGCGTAGCCGCAGCGCAGCCGCCCGTACGTCACACGCGGCAGTGCGCGGCATCGGGGACCACTGCCTCCGGCGACGCTCGTGTCATGGCCGGTCATTGTACCAGATGGGCGGGGCGACGTCGCCACGTGATCGGGCGGCGTGCGATCGCCCCTCAAAGAGGTGAGGAGCCCTGGTTGGGGCTCCCCGAAGCGTCGTAGAGAGAGGATGGAAGCGGGAGCGGGAGCCGTGGAATGGGGGATTCCACTCAGCTGTCCAGATTCTCGTTCTTTGGTACGGCTCCCATTCGGGCGCCGGCTTCCCGAGTGATCACAAGGGTGGGCTAATACTTATGTCTGCAAACGCGATCGGCGCGACATGGCTCTCTAGGCGTGCCGGGCGTGCTCCAGCCATTCCTGCGGGACCAGGCAGATGAAGCGCATCAACTCGGTTCCCGTGTTGGTGAAGCGGTGGGTGACGCCGCCCGGAACCAGCACCGCCATCCCCTCCGAGACAGCCACCTCGCCTGCCTCGCTGTACGCCGTTCCTTTCCCGGCGAGCACGAAGACCTCGTGCTCCCACCAGTGCGCGTGATGCGGGCTGCTGGACCCCGGCTGCAGCTCAAAGACCCGCAGGTTGAATGTGGGCGCCCCTTCTTTCGGTCCTAGAACCACTCTCATGGTAACGCCGGGCGCTGCTTGCTGCGCCTCCACGTCCTCGTAGTGCCTCACGGTGAGCATGCTTACTCCTCCGCCGAAGTGTCCCGTCAAATCACGCTCGCCGCCAAGGCGAGGTCGGGATTCGCTCTACCTACGCGCATGATCAGGGTCTCGTCGTTCACCGTCAAGCACCCGAGTATGGCCACGGCGCCGGCGCTGCCTCATTCCCAGAGGCAGGGCATCAGCGTTGCGCGCTAACGAAGACGACACGTACCTCCGGGCAGCGGCGTTCATGGTGAGTCGAGATGCAGGCGGCCTTCTTTGGCGGCAAGTCCACCTAGTGGTAAGGTGATGCTGCCCAACCCGATGGAACGGAGCGCGCAATGAAAGACCAACTACGCATCCTCGCCTTCGGCGCCCACCCCGACGATTGCGACATCCGCGCCGGGGGGCTGGCGGTCAAGTACGCTCGCCTCGGGCACCGGGTGAAGTTCGTCTCCCTCACTAACGGCGATACCGGCCACTTTTCCATAGGTGGCGGGGTGCTCGCCCGCCGGCGCCAGGGCGAGGCACAGTGCTCCGGCCGCTCCGCCGGCATCGAGTACCAGGTGGTCGATATCCACAATGGGCAGTTGATGCCCACCGTCGAGAACCGCTGGCTGGTGGTGCGCATAATCCGGGAGTTCCACCCCGACCTGGTGATCACGAACCGGCCCAACGACTACCACCCCGACCATCGCTATGCCTCCCAGTTGGTGGCGGACGCCTCCTACACCGTCACCATCCCCAACGTTCAGGCTCTCACGCCCCACCTGATGTACAATCCTGTGGTGGCCTACTGGGGGGACAACTTCCGCCGGCCGTACCCGTTCACGCCGGACGTGGCCGTCGGCATCGACGACGTGGTGGACACGAAGCTCTCCATGCTGCACTGCCACACGTCACAGATGTACGAGTGGTTGCCCTACAACCAGAACCAGCTCGAGCAAGTGCCCGATGACGACGCCGGAAGGCGTGCCTGGATGGCGGAGCAGCGGCTGGCGGTGATGGCCCAGGAGGCCAACCGCGCTCGGGACCTGCTCGTCAAGCTCTACGGCGCGGAACGGGGCGGAGCGGTGAAGTACGCCGAGGCGCTGGAGTTCGGCGAGTACGGCGGCAAGGTGGACGAGGCGACGTTCGAACGCCTGTTCCCCTTCTTCGACTAGGCAGCGACACCGGGCGCAGTCCGTAACGATGGACCGCGCTCGCCAATCCATTGGGAGGATCCATGTCTGAACCCTTGCGCATCCTGGCTTTCGGCGCCCACCCCGACGACTGCGACATCTCTGTCGGCGGCCTGGCGGTCAAGTACACCCGCCTCGGCCACAAGGTGAAGTTCATCTCCATCACCAACGGCAACACCGGCCACTTCTCCATGGGCGGGGGCGTTCTGGCCCGCCGCCGCTATGAGGAGGCCCAGCGTTCGGCCGCCATCGCCGGTGTCGAGTACGAAGTGCTCGACATCAACAACGGCCAGCTGCTGCCCACCGTGGAGAACCGCTGGACCATCGTCTGCAAGATCCGCGAGTACGCCCCCGACCTGATCATCTGCAACCGGCCCAACGACTACCATCCCGACCACCGCTACGCCTCGCAGTTGATCGCCGACGCGTCCTACACCGTCACCATCCCCAACGTGCAGGCGCTCACCGATCACCTGCGGGTAAACCCGGCGGTCGCTTACTGGGCGGACAACTTCAAGCGCCCCTATCCCTTCACCCCCGACGTAGCCTTCTCCGTCGACGACGTCATCGACACCAAGGTCGACATGATGGACTGCCACGTGTCGCAGTTCTACGAGTGGATGCCCTACAACCAGAACAAGCTGGATCAGGTGCCGGCGGACCTGGCGGCGCGCAAGAAGTGGATGGCCGAGCAGTGGGTGCCGCCCATGGCCAAGGACGCCGACCGCTTCCGCGACCTGCTGAAGAAGCTCTACGGCGAGGAGAAGGGCGCGAAGGTGAAATACGCCGAAGCCCTCGAGTTCGGCGAGTACGGCGGCAGAATCGACGAGGCCGTCTTCAAGAGGCTGTTCCCGTTCTTTTAGGGGGAACCAAAGCCCCGCTCAGGGTTTCAGAGAGCAAAACACCGCTCTCCTTCCCCAAAAGGGAAGGGGGAAGTCCGGAGACTCCACCGATGCCGGTTCCCCCTTCCCGCGCAGGAAGGGGGATAGGGGGTTAGGTCAGTCCGCCAGGGTGCGAAGAGGCCCACCAGGCTGGACTAGTTGGAGCAGATGATAGCAGTGCGCCCTTTCCCTTGGGACCCTTCGCCAGGAGTGGCCGTGACCTACCTTGTCGACCTTCTACGTCTGCAGACGCCGGATGGCGTGATCCCGGTGACGACGGCGTCGGAGTGGGAGCAGCGGCGGGCGCAGATCCAGGCGGCGTTCCGGAGCATAGTCGGGGAGCCGCCAACCCAGGCACCGCCCCTGGACCCACGCGTCGAGGACTCCCACGACGAGGGCGACTACGTCCGTCATCGCGTCTCCTATGCGGTGGACGAGGACGAGCGCGTTCCCGCCTGGCTGCTGGCGCCCAAGGGGCTGACCGAGCCGGCGCCGGGCATACTATGCCCGCATCAGACGACCCCCCTGGGCAAGGATGAGCCGGCCGGCCTGGGCGGTGAGCCGACGTACGCTTACGCCCGCGACCTGGCCCGGCGTGGGTACGTCACCCTGGCCCCCGACCACGTCTCGGCGAGCGAGCGTTGCACGCCCGGCCTGCGCCACTACGACACCGCCGACCTCTATCGGCGCTACCCGAACTGGTCGGCGGTGGGCAAGACGATCTGGGACCTAAGGCGGGGGCTGGACTACCTGGAAACGCTGCCCGAGGTGCGCACGGATCGGCTGGGCATGATCGGGCACAGCCTGGGCGGGCACAGCACCGTTTTCACCGCGGGCGCAGACGAGCGGGTGCGCTGCGCCGTATCCTCTTGCGGCATCACCATTTTCGCCGGCGACGACCGGCGGCTGGATTGGGCCCGCGACCACTGGTATCAGTACCTGCCCCGGCTGAGGCCCATCTTCTTGGCCGGCCTGCCGGCCCCGTTCGACTTCCACGAGCTGGCGGCCCTCATCGCCCCGCGACCGTTCCTCAACCTGACGGCGCTCAACGACGAGTGCTTTGCTTCCACCGACGCCGTGACCGAGCTGGCGCTACAGGTGAACCGCGTCTACCGGCTCCTGGGCGCGGAGGAATGCTTCTCCAGCTACTTCCACGGCAACCGGCACTCGTTCCCGGCCGAGGCGCGGGCTCTGGCCTACGCCTGGCTGGACCGCTGGCTGCGGCCTCAGGACCAGCCGGTCGCGTGAGCCGATCGTCAGTCCGCCGCCGGCGACTTGGGCCGTGAGCGCGGAGAGACGATGGGTTCCTGGGCGGAGCGGGCGTTGTAGACGGTGCAGTGGGACGGCACCGACTCCACCAGCCAGACGTTGCCCCCGATCACCGAGCCTTCGCCGATGACGGTCTCGCCGCCGAGGATGGTGGCCCCGGAGTAGATGATGACGTCGTTCTCGATGGTCGGATGGCGCTTGTGCCCCCGCAGGCGACGGGACACGCTCAGCGCGCCCAGCGTCACCCCCTGGTAGAGCTTGACCCGATCCCCGATCTGGGTGGTCTCCCCAATCACCACGCCGGTGCCGTGGTCGATGGCGAACGACTGGCCGATGGTGGCGCCGGGGTGGATGTCGATGCCGGTGCGATGGTGGATGTACTCGCTCATGATCCGGGGCAGAAGCGGCACCTCGCGCTGCCAGAGGAAGTGCGCCACCCGGTGCACGGTGATGGCGGCGATGCCGGGGTAGGCCAGAATCACCTCGTTGGCGCTCTCGGCGGCCGGGTCCCCGTCCAGCGTGGCCTGCACGTCCAACTGCAGTTGGCGGCGCAGGTCGGGCAGCGCCCTCAGCATGTCCAGGGAGATCACCTCTGCCTTTCGGCGGCACTCGGCGGTCTTGTCGCAACGATCATGTTCGCGGCACTCAAAGCAGAGGCAACGGTGGATCTCGGTGCTCAGGTGGTTGAACACCCAGACCATGCGCTCACCGGTGACGTAGGGGAGGGCCAGCGCCTCGACCGGTTGCTCCTCGTAGTATCCGGGGAAGAGCAGTGTCCGGATGGCATGCATGATCTCGATGATGTGACCCTGGGAAGGGATCTCGGCTCCGTTAAGCCGATTGACCGCCCCCGCGGTCTCATACGACGTGAGTAGCGCGGAGACCACCTCGCCGATGTCGCTCGACTGCCGGTTCTCGATCACTGCCCAGACTCCTACTCCGATGCCTCAAGGCCAGTATGGCGCAGCATCAGTCGCTCCGCCAGAGCGAGACCGTATGGGGACGGATCGGGCACTCCCGGTCGTGCGCGAGCGCGGGCGGAAAGGATGGGCCGGAGGTGGTATACTCGGCCGGTAGGAGGTGTGCTATGCCCAAGAGACAACTCGGGCCGTCTACCAACTTGTTCCCCATGCCGACGCTGCTGGTGGCGGTGAAGACCGGCGAGGGAAGAGCCAACATCCTGACGATCGCCTGGGCGGGGATCGTGGCAGGGGAGCCCCCTATGATGGCCCTGGACATCGCCCAGAGTCACTACTCCACCCCGTTCATTGAGGCCGAGGGCAACTTCACCGTCAACGTTCCCCGTAGCGGTATGGCAGTTCACGCCGACTACTGCGGCATGGTGTCGGGCGGCGAGGACCCGGACAAGCCGTCGACCTGCGGCTTCACCATGCTGCCCTCGGCGCGTATCTCGTCGCCGCTCATCGCCGAGTGCCCGCTGAACTTCGAGTGCCG
Source organism: Anaerolineae bacterium (assembly GCA_040768685.1). Classification (GTDB taxonomy): domain Bacteria; phylum Chloroflexota; class Anaerolineae; order DRVO01; family DRVO01; genus Ch71. The sequence goes on from JAXGMM010000001.1 coordinate 412,376, forward strand.
GGTCGTGCGCAGGATCGAGGTGGGAGAGGGCAGCTTCTACGTTGCCGAGATCCTTGAAACTCACATTGACGCGGAAGCGCTCGACGACAAGGGTGAGATCGACTCGGCCCGGCTGGATCCCTTGATCTTCACGCCTGACGGCTGGTACTACCGGCTTGGCGAGCGTGTGGGCAAGGCATTCTCAATCGGGCGGCAACTGCGTGCCCGCTGAGCTGCGGTTCCGCTCCTGGTCGGAGGTGTCGTAGGCTTGGAGAAGACCATACTGCGAAAGCGCGATGCCTCCGGGCGGAGCGTGGACATTAGGGTGCGCGAGACTAGTCCGGGAAGCCACGCTCTCCAGCTATACGTGGACGGCTACTATGTGTCCGGTCCGGGCCGGCCCGTGCCTCTGGAGCAACCCGACGGGCTCCTCACCCATTACCTGGGTGGCGGCTACGGCGACAAGCCGGTCGTGCGACTGACGGAATCGGAGGCAACGCTCATCCTGCGAGCGCTCGATCGGGCCGAGCATGACTCGGGTCCACTGCTGTCGCAGCAGCGTCGAGCGCTGGAGGCGCGGCGCAAGGACCTGATGGAGAACTACCGCCGCCTGCTGCAGCGCCGCGACGCAGAGTACGGCACCGCGCAGGATAGCGGCCGGGGCGATGCCGAACAGGTGCGCCGGGCGTACGACGCCCGGCTGGCCGCGGCCCAGCACGAGATCCGCGAGTTCGACCGCGAGCACCCGGACGTCGTGCAGACGCTAATGGCGGGCGAAGCGGGTGAGGCCGGTTAGCGTGAGTCCCTCTGAGCGGCGCGTGCGGACGGCTCTGAGCTTCGGTACGCCCGACCGCGTCCCCCGCTATGACGCCTTCTGGCCCGAGTTCGTCGACGGTTGGCGGCAGGCGAAGCAGATGGGGGCCGGCGTGTCGCCGGAGGACTGGTACGGCATTGACCTGACGGTGGCGGCGGCGGACGAGACGCCCTGGCCCTCCTCGGCTGTAGCCGTACGCGCCAACGGCGGCGTCGCCGTTAGCCGCGACGGGTGGGGGAGGACGGTCCGCACCCGCACCGGCGCTCAGTTCAGCCAGACGCTCAGCGTGGCCCTGCCGGAGGCGTCGTCCGACCTGCCCGCCTTCGAGTCGCCGCGGCTTCCCGGCCGGTACACCCAGTTCCTGGCTCAGGTGGAGCGGGAGCATCCGCGCCGAGCCGTGTTCGCCAAGACGGGCGGGCCGTTCCTGCGTAGCGCCAACCTGCGGGGCGAGGAGCAGTGGTTGATGGACCTGGCCGGCGACGAGACCCGAGCGCGAGACCTGGCCGCCCAGGTGACGGCGCACATCACGGAGGTGGGGGTCGAGTCTCTTCGCCGCGGCGGCGCACTGCTCTCCGGTATCTGGATCTACGACGACATCGGCGCCAACGCCGGCCCTATGATCTCGCCACGCACATTCGAGCGCGTCTTTCAACGGCTGCTGGCGGAGATGGTGTCGGCCTACAAGGCAGCAGGGGCGTCGTTTGTGGTGTTTCACAGCGACGGCAACATTCTGCCCCTGCTCGACATGATCGTCGACGCCGGAGTGGACGCCGTCCAGCCGGTGGAGCCCAAAGCGGGCATGGATATCCTTGCCCTGCGCCGCCGCTACGGCGACCGCCTGGCCCTCATCGGGGGTCTGGACAACGCCCACGTCCTGCCCAGCGGCGACAGGGCGCGCATCGAGGCGGACCTGGAGCGCGTGCTGGCGGCCGGGCGCGAGGGCGGGCTGGTTGTGGGCTCACACAGCATTGGGCCCGATGTGCCCGTGGCGGCCTATGATTACCTGAGCGAGCTGGAGGACGCCCGCGGGCGCTATCCTCTGCAGTAAACCCAAGGGCCACGGTCCTGGGGTGAACGCGATCTCTCGGGAGGTGCATCATGGATCACATTGCGGAGAAGGACATCCGGACGCACGTGACGATCGTCGGTTGGGGTCTTGTTGTCATCAACGCACTGCTGCTGCTCTTCGGCCTTGGACTCTTCGCCTTGTTGGTCGGCATCGGCGTTCTGGCGGCAGACTCGGAGGCGCTGGTGGTGCTCACACTGGTGGGAGGCGGCGTCGGCGGGGTGGGAGCGCTGTTCGCTCTGCCCGGCATCATCGCCGGTTGGGGATTGCTCAAGCAGCAGAACTGGGCCCGTATTCTGGCGATCGTGGTGGCGGCCCTCAGCGTGCTGAACTTCCCGGTCGGCACTCTCATCGGCGCCTACATCCTGTGGGTGATGCTGCAACGTTCGGCCGAGGACTACTTCGCCTCTCGGATCTAGTGGGCGCGCCTCTGGGCGATCATGCCCTGTCGAAGCCCACATACCTGTGGGACAACCGGGACGATACTGACCCAGGGCCTTTCGATTCTCAGTGAGTACGCCGCCGAGCGGGCGTCCGGAGAGGGCGGCCAAAAGCGGCATGGCCTCGCCACGCCTAGTGGTGCATTTGTTTCAGTCTGATGGGCGACGACACCCATCTGATGCGCCTGCGGGCCGGAACCTAACCCCCCAACTCCCCTTCCCTAGGAAGGGGGGCCGGGAGCCCCGCCGGTGCTGAAGGGGCCTAGACTGGTTCCCCCACCGCGTAGGGAAGGGGAACAGTGGTTTCGCTTTTTGAGACCACGCGCGGCGGTCAGGTGAGTCCCCCAGGAGGCGAACCATTAGGTACTACGCCGGCGAGCGGTAGGATCGAAAGACCTTGGCACTGACCTGTCGGCACTTCGACGTTTCTGCTAGACTTACGCACAAGGAGGCAGGTCTCAGTACATTGCCTCCCACGCCTGCTACGGCTACATTGTCACTGTACGCTCCTGGTGCGTTTACGCCTTGCGCTCGATTGGAGGAGTCCATGATTGCGTTGCCGAGACATCGGACTCCAGACCCCGGCCCGCCGGTCGCCGGCAAGCTTCGCGTCCGGGCCGTTCTGCTCTTGCTACTCGCGGCGGTTGTTGTTGTGGCCGCCGCCGGCCGGATCGACGCGCGGGCCCAGGGGGCGAACGTCGTCCTGGTGCTCGAGGCACGCGGCGTCGTGGACCCGATCATGGCGCAGTACCTGACGCGGGGGATCGCCGTCGCGGAGTCGCGCCAAGCGTCGCTGGTGGTGATCCGCATGGACACACCCGGCGGGCTAGACACCTCCATGCGCGCCATCGCGCAGGCCATCCTCAACTCGCCGGCGCCGGTGGCCGTGTTCGTGGAGCCTCAGGGCGCGCGTGCCGCCTCCGCGGGCCTGTTCATCGCCATGGCCGGTCATGTGGCCGCCATGGCGCCGGGCACCAACATCGGAGCGGCGCACCCGGTCAGCCTCACCGAGGGGGAAGTGCCGGCGGCTACCCAGGACAAGGTGGTAAACGACGCCGTGGCTTACCTGCGCGCCATCGCCCAGGAGCGCGGCCGCAACGCCGACTGGGCGGAAGCGGCGGTCCGCCGGAGCGTCAGCTTGCCTGCCCTGGAAGCGGCCGAACAAGGGGTCGTGGACCTGGTAGCGGCCGACCTGGGAGCCCTGATGCAGGCGCTGGAAGGCCGAGAGGTGGTGACGGTCAGTGGGGCGCGGGTGCTGCGGACCGCGGGAGCGACCACCGAGTCCTGCGACATGACGCTGCTCGAAACGGTGGCGCATGGGCTGGTGGACCCCAACATCGCCTATGTCCTGCTGTCTCTGGGCACGATTGCCCTCGTGGCCGAGTTCTACCATCCGGGAGCCATACTGCCGGGGGTGACGGGTGCTGTTTCCCTTATCCTCGCCTTCGTCGCCCTAGGCAGCCTGCCGGTGAACTGGGGCGGCATCGCCCTGATCGCCTTGGCGGTGATCCTCTTCGTGCTCGACATTCAGGTGAGCGGTTTCGCCCTTACTGTCGCCGGGGCGATAGCGTTTGTCCTCGGCTCGCTTCTGCTTTTCAGCCCCTTCGGCGGCCAGGAGCCGCCGGCGCCGCAGTTGCGTGTCAGCCCGTGGCTTCTCATCACCATGACCGTGTTGATCGTGGGCTTCTTCGGCCTGGCCCTGGGCGCTGGAGTGCGGGCCCACCGGCGGCAGGCGCTCATGGGAGAACAGGCGTTGCTGGGGCGGCGGGGCGTGGCCCAAACGGCGCTTGACCCTAGCGGCGTGGTGTGGCTGCTGGGCGAGGAGTGGACCGCTCTGGCTGAGGACGGACCGATCGAGCCCGGCGCGAAGGTGGACGTGCTTTCCGTGGACGGTCTTCGGCTTCGAGTTCGGCAGACGACGCAGAGCAAGGGAGGCAGCGATGGCTGAGTTCTTCGGCAGTCTCTTCGCCATATTCGTCTTTCTCGTGTTGCTGGTCCCGCTGGCCTCGATGGCCATCCGCATCGTGCGCGAGTACCAGCGCCTGGTAGTCTTTCGGCTGGGGCGCGCCATCGGCCAGCGAGGGCCGGGCGTGGTTTTCCTCATCCCGTTTGTCGACCGCACGGTCACCGTGGACCTGCGCGAGATCTACCTGGAGATCCCGAAGCAGACGTGCATCACGCGGGACAATGCCCCCATCGACATCGACTTCCTGATCTACTACAAGGTGACCGACCCGGTGGCGACGGTGGTCCAGGTGGGCAACTTCGCCGGCGCCTCTCAGGGCATCGCCATCACCACGCTGCGCGCCGTCATCGGCGACATCCTGCTCGACGACGTGCTGGCGAAGCGGGAGGACATCAACCGGGTGCTGCGGGTGAAGCTGGACGAGGTCACCGAGCGCTGGGGCGTCAAGGTGACCAGCGTCGAGATCCGGGAGATCACCCCGCCGCGGGACGTGCAGGCAGCCATGAACCGGCAGTTGGCGGCGGAGCGCGAGCGGCGCGCCATGGTCACCGAGGCGGACGGCAAGCGCGAGGCGGAGATCAAGGTGGCGGATGGCGACCGCCAAGGCACCGTTCTCCGCGCCCAGGGCGAGCGTGAGGCGGCCATCCTCAAGGCGGAAGGGTTCGCGCTGGCACTGGAGAAGGTGTACAGCGTGGCGCGGACGGTGGACCAGAAGACGATGAGCCTTCAGTACCTGGACGCGCTCACTATGCTGGGCAACAGCCCGGCCACCAAGTTCGTGGTGCCGGTGGAACTGATGTCGCTGATCAAGCCGGTGCAGGAGTACGCCCAGAAGGCGTGGCAAGCCGACGGCGGCGAGGGCGTTCCCAAGCCCTAGGCCGGGAGCCATCCCGCCGGGGAGGGGGCGGGCCACATCTGCGCCAAGTGACCGGCCCGGTGGGCCTCGGTACCTTCCCCGTCCTTCTTTGGGAAGGGGGCCGGGGGGTTAGGTAGGCTCCACAGCGATCTAGTCAAGGCAGGTGGGCCACGCCCCGACGCGGAAGCGGCCCGATGCGGTGCAGGTGGAGCATGGGCGAGGTGCTACTGACCGCTTCAGGTCCCCTGGTGCTCAGGATCGGCATGGCTCTGCCATGCCGATCTCGGCGTTAGGCGGCGGGGCGGCCGTCTGACCGCGTCTCGCGGGCCAGCTCGCCCCGGGGAGTGCGGAAGTAGGCCCAGAACAGGCTGGAGCCCAGGAAGACGAGGACTGAACCCATGAGGAACACGGCTCGGTAGCCGGCCGTCCCCGCGAGGTAGCCGCCCAGGTACGCCACCCCAGCTGCGCCGACGGACACGCCCATCTGCGTCACCCCGGCCATGGTGCTGCGCCACTCGGCCGGCACTAGCGACTGCTGGTGGACGATCACCGCCGGGCGGGCGAGCGAGATCAGCGAGGTGAGGCCGATGTAGCTGAAGGCAGCCGCCGGCCAGGCGGGGATGAGGGCCAACGGCAGCAGGACCAGCGACATCAGCAGGGCCGTCAGCGCGTAAGCGCGGCCATTGCCCAGGCGCGTGGTGAGCAGGGGCGCGGCGAGCGCGGCGGGGATAGCGAGCACCTGGCCGACGGCGGTGATGGAGCCGATGAGGGCCGTGGGCACCCCCAGCCCGTCGTCCATGTAGACGTTGAAGTAAATGCTCACAGAGTGGTCGCCTGCCACCCGGATCAGCAGGAGCGCGGCCATGATGAGCATGATCGCCAGGGGCATGGCCCCGGAAGCAGCGGCGGGGGAACGCAGGCCCAGGGCGCCCGCGGGACGGGCGTCCACGTCCTCGGCGGCGAGGGTGGCGGCGACCGCTGGTATGAGTCCGACCGCACCGACCAAGAGGGCGATCCCGTAGGGAGCTGGGGCGGAGCCGTCCATCCCAAGGCGCCCGGCGAATAGCGCGGGCAACAGTCCCCCGGTCAGCGATCCGAGGAAGGCGGCGCCGGGCGTGATGGCGTGCATGAGGGAGAAAGCGTGGCTGCGGGCCTCTGGGCGGGCGGCGCTCATGATGTAGGGGATGACGTTCACGGCCCTGAGGGACCCGCCCAGGTTGGCGGTGAGATAGGCGACGATCAGGGCGTAGGGCGCGGCAGCCGCGGGCAGCAGTTGGGTGAGCGGCAGGACGGCGTAGCCGGCGGCGATGAGCAGGATGCCGGCGACCATAGCCCTTCGGGAACCGCAGCGACGCCCGGCGGCGCTGGCCGGGATGCAGAAGAGCGCGCCGGCCAAGAGACCGGTGCCGTTCACCAGGCCGACGAACTCCGGCCCGTGGCCCAGGCGCAGGATGAACAGGTTGAGCAGGACGCCGTAGACGCCGGAGATGGCGAAGCCCTGGAGGGCGGCGGCCAGAAGCACCAGACGGACACTACGGCTGAGGCCGCGGAGGGCGGCGAGGTAACTTACAGGCAAGGCGCGCTCCTGGAGGGCGCGGCTGACTGGCACACCCCTACGCCCGGCGGTAGCGTAAGTCGCGACTGCCTCCGCGGCAAGTGGCCCGCCGACCCCTCGTGTATACTGGCGGGCCCGGCCGCCTGAATCCGCCGGCACAACCGCAAGGGAGAAGCCGTTGGCTGACGAGACGAAGCGTCCCGTGCGCTGGACTACAAGCAGGCGTCGCCGGTCGGCGTCCGGCGACACCGCCACCCCAGAGTGGAGCCGGCCCGACTTGCCGCACGTGGACATCTACACTGACGGCGGGGCCATCGGTAATCCCGGCCCGGGGGGCTGGGCGGCTATCTTGCGCACGGGCGAGGCGGAGAAGGAACTCACGGGTGGTTACCGGCTTACCACCAACAACCGCATGGAGATAATCGCTGCCATCCGCGGGCTCGAGGCCCTCTCGAAACCGGCGCGCGTCACCATCCACACCGACTCGCAGTATCTGGCCAACGCCATCAGCCTGGGCTGGGCGCGAAAGTGGAAGGCGCAGGGGTGGATGCGAAACCGCACTGAGCCCGCGCTCAATTCGGACCTGTGGGAGCGCCTGTTGGCCCTACTGGAGCGCCACGAGGTGCGTTTCCAGTGGGTGCGCGGCCACGCAGGACACCCGGAGAACGAGCGCGCCGATCGGCTGGCGGTCGCCTCGGGGAAGGGGCGCGATCTGCCGCCGGACGAGGGCTACGCCGGCGGCTAGGCAGGGCCAGGCGTGAGGAAGGGGCAGGCGCGGACGATGTTCTCGTCGTAGGTGACGGCGATGGCCTCCCCGGGAGCGACCTGGAGGAAGTCTTGGTTCCAGTCGCCGTGGATGAGCTTCCGCAGCAGCACCATGTCGCCCTGAAGCGTCTCGAAGTTCCATCCGTTCTTGTCCGCTTGTTCGCGGGCGGCGGCCGAAGCCTTCTCGTCGGTGCCCACCCCCATGGCGATGAAGGCGGCGCGGTTGTAGTGCGCCTTCCAGCCTCCCATGACCTCCATCAGATAGGCGGCGTTCTCCTCCCCGTACTTCTCCACGTACTCCTGGTAGGACCTCTGCAGGGAGGCGTCGCTGGTGGCGCCCAGGACGACCGACCCATCGCTGCTGCGCTCGTAGTAGTCGGCGGTGTAGTAGTAGGTGCCCGGGTGGCCGTCGAACTCGGCGGCGTAGGCGGCCCGGGAGCCCAGGTAGAGGGTGATGCAGTCGTGGGCCCGGGGGACGACCATCGGTATCCCGCGAGCGACGAGCCCGGCCGTTGAGTTGCTGCACAGGGCGTAGCCGAGGACGATGGCGTCGTAGCGCTGCTCGTCGACGGCGTCGATGCGCTCCTGGAGGGCGCTGCGGAGGACGTCAGGCTCGTTGTGCAGCCCGCGATCGATCAGTTCGAAGTCGACGACGTGGGGGGAGTGGACGGCGGCCAAGTAGAGGGGGCGCGCCAGCACTTCACAGGCTATGGCTCTAAGTCGCATCGGGTCGGGACTCCCAGAGTTCTAGAATGCGCTGAAGCTGGTGGCGCATGGCGGGAAGCTCATCACGAACGACCAACCACACCATGCGCGTGTTCAGGCGAACATAATCGTGGACTACGCGGTGACGGGTGCCGGTTATACTTGTCCAGGGGGTCTCGGGATCGGCGGCCTTAAGCTCGGGAGACACCTGACGAGCCGCCTCCCCGATGATCTGTGCCTGATGCGCGATTGCGCTCTGCAGTAGATCGCTCGCCTGGAACCGCACCTCATCGACGTCGACGGCAAAGGACTCGGCCCGCTGCGTGGCGTCCAGCATGTGATGGAAGTAGACCGCGTCAGACGGCTTCCTCATATACAACCACCTTGTCGGCTTCGACGTACGGTCGCACGTAGGGACTGAGGGACTCGTCGATGACCAGATCGACCTTGCGCCCCAGGCGTTCCCCTAGCTCAAGTTCGATGGACATGAACCGTGTCAGCCCCAGCGGCTTCGGGAACGGTCCCTCTCGGTCCACCAGGATATCGATGTCGCTGTTCGCGTCCGCCTCGCCGCGGGCGACGGAGCCGAACGCGGAGATGCGCCGGACACCATAGGGGCCCAGCAGTTCCAGCACCGCCTCTTGCATCTCGTCTAGGTCCGGCATACTAGTCTCCGGCAGGCGCGCCCATTCTCTTTACAGCAGTCCTATCCTCATTGTCGCCCAGCACGACACGATGCGCTACTATGCCGCGCGACTTCAGCTCGCCCTCGCCTTCCCGCGCCGCCATCTCCCACCCCAGCATGGCGCGCTTGCGCAGGGGGCCGCCGCCGTAGTTGCCGAAGTGGCCCGTCTTGCGGATGACGCGGTGGCAGGGGATGAGGTAGCCCACCGGGTTGTCGCCGACGGCGTTGCCCACGGCCCGGGAGGAGGTGGGGCGACCGATGCGGGCGGCAACGTCCTCATAGCTGAGCACGCGCCCGGTAGGGATGCGCAGCAGTGCCTGCCACACCTGAACCTGGAAGTTGGTGCCGCGGACGTAGAGGGGCAGGGGTGTTTCGCCCGAAGACGGGACGCTGAAAGCCCGCTCCGCCAGCGGCCCGGTGAAGGGATCGTCCCGCAAGAGCTGGGCGCCGGGCCAGTCCTGCCGGAGGGCAGCCACGATGGGCTCGGGGTCGCCGTCCTGGACGAAGTCCAGCCGGCAGATGCCGCGGTCGGTGGCGGCCAGGAGGCAGTCGCCGAAGGGGCTCGGGTGCACGCCGTAGCGGACCGTAAGGCCTTGGCCGCGACGGCGGTACTCCCCCGGCGTCACCGCGTCTAGTGTCACGAACAGGTCGTGCAGCCGGCCGGGGCCCGACAGACCGGCATCGTACGCCACGCCCAGAACGGTGCGCGATTCATCCAGGAGGGCCCTGGCGTGCTGCAGGGTGAGAAACTGCAGGAAACGCTTGGGGCTGACGCCGGCCCAACGGCGGAACAGCCGCTGCAGGTGGCTCTCGCTCAGGTGCACGGCAGCCGCCACCTCGGCCAGGTCAGGCTGTCGCCGCGCGTTACTCTCCAGGTAGGCGATGGCTTGCTCCACCACCTGGTAGTCGTCGCTTGCGGCCATGATCCCTCCGTACTTCACGCTCGTCCCACTCTACGATCGGCTGGCGAGCGGCTCAACCCGAATCCTGCGCACTTGGCGGCACTCAGGCGAGGACGAAGTGGAAGCGGCGTTGGTAGCGGCGCAGGATGGTCACCAGGGCGGGGCCGAAGAGCGCCAACAAGACGGCGTTCCCCACAGAGCGCATGGCGTCCCACCAGAGGGAGGTGAGGACGTAGAAGGCGAGGTAGCGCTGCAGCCCTTCGACCAGTCCGGCGCCCGGCGACCAGTAGAGGCCGGTGTGCCCGGGAATGCTAAGGAAGGGCCAGAACCACAGGTTCATGACGGCGCCGAAGATCAGGCCGGACAGCACTCCCCATGCGGCGAGCAGGGCGACCTCGGCGCGAGAATCGGTCGCCCGCGGCAGCCAGCCGCTCACCATGCCCACCCAGCCGGCGCAGATCATCTGGTAGGGCAGCCAGGGCCCAATGCCGGCCCCGATGAGGGCGGAGACCAGCAGGCTGAGCGAGCCGAGCAGGAAGCCGAAGGTGGACCCGTAGACGTAGCCGCATAGAATCGGCAGGATGAACATGGCGCTGAAGCCGCCCGGCCCGGGGATGGTACGCAGGACGGCGTTCATGGCGGTGAGCACGCCCAGCACTGCCATCACCTTGGAGTTCATCTGCCGCCCGGCCAGGTTGGCGGCCACCGCTCCCAGGCAGAGCACCACCAAGCCCACGAAGATCACCGGAGCGTCGGAGCTGTGGGCGCCGGCGCCGATGAAGGCGGCTTCGGCGGGCGGGTTGAAGAAAGGCAGCAGCAGCGAAGCCGCTCCCAGGACACTGGCGGCCAGCAGGATGGCGTGGTTGAGGTACTTCATGCCAGCACGTCCTCGACGGTCAGGTGCCGGCCATCGCCGACGAGCCGGCTGATCTGGGAGGCATAGGCCGGCTGCCGCGCCATCACCTCGCCGGGCCGCCCGGCATCCAGCACGCGGCCGCGGTCGAGCAGAACGCTGCGATCGGCGCAGGTGGCGACTAGTTCCACGTCGTGGGTGGCCATCAGTACCGACTTGCCCTCGTCGCGCAGCTCGCGCAGAAGGGCGGCGAGGCGGTCCTTCTGCAGGTAATCGAGGCCGAGGGTGGGCTCGTCCAGCAGCAGGATCTCCGGTTCGGCGGCCAGGATGGCGGCGAGAGCGACGCGCTGACGTTCCCCCTGGCTCAGGTCGCGCGGGTAGGTGTCGGCGTAGCGGGCCAGGCCCAACCGCTCCAACAGCGGCAGCGGGTCCACCGGCGGCAGGCGGTGGCTGCGGCGGGTGAACTCCAGTTCGCCGCGGACGGTGTCCTGGAAGAGGAGGCTGCCCGGGCTCTGGGGGACGAAGCCGACGCGCCCGATCACCTGGTGAAGGCCCATGAGGGCGACGTCGGCGCCGTCGAGGAGGACGTGGCCAGAGTCCGGCCTGATCAGGCCGACCAGCGTCTTGAGCAGGGTGGTCTTGCCGGCGCCGTTGTGCCCCTGGAGGGCGACGATCTCACCGCGCCTCAGCTCCAGGTCCACGCCCCGTAAGGCCTCCGCTTCGGGGTAGCGATGGTAGAGCCCGCGGGCGGCCAGGCGAACCGCGCCCGGAGCGTTGCCGGCGCGGTACCCATTGCCCAGCGGGCCGAGGGAACGCACGAAGGGCCGGGCCTCCTCGACGGTTAGGGGCAAAGGGCTCCACCTCAGGCGGCGGCCCAGGGCGCTCACTGGCGGGGCGAGCGGCACCCGGCTCAGCAGGTCTCGTGGCGCACCGGCGATGATCCGGCCGCTTGTGTGCGGGCAGTAGACTAGGCGATGGGCGTGAGCGACGACCCGCTCCAGCCGGTGCTCCGAGAGCACGACAGTGAGGCCCTGTTCGCGGTTGAGGCTGACCAGGGCGGTGAGCAGTTCATCGGAGGCCACGGGGTCGAGCTGCGAGGTGGGCTCGTCCAGCACCAGCAGCTGTGGCCGCAGGGCCAGCGCCGCCGCCACCGCCACCCTCTGGCGCTGACCGCCGGAGAGCGTGCTCAGGCGCCGTCCGCGTAGATGCTGGATGTCCAACATCTCGCTGACCTCGTCGAGGCGCTCTGCCATGACCGGCCGCGGGTAGCCGCGCGCCTCGGTAGTGAAGGCCAGTTCGCCTTCCACATCGTCGACGATGAACTGCGCCTCCGGGTCCTGGAAGACGAAGCCCACCGCGTCGCTCATGTTGCGGGGCCCCTCGGCCACCGGATCTCGGCCGAAGACGCTGACCTGACCGGAGAACATGCCGCCGTAGAAGTGCGGCACCAGGCCGTTGAAGCAACGCAGCAGCGTCGACTTACCGCTGCCGCTGGGGCCGACCACCAGGGTCAGCTCGCCGGCGGCCAGCTCCAGGTCGACCCGGTTCAGCGCCGGCGCTTCGGCGTCCGGGTAGGTGTAAGTCGCCCCGCGGAGAGAGATGGCGGCGTCAGTGGGCATCGGCGACCGCCGGCAGGGGCACGGGGCGGTGAATCACCGCTGGGGCAGCCAGGAGCAGCAGGGCAGCGGCGACGGCGGGCTCAAAGGCGGGCAGGATCTCGCCGGGCGGGTAGGGGTAGTAGGCCAGCCCGGAGGCGCTCCAGCGATCGACGGTCACTACCGCGATGAGGGCAAGAGCGGCCGCTCCCGCCACGGCCAGGCTGGGCGTATCCCAATGCCAGGTACGGAAGTACGTGCGGCGCACCCTCCGGCCTTGGTACCAGAGCACGCCCAGGACCAGGGCGGCCGCCGCCAGGGTGACTATACCGCCCAAGCCGCGAGCGGTCGGGTAGTAGGCACGCACGAATAGACCGCCGATGAGCCCAAGCAGGCCGACCAGCAGCCCTATCTGCAGCAGGGCGTTGCGGCGGGGGGACACGGGCACGATTCCGCTGCCGTATCCGCGGGCCTCCATCGCCTCGGCCAACTGGATGGAGCGCTCCAGGGCGCTGGCTAAGAGGGGCGAGATGAGCGGCAACAGGTCGCGGATGCCGCGGAAGCGGTGGCCGCGGAGCATCTGCGCCTGGCGGATGTCGGCGAAGGTGGCAGTCATCACGGGCACGAAGGTGACGGCGATGGAGGCGACCATCCCCGCGTGGTAGAAGGCGGAAGGCACAAGGCGGAGGAGCTCATACTGTTCCACGGCGGTGTTGAAGGCGCCGAACGCCGTGAGGAGCAGCACCAGCGACAGGCCGTTCAAGAAGCCGTAGAGGAGGCCTTCCAGCGTTACCGGCCCGCCGATGACCGGCAGAGCAGGCGGCAGGGTGAAGAGCACGTAGCGGCCGAGGTGGCTGGAGAGGGCGTTGAAGGGGATGGTGATGGCCCACACCCATACGCCCAGCCGCAGAAGGCCGCCCCATTGGGCGCGCGGGTTGTGCCGCCGGGCGGCAGTATAGGTAGCCCAGACTACCAGGAGCAGGAGCAGCAGGTAGACTGGGTTACGGGTGCCCAGGGCGGCCGCCGCGGCGGCCACTACCCAGATGGTAAGGGCGACGGGATGGAGCAACGGCTATCTCCGCCAGTAGGCCACGAAGGCAAGCGCCGCCAAGGGCAGAAGCATGAGGGCAGGGCCGGAGCAGCCGAACCCGGTTCGCGATGCGGGCGCTTCCGGAGGGGCGGTGGACGCCGCGGCGGAAGCGCCCGCCGCCGAGGGAGCGCTGGTGGCGGCGGTGCTGGGCCCCGCGGTCGCCGCGACGGCGGGTTCGGCCGTGGCGGCATCGGCGGGCGCCTCCGGGGCGCAGGCCAGGTCGGGAGAGGAGACCGGCAGTGTCTTGCCGTCGCCCCAGACCCAGGCATCCACGTCGCCGTCCGTCACCTGACGCCGGCTGGCCCCCAGGGGAGCGTACGACCAGGCGCCGTCCTTCCACTGGAAGTAGGTCCAGTAGGAGCAAGGGTTCGAGAGGCACCGGCACCAGCACGCCTCGCGCCCGGGCTCACAGCCGACGTCGCCTATCTGGCAGATCTGCATCCCGAGACCGCTGGACTGCATCCCTACGGCGAGGCCGCTCGCCTGCAACAGGTCGACGCCCGTCACGCCCTCGCCGTCGAGATCAATGCAGAGAGCGTCAACGTCGCCGTTGCCGTACTCGACAATAAGGCCGGCACGGATGGAGGGGCCCTGGGCCAGAGCCGGGGCGGTCCCTCCCAGCAGTGCCAGCAATGTCAACGCAAGGCTCAGGACGAGGCGCCGGGCCGAGACAGGGCTGCGCAGGTTCATGGCCTCTCCTTCCGGGTTGGGGCGGCGCAGGGTGAATGGGGGAGGATGGGGGCACCCGAGGGCTGCGGTCTCGGGCGCCCCGGCAGGAGATGGACTAGCGGTCGATGACGCGGCGCAGGTGGCGCCGCACTACGTAGCTGCCGGTGGCCAGACCGGCGCCGGCGAGCACGAGAATCTGCCCCCACGGCGTGACGGCGATGCCGCCGCCGGTGACAGGGATGACGGTCACCGGAGTAGCGGTGACGACGGGCTCTGCAGTCGCCTGAACCTGCGCCGCCGCCACGGTGCCCGCGGTCAGCGGGGCGATGGGGTAGAACTTGCCCAGGAGCGCCGGTAGGGCCTGGCAGGTGGCGAACAGGTTGTCGTCGGGCCAGGCGGCCTGCCAGGCGAAGGCGCCGGAATCGTTCTGCAGGGCGGCCAGGGCGTCGGCGGGGCCTACGCCTTCGTCAGTCGCCCAGGTGGCCGGGTCGTCCCCGGCGGCCGTGATGGCCATCAGGGCGAGGGCGGTGGAGTTGGCGTCGGTGTCGGTGCCCCAATCGGAGGGCTTCTGGTAGGGGAAGCCGCCGTCCTCATTCTGGATGGCGCGGAGGTAGTCCAGACCGGCGACCACAGCCTCATGATCGGCGGCGACGCCGGCGGCCAGCAGGGCCTGAAGGGCGACTCCGGTGGTGTTGCTGTCGGCGTCGGCTTTGTCGACGGAACCGTTCCACGCCCAGGCGCCGTTCTCGGCCTGGTGAGCGAGGATAAAGTCCACGGCAGCAGCGGGCACGTCCTGCCCAGCAGCGGCGAGCGCCAGCACGGCGTACAGGCTATCGGTGAAGCCGGCTTCGGCGCCGCCGAACTGGCCCTGGGCGTCCATGGCGGCGGCGATGTCGGCCGCGACCTCGGCGACGTCCACACCAGCGGCGGAGAGGGCAAGGGCGGCCTTGGCCTGGGCGCCGACGGTGGCAGCCGAGGCCAGGTTGGCGGTGAGGTAGTCGACCGGGGTGACGCCCTCGACGGCGACCTCATCCAGGGCGATGCCGGCGGCGGTGAGAGCGAAGACAGCCTCGGCCGTGTCGGAGACGGTGCTCTGCTCCAGCCCGAAGCCGCCATCGGCGCGCTGCTGGCCGACAAGCCAGGTGGCGGCGGAGCCGGTGTCGGCGTGGACGGGCAGGATGCACACGAGCAGCAGGGCTAGGACGAGGGTGAGCGACAAGGAACGACGGCTTCTCACGGCATGCCTCCTCGGATATGTGCTCTCAGCAACAATGCGGAGGGGCCGGAGACGAGAAGTGGCCTCGACGGTTGGTCGGGGCCACGGTAGCGCTAGAGGAAGGGATGCCGGCGCTCGGTGCGGGCCGGTGCCCATCTCACGCTTCCGCCCCCTGTCCACGCAGGTGCTGAAAGCAGGGCGATGGCGGGTGCTCTGGCTCCCCCATTGCTGGGGTTACAGTTGCGGGACAGCGCCGGACTTTCACCGGTCTTCTCCCATTAAGCCGTGGCTTCCGGGCTTCGGGTCACCACCGCCTGCAGTATTCGATTGGCGCCAGTATAGGGGATGGCAGCGAGCTTGTCAACGTGAGAGGCGGTTGTGGCGCACGGATTTGGAGGTGTCTGCTGCCCGGTCGCCCCGCCATGAATGGCCGGGGCTACGGGTAGGTGAGGGCTCCGGCCACCAGTCGGGCCGGCGCTACGGGTAGGTGAGGGCTCCGGCCACCAGTCGGGCCGGCGCGGTCGCCCCGCCATGAATGGCCGGGGCTACGGGTAGGTGAGGGCTCCGGCCACCAGTCGGGCCGGCGCGGTCGCCCCGCCATGAATGGCCGGGGCTACGGGTAGGTGAGGGCTCCGGCCACCAGTCGGGCCGGCGCGGTCGCCCCGCCATGAATGGCCGGGGCTACCAATAGGCAAAGCCCGCCCTTCGGCGGGCTCGGGAGGCGGCGGAGCCGTGCCTAGCGGCCGGCTTCCATCCGTCTTCGGCGGGCGCATCCGCTAGGCCTTGCTCACCGGCTGGCGGATGATGGTGCGCAGGCGCTCCGGTTTGGTGCGGTTCGGGTCGTTCAGGTATATCTCGTGGTGCCGGCCGCGCGGCGCGTAACCTTGGGCGCGGATCCACTCCGCCAGTTGTTCAATGGTGGCCGTTTCCTCGGCGTACGGGCCTACGTGCAGTACCTGGGCGCAGAGACCCTCGTCGAACCGCTCCAGCTTGGCCGCATCCAGCGCGGGCATGTCGCCCCGCTTACGGCGGACGGCGGCCGCCTCGGCCACCATGACAGCCGTGATGAAGGACGGCTGCAGGATCATGGCTGTCCACGACCAGTTGCTCCTGTCCGCCGTCGTCAGTATGTCGCTGCCCTCCGTCCACCAAAGGCTTTCCAGCGGCATGACGGTCCAGTCGGGCACGTCGGAGTCGGCCTTGCGCCCGAACTTCATGGTGTAGGAGAGGGAGTAGAGCGCCTGGATGGCATTCGGGTAGGCGTCGGAGGCGTAGGGATCGCCCTGTCCGTGTACCATCAGAAAGCTAGCCTCGGGCACTTGCACGAGGGCGGGCTTCTTGGTCGCGGTGTAGAGCGCGGCCCGCTCCTTCTTGAGATCGACCTTGGGTGTCGTCATCGGGTGTGTTTCTCAACCTCCGAAGACGGGGCATCCGCCTCGGCTCGGGCTTTGAGCGCCTGGTTCATGGCCTCGAGGCCGGAGAGAGCATGTTGGTCCGAAGGGCCTATCAGGCCGCGCAGGAGACCGGTGGCCGCGGCTTGCTGCACCACCTTAGTTCGCCCGTCGGGCAGGGCCTCGAGAGTGAATGACTGCTCGCTACTCAGAAGGAGCGGCACTCCCCAGGCCGCGCCTCTCCAGCGAATCTGCCGGAGCCGCTCGTAGTGCAGCACCCGGGCCTTGAGAGCCAGAGTCCGACTCTGGGGAGGCTGCAGCCGAAGGGTGAGGACCGAGTCGGTTTTGGCGGTTCCGCCGGCACTGGTGATCAGCGGGTTCCAGCTCGAGTAGGAGGAGAAGTCGGTGAGGACCTTCCAGACGCGTTCGGGAGAGGCGTTGATCTCGATCTCGGCACGCACGTCGTCCACGAGAACCTCCTGTCTGCCCAGCATCCTGAGCGGCGGATGCAGAACCATCGTTGCCGGTGGCAACCAAACAGGTGGGTAAGTCCCCAAGGGCCCGGGCGCCTCAAGCGGCTGCTGCCCGCTAAGGCGCCCCGGCCGACGTTAGCCGGTTCCAGGCGCGGCTACATCTCCTCCTGGAACGTGAGACGGTGGCGCTTCCGGGCGTCAAGCATGGCCCGGCGAATCACCTCATGCACCTCCATGGGGTTGGTGATATTGCGCAGCGTTACCTCGGGACTGGCCGGGTCGTGGCTGTGGATGATGACGTCGCCCAGGTTGAGCACACGCTCGCTGAGGTTCTGCTTGTGATCGATGTCCTGCAGGCGCACCAGTTCGATGTCCTGACGGTCTCTGCCGAACAGACCCCGGGTGATTCGCAGCCTCTCGCTGGTCACCATGTAGTGCTCCACCAGCGAGAGGAACGGACGGCCTTCCCAGAGAATCGCCTCTTCCTCTTCACCGGCGGACGCACCGGACTCCTCCCGGATCTGGCCGGCACCTACGCCGGTGAGCACCTCGTTCACCGCCACCAGCACCCCGTCGGTGATGGAGTTCACCAGGGCCTGCAGTTGCTCGGCGGGGATGGAGGACACCTCGATACCGCTCTGGGCCATGGACTGCCATATGCGCGCCGTAGCCTTGGATCTGATCTCTTCAACGGACGGCATGGACCCTCCTTGCACGGGCCGGGTTTCCACGAGCCGGACCGGCGCACCACGCCGGCGCAGAACGATCGCCCGGCCGAGCTGCCTACATGATATCGGCAACGGCAGGGCCTTTCAAGAGCCCCGGCGTTCCGGTCTTGGTGTGCGGCGGTGTCGGGAGGCGTCAAGCAAGAGGCTCACCCCCATCGGGGGTGAGCCTTGTGTGGGTCCGGCGATGCGTACTGGACTAGAGATCCCGGAAGCAGAGGTACCAGTCCTTGCACTCGTACCCAGCCTGCAAGCGCTCATCAGCGGCGGCAGCGGTCTGCGGCGGAGGCACGACAACCTTGTCTCCCGGGCGCCAGTCGGCCGGGCAAGCGACGCCCTCGCGCGCGGAGGTCTGAAGACCGTCGAGGAGCCGGATTATCTCGTCGAAGTTCCGGCCGACGTTCATGGGATAGTAGAGCATGGCCCGCAGGATGCCCCCTTCGTCAATGAAGAAGACGGCCCGCACTGCCTGGGTGCTGCTCGCGGCCGGGTGTACCATGCCATAGACCGAAGACACCTTCATGTCTATGTCGGCGATGATCGGGAAGGGCACCTTGACTCCGAAGATCTGCTCGATATTGCGGGCCCAGGCGATGTGGCTGAAGTTGCTGTCGATGCTCAGGCCGAGAAGCTCGCAGTTGCGCTTCTGGAACTCGGGGTACAGCCGGCTGAAGGCGGCGAACTCGGTGGTGCAGACAGGTGTGAAGTCCGCCGGGTGCGAGAAGAGGATGAGCCACTTTCCCTTGTAGTCGGACAGTTTCTTGGGGCCATGTGTGGTGATGGCGGAAAAGTCCGGGGCGGGCTCGTTCAGGCGGGGTAGGCTAACCACGGGCTTCTGTTCTTGGCAATCCATGTCCAGTTCCTCCTTGTAGCTACGCTCTCGATCTCCGTCGTCGCCGGCGTTCCCACGAGTAAGATGTCAAAACAACGGGAGCCGCCAACGATTATTACGAAAGAATTATAGACGAATTGGCCGTCGGTGTCAAGTCGAAGGCAGGGCGATTCAGGGCGTTTCGTTTCTGCCGTTTGCCGACCGAGTACCTTGCGGTTCGCCCTCGGGAGGGCCGGCTCCGGTTCCCCTTCCCGCGTAGGAAGGGGAGCAGTGGCTTCGCTCTCTGAAACCACGAGAGGAATCTACCATTGGCAACCGGTAGATTCCTCGGCGCCCGCGACGGAACAGTCGCGCAGAGGGCCTCAGAATGAGGCGGTGAGGTCAAGCGGCCGGCACGTGGGCTAGTGGACCGCTTGCAGGCGGCCTCGGGTGCCTAGTTCAGCGATAGCGTGACTCGGCCTGCCACATGTCCGGGTTGTTGCCGATCTTGGCCTTTACGGACTCGGTGGCGGCGTTGAGCCGCTGCACCACGCTGTCGTCAAGCGCCAGGTCGGCGGCCTGGGCGTTGATGCGCAGTTGGTCCGGGTTGCCCGCTCCCGCCAGCACGGAGGTGACGCACGGTTGATGGAGCAGCCAGGCCACAGCGAGGTTGGCCATGGGAACGGCCAACTCGTCGGCGATGGCGTTTATCTCCGCCAGGGCCTGGAACACCTCCGCCTCGGCGCCCTCCTGGCCGTGACGCACTCCCTCACGTTTGCCGGAGTAGAGGCGGGTGACGGCACGCCCAGTGGGTACCTCATCGGCGGAGCGCCAGCGACCGGTCAGCAGGCCTTGGGCGAGAGGGCTGTAGCAGAGAATGCCCACCTCGCCGGCGAAGCAGGCGCTGCCGATCTCGTACTCGATGGCGCGCCAGAGCAACGAGTACGGCAACTGGTTGCACTCCACGCGGCCCCAGCGCAGCGCTTGCCTCAGGTCCTGGACGCCGAAGTTGCTGACCCCAACGGCGCGTACCTTACCCTGGTCGAGCAGCGTTTGCATGGCGCCCATGGTCTCGTCCAGCGGGACGGTACGGCTGGGCCAGTGAATCTGGTAGAGATCGACATAATCCGTGCCCAGCCGCCGCAGGCTGCCCTCGCAAGCGCGGATCAGGTCCTCCCGGCCGAGATGGTCGGGGCCGACCTTGGTGGCGATGATGGCCTGGCGACGGCGGATTCCCAGGGCCCGCCCGAGGACGAGCTCGGAGTGACCGTTGCCGTAGCCCTCAGCGGTGTCGAAGAAGTTGATGCCGGCGTCGAAGGCGGCGCGGATAGTCTCCGCTGACAACTGCTCGTCCCGGTCGCCCCAGTAGGTTCCGCCGCCGAAGGCCCAACAGCCGAGGGCGATAGCGGAGACGTTCAGGTCGGTTCGTCCTAGCCGGCGATACTGCATCTTGCTCTCCCAAGGTTATCTAGTCGGACGGCCACTGCTCCCTATCCGCGGCCCGGGCGGCACAGCGCTTGTGCAGCGCCTCGGCCAGGCCGTGCCCTAGCGGCGCGGCGGCTCGGTCGAGCGCGCCGCCTCCGTACGGCCCGATGAGGGGCTCGGGGAGTAGGGCATCTCCTAGCGGAAGGACACCGGCAAGTGGGTGCGAGTGATCCTGGCGGCGACGCGCAGCCGCACGGTCACGATCTGGTTATTGCTGAGCACAAGCCCGCCGTCGAGGGCCGTGGCCTGGATGCCCACGGCGCACATGTCGGTGGCTCCCGGCGTCGTGCTGGGCAGACCGGCTGCCTTCACGGAGAAGGTGATCTGCTGGCCCGGAGTCCCCAGGTGGGGCTCCGCCAAGAGCCAGGGGCAGTTGTTGTAGGTGGCCATCCAGTTGAAGGAACCGGCCCCGGTGTTCTCTACCACCACGGCAGCGGTGGTGCCTCGCCCGGCGCTGAGGTCGTAGAACAGCAGCGTCTCGTCGGCCACGCTCAGCCGCGGACGGATCTCGACGCCGCTGCCGTCCAGGTTAGCCACGGCGAAGTTCTTCCAGTAGGGACCGTAGGCGGCGACGTCCAGGACACCGCCGCCGGCGTGGTAGTCCCACACGCGCAGGAAGCCGCCATTCTTCTCGAGGGTCATGGCGTTGGGAAGGCCGTCGGCGTTGGCGTCCCCGAGCCGAAGCACAGGAGCCCACGTGTTGTCGCCGATGGCCACGCGTCGCTCCACGCGATCGCCGGTGGAGGGGAGACGAGGGTTGAGGGTGTAGAGCGTCGCCCCGGCGCCGACGGTGAGGGCGACGATCTCCTGCACGCCGTCGGCGTTCATGTCCGCCAGGCGTATGTCCGCCGGGCCGGTGGGGAAGCCCCAGCGGGCGACGTCCCTCCAGGAGGTGAGCCCGGTCGGCTCGATGGCGCGAACGCCGTCGGGGACGGATCCGGCGGCGGCCACCGGTCGCATCAGCACCAGTTCAGGAGTGCCGATCCCATTGACGTTGCCGACCTTGGTTCGAGTCCAGGTGTCGCCGTCTCCCACGGCAGCGACGAACAAGTCGACGGTGGGATACCGGCCGTTTGCGACCACAACCTCTCGGTTCTGGCGGGTAAGCACGACATCAGCGCCGCCGTCGCCGTTCAGGTCGCCCAGATCCATGTCCACGAAACCGCCGGCGGTGGGGAGGTCCCACATGGGGTTGTTCAGCCACTCGCCGGAGACGGGGTTGAACTTGAACGCCAACACGTGAGCCCGAATGACGCCTTCTTCGGCGGTGCGGATAGCGACGATCTCGTCCCGCCCGTCGTTATCTAGGTCAGCGCAGGCGACGTGGGTCCACACGTTGGGGTTGGCGGCGACGCTTAGAGTGGGGACGGTGGGAGCAATGCCCTGCTTCACGGCGTTAGGATCAAAGGTGTTCAGGATGGGGCCGGGCTGGCCGAGGACGCCGCCGCCGATGGCGACGATCTCGCGGCGGCCGTCGCCATCGAAGTCGCCGGCGGCGACGTCGTAGTAGGGGCCGCCGAAGATGTCGTACTTGCCGGTGAGGTCCAAGGTGCCGGCCTCGATCATGAAGTCCTGGATCACGATGCGACCGTCGTTTCGATTGATCAGGATGACTTCGTCGGTCCCGTGGGCGGACTCGGGCAGCAGTGTCGCCTCCGGCTCCTCGGCCTGGGCGACCGCCGCCGGGGGAGCGGACAGGAGGCCGAACACCAGCAGAGCGGTGAAGAGGACCTGAATGGGAGACGTAACCAAGCCGCGTCGCGTTCGAGTGCGCATGACCCAACCCTCCAACAAGCGGGAGACAATGGGGCTGTTCCGGTTGCCCTCCACCGAAGTCTAGCACAGGAAGAGGGCGCTGCCTACGGGGCGGCACTGGTAATGGCAGTCGGTGGTGTGGGCAGGGCGTTAGTGTTGCCCAGTGATTATCGGGCATCGCCAGTGGCGCGAGGGCGGCCCCTATGGTATAAGGGGTCTAGGCCCGCACACTCGGTGGCGGGTGGAATGCCACTGCACCAATGCGACGCCTGAGGACTGACATCCCAAGGTCGGAGAAGTGTAGTACGGCAGTTGAATACCCAAAGGGGGTGCCGGCAACATGGCAGAGCGTATCGAGGGGACAGTCAAGTGGTTCAGCCGGGACAAGGGCTACGGCTTCATTATCCCGGACAACGGCGGGAAGGACGTGTTCGTGCACTACTCCGCCATTGAAGGAGCCGGCTTCCGCAACCTGGACGAGAACGATCGAGTTGAGTTCGAGATCGAGGACTCGGCGAAGGGCCCGCAGGCGGCTCGCGTGAATCGACTGGGCGGCGGCCAGCCGCAGTCGTCGGGCTGGACGCAGAGCTAGTTCGCCGCTGTCAACCCAGCTGCATACTCGCCGCCCCGGTCCTCGTAGGCCGGGGCGATTGGTTTCTCTTGGGCGTCTGCGCCTGCGGCGATGGCGACCTTGGCGGTGTTCGACCGTTGCTGTAGATTGGGCGCTATCCATACCGGTGGAGGCAGTGTAGATGGCCGATCGTGAGTTGAGCCTGCGCTATGGCATGAACCCGCACCAGGCTCCGGCCAAGGTTTTCGTCGATGAAGGCAAGTTGCCGATTGAAGTCCTTAACGGCAAGCCGGGTTACATCAACTTGCTCGATGCTCTCAACTCCTGGCAGCTTGTGCACGAGTTGCAGCGGACCTTGGGCCTTCCGGCGGCGGCCAGCTTCAAGCACGTGAGCCCGGCCGGAGCGGCAGTGGCCGTCCCCCTCACCGAGGAACTGCGGCGCGCCTACTTCGTCTCGGACGAGCTCTCGCCCCTGGCGACGGCTTACGCCCGCGCTCGTGGGGCCGACCGCATGTGTTCTTTCGGGGATTGGGCGGCGCTGAGCGAGGTGGTGGACGTGCCGACGGCGCAGCTGCTGCGGCGGGAAGTGTCCGACGGGGTGATCGCCCCCGGCTACGAGCCGCAGGCACTGGCGATCCTGCGGGAGAAGAAAGCGGGCGCCTACCCGGTGGTTCAGATCGACCCGAACTACGTCCCTCCCGACCTGGAGACGCGCCAGGTGTATGGAGTGCGCTTTGAGCAGAAGCGCAATGACGCCCGCCCCACCAACGCTCTCTTTGAGCGGCGAGTGACAAGGCTGAAGCAGATCAGCGAGGCGGCCCTGCGCGACATGATGGTGGCCTTCATCACCCTCAAGTACACCCAGTCCAACTCAGTTTGCTTGGTGAAAGACGGTCAGGTGATCGGCAACGGGGCCGGGCAGCAGTCACGCGTGCACTGCACGCGCCTGGCGGGCCAGAAGGCGGACACCTGGTGGCTGCGGCAGCACCCGGCGGTGCTCGACATGCGGTTCAAGAAAGGCCTGGGTCGGCCGGAGCGAGATAACGCCATTGACCAGTTCTTGCGCGAGGACGTCATCGCCGCCGAGGAGAGGCTGTGGCGGGAGAACTACCGGGTGGCGCCGGAGCGCCTGGCGCCGCACGAGCGACGGGCCTGGCTGGACAAGCTGGACGGCGTCACGCTGGGCTCGGACGCGTTCATCCCCTTCCCGGACACCATCAACCGGGCGGCGCAGAGCGGAGTGCGCTACATCATGCAGCCGGGCGGATCGGTGCGGGACGAGGACGTGATCGCGGCCTGCGACGAGTACGGCATGGTGATGGTCTATACCGGCGTGCGGCTGTTCCACCACTAGGAGCGCCGGTGACAGGACTGAGCCGGCCATGACCCCTCTCCGGTCGCGGGGAGGGGTCAACCCATGCCGGCGGGACCTAGGCTTTCACCGCTTCAGGAAGAAGCGAACGAAGTTGCCGGCATAGGTGGGCAGGCGCCGCCAGGTGTCGAGTGAGGTGGCGCGCTTCCAGATGCGCTTGGGGCGGAAGTAGAAGCGGCGATAGGCCTCGTGGAACTTCCGCTCGACCAACTCGGCGGTCATGTCGCCCATCTCGAAGCGGGCGTGCTCGCCGTGGATGGCCAGGTCGTGGTACCCGGTGGCCAGCAGACGGCCCTTCCGCTGCACTATCTCGTACATTTCGGTGCCCGGCAGCGGGTCGGCCATCATGAAGTTCGCCATGTCCGGGTCCAGTTCCAGGGCCAAGCGAATGGTGTCTTCCATGGTGGCTTCCGTGTCGCCCGGGAGGCCGAAGATGAAGAACCCCATGGTCTGCAGGCCGGCTGCCTTGGCGTTGGCAACGGCGGCCCGCACGTCGTCGATCTTCTGCCCCTTCTTGATGGCGTCCAGGATAGCCTGGTTGCCGCTCTCCACCCCGAAGCCAACTCGCTTACAGCCGGCCTGCTTCATCAGGCGGAATAGCTCCGCGTCGGAGCGATCGGCGCGCATGCCGTGGATGGTCACCCAGGGCACGTCCGTCAGGCCACGCTCGATGAGCAGGCGGCAGATGTCCTTGGCGCGGTCCACGTTCAGGTTCCAGACGTCGTCGGTGACGCCGATCTCGGTGGCGCGCAGTTCCCGGACCAGGTAGGCCCACTCCTCAACCACCTTCTCCGGCGAGCGCGGTCGCCAGGTGTTGCCGGTGATGGGCTTGGAGCAGTAGATGCACTGGTAGGGGCAGCCGCGCGAGGTGAGCAGCGTATAGGCGCGGGCATTCTTCTGCAGCCCATCGGTGAGCGGCTGCAGGTTGGTGTAGCGCTCGATGGGGAAAAGACGATAGGCGGGCCAGGGTAGGTTGTCGAGGTCCTGGCGCAGTGGGCGGGCGGGGTTGTGCCGCACCGTGCCCTCGCTGTCGCGGAAGGAAACGCCCGGGATGCTTCCCCAGACCTCGGCGCGGAAGCGGCGGCCGCCCTCGTATGCTTCGCCGGAGTCCGCCTCCAGGGCGCGCATCACCTCGATGATGGCGTCTTCCGCCTCGCCGCGCACCACCAGGTCGACCTGTGGCTTGGTGAGGCTCTCACCGGGGTGGAGGGTGAGGTGGGGGCCGCCCATGAGGGTGAGTGCGCCCGCCTTCTTGGCGACGAGGGCTGCTTCCCAGGCCTCCTCGATCAGCGGCGTGGGGCTGGAGATGCCGACGACGCCGTACTGCCGTCCAGCCAACTGGTCGGCCAGGGAGGTGGGCTCGACGCACTCCTCGAAGATCTCCACGGGGTAGCCGTGCTGGAGGAGCGACCCGGCGAGGTAGCCCAGGCCCATGTGTATGTGCGCCCGCGAGTCCCACACCTTGGACGCCGGGCTAACGAGCAGAAGAGGTTGGCCACGGAGGCACGGAGACACGGAGTCACTCATAGGATAAGTCGTTTCACTCCCTGGGTCAGCAACCGGTTATTGAAGTTGATGATCAGGCCAACGCGCTTGCCCGTCAGCCTGAGGTACGTCAGCAGTTGTGCCTCGAATACAGCGTCATGTCGTTCTACGCTCTTCAGCTCGACTATGACTGTGTCTGCCACCAGAAGGTCGAGTCGGTACTCGCCGACCGTGCGACCTTTGTAGACTAGTGGGATGAGTACCTGTCTTTCGAACGGAATCTCGCGCAGTGCCAGCTCGACAGCTATCGCCTCTTCGTAGGCGGACTCGAGTAGACCCGGCCCCAGGACACGATGGACCTCGATAGCGGCCCCGATGACCTGCTCGGTGAGGTGGTTGATCTGTTCCATCAGCCCCTCTGTGGCTCTGCGTCTCTGTGGCCATTCTCCCCCGCTTGGGCGCGGCGGCGTTTTCGTAGCCAGAGGACTCCGCCGGGGAGGCTGCTGACGTAGATGATGAGCTGCATGAGCAGGGAGACCGTGAGGGCGCCGGCGGGCGTGGCGACTCCGCCCAGGTTGGCATAGAGCAGGTCGTAAGCTCCCTGGTTCACGCCCAGGCCGCCCAGCGACGGCACAATCAGCGGGGCGAAGGCCAGCATGGGGTTGAACAGGAAGACATAACGCATCGGAATGTCCACGTGCACCGCCGCCGCCACCAACCAGTTCACCAAGTTGGAAATGACGATGACCAGCAGGCCCATGCCGTACGCCCGCACCAGGGCGCCCGGGTGATCGCGGTAGGTCTGCAGGGCATCGGAAAGGTGCAGGTAGATGGGCTCCAGCTTAGCCAGGGGGCCGAGGCGGAACAGCCGCCCCACGAGACCTCGCAGCCGCCTGCTGAACAGGATCGCGAGCCCGATCAGCGCCCCGAGGGTGGCCAGCCACACTACGGTGGCCAGCCCGAGCAGGTCGCGGCGGCCCCAGACGAACACCGCCACCGCCGCCATAGCCCCGGCGCTGGTGATGAAGGCCGTCAGGCCCACGAGGCGGTCCACCAGGACGGAGATGGCCGCGTCCTCGACGCGCCGCAGGTGCCGGGCGAGGTCGTAGCCGCGCACCAGGTCGCCCCCCACGTTGGTCGGCAGGAAGTTGCCGAAGAAGAGGCCGGTGAAACTGTAGGCGAGGAGGTCCGTATAGGGGACACCGGCCCCCTGGGCCCGCAGGAGCACGCCCCACTTGGCCGTGCTGAGGGCGATCGCCCCGAAGTAGACGATCAATGCGATCAGCCAAAGTGGGAGCGACGCACCCAGCATAGCGGCCGAGACGGCAGCCAGATCCACCCGCCACAGCAGGTAGACGATCAGCACAAGGCTGACTGCCACCTTGAGTATGTCGATCGGCTTCAGCCGCATACTTAGTCCTTGGGGTTGACTTGGGCAGGGGCGAAGCGCCTGCCGGCGGGTTGGTCGCGGCGACCTGCTTACCGCCGGGGCTCGGGGACACCCTTGGCGCCCGCCGCCGGCTGGATGCCGGGGCGAGGAAGAGAGCCGGCACTGTTTGCCGCCGCCTCCGCTCCCACGTCGCCCTTCTGGCTCCACGCCATGTCCCACACCACGTGCTTTCTCCCCCGAATGTAGTAGTCGTACCCACCCAGCACGCGCGAGAGGGCCTCGACGAAGGCGAGCACCCCGAGGGCGTACAGCAGCCACAGAGCGCTCTTGACCTCACGCCAGGCCACGCGGAGCACCAGTCGATTGTCCAGGCTGGAGACCTTGTGGCCGTACTTATGGCGCAGGTGAAGATGGCCGGCGTAGTTGCGGCGGCGCTGGCGGACGAAGTCGGTGAAGGAGTTGGGTCCCAGGTTGTAGACGACGGCGTCCGGTGCGTACATGACCTTGAGGCCGCGCTTGATGACCAGGCTCTCGACGAAGGCCTCGTCCATGGCGACGTCGGGAGGAATGGCCTCGAACACCTTGCGGAAAGCGATCAGCTCGCCCAGGCGCGGGATCTCGAGGCACAAGTTGTGCTCCATCGCCAGGCGCAGGTGCGACAGGTAGCCCACCATGTGCTCCGGAGCGTTGACAGGCACCTTATGGGCGCCGGTCATGCCCACCGTCGGGTCCTGGAACATGCTGACCAGCCCCTCGATGGTGGTCGGGCCGGGCAGGGTGTCGCCACTCTCCAGCACGCAAATATCCTCGACGGCATGGCGCAGGAAGACGTTGACGGCGGATGGCTTGCCTTCCCGGCGCTCCTGGAGATGGAGACGGATACGTTCGTCCCGGGCCATGTGCTCGCGCACGATGTCCACCGTACGGTCGGTGCAGGCGCTGGCCACAACGATGATCTCGGTGATCGCCACGGTGGTCAGTTGCTGGTCCAGGAGTGCCTGGAGCAGCCGGCCGATATTCGCCTCTTCGTTGTAGGCGGTAATGCCTACGCTGCAGCGGATCATCTCGTCAGTCATGCGTCTCACCTGGGGGCTCGCTGGTGGTTCGGTTCCCCATGTACTGCTCGTCTCCTCGTCTGCTGGCGTGCAGAACCGTTATGCCGATGGCCTCGCCATCTTGGTACCGAACCAGCACGTCGTCGTCGGTCAACTCGGAGTCGTCTGCATGACTGGGACGGCGGAAGTTGATGTAAAGCACTTCCGCCTCGGCGTCATATGTGATCCGCCGCCCCAATACACCTGCAGCCTCACTCCGCCCAGCAGAACCCCTCCCCAGATCCCCGGCTAACGGGGAGGCGGACTTGCCGGCTCCCCCTGCCTTCGCAGGGAAGGCGGTAGGGGGGTTACGTTCGGCGTACGGACCGATCGCGGACGGACTCTCTTCCAGCCCCACAGCTCCTCGCTCCTCAGCCACTACCCGAACGCCGTCCGCCAGGCCACCCGCAGCGTCCGGGGCAGGTCGCGGTAGGTGCTCCAACGGGTGAGTTGGCGGGCGATGCGCGACGGGCGCCAGTAGAAGCGGCGGTAGGCCTCCTTCCACTTGCGCTGCACCAACTCGGCGGGCAGGCCGGGCATCTCGAAGGCGGCCTTGCCCTCGAAGAAGGCGTAGTCGTCGTAGTCCTCCACCAGAATGCGCCCGCTCTGCTTGACCCGCTCGTACATGCGGGTGCCGGGGAAGGGGGTGGCCATGGAGAAGTTGGCCACCAGCGGGTCCAGCTCACAGGCGAAGCGGATGGTGTCGTCCATGGTCGCTTCGGTCTCGCCGGGCAGGCCGACGATGAAGAAGCCGATGGTCTCCATCTTGGCTGCCCGCGCGGCGGCGAAGGCCTTGCGCACCTGATCCAGCGTCAGCTTCTTGTCGATGGCGTCATCGAGGATGTGCTGGTTGCCGCTCTCCACGCCGAAAGCGGTGCGGACGCAGCCGGCCTCGCGCATGCGGGTGAGGAGTTCGACGTCCGCCAGGTTGGCGCGGATGCCGTTGATCATGATCCAGGGGACGTGCTGCAGCCCCTCCTTGATCAACAGGTCGCAGATGGCCAGGACGCGCTTGCGGTCGATGTTGAAGGAGTCGTCGAGGACGCCGATCTCCTTGGCGCCCAGGTCTCGCACCAACCAGCGCCACTCCGACACGACGCTTTCCGGCGAGCGGGGGCGCCACACCCGCGGCCCCGTCTGGCAGCAGTAGGAGCACTGATAGGGGCAGCCGCGCGAGGTCATGATAGGATAGCTGGGCACGCGCGGCGCGTCGATGGTGGGCTGCAAGTTGGTGTAACGGTCCATGCGGAAGTGGTGATAGGCCGGGAAGGGCAGGGCATCCAGGTCCTTGATCGGCGGGCGAGGTCGGGTGTGCCGCAGTTCCTCGCCGTCGCGGTAGGTGATGCCCGGCACTCCCGCGGCGGCGCGGGCCCACTCGGAGCGTGGCGCCCCGTCCAGCGCGGTGCATAGGTCCACCCAGGTATCTTCGCCCTCGCCCCGGACAATGAAGTCTACCCCTGGCCGGCCCAAGCTCTCCTCGGGAAGGACGCTGGGGTGCGGGCCGCCGAGCACCACGGCGGCATCACTCATCTGACGGATGATGCCGGCATCGCGCCAGGCCGATTTGATCTGGATGGTGTTGGCGCTGATCCCGACCACGGCGGGCTGGAACTCGCGCACCACCTCCACCAGATCCCGTCGCTCCACGTTGCCGTCGTAGAGCAGCACCTCGTCGCCCCGCCGTTCGGAGACGGCCGCCAGGTAGGCGAGACCGAGTGGGGGCGAGGTGCGGGTCTCTATGGGGAGGCGCACCAACGGGGCAACCAACAGAACTCTCAAAGCAGACACTCCGCGGGCGCGGCCGTTGGGCGGCACGCCGGGTAGGGAGACTTAAGCCCAGTATAGCACAGGCCACCGGCGGCCAACGACAATCTCCACATAAGTGATGCCGCGGCGCGCCGCCTGTGCATAGTTAGGGGTTGCAGGACGCGTGCCGGATGCGCCGACCCACCGTGCGTCATAGGCCGGGTGGGGCTATACTGGCGGGTGGCCCGGCGCCCGCTGTGCCGCGATCCGGACCGGCGCTTACGTTGGGGAGGTGACATGATGTTAGAACTGGGAAGAGGCATGAAGCTTGGAACTCTTGTTGTTGGCGTGCTCCTGACGGCCTTGGTGCTCTCCGGATGCACTGGTTCAGCCGCTCCAACTGCGGCGGCCACGTTGTCCTCTGCGGCCGAATCCACCGTCGCGCCGACTGTGGTGGCGGCTTCGCCCACCACGGCGCCGGCGGCCACGGCCACGGCGACCGCCCAGCTGGCCGCTACCGCCACGCCGGCTGCGGCCGCGGTCACTGAGGCCGCGGTGGAGCTAGAGGAGGTGTACACGGGGCTGATCGAGATTGCCGGTCAGAGTATCGAGATCGAGGTGCGCTTCCAGCCGGCTGATGGCGGCCTGACCGCCGAGCTGGACATCCCGGGGCAGGGGGTGTTCGGCATCCCGGTGGAGAACCTGACCGTAGAGGGGAGCGAGATCAGCTTCACTATCCTTTCTGGCGCCAGCCGGGGTGTGTTCGGCGGCGTCGTCGCCGAGAACGGGGAGATGTCGGGCTCCTTCGTGCAGGCGGGCTACACCGGCACGTTCACGCTCGCTCCCGCGGTGGCCGTCGAGCTGCCCTACGTGCAGGAAGAGGTGACGTTCTCCCACGGCGACATCACCCTGGCGGGCACGCTTTCGCTGCCCGAGGGTGACGGTCCCTTCCCCGCCGTCGTGCTGATCTCCGGCAGCGGGGCCCAGGATCGGGACGAGAACGTGCTGGGCTTCCGTGTCTTCTTTGAGCTCGCCGATCACCTGACGCAGAACGGGATCGCCGTCCTGCGGTACGACGATCGCGGTGTGAGGGGGTCCACGGGCGACCTGTTGCTGGCGACCCAGCAGGACCTGGCGGAGGACGTGGCCGCGGCGGTGGGCTTTCTTCTGGGCCGAGAGGACATTGATCCCGCCGGCATCGGCCTCATCGGCCACAGCGAGGGCGGCTACGTTGCCCCGCTCACCGCGAACGCGTGCGAGGGCGTGTCCTACCTTGTGCTGCTTGCCGGCCCGGGGACCAGCGGCGAACAGGTGCTGCACGATCAGCTCGAGTTGATCATGCGCAGCCAGGGCGCCACCGAGGAGGAGATCGCCGTCGCCAAGGAGCAGCAGGCGCAGACCCTGGCCGCGGTAAAGACCGGAGAGGGCTGGGAAGAGGTTACGGCCCAGGCAGAGGCGGAGTTGCGAGCAGTTGTGGAGGCCCTGCCCGAGGAGCAACGCAAGGCTATCGGAGACATCGAAACTTTCATCAAGGATAGCGTCGCCGAGCAGATTGCCGGCATCAACAATCCCTGGTTCCGCTCCTTCGTGGCGTACGACCCCACGCCCGCCCTGCTGGGTCTGAAGGCGCCGGTGCTGGCGCTGTTCGGCGCGTTGGACACCCAGGTACCCGCCGATGCCAACGCGGAGGCCATGGAGGCGGCCCTGGGTCAGACCGATGTGGACTATCGCATTGAGGTCATGCCAGAGGCGAACCATCTCTTCCAGAAGGCGATCATCGGCAGCCCCGACGAATACGCTAGCCTGGAGCCGGCCTTCGTTCCCGGCCTGTTGGAGCTCATCGTCGACTGGATTGCGGAGCACGCCGGCTAGAACCGCCCTCGCTGTGACTGCTCGCGGCCGCACCTACGAAAGGTGCGGCCGCCTTTTTTTGTGAGCATGGATGGTGGCATGAAGGTTGCGGCATCACCCACTTCGGCGCACGAACTATGCGCGGCGCCCGGAGGACTGATGGCGAACCTGCAGGCCGGCATGAGTGATACGCTGACGGTACAAGAGGCAGCGGACGCTCTCGGAGGCACCTACGAGAGCGTCTGGAGTCTGATGCAGGATGGCCGCCTGCCGTGCTATCGGCTGGGCGGCGCCTGGCGCATCCCCCGCATCGAGCTGGAGCGGCGCGCCCTCACCCTCTCTCGCTTAGTCGTCCCCCGTCCGGGCACTCCCCTCCAGCGCTGAGACAACACCGCACTGATCTCCAAGCAACCCCCCACCGAAGGCGGCAGCAGTCAGTCAACGGCCATCTGTCCCACACCGCCACCACGTGAGCGCCGACAGCGGGACAGGGCCCGGCACTAGGCCGGGGGCACGTGGGCAGAAAGAGGGGGTAGTCTGCCCGCCGGAAGGATCGGCCCGATTGGGTCCTCGTCCCGGGCTCGGTCAGCGCGCGGACATCTCCCGCACGCAGTCTAGGTAGTAGAGGGCGTTGTCCAGGGGGATGTTGGGGGGCATATGGTTGCCCACGGCCATGAAGAAGCCGGGACAATCGCGTCCCAGGTCGGTGCAGCGCTTCACCTCGCGCCGGATATCGTCCCGGTTGCCGAAGGTGAGGATGCGCGTGTCGGCGTTGCCGATGATGGCCTTGGTCCGGCCGTACCTCTCCACGACGTACTCCAGGCTGGTGAGGGGCTCGAAGATGAAGCCGTCGGCCCCGGCATCGGCCAGGTCGTCCACGAACTCGGTGTAGTTGCCGTCGGAACAGAAGAGCACGGGGATGCCGGCGTCGTGCAGGATGGACCAGAGGCGGCGGTAGCGGGGAAAGATGCGCTCTCGGTACCAGGCGGGCCGGAAGATCGCGCCCTGGCTCCAGACCATGTCGTCATGAGAGATGAAGGCGGGGATGCCGGTCTGGGCCCAGGCGCGCAGATTGTGTTCAGTCTGGCGGAAGATGCCCTCCAAGACGCGATCGAAGCCTTCCGGGTCCGCCCCGACGGCGGAGAGGAACATCTCCCAGCCGAAGGCCTGGATGCATCCGGAGACGATGGTCTTGTAGTAGCCGCCGGGCACAAGCATGGTGGGATTGGCGGTCTGCACCTGGGAGTGCACGGTGCGGAAGTGCTGCACCAGGGAGTCGAAGTCGGGCAGACCGTACTCCTCGACGGCGTCGAAAGCGAGGACGTCCTCGACGGTGCGGAAGGGGCTGGGCACGATGTCGCGGCGGTCGGAAGCGTCTTCCAGCCACTCGGCGTGGCCCATGTCGGTGGTGCGGCCGCGCTTGTCCCAGGGGATGGGGCCGTCGTTGTTGAGCCAAAGGAAGTCGTAGTCGGCGGCGACGTAGAAGCGCCGCCAGGCCTCATCGCGCTCCGCCGGGTCCGCCGGGTTCAGGCCGGTGAGGTGTCGCACCAGTTCCCAGTGGGAGACGTACTCGGTGTGGGGGATGCGGTCCGGCATATCGAGGCGGATAGCGGCCAGAGCGCGGTCATAGGCCATGGAGTGTCTCCTGAGCGTCGGGGTAGCGGAGTATATCGCGCGGGGAAGCGACATTCCAGGCGGACCGGCCCCTATCGTGGTTGCGGGCGTTCGCCGTAGACGAGCGTCTCCGTGCTCTTCCGTGCGCATGGTCGCAGGGAAGGCGGGCACGGGGTTGGTCACTGCTGCGTGTATGCCTCCGGTGGGGGAGGGCCCCCGCGCCCTCCGAAGTGCCTCCCACAGGGGAGGGCCGGCGCGGCGGCCGGCCCCTACGGCACGAACTCCGAGTCGTGCTGCCATCGCTCGGGATTGCGGGCGATGTACTCGCGTACGGCGGCCAGCTCGCGCTCGCTGCGAATCACTCGTTCGTGGTAGCTTCTTTGCCAGAGCCGGCAACCGACCTTCGGTGTCAGATGGTCCTGGCAGGCCTGCTGGTACCGCGAGGTGGTCCACGACTTGAATCGTTGAATCACGTCCGGTAGCGACAACACCGATCCAGCTATGCACCCATCGGTCGGCGGCTCCGTGTTGAGTAACAGCAGTCCATGCAAGTGGTTGGGCATGACCACGAACTCATCGAGGAGCGCCCCATGATATCGATTGGGGAGCGCTGTCCACGCCTCGGCCACCATCAAGCCTGCCTCTGACAGGTCGACTCCATCATCGTGTACCGTCCCAAGGACCGGCCGGCGCTCGAACGTGCAAATGGTGACGAAGTAGGCACCTGGGGTACGATAGTCGTAGCCAGGTAGGCGAAGCGGCTTGCGTCTCGGCTGTGTACCCACGGCGCCCTCCCTCTGGCGGGGGCGGGGGCCGGCGCGGCGGCCGGCCCCTACCGCACGTGCATCTTCGGTAGGGAGGGCCCCCGCGCCCTCCCTCTGGCGGCGGCGGGGGCCGGTGCGGCGGCCGTCCCTACCGCGCGTGCGCCTTCGGTAGGGGAGGGTCCCCGCGCCCTCCCTCTGGCGGCGGCGGGGGCCGGTGCGGCGGCCGGCCCCTACCGCGCGTGCATCTTCGGTAGGGGAGGGTCCCCGCGCCCTCCCTCTGGCGGCGGCGGGGGCCGGTGCGGCGGCCGGCCCCCTACCGCGCGTGCGCCTTCGGTAGGGGAGGGTCCCCGCGCCCTCCCTCTGGCGGGAGCGGGGGCCGGTGCGGCGGCCGGCCCCTACCGCGCGTGCATCTTCGGTAGGGGAGGGCCTCCGCGCCCTCCCTCTGGCGGCGGCGGGGGCCGGCGCGGCGGCCGGCCCCTACCGCGCGTGCGCCTTCGGTAGGGGAGGGTCCCCGCGCCCTCCCTCTGGCGGCGGCGGGGGCCGGTGCGGCGGCCGGCCCCTACCGGTACTGCCCGTACTTGCGAACCAGGGCCATCACCCGCTCGTAGTCCTGCAGGCTGACGTTGTTGGGTATCGAGTGGTCGGAGTGGTAGATGTAGCCCCCGCCCGCCATGGCGACCGGGAACTTGCGGGCGATCTCGGCCTCGACGGCCTCCGGGTCGGTCATGGTGCGCACATCGATGCCGCCCATGAAGGCAATGTCCCTGCCGAACTGGTGCTTCAACTCCACCACGTCCATTCCCGCTTTCACCTCCAGCGGCTGGAGGCAGCGGAGCCCCTCGTCGATGAAGTAGGGTATGAGCTGCTTGACGTTGCCGCAGCAGTGCAGGATGGACGGTAGACCACGGTCGTTGAAGTAGCCGAAGACGCGCTTGAAAGTGGGATGAAGCTGCTGCTCGTAGTGCCGGGGCGAGAACAGCAGGCCATTGCGGTACCCCAGGTCGCAGTACAGGAAGGCGCCGTCGAACTCGAAGCCACCCTCAACCATGATCTCGTACTGGGCGATGGCCAGCTCGGCATCCACCTCGTACATCTCGACCACCCAATCGGGCTCGTCGATGATGGCGGTCAGCAGCCGCTCGGTGGCTACGTAGGTCTGGATCTTGTCGTAGCCGATGGCGGCCGAGTAGCAGACGTACTTTCCGTCGGCACGCGCCTGCCGGCACCCCTCCAGTCCCTTGTAGCCGCTCGGGCGGTCCGGCTCGTGGCGGGAGCGATAGTTCTGCCTGGTGTACGCCAGCCCGTCCCCGGTCCAGTCTACGCGATCCTTTCCCGGCTGCAGGTTCCGCTTGATGCGGTCCCAGTCTGCCCGGGTCTTGCAGGGGTAGTCCACTATCTCGGGTGTGGTGGTGTAGTCCTTGTGGTTACGCCGGACGCCGCCCGCGGAGGTGGTCTCCAGGACGTACTCGTCGGTCTCCTCAAGGACCTTGATGGGGAACATCGGCGTGGTGTCGGAGCCGAAGCTGACCAGCTCGTAACCGAAGTGATCGGAAACGGTTTTGTTCGAGGGAAGGCCCTCCTTGTACCAGCGCTCGACAGTGGCCGCCCAGGGGCCATCCACGATGGGCACTCGGTCCGGCTCCCGGAAGCTCAGTGCGGTAGCGACTCTCTCCCGCGAGTTCATGTGTCGCCTCCTGAGGGTGGCTAGTACGCGCCGCCATTGTTACAATCGCCGGGTTCGGCCGTCAACGGGGAGGACAGACGACGTAGCGCTTCTTGACCTGTACGACACCGGTGCTATAATAGCGAACGGCTCTTAGGTGCGAGACAGGCGTCGGGGCATAACATAGCAGAAAACAACTCGACCCACCTTCGGGGGTCAGGGGTATGCACGATGGAATACGAACGTACACGCTACGACGAGATGGTGGACGCACTGCGCGACAACGGTCTGCGACTGACTCCACAGCGGATGGCGGTGGTGAAGTACCTGGCCGAGAGCCGAGATCATCCCAGCGTCGAGCAGTTATACGAAGCAGTACGACCCAACTTCCCAACCACGAGCCTGGCGACGATCTACAAGACGGTGGCAGTGCTGGAGCAGATAGGCGAGGCGGCCGAACTGCGCCTCGGGCAGGATATGGCCCGCTATGACGGCGCCAACCCGCGGCCCCATCCCCACGCCGTGTGCTCCGAGTGTGGGCGGGTGGTCGACGTGGACCTGAAGACGGATCCGGGCCTCACGGCGCATGTCGAGGAACTGACCGGTTTCCAGATCGAAACCTATCGGGTCGATTTCTTCGGTATCTGTCCCGGCTGCAGGAGCCGGCAACAGTAGCACGCGGCACACACACTGAGGAGGAGAATGACGATGCTTAGCCAGACGATGCAGGATGCCTTTAGCGAGCAGATCAAGAACGAGTTCTACTCCGCCTACCTGTACCTGGGCATGGCAGCCTACTGCGAGTCGAACAACCTGCCGGGCGCTTCTCGCTGGCTGCAGTTGCAGGCCAAGGAAGAGCTCGGGCACGGCATGAAGATGTTCGAGTACGTCAACGAGCGCGGCGGCAAGGTCACCCTGCATGCCCTCGACAAGCCGGCGGTGGAGTACCCCTCTCTGCTAAAGGTCTTCGAAGAGACCTTGGCTCACGAGGAGAAGGTCACCGCGCTCATCAAGTACCTCTATAGCCTCGCCCTGAAGGAGAACGACTACGCTAGCCAGGTCTTCCTGCAGTGGTTTATCACCGAGCAGGTAGAGGAAGAGGCCAGCGCCGGCAGCATCGTGGAGACCCTGCGTCGCGTCGGCAGCAGCGGCAACGGCATAGTGATGCTGGACCATCAGTTGGGCGGCCGCAGCTAGTCAGCACCGCGGCGGGGCTTCGGTCTGCCGATAGCAACAGAGAGCCAGGCTACCCGGCCTGGCTCTCTGCATTCCAGGGATGCGCCGGTCCGGCGATGGGTGACGCCGATCGGCGGCGGTGCTTGAGCGCTGAGCGCGGTCTGGGCCGGGATCGTCCACAACGCGGACCGGTAGAGCGGCTCGGCGCGACCGTCCCGGACTGGTTCCGCTCCCGCCGAGATAGTAGAATCGGCGACGAGCCACGCGCCTGACCGCGTGCCGGGCAGAGGGAGTGCCATTGTCCGATCGACGGCTGAGTCCGCCCACGGTGGGCGGCCGAATCGTGTTTCTCGGTGCACCCGAGTTTGCCGTACCGTCGTTGCGCGCCCTGGCCGAGGGCTTCGAGATCGTGCAGGTCATCACCCAGCCGGACCGTCCGGCCGGTCGAGGGCGGCAATTGCAGGAGCCGCCGGTGAAGGTGGCGGCGCTGGAGCTGGGGCTGCCGGTGTGGCAGCCCGAGACGCTGCGCGGCTGCCAGGTCAGGGAACGGCTGCGCGCGCTGCAACCGGACTGCGGCGTGGTGGTGGCTTATGGCGAGATCCTGCGGCCGTCGGTGCTGGCGGCGCCGAGGCGTGGCTTCGTCAACGTCCACGCGTCGTTGCTGCCGGCCCATCGGGGCGCGTCGCCGGTGTCTGCCGCCATCCTTGCCGGCGACGCCGAGACCGGCGTGAGCATCATGCTCCTGGATGAGGGCATGGATACCGGCCCGCTCCTGAGCCAGGAGCGAACCCCCATCTTGCCCGGCGATACCAGGGGCGGGCTGGAGGCTCGACTGGCGGTGCTTGGCGCCGAACTGGTGGCCCGGGTCCTCCCACGGTGGCTGACGGGAGAGGTAGCGCCGCAAGCCCAGGACCACTCTCGAGCGACGGTGAGTGGGCAACTGACCAAGGCGGACGGCCTTGTGGACTGGAGCCGGCCGGCGGAGTATCTGGAGCGGCTCTGCCGGGCGATGGATCCCTGGCCGGGAGCCTTCACCAGCTGGGAGGGGCGCGGCCTGAGGATCCGGCGCGGCGAGGTGGTTTCCGGCGGGCCGGCAGCGGCGCCCGGGAAGGTGGTGGCCGAGCCGGGACCGGCGGCGGTGGGGACGGGCGAGGGGCTGCTGCGGCTGGTGACGGTGCAGCCGGAGGGCAGGCCGTCCATGTCGGCCGAGGAGTTCGTGCGCGGGCGGCCGCGCTTCATCGGGGCGCAATTGGGAGCTTAAGCTTCCGTAACTGACAACGAGCCAGCAATACACACGGAGGTGTTCAATGGTCCAACTGTTCGAACGTGAATACACCCGGCAGGAGCTCATGCGACGCGTTGGCTCCATCAGCCAGGTGGGCGGCGTGCGCCAGGCCGAGCTTTCGGACGGGCGCGGTCGGGGCGTGCGCGTGATAGACCTGAACCTGGGCAACGGGTTCGAGCTCACTGTGGTGCCGGACCGCGGCATGGACGTGTTCTCGGCTAGCTACCAGGGAATGTCGCTGGCCTGGCACTCGGGCGTCGGCGTGACGGCCCCGTCGTACTACGAGCCTGAAGGTCTGGGCTGGCTGCGGTCCTTCGGCGGGGGCCTGGTGGCCACCTGCGGCCTCACGCATGCCGGGGCGGCCACGGTGGACTTCGGCGGCGAGTTGGGCCTGCACGGCCGCGTCGGGAATCTCCCTGCCAGCGGCGTCAGCGCCGGCGGCTGCTGGGACGGCGACGAGTACATCGTCTCCGCCGGCGGCGAGGTACGGGAGAGCGTGGTCTTCGGCGCGAACCTGGCCATGAACCGCAAGGTGTGGGGCCGGCTGGGCGAGCGGCGGTTCTTCATCGAGGACCGGGTCCGGAACGAGAGCTTCCACCGCGTTCCCCACCAGATCCTCTACCACATCAACCTGGGCTTCCCCCTGGTGGACGCCGGTGCGCGCGTGCTGACGCCGTCGGCGCGAGTGACGCCGCGGGATGCCGAGGCGCGCAAGGACGGCCACGAGTGGGCCTTCATCATCAATCCCACTGCTGAGTTCGCCGAGAAGGTGTACTACCACGAGATGAAGACGGACGACGACGGGTACGTCTGGGCCGGGGTGGTGAACTTCACCCTCTGGCAGGGCGAGCCCTTCGGCGTGTACGTGAAGTACCTCAAGGAGCAGCTGCCGCGCTTCATCCAGTGGAAGATGATGGGCGAAGGCGACTACGTGCTCGGGCTGGAGCCCTCCAACTGCGGCGTCGAGGGGCGCAATCGCGATCGAGCCGATGGCCTGCTCCAGTTCCTGGATCCCGGCGAGGAGCGCCAGTACAAGCTCGAGATCGGCATCATCCGGGGCGACGACGAGTACCGGGAGTTCCGCGCCCGGCTGGACTGAGGCGGAAGTACCTAACCCCCTCCGTGGTTTCGCAAAGCTGAACCACGGAGGGGGTTAGGTTTCTCCCGGGCGCCCTGCGCCTTCTACCGCTAGGCCCACGTCCAGCGCCGCCTTGCCGTCCCTGCCGCTGCTAGCCTCCCAGACCCAACTCGGCGTGGATCAGGCAGACGGTGGCGTCGACCACCTCCTGCGGCACCACAAAGGTGACGTTGTACTCGGAGTAGGCCTGGGCGATGCTCAACACCGGCGTGCGGTGCTTGCCCAGCGCGGCGAAGGTCCGCGACGCCAGCGAGAAGGAGTCGTCGGCCGCCGCTCCCACCACGGACACCGAGGCAACCGGTCGCTGCACGGTGATGTTCCGCACCACGCCCTGGCCCCTGTCCTCCTCGAACTCGCGCTCCAGGGCGGCCACGGCCGCCTCGGTCTCCTGGCCGCGCACCAGGAGCGAGATGGTCTTGTCCACGAAGGACTGGCCGAACATAAGCACTTCACTGCCCGCCTTGGAGAGCGCCACCAGCGCTCGAGCCGAGATGGCCGGCGACCATCCGCCGGTGTTGCCCACCACGGCGATGGCACTCAGGCCCTTGGAGGTGATGATGGCGCGCGGGCCGTTCCCCGGCTTGGTCGCCTGGTCGACGATGAGGGTGCCGGGATGGTCGGGGTGATTGGTGTTGCGGATGCGCAGCGGGATCCCCTTGGTGACCAGCGGTTGCACCGTCTTGGGGTGCAGCACCTCGGCCCCGAAGTAGGCCAGCTGGGCCGCCTCAACATAAGTAAGCTCGTCTAGGGTGCATGCGTGAGGCACGATCTTGGGGTCGGCGGTGAGGATGCCGTCCACGTCGGTCCAGATCCACACCTCGCGGGCGTCTAGGGAGGCTCCCATGATGGCGGCGGAGTAGTCGCCGGCGCCGCGTCCCAGGGTGGTGGGGGCGCCGGTCCGGTCCGAGCCGATGTAACCGGTGACAACTGGAACTACCCCGGCATCGATGAGGGGCCGTATGACGGCCTGGGCCCGCTCGCGCGTCTCGTCCAGCAAGGGGCCGGCCCCGCCGAACGTGCTGTCGGTGACGACCACGGCGCCGGCATCCACGTAGGCAGCATCGCGTCCGCGGGCGCGCAGCGCCGCCGCCAGCAGGGTGGCAGATAGCTTCTCGCCCACGCCGGCGATGCGGTCCATCGCCCGGAGGGTCAGTTCACCGATGACTGTGAGGCCGGCGCAGAGCGCCTCGACCTCCGACAGACGCTGCTCGACGAAGGCGCGCACCTGCACGCGCTCATCGCCCTGCAGCAGACAATCGGCCACTGCCAGGTGCTTCTCGCGCAGGCCGGCGATGGTGCGCCGGTAGCCGTCCACGTCGCCCTCGGCTGCCTGGCGACCCAGCGCACGCAGGGAGTTGGTTACGGTGGCCATAGCGGAGACGACCACCACCACCGGCCCAGGCGCCGACTGGTCGGCAAGTTGGGCCGCCTTGGCGATGTGGTCGGCATCTGCCACTGAGGTGCCGCCGAACTTCATCACGATCATGTTCAGTTGCCTCCACCGATCACAGGCATGATCACCAGCCGGTCGCCATCGCGCACGGCGTGAGTCAGCGACTCGTGGCCCTGCAGGCGCGCCCCGTTCAAGTAGACGTTGACGAAGGGGTTGAGGGCGCCCTCATCCGTCACTAGGCGGGCGGCCATCTCGGGGTAGCGGGCGCGAAGGGCGGCGATGGCCCCGCTCACGGTCTCGGCCTCTACCTCCACCACGGCGTTGCCCTCGGTGGCGCGGCGATAGGGGGCGGGTATGGCGAACTGGACCGACGGCAGTCCGCTTTTCTCACTCATGGTTCCTCCGGCAACAGTCGCGCATACGGTCCGTTCAACAGAGAACGCCTCTCCACCGGAAGGCGAAGAGGCGCAAGACTACGTCGTCGCGCTCTCATCTCCCAGACGTGTGTCTGTCGGAATTGGCACCGCAACCGCCGGCGGTTCGGATGCCGAGGCTTCAACGGGCCGTTCCCTCTGCCTCTCTGGATAAGAGCCTGTCTGTTCAGTTGGCGGAAATGCTACCAGGCTGCTACGTTGCTTGTCAACTGCCGCCCTTTCGGCCCCGGTGCCTGTGTCCTGGCCGCGGGGCCAGGGGAGCCATGGACCTCATCTGTCCCCTCTGCCGACAGGACCTGCTGCTGGTCGATCGCGTCTATCGCTGTGCTGCCGGCCATTCGTTCGACCGCGCCCGCGAGGGCTACGTCAACCTGCTGCTGCGGCGGCCCGGCCCCAGCGTCGGCGACTCGCGCGAGATGCTGGCCGCCCGAGCGGCATTCCTGGGGGCGGGCCACTACCAGCCGCTGTCCGATGCCGTCAACCGCGAGGTGCTTGCCCACCTGGCGGAGCGGGGGGTGGGAGCGGTACTGGACGTCGGCTGCGGCACCGGGTACTACCTGGCGCGGCTGCGACGGGCGGCGGAGGGCGCCTCCCCACCCTGTGCGCTCGAACTGGCGGGCGTGGACGTGGCCCGGGACGCCGTGCGTTTGGCCGCCCGCGCCTGCCCGGGCGCGACTTTCGTTGTGGCGGATGCCTGGCGGCTGTTGCCGGTGGCCGACGGCGTGGTGGACGTGCTGCTCAGCGTGTTCTCACCCCATAACCCCGACGAGTTCGCTCGCGTGCTGGCCGGCGACGGGATACTGCTGGTGGCGGGACCGGAGCCTCACCATCTGCGGGAGTTACGGTCCCTGCCCGGGTTCCTGAGCGTGCCGGAGGACAAGCGCGAGACGCTGCTCGCGAAGATGGCCGGCCGCTTTCGGCTGGACCATGAGGCGGTGATCGAGTTCTCACTGCGACTGGGGCCGGACGGGCTGCGGCAACTGGCGGCCATGACCCCCTCCGCCCGCCACCTCGCCGCCGATGCGCCGGCCGCCCTCGATCAACTGGCCCCCGCCTCGGTCACGGCGGCATTCCGAGTTCTCGTCTTCCGTAAGGCCTCTGCCTCCTCCTGAAGGCGCGACACACCGCCCACTCCTGCGGGTGGACTGGCCAAACCCAGCTCGAAATGGCCGTTGACAAGCTCCGGTTGGGCCGTGTAGGCTGCAATGGATGCATCCATTGGGCAGGGCAGGGCCAGTGCAACTCCACATCGACAGAGACTCCAAGACGCCGCTCTACCGCCAGGTGGCGGACCAGATCCGCGGCCGGATAGTCGAGGGCGTGCTGCCGGGGGGACACCGGCTGCCGTCGGAGCGTGAACTGGCGAGGGAGCTGGGCGTCAACCGCACCACCGTGGTCAACGCCTACGGCGCCCTCGCTGCCGACGGTCTGGTGGAGGGCCGCGTGGGCGTGGGGACGGTTGTGTTGGGGCGGCCGGAGACGGACCCGGACCTCAGCGGGTCGGCGATGCCGTGGGCGGGAGCAGTGCGCTATCGACCCCGCGGGGCGGAGGCCGGCTTGGCGGATCGGGTGGCGTACTGGAGCGCGCGGCCGGGCGTCATCTCCCTGGCTGACGGCGGCGTCGAGATAGGCGGCTCGCCTCACCTGAACTTGCCCGAGGTGGTGCGACGAGTGGTGGAGCGGCAGGGCGCCGAACTGCTGGAGGACTCGCCTGTCGCCGGGCTGACGGTGCTGCGGGAGGAGTTGTCCCGGCGGCTGCGACTGAAGGGCTGCCACGACGCCGGTCCCGGCCAGGTGCTGATCACGTCCGGGTCCCAGCAAGGGCTGTACCTCGTGGCGCGGCTGCTCCTCGACCCGGGCGACGCGGTGCTGGTCGAGGCGCCCGCCTACTTGGGCACACTGTCCGTGCTCCGCTCCATGGGCGTGCGCACCGTGGGGGTGCCGGTGGACGAGCAGGGGATGGTGGTGGAGGCGGCGGAGCACTACTTGGCGCACTCAGCCGTACGGCTCATCTACACCAACCCCAACTTCCAGAACCCGACCGGCAGCACCATGAACATGGAGAGGCGGCGGGCCCTCCTGCGGCTGGCGCAGCAGTATCAGACGCCCATCTTGGAGGATGACCTCCACGGCGACCTGGCCTTCGACGGCGCTGCGCCTCCTCCCATCCGTTCCCTGGACACCGGCGGCCACGTCGTCTACCTGGGCGGCCTTTCGTCGTTGTTGGGGTCGGGACTGCGGCTGGGATGGGTATTGGCCCCGCCGCCGGTGGTGAACGCGCTGTTGCGGCTGCGGCAGGACATGGACCTCCACCCCAACAGCATGGTGCAGATGGTGGCGGCCGATCTGCTTCGAGGCGAGGACTATCCGGCGCACCTGGCCTGGCTGCGGGCGACGCTCAGAGGGCGGCGCGATGCGCTGGCGGCGGCTCTCAGCCGGCACCTGCCGGATGGCATCCGCTGGGCGCGACCG
Organism: Anaerolineae bacterium; assembly: GCA_040768685.1. Taxonomy (GTDB): domain Bacteria; phylum Chloroflexota; class Anaerolineae; order DRVO01; family DRVO01; genus Ch71. The sequence continues at coordinate 455,620 of JAXGMM010000001.1, forward strand.
GAGGGCGGGCTGTATGCCTGGTGCTCCCTGCCGGACGGCATGGATGCCGGGCAGTTGCTGGAAAGGGCCGGTGAACTCGGCGTCACGTTTGCGCCCGGGGCGATGTTCTACGCCCAGGGCGGCGGGGAGAACGCCCTGCGCCTGGCGATCGGTCTGCGCGCAGAGGACGAGATCACTGAGGGGGCGCGCCGGCTGGGCCGGGCGGTGGCGGAGTGTTTGGGCCGCCCACCGACATGCCGGCCGGACCCGTGCCTAAAGCGGGCTTTTGTCTAGGCGGCAGGTGCGATAAGAGAGACTGATGGTCACGGTGAGCGTAAGGAGGCGGGTGGGTGCTTAGGAACCGATCGGCGTCTTTTGTGGTGGTAACCGGAGTGCTGGTGGCGGTCATCGCCGTGCTGACGCTGGTCGTACGCGTGCCCATCGCGCCCACGCGCGGCTACATCCACCTGGGTGACGCGGGGGTCTATTTCGCCGCCTTCGCCTTCGGTCCCGTGATCGGCCTGCTGGCCGGCGGATTGGGCACTGCCTTGGCCGACGTCCTCGGCGGCTATGCTCACTGGGCGCCGGCCTCATTCCTGTTCCACGGGGCGCAGGGACTGGTGGCGGGCTACCTGGCCACCCGGGCGGCGCGAGGCGGTCACCTGCCGGGCTGGCTCCTCGGGGCGATCATCGTCGTGGTCGGGTACTTCGCCGTGGGCGCCGTGCTCTACGGCGCCGGACCGGCCTTAGCCGAGGCGCCGATGAACATCATCCAGGTGGTTGCCGGCGGTGTGATCGGCCTGCCCCTGGCCATGGCCATCCGCCGGGCGTGGCCGCCGGTGCAGCGTCTGGCCGAACCCAGCAAGTGGGAAGAACGCTAGCGCCGCTCGTTCGGCGCTCGCCATCTGACGCCGGGCCCGGCAATGCGTCACTAGCCCGCGCGGTCGTTGTCCCGGCCAAGATGCGACCGCCCTGGGTGTGGCGGCCATTGAATCAATATGCACGCACGAGTATAGTATGTGCAGAGAGGTGGTGCGGCCGACATGCCGCCTGAGCCTGTGCTGCCCCGGCACTGCCCGGGCATCAGGCCCACGGCCGGTTGGCCGGGAATCGCGGAACCAAGCCGCTTGCCCGTGCGTCAAGGGGTTAGTAGGGCGCAACGACGCGAGCCGCGCCGATCTGAGCAGGGACGCCGAAGGGGCGTGCACCGGGGATGGGCTGGGTCAGAGCCGATACCCGGGTGACTCGGAACGCGCGGACCTCAGCGGGCGCGCCATCGATCGGCTGCGGCGGCACGGCGCACGCGGGTTCGGTGTGGGTGCATGAGGAGGGGGTGAGATGAAGACCAACAAGACTAGGGCGTTGATCATTCTGGGGGTGCTGTTGTTGGGCCTGGCCATCCCCGGCTCGGCGACGGCTCAGTGCGGGGCGTGGCATGGCGAATACTGGAACAACCCGTGGCTCTCGGGTCTGCCTATCGCCATCTACGAGCATCCGGAGCTGTACTTCAACTGGGCGGACGGCTCGCCCGATTCGCGCATAGCGCCTGACAACTGGTCGGCCCGCTGGACGGGCACGCTGAACCTGCAAGAGGGCCTGTGGCGATTCACCACCGAGACCGATGACGGGGTCCGGCTGTTTATAGACGGCCGGCTGGTGCTGGACAAGTGGTACGACATGTCGCGCAGCCAGCACACCGTGGAGGTGGACCTAAGCGAGGGTGTGCACCACATCCGCATGGAGTACTACGAGAACGGCGGCCTGGCCTTCGCCAAGCTGACCTGGGAGTACCGCGGCATCGTGCCCAAGTGGGGCAACATCATCACTGCCGTGCGGCCCTACGGCAGCTCGTGGATCAAGGTGTACCGCTGGGAAGGCGGCAAGTGGCTGGACGTGAACCCGAGGGGGTTCGGTCGGATCGACTGCAGCGGGTACCTGAAGCTGGACGGCTTCCCGGTGGATATGGGCCAGTACGCTGCCGCCGGCCAGCCGTACAAGGTGGAGCTGTGGGCGGAGGGAGCGCTCATCCGCTCCGTGGGAGATACGGCAAGAGGCGAGCCGGCGTTCCGCGTCTGGCCGGGGCGGGATAACCACACGCCTTGGCAGGTGCCGGCGCCGTAAGCACCGGATTCTATAGGGATCACCACCATCAGGCGGCCCACGCAGGCCGCCTGATGTGTTCGCCAGCTACCGCATAGGACTGTCGACGGTTTCCCGGCGCGCCGGCTCTAGCCAGCATGCCGCAGAAGGCGCGACGCGAGCAGCGTGAGCCAGGGCGACGGATGGCGCTTGTCGGCAAAGGGCCAGTCCTTCCACGCGCGGTACGCCGACCCGGCGGTGAAACGCCCCTGCTCGTCGGCCTGGGCGGCGATGGCGGCCACCATCTCCGTGAAGCGGTCATCGGACCGGGCAAAGGGGAACCGGCTCAACGTGTCGGCCACGTGGAGGATGTCATACCACACGAAGGGGTACTTGAGCTTGCGATAGTCGGTGCCCACGCCGAACAGGTAGTGCTTCACTTCCCTCCCCCGCTCCCAGTGCCCGAGAAGCATGGCTACCCCCGCCCGCGTTGCCGCTGAGTCCGCCGCCTCGGGAATGGTGGCCAGGGCGCGCAGCGCGTAGACGGTCGCAATGGGGCACGGGTCCCCCTTCCGGCCCGGCCCGCGGAAGCTCTTGCCGGCTGTTTCGCCCCGGTCGCAGCGCCACCCGTTCTCGTGCACGAGCCCTACCAGATGGTGGATTGCGCGTTCCACTCTCGGCTCGTCGCGCCGACCGAGGCCCAGCAGGCCGCCCAGCAGAACGGGAGCATCGCAAGGCATCCAGCTCCAAGCGTCCTCACCGCTGCCGCCGTAGGCCGTGCTCACGTTGGTGACCGTCTCGAAGGCGCCTTCAGACGACTGATGTGCGAGGACGGAGTCCAGGATGGGCCCTACACCGGGGTCATCATGGCGCACGCCAAGGTCGGCCAGCACACCGAACAGGTGGAGCGGATGCCCGGAGTCGTTGTGCCTCTTCAGCGGATACCCCGGCCAGGTGGCCGCCTGCTGAATGAGGCCCTGCACCGCAGGGTGGGCCAGCATGTCCTGCCGGGAGGCCTCGACCTGATCGTCGTCTTCCGGTAGTCCCAGAAGGTCGACGAGGGTGCGGTAGCGGGTCCAGGGTTCTTCGCAGGATAGCAGCCAGTCGATGGGCGTCATGTTCCCCGGCATAGGCCTTACCCCTCCATCCTCTGCTTGAACCCGCGCATGTGCCCTATTGTGCAGGCCTCGGCGGCGCGGCGGCCGCCAGATGGTGCAGCAGACTCAGGCCGGTGCGGCACATCAGATCGCCGGCCTCGGGGACGAGGCGGCTGGAGTAGGCGAGCCTGGTCTCATAGCCCCCGTGCCGGAAGGCAGCGGCCGTCGGCACGTACCCCACCCAGCCGTTGGCCAGTTCGGAGACGATGGTGTGGCGGAAGGGAGAGCCAGCCTTCGTCTCCAGGCCGAACTCGGTGAAGTACTCGGCCGGGAAACCGACGAAAGCAAGGGTGTCGCCCACCGACAGAGCCTGTACCTCCACGGGCGCCGTGGGCTGCCGGACGGCCTGGTGACGCTGCCACTCCCACATGGCGATCATCTCGCGGCAGAACCACTCCTGCACCCGGGAACTGTTGTGGAAGAAGGTGTGATCGTGACCGTAGATGCGGCGAGTGAAGTCGTCCTCGTCTAGGTCGGCAGGGCGATGCTCCAGGTACCAGCGCGCCAGCGCCACCTGCTCGCGGGTTGGCTGCCGCTCCGGAATGAGTTGGACGCAGCGCTCGCAGCGGACGGCGCTGCCCTCGATCGGCTCGGCGGCCGCCAGCGCTTCCACCGCCTTGTCCGCCAGGGCGGCGCCCATGGCCCGGTTATGCTCCTCGCCGCCCGTCCCGGACGGAGCCAGGCTGCGCTTGTCGTGGGCCCAGAGGTTACCGGCCGCGCCTTGGACGTAGAGAAAGCACCCGCCCAGACGAGTCTGCAGTTCGTGCACCAGCGCCCCGCTGAAGTCGGCGGAGTAGTAGGGCAGGGAGCCCATGACGGTGGCGTGGCAGGCGAAGTTGACAATGCCCCCCAGCACCCTTCTCGCCTCGTCCTCCGCCACCAGAGCGATGAGTTCGTTGTCCTCCGGTCCCTCCATGTGCAGGAAGTTGGGGTGATCGAGGGGGCCCTGAGTGCCCACCTGCTCTCCATAGCGCTGGCTGCGATAGACCGGGCGGCGGTTCCACGTCCAGCCGGGCGCCTGGATGTGGCCTACCCTGAGGCGCGCGGGCGTCAGTGAGGCGGCGGCCCCCGCCATGACCTGCACGAGCCGGTCGCGGAGGAAGTCGACATAAGCGAAGTCCATCGGCTCGTCCATGATGGGGGCGGCGTAGGGGGCGCGGTGGGTGTGCTGGCAGCAGATCATAATGTGCTCGGCGGGCAGTCCGCCGGCAACGGCCAGCGCCTGCCGCAACTCCAGAACAGTCTGGTAGGTGAGACAGAGAAGGTCCAGGGAGACGATGGCGGTCCGCCGGCCATCGCCATCGAACAGTATGGTCCGGCCATGCAACGGCCAGCGGACGCCCTGGGCGCACGGCGGATCGATCATGCCCGACATGGGCAGGCTCTCGGCGGGGGTGATGTCCACATCTCCGAATCCGACCCTGAGCATAGACCCTCCTAGTATGCCTTTGATACTGCCGCGGGGCGGCACCGTCAACCTGTACCCGGTCCGGCCCCAAGGTTGCACGCCGCTGTTGCTCCGACTACAATCAAGTGATCAATCAATCGAGTGAGGACCATTGTGGAGCGACTGGTCAGCGCTACGGAGGCGCGGGTTCACCTAGGCCGAATCATGAGGGAGGTCACCGAGCAGGACGTTCCTGTCATCGTGGAGCGGGCTGGGCAGGAACAGGTGGTCATCCTGTCTGTCCAGCGCTACCGGCAGATGGCAGCTAGTCAAGCCGCATCGCCAAGTTGGCTGCAACTGTTAGCCGACACCAGAGCGGCCGTGGCAGCGGACCTTCAGGGGAGACCGCTGCCGGATCCCGCCGAGGTGATTCGACAGGGCCGTGAGGAGAGAGATGAGGCAGTCCTGGGTTTGCGTTGACGCCAGTTTCATACTCCGCATGCTCCTGGATCCTGATGCGGAGTCATACTCTGAGGCCTGGGTGGCCTGGGAACGCCGATCAGTACAACGGGCGGCGCCGACGTTGCTCTACTACGAACTTACCAATGGTATTCACCGCTACGTTCGTGCCGGTGTCCTGTCCGAGGCTACCGCGGGAAAGGCCCTGAGAACAGCCCAGTCCCTACCAGTTGCTTTGGTGGGCGACGCAGAACTCCACAGCAGGGCCCTGGTTCTGGCGGGGGAGCTTGGCTTGACAGCCGCCTACGATGCTCACTACGTCGCTCTGGCGGAGAGACTGGGCGCCGAGCTATGGACTGCAGACGCCCGACTAGCCAACGGCGTTCGCGGCCGGTGTGATTGCGTCAGGCTGGTGGGGGACAAGTCCTGATCCATGCAGTGATGTGGGCGGTCCGTACACGTCAGGTGCTGGTTCCGACACTGTACCCGGCCATATCCTCCAGCCAGGTTCGCAGATAGGCGACGCCGGCGCGTACGCCCTCCCGGGGATCGCCTTCGCCCTCGTACTCCACCGACAGGTAGCCGGCATACCCCGAGGCGGCTACGCGCCGGAGTATGGCGGTGTTGGGCACCAAGCCCTCCCCGAGGGCGACTCCGCGGTAGGGCCGGTGGCCAAGGTCCCGGCGGTATGGGAGGCCGTCCGCCTGCTCTTCCGTCAACCGCTCCCAGTCCTTCACGTGGATGTGGCGCACCAGCGGAGCCAAAGCGTCCCACGCTTCCAGCGGGTCCTGGCCGCCGAAGACGAAGTTGCCGGTGTCGAAGGTAACGCCGAGGTGCGGTGCGGCGGCGCGGCAGAGGCCGGCCAGGCTGGCGGCGGTGCAGCCGGTGGCGGCCTCCAGGCTGTGATCCTCGATGGTCAAGGCGATGCCGCGGGACGCGGCGTAGGCGCCCAGTTCGGCCAGATCGGCGGCCAGGTGTCGCCAGGCCTCGGACCGATCGACGCCCGTCTTCCAGCGCCCGGGCACGACCAGGGCGGTGGGCGCACCCAGGCCGGCGGCGAAGTCCAGCCCGCGCTTGATGCGTTCCACGGCCTCGGCCCGCTCGCGAGCCGTCGGCTGCACCGGATCGGCGGCGACGATGTCGTAGCAGGAGACGGACAGGCCCAGACGCGCCAGGGCCGCCGCCACCGCCTTGTCACCGGCGGCCGTCACATGGACGTCCATCAACTCCACGGCCGCCACGTCGAGAGAAGCGATGTGCGCCAGCACCTCGGGCAGTGTCAGGGCGCCGCGGGAGAGCGGGCGGGCGAAGGAGTAGGCCATCACGCTCAGCTTCATGCCGATCACCTCCGGCTGCAGTCGGCTGAGATTCTAGCGTGCCCGGGCGCCGGGGCATAGCGGGGGCTCGGCGTTGGCCCAGGCCTTTCGGTTCTCGGTGAGCACGCCACCGAGCGGGCGTCTGGAGAGGGCGGCCACGGGGGCGTTTGTTCCAGTCTGGTGGGCGACGATACCCATTTGATGCGCCTGCGGGCCGGAACCTACCCCCCCCAACCCCCCTTCCCGCGTATGTACAGACCGGGGAGCTGGGTAACACCTGTTCGGGGACATAGGTAACACATCATCCTAGTATGGGCAGGTGGCAATCCATCCTTGGAGGCGGCCATGCCCTGGAAGGAGAGTACCGTCATGTCCCTGCGTCGAGACTTCGTCACCGCCGCCCTCTGCCGGGATTATCACATCAGCCGCAAGACCGGCTACAAGTGGCTCCGCCGCTTCGATCCCCAGGCCCTCAGTCGCTGGAGAGTCTTTCCACCCGGCCAGCCGCCTGCCCCTGGCGCACCCCGGACTGGCTCCGTCAGCTGGTGTTGGAGGTGCGCCAAGCTAACCCCGCCTGGGGCGGCCGCAAGATCCGCCACTTCCTGCTCAATCAGGGCATTACCCCAGTCCCGGCCGCCAGTACCATCACCACCTTCCTCCACCAGGCTGGCGCCATCGACCCCGAGGAGGCCATCAAGCACCGCCCCTACTGTCGCTTCGAGAGGGAGTCTCCCAATGAACTCTGGCAGATGGATCATCGCAGCCCCCTCCAACTGGATGACGGCTGCTGCTACCCCTTGACCGTCCTGGACGACTATTCTCGCTTCCTCCTCGGCCTGCGCGCCTCTCCTGACCAGTCTCGCCTCACGGTGCAGACCCAGCTGACCGCCATCTTTCGCCTCTACGGGCTACCCAACGCCATCCTGACCGACAATGGGTCGCCCTGGGGATATGATCAGGAGCACCCCCATACTGCCCTCACCATCTGGCTCCTCCATCTCGACGTAGTAGTGTTGCACAGCCGACCCTACCACCCTCAGACTCTGGGTAAGGACGAACGCCTCCACCGCACCCTCAAGGCCTAGCTGTTGCGCAACGCCCACTGGCCCGATCGAGCCACGGCCCAGACCCATTTCGATCGCTTCCGCACCCTCTACAATGAGGTCAGATCGCATGAGAGCCTGGGCATGGAGGCGCCGGCCAGCCGCTACCACCCCAGCCACCGGTCTTTCCCAGAGACACTCCCTGCCATCGAGGACGAGCCCGGCGATGTTGTCAGAATGGTCAGCGCCGAGGGCCGCGTCACCCTCGGCAAGCGACGCTACCGAGTGTCCAAGGGCCTTCGCGGCTACCCGGTAGCTCTCCGAGCAGGCCCTGAGGATGATGTGCTCACCGTCTACTTCCGCCGCTACCCTGTCGATCATATCGACCTTCACCGGCCGACCGATGTCGGCTAGAGTGTTACCCATGTCTCCGAACACCTGTAACCTATGTCCCCGGTCTATACAAAGGGGGCCGGAAGCCCCTCTCCGTTGCGGAGAGGGGTTGGGGCGAGGTTCTTGAGGGCACCGCATCGCCGAGCGGCAGAATCGATAAAGCCGCACTGAGGAAGCGCCCGGCTGGCTTCCCGGAAACAGCAGGGATAGACTAGGTGTGCGCCGGCGCAACAGCAGCCGGCGTCAGCTATCCGCGGAGGCGATCGACACTATGCCTAGCCTGTCCACCCGTGTTCTGGCAACCCCCTTCAGCGGCATCCGCCGTTTCTTCGACATCGTCGCCACTATGGACGACATCATCTCCCTGGGGGTCGGCCAGCCCGATTTCGTCACGCCGGAGCCCATTCTGCGCGCCGGCATCGAGTCTCTCCGCAACGGACAGACGGGCTACACCGCCAACGCCGGTCGAATAGAGCTGCGCCGCAAACTTAGCCGGCACATCAAGGACCTCTACGGGGCGGAGTACGACCCCGAGTCGGAAATAGTGATCACGGTGGGCGTGTCGGAGGCTCTCTACCTCACGCTCACTGCCATCCTGAACCCGGGCGACGAGGTGATCGTCCCCGAGCCCTGCTACGTGGCCTACACGCCGGAGGTCTTCTTCGCTGGGGGCACGCCGGTGGTGGTGGAGACGCACTCCGAGAACAACTTCGAGTTGCTGCCCGAGGACGTGGAGCGGGCCATCACGCCGCGGACCAAAGCCATTCTGCTCTCGTACCCGAGCAATCCCACCGGCGCCGTCATCTCGCGGGACAAGATGGAGCGGATCGGGCAGCTGGCTCTTGAGCACGACTTCTACTTGCTGTCCGACGAAACCTACGATCGGCTCATCTACGGCGGAGCGGAGCACGTCTGCGCCGGTAGTCTTCCCGGCCTGCGTTCTCATACCGTCGTCATGTGCGCCTTCAGCAAGTCCTACGCCATGACCGGCTGGCGCATCGGCGCCACCTTGGCCCCCGCCGGCGTCTCTAGCGCCATCCTCAAGGTGCACCAGTACACCATCATGTCCGCCCCCACCCCGGCCCAGCACGCCGCTGAGGCGGCGCTGACGCCCGAGGGCGAGGTGGAGGTGCAGCGCATGGTGGCGGAGTACGATCGCCGCCGGAAGGTGATGTACCAGGGGTTCCTGGATCTGGGCCTGCCTTGCGTGGAGCCGCTGGGTGCCTTCTACATCTTCCCCAGCGTCGCCCATACCGGCATGACGGCCACCGAGTTCGCCGAACGCTTGCTGCACGAGGAACGGGTGGCCATGGTTCCCGGCGATGCCTTTGGGGCTTGCGGCGCCGGTTTCGTGCGCTGCACGTATGCCACGTCGCTGGAGCAGATCGAGCAGGCGCTGGAGCGCACGCGGCGGTTCCTCCGGCGGCACGGGGCGCTCTAGCGCCCTTTCGCTCCCGGGAGAGAGGGCACGGAGGCCATTCGTTTCAGCTTAATGGGCGACCATACCCATTTGATGCTCCTGCGGCCAAGGACCTAACTCCCCTTCCTGCGTAGGCTGACTACACGACATTTTTCTAGGGGAGGCGCCATAGGGCAAAGAAGTCGACACGCCGCTGTGAAGCAGCGGGTTGTGACCTCTGGGCACCTGCTTGCTGGCCATCCATGGTCCGTAGTACAGGCCCTTGTGGCCGTTCTCCGGCCCGGCAGTGCTCGATCACCGAGACCGGGACGCCCACAAAAGGCTATACTACAAACTTCACCACCCGCTCCGAAAAAAGTGTCGTGTAGTCAGCTTCTTAGAGAAGAGGGGTTGGGGGGTTAGGTCAGTCTCCCAGGACGCGAAAAGCCCCGCCGAACCTGATTAGTTGGAACAGGTGGCACCGAGGGCTCCCCCTGCAATCCTGCCCTATCCGCGGGAGCAGACCTCGGCCGAGGCTCGTTCCCACATCCTCCCCCGGCACCAGGCGGCCAGGCCGCGCCGCGCCCGCACCACCTTCCAGGAACGTCCGCGTCGCCAGAGTTCGGCCTCCGGCAGTCCCTCCACCTCCCGGCTGCAGACGAAGCGCTCCCGCCCGCCGACGAAATACCGCCGCAAGTGCGCGCACCAGGCGCAGCGGGCCTCCTGTCGGCGGCCGGCCACCAACCCCCGCCACTCCGTCAGCGACACCTGCAGTATGCCGCCCAGGCGCTCCTCAAAGCCGGCGTCGCCGCATGTCTCCAGCGACGTGCTCAGTTGGGCCTGCCAGGCGGTCATGGTGACCGGGACGCTCTCCCCGCCATCACATTGGGTCGCCATGTGAGCGCAAGCGTAGCAGTCCCCGGCGCCGCGCAAGCGCCGCAGATGCGCGCAGCGCCAGCAGGTGTGTCCGGCGGTGAGCAGGCGGGTGTACAGGCGTAAAGCGCCCAGATACACCTCAAAGCCCTCAAGGTCGGGGAAAGCCCAGTGCCGGCGGCGTCGGCCCATGCGCCGCTGCGCCGGGGTGCCGCCGAAGATACATATGGGGGCCAAGCAGCGCGAGCAGAACATCTCCCGGCGGCAGCTCTTCGCGGGAACCGGATAGAGGCTGCCGGTATACTCGTCGCGACAGGGCCAGGACATGTGATGCAGACGCGTGGTCAGTGCGACCTTTTGGTTGCGTTGAGACAGCGACATGCGTCCTCCTGACCGCATTGTAGAACATATGTTCTATTATAGTCCACTACGGGCCTCAATTCAACTCTCACCTCTCCTTGTGCCGGTCGAACCGCTTGCCACCAATCGACGGCTCCCCTAATGTACAGGCAGCAACTAACCTCGCGAGGCGGCGATGGCAGAGAAAGTTCTGGTAGTCGAGGACGAACCGACCTTAGTAGAGACGCTCAGCTACAACCTGGCCCGCCAGGGCTACGCTGTCGTCACTGCTACCGACGGCCGCACCGCCCTGGAACTCGCCCGCCGCGAGCGCCCCGACCTCATCCTCCTCGACGTCATGCTGCCCGAACTGGACGGAATCGAGGTCTGCCGCATCTTGCGCCAGGAGACGGCCGTCCCCATCATCATGCTCACCGCCCGCGACGAGGAGATCGACAAGGTGGTGGGGCTCGAGGTCGGCGCCGACGACTACATGACCAAGCCCTTCAGCATGCGCGAACTCATGGCCCGAGTGAAGGCTAACCTGCGCCGCGTGCGCCTGATACGTGAGGAAGCCGAGGTAGAGGACGAGGCCGCCGCCAGCCAGAGGCTATCCTTCGGCGACCTGCTGGTCGATCTGGGGCGGCGCGAGGTGCGTCTCCGCGGTGCTCCCATGCCGCTCACCCCGCGCGAGTTCGAACTGCTGGCCTTTCTAGCCCGCAACCGGGGCATGGTCCTCTCCCGCGACCTGATCCTGGAACGGGTGTGGGGGTGGGACTTCGCCGGTGGAACGCGCACCGTGGACGTCCATATTCGCGGTCTGCGGGAGAAACTGGAGGACGACCCCGCCCGTCCGACCCGCATCCTGACAGTACGCGGCGCCGGCTACCGGTTCGAGCCCTAGATAGGAGGACACATGCGCCTGGAGATGCGCTGGCGGATCGCCCTGCCCTACATCGCGGTGGTCCTTGTTGCCACCGCCGCCCTAGCGTCGTACCTCTCCCAGGATCTTCGGCGGGCCCTGCAGGGCCAGTACCGCGATCGCATGCTCGGCCAGGCACAAGTGGTGCGCCTTTTCCTGGAGCAAGAACCCGGCATCCCATTGGATCAAGTAACCCGCCGGTGGTCTCCCGATCGCGATTCACGCCTCACTCTGGTGGCGCGCGACGGCTCCGTCCTCGCCGACTCCCACTCCGACCCGACCACCATGGGCAACCACCTGGACCGGCCCGAGGTGGCGCAAGCCCTGATCGAAGGAGTGGGACAGTCCATCCGCCTGAGCGACACCACCGGCTACCGCACGCTCTATGTTGCACTCGATCCGGGCGACGAAGCCGGCCTGCCGCTGATCCGCGTGTCCACGTCCCTGCGGGCTGTTGACAGCGAGGTGCGGGTGCTACAGCGCACCCTGCTGGCCGCGGCTCTCCTCGCCGCCGGCCTAGTGACGGCCCTATCCTTTCTCCTCGCAGACCGCCTCACGCGACCCCTGAGGCGGCTGACCGAGCGCGTACGCGCCCAGCGGCTGGCCGGCGTCTCCGGATCAGACGCCCATGACGAGGTGCAGAGCCTCGCCGCCGCCTACTTCGCCCTGACCGAGGAACTGGGGCAGCGGGTAGAGGCCCTGGCCCAGGAGCGCAACGAGTTCGCTCTTGTGCTGGACCACCTGACCGACGGGGTAGCGATCACCGATCGCGACGGCATGGTTCGCCTCATCAACCCTGCCGCCCTGCGCTTGCTCGACCTCAAGGAGGACTCCGCCGTCGGCCACCCGTTGCTTGACGCGATCGGCAGCCGCGAGGTGGTGGAGGTCTGGCACAAAGGGCGCGACACAAATGAGGAGCAAGAGATCCTGGTGGAGGCGCCCGGCCGCGGCCTGATGCGCGTGGTCGTCTCTCCCCTCCCCGGCGCTCCTCACAGCGGCGAGATGCTCCTGCTCCAGGACCTCACCCAGGTGCGCCGGCTGGAGAGCGTCCGGCGAGACTTCATCAGCAACATCAGCCACGAGCTGCGCACGCCCCTGGCATCCCTTAAGGCACTGGTGGAAACCCTCCAGGATGGGGCCCTGGAGGACCCGGCCGTGTCCGGCAACTTCCTGCGCCGCATACAGATCGAGGTGGACTCCCTGGCCCAGATGGTGCAGGAGCTGCTGGAGCTGTCGCGCATCGAGTCCGGCCAGGTCCCCATTCGGCTGGAGTCCGTGCCTCTCAGCAACCTTCTTGCCCCATCCCTGGAACGGCTGCGACCGCAAGCGGAACGAGGCAATCTTAAGCTGGTGGTCAACCTGCCCAGCGAACCCCTCACTGTCCTGGCCGATCAGGACCGCGTCCGGCAGGTGATCACCAACCTGGCGCACAACGCCATCAAGTTCACTCCTGCAGGCGGCCGGGTGACCATCTCCGCCATGAAGGTGCGAAGTGAGGCGGTCATCTCCATTTCAGACACCGGCATCGGCATCCCCGCGGCGGACCTGCCTCGCATTTTCGAGCGCTTCTACAAGGCCGACCGGGCCCGCGCCGGCGGCGGCACCGGCCTCGGCCTGGCCATCGCCAAGCACATCGTGCAGGCCCACGGCGGCCGCATCTGGGCGGAGAGCGACGGCGTCAACGGCAGCGTCTTTCGATTCACCCTGCCCCTGGCCTGACCTTAGGCCCGCCCCTCCGTAGGGGAGGGCCCCCGTGCCCTCCCTCCCAGGGCCCCCGTGCCCTCCCTCCCAGGGCCCCCGATCCTTTACACAACCATTACATAGCCATCACTTGGCGCTAAAAGGACGGGCGTACATTTCTTTCGTGCGGGAGGCCCGCACCACTGCTGACAAGCAGAAGCGAGGAGGGATAAATGCGTAAGCCCGTTCGGAATACCGTTGCCATACTGGCCCTGATGGCCGGCCTCATCACCGGCTGTGCCACGACCACCCCGGCGGCCACCGCCACCACCGCCCCGGCTCCTACCGTTGCTCCCACCGTCGCAGCCGCCCCGGCCGAGTCCGGCGTCGTGCTGCCCGAGGTGAACCCGATCGAAGTACAGGGCGACATCATCACCGCCGGCAGCTCCACCGTCTTCCCCTTGTCCGAGCGGATGGCCGAGCGCTTCCGCGATGAGGGCTACACCGGAAACCTCACCATCGACAGCATCGGCAGCGGCGCCGGCTTCGAGCGCTTCTGCAAGGCCGGCGAGACCGACATCGCTAACGCCAGTCGCCCCATCAAGGACTCCGAGGTCGAGTCCTGCCGCGCCATCGACCGCGAGCCCATCGCGATTCGGGTTGGCACCGACGCCGTGGCGATCGTAGTCAGCCGCGAGAACGACTTCATCACGGATGCCACCCTCGAACAGCTGGCCGCCATCTTCTCCGACGCCGCCAACTGGTCGGATGTGGACCCCTCGTGGCCGGCCGAGCCCATCCAGCGCTTCATCCCCGGGACCGACAGCGGTACCTTCGACTACTTCGTTGAAGAGGTCTTCGACAAGGACGAGGCGCGTGCCCTCAGCGCCGCCAACCAGCAGATGAGCGAGGACGACAACGTCCTGGTGCAGGGCGTGCTCGGCAGCCCCTATGCCATCGGCTACTTCGGCTACGCCTACTACGCCGAGAACACCGATACCCTGCGGGTACTCAGCATCGACGGCGTCGAGGCAACAGACGCCACCGTGGATAGCGGCGAATACGCTCTCGCCCGGCCGCTCTTCCTCTACACCACCGCCAAGATCCTGCAGGAGAAGCCGCAGGTGGCCGCCTTCGTCAACTTCTACCTGACCCATGTCAACGAGGAAATCGGCTCGGTGGGCTACTTCCCCGCCAACGCCGAGGCCCTGGATGCGGCCCGCGAGGCTTGGCTCGCCGCCGTCGGCCAGTAGTAAAAGTCGAGTTCTCACCATTAGGGTTAGCCGCCGGAGCGGCAGGTCGCAGGACCTGTCGCTCCCTCAGCAACAGGGATTGAGCATGCAACGATCACTGACCATGGAACTGGCTCCCGGCGCACGGGACAGCGCGCACCCTGAGGGCCAGGCTCCGGCGTTCTTGCGGCGCCGCCGCCGGCCCGGCGAGGACGTCATCGAGGCCTTCCTCTTTCTATGTGGCGCGCTCACCATCCTCACCACCCTCGGGATCGTCTACGTGCTCGGCAAGGAGAGCCTGCTCTTCTTCCGCAGCGACGAGGTCTCCATCGTCGAGTTCCTGACGGAAACCACCTGGCAGCCGGCCATCGGTCGCTTCGGCATCTGGCCCCTGGTTAACGCCACGCTCATGACCAGCGCCATGGCCATGCTGGTGGCGTTGCCGCTCGGTCTGGCGGTGGCGCTCTACCTGAGCGAGTATGCCTCGCTTAAGGCCCGCAACACCCTCAAGCCCATCCTTGAGGTGCTCGCCGGGGTGCCCACGGTGGTGTACGGCTACTTCGCCCTCACCGCCATGACGCCGCTCCTGCGCTCGCTCCTCGGGCGGGACGTGGTGAGCATCTACAACACCGCCTCCGCGGGCCTCGTCATGGGCATCCTCATCCTGCCGCTGGTGACCTCTATGAGCGAGGACGCCCTCAGCGCCGTACCCCGCTCCCTGCGAGAGGCCGCCTACGGCCTGGGCGCCACCAAACTGGAGACTTCGGTGAAGGTGGTCCTTCCCGCCGCGCTTTCCGGCATCGCCGCCGCCTTCGTGGTCGCCATTTCCCGCGCCATCGGCGAGACCATGATCGTGGCCATCGCCGCCGGAGCCGGCCCCGCCTTCACCTTCAACCCCTTCCAGCCGGCCGAGACCATGACCGGCCACATCGCTCGCATCAGTGGGGGCGACCTGAGCTACGACTCCATCGACTACAACAGCATCTTCGCCATCGGCCTGGTGCTCTTCCTGATGACCCTTGCCCTGAACCTGATAAGTCGCTGGGTGGTGGACCGCTTCCGCGAGGTGTACGAGTGAGCGCCGCCCGCCAGCGCCCTTTCGACGAACCGGATCGATCCAGGGAGTTCCGGCCCGACCTCGACAAGCGGCACCGAACCGGCAGCTTTTGGCATATCGTACTCCAGCTAAGCACCATGGTTGGGATCTTCGCCCTGGCGGCGCTGCTCTACACCGTCATCGACGACTCCTTCGGCCTGGTCGCGGTGCGCAACCAAGTGGACCCGGCCAGCCTTGCGGTCGACGGAGTCGCGCTTGAGGATCTGCCCAAGGATCGGTTGGTCTCCCTGCTCAGGGACAACGTCTCTGCCGGGCTGATGCGCCGTCTGGAGAACGACCAACCATTCGTACAACGCTCGCATGAGAACGTCTACGAGCTGGTGCTGGAGCGAGTGGTGCGACCAAACATCATCGCCACCTGGAGCTTGACCGACTCGCTTCTGGCCCGTGACCGCATCGCCGAGACCGTCGCCCGCGAGCACCCCGGCGCGGTGCTGCAGTTCCGCTCCTGGCTCAGTTCCGACTTCGTGACCAGCCCGCAGTCCAGCACCGCCGCCTTCGCCGGTGTGCGCACTGCCATCCTCGGCTCGCTATGGACCATCGCCATCACGATCGTGGCCGCCTTCCCCATGGGAGTGGGAGCCGCCATCTACCTCGAGGAGTACGCCGCGGACAACCTCATCAACCGCGTCATTCGCACCAATATCGCCAACCTGGCAGGCGTGCCCTCGATCATCTACGGCATGCTCGGCCTAGCCATCTTCGTCCGTGGGCTGGCTAACCTGACCAGCGGGGCCGCCTTCGGCCTGGCCGACCCGACAACCGCCAACGGCCGCACCATCGTGTCCGCCGCCATGACGCTGACACTGCTCATCCTGCCTCTGATCATCATCAACGCCCAGGAAGCCCTGCGGGCGGTCCCATCGTCCCTGCGCCTGGCCAGCTACGGCCTGGGCGCCACCAAGTGGCAGACCATCCGCCACCACCTGCTGCCCAGCGCCCTGCCCGGCATCCTCACCGGCAGCATCTTGGCCGTCTCCCGCGCCATCGGCGAGACCGCCCCGCTGGTGGTGGTGGGCGCCTCCACCTTCATCGCTGTGGATCCGACCGGGCCATTCTCCAAGTTCACCACTTTGCCCATCCAGATCTACCAATGGACCTCGCGCCCACAAGCCGAGTTCCGACATATCGCTGCCGCCGCCATTCTAGTGCTGCTGGCAATGTTGCTCAGTCTGAATGCCGGCGCCATCCTGCTCCGCAATCGTTTCACCGTGAGGTCATAGCAGTGGAGACGATGCTAGCCGAACCCGTCCAATCGGTCGCTGCCACCCGAAACGAACTGGCCATCGAGGCGCGCGACCTTAGCATCTACTACGACAACTTCCGAGCGGTGAAGAACGTCGATCTGGCCGTTCGCCCACACAAGGTGACGGCCATCATCGGGCCGTCCGGCTGCGGCAAGAGCACCGTGCTCCGCGCCTTCAACCGCATGAATGAACTGGTGCCCACCGCCCGCACCACCGGCGAAGTGCTGTTCCATGGCCACAACCTCTACCACCCGTCCGTGGACCCGGTGCAGGTGCGGCAACGCATCGGCATGGTCTTCCAGCGGCCCAATCCCTTCCCCAAGAGCATCTACGACAACATCGCCTGGGGGGCGCGCATCAACGGCTATCAGGGCAACCTGGACGAGTTGGTGGAGAAGACGCTCACCGACGCGGCTCTGTGGGACGAGGTGAAGGACAAGCTGCGCCAGAGTGCCCTCGCCCTCTCCGGCGGGCAGCAGCAGCGCCTGTGTATCGCCCGCACCATCGCCGTGCAGCCGGAGATCATCCTCATGGACGAGCCTGCCTCCGCCCTCGACCCTATCGCCACCCTGAAGATCGAGGAGTTGATGCGGGTCATGGCGAAGGACTACACTATCGTCATCGTCACCCACAACATGCAGCAGGCCGCCCGCGTCTCCGATGAGACGGCCTTCTTCATGATGGACGAAGACCGCGCCGGCTACCTGGTCGAGTCCGGACCGACACAGCGCATCTTCACCAACCCGCGCGACCGCCGCACCGAGGACTACATCACAGGCAGGTTCGGCTAGCTCGCACTCAAGGGACAGGATGGAAGAGACTCAGGCCTTCGACCTCAGCGTACCCAGCCGCCACAACGCCAAGCTGAAGGGACTGCTGGAGGCCATCAACCACGACGCTGAGTTGCTGCAACTCTGGAAGTGCGCCAACGTCAACGCCGTGGATCGCGCCGGCCTCAGCGACCACGGGCCGGTGCACGTGCGCATCGTCGCCAACGCCGCTCTCCGCCTATTGCGGCTTCTGCTGGCCGCCGGCGTAGAGCCCGGCGTGGCGGCCGACTATGGGCTCACGGACGATGAGGCCGAGGTGGTGGTCGTGCTCGCCTGCTGCCTGCATGACCTGGGCATTGCGATCAGCCGCGACGACCACGAGCGGCACTCCCTCATCCTCGCTTATCCCAAGGCCAGGCAGCTTCTCTCCGGTCTTTACGCTGAACCCACTCTCACCATCCTCACCGCCGAGGTCCTCCACTGCGTCGTCGCCCATCACTGGGATGCGCGGCCGCTCACAATCGAGGCCGGCGTCGTGAAGGTGGCCGACGCCCTGGACATGAGCGAGGGCCGCTCGCGCATCCCCTTCCAAGCGGGCGAGGTCAACATCCACTCCATGTCCGCGCAGGCAATCAGCGGCGTCCGCATCGTCCCCGGCGCCGAGCGGCCCATCGGCCTGGACATCACCATGTCCAACGCCGCCGGCATCTTCCAGGTGGATGAACTCCTCAAGCGCAAGCTCGATCACTCGCCGCTTGCCCCGTACGTGGAGATCGTGGCCGGCATCAAGCAGGCCGACGGTCAAGTCGTCGAGGTCTACCGCCGCTAGCTCCGCGCCGCACTACCGCCCCGGTCCGGCAGTCCGCATCGCTATTGTCATGGATCCCCCACATGCATCACCCGCGGGGTCGCGCCAAAACTACCCTCGGCATGGGGCTGTGCGATGTAGGTAGCCCCGCTAGGTGCGGCGAGGGCTTGCCGCTTGTGGCCCCCCACTCCGGGCGCTCGCCCGGCGGCGTGCTCGCCGATTGTCGAAAAGCCCTGAAGAACAACTGCTTACCTGTTGACAGGCTGGTAGCTGCGGGTAGACTGCTGCTAGGCGCTTTGTGACTGTAGGAGCAAAGGCGCCTGGTCGGCGCTAGCGCTTCGGACCCGTCCGCGAATGCGAGGGCAGACGAGTCCGGCCGACCGGCACCAGTACTCTGCCATTGCCTCGCCCATCAACACCGGGAGGAAACTAGAATGTCGGATCAGAAAGTGACTCGAAGAGGGATGCTCAAGGGCGCGGCGATCGGGGCTGGTGCAGCCGCCGCGGCCGCCCTGCCCATGGCCGCCGCCGCTCAGGACGTGGCTCGCGTTGAGGAAGCGGAAGTTCTCGTAGTCGGCATGGGCTTCGCCGGCCTCATCGCGGGGCTCAAGGCGGCGCAGTTGGGCGCCGATGTCGTCATCATCGACAAGATGCCCGCCGGAGACTGGATCGGCGGCAGCATGATTCTGTCCGGTCAGATGGTGCACACGGCCATGTCCAGCCCCATGATCCCCGATGATGATCTGGCCGAGATCGTCCGGACGCGTATGGCCGGCCGCACCGAGAAGCCCTACACAGCGGTCATGGAAGCGTATCTGAGCAACGTCAAGCGCTGCATGCAGTGGCTGATGGACCAAGGGGTGGAGTTCGAGGAAGAGCCTGGGCTGGAGATGCGGTTGAAACCCGCCAAGCCCGCCTCTCCCTACGGCTACGCCTGGGCTAAGCTTCAGCCCGGCGGCGACTTTGACTATCGCAACTACGGCGGCTTCAAGACGGCCAAGCTGCTTGAGTCGGCCCTGGCGGATTCGGGCGCTCGCATGATGTATGAGACCAAGGCCGAGAAGTTGCTCACGGACGACTCCGGCGCCGTCGTCGGCGTGCGTGCCGTCGATGCCGACGGTCCGTTCGAGATTCGGGCCAAGAGCACGATCCTGGCCACCGGCGGCTTCGCCCGCAACAAGGAAATGTCGGCCAAGTACCTCGGCCCGCACGGCGAAGAGATACCCGTCCAGAGCTGCCCGGGCAATACCGGCGACGGCATCAAGATGGGGCTGGAAGTCGGCGCCGACATGCGCAACATGTCCTACACCTACTGGTGGCCCGCTCCCGCTAACGCCGATGGCGACAGCTGGGCGGACACGATGGGCATGCGCACCATCGACGCTGTAGCCATTGAGAGTTTGATCGTCACCGACCAGGGTGATCGTGTGTGCGACGAGTCCAAGGGCCGGTTCACCTACGGCGCCGAGCTGCTCCGTCGCGGCTACACCAAGGGCGTGATGATCTTCGACCAGACCATATACGAAATGGAGTCCGTGAAACCCGTTGTGGACGCGGTCATCGAGTTGGGCGGCGACGTCTTCCAGGCCGATACCATCGAGGAACTGGCCGAGGAGGCCGGCATCTCCGCGTACCTTGCCGCCACGGTGGCCGAGTTCAACGCCGCCGTGGACGACGGCACTGTAGCGGCTATCCGCTTCCCGAAAGTGGCCAAGGCCAACAAGGTGGAGACGGGTCCGTTCTACGCTCTGCCTTTCGTCAACGGCACCTTGTTCCACTACGGTGGACTGCAGATCAATCCCATGGGCCAGATACTCACCGCCGACGACCAGCCGATACCTGGTCTCTACGGCGCCGGTGAACTCATCGGCGGCAGCATGAGCGGCGGCACGGTCAACTTCGCCGGCGCCTACGCCGGCGCGCTGGCCGGCGCCTGCTTGACCTACGGCATCATCTGCGCCGAGAACGCCGTTGAGGCAGCCAAGAGTTCAGCCGCCTAGCGAGGGCCGCTCTGGGGTCCGTTCATCACCACCCTAGTATGACAGGAGAGCCCGGGGTTCCGGGCTCTCCTCACTCCGACCGACCAATCCGCTGATGCCTAGCTGCCCACCGCGGCGGCGACGGCATTGGCGAACTGCTCCGCCACCTCGTCGTCTTGCGCCGTCACCAGTTTGTCGTCAACTTCGAGCGGCCGGCCGGTGACCTGCGCGCCATGGCTCTTCACTAGCCCGGCCCAGCCCGCCGGCGCGGTGACCCTCTTCTTCTTCACGGCATCCGCCAGGGCCAGCAGTGCCACCGCCTCGCCCGTGGCGCCTATCGCCTTGTAAGAGATGTCCTTCACCAGCTTGCGGGCGTCGGGATTGTCGAAGAAGCTGCGCGCCCCCTCACCGCCCAGGAAGACAAAGCCGTCGTACTGGTACGTCTTGATGTCGCGTAGCCGGAACTCTACCGGCGCCGTTGACCCATCGGTGGCCTCCGCGGATCCCGGGAAGAGACCGGCGGTAACCACCTGGTGTGCCCGTCGCTCCAGTGTCTGGCGCACCGCCCGGTAGGCATTCGCGTCGAAACCACGATAGGGAAGAATCACCACTACCTTCTTCTGCGCCATAGTCCCCTAGTCCTCCGGTGCTGGGAAGTAAGTCTCAAGCGCCGGCTAGCCGCGGTAACCGTGGTCGACGAGTGCCCAGCGCCCATTTCGCTTAATAGCACAGGGGATGGCGACCTGCAACGCCCTGCGAGCCGGCGACGCATCTCGGAACCGGCCGCTTGGCCTCAGCGCGTCATTCTGTGGCCCCCTACGCGACTGTTCCAGTCGCACGGGCCGAAGAATCTACCGGTCGCCAAGGGCAGATTCCTCGCCTCCCTCGGAATGCCGAGGGCCGGAGCAGAATCACGACGCGGTACTCTTGTGCGGTCCAACCCGGTCTGCCGGCACGCCTAGCGCGACGGCTAGCCACTAGATACAATACTCTCGGCCCTGTGGGCCGGTGGGCTCGGCCGGCTCCATGCGCCGCTGAGGCGCCGAATCTGACCTGATTCCTACAATTGCGGCAACCAACGGGCAGCGTTTGCTTCTAGACTGGTAGTGGTGTAGAAGTCCTGGTTAGATTGCCTTCGGCAGAGTGCCGCCGGCCGGGAACGAAGAAGCGGCCGGATCATATGATCCGGCCGTCTGGGGTGAGCGATGGGATTCGAACCCACGGTCTCCTGGGCCACAACCAGGTGCCTTGACCACTCGGCTACGCTCACCACTGCACCGGCATTCTATGTCGACAGTCGCCGCGGCGCAACTGAGGACGGCCAATGACCTCGCAGGAGAGAGCACACCGCATGTACAGGACTCCCACGGGAACAAGGTTCCTTTCGGTGCTGATTCTGCTCGCTCTGATCCTTTCCTCGCTACCCCTATCGCCGGCAGCCGCTCAGAGTGTCGCGCCAGGGCTCACGATCACCGCCCGCGACGAGGCCGGCATCGATCTCGCCTTCGCCATTCCTCCCGTCGAAGTGAGTCAGGCGCCGGGCGGGGACTATGCCGTCGTTTCCATCCCCGGTCTGGTATCGGCCGGAGACCCGGGTCAGCCCGACCTGCCCGTGCTCACCGCCCGCCTCGTGGTTCCGCCCGACGCGCCGGTGGCGCTGTCGATCATCGACGTGATCACCACCACTTTGGCCCTGGACGCGCCGCCGGCCCCAGCGGCGACTCTACGCGCTCAGCCCAGTGCCGACGGCAGCCAGGTCCAATCGGTGTACACGGTCGAGGCCGGCCCCGCGTACGCGGCAGCGGACCTGTACCCGGCGGATCTGTGCTCCATCACCGCCGACGAAGTCGTCCGGCAGTGGCGCCTGCTGCAGATCACCTGCACGCCGGCCCGCTACCAGCCGGGCTCCCAATCGCTGCTGGTGACCGAGCAAGCGCGCCTTCGCCTCTCTTTCCCGGACGCCGCCGGCGCCGCAGGCCTCGCCGCTCAGGTCGCCGATCCGCTGGCGGCCGTGCTGGGCGCCGCCCTGCTGAACCCGGCCGACCTGGCTCGATACCGGGGCACGGGAGCGCAGTTGGCCGCGGCGGCGCTGCCGGAGGTGGCCGGCACCCACCGCCTGATGCTGAACGAAGCCGGCCTCTACGCCGTAACCTACGAGCAACTGAGGTCCGCCGGCGCCGACCTTGCCGGCGTGAGGTCGTCCACCATCCGCCTCATTCGCGCCGGCCAGGAGATCGCCCTCCAAGTGATCGACGGCGACGGCGCCTTCGGCCCCGGAGATCGGTTCCTCTTCTACGGTGAGCCCCGGGACGCCGTGTACGGCGACACCAACTCCTATCTGCTCAGTTGGGGCGGAGCCGACGGTCTGCGCGTGGGCGCCAGGCCGGCCGGTGCGTCCGGCGCCAGCGGCGGCCTGCTTACGGCAACGGCGGCCCTAAGGAACTACGATCCCCGCTGGCCGGACCCGTACCGCCAGGACTGGAAGGACCTCTATCTCTACGACAGCGCCTACAACGCCGCCGCCGAGGATGGTCACTACTACGCCGGCCAGTTGGTCCCTGCTGCCCGAGGCGAGACGGCCGATCCGGAATGGTTCGCGGGCACGGTAGCCGGGCTCGCCGGAACGACCGGCACCCTCACGGTGAAGCTGCGCAGCCCGCTCGCGAATAGCAGCAACGCCGTGGCCTTCCATTTCGGCTCGTTCACCCAAGGAGCCAACTACACCACCTTCGTCCCCTTCCTGTCTCGCGGGGCCAACGTCGGAGCCGCCTCGCTCACGGCAGCAGCGGCGCCCGAACCGCCCTACGCCAACTTGGGAAGCAAGACGTGGACAGGCGCCGACGCGGCGACATACACCTTTCCGGTGTCCGTCACCAACGGCCTGCACATCCTGCGCCTCAACTTGGGCGGCGGGTCGACATCGCGCATCTTGGTGGTCTCCCCCACCCTGACCTATCCCGTCGCCCGAGTCACCGGCTACGCTGCTGTTGTTGACGGGCAGGCGGGCCCCCGTTCCTATGGGGTGGCGGGGTTCACCGACGGAGACGTGATCGTGTGGGACGTGAGCGACCCGAGCCGCCCGGTGGCCCTCAGCGGTGTGCCGGCGGCCGCCGGCGGGCGGCTCACTTTCAGCGATGACAGCGCGTCCGCGCCGCGGTACGCCCTTGCCTCTTCCGCCGGCGTGAAGTCGGTACTGGCCATCGAGAGACTAGCCCCAGTGAACCTTGCGCCTGCGGCTCAGTACCTCATCGTGACCCATCCCGACTTCGCCGCCGCTGCCCGCGACCTGGCAGCCCATCGGACTGCCTCGGGCCTGAGCGCGCGCGTCGTTACCACCCAGTCCATTTACGACCGCTTCACCGGCGGCCTCATGGATGCGGAGGCGATCCGCTCCTTCGTCCTCCAAGCCTACGCCGGGTGGACGCAGCCCGGCGGTGGACCGACTCTCACCTACCTGCTCCTCCTGGGCGACGGATCCTATGACTTCAAGAACCGGCTGAACCACGGCGCGGCCAACTACCTCCCGCCATACCTGGGCGAGGATTTCGACCCGCACTGGAACGGCCAGTCGGCCTCCGACCACATGTACGCCAACCAGCGACGCACCGTGCCCAGCGTACTCGTGGGCCGCATCCCGGCCCGCACGGCCGAGGAGGCCGCAGCCGCTGTCGCCAAGATCATCGCCTATGAGAACAACGGCGCCGGATCTGCTCTTCAGAACGCGATCTTCGCTGCCGATGATCCGGACATGAGGGACTATGGAACGGGCGCGCCTCTGGGCTACAGCTTCACCGAAATGGCGGATGAGGCCGTCGCGCAGACCATTGCGACCCGCCAAGTCGCGGCGAGCGGAGTGCGTCGGGTCTACCACGCCGCCGACCAGGCCACTGGAGCGCTGCCAGGCTACTACTGGGTCGGCAGCGAAGCCGAACTTGAGGCTGCCACCGCCGACCTGATGGGTTACTGGCGCGACGGCGCGGTCCTGACCTACTACACCGGCCACAGTCACTTCTGGGGTTGGGCCTTCCCCAACCTGCTGGAGGCGGCGCAAGTCCGGGCCCTGGGACGCACGCCGCTTGCGATGCTGCTCTCGATGACCTGTTTCACCGGGGTGTTCTACCACCCCAACGCTCCCAGCATGGATGAAGCCTTGCTATTGCAGCCAATAGGGGGCACAATAGCTTCGTTATCGCCCATGGGAATGGGGAATTCCGCCGGCCATCGCCAGATGCAGGGTCCTGCCATCGCCAGTCTCCTCTCAGGGGGGTCGGCAGGAGAGGCTCTGCAGGCGGCGAAGCTGGCGCTGAGCCGCAACTACCGTGACCTGATCGACACGCACACCGTATTGGGAGACCCGGCGGTGAGGCTAACGGCTGGCACGCCGCCTGCATCTTCATTCGACATGCTCTTGCCCATGGTAGCCAATTATGGCGACTAGGGCCGCCGATACCCGCACCCGGAATCAAGAAGGAGACTAAGCATGCGACTCAGACAGGCCCTGGCGTTGCTCGTCGTCGTCACGTTGGTGCTGACGGCGGGTACCTTCGTCTTCGCGTCCCCGGTCTCGGCACTCACCGGAATGGGTGAAACGCCGACTCCGACCAACACGCCCGCTCCGCCGACCGACACGCCCGCGCCGCCCACCGAGACCCCGGTGGTGCCGCCCACGGAGACGCCGGTGGTGCCGCCCACGGAGACCCCAGTCCCGGCGCCTACCGACTCTCCGGCGCCCGCTCCGACCGAGGTCCCGCCCACTGCCGTGCCCGCCACGGAGACGCCCGTGCCGGAGACGCCCGCGCCGGAGGATCCTCCCACCGCCACGCCCGCCCCGGCCATGCCGGTGACCGGGCAGACTGATGGGCCCGGCTTCCTGGCCACGGCTCTCTTGGCCTTCGGCGTCCTGTTTGTCGGCGGCGGCGGCCTACTTCTTTGGCGCGCCCTTGCCCCCGGGCGGCGTACCGCCTAGGCAAGTGACGCCTAGCGCCCCCGGAATCCGGGCCGGGCGCAATTGGGCCGGCGGGGACGACGGTCGCAACGGCCAGCGTCCACTAGAGCACACGAAGGCGGGCACGCAGGTGTCCGCCTCTCTGCATCTAGGGGGAGGCAGATGAGACCCTGCATCAACCAAGCCACGACGATGACCACCGACATGGCGACCGACCTGCACGCCTACGCCGAGGCCGGTTTCGAGTCGGTCGAAGTGTGGCTGGGCAAGCTTGAGACACTGCTGGAGCAGGGCGGGTCGCTGGACCGGGTGCAGAACCTGATGCACCAGGTGGGTATCCGCGCCGTGGCCGCCTGTGCTCAGGGCAACTGCCTGCTCAGCGAAGGCGACCAGCGACGCGCCGCTCTCAAGGAACTGGAGAGGCGCCTGCTATTCACCCGGGCCCTCGGCGCCGACGTTCTGGTGGTCTACTCCGAGTCTCCCGATTGCCTTGAGGAAGGCGTCTGGCAGTCCATTCCGCAGCGACTGGCGGAGGTGGCGGACCTGGCCGCCGATCACGGCGTGACGATCGCGCTGGAGTTCATCAAGGGCAGCCGGCTGATCGGCTCGCTCGCCACCGCCGAACGGATGGTGCGTGCCGCCGCTCGACCGAACCTGGGAATCGCGTTCGACACCTTCCACTTCTACGCCGGCGTCAGCAAGATGGCCGATCTAGAGAGGCTGGAAGTCCGCAATCTCGCCCTAGTCCACGTCAACGACGTGGCCGACTCACCCCGGGAAGGCTGGACCGACGCTGATCGCATTCTGCCCGGCGCCGGCGTGCTTCCCCTGGCCGAGATGCTCGGCCTCATCCACGGCAAGGGCTACGAAGGTCATGCTTCGCTGGAGCTGTTCAGCCGCGACCTCTGGGCTGCCGATCCGTTCGCGGTGGCGCGGGACGCGCACGAAGCGATGACAAGGCTGCTGGCAGGGATGGACTAGCCCGAGAGATGGGGATTGGCGTAGCAGTAGAGGCAACCGTTCGGGCAGGCCATATCGTAGGAGCCGATGTCGATGCTGGCGCTGCACAGGCAGTCGCCCCGCTGCCCCTTGTCCTTGGTGGACATGGCGCGCCGCCCTCGCGGATGGGTGCGCGTGAGCGCCTCGCCGTCGATGCATCCCGCCGGACGGATACCGGCCTCCGCTAGGGCCGGCTGACAGCAACCAAGCAACTCCAGGCTCAGCCCTTGGGCCAGCCGCACCAGTGAGGCGGCTATCTTCTGTTTCTCCGCCGGGGTCGGGTCGTGCCACTCAAGGCCGCGGCGCTTCATCTTGGCGTACGCCTGGGCGAAGGAGAGCCGCACCTGCCGCAGGCCGGCTTGCCCTGCCGCAGCGAAAATCGCCTCCGCCCAGGGCAAGTTGCCGACCACCTCGCCGCCCTCTACCCAGTGAACGATGGGGTCGAACCGCAGCGTCACCCGCTCCGGGCCCAGCCGGTCCACCAACGGACGGATCTGCGCCAAGGCGGTCTCCGCTCGCGGGACGCCGGGCTCCAGTCGCGTGCCCCCCAGCCCGGTGACAGTCAACTGGCAGGCCACCTGATCGTATGCCCGCAGCGCCGTCCACAGCCCAGCTTCGTCCCGCAGAAGCGGCCCGTAGTCCTTGGAGATCAACACCAGGGAGTGGACATGCTGGGGCGAGAGGTCCACTGAGCGCAGCCGTCCGGTGTACGGCTGACGAACGTAGGCCGTGTTGGACCGCAACGATGCGGCGAGCCAGGAGGGGTATCGGCCGGGCAGGTCGGTGCGGCGGGAGGCGCAGATGACCGGCAGGTAGTCGGCCTGCACGGCCTAGCGGGCCACCAGTTCGGCGACGGTGACGCCCTCGCCGCCTTCACCCGGTCCGCCCCCGCGCACCGATGACACGAGCGGGTGCCGGGCCAACTCCTCGCGAACGAGTCGCCGCAGGGTGCCTGTGCCCTTGCCGTGCACCACGCGCACCTGCCGCAGCGACGCCAGATAGGCCTCGTCCAGGTAGCGCTCCAGAAGGGGAACAGCCTCCTCCACGCGCATGCCGCGCAGGTGGATCTCCGAGCGCACATTGCCGCCCGGCGGTACGCTCACGCCGGAGGGGGCGACGCGCTGGGACGGGCGCAGTTCCTCCGCCGCCGGCTCCCTCACCTCCAGGTCGTCCATGGCTACCTTGAGCCGCAAGCCCCCCACACCGACCTCGGCGTATCCGCCTTCCAGCTGCATCACGGTCCCCGGCGTCTTGAGGCTGGTCACCCACACGGCGTCGCCGACGGCGGGCTCGCCTCCCACACGCGGCCCTGGGACTGCCCGCGGCGCCAGCGCCTCCGTCGCACGGTTATGCACCGCCTCCGCCTGAGCCAGCGCCGCGCGCACCTGGTTGACCTGGTCCGCCACCCGAGCACGGGCCAACTGGCTGCGAGTGGCGGCGATCTCCTCCTGAAGGACCTTGATCTCCTGCCGGCCCTCCTCTCGCGCCGCCTCCAGGATCTTGCCCCGCTCCTGCTCGAGCTCGGCCAAGCGCTCATGCAACTGCCGCTCGCGCCCCTCCGCATCCTCGCGGGCGCTCTCGGCCCGATGAAGGTTGGTCTCCGCCTCGTCGCGCAGGATCTTGATCTCCCGCAGCAACTCCTCGGTCTGCAACACCTGCGGGTCGACCAGGGTCCGCGCCCGTTCCACCACTTGCCGGGACAGCCCCAGCCTTTCGGCGATGGCGAAGGCGTTGCTGCGCCCGGGTAGGCCGATGGTTAGCTCGTAGGTAGGAGACAGAGAGACTGGGTCGAACTCGACGCTGGCGTTGATGACGCCGGGCTCGCCCTGAGCGAACACCTTCAGTTCCGGGTGATGGGTCGTGGCCATGGTGGTGATGCCGCGCTGCACTAGTTCGGTGAGCAACGCCCGCGCCAAGGCCGAGCCCTCCACCGGGTCGGTGCCGGCGCCCAGCTCGTCCAGCAACACCAGGCTCCGCTCGTTGGCCTGATCTAGGATGTGGACGATGTTGCTCATGTGCGACGAGAAGGTGCTCAGGGACTGCTCGATGCTCTGCTCGTCGCCGATGTCGGCGTAGATGCCCTCGAACACCGTCAGCACCGTGCCTTCGCCGGCCGGCACGTGCAGTCCCGCTTGCGCCATGAGGCAGAGCAGACCGGTGGTCTTGAGTGCCACCGTCTTGCCGCCGGTGTTGGGCCCGGTCACGACGATAGCGAAGAAGCCCTGCGGGCCCTGCCGAAGCACGACATCGATGGGCACGACCGTCTCGCGGTCGAGGAGCGGATGGCGCGCCTGCACCAGCTTGAGCCGGGCGCCGGAGTGGTAGACGCCGCGCTGCTCGTCCAGAAGCTGCCGCGGCCCGAACCCCGCCAGCACCGGCTCCACCGCCCTCAACTCCTCCGAGTACCGCGCCCGCGCGAAGATCAGGTCGAACTCGGCCAGCACCGAGACCGTCCGCTCGATCAGGGTGGCTTCCTTGGCGACCAGCGCCGTCAGCGCATCGAGGACTTTGAAGACCT
Source organism: Anaerolineae bacterium (assembly GCA_040768685.1). GTDB lineage: Bacteria > Chloroflexota > Anaerolineae > DRVO01 > DRVO01 > Ch71. The sequence continues at coordinate 484,261 of JAXGMM010000001.1, forward strand.
CGCGCTCCTCACGGATCTGGGCCTCGCGCAGGGCGTTGTTCAGTTCCACAGTCGCCAGCGGCTCGATGAACAGCGTCGCCCCGCTGGCCGACTGGTCGTGAACGATGCCCTGGATGCGGCCGCGGTACTCAGCACGCAACGGCACGACGTAGCGGCCGTTGCGCTGTGTGACGATGGGTTCCTGCAGGTAGGTCACGCTGTCGTCGGCGGCAACCAGCCGCTCCAAGCGAGACAGCAGCCGGTCGCGCGCAATGCCCAATTCGGAGCGCGCGCGAGCCAGTTCGGGGCTGGCCAGATCCGCCACCTCGGACTTGGGCGTGATGCAACGCCGAACCTCGTCCACCACGGGCCGGCACGCCTCGATGCGCGCCGCCAATCCGGCCAAAAGCGGGAACTGGCCGGCGCTGCGCGAGAGGGTGCGATAGACGGGCTGCCCCGCCATCAGCGTGCTCTGAATGTCGAGCAGTTCGGCGGGCAGGAGCCGCATGGCACGGCGTGCCTTCTCCAGCAACGGCCGGACGTCGTGGGCGCCGCCCAGGGAGACGTCGGCCTTGGCCTCCAGCAGGGCGAGAGCCTCGCTGGTCTCCTTCTGCCGGCGCGACGCCTCCGCCAGATCGGCGGTGACGTCGAGCTGCAGGCAGAGATCACGGCCGCCGGAGAAAGCCGCGTGTCTCGCCAGCCGGGCCAGCACCTTCGGATATTCGAGGACGTTCAGGTACTTGTCTTGCATCACCCCACCAGCCGCATATTGTAGCACCCAGGTTGGCCCGGCAGCACAACCGCGGGCACGCGGACTGGAGTTGTCTTTGCCAGGTTCTTTCGATTCTGCCGCTCGCCGATGCAGTGCCCTCGAGAACCTCACGCCAACCACTCTCCGTTACGGAGAGTGGTTTCCGGCCCCCTTCCTTCCTAGGGAATGGGGGTTGGGGGGTTAGGTTCGCTCCGCAAGCGCATCAGAAACGGGTATCCCCGCCCATCAAGTTGGCGCCGAAGGACCCGTGGCCGCCCTCTCCAGACGCCCATGCGGCGGCATGCTCATCGAGAACCGATAGACCCTGCTGTCCTTGTAGGGTTGTATTGCCCGTACTCGGGCCCCATGCTATATTCGCTTGTCACCGATCGTGTAGAGACCGATTCCCTATACTTTCCGCTCCCGGTACCGTCCGGGAGCAATCCCAGGGAAAGGAGCATCGATGGCCGAGTATGAGCTGACCTACGTGGTGCAGCCCGATGTCGACGACGAGCAGCTGGCCGCCATCCAGGCGCGCATAGCCGAGTTCGTTTCCGGCGCGGGCGGCGAAGTGACCCGCACGCTGGATTGGGGGCGCAGGCGTCTAGCCTACCCCATCAAGCGGCAGACGGCCGGCATCTACGTGACGCACCGGCTGGAACTGGACCCCAAGGCTGTGGACGAACTGCAGCGGATGCTGCGGTTCAGCGACGACGTACTGCGCTATCTCGTCCTCACCACCGACAACGTGCCCGCACCGCCACCTCCGGCTGCTCCCGCTGCCCCATCGGCGCCGCCCGAGGTGGAAGCTGCTCCCGAGCCAGCCACCGAGCCGGAGGCTGAGGCCGAAGCCGATGAGGCCCCCGAAGCCGACGCTGAGCAGAGCCAAGAGTAGCCTCGCGCCATCATCGCCGAGGAGACGAGCATGCTGGGCCTGAACCGAGTCACCCTGATGGGTGAGGTGGCGGAGAAACCGGAACTGCGCTATACGCCTGAAGGGACGGCGGTAGCTGTCTTCGCGGTGGCGGTGGCGCGTGCCTGCGTCCCCGCCCATGCCCGGGCCCACAAAGAGATCGACTGGTTCAATGTGGTAGCCTGGCGCGACTTGGCCGAGCAGTGCGCCGAGGAGTTCGACGAGGGGACTCTGATCTACCTCGAGGGGCGTCTCCGAAACCACGTCTGGCGAGACGCCGTGGGCCGCCAAGTCGTCCGCACTGAGATCATCGCCGAGCGCAGCACGGTGCTGGGGCAGGACATGCCCGAAAGCGAGAGCCGTGACGACTACGATTGTCACTGGAGGGACTAGAGTTGGTTGAAGATAGCAGCGACCGAAGCGATAGCCGAGATCCGGGTCGCGACGATAGAGGTGGAGATCGACGGGGTGGCGGTGGCGGGCGCCCGCAGCGGCGCTTCTTCCCGCGCCGGCGCGTCTGCGTCTTCTGCGTCGACAAGGTCAAGCAGATAGACTACAAGGATTTCAACACCCTGCAGCGGTACGTGACCGATCAGGGCAAGATCCGTGGCCGCCGACAGACCGGCACTTGCGCGCGCCACCAGCACCAGTTGGCGCGGGCCATCAAGCGTGCCCGGCATCTGGCCCTGCTCCCCTACGCCTACGCCCAGCACTTCTCTTCGTAAGGCCGGGCCCCAACAGTCGGAACCTGCAGGGCATGGGCTGCTAGCCTGTGCCCTGTTTTCGCCCGAGGGATGCAATGAGCAAGAAGCGGACAACCCCGGCAAGACGCATCCGACCCGTGTCTCCGGAACAGCAGAAGCGTAACCGCTACATCCGCATCGGCCTGCTGGCCCTGGCCGGCCTCGTGGTGCTCCTCCTCATCGCCGGCATCTACTACACGGCGGTCGTGGCGCCCAACTCGCCCGTTGCCGTGGTGCACGGTGAGAGGATCTCCACCAAGGATTACCAGGCCCGCGTGCTCTACCAGAGCCTCAACCTGGCCGGGCAGGCAGATGCCATGCGCAGCCAACTGCAGATGCTCGACCCCGATGACGAGAGCACGCCTCTGCTCCAGCAGATCTACCAGCAACAACTGCAGAGCCTTCAGTCGGCGGCGGCCACCCTACCTAGCCAGGTATTGGAGACGATGATCGAGGAGGCGCTGGTTCGCCAGGAGGCCGCCCGCCGCGGCATCGCCGTCACCGAGGAGGAGCTGGAGAAGCAGGTGGGCCGCTGGTTCGGGTATGACCCGAACCCCGATCCCACTCCCACGTCGGCGCCGACGCCAACGGCGCCGGTGGAGACGCCGACAACAGAGGCCACCGTCGCCGCCGAGCCGACGGCTGAGTCGTCGCAGACGGCGATGCCTTCGCCCACTGCAGCGGAAACCGCTGCCACGACTGGCACAGCGGAACCGTCCGCCACCGGCGAGTCTACCGCCGAACCGGCGGCATCCCCCACCGTTGAGACGACCCCGGAGCCGAGTCCCACGCCGCGGCCGACGCCCACTCCCATGAGCCTGGAGTCCTACCGGACACTGCGGGGCGACTACCTCAAGTACATCGGCGAGCAGACCGGCTTCACTGAAACGGCGTTCCTGGACATGATGCGCACCTATGCGCTGCAGGAGAAGCTACAGGAGGCGCTGGCGGCGGAAGTGCCGGTGAGCGCGGCACAGGTCAACGTGCGTCAGATCCTCGTCTACAGCCAGGAAGAGATCGATGCCATCAACGAGCGCATCGAGGACGGCGAGGACTTCGGGGCACTGGCCCAGGAGTTGTCTCAGGACACGGTCAGCAAGGAACACGGGGGCGAGTTGGGCTGGATGCCGATCACCTCAACCACGCTGCCCCAGACCGTGATCGAGCGCGCGTTCGCCATTGAGCCGGGTCAGCGCGAGGTGGTATCCTCGTACCTCGGCCTGCACCTGATCGAAGTCACGGACAAATCCGACGACCGACCGCTCGATGATGCCACCATCGCCTCGGCGCGGAGCAATGCCTTCACGAACTGGCTCGCCGCCGCCTCTCAGGACCCGGCCGTCGAGCGCCGCTGGTCTCAGGACAAGGTCCCTGAGGACCTACCTACCTCGTACTGATCGCTCGTGAGGCCGGCTCATCCCGTTGGGGAGCCGGCCTTCACTCCCTCACCACCACCGTGACCGGCAGCGTCACCACGCCGCCCACTACCGGATCTTGGCCACGAAGCGCGACTGCCGCCCGCCTGAGCGTGACCGGATCCCGCAGGCCAACCTCCAGCCGGTACTCCCCGGGCAGCGCCGACGGCGGCACCGAGAGCTCAATGGCATCAGCGATGGTGTGCTGCCACAGCCAGAGATCGGTGGGGTACGCGCCCTCTACCGGCCAGTCCTCCCACTGGGCCACAGTGACTCCTTCGGCGCTTACCAGGTGCACGAAGCGCTTCATCCTCTCCGCGATGGGAGCCTCGGTGCGCCAGAACAACGTCAAGGAAGCGGACTGGCCGGCGCGCAGGTCCTTCCCCTCGAAGTCGTAGCCGATCAAGGTGGCGCCGTCTCCCAGCCGGTACCACGCCCGACCCGGGAAACGCTTGACGTCGAGGGGAAAGTGGTAGAGGACCTGGATGTCCTGCAGGTACACCGATGCCTCCCCGCCCTCCGTGGAGAGAGCATGCCCGGCTGCCTGATCATAGAGGCCAACGCGCAACTGGTATCGGGCGGCCGGCAAGGTAGGCGGCAGTACGGTTGCATGTTCATCCCGGACGAACAGGTCCGGCCGCCAGGCGCTGGTCGCCAGTCCACCTGGCAACACGGCCTCCTCTCGCCACAGCACCCGCCCGTCGGCCGGAGCGACCAGCTGCACGAAGGCGCGGTAGTCTGAACTCAGCGGCTCCAGCGCCTGCCAGTACAGCGTCAGACCAAGGGTCTCGCCTTGCGGCGGCAGGTTCCGCACCAGGTCGTAACCCAGGAGCGATACCTTGCCTCCCAGCACGTCCGACCGGGGATGCTGCACCCCGGCCACCGTGCCTGGCGGCGACAGCTCTCTGAACCATGTCGTCCGCGGAGCGACGTAAGTCACCTGTGCCAGCACCGCCAGCCCCATGGCCAGCGCCGGCACGCGTAGGTCCACAACTTGGCCGCCCGAAGCGGCGCCGAGCACCCGAAGGCTGCGCCGGCCGCCGCCCATCGCCAGACCGATCAGCAACGCCGCCACGCCCAGCACGGTGAGTCGGGCGCCCCAGCGTCCGGTGGTCGAGCGCGTCAGCACGAGCTTCACCGTGTGCTCGCCCTCCGTCCCGAACGGGAGCGACATCAGCCCGGTCGCGCTGTCGCGCGTTACCGGCTGTGCCCGGCCATCCACGCTGGCCGATACGACGGCCGCGTGCCGAAGTGGCAGGAGCGCCGCCCCCTGCTGCCCGCGAGCCGCTAGCTCGAGCCAGTCCGGGCCCGACGCGGTCAGAGTCACGGGAACCAACGGCGCGCTCGTCCCCAGGGCGGAGCCGTCGCTAGAGGAGGCGGAAGCCCGGAGGGGCCAGGTGGCCACGCTCGGCGCGTTCAGCGAGGCCGGCGCGTGCAGCGCGTCTACTCGGCTGACGCCAACGCCGTCTGGGTACGGTGCGCGGGGGAAAAGGTAGGGCCCGGCCCCCAGGACCATCAGCGTCACGGCGATCGAGAAGGCAAGGCGTCCGCCGGCCTTCGCCCTGACCGACCAGGCCTCAAGACCGGCACTGACCAGCAACGCCAGCGCTACGGCTGCCGGACCCAGGAGAGAGTACGGGTCCAGCGCCGCCGAGAGGGAGGGTATGTGCGCCGCGACGAGTGCCGCCGCGCCGAGCGAGAGAGTCGAGTACGCGACGACGGCGACCAGTGTGAGGGTGACATGCCCACGGAAGGGATTCGTGTGGCGGCGCAGGTGCAGCACCGCCGGCACGGCCGGCAGCGCGAGGTGCCCGCCCAAGCCGAGCGGGAGGAGGTCGGTGACCGAGCGAGCGTCCAAGCCCCGGGGCCAGACCAACAGCTCGCCGAACGACAACGACGTGACCGCCGGCCCCGCTTGGGTCCCGGGAGCGGCCGTAGCCCCACCGATGATGGCCACCCAGGCCGGCAGCGACACCACGGCTGAAGCCAGAGTGCCGCTCGCCACGGCGAGAAGCTGCGCGGGCCGGTGAGATTGCCCCTCCCGGTACGCTCGCCAAACGGCGTAGAGGAGAAGAAGGGGAAGGATCGGCAGGAGAGCGAGGCTGGCTAGACCCGCCAGCCCGGCAGTGGCCGCCGCCAGCACCAGGTACCCCCGGCGCGTGCCCCGGGCGCTCAATTCGGCCCAGCCCCACATCCAGTAGGGCGTCAGCGCCACCAACCAGAGGGCAGTGTAGTCGCCGCGCACATAGGTCTGCATCAGGGCATAGGGGGAGAGGGCAAAGGCCACCCCCGCCAATGAGGCGGAGCACGGCGGCAGGAACCGGCGGGCCAGAAGGTACACGCCCAGAGAGCCGACCAGCAGGGCGACTGCACCGATCAGGTTCAGCGCCAGTTCGGGCGAAAGCGCAAGCCAGGTCAGCACCGCGAGAGCATAGGTGAGGGCGGAGGGGGTGTACTGGGCGCCGACCGGCGTGCCGGAGGCCAGGTACTGCATCCACCAGGGACGGTGGACGCCCTGCTCCCAGGACCATCTGAGCCGCGCCGCCGCCAGCAGTTCTGCCCCACCAACGGCGCTGCTAGCCGAGCCGGAGACCCACCACAGCGAGGAGGCCGCGAAGGCCGCCGCCCCTACGACCAGGAGCGCGCCCCAGAAGTTGGGGGAGCGCGGTATGGCCGCCATCACGCGGGCGGCGACACGCGTTGCTCTCAGATAGGGAGGGCGCGCCGAAGGAACGTCGGAGCCTGGCATCTACGGTAGGTGCGCTGCTGAAAGCACCGCGCGGGAAGCAGGCCGCGGCTGTGCCCAATCGCCGCGCTGAGCCGACATGAGCGCTCTCATCGCGCCCGGCAGGCTAACGCCTGGCCCTGCTGCTCAAGCGCTCCATTTCGCGCTGGCACTTGAGACAGAGGGCCGTGTCGGGCAGCGCCTCCAGCCGCTCTTTCTCGATGGTCTCGCCGCAGCGTTGGCAGGTGCCGTAGCGGCCCTTCTCCACGAGGCGGAGAGCCTGCTCAACCGCCTCAAGACGCGACTCCGCCACATCGAGAAAGGCCAAGGTCCGCTCGCGCTCCCAGACGTCGGGATCGCCCTCTTGGGTTGCCGCATCCGTCTCCGTCTTCAGTAGCGTGCGCAGTCGCTCGATCTCGTCCAGCAGGTCCCGGCGCTCAGCCTCAAGCCGCTCATGTCCCGCTAACTGATCCGCCTCTGAAGCCATAGAGACCTCCATCCTTCCTCGGGCCGGGCCGCGCCGGTGGCGTTCGTACGCCCCTACCCCTGGTGGACACCTAACACTCGTGGACCACTACCCCGGGGAACCACTAACCCCAGCAGTTGCCCGGCCATCGCGGCAACAGCCATCCACTGCAATCGAAACGCGATGATACCATCGTGGCACATGGGGAGCAATACACCACGGGGCGATTGACCTTGACCGGCAGGGCGGCCGCACGGGCCCATGACGCATCTCACGATCGGCCCCTTGGCCGGACCGCGTCATTCTGAGGCCCGTTGCGCGACTGGGACAGTCGCGGGGGCCGAAGAATCTACCGGTTGTCAAAAGGCAGGACCGGCGCAGAATCCCAGCGCGGCACCCTTACGCGATCAAGACAGGCGTGCGAACAGGCTGAGCGTGACCGATAGCCATCTAGGCACAATCGCCCTGCCGGACTCGCTCGAGGACTTGACAACTCCCGCGCCACGAATAGGATTAGGCATAGTGGCTGCCTTCTGTCACAATGGCGAAGAGCGGCCCGGTCGTAACCAGGAGTGAGCTGCACTCCGTGGTCCGTCAAGGGCGGTAGCCGCCCTATCCCGGCCGTCTGAGACGCGCATCACATCGCAAGCGAGGAGGTCTCCGAACAATGATCCACAAGCTTAGCAGTAGACCGGTTGTACTGGCTCTGGTCGTCTTAGCGTTGATCGCGCTCAGCGTGCCTGTCTTGGCCCAGGACGGTGGCTCGGACTGGCTCACTACCAGCGATCGCGGCATGGTCGGCATCTCCGCGCCCGCCGCCGACGCCGCCCTCTCCGGCGTGGTCGACATCGAGGGCACCGCTCAGTCCAACACCTTCAGCTACTACAAGGTCGAGTACTCAGTAGACGGCGCCGCTTGGGTCAGCGTGGTCGACAACTACAAGATCCAAATGCAGGTCGCCGAGGGCGTTCTCGCCTCCTGGGACACCACCACCGTCGATAACGGCGCCTACTGGCTCCGCGCCGTCGTGGTCGACAACACCGGCAACTACGTCGCCTCCGAGCCCGTGGCCGTCACCGTCGCCAACGAAGCGGCCGAGGAAGAGGTAGCAGAAGAGGTAGTAGCCGAGGAAGAGGCCGTCGTCGAAGAGCCCGCGGCTGCGGCTGAAGAAGAGGCTGCCGTTGAGGAAGCCGCTCCCGCCTGGGTCACGAGCAGCGACCGCGGCATGGTCGGCATCTCCGCTCCCGCCGCCGATGCCACCGTCTCCGGCGTCGTCGACATCGAGGGCACCGCTCAGTCCAACGCGTTCAACTACTACAAGGTCGAGTACTCAGTAGACAGCGCCGCTTGGGTCAGCGTAGTTGCCAAGTACAAGCACACGACCCAGGTCGGTGAGGGCGTCCTCGCCTCCTGGGACACCACCACCGTCGATAACGGCGTCTACTGGCTCCGTGCCGTCGTGGTCGACAATACCGGCAACTACGTCGCCTCCGAGCCCGTGGCCGTCACCGTCGCCAACGAAGCGGCCGAGGAAGAGGTAGCAGAAGAGGTAGTAGCCGAGGAAGAGGCCGTCGTCGAAGAGCCCGCGGCCGTGGCTGAGGAAGAGGCTGCCGTTGAGGAAGCCGCTCCCGCCTGGGTCACGAGCAGCGACCGCGGCATGGTCGGCATCTCCGCTCCCGCCGCCGATGCTGTGCTAACCGGCGAGGCCGACATCGAGGGTACCGCTCAGTCCAACACCTTCAGCTACTACAAGGTGGAGTACTCAGTAGACGGCGCCGCTTGGGTCAGCGTAGTTGCCAAGTACAAGCACACGACTCAGGTCGCCGAGGGCGTTCTCGCCTCCTGGGACACCACCACCGTCGGTAACGGCGCCTACTGGCTCCGCGCCGTCGTGGTCGACAACACCGGTAACTACGTCGCCTCCGAGCCCGTGGCCGTCACCGTCGCCAACTAGGGCCGGCAGCGGCGAAAGCCGCCCCTCGCATTACCAGGGCCGTCTCCTCCGGGAGACGGCCCTTTCTGATCCCCGGCACACTCGCCACCGACAGCCCTCCCTACCGCGTCCGCTCCTCCAGCCGGTGGAAGCGACGCTGGCCCCAAGGCGGCTGGAGGAGAAGCCCAGCCGCCACGGCTCACTTCCGGGCATCCGGAGGACCAAGAGCAGCGGCAATGGACTTGTGCCAAGTGTGCCACTCGGGGGAGTTACCCGCCTGCCGGAGCCTAGGAGCCTGGGTGGCCTCATCGTCGAGCCCCCCAGTACCCCGGCGGCGTGGGGGCCACACAGGCATCCCACCGCGCCAGCGCTGAGCGCCGATGCTGGCCAGGCCGACGTGCCGGCAGCGAAGGAAGCGGTGGTGGCAGGGCGGCGGACAGATGCGACCCAGCCGTTGGGCCGCCTCGGCGCGGGCCTCCTTCCCGCCCGGCGCCGACTCCGTTACTGTACGCCATGCCTTCATACTCGGGCGCGTCCGGCACCGTTGCCCCGAACCGCCGGGCTGTCGCCCTTCCCGGACTGCGACCACCCTCGGAGAAACACGAGGTAGAAGTCAGATTTGGCGGCCACGCGCCGGCCCCCGATAGCTGTGCTAGAATGGTATAGAACAGTTGTGCTACTGGTAACCGGCTGATGCGGGAAGCCGGAGAGCGGTATCGCTCAGGCAGCCAAGGAGCGTGGCGCCCTCCGGCGCCGACTGGCCCACATGACACATAGCGCAAGCCCTGTCAGGACGATGGAGAGGGCCACGGCAGGTGGTCGACCGGCCGGGAGGTGGGGGACCGCTCCAGCGACCACGGCCAGGGCCGCCGGGAAGCGGGCGTAACGATCACGCAGCCCCGCAAGCAGGACCGGCGCCAGAGGCAGCAAGGAGTAGTTCCACGCCAGGGGCAATGCCGCAACGCTGAGCCATATGGAGGTCAGCCAGATCTGGGTCTCATCCTCGCTCAGGAGCCCACTGGCTACCACAGCTAGGAGCAGTGACACCGCCGCCACCAGTGCGACAGGACTGGCCCGCCCGGCCACGACCAATAGCGCTCCGTTGTCGAGCCGGCCGATGGTTGCCGGCGATTCGACGCGGTTCACCACCCAGTACTCTTGCCAGATGGTGGGCCGCAGCGCCACCAGTGTCAGCAGGGCCAGCAGCCAGAGCCCGGCAAAGGCGATCACGACGCGATAGCGGCGGCGCAGCAGGAACGGAGCCAAGGAGATAGCGGCGAGGTACTTCGGCAGCGCGGCTAGGCCAAGAGCGATGCCCGCCGCCCACCGGTGGCGACGCCAGCGCCAAGCGGCAGCGACGCCCAGCAGCCAGATAGGCGTGAGTTGCCCCAATGACCAGACGCCCGGCGGCCAGAGCAGCAGAGCCGCCGAGAGCAGGAGCCAGTACCGGCGGCCGGCCATCAGCCGGGCGGCAGCCACCATAGTGGCCACCATGGTCCACATCCACACACTCAGCGCCCGTTCGTAGGTTAGACCGGCCAGGCCCAGGAAGAAGATGAATGCCGTTGGCGGGTGGGTGGAACGCCCGGCGTAGGTTATCGGCAGGTACCTCCATCCCATGGTCTCGGCCTGTACCTTCGCTCCCGGATAGGCATCGCCACCGCCGATCAGCGCTTGGGCTCCCATGTAGTCCTGCACAGCGTCGAACTTGCCGCCTTCGCCCAGCAGGCCGGGAAGATGTCGCTGGATCGCCGGGAGGGAGCGCTGGCTCAGGATCCATCCCAGTACCAGTACCAGCCCCAGCGCCAGGGCAGCTCTCGCCAATCGACGCAGTAGCGCGACCGCCTTGCCCTCCCGGGGGCGCATCTGCCCCTCCTGCGTCCGCTCGCCGTGCCAGGGACCCATGCGATGCCTCCCTCCAAGTCAAAGTGGACGATAGTGTACCACGAAGGCGGCCACCTCCGTCCACTGCGGGCAGTCAGCTGGCTAAAGCAATAGGAGGCCACAGTGATCCGTCCCGGCTTTTTCGTGTTCCCCGTACACGAGCCGACCTTGTGCCGCGACCTCATCCGGGAGACGCAGCCGAGCCTCGTGAAAGTATGGGCCAGCGTCACGTCCGCGCCGCAACTGGCGGACTGGCGGGCGCTCTCGCCCGGCACTATCTTCCTGCTAGTGGACGGCGAGATCGGCGACAGCAGCACGAAGCACCAACTGGGCAACATCCCGACGCTGGTGCGCGACCACTCGGCGCAGTGGGCGCGGTGGCGGGATCGGGGCTACGGCGACCTGTGGATGACGTATAACGAGCCGCCCATCCACTATGGGCGCGACTACCGGGCGCGGCTGACGGAGTACACGGCGCGGGTGCTGGAGGCGGCGCATGGCTACGGGCTCAGTTTGTGTGTCTTCAACTTCAGCGTGTCCTGGCCGTGGGCGACGATCGACGGGGACGATTGGTGGCCGGAGTTCGCGCCGGCGGTGACGGCCATGTACTCCGGGGACTACCTGGGGCTGCACGAGTATTGGGGCTCTCGGGGGCCAACCGACCTCGGGGCTCTACCGTGGTTGGTGGGCAAGCACAAGCTCTGCCCGTACAACGTGCCGATGCTCATCTCTGAGTGCGGCATCGACCTAGCCGTGGAGGGTAAGCCGCACCAGGGGTGGGCCGGGGCGCTGGAGCCGCAAGCCTACTACCACCAGCTGCGGCAGTATCACGCGATGCTCGACCCGCGGGTGCGGGGAACGGCGATTTTTTTGATGGACTATGAGGGGCGGGAGTGGGAGACGTTCGACATCCGGCGGCTGGCTCGGGACGGGATGTTCCGGCAGGAGTGGGAGATGGCTGATCCGGTACCAGTGCCGGCGCGGGTGCGGCTGCCCTTCGATGGGACGCCGCGGGTGACGCAGTGGTACGGCGAGAACCCGGAGTATTACTCGCAGTTCGGGGTGGCCGGCCACAACGGGATCGACTTCAGTTTGGCGACGGGGACGCCGCTGCGCTCGGTCAGTATGGGCCGGGTGACGCGGGTGCAGAAGATGAGCACCGGGTATGGGTGGAACGTGATCGTGAATCACGGGTGGGGTCAGACGATCTACGCCCACATGAGCCGGATAGACGTGTCGCCGCAGCAGGATGTGGCGGCGGGCCATGTGCTGGGGCTGTCGGGGAACACGGGCAACAGCACGGGGCCGCACCTGCACTTTGGGATGCGGGTGTACGGGCAGAATGTCGCGGCGATGAACGACTGGGTAGACCCGGCAGTGATGCTGGGGCTGAAGGATGAGCCGGAGGAGGGCATGACGGAAGAGCAGCGCCGGAACGCACTGAAGCAGCTGGAGCGGGTGGCGTTCATGGACAAGGTGGCGATGGCGAAAGGGTTGGTGTGGAAGGGCTTCGAGTACGGCGAGGATGGGCAGACGGTGACTCTGGCGCAGAAGCCTGGGACGATGGAGTTCTACCGTGTGGCGGTGCCGTCCGGGGAGTGGGACGAGACGAAGGCGGTGGTTGAGCGGGTCGTCTAGGTGCGGCGGCCCCACAACCGCCCGCCGAAGGCGCCGGCACCGAGGTTGAGGAACAGCCAGACTAGGTCCGGTACCGTTTCGCGGCCGCTGCCCAGGCGGGTTCTAGACCTGAATACCAGGCCAGCTGCAGCGGAGGCAAAAGCTATGCGGGCGCGGCCCCTAGTGCGCTGGGCCGCGCCCCATCTGGTCGAGATCCCGCCGGGCACGCACCGTCCGATGCGCCCTCTTCCCTCTACAGGCTGACCGGCTCTCCCTTCTCCGCCGACTTCACGATCGCTGCCACAACCTGCGACTGCCGCCAACCGTCCACCACATTGGGCAGCTCACCCAGGTGCTCGGCGCCGGTCGGCGTCAGGGTATCCTGGAGGATGGCGTTGATGAAGTGCGGCACCAGCACCGTGGGCGACACGGTCACATCGCCGCGATGCTCGAAAGCGGGGACCAACTCGCCGCCGCCCGCCGCCAGAACGCCCGCACTCGGCCTCGGCCGGTGCAGCAGTGTCCCCACGTTGGCGCCCAGTTCCAGCAGTCGCCTCTGGTGACCGAGGACCGCCTCGGGGGCCAGGTCCTTACGCAGGTTGGCCCGCCAGCCCGGCGTAGCCCCGAAACCGGCCCGCTTGTTGTAGACGATGGTGCCTTCTGATCCGGACAGGCTGATGTAGAACTCAACCAGTTCGTCCATATGGCGGATCCACTCCGCCTTCACCCGCACTTTCGCTCCATTGTCCCAGGTTAGGTAGGCGTCATACAGGTCGGGCGTGTACTTGAGCACCTCCCGCTGCGACATGGCGAACACGTCGGTGACCTCAGCGGGTGCCATGTACCAGCGCAGGATGTCCACCACATGGCTGAGCAGAAACTGAGCCGTAGACGAACCCCCGGCCCACTCCTGCGTGCGGCCGCCCCACATGGTGGTGGGGACGCTGATGTTGTCATCCAGGCGGACGTCGCCGTACACGACCTTGCCCAAGAGGCCGTGTTGCACCACGTAGCGAGTGGCCACGTCGTTCTGGGCGGCGCGGTTGGAGAAGTTGATGAACAGCTTCGCCCCCTTCTCCTCCACCTTGTCGCGGATCGCCGTCGCGTCCTCCAGCGTGGTGGCCAGCGGCTTCTCCATGATCAGGTTCTGGACCCCTGCCTCCAGCGCTGCCATGGCCGGCTCGCGATGCAGCGGATCCGGCGTCGCCACCACTACCAGGTCCAGATGGTGGTCCACCAGCATGGTCCGGTAGTCGTAGTAGGCCTCCGCCACCGCCTGCTTGGCCACCGCGTCCGCCACCGGCTGCCTGAGGTCGGCCACGGCCACCACTTTCACGTCAGGGCTCTCCACCAGCGCCTGGACGTGCCTGCTGCCCAGAATGCCCAAACCAATGACCCCGGCCTTCAACTTCGCGCTCATCGATTCCTCCTCTGTGACAAAGAAACGACCGAGCGGGGCCCATCGCCCCACCCGGCCGCGGCGGCACCTTAACTAGGGGCCAGCCGATCCCGATGCGCGCTTCCGAAGCGCTCTAGAAGTCGCGCACCACCCACCTGCGGACGAAGTCCGCCTCGTCCAGCGCCCCCTGGACGAAAGCGGCGATATCCACCGTCCTGGCGCCCACGAGAGCGACCGCGTTCCCCTCGGAGGAGGCGATCACCAGCGCGATGCTGTCCAGGTCCTCGGCAGCACCGGCCAAGACCGCAACCCGATAGCCGGTCGCGAGCATCGCTCCCAACGGCAGGCTCAGCTCCTCGCCGCTATTCTCCTGTTCCTTGGTGAGGATGAGCGTGCCAATGGCCACCCGCGCCCCACCCCGTTCTCGAGCATCAGCAATCACAACCCGCTGCACACCGTACTCAGCCATGGCGGCCTGCATCGCCGTCGCCAAGACCTCATCGGCGGGCGTCAGGTTGATCCCGGCTCCTTCAGCGGCGACCGTGCCGGACGGCGTCGGAATTGGCTCCGGAGTGGCCGTTGCCGACGCGGTAGCTGTGGCGGTCTTGGCCGCCGTCGGCAAGAAGGTGGCTGTAGGAGCGAAAGTGGGAGCCTTGGTCATCGCCAGGGAGGCCGTCGCCGTCGCGCTCGATGCCCGTCGCGCAGCCGTCGCTGACTCTGTGGGCTTGGGCGCGATGGTCGCAGTCGGCGTAGCCGTCGGGTCGGGTGAGGGCGTCGCCGGAGGTCCAGCCGGAGTAGGCGTCTCACTGGGGACGACGGTGGTGGGCGCGGGCGTATCGGTGCTCGTGGACGCCGTAGGCGTGTCGCTCGCCGCGATGGTGGTTGTCGGTACGGGAGTGGCCGACGGGATCAACAGCACCTGGCCCACCGATAGCCGGTTGGGGTCCTCAAGGTTGTTTAGGGCGGCCAACTCAGCCACCGTCACACCGTAGGCGCGAGCGATCCGTCCCAGGATGTCGCCCTGTACCACCACGTACGAGAGCGTCTCCGGCGTGGAGGTCGGAGTCGCCGTGACCACGATAACGATAGGGGAAGGCGCCGGGCCGGCCGGCGCCCCAGCAGGTGTCGTCGCGCAGGCTGACAGAAAGCAGGCAGCCAAAACAAGCAGACAGGCTCTAAGCTTCACCTTCAGAGAGTTCTCCCGCCTGAACGTCCTCCGGGCCGAGGCCCGAAGGCAGCAGCATCCGGAAGCAGCTGCGCCTTAGGGCCAGACCCCGGTCAGCACCAACACGATTAGGACGATGAGTGCCAGCAGGATGGGTGTGAGTATGGTGCTGACTATCACCCAGCCGGCGGCAAATGCAGCCCCGAACTTGAACGCCGACCCCGGACGGATCTCGCTGACGGCTCGACCCACAGTCCATTCAGACACGGCATGCCTCCTCGATGGCTTGTGTAGGCATACTGGGACATCCCAGCATACCCGGTTACTGCCTGTTCCAGCTAAGCACAACGGGACCCGTCGAATACGCCCAGAGCGCGGGCTTGCCCGCCGGCCCCGCCGCCGGCGCTCCACCATGGATGGCGGACACGCGCGACAGGTAGAGTATGATGCCATTTTGCCCGATTATCAAGGGCAAACGGCCTCTCTAGACCGACTTCTGCATGCTGCCGAAGGACGTAGTTGCCCCGCACCGCTCTCCGGCCTGCAACGATTCCTGCTGCTACACCGCGCGGACACTTAACTATCGCCAACTCGCCGACGGTCTCTGGAAGGGCCATCGGCTCATGGGCGAGCGAGTGCTCGGGCCTGAGCCGGTGTTTCGGCGCCGTGCGCGCATCAGGAAACTGATGCAGCCCATGAAACTGCGGCACCGGCGCGGCGCCAGAGCCTTACGGCTGGGGGTTCCGCCTGTCCGCCGGCGTGCCGGGAGTGATCACCGAGAATGTCGTCTACGAACAGGGCCGGTTCTTGTTCTACCCCTTGCGGCGGCGGACAGACGGTCCCAGCGGTCGCGGCTGATCGCCGGCCAGTGGGCGCCCGGCGGTGAGGGTCAGCTCGCCAACCGAGATGCCGAACCGGCCGGCAGGCTCGCCTCGTCCGTGAGCTCCTGCAGTGCGACCGAGTCCAGCGTGTCCTCGATCACGCCCGACAGGCGGCGCCAGAGGGCCTGGGCGGCACACTCCTCGGAGCGCGTGCAGGCGCTGCGGCCGCCGGCAGCGCACGCTATCAGGTCCAGCGGCTCGCCCACCGCCCGCACGATGTCGCCCACCCTTATGTCGGCAGGGACACGCGCGAGCTGGTAACCGCCGCCGGGGCCCTTGGTGCTCACCACCAGTTCGGCCTTGCCTAGCTGCAGCAAGATGTGCGAGAGGTAGAGGGGCGAGATGGCCTGACGTTCAGCGATCTCGTCACGAGTCACGGCGCCCTCTCCGCTATGCTGCGCCAGGTCGATCATGGCGCGCACGGCGTACCGGGCCTTAGTCGAAAGACGCATTGCCTTCTCCCAGCATCTGCTCCGAGACATCGCCACGATCGGCCCAATGCCGGTCGGGACAATCGGCTACACTGCCCAACTACCGCCGAGCCCCCACCTGGTGGTACCCTGGCAGGGGGATGCCGGCAGATCATGTGTAGCTTATCTTTGGCTACCCACCGCGGAGCACGGTGGACTCTGACGATCAGTATTCTACTCCAACACTCACTCTTGCGGCGAATCAGCGCCGGCGATAAGAAACGACCCTTCCATGATCGATTATGCCGAGCTGCACTGTCACTCCCACTTCTCCTTCCTGGACGGCGCCTCAACGCCGGAGGCGCTGATTCGGCGCGCCCTCAAATTGGGCCTGGGTACGGTAGCCCTCACCGACCATGACGGCCTCTACGGAGCGATCGGCTTCCACAAGGAAGCCCAGAAGGCTGGGCTGCGCTCACTGGTAGGCGCGGAGATGACCCTCACCGACGGGAGCCACCTCACTCTGCTCGCCCGCGATGATCAGGGCTACGCGAATCTATGCGGCTGATATCGTACGCCCGCCGGCGCCGGCCCAAGGAGGTCTCCCGGCTGGAGCCGCGACTGCTCGCCGACCACGCCGGCGGCCTGATCTGCCTGAGCGGGTGTCTCCGTGGGCCCGCCTCTCGTCTCGTCCTCGGCGGCGACATGGTCGGTGCGGCGCGCGTCCTGGCGGAACTGCGGTCCTGGTTCGCCGCCGGCGATCTCTACGTGGAACTCCAGCGCCAACAGCGCCGCGAGGATGACTATCTGGTGCGCTCCCTCGTGCACCTCGCCCGGCGGCTCGACCTGCCGCTGGTGGCCACCGGCAACGTCCACTACGCCGCCCGCGAGGAGTCCCGCCTCCAGGACGTGCTGGTCTGCATTCGCCACAACGTCACCCTTGCGGAGGCAGCCTGCCTCCTGCGACCGAACTCCGAGGCGTTCCTGCGCTCACCGGCGGAGATGCAGGCGCTCTTCGCCGATCTCCCTGAAGCGGTGGAGAACACTGTCGACATAGCCCGGCGCTGTCACGTCAGTCTGGACTTCTCCGCCTTGGCGGTGCCGGAGTACCCGCTGCCCCCGGGCATGACGGTGGACGAGCACCTGCGGCAGCTGTGTGAGCGCGCGTTGCCGGCGAAGTACGGGGTGGACCTAGCCCCCGCTCGTGGTTTCAAAGAGCGAAACCACCGCTCCCCTTCCCTACGCGGAACGGGGGAGACGGAGAGCCCCTTGCCGCCAGGAGGGCGCGCTTCCGGCACCCCCCTTGTATGTCGCACCGGGGGCAGAATGGTAATGGCTGAGCGGGCGTAGCAGGCCGTCGTGCCCCTCAGATCCGTCGAGGCCGTAGGGAAGCAAGGGTCGCTGCGCCCATATCAGCGATGATCCCGGACAGTTGCCTGGGCGGCAGAGCCCGAATCGGCAAGGTTGGGACGATCGCTGGGGGTAATATGGCGCAAGAGGGAGAATTCGTCGGCATCGATGTGTCTTCGCAGAAGCTGGACGTGGCGTGGCATGGCGAAGAGACGGTGCAGACAGTGAGCAACGACGAGGCTGGTATCGAGGAGTTGGTGGGGTGGCTGTCGGGCAAAGGGGTGATCCTGATTGTGCTGGAGGCCACCGGTGGGTATGAAGCGGAGGTAACGATGGCGCTCAGTCTGGCCAAGTTGCCGGTGGTGGTGAACCCGCGGCAAGTGCGGGACTTCGCCAAGGCGGCAGGGAAGCTGGCCAAGAGCGACGCTATTGACGCGTTGGTGTTGGCCCACTTTGCGGCCACGATGCGTCCTGAGGTCAGAAGGCTCAGTGATGAGCAGAGCAGGGAGCTGAAGCAGATCGTGGTGCGGCGGCGGCAGCTGCAGGAGATGCTGACGGGGGAGTGGAATCGGCTACGGTTGTGTGGGCTGGTGGTGCGACCGGGGGTCGAAGCGCATATACAGTGGCTCAAGGGCGAGCTGAAGGAGATAGACGGGCAGATGCGCTGGGCACTACGCGCCAGTCCGGTATGGCGGGCGCAGGAGAAGCTGTACCGGAGCGTGCCCGGGGTGGGGCCGATCCTAGCTGCCAGTCTAATGGCGGACCTGCCGGAGCTGGGCTGGCTGAACCGCAAGAAGATAGCCGCCCTAGTGGGAGTGGCGCCGTTCAACCGAGACAGCGGCAAGCGGCGGGGCTGCGCGCCATGCTGTACATGGCAACAGTGACCGCCACGCGGCACAACCCGGTGATTGGCGAGTTCTTCAAGCGTCTAGAGGCAGAGGGTAAGCCGTACAAGGTCGCCATGACCGCCTGCATGAGGAAGCTGCTGGTGATACTCAACGCCATCGCCGATAGCGGCCAGCCCTGGTCACCTGTGTACTCGCACGCCGCGGGCAAATAGCGACACAGTTGTTTCCCTAGGAAGGGGGGCCGGGGGGTTAGGTTCTCGGCCGCAGGCGGATAGAATGGGTATCGTCGCCCGTCAAGCCCGTGGCCGACCTCTCCAGGCGCCCGCGCGGCGGTGTGTTCACCGACAATCGAGAGACCCTGCATCCTCAGTGCGGCGCCACCCGTGCCTGCCACCGGTCCTCGGCCTCCAGGTAGCGGAGCTCCACCGGCCGGCCATTCGCCACGACCCGGAATCCGGGGCCGGAGGGAGTGCGCCAGGCGGCCCGGACTTCGGTCACCGGCGCCGGCGCGGCCCCCGGCCATAGGATGGATCGTGGCTCCTGGGCGTAGGCGACCTCGGAGCGGCAGCGCACCTCGACAACGGCCCAATCCGCTCCGATGGGCCTAGTTCCGGCCGCGAGACTCGATCTGGGAGGAATCGCCGACATTGAAGCGCTCAAAGCCGCCGCGGACGACGGCATGCTGCCCCACCAGGCTCTCGGTGAGGATGGCGGAGTCTATGTGCGCCTCCTCGTTGACGATGCTGTCCTGCAAGATGGTGCGCTCCACGCTGGCGCCGGCGGCCATGCTGACATAGGGGCCGACGACGGCGTTCTTCACCCGGCACCCGGGTCCGATGTAGACAAAGGGACCCACGACGCTGTCTTCAACGGTGGCCTGCGGCGAGATGAATGCGGGCGGCCGCACGATGCAGCCGGCAGGGCGAACATCGTTGTGGGCGTCGTTCTCCAGCAGGTAGCGGTTGGTGTCCAGCAGGGCCTCGGCCGTGCCGCAGTCCTTCCAGACGTCCACTGGCCGCGGCTCAAAGTGGGTGCCGCGGTCGACCATGAGCTGAAGGGCGTCGGCGAGGAAGAACTCGCCCTGGGTGCGGAGGTTGCGCCGCTGCAGCTCGCTGATAGAGTCGAAGAGCAGGTGGTAGGGCTTGATGTAGTAGAGACCGATCACCGCCAGGTTCGACACGGGCTGACTAGGCTTCTCCACGAAGCGGCGGATGTGGCCACCGGAGACGGTCACGACCCCGAAGCGCCGGGGGTCGTCCACTTCCTTCACGTAGATGACGCCGTCGGAGCGGGTTTGCTCGAGTTCGCGCAGGTTGCTCTCGAAGATGGTGTCCACGAAGGCGATGAGGACCGGCCCCTCCACGTGCGGCCGGGTGAGCCCGATCGCGTGCGCCTGCCCCAACAGCTCCTTCTGCTCTACGTAACGAGTGGGCAGGTTGTAGTTCGACTCGACGTAGTCGCGGATCTGGTCCCCCAGGTAGCCGACGACGAAGATCACCTTGTCGATGTCCAGCCCGGACAGCCGGTCGAGTATGTGCCCAAGGACAGGCTTGCCGGCCACGTTCACCAGAGGCTTGGGCTTGGTGTAGGTGTGCGGTCGGAGACGGGTGCCGAAGCCTGCCACCGGAATGACAACGTGCATCTGTAGCCTCCCGACTGTGAGACTAACTAGTTGCTCATCGAGGGCCGGGACCGGTTGAGACCTGCCGGCCGAACGGCGCTGCCCTACGGAAGGGGCGAGCGCAGGTGCCAATCGCCGCAACGCTCCAGGGCGTCGGCGACGCGGAGAACGGTGGCCTCGTCATAGGGCCGGCCGATGATCTGCAGCCCTACCGGCAAGCCGCCGGAGAAACCACAAGGAGTCGACATCGCGGGCAAGCCGGCGAGCGACGGGGCGATGGTGAGGACGTCGGCCAGGTACATCTGCAGCGGGTCCTCGGCCTTCTCCCCCAGGCGGAAGGCGGTGGCGGGCGCTGTGGGGCAGACGAGGACGTCGAACTGCTCGAAGGCGCGATCGAAGTCCTGGCGGATGAGGGTACGGACCTTCTGGGCCTTCAGGTAGTAGGCGTCGTAGTAGCCGGCGGACAGCACGTAGGCGCCCAGCATGATCCGCCGCTTCACCTCGGCGCCGAAGCCGTGCCCGCGGGTGCGGCAGTAGGCTTCCCACATAGGGCTCAGTTCGCTGCCGGCAGAGCGGACCGCTTCCTCGCGGTAGCCGTAGCGGATGCCGTCGTAACGGGCCAGGTTAGCGGAGGCTTCCGCCTCGGCAATGATGTAGTAGGCGGGCAGCGCGTATTCGGCGTGGGGGAGAGTTGCCTCCCCCGCCCGCGCGCCCAGTTCATCAAGTCGCCACACCGCAGCGCGGACCGCCGACGCCACTCCCGGTTCGATGCCGGGAACGAAGTACTCCCGAGGAACGCCGATGCGGAGCCCCCCGATGTCGCCCGTGAGCAGCGCCGCGAGGTCGGGCACGGCCTCATCGCTAGAGGTGGAGTCGCGTCGATCGTGGCCGCAGATGCTTGCCAGCACCGTGGCGCAGTCGCGCGCGGTGCGACCGAAGACGCCTACTTGGTCGAGCGAGGAGGCGAAGGCCGCCACGCCATAGCGGGAGATGCGGCCGTAGGTAGGCTTCATTCCCGGCACGCCACAGAAAGAGGCCGGCTGTCGGACGCTGCCGCCGGTGTCTGTGCCTAGGGCGCCCGGGGCGCAGCGCGAGGCCACCGCGGCAGCGCTCCCGCCGCTGGATCCGCCGGGGACGCGGGTCATGTCCCATGGGTTACGGGTGGGCCCGAAGGCCGAGTTCTCGGTGGACGAGCCCATGGCGAACTCGTCGGTGTTGGTCTTGCCCAACACGACGGCGCCTGCCTCGCGGAGACGCTCCACCACTGTGGCCTGCATGGGAGCATGGTAGTCGGCGAGCATGCGCGAGCCGCAGGTGGTGGGGAAGTGCTCGGCCGAGATGACATCCTTGAGGGCCAGAGGCACTCCGAGCAGCGAACCGGGTTCGCCCGCCGCCAGCCTGCGATCGGCCTCGGCGGCCTGGGCCAGGGTGTACTCGGGATCGGTGCTGAGATAAGCGTGGAGGTCCCCATCCAGCCGCCCGATCCGCTCCAAGAAGGCCCGGGCCACCTCAACGGCGCTGAAGTCCCCCCGCCGTAGCCCGGCGGCCAGTTCGGTAACGGAAAGCAGGTGCAGACTCACTCACCCTCCAGGATCGCGTCCACCACGAAGTATCCGTCGGAGGCATGCGGTGCGTTGGCCAAGGCCTGTTCGCGCGACAGGCTGGGCTCGACCACGTCCTCGCGCATGACGCCCCGCTGTGGGATGACGCTCGCTGTCGGCGGGATGGCGTCGGTATCGAGGCGGCTCAGCATGTGGGCGTGGTCAAGAATCTCCGACATCTGCTCGGCGTAGGTGGCCACCTCCTCTGCAGTGAGGGTCAAACGGGCAAGATGGCCGATGTGGCGGACCTGTTCGGGGCTCAGGGGCATGCAGCGCTCTCCGTTGCGTCGCTAGGACGGACTCTCGGGCCAAGGCGGCGGGAGTATAGCATGCGCCCCCTGCAGCGGCAACGGGTTTTCGCTCTGACCATATTCTAATGAATTGCCCACCCAATTCATACACTGTGCCGTCATACTCCAACACGTGGGTGGGATTGATGGCGCGACGGTGCGTCGGAACCCGCAGCAATGACTACCGACTCTCTTTCGAGAAGTCTCTCTGGAGGTTCTGGCATGAGGAACGGCACTCGACCCCTAGCATTGTCCGCGATAGCGGTTCTGACCATAATACTCGGCTCGGTTCTCGGGCCGGTCGCTGTCTTCGCTCTGAGCCCTTGGGATCCGACCACGACCTGGAACGTCACGCCGGTGGAGATGTCTTTCCCGGGTGACCGCGCTTGCCCCGAGGGCAGCCACCTCATCAAGGACCAGTTCCAGAGCATAACCGAAGGCATCGGTGAGGGCGCCGCCAGCCGTACCTACACGGTGGATGGGCGACAGGTGACTGTCGATCTCACCATTCACGCCAACAACTCGTTGGACTTCGTAATCAGCGGCGCCACCATGAAGAGCCTGTTCGTGAAGGGCGGAGCGGGCAGCATGTACCTGCTCTACCAGTACGAGCCGCCGGTGGCGGGCGCGACCAACACAGGCGCGGTAACTTTCGACACCGGACTCCACGCTAACGCGAAGGATGGCTCAAGCACGTACCAGGACGTCAGCCATCTGGACTTCTGCGTCATCCCGACCTACAGCCTCGAAGCCGTCAAGACGGCGGTGCCTGAGTACACTCGTACCTACAGCTGGACCATCGATAAGTCGGTGGATCCGGCCTCCCACGTCGGGTTTGCCGGTGACAGCTTCAGCTCGGACTACGATGTAGCCCTAGTACAGTCGTACGATGACTCCGGCTTCGCGGTCTTGGGTTCCATCACCGTCACCAACCCCTCCCCGTACACGGTGGACTTCAGCGTAACCGACTCGGTGGACGGAACGCCGGCGTCAGTGAGCTGCCCGACCTACAGCCTCGCCCCCGGCGCCGGCACCACCTGTGACTACAACGTCGCGCTGAACGGCAAGGTGGACGGCACCAACGTCGCTACGATCACCAGCCTCCATCCCGAGGTGCAGGGGACCGTGGCTTCGGCAGCTTACGCCTTCGGCGAGCCTACTTCGGTGCGCGGCTCCCAGACGGTCAACGTCAACGACAGCATCCAGGGACCGCTAGGCTCGGCCTCCGGGTCTCACACGTTTGAGTATAGCCGCAGCTTCGTCTGCCCTACGGACAGCTCGCTTTACGACGACGGTGTGTACTCCTACACCGTCGACAATACCGCGACTATCGTGGAGACGGGACAAGAGGACTCGGCGACGGTCACAGTGACCTGCTACGCGCCCGTGGTGAGCAAGACGGCGGCGGGCAGCTACGACGAGGTCCACACCTGGCAGATCGAGAAGTCCGTCAACCCTGGCTACCAGGTGGGCGGCCCCGGCGATGTGCTCCCCTGGACCTGGACGGTAACCGTGAGCGAGACCGCCCTGGAGCAGAACTTCGCGATCACCGGCCTCATCTCGGTGTCTAACCCGGCCGGTTCCCCTGGCAGCATGACGGTGGCTCTGACTGATGTCCTGGACGACAGGACGCCGGTAACCCTGGCCTGCGGCGGCACCCTGACGGTTGCCCCCGGCGCTACCGAAACGTGCGCCTACAGCGCTGCCCCGAGTGGGCGGACGGCTACCCTGAACACGGTTACGGCCACCCTCAACCAGATCGCCTTCTCCGCCACGGCGCCGGTGACCTTCAGCAAGACGGTTGTCAACGGCACGGCTGTGGTGACGGACGACCAGATTGGCCTGAGCGAGTCGCTAACCGCGGGCAGCGGCCCCTGGGTCTACAGCGGACCGGGCAGCCACACCTGCTCCACCGACACCGCTGTCTACGGCTCCAGCCTTAGCTACGGCGCCACTGTGGACAACACCGCTGTGGTAACAGGCAGCAGCGGCCAGTCCGACAGCGCTAGCGCCAGCACCGAGTATCTCTGCTCCATACGGCCGGTACCGGCCATCGACATCGAGAAGGCGACCAACGGCGAGGATGCCGACACGCCGACGGGACCTTACATCCCGGTAGGTGATCCGGTGATCTGGACCTACGTGGTCACCAACACCGGCAACGTTCCGCTAAGCGACGTCGTGGTGACGGATGACCAGGGTGTGTCGGTGACCTGCCCGAAGACCACTCTGGCGGTAGGCGAGAGCATGACTTGCACCGGTAGCGGGATAGCTGAGGCCGGGCAGTACGCCAACCTGGGTACGGTGATCGGCTGGCACGGGCAGACGAAGGTAACCGACGAGGATCCGAGCCACTACTTCGGTACGCTTGGCGCCCTCAAGGTCACCAAGAGGGTGGAGTGGAACAGGGCCACGCCTGATGCGAACAGGAGCTTCGAGATCTGCGTCACTGGTCCGTCTTTCGCCCAGGCCGACTGCGTGCAGCTGAAGAACGGCGAGAGCCATACCTGGACGCAACTAGTGCCCGGATCGTACGTGGTGAGCGAGAGCCCGATCGCCGACACCCTGACCTGGACGGTGGAGATCGTCTACGCGGGCGGGGCCGACTTCGCCACGGTGGTGGCGGAGCAGACCGCCGAAGTGACCGTCCTCAACACCACTGACCTGGAGTCGCCGCCGACGGGGATAGACGTGAGCCAATGGGATGTGACCGTGGGACAGAGTGGCGTGCTGCACACGTGGCAGACCACCCACGAGAACAACGTGAGCGGGTTCCGGGTATACCGCGGGAGCAGCAGCACCTTCGGTGAGGCGGAGCTGGTAGGCGAGATCGTGGCGAAGGGGCAGGGCGCGTACCAGTGGGTGGACAGTGGAGTGGCAGCCGGGGCGTGGTACTACTGGCTGGTCGAGGTAGACGGCAGCGGAGCCGAGGTAGAGAGCTACGGGCCGAAGACGGCGACTGTGGGACTGGGCGGGCAAGGCAGCCGCAACCAGCGCATCTACTTGCCGATGACGCTGGTCCGGGGCTAGGCCTCGGTTGAGATCAGCAGAAGAGCACTGCCTCGGGGGCGAGTCCACCTGGACTCGCCCCTGGCGTTCTAACCGACTTCTTACAACCGAACCGCATCACGCCAGGACTCCCGTCCCATAATTGGCTTTGAAGCGGAGCGCGCTGGTGCAGCGTTGCCCCGCGGCCCAAGC
Organism: Anaerolineae bacterium; assembly: GCA_040768685.1. Classification (GTDB taxonomy): domain Bacteria; phylum Chloroflexota; class Anaerolineae; order DRVO01; family DRVO01; genus Ch71. The sequence goes on from JAXGMM010000001.1 coordinate 509,453, forward strand.
CGGATCGATGGGTTGGGAGGTATCGATGTCCAATTCACGTGACAGGTTCGTCGGGCCCGTTTTGCTCACTGTTCTGGTGGTCGTCGCCCTGGTTCTGGGGAGCCTACCGATCACCGTGTTTGCTGCCGGCGATGCTCCCGAGGTCTCGGACACAGTGACTCCCACCTCGCCCACGGGGCTCGGGGATAGCGGCGCCAACTATCAGCCCATCTTCAGCGCGGCGCAGATGCAGTTGCTGTTTCCCAACCCGCTGGCCGGCGGGGGCAACTACGTCCTGCTTCGCGCAACAGTAGAGATCCGGGCCCGTAGCACGAGCAGCTCTAGCTCCCTTGTGCTACGGGTGGCGCGTGCGAGTGACGGCGCTCCGGTCAGTGATACCGTCTCTTTCTCTTCCAGTTTCAGCTCCGGCACGATCACCGCCGACCATGACAGCAGTGGTCTCCTGGTAGAGGATCTTCAGTCCCAGTTGGCGAGTCCGACTATCGCCCTGAACCTGTTGGCCAGCCGCGGCGGTGAGATCGACCAGGTGCGTCTGACGCTGGAGTACGAGCCGATCACCGCCGGGCCGGTCATCCAGGGAGAGTGCACCGCGGCCGATATCCACCTGGTGGTGGACCACAGCGGCAGCATCGGCAACAACATCAGCACCTACAAGCAGAACATCAAGACCTTCATGGCCGACGTGGAAGCGGGGATGCCCGGCACCAACTGGCGGGTCACCTGGTTCGGGATCAGCCCGAACGGGACCGGCACGGCGACCTCGGCCTGGACCGCCAACCCGGCCGAACTGACTTCTTTCATCGATGAGGAACGCACCAAGGGATACACGCCCACCGCCAACGGCATCAACGCCGCCGTGGCCGGAGGGCTGGTCCCGCCTGCGCCGATGGTGGACAACGCCAACAACGTGATGATCGTCCTCACCGACGGGGCCCCCAATGTGGTCCTCGGCGGCCCGGCCGGTTTGCAGCACGTGAACGGCGGCGTGGCGGCTATAGAGCAGGCTGAGTTGGCCCGCGCTGCCGGCTGGTCCACCCTGACGGTGGCGATCGGCAACGGCGACCCTAAGGTGACGCCCCAGTGGGCGGCCAATGTCAACCGCGGGATCGCCGGAGTGGATGTGGCCGGTCCTTCCGGTGACGTGCTCTCCGTGGCCGACTTCGGAGGACTGGCTACCGAGCTCATCGGTCTTCTGGCCCCCGGCTGCGAGCGCACCGTGATCGTCGGTAAGGTGGTCGACCCTCGCGGAGCGGTGGCAGACACTAGTGCCTTCTCGGGCAAGATCGATGACGGAACAGCTCAGGAGAAGACTTGGAGCGCGGTGGGCTTTGGGCAGTTCAGCGCTCCGATCAAGGTCCTGGCCGATCAGTTCCACGATGTTACTGAGGACGTCCCGGCCAGTCCCTGGAGCCTCACTGGCTGGGCGGAGGGCAGCTTCGACAACGTGGGTGCGCCCTCGTGCCCTGCGGACCCATCACTTTACACGGGTAGCTCCATCCGGGTTCCGGCCGCAGACCCGAGCAACTACAGCTCGGTTGTGGTCTGCGTGATGAACTACGCTACGCCGGCGCCCGGCATCGACATCAAGAAGTACACTAACGACGAGGATGCCGACGAGCCAACCGGGCCGTACATTGCGGTGGGCGGGGCGGTGACGTGGAAGTATGTGGTCACCAACACCGGCAACGTAGACCTGACGAACCTCGTGATAACGGACGATCATCAGGGCGTAACGGTGCAGTGCACGCATACTGATTTTCTGGCGCCGGGTGCGAGCATGACCTGCACCGCCAGCGGCACCGCGATCGCGGGGCAGTACAAGAACGTGGGCACGGTCAAGGCGAAGTGCGCCAAGACAGGCCAGACGGTGAGCGCCAGCGACCCGAGCCACTACTACGGCGTCACGGGTCTGGAGGTCAGCAAGACGGCGACCACCACGTACACGCGTACGTACACGTGGGGCATAGACAAGAGCGCGGACGGCGAGTACTGGAAGTTCATCGGGGAGGCGCCTAGCACCCACAGCTACACGGTCGCCGTGGAGCGGCAGGCGAGTGACTCAGCGTGGGCGGTGAGCGGAGAGATCACCATCAAGAACACCGCTCCGACGGGGGCGACTATCGAGGGCGTTAGCGACGTCGTCTCCGACAACATCAGCGCCAAGGTCGAGTGCGACGTCCAGTTCCCCTACGAGCTGAAGGCCGGGGAGACGCTCACTTGCAAGTACAGCGCCTCGCTGCCGGACGCGAGCGATCGGGAGAACACCGTGACCGTGACCACCAGTGGTCCGGTTCCTGGTGGCACAGGCACGGCGAAGGTGGTGTTCGGGGCTCCGACCACGGTAGTGGGCCCAGCCGAAGTGACCATCAGCGACGACAAGACGGGCGAGACGTGGAAGGCGAGCGGGAGCGACAGCCGGAGATACAGCGCGGAGTTCAGCTGTCCGACCGACGTAACGCGATACACGGACGGCGTGTACAGCGCGCCTGACTTCGTGAACACGGCGACCATCAAAGAGACCAATCAGAGCGACAGCGCCACGGTGAAGTTGACGTGCTACGCGCCGGTGGTGAGCAAGACGGCGGAGGGCACATACACCAAGACACACAACTGGGCGATCGAGAAGACGGTGAACCCGGCGAGCCAGGCGGGCAGTCCTGGGGACGTGCTTCCGTGGACGTGGACGGTGAAGGTAAGCGAGACACCGTCGAACAGCGGCTTTGCGGTGAGCGGCGAGATCACGGTGGTCAACCCGAACGGTAAGGATGCGCTCGTCGTGGCGCTGTCGGACACGCTCAGCGACACCACTGTGGCGACCATCAGCGGGTGCACGGGCGGGACGTATGACGGTGGGATTCTGACGGTACCAGCGGGTGGGACGGCGGTGTGCGGCTACAGTGCGTTGCCGAGCGGACTAGCGAGCACGAACGTAGCGACAGTCACCCTCAACAAGATGCAGTTCAGCGGGCAAGCGACGGTGAGGTGGACGCCGAGTATTAGTAACGGCACCGCGACCGTGACCGACGGTCAGATCGGTCTAAACGAGGTTGTGACGGCAGGAGAGGGGCCGTGGATCCGTACCGGGAGCGGCAGCCACACCTGCGCGGCTGAGGACAGCGGGCAGTATGCGGCGACCGGTTCGTATGGCGCCACGGTAGACAACACGGCGACGGTAACGGGGAGCAACGGTCAGACGGCGAGCGCGGATGCGAGCACGAAGTACGTGTGCTCGATCCAGGCCATGCCGGCGATCGAGATCGAGAAAGCGACGAACGGCGAGGACGCCGACGTAGCCCCTGGGCCGTACATCCCGGTGGGCGGAGCGGTGACGTGGACGTACGTAGTGACCAATACCGGCAACGTAGATCTGACGAACGTCGTAGTGGTGGATGATCAGAACGTAACGGTGAGCTGCCCTGAGGGCGCGCTGTTGGCGGGTGCGAGCATGACCTGCACGGCCACGGGCACGGCGATCGCCGGTCAGTACGAGAACCTGGGTGCGGTGACGGCGGCATTCGCGGCGACAGGGGAGACGGTGAGCGACAGCGATCCGAGCCACTACTTTGGTTCGGCGCCGGCGATCGAGATCGAGAAAGCGACGAACGGCGAGGACGCCGACGCAGCCCCTGGGCCGTACATTCCTGAGGGTGATCCGGTGACGTGGACGTACGTAGTGACCAACACGGGCAACGTAACGTTGACCGACGTCGCCGTCACCGACGACCAGGGCGTGGTGGTGAGTTGTCCGCAGACGACGCTGGCGGTGGGCGAGAGCATGACCTGCACCGCGAGCGGCATTGCCGTGGCCGGCCAATACGCCAACATCGGCGCCGTTAGCGGGACGCCTCCGGTGGGTGCTGCGGTGAGCGACAGCGACCCGAGCCACTACTTTGGTTCGGCGCCGGCGATCGAGATCGAGAAAGCGACGAACGGCGAGGATGCGGACGCCGCGCCCGGGCCGAGTATTCCGGTGGGCGAGGCGGTGACGTGGACGTACGTAGTGACGAACACCGGCAACGTCGACCTGAGGGAGGTAGCGGTAACGGACGACCGGGGCGTGGTGGTGAGTTGTCCGCAGACGACGCTGGCGGTAGGCGAGAGCATGACGTGCACGGGCAGCGGGGTTGCGGTGGCGGGGCAGTACGTCAACGAGGGAACGGCGGTGGGCTCCTTCGGTGAGGTCCAAGTTAGCGACAGCGATCCGAGCCACTACTATGGGGTAGTGGGTGGGCTGAAGGTAACGAAGGAAGTGGAGTTGCTTCAGGACGCGGCGCAGGTAGTAGACCCGAACATGAGGTTCGAGATTTGCGCGAGCGGTCCGTCGTTTAGTGAGCCGTCGTGCGTGCAGCTGAAGGACGGCGAGAGCCACACGTGGACGGGTCTGATACCGGGATCGTACGTTGTCAGCGAGACGGCGCCGGTGCACGGGCTGTTGAGTTGGGCGGTGGAGGTAGTGTACGAAGGAGGGGCGGAGTTTGCGACAGTGGTAGCGGAAGAGACGGCGGAAGTGACAGTACTGAACACCGCCGACTACCAGTCGCCTCCGACGGGGATCATGGTAAGCGAGTGGGAAGCGACGGTGGGACAGAGCGGGGTATTGCACACGTGGCGGACCATCGGCGAGGAGGACGTGAGTGGGTTCCGGGTGTACCGTGGCAGCGTCGGGAGCATAGGTGAAGCCGAGCTGGTAGGTGAAGTAGTGGCGCAGGGGCCGAGCGTGTACCAGTGGGTAGATGGTGAGGTATCGCTGGGCACATGGTACTACTGGTTAGTGGAAGTGGATGGTAGCGGAGAGGAGGGAGAGAGCATCGGGCCGAAGACGGTGACGGTGGGTTTGGGCGGCCAAGACAACCGGAACCAGCGCATTTACCTGCCGATGACGCTGCTCCGGGGTTAGGCCTCGGTTCGGATCAGCAGAGAAGCACTACCTCGGGGGCGGGTCCACCTGGACTCGCCCCCGGCGTTTTGACCAACTTCTAACAACCGAGCCCCACCCGCCTAATACTTCCACCCTATAGTTGGCATTGGAACGGAGTGCGGTGGTGCAACGTTGTCCATCCGGACGAGACTGATCCGGCTCGGCTGGCCCACGTTGCTCACCGTTCTGATGGTTATCGCCTTGGTTATGGGGGCCTACCGAGCACCGTGCTTCCTGTCGCCGATTCCGCCGGAGTCTCGGCCACACGATTGGCGGCTACGGCATCCTCACAACCACTAGGAGAGAGCCAGCGGCTACCAGAACGCTGGTCGGTTTTGGCTTCGCGAGACAATGATGCTGACGACACTGTGGGGAAGCGACGATGGTCGAGGAGGAGGGTGTGGTGACCAGTGCCGGTTACAGGAAGTGGAATCGGGTTGTGCTGCCGCTGCTGGCGGTGCTGCTCGTAGTAGTTGTGGGGCTGCTGGGCGGCCCGATGCTAGCGTTCGCACAGGATCCGGATCCCGGTCACACAGGGGGCATCTGGATCGCACACACGCCGGGGAACACGTCGAACTTCAGCGGCGAGGGCACCAATCGCATCTACTGGGGCACTGCTGCACAGCCGGGGGGGCAGCAGAGCAGCTACGAGTTTGTTGGCGCGGCGCTGCCCAATCCGATGCCGCTCAACACTTCGTTCGTCTTGGGGACGTTCACTCACTACAACTTCCCCATCCACGCCAACTACCCCCTGCAGTCCGCGACCCTCTCGGTGGCGATAGACTTCGAAGACCCCGCCTGGCCTGATCAGACGTTCAGCTACGTCTTCGCGCACGAGGAGACTCCCAACTCAGGCACTTGCGCCTACTGCGGCGGCCTTCCCCCCGGCACTACCTGCATTCCGTGCCCGGATCGGGTGACGTTCCCGACGGCCTACGGGGAGGAGAGCTTCCGGATCGGAGACCAGCTATACACGCTGAAGATAGACGGCTTCCGCCGCCAGATCAGCGACCCTACGATGGAGTACTTCGTCACCCAGGAGAACGAGGCCAACAGCGCCTATCTGTACGCGACGGTGTCGTCGGTATTGGTGCCGGAGCCGGCGATCAGCATCATCAAGGAGACGTCAGGGGATCAGAGCAGCTGGGGTGATGGCGTTTACATCGCCGCCGGCGCTCCGGTGTACTGGCGGTACATTGTGCAGAACACGGGCAACGTAGAGCTGACCGGCATATCGGTGACGGATGACAAGGGCTTGACGGTGAGTTGCCCGTATAGCACTCTGGCGCCGGGTGCGAGCATGACCTGCACTGCCAGCGGCACGGCCGTGGCGGGATTGTACTCCAACATCGGCACCGTGACCGGCACGCCGCCTGAGGGCACGAACGTCACGGCTTCGGATCCCAGCCACTACTACGGCGCTGAGCTCACCGCGACGAAGACAGCCGTAGGCAGTTACGACCGGACGATCACCTGGACGCTCGAGAAGACCGTAGACCCGGCGAGCCACTCCGGTTATGCGGGAGCGGAAGCGGGAAGCTCCACCTGGACGGTGGTAGCGACCAAGGCCGAGGATTTGGGCAACTACCAGGTAACCGGCGACATCATCATCAGTAACCCCACTCCTATAGACGTTGAGTTCTCGGTTGCCGACACGCTGTCCGACGGCACGGAGGCTACGGTGACCTGTCCTACCTACACCGTGCCGGCGGCAGTCGACACCGTGCCCGGCAGCGTAACCTGCACCTACACCGCCTCCCCGATCAATGGTACGGCGACCAAGAACACCGCCGTGATCACGCCCATCACTCCGGGCGTGGCCGGGGCGACGGCGACCGCGGGTGTCACCTTCACTGCGAACCTGATCGGCTACGACTCCGGGACACTGAGCGACGAGCGTTTTGTGGGCGCTCCATGGAACTACGCTGCCGAGACGATCAGCGGCAACACTACCAGGACCTTCGCTGAGAAGTTCTCCTGCCCGTCCGACCCCAACCTCTACAAGAGCGGCGCCTACAAGTTCACCCAGACGAACACGGCGGTGCTGAACGGCGGCATCAACCTCAGCGCCTCGGCGTCGGTCGAAGTGACCTGTACGCTGCAGCCGCTAGCGGTGACCAAGGACGCGGCAGGCACTTACGACCGCACCGTGACCTGGACCCTCGCCAAGTCCGTTGACCCCGCGAGCCACTCCGGCGTGGCGGGCGAAACCTTCGACTCGACCTGGACCGTGACGGCCACTAAGAGCGAGGTGTCCGACAACTACGAGGTGACGGGCACCATCACCATCACGAACCCGGCTGCCGTCGCCCAGAGCTTCACCGTCAGCGACGTTCTCAGCGACGGAACATCGGCGACGGTGATCTGCCCCGTGACCAACGACAACACCGGCACTGTGCCGGCGGCTGTGGGCAACACGCCGGGCAGTGTGCAGTGCACCTACACCGCCTCGCCGTCTGATGCGTCGGCGGCATCGAACACGGTCACTGTGACGGCGCCGGGGAACCCGCCGCAGTCCGACACTAGGCCCGTAGCGTTCACCGCCAACCTGATCGGCTACGACTCGGGTACGCTCAGCGACCAGCGGTTCGAGGGCGACCCGTGGCGGTATGCGCCGGAGACCATCTCCGCCACGACCACCAAGAGCTTCAACGAGACATTCGCGTGCTCAACCGACGCCGCGGACTACGCCAACGGCGGCAGCTACTCCTATACGGAGCCTAATACCGCTTACCTCAACGGCAGCATCAACCTGCAGGCCTCAGCATCTGTCAATGTGACCTGCACAATGCCGAGGCTCCAGGTGGAGAAGACGGCCACCGGCACCTACGACCGCACCGTGACCTGGACCCTCGCCAAGTCCGTTACACCGGCGAGCCACAGCGGATTTGCCGGCGACACCTTCAACTCCACCTGGTCGGTGGTGGCCACCAAGAGCGAGAGCCTGGGCAACTACAAGGTGACGGGCACCATCACCATCACCAACCCGGGCGCCGTCGCCCAGAGCTTCACCATCAGCGACGTGCTGGATGACGGTACGGTGGCGACGGTGAGATGCCCGGCCTACACCGTGCCGGCGGCGGTTGCTGGAGTGCCCGGTAAGGTCGAATGCACCTACTCCGCCGCGCCGACCGCCGGCTCGGCGACACTGAACACGGTCACCGTATCCGTGAACGGCTATGGAGACGTGACCGCCACGGCACCGGTGTCGTTCACTGAGAACCTGGTCGGCTACGATTCGGGGACCCTGAGCGACGCTCGGTTCAGCTACTCCAAGCAGATATCGGCCAGCACCACGGAGACCTTCCCGGAGACGTTCTCCTGCCCTGACAATCCCAGCCTCTACGTGGACGGCACCTACACCTTCACCGAGACGAACACGGCGGTGCTGAACGACAAGATAAACCTGAGCGCCTCGGCGTCGGTCGACGTGACCTGCACAATGCCGAGGCTCCAGGTGGAGAAGACAGCCACCGGCGCCTACGACCGCACCGTGACCTGGACCCTCGCCAAGTCCGTTTCGCCGGCGAGCCACAGCGGATTTGCCGGCGACACGTTCAACTCCACCTGGTCGGTGGTGGCCACTAAGAGCGAGAGCCTGGGCAACTACAAGGTGACGGGCACCATCACCATTACGAACCCGGGTGCCGTTGCCCGGAGCTTCACCATCAGCGATGTGCTGAACGACGGCACGGTGGCGACGGTGAGTTGCCCGGCCTACACCGTGCCGGCAAACGACAGCATCGTCTGCACCTACTCCGCCGCGCCGACCGCCGGCTCGGCAACGCTGAACACGGTCACCGTCTCCGCGGCAGGCAATGCCGACGTGACCGCCACGGCGCCGGTCTCGTTCATCGAGAACCTGATCGGCTTCGACAGAGTCACCGTTGACGACGATCGGGACACTGAGGCCCAGTTCCCGGCTGTCATCTCGAAGACGACCACTTTCGACTACGACGAGACGTTCACGTGCTCCAGCGCCGTAGCGGACTACAGTGGCCTGGTAGACTCGGATAGCTACGCCAACAAGGCGACCATCGCCGAGACGAGCCAGTTTGACGAGGCTTCGGTGCAGGTGACGTGCTACATCCCCACCATCGCCAAGACGGCGGCGGGCACGTACGATGAGCGGCACGAGTGGGCGATCGAAAAGTCCGTCAGCCCGGAGAGCCAGAGCGGGTTCATCGGCGACGTCCTGTCCTACGAGTGGAAGGTGGTCGTCACCGAGGACACCTACGAAGAAAACTTCGAGGTTGCCGGGACCATCACCGTCACCAACCCGAACCCCGACGACGCCATGACCGTAGCCGTAAGCGACGTGCTCGGCAACGGGACGGCGGCGACCATCACCGACTGCACTGGCGACGCCGACCTGAGTGACGGCCTGACCGTTGCGGCGGGCGGGAACTCAGTGTGCAACTATACCGCCAGCGTCCTCGGCATCACCGCCGTGGGGGACGCGCCGGTGCTCAACACCGCCACGCTGACTCTGAACAACATCGACTTCGACGCCGACGCGACCATCGGGTGGACGCCAAACGTCATCCGCGGCAGCGTCGAACTGAACGACGACCAGAATCCGGCCTTCCCGATCACGATCACCGAGGGCGGCAGCTGGACGTACGGCGAGGACTACACCTGCTCCACAGATAGGGCCCAGTACGGCAGCGGCAACAGCTACACCTTCAGCGAGGACAACGTTGCGGTAGTGAGCGATGGTGCGACGACCCTCGACGACGCCACTGCGACGGCGAGCATCGCCTGCTACGTACCGGCGGTGAGCAAGACGGCGGAGGGCACATACACCAAGACACACAACTGGGCGATCGAGAAGACGGTGAACCCGGCGAGCCAGGCGGGCAGTCCTGGGGACGTGCTTCCGTGGACGTGGACGGTGAAGGTAAGCGAGACACCGTCGAACAGCGACTTTGCAGTGAGCGGCGAGATCACGGTGGTCAACCCGAACGGGCAGGCCGAACTGGCGGCGAGTCTCAGCGACCAGCTAAACGACGGGACGGTAGGTGCGATCAGCGGGTGCACGGGCGGGACGTATGACGGTGGGATTCTGACGGTACCAGCGGGTGGGACGGCGGTGTGCGGCTACAGTGCGTTGCCGAGCGGTCTGGCGAGCACGAACGTGGCGACAGTCACGCTCAACCGGATACCGTTCAGCGGGCAGGCGACGGTGAGGTGGACGCCGAGTATTAGTAACGGCACCGCGACCGTGACCGACGGTCAGATCGGTCTAAACGAGGTTGTGACGGCAGGAGAGGGTCCGTGGATCCGTACCGGGAGCGGCAGCCACACCTGCGCGGCTGAGGACAGCGGGCAGTATGCGGCGACCGGTTCGTATGGCGCCACGGTAGACAACACGGCGACGGTAACGGGGAGCAACGGTCAGACGGCGAGCGCGGACGCGAGCACGAAGTACGTGTGCTCGATCCAGGCCATGCCGGCGATCGAGATCGAGAAAGCGACGAACGGCGAGGACGCCGACGTAGCCCCTGGGCCGTACATTCCCGAGGGCGGAGCGGTGACCTGGAGGTATGTGGTCACCAACACGGGCAACGTCGACCTGACGGACGTAGCGGTGACCGACAACATGGGTGTGATCCCGGTGTACGTCAGCGGCGATGTCAACGATGACGGCATCCTGCAGGTGGATGAGACCTGGGTCTACGAGGCCACGGGCACGGCGATCGCCGGTCAGTACGAGAACCTGGGTGCGGTGACGGCGGCATTCGCGGCGACAGGGGAGACGGTGAGCGACAGCGATCCGAGCCACTACTTTGGTTCGGCGCCGGCGATCGAGATCGAGAAAGCGACGAACGGCGAGGATGCCGACGCAGCCCCTGGGCCGTACATTCCTGAGGGTGATCCGGTGACGTGGACGTACGTAGTGACCAACACGGGCAACGTAACGTTGACCGACGTCGCCGTCACCGACGACCAGGGCGTGGTGGTGAGTTGTCCGCAGACGACGCTGGCGGTGGGCGAGAGCATGACCTGCACCGCGAGCGGCATTGCCGTGGCCGGCCAATACGCCAACATCGGCACGGTCAGCGGGACGCCTCCGGTGGGCGCTGCGGTGACCGACAGCGACCCGAGCCACTACTATGGCCTAGCCGCTGGGATCGACATCGAGAAAGCGACGAACGGCGAGGATGCCGACACGGCCACCGGGCCCTATATCAAGGTAGGCGATGCGGTGAGCTGGACCTACGTGGTGACCAACACCAGCAATGTTGAGTTGACCAACGTGACAGTGAGCGACGACCAGGGCGTGGTAGTGAGCTGCCCGAAGACGACGCTGGCGGCCAGCGAGAGCATGACCTGCACCGCCAGCGGTACGGCGGTAGCCGGTCAGTATGCCAACATCGGCACGGTGACCGGGACCACGCCGGCGCAGACGACCGTCACCGACAGCGATCCGAGCCATTACTTTGGTTCGGAGCCCAGCATCGACATCGAGAAGGCGACGAACGGCGAGGATGCCGACACGGCGCCTGGGCCCTACATCAAGGTAGGCGATGCGGTGAGCTGGACCTACGTGGTGACCAACACGGGCAACGTAGCGTTGACCGACGTCGCCGTCACCGACGACCAGGGCGTGGTGGTTAGTTGTCCGCAGACCACCCTAGCGGTGGGCGAGAGCATGACCTGCACCGCGAGCGGCATTGCCGTGGCCGGCCAATACGCCAACATCGGCACGGTCAGCGGGACGCCTCCGGTGGGCGCTGCGGTGACCGACAGCGACCCGAGCCACTACTACGGCCTAGCCGCTGGGATCGACATCGAGAAGGCGACGAACGGCGAGGATGCCGACACGGCGCCTGGGCCGTACATCCCGGTGGGCGATGCGGTGACCTGGACGTACGTGGTGACCAACACCGGCAACGTAACGTTGACCGACGTAGCCGTCAGTGATGATCAGCTCGGGGCAGTGAGCTGCCCGAAGACGACGCTGGCGGCCAGCGAGAGCATGACCTGCACCGCCAGCGGTACGGCGGTAGCCGGTCAGTATGCCAACATCGGCACGGCGACCGGGACCACACCGGCACAGACGACCGTCACCGACAGCGATCCGAGCCACTACTTTGGTTCGGCGCCGGCGATCGAGATCGAGAAAGCGACGAACGGCGAGGATGCCGACGCAGCCCCTGGGCCGTACATTCCTGAGGGTGATCCGGTGACGTGGACGTACGTAGTGACCAACACGGGCAACGTAACGTTGACCGACGTCGCCGTCACCGACGACCAGGGCGTGGTGGTGAGTTGTCCGCAGACGACGCTGGCGGTGGGCGAGAGCATGACCTGCACCGCGAGCGGCATTGCCGTGGCCGGCCAATACGCCAACATCGGCACGGTCAGCGGCACGCCTCCGGTGGGTGCTGCGGTGAGCGACGAGGATCCGAGCCACTACTTTGGTTCGGCGCCGGCGATCGAGATCGAGAAAGCGACGAACGGCGAGGATGCGGATACCGCGCCCGGTCCCAAGATCCCGCTCGGTGATCCGGTGACGTGGACGTACGTAGTGACGAACACCGGGAACGTCGACCTGACGGAGGTAGCGGTAACGGACGACCGGGGCGTGGTGGTGAGTTGTCCGCAGACGACGCTGGCGGTAGGCGAGAGCATGACGTGCACGGGCAGCGGGGTTGCGGTGGCGGGGCAGTACGTCAACGAGGGAACGGCGGTGGGCTCCTTCGGTGAGGTCCAAGTTAGCGACAGCGATCCGAGCCACTACTATGGGGTAGTGGGTGGGCTGAAGGTAACGAAGGAAGTGGAGTTGCTTCAGGACGCGGCGCAGGTAGTAGACCCGAACATGAGGTTCGAGATTTGCGCGAGCGGTCCGTCGTTTAGTGAGCCGTCGTGCGTGCAGCTGAAGGACGGCGAGAGCCACACGTGGACGGGTCTGATACCGGGATCGTACGTTGTCAGCGAGACGGCGCCGGTGCACGGGCTGTTGAGTTGGGCGGTGGAGGTAGTGTACGAAGGAGGGGCGGAGTTTGCGACAGTGGTAGCGGAAGAGACGGCGGAAGTGACAGTACTGAACACCGCCGACTACCAGTCGCCTCCGACGGGGATCATGGTAAGCGAGTGGGAAGCGACGGTGGGACAGAGCGGGGTATTGCACACGTGGCGGACCATCGGCGAGGAGGACGTGAGTGGGTTCCGGGTGTACCGTGGCAGCGTCGGGAGCATAGGTGAAGCCGAGCTGGTAGGTGAAGTAGTGGCGCAGGGGCCGAGCGTGTACCAGTGGGTAGATGGTGAGGTATCGCTGGGCACATGGTACTACTGGCTGGTGGAAGTGGATAGTAGGGGAGAGGAGGGAGAGAGCATCGGGCCGAAGACGGTGACGGTGGGCTTGGGCGGCCAAGACAACCGGAACCAGCGCATCTACCTGCCGATGACGATGCTCCGGGGTTAGACTGGGCTAGTCGATCGAACCGATAGCAGAGCGGAGGAGGGCCTGCAAGAGCCCTCCTCCGGAGTCTGGCCTTACCCGCAGGCTCTAGTGAGCCGGAATCCCGACGATCCCACGTCAGCGTCCGAACTGCGGCAACTTCGATTCCCTGGGGGGTTCGTGTCGGTATAGCGCCGGCACGGTGCCGGGGACGTAGAGAAAAGGAGGGGTCTGTGCGGAAGTCGTTCGCCAAGCCATCTTTGTCAAAGGTCGTCTCTGCCATCCTGGTGGTGGGGCTAGTGCTGGGAGTCTTCCCTGCGGTGGCTTTCGCTGCTCCCAACGAGCCGGAGGCATACGGCACGCCGTACGCTTCGAGCCCAACTGAGCTAGGCGCTCCGGGCTCGCCTTACTTGTCCATTGGCGAAACAGCTCGATTGCCGATCACGTTCGGCAATCCCCTTCCGGCCGGATCCGCCGTTGCAGCGCTCGGAGTGGAGGTCACCATCAGCGCCGCCGACGGCGATCCCGGCGGGCTCGAGTTGTCGCTCTATGACCCCGTGACAGGCATGGTGTTAGACGGCGCCTCCGAGACTTGGAGCGGAACCACCTACACCCCGAAAGTGATCGAAGCTGACTACGATACATCCGGTGCCCTGCTTCTCTATGTGGTGGACAACGCCTCGAACACGGACATCACTTTTGAGGTCCAGGCGAACCAGACCGGAAGCCTTGAGTACGCCCAACTGGCGGTCTTGGCCGAGCCCATCACGACTGGGCCGGTGCTCTCGGCTACGTGCTCCGGAGCCGACATACACCTGGTGATTGACCGATCGAGTGGCGAGGACAACGTCCGCAGCCACATAGACGACATTAAGACGTTCATGACACAGGTCGAGGGACTCATGCCCGCCACCAATTGGCGGGTGACGACCACGGCCGGCGCCCCAGCCTCCACCGCGTCCACCGCCTGGGCGGCGGACCCCGCTGACCTCGCGGATTTCCTGGACGCGATGGTACTGAGCGATTACTTGGCTATGGCCGACGGCATAGCCGATGCTGTGGCCGGAGGCATGGTCCCGGCAGCACCGCTCAGCGACAACGCTAGCAACCTCCTACTTGTCTTCATCGGCAACGGGCCGAGTGTCGTGCTTGATGGTACACAGGGCAGCCAGTACATGAACGGCGCCGCCTCCGCCATCGAGCAAGCGGAAATGGCTCGGACGGCAGGCTGGTCGACGGCTGTAGTGGTTACCGGCGGCACCACTGCAACGTCCGCTGACTGGCTCGCGAGCGTCAACCGTGGACTGGCCGGCGTGGACGTCGCCGGACCGTCAGGCGACGTGCTGGACGTGTCGGCTCTCCCGACCTTCACCGGCGACTTGCGTACGGCCCTGGGTATGGGCTGTGGGCTCGACGTGACCAAGGTGGTGAACTGGGCAAACGCGACGCCCGATGAGACGGAGACCTTCACCATCTGCATCCAGGGTCCCAGTTTCCAGTTCGTCGACCCCGGCGCCTGCAAGAACGTCGACTACGACGGTGGGGTATTGACCTGGACCGACCTGATTCCCGGCGACTACACGGTGGCGGAGTACCTGCCGGGCGAGGCATGGACTGTAACTGGCGACTACGCCACGGTGACCGTGCCTGCCAATGGTGGTACGGCCACGCATGAGATGACCAACACGCGCAAGCCGGTGAGCTTGGAAGTGACCAAGGTGGTGGACTGGAACGGCGTCAGCCCTGACGAAGCCCGGACCTTCACCATCTGCCTGCGGGGACCGAGCTACCCCGAGTTCACCTCTCCGGGGGCGTGCAAGGTTGCAGACTACGACGGCGGTGTGCTGCCGTGGTACGAGCTGCAGGCGGGCGACTACGAGATAGCTGAGTACCGCGTCGGCCTCCCGGACGACAGTTGGCCGTGGGTTGTGACCGGTGAGACAACCTTGGCCGTTGTCGACGGGGCGGTGACCACCCAGGAGTTGACCAACACCCACAAGTTGGGGAGCCTGGTGGTCACCAAGGTGGTGGATGCGAACGGGGTAGCGGTGAATGAGGCACAGATCTTCGAGATCTGCCTGCAGGGGCCCAGCTTCCCCGATGGCGACGAGACGGGCGCGTGTCAGGAGGCGGACCACGACGGCGGGGACCTGACCTGGAGTGGGCTGGTACCCGGTGACTACGTCGTGAGTGAGAGCGATCCGGGAGACGACTGGACCGTTGCGGTACCGGCAGACGCCGTGGCAGTAGCTGCGGTGGGCGGGCCGGCGACGGCGACGGTGACAAACACGGGGGTACAGAACGCCGAGCTCACGCTCACGAAGACGGCGGATTCGGCAGAATACGACTCCGTCGGCGACGTCATCGCCTATACCTACACGCTGGAAAACAGCGGCAACGTCACTCTGGAGGGCCCGTTCAGCGTGCAGGACGACCTGGTGACGGTGGACTGCAGCGCGGCGGCGGCGAGCCTGGCTCCGACTGAGATCACCGCGTGCGTGGCCAGCTACACGATCGATCAGGCTGACCTGGACGCGGGCTCGGTGACGAACACCGCGACGGCGAAGGGTAGCTTCGGCGCCACCGCCGTGACCTCGGCGGCTGGCAGCGTGACGGTGAACGCGGTGCAGAACGCCGCGCTTACACTCGCGAAGACGGCCGACGCGGCCGATTACGACGCCGTGGGCGACGCTATCGGCTACGAATACGTGGTGATGAACGCGGGAAACGTGACGCTGTTCGGCATCAGCGTGGTGGACGATAGGGCGACGGTGACCTGTCCCGACACCTCGGCAGGGCTGGCGCCACAGGGTGCCATCCGGTGTACCGCGTCCTACACCATCACGCAGGCGGACCTGGATGCCGGGTCATTGACCAACACCGCCTATGCGACCGACGGCACTATCCAGTCCGTCGCCGCCCAGGCCACGGTCACGGCTGTGCAGACGACGGCTCTGTCCCTGACCAAGACAGCCGACCCGCTGACCTACGGGGCGGTGGGCGACGCTATCGGCTACGAATACGTGGTGACGAACGCGGGAAACGTGACGCTGTTCGGCATCAGCGTAGTAGACGACAAGGTGACGGTGACTTGCCCCGACACCTCGGCAGGGCTGGCGCCGCAGGGCGCCATCACCTGTGCCGCGTCCTACACCATCACGCAGGCGGACGTGGATGCCGGGTCATTGACCAACACCGCCTACGCGACCGACGGCACCATCCAGTCCGCCACGGCCCAGGCCACGGTGACCAAGAGCGTGCCCGCTATGGGTCGCCTGGAGGTCACCAAGGTAGTGGACTGGAACGGGAACGAGGCGGACGAGACGAGAACCTTTGAGATCTGCCTCACTGGCCCGAGCTTCCCGCTGGGCAGTGAGGCAGGGGCGTGCCGGACCGTCGACTACGACGGCGGCGTGGTAAGCTGGGCCGACCTGACGACCGGGCAGTACACCGTGACCGAGGTGGACCCTGGGGAGGGATGGACGGTGAGCGGGAACGGCACCGCGGTGAATGTGGCGGCCGACGCTACCGCATCCCACACCATCACCAACACCGCGGGCGCCCCGGCTCCGGCGCCGATGGTGCACAGGCAGATGCTGCCGAAGCTGTGGAGTTCACCCTCCTTCTAGACTAGCACCCGGCCCGATGCTCCGGGACATGATGCCCAGGGTGGAAGACCCTACCCTGGGCATTCGCTTTGCCGGATGCTTCCTGCTCCTCGGCTCTCGACCACCCTCCCCCGGATGCTGTTCTCCGCCTTTCCTGTTGTGACGGGTCGCCCGCGTGGACTATCGCTCCTTGAAGCCAACATCGGAGGAGCACTTGGCCCCGTGTCCTGGAGCGAACCGAATGCGCGAGCACGAGCGAGAGTGGCTGGAAGATGGACGTGCCTCAGCTGCTCTCTAACCCGATTCTAATACTCGCGGGGGCAGTTTCCAATGACTGGCGACTACAATTTCCACAGAACTACCATGATAGAACTGGCAAAGGGCGGGTTCCGCATCCGCGGCTAGCATAAGGATGGTTGGTTCTGGCTGCGCGAGACAACGACGCCGACGACACTGTGGGGAAGCGACGATGGTCGAGCAGGAGGTAGGTGTGAAGACCAATGCCGGCTACAGGAAGTGGAATTGGGCGGTGCTGCCCGCGGTGGCGGTGCTGCTCGTAGTAGTTGTCGGGCTGCTGGGCAGCCCGCTCGTGGCGTTCGCACAGGATCCGGCGCCCGGTTACACAGAGGGCGTCTGGATCGCACACACGCCGCCGGATACGGCGAACTTCAGCGGCGAGGGCACCAGTCGCATCTACTGGGGCAGCCCGGTGTCGGGGGGACAGCGGAGCAGCTACGAGTTTGTTGGCGCGCAGCTGCCCACTCCGATGCCGCTCAACACGTCATTTGTCTTGGGGACGTTCACTCACTACAACTTCCCCATCAGCGGCCCCTCCCTGCAGTCCGCGACCCTCTCGGTGGCGATAGACTTCGCGGACCCCGCCTGGCCCGATCAGACGTTCAGCTACGTCTTCGAGCACGAGGAGACTCCCAACCGGGGGACTTGCGCCTACTGCAACGGCCTTCCCCCCGGCACTACCTGCATTCCGTGCCCGGATCGGGTGACGTTCCCGACGGCCTACGGGGAGGAGAGCTTCCGGATCGGAGACCAGCTATACACGCTGAAGATAGACGGCTTCCGCCGCCAGATCAGCGACCCTACGATGGAGTACTTCGTCACCCAGGAGAACGAGGCCAACAGCGCCTATCTGTACGCGACGGTGTCGTCGGTATTGGTGCCGGAGCCGGCGATCAGCATCATCAAGGAGACGTCAGGGGATCAGAGCAGCTGGGGTGACGGCGTCTACATCGCCGCCGGCGCTCCGGTGTACTGGCGGTACATTGTGCAGAACACGGGCAACGTAGAGCTGACCGGTATATCGGTGACGGATGACAAGGGCGTGCAGGTGACCTGCCCGAAGACAGTGCTAGCCAAGGGCGAGAGCATGACCTGCACTGCCAGCGGCACCGCGGTGGCGGGATCGTACTCCAACATCGGCACAGTGGTAGGCACCACGCCCGCCGGGACGGACCCGGCAACGGTCAGCGACACAGATCCGAGCAGTTACTTCGGATCGGCTCCTGCGGTCAGCATCAAGAAGTACACTAACGGCGTGGATGCAGATGACGCGCCCGGGCCGTACATTCCGGTGGGCGGGGCGGTGACGTGGACCTATAAGGTCGAGAACACCGGCAACGTGGACCTGACCGACGTAACTGTGACGGATAATCAGCCGGGCGTAACGGTGACCTGCCAGCATGTAGGTCCTCTAGCTCCGCACCAGATCATAACCTGCACCGCCAGCGGCACCGCGATCGCCGGGCAGTATGCCAATGTGGGAACGGTGGTGGGCTATTTCGGGCAGACCAAAGTTAGCGACAGCGACCCGAGCCACTACTACGGCACGAAGCCCGGCATCAGCATCGTCAAGGAGACCTCAGCGGATCAGAGCACCTGGGGCGACGGCATCTACATCCCCGCCGGCGCTCCTGTGTACTGGCGCTACATTGTGACGAACACGGGCAATGTGAGACTCACCGAAGTCAAGGTGAGGGATGACCAAGGCGTGTCGGTGAACTGCACGGGTACCAAGGCTCTGGCGCCGGGTGCGAGCATGACCTGCTACGCCAACGGCACCGCGGTGAAGGGACAGTACTCCAACATCGGCAGCGCGGAAGGCACCACGCCGGCCGGGACGGACCCGAAAACCGTCAGGGCCGAGGATCCCAGCAGCTACTTTGGATCGGCTCCTGCGGTCAGCATCAAGAAGTACACTAACGACAAGGATGCCGACGAGCCAACCGGGCCGTACATTCCGGTGGGTGGGGCGGTGATGTGGAAGTATGTGGTCACCAACACCGGCAACGTAGACCTGACGAACCTCGTGATAACGGACGATCATCAGGGCGTAACGGTGCAGTGCACGCATACTGATTTTCTGGCGCCGGGTGCGAGCATGACCTGCACCGCCAGCGGCACCGCGATCGCGGGGCAGTACAAGAACGTGGGCACGGTCAAGGCGAAGTGCGCCAAGACAGGCCAGACGGTGAGCGCCAGCGACCCGAGCCACTACTACGGCGTCACGGGTCTGGAGGTCAGCAAGACGGCGACCACCACGTACACGCGTACGTACACGTGGGGCATAGACAAGAGCGCGGACGGCGAGTACTGGAAGTTCATCGGGGAGGCGCCTAGCACCCACAGCTACACGGTCGCCGTGGAGCGGCAGGCGAGTGACTCAGCGTGGGCGGTGAGCGGAGAGATCACCATCAAGAACACCGCTCCGACGGGGGCGACTATCGAGGGCGTTAGCGACGTCGTCTCCGACAACATCAGCGCCAAGGTCGAGTGCGACGTCCAGTTCCCCTACGAGCTGAAGGCCGGGGAGACGCTCACTTGCAAGTACAGCGCCTCGCTGCCGGACGCGAGCGATCGGGAGAACACCGTGACCGTGACCACCAGTGGTCCGGTTCCTGGTGGCACAGGCACGGCGAAGGTGGTGTTCGGGGCTCCGACCACGGTAGTGGGCCCAGCCGAAGTGACCATCAGCGACGACAAGACGGGCGAGACGTGGAAGGCGAGCGGGAGCGACAGCCGGAGATACAGCGCGGAGTTCAGCTGTCCGACCGACGTAACGCGATACACGGACGGCGTGTACAGCGCGCCTGACTTCGTGAACACGGCGACCATCAAAGAGACCAATCAGAGCGACAGCGCCACGGTGAAGGTGCACTGCTACGCGCCGATGGTGAGCAAGACGGCGGGCACCACCTACGACCGGGAGTACAGTTGGTCGATCATCAAGGAGTCCGACGGGACGTACTTCAAGTTCATTGGCGACCCGGTGACGAAGCACGACTACACCGTGAGCGTAGACCAGACGGTGACCGACACCAACTTCGTCGTCAGCGGCGCGATCACGGTGACAAACCCGAACCCCAACGCCGCCATGACGGTGAGCGTAGCCGACTCCGTAGGCGCGGTGGGCGCGGTGCTAGACTGCGGAGGGAGCCTGACGGTACCTGCGGGCGGCAGCGCCACCTGCGGTTACAGCGCCGCACTTCCCACAGCGACGGACGGCACCAACGTAGCCACCGTCACCCTGAACGGGATCGGGTTCACCGGGTCGGCGGACTACAGCTTTGCCAACGCACGGGTGAAGGAAACCGGGGACCGGGCCATCACGGTCACGGACAGCTACAAGGGGGACCTGGGATCGGCGGACGGGGACAAGACGTTCAGCTACAGCCGGGAGTTTGCTTGTCCGACCGACGTAACGCGATACACTAACGGTGTATACCAGGCGCCTGACTTCGTGAACACAGCGACCATCACGGAGACCAATCAGAGCGACAGCGCCACGGTGAAGTTGACGTGCTACGCGCCGGTGGTGAGCAAGACGGCGGAGGGCACATACACCAAGACACACAACTGGGCGATCGAGAAGACAGTGAACCCGGCGAGCCAGGCGGGCAGTCCTGGGGACGTGCTTCCGTGGACGTGGACGGTGAAGGTAAGCGAGACACCGTCGAACAGCGGCTTTGCGGTGAGCGGCGAGATCACGGTGGTCAACCCGAACGGGCAGGCCGAACTGGCGGCGAGTCTCAGCGACCAGCTAAACGACGGGACGGTAGGTGCGATCAGCGGGTGCACGGGCGGGACGTATGACGGTGGGATTCTGACGGTACCAGCGGGTGGGACGGCGGTGTGCGGCTACAGCGCGTTGCCCAGCGGACTAGCGAGCACGAACGTAGCGACAGTCACCCTCAACAAGATGCAGTTCAGCGGGCAAGCGACGGTGAGGTGGACGCCGAGTATTCGTAACGGCACCGCGACCGTGACCGACGGTCAGATCGGTCTAAACGAGGTTGTGACGGCAGGAGAGGGGCCGTGGATCCGTACCGGGAGCGGCAGCCACACCTGCGCGGCTGAGGACAGCGGGCAGTATGCGGCGACCGGTTCGTATGGCGCCACGGTAGACAACACGGCGACGGTAACGGGGAGCAACGGTCAGACGGCGAGCGCGGATGCGAGCACGAAGTACGTGTGCTCGATCCAGGCCATGCCGGCGATCGAGATCGAGAAAGCGACGAACGGCGAGGACGCCGACGTAGCCCCTGGGCCGTACATTCCCGAGGGCGGAGCGGTGACCTGGAGGTATGTGGTCACCAACACCGGCAACGTCGACCTGACGGACGTAGCGGTGACCGACAACATGGGCGTGACCCCGGTGTACGTCAGCGGCGATGTCAACGATGACGGCATCCTGCAGGTGGATGAGACCTGGGTCTACGAGGCCACGGGCACGGCGATCGCCGGTCAGTACGAGAACCTGGGTGCGGTGACGGCGGCATTCGCGGCGACAGGGGAGACGGTGAGCGACAGCGATCCGAGCCACTACTTTGGTTCGGCGCCGGCGATCGAGATCGAGAAAGCGACGAACGGCGAGGATGCCGACGCAGCCCCTGGGCCGTACATTCCCGAGGGTGATCCGGTGACGTGGACGTACGTAGTGACCAACACGGGCAACGTAACGTTGACCGACGTCGCCGTCACCGACGACCAGGGCGTGGTGGTGAGTTGTCCGCAGACGACGCTGGCGGTGGGCGAGAGCATGACCTGCACCGCGAGCGGCATTGCCGTGGCCGGCCAATACGCCAACATCGGCACGGTCAGCGGGACGCCTCCGGTGGGTGCTGCGGTGAGCGACGAGGACCCGAGCCACTACTTTGGTTCGGCGCCGGCGATCGAGATCGAGAAAGCGACGAACGGCGAGGATGCGGACGCCGCGCCCGGGCCGAGTATCCCGGTGGGCGAGGCGGTGACCTGGACGTACGTAGTGACGAACACCGGGAACGTCGACCTGACGGAGGTAGCGGTAACGGACGACCGGGGCGTGGTGGTGAGTTGTCCGCAGACGACGCTGGCGGTAGGCGAGAGCATGACGTGCACGGGCAGCGGGGTTGCGGTGGCGGGGCAGTACGTCAACGAGGGAACGGCGGTGGGCTCCTTCGGTGAGGTCCAAGTTAGCGACAGCGATCCGAGCCACTACTATGGGGTAGTGGGTGGGCTGAAGGTAACGAAGGAAGTGGAGTTGCTTCAGGACGCGGCGCAGGTAGTAGACCCGAACATGAGGTTCGAGATTTGCGCGAGCGGTCCGTCGTTTAGTGAGCCGTCGTGCGTGCAGCTGAAGGACGGCGAGAGCCACACGTGGACGGGTCTGATACCGGGATCGTACGTTGTCAGCGAGACGGCGCCGGTGCACGGGCTGTTGAGTTGGGCGGTGGAGGTAGTGTACGAAGGAGGGGCGGAGTTTGCGACAGTGGTAGCGGAAGAGACGGCGGAAGTGACAGTACTGAACACCGCCGACTACCAGTCGCCTCCGACGGGGATCATGGTAAGCGAGTGGGAAGCGACGGTGGGACAGAGCGGGGTATTGCACACGTGGCGGACCATCGGCGAGGAGGACGTGAGTGGGTTCCGGGTGTACCGTGGCAGCGTCGGGAGCATAGGTGAAGCCGAGCTGGTAGGTGAAGTAGTGGCGCAGGGGCCGAGCGTGTACCAGTGGGTAGATGGTGAGGTATCGCTGGGCACATGGTACTACTGGTTGGTGGAAGTGGATGGTAGCGGAGAGGAGGGAGAGAGCATCGGGCCGAAGACGGTGACGGTGGGCTTGGGCGGCCAAGACAACCGGAACCAGCGCATCTACCTGCCGATGACGCTGCTCCGGGGTTAGACCGGGCTTAGTCGATCGAACCGAAAGCGATATGGCGGAGGGCTCGGAAGAGCCCTCCGCATGTTCTTTGCCCCGAAGCGGTCTACTGCATGGGCACGGTGGCCGGACAGCCGTGATTCCGGATGCGCGAATGTGGGGAGGCTCCTGGGCTGTCTACGTCAGGCACGCCGGGGCGGAGCCTCCGGATACACCGGCTGGAGGAAGCTGGGCATACAGGAGTAAGTGCTCCTGGCCCTCGTCGCCTTCATTCTGGTTGTGGCCCTGCTGCTCTGCCTCCTCCATCACTGCGGGCGCTCCGGCACCGGTGATGGTGCACAAGCAGATGCTGCCGAAGCTGTGGAAGTCGTCCGTTTTCTAGACCAGCAGCCGGCGCGATACTCAGGGACATGATACCCAGGGTGGAAGACCCCCACCCTGGGTATTCGCTTTGCCGGACGCTTCCTGCTCCTCGGCTCTCGACCACTCGCCCCGGACGCTGTTCTCCGCTCTTCCTGTTGCGATCGGTAGCCCTCATAGGTTCTCGCCGCTCGTGGCCGACATCGCAGCAGTTGGGCCCATGGGCCCTGACGCGACCCGAATGCACGAGCAGGAGCAGGAGTGACCGGATAGGGGGCCTGCGTCAGGCGCTCTTTGACCTGATTCTAACAATTGCTGGGACGTTTTCGAATAATCGGCGGCTACAATCTCCTCAGAACCGCCGGGAGAGAACCAGCGGAGGGCGGAATCCGCCCCCGCGGTTACCAGAACACTGGTTCTAGCTTCGCGAGACAACGACACTGACGATACTGGGGGAACCAATGACGGTTGAGCAGGAGGAGGGTGTGGTGACCAGTGCCTGTTACGGGAAGTGGAATTGGACTGTGCTGCCGCTGCTGGCGGTGCTGGTCGTAGTGGTTGTGGGGCTGCTGGGCAGCCCGATGGTGGCGTTCGCACAGGATCCGGCGCCCGGTTACACAGAGGGCATCTGGATCGCACACACGCCTGGGAACACGGCGTACTTCAGCGGCGAGGGTACTAGTCGCATCTACTGGGGCAAGCCCGGGGGGCACGGGAAGCAGAGCAGCTACGAGTTCGTAGGCGCAGCGCTGCCCACTCCGATGCCGCTCAACACGTCATTTGTCTTGGGGACGTTCACTCACTACAACTTCCCCATCAGCGGCCCTTCCTTGCAGTCCGCGACCCTCTCGGTGGCGATAGACTTCGCGGACCCCGCCTGGCCCGATCAGACGTTCAGCTACGTCTTCGAGCACGAGGAGACTCCCAACTCAGGCACTTGCGCCTACTGCGGCGGCCTTCCCCCCGGCACTACCTGCATTCCGTGCCCGGATCGGGTGACGTTCCCGACGGCCTACGGGGAGGAGAGCTTCCGGATCGGAGACCAGCTATACACGCTGAAGATAGACGGCTTCCGCCGCCAGATCAGCGACCCTACGATGGAGTACTTCGTCACCCAGGAGAACGAGGCCAACAGCGCCTATCTGTACGCGACGGTGTCGTCGGTATTGGTGCCGGAGCCGGCGATCAGCATCATCAAGGAGACGTCAGGGGATCAGAGCAGCTGGGGTGACGGCGTCTACATCGCCGCCGGCGCTCCGGTGTACTGGCGGTACATTGTGCAGAACACGGGCAATGTAGAGCTGACCGGTATATCGGTGACGGATGACAAGGGCGTGCAGGTGACCTGCCCGAAGACAGTTCTAGCCAAGGGCGAGAGCATGACCTGCACTGCCAGCGGCACCGCGGTGGCGGGATCGTACTCCAACATTGGCACGGTGGTAGGCACCACGCCCGCCGGGACGGACCCGGCAACGGTCAGCGACACAGATCCGAGCAGTTACGTCGGCGTCGGCGGCCTGGCGGTCAGCAAGACGGCGACCACCACGTACACGCGGACGTACACGTGGGGCATAGACAAGAGCGCGGACGGCGAGTACTGGAAGTTCATCGGGGAGGCGCCTAGCACCCACAGCTACACGGTCGCCGTGGAGCGGCAGGCGAGCGACTCGGCGTGGGCGGTGAGCGGCGTGATCACCATCAAGAACACCGCTCCCACGGAGGCGACTATCACTGGGGTTACCGACGTCGTTTCCGACAGCATCAGCGCGGCGGTGGACTGCGGCGTCACGTACCCGCATCGGCTGGCGGCGGGAGCGACGCTTGTATGCTCCTACACCGCCTCGCTGCCGGACGCGAGCGAGCGTATAAACACCGTGACCGTGACCACCAGCGGTCCGGTGTCGGGCGGCACAGGCACGGCGAAGGTGGTGTTCGGGGCTCCGACCACGGTGGTGGGCCCAGCCGAAGTGACCATCAGCGACGACAAGACGGGCGAGACGTGGAAGGCGAGCGGGAGCGACTCCGTAACATACAGCGCGGAGTTCAGCTGTCCGACCGACGTAACGCGATACACGAACGGCGTATACCAGGCGCCTGACTTCGTGAACACGGCGACCATCACGGAGACCAATCAGAGCGACAGCGCCACGGTGAAGTTGACGTGCTACGCGCCGGTGGTGAGCAAGACGGCGGAGGGCACATACACCAAGACACACAACTGGGCGATCGAGAAGACAGTGAACCCGGCGAGCCAGGCGGGCAGTCCTGGGGACGTGCTTCCGTGGACGTGGACGGTGAAGGTAAGCGAGACACCGTCGAACAGCGGCTTTGCGGTGAGCGGCGAGATCACGGTGGTCAACCCGAACGGGCAGGCCGAACTGGCGGCGAGTCTCAGCGACCAGCTAAACGACGGGACGGTAGGTGCGATCAGCGGGTGCACGGGCGGGACGTATGACGGTGGGATTCTGACGGTACCAGCGGGTGGGACGGCGGTGTGCGGCTACAGTGCGTTGCCGAGCGGTCTGGCGAGCACGAACGTGGCGACAGTCACGCTCAACCGGATACCGTTCAGCGGGCAGGCGACGGTGAGGTGGACGCCGAGTATTAGTAACGGCACCGCGACCGTGACCGACGGTCAGATCGGTCTAAACGAGGTTGTGACGGCAGGAGAGGGGCCGTGGATCCGTACCGGGAGCGGCAGCCACACCTGCGCGGCTGAGGACAGCGGGCAGTATGCGGCGACCGGTTCGTATGGCGCCACGGTAGACAACACGGCGACGGTAACGGGGAGCAACGGTCAGACGGCGAGCGCGGATGCGAGCACGAAGTACGTGTGCTCGATCCAGGCCATGCCGGCGATCGAGATCGAGAAAGCGACGAACGGCGAGGACGCCGACGTAGCCCCTGGGCCGTACATTCCCGAGGGCGGAGCGGTGACCTGGAGGTATGTGGTCACCAACACGGGCAACGTCGACCTGACGGACGTAGCGGTGACCGACAACATGGGTGTGATCCCGGTGTACGTCAGCGGCGATGTCAACGATGACGGCATCCTGCAGGTGGATGAGACCTGGGTCTACGAGGCTGGCGGCACGGCGATCGCCGGTCAGTACGAGAACCTGGGTGCGGTGACGGCGGCATTCGCGGCGACAGGGGAGACGGTGAGCGACAGCGATCCGAGCCACTACTTTGGTTCGGCGCCGGCGATCGAGATCGAGAAAGCGACGAACGGCGAGGACGCCGACGCAGCCCCTGGGCCGTACATTAAGGTAGGCGATGCGGTGACGTGGACGTACGTAGTGACCAACACGGGCAACGTAACGTTGACCGACGTCGCCGTCACCGACGACCAGGGCGTGGTGGTGAGTTGTCCGCAGGCCACCCTAGCGGTGGGCGAGAGCATGAGCTGCACCGCGAGCGGCACGGCCGTGGCCGGCCAGTACGCCAACATCGGCGCCGTTAGCGGGACGCCTCCGGTGGGTGCTGCGGTGACCGACGAGGATCCGAGCCACTACTTTGGTTCGGCGCCGGCGATCGAGATCGAGAAAGCGACGAACGGCGAGGATGCGGACGCCGCGCCCGGGCCGAGTATCCCGGTGGGCGAGGCGGTGAGCTGGACGTACGTAGTGACGAACACCGGGAACGTCGACCTGACGGAGGTAGCGGTAACGGACGACCGGGGCGTGGTGGTGAGTTGTCCGCAGACGACGCTGGCGGTAGGCGAGAGCATGACGTGCACGGGCAGCGGGGTTGCGGTGGCGGGGCAGTACGTCAACGAGGGAACGGCGGTGGGCTCCTTCGGTGAGGTCCAAGTTAGCGACAGCGATCCGAGCCACTACTATGGGGTAGTGGGTGGGCTGAAGGTAACGAAGGAAGTGGAGTTGCTTCAGGACGCGGCGCAGGTAGTAGACCCGAACATGAGGTTCGAGATTTGCGCGAGCGGTCCGTCGTTTAGTGAGCCGTCGTGCGTGCAGCTGAAGGACGGCGAGAGCCACACGTGGACGGGTCTGATACCGGGATCGTACGTTGTCAGCGAGACGGCGCCGGTGCACGGGCTGTTGAGTTGGGCGGTGGAGGTAGTGTACGAAGGAGGGGCGGAGTTTGCGACAGTGGTAGCGGAAGAGACGGCGGAAGTGACAGTACTGAACACCGCCGACTACCAGTCGCCTCCGACGGGGATCATGGTAAGCGAGTGGGAAGCGACGGTGGGACAGAGCGGGGTATTGCACACGTGGCGGACCATCGGCGAGGAGGACGTGAGTGGGTTCCGGGTGTACCGTGGCAGCGTCGGGAGCATAGGTGAAGCCGAGCTGGTAGGTGAAGTAGTGGCGCAGGGGCCGAGCGTGTACCAGTGGGTAGATGGTGAGGTATCGCTGGGCACATGGTACTACTGGCTGGTGGAAGTGGATAGTAGGGGAGAGGAGGGAGAGAGCATCGGGCCGAAGACGGTGACGGTGGGCTTGGGCGGCCAAGACAACCGGAACCAGCGCATCTACCTGCCGATGACGCTGCTCCGGGGTTAGACCGGGCTTAGTCGATCGAACCGAAAGCGATATGGCGGAGGGCTCGGAAGAGCCCTCCGCATGTTCTTTGCCCCGAAGCGGTCTACTGCATGGGCACAGTGGCCGGACAGCCGTGATTCCGGATGAGCGAATGTGGGGAGGCTCCTGGGCTGTCTACGTCAGGCACGCCGGGGCGGAGCCTCCGGATACACCGGCTGGAGGCTGCCAGTCAGGGCAAGAGTAGAAAGCCGCCGCCCTCGCGCAGACGACCCCCCACTCGCTCCAGGTCGAGGAGGGCACGCTGCAGGGAGGTTGGGCGGCTCGCAGGCGCCGCTAGGACGCAGTCGCGCGCATGGGCCTCGTCGTACCGGGCCGGGTAGAGGCGGAACAGCGACTGGAAGCGAAGGATCCGCGCTGTGTCTGGCAGGAGAGAGCGCACCACTGGATCCAGCAGCCAGGATACCATGAAGACGGCGCGGGGGCGGCGCTCGGGGAAGTGGTGGCGGTAGTGGTCCAGAGTCTCGGTCAGGGCAGCGTGCCAGGTATCTGCGGTCAGATCGGCCCCACGTTCAACGTGCAACTCGAGGGCGTCGTCGCCTGACTGCAGGGCGGTGCTGACGCCGTCCATGTCCAGCAGCAACGCTCTCCGGCGGCCGAGGCCGTCGACGCCCACCACGGTGTTCGCCTCCAGCGTCGAGCCGTGCCGCTGGACGCGCGCCGTCCATCCACCTTCGTTTCGGCTGTCAGGCGGCGCCAGGTACCCGTCCGGCCCGAAGCGCGTGCCGTCAAGCGGGAGAGCCAACCGGCCCGGCGGACCGGGGCAGTCGAGCACGGCGATGGGGCCGTAGAAGGACTGGAGGGAGAACGAGTATCCCCGGCTGTAGTAGCAGGCGAGGCGTAGATCGTAGGCGAGGTCGGGCAGGTCCGACAGGTAGACGCCGGCCGGATCGGCGAAGGTGAGCTCCCGGACACGCTCGCGAGCTGCTGCAACCTGTTGCCCGTCCAAGCCCCGCGCGTTGGCCCGCTCCGCCATGTCAGCCGCTGCCGCCAGAACGGCCAGCCGGGCGGCAACCGGGAGGAGGGGTTCTCGACCCTCCGCCAGTGGTTCGAGAGCGGGCAGGAGGGAGAGATTGAACGGATCGGCGTCCGAGAGGAGGTAGTGGAAGAGCGCCAGGTAGGCCGCTGATCTCGGCGCGCCGGTGATCAGGGCATGGTCGGCGACGATATCGGCCTTCGGAGGAGCGAATGGTCCGCTCCCGGCGAGGTATGCCAGGCCCTGCAGGACCTGACCTACGCTGATCGCCGCTCCACCGACCGCAGAGAGGCTCGCTCGCCAGCCCGGCAGCGACCGCTCCAGCTCAAGGATGAGATCGCGACCGAGCGCCGTCGACCTCAAGTGGGCGAGTGTCTCTTCCGGGCTTTCTGGCGCTGCTCCGACCGCCAACGGCAGGTCTCCTGCTCGGTTCGGCTTGTAAGCTGAAGCGGATCGATACTACACTCTAGAGCGGAAGCACCAAAAAGCGCTTGGAGGTGACGAGCATGGTTATCCGCATTGAATACTGCACTGCTTGAGGGTACCTACCCAAGGCCGCCAGTTTGGCGGAGAGACTGCTAGGCGTCTACAAGAACAAGATCGAGGAACTCACCCTTCAGCCCTCGAGTGGCGGGCGATTCGAGGTCACAGTTGATGGCCGGCTGATCTACTCCAAGGCTGAGACCCGCAGCTTCCCGACCTTCGAAGAGATACACGAGAAGCTGACGGCGAGCTAGTCTCGCTTCACTCCGTTCGCTGCATAGGGCAGGAGGTCGACCGGCCTCCTGCCCTGCCTTTTCGCCTCTGCGTTCTGCCGACTATGCGCGAGGCTTAGGCCCACTCCCCACGATCCTCGATGACTCCGCATGGCGCCGTGTTGCGGCAAGGACCGCACGCCTACCGCGTTGGCGGATCCCCGAAGTCGGGGATGGGCAACCGCTCGCCTTCCCGCTTCGCCGACTCGTGAGCGACGATTCCCGGCAGGCAGTAGCGGGCCGCCTGCCAGACGTTGTTGGGCGCCGGCTTACCGCTCAGGCAGGCCTCGATGAAGTCCAGCACCAGGAATTGGTGCGAGCCCAAGTGCCCGTTAGGCAGGCCGAGGAACTCCTTCGGCAGCCGTTCTATCGGATGCTCGGGCGCGACCCCGGAGAAGAAGTCGTTGCGCAAAGCCTCGGGCACGGCCGCCAGCTCCTCGGGAGTGACTCGCGGCGAACGGCATTTGAGCTGATCGGACACGTCTATGGGGCCTCCCGCGGCCCGCGTGTCCCACGACTGGGCGTTGTTCTGCTCCTCGAAGGTTCCCTCGGTGCCGAAGATGCTCAGGCGGACCGCTCCGGAAGCGCCCACGCGCCTCATC
Organism: Anaerolineae bacterium; assembly: GCA_040768685.1. Classification (GTDB taxonomy): domain Bacteria; phylum Chloroflexota; class Anaerolineae; order DRVO01; family DRVO01; genus Ch71. Next base: position 539,789 of record JAXGMM010000001.1, read on the forward strand.
TCGTTGACGCGGGCCATGCCCCCGTCGGAGGTGCGGAAGAGGGCCGTCTCATTGCTGAAGACGTTGCCCCACTGGCTCACCTCGGCCCGGAAGATGCCGTCATCGCTCTGGTCCACCTGGCCCAGGCAGGAGACGTGGGTCATGTGGGCTCCGGTTACCGACACGATCATGCTCACCGAGTGCGACGGGTAGAGCATGGGCGGGAAGCTGGCGGTGCGCTTCCAATCGTCCCCACCGCTGTGCTGGTAGGCCTCATAGAAGCCGTGAGACATGTCGTGGATGTACTCACCCTCGCCGTACACGAAACGGCCGAAGTCGCCGCGTTGGAAGCGCTTGCGGCAGTAGATGGTAGCGGGGTAGTAGTAGCTGGTCTCGCCCATCATGTAGGTGAGCCCGGTGGCTTGTACCGCTTCAACCAGGGTGGCGATCTCCTCCACGGTCACGCCGGCTGGCACGGCGGAGTACACGTGCTTGCCCGCCCGCAGAGCCTGCAGGGCCTGGGGACCGTGCGTCCAGCGCTGGCTGAAGATGGCGACGGCGTCCACGTCGCTACGGCACAGGTCGTCCAGGTCGGCGAAGGTGCGCTCGATGCCGAAGCGGGCTGCCTGCTCGCGCCGCCGGTCGGGGAAGACCTCGGCGAGGCAGACCTCCTCCACCGCCGGGTGGGCCTTGAACAGAGGGATGAAGCTGCCGGCGAAACGACCCGCGCCGCAGACGCCGATCTTGAGTCCCATCTCACGTTCTCCTGTGTGGTTTGGGTCACCTACTTGTACTCCCCGTATTCCTCGATGGCCTCATACAGGGCGACTATGTTCTCCCAAGGAACGTCGGGCTCCAGCGAGTGCGTGGGGCCCAGGACGAGGCCGCCGTCCCGCCCCACCGTATCGATGCGATGCTTGACCTCGGCGCGGACCTCCTCCGGTGTGCCGAAGGGCATGGTGGTCTGCGTGCCGATGGTGCCCCAGATGGCTAACCGGTCGCCGTAGCGTTCCTTGACCAGCGCCGGGTCCATACACTCCGGCTGCACCGGGTTCAGGATAGTGACGCCGATCTCGATGAGCTCGGGGATGATAGCTTCCGGGTTGCCGTCGGAGTGATAGAAGATGGGCAGGCCCGGGTTGACGGCTTGGGCGGCGGCAATGACCGACGCCAGGCGGCCCTTGAACCACCGGCGCCAGGTGGCCGGGCTCATGAGCATGCCCGTCTGCATGCTGACGTCGTCGCCGAGCACGAGGATGTCCACGCCCGCCTCGGCCAGCAGGCGAGCCTGGTCGCACCGGATGGCGGTGATGCGGTTCAGCAGATAGGCGGCCAGCTCCGGCCGGAGGGCGAAGTCGAGGAAGAGCTCCTCCATGCCCCGCATCTGCCAGGCTACCTCGAAGATGGTGGTAGCAAGCGCCCCGCCCACCGCCAGTCCGCGCTCGTGGAATCGGCGTATCGCGGCCGCTGCGGGCGGCACCCTCTCCGGCGCCGCCAGGTCAGGGTAGGGGTAGGCCTCGAACTGGGCCAGGGCGGTGAAGGAGCGCATGGACGGGACGTAGCGCTGGAAGTGGTGAAATGTCCCGGGGAGGTACGCCGTGCCCCACTCGCTCAGGGTGGCGCCCTCCGGCAGGTGGGCATGGTAAGGGGAGAACGCCTCTCGGCGTCGTTGGGTCTCGCCTCTCTGCAGTTCGGGCGGCAAGCCCAGGCCCAGGAAGCGGATGTCTATGCCGAAGTAGTCGTCGGGGTCGTCGCGCCCGGTCTTCTCCCGGAAGAGGCGGCGCACCGGCGGGGTGAGACCCCAACTAAGGTCCTTGGGCACCCGGTCGGGCCGTTGGCGGGACACCGCGGCCAGCACTCTCTCCCTGGGGGTCAAGCGAGTACCTCACATGGATGGATGGAAGCCGCTGGCGAGTGCCGGTTGCCACTCATCGCGCCCGGGTCTAGCATAGCGGCTCATGGGCCGGGCGCCCAGCCTTGATGGCCGGGCGGCCAAGACACGGACCAGTGGCGGAGGGCGAACGCTCTCGGCAGGAAAGACACCAGGAGGGACCCTTGATCATCGACTTCCACACGCATATAGGTGACTTCGGCCGCGGCTGGAGCGAAGAGGGCACTGCGGTGACCTTCGAGAACCTCATCCAGCGGCTGGACGACGAAGGTATCGACAAGGCCGTGCTTCTGCCAATCTACGTCTCCCCGGATGCTATCTATCCCGGCTTTATCATCGACCCGCGCATGTCGGTGCACGACCAGGTCATCGACGCGGCCAAGTACTCCGACCGAATCGTCGTCTTCGGCAACCTGGACCCGCGCTGGTCCGGCAGCGCCACTGGGGGCAGCTTTGCGCCCTACCTGGACTGGTTCGCCGAGCACGGCTGCCGCGGCATCGGCGAGATCACGTCGAACCTGCCTTTCGACGATCCGCGGGTGATCAGCATGTTCCAGCAGGTCGGCGAGCGCCGCTGGCCGGTGCTCTTCCACGGAACCAGCTTCGCCGCCGGCACCTACGGCCTGCAGGACGATCCCGGGTCGCCGCGGCTGGAGAGGTTGCTCGCCGCCGCTCCGCAGACGTCCATTGTAGGTCATGGGCCGGGCTTCTGGGCGGAGATAGGGCCGATCACCGCGGAGGCCAAGAACGGCTATCCTTCCGGGCCGATCACCGAAGAGGGATCCCTACCCAAGCTGCTTCGCCGGTTCCCGAACCTGTACTGCGACATCTCGGCGGGCAGCGGCTACCGTGCCCTCACGCGGGACCCCGAGTTCGGCATCCGCTTCCTGCAGGAGTTTGCGGATCAGATCGTGTTCGCCACCGACGTCACTAGCTGCAAGCCGGAGGCGCGCACGGACCATCTGAGCTTCCTGCAGCGGTTGCGCGACCAGCAGCACCTGACGCAGTGCGCCTACGACAAGATCACCGGGGGCAATGCCCAGCGCCTGCTGGGCCTAGGTTAGCCCAGAGGAGTCCCTTCGGCGCCTTGGCAATCCCGCGTCGTTCAGTCGGTGCGAACGATATCCACGCTGACGCGGGCCACCAGGGCGCCGACGGCGCCTAGGGCGACCAGCAAGGGATAGGCGACGGCGAGCGCTCCACCCACCACCACGCCGGCGGTCAAGGGAATCTCCAGGAGGACCTCGCCCTTCTCGTTGCGCACGATGACTCGGCGCACCTTGCCCTTGGCGATCAGCTCCTTCACTCGTTCCACCAGTTCCGAGCCGGCGATCTCGATGCGCTCCGTCCAGGTGCGCTCCTGCTCGGGCAGTGGGTCGTTCATCGGACCTCCTCAAGTGAGCAATGGTAGGCGCGCCGGCGGGGGCCGGGGCTGCCTCCTCGGGAGGAGTATAAGCCGGCGGGAGCGCATCGTCGAGGCACGTCTGCAGTCCGGATGGCCGGACTAGGGTAGGGGGAGCATGGGCCGCATCGAGGACGTTTGGCAAGGCGACAGGCTGTCCAGCGAACTGGGACTGAGGCTGGAGGCGGCTGAGGAGGGCTTCGGACGGGTATCGGTACGCGTCGAGGAGCGCTTCCTGAACGCCCACGGGATCGGACACGGAGTGCTGCTCTTCGCATTGGCCGATGCGGCTTTCGCCGTGGCCACCAACTCCGTGATGGACGCGGTGGGCATCCAGTACAGCTTCAATGTGTTCCGGGCGGCGCTCCCCGGGGAGACACTGTTCGGCGAGGCGCGCCTGCTGCACCAGGGCAAGCGCTCGCTGGTGTGTGAGTTCAAGGTCGCCAACGAGAGCGGCCGGGTGTTGGCGCAGGGACAGGCCACAGCTCTGCCTGTCCCCCGCACCAACTACGAGGGCCTCAAGACGTCGGCGGGGTGAGGGCTTTCCCTGTGTGAAGGGTGGTGCCGTGCAGGGGTGGGGCGGTCAACCTAAGCCCCCCCGCCCCCTTCCCTGGGAAGGAAGGGGGAGCCGAAGAGAGGATCTAGGCAGCGCCCGCCTCACCGCATCATGCTGATCGACAACGCGTCACGCTGAATGACACCTCGTCATGCTGAACGAAGTGAAGCATCTCGACTCAGTGGAGGTCGAGACCCTTCACTTCGTTCAGGGTGACGCGTTGGGTCGATGCGGCGTCTAGTTGAACGCTAGTCGACGTTGCAGATGTCGAAGGTCGCCTTCATCGTAGCGATGGGGTCGCCCTTGGGCTTCAGCTCGTGCCCCACGTAGAGATCATAGCCGGCGCCGGAGATGGCGCGGCAGATGCCCGTGTAGTTCAGTTCCTGGAAGTCATCCATGTCCTGGCGGCCCGGGTTGCCGGCGGTGTGGAAGTGCCCGATCCAGCCGATGTTCTCGCGGATCGTGCGGATGATGTCGCCTTCCATGATCTGCATGTGGTAAATGTCGAACAGCAGCTTGACCCGGGGGCTGCTCACCCGCTCGCAGACGGCGACGCCCCAGGCGGTGTGGTCGCACTGGTATCCGGGGTGATCGACCTTGGAGTTAAGCAGCTCCATGTTCAGGTTGACGCCCTTGCGCTCGGCGTAGGGCGCCACCCGCTTGAGCCCATCCGCCACCGCCTCGATGGCTTCCATCTCCGACATGTGGGGCTGTCGGTTGCCCGAGAAGCAGATCAGCCCCGGGATGTCGTACTTGGCTGCGGTATCGATGGAGGCGATCAGTTCCCCTTCGATGCGGTCGTGGTTGCTGCGTTTGTTCAGGCCGTCGGGAAGCGAGTCGTGGCCGCTCATGATGGCCACGGCCAACCCATGGGACTTGGCGAGGGCGACCACGTCGGGCAGGTCGGGGCCGGGCTTCCACAATTCCACCGCGGCAAAACCGATCTCCTTACCCGCCCGGAACAGGTCAGCCAGCGGCATGTCGGCAGGCTTAACCATAGGGTAGCAGATGGATTGCTTGATCGGCATCGCTTTGCCTCCTCTAGACAGGTTCAGGCCCCGATGCCCGCCCCGTTCAGGGTCAGCCGGCGATCAGGGATGTTGCCAGCGACACCGCCGCTCCTGCGGCGACGGCTAGCGCCGCCGAAGGCCGGCGATCCAGCTCCACCTCCGGCAGGAGGTGCGAGGCGCCCACGTAGGTCAACGCACCGGCAGCCAGCGCGAGCAGGCGGCCCAGCAGCGGTCCGGTCAGTGTGCGCACGAAGGGGTAGGCAGCAAAGGCGCCCAGCGGTGTGGTAACTGCAGCCGCCGCGATCGCCCCCAGAAACGACTGACGGCGACTGTACCCCGACCGCAAGAGCAGCAGGTAGCAGATCGCGCCTTCGGGTACCTCGTGCAGCACCAGCCCCAGCGCGGACAGCGCCCCCAGCAGTGCGCTGACGCTGAAGGTCACGGAGTAGATCGCACCATCGACCAGGGAGTGGAAGCCGATCCCAAGCACGGCGACCAGGTCATTGTGCACATGGGGACTGCCGGGGTCTCCGTTCTGCTCGTGGCCGGTGTGCGGGTGCATGGCCTGATTCAGGGCGAACAGGCCAAGGAAGCCTGCCAGAATGAAGTAGCCGGCGTCGGGCGTGAGTTCGAGCGCCTCGGGCACCAAGTGCAGCGAGGAGACGGTGACTAGGGCTCCGGCGGCAAAGGCGGCCAGATAGACCGAGTTGTGTTTCGTCCAGCGCCCGCTGCGACTGACTAGCCATACCCCGCCGGCGCAGGCAAGGAACGACAAGATCGCGGCAATGGCCAGAGGTGTGATGGGGTGGGACAGCATCGGCAACATCCTCGGATAGACGGCGGCGGCTGACTGCGGGCGTACTCCTCCGGTAGTGTGATCAAATCTACTCCATTAGGGCCGCGTAGTCTATACCGGCGAACGGCATGTTGTGTCATCCGGCTCGATGGCCCAGAATGGCGCACAATCGGTCATGGGCATCGCCCGGACCCACCCAGGAGTGACGACGATGTTCGACTGGATAGCCGCTATGCAGCAGCGCCGGAGCGTGCGCCGGTTCCTGCCCGGCGACCTCTCAGAAGAGGCGGTGGCCTCGCTGCGCATGGCGACGGAATCGCAGGAACCGCTGGATGAACACGTCGACGTCCACGTGCAGTTGGTTCCCTATGAGGCGGTGGGCAGCCGCACCGCGGTGGGTGCGATGGCCATGGTCGACAAGGCTCCCTGGTACCTCGTCGGGCGGGCGGCGCCACAGCCCGGGCGCATGGAGGAACTGGGCTTCCGCATGGAGCAGGTCATTCTCGCGGCCACGGCCTTGGGGCTGGGCACGTGCTGGATTGGGGGCTTCTACCGGGCCGGCGAGCTGGCGGAACGTCTCGGGTGTGTGCCGGAGGACATCCTGGCTATTAGCCCGGTGGGCTTGCCGTCGACCGGTCGTCGACAGAACTGGACCCGGGCCGTCATCCACGGGGTGTCCGCCCACGGGGGACGCCGCAAGCCCCTGGAGGATTTCGCCTTCTGGCAGCGCTGGGGTGAACCGGTGCTGCGGGAGTCGGTGCCGCCGGAGATGTGGCAGGCGCTGGAGATGGCCCAAGCGTCGCCCTCTTGGTCGAACCTGCAGCCGTGGTACTTTCTGATGACCGAGAACATGGTTCTGGCTCTCGGCGATAGCCGCCCACAACGGGGCAACAGCCGTCCCGACAAGCCTTACTACCGCCTCGACGTCGGGATAGCCATGTGTCATTTCTGGCTTACCCTGCACCAACTGGGCTACGGCGGCCGCTGGTTGTCACTGAGGCGCCAGGAGTCGCTAGCGCACGGGGCCCTCGACGTACCGGAGCACGTGGTTCCGGTGGGCACGTTGGTGCTCTAGCAGAGGAGCACCGAATGCGCCCAGTGGCCCTGCCCTGGTGAGAGGTCGCTGACGCTGCGCATACCGGCTGAAGGATGTGAGGTGATGTCCGGCGCCACCGGTCTACACCGGTCGGCGCTCCGGTGGCTGCTGGAGGACTAGGTTCCGGGCGTGCGCTACCTGGCTCTCCGCGACCTGCTGGGCATGCCGGCCGATCACCCCGACCTTGCTTCGGCGCGAGAGCAGGCGCACGTGCACGGCCCCATCGCCGACACGCTCGCGGCCATGCATGCCGACGGCTACCGGGTCGAGCCCGGCCCCGGCTATACGCCCAAGTACCGTTCCACCGTCTGGTCCGTGGTCTCGCTGGCGCAAGTGGGGGCCTCGGCAGCGGTGGACGAGCGGGTCGAGCGCGCGTATGAGTACGTCTTGGCCCACGCCCTGGCGGACGGGGTGAAGTTCAGCGCTCCTGGCGGCCCCGCGGGGACGGCTGACTGCCTGCAGGGTAACCTCTGCGCCTCTCTGCTGAACCTCGGGCCCGACCGCCTGGAGGCAGCCTTCGAGTGGATGGCGCGCACCGTCACCGGTGAAGGCTTGGCAAGTAGTATGTACGGAGCGGGACGCTCCCCGGCGCTACTACGCCGGCAAGTGCGGGCCGCTGTTCGCCTGTGGATCGCACAATCGAACCTCCTGCGCGTGGGGAGGGGTCAAGGTGATGCAGGCGTTCGCTCGCCGGCCCGCTGCCGGGCACACGCCGCTAATCGACGGGGCCATCGAGGCCGGCGCCGAGTTCTTCCTGGCTACGGACCCGGTGGAGTGTGCTTACCCGCGCGGCTACAGCCTGTAGCCCAACAGCGGCTGGTGGAAGTTCGGGTTCCCGGTGTTCTACGTCGGGGACCTGCTGCAACTGGCGGAGGCGATGGTGGCGCTCGGGCACGGCGACGATCCCCGGATGGCGCACACACTGGAGTACATCGAGGGTAAGCAGGGTGCGGATGGGCGCTGGACGCTCGAACTGGACTACTCCGGCAAGACATGGACCGACTACGGGGCTAAGAAGCGCCCCAGCAAGTGGGTGACCCTGCGAGCGATGCGGGTGTTCAAGGCAGCGGGCAGGCTGGACTGCTAGAGGCGCTGGCTGTGCCGGCGGACCTGAGCGAGAGGGTGCTGGTGGAAGAGATGGGAGTCGAGCAGGTAGCGGCTGCTGAGGCCCTGGCGGGGCTGACCTTCACACCGGCCGAGCGCGAACTGATGCTGGGCGGTGTGCGGGCGAACCGCGAAAAGTACGCGGCGCTGAGACAGGTGCCCCTGGAGTACGGAGTGGCGCCTGCGCTGATCTTTCGTCCAGGGCGCCCTACTGGAGAGGGCGCGGCGACGCCGGCGGCGAGTGAGCCGTTTCCCGAGGCAGAGGTCGAGACTCCCGAGGACCCTGAGGACCTGGCATCCCTGTCCATCGGAGAGCTTGCCTACCTGCTGCGCACCCGCCGGGTCACGTCAATGACCCTGACCGACCTCTACCTGGAGCGGCTCCGGCGCTATGACCCTCTGCTACAGTGCGTGGTCACCGCAACAGCAGGCCGAGCCCGGGAACAGGCGCATCAGGCGGACGAGGAACTGGACGCGGGACACTGGCGCGGGCCCCTGCACGGCATCCCCTGGGGCGCGAAGGACCTGCTCGCGGTGCGTGGGTACCCCACCACCTGGGGGGCCATGCCCTACCGCGACCAGGTGCTGGACGAGGACGCCACGGTCGTGCGACGGCTGGACGAGGCGGGCGCGGTTCTGGTGGCTAAGCTCACCTTGGGCGCCCTGGCGATGGGCGATGTGTGGTTCGGCGGCGCCACCCGCAACCCGTGGAACCCGGAGACCGGCTCAAGCGGCTCGTCGGCCGGTCCCGGCTCGGCGACGGCTGCCGGTCTGGTGGGCTTCTCCCTGGGGAGTGAGACATGCGGCTCCATCGTCTCGCCGTCGGTAGAGTGCGGCGTGACCGGTCTTCGCCCCACCTTCGGCCGGGTGAGCCGGAAGGGGGCGATGCCGCTGGCGTGGAGCATGGACAAGATCGGGCCGATGTGCCGCTCGGCCCACGACTGCGCCCTGGTGTTCGCCGCCATCATGGGACCCGACGGCCAGGACGATACGGTGGTGGACGCGCCGTTCCCATTCTCCGGCGCCCGAGGCGACCTTCGTGGGCTGCGGGTGGGGTACGTGGAGGCGTCCTTCGCCCGGGACCGGGAGAGCAGAGTCAACGACGATGCGACGCTCGAAGCATTCCGCGAGATGGGCGCGGAGTTGGTCCCCGTGTCGCTGCCGGACTTGCCGATCCAGGCTCTGTCCTTCGTCTTAATGGCGGAGGCGGCCGCTGCATTCGACGAGTTTACGCGCAGCGATCGAGACGACTTGTTGGTGCGGCAGGACGAGGAGGCTTGGCCCAACCTGTTTCGCCATTCACGCCTGATCCCGGCGGTCGAGTATTTGCGCGCCAATAGAGTGCGGGCGTTGGCCGTGCGGGCAGTAGAGCACATGATGGAGGAGGTGGACCTCTACCTGAGTCCGGCCGACGACGAGGACAGCCTGCTGCTGACGAACCTGACCGGGCATCCGGCATTGGCGCTGCCCAATGGCCTGGCCGCCGACGGTACGCCTACGGGGATCACCGTGATCGGGCGGCTCTACGACGAGGCCACGCTGTTGGGCGCGGGTATGGCGTACCAGCGGCTAACCGGTCACCATAGGCTGCGGCCGCCCCTGCCGCGCTGAGAGCCGCCTACTCGCCTCGACCTGGTACACGAAAAGGGGCCCCGGCGGGCCCCTCGTATCTTCAGCCTCTGTGGGTGACGTCCCGCCGGACCGGGTCCGAGCGGGGGACAGTGCGGCGCCTGCCTAGCGCTGGGTAGCCTGGCGGCGTTCCTGCTGGCGGGCCTTGCGGCGGGCGCGGCGAATGGCCTTGGCCTTGGCGATGCGTTCCTTCTCGCCCTTGGACATGTACCATCTGCGCTTGCGGACCTCAGACAGGATCTTCTCTTTCATCACCGCCTGACGCCACCGCTTGAGCAGCATCTCCTGAGACTCACCGGAGCGAAGCTCTACGCGCACTAGTAATCACCCCCTCCCGCCTGAGATTGGGCTGCCGGCGACGACCGGCTGCCATCAGTACATCCCCAAAGACTACTATTGACCGCCCGCCCTGTCAACTTGATGGTCCTACGGGCCAGAACCTAACCCCCCAACCCCCTTCCTTCCTAGGAAAGAAGGAGGCTGGAAGCCCCTCTCCGCATCGGAGAGGGGATGGGGTGAGGTTCTCGAGCACTGCATCGCCCAGCGGCAGGGATCAGCGCCCGGGTTCTGTAAGGCGGGCCAGCTCGCCCCGGGGACGGCGGAAGTAGGCCCAGAACAGGAAGGCGCCTGCGACCATGAACGCCGCCCCCACGAGCCACAAAGTGCTGTAGCCCGATCGTGCCACCATGTAGCCTCCCCCGAAGGCCATGCCGGCGTGTCCCAGGTTCACGGCCATCATGACCATGCCTTCCATGGTCGGACGCCACCGCGGCGAAACGAGAGACTGGCTGAAGACGGTGATGGAGGGGCTGGCCATGGCGAAGAAGACCGTGGAACCGAGGTAGCCGAGGGCAGCCGCTTCCCAGCGAGGCCAGAGGGCCAGCGGCAGCAGGCTGGCGGCCATGCCCAGCACCGCGACCACGTAGGTGCGGGCATTGCCCCAGCGGCCGGCGAAGAAGGGAACCATCAGCGCAGCGGGGATAGCCGTCAGTTGGCTGACGGCCGACAGCGTGCCGATTAGGGCGGTCGGTGTGCCGAGCCCATCGTCGAGATAGACGTTGAAGAAGACACGCGTGGCGCCCTGGCCGCAGGCGCGCACGAATAGGATGGCCGCCAGGGTAGCCATCAGCGCCACGGGAGCCGTCTGGCCGCCTCCGCCAGGTCGATGCGACTCGACTCGGGAATCCCGCACCGGGTCATGCGCCCCCGCCGCCGCTACCACGGCCGGGATGAGCAGCAGCGCTGCCAGCACTAGGGAGAGACCGTAGGGTCCGGAGGAAGCTGGGTCCGAGCCGATGATGGCGGCAAGCGGCCTCGGGAGGAGCCCTCCAGCCAGGGCTCCCAGGAACGCGGCCGCCATCGGGATCGCGGAGAGAAGGGAGAAGGCGTGGTTGTGCAGGTGCGGGGCGGTGACGCCCATGAGGTAAGGAGTCAGGTTTACCATAAACGCCGCCAGCGCTCCCAGGCAGCCGGCGAAGTAGGTGCTGACCACCCAGGCAGGGCGGGTCGCTTCGGGCAGCAGTTCGGCCACAGGCACGAGCCCGTAGCCGACCACGGCCAGGATGAGACCGGCGACCATAGCGTTCCGGCTACCCCACCTCCGCCCCAACTCCCCGGACGGCAAGGAGAAGAGAGCGCCGGAAAGCAGGCCGCTCGCATTCACCAGACCGACGAACTCGGTGCCGAGCCCGAGCCTAAGGACATAGAGGTTGAAGAGGACGGAGTAGACGCCAAAAACGCTGAACGAGAGGAGGGCGGCGGTCGCGAAAGTAAGGCGGGTGTCGCGGCCGAAGAGCCGGATGGTGTGGAGGTAATGCAGGACCATGAAGCGCGCGCTCCGCCGGTGGGTTGGCGCCTTCCGCCGGAAACGGAGCGGAGGCCGCGAGGCAGTCAGGGGTACTCTAGGGACCGACGGGAGGGCTGTCAACGGGGCGACAGCGGAGGAAATCCGTCTCGAAAGGCCCGAATAGGGCATGGAAACGAGCCCACTGATCTGCTATTATAGGTGTGGCCCGTTCGGTTCGGCAGGGAGAGCACCAGTTGCCCACAAGCGATTCCGGTTACGATACATCCTCGCACGAGCTTCCCCCGGAGATGCTCGACTTCGTGCAAACGAAGCTCGACTCTTTCGTCAAATGGGACGTGTTGCGCTTCCTAAAGGAGAACCCACACACTGCCGATACTCCAGTGGGTCTGGCGCAGTGTGTGGGCCGGAAGCCCGATGTGGTGGGGCCAAGACTTGAGGAGATGGTCGAGGATGGCTTGTTGCGGGTCCGCGAGGTGGGAGGCTTGCGCGTCTACTCCCTGACGGAGGACCCGGCGGCAGCCGACCTGATCAACCGCTTCCTGTGCTGCTGTGAAGAGCGCCGCTTCCGTCTGCGGGCGATCTTCCACGTGGCCAGAAACATGCGGTGAGCGCGCCAGCTCCTCTGCGGCCGATCGACGACCGGCGTCGCCCATCGCGGTTCGGCTGATTCCCTTCGGGGGCGTCTTGGGCGGACTCGTCCGCGGTTCCTGCACCAGTCCCACGGAAGTCGTGCCGTCTCGCACGTCATGATGAGGCGAGACGGTCGCTGCACTAACTAGGGCAGCTTGGTCGGGAGGACTGTGACGACTGTGATCAGCCGGAACCGTGAGGGCTCGGAGCGGGCGCCCGAAGCGAGAACGCCTAGCCTGGACCGTGTGCGCACCGGAGTGCAGGGTCTGGACGAGATGCTGGGCGGCGGCTTTCTGCCCCAGTCGTGCAACCTGGTGGAAGGGGCGCCCGGAACAGGCAAGAGCACTCTTGGCCTGCAGTTCATCCACAACGGGGCTGTACTCTACGGCGAACCCGGCATCTTCCTCACCTTTGAGCAGTTCCCTCAGGCCTTCTACCGCGATGCCCTCTCCATGGGCTGGGACCTGGAGGCCCTGGAGCAGCGGGGCATGGCGCGGGTCATGATGACCAGCCCGGAGGTAGCGCTGGCCGATCTTCAGGCGGTGGGCGGTCAGGTGGCAGCGTTGGTGCAGGAGATGGACGCCCGCCGAATCGTGGTGGACAGCGTCTCCAGGTTACAGGCCCTGGCGGAAGACCGGCACCATCTCCGATCTCTCGAGTACTGCTTCATCAATGCGCTGAAGCGCGAAGAACTCACGTCGATACTGACGAGCGAAGGGCCGTCGGTCCTCGGCAGCGGCGATCGCGCCGTTGACGATTTGGCTTTCGTGGTCGACTCCTACCTGATGCTGCGCTACGTGGAGATCGACAGCGCCGTGCGGCGGGCGGTCACGGTTCTGAAGATGCGAGGCAGCGAGCACGCCAAGGACATTCGCCAGTACGAGCTGACCGCGCAGGGAGTGGTCATCAGATCGCGCTTTGAGGGTCGTGAGGGGATCTTGAGCGGGACTGCTCGCCGGATGGCTGACTCTTTCGATCGCGCCTTCCTCGGCCGCTGAAGTCGGCCGGCAGAGCAGGAACACATGCGACCGGCCCTCCTCTCCGTGCCTTTCGGCGTGGTCGCTTGGGTGTCCTTGGGGGCAGTGGGGTTGTTTCTGGCCGGGCTGGCGCGCTACTACCAGATGCGTGCCGGCCGCCGAACCCGCTACGAGGCGGTCGCCATCGGCGCGCTCGGCATACTAGTCGGAGGCCTGTGGGATACGTGGAGCGGAACCGGTGAGTGGCCCCCCGCCGTCGTGCTGGCCCTCTCCGGCTGTCTGCTGGGTGGTTCGGCGAGGCATGTGTTCGCGATGATGCTGGGCGGCGCCGAATGAGGGCCGACCTTAGCTACCTAGGGGCGATAGCCCTGCTGGCGGCGGCGTACGCCTCGTACATGCTGGCCGGTGTCAGCGGCCGGCTGGGCGAGGTGCGGGGGATGGCGCCCCGGCACCGGTATGCCTACTGGGGAGCGGGTCTGCTTGCTCTGAGCGGGACCATCCGGCTCGTTCTGGACGTGGCCGGGGCGGCGCCGCCGGTTCGGTTGGTCCTCTATGACTTGCCGCTGGCGGCGGGGGCGGTGCTGGCGTTGGCGGTGGCAGTGGAATACTGGGGGTGGCTCATTCATGAGGGATAACAGGCTGGATTGGCGCCAGGGGAAGGTGAACTGCAGCCCGGTGCGGTCGCTCACCGAGGTGGCGCGGCTGCAGGAAGCGTTGGATGAGCGTATCGAGTTCATTGAGGACATGTCGCATGAACTGAGAGGCGGCCTCACCTTCGTCAGGGGATACGTGGACCTATTCCTCGCCGGCACCCTCGGCCCGCTGGACGAGCGCCAAGAGCACGCCCTCCGCGTCATCGAGCGCCGAACCGAGGCCATAGTAGACCTTCTGGATCAGATGCTCTCGCTGGAGAGGGCGCGGGCCGGTCATCTGGAGCTCTGCAGCGACGTCGACCTGTCCGAACTGGTGCACCACACTGTACAGGGGGCGGCAGTGGTTGCGCAGCAGGCGGGCGTAGCGCTGAACGTATCGGCGCCGGACACCTGCTTTGTGGCCAAGGCCGACTCCCGGAGACTTGGGCAAGCCCTGGACAACCTCGTGAGCAACGCCATCAAGTTCAGCGACAAGGGCAGCGAGGTGTCCATCCGTCTGCTGGACGGCGCTTCTACCGTGTCGCTATCGGTGGAGGACCACGGGATCGGCATTAGCCCTGAGGACCTGAAGCACGTGTTCGAGCGCTTCTACCGCACCAACGAGGCTACCGGTAAGTCGTCCGGAAGCGGCCTCGGCCTGGTGATCAGCCGCGCCATTGTTGAGGCTCACGGCGGCAGCATCTGGGCCGAGAGTACGCTGGGAGCGGGGACGACCTTCCACATCAGCCTGCCCAAGGCGGGACCCGGGAGCGACGAGCAGATCAGTGCCGCCGTTGTCGCTTAGGGTAGGTTCCGTCCGTGCCTGGCTGTTGGATTGCGGCGTCTTCCGCTACGACGGCGGGCTGATCTTCGGTGCGGTGCCCCGGGCCACCTGGGAGCGCCACTACGCCCCTAACCATCAACACCTGGTACCGATCGGGCTTCGACCGCTCCTTATACGCGATGGCTCGGACGTGATTCTAGTGGACACCGGCCTGCCGGCCGATGATCCGGGCATCCCCTTCGACCCCCCGGGGCATACTCCAGTGGCGCGGGCGCTCGATGACCTGGGCGTTGCTCCCGAGGAAGTCACAGCGGTGGTTCTAACGCATCTGCATCCGGACCACATCGGCGGCAACCTGACCGGCAAGGGCGAGGATGCCGGCCTGGCCTACCCGAACGCACGCTATTACGTGCAGCGGGACGAAGCGGCGGCCTGCGCCTACCCCAACGAGCGAACCCGCGCCGACTACTCGCCCGAGCACCTGGCGACCCTGGCGGCCTCCGGCCGTCTGAGGGTGATCGCCGGCGCCTTTCGCTTGACGGAGCACGTCAGCTTGGCGCCGGCCAGGGGACACACCGCGGGGCACCAGGTTGTCCGCATCGACGACGAGGGAAGTTCGGCGCTCTATCTCAGCGACCTGGCCATCCTGCCCGTGCAGGCCGAGCGCCTGGCCTGGATCTCGGCGCTGGACGTGGAACCGATGCAGACGCTGGAGAGCAAGCGGGAGATCCTCGGCCGGGCGATGGAGGAGGGCACGCTGCTGCTGTTCACGCATGAGCCCGACCAGGCCCGTTGTGCCGGATACCTGGAGCGACAGGGCAAGCGCCTGCGCTTCCGTCCCCAGCCCCTGACTTAGCCGCCCCGTTCTGCCCGAGTCGCGGCTCAGCCGAGCAGCCAGAGGCTGAGCGCCATCAGAAACATCCCGGCCATTACCCCGAGGATGGGCAGGTGGCTATCGCACAGTGAGCAGGCCACCGGCACCAGTTCGTCCAGCGAGATGAACACCATCACTCCCGCCACCCCGGCCAACACCACCCCGAGCAAAGCCGGGCTGAGGAACGGCATCAGGATCAGCGCCGTGAGAAGGGCGCCGAGCGGCTCGGACATGCCGGACACGAGTGACCATAGGAAGGCCTTGCGGCGGCTTCCGGTTGCGGCGTAGATCGGCCCGGAAACCGCCAGGCCCTCCGGTATGTTGTGGATGGCGACCGCGGTGGCGATCGCGAGGCCCAGCCTGGGGCTCTCCATGGCGCCGGCAAAGGTGGCCATCCCCTCGGGGAAGTTGTGGATCGCCACGCCCAGGGCGATGAACACGCCCGTGCGCAGGTAGGCGCCGTCGAGCCGCTCGCGTACCGCCGGCCTCTCTCCACCCAAGTACTGGTGCGGGATCAGCAGGTCTACCAGGAACATCAGCGCCATTCCGGCGAAGAAGGCGAAGTGGGCAGGCAGGAAGCCTATGGTGGCCACGCCGTGGGGCAGAAGCTCGGAGAAGGCGACCAGGAGCATCACTCCGGCCGAGAAACCTAGAGTCAGGACCATGAACCGAGGACCGGGGTTCTTGACCGTGACGGCCAACAAGCTTCCGAGCACGGTGGAAAGACCGGCGATCGTAGCAAGCCCGAGCGCAACCAGCATCGGCTCAGTCATGGGCGGGTCAGTCCCTCCAGCAGTTGCCGGCGCGTCCACTCGTTGAGGAGTGGGTCGGCGGTCTCTTCCATCCATGCCGCCAGTCGGGTTCGGAGCGTGGCCGCCGTGTCGTCGAAGGCGGGTGCGGCAGCGAGGTTGTGTAGCTCGGGCGGGTCGTGGACGAGGTCGTAGAGTTCATCCTCGGCCGTGGCGTTCCAGATGTACTTCCAGCGCTCCGTCCTCACCATGCGCGAACTGTAAAGGCCGAACTGACTGCCGTGGTAGGTGGCGAAGGCCTCCGCCGACCGTGGCTGATGCTCGCCGCGGATGAGGGGAAGCAGGCTTCGGCCTTGGAAGGTCTCGGGCGACTCGACGCCGGCCGCCTCGCAGAAGGTAGCGGCCAGATCGAGCGCGTGCGAGACGAACGTATCGCAGGTCAGGCCGGCCTTCGCTCCCTCGGGCCAGCGCACGATGAGGGGAACGTGCACCACGTCGTCGTACATGACGTGGTGCTTGTCCATCATGCCGTGTCCGCCGCAGAGGTCTCCGTGGTCGCAGGTGTAGATGACCATCGTGTTGTGGGCGAGACCAAGGTCGTCCAGTTCCGCCAGGACGCGGGCGATCTGGGCGTCCATGAGCGTTATCTGCGCCAGGTAGCAGGCCACTACCGGAGCCCAGTCGCTCCACTGCCAGTGGTCCACGCCCCAGGTGCGTCGCATCTGCGCCTGGACGAACGGCTTGCCATGCAGGGGATCGGGGAAGCTGGGCCAGGGTTCGATCTGATCCGGCGGGTACAGGGAGAAGTACGGTTCGGGAACGACATTAGGCAGGTGCGGGCCGCTGGGGTCCCAGCGGATGAGGAACGGTGTTTTCTGCGCTGCGGCGGCGCGCAGCCGGTCGATAACGTGGCCTGCCTCCCAGCCGACCTGCGACTGCTCCGGGCCAACGTGGTGATCACGTCCGCCCAGCCAGCCGCCCTCGGTGGGAACCGGAGGAAGCCCCTGCGCCTCTCGCCACGCGCGGTAGCTCAACCCCGGCGTGTAGTCGTGGAAGCCGGCCTGCAATGGGTCGCCGGCGATGCCCCACTTGCCCACGTAGGAGAGGTGATAGCCCGCGCCGGCCAGCGCCTGGCTGAAGGTGGGCAGGCCATCCACGGCCGGCCGTCCCGCCTCGGTACCACGGTTGGCGATGGCGAGGTGGCGCGTAGGCCATACGCCGTACAGCAGGCTGTTGCGGGCGGGCGTGCAGACGGGGCTGGGAGTGAAGGCGTGGCGGAAGTTGACGCCCTCGGCGGCCAGGTGATCTAGGGTGGGCGTTTGCACGAGCGGGTGGCCGTTGGCACCGACGCAGTCGTACCGGTGCTGATCGGAGTGCACGAGAAGGATGTTGGGCCGGTCCAACCGGTCTGGTCTCCCCAGTTCGAAGTGACGGGCAGAGGAAGAATACGCAGAACCCGGCGGATGTCTAGGGCAACTAGCGTCACCGACGGCTGGCCCGCCGAGATTAGGCGATCCGTCGGTGCTTCTCTGCCGGGTCAGAGCGCCTGCCCGGCGTGGGCCGCGTGCGATTCGGCCGACACCGTTCTGGCCGCCTCCGCCGGAAGCGGATGCAGCCCTTGTCCAGCTGGATTCCCCGGACTGGTAGCGCCTCTCCGTGCCGGGCCGGCGCGCCGGCGTCAACACAGCGGCTCATGTAGTTCTTCTGGGAGGCGAAACCGGGACGGCTAGCGTGCACCCACGGCCTGGAGGCAGGCCTGCATGTGCCCGCGCGACTCGGCGGCGATGATGCAGCACTGCTCCACCGGGTACTCTTTGGCCCCAATTATCTCGAGATCCAGGGGGCCGGTGTAGCCGTGCTTGTGGAGAACGCGGATGTAGCCGACGAGGTCGATGTCGCCGCGGCCGTTGGCCTGCATCTCGGGCTTGCCCGGGTTCTGCTGGCGGCCCTTACAGTCGCGAATGTGGACGTGCTTGACGCGCGAGATCACGGCAGCGATGGCCTCCACCGGGTTCTCGCCGGCGCGGTGGATGTGCGAGGGGTCCATGTCGATGCCGAAGGCGGGCGAGTCGATGTGCTCCATGAGGCGCAGAGTGCTAGGGGTGTTGTCGATGGCCGCCCCCACGTGGGCTTTCACACAGAGGGTGACACCGTACCTCTCAGCCATCCGCGAGAGCGAGGCCAGCGAATCGGCGCGCTCCTTGAAGCTCTCTTCGTCGCCCGTCTTGCCGCCGGGCCCGCAGTTGATGATGGGGATGCCGATCGCCACCGCTGCCTGGAACGCCGTTTCCATACGGACCGGGTCCTGAGAGGGCTGTTCCATGGCCAACAGCTCGAGCCCGTAGTCGCGCGAGAGGCGCTTGATCTCGGGAGCCAGTTCCTGCCAGCGGTCGAGCACCAGGTGCTCGCTCATTCCGTCGATGGCGGAGAGCTCGATGCCGTCATAGCCGGACATGGCGATGTACTTGAAGGCGGTCTCCATGTCGTGGCCGCCGAAGAGAACCGAATTGGCTCCTAGCTTCATGTTTTGCTCCTCATATGGTCGGTGTGGACCGTCCGGTCAATGACGGTCACTCCGGCCTCAGCACCCGGACGGCGCCGGAGGCGCGGGCGAGCAGTTCGTCGTCCCAGGTGACGAGAGGCACATCGAGCTCCTTCGCTACGGCGACGTAGCAGGCATCCGCGCCACGGAGGCGCAAGTCGCCTGCCAACCTGGCGGCGAGGAGGCCCAACCGCTCATCAAGCCTGATCAGCTCGAGTTCGGGCAGTTCCAGCATCTCGGAAACGAGCATCTGCGCCAGCCATTGAGCGCATGAACGGCGTGAGACCGCGCCGGCTACCTCAGCGAGCAGAAGGCTGGGCCCATGGAGCGTCTGGTCGTGATCGGCGAACTGAGATCGCAGCCATCGCCGGCTGACCTCGTGATGCGCGTCGTCGGTCACGAAGTAGCCGACCCAGACGCTGGCGTCAACGACCATCAGAGCTCGCGCCGCTGCTCGCGGACGGCTTCAACAGCAGAAACTCCCTTAGGCCACACTGCGGAGACCTGCTTCGCCAGTTCGTCGAGTCGATCCCAAGCCTTCTGCGAGCGATCCCTCATTGCCTCCGGGGATTCCGGCGCCACGATCCGCGCTACTACCTCGCCTCTGTAGGTGATGTCGATCCCTTGGCCGTCCTCACGCACGCGGCGGATGATCTCGCTGGTGCGCTGCTTTAGTTCGCGTATCCCTACCGATTCCATCGGTACGCCTCCGGGCCATTGTATCCACATATGTAGACACATTGTACCACGGGCCGGACTCGACCTGCTAGGCCGGTCTATTTCACATAAACGACAGACTCGGTCTGGATGGACTCGATGGCCGCGGCCAGGACCTTCTGGGCGGCCAGGCCGTCGGCGCCGGAGCCGTCGATGTCCTCCGGCGCCACGCCGTCGGTCACCTGCTCGAGGAAGCGGTGAATGCGGTTGATGAAGGTGTCCTCAAAGTCGCGCATGCCGCCGAAGATGGGGTTGGAGTACACCAGCTTCACCATGTCGCCGGCGGGGTAGAGGGTTACCTCGCGGAACATGTCGTCGATGACGAAGCGGCCCTTGGTGCCAGCCACCTCGCAGCGCTCCATGGGATGGCCGCGCTCGATATCGTAGCTGCCGGTCAGCCCGCCCACGGCGCCGTTCTTGAAGCGCATGTTGAAGTGGGCGGTGGACCAGATCTGCCGGCCGGGCGCCTTCAGGGCGAAACACTGCACCGCCTCCACGTCGCCGCAGAAGTAGCGCATGACATCCACGGTGTGGGGGTGCAGGGCCTTGATCTGGAACCAGGGTGAGGATTCGCGCGGGTTCATGATCCACATGCTCATGTTGACGAAGAGCAGGTGGCCCAGGCGCCCCTCCTCCTGCCACTGCTTGGCCAGGCGGGCGGCAGGGGTGAAGCGATGGTTGAGGTCCACACCGAGGCACAGCCCCTTCTCGCGCGCCTTGGCTACCATCTCCTCGGCGGGTCCGATCTCGTTGGAGATGGGCTTCTCCACCAGGACGTGGACACCAGCCTCGAGGGCTTGCATGGTGGGCAGGTAGTGGTCGCTGCCGTACTCATGGCCGCCGGTGGCGACGCTCACGAGGTCGGGCTTGGCCTTGGCCAGCATGTCCTCGACGTCGTAGTAGGCCGTTGCGCCGTGAACGGCGTGAGCTTGGTCGGCGCGCTCGCGATCAATGTCGCACACCGCCACCAGTTCGGCCAGGGGATCGTCTCGATAGATGCGGGCGTGGCGGTTGCCGATGGGCCCCAGCCCGATTACGCCGACTCTCAGCATAGCGGACTCCTGATAGGTGACAAGGGATCAGTGGTTAGTGGTTAGTGGACAGTGGGGAGTGGCTAACAGCTTACTCTGCCGCCCACTGGCCACTGGTCACTATCCACTAGCCACTACTCATAGCCGTAGTCGCGCATGGCCGGTTCGAGGAAGTCGAAGGTGTGCACGCCGGTGTCGGTGCGCCAGCGGCCTACCGCCTCGGGCCGCACCTTGATCTTGGCCAGGCGCATGCCCAGGTAGTCGCTCAAACGCTCGAGGGTCTCGTCCTGGCGGAGGACGAAGTCCTCGAAGCGGACGGTGATCCAGTTCTGCGGCTTGGGGGTCGTCCGTACCAGTAGGTCCTGGTAGAGCCAGGAGATCGCGCGCCGCCGGCGGATGTCATCGGTGAGCGGGTACTGGATGCCGAAGTCGCGCAGGTCGTCGGTCTTGTGCCCGGCCAGGATGCTGTCCCGCGGGTCGCGCACCCAGAAGATGAACCTGGTCTCCGGCATGAGGCGGGCGATCCAAGGGAAGACGAGGGTAGTCTCGGGCAGCTTCCAGCCGCGGTTCTTGGCATCGCTGGCGAGGACGGAACGCAGGAAGACGCGCACCAGGTCGGTGAACTCCTTGGGGATGGCGCCGTCCAGGGCGCTCCAGTCCCAGGTGAGATCGCCGTTCCACTTTACCTGGCGGGCGAGGACGTGGCAGGCATCGTACATGGCGAAGGGGGGCAGCAAGTCGCCGGAGCGATTCTGGGGTGCACCCATGTAGACGCCGCTGGCGGCGAGGGTATGCGACATGGCCCGGGTTCCCCCGTGCCCGCGCCCGATGACGGTGATCAGGCTCATAGAGCAGTATCCTCAGACGGTGATGAGTGGATAGTGGACGGCGGCCAGCGGAGAGCCGAGCTCGCACGGGGGTGCGAACCCCTTGCGGAGAAACTCACCACTGGCCGCCGTCCACTGGTCACTACAGCGTGACTACCTCGCCGGTCTCCCAAGACTTGATGATGCCCTCAATGATGGTTTGGACGTGAAGGGCGTCCGCGCCGGAGGCATCGATCTGGTCGGGGGCGACGCCCTCGACGTTCTGCTCGATCCAGCGGCCGATGCGGCTGCCGAACGTCTCGCCGAAGCTCATCATTCCGCCCACATAGTCGTAGGTGACAGTCTCACGGGAGAAGCGCGGGTAGAAGGTGAGGTGCTCGCAGGCGTCCACGAGGACAAAGCGCGCCTCGGAGCCCACCACCTCCAGTTCCTCGAGGCCATAGGAACCGCCGGCGTCGTAGGAGCCGGTGAGGTGGCCGAGGATGCCGTTCTTAAACAGCAGGTTCACCTGCACGTTGGACCAGCAGACGCGTCGGCCGCCGGGGCCGTCCTTGCGGGGGCCGCGCTTGAAGAAGGCCTGCACCTTCTCCACATCGCCGGCGTAGTAGCGCATCACGTCCAGCGAGTGGGGGTGGAGGGCGCGGATGTGGAACCAGGGCGAAGTCTCGTTGGGGTTGTTGATCCACATGCGCATGTTGACGATGTTGAGTTCGCCCAGCTTGCCTTTCTTGACCCACTGCTTGGCCATGAGGGCGGCGGGCGTGAAGCGGTGGTTGAGGTTGATGCCGTAGCGCAGCCCCTTGGCCTTCGCCAAGGCGACCATCTCGCGCGCCTCGTCCAGGTTGTTGGAGATGGGCTTCTCGCCCAGTACGGGGATGCCGGCGCCCAGCAACTGCATGGTGGGCTGGTAGTGGTCGCCGCCGTTCTCCTTACCCGCAGTGGTGACGCTGGCGGCGTCGATCTTCAGGCCGCCGGCGAGCATGTCGTCGACCGAGTAGAAGGCGCGGGCGCCGTACTTCTCGGCGGCGCGGTCGGCCTTCTCCTTGATGAGGTCGCACACGGCGACGATCTCGGCGTCGGGGTGCTTCTGGTAGACGCCCGCGTGCGTATTGCCGATGTTGCCCATCCCTACGATGGCTACCTTCAGTGCCATTTCATCCTCTCCTGATGACCTCTGAGAACCTCACCCCCTCGATACTCCGCTGTGCGGAGTATCTGTACCCCTCTCCGACACGGAGAGGGGTTCCGGAGCCCCCTTCCCGGCGCGGGAAGGGGGTTGGGGGTTAGGTCACTTTCTCGCCTCGGCCTGCAACTTGATGGCGGTCTGGATGCCGCCGATGTACAGCGTGTCGTAGGCCTGCTGCGACGTCTTGAAAGGGCCGACGCCTTCCTTCCCGTGCCAGTCGCCCTGGTGGTACATGGGGTTGGGCAGGCCCGTCTCGGCCTCGCGCTTGGCAATGTAGGCGTGCATGCGCGCGCTCAGCGTCGCCACCATCTCCGGCTCGCTCTCGGCCAGGTTATGGTTCTCGCCCGGGTCCTGGATCAGGTTGTAGAGCTCCACCGGCGGCTTGAAGTGGAAGTCGGGCTCCAGCGCTTCTATCAGCTTCCATTCCGGGGTGCGCCAACCATGCTTGCGCATCCAGGTGCACTCGGTTAGGTAGATCTCGCTCTCGAAGGAGGGCGCCTCGCCGCGCACCAACTGCATGAGGCTCGGCCCATCCATCTGGTAGTCGCCCGGGTCGATCTCGGCCAGCTCGAGGATGGTGGGCAGCAGGTTCTTGTGCTGGTTGTAGCCGGGAACGCGCAGCCCCGCCGGCACCTTGCTCGGGTAGCGGATGATCAGCGGCACGTGCAGGGTGTTGTCGTAGATGCCGTGGTGATCAAAGTAGCAGTCGTGGTCGTAGAGCGTCTCGCCGTGATCGGAGTTGATGACCACGATGGTGTCGTCCAGGACGCCCAGGTCCTCCAGTTGGTGGAAGATGGTCTGGATACAGGCGTCCATGTAGGCCACCGAGCCGTCGTACTGGGCGATGATGTAGTCCTTGTCGGTGATTCCGGGCGGCATCCAGGAGGCGAAGAAGTCGCGGAAGGGCTTGAAGGCCATCACCGGGTCCATGGAACGGTTGTCCGGGTTGGTCTCGTTGCCGTGGTAGAAGGCCCGCTCGTAGGGGGGCGGCGGCAGGTAGGGAGAGTGCGGGTCCATGTGGCGCAGGAAGAGGAAGAAGGGCTTGCGCGACTTGGCCAGCCGGTCCAGCTCCGGCACGGCGACGTCGTTGAGGTTCTGCGCCTTGGGGCTGCGACCGTCGGCCCAGGAGCCCCAGCCGGGGAAGTCGATGTACTTGGCGAAGTCGCGCGCCGCCGCGTTGCCCTTGAAGCCGACGGAGGTGGTGTTGTAGCCGGCCTCGTTGCAGAACTGGGCCAGCGTCTTGGCCTCGGAGCGCATGGGGCCCTTGTGCCGCAGCGCCACCACCTGGGTGCCGAAGGCGTCGCGCCCGGTGAACATGCCGGCGTAGCCGCTGGTGGTGGGGATGTGAGGGCTGTAGGTGCGCTCAAACAGGGTTCCCCCCTGGGCGAAGCGGTCGATGTGGGGAGTGGTGAGGCGAGGGTAACCGTAGCACGACATGTGATCGGCCCGCAGGGAGTCGATCCCGAAAAGGAGAATGTTCGGTCTCCGACGGCGTCTCGGTGGCATGTGACCTCCAGGGTACGGTCGAGCTGGTGGGGCGATTGTACTACCGCGGCGCGAGGGTGACTAGCGCGGCGTCTCCTATGGCGAGCAGTTGGTGTATGACATCGAGCGCCTGAAGCGCCACTTCCCGGCGGTACCGATCAAGGTCATCCTTGTCGACGCGGACTGAAGCAGGAACTAGCGATTCCTGACGTCCTACTTGACTCACGCAACAACGCCGGGACGCCAAGCAACACTCCCTTGGCGTCTCTGCGTCTTGGCGTGAGCCGTCCCCTCTCCTCCCCTTGATGCGCCGCCCCTTCACCGCTATCCTTCCTCCCGACCAAACCTGCCTGCTCGGGAGGCTTTCCCCATGAGACCGAACCGGCTGCGTGAACTGCTGGACCAGGACCGGCCCAGCATCGGCACCCACGTCCAGTGCACCTGGCCCGCCATCGTCGAGCTCATCGGCCAGACGGGCATGTACGACTACGTGGAACTGGTGGGCGAGTACGCACCTTACGATCTCTACTCCCTGGACAACTTCGGCCGCGCCGTGGACCTCTTCCCCAACTTCAGCGCTATGTTCAAGGTGGACCAGGAGCCCCGCGGCTACCTGGCGCAGAGGGCCATGGGCGCCGGAATCCAGAACCTCCTCTTCGCCGACATCCGCACGGTCGAGGACGCGCGCCGGTGCGTAAGCATCGTCCGGGCGGAGTCGCCGCAGACGGGCGGCATCCACGGGGTGCATATGCGCCGGTCGGTGGGGTACGTCCGGGACGTGGGCAACGCCGCCTTCGTGCAGTCCCTGGAGGACGCCGTCGTCGCCCTCATGATTGAGAAGAAGGCGGCGGTGGAGAACCTGGAGGAGATACTCGAGGTGAAGGGCGTGGACATGGTGCAGTTCGGCCCCGCCGACTACTCCATGAGTCTGGGGATCCCCGGCCAGTGGAGCGATCCGCGGGTGTGGGAGGCGCAGAAGTTGACCATCGAGACGGCGCTGAAGATGGGCGTGGCGCCGCGCGCGGAGATCGGCTCCGTGGACCAGGCCAAGCGCTTCTTGGACCTGGGCGTGAAGCACTTCTGCATCGGCACCGATGTGGTGATCCTGTCGCAGTGGTGGAAGCAGACCGGCGATGACCTGCGCAAGCTGGTCGAGACCGCCTAAGAAGAGGGAGACTATATGGACATCAACCGCGTATCCTGCTGCTCGTACCCCATGCGCGCCCTGCCGCCGGAGCACTCCTTCCGCGCCCTCAGCGAGGCGGGGTACAAGAAGATCGACCTCTGGGGCGGCATGCCGCACTTCGACGTGAACAACCCCGAGTATGACTTCGACGCCGTGCTCGCTCTGTCGGAGAAGTACGGCGTGCGGATCGGCAACATCGGCTCCTACTGCGGCGCGGGCTTCACCAGTGAGGACGAGGCCGAGCGCGAAGCCGAAGTGGTGAAGACGACGAAGGTGCTGGACGCGGCTGCCCGCGCCGGCGCCCGTTCCGTGCGCAGCGTCCTGGGCCGGCCGGAGTCGCCGGAGCATCTGGCGCGCGTTCTACCCTACTACCAGCGCGTTGCCGAGTACGCTGAGAAGGTGGGCGTGTACATGGGGGTGGAGAACCACGGCGGCCCGTGCAGCGGCAATCCGCAATTGCTTGCCTGGTTCTTCGACAAGGTGGGCAGTAAGTACACCGGCGTCCTCTACGAGCCCTGCAACCTGATGTCGGCCGGGGTGGACTACAAGCAGGCCTTCGAGACGATGAAGGACTACATCACCCACATGCACATCAAAGACTGCTACCCCATCAACGGCAAGATGCAGACGGTGTGGCTGGGAACCGGCATCATCGACTATCGCTGGGTGGTGGCGGCGCTGGAGGGTGCCGGCTACACCGGCGACTACCCGATCGAGTACGAGGTAGACGACGAGCCGCCGGAGCAGGGCATCGGCAAGTGGCTCGACATGTGGATGAAGATCTGACCTGACCCGGCTGGCTCGTCACGCCAAGGGGCCGGCCCGGGTGGCCCCGACGAACCATCCGCATCGCCTCGGTAGGGGAGGGCCTCCGCGCCCTCCCTTGTTTTGTCGCAAACATGCCTGTCTCAGCATGGTCAAAAGTGCGTGCTTGCCGTTTGCCTCAGGTATGCCATTGACGGGTGTATACCGGCGCGCTTATGCTAGCACTATGCAGAGGCCTTGGCCGAGCGGCAATGCTGTTTGGCCCTCTTGGCTTGGACATTTCGGCTCGGCTACGCATGGTGCACTCTGCGTCCCGCCGCCAGGTGGGCTCTACGGCCGAGCCGGTCCCCTGCCCGTCTCACAGAGGAGGTGAATAAGCCCGGCGCGAGGGGAAGAGGAGTTGGGGGGGTCAAGAGGCGATCCGTAGCAGAGCGATCAGCGCTGTAGCTTCGTTCATGCAAGGGGGCAGCAAGAGATGAGTAGACCATTCACCCGACGTGACTTCCTGAACCTGGTAGCCTTGGGTAGCGCAGGAGCATTGGCGTCGTGTGCTCCGGCTACGCCTGGGGCAGTTGCAGGCGTGCCGGAGACGGCCGCGCCTGAAGCCGTCACCACCTTGGGGTTCCCCCGTGCCGAGACCGTCTTCGCCCAACAGTTGACGGGACGCAATGCCACTCCCAGCAACTTTAATTCTTGGGCCGGCTGGCGGCAGCGGGACCGCGGCATGCAGCAGGTCATGCACGAGCAACTATGGATCGACGACTTCGAGCGAGGCGAACTCATCGACGCGCTGGCCGTTGCCCCGCCGGAGTACAGCGACGACTTCAAGACGATGACCTTCCAGATCCGCGAGGGCGTGTACTGGAGCGACGGCGTCGAGCTCACCGCTGAGGACGTTGCGTTCACCATCGACTTCACCCGGTTGGCTTCCGGCGCGTCGTTCAACGCCAGCGTGGCGGCGCAGGTCGAGAGTGTCGAGGCGACAGACGGCCAAACGGTGGTGGTTCAGCTCAAGGAGCCGAACCCGCGTTTTCACTTTGAGAACCTTTGCGACCTGTGGGGCAGCCTGTGGGTGATGCCGAAGCATGTGTTCGGGCAGTTCCTGAAGGATGGCGAGGTTGACACGGAGGGCTTCTTTGCCTTCGAGTACAATCCTCCCCTCAGCAGCGGGCCCTACAAGCTGCACAGCTTCGATCCGGCCGGCAATTGGACGGCGTGGGAGAAGCGCGAGGATTGGCAACGCACACCTACCGGGATGCTCTTCGGCGAGCCCAAGCCGAAGTACGTGGTGTTCGTGGACTATGGCGACTTCACGGCCCGCGTCATCGCCATGACTCGGCACGAGGTCGATCAGGTCGACCTTGACTTGCCTGCCATCAGAGCCGCCACCAAGGCGGAACCGACCGCCCGCGGCTACTATGCCGATCAGGGGTTCCCCTGGCTGCAGTCCAACCGCCACCCGGGCGTCGGTGGGACGGTGTTCAATACCCTCAAGCCTCCGTTCGATAACCCGGACGTCCGCTGGGCACTTGCCCTGGCCATTGAGCCGGTCTCCTACAGCACGACGGCGTACGACGGGTGTGCCGCCATGAACCCGCTGCCCATCGTCGTCAACGCCCCGCAGATGCAGGAGCCCTTCATCAAGCCACTTATGGCGTGGCTGGAGGACTTGACCATCGATGTAGGCGGCGGGGAGATGGTCAACGTGTGGGACCCCACGGCGCCGATGCGATTGGTGGAGGATGCGCGGGAGCGAGGCTTCGAGTTCCCGGATGACCCGGACCTGATTAGGTCGGCGTTCGGCTATGGCTCGTGGCAGTACAACCCCGATGCGGCCACCAAGCTGCTCAAGAAGGCGGGCCTACAGCAGGACGCCGACGGCAAGTGGCTCCTAGCGGACGGCACGCCCTGGCAGTTCAGCGTCTACACGGACACCATCCCCGGTCGCTGGTCCTACCAGAACGCGCAGGCAGCGTACGTGGAGTGGCAGCGGTTTGGGCTGGATGTGAGGTTCGAGGTAGGCGACGCCGGTCAGCTGCGGATCGAGCACGGCAACTTCGACGTCTGCGGCGCCCAGACGCACGGCAGCAACTACCTGGAGAACCCCGATCTCTTCAGAACGTTCACTGCCTTCCACTCGTCGTATCTGCAGCCGGTTCTCGGCGAACGCCAGTGGGGCCATCCCTCACGCTGGACGGACAGCACGGTGGATGCGCTGCTCGACGAGATCCGGGTAACAAACCCGATCGACCTCGAAACGCTGCAGCCACTGGGTCTGGAACTGCTCAAGACCTGGATAATGGCCATGCCTGCCATCTCGGGCACTACTTCGCTGGACCCGTATGCGGTCTCGAGCTACTACTGGACCGGCTGGCCGAGTGCTGAGGATCACTTCATAGTGCCTTACCATCACTATCCGAACTTCAAGTACCTCCTCACCTTCCTGAAGCCGGCAGCCGGCTAACATAGCCGCACAAGAGCGCCCGCGAGCAAGCCGTAGTGCCTGCTCGCGGGTTGCCATGGACAACGCAGTCTGGGGGAAGAATGAGATTCGTGAGGCGCTACCTGATCCCGCGGTTGATCCAATACGTGGGGGTGACTGTCCTCGGGATCACCATGATCTTCATGCTGCCTAGGCTTATGCCCGTAGGCCCGGTGGAGAAAGCGGTCGCGCAGGTGATGGCTCGAGGCACCTACTCCGACCCCAAGGCGGCCGAAGAGACGGTACGGGCGCTCCGCGAGATGTACGGATTGGACCAAGGGCTGCTGCAGCAGTACCTGGGGTTCTGGCGCCGGTTGTTCACAGCTGATTTCGGGCCGTCGCTGGTGGCGTTTCCCGCTCCGGTGAATGACCTCATAGCTGCCTCTCTTCCGTGGACGATGGGTCTGCTGTTCACGACGACGGTGCTGGTGTTCATCATCGGCAACCTCAC
This sequence comes from Anaerolineae bacterium, assembly GCA_040768685.1. Classification (GTDB taxonomy): domain Bacteria; phylum Chloroflexota; class Anaerolineae; order DRVO01; family DRVO01; genus Ch71. The sequence continues at coordinate 568,377 of JAXGMM010000001.1, forward strand.
CGGCGGATTGGCGGGGTTCTTCAGTCGGAGTCGGACCATGCAGGTTGTGGACGCGATGGCCATGGTCCTGGCTCCGATGCCGTACTACATTGTCGCCCTCATGTTGATCATCTTGTTCGCGCATATCCTGCCCGTCTTTCCTGTGGGTGGCGCCTACACCATCGGCGCCAGGATCGAGCTCTCTCGGGGTTTCGTGATCGACGTTCTGCGGCATGCGTTCCTTCCGGCCGTGTCTCTCGTGGTCCTCGGCGTGGCCACTACCCATCAGGTGATGCGGCTTATTGTGCAGGGCGTCCGAGAGGAGGACTACGTTCGCTATGCTCAGATCGCCGGCGTGAACCGCTGGACGATCTTCACACGCTACGTGATGCGGAACGCCATGCTGCCTCAGATCACGCGTTTTGCCCTGGGCTTCGCATCTTTGTTTAGCGGTGCACTGATCACCGAGATCGTCTTCGCTTATCCTGGAGTGGGCCTGCTCACCTACAAAGCCATCCTCTCATCGGACTACAACGTGCTCATGGGCGTCACAACCTTGTCGATCGTGGCCCTGACGACCAGCACCCTGATCATGGACCTTCTGAACCCGCTCTTCGATCCGCGGATCAGGTTGACGTGAGAGGAGAGCGTCTCAGATGAAGACACTAAGGGCCTTCTTCAGGGACCGGCGTTTCAGCATCGGCGCGGCACTGATGGCGGGGCTGCTCTTCCTGGCCTGTCTCTCGTTTCTGTCACCCTACAACCCGACCGTCTGGCGAGTTGTGCCTCGTGACCTCGCGCCTTCATCGGCGCACTTGCTGGGGACTACTTCCCTGGGCCAGGACGTGTTCTGGCAGCTCACCGCCGCCATACGCAACTCGCTGCTCCTGGCTGTCTTCTCGGCGATGATATCGAGGTTAATCGCCCTCTTCGTAGGGCTGGTGGCCGGCTACGTCGGTGGGATGGTGGACCGGGCGCTGATGTTTATCAGCGACGGTTTCATAGTGCTGCCTCTGCTGTTGGTGCTCGTGATGCTGGCGATCCTCATTCAGGAGCAACTGAGCCTACTAACCATGGGGTTGCTCTTCGCGCTGTTTGGGTGGGCGCTAGACGCTCGGTTCATACGCTCGCAGATACTCAGCCTCAGGGAGAGGGAGTTCACGTACACCGCTATCCTCTCAGGCACCCCCCCACTCAGGCTGATCTTCAACGAGTATCTCCTCTTCGTGGTGCCACTGACGACAGCGACGCTCATCGGGAACATGATCTGGGTGACCGGTATGGAAGTCACTCTGGCCTACCTGGGCCTGACGGACATTGCCGTCCCTACACTAGGCACCATGCTGCACTTCGCCCTCAACTACCAGGCGGTGCTGCTGGGGCTGTGGTGGTGGATCTTCACCCCTATCGGAGCGGCTGTGGTGCTTTTCGTCGCGCTGTACCTTCTGTCGATCAGCATCAGCGAGTACCTTGATCCACGGGCCCGCATCCAGCGAGTGGGCGGGAGATAGGGGCGGGCCATGTGGGTGATCAAGGCAGAGAGGTTAGAGGCATCGTACTTCCTGGACATGCTGGGAACCAGGAGGGTCGTAACAGCGGTCAACGGTGTCGATCTGGAGGTCCGGGCAAACGAGATCTATGGGATAGCGGGGGAGAGTGGCTGCGGCAAGACGACTCTGGTCAAGACACTGCTCGGGGATGTCCAGCCGCCGCTGCGAGTGGTCGGCGGCAAGGTGCACTACCGCGTCGATGGAGAGGATCTCGATCTGTATTCGCTGAAGCCGGAGCTGCGACAGCGGCTTCGTTGGTCGTTCATCTCCTACGTGCCCCAGAGTTCAATGAGCAATCTCAACCCGGTGGCCAAGCTGAAGGGCTCCTTCAGGGACTTCCTGAGAAGCCACGTGGGGCGTCGCGATGGTGGAGAGCTGCTGGAAAAGGCACGACAGCACCTGATGCACCTTGGGCTGCCCCCGAACGTGCTGGAGGCCTATCCGCACCAGTTATCAGGGGGCATGCGCCAGCGGGTGGTGATCGCTCTGGCTACTGTGCTCTCGCCTCGCGCTGTGGTCACCGACGAGCCGGTTACGGCTCTGGACGTGGTCGTTCAGCGGGGTGTGCTTCAGCTTCTACGGGAGGTGCAGCAGGAGCAGCAGAACGCCTTGGTGATGGTCACTCATGACATGGGGGTGCTGGCCAACATCGCCGATCGCGTCGGGATCATGTACGCTGGGAGGATCATAGAGGAAGCGCTCGTCGAGGCCATCTTCAGGCAGCCACGACACCCGTATACCCAGTACCTGATCAACTCCTTACCCAAGTTCGGGGACAAGACGATGCGGGAAAGCGCCCCCGGGGCGCCTCCGTCTCTGGCCGATCTTCCCAAGGGATGCCCCTTCCATCCTCGCTGTCGGTACGCCATGGACATGTGCAGGGAGGCTGTGCCGCCCTCCGTGACCATCGCCGATCAGCATAGGGTGTCCTGTTGGCTGACCCAGGAGGGAGACGATAGACGCCATTCTTGAGGTCCAGAACGTAAGCAGAATCTTCCACATGGGCAGCGTCTTCTCGCGGCTCCGCATCACAGCCGTGGAGAAGGTGTCCCTGAGTGTGCACCGGGGCGAGATCTTCGGGTTGGCGGGTGAGAGCGGTTGCGGCAAGAGCACCCTGGCGAAGATGATTCTCGGGTTCGAGGAGCCCAGCGAGGGTGAGATCATCCACCGGGGCCGGAGCGGAGAGAGCATCACCGGCAAGAACGCCTGGAGACGGGCAGGCGTGCAGCTGGTCTCCCAGAACCCGTTTGAGGCCTTCAATCCCCTGCGTCAGGTCGAGGCCTACTTCTTTGAGGGAGTGCGCAACTTCCGGCTGGCGGGCAACCGAAAGGACGCGTTAGCAGCCATCGATGGGGTGCTTCGGCTGGTCGGCATGAGCTACGATGAGATCGCCGGCCGCTACCCGGCGGAGTTCTCGGGCGGACAACTGCAGCGAGTCTCGATTGCCAGGTCGCTTCTCAGCGGGCCTCTGTTGTTGATTGCCGACGAGCCGGTGTCGATGGTAGACGCCTCGCTACGAATGTCCATCATGAACCTCTTTCGGGAGTTGAAGGACAGACTCGGCCTAGGCATCGTGTATATCACGCATGACTTGGCGTCCGCGTACTACGTTTGCGACCGCATAGCCATCATGTTTCGAGGCAATGTCGTCACCATGGGTGATGTGGATAAGGTGCTGCTGGAGCCCAGGCACCCCTACGTGAAGCTGTTGCGCGAGTGCATCCCCGAGCCGGAGCCGGACAAGCGCTGGACCAGCAAGATACGCCTGGCCGAGAGCGAGGCACAGGAGTACTTGCGGACGGGCTGCAAGTTCGCCGGTCGGTGCGCACAGGCCATGGAGATATGCATGCGCGAGGCCCCAGAGTGCACCGAGGTCGATGGCACTCTTATCCGGTGCCATCTGTACGCCGGCGAGATTGCCAAGGAGAGCGTCTGCTAGGTCAGAAGGGCGGGCATTAGCACAGCGGGACGAATGCACCGCCCGCTCCACAGCAGGCGTCTCTGCGACAGGCGCAGGGCGGCCGCTCTGGCGGCGGTCGGGCGCAGATCGCGATGCGCGGTCCCGTCTGTGTTTGTAGCCAGAGACACTAGGGCACGGGGAGCCAATTCCGGGAGGGATTGCATGTCAGAGCGCATGACGACTAGAGAGCGGATCCAGCGGATGTTCGATCACAAAGAGGCCGACCGAGTGCCTATCGTGGATACGCCCTGGGAGTCTACCATCGCCCGATGGCACCGGGAGGGTATGCCGGCCGGCGTCAACTGGTCCGAGTACCTCGGCGCGGACTGCGTCCGCTTCATCACGACTGACAACAGTCCGCGCTATCCACGGCGGATGGTCGAGGAGACCGATGAGTACCGGATATACACCACTGAATGGGGCGCGACGCGCAAGGACTACCACGACCAGAGCGGCGCGTTAGGCTATCTCGAGTACACGGTGAAGGACCGCGCCTCGTGGGCCGAGGCCAAGGAGCGGATGCAGCCGAGCCGCGACCGCATCGATTGGGACCAACTGCGGCGCGACTATCGGCGCTGGCGCGAGCGGGGCGACTGGGTGATGGGAGTCCTCTGGTTCAACTTCGAGGTGACCTACTCCCACATGGTGGGCCCGCAGTTGTTCCTGGCCATGGCCGAGGACCCGGAGTGGGTCATGGACATCGTTCACACAATGCTTGACAGCAGCATCGTCTTACTCGAGATGGTGTGGGACGCCGGGTACCACTTCGATGGTGTCCAATGGTACAACGACATGGGTTTTAAGGGAAAGCAGTTCATGTCCGTACCCATGTATCGTGAGCTCTTCAAGCCGGCCGACAAGCGCGCGGCCGAGTGGGCCCACGCCAAGGGGCTTCCCGTCTACTACCACTCCTGCGGGAACCTAGGCCCCTTGGTTCCGGAACTGATTGATGCCGGCGTGGACATGCTCAACCCGCTGGAGGTGAAGGCGGGGATGGACCCGCTTGCCTTGAAGGCGGAATACGGTAATCGGCTGGCGTTCCACGGAGGGCTGAACGCGATGCTCTACGAGCAACCGGAGAGCATGTGGGCGGAGATGGAGCGCGTCATCCCGACGATGATGAAGGACGGGGGCTACATCATCGGCACCGACCACTCGGTGCCGGACAGTGTCGGCCTGGAGCAGTACCGCGAGTTCATCAGGCGGGCTAAGGAACTGGGCAGGTACTCCTAGGCTGCCCTGGCGGCAGCAGACAGGGAATGCCTCCCTGAGCGTGTAGCATCATCGGGCCCAGGCCGGAACGAGGCCTGGGCCCTGTGTCGTCACGATGGCGCCTGCGGCTGTAGGCTTCGGGGCGGCGTGCCGGCGACGGCAGGCTCACTTGTCCCGCGGTGCGACGTCGACCGCTTCCAGTGGAACGCCGGCGCGCACAGTCAGAGCGGCCACGAGCCGTCGGTGCAGCACTTCAGGGACGCCCTCACAGTCCTCCAGGGGGAATTCCCCATCCTCCTCGCGCAGCACGGCGACATCGGCGCAGGCGCCCTCCCGTAGGGTGCCGATCTCGTCCTGCATGCCCAGCATGGCGGCCGGGGCGGCGGTGGACAGCCGCACCACCTCGGCGAGGTCCATGCCCAGGTGGAGGAACTTGCTCATCACCGACGTCATACCGAAGGCGGGCCCGTTGATGCTGCCGGTGTGGACGTCGGTGGAGATGGAGTCGGGCGGGAAGCCTTGCTCCAATGCGTACCGCGCCACCTGCCAGGAGAAGCTGCCGGCGCCGTGGCCGACGTCGAATAGGACGCCGCGTTCCCGCGCTTCCCAGGCCTCCGGCCGGACTCTTCCCCCGTGGATGACCAGGCAGCCGGTGCGGCCCTTGTAGGCGTGGGTGATGATGTCGCCCGGGCGCATGATCGGGAGGATGGCCCAGAGGCCCGGAGGTGGAACGCCGATGTGGCACATGACCGGCAGGTTGACGGCCTCGCCAACCTCGCGCGCGATGCGAACCGGCGTTAGGTCGTTGGCGCCCACCTGCAGGCCGCTGGCCAGCACCTTGATGCCCTTGATGAGGTCGCGGTTGGCCTGCACCGTGTCGTAAGCGGCGTCGGCGTTGTAGTGGTGCACGTTCTCGTGCGCGCCGCTATAGGCGGTGAGCCCCGGTGTCGAGATGTTCAGGTAGGGCGCGATGCGAACGGTGGACGGCTCGATGAGGAACCGCCGGAAGCCGGCGAAGTTGCTCGCCCCGGCAGAGCCGGCGTCCACCCAGGTGGTGGCGCCGCTGCCGGGAGCGTGCTTGTCGGCCTCGAGATTAAGGTACCCGGCGCCCCAGTACACGTGGGTATGCATGTCAATGAGGCCGGGCGTCACCAGGCAGCCGGATGCGTCGAAGGTGCGTTCCGCCTCGGCGACGATGGCGGTGGCCACCCGAGCGATGCGGCCGTCGAAGATGGCGACGTCGGCTCGTTCATTCCGCCCGGTCGACGGGTCAAGGACGCGGCCATTGCGGATAACGAGTTGATAGCGCATTCGGTCTCTCCCGCCGGGCGGATGGTCGCAGTGTATGCCGGCGGGGGTTCCGTGCCAACGGAAGCGGTCTTGGGCGACGAGGCCGCCTAGAGTCGCTCTCCGCTCCGGATGGTGTGCACCGGCACAAGCCTCTCGGTCACGATCTCCGTGACGCCCTCAGTGTCGGTGAGGGGGAAGCGACCGTCTTCTAAGCGCAGGATGCTCACATCGGCCTCGGCGCCCAAGCGCAGGTGACCCAGGGAGTCTGACATGCCAAGGGCGTGTGCGGGCGCGGTGGTCGCCAGACGCACCACTTTGGGCAGCGAGAGGCCCAGGTGGAGGAACTTCGTCATCACCGACGGCAGGCTGATGGCCCCGCGCGCCACGCTGGCGACGTGGAGATCGGTGGAGATCACGTCCGGCGGGAAGCCCTGGGCCAGCGCCGCCCGCGCCACGCTCCAGGAGAAGCTGCCCGCCCCATGCGCCACGTCGAAGAGCACCCCGCGCTGCCGGGCGGCCCACGCTTCGTCGCGCACCCGATCGCCCTCCACCAGCAGACACCCCTTCCGGCCCTTGTAGCAGTGGGTGATGATGTCGCCGCCGCGCATCAGGGGAAGCATGTCGCCCAGACCGGGCGGGGGCGCGCCGATGTGGCACATCACCGGCAGGCCGGTGGCCTTGCCCGCCTCTAGGGCGGTCCGCAACGGAATGAGGCCGCTGGGGCCGACGCGCATCGCGCAACTGAGCACTTTGATGCCGCGGATCAGGTCGCGGTTGTCCTCCACGGTGCGCCAGACGGAGTCCACATTCAGGTGCTCGATGACGCCGTGGACTACCTCCAAGCAGGTGAGGCCGGGCTCGGATATGTTGAGGAAAGGCACGATCCGAGCCCGAGCCGGCTCGATCACGTAGTGCCGGAAGGCGCGGAAGTTGGCCGATCCGGCACTGCCCGCGTCCACCCAGGTGGTGACGCCGGCCGCGGCCGCGTGGGCGTCGGCGTCGAGGCTCAGGTCGTCAAGACGGTGCGCTACGTGCGTGTGCAAGTCGACCAGGCCGGGAACGACCAGGCAGCCGGAGGCGTTCAGGCGATTGCTGGCCTCGGCCGCAGAGAGGTCCGGCGCGATGTCCGCCACCCGACCGTCGACTACAGCCACGTCGGCCACTTCATCGCGCCCTTGAGCCGGGTCGAGGACGCGCCCGCCGGTGATCAGGAGGTCGTAGCGCATGCGGTCTCCCGAGGGCTGCCGTTCGCTCTAGTCGGCGCCCGCGTCGATGTAGGCGTACTGAAGGATGGGGACCACCATCGATGGGTGCGGCAGGTCCCTTACGTAAGGCTTGGTCAGCCGGTACTCCACGTCGTGGTAGAGGGGGATCACCGGGGACTCGGCAAGGACGGTCTTCTCCGCTTCCAGGTAGAGGAGGTGGCGCGTCTCCAGGTCCATCTCCAGCCCTGCCTCGCCGAGGAGCCGGTCCACCTCCGGGTTGGAGTAGCCGCTATGGTTGTCGTAGCTGGCGCTGTCGAAGAGGACCTTCAGGAAGTTCTCCGGGTCCGGATAGTCGGCGATCCATCCGAGGACGTACATCTGGTAGGGGTGGTGCGGATCGTCCAGGCCCTCGAGGAAGTCGCGCCAGTCGCTCTGTTCGACCTCCAAGGTGATGCCCAGGTTCTCCTCTAGCGTGACCGCGATCGCCTCGGCCACTGAGTCAGTCTGGGGGGCGGTGTTCGCCACGTGTAGGGTGATGGTGGGCAGCCGTTCCGCCCCGCCGTAGCTGGACTGCGCCAGCATCTCCAAGGCGGCGGCAGGGTCGTACTCGGGGCCGACTATGCCCGCGTTGTCGTAGTGAGGCATGCCCGGAGGGATGATGGTGGAAGCCGCCGGCACGGTGCTCTGGTAGAGCATGTCCACGATCCGCTGCCGGTCCAGCGCCATGGCGAAGGCCTGCCGCACCTCGGGCTCGTCGAAGGGGGCGGTGTCGCAGCGCAGGCCGACGTAGAAAGTGGCCAACTGATCGATGATCGACAACTCGTCGTTCAGGCCCTGCTCGGGATCGGTGATTCGAGGCAGGTTGCTGATGCCGACGCCGGTCACATCAAGCTCGCCGTTCTCGTACATGGTGACGCCCTCGCCCCCGCCCAGCATGAACACCACCCGGTCGAGCGCCGGCTGGGGGTCGCGGTAGTAGTTGCGGTTGGCGAGCAGGGTGATCTGGGAGCCCGGCACCACCTCGCCCAGCCTGAAGGGTCCGGTGCCGTTGAAGCGCTCCAGGACGTCTTTCGAGTCCAGCGACCGGCGGTCGACGACGAAGGCGACCGGGTGCGACAGCTTGGCCAGGAAGGAGGGACGCGGGGCGTCGATCTCTATCTCGAGAGTGTAGTCGTCCAAAACTCGGACGCCCTCAAGGTGATCGGCGTCGCCCGCGAGCATGGCCTGGGCGCCGACGATGTCGCCCAAGTAGGTGGAAGCGATGGGCGAACCGGTGGCAGGGTCGCACGAGCGCTCAAGGGAGAACCGGAAGTCCTCGGCGGTTACGGGCGTGCCGTCATGGAAGACGACATTGGTGCGCAGGTGGAAGGTGTAGACGGTACCGTCCTCGCTGACCTGATAGGACTCGGCGATGTCAGGCGTCAGCGCCAGGTCGGCGCCGGCGGTGACGAGACCGCTGTAGATCTCGACGATGTACTGGGCTGAGGTGCTGTCCTGGCTCATGGCCGGGTCGAGCGTGGGGGGCATGGAGCCCGGGAGGCGGAGTTCGCCGCCGATGGGACGGCCGTCCGTGGTGAAGGCGCCGGGCGTCGGGCCGGGGACGGCTCGCGTCGCGATGACGCCGGTGGCACGCATCTCGAGGCCATCGTAGGACAACTCACCCGGGCGGATCGACATGAGGGTAAGGCCGGCGCAGCCGCCGCAAAGAACCAGGCAGCCGCACGCGAGGGCAATCACGAGCAGAATCACGATCGGCGAACGTTTTCCCATCAAGAACGCGGCTCCCTTAACCATCGGGTCTGTACGGATTCATGAGGCAACGGGCGTCATTCTATGGGCCGTTCCCGGCAACGGCAAAGCCCGGCCCCTCTTGATTCGGCGTGACGGTCCGGCTACACTCGACTCCAACGATGATGAATGATCAACTGAGGGCCGAGCCGTGAAGATCACCTGTTTGGTAGAGAACTCGGTGTCCCGGGGCAAGGTCTGGGCGGAGCACGGACTGTCCCTGTTGGTGGAGGGCCGAGGAGGCCGCGTTCTCTTCGACGTAGGGGATAGCGGCACGGTGTTGAAGCACAACGCCGCCGTCCTGAAGGCGGACCTGGCCGCGGTGGATGCCGTGGTGTTCAGCCACGGCCACACGGATCACACGGGGGGTATGGAAGCGTTGGCGGGGCTGCTTTCGGGCAAGCCGCTGGTGGCCCATCCAGACGTATTCGTGGAGCGGTTCAGCGGGCGCGACCGGCAGTCCATCGGGCTCAATCCGGAGCGTGGCCGCACGATCGGCCAGGCCCTGCGCCCTCAACTGGATGCCGCGCCGCGCGAGGTCGTGCCGGGGGTGCGCACTACCGGCGAGATCACCGCGAGGCCATTCCCCGAGGGACGGGGCAAAGACCACGTCGTGCGCTCGGGTGAGGATTATGTCCCCGACCCCTATCGGGATGACCTCTCGCTGGTGCTGACGGTGCGAGACGGGTTGGTGCTGGTGCTCGGCTGCGCCCACTCCGGCCTGCTCAACATCCTTGCGACCGTCCGCGGGCAGTACGACTCGCCTCTCCTAGCGGTGATCGGCGGAACTCATCTGGGCGGGGCAGACCGGGACACGCTGCGGCTGGTGGCGCGGGAGATCGAGGCCGCCGGCTCGCCCAAGCTCTACCTCAACCACTGTACCGGGGCGGACTCACTTTTCCATCTCCGCTATCTCCTGCCCGATCTGGTTCGGCCGTTCGGCGTGGGGGCGCAGTTGGAGTTCGCCGACGAAGCCCTGGCCTAGCGACGGCCGGTCGCCGCTAACCGGGCCGGGTGCGGTGGAAGTCCACCTGATACCAGCAGGCCTTGGCGCCCTCCGGGTGCCGCACCTCCACCACGGGCGAGATCTGGTTGCCCAAGGAGTCCACCACCACGACGTAGTAAGTGGCGGCGCCGGTACCGAGGATCACGTCGTAGTAGCCGGCGTCCGGCGGTTGCTTGGTGATGGTGGGGAAGTTGTGATTCCACGGGTCGTAGACCCTCAGTTGCACCCCCGGCAACGGCTGGCCCCCTTCGTCGCGCACGTATCCGAACACCGCGCCCACGAAGCATCCCCGCTCCTCCACGCCGACGGGCGCCGCCGCTACGTACAAGTAGGCCGACCGGGTAGGCGTCGGCGAAGGCGAGGCAGTTGCGGTCGGGCCGGTCGGTGTGACGGAGGGCGTAGCCGGGTTGCTGGGCGCTCCGCCAGGGGGCGGGGTAGCCGCCGATGGCGGTGGGTACGTCGGTGCTTCGGCGGTGGGCGCGGGCGCCTGCGTCGGCACGGGAAGGGTGGGCCAGGGTGTCTGTACTGCCACTGCCCCGCCGGGCAGAGTGGGCGAGGGTGTGATCAGCCGGGCCTGCACGCTCGCGTAGGTCGGCGTCGGCGAGACAAGGCGCTCCAGCACCGCCAAGGGCTCGATAGGCCCTATGCGGACGCTGCTCGCGACCACGTAACCGACCGCGACGGCGGCCCCAATGACGACCAGGAAGAGCAGTCCGTACAGCGGGTTGCTTCGCCTCAACGGGGACCCCTTCCGCCGGGCCTGCCGGCTGCTTGTTGCCGCTGGGTTGCGCGGCTACCTATAATCGCCGCATGTCGGCCCACAGCACCATAATAAAGACGGCCTCCAGCCCTCGCCAGTTCCACATTCGTGGGCCGGTGCAGGCTGTGGCCCTGGCGGCAGTGGCGGTGGCCGCCGTGGCGCTGCGGTTCGGCGGCCTCAGCCGGCAAAGCCTGTGGGCCGACGAGGGTAACTCCTGGGGCATGGCCATTCGGTCGCTGGGCGAGATCGGCCCGGCGGCGGCGGGCGACATCCACCCCCCGTTGTACTACTACCTACTGAATCTCTGGTGCCGGCTCTTCGGGACCTCCGAGGCCGGCATGCGGTCGCTCTCGGCCCTGTTCGGCTGCCTCACGGTACTGGTCATCTACCTGTGGGCGCGGCGGATAGCGGGAGACTGGGCCGGAGTGGGGGCCGGGGTGCTGGCCGCTATCTCGCCGTTCGCCGTCTACTACTCGCAGGAAGCGCGCGCCTATGCGCTAGTCGCCCTCCTCACCGCCGTCGGATGCTGGACGCTCACGGAGTGCTTTCTTGCTCACGGCGAGGGGCGCCGGTGCCGCCGCTGGATGGTCGGCCACGTGCTGGCGACCGCCGGTCTCCTCTGGTCGCACTACCTGGGACTCGTGGTTCTGGTTCTGTACAACCTGGTGGCGGCTGCGTGGCTCTGGGGTCGGCTGGACCGGAGCGTGCGGCTGAAGGAATGGGCAGCGATGCAACTGGCGGCCGTCATCGTCTTCGTGCCTTGGCTGCCGCAGATGCTCGGGAGCGCCGGTTCCTGGCCGGCCATCAGCGCCCACGAGCCCCTGAGCTTCTATCTCTCGGAGCTGGCCCGCCTGTACACCTTGGGGCCGGGCGCGGAGGGCATGACGCGATGGGCTTGGCTGGCCCTAGCGCCGGCGGCCGTGGGCGTCGTAGCGGGGATGATGCGGGGACGTCACCGCCTTCTGTGGTCGCTGGTGATCCTGGCGGCGCTATGGCCTGCCCTGGCTCTGTGGTTGCTTTCGTTTCTCCGTCCTGCCTACCGCGCAAAGTTCCTGCTGCTCGGCCTTCCCGCCTATCATGTGTTGGCGGGTGCGGGGATGGCCGGGCCGGCGCTGTGGTCCGGGCGGCGCCGGGGCTGGGCTCTAGGTCTCCTGGTAGGTGCGGCGCTGGGAGCCCTGGCGTTTCCCGCCTCATGTAGCGGGCTCACCGGCTACCTTAGCGGTCGCCAGTCGGTGAAGGACGACTACCGAGGCCTGGCAGCGTACATCACCGCCGCGGCCGGATCGGACGGGGCGGTGGTGGTCAACGCGCCCGGCCAGATGGAGGTCTTCTCTTACTACTACCGCGGCGAGGCTCCCCTCTACGCCCTGCCGAGCAGTCGGCCGCCCGACGCCGCCACGCTGGAAGGGGAACTGGCCGCGATCGCCGCGGGCCATCCGCGCATCTTCTCGGTCATCTGGGCCACCGCGGAGAGTGATCCCGAAGGCGTCATGGAGCGGTGGCTTGACGCCCACGCCTACAAGGCATCGGACGTCTGGTTCGGCAACGTGCGCCTCACGCTCCATGAGACGCCCTCGTCCATGCCGCGGGAGCGTGAGACCCACGCCATCTTCGGCGACATCATCGCTCTCGAGTCGTATGCTCTGTCTGAGGCCGGCGTTCGTCCGGGGACGGCGGCGCCGGTGAGCCTGGTGTGGCGCCGCAGCGGCGTGGTAGCCGACGAGTACGCGCTGTTTGTTCAGGTCCTGGACGAGCGCAGCAACATCGTGGGCCAACGAGACGCGGCTCTCTCGGAGCGGCGGTCTGTGGCCGAGTGGCTTCCCGACGAAGAGATCGACGACAAGCAGGCGGTGCCCATCATGCTGGGGACGCCGCCGGGCGCCTACGCAGTGGTGGCGGGGTTATACAGCTTGACGACGGGCGCACGCTTGACGTTGCCCGACGGCAGCGACCGGATGCAGTTGGGCACGGTGGAGGTGCTGCCCACGCAGGTGCTATCAGCCGGCGCGTTGCGAGCCACGCAGACTCAGGAGGTCGGGCTGGGCCCGCTGAGGCTGATGGCCTGGGATGTCTCGCCGCTGGGAGGCGCGCCGGGCGTGCAGGTGGAGACGGCGGCCGGTGCGCCGTTGTCGCTGGTGTTCTACTGGCGTGTCCTGGAGCCGGCAGAGGCACAGATGGAGTTCCTGCTCGACGCGGGCGGCCAGAGCCGACCCATCGGGCAGGTTCCGGCGCTCTCTCAGGCTCTGGCCCTGGGGCGGTGGGAAGTGGGGCAGACCTACCGCGATCCCCACATCGTGTTCCTTCCCGGCGACCTACAACCCGGCGAGTACCGGCTGTCGGTGGTGGCCAACGCGGGCGGCGGTCAGGGCCAGGTGGACCTGGGCCGCGTCCTGATCCGCTGATGGGTCAGGCGTTACGGCGGAAGAGGGTCTCGCTCGGGCCCACGGAGGGCTCGCTCTGGCCGGGCGGCAGTCGCATGGCGATGATCACTGCTCCGCGGTGGGCGGCCTGGAGGCGGTCGAGTTCCTGCTGGGTAGGCGCGGTGAAGGTGGCCACCCAGACCCGGAGGGCAGTCGGGTCGCCGCTAGTGTCCACGCTGACATAGCGGACCTCCGGACGGGTCAGGCACGCGGCTAGAACTTCGGTCGTCACGGAGACGGCACTTTCGGACCGGCGCAGATCGGCTGGTGAGGTCGTCTCCCAACCGGAAGGGAACCGGTCCGCCAGAGAAGCAGGCTCGGCAGCGGATGGATGATCGCCGGACATAGCGGATGCTCCGAGTTGAGCGTGATGCCTTGCCGATCGAACGGTGCTATCGTAAGGCTTAGGCGCTTCGGGGAACAGCGCGGCCGGTGTATGCGTCTGCACAGAGGGAGTGGACGGCCGGATCGGATCGCCGGTGAGCGAGTCCGGCCTTGGCGTGAGGATGCTCTCACAAGGGCGGCAAGGACGCAGGTGGAACGGTGAACTCGCGGATAGAAGAAGAGAACGGCAACACCTGGATTCTGGTACTGGCGTTGGTGGCGGCCCTGGCATTGGTGGTCGCGTTTGTCATCCTACCTGCTCTCCGCAGGCAACCACCGCCGGCTCCGGCTACAGCTGTGGCCACTCTGGCGGCGGCGCCGGCACAAACCGGCCCGTCCCTGCGGGTGCAGGAGCACAGCGCCGGCGGCTTCGCCATCCTGGGCGAGGGCTGGCCGCGCGACGCCGCCGTCACGCTGCTGATCACCTCCAATCGGGGCGCGTCCGACTATTGGCTCGGCCGGCTCCTGGCCGACTCGAATGGAGCCTTCCGGCGAGACGTTGCCTGGCGCAATGACTATCCAACCGGCGCGGGCGTCGAACTGGTGGCTCGCACGAGCGAGTTCGAGGTCAGGGCGCCGTTCGAGCTGCGCTCGGGCAGCCTCGATCCAGCTGTTCCTACCGCGACCGGCACCGCCGCACCCGGTGACGCGACCGCGACTGCCACGCCGACCGTCACACCGACTGCGCTGCCGTCTCCGACGGCGTCGCCCACCGCCACGGTGACGCCAACTGCGACTCCCAGCCCGAGCCCGACGCCGCCGGCGACCCCGGCTGTGTTCTTCGGCTGGAAGGGGGAGTACTTCAACAACACCGATGTGAGCGGTGCTCCGGCGGTGGTCCGCGACGACGAGATGATCGCCTTCGACTGGGGACAGGCCTACCCACTGCCCGGCGTGGGCGTGGACAACTTCAGCGTCCGCTGGACCAGGGAACTGGAGCTGCCGGCGGGCACCTACCGCTTCACATTGCGCGCCGATGACGGGGTGCGGCTGTGGGTGAATGAGGCGCTGCTGATCGACCGGTGGACGGCGGGGTATGCGACCACAGAGAGCGTGGTGCAACTGCCGGCCGGGGTGCACACGGTGCGAGTGGAGTACTTCGAGGCGACGGGCGAAGCACGGGTCTTTCTGGAGTGGGGCAGCGTGCTGTCGCTGCCGGCCCAGTAGCGGAGTCAGGGCGTTGGGGCCTCTGCCAGGCGGTAGAGCCACCAGCGCGATTTGCCGCGCCGCTGCTGCCTGTCGCAGTAGATGACCATCCGTTGGCCGGCGGTGGTGCGCAGGTCAAGATAGTGCCGCCGCACATACGTCTCACCGTCGGCGCGCCCACCCTCGCGGGCGGTGCCTTTCCAGCGATCCAGTACCGCCGCTACTTCGTAGGCCTCCCCACGCCAGAGGAAACGCATGGGCACGCCCGGCTCGCCCAGCGGCATCCCCGCCAGATCGATCCGGTCGCGATCCGGGAAGATGGGCTCACTTACGAGACGCCACTTGGGTTCCTGCCCGCTCATGTCTGTAGCCTCTCCAGGAGCTCGGACAGGGAGTCGATGACGGCGACTCGCTCCGCGCTTTGCTCAGAGACGTAGCGGAGGCCTTCCTCGTCGCGCGAGAGACGAGAACACTCCTCGGGCGCCTCGGCGTAGTACCGGCGGAGGGTCTGCAAGCCCTCCAGCACGCCGGCGTGCTCGCGCTTGCCGCGGTCCTGCCCGGAGATGAGCATGCGATCGGCCCGGCGCAGGCGTCCTTGGAGGTCAGTGAGCAGGCGCGCCCAGTACTCCGGGTCCTGGCCCGTCCTGCGGCGGAAGCCGCGCTTGGCCAGGGGCCGCGCCAGCACGGGCGCGCGGTCTAGCTCGGTCACGGTGTGGTCGAGGATGGCCTGTAGGCGGGCGGTGAGGCGTTGCGCTTCCCCGATGAGTTCGGAGCGGGTGCGGAAGTCGCTGACCGGATGGGCCGGGGCGGGGATCTCCGAGCCGGGTTCGGGGGGCGCCTCCTCGGCCGCAACCCGGTCCAGAACGGTCTGGCCGGTCACAACCTGTCCGTGGTACTCGATGCTGTAGCGACCGATGAGATGCACGGCGGCTGCGGCGGCCCGATCGGCGGGGACGGCCGGCTCCATGAACTGCGTGAGCGTAAGGCCCAGGCGGGGCGCGAGGACGCGACCCGTCTCCCGCAGGCCGGGTGTGTCGACAATCCCCGGGTCAAAGGCGACCACGCAGATCCCCTGCTCGCCTACCTCGGCGGCCAGGGACTGAGTTAGCCCCAGCAGCCCTTGCTTGGAGGCGATGTAGGCGGACGCAAAGGGCATAGCAGCGCCGCTGACTAGGTTCACGATGATGCCGGAGCCACGCTCCAGCATGCCGGGCAGGAAGGCGCGGCACATCAGGTAGGGGCCGCGCAGGTTCATCGCCAGGGCGCGGTCCCACTCGCCGGGGTCCATCTCCACCACGGACGCTACCGGCCAGACTCCGGCTCCGTTCACCAGAACGTGAGGAGCGCCGACGTATGCCGTCACCTCGCGAGCCAGGCGCTCTACGCTGTAGGGATTGGCCACATCTGCGCGCACCTGCCTGGGTCGCGCGGGGACGTCCGCTTGGTCCGGCTCGTCGCCCTCGGGGAAGGCGCTGTCCACGGCCACCACCGTGGCCCCCCGGAGCGCCAGCGCTCCGGCCAAGGCGCGTCCGATGCCTTCCCCGGCGCCGGTGACCAGGACGCTCCGGCCCTCAAGGTCCATCTCCACTTCCGACATTGATCTTCCTCGTTCTGTGGCTCAGTCGGCTACAGGCCGGACATGCCGTGGCGCGGCGAACGCTGTCCAGTGCAGCAGCGGTCTACTTGAACGCGGCAGCGAACTCGCGGGTAAGCTGAAGATAGAGATCGCCATACTGGGCGCTCGGCTCGACATAAGTCCCCTCCACCCACTCATTCCAGCTTTGCACCAGCAGCCAGTCTGGGCCGCTGGCCGCAGCGGCGTCGTAGGTGGCGCGATAGAACGAGCCGGAGTCGCGCTCTCGCCGCTGGGCGGCCGAAGGAACGCGGGCGTCGGACCGGCAGCCGGCGCGGGTGTCGTCGTAGCCGGGCGAGATGGTGCCGACCCAGAGCTTAGGGCTGCCATACGTCGCCTCGGCGGCCCGCACCGACTCCGCCCAACGGCCGGCCTTGGCATAGCAGGCGGGATCGGTGGCGTGGGTGATCTTGTAGACGTAGAGGCCATCGAAGACCGAGAGGTAGGACGGATCAAGGCCCTCGACGATCCACCAGGTCTGCCGCTGGGGGTCCACGCGATCGCGGATGGCCCGCCAGGCCTCGACAGGGCTGCCGCCGGGCACGCGCTGCATGTCCGCGAAGAAGATGACCGGCTTACCATCCAGACGCAGGAAGTTGGGGTGTCCGCCGTACGTGCCGATGAGGTAGGAGAGCGCCTCAACCAGGCTGTCCTGCGATGGGCCGGGCGAGCCGTGCCACAGGTGGCGCAGGAAGACAACCGAGGACTGGAAGCCGGTGCCGCCCGATTGGGCCAGCAACTGGGCCATGTTGGCGTCGGTGCGTTCTCCGGGCGCGAACCAGTGGAGCAGGAAGCCGTCGATGCCGGCGCCAAGGGCCTGCTGGACATGGCGGCCGATGGCGGCCGGGTCGTCGGAGCCGTAGGGCTCGGCCGGCCGGTCGCCGCCGCTGATGTTGCAGTCGTCCCAGCCGTCCGCGTCGTACCAGGCCAGATAGGAGGCCAGCACCAGGCGGGGAACCTGCGGGTGGGCGGCGGCCGCCGGCTCTACGGGCGGCGCGGCCTCTGGCGCAGGCGCTTCGGCTTCAGGCGCGGGCGCCACGGTAGGCTCGGGAGTGGCGTCGGCTTGGGCCACGGTCTCGGGCGCGGAAGTGCGCAAGGCGGCCGCGGCTTCGGCGGTGGCGGAAGCCGCGGCCGCCGCGGCCGTCGCCTCAGCGAGGCTCTGCGCGGTGGCTTCCTGCCTCAGACGGGCCTCGGCGGTGTAACGGGCTACGGTAGTAGCGGCTTGGGTGACCCGAGCGGCGGTGGTGGCGCCGGCCTGGGCTACCTGGGTCGCGCGGAAGCCGGCGGCGGCTGCTGTTTCCGTGGCCGGTAGGTCGGCGGTCGGCGACGGAGTGGCGGTGGGCTCCGGCGGAACCGTTGCCGGGGCGATGACGGTCGCGCCCGCCGTCGCAGCGGCGGTGGCGAGCGAAGCCGAGGGCGGCGTCACTACCGGCGCGGACGACAGCAATGAAAGCAGCACGAGGCTCATCCCGAACACGCTAGCGGTGAGCAGCCCCGAGGCGGGCGAGTGAGTTCGGTCTGTCGGCGTCTGCGGGCCGGACATGGCTGGTCCTGTGGGCGAATGTGAGGCCGGAGTATACCAGCCGCACCGTCCATTGGGGTAGGCGGGGCTGTGTGGGTTGGCATCTGCTCCGACCGGTACGGCCTGGTGGGCCCTGGCGGCCGGACCCGACCCCCGCTGGTGGTCTCCAAGAGCGAGACCACTGCTCCCTTTCCCCAGGAAGGAAGGGGCCGGAGAGACCGATTCCGTTTCCCCCTTCCCGCGTAGGGAAGGGGGCTAGGGGGTTGGGTTCTTTCCCCGCAGGCACCCTCCGTCGGCTCCGACCACGACTAGGTTGGAGCACATGAGTCGGCTTATTGGCTATCGGCCCCGTGTTTACCGCCGCCATGCGCAATGCCGGTGCGCGCCAGGCCTATCTGCGGTTGATTCTCGGCCCTTGGGCGCCTATAATCGGGTCTGTACCGTATGCGGCTCATACTGGGTAGGAGGCATCACATGGATCTCGGCAAGTCATTCACCTTCATGTTCGAAGACAAAGACTGGGTGGGCAAGATCCTCATAGGGGCGCTCTTCGCGCTGCTCAGCTTCGCGCTCGTGGGCGTTCCGTTCATCGTGGGGTATGTCCTGGAGTTGGTGCGCCGGGTGGCGGCCGGGCGAGACGACGTCCTCCCCGCCTGGGACGACCTAGGCGACAAGTTCGTCCAGGGGCTGGTCCTGCTGGTGATACTGTTCGTGTTCATGCTGCCGGCGACGCTTCTCAGCGGTTGTGTAGGCGCCTTCCTGGGCACGATGGCCGACACCGTGCGGAGCGACGCGGGGGCAACGATGTTCGGGCTGGGCTCAGGGCTCGTCGGGCTGCTGGCGGCGGCTTACGGGTTTGTTATCTGTCTGCTCACGCCTGCCATCGCTATCCGCTATGCGATGACGCGCGATTTCGGCGCCTCGTTCAACCTGGGCCAGATCTGGCGCATCGCGAGCGCCAACCTCGGCAACTACATCGTCGTGCTTCTCGTGACCTGGGTGGCCGGGCTGATCTCCGGCTTCGGAGTGATCGCCTGCCTCATCGGCGTGTTCGTGACCTACTTCTGGGCCATGCTGGTCCAGGGGCACCTCTACGGTCAGTACTGGCGCGAGCACCTCGCGGACGCGGCTCCGGCGCCCGCCGAGACCACTCTCCCCAGCGAGCCGCTGAGCTTCTAGCGATCGTATCGCATTACCACCCACAGGGGGCGAGCCTCTCCGGTTCGCCCCCTCTCTGTTGCCCATGTCCCAATGCCGGCCGATCACGGAAAGCGCATCCGCCAGGCGGCGCCGGCCGGCGGCATTCGCTCTCGCCGTGACGGACGGGAGTGTCCGTCGATGACGAGCGCGGAACGGCGCATCTCGGCAGCAGCGCCTGGGCTCAGGCCTCCTCGAAGGGGATTGTGGCGCTCCGGCGCCAGACCGTCGCTGACCGCCAAGGGTTCGCATCGGCTTCGCCGGGGCGGGGTTCTATTGTGTGAGTCGCCGCCATTGTCTACTATGGGGCCATGGACGACGCTAGCGACAGTGCCGACCGCGACGAAATGCAGGCGATGGAGGCGGCGAAGACCGACCCGCAAGCCTTCGGAGCCCTGTACGAACGTTTCGTGGGGCGCATCTACAACTACGTGTACTACCGGGTGGGCAACCGGTACGACGCCGAGGACCTGACGGCCCGGACGTTCCAGCGGGCGCTGGCCAACGTGGCCGGCTTTGAGGCGCGGGGCGTGCCGATATCGGCCTGGTTCTACCGGATCGCTCACAACCTGGTGGCCAACTTCTACCGCGATCGGTCGCGCCGGCAGACCATACCGCTGGAGAGCCTGGTAAGCCAGCGAGCCGACCTGGAGTCTGCCGCAACGGCGGCGGAGCGCAACGAGCGGTCGGAGGCCCTGCTGCAAGCGATCCGGCGGCTGCCGGACGATAGACAGCAGTTGTTGCTGCTCAAGTTCAACGAGCACCTGTCGAATGCCGAGATAGGACAGGCGATGGGGAAGACCGAGAGTGCGGTCAAGTCCCTTTACCATCGCACTTTGATCGCCTTGCGGCGCGAACTGGAAGACAGCGGTTTCGCGCCCAATGATGGGGACTAGGGGGGTCCTGGAGGCGTCCTTATGAGGGTATGGAGCGCAGTCGACGACAGGGAAAGGTTCGCGGAGAGGAGAGAGTCGAACCTGCTGGACGAGCACTCTCAGCTTCTGATCGCGGGCCGCACGAGCGAGGCAAGGTCCATGCAGCATGCTCAGGCCGATGACTTGGCCGCCCTAATGGCCTTGGCGGAGCAAGTGTCGCTGGCAGTGGCGCCGGTGGCGGCCGGTGAGGAGTCTCTGGCGCGCATTCGACGGTTGGTAGACCGCGCCTGGAGCGAGGTCGGCCTGGAACGGGTGGCGGCCTCGGTGCGCATGCCGGGTAGAAACACCGTGCTGCGGGCGGCCATCGTGGGGACGGCGGCGGTCTCGTTGGGGCGGTTCGCCCTGAACTACCACCGCAAGCGGCAAGAGCAGGTCACAACTACGAACTGAGTGGCCGGGGAGGACCAGCGCCCCGCGACACGCGGAGTCCCCAGCGCCGACTGCCCTCGCCGGAGCCGGCGCTTTTCATTCCCTACGGCATGGCGGCTAGGTGTAGCGCCTCGTCGAACGTGGGGGCGCCTTCCATGGGACCCAGGCGAGTGACCGACAGAGCGCCCACGGCGTTGGCAAACCGAGCCACGCGGGGCAGGTCCCAGCCCCTCAGTAAGCCCACTAGGAAGGCGGCGCCGTAGCAGTCGCCGGCCCCCGTTGGATCCACCTCGGTGACGGCGAAAGAGGAAACGGCGAACTCTTGGTCGCCGCAGTAGACCGCGCTGCCGGCCGCGCCTCGCTTCAGGGCCACGATGCGTCCCTGGCCGGCCAGAGCGCGGGCGGCCGCTTCATCGCTCTCCGCCCCGGTGAGCATGCGCGCCTCCGCTCCCGAAGGCAGTACGACGTCGGCCGCCTCCAGCACCGGTGCACACACTTCCCGCACCCGCTCCAGCCCAAGCAGTTCGGGGCGCAAGTTGGGGTCCAGGCTGACGCGGGCGCCGGCGGCTTTGGCCAGACGCACGGCCCGATAGCAGGCCTCCCGCGACGTGTCGCTGAGGGCGAGCGCGGAGCCCATGACGTGCAGGAAGCGACTGCCCTGGAAGTACGGCTCCGGTACGTCCGCGGGGGCCAGTGTGCCCGCGGCGGCGTGGCGGAGGTGGAAGAGGAAGCGGCGACTGCCGTCCTGGAAGTAGGCCACGAAGGCACAGGCGGTGGTGTGGGTCGTGGAGACGCGGAGACAGCTGAGATCCAGGCCGTCCTCGGCCAGGCGGCGGTGCACGCAGAGTCCGAAGTCGTCGTCGCCGACCACGCCGATGAAGCCGGTGCGCGCGCCCAGACGGGCGGCAGCGTCGGCGAAGATGGCGGGCGCGCCACTGGGGAAGGGACCGACGAAGGGCCCGGGCCGGTCGAGCGCCAGCTCGCGTTCCGGCCGCATGATCTCCACCAAGGCTTCACCGATGGCGATGATGTCGAGGGGCATGCCGTCTCCTGTTAGGGCGCGGAACCTGACCTCGCTCGTGGTCTCAAAGAGCGAAACTACCGCTCCCCTTCCCCAACAAGGGAGGGGGTCCGGAAGCCGCGCCGGTGCCGCAGAGGCCAATTCCGGTTCCCCCTTCCCGCGCAGGGAAGAGTCGGGCTGGGCCTTCGTGCCACTGTACAGTCCCCGGTTCCCCCTTCCGCGTCGGGAAGGGGGCTAGGGGGTTAGGTCAGTCCCCCAGGCCGAATTGGCCGGAGCAGATGGACGCGATGGCTATCCCTACTCGCCGAAAAGCTCGCCCACCGAGATGCCGTAGTGGATGCGGCGGATGACCTCGGAGAGCAGGCCGGCCACCGAGAGCACAGTCAGGTTGGGCGTCTGCTTTTCGGGCGGGAGCTGGATGGTGTTCGTCGTGATCAGCTCGGTGACGCCGGCGGCGGCCAGGCGCTGGGCCGCGTTTCCGGCCAGCACCGGGTGCGTGAAGGCGATGTAGATGCCCCGAGCGCCGGACTGCTTGAGGATCTCGACGGCGCCGAGCACAGTGCCGCCGGTGGCGATCTCGTCCTCGACGATGATGCAGTCCCTGCCCTCGACTTCGCCGATGACGGTGAGGGACTCGGTGAGGTCGCCCTTGCGGCCGGAACGCCGCTTCTCCACGAAGGTGAGGGGTAGGTCAAGGGCCTCGGCGTAGTTGCGTGCCTTCTTGGCGAAGCCCAGGTCGGCGGTGGAGATGACGGCGTTACTCAGGTCCTTCTGCTTCAGGTAGTCGCATAGCAGGTGGAAGGCGGTGAGTTCGTCGGTGGGAATGTCGAAGAAGCCCTGGATCTGGCCGGCGTGGAGATCGATGGTGACCACGCGGTCCGCCCCGGCGGTGGTGATCATGTCGGCGACCAGGCGGGCGGTGATGGGGACGCGGGGCTGATCCTTCTTGTCGGTGCGGCCGTAGGCGTAGTAGGGCACTACCGCGGTGATCTGACCGGCGCTGGCCCGCTTGAGAGCGTCGATCATGATCAGGAGCTCCATGATGCTGCGGTTCACGTCCGGGTAGGTGGGCTGGATGATGTAGACATCCTGGCCGCGGACGCTCTGGTGCAGGCGGACGAAGATGTTCTCGTTGGGGAAGTCGATGATGTCCACACCGCATAGGGCGATTCCCAGGCGGTCGGCGATCTCCTTCGCAAGGGCGGGGTTGGCGCGGCCACTGAAGAGCTTGATGCTGCCAGTCACTGTCCTTCCTCTCCGGTCAAGCGGAATTGCGATTGCAGGATGCCCATGACGACGATGTCGTCATATCTGCCGTCTTTGTAGACGGCCTCGCGCAGAACGCCCTCGCGAACGAAGCCGCACTTCTCATAGGAGCGCTGGGCACGATGGTTGCCGGCGTAGACATGGAGGCACACGCGATGCAGGTTCAGTTGGTCGAAGCCGAAGGCCAGCAACAGACGCATGGCGTCGGTGCCGTAACCCTTCCCCCAAAAGTCGCGCTCGCCAATGAAGATGCCCGCCTCGGCGGAACGGTACCGGGGATGGATGCGGTGCAGCCCGGTATTGCCGATGTGGCGCCCCTCGAGAGTCTCGATGGCAAAGACTTCCTGGTCGCCGGCCTTACCGAGGCCTTCCAGCCAGTGCTCCTCGTCCGCCAGCGAGACGGGACGGTAGAAGCCGAGGAAGCGGCGCACCTCCGGGTCGGCGATCCAGGCCACGATGCCCGGGAGGTCCTCTCGCGTGACGGGCCGTAGACGCACCAGCGAGCCTTCCATGTCCGGGCACCCCTTCCACCAGGATCTGGGCAGCGGACGCTACCACGAACGGACATTATAGACCGGGGCGCCCCAGGTGAGAAATGGCAAAGGCGGCAGTAGAGCGCCGGCTCCGGCGCGCCGGGACCGGGAAGCAGGGCGGGGAATGAAGGCGGCCGGACCCGAAGGTCCGGCCGCGATCGCGCGAGGGATCGGAGAGGCTAGATCAGCTTCTCGATGGCGGGCATGGCCAAGTAGACGAGGAAGGCCAGCGAGGTCACGTAGAGCAGAGCGCTCACCTGGCGACCCTTGCCCATGACCAGCTTCAGGAAGACGTAGGAGACGAAGCCCCAGGCTATGCCGTTGGTGATGGACCAGGCGAAGGGCATGAGCATGATGGTGAACAGGGCGGGGACGCCGTCTTCGACCGTGCCGAAGGGGATGTCCTTGATCTGCTGAACCATCAAGAAGCCGACCAGAATCAGCGCGGGGGCGGTGGCCTCTTGCGGCACCACGCCGGCGAGCGGCGACAGGAAAACGCAGAGCAAGAAGAGGATGCCGACTACAACTGAGGTGAGGCCGGTGCGTCCGCCTTCCTCGACGCCTGCGGCGCTCTCGATGTAGGTGGTGGCGCTGCTGGCGCCGGCGAGACCGCCGACCATGGCGGCTACGGAATCGACAATCAGGACTTCGCGCAGGCGGGGCATGGTGCCCGTCTTCTCGTCCACCCAGCCGCCCTGGGAGCCGATGCCCACGACGGTGCCCATAGTGTCGAAGAAGTCGGAAAGCATGAAGGAGAAGACGGTCAGCGCGGCGGAGATAACGCCCAACTTGCCGAAGGCGCCGAAGTTGAGGCCGGCGCCGAAGGTCTCAAAGGAGGGCATGGACACGATGCTGGAAGGGAGGACGGCAGCGCTCTCCACCACGGACACCGGGTTGCCGGTGATAGCCCGCAGGACCATGGCGAAGACGGTGGTGCCCAGGATGCCCCAGAGGAGGGCGCCCTTTACCTTCCTGGCCATGAGCAGGACGGTGAAGAGCAGGCCAATGGTGGCCACCAGGATGGGGACGCTGTCGTAAGTGCCCAAGGTGGTGAGGGTGCCGATGCCGGCCTTGATGAAGCCGGCGTTGTTGAGGCCGATGAAGAGGATGAACATGCCGATGCCGACGGAGATGGCCCGCTTCAGGCCCATGGGGATGGCGTTCATGATGGCTTCCCGCAGGCCGGTGAGCACCAGGATGGTGATCAGCACACCCTCGAGGAAGATCACCCCCATGCCTTCCTGCCAGGTTAGGCCGAGCTCGGGCCGGGATACTACCAGCGCCACGAGCGCGGAGTTGATGCCCATGCCCGGGGCAAGCGCGTAGGGGTAGTTGGTGAACAGGCCCATGGCCAAACTCATCAGGCCGGCGACGACGCAGGTGGCAACCAGGGCCGGGCCGAAAGGCACTCCGGCGGACGACAGGATCGAGGGGTTAACGAAGATGATGTAGGCCATGACCATGAACGTGGTCAGGCCGGCTCCGATCTCCGTCCCCACAGTAGTACGGTGCTCTTTCAACCTGAAGAACGCCTCCATCTCCTCTCCTCCGGCGGGCACGGCTCCAGGTCACAACAACGTTGTGACCATGCCGCGTCCAATGTGGGTTTGTGGCGCGAGCATTCTATGCACATGGGCGGCGCGCGTCCAAGCCAAATGGGCTCTGAATTGCACGTGCCGAGGCACAGAAACGGATCCCGTCGAGCCGGATCATGGGGTGATCTACTGAGCGGTGAGGGGGAGCTCGACCCGGGCAGCGCCGTCGGCGAGCGGCAGGGCCTGGCCGCCCTCCAGAGCGTACATGCCGATCCTGAGCGCGACCACCGGGGCGCCGGCGGGCAGCAGCAGTGCGTGCCGGTCCTCAACCTCCTCGCCGGGCGCCCAGGTATCGGTGGGGCGCGTCCAGCCGGCGGGCACGGCGTCGCTCTGGGCGATGACGGCGCCGCTCGAGTCCAGCGCATGCACGAAGACCTTGTAGGAACGCGAGGGCGTCGCCTTGGCGCGCCAGTGCAAGCGCACGAGAACGGTGTCGCCTTCGACGGCGAAGGCCGTCTCCCTGAGGGTGATGCCGTCCGCGAACTCGGCATGAACACCGGACGCGGTCATGGCCTCGGGCGCTAAGGCGTAGAGGGTCAGGCGACGCTCGCCGGCGCTCTCCTGAAGGGCGCGGTAGCCGATTCCTGCCAGCCAGTCCCCAGTGGCTGAAGAGAATCCCTGGTCGAGGACCCAGAAGCGGCTGTACTCGGCTGCCAGCCGGTCCGCTACATCGTGCGGATAATCCGGCAGGGAGCAGGTAGCCAATCGGCCCCGGTAGCGATCAGAGACCAGCGTGGCGTCGCCGGGCGTGGTGGTGATGATCACATCGCCGGCCCTCTCCCGCTGCGCAATGGTCGCCAAGAGGCCGTCGAGAGGGAGCGAGCCGGCCGCGTGGGAGCGGGCGAGCGTGAAGGCGAGAGAACCTACCACCGCGAGGGCGGCGACGGCGGTGAGGATGGTTCCGTGGCCGGCCAGGGTGGAGCGAACCGCCATGACCGACAGGACGAGGCCGGCAAGCAGCGCCCCCAAGCTCAGAGCGTCGACGGTACCGGCGGACGCCCAGGCGAAGTCCAGTGTGCCGAGGCCTAGGTGCGACCACTGGCCGACCAGGGGAGAGAAGCGCGGCGCCCAGAAGGTGCGCGGGTCGAACAGGGGCAGGCCGGTGCTGAGCAAGCTGTCCTGGAAGGGAGCAAAGTGGACGAGCGAGCCGGGTAGGTTCAGGACGAAGCCGACGGCCGCCAGTGCCGGCAGGCCGCTTCGCCAATGGCCGCCGCGCTCCCAGATGGAAGCTAGGCCGAGGGCGAGGAACGGCATGGCGGGGGCGAGGAAGCGGGGCCCCCAGCAGTACCCCCCGTGCCACATGAACCACTTGCCGTAGATGAGAACGTGGGCGGCGGCGATGGCCAGTGCCCCCCAGGCGACGTCCCGGTGTCGCCGCGTCAGGTCGCGGAAGCCGAAGAGGGCGAGGGCGAGCACGGGAGCGTACAGGAAGAGGCCGCGGCCGGGGCTGATGAGCAGACCGCTCACACCCTCCACGAGGTTGGCGCTGAACGACTCCTGGGCCAGGTAGCCGCTGGTGAGGGGGTTGCCGAAGCGAAGGTAGTTGAACCAGCCGGAGAGGGCCACGAACACGCCGAGGCCAACGGAGAAGGCGAGGATGTGGGGCAGACCTCTCCCCCGATCTCTCTCCCACGGGGAGAGGGGAGCCTCTCCACCCCCTTCCTTCCCAGGGAAGGGGGCCAGGGGGTGGGGCAGACCTCTCCCCCGACCCCTCTCCCACGGTGAAAGGGGGGCCTCTCCACCCCCTTCCTTCTCAGGGAAGGGGGCCAGGGGGTTAGGTCTACCTACCCAGATCGCCAGGGCAAAGACGGGCGTCAGCGCGAGAGAGGTGGTGCGGGTGAGAGCGGCGAAGCCCAGACCGGCGCCCACACCGAGGGCCGCCGCCAGCGATGGCCGCCGGCGGAAGGCCAGCCAGGCAGCGAACGCGGCCAGCAGGGCCAGGCCGGTCAGGGGATCGCTGAAGTCGTGCTTGCCGTAGGGCAGCAGGGGCGTGGCGAGGGAAAGCGCCAAGGCGGCGGCCAACGAGGCTCCGGTCGAGTAGCCGAGAAGCGCCAAGCAGCGGTAGAGCAGCCAGCCGGTGGCGGCGGCCACCAAGGGGCTTGCCAGCAGTGCCGCCTGCAGGAGGCCGATCGCCCCTGCCCGCAGGCCGAGCCAGGCCAGGGGCAGGGCGGCGACGGTCTGGCCGAGGCCCTTGCGCGAGTAGAGGTCGCCGTCGGGGCCGAAGGTGCCTTGCTGCAGGCCCATCCAGCGATAGGCGTTCATGTCCAGGTCGCCGCGGCGGGCGAGGCTCTCGGTGGTGGCCAGCATGGCTAGGCCATCGCTGGAGTGGGGTACGCCGCTGAAGTTCAGGAATTGGACGGCGAGCAGGAAGACGAACAGCGCCAGCCCCACCCGGCGCCGGGTGCAGCGGTCGGCGCTCATCGCGGCACGACTTGGGGGGCAGGGCCGACGGTCACGTCGGCGAGGACGCACGAGTCGCTGCCGGCGGCCGTAAGCAGACGATCGCCGGTCTCCGGATCGTACACGCCCAGGAGCAACCGGTACGTCTCGGGCGAGGACCCACCGAGGTCGATAGCGTGCCGATCCAGGACGTACCCGTTGCTCCACGCCGGGACGCTGTCGCTCTGCGCCAGGGGGCGGAGGTCCGGGCCTGCCAGATGGACGAAGACGGAGAGACCGTTGGCTACCGCGCTGCCCTGCCAGACGAGGGTCAGATTGAGGCGGTCGTCCCGGATCGTGGACTCCCAGCCCACCAACGTGGTCGCATCCGCGAACCGTACCTGCGCCGCCCTAAGGGCCGAGCGCGGGATCCAGTGGCTGAGGCTGTACGCGGCGAACTCGGTCTCGCCCACGAGATAGGCCAGGCGGCCAAGCGAGTCGAGGACGGCTGTCGACAGGCCGGAGTCGTCGCCGGATGCGAGCACGAGCCAGATGCCTTTCGGCTGCAGGTCGACGACTTGCCGGTCGAGATGGGACGCGAGGTCGCCATCGGGGGCGCGGTCGTCCACGGTGCGGAGCGCCAGGCGGCGGTGCAAGTGGGGGTAGAAGCGCCCCAGGTCCGGCTGGCGGAGGAAAAGCAGCGTCTCCCCCGGTTCACTCACTTGGCCGAGGTACTCGATAGCGGGACGTGCCGGCTCGACCTGGTAGCGGGAGCGTGCGTAGGCGTCCAACAGCCGCCAGGAGAGCAGAGCCAGGGCGATGCCGGCCGCCGCGCCGGCCCACGGCGCCAGTCGGCGCAGATGGGCGGTGGGCCAGGGCTTGTCGAGATAGTCCAGGAGCAGGCCGCCGGCCAGGAGGGCGAGGAGACCGGTGCGCGCGGTGGTGGTGAGCACGAGGAGCCAGGTCTCGCCGGGCAGCAGGATGAAGAATCCATGCGATTCCAGGTAGTTGAAGAAGGTGAGGCTGAGGGCCAACACCACTCCCCGCCAGTCGGGCCAGAGCACGGCGACGAAGGGCAGAAGGTAGAGCAGGTACTGCGGGCTCCAGCCTTTGCTGAGCAGGAAGAGCAGGGTGAAGCTCAGGCCGGTGAAGGCAACGGCGGTGCGGGGGCGGTCCCAGCGGGCGCGGGCCAGGTACAGCCGCACGTAGACCGCGACCAGGACCAAGCTCAACAGGCCGTAGGGCACGCGGCCGTCCCAGGCGGGGCCGCTCAGGGCGGCCAGGTCGCGGACGTCGGCGGGGGCGACGCCGAAGCCGTAGTAGCCGTCCAGCAGCGCCCAGATCGTCTGCCAGGGCGGCCGGATGCGCTGGATGTCCAGCGGGGCCAGTAGCAGACGCGGGTTGTGCGCCAGGAAGGGCGCGGCGACGGCGATGACGGCGGCCCCACCCGCGACTAGGTAGCGCAGGCCGCGGCCCCAGTGAAACCCGCGCCATCGCCGGGGCAACTCCGGCGCCAGTCGCCTGAGGCCCACGGGGAACACCAGGGCGGGGAGCAGCTTCGTCATTACGCCCAGGCCGCCGGCCACCCCGGCTAACAGCCAGCGCTGCTCCAGGACCAGCCAGAGCGCGAGCATGACCAGGAAGGTGGGCAGGCTGTCGAAGTGGGCCTGGGCGGTGTAGGCGGGCAGGAAGAGGAGGGCGTAGAACACAGCCGAGCGGAGGGCGACCGCTCGCCCCCGCATCCGGTCAGCGAGAGCGTACACCAGGGCGAGCGTGCCCGCCTCGGCGGCGATGAGCACCGAGCCGAGCAGGAGGTCGAAGATCAGTTGCGGCTGCTCCCAGGGGGGCAGGAGGAGGGAGAGCCGATAGAGCCCGACCAGCAGCCAGGGGAAGATGGGTGGGTAAGGGCTCCAGATATTGACATAAGGGTACAGGCCGCGGTCGGAGAGGGCGGCGAACTCACGGTAGTAGTAGTAGTCGGAGAAGTCGGCGAGGAAGCCGCCCGGCCGCAGCAGCCACAGCGAACCGAGACGGAAGGCGACCAAGAGAGTCAGAAGCAGAAGGAAGTCGCGGCGGTGATTGTCGGCGGCGGTCCTGGGGTTCACGGCGCCACTGTACAAGCGTGAGCGGGCCGCTGGCAAGGGGAGATGGGAGATGGGGATTGGCCACGGAGGTCACGGAGGACACGGAGAAGCAGGAGACGTGCAGGGAGCAGAGAAGGAATCGCGCGACGCATGGGCCCGGTGCCGCCGGTCACACTGGTCGCTGTGTGGGCCGAGCGCAGCCACGAATGACGACAATCACCTTCTGGCAGGAGGCGGCGCTGTGGACGGGCAACGACGTGGCGGCGCAGCTCTCCATGATCGTGAGCACCGCTGCCTGGCGCCGGCTGGTGCGGCCTCACCTGGAGCCGCTCTTCGCTGCCGGGAAAGCGCGTGGCCTGTGGGTGGCCTTTCACTGCTGCGGGCCGGTCATCGGCGACCTGGCGGGGATGGGCCTGGACGTGCTCAATCCCATCCAGCGCAACTGCCCGGGAATGGACCCCTTCGAGCTGAAGGCGGAGTTTGGGGAGCGCCTGGCCTTCATGGGCGGGGGACTGATCCTGGCCGCGTCGCACACCGTGCCGCCGGAGGTACTGGGCGGCCGACGTCCGGCGGAGGTTGGGGTAGGGCGGGGGTGGAGATCCTTCACTTCGTTCAGGATGGCGTGTTTGGGCGTTTGGGGCGACGCATGAGGGGTGCAGGGTGACACCGGGAGACACGGGGGAGGCCGGGGATGTTCGGCCCCCACCCATCACCTGCCCGGTGCTGCAGCGTTCCTACAGCACGGCTTGGAGCGCCTCGGCTGCCGCCTTCACCAGCGTGCCGAACCCCTCCGCACTAACGTTGGCGACCTCGGCCTCGTAGCCGCCCTGGGCGTAGGACTCGGGCGTGGGCACGTAGCCGAGGGTGTAGTCCACCGGCGCGACCGGCATCAGCCGCAGGTCGGGGAAGCGATCCCAGAGGGCGCGCGCGATCTCGAGGAAGCACTCGCCGGGGAGGAAGGCAGCTGCGAAGCTGCCCCAGCGCAGGGCGGCCACCTCGGTGGGCAGGAAGTCGCCCTCAGTAAGGGCGCGAAGCTGGAGCTTGTGCGCGAGACGGCGTATGTCGCCTCCTCCGGGCAGGCGGCGGCCCTCGGCCTTGGCGGAGCGATAGACCCCCACCGCCTCTGCGAGGCTCGACTCCAGTTCGTCTCGCGAGGGGAGTTCCGCCCGGATGGGCATTCGGACCGCGCGAGAAGCGAACTGAAGACCGTCGCCTTCGATGGGCTCCAGGTCGCGGAGGGCAGCGCGAATCCCTTCCGCCAGGCGACTGCCGAGCAGACGGACGTCGCGCACGCGGTCGGCGGGTTCCTGCCCGTCGCCCACGTACTTGCCCGGGTTCACGTTGCCGCACGGCCCGGTGAAGTAGGTGCAGGCGCGGCCGGGGCGCTCCGCCTCCAGGAGGTGCATGGCCTCGCCGGGGAAGTCGGCGGTGACGTACCACTCTTCGTCGCCGCCGGCGGCGGTGGGATGGCAGCAGTAGTGGAGCAGCAGCACCTCGCGTTGGCCATCGACCTCGCCCAGCCGCAGCACCCGCACCCAGGGATCGAAGTCGCCCTCGGGATAGGCGCGCATGGCGGCGTCGGGCCGGCTACCGCGCAGGCGCGCCTTGCCTTGCTCGTTGAGAATGCGACGGTTGCTGGCCACGCCGCTGACTCGCCCGCGTCCACAGCTCGCCTCCGCGTCGAACATGCCGGCAACTGCCTGGCGAGCGGCCTCGGCGGCTCGATCAAGGAACAGCCGGTAGTATTTGGGGTCGGCGAACTGGAGGTCATAGGGTTCCAGGGGCACGTTGTTGGCTACCTGCACCGTGGGCGACTCGTGGCTGTGGGTGGCGTGGGCGACGATGCGCTCCCGCGGCACGCCGGTGGCGGCGCTGAGGGCGCTCTTCACGTCCCGCTGGTTCCGCTGCTGCAGTCCGATGAGGTCGGTGGAGAGAAGCAGCACCGGCTCGCCGCCGTCCTGCAGGGCGAGGACGCGCACGAAGGGCGGGTCGAAGACCTCCTGGGCCTCGTCGTCCAGGCCCAGGCTGCAAGGCGTACCCAGGGCGGGGGTGATGTCTTGGCGGGCGAATCCGACTCGTAGCATAGCGGCGCTCCCAGGCGTGTCGGCGGAACCCCGATTGTCGCAACGACGGACCGGCTACTGCAGCGATTCCAGCAGTGTCTGAATGACGCGGCCGACGCGCTCCAGGGCCAGCGGCGACACTTTGTCGATGGTGTCGGCGGTAGTATGCCAGTAGGGGTAATCGAAGTCGATGAGGTCCACGGCCGCGATGCCGCGCTCCAAAAACGGAGTGTGGTCATCGAGCATGGAGTACTTGTACTCGTCGATGAAGAAGTCCGCGTAGCCGAGGTCGGCCGCCAGGGCCCAGATGCGGTCCTGGAGAGCGACGGTGGAGTTTCGCTCGCGGTAGATCCGCTGGTCGGCGTCGCCGATCATGTCGGCGATGACGACGAACTCCGGCGTCTCGGTCAGGTTGGCGGCGAAGTAGCGCGAGCCGGCGATGAACTCCCAGCCGTCCAAGCGACCGTTGTCCTCGGCGTCGAAGAAGACGAGCCACACCTGGTGGGACAGGGTTTCCGGCTCCAGCACACGGGCCAACTCGAGCAGCACGGCGACGCCGCTGGCGCCGTCGTTGGCGCCGGGAACAGGCCGCGCGCGCAGGGCTGGGTCGGGATCGTTGTCGGCTTGGCGGCGGGTGTCGTAGTGGGCGCCGATCAGGGCAATGGGGCCGCTCCCGCGCTTGGCGATGATGTTGCGCGCCGGAGTGTCGAGATAGGTGTAATCCTGGAACTCGACCGTCCAGCCGAGGGAGCGCAGGTGTTCGGCGATGTAATCGGCGGTGCGGCGGGAGCCCTCCGAGCCGGTGGGACGGTCGCCGATGTCCATCTGCGCCTGCACGTGGGCGAAGGCAGCCTCGCCGTCGAAGACCAGGGGCTCCGGCGTGGGGCTGGGCATCGCCGTGGGGGTGGCGGTGGCCGCGATGAAGGCGTCGGTGGCGGCAGGCGCCGGGGCGGCGGTGCAGGCGACCGTCAGCAGCGCGGCGGTGAGTAGGGCTAGGGCGGCGAGGTTGCGGTGGCGGTTCATTTGGCCTCCAGGAGCGCTCGCTGGCTGCGCAGGGCGAAGGAACGCCCGTCGACGGCCCGCGACACGGCCAGCACGCCGTCCAGATGGTCGCATTCGTGCTGCAGCAGCTCAGATAGGTCGCCCTCCAGGTCCCAGGCCCGTGGCTGCCAGTCCGGGTCGAGGTACTCCAGCCGACACGCGCGGTGACGCTGCACCCGCACCAGCAACTCGGGGAAGCACATGCAGTCGTCCCAGACGGTCATCATCTGGTCGCTGTGGCGAGTAAGGGTGGGGTTGGAGAGGGCGATGGGGCTGCCGGCCAGGCGAGCGGAGGGGGTGCCGTCCACGTGAACGTAGACCAGCCGCTTCATCACCCCGATCTGAGGCGCGGCTGTGGCGCGGCCCGCCCCCCAACGGCGGCGGAAGGCGAGCAGAGTGTCGCGAGGGTCCGCCGCCACAGGCAGCAGGTCACTGACTTTGTCGCGGGTCACCGGTTCGCAGACCTCGTAGAGCCTCGGGTTACCCAGCAGCAGGATCTCGCGTTCGGCCATGGCCTAGCTGAGCCTCACTGTCAGCCCTTGCGGTACCGGTTGACGATGGGGAGGCGGCGGTCCTTGCCGAAAGCGCGTGGCGACACGCGCACGCCCGGCGCCGCTTGCCGCCGCTTGAACTCGCTTCCGTCCACCAGGCGCACCACCCGCTCCACCAGAGCTTGGTCGTAGCCCAGGGCCACGATGTCGTCGATGGAGCGGTTCTCATCGACGTAAGCCTGGAGGATGGGGTCGAGGATGGGGTAGGGCGGCAGAGACTGGTCGTCGCGTTGGTCGGGCCGCAGTTCGGCGGAGGGTGGGCGAGTGATAGCCTCGGCGGGGATCACCGGCGAGACGGCGTTACGGTAGCGGGATAGCTCGTAGACGAGCATCTTGGGCACGTCTTTGAGGACGGCGTAGCCGCCGGCCATGTCGCCGTACAGGGTGCAGTACCCTACCGCCAGTTCGCTCTTGTTGCCCGCGGTCAGCGCCAGCCAGCGGAACTTGTTGGAGAGCGCCATCCAGATGTTGCCGCGGATGCGCGCCTGGATGTTCTCCTCGGTAGTGTCGGGCGCCACGCCCCGGAACGACTCGGCCATCACCTCCAGGTAGGACTCGAAGACGGTGTCGATGGGGATGGAGCGGTAGTCCATGCCCAGGTTGGCGGCCAACTCCTCGGCTAAGCGGCGGCTGAGGTCGGCGGAGTAGCGGGAGGGCATGTAGACGCCGTGCACGTGTTCCGGGCCGAGGGCGTCCACTGCGATGCAGGCCACCAGGGTGGAGTCGATGCCGCCGCTTAGGCCGAGCACCACATCCTGGAAGCCGTTCTTGCGGACGTAGTCGCGCGTGCCCAAGACCAGCGCCTCGTAGACTTCGGGCAGGCGGTCCAACCACCCTTGAGAACGCTCTGGGAGCGGGTCCTGAGGACCGGCCTTGGTCATGGGCAGAGAGACGTGGGCAACGGGGACGGCTGGGTCATGGCGAAAGCGGGGACCGCGTGGGCGCAGGCGGGAGACATCGCTCAGGTCGAGGTCGGCCAGCAGCAGGTCCTCGGCGAACTGGCGAGCGCGGGCGATAACCTCCCCGTCGGGGCCGATGATGAGGCTGGAGCCGTCGAACACCAGTTCGTCCTGCCCGCCGACCAGGTTGCAGAAGCCGAGAGCAGCCAGGTTGCCGGCGGCGCGGGTTCGTAGCATACGCTCCCGCTCCCCCGGCTTGCCCATGTGGTAGGGGGAAGCGGACAGGTTGAGGATGAGCTCCGCCCCGGCCAGGCTCTCCGCTTCGGCGGGGCCGC
Organism: Anaerolineae bacterium; assembly: GCA_040768685.1. Classification (GTDB taxonomy): domain Bacteria; phylum Chloroflexota; class Anaerolineae; order DRVO01; family DRVO01; genus Ch71. The sequence goes on from JAXGMM010000001.1 coordinate 602,500, forward strand.
CGCCGTACCAGATGTCCTCGCACACGGTCAGGCCGATCCGCGTCTCGCCCAGGGTGACGATCAGGGGCTGGCGCCCGGCGCGGAAGTAGCGGGGCTCATCGAAGACGGCGCAGTTGGGCAGGTGCATCTTGTGGTACTGCGCTTGAACCCGGCCGCCGGAAAGCACGGCGGCCGTATTGAAGAGACCGTCGCCCAGGTCCTGGCCGCGCATGACGGCGCCGACGACGGCGGCGATGTCGGGCGTGCCGCGAGCGATGTCCTCCAGGGCCAACTGCGCGTTGGCGACGAAGCCCGGCTTGAGGAGAAGGTCCTCGGGAGGGTAGCCTGTGACGGCCATCTCGGGCAGGAGCGCGAGGTCGGCGCCGGCGGCGTGCGCCTTGGCGAGGGCGTCGGCAATGCGCTTGGCATTGCCCTCCAGGTCGCCGACGACGACGTTGAGTTGGGCGATGGCGAGGCGGAGTGGGTTGGGCACGGGTCCTCCGGAAGTGGTCTTGTCGTCTCAGTAGCTGTCAGCCAGTCGCCTCATGACCTTGCCGCTTCGGGCAGCGACTGGCAGACAAGATCGAACACAAAGCGGGCCGCCTCGAACGCTGCCACGAACTCCTCGGTTCCGGGATCCTCAACGTCGCCAGGGTACCGGAACATGACCGCGTACGGCGTAAGCAGTTCTGCCGCATCAAAGCAGGCGGCGAATGAACTGCCTAGCGCCACTGCTTGCTGGACCAATACGCTCAGATCGTGCGTCTTGCCAAACCTGATGTCATGGTGGGTCAGGTACGCTTTGAGGGACTTCTCCGCTGCCTGCTGACAGTGAAAGACCGCGACATCCAGGTACGGGTCGCGAGGAGATGCCAGCCTTTCGGCGGCGCCCAGATCACGCTGAGCCTTCAGCAACCATGCGCGTACTTGCTCCAGCTTGGCGTCGTCCATAGAGAGACCGACCCTCCTCACTGATCCTGGCCTCCAGAGAGGCATGGACTCGTCTTGACAGCTCGTACTCCCTGCGGGTCCGAACGAGTACGTCCACGGCGGTGTCTAGGCCCCGCAGCGATCGATAGGCGCGGGTAGCCCGACGAGCCGGCTTTTCATCACTCTCCGAGACAATCACCATCACGTCGATGTCGCTGTCTTCACCGGGGACGCCCCAGGCCTGCGACCCAAACAGGAGGATCTCCTCGGGCTGGAACTCAGCCACCAGGCGACGGACAATCTCGCTCATGACTTGATCGCCTACCTCGTACATGGCTCAATCTCCGACGTGACCATCTACGGCGGCCGGCCTCAGGACCAGCCTTTGGGGTGAGTGCGCCCCTCACCGCTTCCACAGCATTATACACTGCTCTTGGGCCGGACACGCTCTCGTCGCCGTGTCCTGTGCCCGGGCGCGGGGCCATTGTGGCACGAAAGACGCCGGTGCTATAATCTGGGCCGAATCCTGCCAGGAGCGACACCAGTTGAAGGTTACTACCCAGCAGACGGAAGATTGCGTCACTAGCCTCACCATCGAAGTCGACGACGAGACGATGGCCGCCGCCAAGCGGAAGGCGGCTCAGGAAGCCTCGGGTCGTTTCCAGATACCCGGGTTCCGCAAGGGCAAGGCCCCGTATGACGTGATCGTCCGTCTGATGGGTGACGATTACCTCACCCACGAGGCGCTCGAGAACGTGGCTCCCGAGTTGGTGGCGAATGCCATCGAGGAGCAGGAGATCAAGCCTTACAGCCGACCGGAGCTAACCGAACTGGAGGCGCATCCCCCGCGCATCGTCGTCGCCATCCCGACCGAGCCGGTGGTTGAGCTGGGAGACTACCGCTCTTGCAAGGTGGAGCGTCAGCCGGTGGAAGTGACTGAGGAGGCGCTGGAGGAGTACCTGCAGGAGCTTCGCCGCCAGCGCGGCCACCTTGAGCCCATCGAGCGCCCGTTGCAGGTGGGCGACATCATCAGCGGCCGGATGCTGATCCAAGTCGAAGATGGCCCCACCGATGACGATGAGAAGGCACGATTCCCGGTGCCCACGGCTGAAGAGGAGGGCGTTCCCGGACTCTCCGAGCACTTGGTGGGGGCCACCGTAGGCGATGTTGTCGAGTTCGACACCGTCTTCCCGGTGGATCACCCGAACGGCGAGGTCGCGGGCAAGAACGCCCACGTAACCGTGGAGCTCAACGAGACGCATACCCTGGTGCTGCCGGATCTGAACGACGAGTTCGCGATCATGATGGGCGACTACGACGACCTCGCCGCCCTGCGGCAGGAGATGCGCCAGCGGCTTGAGGTTCAGGCCAAGGAGAGCGCGGACGAGAAGGTGCGCCGGGACGCCGTCGAGGCGCTGGTGGCTGGGGCGAGCATCAAGTATCCCAAGGCGGCGGTCGAAGACGAACTGGACCGGCTGATGGCTAACCTGGAGCAGAGGCTGCGCCAGCAGCGCATCAGCCTGGAGGCTTACTTCCAGGCTCTGAAGACGACACGAGAAGAAGTGCGTGAACGGCAGCGCTCCGTGGCCGAGCAGAACGTGCGTGAGGGCCAGGCCCTGCGGAAGCTGATTGAGGCGGAGAAGATCGAAGCCACCGACGAGGAACTGACGGCGCGCATCAACCGCATGGCGCAGGACATCGGCGCCGCTGCCGGTGGGGCGGCAGATTACCTGCATAGCGCGGAGTTCCGCGCCCGGGTAGCCGCCAGCCTGATGATGGAACGCGGCATGCGTCGTCTGGTCAGCATCGTCACCGGTGAGCCCGAGCCTCCGGAGGAGGAATTGCCTCTCGAGGACATGCCGGCGCCTGCTGTCGAGGTGATCGAGGCCGCCGAAGGGGAGGACGGGACTTCAACTCCGAAGGAAGAGTAAGCATGAATAGCCTCATTCCCATGGTTATTGAGAGCACCGGTCGGGGCGAGCGCGCCTACGACATCTACTCGCTGTTACTGCGCGAACGTATCATCTTCCTGGGCACACCGATCAACGACCAGGTCTCGAACCTGGTTGTGGCGCAACTGCTTTACCTGGACCGGGAAGACCCGGAAAGGGAGATCTCGATCTACATCAACTCGCCTGGTGGAGAGATCTACCCCGGCTTGGCGATGTACGACACCATGCAGATCATCGAGGCCCCGGTGAGCACCATCGCCGTGGGCTGGACGGCGAGCCTGGGCACGCTCATTCTCGCCGCGGGCACAAAAGGCCGCCGGTATGCTCTCCCCAACGCCACGGTGCACATGCACCCGGCGGGAGGCGGCGCGCGGGGCTACGCTCCGGACGTGGAGATCGCGGCCAAAGAACTGCTGCGGATGCAGGGCCGCCTTCACCAGATTCTGGCGAGGCACACCAAACAGACGGTGGAGCAGATCGCGCTGGACTTCCAGCGGGATCGGTTCATGTCGGCGGACGAGGCCGTAGAGTACGGCCTTGTCGACCAGGTCCTGAGCGTCAACGACAAGAAGCTCGAGTTGCTCAACGCCGCGGGCGGCACGCCCTCGGAGGGTAAGGCGGATGGATAGCCCTCGGAGCATGCAGTTCTGCTCATTCTGCAGCCGGCGCCAGGACCAGGTGGGTCGGCTGATAGCCGGGCCGGACGGCGTCTTCATCTGCGACGAGTGCGTGGATCTGTGCCGGGATATCCTGGAGGAGGAGCGCGGCGCCAAGGTGCAGCCGGCGCCCACGAGCATGCAGTTGCCCTCGCCCAAGGAGCTGTACCGGCGAATCAACGAGTATGTCGTGGGTCAGGACCAGGCCAAGAAGGTCCTGTCCGTAGCGGTGTACAATCACTACAAGCGCATCAGCGACGACCGCCCAGACGACGGTGTGGAGTTGCAGAAGAGCAACGTCCTCCTCATCGGCCCCACCGGCTGCGGCAAGACGCTCTTGGCGCAGACGCTGGCGCGAATCCTGAACGTGCCGTTTTGTATCGCCGACGCCACATCGCTGACCGAGGCCGGCTATGTGGGTGAGGACGTGGAGAACATCCTCCTGCGTCTCATCCAAGTGGCGGACTTCGACATAGCACGGGCGGAGAAGGGCATCGTCTACATCGACGAGATCGACAAGATCGCGCGGAAGGCGGGCGACAACCCTTCGATTACGCGCGACGTTTCCGGCGAGGGTGTGCAGCAGGGCCTCCTCAAGATCATTGAGGGGACCCTGGCCAACGTCCCGCCCCAGGGCGGCCGCAAGCACCCGCATCAGGAATTCCTGCAGATCAACACCGGCAAGATACTTTTCATAGTCGGGGGCGCCTTTGATACCCTCGACGAGATCGTGGCGCGGCGCGTAGGCGCCAAGGGACGCGTAGGCTTCCCCAAGGGCGAAGCAATGCGTCATAACCGCACCGCCGAGTTGGGCGAGCTCCTGCGCCAGGTGGCGCCCGATGACCTGCTCGAGTTCGGGCTGATCCCCGAGTTCGTCGGGCGTCTGCCCGTCGTGGTGAGCGTCGATCCGCTCGACCGTGACACCCTCATCGAGATCCTCACCCAGCCGAAGGACGCGGTGCTGAAGCAGTACCAACGCCTTTTCGCCATGGACAACGTGGAGTTGGTGTTCACCGAGGATGCCCTCAGCGCCATCGCCGACAAGGCGCTGGGACGGAAGACAGGCGCCCGCGGCCTACGCACCATCGTGGAAGAGATACTGCTGGATGTGATGTACGAGATCCCCTCCCGCAAGGACGTCCGCAAGTGCATCGTCAGCGGCGATACGGTACAGCTGGGCAATCCACCGCTCCTACTGACCCAGTCGGAGCGTCCGGTGGATTGGCTGGAGGAGATAGCTTAGGCTGGTCTCCCATTTGAGGCATGTAGCAGGTTCGTTCCGGGGCGCGGGGTCTCTCCCGCGCCCTTTGACTTGTGCCCGCCCTCGAGGCGGAGAGCGTAGGAGGGTACCGTGAACGCGAGAGAGCGCTTCCTGGCGGTGTTGGACGGGGTGCAGCCGGACCGGGTCCCTACCTTTGAGATTCTCATCCATCCAACGGTGGTGAAGGGGCTGTGCCCCGGAGGAAGCTACGCCGACTTCGTGGAAGCGATGGACATTGAGGGCGCCATCACGGGGACGCCATCGTCGCTGTACGCCAAGACGGTGGTGGACGCGGATAGGCACATCGTGCGGGACGAGTGGGGCGTCACCCGCGGAGTGGGGACGGAGGTGGTGCCCATGCCCATGGGCGGCCCCATCGAGACCATAGACGACCTGCACGGCTACCGCGCCCCCGATCCCTGGTCCCCGGGGCGGTTGCGCCAGCTGGAGGAGTTGGCGGCCCGCTTTCGCGGCCAGCGTGCCCTGGGCGTCCATCTGCACGACTCCTTCAGCTACCCGACCTATCTGATGGGCATGGACAAGCTGCTGATGGCGTTCCACCTGGACCCTGACCTGGTCCGGGCATTGGTCGACCTGTCTATCGAGCACACACTGGGGATGATCGAGCATGCGTCCAAGTTGGGCGCCGACTTCGTGCTCTTCGGCGACGACTACGCCGCTACCTCCGGCCCGCTGATGAGCCCCAACACCTTTGAGGAGTTTCTGCTTCCCGGGCTACGCACGGTGGTGCGGGCGGCCAAGGAGCGGGGATTGCGGGTGATCAAGCACACCTGCGGCCGCATCACGCCGCTGCTGGATATGATCGTGGACACGGGGATCAACGCCCTCCATCCGTTGGACGCGGCGGCGGGGATGGATATGGCGGCGGTGAAGCGAGAGTACGGTGGACGCATCGCCGTATGCGGGGGCATCAACTGCGGCGAGGTGCTTAGCGACTGGACGCCCGAGCAGGTCCGGACCGAGGTGCGACGTCGCCTGGAGGAACTGATGCCGGGCGGCGGCTACATCCTGTGCTCGAGCAACTCCATCCACTCGCGCGTGCGCCCGGAGAACTACGGCGCCATGATCGAGGCGCTACACGAGCACGGCGTCTATCCAGACCGATTGGCCCGCCCTTCCCAATAGGGGCAAGGGACGGCGTCGGGCCGAGGTCCGCCGCTGGAGGCGCTGCGCGCCGGGGCGCGTGGTGCGGTAGGCTCTCTTGGCCGCGGTCCCCAAGGCGATGGGCGTTCGGGTTGGGGAGGCGGCGGATCGAGGTCCGCCGCTGGAGGCGCTGCGCGCCGAATGAGTATGCAGGCTTCCAGCGGTTGACATGTCCGGTGATCCGATGCATAACCGCGACATCGCGCTCCTGGGGGTTGGGCAGCGCCTGCGACCCCGGCGAGCAGCAGTGGAGGCACCATGGCTGACAAGGTTCGCATAGGGTTCATCGGTTCCGGCGGCATCGCCATCGGGCATGCCATGCGGCTGCACGAGAGCGCCCTGGCGGAAGTTGTGGCGCTCGCCGATCCCAGCGAGGCTAGCTTGAACCGGATGAAGGAGTGGCGGCCGGAACTGGCGGGCGTGGCCACCTTCGTCGACTATCGGGAGATGCTGGACAAGGCCAATCTGGATGCCGTCCAGATTCACTCGCCCCACTGCTATCATGCCCAGCAGATGATCGACTCACTGGACGCCGGCAAGCACGTCCTCTGCGAAAAGCCGATGACCTCGACGGTAGAGGACGCTCGGAGAGTCATCGCCAAGCGCGATGAGACGGGGAAGATCCTGGTGATCTCGTATCAGCGGCACTACGAGGGCACCTACCGCCTTATCCGGCAGATGGCACAGGGCGGCGAACTGGGCAAACTCCAGATGGTGGCGCTGATTCTCAGCCAGGAGTGGCTGAACGCCACCCGAGGCAAGTGGCGCCAGAGCATGAAGCTATCATGCGGCGGTCAGCTCAACGACTCCGGCAGCCACTTGGTCGACATGATGCTGTGGACCACCGGCCTGCAGCCGGAGCGCGTCTTCGCCGAGATCAACTACTTCGATGCCGAGGTGGACATCGACAGCGCCATCTCGGCACGGTTCGCCGGCGGCGCGCTGGGCAACGTGACTATCATGGGCGGCTCGCCTACGCCTTTCTGGGAGTTTTTCGGCGTTTGGGGCTCCACGGGAGCGGTCATCTACGACCGCATCAACGGCCTGCAGGTCCTTCGCGAAGGGAAGGAGACGGTGAGGCCGGAACTGCCTCCCTCGGCGGGAGACCCGGACACCAACTTCGTTCGCGCCATACTGGGGCTGGAAGAGCCGGGCGTGCCTGCCGAGTGTGGGTTGCGAGTCAGCGAGTTTACTGAAGCGGCCTGGCGCTCGCAGAAGAGCGGGCTTCCCGTGCGCGTGCGGGACATGTGATGACCCGGCTGGCCATCCTCACCAGCGGGGGGGACTCCCCGGGGACCAACGCCGCCATCGAGGCGGTGGTCCGGCACGCCCGGCGGCAGGGCGCCGAGGTGCTCGGCGTCCGCCGGGGCTTCGTGGGCCTCGCTGCCGGCGACCTCTTCCCGCTGACCGTTGAGGATGTGGACGGCATCGCAGCCCGCGGCGGCACGGTTCTGGGCACGTCGCGGGACCGCGCCGTCGGGGAGGCCGACGGTCAAGAGCGTATGCGGGCGGTGGTGCGGAGCGAGTCCATCGACGGCATCATCGTCGTCGGCGGCGACGGAAGCATTCGCTACGGCGCCACCGCCCTGAGCGACATGGGGACGGCTTGCGTCGCCATCCCCTGCACCATCGATAACGATGTACCGGAGACGGAGCGCACGCTTGGGTTCGACACGGCCTGCAACCGGGCCATTGGGCTGGCGGACGGTATCCGGGACACGGCCCAGGCTCTGCACGGCCGCATGTTCGTCCTGGAGACGCTGGGTGGGAGCACCGGGCACATCGCCGTGGCCGTGGCGGAGGCGGTGCATGCCGACTTAGTGCTCGTGCCCGAGGTCACCCTGGACCTGGACTACGGCGCGGCCCGCATGGCGGCGGCGGTCGCGCGCCAGGGGTATGCCCTGGCGGTGGCCTCCGAGGGCGCCGGCGACGTTCATGCTATGGCTGCCTACCTAGGGGAGGCCGCCGGTCATCGGGTGCGTTTGACCACGCTCGGCCACGCGCAGCGAGGGGGGGCGCCAGGCTACCTGGATCGATGGCTGGCGGAGCGATTCGCACTGTTGGCTGTGGAGCGTCTGTTGGCGGGTCGGGGAGGCTGCATGACGGCCTGCCACGGATTGCGAGTGGAGGCCGTACCGCTCGCCAAGGTCGCCGCCGGGCAACGGAAGCTGGATCTCATCACGTACCGGGACATCAACGGCCTGCCGCCGGAAGGTTCGACTGACGGGCACTAGTTGCCCGCTTCACGATTTGACAAGCCGGTTCGGCCGGTATCATAGTGAAACCTGTCCTCGGGGGGTGGCGTTTCGCGTCGCCCGCATCGACAGAAAGCGAGAGGGGAGCTTGATGAACGAGCAGGGGAAGAGAGTACTGATCCTCGGTGGAAGCTATGGAGGGCTGTACTGCGCTGAGTTCCTGCACGACTTGGCGAAGAAGAGCAGTGCTCCGAAGCCCAGAATCACCGTCATCGATCGCAAGAACTACGTCCTGTACCACGCGTTTCTGGCCGAACTGGTGAGCAACCAGGTGAACCCGCTCAGCATCGCACCTTCGATCCGGCGAGTGTTGGCCAAGAGAGACGTGGAGTTCATTCAGGCCGAGATCCTCGAGATCGACCTCGAGAACAAGCGGGCCGTCACCGATAACGGCACCTACGAGGGCGACGTGCTGGTTCTGGCTTTGGGCGGCGTCACCGGCTACTTCGGCAACGCCGACTTCGAGAAGTACGGTTACCCCTGCAAGGAGATGGAGGACGGCCTTCGTCTGCGCAATCACATCATCGAGTGCCTCGAACTGGCCGATCGTTCCCGTGACCAAGAGGAACGGCGCCGGCTCTTGACCTTCGTGCAAGCGGGCGCCGGCGCCACCGGGCTGGAGGTGCTCACCGAGGCCGCCGACTACATGCGCAAGGTGTGCGGCAAGTTCTACAAGTCGCTCAACTACCGGCGCGACGTCCGCCTCATCCTGGCGGAGGGTATGGAGCGAGTCCTCTGCACGCTGGACCCGGAGATGTCCGCGGAGGCAGACCAGAGGATTCGGAAGCTGGGGATCGAGGTGCACTGCGGCACCTTCGTCACCGGCGCGGGCGACGGGTATGTGGACCTGAAGAGCGGCGGCGAGGTGACCCGCGTCCCTACGGACACCCTCATCTGGGTGACGGGTATTCTGGCGAGCCCACTGATCGCTAAGCTGCCGGTGGAACACGACAAGATGGGCCGGGTGAAGGTCGACAAGCTGTTCCAGGTCGCCGGTTACCCCGACGTGTATGCGGTGGGCGATAATGCCCACGTTCCCGACGAGAGCGGCACTGCCCCGCTGGGCACGACCGCCCAGGTCGCCGTTCAGGCCGGGCCGGCGCTGGCCCGCAACCTCCTGGCCAAGTGGGAAGGCCGCGAGATGACGCCCTTCAAGTACTGGAACCGCGGCGAGATGGTGAGCGTCGGCACGCTGGATGCAGTGTGCTCGCCTTTCGGCAAGAAGGTCTATGGCCCTCTCGCGTGGATGCTGTACAAGTACGTCCACTTCAGCAAGATGCCCACCTGGCACGCCCGTCTTCGCACCATGTCGGACTGGCTGCTTAACTGGACCAGCGGCCCGAACATCTGCACCGTGGACTACCGCGGCTGGATGCAGGACAAGAGGGAACGTCAGGAGTACATGAAGCAGTAGCGCGTGGCCGGCCGCAGGCCACATCTGCCAGCGTGACGGGCGCCGGTGGGAGACCACCGGCGCCCGTCTTTCGTCGCTCTGGTGAGATCGATGGGGCCGAGATTTCGAACAGGCATTGCATCTGCGCCAGGTGTCGACTAGACTCGAGGCACCTGAGCCGGACGAGGGGGACCGGTACGGACAGCGGAGGCATCGCCGACCGCCCACTCCCGCGCGAGGTCCGGGCCTGTGGGCCGTATGCTCCTCGCCGTGAGCAAGCATAGTCTCGAGGAGGGCAGTGATGTTGGATCGAGTGAACCGACGAGGGTTCCTGCGGGTGACGGCGATGGCAACGGCCATGGGGGCGGTTGCTGCCTGCGGCGGAGGCCCCGCCCCGACCCAAGCACCAGCCGAGCCGGCGGCTACTACGGCGCCGGCAGCCACAGCCGCGCCCGTTGAGACCGCGGCCAAGTACGCAGAGTCGCCCACACTGGCAGATCAGGTCGCCGCCGGCACGCTCCCGCCGGTGGCGGAGCGGCTGCCGCTGGAGCCGCTGGTTGTCCAGGCGGTGGATCGCCCCGGCGAGTATTGCGGGGACCTGCATCGGGTGCTGACGGGCCCGACCGACATGGGCGGCTACACGTGTATGATGCGCGAGAGTTTCGCCGGATGGGACTTCCGCAGCGGCAGCATTGAAGTGATCCCCAACATGGCCACGGGTTGGGACGTCAGCGAAGACACCAAGGTGTATACCTTCCACATGCGCAAGGGCATGCGATGGTCGGATGGCGAGCCGTTCACTGCGGACGACTTGGTCTTCTGGTACCAGGATATTGCCCTGAACAGCGAGCTGACCCCATCGTTCCCGGCCTGGCTGAAGGTGGGCGGGGAGCCGGTGGTGGTGGAGAAGGTCGACGACTACACGGTGAAGTTCACCTTCGCGGCTGCCTACGGCATCCTCTTGGAGTACTTGGCTTTCCGCGGTGAGGCCCTGATGGCCCCCAAGCACTACCTGAGCCAGTTCCACCCCACCTACGCCGACGCGGACGAGTTGGCGGCCAAGATCAAGGACGCCGGCTTCGAGCACTGGTACGAGCTGTTCGCCAACCGCAACTCCTATACCACCAATCCTGATCTGCCGGTGCTGTGGAGCTGGAAGGTGGAGACGCCCTTCCCAGGGCAGCGGATGGTGTCGGTGCGGAACCCCTACTACTGGAAGGTAGACAGCAACGGCAAGCAGCTCCCGTATTTCGACCGACTGGTCAACGACCTGGCCGAGAACAACGAAGTCATCATGATGAAGACCATCGCCGGTGAAGTCGACTACCAGTACCGGCACATGGGCTTTGCCAACTACTCCCTGATGATGGAGAACGAGGAAGGCGGCGACTACAAGGTCCTTGAATGGATCGGCGGGCCGTTCCCCTGTGTGTACGTGAATCAGAGCTACGGCGACCTGCCCGTCCGCGAGTTGCTACAGACCACCGAGTTCCGCCACGCGCTTTCCTACGGCATCAACCGCGATGAAATGAACGACCTCTTCTGGTACGGCCTGGCTGTTCCGGGGAATCCGGTGGCCGGCTCGCGCGACCCGTACTGGGAAGAGGGCTTCGGCACGACGGCGATCGAGTTCAACCCGGAGAAGGCCAACGAGCTGTTGGACAGCATAGGGCTGGACAAGAAGGATGTGGACGGTTTCCGGTTACGTCCCGACGGCGAGCGGCTCACCCTGTTACTGGAGTGCTACCCCAGCGAGGGGGGCGTGCCCGCAATTGACGTCTTCAGCCAGGTCGCCATGTACTGGCAGGAGCTCGGAATCGATGCGCAGGCCAAGGAGATCGAGCGGTCTCTCTGGACGCAGCGGGCACTGGCCAATGAGCTAATGATGCCTTCGTACGATATCGCCAAGGTCCTCTGGGTGATAGACCCGGTGTGGTTCGTGCCGTACGGCACCTGCTACTGGGCAATGGCATATGCTCAGTGGGCGACCAGCGACGGCACAGCGGGCGAGGAGCCTCCGGAGGACATCAAGCAGATCATCCAGTGGTATGAGGCCATGCGCTCCGAAGGCGATGCCGCCAAGCGGTTGGAGCTCGGCCGGAACATCCTCCGGCGGCACCACGAGGAGGTGTACGTCATCGGCACGTGCACTATCGATCTGCAGCCGTTCATCAAGAAGAACGATCTGGTGAATGTTATCGAACACGCCGTGGCCGAGAACCGGACCAATCACGAGCAGATCAGCTGGCCGTGGCAGGTTTGGCGCCCGGCTTAGTGCGCGGGCGACTCGAGAGGGGCGGCACAGTCCGCCCCTCTTCCGTTTCCGATGTCCGTGCCGGTCTCTTTAGTAGTTCCGAGCACACTGACCGCGCGGCGCGAAGTGAGGTGCAGGGAATGGCATCCAGGACTATGGGCAGTGGGAAGCAAACGAAGCAGTGGCTCGAGGCCGAGGCCAGGATACCGGTCCGGCTGGGCTACTTGCTGCACCTGCCGGGCGACTATCGGAAGGATCCGGACAAGCGGTGGCCGCTCATCCTCTTCCTGCACGGGATGGGGGAGCGGGGAGACGACCTGGAGAAGGTCAAGATCCACGGCATCCCCAAGTTGGCCGACAAAAACCCGGACTTCCCCTTCGTGACCGTCTCGCCTCAATGCCCGGCCGACTCGGTGTGGACGGCGCAGCTCCCGGCGCTGGAGGCACTGCTGGACTTGGTGCTCGATCATTATGCCGTGGACCCGGCGCGCGTGTACCTGACCGGCCTGAGCATGGGCGGCTACGGGTCGTGGGCGTTGGGGTCGCAGTCGCCGCAACGTTTCGCGGCGGTGGTGCCCATTTGCGGCGGCGGCCGGACGGAGGCAGGCTTCCCGGCCAAGGTCGCGGCCCTCAAAGGAGTGCCCGTGTGGGCCTTCCATGGCGCTGATGACGCCGTCGTACCGTTGGCGGAGTCGGAGAAGCTGGTGGACCATCTGCGATCGGTCGGCGGAGACGTCCGGTTGACGGTGTACCCGGACTGTGGGCACAACTCCTGGGAACGGACCTACGACAACCCGTATCTCTATCGCTGGCTGCTCAAGCACCATCGCTGAGAGGGGCGCGGCTGAGGGCGCCTGCGGCTACCTAAGAGGTCAGTAGGCGCCTAGTTCGTGCAGGCGGTCGTCGTCGATGCCGAAGTGGTGGGCGATCTCGTGCCGCACCACCCGTCGCACCAGTTGCCGCATCTCGTGGCGGTTACGCGCCTGGCGCTCGATCGGGCCCTGGTAGATGGTGATGGTGTCGGGCGCAACCAGGCCGTAGCCGTGGCCCCGGTTGGCGAGCGGCACGCCGTGGTAGAAGCCGAGCAGGTGGTAGGGCGAGCGCGCTCGGGCGAGGCTCAGGGTGTGCCGGTCGGCCCAGTCCTCGACCAGCACGGCGACGTTCTCCAAGCGCTCCTGGAACTCCGGCTCCAGCGATTCTAGGGCTTCCTCGACCAGCGCGACGAAGTCGTCTCGTTCCATGGGCGGCATTGTAGCACGAGCGTCGGGTGTGGTGCGCCTCAGCGACCCTGAGCAGGCTCCTCGAAGCAGAGCATCACCGAGTCGGCAATGGCGCGGTAGCCGATCTCCTGGTAAATGTGATTCGACGTAGGGTTGGCGAGGTCGGTGTAGAGGAAGCAGAACCGTCGTCCTTGGTCCAGCAGCATCCGGCTGAGGGCCGCCACGCAGGCGCTGGCATAACCCCGCCGGCGCCACTCGGGCGGAGTGTACACCGCGCCGACGCGGTCACCGTGGGGGGTGGCGGCGATGTGGCCGGCCATGGAGACGGGCTCGCCGTCCTCCCACAGGTACAGCCCCCGCGACTGCGTCGTCAGGAACCGATCCACCGACTTCTCCGGATCGCCGCCGGGGTCGGCATCGTGGAAGAAGCCGGTGAACCACTCCCTCAGAAGTGGCCGGTCTGCTTCCGTGGCCCGCCGCAAGTGGCCGGGCACATCGACCGGCCAACGCACCTTCTCCAGCTCGTAGATGCGCTGACCCATGGCGAGCCGCGCCTTGTGGCCGGTCTTCTCCTGCCAGAGGCCGGCAAATGCTTCTGACACCACTGGCGAACCGGTGACGCCCGGGACACCGTAACCTGACCGCAACAGGTCCTCGACAAGCAAGGGCAGCGCCTCGAGCGACTCGGTGTGGGAGAGGAGCAGGTTGTGGGGCGGCGTCATGATGGCGGCGAGGACGGGGTCGCTGCCCGCGAGCGCTAGAGCCAGGTACGGGGGCGGGTCCACCCATTCGCGCCCGGAGGCGATGCCCGCCAGGATCCCCAGGATGAGGTTGTGCTCCGCTTCGCGGCCCAGTAGGAGGGGTTCGGTGCGAGCCCGAAACTCGGCGGCGTTGGCGTAGCGCACCAGGTCCATGTCGGGTCGCCTCCGTTCTCCTTCCTACCAGTCCTTGCGCGCCCAGATGAAGAGCCAGGCGGGGCCGGAGCGGATGTTGCGGATTTGGAAGGGCGAGGCCTCCAGCATGTCCGACACCTCCTGGGGGGTGTAGCTGGCCAGAATGGAACCGGACGGCTCGTTGATCTCCCTCATGGCGCCGGGGACCAGGAACTGGCGGGCAAAGACGGTGGCCCAGTAGAACGCCCGCCGAGTGTCGCGCCGGCCGTCGAAGAGAAGCATCTGCCCGCCGGGCTTGAGCACGCGGTGGATGTCTTTCAGGGCCTTTCCCGGTTCGGACCAGTGATGCAGGGAGAGCGAGCTAACCACGAAGTCGACGCTGTTGTCGCCGAAGGGCAGGTTCTGAGCTTCGCCTTGGCGGAACTGCAGCTGCCGGAGGCCGGCTTTGTTAGCGTTCCGGCGGCCTGCCTCGACCATATCTGCGGAGGCATCGATGCCGACCAGACGCAGGAAGGGATGCGCCAGGGCGATCTGGATGAGCAGGTGACCGGGGCCGCTGCCGACGTCGATCAGAGTACCCTCGGGACTATACTGGTCAAGCTCGTTGACGACCATCCGATGGATGGCCTGGAACTGGGGCATGCGAATGACCTGGTCGTAGGCCTGAACCAGTTCCCGGCCCTCGAAACCCTCGCGGCCAACCTTGCGGGCGGCTCGGAGGCGAGGAGTCCCCAGGTAGCCAAGAACGGCTCCCACGATCACCGGTAACGACAGCAACTTACGGTGCAAAGGTTACCTCCAACGACAGATCTATGATAAGAAGCTCCCCCTGACGGCGGCGTACATGCGCACGTTGCGATACCGGCCCTTGACGCGCAGGTAGTCGCGCAAGATGCCCTCGAAGACCAGGCCCGACTTCTCCAGCACCCGGGCCGAAGCGAGGTTCTCCGCATCGCACACGGCCTCGATGCGGTTCAGGTCGAGGTGGTCGAAGGCGAAGGCGACGACGGCGCGGACGGCCTCCGTCATGTAGCCCTGGCCCCAATAGGGGCGCGCAAGCGCGTATCCGAGCTCAGCCCGGTGGTGTTCGGGCGTGCGGGCGACGAACCCACAGGTGCCGATCAGCACGCCTTCGGCGCGGCGTTCCACCCCCCAGGGCGAAGGCTCGTCGCGCCCGTACTGGTCCTGCACCGCTCCCACGTAGGCCTGTGTCTCGATCAACGACTGGTGGGCGTGCCAGGTGGTGTAGCGGGCGACATCGGGATCGGTGCAGTAGGCGTGTATGGCAGGCACATCGTCGAAGGTGACAGGGCGCAGCACCAGCCGCTCGGTCTCGAGCCTGGGCAGTTGCTTGAATAGTCCGCGCAACACAGTGCATGCCTCCCGCGTGTGGATGCCGGGTGACATTGTACACCCGCCGGTTGCAGGAGGCATGCAGCAAGCCGGTGCGGCTACGGCCGCAGACCGGCCTCGCGGCGGAAGAACTCGCTCTGCAGGGCGGGGGTCACCTCGTCCGCCTTCACGGCAGCGATGAATTGAGCCAGGGTGTCCACCGCCTCGCGGAGCAGAAGCTCGCCCTTCTCCTTGGTGCCGTAGCGGCCGTCGCCGGCGTAGTGCTCGGGGTAGTTAGCGTACCAGCTCAGGCCGGTGTAGCCGTCGCCGAGCTTCGCCGCCCGCCCGAGGGCGTGGCCGGGCGCGGGCGGAATGAGGTCGGTGCGGACCAGATGCGGGTGCACGGCCAGGGACATGCTCGTCTCACTCTCGCCGGCGTGGCCGTCCTCGGTGGTCTCCCGCATAGCCTGCCAGCGGGCCTCGCCCTCCGGCGAGAGCCGCATGGAGGGAGCGTAGACGGTGTAGGGCTTCTGTTCCCAGAGGCTGCACTGGGCTAAGAAACGGATGAAGTTGGTGTTCCCGCCGTGGCCGTTGTAGAGGATGATCTTGCGGAAGCCGTTGCGGCCGATCTCATCGCACACGCTCTGCACCAGGTCCAGCAGGAGCGTAGGCCGGATAGTGAAGGCGCCGGGGAAAGCGCGGGCCTCGTAGATCTGCCCGAAGTAGAAGGGCGGGAAGGCGACTGCCGCCTCCTTCTCCGCCGCCAAGGACACGGTCCGGTGTGCGATGAGGTAGTCGGTGCCCAGCGGCAGGTGATCGCTGTGGCGCTCCAGCACGCCCATCCCGATCACGCACACGCCGATATCGCGCGCGGCCTGGCCTAACTCAACGGATGTCATCTGCTCCCACTGCATGGCGATCTCCTACTGTGGTGATGTGCCGGCGGCTAGGATGTCTCTGCTCCTGGCGGATGGTAGCGCCCGGCGGCTCTGAGCACGTAGAGGGCGTCGGCGGTGACGAACTCATTCATCCTTCGACGGCTGACACTGCCCCAGTCGGCGCGGGAACTGCCGGTCTTGGTTCCGGCGCCGGCGGAGTAGTAGCGCGCCTCAGCCGGGAAGCCGCCATCGGGCAGACGTCTGGATTCCAGAAGGTCCAAGGCCTCGTCGCATCGCCAGTCGCGGATCAGGCCCGCCTCGGCCAGGACCTTCAGGGCAACGAGGACGTCATAGTGCCGGTAGCAGGGGTAGTGCAGCCGGACGAAGCCGGGGTGGATGACGGAGCCATCGCTCTGGCGGCGGAAGAGGCGCCGCTTGAGGAAGACGTTGCTTGCCCGCAGCACCGCCTGCATCGATCGACCGTCGCCGGTCAGCTTGTGGTGCCAGGCGAGACCGCGCATGGGAATCAGGGTCTCCATGAAGGAGGAGTTGATCGCCTCCGGCCTGCGATCGCAGTTCCACCCGCCGTCGTGCCACTGCCAGGACAGGAGGCGGTCCGCCAGTTCCTCGGTGCGCTCGTCGGCTAGGCCGAGCACGAGCAGGTAGTAGAGGGCGTTGCCCTCCTGGGAGGCGCATCGCCGCACCCGGCCGTTGATCACATCGGCACTGCGCTCGTGGTCGCGGGAGTAGAGCCAGTCGTAGACCTGCTCCCGCAGGGGGATGAGGGAGTCATCACCGGGCGGGTAGCCGATGTCGGCCAGCTGGGCCAGGACCCAGTGGGCGCCGAACCACTTCCTGTAGGGATGATGGGGGATGCGGCCGTCTTCGTTGCGCTCGGACAGCAGTGCCCGCACACGCTCGGAGCCGGCGATATCGCGCCGCTTGAGCATGGCGTCCCAGGAGTACGGGTCGGCGCCCAGGACCTGCACCTCGGTCTTGATGCGCACCGCCGGATCCTCAGATGCCAGCAGGCGCTCGATCACATCGGCCATCACGTGCTCCCTGACCGCGGCCGGCCGGCGGCCGCTGCCGCTTCATTCTAGGGTGAGTATGGGGAGGCGCAAGCGGCGCGGAGTTGTCATCGCCGCGGCGGTGGACTAAGCTCAGCGGGCGCGGGGCGGGCTGTTGACTTCTCCGCGCACCACCGTGCGGAGGAAGCCTCATGGCCGATAAGCCGGTCACTGCGGTCATCGTGGGCGCCGGGCATCGCTCGCTCACCTACGCCTCGTACTCTCGCTATCGCCCCGATGAACTCAAGATCGTGGGCGTGGCAGACCCCTTGGAATACCGCCGGCGGCAGGTGGCCGAGCTCTACGGGCTGCGAGCCGATCAGCTTTTTGAGACGGCGGAGGAACTAGCCACTCGTCCCCAGATGGCCGACGCCGTGATCAACGGCACCATGGACCAAGACCACGTCCGAACCTCGGTGCCGCTGCTGCGGGCCGGGTACGACTTGCTGCTGGAGAAGCCCTTCGCCGTGAACGAGCAGGAGATGTGGCAGCTGCTCGAGACGGCGCGCCGGAACCAGAGCAAGGTCATGATCTGCCACGTGATGCGCTACACCCCCTTTGCCACGGCCATGCGGCAGAGGGTGGCTTCGGGCGAGATCGGAGAACTCATCAGCGTGCAGACGGTGGAGCACGTCAGCTATCACCATATGGCGGTGAGCCACGTCCGCGGCAAGTGGAACCGCAAGGACCTGTGCGGCTCGCCCATGCTGATGGCCAAGTGCTGCCACGACCTGGACTTCATCGCCTGGATGAAGAGCGGCATCTCGCCCATCCGCGTGAGCAGCTTCGGCAGCAACATGCAGTTCCGCCGGGAGAAAGCCCCGGCGGGGGCGGGAACGCGCTGCCTGGTGGACTGCCCCATCGAGACGGAGTGCCTGTACTCGGCGCGCAGGCACTACATCGACCACCCGGACCGCTGGAGTTTCTACGTCTGGGCGGGGCTAGAGCAGATGGAGAACCCGACCATCGAGGACAAGATCCACTCGCTGAAGACGGACAACCCCTTCGGCCGTTGCGTCTGGAAGTGCGACAACAACGTGGTCGACCACCAGGCGGTGATGATCGAGTTTGAGGACGGGTGCACCGCCACCCACAACATGATCGGCGGCGCCTCCAAGCCCATGCGCTCGATGCACCTGGTGGGGACGACAGGCGAACTGCAAGGCGTGCTGCACGACAGCCGCTTCGTGATCCGGCACATCGACCCGCGGCCGGGCCACGAGTACAGCGAGGAAGTGGTGGACGTGGACGTGAAGGGCGACATGGACGGCGCTTTCGGCGGCCACGGCGGCGGCGACGCGCGCCTAGCGGCGGACTTCGTCAACTTCGTGCGCGGCGACCGGTGCTCGATCGCCTGCACCAACCTGGAGGACTCTATCCGCGGCCATCTGATCGGCTTCCGCGCCGACGTGGCCATGGAAGAGGGACGCGTGGTGGAGATCCCGACCGGCTGGTGAGCCGGCGCTCGGTCGGTCAAGAGGAGGGACAGGATGGCGAAGGATCCACTAACGGCGGTGATAGTAGGGGCGGGGCACCGGGCCATGGTGTACGCTTCTCTGGCGCAGCAGCAGCCGGAAGAGCTCAAGATCGTGGGCGTGGCAGATCCGATGGCCTACCGCCGCGAACAGGTCGCCAAGCTGTACGACATCCCGGCGGAGCGCTGCTTCGAGTCGGCTGACGCCTTGGCAGCCGTGCCCCGCTTCGCCGATGCCGTGATCAACGGCACCATGGATCGACACCACGTGCCCACCTCGATCCCTCTCCTGAAGGCCGGCTATCATCTCCTGCTGGAGAAGCCGTTCGCGACGCATGAGGCGGAGATGTGGGACCTGGTGCGGACGGCGCGCGAGTACGACCGCAAAGTGATGATCTGCCACGTACTGCGCTACGCTCCGTTCTACACCGACATCCGCCGGCGCGTGGCCGCGGGCGAGATCGGAGAACTCATCAGCGTGCAGACGGTGGAGCATGTCAGCTACCACCACATGGCGGTTGGATTCGTGCGCGGCAAGTGGGCGAAGAAGGCGGACTTCCATGGCACCATGCTCATGGCCAAGTGCTGCCATGACCTGGACTTGATCGCCTGGATGAAGAGCGGCATTGCGCCGACACGGGTGAGCAGCTTCGGCAACAACATGCAGTTCCGGCCGGAAAAGGCCCCCAAGGGGGCCGGTACCCGCTGCCTGGTGGACTGCCCCATCGAGGCGGACTGCCTCTACTCCGCCCGCAAGCACTACATCGATCACCCGCAGCGCTGGAGCTTCTACGTCTGGGCCGGGCTGGAGCAGATCGACAACCCTACCATCGAGCAGAAGATCGAGTCGCTGAAGACGGACAATCCATATGGGCGTTGCGTCTGGAAGTGCGACAACGACGTGGTGGATCACCAGGCCCTGATCGTGGAGTTCGAGGACGGGTCAACTGCCAGTCACAACATGATCGGCGGTTGCTCGAAGCCTCAGCGCTCCATCCATCTGGTGGGCACAACGGGCGAGATTCAGGGCGACCTTGAGGACAGCCGCTACGTGATCCGGCACATCGATCCGCGGCCGGGCCACGAGTACAGCGAGGAAGTGGTGGACCTGAACGTCACCGGCGACGTGCACGGAGCCTTTGGCGGCCATGCCGGCGGCGACCTGCGGCTGGCGGCCGACTTCGTGCGCTTCGCGCGGGGTGAGGAGGTGTCCATCTCCTGCACCTCCATCGACGACAGCATCCGGGGGCACCTGCTCGGCTTCTGCGCGGACCGATCCATGGACGAGGGCCGGGTCGTGGACATCCCGCGCGAGGGCTAAGCGCAGCCAGGCCCGTCAGGCCTGGGCCGGCGACTCCTGCGTGTCGATCTCGGCGCCGGCTCAGGCCTCGTGCGAGCCGGCAGGTTCGTCGGCGGGACCGTCGTGATCTACGGTGACGCCGGGGGAGATGGCGAGCGTGTAAGTGGCGGTGGTTCCCGCTGCGGCCATGACCGCTTCTAGAGTAGCGACGTCCTCGTTGGGCCAGAGGATGATGATGGTGCCGCCATCGCCCGCCCCGGCCAGCTTGGCCCCGGGGGCGCCGGCGGCCAGGGCCGCGGCTATGAGAGCCTCGTTCGTCTCGCCCGAGCCGCCCAGGCTGCGCTGGATGTCGTGGTTCTCGTTCATCAGGCGGCCGAGGGTGTCCCAGTCCTCCAGCAGCAGGGCCTTCTTGCCGGCGCGGGCCAACTCGGAGATGCGCTCGTACCCGGCCCGCACCTCGGGATCGCCCTCCAGCCATCGCTCACGGAGCGGCTTGTGCACCCGGTTGGATGAGTGGTGCACGCCGGTGAAGGCGAGCATGAACGGCAGCGAATTGACATAAGGTGCGAGCGGCTCCACGGTGGCGAAGAGCTCGGCCTCCGTCTCCCGGTAGAACTGCTTGCCGCGGAAGTCCATGTAGTTGAGGCCGCCGAAGGTGCACATGTAGGCGTCCTGGTAGCCGCCGACGATCTTCAGGTGGTTTAGCTCGATATAGCGGGCCATCTCCGCCAGCTGGTAGTTGGGGCGTGGGTTCCCTTGCCACGCGAGAATGGCTTGCAGCATGGCCACCAAGAGAGCGGTGGAACTGGACATGCCGCTGCCGACCGGCAGCTCGCTGAAGTAGTCCACCCGGCACTGGAGTTTGGGCAGCCGGAAGTAGTCCATGATGGCGCGCGGGATGTCGAAGTAGTCCCCCCGTGGCCGCAGGTCCTCGCGGCGGGTGAGCACGCAATCGCGGCCACGGGTGTGGAACGTCGGCTCCTCGGCCGGTGTCACGGTTACACGGGCGCGCATGCCGACGGAGCAGGACAGCACCGAGCCCCCGTACATGTCGGTCGGGTTGCCGATGATGCCGGCGCGGCCCGGCGCCGAGCAGACAAGCCTTCGGCTAGAGCTCATACGCCTTGGCCTTGATGTACTGCCGCACCATGTAGCCGTAGCGCTCGTCGGCGAGGGCGAAGTCGATGAAAGTGCGGAAGTAGCTCTCGAAGTTGCCGATGTCGTAGCGCCGGTTCTCCGGGGCCAGCAGCCAGGCATAGACGGGCAGGCCCTGCTGAATCAGCAGCCGGATGCCGTCGGTGAGCTGGATCTCGTTCTTGCGATCGGGGAAGACGCGCGGCAGAGCCTCGAAGATGGCGGGGCTGAAGACATAGCGCGCCGCGACCGCCAGGTTGCTGGGGGCGGTGCCGCGGGGCGGCTTCTCGATGATGTCCTTCATGGGGATGGGCTCGCCGGTGGGAAGGTCCGTCGTCGCCGGGCTGACGATGCCGTAGCGGAACGTCTCCTCGGCGGGCACCTGCTCCACGGCCACGATGGCGGCCGCGTTCAGGTCGAGGTGGGCCTTTATCATGGCCGACAGTGGCTCGGACGGCTGTTGCCCGGCGATCAGCGAGTCGCCCAAGGCGACCACGCAGTCTTGGTCGTCGGCGAACTCGGCGCCGAGGGAGATGGCGTCGCCCAGGCCGCGCGGGCTGGCCTGGCTGGTGTAGTAGAAGCGGGCCCGCGACTGTAGGTTGGTCAGCTCGGAGAGCAGCGTCTCATTGCCCGACTGCTCCAGGAAGGAGAGTAGCGAGGGGTCGGGGTCGAAGTGATCCTCAATGGCGCGCTTGCGGCGGCCGGTGATGACGAGAATCTGATCGAGGCCCGCGCCCTCCAGCTCCTCGACGACGTACTGAACCACCGGCTTGCGCGCTACGGGCAGCATCTCTTTGGGCTGCGACTTGGTGGCGGGGAGCATGCGTGTTCCCAGCCCGGCGGCCGGTATGATGGCTCTGCTGATGCGCTGGCTCATAGTGGTTACCTCACATCCGACGGGGAACGGCGTGAGCCCGGGCTCGATCGTTGGTCGGGCGAACCGGGCGTTGTCTCTTTAGGTAGATGATAGGCGATGGCCACCGTCCTGCCAAGTACCCTGGGCGCGAGCCGGGGGATGCCGCGCTACGCCAGCAGGCGGATGTGGGCCCAGTCGGCGCCGGCGTGCTGCAGAGCCTCGCGCAGCGCCGCCTCCTGCTCCTGGTCGAAGCGCAAGGACATGCCGCAGTTGCTGGAGAACTGGCGCGGCGTGGGTATGAGCTTGACCTTGAGGCCGGCGTCGAGGGCCGCTTTCTCTGCCCGAAGCGCCGCCGAGGTGGTGGCGAAGAGGACGACGCCGTAGACGCTCACGACTGCACCACCGCGGCGACCGCACGCACCGCTGCCTCGATCTCGTCCATGGTGGTGAACGGCCCGGGCGCCAAGCGCACCGTCCCGCTGGGGAAGGTGCCGATGCTGCGGTGGGCGGCCGGGGCGCAGTGCAGGCCAACCCGCGTCAGGACGCCGTGTTCCTCGTCCAGCCGCAGTCCGATGTCGGACACGGACATGGTCTCATGCGTGATGGAGACGACGGCGGTGCACGTCCGAGCGTCACCCGTTCCGTGCACCGTGATGCTGCCCACTTTCTTGAGACCGTCGATGAGGGCCTGCGTCAGGGTCGCCTCATGAGCCCGCAGCGCCTCCAGCCCGCGTGCCCGGATCCAGGCCAGCGCTGCCCCCAGACCGGCGATGCCGGCCCCGTTGGCCGTGCCGCTCTCGTACTTGTCCGGCAGGTCGGACGGTTGCCTCTCGGACTCGGACCGGCTGCCGGTGCCGCCCCGGTAGAGCGGGCGCAGCGCGTGTGCGTCCACCTCCGGTCCGATCACCAGACCACCCGTGCCGGGAGGGCCCAGCAGGCTCTTGTGGCCGGTGAAGGCGAGCAGATCCACGCCGAGCGCGGCCATGTCCAGCGGAAGCGCCCCGGCCGACTGAGCGGCGTCGAGCAGAAAGAGGGCCCCGGCGCGGTGGGCGATGGCAGCGGCCTCGGCTACGGGCATGATGGTCCCGGTCACATTGCCGGCGTGGAGCATCACCACCAGCCGCGTCCCGGGCGTGACGGCCTGTGCCAGGTCGGCGGGATCGAGCGAGCCGTCGCGGCGGCAGGGGGCCACCGCTATTGCGACGCCCTCGCTCTCCAGGTGCCGCAACGGTCGCATGACCGCGTTGTGCTCCACGCCGCTGACGACGACGCGGTCGCCGGGGCGGAGCAAGCCCTGCAGCGCGAGGTTGAGGGCGTGAGTGCCGTTGTGGGTGAAGATGACGCGCATGGGATCGGGCGCGTTGAACAGCGCCGCCACCTGCTCGCGAACTCCGTATACGGTGCGGCCCGCCTCGATGCTCAGGGTGTGGCCCGAGCGGCCGGGGTTGCCCCCGGCACGCTGGAGAAAGTCAACCATGGCCTCGGCCACCTCGGGCGGCTTGGGCCAGGAGGTGGCGGCGTTGTCGAGGTAGATCATCGTCTGCGGCTCGAGCGGGCCGGCGGAAGCATCACAGGCTGATCAGCGGGCCGAAGGCATAGGCGCAGGCGACACTGACTACGCCTACTAACAGGGCGGTAGCGAGCCCACCCAAGAGGGGCCGGATCCCGAGGCGGCGCAGGAACCCGAAGTTGGTGCTGAGGCCGACGGCCGCCAGGGCCAGCAGCAACAGGTACTCGGCTGTGCCCTTCACCGCCGCCACCAGGGCCTTCCAGCCCTCGGCTTCCCAGAGGCCGAGGGCCCGGCCGCCGCCCTGCAGCCCGGCGTCTCCCACGCTGCGCACAGCGGCCATCAGGAGGAAGCCGAGCACGAATAGCGGCAGGAGCTTGACCACGTCCACCTTGCTTCCGCTCTGCCGGGCCCGAACGCGGGCGTAGCGGTAGGCCATCAGGGGCACAACGGCAGCCATGAACACGTTTCGCACCATCTTGATGATCACGGCCACGTCGGCGCCGGAGAGCGCCGCGGTGGTGGGAAACGCCTGGTCGAAGATAAGGCCGGAGGCGACCACCTGCGAAGTGTCATGGACGGCGGTACCGAGGAACAGCCCCACCCGCACCGGGTCGAGTCCGAAGATGGCGTGGGCCAGGTAGGGGTAGAGGAAGGTAGCGAGCGCTCCGAAGATGGTGATGTCGGCGGCCGCGTAGGCCACTTCCTCGTCATCGGCCTCGATGCAGGGCGCGGTGGCGACGATGGCGGAGAGGCCGCAGATGCCCGTGCCGACGGCGATAAGCGTGCCGAGGCGCTCGGGCAGCTTCAGCCAGCGGGCGAAGAGGCTGCCGAACACCAGGCCGGCGGTGATGCAGAGGGCGACCACGGGCACGCCGTAGACCCCCACGCGGGCCACATCCAGGAGGCTAAGGCGGATTCCAAGGAGGATGATGCCCAGGCGGAGCAGCTTGCGGACGCTGAAGCGCACGCCTGCCTGCAACGACTTGGGCGTGCGGATCAGGTTGGCCACCAGCATGCCGACGATGATGGCGACCATGATGGGCGAGATGGGGCTCTGCGAGAAGCCCAACAGCCGGGTGCCGATGAGGTCGGCGAGAACCGACCCCAGGGCGGCGACGACGACGGTCGCGAGCACGCCCGGGATGAGCCCGGGGGCAGCCGCTACGGGTACGCCGAGGAGGGCGTCCTCGAGGGCGGAGGTCGACCTAGATGGCCTGGATGGCATGAGCATGCTCCTGATTGTGGCTGTCGGTCACCGAGGCGAAGCGTCGTCGGATGGCCCGCCGGTAGTGTACACTGGAGTGGCCCAGCAGCAGTACCAGGCCCGGTTTGTTGCCTGCCGGTATGCCGTAGGCGGCGGCGATGGCGCTGTCGGCGGCGTCGGCGTAGGGTGAGAGGTGGAACAGGAGAGCCGCCGGCGCATCGTATAGGAGCCGGTCCATGCTTTTCCGGCGCTGCTCAACGATCAGGCGCAGGGCGGGGACCGTGAAGGTGGTGGCCGACTCGTAGAGGATCTTGCCGATGAATGGGCGGGCCAGTTTGAGGAGCGGCGGCCGCGCCCAGCGGAGCCAGCCGGCCATCACGCCCACCGAGGACTCGGCGCTAACCGGCTCGTCGGTGAACTGGCGGACGCTGCGCCGCGCCGGCAGCAGGGCGTCCAGTTGCTCGGCGCCGGCGTACGCAGAGATGGGCGGGAGGGGGACCAGGTCATCGGGCTGGAGCCCCCGACCGGTCACGATGATGCTGCCGGTGGGGCAAACTGTCGTGCACTGGGCACAGCCTGGGCAGCCGAGGGCGGTATCGGCATTGACGATGAGCGAGCCGTCGCTGCCCTGGGTCAGCACATGACCGCAGACGCGCACACAGCCCGCACCGCTCGCAGACGGCGCGATCGACGGTGGGGAAGGCCTGCACGTCACCGAATCCTGTCTTGATCGGCATGGCCTAACTCCCTGCCGGCGAGCCGAAGTGGGCGTCGGCCACTAGGGCGTCGGTTAACCGAGGCGCGCCAACGCCTCTACCGAGCGGATGAAGTCGGTCTTAGCGTTGGTGTAGGCCTCGCGGTCGTTGCGGTAGCGCTCCGCCAAGTCCCGCTTGAGCCGATCGTACTGGGCGGCGACGTCGGGGTGGGTGCGGAGGTAGTCGCGGAAGGCGAGGTGGCGCATCCAGAACTCGCCGCCGGTTGCCACCACGTGCAGGTGGTACGACAGCGGCTCGCCGATGCGGTCCAGGTATCGACGCTCGGGCATGGCGGCCTCGTGCTCCGGGAAGTACTCGTAACCGAGGGCCAGCAAGGCCGGGACGCACCGATCGGCAGCTTCCAGGTTGGGCACGCCGATGAGGATGTCGATGGTGGGCTTGGCAGACAGACCGGGCACAGCGGTGCTGCCCATGTGCTCGACGAGGGCACACTGCCGGGCCAGGGCGGCCTCGATACGGGCCTTCTCGACGGCGAAGGTGTCGGGCCAGGTGGGGTCGTAATCCAGGATGATCACCGGGCGGGGCACGGGCTTACCTCGATGGGAGTGGCGGGAGCGTGTTGCGGCGGGGCCCTTCAGTAGGGGAGGGCCCCCGTGCCCTCCCCTGATGGCCGGCGCGCAGCGGCGCGGCCTCTACGCCAGGCTCACTACCTTGCTCACCGCCGGGTTGACCACCGACTCCGGCCAGCGGCCGGTGAGCACGCGCACCACGTTCTCCATGGCCTTCTTCTTGACGTTGTAGGTGCCGCGGTCGGAGATGCCGGCACAGTGGGGGGTGATGATCACATTCTCCATCTGCAGCAGAGGGTTATCGGGAAAAGGCGGCTCCTTCTCGAGGACATCCAGCCCCGCCCCGGCGATGCGCCGCTCCTGCAGGGCCTTGATCATGGCCCGTTCGTCAATGATGGGGCCCCGGGCGGTGTTGATGACGTAGGCGCTGGGCTTCATGAGGCCGAACTCGCGCTCCCCGATCAGGCCCTGGGTGTCGGGCGTCAGGGGGCAATGCACGGAGATGAAGTCGGACTCCCGCAGCAGGCGGTCGAGGTCGGTCAGCTCGGCGCCGCAAGCAGACGCCTTCTCCGGGGTAGCGAAGGGGTCATAGGCGAGCACCTTGAGGTCAAAGGCCTGTGCCTTGCGCGCGGTCATGGCGCCGATGTCGCCCAGGCCGATCAGGCCCAACACCTGGTCGTAGATCTGCACCATGGGCCGCGTGTGCGGAGTCCGATCGCTCCACTTGGCCGTGTGACCGATGCGGTTCATGGTAGACAGCTTCTTGGCGCAGGCAAGAAAGAGCAGAATCGCATGGTTGGACATCTCCTGGTTGAAGACACCCCCGGTGCGCACGTTGGCCACCACCACGCCGTGGTCGGTGGCTGCCTGCAGGTCCACCGCGTCGTAGCCTACGCCGTAGCGGGAGATCACCCTCAGGGTGGGCGACAGCGCCTCGATCACGCGGCGACTGCCGGGACCGGAACCGAGGAGCAGACCGTGCGCTCCTTGAGCGGCCGCGATGACGGCGTCCTCGCTGTTGCCGAAGGGGACGATGCTGAAGTCCACATCCATGTCCCCGAGAGCCTCCAGCTCGGCCTCGGGGCCTCCCCAGTCCATGGTCTGGGCTACTATCTTGATGCGCTCGGTGCCGGACATGCTCACATCCCCCTCGGCGGAATCACGCTTGCAGACACAGACGGACGACGGCGCGTTCGCATGTCGTATGCTATCGCCGGCCCCGGCCGCGGTCAACGGCCGATTGCCGCCCACCCCTAGCCGTGTGCGGCTGCGAGGATGTGCAAGGCGTACTCAGCCGTCTGGTGCACGTCGGCCAGGGGCGCGAGGAATCCGGGGACGCCCTGTGCAACGACCTCGGAGATGCCGCCCACATCGCCTGCCGAGATTGACGCCGAGGCCGCATGCAGTAAGAATCAGAGTCACGTTTCGGCGGGCCGACTCGACTTGAACTCAATAGGGGAGGCGCTGAGGATGCAGGCGAAACGGAGCGGCGGAATGAGCAAGGGCGGTTCGGGTGCCAGTGGGCCTTCGGAGTCTACGACCGAACGTCTGGTGCGTTTGGTCAAGGGAGTCTGGGGCAAGGTGAGAGAGGCGATAGCCGGCCTCAGAGGCCCCGGAGGTTGAGGTCGCGCCTAGCCCCTCGTGTGGGCGCATAGCGTACGCAGGAAGACATAGACGCCGACCGGTGGCCGGCACGGTCGCCGGGACTCCGGCGCTCAGGAGTGGGCGAATGTACGCGACCTCAGATGGGCTGGAACAGCGAGGAGCAGAGGAACGCCGGCCGCGCGTGTGGTGGCTGGTTGGGGGCGCAATAGTCATTCTTGCGCTCATACTGGCGGGCATCGTCCTTGGCGGCGAGGCGACCGCCTTCGCGAGCGAGTCCTGGCGGGTGCTGCCCTTTGTCCCGCTGGCGGTTCTGGCCTACTACGGGCTCCATTACCGCTGGGCGCGAGTCCTCACGATTCTCTGGCTGGCCGCGTTGGTGCTCGCCATCGCATTGGCTGCCACCGCTTCAGCCCTGGGCGCTCTGGCGCCGGAGATCGGTGATCTGCAGACCCAGCATCTGGATGGAGCAGACCGATCCAAGCTGGCCCTGACGATGCTGGGGATGCTCGCGGCGGCGTCGCTGGGTCTGCTGGGGTTCGTGCGGCCGGTCAGGCGACTGGCCGCACGGTTCCTGCCGCTGGACCCCGACAACTTCGTGCACGCCGTGGCTCTCGTGGCCGTGGTGACCTTGGCGCTGGAGAGCTTCGTGCCCCTCGTGGTACTGGGCGAACCGACGCTGATCACGGTCATCTCGGCGATGCTCGATCGGGGAGCCGACCTCGACATGGGCGATGGCGGAGCCATGTTGAGAGGCGAGCTATACAGCCTACCCTGGATCGTCGCCGGGGCTGTCCTTGCCGTCGGCTTCGGGGTGAAGCGCAGTCTGCCGCAAGCGCTTCGACGGCTCGGCCTGGTGCGACCGAGCGCCGGCCAGGTGGGGCTTGGTGTGGGGCTCGGAGTGGGTCTGGTCCTGGCGGTGGGGGTGCTGAGCCTAGGTGTGGACTGGTTCTGGGGCCGGATGGGCTGGACCACCAGCGGCAGCGCGAGCTTCGAAGAGGCGTTCGGCACGCTGATGGCCCCGTTTCTCACTCCCATCGGCGCCGTGGTACTGGGCCTCTCGGCTGGGCTGGGCGAGGAGGTGGCGGTGCGGGGCGTCCTCCAGCCGAGATTGGGCATCCTGCTCTCGAACCTTCTCTTCGCGGGTCTCCATGCCTTTCAGTACAACTGGGACGCCTTGGTCGTCGTCTTCATCCTCGGGGTGGTGCTGGGCGTCATTCGGCGTCGCACTAACACCACCACCAGCGTCATCGTTCATGGGGTCTATGATTTCATCTTGGTGGTCGCCGTGATCGCCGGGATCCCCTTGGTCGGCGAGTGAGCCGGACGCGGCGGCGGTTCCTGGCTCGGTGCGGCGCGGTCGGAGCCGGGGTCTTGGTTGGTCCGGCACTGGCCGGCTATGCGCTCAAGGTGGAGCCGGCGCGCCTTGTCGTCTCGGAGCGGGAGGCGACGCTATGTCGGCTTCCGCGTGCGTTGGACGGGCTGACCATAGCGCACCTGAGCGATCTCCATCTGGGCGCCTACGTGAGCGTTCAGCAGGTGGCCCAGGCGGTGGACCTTGCCAACTCGCTCGAACCGGACCTGGTCGTTATTACCGGCGATTTCGTGTATCGCGACGCCTCGCACATCGGGGAGTGCGCCCGCCGATTGGCCCTCCTGAGGCCGCGGATCGCCACCGTGGCTGTCCTCGGCAACCATGACGTGTGGACGCGACCGGATGCTATCGCCTACAGCCTTCGGTCGACGGGCATAGTGGTGCTTCGGGACGAAGCCATGCCCGTTGAACTGGAGGGAGGACGGTTCTGGCTGATCGGGCTTGACGACCGCGGGTACTCGGGATCGCGCTGGTGCTCTCGGGACCAGTTCGTGTGGCGTTGGTCAGGCGCGGTGCGAACGGTGACCAGGCTCCTGGAGCCGCTCCCCTCGGACGAGTTGCGCCTCCTGCTGGTGCACAACCCTGACCTGACAGAGGAACTGCCTGCGGGGGGCGTGGACCTGGCGCTGTGCGGCCACACCCACGGCGGGCAGGTATCGCTGCCTCTGATAGGTCCGCCGATTGTGCCTTCGCTGTATGGGCGCCGCTTCGCTGAGGGGCTGGCGCCGGGAAGCAAGACGCTGGTGCACATCACCCGCGGAGTAGGGCTGACGCCGCCGCCCATCCGGCTCAACTGCCCTCCAGAGGTCGCGCTCGTGAAGCTTAGAGCCTCGGGATAGTAGTAGCCACTCCGATACGCGAAAGAGATGCGCCCTCTTGGGCGCATCTCCTGGTCTGGTGCCGGACAGAGCGGAGACTAGTAGCGGAACACGGCTGCCAACATGCAGGCATCGGGCATCGAGTCGGCGGGCGCGGGGTAGGCGCGACCCTGGTTCAGGATGGTGTGCATGATCGCGAGGTCGGTGAGGTCCTGGACGTCGTCGCCGGGCCCGTCGGCGAGGGTGGCGGCGCCGGCCTGGGGGTCGAAAGCGCCCCAGATGTGGCAGCCTGTGGCCACGAAGAGCGACTCCACCCGGCCGAAGTGAGCCGCAGCCACGACCTCGCGAGGATCGGCGGAAGCGAGACCCGTGCCCGCCAGGCTCTCGTACTTGCCCCATGCCTGCTCGCGGGCGCTGTCGTACTGCGGACCGACGAGTTCCCAGGCTCGGTGGTGTAGTTCCTTGGGAGAGAGCTCCTCGGGGTTGCCGGGGACACCCTCCTGGAGGAGGAACGGATAGGTGTTGGCCTCACGGTAGATTGGGAACAGGTATTCCACCCCGGCGAGAACCAGAGGGATGTTCTGACCGGCGACGACCTCTCGCAGGGCCTCATCGAGGAGATGGAAGTAGCGCAAGATGCGGTTCTTGGCGCCGACTTCCGGTCCGCCCGATCCGTGATAGACAGTCGAGCGGCCGCCCGCCCCTCCGGACGCCTGGGACGACGCAGTGTGCCACTGAAGATCGCGCTGAACGGTGTCGAACTGGAGCGCCTCCTGAAGGCCGGCCGACAACGAGGCGACCTCCACCGCCTCGATGGCGTCGCGACTACCCTCCAGCAGGCGCACCGACTTCTGGCTTAGAGCGAGAAGGTAGAATCGCCCGTCACCGGCGAGGAACCGCAGGAGGGGGCGGAAGTGGAAGCGCTTCGCGACGGTCACTTCAGTGGTGAGATTCAGCGGCACGCGGTAGACGCTCGTGGCGGCTGCGGAGATGAAGATCGCCAAGCCGTCGCTCTGCTGCCGCCAGAAGAGGGCGTCGGTGAGGAGGGCGTTGGCGCCGGCGAGGAGTGAGACCGCATCGGGTCGACGCATGCCATTGCCGATGAGTCGAGCCTCGGCCTGCTGCAGCAGGTTCTTCAGCCGGATGGGGTTCTGCTCGGTTTGGTGTCCGGCGCGCTCCGTGGGGAGGAAGAGAGAGACACACCAGCCGGTCTCGTGGTCGAGAAGAGCCCTGACGTCGTCTCCAGTGAACGCGTCCATACCGATGCTCCTTTGCCACGTATTGGGTGGGAGGGACCGCTATGCCGCCATTGTGGCAGATATGGGCCGAAACGTCATCCTTGAGACGGCGGCCGGACGAGCCTAGCGGCCGCCTCGCATCTTGCGTTGTGCACGCGTAATGAACGGGAACATGTCGGTTTAGCCGGTCTGCGCTTCTACCTCCTCGATGGTGCGGCCGCTGAGTACCGACCGGGGTTCGTTGGCGACGACATCGCGGCCGGGGTCGGCGTGCTCGTCGTCCATCTTGATCAGCAGCCAGCGAGCTTTCTCCCCCTTGCCGGTGCGGATGAGGGCGAACCCTCCCGCCAGCTTGCTCCCTTCCAGCCAGACGGTTACTCGGCCGCGCTCGTAGGCGCCGGCGAAGCTGGGCGCCGGCTCGTCTTCACGCGGGAGCAGACGGTAGGCACCCGTGTCCCACACGATCACAGTGCCACCGCCGTACTCGCCCTTGGGAATGGTCCCCTCGAAATCTGCGTACTCCATGGGGTGATCCTCTGTGGGCACGGCGAGGCGCTTGTCGCTGGGATTCAGGGACGGTCCCTTGGGCACCGCCCAGGAGACGAGAACGCCGTCTGCTTCCAGGCGGAAGTCATAATGCAGGGTGGAGGCGGCGTGCTTCTGGATGACGAACAGGGGTGCTTCGCCCCTCGGGCGGGCGCTGCCGGAGGGCTCGGGGGTGCGGTCGAAGTCACGCTTCTCCCGGTAGGTCTGTAGACGGTCGGTCTCGCTCACTGGTTCCTCCTCCTGAGGCGGTGCTCCCGGGCCGAAGGCGCAGAATGTCCGCTGAGCACGGCCGCGACGCCCAGCATCGACCATAGAGGCATTCTAGCCCCGCCGAGCGGGCGCTGCCAGGCGATGCGGCGCCAACGAAGGCCGAGGTTGCCGCCGCTAGGGCTAGATCGCCAGGCCGGATGCCATGGACGGGTCATTGGACAGCGAGGCGGTGGCCGGGCACAATCCCTGTCCAGCGGAGATGATTCCCCGAAGGAGGCGAACTTGGCCCTCACCGAGAGAGAGAACTACCTGCGCAATGCTTGCTTTCAGGGTCCCCAGTGGACGCCGATGCGCGTCTCCTGTTCGGGCGCGTCGCGGGTGCAGTTGGGAGACGAACTGGAAGAGGTGATGGCCCGGTACCCGAACCTGTTCCCCGGCTTTGTGAAGGGCCAGGTGAACTACGCCAACTACGACTTTGCGCCGGCTCACCGGGCCGGCGAAGACTTCACGGACGCCTGGGGCTGCATCTGGCGTTCGGATATCGACGGCATCGAAGGGGTGGTGATCAACTCGCCCCTGGCCGACTGGGAGGCCCTGGAGACGTTCGTGCCCCCGGATCCGGCGGTGCAGTGGGACCGGCAGCCGGCCGATTGGGAGGGAGCGCGGCGGGCGATCGAGGCGGCGAGGGCGGAGGGCCGGCACACCAGTGGCGGGCTGCCGCACGGGTTCCTCTTCATGCGGCTCTACTACCTGCGCGGGTTCGAGAACTTCATGATCGACGTGGCCACCGAGGACCCGCGACTGCAGCAGCTGATCGACATGCTGGTGGAGCAGAACCAGCGCTACCTGAAGATGTGGCTCGATCTGGGCGTGGACGTGATGGAGTTCGGCGATGACCTCGGCACGCAGAAGTCGAGCCTCATCAGTCCGGCCAAGTTCGGCAAGTACGTGACGCCGGCCTACGGCAAGATGATCTCGGCCATCCACGGAGCCGGGGCCCTGGTGGCGCTGCACAGCGACGGACACATCATGGAGTTCATGGACGAATTCGTGAAGGCCGGTGTCGACATAATCAACCCGCAGGACCTGCTCAATGGGGTGGACAACCTGGCGCGCAACGTCAAGGGCCGCATGTGCATCCGCCTCGACGTGGACCGCCAGAGAGTGGTGCCCTTCGGCACCCGCAAGGAGATCCACGAGCTGATCGAGGAAGAGGTGCGCAAGTTGGGTTCGCCGGCCGGCGGGCTCGAGTTCATCTGCGGCATCTACCCGCCCACGCCGCCGGAGAACGTGGATGCGGTGTGCGCCGCCCTGGAGCAGTTCCGCACGTATTGGTGGGACGGACGGGCGGATAGAGCCTAGCGTGGTTGTCGGGAGGCAGATTGAAGAGCAACGTTTGCCAGCGCGATCGATACGTCCGCATCGCCGTTGGGGCGCTGATTCTGCTTCTCGGTGTGCTCCTGCGGACCTGGTGGTGCCTCCTGGGGCTGGTCATCCTGGTCACCGGGCTGATCGGCTTCTGCCCCGCCTATCGCCTTCTGGGGCTCAGCACTATGCCGGAGGGCGACGCTTAGGGCCGCGGCTAGCTGCTTGAGCACCCAGGGCTCGCTTGGCCGCGAACCGAGCGGGCCCCCGCTTTAGTCCCAGCCCAGTTCTTCCCGCTTTGCCTCGCAGAGCGCGACGCTTCGGCGCAGCCAGCCGGCGGCGTCGTCACGGGTGGCCAGCTCGGCGGGAGTGAGCCAGAGAGCCTCCTCTATCTCGACGCCGTCCGGGCGGGCATCTCCGGCGCGGTAGCGGCAGAGGAAGACAGCGTCCACCACGGGCCGATCCTCGCTCAAGGAGAAGGTCTTGCTGTGCAGGTAGACCGGTGACGAGGGCTCGATGTCCACTCCCGTCTCCTCCATCACCTCGCGCCGAACCGTCGCCTCAAGGATGCCCTCGCCGGGCGGCTCAGCTTCGACTGTGCCGGCCGGCAGGGCAAGAACACCGGGCGAATCGGCGTCGGTGCGGGAGCGTAGCACGAACAGGTAACGTCCGTTGTGGTAGACGGCCGCCTCCACCGCGACCACGAAGCGCGCATTGCCCATGGCTCCCTCGTATCCTGTTCCCGGACTCGGCTAAACGCCGGCGGCGCACCAACGGCCGGTGCGGAAGCGCAGGTAGTTGGCCGTCGCCCGGCCCGCCGCATCCTGGGTGTTGGCGACATAGATGACGGGCGGACCCCAGCCCAAGATGACGCCGAGAAGATACCTCAGCGGTAGCCGAATGAGCCAGATGGCGGTGAAGGTGGCGAGCATGGGGAAGCGGATATCGCCGGCGCCCAAGGCTGTTTGGAAGAGGTTCCCCGGGATGATGGGCCCGGCCAGGGCCCGCACCGCCGAGGCCACCGGCTTGCGGCCGGTGGGAATGACGGTGGGCCGACGGGCGCGATTGCCGCGCCTGGATGGCGAAACGTCAGTCTTCACGCCCGCTTCTGCTGCTTTCGACCCGCTCTCGGCTGGACCGAGGATCGGCGACGTGGTCACCGGACTGGGATCTCCCTAGTGTCCCGGCTCGTATCCCACGCCGGCACGGACCATCGGAGGAGGACAGCGGGTGAGGACCGTCCGGGGCTGGGCAGTGCACAGGCAGGACGGTAGAATGCGGCATACCCGGAGCCGGAGGAAGCGATGCGATTGACGGAGCGAGTCTACCTAGTCGGCAGCGGCGCAAACGGGTTCTACCTCTCCCATGCCAGTGACTGCACCGTCTACGCAGTGGACTGCGATGGCCCCATCGCCCTGATCGATGCCGGCGTTGGCGGTGAGGGCGCCGATCGGATCGAGGAGAACATGCGGCGCGACGGGCTTGACCCCGAGGCGGTGTCGCACCTGCTGATAACCCACAAGCACGCCGACCATGCCGGCGGCGCGAGGGACTGGTACGAGCGGGTGGGAGCCCAGGTGGTGACCACGGCGCACACGGCAGACGCTTTGGTCAACGGCGATGAGGAATCGATAAGCATGGGGGCGGCCAAGCGGGCCGGCATCTACGACGCCGACTACACCTTCCGCGCCTGCCCGGTGAGCCGGGTAGTGGGGGACGGTGATGCCGTCACGGTGGGCGACATCACCTTCGCGGTGATGGAGACGCCCGGCCACTGCGCCGGCCACTGCGCTTTCACCATCGAGAGAGCGGGCAAGCTGCACCTGTTCGGCGGCGACAACGTCTTCGCGGGCGGCAAGATCCTGCTGCAGAACATACCCGACTGCGACCTGCAGGAGCATCTCCGCACCGTCCGGCGGCTGGCGGGCCTACCCGTGGACGTCTTCCTGCCCGGGCACACCATGCCTAGCCTGCGGGAAGGCTACCGGCATCTGAAGCAGGCCGAGGCCCGGCTGGACCTGCTGCTGGCACCCGAGAGCTACCACTAGGCACTTGCTTGGCCCACGCAGCGGTACAATGCCGAGCGACGAGGGCTGACCAATCCGGTGGTCCTGGCCCGGCAACCGGGGAGGAGAGCATGGCTGCGGTGTTGGCGGTTCTGGGGAGCGGATGGTCGGCGGGGTACACGGCCGCCTATCACCAGGGGGAGCGTGCTGTGTGTCTCCAGCAGCTGGCGGCCGCCTCGTCGGCGTGGACTCGGGCCACCTGGCTCTCCCTGCTGGAGGAGAAGGTAGTGGGCGCATCGCAGCCGGCGGCGTACAAGCCGCTGGTCGAAGACGCCTGAAGGGTGTACTCGCGCTTGACCCGACAATGGCGAGCAGCACCAGCCGATGGTAGGATGATCGTCACGTCATCTCGGGGGTAGTGGTGCCGCGCCACGTGTACCGTCTGGAGCCCGTCCTGGCACTGGCCTTGGCGATCGACTTCCGGCCGGGAGAGTGGGCCTACTTCCTGCGGGCCCGCTCGGAGACCGGCGCCGTGTCGCTAGGCCTCAGCGAAAGACAGGTTGTCGCGCTTCAAGGAGCCGCCCTAGCGTCCGCGTCGGCCTTTGAACACGACCGCTTTCCCCTGGGAAGCGTTCGGCCCCACTCGCCCGAAGATCCAGTCCTCCGGGGTCCTTTCGACCTGGAGGCGAGAGCCGACGAAGTGGTGGTCGCGCGCGACCATCAGCGCCGGCTCGTGCGGATGGAGGCGATGGGAGTGCTGGACGGCTCGCCGTTTCAGGCAACCATCAGCGCCATTCCGGAGCAGATGTTGGCGCTGGCCGAGCAGATTGCCGAGGCACGGTCGCAGACCGAGTCCGTGTGTGCCGTCTGTGGGCGCCGCCACTGGGGCAATGACCACGATAGGCTGCCGGAGCACTCCGGCGACCCGGAAAGAGGCGCTGATGAGCGCTGATGAGGCTGCTCCTCAGGGGTTCGGACCCAGGTACGACGAGTCGTACTACCAGTCGAACCGCAATAACTACCGCGACCGGCTGGAGTTCCGGCTGGCCAACCTGTGGCGCGCGGCCTACATCCGCCTCGGCTTCCACCCCCGATCGGTGCTGGACGTGGGCGGCGGGATGGGCCTGCTGGTAGAGCGTCTCCGGAGTTGGGGTGTCGCGGCGCAGGGTCTGGAGCTTAGCCGGTATGCCATCGCGCAGGCTCCCGACGGGATCCGCCGCCGCTTTGTGCAGGGCAGCGTGGTTGACTTGCCCTACGAGAGCGGCGCGTTCGACCTGGTGGCCAGCGTCAACGTCATGGAGCACCTGGACCCGGCCGAGGTGTCGCGAGCAGTTGCCGAGTGCGCCCGGGTCGCCCGGCTGGGCATCTACCACGAGATCACCGTGCTGGAGGATGTGACCGTCATCCACCGCGACCCGACCCATCGCAGCAAGTTAGCCGCGAGCGAATGGCTGAACCTGTTTGAGAGCCAACTCCCCGGATGGGGCGCCCGTCGTGGTCTGTGGGTTCCGCGATACAAGAACGGCATCTTCCTGCTCACGCGCAGGGCGGAGGGGTTGACGTGAAGATAGTAGTGGATGAGAATGACTTGACGTGGCAGCAGCACTCGGATCGACGGTCCACCGATCTGATAAGCGAGGCCAACACGCCGGCCCACGCCGGCCTGTCGGTCGGCGTGGCGGAGTACACGAGCACTGATTACGGGCCCTTGCAGCGGCACGGCGATCAGGAAGTGGTTTACTGCGTCTCTGGTCGTGGGTTCATCCGTGTGGGCGACGAAGAGCATGAGATCTATCCCGGCCTAGCCGTATATGTGGGACGCAACGTCGCCCATGCCACCCGCCGGACTAGTGCGGAGCCGGTCAAAGTAGTCTACGTGCACGCCCCAGACTAGTAGGGGACTTCCATCGAGGCGGTAGCCCTTGATCGGCTACGTCACCGCAGCCGAAAGCAAAGAGCCGGGCCTGGGCTCCATACCCAACTCCGTCATGCGGGACATGCTCCAGTTCCTGGAGCGGCAGTTGGGTGCGGAGGCCTTGCGTGGCATCCTCAACCTGGCGGGTGCGGAGCAGTACCACGGCGGGCTTCCCCCCAACAACATGCGCTTCGAGGTCAAGGCGGCCGATTACCTGGCCGTGATTGAGGGGCTCAAGGACTACTACGACGAGCGTGGGGCCGTCGCTGTGCTGCGCGAACTGGGCAAGTCGACGGTGCGTCGCGGAGTGATTCACTCGGTCGGTTTGGCGGAGCAGGGCGGTCACCTCTCCGGCCGGCAGTTGCTCAGTATCGCCCTCGACTCGTTCGCCAAGAGCACCGCCTTGCGCGACCCTCGCCTCATTCTGCTCCAGGACAGTGGCAACATGCTCCTGGTCAGCCTTCGCCAGCCCGCGTGCTGGACGGTCGACGGGTCGCATCGCGCCTGCGAAGTGGTGGTCGGGTCGCTACGTGGATCGCTGGAGATGGTGTCGGGCCGCAGCCTCAGGGTACGCCCCATCGCTTGCTGCCACACCGGCTCGTGCCACTGCGTATTCGAGGTGTCTCGGGGCGGCCGCAGGAGCTGATCCCCTCTCTTCGCCGGCATACCCGGCGAGTATGGTCGTCCTCCGGGCGCAGGCCTCGCCGCTCGCGCACGCTCTCAGGGCAACTGCATCTAACGGCTAGCCGTCACGCCAAGCGTGCTCGCAGCCCTGCTTCGGCCCCGTAAGGTCATCTTGCCGGGATGCTGTGCCAGCCCGACCCATGTCATTTGACACAGCGGAATGTGGCTGTTCCATGTGGTGCACGTCCGTGTTCATGTAACGGAAGATGCACCGAGCGAGGAGAATAGTATTGAGCGAAGGACCAACCCAAAGGACAGCGTAACATGAGTGAGAAACTAACAAGCGTGTCCGGAACACTATATGTGCCGATGCTAGGAAGAATCTATGCAAGCCGTCATCATCCAGACGTCGTAAACGATGAAAAGGCGTTGATGCTTGAGAAGAAGATACCTGCGCTGGCCGAGATGTTTAAGGGACAAACTGAGTATACGTTGATGGCAAGCGCAGTTCGTTCGATGAATGTGGATGCCGTCGTAAAGGCTTTCCTTGAAGCGAACCCGGATGGCGTAATCGTCAATCTCGGCTGCGGACTGGAAACGACCTTTTTCCGTTCCGACAACGGAAGAGCGCTTTGGCTTGAACTTGATCTGCCGGCAGTCATTGAGCTTCGAGAAGCATTGCTC
Source organism: Anaerolineae bacterium (assembly GCA_040768685.1). Classification (GTDB taxonomy): domain Bacteria; phylum Chloroflexota; class Anaerolineae; order DRVO01; family DRVO01; genus Ch71. Next base: position 640,883 of record JAXGMM010000001.1, read on the forward strand.
GGCAAAGCCGAGCGTGATGTAAGCATCTCTGCCTCCGTGTTTGAGGATGAATGGCTTGAGACGGTACGTTCAAGCGCAGGCGGCAAGGCGGTCTTGTTCACTGCATCGGGTCTGTTCCACTACTTCGCCAAACCGCAGGTTCTTGAACTCATTCGAAGAATAGCATCTGTGCCAAACGCTGTTCTGGTGTTCGACGCCGTGAACTCCATAGGCATGAAACGGATGGCAGGCTACATGAAGCAGTTTGGTCACGAGGATGCAGCGATGCATTTCTATGTTGACGATGCGAAAACACTGGCGAAAGAGATCTCCGATACGATCAGTGTGATAGAGGAACGCCCCTATTTCAGTAGGGTCGGGAACAGAAGAGAGATGAAGATTAGGACCAGAATAGCTATGGCCGTATCCGACAGTTTTCGGATGCTCAAGATGATTACACTGAAACTGAATTGAGATACTAGGGGTGAGAGCGGTTGTTCTGGTGGTGGACGCTATGGATCTAGTAGCCCAGATCGGATCACCAGGCGGTTGTTAGGTGAGGAGAATCAGTCACTAGGCTTGGATTCGGTCTCAGTGTCCGCACATGTTTCAAGATCGCTGTGCAAGACGAAGTCCGCGTACTAGTACGGTGCGGGGGAGGAGCGGCTTCTGTAGTGCGATGTCGGGACGGGGATCGTTCGTCGGAGCGCGACCATGCCTGGTCGCGCTCCTCGTCTTCCCGGCTGTTTCTAGAAAGCGAGACCCTGGGACGCTTGGCTGCTCTCGAGCCGCCCCTCTCGCCGGTCCAGGTCGAGGACGACCCGCACGGCCCCGGGCAACGCCTGGTCCAGGATGGCAAGGGCTTTCTTGAGGGTGAGCCAGCCGAGGTTGGCGCGCAGGTGCCGCTGGAGCAGATCCAGGTGCTCTTCCCCGGCTGTCGCCACCGCGCTGCCCACCAGAATGGGGGCTGGGTCCACCCCCGTAGCGAGCGCACCGGCCTGGTTGGCGTCGCCGGCGGGAACGGCGTGGACGCACCCGGTGACCATGTCGCAGATGATATGGAGGCCCGGTCTCGGCGCGGCCAACTCGGCGAGAACCGGGAGCGCTGCTTCGGGGGATCGGGCCGTTTGGAGGACGAACTCGGCGGCCAGTGGCGCCGGCACTCCCGGCGCGGCGAGAACCGCGCTCGGGCCGCAGAGGGTGGCCAGGGCCAGTCCCTGGTTGACCCCCAAATGCATCCCCGGGCGGGAGCCCGCGGCCAGACCGCTGTAGCCTTCGCCTTGTCGCCAGAGCAGGGGGGCGCTTGTTGGTAGGAACGCCGCCCCCACCATCGCGCTCTGGCCGGTCCGGCGCGAGACGGCGAAGGCAATCCCCCGCGGCAGGAAATGTGTCAGCAGTTCGCGCGGCAGAGGCAGCCCGTCCATCAGGGCATAAGCGAGGAAGTCCTGCGGGGAAACGCCGTTGTCGGCGGCATGTTGCTCAAGGCGCCGGCGGCGCGCAGCACCCAGGGCGGCGGCACTGGCCGCCAGAGCGGCTCGGATAGTTCCAGCACCGATGCGGCTGACCGCAACCAAGCCCAGGAAGCATTCGAGCTCTTCGCGGAGGCCGGCTGCTGGTTCCATCGGCCCCGGCTGAGCGGTCAGCGCCGCGCCGGCGACGACTCCACCGGCCAGGATTGCCCGGCGGGTGACGGCCACGGCCTAGCCGCCGGGAGCCGCGGTGGCAGTCGGCTCTGCTTCGGTCGGGAGCGTGATCTGGACCTCCACCGATTCCGGCAGCACGCCCTTCAGCTCGATCCCCGCCGGGACCAGAACGGTGGGCGTGAGCCGGTGTGTTCCGGGAGCCAGATCCACCAGGTTCACGGTGGTCTCGAGATCAGCAGGCACGAGCGTCTGGAGCTGGGCCAGCGGGCCGGACAGAACCACGTCCACGGCCACCGGCGAGAAGGTAGCGGTGTAGCCCGGGGCCAGACCCCTGGCCTGCACCGGCACTTCCATGGTGCGGCCCGAGGTGATGGGCACTACCTCGATGTTGACCGCCACCGTCTGCGAGGCTTCCGGCGTGTCAGGTACCACGGTGACGCCGGGCGGCAGCTGCAGGTTCACCTGGCGAGACACAGACTCGGTGGCGCCGGTGATGTCGATGGGCTCAGTGCTGATGTAGCCCTCGATCTGCTCCAGCGAGTCGGGTAGGCCGAGCAGAGTCACCCGCGAGGGGTTCACGGTGATATTGCTCACTGAGTAGAGCGCCGCTACTTCTCCCACTAGGTTGACACGGACGGGCACACTCGGCTCCCAGTTGGCGCGCTGTGCCAGTTCCACCCGGACGTTGACCATGGTAGGCGTCACGGTGACGCCGGTGATGGGGAGGGATTCCTCGGTCAGGGGAGAGGGCGCCAACTCACGGTCGATGGTCTCCGTGGTGCCGCGGAGCCAGATGTCCACTCCTGCATAGGCGACGCGCTGCACCGCCGGATCCGGCCCGCTCACCTCAACCTGCATGGGGCTAGCCATCGGGTTGCGTGTGACGTAGCCAAGGGGGGCGGTGTCGATGATGTTGATCCTCACCGGCACCGTCTTCGTTGCCAGCCGCTCCAGGCGGACCGTGGTGAGGGCGGGGGTACGCTCTATGAGACGGACGCCGCCCCGCTTGATCTGTATCACGACCGGCACCTGCACGTCCTCGCCGAGACGCGTTTGGCTGAGGTCCACGTAGGCTTCGATGTCGCTGCTGCTCAGAACGTTCCAGGTGTCCTGTGGGGCGTTGAGCCGCAACTGGACGGTAGTGTCCTGCCGACTTACCAGCACCGTATTCTCCGGCTGGTGGCGGATCTGGATGGGCAGCGGCTGGCGGAACGCCTGGGTCACCGAGGGGTTCTCGGCGCTGGTGGCCCCCGCCCAGACAACGAAGGCCAACAGCAAGGAGAGCAGCCCCGACCCCAGCGTGCCGGCGATCCTCTTGGCCCGCGGGCTGAGAGCCCTTCTCATGAGCCTGCCGACCGTCCGCCGGCCCCGGGGAAGGCGTCCCGCAAGCGACCGGCGAGGGTGTTGTCCGTGGTGCGAGAGAAGAAAGCGCCGAGGATGGTGCGCAACCGTTCTCCATCCAGTCTACGTATCATGCGCCCGTTGTGGGCCACGCTTATCACTCCCGTCTCCTCTGAGACGATGACCGCTACGGCGTCGCTCCGCTCAGTGACCCCGATGCCCGCCTTGTGGCGGGTGCCCAGCACGTGGCTGGTGGCCAGGCGCTCGGAGAGGGGCAACACGCAGGAGGCGGCCGCCAGCCGGTCGCCGCGGATAATGACCGCCTGGTCATGCAAGGCGGTGTTCGGGTAGAAGATGGTCAGTAGGAGCTCGCTGCTCACCTCAGCATCGACGGAGACACCGGTGTCTATGACGTCCTGGAGGCCGGTATCACGCTCGAACACGATCAGGCCCCCATGCCGGCGGTCGGAGAGACGGGTGCATGCCTCGACCACCTCCTCGATCACCACATCCATGGCGATCTCCCGGCCGAACCAGCCCGCCACCGGCCCGGCGCGGCCCAGTCGTTCCAAGGCGCGTCGAAGCTCCGGCTGGAAGATCACCGGTACGGCTACAAGGAGGGCGGGCAGGGAGTTGCTCATGAGCCAGGTGAAGGCGGGCAGGGGGAGCAGGCTGGTCGTCAGAACGGCAAGGATGGCCACGATGATCAGGCCGCGCAGCACCAGAACGGCCTGGGTGCGCCGGAGCACGGTCAGCAGCCCATAGATGATGGCGGCGACCAGCAAGATATCGAGCAGGCTGAGCCAGGTCAGCCGCTGTAGTAGCCAGGAGAGCTGAGACAAAGGAGTCTCCCCTCGGGTACGGGCCGCAGGCCTCGGTCTTAGGCGTCGGCCTGCGCCCGTATGGCCCCGTAGTTAGGCGTCTGGGCTTCTGAGCAGCGACGCGAGCACGGCCTTCTGGGCGTGCATCCGGTTCTCGGCTTGATCGAAGACGGCCGACTGGCGCCCGTCGATGACGTCGGCGGCAATCTCCTCGCCCCGGTGGGCGGGCAGGCAGTGGAGCACAATCGCGCGTGGAGCGGCCTGCGCCAGCAGGTCGGCATCGATCTGGTAACCGGCGAAGCGGGCCAACCGTTCCTTGGTCTCGGCCTCCTGGCCCATGCTGGTCCACACGTCGGTGTAGAGGGCGTCGGCGCCGCGGGCCGCCTCGGCCGGGTCGTGATGGAGGCTGATGGAGGCGCCGGTTTGGCCGGCTGCCGCTCGGGCGGCGCCCACTACCTCGGGGTTGGGCTCGTAGCCGGACGGCGTAGCGACGGCAACATGGACGCCAAGCTTGGCGCCGCCCAGCAGGAGCGAGTGCGCAACGTTGTTGCCGTCGCCGATGTAGGCCAGCCGGATGCCCTTCAGGGCGCCGAAACGGTCCCAGATCGTGAGGTAGTCGGCCAGGGCCTGACAGGGATGGTACAGGTCGGAAAGGCCGTTGATGATGGGCACGCTGGAGTAGGCGGCCAACTCAGCGATGTCGGCATGGGCGAAGACGCGCGCCATGATGCCGTCTACATAGCGGCTGAGCACCCGAGCGACATCGGCCACGCTTTCGCGCTCGCCCAGGCGGATCTCCTGCGGGGAGAGGTACATCGCCGAGCCCCCCAACTGCTGCATGGCGCGCTCAAAGGAGACGCGGGTGCGCAGCGAGGGCTTCTGAAAGACCATCGCCAGGGACTTGCCGGCCAGAATGGGGCGATTGCCGCCCGCTCGCCACTGCGCCCGGAGTTCGCGAGCCGACTCCAGCAGGTGCAGTACCTCGGCGGATGACAGGTCGGCGAGGGTGAGCAGATGGTCCACTGGCGGCGCCTCCGAACTAGGGTTGCCTTCCGGCGGAGTATAGCACAGGAGGCCTTCGCTGCCAGCCGGAAACGGCGGCGTACTGGACCTAGTAGGCGTTGGGATCCCGGAATATCCGGAACGCGGTGCGGATGATGATCTTCAGGTCGAGCAGTACCGACCAGTTCTCCACGTACCAGAGGTCGTACTTGGTCCGCTCCTCGATGGAGGTGTCTCCGCGCAGGCCGTTGACCTGGGCCCACCCCGTGAGACCGGCCTTCTCGCGGTGGCGGTCCATGTAACGAGGAATGCGCTGCCGGAACTCCTCCACGAACACCGGCCGTTCCGGGCGAGGCCCAACCAGACTCATGTCGCCCAGAACGACGTTAATGAACTGAGGCAATTCATCGAGGGAGTACTTGCGCAACAAGGCGCCCAGCCGGGTGCAGCGCGGATCCCCGGCGCGGGCCCAGACGGGACCCGTTTGCGCCTCGGCATCCACTCTCATGGTGCGGAACTTGATCACCGGGAAGGGCCTGGCATCCAGCCCGGTGCGCTCCTGCACGAAGAGCGCCGGCCCGGGCGAGTCGAGCTTGACCAGTATGGCGATCAGCACCATCACCGGCGAGACGGCAATCAAGAAGAAGGTGCCCAACACCAGGTCAAACGCGCGTTTGAGCGTCAGCTTCCATCCGCGCAGGGCCACGTCCCGCACGGTCAGCATAGGCAGGCCGTCCAGATCGCCGATGCTGACCTCGGAGGCGATGATCTGGAATACGTCGGGGAAGACCCGGATGCCGATGCGGCTGCGGTCGCACTGGGAGATGACCTCCATCAGGCGATCGGTAGGAGCATCGGGTATGGCAATCAGAACCTCGTCTACCTCGTACCGGTCTAGTATCCACGAGAGGTCGGCCACCGTGCCCAGGATAGGCAGGCCCAGGACCTCTCCGGTGAGGCCGTTGGTGTCCACAAAGCCCACGGGGTCGTACCCAAGGTGAGGGGCGTGCTGGACCTTCTGGATGAGCAGTTGCCCCACTTCACCCGTGCCCACGATGAGCACCCGGTCGGCGCCGAGACCGGAGCGGCGCGCCAGCTTGCGCAGCCAGCCGTGCAGGAGCCGGCCCGCCATCACCAGGACAATGTTGAGCACCCAGGCATAGACGAGCATGAGGCGGGGAAAGTCCAACTCGCCCTTGTAGACTAGAGAGGTCACGGCGATGGAGAAGAGGCTGCCCACGGAGACGGCGGCAAAGACTGCGTAGAACTCGTCCACGCGCGAGGACACGCGCTTGACGTGATACAGCTTTGCGAAGAAGAAGACGGCAACCATCACGCCCACCTGGATGAGCATCATACCCAGGTACACCCGGAACTCGGGGATGGTGGAGGTGAATTGCGGCTCGGTGGCGACCCGAACGAGGTAGCCCAGGTAGAAGGACAGAGCCGTCATGGCCGCGTCGATGAGGACCAGCAGGATGGTGGAGACGGTGCGGATGCGCCGCTTGGACATCCTAAGACCCCCGTGCATGGCCGGCCAACCGCTCCAGGACGCCAATTCCGGCTCGGACGAGGGGAGGCTGGCCGGGAACGGCGGTGCCGGCGTAGTGCTTGTCGTAGAAGATGTGCATGGCCCGGAAGAACTCCCGGCCGGCGCGGTTACTCTGAGAACTGGAAGCGCGCTTGTAATGTAGAACGGTTATGCCGGGCCAGTATACCACGCGCCACCCGGCGGCACTAAGCCGGTAGCAGAGGTCAAGGTCCTCGCCGTACATGAAGAAGGTCTCGTCGAGCCCCCCGATCTGCTCCAGAGCGGCCGTGCGCAGGAACATGAAGGCTCCCACCAGGGAGTCGACGTCCGCCTGCCGGCCGGGGTCCAGGTAGGTGAGATTGTAGGCGGCCAAGGCTCGGCTATGTGGAAAGAGACGGCCGAGGCCACTGAACTTCGCCAGCGCGTTGGCAGGCGTGGGGAAACTGCGCCGGCAGGCGAGGTCGAGCTCGCCGCTGGCGAGCACCAACCGCGGTCCCATGGCGCCGATGTCAGGGTTGGCGTCCATGTAAGCGATGGACTGCGCCAGGGCGGAAGGAGGTAGGAGCGTGTCCGGGTTGAGCATGAGCTGGTAGCGGGCCGTGCGGCACACGAAGCCCAGGTTGTTCCCGTGGGGGTAGCCCAGGTTCTCACTCCGAACGATGCAGTACTCGGGGAACTCCGCTTCCACCATCTCGGCGCTGCCGTCGGCGGAGTCGTTGTCCACCACGGTCACGGCCAGGCGCAGTCCGTCTAGCCGGCTCTCGCGGAGAGAGGCGAGGCAGTCGCGCAGCAGCTCGCGCACCTTATACGTCACCACGACGACGTGGAGGTCAGGCATGGTCGACATGGGCAATCCTCGGCTCTGAGGCCCCGGACGATGGGTTTGACGATGTCTCCTGCAAGAGTCGCTCCAGGACCGCACGGGCGGCGCGGGCCGCCTGCCCCCGATGACTGATGGCGTTCTTCTCGACGGCGCTCAGCTCGGCCATGGTCTTGCCGGCGCCCGGTACCTGAAAGAGGGAGTCGTAGCCGAAGCCGCCCGAGCCGCGCTCCTCGCGTCCGATGTCGCCTTCTATCGCGCCCTCGGTGAAATGGACGCTCCCGTCCCAGTAGAGGGCAATGACGCAGCGAAAGCGGGCCGAACGCCGGTGATCGGGCACGGAGGCCAGAGCTTCGAGCAGCTTATGCCGCCGGTCGGCGTCCGAGGCGCCATCGCCGGCGTACCGGGCGGAGTGGACGCCGGGGAGCCCGCCGATAGCATCGACCTCCAAGCCGGAGTCGTCGGCCAGGGTCGGGATGCCGGCGGCCTGGGCATAGGCGCGTGCTTTGATCTCCGCGTTGGTGGAGAAGGTGTCGCCGTTTTCCTCCACCTCCAGGTCCAGACCCAGGTCCCGCGGGCTGACCAGTTCCAGTGGTAGGCCGGCGAAGATCTCGCGGTACTCCCTGAGTTTGCCGGCGTTGCCGGTGGCAACGAGCAGTCGCGGCATGGGCATGATCAGGCGGTGATGGTCAGCAAGGCGAGGATGAGCAGCACTTGGACGAGGACGGAAGCGCCCCAGAGGAAGTAGGAGAGGACCCGCTCCCGACCGTAGGCCCAGGCGCCCAGGACGGAATTCGCCAGCAGAACCAGCATGCCCACCAGGGGCAGGTAGAAGACGCTGCCGGGCGGCGCCAGCCGGTCGGGCAGACCCTGAACGTCGAAATGCATGGGTATTTGCGCCGGCAGCCTCGGGTACTGCCAGAAGGCAAGCCCGACCAGTGTGAGGACGCCGAGAACCCCCACCGCGACCAGCGAGCGCCCGACCTGGTCGCGCCAGAACAGGTAACGCAGCTGGGCCGGTGGGCGGAAGCGGTGCGGGAACTCGCGCAGTGGGCCGAGCGCGCGCTCCATCTCGTACGTTCGGCGGAACAGGTCCGGCTCGTCCGGCGAAATGGCGTAGACCCGGGATCCCGCCCAGACGTACAGACAGTCTCTGGGGGCGGACGTGGCCACCGACATCATGGTGAGGCCGTCCAGGGTGCGCTCATACCCGACGTTGTGGCCGGGGAGGCGCAGCCCGCGGAAGCCGGTGGTGAGCCCATCCTCCGGCATGGCGTACACGCCGCTGATGGCCGCCATAGGGACGGTGATCTCCCAGCCTCCGGCACGGATCACCAGCCCGTTGCGGTCCAGGTCGTAAGCCAGCGAGCGGAAGGTGAAGACGTACGCGAGCAGGCCGAAGCCGAGAGCCATCGCGCCCAGGGCGAGGAGCCAGAGCAGGAATGTGCCGAGACCGATAGAGCTAGTGGCTGACAGCCACCCAAGGAGCGCGCCGATCACGATCGTGGTGAGGGCGGAAGGCAGAAGCACCGAGGCGGCAGGTCCGGGCTGCGGCTTGAACGTCATGAGGTGCTCCCGAGAGCCGCGACGACCCGGCTATGCAGATGCTCCTGCCAGGGAAGGGGCTCATGCAGGTAGTGGTCGGCGGTCATGTCCAAGGTGACGGGCGTGATGGAGACCATGCCATGAGCGACTGCCCCGATGTCCGTGTCCGGGTCAGGATCGCCGCCGGCCGGATCGCCGCCTATCCAGTAGTAGGGGCGCCCACGCGGATCCTGGCGCCGCAGCAGGATGCCGCGATAGACGCGGCGGCCGAGCCTGGTCCAGCGCATGCCCGTTATCTCGCTCAGGGGGCGGGCCGGTACGTTGACGTTGAGGAAAACGCCTGGCACAAGGGCACTCTCGGCTAGGCCGGCGGCCACGGCAGCCGCCACGCGAGCCGCGGGGTCGAAGTCGGCCGTGGGATCGTAGGAGTCCAATGACACGGCCAGTGCCGGCAGGCCGCTGATGGTGGCCTCGATGGCGCCGGCGACGGTGCCCGAGTAGGTGATGTCTTGCCCTAGGTTGGCCCCCACGTTGATCCCGGAGACCACGAGGTCGATGGGCGTCTCGACGACGCCCATCACGGCGAGGGCCACGCAGTCCGACGGGGTGCCGCTGGAGGCGAGGGCAGGGGTCCCGTCCGACAGACGGACCTCTTCGACACGGAGCGGTTTGTGCATAGTCTTGTTGTGACCGGCGGCGCTCCAGTTGTGGTCGGGCGCCAATACCGTTACCCTGCCCAAGGTGCGAAGAGCGGCCGCCAGGGCCACTAGCCCCGGAGAGTCGACCCCGTCGTCGTTGGTGATCATTATGTGTAGTGGACGTGCTTCACTCACGGAGGGGATTCTATCACACGTGGGTGCAGGTGCTGAATCGTCGGTTTTGCGGACAAGAATTGGTGCGGATTGGGCCAACAGACGGTAGACGACTGCCCGGGGCCCGGCTATACTTGTGTGGGATTCCGTAGTGAGCGCTCCGGGCGCTCAACGTCCGCGCAAGCCTTGAGGGGGAACCTCGAGGGGTCAGCTTGTGCGGTCGCAGCAAGGTCTATTGCATCAAGCCACGCATGTTGAGGAGTGGGGCGATGGGCAAACCGAGGTTCCGCCGTCTGGGTCTGGTTCTCGCAGTGCTGCTGGTTCTCGCCGGGATCATGCCCGCCTATGCCGCCGAACCCGGAGGTGCGGGCGAGCCTCCGGTAGTTGAGGTCCAGATAGCGGACACGGGAGACTGGGCCCTGATCCTCCCGGGCGCGCCGCCGGACCTAAACTCCCGGTCCATCGGTGCCCTCACCAGCAGGCTGGGCCTAGCGGTTCCGGCGCTCACTCTGGACACGTCATACCTCAAGATGGCAGACGACACCGGGGTCGCGATGGTGGCCCTGGTGAAGCAGGGCGAGGACATCACCGTCTTCCTGAACGGCGACGCCATCACCACGCTGACGCTCACAGGGGCGGCGCTGGAAGCAGTTGCCGGCGGCATGGCTCCGGAGCTGGGGCAGTTGGCCTCCTGGCTGAGTGGAGCGAGCGTCGCGACAGTGGTTCGCCTGCCGGCGGGCGAGGGTCTGTCCCTCGATCTTGGCCGCAGCCTGCGGCCGGACGTGGCCGCAGAGACCACCAACCTTATCGACCTGGGCGCGACAATCTCGCCTAACGGTCGCCTCGTCTCGGTGGCCGGTATCGACGCCGCGCAGCTGGGCCTCGACATGGCGCTCTTCGACCCGGCAATGCTCAAGTCCTTGCCCATAGACGTGCTGGGATTCGGCGAGGTCGGGCTTACGGTGGTTGGCGGTGGGGTCGGCCTTACTGTGGCGAGCGATGACTGGGTCCGCTTGGGCTGGGACCCCGACTATCTCCTCGCCAATGCCGGCGATCTGGCGGGCATGGCGGACATGACGATCCCCGCTGAGCAGATGGAGATGGCGACCTTGGCCGTGGGTTGGCTGAAGGACACGCGGCTGAGCGCCAACGTCTTCCTGTCCGACCAGGCGAGCGAGGGGGCGACCACCATTCGCTTGGGCCGGCCGGTCAACGTGGCGATAGACGGCGGCTCACTGGCGGTTGAGGGAGTGAACCTCGGCTTCGCCTTGGGCCCGGGCATCACCCAGTACATCGAGCCCCTGGGGGCGGCGGTCCTGGACTGGGAGGGCTCCACGCGGACACTGCGCTGGTCGGTGGGCGACAAGCCCATGCCGCCGATACAGTTGGAGAACGGGGCACTGGCCAAGGTCCTGGAGATGTTCCTCCCCGGCATGATGCCTTGGGCCTCGGTCGACACGCTGCTGGACGGGGCTGACTTCACGGTGCTGGGTGTCTATGAAGGGCTCGCCTCCCCCAATGTGGAGGCATCGCAGCGGGCACTGGACACCGAGCGCAATCTCGGTCGGCTCCGAGTACCGATCACCATCAACCGTCAGGACGGAGGGGTGACGGTGTGGGGGCTGTCACTGCCGCTCACATCGATAGGCCCCGGCATCCCGGGCATGATCGCCGCCAACCTCGGCATCCTCGGCGCCACTAAGGATCTGGACGTGGCCCTGGGCGGGCCGGGAATAGACATCGGTCTCGACGGGACCTATGCCCACATCCAGTGGGATGAAACCACGCGAGACAACCTGGTCGAGGTGGCGCTGGACATAGTCAACCGGACGTTCGGCCTGCCGCCGGCCCTATCGCAGGGGTTCGGCAAGACGGCAATGAACGCCGGCATAGATCTGCTGGGGCGGGTGGGCCTGCACCTGGATATCACCCTAACCGATTAGTTCATACCAGCGGCTCCCGCCGCGGAGGCGGCCCCCACGGGGGCCGCCTCTTTGTGTAGACGCAACTCCAGTAGCGGAGGCGGCCGCCGCCACCCCGTCCCCTTCCACCATTCCCGCACCGACGGAAACCACCACTTCCGAGCCTGCCCCAACTCCTGAGTCTATCGCGGCTCCCGTCACCTACGCGGTGCAAGCAGGCGAAAGCCCTACCCGCAATCGAACGCGAGAACGGCGGGAGGCCGTCTGTTTCTGGGGATGGCGCCTTCCCTTTCGTGCCGGACCGCCGCTATACTGGCGCGACTGCGCTCAGCGCGCGTGAATCACGGGGCGCCAGGGGAGGCCGGAACATGGACGACACAGCTAGGATGCTTCAAGAACTGAGCGAGGCGCACGGCGTCGCCGGGTACGAGGGCGAGGCGCAGGGCTTGCTGCGTCGCCTCATCGAGCCGTACGGCGCCATCGAGCACGACGGACTGGGATCGCTCGTCTGTCGCCGAGGAGAGGCTGGTCCCCGGGTGATGCTCGCCGCCCATACAGACGAGATCGGTTTCATGGTCCACCACGTGGGCGACAACGGGATGCTGCGCTTCCTGCAGTTGGGCGGCTGGTGGGACCAGGTGCTCCTGGGGCAGCGGGTTGTGGTGAAGACGCGCAAGGGCGACCTACCCGGCGTCATCGGGGCTAAGCCGCCTCATCTGCTGCCGCCCGACGAGCGCAGCAAGGTGGTGGAGAAGAAGGACATGTACATCGACATTGGCGTCCGATCGAAGGACGCCGCTGTCGAGGCGGGCGTGCGGCCGGGAGACTGCGTGGTGCCGGTGGGCCCCTTCCAGGTCATGGCGGACGGCAAGGCCTACATGGGGAAGGCGTTCGACGACCGGGCGGCGGTGGCCCTCATGGTCGACCTGTTCCGCCATTTCTCCACCAACAGCCACCCGAACGTGCTCTACGGAGTGGGCACGGTTCAGGAGGAGGTCGGCCTTCGGGGAGCGACCACGAGCGCCGAGGTGGTCAACCCGGATGTCTGCCTGACGCTGGAAGTTGACCTCTGCGGCGACCTGCCCGGTATTCAGCCGCAGGAGTCGTCGACGAAGCTGGGCGGCGGCCCGTCAATGTGGCTTCTGGACGCACGTATGATCCCCAACCTCAAGCTGCGGGACTTGGTGATCGACACGGCGGCCGAGTTGGGCATCCCGATGCAGTTCTCCGCCTACACCGGTGCCGGCGCCGACGGCGGCGCGGTTCACATCCACCGCTCGGGCGTGCCCACGGTGGTCTTGGGCATTCCGGTACGGCACGTGCACAGCTCGGGCGGCATCATGCACCGCGACGACTACGACCGGATGCTGCAGTTGGTCATCGCCCTGATCGGCAAGCTGGACACGGAGACGGTGGCCGGCCTCTAGCGCCTGCTGTCCCAACCCCATAGCGGTAGGTAGATGAGACCCTCAGGGATCGATCGCTGAGGGTCTTTGCGTGTCTGGCGGGCTTGAGAATGGCGCGGTGAGGCCAAACGGCCGGCTGTGAGACGCGTCACTAGCCCGTGCGGTCGCCGTTGCGGCCAAGATGCAATCGCCTCGGACATGCCGCCGGTCAGGCGGCGTCCGATGTGGGCTGCGACTCGGGAGCGGCTCTGTGTCCAGTTCACGTGCCGACCGCCCGGCACAGCCAGTCTGTGTCGACCTTGCCGCGGAATGCGTGTCCTGAAAGCCGGCTCGTTCTCCTCTCGGAGAGTCGAGGGGTGCAGGCGAAGGAGAGCCTGGCGCCCGCGCGGGGACGGAATGTGCTCCCGCGAGCCGGAGCCCGTGCCGGTAGGGTTCGACTTGGCCTACTGAATGACGCGCACTGAGGTTCCGTCGGGGGCCCAGTCGTAGAGCCACTGGGCTTCCTCTTCGCGCATGTTGACGCAGCCGTGGCTCGTGGGTTGGCCGAAGTTGTTGTGCCAGTAGGCGCCGTGGATGGCGTAGTCAAGGTAGTAGTACATTACCCACTGGACGTCGGGAAGGTAGTAGTCGCTGCCGCGCATCAACTGGCTGCGCACATGCCGGTAGACGGCGAAGTCGCCCCGCACGGTGGGCGTGGCCGCCAGACCGGTGGAGACGACGAACTCCTGCGCCAACTCACCATTGTCGAAGGCATACAGCTTCTGCTGCGACAGCACCACCACAATCTGCTTCCCTTGGGTGATGGTCGGCACAGGCCGGCCGTCGACGGCCACGCTGGAGGCGGCGCCGGCCGGCAGATCCAGCACCATCCCGGCATGGATGAGGCTGGGGTTGGCCAGGAAGTTGAGGGTGGCGAGCTCCGCCACGGTCACCCCATACCGTGCGGCGATGGCGGAGAGGGTGTCGCCCCGCTGCACCACGTAGGTGGTCGCCGGTGGTGGCGCGGCCGGTTCCTGGGCGGGAGCCGCAGGTGCAACCGACGGCGCGCTCGGGTCGGGGATGACCAGCCGGACTCCGGCGTGGATCAGGCGGGGATTGGCGAGGTTGTTGGCGATCGCTATCTGCTCGACGGTCACGCCGTAGCGCCGCGCAATGGCGCCCAGGTACTCCCCGCGCTGCACCACGTGCTCGGTGGGCAGGGCGATGTCAGTAGGGGCGGTCCCTCCCTGGGCTAACGCGGCAACCGGCGCCGCCCAGATGAGCAGCGCCAGACACGAGGCCGGAATCAGATGCGCAAGACGCAAACGGCTCTCCTTACCCGCGGTCGCCCGCTAGGCGGGCACGCCATCCCTTGGGGGTGCTACACAGCATGTATCGACCGGAGGAACGCGCGACATGAGGCGATCGACGCAATGGATGGGCCTCCGTTACGGGCTTGATCTCAGTATAGTACATGCCCACGCATATGGCCGCTGCACCAGGCTGGAGAGTATGGTGAAGCACGGTGTCCGGCTGATGGCCGACGCGGCCGTGGTGGAACGCGGGCGATGCTTGGGATGCTCCGTGCGCGTGGACCGCTGCCCCAGGGAGTAAAGTGCTCTATTGGGGGAGGAAGGGAAGGCCCCGCCCTTGGATGCTGGATGTCGAAGCACTCTCCGCCGGCACTCGGCAGCGACCGCGATGGAAAGCGAGGGTGCTGTCGGAGATCTTTCCCCCGACAGCACCCTCGCTGCAGCCAGGCGGGAAGCTAGCGTCCTTGGGCGAGGAGGCTCTTGGTGTGTTCGATGAGCCCGTCAACGAAGGGGGTGGCGGGGACGGCCAGGCCGTGCTCGCGTATCTTGTCCAGGGTGGCGACTCGGTGGCACAGGAAGGACACGTGCTCGGGATGGTCTTCCCGGTACTGGTCCACGGGCAACTCGACGTACTTGGCCTTGGCGCCCAGCACGTCGGCGATGATGTCATAGTAGTCGCGGGATTGGATAATGTCCGGCCCGTACATGTTGTATATCTGGCCGTGTGCCTTCGTGTTGCCGATGATGCTCAGGAAGAAGGCGGCCAGGTCGCGCACGAAGATGGGCTGCTGTAGGTAGTAGCCTGCCCCCACCAGTTCCAGGGGTTCACCGGCGCGGATGCGGTTCAGGAGATCCTTATCGCGGCCGTGCTTGGGCAGGCAGCCCAGTTCGGAGCCGGGGCCGTAGATATGGCAGGGCCGGATGATGGTCCACTTCATGTCGCCGGTATCGCCATTGATGAGTTCGAGCTCGCAGCGGCGCTTGTTGGCCCCGTAGCTGTCGTCGGTGAGGAAGTGGTCGGTCTCCACCGGCTGGGGCACCTTGCGGAAGGGCGGATCGTAGACGAAGTCGGTGGAGATGAAGCCCAACTGCGGTGTTCGCTTGCGGAAGACCTCTACGTCCTGGCGGGCCTCGTCGGCGAAGTAGCCGATGCAGTCGTAGACGACATCCCAATCGGTACGGGCGCTGTCTACCGCCGCCGCGAAGGCAGGCTTGTCTTTGCGGTCGGCGACGAGGGCGGTCACGCCGTCTGGGACGTCCTTCTGGCCGCGGGTCACGATCCACGTCTTGTGGCCTGCCGCCACTGCTGCCCGCGCCACTGTGCCGCTGACGAAGCCGCTGCCGCCGATCACCAATACCTTGGCCATGTGCGAACCTCACTGGTTTGTGTCGCGCGCCGGAGCGGCGACGGATGTGATGGACTATGCGCCTGTCCGACCGGCCTGTCAACCGGCGTGAGCGGTCGTGAGCGGCGACTCAGTCGGCCCAGCGCAGCCGAAGTCGGCCACCGAGGAAGCGGGCCAGTCCCTCCGCCTCGGCGGCGGCAGCGTCGCGGGTGGCGGCCGGCAGGGGCGAGAAGGGCTCGATGTCCACGACAACGGCCTTGCCCTTTCGCTCGTGCCTCCACACGCCCATCATCCGCCCGTCTACCAGCACAACCGGCGAGATCCAGGCCTGGGGCCGATAGACCCGCGACCGCACGCCGGCGGGGAGGAGCAGGTCGGGCAGCAGGCGTTCTGCTCCCACGACGTACTGGTCAAAGGCAGGGAGCAGGCGCACGGCGCCGCTGGGAGCGGCGGCCTGCACGCCTTCCCGTGCCTCGGCGGCCATCCAGGCCGGCGTACCCTCGATGCTCACCGGGAGGACCGCATCGCCCAGGGAGTGGATGATCTTCCGCGTCTGCGCCGCGGTGGTTCCTGCCCACCAGCGCTGCAGCGCATCCTCTGTCAGCGGGCCCTTGGCGGCAATGTAGCGCAGGAAGACCGTCCGCAGCGACTCCTGTGGATCAAGGCCGGCATAGGGCGTCAGCCAGCGGTCGGGCCGGGTGAAGCGGACGTTGTTGCCCTCCCCGGGGGCAAAGCAGAGCAGCCCACGGAAGGCCGCCGGCTTGAGCACCGATCCCCAACTCCCGCGGACCTTGTCGCCCATCTCCGGCGAACCGGTAATCGCCGCCACGGCGTCGGCCAGTTCCTCGCGGGTGAGTGGCGGCCCCTCCAGGGCCTGGTGCAGCGCTCGCAGGAACCGCTCCAGTCCCTCCGGGGTGAGGCCGGCGAGACGGAGCCACACCCCCTTGGTGTAGTGGTCGTAGATGCTCAGCGCCGCTTGCCAGAGCGGGTATTCGGCGGAAGGCAGCAGGTGCAGAGTGCCGCGTAAAGCCCACGTCTTCACCAGCGTGCGCTCCTCCCAAAGGGCGCGGCGCACTGCCTCGGGTTCCAGACCGTCGACGCGAGCCCAGAGAGCGATCTCAGCGGAGGACATCAACTGGGCGTGCAGGCCGCACATGTCCGCGACGACGTCCACCATCTGATCGCGCGGGTCGCGCCGGGCGAGGTGCTGACGCTGCATGCGCCAGGCGAGGACCTGCTCCCACGTCAGAGTCATGGCTTCATTCATGGCGCCGGCACGCTCCTCAGGTGGCTGCCGCTCTCCTTGGCCCAACCCTGCTCTCTGGCGATGGTGTCGGCCTAGCGGCCGGCTGATAGGGTACCCACAGACCGGCCACGAAGGCGGCAAAACGCGGTTCTGCCCCGGTTGTTCCCGGTCTGCCTTTACCAGGCCTCCAGAGTGGCGACTCCACAGGGAGGTAGCTCCAGCACCGCCGCACCGCCGTCTATCGGCTGCTCCATCCAGTCGGCGGGCGCGTGCTCGGCGGGAGGGCGCAGCAAGCGATCGGCGATGGATTCATCGAGCCGCTGCACGCGGGCGAACGTGCCCAGCCCGCGCAACTCCACTGTGAGCGGGTCGAGCGTCAGATTGGAGACCAGGACGCGCGTGCGGGCGCCGTAACGCAGGGCAAGCGCCTCGACGCGGAGGGCGTCATCCGACACAGTGGGCAGTACCGCCGCTTCTGCCGGCTCCAAGACGCCGGCGAAGACGCTGTATGCGGGGAACACCCGCTCGGCGTCCAACAGGCCGCCCGGCCCCACGGTCTCGAAGTAGGTGGCGCTGTGGGCGCCGGCCTGGGACAGGTACTTGAGGCTGCCCACCGTCCACGCGGCCGCAAACAGCGACGGCTGGCGCGCGTCGTAGTGGGCAGGCAGTCCGCCAGGCGCGGTGGGAGGAGCTTCGCGCTGGGGTCGCGGCCGCGGCTTGAGCGTCACCGGTGAGACGCAGACGGGCAGGTGCGGGTAGAGCCGTCGCGCCGAAGCTGCCGTCAGGGCTTGCGTAGGAAGCGTCTCCACCAATGAGACGCAATCGAAGGCATGCACCTGAGGATTGAGGGAGTAGGTGACCAGGTCGGCGTGGCGCAGGGCGGGGAGGCCCCGGTTGAGGTCGGTGAAGTAGGCGTCGGTGCCGCCGGCGAACCACGCGTCGGCCGCTGACGTCGAGAGAGCGGCCCGCACCGCGCCAACAAGCTCATCGTCGCCCATGTGGCTGCCCTGGCCGAACACCAGGACTCGCTTCACGATCAGGCCAAGGTCCGCCAGGGCGCCGTCCAGCTCTGCCAGGGCCGACTCAGCTTCAGGCGGCACCGTCAGGGCCAGTTCGAGCGGCGTGCCCAGTTCAATCGCCGTGGGAGACGCTTGCTCCAGTTTCTGTTGCCAGTCCGCGCCGACGTCCAGGTCGAGGCGGACGTGGCCGAGCCTCAGGTCCCGCAGGCGTTCGATCAGGTCGGCGGAGTGCGGGCCGTCGGCCAGGCCCAGGCCCAGCGCCGGGCGTGGGCCGAGCGGCGTGCGGCCCACGGTCACCGTGACCGGCCCAGCGGGGCCGGAAGGCTCGGTTGCAGCAGACACGCCGGTGAGCGACAGGGTGACCGACTGCTCAACCTTGGTGTTGGCGAGGATCTCCGCCGGGTAGGGCGCCTCGAGAGGGGTGGAGTAGGTCTTGAACGAGGCGTCGGTCCAGTTGCGCTGGTCTTCCATCTCGAAGACCTCGCCGGTGAAGCTCAGAGTGGCGACGCCGCCCTCTCCCACGGGCAGGAAGAGCCGGCGGATGTCCTTGAAGGGCTGGTGCGGGGCGATGTACAGCGGGAAGGTCCCCGCGGAAGAGCTGCCGTCGGTGTGCTCTACGGAGCAGTCCGAGCCGGCGCTCTCGTGGGCGGGGTGGAGGACGCAGATGCCGATGCGGTTGCGCATGAAGGTGCTGAGGGCCTGGCCCGACATCGCGAAGGTGATGCGGCCCTGGGCGTCGCCGGTGATCTCGGCTGCCCAAGCGAAGAGTATCTCCCTCTGCCGGTGTAGGGCGAGGAAGCGCAGCAGAAACCCGCCGTCTCGCTCCTCCAGGTGGTGGCCGGAGAGCAGGGCAGGGACGGTGCCCCAGTTCCGGTCGCGCACGGCCACGTAGATGCGCCGCACGAGTTCTCGCTCGCCGATGCGGAGGTAGCGCAGGTCGCCCAGTTCGGGGTTAAAGTGGAGCGACACCGGGCCGGCGCGCAGAGGGCGCCAGGATGCCGGCTTGTCCGGCCGGCCGAAGCGAAGGATGTTGAGGTCCGTCACCTGTCTTCTCCCAAGGGCCGACCACCGGCGGCGGTCGGGGAGTGGGGGAATGGTAGCACCGAGGCAGAGGAGCATCAACGGGTTGTCGCCGGGCAGACTGGCGCCGCGCTTCCGGTACGAGCGCGGAAGTGGCATAATCGGGCCATCATACCGGACCGAGGAGGTTGGCCGTGGAGCCAGAACTGGTAGCGGACACCCGCTGCGAGATCGGCGAGAACCCACTGTGGCACCCGACGGAGAAGCGCCTGTATTGGACGGACATTCCGCGCGGTCAGATGTACTGGTACAACCCGGCGACCGGCGAACACCAGTGCTTCTACGAGGGCGACGTGGTGGGTGGCTTCACATTCCAGGCCGACGGGTCCATGGTGCTTTTCATGGCCCGCGGCACCGTGAAGATCCTCAAGGCGGGCGGGCTCACCACGGTGATCGACGAGATACCGGCGGAGCGGGAGAGCCGCTTCAACGATGTCATCGCCGACCAGTACGGGCGTGTCTACTGTGGCACCATGTCCAGCCCATCGCATCCCGGGCGACTGTATCTTCTGGAGACGGACGGCACCCTGCGCCTCATTCTTGACAACGTGGCGACGTCCAACGGTCTCGGCTTCAGCCGCGACCGCAAGTTCGTGTACTACACTGACTCCGGCAAGCGCGAGATCTATCGCTTCACGCTGCACGCGGAGACGGGCTACCTGAGTCACCGCGAGTTGTTCGTGTGCGTCCCTGAGGGTGAGGGCAGTCCAGACGGGATGACGGTGGATGCCGAGGATCGCGTATGGTCGGCACGGTGGGACGGCGGCTGCATCGTGCGGCACGGCGTTGACGGGCTGGTAGAACAGCGCATCGACTTCCCGGCCCGGAAGGTGTCCAGCCTGATCTTCGGTGGCGACAAGCTGGAGGACGTCTACGTTACCACCGCAGGTGGGCAGGACCGGGAGCACGAGGGTGAGGGAGCGGGTGCGCTCTTCCGAGTGAAGGTGGGCGTTAAGGGCGTGCCCGAGTTCATGTCGCGGATCGGGATGCCCAGCGAGTTCTAGGAAGCGGCTACGGCCGGCCGCGAGCGACCGGGGCGCTGTCCGCTGCCGAGCGGGTAGCGCCCCTCGCATTTGCTTGGCGACGCGACGCCTATGCCTCCGGCGCGCCCTGGGCCAGCCAGCGCCCGGTGGCCTCGAGGACGCCACGCTTGTGGGCCAGGTTCTGGCGCCGCACCGGCACCATGTCCACCAGGTTGAAGCCGGCGGTGGAGAGCGTCCGCTCTAGGCTGACGCAGCAGTGGGGCGCGCCGCCCCCGCCGCCCCCGGCCACGCACACCCCGATGCCGAGCTTGCCCTCGATGCCCGCCCTCCCATTGTCGTGTCGGGTGATGCGGCGCAGGCGGTCGGTGAAGGCGCGCATGGACTCACTGAGGTCACCCCAATACACCGGGGTGACGAACACGGCGGCGTCGGCGGAGCGGATCTGGTCGGCCAGGGCAGCGAAGTCGTCATCGATGACGCAGGCGCCGTGCTCGAGACACTCACCCCAGCCGCGCTCGTTGCACTGGCGGCAACGCTGCACGTCCATGAGAGGCAGGAAGACGCGCGCTACTTCGCCCCCGGCCTGCTCTACCCCGGCAGCCAGGGCATCGGCGGCCTGCGCCGTTTGGCCCTCAGGGTTGCGGCTTCCCAGGACTACGAACACCTTCATGGCATACCTCTCCCGTTGGATAGGTCGACGGCCAAATGCCCGGCAGGCGGGCTAGAACTCCTGACGCGATAGGCTGGCCCAGCCCAGGGTCAAGAACCCGATGACCAGCACGAGAGTGACGAACAGGGCCGTCCAGGCCGGCCCCGACCCGCCCAGGGCCAAGCGACTGCCCCAGTTGATCAGCTCGTGGGGAAGGCGCGACCCCACGGCGGGCAGCGAGCCGGCGAGCGACAGGATCAGCATGGCGCCGAAGCCGCCGGCAGCCGCCGCCACCTGCGACCGCGCGATGGCGCTGAAGCAGAGCGTGATGGCGACGTAGACCAGGCAGACCAGGAGCAGCATTAGGTTGAGGGCCAGCCAGCCGCCGGCCGGGGGCGCCTCGAAGAGGAGGACGGTGTAGTAGTAGGCTCCCAGCGCCGCCAGGGCGATGGCGACCACGAACGAGAGGGCAATGGCGGCGAACTTGCCCAGGAAGAAGGCTCCGCGGGTCATTGGCTTCACCAGGATAAGGGTGGCGGTACCGCGCTCTTTCTCCTGGCTCACCGCGCCCATGGCCAGCAGGATGGCAAGCAGGACCCCGAACTGGAACAGGTTCTTGACGTATTGCTCGACGGCGTCCGTCAGGGACGGGGGCGGGATGAGCTTGGCTATCTGTTCGCCCTGAGGGATCATGCGGAAGAACCGGGGCATCATCTTGGCCAGCAGGGGCGACGTGAGGCCGAAGAGCACGAAGACGACGGTGACGATAAGGAGGCGGCGCGAGCGCCACTGCTCCTGCATCTCCTTGCGCAGCGATGTCATGAACACGGCCTACTCCTCGGCCACCAACCGGAGGAACACGTCCTCGAGCGAGGGCTGCACCACCTGGTAGCGGATCACCGGCACGTGCGCCTCGGCCAGCGATGCCAGCAGCATCGCTCCGGCCGGGCCGACGTCGGACACCTGCACGCGGCAGTGGGCGCCCTCCACGGCAACGGCGTCCACCCACGGTTCCGCCCTCAGTCCCTCGGCCCAGGCCGCCAGCGCGGAGGAGTCCTCGAGGTGGGTCTCCACTTCGTACGCGGGGATGGCGTAGCGGCCGAGAAGGTCCTCCCGACGGGCCTCGGTCACCAGCTTGCCGCGGGCGATGATGCCGATGGTGTCGCAGACGCGCTCGACGTCGGCCAAGATATGGGTGGACATGAAGACGGTGACGGAGCCACGCAGTCGCTCCACCATCTCCAGCACCTCCCGGCGGCCGGCAGGGTCGAGGGCACTGGCGGGCTCGTCCAAGAACAGCACTCGCGGCCGGTTGACCAGCGCCTGCGCCAGGCCCAGCCGTTGGCGCATCCCCCGGGAGAAGCCCACGATGCGGCGGTGGGCCACGTCCGCCAGGCCCACCAGGTCGAGCAGCTCGGCCACGCGGGCGTCCCTCTGGCCGCCGTCGAGGCCGAAGATGCGCCCAATGTAGTCAAGGTACTCCGACGGCGTCATCCAGCCATAGAAGCTGGGCTCCTCGGGAAGGTAACCGATGCGATGAGCCAGGTCGTGGCCGCCCTTGGCCAGGTCCACCCCGTCGACCCAGGCGCGACCGCCGCCGGCGCGGGCCAGGCCGGTGAGAATTCGGATGCTGGTGGTCTTGCCGGCGCCGTTGGGCCCGAGGAAGCCGTAGATGCTGCCCTCCGGGACGGAGAGGGTGAGGCCGTCGAGTGCGCGCACCTCGCGGAAGGTCTTGGTCAGACCCTCGCAGCGAACGGCATCCACGCTATTCTTCACGGCCGGCGATGAAGTAGAAGACCGGCCCCACGATGTTCACGAGAAGGATAATGACGATCCACCAGTTGCGCGACAGCAGGCGGGTGGACGGCCGCTTGAGAACGTCCATGAGGGCGGCCACCATGAGGCCCACTTGGAGCAGCATGATGGGAATGAGGTACGGCAGCACTTCGCTGATCTGGTTCAGTTCTTCCATGCCGGTCCCCTTTGTTAGGCGCGCCGCCGCCGAGGAGGGCGAATGGACGCCGTTCGCATCCGGGATTATAACGTGGCGACGGACTTCGATCCAGGCGTCTCCGCCGCGATCAGGAGGCGACTGAGGAAAGGACGAACAGGTGAAAACGATCAGGCTTACCGCGATTGGAGAGCCGCTCGAGGAGCAGGACGTGGCGATGCCGGAGCCGGGCGTGGGCGAGGCGGTGGTGCGGGTGCGCGCGGCGGGCATCTGCCACTCCGACGTCCACTACCGGGCGGGCACTTCGCCTGTGGCGCACCTGCCCATCACGCCGGGGCATGAGGTGGCCGGTGAGGTGGCGGCCGTGGGAGCGGGGGTGCGCTCCGTGCGCGAGGGCGACCGGATCTGCGTCCACTACCTGGCAACCTGCGGCGAGTGCGAGTACTGCCTGAGTGGGCGGGAGCACTTCTGCCGGTCGGGCGCCATGATGGGCAAACACCGCGACGGTGGATTCGCCGAGTACGTGCTCATGCCCGCCCGCAGCCTGGTGCCTTTGCCCGACGAGATCGGCTTCGATGCCGGCGCGGTGATGATGTGCTCCTCGTCGACTTCGCTGCACGCTCTCCGCGTGGGGCGGTTGCAGGCGGGGGAAACGGTGGCCGTCTTCGGGGCCGGCGGCCTGGGCCAGTCGGCGGTGCAGTTGGCGCGCGCCCTGGGCGCCCTCGCGGTTTACGCCGTCGACATCGATGCCGAGCGATTGCGCCTCGCCGAGGGCTCCGGCGCTACTGCGGTGAACGCGGCGGCGGGCGATCCGGTGGCGATGATCCGCCAGTTGACCGGTGGGCGGGGCGTCGATGTGGCGCTGGAGGTCATCGGCCTGCCCCGGACCATGCGCCAGGCGGTGCAGTCGCTGGCGCCTATGGGCCGGGCCGTGCTGGCGGGCATCACCGACCGGCCGCTGGAGCTGGACTCGTACCGCGAACTCATCGGCCGGGAAGCGGCGGTGATGGGATCGTCGGACCACTTGCGGAGCGAGCTGGACCTGCTCCTGGCCCTCGCTCGGCGCGGATCGCTGGACCTGACATCGGTCATCACCGAGAGCGTGCCGCTGGCGGCGGGGCCGATCAACCGTGTGCTGGACCGGCTGGAGCGCTACGGCAGCGGTGTGCGGACGGTCATCCACCCCTAGAGCCGCCGTCAGCGGAATGTCGCCAGGGAGGCGGAGGCAAAGGCGAGACGACTGCTGTTTGAGGGACGCGGTCGGGCGGGTTGGGGGGAGTTCGACCCGGCCGTGGGCGATCGGGTGGTGCGCCGGGGCGGGTACGCCGGCCACTCCGCGGTAGGGCCAAGCGGCGTATGGGTCAGCGGCCCGGCCCCGGGCGAGACGGTGGCGGGTGTCTGGGATCGACCCGCCGGCGGACGGGCCGCGGGGATTCCTGGGGTGGCGCCGGACGGGAGCTAGGGACGCCTGCCGTCGAGCAAGTCGTCGAACGCGGCGGCCGGCAGGTGGTCTAGGCTGGCGACCACGACGTCGGCGGTGAGGGCGGTGTGGGAGGTGAGCACGCCGATGACGGGCATGCCGGCGCGTTGGGCCGCCTCCACGCCGGCGGGGGCGTCCTCAACCACGACGCAACGGCCGGGGCTGACGCCCAGCGCGGTCGCCGCCGTGAGGAACACCTGCGGGTCGGGCTTGCCCCGCGTCACGTCCTCGCCGCACACGAGGGCGTCGAAAAGGGTGCCCGCTTGCAGGACGTCGATCACCGTCTCGACGTTCGCCCGCGGCGCCGACGAGGCTACTGCCTGACGCCAGCCCGCGCCGTGGAGCCGCGAGATCCATTCCCGCGCCCCGGGCAGGAAGGCGATGCCGCCGGCGCGCAGCAGGCGCCGGTACTCGGCCTCTTTGAAGCCGGCGATGCGGTCGATCTCGGCGGGCGGAAAGTCGTCGCCGAAGTAGCCGCGCAGGACCACGTCATTGCGCTGGCCGAAGGAGGCCAGGAAGCCGGCGTAGGTGATGGGGTGGCGCTCGTGGCGCATGGTCTCTTGCCAGGCGAGCCAGTGGTACTCGGCGGAGTCGATGAGGGTGCCGTCCATGTCCCAGAGGACGGCGCGCGCCTGGTTACCGGAGTTGGGCATGAGCTACTACCTCGAGTAAGGAATGGGGGCCGGGATCAGGCAGGCGCCGAGGAGCAGAGAGCGCTTGTCCCTCTGCTCCTCGGGCGACAGCGTGTCGAGGTGGACGGCTACAACTCGGCGTAGCGGACGGCGGTGCCGCAGGCACTCACCATGAGCATGCCGCCACTCCCGCCCGGGTTGATGCTCTCGTAGTCCAGGTCCACGGCGATCACGGCGTTGGCGCCCAGGGCGCGGGCCTGCTGCGACATCTCAGCGATGGCGATGTCCTTGGCCTTGCGCAGTTCCTCTTCGTACTCCGCCGACCGCCCGCCGACGATGTCTCGCAATCCGGCGAGCAAGTCGCGGAATACGTTGGCGCCCAGTATGGCCTCTCCGCTGACCAGGCCGAAGTACTGGACCACGGACTTGCCTTCCAGTGTGTTCGTGGTGGTGACGAGCATATAACTCTCCCTCTCGTGTGACATCGACCAACTCCTCGCGAAAGCAACGCTCTCATTATGCCCCAAGGGCGGGGCGGCGCTAAGCGGCATCGCACGGCGAGCGCTGGTGATCGCGCCGAGCGCCGTCCGTCGAGCCGCGTGCCGTGCGTCATGCTGAACAAGGTCACGGCGCCGCCGTGACCGCGGTGAAGCATCTCACGAGACCCTTCACTGCGTTCAGGGTGACGCGAAAGGGCGGGGCTGGGCGCGCGCCTGGGCCCAGGCGGGGCGCAGTGAGCGCCGCGACAGCCGCATCTAAATGTGGTACGGGACCTGGATGATAACGACATCGGGGAAGGCGAGCAGCCGCCGGCGCAGCAAGTTGGCCGTCTGGTTGTGCAGGAACTGCTCCGCCATCGAGCGAGCGATGAACTCCGGCACCACCACGGTGGTGATCTTGTTGGGGAACTCCACCATGTGCACGTGCTCGATGTAGCGGATCAGCGGATCAAGGATGTCGCGGTACTGGTAGTGGATGAAGATGAGCTTCGCCGCGTCGGTCAGCTCCGGGAAGCGACGCCAGCGCTCCAGAATGTGCTGCTGCCCCTCGGGCGTCTGGCAGATGTTGATTACGCGGATGTCGTCGGTCAGCCGGTGGGCGTACTTGAGGGCGCGCAACGTCCCGCGGTGGATGCCGGCGATGGGAATGATGACCACGTCCGCCACTTCGGTCAGGTTGGTCTCGTCCACGCCGAGGGTAGTTAGTCTCGAGGC
This sequence comes from Anaerolineae bacterium, assembly GCA_040768685.1. GTDB lineage: Bacteria > Chloroflexota > Anaerolineae > DRVO01 > DRVO01 > Ch71. The sequence continues at coordinate 666,597 of JAXGMM010000001.1, forward strand.
GACGTCCCGGTAGTGGCGGTTGATGCGCCGGAACAGCATCACCATGGCCGGCACAGCCATCACCACGATCCAGGCGCCCTCGGAGAACTTGGTCGCCACAAGGACGATAAGAACGACGAAGGTGACGACGCTGCCGACGGCGTTCACCGCGCGCTTCCACTGCCAGCCGGGCTCGTAGTGAACCGAGGTGGAGGTGGTAGCGACCTCCTCACCGGGCTTCATGCGCCCGACCTTGCCCATCAACCGGAACATTCCTGCCTGCGAGAGGGTGAAGCTGGCCATCACGCCCAAGGCATAGAGCGGAAGCATGGCGATCTCGTCGGCGCGGAAGACTATGACGATCAGGGAAGCGAGCACCGCCAGCGTCACTATGCCCGAGCTGAAGACGAGGCGATCGCCCCGGTTCTGCAGCCAGCGGGGCAGGAAGCCGTCTCGGGCCAGGAAGGCGGCCAGCCGGGGGAAGTCCTGGTAGGCGGTGTTGGCGGCCAGGAAGAGGATGAGGGCGGTGAACACCTGTACCCAGTAGTAGAGGAACCCCTTGCCGGCGATGAGTTCGGTCATCTGGGAGAGGACGCTGTTGGCCTCTTGCGGGACGATGCGCATGTGCGTGGCCAGGTAGGCTATGCCGAGGAACAGCGTCATGGCGATGATGCTCATGGCGACCATCACGCGGACGGCGTTCTTTGGCTCCGGCGGACGGAAGGCTTGCACGCCGTCAGCCACCGCCTCGATGCCCGTTAGGGCCGTGCAGCCGGCGGCAAAGGATCGCAGGAGGAGCCATATGAAGGCCATGCCGCTGAGACTGACCTTGGGGGCAACCACTTCCTGGTGCAGTTCCAGGGGAGGGGCGCCGAACCAGCCCTGGAGGCGCGCCATCCCTATCCCGACGACCAGCAGCACCCCAAAGGCGAAGGCGTAGGTCGGGAACGCAAAGACGGTGCCGCTCTCGCGCAGGCCGCGTAGGTTGATCCATGTGATGAGAGCGACCACGGCGACGGCGACCACAAGGCGGTACTCGAACAGTTCCGGGAAGGCCGAAGTTACGGCCCTGACGCCGGCTGAGGTGGAGACGGCGACCGTCATGACGTAGTCGGTGAGGATGGCCCCGGCGGCGACGAGTGAGGGGAGGACGCCGAGGTTGTCCTTGGCGACGAAGTAGGCGCCCCCGCCGCGAGGGTAGTGCATGATGGTCTGGATGTAGCTGAAGACGACGATGGCGACCAGCGTGGCAATGGCGATCGCGATGGGCCAAGCGAGGCTCAGGGCGCCGCTTCCGAGGACGATGAGGATGCCCATGATCGCTTCGGTGGCATAGGCGTTGGAGGAGATGGTGTCGGAAGCGAACACCGCCAGGCCGCGTATGTTGTCGAGGCGCTCGTGTCTCTCAGCGGAAAGGGGAAAGGGCCTTCCGATGAGGAAGCGCTTCACTTGGTTCAACGTCATGGAATGTCCTCGGTGAAGACCAGTGCAACGCCCGGGAGCGACCGGGCCGGCGGTTGAACAGGATGCCGGCAGCACCGCCGGGATCAGCTCCTAGGTTCGGTCAGTCGAGAGCCTGATCGCCGGCAAGGCGCACTGATCGGGCAGGGCGTCTTGCAGGCGGGGGGATTCCGGCTTCGTTTCTGGGCGCGAACACCCAGTCGCCACCAGGGAGATAGATGCGGCGACCGCCACGTCCGGGTGGCGGCCACAGCAGATAATGTAGACCGACACGATCGCGTTGGCAAAACACGACCCCGCGCGCCGGGCCAAGCCTCAGCCCCTGAGCGGATGCGAGCGTTGCCTAGTCGGGGACGGTGATGCCGGAGAAGTCCTCCTCGGGCTTGGGGTAAGCCATGTCGAAGCCGCGCAGGGTGTCGACCAGGACCCGGGCCACCGCCATATTCCTGTACCATTTGCGGTTCGCCGGTATGACGTACCACGGGGCCCAGGGGGTGCTCGTGCGGGTGAGCATAGCCTCGTAGGCCTCGACGTAGTCGTCCCAGCGTTCGCGCTCCTTCAGGTCCGCCTTGGAGAACTTCCACCACTTCTCGGGGTGGTCGAGGCGTTCCTGCAGGCGCGCCTTCTGCTCATCCTTGGAGATGTGGAGAAGGAACTTCAGGATGGTGGTGCCGCTCTCGGTCAGGCGGCGCTCGAACTGGTTGATCTGCTCGTAACGAGGCTCCCAGACCTCGGGCGGGACGAGGTTGTGCACGCGCACCACCAGAACGTCTTCGTAGTGGGAGCGATTGAAGATGCCGATCATCCGGCGCCGAGGTAGGGCCCGGTTGATGCGCCAGAGGAAGTCGTGAGCCAATTCCTCAGTGGTGGGCGCCTTGAAAGAGGTGACGGTGCAGCCCTGCGGGTCAACGCCCGCCATGACGGCGCGGATGGTGCCGTCCTTGCCGCCGGTGTCGATGGCCTGGAAGACGAGCAGGAGGGCATGCTTGTCTTCGGCGTACATGAGTTCCTGCAGCTCGCGGAGATTCCCCCGCAGCTTGGCGAACTTACGGGCCCCGGCCTTCTTGCTCAGGCCGCCGTCGAAGTCTGGGTCGTGATCGGCCAGGCTGACGACGCTTCCCGGAGCGATCATGTGCTCGTGCACCATTGGACCTCCTCCGCAGTGAGTGGAAACGCCGCCATCGTACGCGGCGACGTGGCCGCGATCAAGAGCCGGTCGCTCGGGGCGGCGCCCCTACGCCCGGTCCGCGGTCTCGGTGTGAAGCCGCTGCGCCAGATCGTCGAGTCGGCGCTCGACCTGTCTCTGCCGAGCCCAGATGGAGTAGAGGAGCAGCAGCGGCAGAGCCCAGAAGACGATGTAGGCAACCACGAGGTACGGCGACATAGACACCCCCTAACCGAGGTCCAGATCCTGCGCCTCGCGCAGCACGGCGAGTCGATCGCGCGACGCCTCCAGCCGGATGCGCTGGCGCAGGATGGCGAAGTAGAAGACGGTGAAAGCAGCTAGGCAGAACATGAGCGTCTGCACCATACGCGGTTCCAGGCCGGAGCCCTCGCCGCCGGTGAGGACATCGGGGTGGATGGTGCGCCACCAGCGAATGGCGAACCATGACAGAGGCACGGTGACGAAGGCCGCGATGCCGTAGACGGCGGCGAAGCGGGCCGTCTGGGCCGGGTTGTCGGCGGCGGAGCGGAGCATGACGTAGGCCACGTACATGAGCAGCTGCACGGCGGTGATGGTGAGCCGTGGCTCCCAGGTCCAGTACGTGCCCCAGACGGGCCGGGCCCAAAGCGAGCCGGTGATCACGGCGGCGGTGACGAAGGTGAGGCCCACCTCAGCCGACGAGGCTGCCACGATGTCCCAGCGGCGCTCCCCGCGGACCAGGTAGGCGATGCCGGCCAAGAAGGTGACGAAGAAGCCGAAGAAGCCCACCCACGCCGCAGGCACGTGGAAGTAGAAGATGCGCTGGATGTCGCCCATAGTCAGCTCGCGCGGGGCGTAGAAGAATGCCATGAGCACGGCCAGGGGCAGCAGGGCGGCGGACGCCACGATGAGCGCCAGGCCCCAGCGATCGCGCGGCCCGCCGTTCATTCGCTCACCGCGTACTCGAACGTCAGCATCGACAGGGCCACCATGAGCAGATCGTAGACAATGAGCAGGTTCACCCATCCGCTTACCTCCCCCAGAGTGCCGCCGTCCATGAGCCAGGCAGTGGCCTTCACGGCGGCGATAAGGGCCGGCACCACCAACGGGAGCAGCAGCACCGGCAAGAGAACCTCTCGGGCCCGGGTGTTGACGGCCATGGCTGCCAGCAGGGTGCCGGCGGCAGCATAGCCGATGGTGCCCAGGACCAGCACCAGCAGCACCCCCGGCTTGAGCAATGGGGCGTCGAAGAGCACCACGGCGAGGGGCGCCAGGGCTAACTCGACGATGCCGATGAAGATGAGGTTGCCCAGGGCCTTGCCGAAGAAGACGGCACTGCTGTCCACCGGCGCTAACAGCAGGCCGTCAAGGCAGCCGCTGCTCTGCTCGCGGGCCATGGAACGGCTAAGGCCCAGTGTGCCCGCAAAGGTGACGGTGGCCCAGAGGACGCCAGGCGTCGCGGCCACGGCCGTGCGTCCCTGAAGGTCGAGGGCGAAGCTGAACACCAGCAGGGCCAGGACGGCGAACACCAGCATGGCGCTGACTATCTCGCGTGTGTGCAACTCGGCGGCCAGGTCCTTGCGGACTATAGCCCACACCTTGGCGGCGAAGCCCATGACCGTCTCCCTAGGCGGTGAGGCGCCGGTAGGTCGTGCCGAAGGTCTCGGGCGACTCGGCGACGGGAGCGTCGTACACCAGCTTCCCGCGGGCCAGCACCAGGACCCGACCGGCCAGCGCCAGTCCCTGGTTGAGGTCGTGCGTGGTGAGGAGGACGGTGCAGCCGTGCTCCTGCATCTCGGCCAACAGCCGGTTAAGGTTGTCGGCGGCCACCGGGTCCAGCCCGGAGTATGGCTCGTCCAGGAGCAGAAGCTCGGGCCGATGCAGGAGGGCGCGGGCCAGGGCCAAGCGCTGCTGCATCCCCCGGGAGAAGGTGCGCACCAGGTCTTCAGCGCGATGCGACAGGCCGACCTGCTCGAGAAGATGACCGATGCGATGCTCGGCGTCCTTCACGTCGTACATGCGGGCGTAGAAATCCAGGTTCTGCCGCGCCGTCAGGTCGTCGTAGAGGAGGGTGCGGTGGGAAAGCAGGCTGATGCGGCGCCGCACCAGGTGCGCCTCGCGGGCGGCGTCGAGACCCAGCAGCCTGATGCTGCCGCCGGTGGGCCTGGCCAGGGTTGCGAGGATGCGCAGAAGAGTGGTCTTGCCGGCGCCGTTGGGCCCCAGCAGGGCGGTCAACTGCCCCGCTGGGAGGTCAAGGTCGAGCCCGGCCAGCACCTTGCGGGCTCCGAAAGCCTTGGTGAGGCGCCGGACCTGCACCGCGGACGGCTGGCTCATCGGTTGGGGGCGCGCTCTAGCCGCGAACGCACGCGGGCCACAAGGGCGGCTCTTTGGTCAACATAACTCTCGGCCGCGACGGCGCCGATCTCGTATGCCTGGTCGAGGGTCGCGATCTCGTCCACCATCGGGCGGACGGACTCGGGCATCGGCCGGGCGGCGCCGGGCCGCCACTGGGAATAGGCGAAGACGGCGGCGCCGGCCAAGGCCAGCCCGGCCAGCGCCCAGTCCCCGGCGCCGGACCCGGCCGGAGCGGCGCCGGCCGACGGAGCGGCGGTGGGTACGACGGCAGGCATCACCTGGGCGGGCACTACGGTGAAGGAGAGCGTCTCACCGGGCTGAAGGGCGGACCCGACGTAGTAGGAGGCCACGCCCATATCGGTCTCCATGGTGCCCTGGAGCCGAAGCTGAGGGCTCTCCAGCCCCAGAGTGGTGGAAGATATGATCGCCACCACGTTGGTTACTGCCGTCTCGCTTTCTCGCGTCAGCGAGAGGCCCGCGCCCCCGGCGAGGTCGTAGGAGAAGTTGACGGTGACGGTTGCCTTCCCCACTGGTATCGGCTCGGTGAGGGCGAAGCCGCCCTCTTCCTCCACGAACCGCTCACCTAGGCCGGGGCCGTCGAACTGCAGGTTGGTCGCCCCGGCGGGCAGCCGGAAGCCGACGGTGCGCTGCCCGGAGGCGGTCGTCACGCCGGTGTAGGCTTGCGTGGCGGCGTTGCTGAGGACGTGGTACTCGGCGACGCGGACGGCATTGCCCATGGGCACCAAGAAGAAGTGCCACTGATCGGTGGTGATCGTCTCCGGAACGGCGCCGGCCTCTTGCGGGAGGGCGGGATCGCCGAATGCCCAGCCGGGGCTGAGGAGCAGCAGCGGCAGCGTCAGAAGGAGGACGAGTGGGTGGGTCATCGGCGCTGCCCCTCCACGGGCGTGCCGCAGTGCGAGCAGAAGCGGCTGTCCGGCGTTAAGGCGCGTCCGCATTCGCGGCAGAAGCGCGCCGGCTCCGACGGGGCAGACGCTGCGGCTCCGACAGGGGAAGGGGCCGGCTGCGAGGCCCGCGCTTCCACGACCCAGCGCTCGATGCTGCGACTCCAGTCTTCCCGGCGAACGGCGCGGAACGGCCGGAGGACGTACGCCACCACCGCGAGGGCCAGAGCCAGACCGATCAGCAGCGCCGGCCCGGTCATGGCGTCACCGCCTGAGCCAGGAGTGTGTCCAGTTCGCTCGACAACTGCTCCTCGGTCACCGGCCCGATGTGCACATAGGCCACCCGACCCTCGCGATCAAGCACGAACGTCTCCGGGATGCCGGTGATGCCGTAGGAGGCGGCGATGGCCTCGCCGTGGTCCAGCGCCATCGGGAAGGTTATTCCGAAGCGCCGGACGGTGGCGGAGACGGACTCTGCCTTCTCCTGGTAGGCGAGGCCGACAAAGCCCACGCCTTGCGGAGCGTACTCCTCCCAGGCCGCCTGGAGCGCCGGCAGCTCCTCTTCACACGGCCGGCACCAACTGGCCCAGAAGTTGACGACCGCGACCCGCCCCTTAAGGACGTCGAGACTGAGGCGGGTTCCGTCCGTGCCGGTCACGAAGAAGCCGGGAGCCGGTTCTCCCACCAGCGGGCGGCCGACGGCGCGGCCGATCTCGCCTTTGTCGCCGCCCCACATGGCGTAGGCCGCCACCGCGAAGGCGGCTACGCCAAGAAGCAGCGTTGCCCAGGTGGTGAGCGCCCGCCGCCGCTCGGCCAGGCCCACCGCCGGCGCGGATGCCGGCCACAAGCTCACCACACCTCCGGCGATAAACACCAGGCCGCCCAACCAGAGGAAGTTGATCAGCGGGTCGATCACAACGCGGACCGTGGCGCTGGAGCCGTCGTTGGACACGCCGCCCAGCACCAGGTACAGGTCTTCCTCCACTCCGACCTTGAGGGCAGGGATGTTCACGGTCTGATCTGCCGCCTGGTATTCGTGGAGTTGCGGCTGGAGCGTCGTCAGATAGGCGCCGTTCCGGTAGACATCGAAGGCGGCGATGATGGCCCAGTGGTCCACCCGCTGCTCTTGACCGGCCGACTCGTAGACGAAGGTGTAGTCGCCGAACGTCCTCGGCTCGCCCACCCGTAGCGAGAGCCGGCCCTCGGTCGAGTGCATCCGGGTGCCGATCACGCCGACGGCCATGAGGATGATGCCGAGATGGACCAGGTAGCCGCCGTAGCGACGCCGGTTGCGCGCCAGGCCGCGGGCTATGGCTCCCAGGGGAGACTCGCCGGCGGGCCGGCGGGCTATGACGTGCCAGAACTCCGCCAGCGTCGTCGTTGCTGCCAGGCCCACCAGCGCAAAGCCTATCAGCGACCCGACGCCGAGGAAACCGAGAAGCGCCGACGCGACCAGGACGATCGCGGCGCCGGCGAGCGGAATCACCAGGCGGCGGCCGAGCCGGCGGACAGCGTCGGCGGAGTACCCCGCCAGGGGGCAGACACCCATCAGGAAGACCAGCACGGCGAACTGCGGCCCGGTTACGCGGTCAAACCACTCCGGCCCGGCTTCCATCGGGTTGCCGCCCAGCGCCTCGGTGATGGTGGGAAGGGTGCTGCCCACGAGCACCGACAGGGTGATGGCGGAGAGGACCACCAGCGTCAGAAAGAACATCCCTTCGCGGGAAAGCAGCGACGAGGACGAGCCGCTCGCGGCCGAACGCAGCTGGGCCCGATAGCGCCGGCCGAGGTACAGCGACACGACGACCACCACCACCATGAAGCCCAGGAAGTAGTAGCCGAGGCTGGAGCGGGCGAAGGCGTGCACTGACTCGATGAGGCCGCTGCGGGTGGCGAACGTGCCGAAGAGAACGAAGAGGAAGCTGATGACGGCCAGGATCAGGTTCCAGCCTCGAAACGCGCCGCGCTCCTGCTGGATGGCCAGGCTGTGAAGCAAGGCGGTGGACACCAGCCAGGGCATCAGGGCGGCGTTCTCCACCGGATCCCAACCCCAGTAGCCGCCCCAGCCGAGCACGTCATAGGCCCAGCGGGCCCCGAGGAAGATCCCCAGGCCGAGGAACAACCAAGCGACCAAGAGCCAGCGCCGGGCCGCTTGGGGCCACTGGGCGAATCGGCCGGTGATCAGCGCGGAGAGGGCAAGGGCGAAGGGCACGGCCAAGGCCACGTAGCCCACGTACAGCGCCGGCGGATGGAAGATCATCCCCGGGTGGCGGAGCAGCGGGCTCATGCCGGCGCCGTTGGCGGGTATGAGGGCGGAGAGGGCGAATGGATTCGAGCGGAATAGGGTGATGGCGATGAAGAAAGAGGCAATCGCGCTGAGGCAGACGCCGGCCCAGGCAGCCAACGGACTACTGTCCCGGCCAAGCGATCGCACCACCAGGAGGGCGAACAGGGCCTGCAGGAACGACCAGACGAGGAGAGACCCCTCCTGCCCCGCCCAGAGGGCGGTGAGCTTGAGGTAGAGGGGCAACTCGCGGCTGGAGTGGGACGCCACGTAGGACACCTGGAACTGGTTGGTCAGGAAGCAGTAAGTCAGAAGGACTAGGCCCAGCCCGAGGAGGGCAGTGGCGGCCGCGAGTCCGTTGCGGCCGCTGCTCAGCCAGAGGGGATCGCGTCGCGACGCGCCGCGACCAAGCGCCACGGCGGAGTAGAGCGTGGCCGCGAGCGCCAGGAGGCCGGCGAGCCAGCCGACTTGGGCGGCGATCATAGGCTATTGCTCTGCTCGGGGACGTCTTCCTGATAGCGGGTCGGGCAGCGCAGAAGCACCTCGTCGGCGATGAAGACGCCGTCCTCGCCGAGCCGGCCGCGCACGATGGCCTGAGTGCGGTGGGCCAAGGAGTCGGGCTTCACGTCACGGAACACCACCTCGAGCTGAGGCCGAGAGGGATCGGCGATGGCGGCGTCCAGAACGGCGGAGAGCCCGCCAGCGGCGGCCACTTCCTTCGGATCGCCGGGCACCTGGGCGATGGTGAAGCGCACCTCCGGGATGGAGGCGTCGTAGACGATGGTGCTGCCCAACACGGCCCCGGAAACGGTGACGCTGCGGGTGGACGCCTCGGGCCCCATGCGGCGCAGTTCATCGATGGTCATGAAGTATCGAGCGCTGGAGGCCGTGCTGCTGAACACGAGTACGGCAACGGCGACCACGGCCAGCAGACCGACAGCAGCGTACTTAGTGCGGTTGTTCATCACCCTTTAAGCCTCAACGCGAGAAAGCCAACGGAGCGACACACTCCATCTTGCAGCCTCTGACGATACCAACGGACGGCGAGCTATGTCAACAACCGGACGCGGCAGCGGCCTAGGCGGAGGCGCGCGGGAGGGCTAGAATCGAGGGCGACATCAGCAGCGGCGGACTAAGGAGAGAGCATGAAGCCCGCAGACGATGGTTACGATCTGATCATCAAGGGTGGCAGGGTGCTGGACCCGGCCGGCGGCATCGACGGCATCCTCGATGTAGCCGTCGCCGGCGGCAAGATCGCCGCCGTGGAGAATAGGATTCCGGCGGGGCGGGGCGCGAGGGTGGTGGACGCCACCGGCCGTCTGGTGACGCCCGGCCTTATCGACCTGCACGCCCACCTGTACTACGGCGCAACCTACCTGGGCATCGAGCCCGATGCGGTCTGCGGCCGCACCGGAGTGACGACCGTGGTGGATGCCGGGTCGGCAGGGGCGAACACGTTCGCCGGGTTGCGCCACTTCGTCATCGAGCGTTCCAAGACTCGGGTGTTGCCGTTCCTCCACGTGAGCAGCATTGGCCTGGCCACCGACCTGGAGTGCCGGAACCTGGAACTGGTCGATGTGGAGAAGGCGGTAGAGTGCGTGGAGGCAAACCGCGACTTGATCGGCGGCATCAAGGTGCGCGCCAACAAGATGGGCGTGGGCGACCAGTCGATCTTCCCGGTGTACCTGGCGCGAGACGTGGCCGACGTCACCGGGCTGCCGCTCATGGTGGACATGTACTACCCGCCGCCCAGCGTGGAACAGGTGTTCCCGCTGTTGCGGCCGGGCGACATCTCCACCCACATGTACAAGGGCTTCCACGGTGGGCTCCTGAGGGACGGGAATACGGCCGTGCGGTCGGGCGCTCTGGCGGCGCGCGAGAGGGGTGTCCGGTTCGACGTGGGCCACGGTGCGGGCAGCTTCTCCTGGGAGGTGGCGCGGCCGGCCTTCGACCTGGGCTTTCGGCCGGACACCATCTCCACTGATCTGCACCAGGGAAGCGTAGCCATGCCGGATGTGAACATGCCCGACTGCATGGCCAAGATGATGGCTCTGGGAGCGACGCTGGAGGAGGTGGTGCGGTGGTCCACTGCGAACTCGGCAGCGGTGCTTCGCCGGCCCGACCTGGGTACGCTTACGGTGGGCGGGCCGGCCGACGTAACGGTCATGGACCTGACCGAGGGCGAGTTCGAGTACTTCGACGTGGCGGCGAAACCGCTCCGAGGACGGCGCCGCTTGCGGGCGATCCTGACCGTGTGTCGGGGAGTGATCACGTATGAAGCGCGAGGTGCGGCGACATGATCCGGAAGCGACTATCGGAAGGGAACACAGCGGTAAGCGCGGCGCTCGCATGCACGGTACTGTCGATTGTGATCGGCCGCGCTGGGTGGCTGGGCAATGCTTCGGACTTTGGGGCCGGGTTCTTCTCGGGCCTGGCGTTTGTCGCCTACGTCGTGGCTGTCCTGAAGCTAAGGCAGGGCCGCAAGTCGACCCACGACTGAGCCCGGCGCACTGCACGAGTGGGTGGAGGGCAGACGATGTCACATAGCGAATGCCGTGTCGCCATCATCGGCCTGGGGAGGATCGCCTCCACCATCGACGACGAGATTCGACCAGGTTCAGGCGTAATGCTGCCGTACTCCCACATGGCCTGCTACCGGGAGGCGCCGGGAGTGGAGGTGGTGGCCGGCGCCGATCCGTACGAGGAGCAAAGGGCCGCCTTCCGTGCCCGCTGGGGTGTGGAGCGGCTGTACGCCGACTACCGCGAGATGCTGGAGCGGGAGAGGCCAGACATGGTGAGCGTTTGCACCTCGGCACGGCCGCGGCCGGCTATCGTGAAGGACTGCGCGGCCGCTGGGGTGAAGGCCATATGGGCGGAGAAGCCGATCTCCTTCAGCCTGGCGGAGGCGGACGAGATGGTGTCGGCCTGCCGGCACCGTGGAGTCAAGCTGGCCATCAACTGCAGCCGCCACTGGGACGGCCACTGGAACCAGACGCGTGCCCTCATCGACGCGGGCGAATTGGGCGCGGTTCAGCAGGTGACCGGCTACGGCCAGGCGGGTATCTCCCACAACGGCAGCCACCTGCTGGACCTGGTGCGCTATCTGGCCGGCGGCGAGGCCGTCTGGGTATTCGGCGAGATGGAAAGCGATGATAAGGCGTCTGCTGACGACGACCTCCAGGGCAACGGCTATCTGGCATTCGACAACGGGGTGCGAGCCTTCGCGCGCATGATGCCCACCGGCGGGGCCGCCTGGGAGTTTGAGGTCATCGGCGAGCGGGGTCGTATCCGCTCGGTGGCGAACGGGCGCGACTTCGAGTGGTGGCAGACCGATGCTACGGCAGGGCGACGAGAGATAGTGCGCCGGGTCTTTCCGCGGCCTGACCGGCTGCAAAGCCCCGGCGTGCGAGCAGTGATCGACATCGTGAACTGCATCGGGACGGAGCGTGAGCCCAGGTGCTCCGGGTCCGACGGGCTAGCCGTACTGGAGATCGCCATCGCGATGCGGGAGTCGCATCGGCGCGGCGGCGTGCGTGTGGATCTACCGCTGGCCGATCGGTCGCTGCTGATCCGTTCGGCGGAGACGCTGGACGGGGACACGCCGCGGGCTCTGGCGCGATGAGGTGAATCCCCGAAGCTGCACGTGCCGACCTGGATGATGTATAATGTAATGTATAGATCGATAGAGAAGGTGGGATTGTGGTGTCAATGGTCAGGAAGCAGGTTTACATCGGGCAGGAGCAGGAGGCTAGGCTGAAGCATCGGGCCGGCATCCTGCGGTCTTCTGAGGCTGAACTGATACGTGTGGCGCTGGACCGCTACCTAGACGAGCCGGCAGCGGAGTTCTACGACCGAGGGGCGTGGCCGAAAGAGCGGGACTACATCCGGGGGCTTATCGCTAAGGGTCCGGTAGATGGTGGCAGAACCTGGACTCGCGAAGACCTACATGAACGGTAGAGCCCTCGTCGACACCAACGTGCTCGTGTACGCCTACGATCGGTCCGAGCCTGAGAAGCAGGTTCGCACTCTGGACGTGCTGGACCAGCTGGAGGCACGCCGCGCGGGTGTCATCAGCAGTCAGATGCTGGGTGAGTTCTTCGTTGCGGTGACCAGGAGAATCGCGGCACCGCTGACGGTTGCTGAGGCCTACGAGCGGATGCTCGCGTATGTCTCTTCATGGCCGACGCTGAGTGTGACGCCCGCCACCGCGCTCGAGGCGGCCCGCGGTGTCCGTGACCATCGCTTGAGCTACTGGGACGCCCAGGTCTGGGCCGCGGCCAAGCTGAATCAGGTCGCGGTGATCCTGAGTGAAGACTGCAATCCCGGCGCATCCATCGAGGGGGTGCGCTACGTTAATCCGTTCGCCGAGGGCTTTGACCTGGGTGCCCATCTTCATCCGTAGACCGTGCCAGAGGCGTCGCCTTGGGGCGTAGCCGTCCGGAGGTAGATGCTTCTGCCTATGCCGGTCTGACCCGCTCCCCAGCGTAGTGGGACACTCTGTCCCAGTCGAGCTCCAAGCCCAGGCCGGGTCGCTCCGGAATGGCCAGCATGCCCTCGCCGTCCAGTTGCCAGCCCCCCTCGACGATCTCATCGATGTAGGGAGAGCCCGACAGGTACTCTACCAGGTCGGTGCCGGAGAAGGCCGACGCCAGCTGCAGATCGGCGGCCAGGCCCACGGCGGTGTTCCAACCGTGCGGGATAAAGCGGACGCCATGCTCCTCGGCCATCCAGGCGATGCGCCGCCCCTCGCTGATGCCGCCCACCTTGGTGACGTCCGGCTGAACGATATCCAGCGCCCCCGTCTCCAGCCACGGTCGGAAGGCCTGCCGCCGGGTGAGCACCTCGCCGCCGCTGATGGGCAGGGGGGCGTTGCGGCGCAGTTGGACGTAGTCCTCCAGGTCGTCGGGGCGGAGAGCCTCCTCGAACCAGTAGACGCCGTAGCCGGCGAGCATTTGGGCAGTGCGCAGGGCCCACTTGTAGCCGTTGCGCCAGAATGCATCGCTGCCGCCGGCATCGACCATGAGCAAGGAGTCGTCGCCCACCGCCTGTCGGGCAGCGGCGACGATGGCCTCGTCCAGCGCGGCGCTGACGCGGCCGAAGGGACCCCAGCCGATCTTGAAGGCGTTCCATCCTTGCCCGCGCAGGGCGGCAAGATGGTCCGCCAGCGGCTGGGGTTGCTGCATCAGTATGGAGGCGTAGGGCCGCACGCGATCGCGGTAGCGTCCGCCCAGTAACCGGCCCACCGGCTGGCCCGTTGCCTTGCCCAGGATGTCCCAGAGGGCAATGTCGATACCGCTGACGGCATGGGTGAGGGAGCCGCCGCGGCCGAGCCAGAAGGTGTTCTGGTGCAGCTTCTCGCTCACCCGCTCCGGCTCCAGGGCATTCTCGCCGCGGTAGAGCGGCTCGAGCACGTCCAGCGCGGCGCGGACCAATCCGTCGTTGCTGAAGACGCTGCCGATGCCGGTGAGACCCTCATCTGTGTGGACGAGGACGAGGGTGTGCAGACAGTCCTCCGGGCGCGGCTCGACGGTCCAGCCACCCTCGGGCGTGCTGCCCCGGAGGCCGTAGGCGCAGATGTCGGTGATCTTCACGGAAGCCGCTCCTTAGATGATGGTTACCAGCGGATGTCGGACTGTACCGGCCCGGTGTGCTGATCGGAGCGCTCCGCCACGGGCCAGGCACGCCACTCGTCCACCAACTCGATCATGCGACTGACGGCCGCCTCGAAGATGATCTGGCCCTTCTCGGCCGTAGCCGCGGTAGGGTCGCCGTGGACTCCCCTGTTGGTCCAGCGGCCCCAGTAGTCGGAGAAGCGAACGTAGGGCGTGGTGCTGTCCGAGCTAAGGTACTTGCCCACGACATCGTCGCCGGCGACCGCCCGCTCCATTCGCACGCGCTCGGGTGCAAGGTGAAGGTAGAGAGAGGTCTCGAACTCGTCTGCGTGGGCGACAACGGGCGTCTCTTGGATCTCGCGGAAGGCGTCCATGGCCAGCGAGAAGTAGTTGAGGGCAGCACAAAGGGAGTGCGTCTCGAGGGTGGTCTTGCGGGCGACCAGGTCCACCAGGGTGGAGTTGGAGCCGTGGCCATTGACTACGAGGATCTTCTGGAAGCCGTGGTAGGCGACGCTCTTGGTGATGTTGAGGCAGAAGGCGATGAAGACGTCGGGCTCGATGTGTATGGTGCCCGGGAAGTCGATGTGGTGGCGATTCAGGCCGTAGGAGACAATGGGCAGCACCAATACCCGGTCCGGGGCGCGCCGGCCAACCTCGAGACACACGGCCTCGGTGAGGAAGGAGTCGACGTCAAGGGGCATGTGGGGGGCGTGCTGCTCGGTGGAACCGGTAGGCAGAATGACCACCTTCTGCATGGCGATGGCGTCATTCATCTCTTCCCAGGTGAGCTGGTTGTAGCGGTACTCGCTGTGAGCGCCCATGAACGAACTCCTTGCGCGACGGGTGGGTCGCTTTCCGCAGGAGAGGCCGGCCTGGTCGCTGGTCCAGGGACCCCCTAGCCGGCCGGGCGAATGACCACCGTTTCACCGGGCGCCATGTCCACGTCCAGCACGGCGCCGGCGACGGCCGAGCCTACGCTGTCGGCTCGAGAGACAACGGCCCCGATGGTCCACGGGCTCGCGAGCCGGAAGCGGCCGCCGCGCTCCGAGTGGACGGTTACCTCGGTCACCTGACCACCGAGGCGCGCGGCGCCGACCAGGAAGCCGCCATCGGTTCGCATACCACTGAAGGAGACCGTGTGCCATCTCGCCGGGGCCCCGGCGAAGAGGTGATTGATGCCGGCGCGGGTGTGGAGCAGGAGTTCCATGATCGCGGCGGTGACGCCCATGCCGGCGTCCATCTGCATGATCTCGCCCCGCACCTCCTTGGAGGCGGTGGCGCGACTGCCGATGAGGGTGAAGCCGGGCCAGGCTGGGTCGTGAAGGGTGCCGTACCCCTCGTTGGTGAAGACGCTCTCCCAGATGTGCAGGGCCATCACGGCCATGTCGGCGTTGCCTAGGCGGCTATGCAGGATGGCGGCCCAGGGCATGGCCCAGCCGGACCACATGCCCATCCCCTCGCGGATCCAGGTGGCCAGGCTGCGTTCGACTACACCTCGCCAGTAGGGGTCGTCTAGGTCAAGGGTGTCGAACGGGTAGATGCCGGCCAGGTGGGAGTGGTGGCGATGGCTCTCGGGCAAGGGAAGGCCGTCCCACAGGGCGATTTGCTCCCGGCCCGAATCCCCATAGAGGCTGGCACGGGGCAGATCGCGCGCCATGCGAATCCAGATGGGCCGAGGCTCCTCGCCCAGGGCAGCCGAAGCTTCCAGGAGGTCCTGGCCGAGGCGGTGGATGCAGGCCAACTGGAAGCTGGCGTTCTTGCCCCAGGCGCTCATTCCGGCGCTGCCGAACTCCGGTGATACGCCAACCGGCAGGGCTAGGACGCCGTCTTGCTCCTCGATCATCTCCTCGTAGACGCGCATCGCTCCCTTCATGAACGGGTAGGCGGTGTCGCGCAGGAACTCCTCGTCACCGGTGTAGCGCCAGTACTGAGACATCATGTCCGCCATCCAGGCGGTGCAGCCGTGGTCGACGGAGCCGGTCCAGAAGCCGCCCATGCAAGTGCCGCGGTCGTCCACGGCATTGGGGAGCATGAGACCATCGTCGATGCCGAGGAAGATGCGCGCGTTCTCGCGAAGCCGGTCCTGCCAGGACATGACTAGGTCGAAGATGGGCCGGAGGTGCGACAGACGATTGCCTCGGTAGGCGGGCCAGTGACACATTTGTACGTTGATGTTGAAGTGGTAGTCGGAGGACCAGGGCGGCATCTGGTATTCCTCGATCCAGGGCCCCTGAAGGGTGGCGGGCACACCGGCGGGGTTGGTGAGGCCGGCGAACTTGTACATGCCATAGTGATACAGGAAGTCGAGCCGGTCGTCGGGGAGCTCGATGACAGGCACATCCCGCCAATAGGCGCTCCACCAGGCGGCTGTCGCGGTTCTAAGGGCGGTGGGGCCGAGGTGGGCGGCGGTGTCGACTAGTGAGCGGACGTTGGCCCGAGCGCGATCGGCATCGGGGCCGTAGGCAGTCGCCAGCCAGAGATCGGATCCGGCGAGGCGGTACCCCAGGCAAAGCGGTGGATCGGCGGGCCGGGCCTGCACCCAACCGACCAGGTGATCGTCGGCGAACTGCTGGGGCGGAGCGAAGGAGATGGCCTCCAGGTGAGCGCCCACGTGCGTCCACGCAGGGACGAGGCGTATGGCCGCGAGGGCATCGGGATCGGGGAGGTCGAGGTGGAGCAGCGACTCGACCATGGAGAGGTCCAGTGTGGCGACTGTGATGGGTCCTCGGCGGCCGGTGCCGTCCACACGTACCCGGCCGAGTTCGACGTCGAGGGACGCCTCGGTAAGGCAAATGCCCTCGGCGAGGACCAGTTCGAGACGCCCGAGGGGAAGAACGGAGGGCCGGTTAGGCTCCCCAGGGGCGGGATCGAGGCGCTCGAACAGATGGCGGAGGCCTTTCTCATCGCCGGCCTCCAGGAGACTCCTGATGGCGTGGTATGACATGCCTTCGCGCCACGGCATGCCGCCGCGGTGGTCCCAGAAGTCGGCCCGGCCGATGGTGAGGCGAAGTACGTTGCCCTCGCCCCAGAGCATGACGCCCATGGCGCCGTTGCCCTGGAGAACGCCAGTGTGGGTGCGGGGAAGAGGGAAGTGCCAGGTGTAGGTTCGGCTCACTGATTGCCTCCAGAGTGGTGGGTCACAGAGTCACGGCGATGCGACGAGAGGCGCATGCTCAACTAGCGGCGCCGGTCTTCTTGGTTGGGGCGGCCGCAGGCGATGGCCGCCTGACGCCGGCGGTGATTGCCCGGCTGGGGCAGCCGTCGACGCACGAGAGACACAGGATGCACTCCGAGTGCTCGATCCTGCCGGCGCGAACCATGGTCTTGACCTCCAGACCCATGGGGCAGTGACGAGTGCAGGCGCCGCATCCGGTGCAGCGGTCAGGACGGACTGACAGCCGGAGGGCGGGAACGCGAAGGGCGTTGCCGACCTTGCAGCCGATGATCATGAATGGCGCCATCCAGCACACGTAGTGGCAGGCAGCCCGTTGACCGATGGCCAGGGCTATCCCAAGGAACAAGGCCACGACGACGTAGTAGATCAGGTACCAGGGCGGCCCCTGGGGGTCGGCGGCGATGGCCAGGGTGACTCCGCCCTCCAGCCCGTAGAAGGGGTCCACGCTGCGGAGGCCGCCGGCTCCGGCCGCCAACACGACGATCAGGCCGGCCCAGGGCACCCAGACGACCCACTTGGTCCAGTTCCAGCGTCCGCCCGGCGCAGTCCGGTCATGGACCAGGGTGGCGCAGTCCTGTAGGCCGCCGGCCGGGCAGGCCCAACCGCACCAGAGGCGGCCGAGAAAGACCGCGCCTAGCAGCATGAGGGCGAACGTGATCAGGCTGCCGTTGACAATGCCCTCGGACGCCGCCCCGAGCACTAGCGCCGGAGAGAAGTAGTACAGCGTTACGGGCAGAAGGATGAACGACAGGAGCAGCAGTAGCCGGCGGATCCTCTGCCTGGTTCGTAATCGCCTCGATTCGGCCATGCACACCTCCTACGCATCGCTCCGGATGCCTGTTGTCTCAGGTCCACGCCTTTGAGCGACGGCGCCGCTACCAGGGCGCCGCTATGCCCAGTTCCTTCGCCAAGCCTTCCAGCCTCTCGCGGTGCTCGGGGCCCACGGGGACGCCGAGCTCACGGTATTCACGCTCGCGGGCGGCCTCGATGCCCCCAGGCAGGTAGGCCTGGTCGAACGCGGGCAGCGGTCTGAGCTGCCGAGTGCGGCGCACGTACTCGTCCATCTCGGCCTTGAACTGCGCCGGCTCAGCGAACAGGCTGATCTTGAATGTGAGAAGAAGCGAGCCCTGGTTGCCGCCGGACCACTCGCGCCGAGCGCGGGCCGGGTCGATGGGGATCCCGGCCAGTAGCCCGGCCCAGGTCTGGCAGATGGCGCCCATGCCGATGTGGCGCATGGCCAGGCCGGGGACGATGCGCTCCAACTCTTCGTGGTGGGCGTCTGCCAAGTAGAGGTCGTGCATGGTGCCGAAGTCGAGCACCAGGTCGTCCTCTTCTCCGGCCGGGGCGGAGTAGGTGAAGGGCGAGCCGCCCGCGGCGAGATTGATGGGGTCGCCCGGTTTGAGGTTGAGTTGGTGGCCGGAGGTGACGAAGGTGAGCAGGTCGTGGCCCAGGGTCAGGCGGGCATAGATCCCGCCGGCCCCGAAGTGCCCATGGTTGCGGGTCATGGCGATGGCCATGCCGGTGGCCTCCGCCTTCTCGACCGCAATGGTCGCGGCGCGATAGGCCGGGAAGTAGCCGAGGCCTCCGTCGCCGTCCACCATGACCGTCTGGGGCGTCTCACGGACGATCTTGAGGTCGGGGTTGTTGTTCAGCTTGCCGTCGCGCATGAGGATGGCATAGGTGGCGATCTGCGTCGTCCCGTGGCTGAACACGCCCCGGAGGTCATTCTCACTCAGAAGGCGACCGAGCAGATCGGCCTTGTCCGGCGGCAGGCCGACGGTTCGGGCGGCCGTGGCGACGAATCCCTCTAGTTGCTGATGCGGCACGCGGACGAACTCGGCGGGGGGCAGGTTCATGTGCGACGGCTTCATAGGTACGCTCCCTCTGGCTGGCGCCTAACAGGTGGGATTGGGTGACGGCAAACGCCACAGTAAACGACGCCCATTCTAGGGCAGACTCCGGTCCAGGTGAAACGTCGCGGAGGGATAGCTGGGTGGAGCAGCCGGCTTTTGGCGGACTAGAGCCGCCTACCCGGAGATGGCGGCGAACACCTGCTCGAGCAGGTCCACCACCATGAAGTGGCCGCCCCCGCGCACGACTACGAGACGGTTGCGCGGTATGGAGGCAGCCAGGTAGTAGCCCATGTGGGCGGGAAGGATGGTGTCGCTGTCACCATGCCACAGGTGGACCAGGGGCACGATGGCGCCCAGGTCGAAGCCCCAGGGACGGGCATAGACGGCGACGTCCTGAGCGTAGGCGCGCACTCCCTGGCGGGCCGACTCGCGGAACGACTGGGCCATCAGACGGCTCACTTCGGGGCGCGCGAGGATGCCCTGATCCGATGGGCAGAGGTTGCCCCAGTGGCCTGCCTCGAAGGCGGAGGCGCTGTTCCGCGGGTCGGCCAGGCGGGCAACCAGCGGAGGCAGCACCCAGGGGAAGTACCGTCCGAGACGGAAGGCGATGCGCACCAAGGAGCTGAGGCCGTCTAGGCCACCGGGCCGGTTGGTGGGGGCGAGGCTGCTGACCAGGGCCACGCCGGTTACGCGGTGGGGGAGGGCGTAGGCGCAGGCGGCCGCGTGCGGCCCACCGCCGGAGACGCCGACCACGGCGAACTGGTCCAAGCCAAGAGCATCCGCCAGGCGCGCCACATCGGCCGGCCAGTCCAGCAAGCGCCGGCCGCGCTGAAATGAGGAGAACCCGTAACCGGGGCGATCGGGCACGATAAGGCGAACCGGCGGAAGTCCCACTTCCGCCGGCAGCGGCGCATGCTCAAGGCGTGATCCCGGCGTGCCGTGGAAGTAGAAGACAGGCCGGCCCGCCGGGTCCCAGTACTCGGCGTATGAAAGCAGCCTGCCGTCCGGCAGGGTGATGCGGCCCTCAAGCGGCGGGGTCACCAGGTTGGCCATGGGGCAATGGTAGACCGATTCCGAGGCTATGACAAGGGTACCTTGTCTGGAGGGTACTGGCCGCCTGAGTCGCCTCCTTCATGCGGGCCACGTAGTAGAGGTAGTTGTCGAAGGGCACGTCCGGCGGCACGAGATGATCGCACCAGGGGATGTACCCCCCGTCGCGAAGCAGCGGCTCCATGTGCTCCAGCGCGGCGTCGATGTCCTCCTTGCCCTCGGCCATCGACCGGGTCGACCAGGTCGACAAAGGGCTCGGGGTCGTTCAGGCTCCGCAGCGGCGGATGGTGGAGGAACTCGGTCGTTTCTGTCAGGCTCCGCCTGTGCGTTGGGGCGCCGGCGGGCGTGTGTGTCGGTCGGACGCGCTCGCGGCCGGTCATGGGGCGGTCACCGTGGCGACCGCCCCCAGCATTACCTATCTCAGCGTCGATCGGCGCGCGACCGATCAATCCTCCTCCCGGCTAACGTAGGCAGGCACGGAGGTGGTGCGAGTGCGGCCGCGGCTGTCCTCATAGTCGAACTCCCATGATGGCGCCCAGGCCAGCGTCACCAGCGTCACCCGGACGTCGGTCCGCCGGGGTCGGACCACATACTCCTCGATGGTGTCGGCTGCCTCGTTCCACTTGCGCGCCAGGGCCTCGACCTCCCTCTCCTCCTGCTTGGCCAGGTCCTCGATGTCCTCCTTGCGGCGGGCCAGGATCGCCTCGGCGTCCTGCACCGCGGCCAGAGCGGCGCCGGTGAGGCGGCGCTTGGTCGCCCCGGAGCTCAGGCTCTTCTTCCGGCCGAAGATGCCCAGCCAGCCAACGGCAGTCTCGATCCAGGACACTGCCTCTTCCCTCTTGCGGGCGTCGTAGGTGGCTCGCTTGTTGCTCACGTCTCTTTCGGCCTGGTCGACCTTCTGCTGGAGGCCGCGCAGCTTGTCCTTGTACTTGCTCTCAAGATCGTCGACTTCGTCGCCGCGCTCGTCCTCGGCCACTTTGCGGCAGCGGGCGCGGAACTCGTCTTCGGTCTCGCCCACCTTGCTGTGGAGCTTCAGCTTGGGGTTGAACGAAAGCAGCAGTTGCTCGCCGCGGTAGAGCGCCTCGGACCAGTCCTTCTCCAGCCGCTTGATCTCGGCGGCGCTGTCCACGGCGGCGGGCACGTCCTGCACGAAGAGGGCGTCGGCGTCCGCGCGCGAGTCAAGGTCGCGATCGGTGATCTGGAGGGGTACGGCGTCGTCCCACCTAGCGGAGGACGACAGGTCGCGGGGAAGGATCAGGCGCGCGTAGTCACGGGCCTCGTCGGCGCCCGAGCGCGAGTCGAGGAAGTTGACCGTGGCCAGGCCAAGCAGTGCCGGCTCGTAGACGAGGCGGACGGCGCCCGGCTCGGAACCGGCCGCTTCGCCCTGCGACCACTCTCGCAGCGCCTCTCGTTCCCCGCGAGACACGGGGAGGTAGGCCTGCGGGACGCTGACCGGCAGAGCAGGGGGACGGGCGCCCAGGTGATCGGGCAACCCCGGCGCATCGACGGCAGAAGCGCCGGCCGCAGTCGGCACACCTGGGGCGGCGGCCGAAACACCGTTGGGCGTGACGGGAAGCGGGCCCACCAGGTCGCGGATCTGGGAGCGGGTCAGCGGGCCGCGGAGGTAGCTCATGGCCCAGCGAGTGTACATAACTACGGGCGCTTCCTCGTGGACGTTGTGCAACAGGAAGACCCGACTGCCCAGGGTGGAGATGAGGCGGTCCAGTTCCTGCCGGTTGGTGGAGGCGCCGCTCTCCGCTATGACTCCCTCCAGGCCGTCGAGGACCCGGTCCTTGTCCCGTTCCGTCTGCAACCGGCCGATGAACCAGGTGCCCGCGTTGCTGAGGCCCTTGTAGTCGAGGTCAACCGGGTTCTGGGTGGTCAGGACGCAACCGAGCCCGAAGGCGCGGGCCTGCTTGAGTAGCGTAAGCATGGGCCGCTTGCTCGGCGGCTGGGCCACGGGCGGGAAGAAGCCGAAGACCTCGTCCATGTAGAGGAGCGCTCGCAAGCTGGTGGTGCCCGGCTGGGAGCGCATCCAGGTGATGACCTGCTCGAGCAGGATGGTGACGAAGAACATGCGCTCAGCGTCGCTGAGGTGGGCGATGTAGAAGATGGTGTGGCGGGGCTTGCCTTCGGCGGTGTGGAGCAGCGAGCCGATGTCGAGCGCGTCGCCGGTGAGCCAGGCGGCGAAGGCCGGCGAGGCCACGATGTTGTTCAGCATCATGGAGAGGCCAACGCGGTCCTTCTGGGGGAAGAATGAGTCCAGATCGAGGACGCCAAGCCGGCGGATGGGCGGGTCCTGGACGGCCAGGATGAGCTTGCCCAAATCCACGGATTCTCCGGCGCGCCAGTAGTGCTCAAGCAGGGTGGACAGGAGTATGTGCTCGCGGCTGCGCAGGGGGTCCGCATCGATGCCGACCAGGCCCAGCAGCGCGGAGACGGTGCCCTGGATGCGCTCGCGCAGCGCCTCCTCCTCCAGAGCCCAGTCGAGGTTGGGGGCATTGAAGCAATCCAGGATGCTGATGGGGCGGCCGGACGTGGACCCGGGAGTGTAGACGCTCAAGTCCGCCGCTGCTTTGAGGAGGCGAATCCGCTCCGGCCCCTGGTCCCACTGCGCTAGGCCCTCGCGCCAGGACGCGGCGGTCTGCTGGGCGAACTCCTCCACGCTCAGACCCTTGCGGCCGGCGTCGTCCGGGTTGATCCAGGGCTGGAAGTCCTCCGGCCGCAGCTCAGGGAAGGTGAGGAAGAGGTTCGCCATGTCGCCTTTGGGGTCAATGATGATGGCGGGCACATTGTCCAGCGCTGCCTCTTCCAGCAGGCTGATGCAGAGGCCGGTCTTGCCGCTGCCGGTCATCCCGAGGCAGACGGCATGGGTAGTCAGGTCGCGAGAGTCGTAGTGGACCGGCTCCTCCAGAATCTTGCCGGCCTCCAGATCGTACTTCTTCCCCAGGTAGAAGCTACCCAGTCTCTCGGTCAGCGGCATATGCAGGACCCTCCTTGGTCGCTACCAGGTTGGGAATGGGATCGATCACTGAGCGTCGGGCAGGGCGACGACACGGCTCTGACCGTAGGCCGTGCGCACGGCGGCTGGGTCGGCCGGGGCGCCGGCGGCGCCGCGCGGGCTAATGAGCGTGACCTGCGAAGCAGTGAGGCAGGTCATGAGGTCGGGCAGGTCGAAGTGGCGCAGGAACCCCCAGGCTATGCTCCAGACGCCGTTGGCGCGGTCATCGTAGTAGCGGTTCTCCACCAGATCGCGGTAGGAGTACAGGCTGTCGCAGATGGTCACTTCGTCTACCGTCCCATCAAGGGCGGCGGCCAGGTAAGCGAGCAGCCCACCGAAGCCGACCCCGTAGACTCCCAGCCGGCCGCCGACGGAATCCTCACGCGCGCGCAGGTAGATCAGGCCGCGCAGCACATCGAAGACGCGCAGGCCCAGGGTGGAGATGCCCAAGAGCATGGCGTCGGAGGCAAGCTTATACTCGGTGCCGTAGTCCGCCTCCAGGTCGCGCGGGTTGATCGGCCGGACGGCCACCGCTCCTCGCCCGCGCGGATCGAACACGAACAGCCGGTGGCCCCGGCGCAGGAGCGCCTCCAGCCGGGCGCGCTCGCGAGGAATGTCCTCGCTGCCGTGCTCAAGCAGAACCAGATCGGTTTGGGTAGCAGCGCCGGCCGTGCGCGGGTGGATCATGACGCCCGTCACCACGATGTCGGGGGCGCTGAAGAAGAAGACGTGCTCGGTGGGATAGCCGTTCACCGGCTCGTCGAAGACGATACGGGCGTCGATGGGCCGGTCGAGGGGCTCGCCGGTTATGCCCAGCACCTCGCTGAGGCGACGGCGCATCTCCCCAGCGTCGAGCGCCGGGCGCGGCGGCGCGGCGGTCAGCATCTCGAGGCTGAGGTCGTGCACCGTTCTGTCGTCGCGGTACTCGGCGAGCACCTGGCCGGAAGCGGTGCAGGTGAGGTCGGCCTCAGGCAGGATAGCCGGTTCGGCGGTGACGAAGTCGCCTGCTTCGCCCTTGAGGTGCACGCGCATCCAGTTGACCACGCCCTGGCGCAGAGGGGCGGTGAAGCCGTGGGTGTTGGGGGAGTAGGTGATGCCCACCTTGTCCTCCGCCCCGTAAAGGCGGTAGACCTGCCGCGCCCGCCGAACGGACTCGCGCGCCCCTTCGATGGGGAAGAAGTCGTACAGGGCAGCGCCTACCATCACCGGCTTGGGCGCCATGACGGTCAGGTACTGGTAGTAGTCGGGCCCCCAGGCCATGGCGCCGCGCACCAACTGCTCGGCATCCTGCGGCTGGCCCGACTTCATGTAACTCTCCAGGGTCATGACGAAGCAGCAGGGCGCGCCGGCGGCGAAGCGGTCGTCGGCCATCATCAGCAGGCAGGTCTGGGTGCCGCCGCCGGAGTTGCCGGTGACGCCGATGCGGCTCGCGTCCACCTCGGGCCGCGACTGCAAATAGTCCACGCCGCGGATGCCGTCCCAGATGAAGTGCCGGGCGATGCTGGCGCCCTGGACGATGTACTGCAAGCCGGCGTAGGAGTGCTCGGTAGTGCAGCCGACGATGTTGCGCCGGCCGGTGTCCGGGTCCCAGTACTGGTAGCGTTCGCCCTGTCCGGGCGGGTCCATAGCCAGGACGACGAAGCCGTTGTTCACCAGGTCCACGCAGACAGCCTGGTAGCGGGGCTCGGCCTTGCCCACATCGCTGTGGCCGCAGACCAGTAGTATGGCGGGCGCCTTTTCGGTGAGGCCCTTGGGCAGGTAGAGGTTGGCGGTCACGTGAAAGCCGGGCAGGCTCTGGTAGACGATCTTCTCGATGGTGTAGCCGCCCCGGTCGATAACGCCGGTGCACTGCGCGTCCAGCGGGCCACGCTCCTCCGGCAAGCCGCCGATCGAATCGAGGAAGCGTTCCCGCGTCTGCCGCCGGGCCTCCTCGAACTGGGCCACGGTGGTGATGGCGGCGCGCTCCTGCTCCTGGCGCCGGAAGTGGACCTCGGCGCGGCGGCGCAGGTCGTCGATCATCTGGTCGGAGACGTCGTAGTAGCCGTTCACGTGCGAGTCAAAAGCGCGCATCAGGCCTCCAGGAAGTGGACAGTGAACAGTGGTCAGTGGTCAGCGGGACGGTGCAGAAGACCGTGGCGACGAGTCCCTCTCCACTATCCACTGGTCACTGACCACTCTCCACTCAAATGTAGTCCAGGTGATGATACGCCCAGGGGGCAAGGGGGAGGGCGCGGGCAATGGCGGCCACGTCGCGCTCGGCGCCGCCGGCGACGGTTACCAGTTCCTGCTCCACGGCCGCTTGCAGGTCCAGCCGGGCGAAGAGAAGCCGGGTCAGGGCGTCCTCCTTCATCTCCAAGAGCACTTTGCGCGCGGGGGTCCGGGTGGCCGGGTGCAGCACGGCCTCGCGCTGGGGCGTCCAGACGGCGACCTCAAGCGCCTCGGTGTCCTCGTTCTCCTGCCACACCTTGGGCCCGAACGAGGCCGGATCGATGACGTGGGCCATGGTCATCAAGGAACTCTCGGCACGGGAGAGGGGATGGAAACCCAGATCAGACAGAACGGCGGCGTAGGGAGAGTGGTCGGTGCTGAAGGCGCGCAGGTCCATGCCCCACTCGGCGGCGACGGTGATGGCCTCGCGCAGCAGCGAGTAGGCGGGCTCGGCGGCGCCATCGGCAGTGGCCATGTCGAGCAGGTGGGCGCACTCGTGCACCCGATTGCCGGGCCACTCGCGGGTGATGAGAGCGTATCCCTGCAGGGAGCCGCCCCGCTCCAGGCTGAGGAGGACGAACTCCTGGGGGATCATGTCGAAGTAGGCGGAGGAGAAGGCGTACTCCCAGTAGCCCGGCTGCCGTCGCGGGAAGCCGCCGAACCGGCCGTAGGCGCTCTCGAAGACGGCCAGGTACTCGGCCTCACGCCGGAGGAGCAGGTCGCGCGGTCCACGCTCCACAGCCTGGGGCGGTTGCGGTACGGCGCCCGTCAGCATGTAGGGGCGCAGGTAAGAGAGGTCGTGGTGGCCGGTCTTGGTGTAGAAGCGATAGCCGATGGAACGCTCGCCGCCGCGGTACACCATCAAGGCGTCGCACTGGGGGGCGAGGAACTCCCGGGCGGCGTCCATCAGGCGGGAACCGATGCCCTGGTCGCGCCGGGACTCCGCCACGACGACGGCATGCTCAAAGGCGCCCTTCACGCTCGCCCCGGGCCGGATCTGGAAGTCACGGATGTGGAAGGGGATGGCGCCCACCACTTCGTCGTTGCAGGTAGCGATGGCGGCGGTCACGTCGGCGCGGCGGACCCAGCGAAGGCCGGCCTCGTCGGTGAGGGGCGGAAACTGCGTGCGGTGCAGGGCCGTCCAGCCCGGGGCGTCATCCAGACACAGCTCGCGGCACACTACGGGGTCCATGGCGGCGCGGTTCCCCCTTCAGCCGAATTGGGTGCCGACAGTATAGGACAGGGGGCGCCGGGTGACTAGGGGAGGGGAGCCCTCATCCCCTCGTGGTTTCACGGAGCGAAACCACGAGGGGGAGAAGAGACGTCAGCTGAAGTCGCGGGCCAGTTGGGCGCAGAAGGCGACGCCGTCCATGGCGGGAGCGTCGGGCCAGCCCTCGGGCTCGAAGGCAAGGTAGCGGTCGAACCCGGCCGCGGCGATGAACTGCATCACCTTGCGATAGTCGGTGATGCCCTGGGCGGGAGGAACATACCGGAAGGGCCACGGCTGCCGGCCAGGAGCGGAGACGAAGTTCTTCACGTGCACGTGAATCACGCGGTCGGCCAGTTCCTCGGCGGCGCGGACGGCATCGGACCCGGCGAGGATGAAGTTGCCGCCGTCCAGGGTGACCTCCATGTCCGGGCCGACACGGTACACGCACTCTTTGAGCGACTCAAGGGTGTGGCACATGCGGCCGGCGTTCTCGATGCTGAAATGCAGGCCGGCGGACCGGCAGATCTCCAGACCCTTCTGAAGACCGTCGACGTACCGGTCCATGGCCTCAGGGCCGCTGTTAGTGTGCTGGCCGCCGGCGCTGAAGATGTGGTCGATGCCCAGGCGGGTGCAGATGTCGGCGCCCCGGCGGACAGCGTCTAGAGATGCCTGGACGTCTACGCCCGGAGTGATGAAGTCGGTGGTGACCCAGTAGAGGGCGGGCTCCAGGCCGTTGTCGCGCAGGAAGGCGACGGAATCGTCCCAGGTCTCGCCGCGTTGCTCCAGGTAGGCGGAGCGCAGGTCTACGCCCTGCAGGCCGGCGCCCTTGAGCTGGAGCACGGTGTCGTGCCAGTCCATGATGCTGCCGTCGTCGGCCTTCGGGTCGCCCATGAGCATGTAGCTGGCTTTCAAATGTACCTCCACGTCTGGAGTAGCTGCCCCCTCCCCCAGAAACGAGAGGGGATTCGGTTGGCACGTCACTTCCTACAGCTTGGCGATGTAGTCCATTCCGGCGCGCAGGGAGTCGGCGATGTGGTTCAGGTCGGCATCGGTGAGGAGGCCGTGCATGGGCGGGGCGAACATCCGGTCGCCGATGTCGGCGGTCACTGGGAAGTCGGCGTCGCTGAAGCCCATGTGATGCAGGATGCGGCCGGGGTAGCGGTAGGTGGGCTGGTTGCCGACCACGAGCCCGACGCCGGTGTTCTCCGGCATCCACTTGAGGAGGGCGTTGCGCTTCTCGCCGGCGAACTCCTTAGGCACCAGGCAGGTCATCAAGTACCAGGCGTGATAGTAGCCCTCGGGCTCGGTGGGCAGCACGATCTCGGGAACGCGCTTCGCCAGCAGGTCGAGCAGCTTCCAGGCCTTCGCCCGGCGCTGCTCCACCTTCTCGGCGAGGTGCTTGATCTGGACCAGACCGACAGCGGCCTGAAGCTTGGAGATGCGGTAGTTAGTGCCCCAGTACTTCTCCGACCCCCAGTTGCCCAGGGCGCGGATGCGCTCGTAAGCCTCGGGATCGTCGGTGGTGACCATTCCGCCCTCGCCGAGGGTGACGAGGAGCTTCTGGGTGTGGAAGCTGAAGAGCGTCATCCACCCCTTCTTGCCCACCTTGGTGCCCTTGTAGCCGGCCCCGCAGGCGCGTGCGGCGTCGCCGATGACCTTGGCCGGTCCGTACTTCGGGTGTGGATGGCGCTTGGCGACCTCTTCCAGTTCGTCGATGGGCGCGGACAGGCCGTGGTCGTGGACGACGAGGATGGCGCGGGTGTTTTTGGTGATGCGTCGCTCCACGTCCTCGGGGCTCAGGTTATAGGTGACCGGATCAAGCTCGGCCAGCACAAGCTTGCCGCCCTGGCCGAGGATGGCGGTATGGGTGCCGGGGTAGGTGGCCACCGGACTGATCACCTCGTCGCCGGGCTCCAGGTCGAGCGCCATCATCGCCATGTCCAGCGCTGTGCCGCCCGAGGTGCAGGCGAAAGCGTAGTTGGATCCGGTGAAAGCCGAGAACTCCTCCTCGAACCGGCCCACTTCCGGTTGGGGGTGGAAGCCGACGCGCCAGTCCATGGAGTGGGCCATCACTTCCAGTAGAGCCTCGACCTCATCGGGAGTGTACCAAGTGCCCAGCGAAGGTTCACCGGGAGCGGGGTGCTCCTTGCTGAGGGGCGGGAACTCGGTGGGCACGATCTCGCGGGCGAGAGCCTTGATAGCGGCGGTCCTTGATCTGTCCAACACCATCCTCCTACAACTTGGGCCTCGAAGGCCGTTCGTCGATGACCAATGACGGTCAGTGGCCGGCGCCCCAGGGCGACGGCTCGGTAGTGCTCTATGCCGGCAGATTCACGTCGGCGACAACGATCTCCTCTTCGCCGGGGCGCAGGCTGTGGGCGAGGATGCGGCCTTCGCCGTCCACGATGATAGCGCCGCCGTCGCAGATCCCGGTGCCCGAGCGGCCGATGCGGTTGGTGGCAAGCATGGGCCGGCCCACCTGCCGGGCGCGACTCATGACCTCCAGCCAGCCGGGGCGGAACCGATGCCGGTTGTTGGGCCAGAAGACGATCTGTGGGTCGGTCTCGCTGACCTGGATCCAGGCGCGCTCGCTGTTGCCGTCGGCGCAGATGAGGCAGGTGGCGCGGACGTCGCCGAGCCGAAAGGGCTCCGGCCCGTTGCCGGTGTTATACCACTTGAGCTCGTCGCGGATCTCCCAATCGACCGATCCTCGCTCGGCGCGCCAGATCCATGTCTTCCGGTACTTGGCGGAGAAGCCGCTGGGCCCGCAGAAGACCTGGGTGATGTACACACGGCCGTTCTCGGACTCAGCCATCCCGACGCCCAGGTAGATGTCGTTGGCCTTGGCGATCCGGACCAGACGCCGGGTGCTGGGCCCATCGGGAACCGGCTCGGCGACCGGTCGCGGGTCGTCGGGGTAATCCACGAGCACGCCCTCATGGAAGAGGACGATGCGGGCGCCCAGGCCGGCAGCCTGCTCGGACAGGCGGGCAACGACGCCGAGGTTGCGCTGCTTCTCGGCGACGGGGCTGTCCATCTGCACTGCTGCTACCCGAATAGTGGACATAAATGCTTCCCTGACTACGGCGTGGCCTACGCTCCGATGAAGCCGTCGCCCCAGAAGACGGGCTTGAGGCCCCGCACCGTCACCCACTCCACCGCACGGATGACCTTCTCCTGGACGTCGGGCTGGAAGATGCTGAGTTCCCTGCGGAAGTACTGCTCGTGGATGAGTAGCTCAACCACCTCGGATGTGTGCGGGCTGGCGCCGACGGTCTCCAGATGCGGGATGACATCGTCGAGCTCGTAACTGTTCACCACCATGTCGCAGGACAGGTAGATCATGTCCATGTCCGGGTCCCACCAGTATTCCCGCGTGGCGATGTAGTCGGCCAACTCGTGACTGAGGTAGTACTTGGTGGCGGCGTCCTGGGTGCGACGCTGAGAGAAGAGACCGATGAGCCCCTTCATGCCCCGGTCCTTCAGGGCCTGCACGCCGGCCGCGGTGGCCTCCGCCCAGTGGACGGTGGTGAAGCTGCTCAGCAGTTCCTCGCCGGCAAACCGCTTGATCTGCTCGACGATGCGGTCGTAGTCCTGGGCGACCTCGTCGTAGCCGGAGTCGCGGTAGGGCCGATCGGGCTTGTTCTGCTTGGCGTGGAAGGTGAGGTGGAGCCAGTCGGCGTTGTCCTGCCACTCGCCGCGGAACCGGTCGGGGAACTGAGGAAGCTGGAACAGGGCGCCATCCCAGACGCTGGGGTCGGTCTGATAGTAGATGTTGATGTGGACCTTGGTGCCGTAGCGCCGGTGGATCTCGCGCCAGAAGGCTAGGTACCAGTGATCGAAGAGGGAGCGATAGCCGCCGAGGGCCAGATCCTTGAGGAAGAGGATGTTGTCGTCGATGGAGAAGCGGTAGCGCGGGAAAGAATCGCGGTCCCACAGGAACGGCAAAGACGCCTCGGCCGCACCGGCCTTGACGGCGATGTTGGTGCGGCGGTCCGACACCTTGAGGTCGGCCTCGAATGCGGCGCCCTTACGGCGCACGGCCGCGGGGCGTCCGTTGGCCGAAACGGCCACCGGTGCATCGGTGGGTGCGGTGCCTCGAACGGTGACCAACAGACCATCGCTCGTCTGGGTCCCGTCGTGCCGGTTCAGAATGTCGCCCCGTCGTGGCCAGACGATCTCGAGCCCTGCAGTGTCCAACGCCATCTCCTCGTGGGGGAATCTGCCGAGTCAGTGCTGCGCACCATTATGTGGCTTTGCGGGACCGGCACAAGCGCAGGCAGGTGGTGGACAGGGTCTTTCGATCATCGGTGAGCACGCCGCGCGGCGCCTGGAGAGATCGGCCACGGGTCCTTCGGCTCAGAACCTAACCCCCCAGCCCCCTACCCTAGGAAGGAAGGAGGGCCGGAAGCCCCTCTCCGTTAGGGAGAGGGGTTGGGGTGAGGTCATTGAGGGCATTGCATCGTCCCGCGGCTCACGGCTCCCTGTACTGGGGGACGAGCCGGTCTCGCTCCAGGAGCTCGTAGAGCAACGCAGCCAGGACTCCGTAGAGGACGTAGGCGGCGAGGCTTGTCCAACTCCGGTAATCGAGCAGCCAAGGTAGGCGCGTCTGAAGGCCGTAGAAGGCGACCAGGTAGAGCAGCAGACCGAGAACCGTCCCGGCCACAAGCGTACCGAGTAGGCGCCACCGGTGGGCAACGAGGGCCAGAACGAGGGCCAACAGCACTCCCAAGACGAGATGCACAAGCACCGCCGCCACGGTGGGCAGGAGCGGCAGGGACTCTGCCGCCGGCTGGGAGACACGCCCGATGAGGGTGGCGGCAGTGTAGCGTAGGGCGGCTGCCGTGTCGTCGCCGGCGAGAACGATGCGGAGAACCACATGAACGACGATGAAGCCGATCCCAGCGATCAGGCCGGCAGCGGCGGCGGCCACTGGGTCCAGGGACTCCTGCTTTCGGTATGCGCGTCGCATAGCGCTCCTCCTTCCGATGAGTACTCCGGCAGGCGATGTCTAGCCCTTGGCGGCCTGGCCAAGCCGTCCCACGGGCGCGATGTAGACCACGAACTCATCCGCTCCGTCCACGCCCACCAAAGCATCGGCTAGATCCTGGTCGTAGGCGCCGATGGCGCAGGCGCCGGCGCCGAGAGACTCGGCGGCGAGGTACAGGTTCTGGCACACGTGCCCGGCGTCGAGGGCGATCAGCTTGGGCGCCATGCGGCTGTACCGCCACTCGGTGCGGTAGGGTATTGCGGTCCAGAAGAAGGTCACCGCCGCCTGACCAACGAACCCCTGCTCGACGCAGGCGGAGACCGCCTCGTCCTGGAGCCCCGGGTCCCGGCGCAGAAGGCAGAGCCGGTGGCTGAGGGAGAGGTAGCGGTAGAGGCCGGCTTCCAGGCCCTCGACGTGCTGGACCACAAGATAGGTCTCGAAAGGGTGGCGGGCGCCCGCGGAGGGCGCCGTGCGCATGACGTTCTGGTTGCCGCCGATGACGCTGCGAACGCCCTGAGTGGCCCATAGCAGGTAGGCCAGGTCCGCGAGGCTGAGCGGGTCCGCTGTGAAGTGGCGGCGGCTGCGCCGCTCCGCCATGACTTCCCGCAACGGGCGGTTGCCCAGGTGCAGGTCCTCCGGCGCGGGAAGAGCGAAGGTGGGTGCGCCGGCGGGTGCGGGCTTCTCGAGCGGGGGCCGTGGTAGGCCCCGCTGCTGGTCGGTGCCCATGACTGGGAACTCGCCCCAGCCGTCGGCGCGGAGGAAGTCAAGACAACGATCCTGGTCGGTCATGTCGCTCCTTAGGCGAGGCCTGCCGGATACGCGCGAGCGTCGTACGCCAGTAGTTCATTATAGTGGTGCGTGGTCTCGAAGCCGAGCGCCTGGTAGCAGGCGATGGCGGTGCGGTTGTCTGCTCGAACGTTGAGGCCGATGTGATCCACGATGCGGCGCAGGTCGCGGCAGAGGGAGGCGGTGACGGCGCGCGCCAGGCCGCGGCCGCGGTACAGCGGGTGCGTCGCCACGCTGCCCAGGGCCGCCACGCGGTACTGCTCCGAGTAGACGTGCACGCCGGCGGCGCTCACCAACTGCCCATCCAGGCGGATGCCGCGAAAGCAGCCGGTGGCGAGCAGGTCCGGGTCATAGGCGTTGTCGGGGTAGGAGGCGCGGTACAACCCCATCAAAGCATCGGCGTCCGCTTCTGTCAGTACCGTCGCGCCTGCGTCGGGGGCCTCGTCCAATCGATCGGGGTGGAGCAGGCCCATCTTCAGGTGCGGGTGGGCGACGGAGAGCCGGTACCGTGCCGCCAGAATCTCGTCCAGCCCGGCACTGAGATGGCACTGCATCCGATCCGGCAGACAGGGCAACACCTCCTGCACGAGATGCCGAAGCTCGCCGGCCGGGGGAGCAGCAAGCGCCAAGAGGGCCGGCGGGTCCACGGCCCCGTAAAGGAGCGCCGCTGCTTCTATTCTGCCGCCGGCCGTCCGGGTGTACCAGGTTGTGTGCTCGCGGAACCGTCCGTCCAGGTCGCCGAGGCCGTACAGATTGAGGTACGGATCGCGCCGCAGGTGGTCTTCTATGCCGGCAAGATCAACGGCGGGAGACGTCTCGGCCAACCCGCCTCTAGCCGCCGCTTGTCGCAGACACCATGGTGACGGCGATGCAGGTGCAACTGCAGATGAGGGCTAGAATGACGGCCAGGGCGGAGAAGACCAGAACCATGAAGCGGGTATCGTTGGCATTGTCCATCTACGTCTCCTTAATGCGCGGTCAGTCGCCGGCTGCGCCTAGGACGAAGGCAGCAGCTTTTGCAGGTCTTGCAGCTTGCTCAGGAGCTCCTCGATCGAACCTAACGCCCCCTGCAACTCGGCCAGACCGCCTGCCAGGTCCTTCTTCTCGCAGATCAGCTCATTGGCGGAGCCGAGGCTAGTCACCACGGTGCCGGCAGCCTTGCGGACGGCGTCGTGGGGCGCCTCCAAGGCGGCGGGCGGCTCTATCTTCTCAAGGCGAGCGGTGATGTCGGCGCCACGCTCGATCAGAGCCTGGAGCTTGGAGTCGCTGCACGCGGCCTGAGCGTCGCGGGTTTGGAGCACCGACTTGGAGAAGGACAGCACTTCCTGAGCCCAGGCGGCGAACTCTTGGGCCGGGCCTCGCACTTGGGACACGTAGTTCCCAAGGCTGTTGCCGCCGAAGAGCCGGCTCGGGCTGCAGGCCACGGTGAGGGACATAAGAACCAGCGCGATCACGCCGACGGCTAACCATCGTTTCATGTTGGCCTCCTGTAACCGGGCTTCGTCGCTTTGAGGCTGCCGGAGTGCACGACTGCTCTTAGTATACAGACGCGCTGCAAGGGCAGCGCGTTCCCGAGGGGTCGGGAGCGGGTGGACTGTGGGCCGGAAAGCCGCGCCGGTACCGAGGAGGCCGATTCCGGCTCCCGCTTCCCGCGTAGGGAAGGGGAACAGTGGTTTCGCTCTTTGAAGCCCCGAGCAGGGGGTAGGTGAGTTCCCCAGGGCGCGAACCATTAGATACCACGCCGGCGAGTGGCAGAATCAAAGAACTCTGCTGGGGGCGCCGACGGTGGCGACAGCGACGGCGTCGGGGTGTATAATCGCCATACCGAGCGCGTGGAGCGCGCACCGGACCACCACCCAACGCGGGAGGATAGGGGAGCGATATGACTGGAGCGGAGATACTCATCCGGTGCCTGGGCGATGCCGGGATCGATCGGATATCGGTGCTGTGCGGCAATGGGCTTAATCCCATACTGCACGAGGCCAGCCTCGCCGGGATGACCCTGATCGATACGCGCAACGAGCAGACCGCCTCCTACATTGCCGACGCCACCGGGCGCATGACCCGGAGGCTAGGGGTGTGTGCGGTAAGCAGCGCCGTGGGGCACACCAATGCCTTGATCGGCGTGCTCAACTCCCACTTCGACGGCGGGCCCATGCTGCTTATCAGCGGCACGAGCTCGCGGGAGTATTGGGACTTGGGCGTGTTTCAGGAGATGGACCACTTGGCAGTCATCGAGTCCATCACCAAGTACGCACGCGTCGTGGAACGGGCCGACACCATCCCTGTCTATGTGCGCGAGGCCATCGGCCAGGCTATCTCGCCGCGGCCGGGCCCAGTGCACCTCACCCTGCCTTTCGAGGTGCTGGAGCAAGAAGTACCCGAGGATCAGATCCGTTGGGTGCAACAGCCACAGGCCCAGGCATCCGCGCTGTCCCCGGGCGACGAGGGTCTAGTGCGGGACGCGGCCCGGCTCCTGGCGGCGAGCAAGCGGCCGGTCATCGTAGCCGGATCCGGCCTTTTCTATGCCCAGGGCGGCCCATCCTTGGCGGCGCTTGCCTCCTCGCTGAACATCCCGGTAGTCACGCCGATCTGGGACCGCGGCGTGGTGGATCGGCCGGCGGACTGGTTCTTGGGGGTGGTGGGAGCGGCCAGTGGCAGCGCCCCCATCCTGCCCGATGCCGACCTGATCATCCTCGCCGGCGCGCGTGTGGACTACCGTGTCGGCTACGGCTTGCCGCCCATCTTCGGCCGCGACACCCGAGTGATCCGCATCAGCGCCGACGGCGACGAGCTGCATCAGGGCGTGGAGCCCGACTTGGCCATCCTGGGCGATCCCGCCAGCGTGCTGCAGCAGCTGGCCGCCGAAACGGCGCGGCAAGACCTGGTTGGGTTCGGTCCCTGGCTTGAGGAGACTCGCCGGCGCGATCGCGAGTTCCGGCGCCACTGGATTGACGAGCCCGCGGCTGAGGCCGGGCCCATGACCGGTCGCCACGTGGTGGACGCTCTGGCGCCCTTCCTCGATGACGAGACGGTCTTCCTGGTTGACGGCGGCAACATCGGCCAGTGGGCGCACATGGTGCTCGCGGCGCGCCGGTACCCGAGCAACTGGTTCACGTGCGGCGCCAGCGGCGTCATCGGCTGGGGCATCGGCGGCGGCATGGCGGCGCGGCTGGCCTATCCGGACCGCAAGATCATCCTACTGGTGGGCGACGGCTCGTTCACCTTCACGCTAGGGGATCTGGAGCGGGCCGCCAGTCAGGGCTTGCCTTTCGTGATCGTCCTGGCGGACGACTGTGCTTGGGGCATCGTGGTTAGCGGACAGTGCGAGTCGTACGGGGCCCAAGGTGCGGTGTGTAGCCACATGGGTCAGATCGACTACGTGAAGATGGCAGAAGCGTTCGGCTGCCTGGGCCTCCGGGCGGAGACCCCGGAAGAGGTAGCGGCGGCTGTCGAGCGCGGCTTGGCCGCCTCGGTACCGACCATCGTCCACGTGCCCATCAGCATCGGCGGCCCGGCCGATAAGCACCTCTAGGAGGTTCGGGCCTGTATTCTGGAGCGCCGAGAAGCAACCCAAGGGAGGGAGAATGGAGCGGCGGCTGGAGAGGATGCGATTCCCGGATGTCAGAGCTTACCTGGAACGATCGGACGCTGTGATCATTCCAGTGGGGACGACCGAAGCGCACGGATCGCACCTGCCTTACGGCACGGATAGGTTCGTGGCCGAGGCGGCGGCGCTTCTACTGGCCGACCGCGCCGACGCTCTCGTCGCGCCCACTTTCGCCTACTCCTGGCCGGGAGCTACTGCCGCCTTGCCCGGCACTCTCGGCGTAGCGGCGGAGACGGTGATGCTGGTGGTGCGACAGATCTGCCTTGCCTGCATCGAACAGGGGTTCCGCCGCCTGGTGGTGACCAGCGGCCACGCGCCCGACGCGATGACCCTGGGCCTCGCGGTTCGTGCCGTTTACGAGCAGACAGGCGTACCGGTCATTCTGGCGACGCCGTATGGGCGGGGGCGCTCGCTTAGCAGCGTGGAGCCGCTGGAACGAATGAACCGGGAGCGAGAGCAACCGGGATTCATGGAGACGTCCATGGTCATGGCGGCGCTGGAGGTCCTGGGTATCCAGGGCGCGGTGGACATGACCGCCCAGCCACTGGACCCGGTGCCCCTTCCGGCGATGTACCGAGAGGCGAGCCGAGCCGGCGTTACCGTGGGCTACTACTACACGGATGCCAGCCAGCACGTTCCCAAGCCTCGGCAAGCGGACCCGGAGCTGGGCCGGCAGATGCTGGAGGCCATGGTGACCTCGACGACGGAGCTGCTGGAGTCGCTTCGGGAGGCCGGTAACGAGGCCCGAGAGAGAGCGTTCTCCTGGGTGAGATCGGGCCCCGGAGGCCGTCTGCTGTACTGAGTTGAGTGGCGCGGTCGTTGGCGACTGCGACTTGAGAAGGCGCGAGCTATGCTCTGCGCTGTGAGGAGACCGCAATGAGTCAATACTGGGACCGTTACTTCGGCGCCGGCCTGGGCGCCATTGACGAGGCTACCGAGCGGCTGATACGGCTGGAGGAGCGGCGGCAGGCGGCGCGCATCATCCTCATACCGTCGGAGAGCATCGCGCCTCAGGCCGTCCGCCAGGCCCTCGGGAGTGTGTTCAACAACGTGTATGCCGAGGGCTATCCCGCCTCGCGCATGATGCAGGACGACGCTGAACTGCTGATGGACGTCGAGCAGCAGCTGTCGTACTACCGTCGCTATGGGGATCGCCGCTTCTACAAAGGCGCCGACTTGGTGAACGTAGTGGAATCCCTGGCGCAGCGCCGGTGTGCGGACGTCTTCGCCAACGACCTGGTGCCGTCAGAGGAGTTGTACGTCAACGTGCAGCCTCTTTCGGGCTCGGCGGCCAACCTTGCCGCCTATGACGCCCTGATGTCTCCCGGCGACACGCTGATGGGGATGAACCTCTTCATCGGCGGGCACCTGACCCACGGCAGCCAGTTCAACGTATCGGGCCGGCGCTACAAGGTTGCCGGCTACGGCGCGGGATCGGACGGGCAACTGGACTACGACCTGATCCGCGAGCAAGCCCTGAAGGTCAAGCCCAAGGTCATTGTGGCCGGGTACACGTCCTATCCCTGGGCGCCCGACTGGGCCAAGTTCCGCGAGATTGCCGATGCTTGCGGCGCCTATCTCATGGCGGACATCGCCCACCCGGCCGGCCTGGTGGTTGGCGGGGCTTACCCCAGCCCGGTGGGTTACGCCGACGTGGTCACCTTGACCACCCACAAGACGCTGTGCGGTCCACGCGGGGCCGTCATCATGACGCACAACCGGCGGATTAGCAGCAAGATCAATGGAGCGGTGTTTCCCGGGATGCAGGGTGGGCCGCACCCGAACAAGTTCGCCGCCATGGCGGTGGCTTTCCGCATCGCCGCCACGCCGGAGTTCCGCAGGCTGATGCATGGCATCACCGAGAACGCCCAGGCATTGGCTCGGTCTCTGGCCGCTCGCGGCCTTAAGCCGGCCTACGGCGGCACCAATACTCACCTCATGCTCATCGACCTTCGCTCGCTCGACCGGCCGGGCAAGTTGCCCTTACGCGGCGAAACGGCGGTGCGCATCCTGGAGCTGGCCGGCCTGGTGGCCAACAAGAACACCATCCCCGGCGACCGGGCCACGGCCTTGGCCAGCGGCATTCGCCTGGGAACGCCGTGGGTGACACAGCGGGGCATGGGTCCGGCGGAGATGGATCGCATCGCCGATTGCATCGCCCGCGTGCTGGCCGCGACGCAACCCTTCTGTTACGGCGGCGTGGCCTGCGAGTTGCCGCACGGCAAGATCGAGGCCGAGGTGCTGGAGTCGGTGCGGGCCGAGGTCCTCGCTTTGACCAGCAGCGCTCCCAATGACGTGCCCGGTTCCGAGATCCAGGCGCCAGCCTGCCCGGTCAGCGGCCTCGCCCCCCGGGGCAAGGAGTTGCTGCTCGTCAAGGGAGAGCGGGCCCGCTCCTTCCTGCGCGAGGCTTGCACTGGGCCGGTGTCGGTTCTGCCTGAGGGCGAGTGGAAGCGAACGCTGGCGCTGGACGCCGGCGGGAAGGTGCTGGATGACCTCTTCGTCTGTTACCTGGGCCAGGATGATCGTGGCCGCGACCGCTGCTTGCTTGCCATCACCGCGGAGCGCTGCCCGCAGGTGCGCGCCTGGCTGGACGGTCTGTCGGACGGCTACACCATCTTCGATCGCGAGGATATGCAGAGCAGGCTTGAGGGGCCGGTGACGGTGGTCGGAGTGACGGCGCCCGACGCCGATGCCGCTGTGCTTGATGCCGCCCGGGCGCTGCGAGGCATGACGCTGCCGCAGCCGCTGGAAGCGGGGGCCGACGCCCTGGACGTCTACCGCGCCGGGCATGAGGACCTGTTCAGCCTCACCAAGCCCTACTTCGTGGGGCAGGCGGCGCTGCGGAGCGTGCTCCCCACGTCGGACAAGGAGGAGTTCGTCTGGCAAGAGCCGAAGGGGGGCGAGACCAAGCGGACGGTGTTGTACGAGGAGCACCGCAAGCTGGGAGCCAAACTGATCCCGTTCGCCGGTTGGGAGATGCCCGTCTGGTACTCCAGCGTGAGCGAGGAGCACCGGGCGGTTCGCCAGGCGGCCGGCCTGTTCGACGTGACCCACATGGCGTCGTTCGAGGTTAGTGGGCCCCACGCCACCGCCTTCCTGGACACGGTGGGCAGCAACTATGCCGGCTGGCTGCAGCCGGGCCAGTCCCACTACTCATACCTGCTCGACCCCGACGGCAACGTCATCGACGATGTCATGGTCTACTACCTG
Organism: Anaerolineae bacterium; assembly: GCA_040768685.1. Lineage (GTDB taxonomy): Bacteria > Chloroflexota > Anaerolineae > DRVO01 > DRVO01 > Ch71. The sequence goes on from JAXGMM010000001.1 coordinate 705,427, forward strand.
GAGCGCGATCACTACCTGGTGGTGGTGAACGCGGCCAACGCCGACAAGGACTGGGCCTGGCTCAACGCCGTCAACGAGGGCCGGGTCATCATTGACCGGAGCAACCCGGCGGCGGAGTGTCATGGCCGCGCTGTTTTGCGGGACCTCAGGGACCCGGCAGTGGGTCCCGACCGGCTGGTAGACCTCGCGCTGCAGGGACCGGCCTCACTGCGGACGCTGCAAGCACTCGCAGACGATGGCCGGGTGAAGCGGGCCCTGGCCCGGGTGCGCCGCGCCGATGTGGTGCGGGCGAAGTTGGCGGGCATGGACTTGGTGATCGCGCGCACCGGCTACACTGGGGAGAGCATGGCCTTTGAGATCTTCGTCCATCCGGACGAGGCGGTACGCCTGTGGAACCTGCTGCTGCAGGAAGGCGAGCCTTTTGGAGTGAAGCCGTGCGGTCTGGCCTCCCGAGATAGCACCCGCACCGAGGCCGGCCTGCCGCTCTACGGGCATGAACTGGCGGGCCCGCTGACCATCCTGCCCCAGGAGTCGGGCTTCGCCAACTTCCTCAAGGCGCATAAGCCTTTCTACATCGGCCGGCTGCCGATCATGGAGCGGGCGGCGACGAGCACGCGGCAGTTGGTGCGCTTCAAGGTCAACGAGACCGGGCAGCGGGCGTTGCGCGGCGGCGAACACGGCGAGCCCGTGATCAATGCCCGGGGGGCCTACATCGGGAAGGTCACGAGCGCAGCTCTGGCCGACGGGGTGCAGGTTGGCCTGGCACTGGTGGATAAGCGATTCGCCACGCCAGGCACGTCGGTATTCGTGCTGCCGGCTTCTGGTCGCCAGGCGACCAAGGCCCCGGTGGACATGCGCGCCGGCGATTCGGTGACCATGCCCATCGCCGCTACCGTGCTCACGCGGTTCCCCGGCCGCGGCGGCGGGGATAGCGAGTAGCTGCCGGTGGGATAGCAGCGAAGGGGCGCGTCCCGCCTAGGGAGCGCCCCTTTTCCGTTGGGCGAGAGGCGGAGTTAGTCCGTCGCGCCGGGCGGCTTGTCCTCCCAGCCTTCGAGGTGCAGCACCCGCGTGAACCAGTCGCCCAACTCAGGCGACAGTGTATTGACATAATGCAGAAGGCGACCCTGGAAGGGGATGATCACCTCGAGCGGCCGCGTGCGCAGCGCCTTGACTATGGCCGAGGCAACGGCCTCCGGCGGAATCTTGGCCGATACAGCCGGGACGCGCAACGACCCGATTAGGGGGGTGTCGACGCGGGCGGGGAACACGGTGGTGATGTGGACGCCGCTGCCGTGCAGGTCCTGGCGCATGCACTCGGCCAGGCCGCTGATGGCGGCCTTGGCGGCAACATACGGACCGTCCAAGGGGAGTCCTTTCTTGGCGTCCATGGAGGTGACCAGGATGATGTGCCCGCCGGCCTGGCGAAGCATGTGAGGGAGGACACCGAGCAGGCAGTGAGCGGCGCCGTAGAAGTTTACCGCCAGGCTCCGCTCTAGGTCCTCGATGGTGAGGCTCCTGGCGTGAGCGCGAACGTAGGCCCCGGCGCAGGCGACGAGCACGTCCACCCGGCCCCAGCGGTCGAGCGTGGCCTGGATCAGGTGCTCGACGTCGGAGGTGGAAGTCACGTCGGTGGGGACGACCAGCGCCTCGGCGCCACGGCGACGGCAGTCCTCTGCCACTGCCTCGAGAGCCGCCTCGGTGCGGGATGCCAGGCTCAGGCGAGAGCCTTGGGCAGCCAGGGCCAGTGCCGTGGCCCGGCCGATCCCGCTGGAGGCGCCGGTGACGATGCAGACGCGCGTGGTGGCGCTCTGTGCTTGAGGCATCTGTCGCATGACCTCGGTCTTGCCGATGTGATGGCTCAGGCGGCGGTCGGACGCCCTCGGGAGCGGGCGCGATGGTGGAAGGGGCCCGTAAGGAAAGGGCCCCTCTGCATCTCAGTAATCGTGCGCGGCGCGCCGGCGGCCCTCAAGCGGGGCCGGGCGCGATCGAAAGCCTAGGGCTTCCACTGCTCCCAGACGCGGCCAACCAGGTTGGGGTTGGGGGTGAGCGTCTTGCCTCCCGGCTGCCAGCCGGAGGGAGTGACTTCGCCCGTCTTCACCACGTGCTGGAAGGCAAGGACCTGACGGAGAAGCTCGTCCGGGTTGCGGCCGACTTCGGGCGTCAGCACTTCCATGGCGCGGATAACCCCGTCGGGGTCGATAATGAAGCGGCCGCGAATGTCCACTCCAGCGGACTCGTCATAGACGCCGTAGGCGGCGCCGATCTTCCCACCGGCGTCGGAGAGCATGGGGAACGGGACTCCGCCGGGGAGCATCTTCGACAGCTCTTGCTCCTGCCAGATCTTGTGTACGTAGCGGCTGTCGGTGCTTATGGCCAGGACTACCGTGTCGATAGCGAGGAACTTGTCATACCGGGCGGCGACCGCCGCCAATTCGGTCGGTCAGACAAAGGTGAAGTCACCCGGATAGAAGCAGACTACCGTCCACTTCCCCCTATAGTCCGACAGACGGACAGGCTTGAAGCCTTCGTCGCGGATCCAGGCGGTGGCTTCGAAATCCGGTGCGGGCTTCCCTACTCTGGCTAACATCGCTGGCGCCTCCTTGGGCGCTGGGCCCGTCGATGGTGCGGCGAGCGCGGCGGGGGAGATGATGCCCTTCGCCGGCGTGACGCAGCCGTCCTTGAGAGCTGCCATACACCCTCCTTGTGGGATAACGTTCCGCCTATCGTTCCTAGTGAACAACGGCAATGGCAACGTACCACACACGTGTCCACAAGTCCACCGGATATGTAGGTCAGTCGGGGCGTTTCGATTCTCGGTGAGCACGCCGCGCGGGCGTCTGGAGAGGGCGGCCACGGGCCTTCGGCTACGACTTGATGGGCGAGGATACCCATTCTGATGCGCCCGCGGCCGAGAACCTAACCCTCCAACCCCCCTTGCTTCCTAGGGAAAGGAGACCGGAAGCCCCTCTCCGTTTCGGATAGGGGTTGGGGTGAGGTTCTCAAGGGTACTACATCCCCAACGGCAGAATCGGAAAACCCTGGCGGGTCGGTGATGAGTCATCCGGCACCAGGTGGACAGGCGACCGCCGCGGCTCCGGAGCGGCCGGGCTGGGCATCCGGCTGTGGCTCCGCCAACTAGGAATGCAGAAGGGGGAGGGCCTGGGCCCTCCCCCTCGTGGTTGGTCGGAGTCGAGACTCCTACTCCTTGAAGTACATCTGGGAGACGTTGAACGCGAGAGCGTTGGAGCCCGGGATGTGGTCCGGCACGTTACCCAGGGTGTTCTTGACCACCATGAAGCGGCTGTAGTCGGACTCATTTACGATGCCGATCATCCACAGGTTGTCGCAGTGGTTGTCGCACGCCTTCTTGATGAGGGCGTTGCGGGCATCGAGGTCGGTCTCCGCCATGCACTGCTCGTATATGGACTGGAGTTCCTTGATCTCCGCCGGCGGCTCCACGCCTTCGGCGCCGCCCGTCTGGTACCATAGCGCCCAGGCCGCGGCCCAGTGGGTGGAACTGGCTTGGACGCAGAACATCACGAGCAGCTGCACGGGAGTCTGGGTCTTGTGGCCCATGTTACCGATGTACTGCGACATGTCATGTTCCAGACCCTGGGTATAGGTCACCCAGAGCTGACGATCGACCGGATTGTTGATGATATCCAGGCCGACGGCGCGCCAGTGGTCCTTGGCCAGTTCCGCCATCTCGATCTGCGACGTGCGGGCCTCATCGAAGACGGTCACTACTAGGCTGAGCCGCTTGCCGTCGGGACGGAGGCGGAAACCCTCGGCGTCCGTTTTGTCCAGGCCGACACTGTCCAGAAGCTGCTTTGCCTTGTCGGGATCGTACTCGGCGTACTGGGTGCTGTAGCGCTCCTCCCACCAGACACTGGACTGGGCCACGCTGGATTGGCTGGGCGGTGTTAGGCCCTTGTGGACGATGTCGGCGATCTCCTGCCGGTTGACGGCGTGGGACATGCCGACGCGGAAGTCCTTCTTCAGGAACAGCTCGCGCAGATACTCGTCCTTATGAGCGAAGTTCCAGAACGTAGTGCCGATATTGCTGCCGGCATTGTCTTCCAGGACGAGGCGGTAATTGCCCTTCTCCTCGTTCTCCTTGACCACTGGGTAGTTCTGCACGCTTTCGATGCGGCGGGACTCGAAGTCGGCGTCGCCGGCGATGGCCTTGAGCAGGATGGCCTCGGCGTCGGTGAGAAGGGTCCGCTCCAAGCGATCTATGTAGGGAAGCTGGTTCCCGGCCGGATCCACCTTGTAGTAGTACGGGTTGCGCTCCCAGATCTGAACCGGGGCGTCGACCGCGTTGGTGGGGTTCCAGGGCATAATGTCGGGAGTGCCGGGGTTATTGGAGAAGGCAGTCTGCGCGCCGAACAGGTCAGTCCAAAGATCGAAGCCCCTATCCTTCATCAGAGCATCGAGCTCTTCCTTGGTGGCGTAGTTCACATGGTACTTCTTCAGGTAGTGAGCCGGCTGCCACATCCGGAGGGTGGACAGATGATCGTAGAAAGCGCCGTAGGGCTCCACCCAGGTGATCTTGAAGCTGTAGTCGTCCAGCTTCTCAACGACGCCAAGTTCACCGGCGCGCTTCAGAGGGGCCGGCTTGGCCGGAGTGAGTTCGTCGTTGAGGACGATATCGTTGTACCAGAACATCACATCGTCGGCCGTGAACGGGGCGCCGTCACTCCACTTCATGCCCTCGCGCAGGTAGATGGTGATGCTCTTTCCGTCCTCGCTGAACTCCCAGCCCTTGGCGACGTTGGGCTCGATAAGGCCATCGGGGTTGAACTTGCCGAGGTACTCGGCCGTCTTGTAGTTGTTCTGCCACAGGTCGGTGGTGCCCATGTGCAGCTGGTGCCAGACGCCACCGTACTTGCCCACCTCGTACACTGGGGTCAGCACGAGCGGCTCCAGCGGCAGGCGCTCGTCAACCGGCGGCAATTCGCCGGCGGCTACCTTTGCGGCCAGGTCGGGGGCCTCGCTGTACTTGCTGGCGGGTTCGGCTGGTGCGGCGGTCGCGGCCGGGGCCGCGGGAGCGGTCGTCGCAGCCGGGGCTGCCGTCGGCTCTACCGGCGCGGGGCCTCCGCCACAGGCAGTCGCCACACCGGCGGCCACGGCAACTCCACTCACATAGACGAATCGGCGACGGGAGAGCTTGCTGGACATGCTCAGGTCCTCCTCGATCACTAGGTACTGCGGCGTGCCTATACCCCACTACACCGAGTATACAGCAAGCACGGGCGCACCTCAAGCCTGCGACTTGACTCATGGGAAACCTAACCGAGGGGGATTCGTTGCCTCACAGCAGAATCTAACCCAGAAGGCAGCTATGGGTAGCCCTGGGGAAGTGAGGCATGATGAGTCTAGGGGCAAGAAGGGAGTTGGCCGAGGCGACTCGCGCTCGGTATCTGGCAGCAGACCGTCGTGCGAAAGGGCGGATCTTGGATGAGTTCGTGGCAGCCACGGGTTACCATCGCAAGTACGCTATCACAGTGTTGCGGCGACGTCCGGCCCAGCGTCAGCCTCGGCGCCGAGGAGGCGCGCGCAAGTACAGTGGGAACCTGGTTGCGGCACTCGAGAAGGTGTGGCGGATCGCCAGTTGTGCCTGTGGCAAGCGATTGGTCTCGTTCTTGCCGGACTTGGTGGAAGCGCTGGAGAGGCATGGCGAGTTGGCGCTCGACAGCCACACTCGCCAGCTGCTGCTGGAGGTGAGTCCAGCCACTGCCGATCGGTTGCTGGCGAAAGCGCGAGAGCGGGAGCCACAGCATGGGCGTGCCACTACGAAGCCGGGCACACTACTCAAGGCATCCATACCAGTGCGCACTTTCGCCCAGTGGGATGACTTTCGGCCAGGCTTCTTCGAGGTGGATCTAGTGGCTCATTGCGGCGAGTCCACGCGGGGAGAGTATCTTCATAGCCTAGACATGGTGGACATCTCTACGCGCTGGGTAGAACTCGTGGCGCTCCCCAACCGTGGTCAGGCAGCGGTGACGGCCGCCATCAGACAGGCTCAGGCCCGGCTGCCCTTTGCTCTCTTAGGTCTAGATTCGGACAATGGTGCGGAGTTCATCAACGCGAACCTAGTACGTTACTGCCGGGAACAGGCGATAACCTTCACTCGCTGCCGTCCTTACAGGAAGAACGATCAGGCCTACGTGGAGCAGAAGAACTGGACGGCTATCAGGCAGACGGTCGGATATGACCGTTACGAGGGCGAGGTGTGCTGTCGGGCTCTCGAGGCGCTCTATGATCCCTTGCGCCTCTACCTCAACTTCTTCTCTCCAGTCATGGTCCTGGCAAGCAAGAGCCGGGATGGCGCCAAGGTGACACGGCACTACGATCGGGCACAGACTCCATACCAGCGCGTACTGGCATCCGCTCACGTCAGCGATGAGGCAAAAGACCTCCTTCGAGCCACGTACCTTTCGCTCAATCCCGCTGAGCTTAAGCGCCAGGTGGAGGCGGCCCAAGAGAGGCTCTGGAGCCTGATCCGCCGGCTCGACACGGTAAGCTCCTACGATGAGGCAACGATGCCGCTCCGGTAAGATTTCCCCGTGAGGCAATACGGCCTGTGTTGGCCCTTGTCGGCGCCAACTCCACCTCTCAGCGATCGGCTTGCCCCACCGACCGGTGCCGGCCGGCGCTTGAAGGCGACTGCCGCGCATGGCTATAATCGCAGCTCAGATCAGGGAGGCGAGGATGACGGACCTGAGAGTGGCAGCCGGCCAAGCCGAGATCACGCCGCGCATCGGGCTGCCACTGGGTGGCTACCCGGGCCGGAGGCGTTTTGAGGCGTCGGCTAGCATCGCGGTGGCGTGCACCCACACGCACTCCGGTCCGAGCACATTGCCGCTGCGGGGCATCCCGCTGGCGGACGAGGGCTGCTTCGACTACCTCGGTGTGCGTATGGTGGAGGCCGGCCGGCAGGCGTTGGCAGACCGGCGATGCTGCCGAGGGCGGATACGAGCCGACCTCGTTTGTGTACTTCGGAGTGCAGGGGCTCACGCCCGACGTGGTGGAGACTCCGCTGCAGGGAGAGCGGGCTCTGGCGGACAAGCCGGCCTCGCTGTAGGCTCCAGCCGCCATCAATTGATCTAGGGGGACGACCATGTGGGAGTTGGCGATAATCACCGATGAGGTGAGCCACGATTTCGAGAAGGCTCTCGACCTGATCAAGGAGTGGGGCCTCAGGTACGTAGAACTCCGTACGATTGACAAGACCAACCTGGCCGACCTTGACGACCGTGGGATCGCGCGCGTCAAGCGGCTGCTGGATGACCGGGGTTTGGGAGTGGTGGCCTTCGCCTCGCCCTTCCTCAAGTGCTACCTACGCGAACCCAAGGCCGGACCGGCGGGCGACGCCTTCTTCTCGCAGGCGAGCACGTACCCGGAGCATCTGCAGATCCTCAAGCGGCTTGGGTACCTGAGCACCATCTTCGGCACTAAAGTGACGCGCTGCTTCTCCTTCTGGCGCGAGGATGACCCCGCCGCCGTCTTTGATGAGGTGGTGGAGCGGCTGAAGGAGTCCTGCCGGCTGGCCCAGGAGTACGGGCTCATTTTGGCGATGGAGAACGAGAACTCCTGCAACGGTGGGACGCCTCAGGAAGTGGTTGACCTAGTGGAGGCGGTGGACTCGCCCGCGCTCGGCATCATGTGGGACGGCGGCAATGCCCAATGGGCCGAGATCGAGGCCTATCCGGCCGGCTACAGGTTGGTCCGGCGCCGCATGTTCCACGTTCACGTGAAGGATATCGTTATCGAGCCGGACGGCAGCCGCCACGGCACCGTCATGGGAGAGGGCCTGGTCGACTTCCGAGGCATGTTCGCCGCCATGAAGGCGGACGGGTACCAGGGGGGCGTCTCGCTGGAGCCGCACTTCAAGGCGGGCGAGCCTGGCCCTCACGACAAGGTGAAAGCGTGCGTGATGAACCTGAAGAAGCTGGTCGATGAAGTGGGAGTCGAGCACGCCTAGCAGGCCTGGCGGCCGGCTTGAGCCGGTGCTAGCATAGTGTCCGAGACGAGAGGACTGCGCGTCGGGGAGGCCAACAAGAGCACAAACTTCAGTGAGCCGGTGTTAGTTCTGAACGCGAACTTCGAGCCGCTTAACGTGTGCAGCACATGGAGGGCGCTGAAGCTTTTACTGTTGGGGAAGGCCGATGTGGTGGAGAACGGCCGAGGCGAGGTGTATACGGCTCGGGCCGTGTATCCCCGCCCGTCGGTGATTCGGCTGAATCAGATCGTGCGGCGGCCCCGACCGCGTGTGCGCCTTAGCAAGCGAGAGATCTTCCGGCGGGACCGGTTCCGCTGCGTGTACTGCGGCGAGCGGGTAACTCAGCCGACCATCGATCACGTCATACCGCGGCATCGGGGCGGGCCGCACAGCTGGGAGAACCTGGTGACCGCCTGCCCCCGCTGCAATCGGATGAAGGGCGGCCGGACGCCGGAAGAGGCGAACCTTGCCATGCGTTGGCAACCCGCCGAACCGGCGTCGAGCATGGACTACCTCTTCGGGCCATACCTGGCCCGCAATCAGGACTGGAGGCCGTTTCTGCTCGGCTGGTAGGCGCCGTGCGGCGCCACAGAGAGGGGCAGCGGACGGGAATCCGCTGCCCCTCTTCTCTTGGTGCTCTGCGGTCAACGGATGCGGGGAGGTTGCGGCCTGCCTTCGAACTCGGCGAGGAACTGCTCGGCGGCATAGGCAGCGTTGGCCCCCGTACCGGCCGCCACCACCACCTGCGCCCAACTGCCGGCGATGACCTCCCCAGCAGCGAATACCCCGGGCACACTGGTGCGACCCATGGCATCGGCGACGACGTAGCCCTGGGCATCCAGGTCGACCCGGCCTTGCAGGAACGACGTGTTGGGGGTGCTTCCGACGAAAACGAAGACGCCTTCCACTTCGAGCGAGCTCCGGACACCGGTCTTCACGTGCCGTAGGCTGAGCCGATTCACCGTCTGATCGCCGAGAATCTCATCGACGACAGTGTTCCACAAGGGGATGATCTTGGGGTTCTGGCGGGCGCTCTCCTGGAGAACGCGGTCCGCCCGCCACTGATCGCGCCGATGGATGACGGTGACCTGATCGACCCAGCGGGTGAGCACCAGAGACTCCTCGACGGCGGCGTCGCCGCCGCCCACCACGGCGACGTTCTTGCCACGGAAGAAGAAGCCGTCGCAAGTGGCGCAGTAGGACACGCCCCGGCCGGAGTACTCCTCCTCGCCCGGAATGCCGAGCTTGCGGCGGGAAGTGCCGGGAGCGAGGACGACCGAACCGGCCTCGATCTCTCCGCCGGCCGTGACGAGGCGCAGTGGCCGGCCGCTGAAGTCAACCTCGGTGACCACGTCCAGCAGGAACTCGGCGCCGAAACGCTCGGCTTGCTGCTGCATGTGCGAGGCCAGCTCGGCTCCGTGTATCCCCTCCGGGAACCCGGGGTAGTTGTCGACGTCGGTGGTGAGGAGGAGTTGGCCCCCGATGGCTTGCCCGGCGATGACTAACGGCTGCCGCTGGTAGCGACCAGCGTAGATGGCGGCCGTCAAGGCGGCCGGGCCTCCGCCCACAATCACGACGTCATGGTACATCGGCGTTCCTCCAATGGCGCGGGTCGCCGCCCATTGTAGTGCGGGGCGCCGCACCGATCAAGGGAGGCCGCTCCAGCGGAGCGGCCTCCCTTGGCGGCTCGTATACGGTCGGTGCTAGCTCTTGGTGACCATGACGCTGACCGCGTCCTCGATCTCGGAGGGCAGCACCATGACGCTCAGGGTGGCGTCATCCTTGGTGAAGTTGGCCGAGGACATGCCCTCTGTCTCGTCCTCGGACTCCATCTCCCAACCGTCGGCCGTCAGGGTTTCCTTGTACCACTCCAGGACTTCTTCGGGAGTGGCTTTCACCTCGTACATGGCCATGCCGGCGGTGGAGAAGTAGTTGCTGGTTGTGAGCGCGCCCTCCATGACCGGGAGCATGTCCTCGGCCGAGAAGCCGGCCGGAGGCTCGATCGTCAGCGGCTGGTTCACGCTCAGCAGCTCGAAGGTCATGGTCATGTTGGTAGCGACCTCGGTGTCGTCGTCGCCGGGCATTGTACCGGCGCCGTTCATGACCATTTTGACCACATAGTCGCCCTCTTGGCTGACCCAGACTTCGCCGCTGGCCTCGGAGACGGACATGAACTCCATGCCGGACAGCTCCGATTCCTCGAACCGGTAGTGGTCGGTGGTCATACCGTTCACTACCTCGCCCTTATTCACCAGCTCGGGCTTCTCGATGGAGTCCAGGACATTGCCGCCGACCGTCATGAAGTCCTTTGCGCCTTCGCCCACCGACTCCTCGTCGGACTTGGTGTGCATCCATCCCTCGCCGAAGCTCATCCACGAGTCCGCCCCGATTGTGACCATCTCGATGGACATAGGCTCTTGGCCTTCCTCGGTGGAGGTAATGGCCACGTGTTGGGCAGAATTGAGGCGATCGAGCTTGACGAACATCTCGACGGCCGTGATGACTGTCTCGTCATCGGTGCGGGTCAGGCGCATGACCATGGCCGCCTCGTAGGTGTCGACAGCCTCGAGTGCGTCCAGCGAGGGTATGTCAACCTCTTCTTCAGTTTCCTCGGCAACCGCGGTGGCGGTCGGTTCGGCTGCTGCCGTCGTCGCCGTGGGAGCGGCAGCGGCCTGGGTGGCTACGGCGGCGGTAGTGGGTGCTGTCGTGGCGGGGACCTCTGTGGCCGCCACGGCGGCGGCTACGGTGGGCGCCTCAACGGTGACTTCGGGCGGGGTGGCCGGCGTCGGGGTGGGGTCATCGCCTCCAAAGAGGCCACAGGACACCACGAAAACAAGCAGAGCCACGAGAGCGACTGCGGCGACGGATCTTCGGACTGACATTGCTCCCTCCTTTGCGGAGCCGGCCTATCGCCTGTAGCGCGGACCCCGGCTTACGCGGCGGCGAGGGCACTTGGCGCTCGCCCGGTACGGTATCGGCAACAACGCCGCTCTGGCTAACACTGAGAGCCGACATTGCGCTAGAGTGTGACGGTCGGCTTGCCGTATGTCAAGACTGACGTCGGATGTAGCAGCGGCCCGGGACGGGTCGCCGCAGGCTGGAACGAAGCTCAAGGGGAGCTGGAAGTATGGCTGAAGTCGGACAGCCGCAGTTGCGTATGCAGGTGTCTCTGGGCTCGCTACTGCATGCAGCCGTGGTTCCGTCCGGATACCGGGTGTCGGTCCTGGAAGGCAGCCGGCTGCCGGATTGGATCGCGGTGCTGAACAGCGTCGGCGACCTGGGCGAATGGAGTGAGCAGCGGGCATTGCAGGCCCTGGCGCCCGGCCGGCGTGCCCAGGTGCTCGCCGACGCCATCCGCATCGTCTATTCCGGCGACTGTCCGGCGGCCACTGCCTGCCTCACGGCTCACCTCGACACGGCGGACGCGGAGCTGGGTTGGGTGGCCGTACGTCCTGACCGGCGCCGGCTGGGTCTGGGACGGGCGGTCTGCAGCGCGGTGCTGCTCGACATGAAGGCGCGGGGGTATAGCCGTGCCTTTCTGCTGACAGACGACCATCGCCCGGCGGCGATCGGCCTCTACTGGTCGATGGGCTTCCGGCCGGAGATGACGCACGAGAGCCATGAAGGTCGATGGATGCATCTCCGGGAACGGCTGGGCTTGGTGGACTAGCCGGCGGGGCGAGTGGCCTGAGCGGCATCGGTCCGGAAGGCGGTCCAAAGCGGGAATCGACTTGCCACGATCTTGATGCCGTCCTATCCTGAGCCAGGATAGGTCCACACGCTAGCCTTGCCGGGGGGATAGATGGCTTCGCCTCAGATCGAAGTAGTGCAGAGCAGCCGCCAACGCGACGAGTTCGCAGCCTTCCCTTGGGCAGTCTACGAGGGTGATCCGTACTGGGTCCCCTCGCTCTTCTGGGATCGGCGCCGCTTCGTCGACCCGAAACACAACCCTTTCTTCGAGCACTCCGACGTGCGCCTCTTCATCGCACGCCAGGGCGGCAAAGTGGTGGGCACGGTGGCGGGCATCGTCAACCATAACCACAACGCTTTCCACAATGAGACTACCGGCCACTTCGGCCTGTTCGAGACCTTCAACGACCCGGACGTTGGGCGGGCACTGCTGGACGCCGCCTCGGACTACGTCAAGGGCTTGGGCATGACGTCGGTGGTAGGGCCAATGAACATGTCCACCAACGACGAATGCGGTCTTCTGATCGACGGTTTCGATTCGCCGCCGGTAGCGATGATGACGTACAACCCGCGCTACTACGAGGACATGATCACCGACTATGGCTTCGAGAAGGCGATGGACCTCTACGCCTATGTCATCAACGTCGACCTGTACGGCGAGCACGCGGAGAACATGCCGAATAAGATCGTTCAAGGCGCAGAGAAGCTGCTCCGTGATGGAGTAGTGACTGTCCGCAAGGCGCAGATGAGCAGCTTTGAGGATGAGCTGGTGCGAGCCAAGCAAGTCTACAACTCCGCCTGGGGCCGCAACTGGGGCTTTGTGCCCATGACCGATGCCGAGATCGAGCACCTGGCGCGCGGGCTGAAGCATCTGATCGATCCGGACATGGTCTTCTTTGCAGAGCACGAGGGACGACCGGTCGGGCTCGCCGTGGCCCTGCCGGATGTGAACGAGGCGCTCCTGCGCGTCTATCCTCGCCCGGGAGGATTCCTTCGCTTTGTGTATGACGGTGTCCGCTTCCTCTGGGCCAAGAGGACTCGGCCCCGATTCTTCCGCTTGCTGATCATGGGCGTCATCGAGGAGTACCGGAATCGGGGCATCGACGGGGTATTCTACGTCGAAGTGGCGAAGGCGACCCTGGCCAAGGGCTACCGCTTGTCGGAGATGTCCTGGATCCTAGAGAACAACATCATGATGAACCGCATCCTCCAGCGACTTGGAGGACGCGTCTACAAGACCTATCGGGTGTATTCTAAGAGCCTGCAGTAGGTGCGGAGACCTCGAGCAGGGCGTCGCGCGGGGCCCGGCTTCGACCGGGCCATTTCGCGTGCGCCCGACCGGATGTACAATAGACGGGTGAGGCCGGCCCCAGAATGCAGGGATAGCAGGCGGGGCTATTGCGTGCTGGGCGGTGGCTGTGCTGCGTACCGGCGGGCGCAATTCCCGCCGCGTCCGGCAGTCGCACACCACGGAACCACTAGTGATGCGCTATGTCTGCCGGCTGCCGACTAGCGGACCACACTCTCAGAGGCTGGTGTTTTGGGTATGCGTGAGATCGTCCCCGGCGTATACGTGGCCGACGACTATCTTGGCGCCAACGTCGGTTGTGTAGTCACGGCCGAGGGCGCTGTCCTGATTGATGCACCGATTGTGCCTTCGCAGGCCAAGGCCTGGCGACAGTCCTTGGCCGAAGCCGGAGTCGAGGATGTGCTGTACGTCTTCATCACCGACAGTCACCCTAACCACGCGCTTGGCAGCGGCCAGTTCGGCGTGCCGGTGGTGGGGAATGAACGGGGATACCGATCGCTTGATCGGTTTACGCCCACCATGCGGGAGCGCGTCTTGGACGGCTTTCGGTGCACTTCCCCCGAGGTGATCGACGAGCTGACCGAGCTTGAGGTGTTGACCCCCCAGATCACATTCGACCAGGACCTGACCTTCTACCTAGACGGCGCCACACTACGGCTCCAGCGGCTAGGCGGCCATAGCCCTGCATCCAGCGTGGTGCTGGTGGAGGAGAGGCGGGTACTGTTCGCGGGGGACGTGGTCTTCAGCGGCATTCCACCATATGTGGGACACGGAAACTCGAGCGACTGGCTGAAGGCATTGGAGACTATCCGGCGCTGGGACCCGGCGGTAGTTGTTCCCGGGCACGGGCCGGTGGGCGACCTGACTCTGGTCGACCAGATGGAAGGCTTTCTGCATCGACTCCGCGCCGGCGTCACTGACCTGGTGAACGAAGGCCGCAGCCGTGCCGAAACGGCAACGCGCATGCTGTATCTTCTGGACGACTTCGAGGTAGACGAGACATGGCGCAGACGGACGGAGAGAGCGTTCCGAACGAGCGTGGGACGGGTGTACGAGGAACTAAAGAGGGATCAGACCGGGGAGCCGCTGGAGGAGGACCAAGGGGAATAGGGGGCGAGGCGGAGGACGCCTCGACGTCCTTCGGAGCGTTCGCTCGGGACATCCTGGAGACGCTGCTGCTCGCGCTGGTACTCTTCGTGGCGGTCCGGTCGGCTCTCCAGAACACCCGCGTCGATGGCCACAGCATGGAGCCGACGCTCCGGGACGGCCAGTACCTGATGGTCAACAAGCTGGCCTATCGTCTTGGAGACCCAAGCCGGGGGGATATCGTCGTGTTCCCCTCGCCCCAGGACGGGAAGCGAGCTCTCATCAAGCGCGTCATCGGCCTACCCGGTGAGGAGATCAGCATCGTCGCCGGTGAGGTGTACATCAACGGCGCGAGGCTCTCGGAGCCCTACGTAGTCCTCAGCCACGGCATGAGCAGCTTCGGTCCGCTGGTACTGAAGGCAGGGGAGTACCTGGTAATGGGCGATAACCGCACCAACAGCAACGACTCCCGCAACTTCGGGCCGGTGAGCGAGCAGGCCCTGATCGGCAAGGCGTGGTTCTCGCTTTGGCCGCCGTTCGATCGATTGGACCCGCACCGGAACAGCACCCTAGCCGAAGGCGGAACGGCCTACGCCGAGTAGTAGCAACTCAGGGGAGATGGCAATGAGCCAGATAGGGCTGGGAGTGATAGGCGTCGGCACCTGGGGCGAGATGCACGCGCGCATCTATGCTTCCTACCCCGGCGCACGCTTGGTGGCCGTGAGCGACCTTGACGAAGCCCGTGGGACGGATGTGGCGCGCAGGAACGACGCCGGTTACCACCGTGACTACCACGAACTGCTGGCCAGGACCGATATCGATGCGGTCAGCATCGTCACCCCGGACCATACCCACACCGGCATCGCCACGGCTTCATTCGAGGCCGGGAAGCACGTGCTCCTTGAGAAACCGATGGCGCAGACGGTGGCGGAGTGCGAGCAGATCATCGCCGCGGCCACAAGAGCCGGGAAGAGGCTCATGGTGGACTTCCACAACCGCTGGAATCCGCCCTTCTACAAGGCCAAGAAGGCCATCGCCGCCGGAGAGATCGGCGTACCGCAGATGGTCAGCTATCGGCTCAACGACCAGATGTGGGTGCCCACCGATATGCTGAAGTGGGCGGCCCGGTCTTCGGTGCTCTGGTTCATCGGCAGTCACTCCATCGACACCGTGATCTGGATGCTTCAGGACGAGCCCGTCAGGGTGTACTCGGTGGCCCGCTCGCGCGTGTTGAGATCGAAGGGTGTGGACACCCCCGACTTTTATCAGACCACCATCGAGTTCCGCAGCGGCGCCGTGGCGACCATCGAGAACTGCTGGATTGTGCCCAACAACACGCCCAACATCATCGACCTCAAGTGCGAGGTCATCGGCGACGGCGGCGCGCTGTACATGGACTGCAGCCACCACCGCGTGCTGCAGAAGTATACTGCCACGGAAGCGACCTACCCCGACGTGCTGGTATCCCCCGAGATCTATGGCGAGCCCCGCGGCTTCGCCACCGAGAGCATCCGCCACTTCGTGCGTTGCCTGATCGACGGCGCCGAGCCCATGGTAACCGGCGCCGACGGCCTACTGGTGACCCGAGTGATCTGCGCCGCCATCGACAGCGCGCGGACCGGCCTGCCGGTCAGCCTATAGGGCGGCATGTTGAGGTGACGATCGCTATGGCCGAGGCCAATCGCGCCCCGCTGGGCGAAGTCCGTCAGCCGGAGGACCTTCGACAGGCGCTGCGTGCGGCGGAACTAACCCTGGCCGACATGCGCGGCAGCGGCCCGAAGGGGGCGCTGGCCTATCTGCGCCTGCTGGATCAGGTTGAGGAGTCGATTCCTCGTCTCGAGCTCCAGTTCGGCGTGGACCTGAAGCCGGAACGAACCAGGCTGGAGACGCTGGAAAACCAGACGAGGACTCTTGCCGCGCGGATCGTACGAGAGGCGGGAACGTCCGCGCTGGCGCAGGCCCGCGATGAAGTCGAGGCCACAGAGGACGAGTGGTGGTGGTACCTGGACCGGTCGCTGGCAGAAGAGCGCCGGTCGACCTTGCGGTGTTGGTCTCTGCGTGGGCTTGCATTCGCCGGCGTCCTTCTAGTCGCCCTACTGGCCTATAATCAGTTCCTGGCTCCCTCAGCCGAGGAGCAGGCCTTCTCGACCCGGACATCATCGGGCGAGGGATACCTCATGCAGGGCGACATGGAGTCGGCCCTGGCGGAGTTCGAGACAGCGGCGGCGCTCAACCCGGAAGATATGGGCGTACGGATGCAACTCGCCGTGGTGTACGAGCAGTTGGGACGACTGCCGGAAGCGGAAGAACAGCTGTCGCGCGCACGTGAGCTCGCCGGCAGCGACAGCGAGTATTACGCCAGCCTGTCGCTGGTGTACTACCGGGTGGCCGCCGGCGGCGCGGAGTGGGCGATCGAGGCGGCCTACGAGAAAGCGACCGCCGCAGTCGAAGCGGACGACGGATCGGCGATCGCGCACTTCGCACTAGCCAGCGCCTACGAGCTGCAGGGCGACAACGCCCAGGCCATCCAGGAGTTTGAGCTGGCATCGAACTTGAGCAGCGAGGCTTCCCTCACGGTCCTGGCGCGCATGCGGATGGGTATGCTCATGCAGAGCCCGGGAGATAGCATGGGGGGCTTCGGCGGCGGCATGTTCTAGGACTCGCCGACATCGGTGAGCAGGCAAGATGGGGGCCGACTTCCATGTGGGAGGTCGGCCCCTTCGCTCTCTGTCGGAGCCGGCCGGGGGACGCCCTAGGCCAACAGCCCGCGCAGGAAGACGGGGTTCAGGCCCAGGATCACGGTGAGCAGGGCCAGCAAGAAGGCCACCACCGTGCCCGCGTCGAGCCGGTCCACGGGCGGGGGCACCGCCGGCGGCATTAGGGCCAAGCGGAGGGCGCCGATCGCCGTGCCGCCCATGAAGGCCAGAAGGGCGACATCGAGCCCCTTCTGTGGGAGGGCGAGCAGGCCGGCTAGGTAGGACGAGAAGAGCGGCGTGCCCGGCAAGCCGATAAGGGCAAGGACGCTGAAGACAAACAGCACCTTGGTCACCGGACGCGGCGCCGTCCAGAGCAGCGGCACCGAAACGGCCAGGAGCAGCACGGGGATGACGCGAGCCAAGAGCCACTCTGAGGTCAGCGGCAGCAGGGCCGAGGAGCCCAACGAGGGCAGCAACACCAGCAGCACAAGGGCGAACTGCGACTGAGTGGCGCTGGCTACGTAGACGGTCGCCGAGGCGGTGACGGCGGCGCGCAGAGAGAAGTAGGCTACGGTGACGAACGCCGAAACGCGCAGCAGCTCCGAGAGCAGGGTTCCGCTGCTAAGCCAAGGATAGCGCCAGGTGAAGCGCCAGAGCAGTACCACGGCCGCCGGCGCCAGCACCAGGCCGATGAGGGCACTGGAGAAGGCGTCGGCGTCCCGCCCGAGGGTGGCTTTCCACAGCCCCACCGGGAAAAGACCAAGCACCAGTCCGATCCCTAGCTGGAGAGCTACCGCACCGGTGGGCGAGGGGACGTACGGGTCGCCATCCATGATGGCGGCGGCGAACCCCATGAGCAGACCGCCCAAGACGATGGCCACAAGGTACTGAAGGTGACCGCTCGTGACCCCGCGACCGCTCTCCAGGGAGATGGTCATTATCACCCCGCCGACTACCAGGAACAGGCTGGCGATGGTCAGGTTGTCCACCGTCACGGCCAAGCCCACGAGCGAAGCCAGGGCCAGAGAGGTGCTGGCGAATAGGGTGGCGGCGGGCCGAGCGAGCGAGGCGACGTTGCTCAGGGCGACCGCCAGTAGGGCAATGAGCAGCAGTTGTCGCGCCGGGCTGTCGAGGACCAGCGACCGGCCCAGCACCTCGTCGCTCAGGCCGACCGGCGAGACGCGCACGAAGTAGGCGGTACCCAGGGCCGCAAGCGCAGCGGTGGCGTGGGGTGCACGCGGCCAGAGACGCAGGAAATACACCAGCCCGCCGGCTAACGCCGGCGCAAGGAGCAGCAGCAGGAGGCCCGGGCCGTCGCTCAAATGTCGCCTCCGCTGTCGGGCTCAAGCGCCAGGTGGGAAGTGGATAGAGCGATGGCAAAGGCAACTCCGGCAATAAGGCCCTCGACGAGAAGGCTCGTTTCTCCGGTGCTGGTGGCGTATAAAACCATGGCGGCGGCCGTCAGCACCAACAGGGAGATGCCGACGCGAAACGGATCGGTGGTGGTCAGCAGGGTGATGGCGGCTGCCATCACCAGCCAGACTTCAGCCAACTGCCAGGGGTCAAGGGGGCTGCGGAATACGCCCAGGGAAGCAGCGACCCACACCATCAGCAGCGTTACCAACGCCCGTACCGCAGCGGTAGTCGGTTCTGGGCGTGTGGAAGGGCTGATGGAACGGCGGTCGGCAGCCGTGAGTTGCATGACCAACGCGACGAAGATGCCCACTAACAGAGCAACGATCGCCAGCTCGGGAGTGGAGGCGCCCGCAAGCAGCACCGCCGCCGCCAGGTAGGCCGCCAGGAGGCTGAGTATCAGGGTGGCATCCGAGCGAGCCAGGACTAGGATCAGCCCGGCCGATAGGGCGAGTACGGCCACTGCCTGGGAGGAGACAGAGAGCGACAGGCGGGCGATGAGATCGGGCACCGGCATCGCGACTTCCCTACTGCCCGGCTGCCAAGATGAGCACGGCCGCCCCGATGAGGACAGCCCACGTTAGGGGCGTCTCCCCCTCGAGGAAGCGGAACACCGTTTCCGCAGCGACAGACAGATGGTCGGCTAACCTGGTCACGGCGCGAGGTAGGGTCGAGTCGATGCCGGCCGGTATGCCCGTCTCCAGGGTGGCCAACAGGCCAGCCCGATCGGCGGCTGCCAATGCCAGGCCAATGAAGCCGCTCAGCACGGCCATGGCCAGCGCAGCCAGCGATGGGTCGGGGTAGAGGAGGGCGGCATCCGATTGCCCGGCGGACGCGGCCATGGTCCAAACCAAGACGCCGGACAGAAGCGTTAGCGTCACTGCCGCCAGGGCAGTGGAGACCTCGGCGGCCGTGCGGGCGACCCCGCCGCAGCGCGGACCTTTGAGGGCGAGGAGAGCGCTGCCGGGCAGGCCCGCTACAAGCGCGAGCAACACGGCGGCGGCTGGTCGGGCGGCGGCAAGGGCCTCTAGCGTGGAAGCGAGCGCGCGCCCATAGGGCAGCACCGGCCAGGGGAGCAGCGACAGCGCCGTCAGAATCCTCAGGGCGCTCATCAGCCGGGATGGGAACCACTCCGGACGCTCCAGATGGTCCAGCACAACCACGGCGACAGTGGCGGCCAGGACGTGCGCAGCGGCCGGGCCGAGCCAGGGCGCCGGCGGGAAGGAAAGCGCCTGCAGCAGAATCAGCGGCAGCGCAAGGGCAGCCGCCGACCAGAGGCCTGTCCCGGCCCGTGACCTTCGCTGAAGCCAGGCCAGGAGCGACGAGAACACGGCTGCCAACAGCAGCGCGCCGCAGAACCACTGGTTGCCCAGGCCGCCGCGGGGGGCCGACTCGAGATGGACCAGAGTGAAGAGGCCGGTTCCAGCCGCGACCACGAACGGTACCGCCGGCAACATCGATCCGGATGCCAAACCGGTGGGGGTCCACCAGCGCAAGCGCAGGGCGACACCGGTGATCAGCAGCAGCCAGGATACCGGTCGCAGTGAGCCCAGGCTCAGGATCAGCGCCTCGTCAGACGCGCTGGTGTGGAAGGCGGCCAACACCGCGCCGGTCCCAAAGAGGAGCGGCAACCATGTGCTCGCTGTGGCAGGGCTGGGCCCGACCGCCGCCAGCGCGACCTCCACCAAGAACCAGGTGAGACAAAGGGCGGGGAAACTGCCGATCATCAGAGCCGGGGCGGAGACACCCACCAGGGCCAGGGTCGCCGGAAGGGCGCTGACGGGCGACACCAGTACCAGCGCCGCGGCACTGAGGAACAGGAACTGAGTCCAGGCCAGGGTCAGAGGGGAGAGGCGAAGCTCGATCAGGGAGACGGAGACCGGCCCCAGGGGGACGCCGGCGAGACTGGCCGATTGGTCAACCTGCAATGTGGCAAGCACGGCGCCCACCAGCAGGGCGAGGGCAGCGACCGCCCGGCTCCAGGTGGCGCCAAGACTCGCACGCGCCGACATCGCGGCCACCAGACCGGCGGCGACCAGCAACGTCAGCGAGGGAGCGAGCACCTTGACCAGGGAGACGATAGTCGGTTCTTCCACGACGCAGCGATGATATCACCCGGCCTATGGTGGGGCAAAGCCCTTCGCGGGATTCGGCAGGGTTTTTCGAGTCTCGATGAGCAAACCGGGAAGGGGCCATTGTGGGAGGGCCAACCGCGAGGGATCGCGCCTCCAGATCCGGAATGGAGAGAGGCGGGGCGATTCGGCCGGAGCAGCCTCGACTAGAGGAGGTAGACCGGATGGGCAGCAAACCCGAGCAGAAAGCGGGCTGCCAACATGGCGACCCCAGCCAGTAGCGCGAAGGTCGCCAATCGGGTGTCGGCCGACCGCCAAGTGATCTCGTAGAGCGCCGAGCGGGGCCTATCCCGCAGGCCGAAACCGCGGCACTCCAGGGTGCGTGCCAGGGTGTCTGCCCCGCGGAAGGTGCTGACCAGCGAGGCGACAAGGATGGGCACTCTGGCCCGGGCTCGAACCACGAATCCGCCCGCCGTCAGGTCGAAGCCGCGGGCCATCTGCGCCTCGGTGACTTGCTCGTAGGTGCGGCGGATGCGGGGCACGTAGCTGAGGCCGATGGTGATCGCCAGAGCCGCCTCGTAGGGCACGCCGAGGCGCACCATAGCCCTCAGTAGGGCGCGCATGTCGGTGGTGAGCACGACGGTCGCCGACACGTACGCCAGGCAAACGATGCGCAGCGCGGTGACGAGCCCCTGCGCCACAGCCCACGCGGTGATGCGAACGCCGGCGATTGCCGTCCAGAGGGGACCTGCCTGGTAGAAGACCGGCCAGAGCAGCGGGATCATGACGGCGATGGGCAACATCAGCCGGGCGACGCCGGCCAACCGTCCGCGCGGTATGCCGGCGGAGGTCAGCGCTAGGATCACGGCGGCCAGCATGGCGGCCTGGGCCCAGAGGTTGTTGTATGCGAAGAGGATCACGGACACGAGTAGTGTTCCACCCAGCTTGAACCGCGGGTCGGCGCGGTGGAGCCAGGAGTCGCCGGGTACAAAGAGGTCGAGGTCGTTCATCGCGGCGCCCTCAGCCGGCCGAGAAGGGTCTGTCCGTACTCCTCGGGCGAGACCATGCGGTCGGGAAGGCCCAAGCCGGCTGTGCGGCGGGCCAAGCGGCTCATGGTAGGCGTCTGCATCCCGACGGCTTCGAGGACGTCGGCTTCGTAAAGCACTTGTGTCGGAGACCCGTCGGCGATGACGCGCCCCGCTGCCATCAGGAGGCAGCGTGAGGATCGGCGTGCTACGGCGTTCATGTCGTGTGATATGAGAAGCACCGCATTGCCGGACCGGTTGTAGGCGTCGATTCGGGCGAAGACCTCCTCCTGCTCCCGCGCGTCTAGGCCCACCCCGGGCTCATCTAGGATGAGCAAGCGGGGACGGGTGGCCAGCACGGAGGCGAGGGCTACGCGACGGCGGAGACCGGGAGACAGCACGGCCGGCGGTCGTTCCGCGAGGTCGGTCAGCCCGAAGGCCTCCATCTCCTCTTGTACCCGCTCTGCAACAGCCTCCCTGCCCAGACCGAGTGCCGCCGGTCCGAAGGCGAGTTCCTCGCGCACCGTGGCGCAGAAGATCTGATGGTCGGGGTTCTGGAAGCAGTAGCCTACCAGGCGGGCCAGAACTGAGACGCCGGCGGCCCGAGTGTCGGCGCCGGCCACCAGGACTCGTCCGGCGGTGGGCTTGAGCAAGCCGTTGAAGTGCTTCGCCAGGGTTGTCTTGCCGGACCCGTTCGGCCCGATCAGGGCGACGTACTCCCCCTCGGCGATGTTGAGGCTGACGCCGTTCAGTGCATCCCACCCATCGGCGAAGGAGTGGTGCAGGTTCTCGACCGCTATCAGCGCGGACAAGGCCCCTCCGCCTCGAGGAGGCGCCGGACGCCGAGCGCGGCCTCATCGACACTGTCCCAGTCCGCGGCCACGCCGTGCTCGCGCAGGTAGGAGGCCAGCGAGGACAGGGGAGGAGGGGAGACGGCGTGCTCTTGCAGGAGGCCGGGAGAACGCAGGAGTTCGCGCACGGGGACGTCGTCGGTGATGAGTCCGCTATCCATGAGCAGGGCGCGGTCGGCGAAGGAGGCAGCCAACTCGGCATCCTGCGTCACCATCACCTGTGCGCAGTCAGTCTCCCGTCTCAGATCGGCAAGAGCGACAGCCACCTCGTGGGCGCCGGCCGGGTCCAGGCTGGCCGTGGGTTCGTCGAGAATGAGAAGGTCCGGGCGGGTGGCGATGGCGGCCGCGATGGCCACTCGCTGCTTCTGGCCGCCGGAGAGCACCACCGGGCTGCGAAGACGATGGTCCGACATTCCCACCAGAGCCAACGCCCAGGCGACCCGGTCCTGCATATCGGCGCGTGCCATGCCCTGGCTCTCCAAGCCAAAGGCGACCTCGTCTTCGACGGTGGCGGCGAAAAGCTGGCTCTCGGGGTCCTGGAAGACGACGCCCACTTGGGTGGAGAGTTGAGCCGGAGTAGCGCGCCGCGTGTCCTGCCCGCAGACCACAACTCGGCCTCCGAATCGACCACCGGTGGAGTGGGGGACGACCCCGCAGAGAGCCAGACAGAGAGTGCTCTTGCCGGAGCCCGATGGACCGAGCACAGCCACCAATTCGCCGGGGCGCACCAGCAGGTTCACCCCCTGGAGGGCATCGACGATGGGATCGCCGGGCACCAGAGGGGGGTAGGAGTAATAGAGGTTCTTCACCAGGACAACGGGTTCGGACGAGTTCAGCGTTCCTCCCAACCACGGGTGAGCCCGAGGCCGTCTATCGGTGGCCAAGTGCGGCGGATGGCCGCCGTCAGGGGGATCGCCACCAGGCCGCCAACCATAACCTGGATAGCGTTGGGGAGCACTTCGACGAGAGCCGCTCCCATACCGTAGAGCACCACCTCTGCGAGGAAGTAGCCGCCGATCATCGCGACGGCGCCGAGGCCCCAGGCCAGCCCCTGACGCCGGGCCCCGGCGCGGTAGCCCAACTCACCCGCCAACAGTCCCTGTAGCCCGTGGATGAGGAGCGACAGGGGGGCCCAATGGGCAAGGCCCAGAGTCACATCGGCGATGGCCGTGCCGATTCCCCCCGCCAGCAGCCCGACGACCGGCCCGAAAGCGAAGGCGGCGAAGTACACCCCGACATCGCCAAGATGAATGTAGCCCTTGGTCGGGGCGATGGGCACGCGTACCAGAGCGGTGAGGACGGCGGTGAGCGCCATTGTCGCCGCCAGAACTACGATCCGGACGGAGGTCCATTGTCGGAACATCGGTCGCACCTCGACGGCCGCGGCTCCCAAGGGGAGCGAACTCAGCGGGTGATCTTGGCCGGGCCGCCGGTTTCCAGCGAGCGGTGGATGGCGTCCACGATGCGAGTGACCTCCAGCCCATCGGCGGCGGTGACCAGCGGCGGCCGACCGGCGATCAGTGCGTCAAGGTACTGGCTCACAGAGGTGGGAAGCGCTCCCTCCAGCCGCCCGCCTACCTCCGTGGTCATGCTAGACTTGGGGTACGTGTAGGCTTTCTGATGGGCGATAGCCAGGGTCTCGCGCGTGCGATCCATGTGCACGACCCCGTCGGACCCCACCAGCTCAATCATCGAATCCACCGGCGTGGGGAAGGTGTTTGGGTACACCCAGCCGCATTCGAAGACGGCCGCCGCCCCGTTCTGGAAGCGAACCAGAGCCTGGATGCCGTCGTAGGTGTCGATGCCCATCTGGACCAGCACCTTGCGCTGTCCAGTGGCATAGACCTCCACCGCCTCCGATTTGATGCACCAGCGCACGTAGTCGATGTCGTGCGAGGAGAGGAACCAGGCGGGGCTGCTCTTGGCGGACCAGGCGAGCATCTCGGTGGCGACGTTGATGGTGTCGTTCTTTCGAGCGTAGGCCCACAGAACCTCGCCTATCTGGCCGGAGTCGATGGCTTGCTTCGTCTGGGCATAGGCCGAGATCCAGCGGTTGCTGTAGTTCACCGTCAGACTGAGTCCGGTCGCCTTCACCTTGGCGACTATCCTTTCGCCCTGGGCCACGTCCGTCGTGAGCGGCTTCTCTACCAGGACATGCTTGCCCGCATCGAGCGCTGCCATTACCGGCTCAAAGTGCGCGAAATCGGGCACGGCCACCACTACAGCGTCGATGGGCAGGGCGAGAAGGTCCGTGATACTGTATGCGGCCTTGACCGAGTGCTGGCCGGCGAGTTCGTCGGCGCGGGCGTGGTTACTGTCGCAGACGCCCACGAGGCGGGCGCGTGGATGCTCGCTCACGATGCGTGCGTGCAGCCGGCCCATGATGCCGGCGCCTATGATTCCCACTCTCACGTCATCCATGCTTCACTCCTTGCAGAGCCTCACAGCAGGCTCGGGATGTCCATGGCGGTTCCGCCGGCGAGGGCACTCTCGTGCGCGATCAGGCCGGGCACGCACATGTCCAGCGCTTGAGCGATACCGATCGGCGGCGGCGTGTCCTGGAGGATGGAGTCCACGAAGGCGCGCACCATGAGGTACTCGGCCGTGCCGTGCCCGCCGGCAGCGGTAGGGGCGCCGGGAACGTCGTAGTCCAGGGGCAGAGTCATCATGCCGTGGAGGTGCTTGACCCCTGCCATGTAGGCGTGCGTGGCCAGGGCCGCCGGCGGGCGCGCCGTCTCTAAGCAGCCCTCCGTGCCGTAGATGGAGTAGTAGTGGAAAGCAGGCTCGCGAACGACACCAAAGGCAGTGAGCAGCTTGATGACGGCGCCGGACTCGGTGCGCAGAAGGACGGCTTCCATGTCGAGGTGGTCGGTTTCCCCGCTCAGGTACGGTCCGACGGCCATGCCCGCGGCCGAAACGCAGCGATCCCCGGTGATCAGAAGCAGAGGGCCGAGGCTGTGGCTGCAGTAGTGAACGGGCGGCATGGCGGCGCGCCAGGTGGGCTTGCCGGCCGCGTCGGTCCAGAGAGAGCGGACGTCGTGGACGTACTCGGCCTCGGCGTACATCAGCCTACCGATGCGGCCCTCGGAGAAGAGCCGCTGCCACGACATCACGTGGCCCCAGTAGCAGCAGTTCTCGGCGAGCATGAACTTCTGGCGAGGATGCGCCTGTACCGCTCTGACGATGTCGCGGCACTTGTCCAGAGTGTCGGACAGGTACACCTCCTGGAGGACATGGGACCCCGCTTGCAGCGCGGCCACGGTGTGGTCGCGGTGCAGTGGAACCGGCGAGGCGACGACCACGATGTCGGGAGGACGGGCCAGGAAGCCGTCCAGAGAGCCGTAGCCGCCCGCGTCCGGGTAGCGCTGCACGAAGGCCGCGACTCGGTCCGCGTCGGTGTCACAGACGCCGGCGATGCGACAGTCGGGCTGAAGGGCAAAGGCGGCGGCGAGGCTCAGCCCGCGGCGGGCGCCGATGATGCCTACGGTGAGCAAGGTAGACCCTCCTGTGAGGTCGGACTCGCTGAGAGGAGTCGGGACGAGCGACCGAAGTGGGTATGCTCAAGTCCGGAGCGAAGCGGCCGATAGTCCATTCGTACTACCAGCTAGGGCGGCGCCTGTCCGCGAGGTAGGCGGAAGCGAGGGCAAGCCCGGCGACGAACCCGCCCACGTGCGCCCACCAGGCCACGCCGGCGGACGCATCGGCCTGGGGCACGAGCGAGAACAGACCGTTGAACAACTGGGAGAAGAACCACACGCCGACAAAGACCAGGGCGCGGACCTCGACGAACCAGGGCAGGAAGAAGAGCGGCACCAGGGTGACGATGCGAGAATGAGGGAAGAGCAGGATGTAAGCCCCCATGACGCCGGCCACGGCGCCGCTCGCGCCCACGGTCGGGATGGCGGAGGAGGGCGTCAGGACGGCGTGGGTCAAGGCGGCGGCTACGCCCGTGGCCAGGTAGAAGAGAAGATAGCGCCCATGGCCGAACCGGCTCTCGATGTTGTCCCCGAAGATGTACAGGGCCCACATGTTGCTGATGACGTGGTACCAGCCACCGTGCAGGAACATGGAAGTGAGCAGTGTAAGTGCCTGCCCCGAGAACGGGTTCCGGAAGAACGGCCCGGGGGTAAAGCCGTAGGTGTAGATGAAGGCTCTCTGTGCCCAGGGCGGCATGGCCGCCTCCAGCGCTACGATCGCCAGATTCAGGGCAATGATACTGAGATTGACGTATGGTATGCCCCGCGTCCGGGCGCTGTCTCGCAGCGGGAACATGGCCTTTTCGCCCCCAGTCCGGCACTCTCGCTGTCGCGCCTCGAGTGCGGGAGGATCGTCCGAGCCGATGGAGAGGCCGGCTACGGCAGTCCGAATCATAGGTTGGGACCCACGGCCGGTCAATCTGCCTGAGGCGCCCACAGCGCGTGTTGCTCGGGCGCCCGGCCCCACATAGAATCCGCAGGAGGCATTCTTCTTGCAGGCTACCGGTCGCATGGAGGTTACGTCGGCTGAGGAGCAGTTCCGCCGTCTGGCGATAGGCGCGGGCATCGCTGTGTGGGTTGGTCTCATACTGCTGGCGGTCGGCGTCGTCTTCAGTATGGGCGCCACGGAGGCGCGCGCCCACCGCAACCTTGTGGATGAGTCATCTGCCCGACGCGAGGTTACCCCGCCGTCCCATGCCGTGGCGGCAGCGGAGGAACCTATGGCGACGGCTACGGCCACGCACACTCCGGTTCCGCCCCCACCGGCGACGGCGACTTCGACGCCATTGCCGCCGACAGACACGCCTGAGCCCACCGCTACGCCACAGCCCCCGGCCCCGACCCGTTTGGTCATCCCGGCGCTCGGCCTGGACGCCCCGGTGGTTGAGGTCGGCTGGCACGAGGAGGTAGTGGAAGGGACGCTGCTGGCCGTCTGGGATGTGGCCGATGATGCGGTGGGCTGGCACCGCACCTCGGCCCGGCCGGGGGAACCGGAGAACATGGTGCTCGCCGGGCATCACAACATGGCGGGCGAAGTCTTCCGCGACCTCGTGACCGTGCCCGTGGGCGCCCTGGTGTCTGTCTTCGCTGGGGAGGTTGAGCACGTGTACCAGGTTATCGACGTGCAGGTCCTACCGGAGAAAGGGATGCCGCTCGAGGTTCGACAGGAGAACGGACGCTGGATCGGCATGACCGGCGCCGAGATGTTGACGATGGTGACTTGCTGGCCATACAACAACAACACCCACCGCGTGGTGGTGCGCGCCCTCCCGATACCGTAGCCGGTTCGCTAGACCAAAGACACAGCAAGAGAGGCCCGTCCTGGCGGCGGGCCTCTTGTTTTGCGTTCGCCCCACGGTCAGGCCGAGACGGGCTGTGCTCGCGGGTCTAGTGCACCCCAACTATCGGGAGGATCACGGTGCTGCCCATCGACCTCTCGTTGATGCTAACCATGTCCACCATCACCGTGGTGGGCCTCTCGGCGGACGACTGGTAGACATTGAAGACGACGCGCACCGATCGGCCTCGCCAGGCGGAAAGGTCGAAGCTGACGGGAGTCCAGACCGAGGTCCTGTACATGGTCCGCGGCGGGATCAGATAGGTGGCCTTGGGGCCGCCGGGGTCATCCTGATCAACGATGATGACTTCGAACCAATCGTTGCCGGCGGTTGGCTCGGCACTCTGGATGCGGTACTGGAAGCGCAGCGTGGGCTGGGAGACCATGGGATCGATGAAGACGTCTTGATAGGCGGTGGAGTTCCCGCCGCCGTTCATCGCCGGGTCGGGGTCGGGCACGAAGCCGGCGCCCAGCACCAGGCAGTTGCCCTTCGGGCACTGGCTGCTGATCATCGGCGGGGTGCTGCCCATGCTCAGCCAGCCGTCGGCGCCGGCAGTGAAGTCGCCGTTGACGATGAGTTCGTGAGAGCTGACGCGGCCCGCCGTCTCGATGAGGACATAGGGCGCGCCGCCGATCATGTACTCGGTTGAGCCGGGTAGGTTCCGGTTTGTGGCTCGCGGCAGGGTGACGGAGTAGGAGCCGCCCGAGGCGGTGATGGTGCGGGCGCTCCCGGCGACGTCGATCAGGGTTGCGCTGACGGAAGCGGCGGGCACTCGAGCCTGCACGTCATGCCCCTGAGTGGCCCAGAGCACGGTGAGCCGGTGCCCGGTAGAGGCGCGGTAGAAGGCAATCTGCTCATGGTCTCCATTAGGGGTGATGCGCCAGAGCGGCTCCAGTCCGCGGAACTGGGATGCCGCTACGCGGTAGGCTTGCAGCGACGGCCTCGCCGCCGCATCCGACGGATAGCAGGCGGCGCCCGGCTCGTTGCGATAGAGGCCGTAGGCGTCGCGCGCGGTGGGCCCGTTTCCGCAGTCGTCGTGGAGCTGGAATTGGAAGACTACGTTCGCGCCGGAGTAGAGGGCGTAGGCGGCGGACTGGATGATGTAGCCGGCCTGCTCATGCCGGGTGGCGCGGTAGGGGCTGGCCGGGTCCTCCTGGGGTCCGGGGTAGTCGTCCCACACCGGCACTCCCGACTCGGTAACCCAGATGGGCTTGAAGAGGCCATGGGCGGAGAGCAGTGACCGGGCCCGGGCCGTGTGGTCGAGGGAGTCGGCACTGCGGCTGTAGAAGTGAACAGCCAGGGCGTCGAAGTAGTGGTTTCGGGCGGCACGCTCGCCCTGGTTGGGGTCGTCGGACATGACCTGGAGCAACTGGGGGAACCAGTTGGGATTGAAGTAGGTGGCCAGTCCCCCGATCATCACCGTGCAGTTGGGGTCGGCTTGCTTGGCCGCCAAATAGCCGACCTTGAGCAGACGGTAGTACTGCTCAACCGATCCACTCCAGAAGAAGTCCCAGTCGGGCTCGTTCCACACTTCCCAGTGGGAAACGCCCTGAGCCGCCGTCCAGCCCCGGGCCGTGGCGAGCACGCCCCCCGGCTTGTAGCGGTTGACGGCCTCATAGACATAACGCGCCCATGGGTTGTCGGCATTGATGCCTTTGCCGGGACCGGGGATGTCGGTACCGTCGGAGAAGACGGGCCGGTCCAGGTTGGCGGGAGCGCTGTTGGCGCTGTGAGCGGTCATCTCGGGGAATTGGCGGGTGCGGCCGGAGGGCCACAGCGCCACTTGTTCCGGCCGGGCCTTGACTCCCTGCGCTGAAGCGGCGGAGGCGTAGACGGGGGAGGTGCCCAGCAGAATCGCCAGCGTGTTCAGTCCCTTGCCGACGTCGTCGGAGACGGCCTGATCCTGGGCGGAGAAGTTGTACTGTCCCGGCGAGGTCTCGATGTTCTGCCAGTAGAAGGGGAAGCGATTCCATGCCGCTCCCGAGGACGCGGCTCGCTCCAACCGCTCCGCCCCGGCGTGGTCCTCCGCGGAGGTGACGAAGCACAGCCCAAAGGCCGGGTTGGGCGTCAGGGTCGCCTGTGCCTCGGTCTCTTCGGCGCGGTCCTGGGCGGACAGGCGCTCACTTGCCTGAGTCAGCACCAGACCGAGAGCAGCGAGGGCAAGCAGCGTCAGGAGAAGTCGGCTCATCGGTGATCGCATCGGTGGATAGCCCCGTCAGTCGGTGATATGGTCGGCGCGTTGCCGTCAGATGCCGCGGAAGACGACATGATATGAGTAATGGAATAGGGTATTGCCGGAGTTAGTGCAAGTCTCATCAGGCAGGTCGACCGTGAGTTGATGGGCAGTATCGCTGGTGCCGTTGAGCACGGTCACGGTGTAGGTGCCCTTGTACATGGGGAACTCCACCCGGCCGGGACCGATCTCCGGTTTGCCGCCCGTGGTGACCGTCGCCTCGCCGCCGGCCCAACTCACGCGGAGGTTCACCCCGGCGAGTCCACGTCCATCCGCGTCGGTGACGTCGATGAAGAGGTGGTGGTTCTGGTTGTTCTCGGCACAAGCCAGCCGCCGGGTCCACGCGAGGACGTACTGGGGAGCGGCAACGCTGCGCTCGCTCCAGTTGACCTCCAGCCACTGGTGGCCGTTGGTGCAGTCGCCGGAGGTGGGCAGGGCGACGGGCCGGGAGAGGAACTGGCCGGTGTCGTCGGACGCCGCGGCGAACCAGGTGCCGGCCCGCGGGCCGGTGCCGAGGACGAAGTCCCAGCGTCCATCGCCGTCGGTGGGGTTGCTGAGGCCGCCGTCCCATCCTTCTGCCCAAACGCGCACGCGGACGCCGGGGATGGGTGCACCCGCGGCGTTGGTTATGCGACCTTTGATGCCGGTGGTGCCGCAGTTGGCGCTACCGACGATGGGCGAGCTGAGGACGAAGGAGTCGGCCTCGGTCCTGCGCACTCTGGTGGGCGTTGCTTGAGGAATGGCCGTTGAGTCGGGCCGCGGCGTCGGGGTGGGCGCGGGCGTCGGGCTGGGACCAGGCGGAGAGATGACCAGAGGCAGGAAGGCAACTGGCTCCGTCGCGGCCAGTTGATCGGGCAAGCCTATGGCGCCGAGCAGGCCGGTGCCCTGCATGCTCATCAGGCGCTCCACCACCAGAGGCGAGTCGCTGGCCAGCACGAAGCCGGAGCTGGTGTCCCTGGCGAGGTCGTTTAGGTTCACCAGCTTCAGTTCGCCGGGCATCAGTGCCCACGCTAGGCCGGTGGCAGACGGGGCCGTGGGCAGCAGGGAGGCATTGGCCACGGCTCCGTTGGGGCCCGGATTGAAGATGGCTAGGCGGGTGGTGTAGGGCGTGCTGGTGCTGCCCTCGGCGAAGTACCAGCGATGGGCGGCCCCGGGCGATCCGGCGGTGGCGGTACCGGTGTAGTACGCGGCGTCGTAGATCACCGTCTCCGCGGCGAAGGGCCCGTCTCCCTTGAGGACGATGCTGAGGGTGCCGGAAGGAGCGCGGTTGTTCTGAGCTTCCTGGTCCAGCCAGACGGTATAGCGGCTGTGGGCGGGTATGGCGTAGGTGGCGACGTGCTGCTGCGCCGCCTGCCAGTAGGTGGCCTCAATGTTGACCGGCGCGTCGCCCGGGTTAAGCAGCATCATCCAGGTGTCGTAGTTGCCGTCGGTGACCGCCAGGGGGAAGTAGACGGTGCGGTTGAGCATGGAGGTCCCGGTGCTGGCGTGAGCGCCCTTGCCGCCGTTGGCGCCGGCGAACTGCGACACTCGCTGCACCACGACGGGCGTGTCGGCGTTCAGGCGGATGCCCACGCTGCCGGAGATCGAACTCAGCTCTGCCAGAGGGATTCGCAGAGTAGCCTGGGGGCCGACCGTGCGCGCGGAGACCTGCGTTTGCCCGGACTCGCTGTATACGGTGAAGGCCAGGTTCGCCGCGGTGAGACCAGGGTTGTACACGTGAAGGCGAGTCAGGTAGGACCCGGTCGGGCCCTCGGGGAGGTACCAGACGGTGCTGGGCGTGGCCACGCCGGGAACGGTGTAGCCATCGTTGGCGAAGAAGACGCTTTGCTCCGCCACTAGCGGAGCGTCAGCGGTCACCTTGGTGCTGAACTCGCCGCTCACCCTCTCATTGGCATAGAGGGCCACCCGGCTCTGAGCCGGGACATCCACGGCGAAGGCCTGTGCCGTCCCCGAGTCGACCAGGTAGTGCACCGTGGCATGGACGACGGCGCCGCCCGGGTTGGCCAGGAGAAGCCACGTGTGGTGGGTATCGCCCGAAGCGATGGCGACACCTTGGGCGAAGTACCAGGTGGTGGCTCCGAACGCATCCCCGGTGGCGGAGAGCGCCCCCAACCCGGCGGGGAGTTCGGGGGTGACCTCCGCAGACGGGCCGTTGTCCAGGGCGCGCTCAAGCCACTGCTCGACCACGCTTGGCCGGACAGGCCCGGCGATGAGGGCGACGCCTGCAACCGTGGCCAGGATCAGCACGATGGCGACGGCCAGTGACCGAAGCCAGTTGGACGCATCTCTCTTCACTTGGTCACTCCCCAGCAATCACATCCCAGCCGAGCACGAGGGTCATTTGGGTATCGGGCGGGCCGCCCTGGGCCGGCACCACTTGGTCGTCCGACAGGTCGAACTGGGCCCGCAGGTAGTCCTCAGCGGCGGGCGAAGGCGAGTAGACGTACAGAACCGACCGGTCCATAGGTCCGCCTTCCCGATCGGCCACGCCTGAGACATAGGCTCCGAGGCTACTGAGGCGCTGCGCGGTCAGCGATGCCAGACCGGGCAGGTCGGTGGCGTTCTCCAGGCGGAGGGTGATGCCGGCGAGCGGCTGACCCTGCGGCAAGCGTGCCGCGAACATCTCGCCGATCAGGGCTTCAATGCCGCCCCAGTCTGGAAGCAACACCTGGGCCCCGCTGCCGGTGATGTAGTCTCCGGCCAGACTGCGGTCAATGACGCGGGCATCCAGGGTGACCGACTTCGCCTTGACTGCCCAACCGGCTAGCGACGCCAGCGCTCTGGGCCCGGCGTCCGTCTCGAGGGCGTCTTCCACCGCGCCGGCGATGCGCGGCAGTCGGGGCAGGACACTGGGAGCGAGGGCTTGGTCGAGGGCGGCACGAACGATCTGCTGCTGCCGCGCCGCCCGATCGAAGTCGGAGTCGCCGTGGCGGGTGCGGGCGTATTTGAGCGCCAGGTCGCCGTTCAAGTGCTGGACACCGGCCGGAATCCGCAGTTCGATGGTGCCGTTGGCGTCGTCGGGGTAGGCCGGATCGTATATGTCATAGGGCACTTCGACGGTGACGCCGCCGAGGGCGTCGATGATGCGGGCGAAGCCGGCGAAGTCGAGCGTGGCCCAATGGTCGATGGGAACGCCGAAGTTGTGCTCCACCGTCAGAACGGCCAGGCCCGGCCCGCCCTTGGGGACGTCGTAGGCTTGCCCGAGGAAGAAGGCGGTGTTGATGCGGCCCTCGCCGTGCCCGGGAATAGTGACCCAAAGGTCGCGCGGGATTGACAGTAGAGCGACCCTCTGCTGCTCCGGCTCGAACATGGCTAGCATGATGGTGTCGCTGCGTGACGGGCCAATCTCGTCCTGCCGTTTGTCTGTGCCCAGGAGCAGCAGGGTGACCGGTTCGGTGCCGGACCACACCGGTGACGAGGGCGAAAGGATGCCGGCCAGCGAGCTGGCCCAGGCCGACTGGCGAAGGGCGGCTAGACCGGCGCCCAGCAGGAACGCAAAGAGGGCAGCTACCACCAGGCAGCCGCAAGGGAAAGCTGAGCGACGCGAGCCTACAGCCATGTCGGCTAGGACGCCTCCGAGGTCTTGGTCGGTTCCCAGGATCGGCAGATTCAGATGGGCTTAGGCCTGGGAGAAACGAGCAGAGCGCACAGTATGGTTCTGCAATTTGTGTGCCCGGGCGGGAGGCTCTCGCCGGCAGCCGAAGCCCCTCATGGTACGGGTCCGAGCCCTTGGCTATAATCGCCTCATCGGCGAGCAACGGAGAGAGGGTGAGCGAGCGAGGCAGAGGACAGGGGTCACTCAGCGGGGCGGGAGCCTGGGTGCTGTTCGTGCTCCTCACCGGGCTTACCTTCTTGCTTGTGGTCGTGCTGGCAGGGCGGGCGGAGCAGAGGGAGATGCTGCAGGAGGCCCCGACGGCAGTCCCCGCAGTACCTGCTGCTGCGCTCTCCGACCGAGACGACTGGCTCGCCAACGGGTCGCTGCGGTTCGCCGCTCCGGACCAGGAGGTCCCCGAGGGGTGGGCTCTCTTCGACGTGACGGGCAGTGGGGCTCGTGTCTATCGGGCAGCGGGCGAGTCGTATCTGAGCCTCGACTGCTCCGCTGACACCTGCATCGCCGGGCTCTGGCAACGCCTCGATGACCTCTCGGCGGGCGACTACCTCTTCGAGGCGGACGTCTTTCTGCAGCCCGGCGGCTCCGGCGGTTCGGTGTCGGCGCGTTTGGGCTACGACGCCACGGGCGGCGTGGACCCGACTGCCCCGGAGGTGATCTGGTCGTCGCGGGCGCAGGCGACGGGCTGGCAGCGGATCAGCTTGGGCCTGGAAGGGGCCGGCGGGCCGGGCACGTTCTTCCTGGTCCTGGACGCGCTGTCTCCGGGCGCGGATTGCCGCGTGGCCGGCGTCCGTCTGCTTGGTCCCCCAGGCCAGTCGCCGCGGCCGACTGATCCCGTGCCGGAGTTGCCGGCGACCGCGACGGCCACCGATGTGGAGGTCCGGGCCGCCTTCCTCAGGCTGAGCGACATGGACCTGGCGAACGACAAGGCGCTGGCGGCGCTGATTGATGGTCTGGCACAGGCGCGCTTCAACGTGCTGTACCTCGAGGTGCGCAAAGACGGCCTGGCGTACTACGACTCGCCGCTGGAGCCGACCGTCGAGGCCCTGTCGGTTCAGGACGGTGGCGGCCTGAGCTGGGATCCGCTGGCGCGAGCGGTGGAACTGGGTCACGAGCGCGGGCTCCAGGTGCACGCCTGGGTGGAACTGCTGCCGGTGTGGCCGGCGAGCGAGGGGACGGTCCTTCCGCCGGCCGGCCACATGATCGGGGTGCTGACCGAGTGGGTGGGCGATGTGTGGCTACAGCCTTCACCCATCGACGGCCGCCTGATGGCTGATCCGGGCCACGAGCGGGTGCGCACCTACCTGGTGTCGCTCTGCGGCGACCTGGCCGGACGGTACGCCATCGACGGCATGCTCTTCACCGGTATGGCGGTGGTAGGTGTGGAGGAGGTCGCGGCGCAGGACGCGCTCGCGGCGCTCCTTGAGCAGGTGGCGGGTCAGGTGCGCGGCGAGCGCCCCGGCACGGTCATCTCGGTCGTCGCGATGGCGGCCGGCCCGGAGGGAACGGTTCACGGGCTTCGGCCCGCGGGCGCGTGGCAGCAGAGTGGCGCGGTCGATGCGATGCTGGTCGCCGCCGACGACGGCGCCGACGGGGAAGGGGCGTGGCGTGCAGCGCCCCCCGGCCTCAGCGTGCTGCCCATCCTGGACGGACGCGGTTCGTTCAACCACCTGGCGGCCGGGATCGTTACGGCGCGCAAGTCCGGTGCGCTTGGCATAGTCATCGACGACGCGGCGGAGTTGGCACAGGCGGGTTACTGGGAAGCCCTTGCCGCCGGGCCCTTCGCTAGGCCGGCGGAGGTGCCGCCCCCGCGGGGTGTCGCTTTGCCGTAGTCGGCCGGGTGGCGGGGCCTTGCCAGGCCCCTGGTCGCGGTCTAGACTGAGGCCAGATAGGGAGTCTTCACCAGATGGGCAAGGAAGCGCTCTACCTCCGCTGGCGGTCCAGGTCATTCGACGACGTGGTAGGCCAGACGCACGTCACCCGTACTCTGCAGAACGCGTGTCGGGCTGATAGGGTCGCCCATGCCTACCTCTTCTCTGGGCCGCGCGGCACCGGCAAGACCTCGGTGGCCCGCATCCTCGCCAAGGCGCTCAACTGCCTGGCCGAGGTCGATGAGCGACCATGCAACCGCTGCGACTCATGCGTTGCCATCAACGAAGGCCGCTACCTGGACCTGATCGAGGTGGACGGCGCCTCCAACCGGGGCATCGACGAGATCCGCGACCTCCGAGAGAAGGTCAACTTCCGCCCCAACCAGCCTGGCGGCCGCAAGGTCTACATAATTGACGAAGTGCACATGCTCACCCGGGAGGCTTTCAACGCGTTGCTGAAGACGCTGGAGGAGCCGCCGGAGTATGTCTTCTTCGTCTTCGCCACCACCGAGGTGTGGCGCGTGCCCGCCACCATCCGGTCGCGCTGCCAGCGCTTCGACTTTCGGCCCATCCGCGCGGACCTTATCGAGGGGCGGCTGCGCCGGATATGCGAGGCGGAGGGGTTTGGGAGGGATGACGCCGCTCTTGGGCTGATCGCCCGCCAGGCGACGGGGAGCATGCGCGACGCAATCAGCATGCTGGACCAGATGGTCTCCATCGGTAACGGTATGGTGACCGTCGACCTCCTGCGCGATGTCTTAGGGGCGGCGCCGGACGAGGCGGCGGAGGAGCTTCTGGGGCTGGTGCTCAACCACGAGCTGGGGCCGGCGCTGGAACTGCTGGGGCGGCTCACGATTCAGGGCCTGGACATGCAGCAGTTCTCGCGAGACGTGCTCGAACTCACGCGGGCGCTGTTGCTGGTGCGATTGGGAGTGCGGCCGGAGGGTGTGCTCTCGCCCGACATCATGACCCGCCTCACCGAGACCGCGCGGGACTTGGATCTCGGCACCCTTCGCCACATGGCGGGGGCAGTGGCGCAGGCGGCCGGGCAGGCGCGCTTCGGCCACCTACCGCAGTTGCCGCTCGAACTGGCCATGGTTGACATCTACCAGCACCTGACCAGGCCGGCGCTGTCGTCCCCTCCGGTACTGGCGGCCCAGCCGGCGACGACGCCGGTAGCCAGTCCGGCGGCGGCGCGGCCTCAGACCCCGGCGAAGCGATCGCCGGAGGCGCCGGCTTCACCTCACGAGCAGGCTGCCCCTGCGCGCATCGCGGAAGCGGGACCACGGCGCTCGAGCCCCGAGCCAGTGACGCTGGAGCGGGCGCAGCGGCTTTGGCAGAAGGTCTGGGCTAAGGTGCAGCGGCGGGACCGGACCCTGGAGCCGCTGCTGCGCTCCACCGAGCCGACGGCACTGGAGGGCGATACGTTGACGGTGACCTGCCTGTACCCCTTTCACCGGTCGGTCCTGAGCCGGCCTGAAGACGCCCGGCTGCTGGCGGCGGCAGTGGAAGAGGTGCTGGGGCAGCCATTGACGGTGGAAGCGGTGCCCCGGGCATCGGACGTGGTTCAGGCCGAAGAGACAGCGCAGCCAAAGCACAACGGTTCGCCGCGAGGCGTAGAGCATGACCCTTTGGTCAAGACCGCGAAGGACCTGGGCGGCATCATCTCGGTTTTAGAAATGGGGAGGACAGACGAGTGACCAAGCGTAGTGGCAAGCGTGTGATGCCCATGCGGCCCAAGCTCGGCGGAGGCGGTAAGAGCCAACTGCAGAAGCTTCAAGAGGACTTCGCTCGCATGCAGGAGGAGATGAGGGACCAGACCACCACTGTCAGCGTGGGCGGCGGCGTGGTGACCGTGGTGGTGACCGGCGAGCAGAAGGTCAAGGAACTGCGCATCGCTCCCGAGGTGGTCGACCCCGAGGACGTGGAGATGCTGCAGGACCTGATCCTCGCCGCCGTGAACGAGGCGCTGGACAAGTCTCAGAGCGCCATGGCGGAGCAGCTCAGCGGGCTGACCGGGCCGATCGGGCTGGAAGGACTGCTCTAGCATGGCCCTGCTCAGCGAGCCTATCGCCAGGCTGGTGGAGGAGTTCAGCCGTCTGCCCGGCATCGGGCCCAAGACGGCCTCTCGCCTCACCTACTACCTTCTGCGCGCCCCGCGAGACCAGGCGCGGGAGCTGGCGGAGGCTCTGCTGGACCTGAAGGAGCGCACTATCCTGTGTGCTCAGTGCTACAACGTGGACGTGAAGAGTCCGTGCGCCATGTGCAGCGATCCGGCTCGCGATCCCGGCATCATATGCGTGGTGGAGGAGCCGCTGGACCTGGTGGCTGTTGAGCGCAGCGGCCGCTACAAGGGGTTATACCACGTGCTCCACGGGGCCATCTCCCCGGTGGAGGGCATAGGGCCGGAGGACATCCGCGCCCGGGAGTTGCTCGCTCGCCTGCAGGACGGGGTGGTTAAGGAAGTGCTGCTTGCCACCAACCCCAACATGGAGGGGGAGGCGACGGCCATGTACTTGGCGCGCCTCATCCGCCCGCTGGGCATCCGCGTGACGCGATTGGCCCGCGGGCTCCCGGTCGGCGGCGACCTCGAGTACGCGGATGAGGTGACGCTAGCCCGCGCATTGGACGGACGGGGCGAGTTTGTATAGCCGGGCTGCTGCCCGGGAACAGGAAGGTGATTTGCA
Organism: Anaerolineae bacterium; assembly: GCA_040768685.1. GTDB lineage: Bacteria > Chloroflexota > Anaerolineae > DRVO01 > DRVO01 > Ch71. The sequence goes on from JAXGMM010000001.1 coordinate 743,289, forward strand.
GTGCTGAAAGCAGTCCTCTTTGACCTTGACGACACCCTACTACAGACCGACACCGACGCCTTCGTGCGCCGCTACTTCGCCTCTCTGGAGGTCTACCTCGCTGACGGCGGGACATCTCAGCCCGGTCGGCTCACCCGCTGGATTATGCAGGCGACGGCGAAGGTGGTGGAGGAGCCCCACCCGAAGCGGACGAACCTGGAGACCTTCACTGAAGCGTTTGCCCAACTGAGCGGTGTGGACGCCGCCTCCGTGTGGCCTCGCTTCAGCCAGTTCTACTGTGAGGTCTACCCCACGCTCGGCGACGGACTGGTGGGCATGCCGGGGGCGCGAGAGGCGGTTCAGGTGGCCGCGGACCTGGGCATGAAGCGGGCCGTGGCCACCAATCCGCTGTTTCCCGGCGAGGCGGTGCGGGTGAGGCTCGGTTGGGCCGGGCTGAGCGACGTCCGCTTCGATCTCGTGACGACACTGGAGAACATGCACTGGACCAAGCCCAACTCGGAGTACTACGGCGAGATCGCCGAGAGACTGGCGGTCAGCCCGGAGCAGTGCCTGATGGTGGGCGACAGCCTGGAGAATGACATCGAGCCGGCGCGTCGCGCCGGTATGCTCACCTATCAGGTGGGTGAGGGTGAGGGCGCCCACGCGGCCGGCGATCTGTATGGACTGATCGACATCATCCGCAGCGGCGGCGTGATCTAGGGGTAGACCAGGCCCGCGGGGCGCTCACGGCTCCCGATCACTCGGCACAACGACACGGAGGCGGTGTTGGCTCACCGACAGCCACTGGCGATCCAAGGTGTAATCCCGGCTATGGTCTCGCCGTTGCGGGACGACCGCATCAACGAGGCGGCCCTGCGGCGGCTGGTGGACTACCTGATTGATGGGGGCGTGCACGGGCTGTTCGCCACCGGCAGCCAGGGCGAGTTCTACGCTCTCAGCACCGAGGAACGCCGGCTCGTGTGGGAAGTGACGGTGGATCAGACGGCGGGTCGGGTGCCGGTCTATGCCGGGACGGGCGCGGTGACCACGCGAGAGGCGGCCGGCTTGGCCCGTCTGGCGGAGGAGTGCGGCGTGGACGCCATCTCGGCGCTGACACCCTACTTCGTCACCCTGTCGGCACGGGAACTGGAGGAGCACTACCGGCGCGTCGCCGACTCCACCAGTCTGCCGGTCCTGCTCTACGGCAACCCCGACCGCACCGGCAACCGCCTAGGCGTCGGCACCGTGGAGAGGCTGGCCGCGGTGGACAACATCGCGGGCATCAAGGATTCCAGCGGCGACATGACCCTGCTGGCCGAGTATGTGCGCTGTGCCCCAGACGGCTTTGCAGTGCTCGCCGGGCGCGACACGCTCATCTATGGGGCCCTGGCCTATGGCGCCGCCGGCTCCATCGCCGCCACCGCCAACGTGGCCCCGGCGCTGGTGGCGGCAATCTACAACCGCTACCGCGCCGGCGACCTGTCGGGATCGCTGCAAGCCCAGCGCGACTTAGCGCCGCTGCGCCTGGCGTTTTCCCTCGGTTCCTTCCCCGTGGTGATCAAGGAGGCGCTGGACATGCTCGGGCTGGATGCGGGCCCGACGCGAGCGCCGGTGGGTCCTCTCGCCGAGGCGGAGCGTGCCCAACTCCGGACCGTGCTGCGGGGCATGGGCCTCCTTCCCGGCGGCGAGGCAGAGCGCCAGGTGAGCTAGGTGAAGCGGACGCGGTGGCTGCTCGGCGGGCTGGCCGCGTGCGTGGCCATGGCGGCGCTTGCCGCTGCGACCTGGGTGCTCTGGGATCTGCCTGACCCGGGGGATGTCGCCGCGGCCGCTCCCGCTGCCAGCACTTTGGTGTACGATCGGCGCGGCGAGTTGCTCTACGAGGCGCTGCCCGTGTCCAGCGGCCGCAGCCGGCCCCTTGCCCTTGAGGACTTCCCCGAGAACCTGGTACTGGCCACAGTGGCGACTGAGGATGCCTCCTTCTACCAGCACCCGGGCATCGACTTGATGGGCATCGCGCGGGCGGCGTACTACAGCGTCCGCAGCGGCCGGGTGGTGGCGGGCGGCAGCACGATCACTCAGCAGGTGGCGCGCAATCTCCTTCTTCCCGAAGTGCGGTTCGAGCGTACCCTGAAGCGCAAGCTCCGCGAAGCGGTCCTGGCGCTGCTCATCGAGGCGCGCTTCAGCAAGGATGAGATCCTCCGGCTCTACCTCAATTCCACCTTCTACGGACGCCAATCCTTCGGGGCCGAAGCGGCGTCGCGGTCTTTCTTCGGGAAGCCCCTGAGCGCGCTGGACCTGTCCGAGTGCGCCTTCCTCGCGGGGCTGCCACAGGCGCCGTATGCCTACGCACCTGAACTGGGCGACGCCTGGCAACGGCGTCGAGAGGTGGTCCTCGGCCTGATGGTGCGCCAGGGGTTCGTTGCTGCCGGAGACGCGGAGATGGCGGCGCGGGAGGCGCTGGACTTCGCGACGCCCGAGCATGGAATCAGGGCCCCGCACTTCGTAGCCTATGTGATGGCGCAGGCCGAGCGGGCAGTGGGGCCGGATAGGCTGGCCGCGGGAGGCCTACGGATCCACACCACCCTGGACCTGGCGGCTCAGCAGACGGCCATGACCGTTCTGACCGCCAACCTGACGACCCTGAACCGCGACCCCCGGTTGCGGGTGGACAACGCGGCCGTACTGGCATGCGACTTGGCGGACGGCTCCATTCGGGTGATGATCGGCAGCCCCGACTACTTCGATGATCGGATCGCCGGGGCGGTCAACTCGGTGCTGGCCCGGCGCCAACCGGGCTCGGCGGTCAAGCCGATCACCTACGCGGCCGCCTTTGAGGCAGGCTATACGCCCGCCACCATGATGCTGGACGTGCCGACCTCGTTCACTACTGCCGAAGGGGAGGCGTACGTTCCCATCAACTACGACTACTCCTACCGTGGCCCGGTTCTGCTGAGGGAAGCCCTGGGTTCCTCCTACAATCTCGTGGCCGTAAGGCTGCTGGAGGCGGTGGGCGTACCGGCGTTCCGCGACATGGCCGGGCGGCTGGGTGTGCAGTCCATCGCCCAGGCGGAGCGGCTTGGCCTGGCCGCCACCCTGGGCGGCACCGAGGTGAGCTTGCTCGAGTTGACGCGCGCCTATGCTACCTTCGGCCGCGGCGGCCGCTACACCGACCTCCGAGCGATCGAGCGGGTGACGGATGAGGGCGGTGCGGCGCTGTGGGCGGCCGGCGCGGCAGGCGAGCGCACGGCGGTAAGCGCCCAGGTGGCCTACCTGATCACCGACGTTTTGAGCGACGACAAGGCGCGGGTGCCCACGTTCGGCGAGGGCAGCGTGCTGGCCCTGAGTCGGCCGGCCGCCGTGAAGACGGGGACGACCACCGACTGCCGCGACAACTGGACCATCGGCTACACGCCCCAGACGGTCGTGGGGGTTTGGACGGGCAACGCCGACGGCGGGAGCATGGGGCCGGTCTCCGGCGTGGAGGGGGCGGCGCCCATTTGGCGAGGGGTGATGGAAGCGCTGCATCGTGGGTTGCCGGTCGTCCAGTTTGAGGAGCCGGCAGGCCTCACTCATGTGGAGGTGTGTGCCCTCAGCGGGAGACTGCCCCAGCCCTACTGCCCGCATCGCTTGCTGGAGACGGTCATCGCCGGGACCGAGCCTCGGGAGCGCTGCAACCTGCACCGGCTGGTCACGACCCAGGTTGACGAAAGCGGTAGTCCCTCGACGCGGGTGATCACGGTCCTGCCGGCTGAGGCGCAAGCCTGGGCCGATGAGCGTGGCCTGGCCCGGCCGGCGCCCTCTACGCCGGCGCCCGATCCCGTTCCGATCAGGCTGGTACACCCGCTCCCCGGCCAGTCGTACCGCCTCGCCCCCGACCTGCCCAGAGAGAGTCAGGCTCTGACGGTGGCGGCGAGTGTGTCCGCCGATCTGGAAGTCGAGGTGGTGCGGTTGCTGGTGGACGGCGAGGTGCTGGCCGAGCGGAAACAGCCGCCCTACCGAGCCGTCTGGGTGTTGCAGGCAGGCTCACACCGGTTCTGGGCGGACGCGATCGCCGGGGGAACGGAGTATCGCACCGAGGAAGTCACGGTGATGGTGGCGGAGGCGCCGGACCGTTGACTGCCGGCCGCTCCGCCTTTAGGATAGGTGGCGATCGTCGCGCGGTCATTTCGACGCCGCCACAGACGGAGGACATCTGAGCTCCGAACCGGAGTCCCTGCTCGCTATAGACATGGGGCACGTCTACGCCAAGGCCACCCTGGTGGACCGGGTAGGCGACAGCCATCGCTTCGTGGCTCGCGGGATGGCCCCGCGTGTCCCGTCCCTCGCACCCGGCGGCGGGTGCGCCGCGTTGCCTGCGGCGCTGGCCGATCTGGAGGCGGGCACGGGAAGGCCCATCGCCGATGGGGAGGGCCGGCCCATCGAACCGGAGCGGTTCGGGGCCGGGGTGGACGCGGTGGCCGGCGTCACCAGCGTGCTCAGCCCGCTTAAAGCGGCCCTGTGCTATCTCCACGCCGACGATTCCTTGCGCTATGCCGAGGGGGCGCTGCGATCGATACCCTCGCAGGTGACGGCTCGTTTGAGCGGGGCGCAGGTGGAGGCGAGGCGCGAGGGCTTCGCGCAGTTCGCCCAGACCATCCGCGACGACCCGCCGCATCTCTTTCTGCTGGTGGGTGGCGGCGACGTAAAGCCCAATCGCGGCGTGATCGCCATGGCCGAGGCGCTGGCGGTGGCGGCGACGTTGCTGCGTCCGGCCGAGCGGCCGGTGCTGCTCTACGCTGGGCCATTGGAGTTCCGCCAGGCTGTGGTGGGAGCCGTCGGTGAGCGACTTACAGTGAGGATGGCCGACAACCCGGCTCCCGATGGCAAGGCAGCTTCAGTCGGTTCGCTCTGTCGGGAGTTGGACGTTCTCCACCTTGCCCTGCTCGGCGACGAGGCGGGGGACATGGAAGGCCTGTGGCAGGCCTGTAGCGGCCGCGTCATGTCCGTTGGCCAGGCTATGTTGCGGGCCTACAGCCAGCGCGACGTCGATGTGCTGGCGGCCGATCTGGGCGCGGAGCAGACGGTCCTTGTGTGCACCGGGCCCGGCCGAGTGCTGGTGGAAAGGGAGTGCGGCGTCGGACAAGGCGCTGACTCGCTCCTCGCGCGTCTGGGCGCACCTACGGTCAGCCGCTGGATGTCTCCCCTGGAGGACGCCGAAGCGCTGCTCGGTGCGTGGGCCCTCAACCGCCGGGTTCGACCGTGGACCCGGGCAAGATCGGCCGTCGAGGCGGAGATGGAGCTCGCCTTCACGCGAGAGGCGCTGAGGGCGGCTCTCAAGAGCGCGGCAACCGCTTGGCCGGACAAGCGCGACTACCCGGACCCGCTGCCGCCGAAGGTCGATATGGTGGTGGGCAGCGGCGCGGCTATCGGCGGCTCGTATGCGCTGCCGCAGTCGGCCCTGGCCCTCATCGATGGCCTGCAGCCGGTGGGCGTATGCCGGCTGGCTTTGGACCGCGGCAACCTTGGCGCCAGTCTGGGGGCGTTGGCCGAACTGAACCCGCAAGCGGTGCTGTCCGTACTGGAGCGAGACGGGGTACAGGTTCTGGGGACGTTGATCGCGCCGGTGGGTCAGTCTCGTCCCGGCCGCGAGGTGGCGCATGTCTCGCTGACGGTGGCGGGCCAGGAGCCCGAGGAACTGCGCGTGGAGGCGGGCGAGCTGGTGCGGTGGCCGCTGCCGCCCGGAGTGACCGGCCAAGCGGTGGTGCGGCCGGCCCGCGGGTACGACGTGGGGGCCGGCGCCGGCCAGGGCTTGGAGATAGAGGTGGAGGGTGGCCCGCTGGGCGTGATTCTCGATGGCCGCGGTCGCCCGCTGGAGGTGCCCGTCAACCCGGCCGATAGAGTCCAGGCGCTACGGCGCTGGTCTGCGGCTCTGGAGGCGCACTAGATGTCTTTCATCCCCGAGATGGTTATCTCGGCAAGGTGCCGGTACCGAGAGCGGTTTCTGTTCCCCCGGCCCGGGCGGGTGGTGGTCAACGCCGGCGACACGGTCGGCCCAGCGGACGTGGTGGGGTACACGGTGGAACGCGGACGCATCTCGGTGGTGGACATCGCTTCACCGCTCAGAGAAACGCCCCGGCGAGTTGCCGAGCACCTGGTGGTGAAGGAAGGCCAATCCGTGCGGGGTGGCGAGGTACTGGCGCGCAAGTCGGGCTGGCCCCGCTCCAGAGAGGTGCGGGCTCCGGTGGACGCCCGTGCCATGGCTCTGGGCGCGGGGATGGCCATTCTGGAAGGCTTCCCCGTGGAAGCGCCGGTGCGCGGATGCCTACCCGGCCGGGTGGTGGAGGTGTTCCCCGGCGCCGGGCTTGATGTGGAGGGCTCGGGCGCGCTGGTCCTGGGCGCCATGCTGCTCGGGCATGAGTTCTGGGGACCGCTGAAGATGGCCGGACCGGTGCCCGAGAGGGTGCTCCGAGCTGAGCACCTCGACGCGACGGTGCATGGGGCGGTGATCGCCGCCGGCATCGGCGAGGATGTCGCGGCACTGGTGCGGGCAGCCGAGTTGGGCGCCCATGGGGTAGTAGTTGGCGGAGCCCCGGCCTCCTGGGCGAGGGGTGCGCTCCCGTTGCCCGTGGCTGTGGTACAAGGGTTCGGCCGCCTGCCGATGACGCGCCCGGCGTTCGACCTGCTGAACCAGATCGCCGGGTCGACCGTGTACGCGGCCAACCGGGCGGGACGGTGCTGGGTGTTGGCCCCGTCGGCGCCCGAGGCCGCCGGCAGTCCGGTGGGCCCGGGTTGCGGTCGGATGGAGCCGGGGAAGTGGGTGCACATGGCCGCGGGGCCGCACACCGGCGGGACCGGTCAAGTCATCGAGGTACTGGCAGGGACGGGTGAGGCAATCGTACAATTGGGTGGTAGGAAGCTCAGCGTGCTGGTCGCCAACTGCGAGCTCCTGGTCCGTTAGGCGTTGCATCCCTCGGGGCGACGAGGGATCGTAACTCAGCGAGTGGAGGTTAGTGATGGCTTCGCTTTTCGAGAAGGTGCAGACACTCATTAGCGCCAACCTTCATGCCTTGGTGGACAAGGCCCTACAGTCCAACTCCCTGGCCGTGGTGGACCAGTACACTCGTCAGGTGGAGAACAGCCTTGCCGACCTCGAGGATGCGGTGGCCACCGTCGGCGGGCAACTGAAGACGCTGGAGCGCAAGTACGCTGAGTACAAGGGCAAGGCCGAGGAACTGGACCAGAACATCGACCTGCTGCTGGTGGAGGGGCGAGAAGACCTGGCGGTTGCGGCGCAGAGCAAGTTGAACTCCACCAAGCGGCTGGCGGAGAGCTACGGTGAGCAGGTGGAGCGGCAGCGCAAGGAGTTCCAGCAACTCCAGGACGCGCGGATGAAGTTGGAGGCTCGCCTGACGACGGTGCGCCAGGAACGCCAGGAACTGCAAGCCTTGCTCGAACTGGCCAAGTCCAAGGAGATCGCCCAGAAGACTATGGAGTCACTGGACTCCCTTGCCGGTTTGGGAGATGCCGATATCTCCCGCGTGGCGGATTCCATCCGGGCCCGGCTGGACAAGGCTCAGGCTCGCAGCGAGATGGCGGCCAATCGCCTCGACGCTCAGATGGACGAGATCCTGGACCGGCGCGAGATCGACGGTCAGTTGGCGGCGCGTCGCCGTCGATTGGGCCTGAACCAGTAGCGCGGTCGGGCGGTAGTCTGGCCTTCCGGACTCAAGGTGGCATATGAACAAGACTAGGCTGGTCTTCGTGCTTGTGGTGGTGGCGGCGATCGTCATCGTGGGCGTGTCGCTGCTCCTGCAGGGCAATGACACCACCCTGGAGCCGGAGAAGCAGGAGTTGCTGGAGGTCCGGGTAGCCTGTGCCCTGCCGGTAGAGGAGTGGGTGCGCACGGCGGCGGAGTCCTTCAACTCCGGGGGCCGCCGCCTCAACGGCGTGCCCATCACCGTCCAGGTGACGGCGGTGGACGGGCTGACGGCGAAGAGCCGGTTCGACCGAGGCGGGTTTGATCCGGTCCCTACGGTGTGGATTCCGGACAGTCGCTACCTGGTCGAGTTGGTGAACCTGACGCAGAAACAGAAGCTGGGCCGGGACGTGTTCCTCACCGACGGCGAGTATCGCGCCCGGCCTATCGCCACCTCGCTTTTCACCTGGGGCATCTACGCCAGCCGGGCCCAGGTGCTCGAGGAGCACTTCGGCACGATCGACTGGCGCACCATCCATGATGCCGCCATCGCCAGGGGAGGCTGGCCCGAACTGGGGGGCGAGCCAGGCTGGGGCTACTTCAAGCTGGTGGTGCCCAACCCACAGCGGAACGTGGGCGGCCTGGCGGCGATGGTAGCGGCGGCGGGCGAATACCACGGAACCACCCGCATCGGAGTGGAGCAGGTGGCTGCCCCGGAGTTCCAGGCCTGGCTGGCCGAACTCATGGGCGCGGTGACCGACTTCAGCAGCCTGAGTGCCTACTCCGCGGAGGACCTGGCCCTCTTCGGGTACTCCATGGGCGACGGCGGGCAGTTGCTGGAGAGTGACCTGTTGGCGCACATGGAAGGCATTCAGGCGCGCTGGCAGGAGCCGCTGGAGATCATCTACCCGGAGTACATCACCTGGTTCGACTTCCCCTTCACCATCTGGATGGGGCAGGAGACCACGGCGGCGGAGAAGAACGCCGCCCTGGAGTTCGAGCGTTACCTGCTGTCGCCTGAGGTGCAGGCGCAGGCGGTGCTTCAGGGCCTGCGGCCAGTGAACACGGACGTGCCTTTGGATGTCGAGGGCAGCCCCTTCGTGCGCTGGGCCGACCAGGGCATCCTGACGGTGGTGCCGCGATCATCCGCCATGCGTTCGCCCGACCGTGACACTCTCGATACTCTGGTGCGCTGGTTCGAGCTGAACGTGACGCAGCGCTAAGGATAGGCGCATGCAAGCGCAGAGATCCCGCACCAAACAGCTGCTGCTGATTCTGGGTCTGGCCTTCGTGCTGATCACGGTATCTCCCTTCGCCTGTTGGTGGGGTGCGAGCCGGATCCGTGCCGGTCTGGCCCCGGCTGGGCCCACCCTGCGGTTGGCGTACTCCCCCGAGAAGGCCGAGGTTCTTCAGGCTTTGCTCGAGAGCTTCGCGGCTCAGGAGCTCAAGACCTCTTCCGGGGTCGAGATGCGGGTGGAAGCGGCCGAGATGTTGCCGGAGCGGATGATCGCGCCGGCGCTGGACGGAACGATAGACGCAGTCTGTCCCGACTCATCGCTCTGGCTGACCACCATCGACCAGGCCTGGCAGGAGCACTCACTCGCGGAGGGCCCGTTGGTGGGCGAGTCCGTGCGGTTCGCCATCAGTCCGGTGGTCATCGCCGTGCGCGAGGAGGTGGCCCGCTCTATGGGCTACCCCGGCCGCCAGTTGGGCTGGTCCGACATCCTGGCGCGAGCGCAGAGCGACGCGGCTTTTGGCTGGAGCCACGCCTCTACTTCCACCGCCAGCGGCCTGCTGGCGACGCTGGCGCAGTTCTACGCCGGGGCCGGCAAGACCCGCGGACTGACCATCGAGGACGCCACCAACCAGGCCACTCTCGACTACGTGGCCGCCGTCGAAGCCACGGTGAAGCACTACGGCGAGGGCGAGCTGGCCACCGTCCAGATGGCTCTGGAGGAAGGATCGCTCAGCCTGGATGCCTTCGTGGTCCAGGAGCAGTTGGTGGTGTACTACAACACCCGCGCGAGCGAGCGCCTGGCGGCTGTGTACCCGGCGGAAGGGACCCTGTGGGAGGACCATCCCCTGGCGCTGGTGGAGCACAGCGGGCTCACCGCCGAGGCGAGGGAGACGTTCCAGGCCCTGAAGCGCCACCTTCTGTCCGCGGAGTCCCAGAACCGCGTCCTCGAGTACGGGTACCGTCCCGCCGACCTATCCATTTCCCTGAGCGGCCCGAGTTCACCCCTGACGGCGGCCAACGGCGTCGACCCGGCGCAGCCGCAGACGGTGCTGCAGATGCCTAGCGCCGCCGTGGTGCAGGTGGTCCGCGACGTGTGGTGGTACACCAAGCGGCACACGAATGTGTTCCTCGTGGTGGACGTGTCCGGCAGCATGGCCGGAGACAAGCTGGAGAATGCGCGCGCCGGCCTGCTCGGGTTTCTGGACGGGATGAACGGAGAGGAAGAGCGCGTAGGTCTGGTGCAGTTCTCCGGTTCCGTGGGCGGCATGATGCCGCTCGGCGAACTGCGGCGGAATCGGCCGGCTCTCCAGAACGCCATTGAGAACCTGCAGGCAGGGGGAAACACCGCCCTGCTGGATGGGGTGTACACCGCGTACGGCCAGCTCCAGGGGCTGGGCGACCGTGAGCGCATCAACGCCATTGTGGTCATGACCGACGGGCGGGAGAACGCTTCCCGTATCGGGCTGCGCGACTTACAGCGGCGAATCCGGGCCGGCAACGCCGGCGGTGTGCCGGTGTACATCTTCTGTATCGGGTATGGCGATGATGCCGACATGGAGATGCTGCGGCGGATCGCCGAGACGAGCGGTGGTCAGGTGCGCGAGGGCGATCTACTCTCCATCGAGGAGTTGTACCGCCTGATCTCCACCTACTTCTAGCTGAGGAGGTGGACATAAGACGAGGGACAGAGCGACGGCTGGTGGCTGGGGATGCAGCCCTGCCGGTATACTCCCGTGCGTGCCCCAATCGACTGACGAACCTACGCGGACAGTGACAGCACATGTTGGTCTGAATGCTCAGTTGCTGGCGCCACCGGGCACCTACCGGGCCGCCGGCATCAGCGGCTACATCGCCGGCCTGCTGTGCCACCTGCCGCAGGCGGCGCCTCAGTTCCGCTTCACCGCCTGGATGCCGCAAGCGCGAGACGGGTGTGGCGGCGTGGAGCAGGTGGTGACCGGCGGGTCCGAGGAGCAGGTCATTCGCCGCATCTTCTGGGAGCAGGTCTCCCTTCCGCGTCAGGCACGGCGCTTGCGAGTGGACATGGTTCACGGGCCGGCGTTCTCGGTCCCGGCGCTGGGGCCCGTGCCGGCGGTGGTGAGCATCCCGGATCTGAGCTTTCGTCTTTTTCCCGGGTACCATCCGCGGGGCCGCCGTTTGTACCTGGACCTGATCACGCGCTTGTCGCTGGCGCGGGCCCGGGCGGTCATCGCGATCTCCGAGAGCACCAAGCGCGATGTCTGCCGGATGTATGGTGTCGATGATGCCCGGGTTCACGTCACTCGCCTGGGCGTTGGCGATGAATTCGTGGCGCTAAGTCCGGCGGAGCGCGAGGCCTTTCGATCGCGCTCGGGCGTAGGCCCCTTCATCTACTACCAGGGCACTCTGGAGCCGCGGAAGAACCTGCTGACCCTGGTGGAAGCCTACCGGAGACTGCGGGAAGGCGGATGGCAGGAGCAACAGCTGGTGCTCGGGGGGGCGCCGGGTTGGGGATACGAGGGGATTCGCGAAGCGGTCCGCCGGCACGGCCTGGAGGAGCAGGTGGTGTTCCTCGGCTATGTTCCACCGGCGGAGAGCCCGGGATGGTATGCCGCGGCCGACCTGTTCGTGTACCCTTCGGCCTACGAGGGCTTCGGCTTGCCGGCGCTGGAGGCGATGGCTTGCGGCACGGCAGTGGTGACTGCCAACACGTCCTCACTGCCGGAGGTAGTGGGAGACGCGGGAGTGATGGTAAGGCCGGGGGACGCGGAGGCGCTGGCGGAGGCGATGATGCACCTGCTGGGTAACCCTACCCTAAGGGCCGAACTGGGCGCGGCGGGCGCGGCGCGCGCTCGTGAGTTCACCTGGGCCGCCACGGCGACGGCCACCGCAGAGGTGTACACGAAGTGTCTGGGTTGAAGCCCGGCCGGCGTGACCGCATGGCCTGGCTGGGACCGGCTATGGTTGCGCTCGACGCGCTGGCCATCAACCTGGCCTTCTACGCGGCATACGTTCTTCGCTACGTGGTCGAGTGGCCGACGCCCGTGGAGGACGTGTTCTTCTTCCCCTACAGGTACTACTTCCCCGTGGGGCTCATTCTGTCTGCCACCCTGCTCGTGCTCTTCCATGCCCAGGGCCTCTACGCCAACCGGCCCGGCGAGACATGGCTGGACGAGTTCCAGCGCGTGGTCAGTGGGACGACGACGGGAATCGTGGGCCTGGTCGTCCTCTACTTCTTCTACCGGCCCAACGTCTACTCCCGCCTCGTGTTCTTCTATGCTGCCGCCCTAATCGTGATCGCTTTGGGGATCAACCGGTGGGCCAAGTACCTGCTGCTGGCCTACCTGCGGCGGCGCGGCATCGGGGTGGAGAAGGTGCTCATCGTTGGCGCCGGCGAGGTAGGTCGGGCGGTGATGCGCAGTATCGTGGCGCACCCGGAACTGGGGTACCAGATCGTCGGGTTTGTGGATGACGACCCGGAAGAGGGCGTGAGCAGCCTTGGCCGCATCGAGGGACTCGGCCCCATATCGCGACTGCCCACCCTAGTGCAGGAGCGCGCTGTCGACGAGGTGATCGTCACGCTGCCCTGGATGCACCACCGGCAGATTCTGACGATCGTGGATCAGTGCCAGAACCGCAACGTGCGCGCACGCGTGGTGCCCGACCTGTTCCAGATGAGCTTGAGCAGCGTGGACTTCTACGACCTGGACGGAATACCGCTTCTCGGGGTGCGGGAGGCGACGATCAGCCAGTTTGAGCGGGTGCTCAAGCGCATCTTGGATGTGGTTGCCGGTTTGGCCGGTCTCGTGGTGCTGGCCATCATCTTCGTTCCCGTGGCGATCGCGATCAAACTGGACTCACCGGGCCCGGTTCTCTACTACCAGGAGCGCGTCGGTCGTGGTGGGCGGCGGTTCAACATCATCAAGTTCCGCTCCATGCACGTGGACGCGGACGCCCAGCAGTCGAGCCTCCTCGATCGCAACGAGGCCGACGGCCCGCTCTTCAAAATGAAGGACGACCCCCGAATGACGCGGGTGGGGCGGCTGCTCCGCAAGCTCAGCCTGGACGAGTGGCCGCAGTTCCTTAACGTACTCAAAGGCGATATGAGCGTTGTGGGGCCGCGGCCCAACCGCCCCGCCGAGGTGGAGGCCTACAAGCCCTGGCACCGGCGCCGGCTAGAGGTGAAGCCGGGCATCACCGGTCTTTGGCAGGTCGGTGGCCGAAGCGAGGTGCCCTTCGACGAGATGGTGCTGCTGGACGTCTACTACATCGAGAACTGGTCAGTCGCGCTTGACCTGAAGGTCATGTTGCGCACCGTGCCCCACGTTCTCCTCAGCCGCGGAGCCTACTAGCGTCTAGGGGGGCCCTCTGCGGCCGCCCGATTGGCCAGTCCCCGGCCGTCAAAGTACAATTCGCTTGCTTCGTTGACTGCGCCTGCTCCAACTCTTCCCGCCACGACGGCACCCTCAGCCGATGCTTGTTGCCTGGGAATCGGACGGGCGCAGACGGCGCGACGCCCTTCCGCGGCAGCGGTTTCCGCGGAAGGTGGGGCTTTTGACCGCGAGGACTGGAAGGGAGGCATTCATGCCCGTAACCGTCATCATCGGCGCGCAGTGGGGCGACGAAGGCAAAGGCAAGATCGCCGACTCACTGGCCGGCCAGGTGGATGTTGTGGCCCGCTATCAGGGCGGCGACAACGCCGGCCACACTGTCGTCCACGGGGAGTGGATGCTGCGATTGCACCAGATTCCTTCGGGCATACTTCACGAGGGGGTCCTCTGTGTGCTCGGCGGGGGCATGGTCATCAACCCCAAGTCGCTCATTGCCGAGATGGACGAACTGCAGGCGCGAGGCGCGTTCCGGGCCCCGATGCTTATCAGCGGGCGCGCTCACCTCATCATGCCCTACCACGTGGCCCTAGACGGCGCTAGCGAGTCCTCGCGCGGCGCTTCCGCGATAGGCACCACGCGCCGAGGAATCGGGCCGGCGTACCAGGACAAGGCGGCTCGCACGGGGCTGAGGATGTACGATCTCCGTCTGCCCGATGACCAATTGGCGGAGCGAGTGCGGCGCGCCGTGGCGGAGAAGAACCTGATTCTGGAGCGGGTGTACAACCAGCCGGGCCTGGACGCGGGTGCCGTCGCCGAGGGACTTGTCGCCCAGGCGGCGCGGCTTCGTCCCTACATCGGCGACGACTCCCTGGCCCTTGCCGAGGCTCTGGAAGCAGGCAAGCATGTCCTGTTCGAGGGGGCGCAGGGCATACTCCTGGATGTCGACCACGGCACCTACCCCTACGTCACCAGTTCCTCCACCGTCCTAGGCGGGGGGCTGAGCGTCCTGGGCGTGTCCCCGCGCGAGATCAAGCGCGTCCTCGGGGCGGTGAAAGCCTACCAGACGCGCGTCGGCGAGGGGCCCTTCCCGACCGAGCAGTTCGGGGAGATGGGCGCCAGGCTTCGCGGCACCGGCGCGAACTACTGGGACGAGTTCGGCACTACCACCGGGCGCCCGCGGCGCTGCGGCTGGCTGGACTTGGTCACGGTGCGGCACTCGGCCCGAGTAAGCGGCCTGACCGAGTTAGTCGTCACCAAACTCGACATCCTCTCCGGGATCGACGAGCTTCAGGTATGCGTAGGTTACCGGCTGGACGGAAAGGTGCTGGATCGAGTGGTGCCGCCGGTGGACGATCTGGCGCGCGTTGAGCCCATCTACGAGCGTCTCCCCGGCTGGCAGGAACCGCTCGGGAACGCGCGGGCCTTCCGCGACCTGCCCAGCAACGCTCAGGCCTACATCCGCTTCATCGAGGATCGCGTTGGTTTGCCGGTGTCGGTGATCACGGTCGGCCCGGGGCGCGACCAGTCCGTAGAACGGCAGGACTAGCTCAGGGTACGAACTAGGGAGCCCGTGTGACCAAGGTGGACGCGCTGGTGGTAGGGGGCGGTCCGGGCGGCGCCAGCGCCGCCTACTACCTGGCGCGGGGCGGCGCCCAAGTGGCGCTGGTGGACTCGCGGGACGCCGGCGGGCGGCGACCGACGACCGCCTTCCTCTCCGCCCTGGCACAGGACTGCCTCTCCGGCATGGACCTTCAGGGCTGGGTGAGCCGGTACGATCGTTGTCGAGTGATGCGCTTGGTCGGTCCCCGGGGCACTACGGCTACTTGGTCGCCCGACAGTGCCCGCCGTGCCGGTCTGATTGTGCCCCGCGCTGAGCTTGAGCCGGCCTTGCTTGAGGCGGCCGCCTCGGTGGGAGTGCGGCTCTATCTGGATACGGTAGTCACCGGCCTAGAAGCCACCAGCCGGAGCGTGACCTTGCAGACCGAGGGCAACGCCCTGCCGGAGGCCCAACTGGCGATCCTGGCCGAGGGCTCTCGCTCGCGGCTGGCCTCGGATCTGGGTCTGGTACGGCAGGGGACCGACTCGGTCAGCCTGCACGCCGCCTACGAGTACGACGCCGGTGGCCTGGCGGAGATGCACTACCTGCGCGACGTGTTGCCCAGCGTCTCCTGGGCGATGCCGGCCAGCCGTCAGCTGGTGAGCCTGAGCGTGTCGTCCCTCTGCCGCAACGTCCGCGGTTCGATGCTGATGTCGAGCCTGAGGGCGTTAGCCGGGGAGCGCGCCTACTCCGGGGCGATCGCTTCTCTCCGCCCCGTACACTCCCCCCGCGTGCGCTTTGTCCGCAGCGGCCTCGGCTCGGTTCAGCCGTTCGGCGAGCGAGTGCTCGTGGCGGGCGAGGCGGCCGGCGTGGTGCATCCGCTCACCCTGGAGGGCATTGGGGCCTCCATGGAGAGCGGGCGCGTGGCGGCGCAGCACGCCCTCTACGCCTTGGAGAAGGGACGATTCACGACGGCCGACCTTTCGGCCTACAGCCGCGCCCTGCGCCGGGTCTTTGGCGTCGAGTACCGCGCTGCTCGCTTTCTGCGCGAACTGCTGCGGAGCGAGCGTGTCCTTGAGCGCATAGCCGGTCGCGCCCAACGTGACCCGGGGTTCGCCGGTTTGATCGCCGGCCTCTTCACCAGAAGCCAGAGCACCCTCGGCGCCCTCACCCCCGCCAACCTCCTCCGCTACCTCGTCTGGTGGAAGGGTCCCGCACGCTGAGGGCAGTCGGACGGGCCATCGCGACCGTCGGCCCAGAACCTAACCGCCCCAACCTCCCTTCCTAGGAAGGAAGCGGGGCCGAAGGCCGCACTAGTGCCGAAGAGGTCGCCTCCGGTTCCTCCTCCCGCGCAGGGAAGGGGAGCGGTGGTTTCGCTCTTTGAAACCACGAGGGGGGTTGGGTGAGTCCCCCAGGGCGCGAACCGAGGTACTGCTCCGGCGAGAGGCGAAATCGAGAAGCCCTGCCGTCGACCGCGATGCCCTTGACCGGGCCGGCCCTTCATGCTAGATTCGTTCGCAAGTGCATCCTGAGAGTCGCGGGACGCGCGAAGGCGCGGGTTACCGTCGACCACGAAGGTCGGCCCTGACGGGCGATTGTGCCGTCGGGGTGAGATTGCACGGCAGGGAGACGATCGTCGATGGGAGAGTCAATGCAGGGCACGGTCAAGTGGTTCAGCCGCACGAAGGGCTACGGATTCATCACCCCTGACGCCGGCGCAGAGAAGGACGTGTTCGTTCACTACTCGGCCATTACTGGTGAGGGGTTTCGCAACCTCGACGAAGGTGACCGAGTTGAGTTTGAGGTGGAGGACAGCCCCAAGGGACCACAGGCAGCTCGGGTAAGCCGCATCGGCTGACCGTTGCGCGTGAATAGTAGGCGCTAGATGAGTCCGGTTCGCTCAGCGAACCGGACTCAGTCCGTTTGTCCCGACGGCTGCTTTGGCCGGAACGAGAGCAGGGGCAGGCCGGCAAGGCAGGCCACCGCGCTCACCCAAAACACGGCGTTGAGCCCCAACTGGTCTGAGATGAACCCGCTGATGGCAGGGCCGACGGTCATTCCCAAGGCGTAGATCGCCTGGAAGGCGCCCATCGCGGAGGCGCGCTGCTCCTGCGGGACCGATTTGATGCTGAGCCCCATCAATACGGGGTAGGTGAGGCCGAGGCCGACTCCGAACAGGGCGCGGCCGGCCAGCAACGGCCAGAAGCTGGTGATGAAGGGCGTCAGCGCGGTGGCGATGGCCAGGGTAAGCAGGCCCAGCGTCACCAGGGTCATCTCCTTGGTGCGGGTGCTGAGGCTCGCCGCGAGGCCGGCCATCAGCGCGTTGGGCACGAGCACTATGGAGGTCAGCGCCCCAATCTGGGAGGAGTCGAGCCCGAGCACCTCGGAGGCGTAGATGGGAATGAAAGCATACGAGGTGGAGAAGACGGCGTATTGCACGACCGCTGCCACGATGGAGACCAGCAGCAGCGACGGGAGAGTCAGTACGGACAGTATCTCCCGTAAGGACGGTGCTCTACGATTGGCGACGGCGGGCTCGGCGCCGGGGAGCAGCAGAGCGAACCCGATGAAGGCGACGATGGCGGCGACCCAGAAGGGAGACTCCGTACCGTAGCGCGCGGCCACGTAGCCCCCGGCGAGCGTGGCCACCATCTGCCCGACCGAGCTGGACATTGACATAATGGCGGTGGACTTGACCGCCTGACCGGCCGGGTAGTAGCCGGCGAAGAGCACGGTGGATGCCACCCAGGTGGAGGCAGCCACGCCTGCCAGGCCGCGGAAGACGAGCATGTGCACTGGGTTGACGGCGCGAGCCAGGCCGGCGGAGCTGAGGGCAACGGCCACGAAGCCCAGAACCACGAATACCTTTCGGCGGCCGATGCGGTCCGACAGCACTCCCAGAGGGATGCGGAGGATGAGCTGGGTCAGGCCATAGGAGCCGACCACCATCCCGACCATGGTGTCGCCGGCTCCGAGAGAGCGCACGTGGACGGCGAGGGTGGGGACGTAGAAGTACAGAGCCGCCCAGAACAGGAACATGGCGATGACGAAGCGAAGCACATTGCTCTGTTGGACCTTGTCCGCGGGCATGGGCGTGTTTTCTTGTGCTCCTAGGCAGCGATCGATCGCGAGGGCGCAGCGGTCCTAACGGGCAGTATGCTGGGCTGGGCCGGTCAGCGCTCCAGCAGGATGGTGACCGGGCCGTCGTTGTGGATCTCGACGAGCATGTGCGCCTGGAAGACGCCCGTCTGGGTGGGCACGCCGGCCTCGGCCAGGCAGCGAGCAAAGTGGTCCACCAAGGGCTCGGCGATCTGAGGAAGGGCGGCGCCGGAGAATCCGGGCCGCCGGCCGTGCCGGGCATCGGCGTAGAGGGTGAACTGCGAGACCACGATTGCCTCGCCGCGCACGTCAAGGACGGACAGGTTCATCTTGCCCTGCTCATCCTCGAAGATGCGGAGGTTCGCGGCCTTGTCCGCCAGCCAGGCCGCCTGCTCGGGCGTGTCTCCCTCGGCGACGCCCACCAAGATGACGAGCCCAGGCCCAATACGCGAGACCTCGCGAACCCCCACCGCGACGGCCCCTCGGGCAACGCGCTGCAGGAGCGCCCTCATGCGACGGCCCGGTCGGTGTCGAAGTGATCGGACACCGCTTTCCAGAGCTCGCGATTGTCGACCAGGGAGGTGAAGAGTTCCCAGTCGGCGCGGCTGAAGCGCTCGGAGCGCGGCACGGACGACCGCAGCAGACGACTGCCCCGCTCAATCAGGCGTTGCACCTGCTCTACCTGCCCGCCACGGGCGGCGCCTATGGCCAGAAGCAGCAAGGAGCGCGGCGAGGACACGTCTTGCGAGGCGGCTACCAGAAGCGACATAGCTTCCTGCGTCTGTCCGAGGCGTAGTGCTGCCTCGGCCCACTCCAGGACGCCCAGCCGGTCCTCGAACGGATTGAGCTTGAGCACGCCCTCCCACTTGGCGGTGCCGGCAGCGAACTCCCCGGCGGCATGGTCCAGAAGGCCGCGGTAGTACTCGGCGCGAATCTTGGAGGTGTCCTTGCGCAAGTACCCCCGCAGCAGGTCCCTCTCGCCCGCCTCCAGCAGGTAGGCGTAGAGTTGAGGAGCACGGTAGCCGGCGACGCCGGCGTCCTGCTCAGCGATGTCGTCCCAGGCGGCGGCCGCCTCGGCGGTCCTGCCTTGGCTGCTGAGGAGCACGAAGCGGCGATGATAGATGACTGCCCGAAGGGGCGCGTCCGTCGTCGCCGACTCAGCCCGGTCCAGAGCGGTGTCGGCCTCGTCCAGAAGCCCGCGCGAGGTCAGTACCTCGGCAAGGCCCAACCAGACGATGGCCGCATCCGGCGTGGCCTCGGATTGGGCGACAAGCTCCGACTGCGCCTGCTCCAGGTCTCCCTTGGCCGCCAAGGACATGGCCACACGGCGGGCAACCAGGGGGGCCATCTCGGGAGCATAGCGCGTCAAGCCCTTGATCACGGCAATAGAGTCATCGTACCGGCCCTCGGCCGTCAGCAGGTCGGCGAGATCGCTGCCGGCACGGAATGCCAGTTGCGCCATCGGTGGGTTCTGCCGGATCGTCTCCTCGGAGAGCTTCGCCAGGCGCCTGTTCATGCGATCGAGCAGATCGATAGCGGCGCTGGGCTGGCCGGAGCGCACGAGCGACTCGGCGCGCTGGTAGATGCTCTCGTAGCTGCTGGGAAGGGGGACGCTGTCTACCGCCAAGGAAGGCCTCCAAGGGAGGGCAAAGTGGTAGCGATTATAGCCCGCGCTCGTTGTCAGGGCCAAGACCGGGCCGCGCCTCGGGCCCTGAACAGGGGCCGGGCGATTGGCGCGCGCCTTGACCGCCAATCGCGCGCCAACCTATAATAGGAACCGTGTCTGTTCGAAAACAGGTTAGAAGGGAACTGGGTTGATGTGGAATAGGGAGGAGGAACGCCGGCTGATCGTCACCGGCCGGGACGAAGCCTATTGGTCCATGCTTCTGCAGCAGGAGAAGGCCGAGTCGGACTCGGTGGTGGTCTTTCGGGGGGCCAGAGGGTCGTGCTTGGTGTACGACGGGTTCCGTCAGGTATCGGGCCGTGCGGCTGTCCGCCGGCCGCTGGACCCCGCTGAGCAGGAGACCTGGGCGCTGCTGGACGAGTGTCTACACTCAACCAAGGTTCTCACGGTGAGGGCGACCGGCTACAACCGTGGCGGGCTCCTCGTGCGGGTCAACAACCTCCAGGGGTTCGTTCCTTCATCGCAGATCAATGACCTTCCTCGGCAACTGACCGAGGAGGAGCGGGCGGTCCAGATGGCCGCCTACGTGGGACAGGAACTGCATTGCCGCGTCATTGAGCTGGACCAGGATCGCAATCGCATCATCCTCTCGGAGCGCGCCGCGACTCCGGACGGACTGCAGGCAGAGCAGCTGCTGGATGTTCTGCAGGAGGGTAGTCTGGCGCACGGGCGCGTCAGCAACATCTGCAGCTTCGGCGCTTTTGTGGACTTGGGCGGGCTCGAGGGTCTGGTTCACATAAGTGAGCTCTCCTGGCGGCGGATCGAGGACCCGTCCGAGGTCTGCGCGCTGGGACAGACGGTCCAGGCGTATGTGCTCTCTGTGGACAAGGACAAGCGACGTGTGGCCCTTAGCCTGAAGCGGCTGCAGCCCGATCCCTGGCAGGGAATCGAAAGCCGCTACGAGGTGGGACAGATCGTCGAGGGGCGCGTGACGAACGTGGTGGACTTCGGCGTCTTCGCCAGCATAGATTCCGGGATCGAAGGGCTGGTGCACGTGTCCGAGATGGATGTCGAGCCGGGCGAGGATCCACGCGACGTGATCCACGAGGACGATACGGTGCGAGTTCGGATCCTGCACATAGACAAGGATGCCCGCCGGCTGGGCCTCAGCCTTCGGGGAGTGTGATATTGGCCTGGATGGTGTACCGGCCCTTCAACCTTCTTCCGATAGCGCGGAAGTGCTCTCGGGTGCCGCGCCGAGGCCCGGCGCTCCGCCGCGACTGAGGTCAGTCGATGGCGGGCGGCGCGCGTCTGGGCACGCAATCTAGGCTCTATGGCCTGGCCGACGGTCTGAAGCATTACCGAGTCGAGATCGTCGGCCTGCTTGTCGCCGGCTGGGGGATTGTTACTCTGGTGGCGATGGTGGGCCTGACGGACGGCGCGTTGATCGGCGCCTTCAGCGAGGGCCTGTTCGATGCGTTTGGCGTGGGCGCACCGGCGATCGGGGTAGCGCTGGTGACGGCGGGCCTGGCCATGACGTTTCGCCGGCCCTTGTCCCTCCGATCGAGGGGAATGGTGCGCCTGGCGGGGCTGTGCCTGCTCTGGCTCGCTTGCATGGTGGCGGCCGAGCTGGCAGCGCCCGCGGGATCGGGGCGCGACAGCTATGGCGGCGCGCTGGGTTCTGCCGTAGGCGGCGCCCTCCGGGCGGTTGCGGGATCTCTGGCGGCCTGGGTTGTGACGGCAGCTCTGGCGGCCGAGGCTCTGCACCTGGTGCTCCGCTTCTCCTGGAAGGCGGCCTGTAGAGCCCTTGGGCAAGCACTCATCGTGCTGGTAGTGGGCATCGGGAAGGCGGTGTCGGCGGCCGTTAGGTCGTTGATTGCCCACGCGCGGGTCTCGAAGGAGCGCGCTCGGGCCGAGGTGTTCGCCTATGAACCGGAGACTGGCGAGTCGGTAGCTGAGCCGGACACCCTGCAGGAAGCCGTGGAGCCCGAACCGGCTCCTGAGCCGCCGGCGCCGATGCCGTCTTTGGACCTGTTCGACCCGCCCACGCGCGCCGACGGTTCGGGTGCGGACGAGGCCGTGAGGGCGACGATAATCGAGGACATGCTGTCGGCGTTCGGCATCCCGGCGAAGGTGAAGGAAGTGCAGCGCGGTCCGGCTTTCACCCGCTTTGGGCTGGAGCCGGGTTACGTGCAGAGGATGGTGAACGGCGTGCCGGTCCGCCGCAAGATTCGGGTGAACAAGATCAGCGCGCTCACGGAGGACTTGTCGCTCGTGCTCGCGGCAGCGCCCATTCGCGTGGAGGCGCCCATTCCCGGGCGGCCGCTAGTTGGCATAGAGGTGCCGAACTCGGCGGTCTCACTGGTGCGGATGGGCGAGCTTCTCAGTTCACCAGAGTACGAGGCAGGCGAGGGCCCTCTGTTGGTGGCCTTGGGCAAGGAGGTGTCGGGCCGGCCGTTTGTGATCTCTCTGGCGCGAATGCCGCACCTGCTCATCGCCGGGGCCACTGGAACGGGGAAATCGGTATGCATCTCGGCCATTCTTACGAGCCTGCTTTTCGCGTACCGACCCAGCGAGTTGCGGCTCCTGCTGGTGGACCGGAAGCAGGTGGAGCTGGTGCGCTACAACGGAGTGCCGCACTTGCTGGGCCGGGTCGAGACGACCGTCGAGGGGGCCATCGCCGCTTTGCGGTGGGCGTGCAAGCTGATGGACGATCGCTACACCGAGTTCGCGGAGCGTGGCGTGAGGGATATTGCCGGCTACAACGAGCTACCCGGAATCCAGCGGCTACCTCGGATGGTGATTGTCATCGATGAGTTGGCGGACCTGATGCTCAGCGCTCCCGACGAGGCGGAGAAGCCGATCGCGCGCCTGGCGCAGATGGCGCGAGCGACGGGCATCCACCTGGTGCTGGCGACGCAGCGACCGTCGGTCGACGTCGTTACCGGCCTGATCAAGACCAACATCCCGGCGAGAATCTCCTTCGCCGTGGCATCTCAGACGGACTCGCGGGTCATTCTGGATAGCGCCGGCGCCGAGGACCTGATCGGCTACGGCGACATGCTGTTCGTGACGCCCGATTCGGGCAAGCAGCACCGGCTGCAGGGGACGTTTGTCTCCGAGGAGGAGACTCGACGCCTGGTCGAGTTCTGGTACACGCAGGTCGGTGAGGGAGAGCGGCTTCCGGTAGCGCCTTGGTCGGGCATGCTGGAGGAGGAGGAAGACCACGACCAGATGTTCGATCAGGCGGTAGCGGTGGCGAGGGAGGTGAGCGCCGTGAGCGCATCGTACCTCCAGCGCCGCCTGCGCATTGGCTACCCGCGAGCGGCCAATCTGCTGGGGCTGCTGGAGCAGGCGGGAATCGTCGGCCCGGCCACGGGTGGCGGCCGCTCTCGGCCGGTGCTGCAGCAGACCGAGGACGAGCTGTTTGAAGAGGGCGAACTGGAGGAACTGGTCAACGAGGACGAGGAATGACCTCTTCCTCTGCGCCGCCGGCGGCGCGCGTTCGGCGAGCGCGAGTGGAGGACGTGCTGCCGAGCGAGCTCTACCTGGTGCGGCTTGAGGGAGACGGCGGGACGATGAGGGCGCACCTCAGCGCCGAGATGCGTATGCACTACGTGCGGCTATTGCCCGGGGCGCGGGTGGAGGTGGAGGTGTCCCCCTTCGACCCGAGCCGGGGGCGCATCTTGAGCGTGGTCTAGGGGCGCATGAGGGGGCCTGCGGGCCAGAGCCCAAACCCCTGCTAGTGGTTTCAAAGAGCGAAACTACCGCTCACCTTCCCTAAGAAGGAAAAGGGAGGTCCGGAAGCCCAGCGAGTGCTGGAGAGGCCGATTCCGGTTCCCCCTTCCAGCGCAGGGCAGGGGGTCTATGCGGGTGGGCCTGTTCCCCCTTCTGGCGTAGGGCAGGGGGATAGGGGGTTAGGTCACTCTCCCGGGGCGCGAAGGAATCCACAGGCTGGATTAGCTGGAAGAGCTGATGAAAGGACGAGCGGGCATCTTCTGGAGCGCATGGGCCATCGGTTTCTCGGGCGCCATGATCCCGGGCGCCATGCTGGCCGTGGTCCTGTCGGAGAGCCTCAATGGGCGCCTTTGGGGTGCTCTGGGAATAGTGTTCGGTCATGTGCTCCTTGAGGCGCTTCTGCTCCTCTCCCTGGCGCGAGGGGCCGGGCAGTTCCTGAAGCGAACGCCGGTGGCAGTGGTCGTGGGCGTGGTCGGCGGAGGCGTGCTGGTCTACATGGGAGCCGATGTGGTGGCGGCAGTGGTGAACGACCCGGCCTCTATGCAGGCCACGGCGGCTCCGCTGCCCGCCGGGCCTGTCCTCACCGGCATGATCGTCAGCGGCTCCAACCCGGCCTGGCTGATGTGGTGGGCGGCGGTGGGCGTTGGCCTTGTGGCGATGGCGCTGCGGCAAGGAGCGGGCGGCTTGGCGGCCTTCTTCGTCGGGCATACGCTGGCCGACTGGGTGTGGTACGGGCTGGTGGCGCTGCTGGTCTACAGTGGCCGCGGCATGCTGCAGGGCCGCATCTACTTGTGGCTGATCACCGGCTGCGGCCTTCTGTTGGTGGGCTTCGGCCTGTACTTCGTGCTGGTGGGCGTTCGGCTGGCGCGACGCCCGCAGTCCATCACGGCGGCCACGGAGGCCTAGAGGTGATTCGGGTGGGTACCTCGGGCTTCCACTACGAGGACTGGGTGGGACCCTTCTACCCGGGGGGCATGCCCCAGTCGCGTTGGTTAGAGCACTATGCCGAGGAGTTCGACACGTGCGAGCTGAACTACACCTTCTATCGAATGCCGGAGGCTGGGCAACTGGCGCGCATGGCCGAGCGCGTCCCACCGGGGTTCGTGTTCTCGCTGAAGGCCTACCGGGGCATAACCCACGAGCGAGACGAGGTGGAGGACAGCCTCAGGCGCACTCGAGAGGCTGTCGAGCCCCTGGCTGCTGCGAACAAGCTTGGCGCACTGCTGCTGCAGTTCCCTCACTCGTTCACACCGGGACGCACAGCGGCCGACCTCCTGAAACGCAGCCGAGAGGCGCTTCCCGACCTGCCGCTGGTAGCGGAGTTCCGCCACCGCGCCTGGCTGCGTGAGGACGCGTTCGACTTCCTGCGGAGCCTGGACATGGGATTCTGCTGTGTCGATGAGCCGCATCTGCCGGGGCTGATGCCGCCGGTGGCGGTGGCCACCGCCGGCACTGCCTACGTCCGCTTTCACGGCCGCAATGCGGCCAAGTGGTGGAAGCACGAGCAGGCGTGGGAGCGATACGACTACACCTACACGCAGGCGGAACTGGCCGAGTGGGTGCCCAAGCTGAACGGCCTGGGCGAGCAGGCAGAGAACACGTACGTGTACGCCAACAACCATTGGCAGGGGCAGGCAGTGGACACCGCCCGACAGCTGCGGCTGATGCTGGGCGGTGCGGGCCCCTATGACGCTTCTTGACATCGCCTACCTAGAGGAGGACTTCAATGTCCGGACATAGCAAGTGGTCGACCATTAAGAGAAAGAAGGGCGCCGCCGACGCCAAGCGCGGCCAGCTGTTCACCAAGTTGGCCAAGGAGATTCAACTGGCGGCCCGGTCCGGTGGCGATCCGGACTCCAACTTCAAGCTCCGCTTGGTGCTGGACAAGGCGAAGGCCGCCAACATGCCTAAGGACAACGTCGAGCGCGCCATCCAGCGCGGGACGGGCGACGACAAGGCAAGCGTCCTGGAGGAGGTCGTCTACGAGGCCTACGCCCCCCACGGCGTTGCCCTGATCATCGAGACGCTTACCGATAACCGCAACCGCACGGTCGCCGAAGTGAGGCGCGTCTTCAACCGCATGGGTGGCAGCCTGGGAGAGAGCGGCAGCGTGTCCTGGATCTTCGACCAGAAGGGCTATGTGGCTGTCGAGGTGGGCGACTCCGATCCGGACGAGATCGCCATGGTTGCCATCGACGCCGGTGCGGATGACGTTACCAGTGGGACGGAGACCGTCGAGGTCTACACTCTGACGGAGAACTTCCGCGGCGTGCAGGAGGCCCTCTCTGCCGCCGGTCTCAGCGTCTCCAGTGCCGAGCTGGCGATGGTGCCCAAGACCATGATTGACCTGAGCGCCTCGGACACCCTTCAGGTGATGCGGGTGGTGGACGCGCTTGAGGAGATCGACGACGTGAACAACGTCTACTCGAACCTTAACATCAGCGAAGAAGTGATGGAGCAGTACGAGGGCGAAGCCGCCTGATGCTGACTCTGGGGATCGACCCGGGAACGGCGCTCACGGGCTATGCCCTTGTGCGGCAGGACGCGGGCGATCCTGAGTTGCTGACGGCCGGAGTGATTCGCACAACGGCAGGGGAGCCTCTGGCGAGCCGTCTGCAGGCCATCCATCGGGAGGTCCTTCGCTTGGCGGAGGAATACCGGCCGCACGCAGCGGCAGTGGAAGAGGTGTTCTTCAGCCGCAACGTTAGGACGGCGCTCGCCGTCGGTCATGCGCGGGGCGTGGTCCTCCTGGCGCTGGCCGAGGCGGGTGTGCCGGTGCTGGAGTACAAGCCCACGGTGGTGAAGCAGTCGGTCACGGGTTACGGTGCGGCGGACAAGACGCAGATGCAAGAAATGGTCCGTCTCCTTCTTCACCTTCCGGAGGTGTTGCAGCCGGATGATGCCGCCGACGCCGCCGCCATCGCCCTTTGCCACCTGCAGCACGAGCGGTTCAGCAGCGCCGTGGTCGCATCGCACCACAGGGGTTAGGAAGTGATAGCCAGCTTATCGGGGATGGTGCTCTGGACGGACGAGGATGCCGCCGTGATCGAGGCGGCCGGCATCGGCTTCCGGGTTGCGCTTCCTCGGCGCGTACTGGCCGGCCTCAAGAACGGCCACAAGATCACTGTCTTCACCCACCTGAACGTGGGCCAGGGGGTGGAGCCCTCGCTGGTCGGCTTCGAAACGGCAGCGGAGATGGAGATCTTCCGCCTCCTTCTGCGCGTGTCCGGCGTTGGACCGAAGGTCGCCCTTGCCCTGGTGGACGGGCTGCCCCTGGACACCATCCGCACCGCAGTGGAGACGGGCAGGCCCGAATTGCTGACGAGCGTCAAGGGCGTCGGGGTGAAGACGGCTCAGCGCATCGTGTTCGACCTGCGCGACCACTTGGGCGGTCTGGCCACCGGGCTGACCGCCATCTCCAGCGATGACCTTGACCTCGTGGAGGCGTTGACGGCGCTCGGCTATTCCGTCGTGGAGGCCCAGACGGCGGTGCAGTCTCTGGCGCCCGAGAGCGCCGGCGACTTTGAGGGCCGCCTGAGGGCGGCGATCGCCTACTTCGGCCGGCGATGACGTGGACTCCGGCTACTGTCGCTGCGCCGGGCAGGCACAGTCAAGCAGTGCGCGCTCGATCGGAGCGGCGGGAGAGGCGGGTGATGGAGCAGGTTGCGCACACCGAGGACAGAAGCGAGAGACCGCTGGCCGCTCCGGCTCACGGACTCGTCCTCGCCAACTTCGTGGGCGCCGTCGGGGCGGCTGTGGTCTACGCCGTGTACCGGGACAGGAGCCGCTACGTGGCCTTTCAGGCGGTCCAGGCGGCCGTGTCTGCCAGTTGCTGGGGTTCTTCCTCACCATTGGCTGCTGGGTGTGCTGGACAGTCGCGTACATGGGCTCGCTGACTCCCATCATGGTCAACCCCAATGCCTACGCGGACCCGCCCTGGTTCTTCTGGGCCGGCATGGCGTCGATGGTTCTCCCTCTCACCCTCATGGGCGTGCTGCTCCTGAATGGGATGTGGGGCGCGGTACGCACCATGCAGGGAAGACCGTTCCGCTACATCCTTATCGGCTCGTGGGTCGACAACTTCCTGAAGGACAGGAAGTAGATGGGCCATCGATGATTGAGGCCAAGGGACTCACGCGCCGTTTCGATGGATTCACCGCCGTCGACCATATCAGCTTGTCCGTCGCGGCGGGCGAGGTGTTCGGCTTCCTCGGCCCCAACGGAGCGGGCAAGACCACGACCGTGCGCATGCTGGCCGCGCTGATCGGCATCACTGAAGGCGAGGCCAGCGTCGCCGGGTTCAAGGTGGGCGAACAGGACAGGGAGGTTCGCCGTCGCATCGGGATCCTTACCGAGTTCCCGGGCCTCTACGACCGCATCTCGGTGGAGGGCAACCTTCGCTTCTTTGCCAGGATGCACTCCATCGAGCGAGCCGAGGAGGACCGCCTCGTAGACAAGTACCTCTCGCTGCTGCAGCTGCAGGCTAAGCGGCGGGAACCGGCGGCGACGCTCTCGAAGGGCATGAAGCAGAAGCTGGCCTTGGCGCGCGCGATGCTCCATGAGCCCCAGGTGCTGTTCTTGGATGAGCCTACCTCCGGCCTCGACCCTGAGGCGGCGAAGGTGGTACGCGAATTCATCGCCGAGCTGAGAGCCGAGGGCCGCACCATCATCGTCTGCACGCACAACCTGTTCGAGGCCGACATGCTTTGCGACCGCATCGGCGTGATCAAGCAGACCCTGCTCAGGGTGGACACCCCGGCGGGCCTGCGCGCGTCGCTCTACGGGCAGAAGGTCGAGGTGCAGTTGGCGGAGAACGGCGCAGGCCTGGTCGAGACGATCAGACGTATGCCTTTCGTGACCGGCGTCGAGGCAGAGAACGGAAGGCTGGTGGTGGAGCTGCGAGACCCGGAGCGGAACAACCCAACGCTCGTCACTGGGCTGGTGCGAGCGGGGGCGCAGATCAGGTACGTCCGGCCGCTGGAGGCTTCCCTGGAGGACGCCTACCTGGCGCTGGTGGCGGAGAAGGGCGGATGATGTTGAAGGTGCGTGCCATCATCGCCAAGGAGTGGACGGACGTCTTTCGCAACCGCATGGTCATCATGCTGGTGGCGCTGCCCCCCACGCTGATGGTAGTTCTCAGCATTGGGGTGCTGTATGCCACCCGCACCTTCCCCATGTCCGACTTGGACGACATGCGCCCGTTCATGCAGCGGCCCGCTTACGCCGGACTAACGGAACTCGAAGCGGCGCAGACAATGATGGCGCAGTACTTCCTCACCCTCTTCTTGCTCATGCCTCTCATCATCCCGGTGAGCATCGCCGCCTACAGCATCGTGGGGGAGAAAGTGCAACGCAGCCTCGAGCCGCTGCTGGCCACGCCGGTGGAGACAGGTGAGCTGCTGCTGGCCAAGTGCTTGGCGGCGGTGCTGCCGGCGCTGGGAGTCACCTGGCTGGCCTTCGCGCTCTTCACCCTGGGTGCACGTGTGTTCGCCGTCAGCGACGCAGCGTTTGCGCGGATGGTGAGCCCGGTCTGGGTACTGATGATTGTGGTGATCGCCCCGCTCATGGCAGCCATGGGTGTGCTGCTGAGCATCATCGCGTCGTCAAGGCTGAACGACCCGCGGGCGGTGGAGCAGGGCATCGGCGTGCTCGTGATTCCCATTCTGGGCATGTTCATCGCCCAGATGACGGGCATCCTCACCCTCAACTACCTCACTCTGGCGGTGGGCGCCGTGCTCCTGCTGGCGGCGGACGCCGTCATGCTGCGGGCGGCCGTGCGACTGTTCGATAGGGAGGCGATCCTTACTCGCTGGCGGTGACGCCCGCTAGGCCCGTGGCCAGACTGGCGGCCAACCGGCCGGCTCCGGCCGGGTCCAAGAAGAGAAGACCATCGAGCTGTACGGCGGCCGCCCCCGCGAGAGCGCATGCGGCCGCGTCTTCTTCGGTGTAGATTCCGCCGGCAGCGATGATGGGTACGTCGGGCGCCGATTGGGCGGCCTGGGCGACGGCGGCAAGGGTGTAGGGGACAATGCCGGGCCCGTAGAGCGGACCCAGCGGTCCATCGGCAGTCAAGCGGCCGCAGTGAGGGGTGGCCAGTACCAGCGCGTCCGCCGCCGCCACCGCGGCGCCCAGCAACTCGGGATCCAGACCAAGGGGAAGCTTCACGAGCAGGGGTAGGTCGCACTCTCCGGTGAAGCCGGCCGCCACATCTGTCAGCCACTTGGCGCCGGCCCGGTAGGGGACCGTCAGCTCCACACCGGCCAGGGTCGCCTCGCCTTCCAGGCGCCGCCCTACGGCGGCCATCTCCTCCGGCCCATCCACGTACACTGAGAGGATGACGGGCGCCGCCCAGTGTGCCCAGCCCGGTCCGTACTGCCGCAGCACGTTGCTGAGGCCGGGGTTCGAGGGTGGATGCGGCAGGATGAAGCCGCAGCGCGTGCGAACCACGGATGACGAAGCGGTGCGCGGACCCAGCGTGGTGGTGCGAGTGACTAGAGCCCCCAGGCATTGAGGGTCCAGGACGCCCGGATACCCGCGGCCGTATCCCATGAAGCCGGCGGCAGGCATGACCGGCTTGGCGAGCACGAGGTCGCGTTCACCCCGGTTGCCGCCGATGCGGAGTGGGGTGCTCAAAGCAGCTCCGTGAGGTCTATGGTGGGGCCGTCGGTGCAGAGGGTGTGCTGACTTCGCCCGCTGCGGTGGGCGCAGGCGCCGCAGTTGCCGACGCCGCAAGCGAAGTCCGAGGGGACAAGCACGGACACGAATCCGGGGACCAGCCGCAGCCGGGCTCGCTCTACCATCCGCGCGGCGGCGTCCCACTTATCGGGACCGGCCACGAGCAGCACCTGGTCGGCCCACTGCAGGCTCTCAACGAGGCCGGCATGCGCCTCCAGGGGACCCACCACGCACTCCACCGTGTGGGGCAGCAGCTCGGTAAGCGGCCGCCAGGCGGGCCGCTCCAGCAACAGGCTCACGGCGCAATCCTGCCGCTGGGCCCAGTGGGCGGCGGCAAGGGCGGGCGCGACCGGCTCAGTGCGGGCGATGATCAGCAAGCGCGACGCCCCGGGCCGGAGCACGAAGGGCTGACCCAGCGGGCCGAGAGCGTCTACGGTCTCGTCGGGCACGAGGGCAGCGACATCCTCCGTCCAGGGTTCGTCCGCCGGCAGCAGCAGTTGCCCGACCTGGCCGCCGCGAGAGAAGAAGGCCGGCCGTCGCAGGGCTTCCGACCAGTCGGGACCGGTGCGCAGCATCAGGAACTGCCCGGCGCGCGCCGGTTGCCCCAGGGGAGCGCAGTCGAGCTCGACCAGGACGTGACCCGAGCTCAGGCTTCCGGCTGCCACTACGCGGCAGTGATCCTGGCGCACCGGCTATTCCGCAGGCGGGGGCAGGAGAATGGGCGCGAGGTTGTACTCCAGCCCGGCGATGCGCCAGACCCCGTCCACCAGCCGAAGCTTCCACCGGTCTTGAGTGGTGCGCCCATCGGAGCCCGCCACCAACACCTCGGCCTCGTCCCCGAGGACGGTCGCCACCGGCAGCGATTGTCTTGGCCGGGGACCCGCCTCAGGCTCCCGGTAGCTGGGGAACACCTCATGGACGTAACGGTCGCGGATGGCCTCCCAACCCTCCCAACGTCGGTCGTCGGCGGCATCGTTCGGAGTATGGCCGGCGTCCACCAACACGGAATCAGGGAGCCAGAGCGCGGCCAGGACGTCGATGTCCTGCTGACGCACTGCCTCCCCCTCGGCAAGCACGGCGCCCTCCGCGGCCTCTGCCCGGCATGCGGGAGACGGCCGCGGCGTAGGGGTGGCAGGTAGAACCTGCGTCAGACCCGGCTCGGACGGAGCCGCTGCACAGGCGGCCAGCGATAGGGCCAGGCCAAGCAGCAGAGCGGCGGCAATGCCCTTGATCAAGTGGTCTCGGAGGCGGCTTGGATGCGGGCCACCAGGGCCAAGCTGTCGCCCGGCTTGAGCCGCATGGCTATGGTGCCGCTGCCGTAACGACTCATGGTGGACACGTCGGCAGCAGGGATGCGCATTGCCATGCCGTCGGTGGTCATGAGGCTGATGTGGTCACTCTCGTTGACCATTAGCACCCCGACGACCGGGCCGGTGCGTTCCATGCTGGCCTCCCGCAGCACAATGACGCCCCTGCCACGCCGAGAGTGGACGGGGAAGTCCTCGATGGGCACGCGCTTGCCGTAGCCCTTCTCCGTTAGGATGAGGACCTGAGCCTCCGGCTCGATCACCTCCATGCCGCAGATGCGGTCTCCTGCGGTCAGGTCCATGGTAAGCACTCCACGCGCGGTGCGGCCCTGGGGTCGGACGTCGGCCTCGGGGAAACGCATTGCCCGGCCACCCGCGGCGACCACCAGGAGCTCGCGAGACCCATCAGTGAGGCAGACGGAGACGAGCTCGTCACCTTCCTCCAGGCTGAGGGCGCGGATCCCGTTGTTGCGAAGGTTCTGGAACTCGCGGAGCGGTACCCGCTTCAGCCGCCCCTGACGCGTGACCATGCACAGGAAGCCGTTGTTTGTGGAGCGCGGGACGCTCAGAGCGGCGGTGATGCGCTCGCCGTCTTCCAGCGGCACCAAGTTGATCAGGGCGACGCCACGCGAGGTGCGTGAACCGTCGGGCACGACGTAGGTCATGCGGGCGAAGACCTGACCACGGTTGGTGAAGAGGTAGATAGGGCTCAGCGTGGTGCTGGTGAAGAACTGCGCCACGTCGTCCTCGTCGCTGGTCTGGGCCCCGGTGACTCCCTTGCCGCCGCGTCCTTGTACGCGGTAGGTGCTGGTCGGCAGGCGCTTGATGTAGCCCCGCCGCGTGATCGTCACGAAGACCGGCTCGTCCGCGATGAGGTCTTCGGTGCCCAAGGGTTCCGCGTCCTCGCTGAGGACCCTGGTGCGACGCTCGTCCCCGTGTTGGGCCTTCATGCGCGCTAGGTCCTCTGAGATGCGAGCGAGCACCTTGCGCGGGTCGGACAGCAGCCCCTGCAGCTCTTCGATGGTGGCGCGGACCTGGGTATGCTCTTCCTCGAGCTTCTGGCGCTCCAGTGAAGACAGCCGGCGGAGCTGCATGTCCAGGATCGCTCGCGCCTGCTCCTCGCTGAGTTCAAAGCGCTCCATGAGACGGGTGAGGGCGACGTCGGCATCGGCCGAGGAGCGGATGGTATCGATCACCTCGTCGATGACGTCCAGAGCGCGCAGGAGCCCTTCGAGTATATGGGCGCGCCTGAGAGCGCGGTCCAGCTCGAAACGGGCTCGCCGCTCGATGATGCCCTGCCGGTGGGACAGGAAGTGAAGAAGCACGCGCTTGAGGGATAACACCCGCGGCTGGCCGTCTACCAGGGCAAGCATGTTGACGCTGTAGGCGGTCTGCAGGGGCGTCCACTTGAATAGCTGGTTGAGCACCTTGGTGGGCTGGGCGCCGCGCTTCAGCTCGACGACGATGCGGAGACCATCGCGACCGGACTCATCTCGCAGGTCGGCGATGGCATCGATGCGACCATTGCGGTGCAACTCGGCGATCTTCTCGATCAGAGTGGCCTTGTTCACCTGGTAGGGGATCTCGGTGGCCACGATGGCGTAGCGATCCTTCTTGAACTCCTGGATCTCGGTGACGGCGCGCATGATGATGCGGCCCTTGCCGGTACCGTAGGCGGCGGCGATACCCGCTTCTCCCATGATCAGGGCGCCGGTCGGGAAGTCGGGCCCCTTGACGAACTGCAGGAGCTCTTCGACGGTCACCTCCCCGGCCCGATCGAAGTTGTCGATCAGGTAGATGAGGGCGTCACAGATCTCGCCGAGGTTGTGGGGCGGGATGTTGGTGGCCATGCCCACGGCGATGCCGGTGGCTCCATTGATGAGGAGGTTCGGAAGTGATGCGGGCAGAACAGACGGTTCCTTGAGCGAGGCGTCGAAGTTGTCGACGAAATCGACCGTGTTCTTGTCGATGTCAGCGAGCATCTCCCGGGCGGCAAAGGTCAGCCGGGCCTCGGTGTAGCGCTGGGCGGCAGCGCCGTCTCCGTC
This sequence comes from Anaerolineae bacterium, assembly GCA_040768685.1. Lineage (GTDB taxonomy): Bacteria > Chloroflexota > Anaerolineae > DRVO01 > DRVO01 > Ch71. The sequence continues at coordinate 776,512 of JAXGMM010000001.1, forward strand.
CACGGAACCGAAGTTACCCTGGCCGTCCACCAGCGGGTAGCGCATGGTGAACAACTGGGCCATGCGCACCATGGCCTCATAGACCGCCGAGTCGCCGTGGGGATGGTACTTACCGAGCACCTCACCGACGATGCGGGCGCTCTTGCGGTACGGCCGGTCGGGCGCCAGACCAAGGTCGTCCATGGCATAGAGGATGCGGCGCTGCACCGGCTTCAGGCCATCGCGAACGTCGGGCAGAGCGCGTGCTACGATGACGCTCATGGCGTAGTCCAGATAGGACACGCGCATCTCGTTGTCGATGCTTACCGCTCGCACGTTGCCAGTCTGCATTGGGATACCTCAGATCAAACTAAGGGGTGCGCTCACTCGGCGAGCCCACGGGCCTTAATGCGGGCGATCAGAGCCTGCTGCTGCTCTGTGGGCTGCCAGTCGCGCTGCTGCGCCCGCAGGAGCAACTCGGCCGTCAGGTCCTTCTCCCATTTCTCGCGGGGCAGGAGCCGGCTGATGAGCTCGAGCCAATAGTCGGCGCTGTCTGGCGCCGGAAGCGGCCGGATGATCTCGGATACGCTCACTCGAACCGGTACGACGGCGATTCCTCCGTTGGTCTCCAGGTGCAACCGGCTGGTGTAGCGCCGGCCCGCTTTGAGGCGGACGGGATGCACGGTGACGGTCAGCGTCTGATCGTTGGCGGAGAATCGCTCCGGGCTTACGGTGACCCACGCGTGGCTGATGTTGACGTGACCGGAGAGGTGACCGGTGCCGCCGTTGTGGACACGGAGCTCCCGCGCCACTTCGCCTGCCTGGCTGTAGACCTCGCCGAAGTCCACCACCTCGGGCTCGACGCGCACTGCCGGTCGCGGCTCAGGCTCAACGTCCACGGTCACCGGCACCGTGATGCTCCCGCCAACGACGGTGCCTATGGTGACGGAGCCGGCGTGGCGCCAGCCGTCGCGGAGGTTGGCGGTGTCCACCGTGACCTCGACGGAGCAGTAGTTGCCCTCGGCCTGGGAGACGCTCGTGCGGAGCCAGGCCTGGTTTGGGCGCACGCTGCCGCGAAGCGAGCCGATCCCCTCCATCACCACCTGCAAGACAGCCGTCTGCATGCTGCCCTTGGGCAGGGGGCCCAGGGTCAGGGCATCCGGGGTGACGCGCAGCTTGGGCGGGGGCGTGCGGTGACCGCGCCGCACGCTGGGCACGCGCGCCGAGCCACGACTGCGATCGTACTCCGCCCGACGAGCATGGTTGCCAAGGACCTCGTAGGCCATGTTGATGTCGCGCATCCGCCCGGCGGCATCGGGGGCACTGCTCACATCGGGGTGATACTTGAGCGCCAGGCGACGGTAGGCCGCCTCGACGACCTCAGGCTCGGCCGCCGGATCCACCTGCAGGATGCGATATAGATCTGGTGCCTCAGTTAGTCTTGCCAACCTAGGATCCGGAAATGGGTTCGCCTCAAACCGCCATTATACTCCGGAACGCGATTCTGTGCATGAGAGAAGGCAAGAGCGGCAGGGTTTTTCGATTCTGCTGCTGGGCAATGCAGTGCCCTCGAGAACCCCACCCCAACCCCTCTCCGCAACGGAGAGGGGCTTCCGGTCCCCTTCCTTAGGGGTAGGGCGGTTGGGGGGTTGGGTTGTGGGCCGCAGGCCCATCGAGTTGGAGCCGAAGGGCCCGTGGCCGACCTCTCCAGGCGACGCGCGGCGGCGTGCTCCCCGATAATCGAAAGACCCCTGGCAAGAGCGGCGCTGAGTAGACGGCTGGGCGCGATCGGCGGTCCGCCGCCTATTGCGAGCGGATTCGCATGTATTGTAGCGCGGCGCGCACGTACTCGGCCGCCGATAGTGGGTAGGGGAACATGCGGCGCTTCATGGCGTAGCCCTTCCAGGCCTTGTAGATGAACCAGAAGAGCGGGTTCTGGGGCAGGGCGGCGACCCGTCGAACCAGCGGAAGCAGGAAGGGGAACTCGACCGTGAGCGCGAAGAGCTTCTGCAGGTTCTCGATCTTGCGGGTCTCCCGGTCACTGGCGAAGCGAATGGGGGTGCCTAGAGTGACCGAGCCGCTCAGGTCGTCGAAGGTGCCGTGCATGTAGCCCTCTTGGAGGGCCATCTCGCCGAGTTGGGTCTTGGGGTAGGGCTGGTACAGGAAGACGTTGGCGTAGGCCGGTTTGGCCTCGATGTTCAGGGCAAGGGTCTCAAGGTCCTCCTCGAAGCCGCCGGTGGGCAACCCGAGCATGTTGTTGGTGGAGAACGCGATGTCATGCTCCCTGAGGAGGCGGGCGGCGCCAAGAATCTGCTCGCGGGACATGTTTCGGTTCAGGACCTGGTTGCGGAGGCGATCGTTGCCCGCCTCGATGCCGTAGCTGACACTGACGCAGCCGGATCGCTCCAGGATCGAGACCACCCGTTCGTCGACGAGGTTGGCCCGAACCTGACACCAGAAGGAGATGCCGATGCGTGCGGGGTAGGCTTGGGAGAACTCCTCGAGCCAGCGACGCTGGACGATGAAGGTGTCGTCCATGAAGATGATGAAGGACAAACCGTGCCGCTGGCGCACCAGCTCTATCTCCTGGAGCACGCTCTCTACGCTGCGGCGCCGCAGATGGGAGGAGTGCCCCTCTGCCTCGTAGAGGTCGGAGTAGGCGCGATTGAAGCAGAACGAGCAGTTGTAGGGGCAGCCCCGCCCGGTGATGAAGGGCCGGATGCGGTTGTGGCGGCTGGGCGGGTGAGCGGCGTAGAGCAGCTCACGGTCGGCGAAGGGCATCGCGTCCATCTCAGCCGAGGTGAGAAGCGGCCGGAGCGGGTTGCGGACGACGCCCTGGTCGCTTTTGTAGACCCAGTTTCGCACTCCGGCGAATCCCTTGCCGGCCTGCAGCGCGTCCATCAACTCCAGGGTCGCATACTCGCCTTCGCCGATGCAGATGCCGTCCACGCCCTCTTCCTCGATCATCTCGGGGAAGAAGGTCGGGTGCGGGCCGCCGAAGATGGAGACTACCGGCAGCCTCTCCCGGATGCGACGGTTGAGGTCCAAGTAGTAGCGCTGGGTGCCGGTGTATACGGTGTAGCCGACGACGTCTGGGCGCAGGCGCACCACTGCCTCGACCGGGTCCTCCTCGGTGGCCACGGTGAGACTGACCTGGTGGCCATGCTGCTTCAGAAGGGCCGCGATGAGGAGAATGCCATGGGGCTCGTTGTCTATCTCGCGAACGACGAAGGCCAGATGCATGTTAGGACTTGATCCTCATGAAGCGCCAGGCGGTGCGCAGAAGGTCGGCGACCGACATGGGCACGGGATGGACTCTCTGCTTGATGGCGTAGCCCTTCCAGAGCTTGTTGGCCAGCCAGAAGAGGGGGTTGCCCGGCAGCCGGATCAGCCGCACGACTAGCGGCCTGAGCGAGGGCCATTCGACGACCAGTGCGAACAGACGCTGCAGGTTGGTCAGAGACCGCTTCTGCTCCGGTGGGAAGCGCAGGATGGTGCTGTCCCACGCTCTTACGCCGATGTCGTCAAAGGTACCCTCCAGCATGCCGTTGTCGAGGGCGTACTGCCCTAGCTTGGTGCGCGGGTAGGGCTGGAAGATGAAGACGTGGGCGTAGTCCGGCCGGGCAGCGATGTTGAGGTCCAGCGTTTCCAGGTCGTGCTCGATGGTAGTGCCGGGCAAGCCGATCATGTTGGTGGTTGTGAAACGAAGCCCGCCGGCCCGAATGAGCCGGGCGGCGCGGAGGATCTGCTCTTGGGTGAGGTTGCGGTTGAGGAGCTTGTTGCGTATCTCCGCGTCACCGGCCTCTATGCCCATGCTGACGGAGTGACAGCCGGCGGCCTTGAGTAGGCTCACCAGCTCCTCTGTCACCAGGTTGGCGCGCACATTGCAGAAGAAGGGCAGACCGACGCGTCGCCGGTAGTCCACGGCGAACTCAACCAGCCAATCTCGATCCAGGATGAAGGTGTCATCGACGAAGACGACGAACTCCAGGGGGTAGCGCTTCCGCACGGCGATCACGTCATCGACGACGGCGGTTGCCGGTCGCAGCCGCACGTGCTTGCCCTTGCCCTTGTAGATGGCCACCAGGGCGTGGTTGAAGCAGTAGGTGCAGCCGTAGGGACAGCCGCGCCCGGCGATGAAGTGCTTGATCTTGCCCTGGCCGGCCACGGCGTCCTTGTCGTAAACGAGGGCGTAGTCGGGCGAGGGCATGGTACTGAGGTCGGTATAAGGGCCGACCGGATTGCGGATGATCTCGCCGCCGACGCTGAAGTGCCAGTTGGGCAGGCCGTGGTCGCTGAGGGTGCCGTCCGGTTGCAGAGAGCGCCCAAGCGCCAACATGGCCTCTTCGCCCTCCCCGATACATAGGCCGTCCACACCGGGCTCGGAGACCATCTCGGGAAAGAAGGTGGCATGGGGACCACCGAACACACTGAAGGCAGGCACGACGGCACGGATGCGCAGGTTGAGGTCGAGATAGTAGCGCTGCGAACCGGTGATGACGCTGTAGGCCAGCACATCGGGCCGGAATGCCTCTGCCACAGCCAAGGGATCGTCAAGGGCGGCGACGGCGAGCGCTACCTCGTGCCCGGCGGCCTTGAGCACGCTGGAGAGCTGCATGATGCCCTGCGGCTCGTAGTCCACCTGATCGAGAACGAAGAGTACCCGCAACTCGCCTCCACGTGCCGGCGCCCATAGGGCATTGGCCAGTGTAGCACCCGCGCGCGGCCAGCGCCAAAGGCCCGTTGCAGTGTCGACCGAGCGGTAGGCGGCTTGCGCGGCCTGGCAGGGCCTTGCTAGTGGAGACCGGCGAGGAGCATCTCCGGCATGCCGGACGGGAGGAAGGGGCGGATGAGCATCAGGACGGTCGGGGTGAGGGCCTCAAAGAAGGGCCGCAGATCCGACCGCTCGAGAGCGATGGTGATGGCCTGACGGGTGGCTTCGTGATGGCCCCAGGAGGCGATCACCGAGTAGCGAATCACCGGAACGGCGATACTGAGAAAGGTCGCCGCGGCGATTGCCCCCAGCACGAAGCCCACCACCTGGCCGATCTCGTCCCGTTCCCGCTTGCCGGCGCCGTGCAGGACGCCCTGGGCCAACAGAGAGAGAAGGGAAGTCAGGAAGCCGACGATCAGGAAGAAGACGAGGGAAGTGACCACGTACCGGGGCCAACCTGGAAGGCGCGCGGCCACCGACGGTGTCAGTACCAGGGCATACTGTGCGCCGACGGCGATACCGATGTAGAGGGCGACCATGTCGGCCAACTGCCGAACTACCCCGCGCGTGAAGCCCGCGGCCATCCCGGCAAGGAGAATGAGAGAGGCAACAATATCGAATGCACTGAGCTCGCCCATCACTCCTCCCTGCGGCGCGCAGCTCGGATCACGGTTGCCCGAAGTTAGGCGATGATCGGCCCGGCAGTCAAGCGTAGCACGAGACCTGGTGAAGAGGGCGGCTAGAAAGGAACCGGCTGGTGCAATCACACCAGCCGGTTCAGGAGCGGAAGACGGGATTCGAACCCGCGACTTTCTCCTTGGCAAGGAGATGCTCTACCACTGAGCCACTTCCGCATCTCTACCGCCAGGTGGGGAAGGAGAGACTCGAACTCTCACGGAGTTACTCCACGTGATCCTAAGTCACGCTCGTCTGCCAGTTCCGACACTTCCCCAGGTCGGTAATGCGATTATACGATGAGGCGGGCATCGTGTCAAGCGGCCGACTTGACTCATGGGAAACCTAACCGAGGGGGATTCGTTGCCTCACAGCAGAATCTAACCCAGAAGGCAGCTATGGGTAGCCCTGGGGAAGTGAGGCATGATGAGTCTAGGGGCAAGAAGGGAGTTGGCCGAGGCGACTCGCGCTCGGTATCTGGCAGCAGACCGTCGTGCGAAAGGGCGGATCTTGGATGAGTTCGTGGCAGCCACGGGTTACCATCGCAAGTACGCTATCACAGTGTTGCGGCGACGTCCGGCCCAGCGTCAGCCTCGGCGCCGAGGAGGCGCGCGCAAGTACAGTGGGAACCTGGTTGCGGCACTCGAGAAGGTGTGGCGGATCGCCAGTTGTGCCTGTGGCAAGCGATTGGTCTCGTTCTTGCCGGACTTGGTGGAAGCGCTGGAGAGGCATGGCGAGTTGGCGCTCGACAGCCACACTCGCCAGCTGCTGCTGGAGGTGAGTCCAGCCACTGCCGATCGGTTGCTGGCGAAAGCGCGAGAGCGGGAGCCACAGCATGGGCGTGCCACTACGAAGCCGGGCACACTACTCAAGGCATCCATACCAGTGCGCACTTTCGCCCAGTGGGATGACTTTCGGCCAGGCTTCTTCGAGGTGGATCTAGTGGCTCATTGCGGCGAGTCCACGCGGGGAGAGTATCTTCATAGCCTAGACATGGTGGACATCTCTACGCGCTGGGTAGAACTCGTGGCGCTCCCCAACCGTGGTCAGGCAGCGGTGACGGCCGCCATCAGACAGGCTCAGGCCCGGCTGCCCTTTGCTCTCTTAGGTCTAGATTCGGACAATGGTGCGGAGTTCATCAACGCGAACCTAGTACGTTACTGCCGGGAACAGGCGATAACCTTCACTCGCTGCCGTCCTTACAGGAAGAACGATCAGGCCTACGTGGAGCAGAAGAACTGGACGGCTATCAGGCAGACGGTCGGATATGACCGTTACGAGGGCGAGGTGTGCTGTCGGGCTCTCGAGGCGCTCTATGATCCCTTGCGCCTCTACCTCAACTTCTTCTCTCCAGTCATGGTCCTGGCAAGCAAGAGCCGGGATGGCGCCAAGGTGACACGGCACTACGATCGGGCACAGACTCCATACCAGCGCGTACTGGCATCCGCTCACGTCAGCGATGAGGCAAAAGACCTCCTTCGAGCCACGTACCTTTCGCTCAATCCCGCTGAGCTTAAGCGCCAGGTGGAGGCGGCCCAAGAGAGGCTCTGGAGCCTGATCCGCCGGCTCGACACGGTAAGCTCCTACGATGAGGCAACGATGCCGCTCCGGTAAGATCTCCCCGTGAGGCAATACGGCGGCGGAATCGTTCTGCTGCGGGCGGGGCGCGATTGGCTTGCGTCCCTGTCGCCCAGCGCGACGCGCGGTGCTATCATCTACTGTCGGCCGTTCGTCGCCACTTCCGGCGTCGCGATCGACTACGACAGGGAGACTAGGGGAGCGCGGATGCATTTCGATCTGGTGCAGCTCATTGAGACGGTCGGTTACGTGGGCATCTTCGCCATTGTTTTCGCGGAGTCCGGCCTGTTCTTCGGCTTCTTCTTCCCAGGCGACAGCTTGTTGCTCACAGCCGGCTTGTTGGCATCTAGGGGGCTCCTCGACGAGCGGATCCTGCTGCCGGGGCTGTTCATCGCGGCGGTAGCAGGCGACTCGGTGGGCTATTGGTTCGGCGCCAAGACCGGCCCGCGCATCTTCAACCGCCCTCAGTCGTTGATCTTCCGGCGGGACAACCTGCTGAAGGCGAAAGCCTTCTACGACAAGCACGGCGGCAAGACGGTGACGTTGGCGCGTTTCCTGCCGGTGGTGCGCACCTTCGTGCCGATCGTGGCCGGGGCGGCGAGCATGGACTACCGGCGTTTCATCGTCTTCAACGTGCTCGGCGGGCTGGTTTGGGCCGTCGGCATGAGCATGCTGGGGCTCTTCCTGGGTCGGACGTTCGGCTCGGTGGAAGGGGTGGACACCTACTTCACACTGCTGATCCTCGCCTTTTTCCTGATCCCGGGCATCCCGGCGTTGGTGCACTTGTGGAAAGGCAGCAGCGACGAGATCCTGGCGCGGGCGCGGGCATTCCTGGGAAGGGGATCGCGGGACGGAACCGGGGCCTAGGCCCGGAGCGGCGCAACCATAGGATACTGCGTGCCGGTGTAGGGGATGGAGAAGGCAGCGGCTCGCCATGCAGGGTGAGGCGGGAGTGCATGGGGGTCGAACCCACCGGGGCAACCTCTTGGGCGCCCCCGTCAGTTTTGAAGACTGCGGAGCCCACCGGGGCCCATCCACTCCCGCGATTGCCGTACTCTACGAGAGGGTATGGTCGCAGTCAAATGAAGTTCAGCAGTGAGTGCCATAGGCGCCGGGGAACACGCGGAGATCGGGTTTGACTTGATGGGTCGGTCATGGCATACTCCGGCCTGTGACGGACGTTGGTCTCGAGCAGGAAGCATTCTTACGAAAAGGAGGTGATGCCAGTGGATGGTAGTACCAGAAGTAGGGCTCCTCGGCGTCACCTCCGTTCTCGTTAGCGGAAGTCGCCGAGGAGCCTTGGTGCGGGTGAGGGGGTGGCTGAGCCGCCCCCTCGCTTTTTGCCCGCGTTCGGCTCCCCTCTAGAGAGCGATGGCGTCGTAGAGCAGCTCGAGGCTGAGGTGAGGGCAGACGGCCTCGGTGAAGCGCGCAGTGTAGGCCGCCGCTGCCGTGCCCAAGCGCACCGCCTCGTCCACCGGCAGGTCGTGAAGAATGCCGAAGACCACCGTAGCCGTCAGCACGTCGCCTACTCCTATCCGATCCACCACTTCGCAGCGCATTGCCGGAACTCGTCCCGATGTCTCCGATGTGGCGTAGGCGCACCCTTCTTCGGCCATAGTCACGATGGCAACCCGAACCCCCGCCGCAACCAGGGCCTGGGCGGCGCGAATCGCCTCCGTCTCTGACGTGATGCTGACGCCGGAGAGGACTTCCGCCTCGGCCACGTCCGGAGTGACCAGGTAGAAGCGGTGCAGGTGTTTGCGCAGTCGGGCCGCGAGCACGGCGGACGTGGGGTCCAGGGCGAGCGGAATCCGGTACCGGTCGGCGAGGCGGAACAGTGACTGGAGCGCAGACGAGGGAAGATTGCCGTCTACGACTACGAGCCCGGCGTCGGCGAACAGGTGGCGGCGGTCGGACAGGTAACGGCCGTCGATGCGGCGCACCAGTTCCATGTTGTCGATAGAGACCAGCCGCTGGGCGTTCTCGTCCAGGACCACGAGGTAAGCGGCGGAGCGCTCTCCCGGACAGACGAGCACCTGGGAAACGTCTACTCCGCCGGCCTCGGTCTGACGAAGGACATCCTGGCCCCAAGCGTCGTCGCCGACGGCGCTTATGAGAGTGGTGGGCACGCCGAGCCGGCCCAGTGCCTCGGCGATGTTGCGGCCCACACCGCCCGACGTGAGGCGTATGGTTCCTGGGTTGGAGGTCCCGGAGACCAATGCCCGACGCGCCTGACCGCGTATGTCGACGCACGCGGCCCCGATGACGATTGCGGCCTTCTCCCCGTCTGCCGATTCCATCACAGCCTCACCTTGTCCAATGGTACGGGCGCCTGCCGAGGGGCGCCGCCAGTTGGCGCGCACGCGTTTCTCCCACCGCCTCGGCTAGGGCGCGGAGCTGGTGCGAAACCGGTAGAGCTGAGTGCCTGATCTAGAAAGACACCTTGCCAAGGAGCAGCAACAACACGCAGCCGAAGATGGCGACGTTGAGGAAGACGAGTAAGGAGATGTAGAACCAGTGCTTCTTCTCAAGGTAGCGAAACATGCCCGCTCACCTCATCCCGACCGGCTGCGCAACTTGACATCACCCGCGAGCAACTCCTGCTGAGAGCCGTCCTCAAGCCTCACCAGCAACGCGCCCTCAGGGGTGACACCCTCGGCCATGCCGGCGAATCGCGATCGGCCACTTTCCACCTCGACCGGCTGCCCTAGGGTGGCCAGGCGAGACGACCACTCTTCCAGCGGCGAGCCTCCCGCCACCAGCGCCGCGTAGCGCCGGCTGAGGGCGCGTATCAGGGCGACGAGCAGGGGGCCCCGCTCCACCACCCGTCCGGCCTCCCGGCTCAGGCTTGTCGCTGAGTCGGCCAGGTCGGGGTAGGGCGTGAAGTCGATGTCCACGTTCGCCCCGATACCGACGACAGCCCAGCGCAGCCGGGGTCCAGAGGACTCGGTCTCGGCCAGGATTCCGGCCACCTTGCGACCGGAAACGAGCACGTCGTTTGGCCACTTGAGTTCGGCGCGGAGCCGCGTGACAGCCGAGATCGCGTCCAGCAGGGCGAGGCCGGCGATCATGGTAAACCGCTGGGCCTGTTCCACGGGAGCAGGATGCCGGAACAGCGCCGACAGTATCAGCGACCCTTCCGGCGGGGAGAACCAGCGGCGGCCCAGGCGGCCACGGCCGTGTGTCTGGCTATCCGCCAGGACCACCAGACCGTCGGGCGCACCGGCGATCGCCAGGTTGCGCACATCGTCGTTGGTGCTGGCGGTAACGGATCGATAGACGAGCTTGCCGCCCACCTTGAGCCCCTGCAGTTGCGGGGCCACCTGGGCGAGCCACTGCGGGTACACTTGCTTGTCCTGGGTGGTGGCGGCGTCCTGAACCATGCCGTGGAAGGTAAGGGCAATGGGCGCGGCTGTCAAGTAGGGAGTGGCGCGCCTTCGGTCAAGCCCGAGTTACGGGCTCGCTCGAACCCGGTTGGGCGGCAGAAGCGTCTCCACCGAGGCGGCGTCGAAACAGGCCCAGCACCAAGTCCATGTCCGGGGAGCGGGTGACCCCGAGCGCGAGGAGCGCCGCCAGATAGACCACGGCGCCAACGGGAACCAAAGCCGGCCAGAGAAGGCTGCCGTGGAGGAAGTACAGCACGGCTCCCATGAGCGCCGCCGACGCCGCGGGCCGCCATGCCAGGTCAAGCCAGGGTAGCGGCTCCAGGTGCCGGTGGACTCGATGCATGAAGGGTATGAGAAGGGCCAGCTCCGACGCTACCGTCACGACGGCTGCGCCGCGAAACCCGAATGCCGGTATGGCGATGAGATTGGCGATGACGTTGAAGCTGACGCCGATGAGGAAGGCCTTGGTCAGGTAGTGCTGCTCGTCCAGAGCGATGAGCACATACTGTGTGACGCTGTTTACGAAGCCGAAGGGCATATACCAGATCAGTATGCGAAGGGCAGCGGCGGACTCGGGCAGGTAACTGGGGCCGGCCAGGAGCATGATAAGCTCCGTGGCAAGCATGGTCGTGCCCACGGCCAAAGGCAGGCTGACCAGGAACAGCAGCCGCACGGACAATCGGTAGGCACGCTGCAGGGAGTCGGTCGCCGAACGGGCGAACCGGGCCATGACCGGGAAGAGGGCCATGGTGAAGTAGCCGGGGATGATGTCCAGCCCCCGAATGTAGCGATAGGCTGCACCGTAGTAGCCGACCTCGACGCTGCCGCGCATCGGCTGGAGCAGGAGGACGTCCACCTGGAAGAAGACGGTGGCCAGCAGGTGGTTCAACATCAGTGGGAAGGACTCGCGAGCCATGTCGGAGACTCGCTCGCGCTCGAACTGGACGGTTGGGCTGTGATAATCGCGGCGGAGGATGAGCCCAAGGACGACCACGGTGAACAGGTTGCTGGCGATGGACACGGCGGCCAGGCTGACGAACCCGCCGCCGGCCAGCAAGGCGATTGCCCCCAGAGTGACCTTGACGAGGGTGGTACCCGTGCTGATGAAGGCGGGGGATTCCATGCGCTCGTGGGCGTAGAAGACGGCGCTGAATGCGTCGGCCACGTTGCCGAGGAACACGGCCACGCTGAACAGCGCCACCGCGGTCACCACGTCGGCGGTGAGATCGGAGAAGGCGACGTAGGCCGCCAGCAGGAGAGCCATCACGGGGATGGATGCGAGCCAAAGCACCCCGCGCAGGCCGAGGGCGTTGCCGAGCAGCTCGCGAGCTTGGTCCGGGGCGCGGACGATCTCGCGGGTGATGTAGGTGCCGAGGCCATAGCGAACGAGGATCTCGAAGTAGCCGATGAAGGTGACGGCGAACTGGTAGTCGCCGGCGTTCTTGGGCCCGAGCAGACGCAGCATCAGCATGGCGAAGGCCATGTCGATCAGCTTGTTCAGGAGCGACAGCCCCATGGGCGTGAGGCTGTTCTTGGCCACTCGCTGCACCGTCCGCTCCTCATCATCGCGCCGGTAGTAGCGCGCCCACAGCCAGGCGGCCATGATGAGCAGGAGAGCGACGGCGGCTATGAAAGTGCCGTACAAGCCGATCTGGAACGAACGCGGCATGTAGTGGAAGCGGATCTCCCAGTCGCCGGCGGGAAGGTAGACGGCGCGGAAGGCGCCATAGGCGCGCTCGATCGGGTGCTGCTCCTCCGGGAGATCACTCCCGAAGGGACGAACGTAGGCGCGCCAGCCGTCGAAGTGGGCATCAGTCAGGACGACCCAGGCAGGTCGGGGTAGATCGGCGCGGAGCAGCACCTCGGTGGTCTCGCGCTGGAGCACACTGACCGGCAGCAACTCCGGCTCATCGTCTCCCAGTCGCTCCTCCCGCCCCTCAAGCAGCAGCTCGACGCGCGGGTCTATGGCAGCCAGGGCCGCCCCGATCTGATCCGCGGGGACGCGCCGGGCCCCGGTGAGGGCGAAAGCGCGCTGCAGGTGATCCAGATTGCGGTAGACGCGCACCTCGCCGTCGTAGACCAGGTCGTACCCGGGGTTGTCTATCACCTGGTTGGTGACCACATACCGCACATTGAGCAGGTCAAGTAGGGGCGAGTCGAGCGACGCTGCCTCGCTCAGCGGAGCGATGCGGTTGTAGAGCAGCTCGTCCTGTACCTCAACCAGGCTCATGTAGTCGACGTACTGCCGCGGTATGATGGAGTCGTAGCCGCGGATGTCTTCCAGCCCATAGAGCATGGCGCCGTTGGCGTTGAGTGGCTTCTCGCCCGGCGCGATGAAGGTGGTCAGCCGCCAGGGGTCCTTGTCGCCCTGCAGGAAGGCAATGGACGGGGGGACACGCTCCAGGATGGCGGGATCGGCACGCGGGTAGAAGCCGTAGCCGACGAGGAAAAGGTCGACGACAACGGCGGCGGCGCCCACGGCGGGCCAGGCCGAAAGCCGGTGCTTGGCCAAGGGCAGGTGGACGGTCCAGCCCTGAGCAGCGGCGGTCAGGGTGAGGCCGGCCCCTAGAAGCCCAATGGCGAGAACGAGGACGTTGCGGGCCTGGTAGGAGAGGAGCATGGCTCCGTTGGCGAAGGCACGTTGGGTCAACTCCGACGTGGTCAGAACGCGGTCGGCGAGAGCCGCGAACGGCCCCGGCGCCACGATGACCACTATCAACGCTAATAGAAGGGCGGACCCGGCGATGACCGCCGTCTTCCCCAGTCGCTTCCCCCACCGGCGGCTAGCCTGCTCCGCGGCGTCGGCCAGGGCAGACAGCCCGAGACCGGCCAGGGCGGCCAGGCAGAGGGTGTAGGGAAAGACCCAGCGAAACGGCGAGTGCAGTTGGTCGATACCCGGCAGAAGGAAGATCAGGCGGTAGAGGGGAGTGCCGAACACGAGCAGCAGCGACGCCAAGCCCAGCCCGGCGAAGAAGACGGCGGTGCTGCGGAAGCGGCGCGAGGCCAGTGCGGGCACGACCAGAAGCAACGGCAGGATGCCGACGTATGCGCCTGCCTCCACGTAGTTCTTCCAAGAGGAGAGGCCTTTCCCCCACGCCACCTCGCTGATGGGCTCACCGAGGGCGTTGACGGTGATGTCGGTGACGCGCAGAGTCAGGAGATCGACATAAGAGTGAACACTCGGGTTGCCGAAGAGGTCGGGTACGACGAACGTGGCCAGTTGGCGCCAGGGATAGGCCCAGCCGACCACGTCCTGGTAGGTGACCTGATAGCCGGCGGCGCCGGAGCGGAAGTTGGTCTGCACAAGCTCGTACAGAGGCAACAACTGCACGGCGGCGAGTGACACGCCCAACACGACCACGACCAGAGCCATGGCGCCGGCGCGCCAGGGCAATCGCCGGCGCCGGATCCACTCTCCGAGGAGCCGCCACGCAGCGTAGATTCCCAGCACAAGAAGGACGTAGTAGGTGATCTCGATGTGCCCGGCGAGCACCTGCATGCCGAGGCAGATAGCGCCCCCGACCATCCAGGGCAGGCCGTGACGCAACCTTCCGGCGGCGCGGCCGGCTCGCGAGATGAGCATCTCGAGGCAGAGCAGGCACCAGGGCAACCAGGCGGCGGCAGCGATCATCATGGTGAAGCCGACGCTTACGAGCATGAAGGCGCTGAAGGCGTAGGTCACGCCGCCGACAAAGGCGGCTCCCGGCCGGGCACGCAGGGCCCGAAGGAACAGGTACATGCCGACGGCGGCTATGCTTAGCTGAAGGGCGGAGAAGACGCCGTAGGCGCGCGCCAGAGGCACGACGTAGAAGAGGAGGCTCGGCGGGTACAGCGCCGAGTGCTGACCGGCGGCCAGGAACGGGGCGCCGGTGAAGAGCAGAGGGTTCCATAGGGGCAGTTCGCCCTCAGCGAGACACCGGCGGAGGAACAGCTTCCAGGCGTAGTTCTCCAACACTAGGTCGCTGAGGAGTTCGTTGTGCGGGACCAAAGAGGCGCCTGCGGGGGCGGTGCTCCGCCATGGCTCCCAGGCGAGCAGGTTGTCCGCCGGGACGAGGGTCTGCCCTCCGAAGATGACCGGCCAGAAGTAGAGGAAGGGGAGTATGGCCAGTGCTGCTATTGCCGGCAGATGGACGCGGCGCTTCACGTGCGGACGCCAGGGGCTCCATCAGGTGCGTTGCGTGCCGCGGGGCCGAGGCCACGGTAGCGCCAGCGAATCTGCCAAACACGCCACGCCGCTTCCAGCTTGACGGGCACGGTCATTTTTGACCGCCCGATGCGCCGGTCCTCGAAGTGGATGGGCACCTCGAGCGCGCGGAATCCCAGCCTCTGGCAGAGGTACGCCATCTCCACCTGGAAGATGTAGCCGCTGGAGCCGACGGACCCCAGGTGGATCGTCTCCAGGACTTCACGGCGGAAGCACTTGAAGCCGGCGGTGGCATCGCGCACCTGCAGGCCCAGGATGACGCGGCTGTAGCACTGGTTGGCCCACCAGGAGAGCAGGTACCGCCAGAAGCTCCAGCGTTCGTCGGTGCTGCCGCCGGGAACGTAGCGCGAGCCTACGACCACGTCGTAGCGCTTGGCGGCCTCGAGGAAAGCCGGGACATAGGCAGGCGAGTGCGAGAAGTCGGCATCCATCTGCACGACGAAATCGGCCCCAGCACGCAGCGCGTGCTGAAAGCCTGCCACGTAGGCGGTTCCGAGGCCCTGCTTGCCCGCGCGATGCATCACCTCGACGACGCCCGGGTGCTCGCGCGCCAGCCCGTCGGCGATCCGGCCGGTGCCGTCGGGCGAAGCGTCGTCAACCACCAGAATCCGCAGTCCAGGCACTCCCAGACCCAGAAGCTCAACCGTCAGAGCGGCTAGGTTCTCGGCCTCGTTATAGGTGGGTACGACCACGTAGACGGTCAGGAGGCAACCTCTCCGGGAGTGATGCGGCGATTATAGCCCGGGCGGCGAAGGCGGAACAAGCCCGGGCCGGCATCGTTGCCCACCGGCCCGTCGTCGCTCACTCCCAGGGGTGCAGGAGGGTCTTCGCGTGCTCCGGCGAGGCCGAGAGCTCGAGTGCCCCTTGGATGTCGCTCATGGGCAGGACATGACTCACCAAGGACGCCATCAGAGGCGAGCGCCGAATCACCTGGATGATGCCGGCGTAATCGTTGAGGTTGTAGTGCCAGGAGCCGTAGATGGTGAGTCCCTTACGCAGCAGGTCGGGGCTCACGCGCAGCGTCAGGTCGTCACTGCACTCACCCACGAATGCGACCCGCCCCCGGCGCCGGGCGGCATCGATGCAGAGGCGCTCCGCCGGGACGGTGCCGGAGCAGTCCAGCGCCGCATGGACGCCACGGCCTTCGGTGCGATCCAAGATGGCGGCGATGGTCTCAGGCGAAGCCGGGTCGAGCACCGCCTCGGCGCCCATGTCGAGGGCGCGCTGCGCCCTCCAGGCGTGCGACTCCACGGCAATGACCCGCGCACCCCGGAATAGGGCGTTGGCGACGGCGCCTAACCCAACCGGGCCGAGGCCGGTGATCAGCACCGTGTCCATGGCGTTGAGGTTCATGCGCTGGAAGGCACCGAAGGATGGTCCGAGGGCACAGCAGGCGAGAGATCCCTGCTCGTAGGTGAGGTCGTCCGGGATGGGCATGAGCAGCCAGTCCTGCTTGAGCAGGTACTGGGCATACGTGGCGCTGCCTTCGAGGCTGCCGTGCGTGGCGCTGAAGCTGGGCGCGTCCTGGCAGTGAATGTAGTCGCCGGCGAGGCAGAGGCAGCACCGACCGCAGCCGGCCAGCGGCATGGCCACCACGCGGTCGCCGGCGCGAACCTTCCCCGGCTGCGCCACTGCTACCACTTCGCCGGCGGCCTCGTGGCCGAGGTACTCGTGCCGGCCGCCGGCCAAGAACGACTTGTACTCGGTACACATGGGCGCAACGTGCACCTTCACCACGGCCCAGTTCTCTAGCGGGACGGGATCGCCCACGTCCACCAGGGCTGCCTGTCGGGCGCCGCAGATGATGGCCTTCTTCATCGCCCACCTCCCGAAGCATCTGATAGCGCTTGCCGGACCGACTCTACACCGGTCTTTGCCGGGCCGCCAGCCCCCTTGGTCGCCGTGTTCGCGACATAACCGGGCAAGTGGTATAATCAAGTGTTGGCGCACTTCCTGCAGCACCACATAGAGGGTAATGCCGACATGGGGGTAATCGATTCCATATCCGAGGGCCTGAACGTGGTCCGACGACGCCCCCTGGTCATGCTCATCCCTGTGCTGGTGGATGCAGTGCTGTGGCTGGCGCCGCGCCTATCGATTAGGCCGTTGGCGATTCGGGTCGTGTCGGCGTTTTCCCAAGCTGCGGGCGCATCCCAGAGCACGGATTCGGTCCAGGCGGTGGGCGAACTCCTCGGCAGCCTAGGGCAGCAGTCCAATCTGCTGGCGCTGCTGGCCAATGGCGTGGTGGGCATGCCCAGCTTCCTCGCGGCAGGCCTGCCCGAGGGGCTGTGGCGACCGTTCGACGGCATCGAAGTGAGCAGTGTCGCCGTAGCGGGGCTATTGGCGATCGTCTTCGGGCTGATCGGCGTAGGTGTGGGCACCCTGTACCTGACGGTGGTGGCGGCGGCGGTGCAGGGCAAGCAGCTGTCTCTACGGGATCTGCTCAGTAAGGCTGGGCGCAACTCGGTGCGGATTGTCTCCGCCGTCTTGGCCATGATGGCCGTCTTGGTGCTCGTTGGGCTACCTACCAGCCTGTTCCTGTCCTTTCTGGCGATTCTGAGCCCGACCGTCGGGGGCCTCGTGGCCAGCCTGGTGAGCCTGATCGGTTTCTGGGCGGGCCTGTGGGCTCTGTTCTATCTCTTCTTCGTCATCGACGCGATGGTGCTTCAGGAGATCAGCCTGCAACGCTCGGTGCTCAATAGCGTCATGGTGGTGCGGTCCAGCTTCTGGTCCGTGCTCGGTTTGATCATTCTACTGAACGTCTTGGCGGCCGGATTCGCTGTTGTGTGGCACTGGGTGGCGACGGCGATTCCACTGGGAACGCTCGTCGCCGTGGCGGGCAACACCTTCGTTGGGAGTGGATTGGTCGCGGCCAGCTTCGTTTTCTACCGGGGCCGCTACGAGGCGCTGCTGGCCAGGATCTCGGAGTTGGGGAGGTCGTGAGTTTGGCAACTACTGAACGTCAAGCCTATGGTGCAGACCAGATCCAGGTCCTGGAGGGCTTGCAGGCAGTCCGGCGACGACCGGGCATGTACATTGGCTCCACTGACGTCCGGGGTCTGCACCACCTGATCTATGAGGTGGTGGACAACTCGATCGACGAGGCGCTGGCCGGCGTCTGCGATAGCATCACCGTTGTCATTGATAAGGACCACGTGGTCACCGTGACCGATAACGGGCGCGGCATCCCAGTGGGCATCCAACCCCAGACGGGAAAGTCGGCGCTGGAGGTGGTGCACACCATTCTGCACGCCGGCGGCAAGTTCGGGGGCGGCGGGTACAAAGTCGCTTCCGGGCTGCACGGCGTGGGCGTCTCTGCCGTGAATGCCCTGTCCGAGTGGATGGAAGTCACGTCCACCGTAGATGGCATCGCCTACCGGCAGCGGTACGAGCGCGGGGTACCCGTCACGCAGGTAGAGAAGATCGGCCCGGCCGAGGGTTCCGGTACTCGGACGCGCTACCGCCCTGATCCGGAGATCTTCGCCGAACTGGACTTCCACTTCGACGTCCTGACGCAGCGCTTCCGTGAGATGGCCTTCCTGACCAGGGGCCTGCGTTTGCGCCTCCAGGACCAACGCGATGACCGGGACATCACCTTCTACTTCCAGGGGGGAGTGTCGTCTTTCGTCCGCTATCTCAACCGCAGCAGGAGCGTCGTGCACGAGCCCATCTACGTGGAGAAGGAGGTCAACGGCACCATAGTCGAGGCCGTGGTGCAGTACAACACCGGCTACTCCGAGTCGGTCTACTCCTTCGCCAACAACGTGAACACGGTGGACGGCGGCACGCACCTGACCGGTCTCCGCTCGGCGGTAACGCGCACGCTCAATGACTACGCGCGCCGCAGCAACACCCTCAAGGACGCCGAAGGCAATCTCACTGGAGAAGACGTCCGCGAGGGCCTGACGGCCATCGTGAGCGTGAAGCTTACCGATCCTCAGTTTGAGAGCCAGACCAAGGCGAAGCTGGGCAACGCCGAGGTGCGCGGCCAGGTAGAAGCGGTGGTCGCTGAGGCCATGTCCACCTACCTGGAGGAGAATCCCCGGGATGCCAAAGCCATCATCGACAAGTGCCTGACGTCGGCGCGGGCACGGCTGGCGGCGCGACAGGCTCGCGACCTGGTGATACGCAAGAGCGCCCTGGAGAGCATGTCTCTGCCGGGCAAGCTGGCTGACTGCTCGGAGCGCGATCCGGCGCTGTCGGAGGTCTACATCGTCGAGGGTGATTCCGCCGGCGGCACCGCCAAGCAGGGGCGTGACCGGCGGTTCCAGGCCATCCTTCCGCTGCGCGGCAAGATCCTGAACGTGGAGAAGGCGCGGCTGGACAAGATCCTGGACAACAACGAAGTGCGGGCCATGATCACGGCGCTGGGCTGCGGCATCGGCGAGAACCTGGACGTGTCGCGGCTTCGCTATCATCGCATCATCATCATGTGCGACGCGGACGTGGACGGCTCTCACATCCGCACGCTACTGATGACCTTTTTCTTCCGCTACATGCAGCCCGTCATCGACGCTGGACACCTCTACATTGCCCAGCCGCCGCTGTACCGAGTTACCACCAAGGGCAACAAGCACCACTACGTTTACCGTGAGGAAGAGCAGGAAGAGCTCCTCAAGGAACTGGATGGCAAGGTCACCGGCGTGCAGCGCTACAAGGGCCTGGGCGAGATGAACTGGGACGAGCTGTGGGAGACCACAATGAACCCGGAGTCGCGCACCATCCTTCAGGTGAACATCGAGGACGCCGCCGCGGCGGACCTGACCTTCGATATGCTCATGGGGGCGGAGGTGGCGCCGCGCAAGCGGTTCATCCAGACCCACGCCAGGCAGGTGCGCAACCTGGACATCTAGAGTCTTGCGCGCTGCCTCATAGATACGGGATCGGCTGCGGCCGGTCCCTTCGTCTTCTCTGGGCCGGCATACCTGCGCGCAAACGACGCCTGGCTCTGGAGCTGCTCCTGGTGGTTGGCCTGGTCTATGGCTACGGCTTCCCCTTTGGACACTGCGCCATGGTGGCGGCTCTAGTTTATTGCAGCTTTTTTCTCATAACAAGCTTGTCGCCCGCCTCATAGAACAGCTCAAATCCCGCCTTCTCGTACATTCCGACGGTTCCCATAAAAGCTTCCTCTGTGCCGACGAATTCCTTGTTCGGGTAGGCTTCAACAAAATGAAAGCCGTCATTGGCTGCGTCATCGCAAACCCGACTGAGAAGCTGCGTAGCGATTCCCTTTTCGCGCATCTCGGGGGCGACGGCAAAACAGAAGACAGACTTAACCTTGATCTCCGGCCCGTTTCTTTTTATTGCCTGCATAGACCGTTTCCAGGACAGACAGTCATGGCAGTCTGACTTTGTGTTGGCATTGCACCAGCCGACGACCTTGTGACCGAGGTAGGCGAGATAGCCCTGTATCGCACCGCTTCTTATATACTCTGCGGCAACCGCTCTGCGTTTTTCGGCAGTTGAAAAGTCACGTCCGTCACAGTTTTCGCCCGCCCAGCAGACGCAGTAGCAGCGGTGCTCGTCTTTGCCCGTCGAATGCGGCGTGACATCGAAAAAGCGCAGATAATCCTCGGCGAGATACGGCGTGAGCCGCCGTATCTCAACATTGACCTTCTTTCCCGCCTCTATAGAAAGACCCGGCTCGCCCCAGCCGGCTATCCTGTCACCGTTCCAACTGAAATAGGTGTTGCCGGTAGTGCAGACCGGCGCGATACGCTTCATCTTTTCCTCAAGCGTGCCGTCGCCGTCGAAAAGACCCTCATCGGCAAGCACGTTGCGGATACGGCACAGATAAACCCGGCCCGCCTCAAGCTCGACCCTACGGTAAACCTCAAGCTCAAAAGCAACCGGGCTGTCCGACAGCACCGGAACGTCAAGCACCCGGCCGTTCTCCACACTAACGTCAATATCCATTTTCCCCTTGTCATAACCCGAATTGCAGCCGAAATAGTCGGCGAGCGCCAGCGTTCTTTCAGTGACGAGATTCGCCGAGAAGATGCCGGTTCTATCAATGTTGTCGCGGGTCATCTTGTCCTCGGAAAGCCCCGCCATCATGCAAAGCCCGTTGTCGGCGTAATAGCTTATCCAGCAGAACAATCCGAAGGTCGGCTTGCCGTCCTCCCGCTTCGTACCGTAGACAAAAAGCGTCTGCGGGCAGAACAGGTTGGATATCTCGACTGATCTTTTACTCAAGGTCCTGGTCCTTCTCGGAATCGTTTCATTGTCGGTATCAACAACAGTATCGCCCGGATGTGGCGGCTCGGCTAGGCCAGGGGAGCGGCTGCGTGTCTGGCTCTGGGCACGGCGCTGCGCCGGAACACGTGGGCGACAAAAGGGGGCCGGCGGATACCGGCCCCCTCCATCGTGGTGTCCGAAAGCTAGACCAGGTAGTCCCGCAGGCGGCGGCATCGGCGCGGGTGCTTCAGCCGCAGGAGAGCCTGAGCTTCGATCTGGCGAATGCGCTCCCGAGTGACGCCGAAGCGGCGGCCCACTTCCTCGAGAGTGTAGGTGTAGCCGTCAATGAGGCCGAACCGCAACTGCAGGATCTTCACCTCGCGCGGCGTCAAGCTGTTGAAGAGGTCCTCCAGTTGGTCCTGCAAGAGGCTGACGGAAGCGGCTTCGACGGGGCTGGGCGCGGCGTCATCTTCGATGAAGTCGCCGAGGGCGCTGTCCTCCTCCTCGCCGACGGGGGTCTCGAGCGACAGCGGTCGCTGCGCCACCTTCAGGATCTGCTCCACCTTGGAGACGGGCATCTCCATCTCGGCGGCCAGTTCCTCTGACGTCGGCTCGCGACCAAGGTCCTGCACCAACTTGCGGGTGGCGCGGGAGAGACGGTTGATCTGCTCGCACATGTGCACCGGCACACGGATGGTGCGGCCCTGATCGGCTATGGCGCGGGTGACGGCCTGCCGGATCCACCAGGTGGCGTAGGTGCTGAACTTGTAGCCGCGCCGGTAGTCGAACTTAGCCACTGCCCTGATGAGGCCGATGTTGCCCTCCTGGATCAGGTCCAGGAAGGGGACGCCTCGGCCCATGTATTTCTTGGCCACGCTCACCACTAGGCGGGAGTTGGCCTTGATGAGGTGCTGTTCGGCCTGGTTGCCGCGGAAGGAGAGCGCCTGCAACTGGCACAACTCTTCGTCTGACAGGCAGCCCCGACGAAGGCGGCGGGTGGCGAAGCGGCCCTCCTCCATCCGCTTGGCCAGTTCCACCTCGTCCTCTGCCGTCAGTAGGGGGACGCGCCCGATCTCGCGCAGATAGAGGCTGACGGCGTCGCTGGTGTCTAGGTTGGCGAGCTGCTCCTCCTCGTCCTCAGTGTGGACGCGAGCGCGCAGGCGCCGGGCCAGCCACTCATCCCGCTGATCGGCCTTCTGGTACGATATCTGAACTCCGCGATGGTGAAGCTCCGCGAAGATGCCGTCAACTTGTTCCCCACTCTCGTCCAGCTCCGGGAGAGCCTGGAGGACATCGTCATAGGCGAGGCAGCCGTGCTCGCGGGCTCGCGTCTCCAGGCGCTGGACGATCGCTTCGTGTTCTTCGGCCGTGAGCTGCAGCACTATTGGACACTCCTGTCTAGCTGCAAGAGGACCGCGGATACTGAGGTGCCTTGGCGAACCGGCGCGGAGACCCTGCCGATCCGGTCCGGCGGAGGGGGTTGCTCACTGTCGGCGCTGGTGGGCGATTGACGGGGGACAATGCGTTCGGCCCGTCGCTAGCCGGGAGCGCCTGGACAGCTCACACAACCACCCCGTGGGAAAGAGCCTTCATTGCATTCATCTCGACGTGGCTGAGGCCACGCCACCCACATGGGCTAAACCTCCTTATGGTCAGATAAGCTGGAAGGGTCCTCGGACTCACAACGAAACATAAGCCTGCATCTGAGTCCGGTAACACCGGAGGAGGCAGCAAGCTGCGTCCGGTGGGTTCGTCATGGACATTCTGGTCGGCACTTGGCGATCCGGTCGCCTGCAGAATCAGTGGTCGAGACGGCAGCCGAGGCGCTCGGTGGCTGACCGGATGTCGTGGCGCGGAGCGATGAGGCCGGGTGGCCATCAAGACCGCAACTGGTTCCCCTGGCATCGGGCGACCCCGCTGAGTTCCCTACTGGGGCAGGCTCGCGACATCTCGAAGCGACGGGCGTCCACGCTCAAGGCAATTGCGTCGATCATGCCTCTCGCCTGTCGGTTCCTTGCTGGCCTGCAACTGACATTATACCACAGGGCTGCAAGAGGTGGGCCACTCCGGCGCACATCACGATGGCAGCCGGAGACGGAGGCGCCGGACCCATGTGGAGTGGTCCGGCGCCTCCGTCCGTTCTATGGAAGGGCGGCTCGATCAGGTTCGCATACGGGGGTCGAAGGCATCTCGCAGGCCGTCGCCGAGGAAGTTGAAGGCGAGCACGGTGAGGGTGAGGGCGGCGGCGGGCACGAGAATCACGTGAGGATAGGAGCGGATGCCCTGGAAGCCCTCGTTGATCATGATGCCCCAACTGGGAGTGGGCGGGTTGGCGCCCAGGCCGATGTAGCTGAGGAAGGCCTCGGTCATGATGTATCCGGGGATGGCGAGAGTCTCCGAGACTATGCACGGGCCCAGAATGTTGGGGAGCAAGTGCCGGAACAGCAATCGCGGAGTGCCCACGCCGATGGCTCGTGCCGCCTCGACAAACTCGCGCTCCTTGAGGGAGAGCACCTGGCCGCGCGCAATTCGGGCCATGCCGATCCAGTTCAGCAGGCCGAGGGCGACAAAGACGAAGAAGAGCCCCCCTAAGCCGGTGTCAATGTCCACAAGGGCCTTCATGACCCCGGTGATCTCGGTCCGCCTCGACACCGCCTTGAAGTAGACCTGCATCAGGATGACCACGATCAGAACCGGCAGGCCGTAGAGGAAATCGACGATGCGCATCATCACATTGTCGACCCAGCCCCCGGCGTACCCGGCGATGATGCCGTACACAAGGCCGACGAACAGGCTGACACCGGCGGCGATGAAAGCCACCGAAAGGGAGACACGCGCGCCGTAAATGGTGCGGCTGAGGATATCGCGGCCGAGGTAGTCGGCGCCGAGCTGGTAGTTGCTGCGGGGCAACGCGTAGTTGTCGGCGAAATGGGTCTCGTCGTAGCCGTAGGGCGCCAGCACATCGGCGAAGAGGGCCATGAGTATGAGCAAGATGATGAAGACACCGGCGACTGCAGCGACCCGGTTACGAAGCAACTGGCTGAAGGCATCGGCGAACGGGCTGCGCTGACGACGCTGGGCTCGCTCCGCGAAGGCCTGCTTAACATCCAACTCCTGCACTGCCATGCTAACTCCTCAGGCCTCTACGAGTACCGGATTCGCGGATCCAGCCAGGCATAGGTGATGTCAACCAGAAGGTTGGACAGCACAAGAATGACGGCGTAGATGAGGGTGACGCCCATGATGACGGGGTAGTCGCGGTTGCTGATTCCCTGGACGAAGTACTTGCCCATCCCCGGAATGCCGAACACCGATTCGATCACGATGGTACCGGTGACTACGCCGGCGAACATGGGGCCCAGCACGGTGACCACGGGGATCAGGCTGTTCTTCAGGGCGTGCCGCACCACCACCGCGCGCTCGCGCAGGCCCTTGGCTCGCGCCGTGCGGATGTAGTCCTCTCGGATCACTTGGAGCAGGGAGGCACGAGTAAGGCGGGCGATGCTCGCCGACATGCCGGTGCCCAGGGCGACCGTGGGCAGGATCGCGTGCTTGATGAACTTGACCGTGGGCATGGGTATGAAGCCGAGGAAGAAGGGCTTCTCTGCCCCCCAGAGCGCGACCGGCAACCAGCCCAGCTTGAGCGCGAAGAGCCAGTAGAGCACCGGCCCAAGCACTAGGGCGGGGATTGAGACCCCCAGGATGGCTAGGAACGACGCGATGTAGTCCGGCAGTCGGTTGTGGTTGAGGGCAGCGATGATCCCCGCTGGAATGCCGATGAGCAGGGCGAGACCGATGGACAGGACGCCCAGTTGGGCGGAGATGGGCAAGCTGTCTCCGATGATGTCGTTAACGCTGCGGTTGCGCTGGCGGAATGAGGGTCCGAGGTCGCCCTCCAGTACCACCGCCCTAAGGTAGTTGGCGAACTGCTCGTGGAGCGGTTTGTCGAGGCCGTACCGGCGCTCGAGGTTGGCGATCACCGCTGCCGGCAGGCTGCGCTCGCCGGCGAAGTCGAATGGGCCGCCGGGAATGGCCTGCATGAGAAGGAAGACGGCCAGCAGCAGCGCCACGAGAACCGGTATGGACCAGAAGAGCCGCCTCACGATATACGCGGCCATATCACAACACTCCGAACACAGGATGAGCGGGGGATCATCAGGTCACCGTCGCTCGAGGGACGGGAAGCGAGCGAAGGAGGGTGCCTGGCTTCCGGGGCCTCGGCCGACGGGGAGCGAGTTCCCCGATCGGCGGGTGAGGTGGGGCGCCAAGGCGCCCCACCTCGGTAGCCATCGGCTATTTGCCGATGGCAGCCATCTTGGCTTCCCAGTCGATGGTCCACTTCCAGACATGGTCCATGCTGAGCGGGTTCACGATGCGATTCAGGTACGGCTTGGTCAGGT
The DNA here is from genome assembly GCA_040768685.1 of Anaerolineae bacterium. Classification (GTDB taxonomy): domain Bacteria; phylum Chloroflexota; class Anaerolineae; order DRVO01; family DRVO01; genus Ch71. Next base: position 801,625 of record JAXGMM010000001.1, read on the forward strand.
CTACCCGGGTGTAGAAGTAGATCGGCGCCATAGCTGTCACTTCGTTGTTGAGGACGATCTCGGCCTGCTTGTAGAGAGCGGCACGCGCGTCGGGATCGGACTCAACCTGGGCCTGCTCGACGAGAGCGTCGAAGTCAGGGTTCAGGAGTCTCACGTAGTTTGAGGTGCTGGTGCTGTGGAGCACGTCGGCGAGCCAGTTGTTGGCGTCGAGGTAGTCGGCGCACCAGCCCATGCGGAAGATGTGCGGCTTGTCCTCATCCGGGGAATCGGGCTTGAGCGTCCCGAGATAGACAGCCCATTCCTGCTGTTCCAGGTTGACCTCAACGTTCAGGACTTCCTTCCACATGGCCTGAATGGCCTGGGCGATCTGGAGGTGCGCCTCGGACTGGTTGATCATGAGGGTGATGGGCGGGAGGCCCTCGCCGTTAGGATAGCCGGCATCGGCCAGAGCCTGACGCGCCTTCTCGGGATCGAAGAGCAGACCGACCTCGGGATCACCACCCACGTTGCCAAAGATGCCGGGGCAGGTGAAGGAGTTGGCCGGAACCTGCTCGCCCTTGAGGAGGGTGTCGATCAGGGTCTGGCGGTCGATGGCGTACGAGAACGCCTTGCGCACCAGGTCGTTGTCCATGGGCGCCTTGGTGTTCACGAAGCCGTAGTAGTAGGTGCACAGACGAGGCAGGATGGCCAGCTCGGTGCTGAGCACGGGATCGGCCTTGATGCGATCCATGTCGGGCAGAGGAGGACCCCAGCCCGGGTCGCCGGCGAAGTCGATCTCGCCGTTCTCATACATGGCCATGCCGGTGGAGGCTTCGGCCACGATGGGAGCGTTGAGGACTTCGATCTGGACCTTGTCCGCATCGTACCATAGCGGGTTCTTGATCAGCTTCAGGTGGCTGCCATGGCCCCATTGCTGGAGCAGGTACGGGCCGTTAGTGACGATGAGTCCGGGCTCGATCCAGCGATCGCCATACTCGTCGATGGCGGCCTGCGGCTGCGGACGGAAGATCCACAGGCTGGTCATGGCCGGGAAGTAGGCGGCGGGCTGCTTGAGGGTGAACTCGACGGTGTACTCGTCGAGGGCCTTGGCGCCGACGCCGTCGCGCAGGGCGTCCAATTCCTCGGCGGAGAGAGCGGTCGCGTCGGCAAAGGCGAACTCCTCAGCGCCGACGAGCACCGTGGTGGGCACGTAGGAGTACGGAGCGGCCGTCCTCGGGTCGAGAGTGCGCAGGATGCCGTAGACGACGTCATTGGCGGTGACGGGGCCGAGGTCGACCACCTGGTCGCCCACCAACTGCACCCACTTCGCATCGTCACGCATGTGGAAGGTGTAGACGGTGCCGTCTTCGGAGATGTCCCAGCTGGTGGCCAGTTCGGGCACTACTTCCAGGGTGTCATCGTCGTAGTCGGTGAGGGCGAGGAACATCTGCTCCACCAGCCAGACGGAGGTGGTGTCCTCAGTCAGGGCCGGGTCGAGGGTGGGCGGCTCGGAGCCGAAGATGAAGTCCAGGGTGATGGGCTCGGCGGCGGCAACGGCCGGGTCCGGAGTGGCGGTAACAACTACCTCCACCTCCACTTCCTTCACGACTTCAACCGTCTGCTGGACGACCTTCTCGACTTCCTTGACGACCTCGACGGTCTCCTTGACCACCTGCGGGGTGGCGGAGCTGCCGCAACCAGACAGGACCACAGCCACTATGATCAGGATGGCTAGCGCCCCGAACCATTTGCTCTTAGTTCTCATCTAAGCCTCCACGTGATGGGAACGTACGCGAACTGCCGCTGGGAAGCGTCTCCCGGGATTCAGCTACTGTCCGCCGGCTGACCTCCTTCGGCCCTGATTCTGGGCCGGACCATGCGGTCTTACCCCTCGCGGCTTCGGTAACACGCGACCCAGTGCCCGCCACCGACATCCTCGAAAGGCGGCTCTTCCTGGCGGCAGATGTCCATCACGACCGGACACCGCGTGCAGAAGTGGCAGCCCTTGGGCGGATTGGCAGGGCTGGGAACGTCGCCTTCCAAGATGATGCGCTGGCGCTTCGCCTCGACCGTCGGGTCGGGGATCGGCACGGCCGAAAGAAGCGCCCTGGTGTACGGGTGGCGAGCGTCGGTGTAGAGCTCGGTGCGCTTGGCGAGCTCCACGATCTTGCCCAGGTACATGACCGCCACGCGGTCGCTGATATGCCGCACTACGCTGAGGTCGTGGGCGATGAAGAGGTAGGTGAGCTTGAGCTGCTCTTGCAGGTCCTCAAGCAGGTTGATGATCTGGGCCTGGATGGACACGTCCAGAGCGGATACCGGCTCGTCGCAGACGATGAAGTCCGGGTTGACGGCCAAAGCACGGGCTACCCCGATGCGCTGTCGCTGTCCCCCGGAGAACTCGTGCGGATAGCGCGAGGCGAAGTACGGGTTGAGCCCCACCAAGGACAACAGCTCTCGGACTCGTTTCTGCGTCTCCTGCTTTCCCCGGGCGAGTCCATGCACCTCCAACGGCTCGGCGACGATGGAGCCGACCGTCATGCGGGGGTTGAGGGAGGCGTAAGGGTCCTGGAAGATGATCTGCATGTTGCGTCGGACCCGCCGCAGGCCCTCGCCCTTGAGTTTGGTCAGGTCCACGTTATTGAAGAGCACTTGCCCGGAGGTGGGGCGGTAGAGCTGCAGAATGGCGCGGCCGGTGGTGGACTTACCGCAACCGCTCTCGCCCACCAGGCCCAGGGTCTCGCCTTTCATGATGTCGAAGGATATGCCGTCCACGGCCCGGATGGCGCCGACCTTGCGCTGCACGATCACTCCCCGGTTGATGGGGAAGTGCATCTTCAGGTCGCGAATGCTGAGAAGGGCGGTGCCGTTCGTGTCAGAGGCCATTGCTGCCCCCAGAGTCGATGTCTATCCAGCAGGCCACCTTGTGTCCACTGCCTGCGGACCGCAGTGTGGGATTGGCGGACCAGCACTTGTCGATGACGTGCGCGCACCGCGGCGCGAAGGGGCAGACATCCGGCAGGTCGATCAAGTCGGGGGGAAGGCCCTCGATGGGGATGAGCCTCTGAGTCTTCTCCGCATCCAACCGAGGAACGGAGCGTAGCAGGCCGACAGTGTAGGGGTGGCGTGGGTTGGCGTACAGTTCCCTGACCGGCGCGGACTCAATGATGTAGCCTGCGTACATGACGATCACGCGGTCGGCAAGGCCGGCCACGATCCCCAGGTCGTGGGTGATCCAGATGATCGCCATTCCCAGCTCATCGCGGAGCCTCTTCACCAGCTCGATGATCTGCGCCTGAATCGTCACATCGAGGGCGGTGGTGGGCTCATCGGCGATCAGTAGTTGCGGGTCGCACGAGAGGGCCATGGCGATCATGGCGCGCTGCCGCATGCCGCCCGAGAACTGGTGAGGGTAGTCCTCGAGGCGGCGGGCTGCCTCGGGGATGCCTACCATCTGCAGGAGGGATACGGTCTTGGCTCGGGCCTCGGAGCCGCTCAGGCCCTGATGGACCTCCAGGGCTTCACCGACCTGCTTCCCGATGGTGAGCACCGGGTTGAGCGAGGTCATGGGGTCTTGAAAGATCATGGAGATACGGTTGCCGCGAATGTCGCGCAGGTCATCTTCAGGGAGCTTGAGCAGGTCGCGCCCCTCAAAGAGGACTTGTCCGCCGGCGATCTCACCGGGGGGCTGTGGAATGAGGCGCATGATTGAGAGCACCCCGACGCTCTTGCCGCAGCCGCTCTCTCCTACAATGGCGACGGTCTCGCCTTCGTTGACCTCGTAGGAGATGCCGTTCACCGCCCTCACGACGCCGTCCTGGGTGTGGAAGTGCGTCCTAAGGTCCTTTACCTCAAGTAGAGCCATTCTGGTTGCAACCTTGAACGGTCTGGTATGGGTGCGCGTAAAGGCAGACGTCCGGAGGGCGAGGGCCCGCACGCAACAGACAAATGCTAGCAAGGTCGCAAACGCTTTGTCAAGCCCAGGGCAATTGCACCTAATGACTAGTCGTCATCGCAAGCGTGTTCGCAGGCCTGTTCTGAGTTCGCAAGAGCATCGCTCCGGGTTTCTGCGCTGGTCCGGCCCCCACGGCGGCCATCCCAGTCGCGTCTCGGGCCTCAGAACAGCGTGGTGAGCCCAAGCGGCCGGTTGTGAGAGGCGTCATTCGTGCGTGCGGACGCTGTTCCGGCCAGGGCGCTTGCGCCCTGGCGGCTCTTCAGTGGTGCTGGGCAACGAGCGCGACCTAACCTATCATGGCGGCATTCAGGCTGTCTCTGAGCCCGAAGCATCAGCCTATGGCGGCCGCTGCTGATGGCCGCGAGGGAAGGAAGAGAATGGACAAAGTGAGGTTTGCCTTCATCGGTTTCCGTCACGGCCACATCATGAGCCTCTACGACCTGGCCCAGGGCCGCGACGACATTGAGGTGGTCGCCTCCTGCGAAGAGGACGATGCCGCCCGCGCTCAACTACAGAGCGCCGGCAAGGTCGACGTCACCCACTCGTCCTACGCCGACATGCTCGACCAGGTCCCCTGCGACGTCGTGGCGGTAGGAGACTACTTCGGCATCCGTGGCGCGCGCGTGCTTGAGGCCCTGCGCCGCGGCAAGCACGTGGTCAGCGACAAGCCGATATGCACGACCTTGGGCGAGCTGCACCAGATCGAAGCCCTCGCCGAGGAGCGCGGGCTTAGCGTCGGCTGCCAGTTCGACATGCGCGATCGCGGCACCGACATGGAAGTCCGCCGCCTGATCCGTGAAGGCGCGATCGGCGAGGTGCATTCCATCGTCGTGACCGGCCAGCACCCCATGCTCTACGGCACCCGACCCAGCTGGTACTACGAGCCGGGGAAGCATGGCGGCACCATCAACGACATTGCCATCCACGCTGTGGACGCGATCCCCTGGCTCACCGGCCTCAAGTGGGCCACCGTCGAGTCGGCCCGGGGCTGGAACGCCGCCCTGACCCAGGAGCGCATCTTCCAGGACGGGGCCCAGTTCATGGCCACGCTCAGCAACGGCTGCGGCGTCCTCTGCGACGTGTCGTATCTCTCGCCCAACAGGGCCGGTTACAAGATGCCGCAATACTGGCGCATGGCCTTCGCCGGCTCCAAGGGGTTCCTGGAGGCTCTCCCCACCACCAATCAGATCATCCTGTACACCCACGAGTCGGCGGAACCGCGCCTCATCACGCCCGGTCCCGGCAGCAGCGGCGGCTACCTGGACGCGTTCTTGCGCGAGATGCGCGGTCAGAAGGAAGGGCTGCACCTAAGTACCCAGGAGGTTCTGGATGCCAGCCGGGTCTCCCTGCTGATCCAGCAGGCCGCCGATCGTGGTCAGACGCGGGTGTCACTGGCCTAACATGACCGCCATCTCCTCTCGGCCAACGCCGGCAACCGGGACAATCTGGTCCGCCTCGCCCACCCCGTTCACCGCCGACGGCGCCCTCGACCTGGGCGGCATCGAGAACCTGGTGAGGCAGCACGCCCGACTGGGAGTGCAGGGCCTCTTCCTCGGCGGGTCCTGCGGCGAGGGGCCCTTCCTGCCGAATCGTCAGCGCGCCGACCTGGTACGCGCCTTCCGCCGCGCCGGCGGCGATGCCTTCCACCTGGCAGTGCAAGTCTCGGACACCTCCGCGCCTCGCGTCCAGGTCAACATCGCCGAAGCCGTGGACGCCGGGGCCGACTCGGTGGTGATCGCGGCGCCCTGGCTGCTTCGCTTCGTGCACCACGACTCCGCCCGGCGCTACTTCCTGGAGACGCTGGACCGCTCGTGGCCGGTACCCGTCGCCATCTACATCCTCAATCAGCCGCCCTCTACCGGGCTCGACATCGACCTGTGGATGGAGATCGCCGGGCACCCCAATGTGGCCTATGTCAAGGACTCCACCAGCTCGGTGGAGTACCGCCGGGCGCTGCTCGACCTGAAGCGACGGCGACCGGAGCTAATCGTGCGCACCGGCGACGAGTTCGACGTGGCGGCTGCCCTTGCCGCCGGCTACGACGGCTGCTTGCTCGGCACCGCCGTGCTCAACGCCGGTCTCATCGGTCGCGCGATCGAGGCGCTGCGTGCCGGCGACCGGGCGGAGGCAGACCGCTGGCAGGCACGCAGCAACGCCTTCTTGCACGACCTCTTCCGGCCCGACATCAGTTCCTGGATGCCCGGGCTCAAGCACTCGCTGCACCGGCTGGGCCTCTTCGCCACCGAGTACGCCCATATCATGGGTCCGCTCACCGACGAGGACCGCCGCCGCATCGCCGCGGCGCTCGAGCGAGAGAAGGAGTACATCTAGGTTGGCCGCGCTGCGTTATCGGGAGATGGGCGAAGTCCACCCGGACTTCCACCGCACCACCAACGGCACTATCGCCTGGCTGCGGGAGAACTACGGCCGCGACTTCCTCGACGAGACGTTCCGCCGGATGGCGCGCGACGTCTACCGCTCTTTGCACGAGAGCCTGGCGGCGGGCGACCCGGGAATGTTGGTCGAACACTGGACCTACTTCTTGGAGCGCGAGGGCGGCGAGTACGCGCTTGAGCAAGAGGAGGGCGAGACGCGCCTAAGGGTGCACTGCTGCCCCGCGGTGGATTACCTTCGGAGCCGGGGCATCACCGTCGATCCCGACTTCTGCCGCCAGACCGTGGTGGTGAACGAAGCGCTGGCCGAGGGCACGCCCTTCTCCGTCACCACTGAGGTGCTGGGCGAAGGGCGCTGCGTGCAGGTCATCCGCCGGAGGGACCAGTGATCCCCAGCGACCACTTCGTGCGCTACTACAATGAGGTCTTCAAGGCGCTCGAGGAGCGTGGCCACGAGCACCTTGTGAGGTACTGGCGGGCCTTGGGCGATCTGCAGTCCGCCGAACTGGCCGAGACCTTCCGCGCCGGTGGGCTGCCCGCCTGCCGCGACTACTGGGCCCGCATCCTGAAGGAGGAGAACTGCCGCGGCGAGATCACCCTCACCGAGGACCACTTCGAGCTGCGCATGGACCTGTGTCCCAGCCTGTCCAAAGTGCTCGACAATGACGCCTCCCCCAGTCCCCTCTACTGCGACCACTGCATGGGCTGGGTGGAACCGGTGATGGTGGCCGCGGGCCTCTACCCGGTGCAGGACATGATCTCGCGGGAGGAGCCGCAGTGTGTGCTGCGGGTTTACCGCGATCCCCGGCGGGCCGCTGAATACGAGAGCACCGTTCGGCTCACCTCTCGCCCCTACCGCGCCGTCTAGGCGACCGTCGCCCTGCCCCGTGCTGCGATCAAGGGGCAGGGCGATGTCCGGCACGGCCTCTGTCCTGCAGCCCGGATGGACGTGGGGTACTGCCCGCCGCGCCGGCCGTCCATCTTGACCGCAGGATAGCTCCGCGGCTATCCAGTAGTTAGGTGACGCCCCAGGCGCCTCGCCGCTAGCTCATGCCCTCGGCTGCAGCACGCCTCCCGCCTGCCGCGCCCCCCTCATGGGCCGCTCGAGGAACCCGGCTGCGCTTGACACGATCGCTGAGGGACACATAATGTAAGTCCTGTAATCGGATGGGCCCGCCAAGCCGGGAGAAGGGGAGGCAACACCATATGGCTACCGGGACTACAGCCGACGCTCACGAGGCCAACACGACCGTCAAGTCCGCGAGCGACCTGCGCGGCCTGCTCAGTGCGGTCGAGCTCGGCATTGCCGACCTGAGACGGGGCTCAAGCGAGCAAGCCCTCCAGCTCGTACGCCGCATACACGCCATCGAGACGTCCCTGCCTGCGCTGGAGGAGAAGTTCGGCATTGAGCTGAAGGCCGAGCACAGTCGCCTGGCGACTATCGAGTCAACCCTTCGCAGCAACGCCTCCCTGGTAGTCAGCAAGGCCGGTGCGAGCAAGCTGCAGTCGCTCCGGGAGCAGCTGGGCGGCACGGAGGGTGACTGGTGGCTGTGCCTCGACACGATCGTTTCCGATGCTCGCAAGGTCACCATGCGCCGGTACTTGCTCCAGGGCGCCTCCTTGTTGGTCGCCTTCGCCGTCATGGCCATTGTCTACCAGCTCTTCCTGGCGCCGCGTGCCACCGACGAGCCCTCGAGCCGGCTCAGCGGAGCACGGGATAAACTCAGCGCCGGACGCCTGGAGGAGGCTCTTGCCGACTATCAAGCCATCATCGACTCCGGGGCGACGGTGATGGAGGCGCCCCTGGCGGCGGGCGTCATTCTGACCCAGCTGGGCCGGGAGGCCGAGGCCCAGGCCTACCTGGAGCAGGCTCGGTCAGTGGCCCCCAGTGCCGCCGACTATTACGCCGAGCAAGCCAACCTGTACTACCGCATGGCCTCTCAAGGTGGTCTTGATACGGTGGCGAAGGCCGAGGAAGCCGCTCTGGCCGCCCTGGCGGAGGATCCCAACTCCGCCAACGCCTACCTGGCGCTGGGCGGCGTGTACGAGCTGCAGGGCAAGACCGGCGAGGCCATCGACGCCCTGGAAAAGGCCTCGGAACTGACCACCGACGCGACGCTGACGGCCGCCATCCGAATGCGCCTCGGGATGCTGTCTCAGAAGCCACCCGACTTGCCCACGCCGATCACCGACGCCACCACCGGCAAGTGACGCCGGACCCGGTCCCGTGCCGGCAGGCAGGACACGTCAGGCGATTTGTCACGCATCGATAGGGAGGCTCGGCCGATGGACTTCGGCGCTCAATACGACGTAGTGGTGGCCGGGGGCGGGGTCGCCGGCGTAGCGGCGGCGCTGGAAGCAGCGCGCAGCGGCGTTTCCGTGGCTCTGGTGGAGAAGACGGTCTTCTTCGGCGGCCTCGCCACCACCGGCATTGTGCCCATCTACCTGCCGTTGTGCGACGGGAACGGCACCCAGGTCACTTTCGGCATTGCCGAGGAACTGCTCCTACTCAGCCTCAAGTACGGCCCCGGCGAGGTGCCCGCCGGTTGGCGGGACGGCGCTGACCTGGAAGAGCGGCGCCGCTATCGCGTGGCCTTCAACCCGGCCTCCTTCATGCTGGCCCTCGACGAGGTGCTGGAGGAAGCCGGGGTCGACCTCTGGCTGGACACTCTCGCCTGTCGTCCAGTGCTCGACGGGCAGCGGCTGACGGGGTTGGAGGTCGAGAACAAGGGCGGGCACGGCCACCTCCGGGCGACCTGCTTTGTGGACGCCACCGGCGACGCCGACCTCGCTTTTCGGGCCGGCGTCCCCTGCTCAGAGGGGCGCAACTGGCTCAGCCTCTGGCTCCTGGAATGGGATGCCGGTTCAGCGGGGGGCGTCAAGCTGACTTGGTTGGGGGCCGACGCCAATGGGCGGGGCCAGCCGGTCGACATCGCCCCTTCTTCCTTTGGCACCGGCCCGCGGGACACCGGCGACTTCGTGCTTGCCGGCCGGCGCCTGCTGCGGGAGCGCTACCGCGATCACTACGCGGCCGGGGAAGCCACCCGCGACGGCCTCTATCCGGTGACGCTGCCGGCCATGGCGCAGTTCCGGACCACCCGCCACATCATCGGCCGCGACGGCCTACGGCCTGGTCAGGACCGGATTCACCGGGCCGACTCGGTCGGCCTCATACCGGACTGGCGGCGGGCTGGCCCCGTATGGGAGGTGCCTTACGGCTCGCTGCTGCCCGGGGCCGTCACCGGCCTCTTGGCGGCTGGGCGCTGCATCGACGCTGACGGCGACGCCTGGGAGGTGGCCCGCGTGATCCCGCCCGCCGCCCTTACCGGCCAAGCGGCGGGCGCCGCCGCCGCGCTGGCGGTGCGAGCCGGCGCCACGCCCGATCGACTGGACGTCGCCGTCCTACAGCAGCACCTGCGCGCCCGGGGACTGCCGCTGCACCTGCCGGACGTCGGGCTGTAGTAGAACGTCGGCCGTCCATAAGGTAGGGCGGGTGGGATTCGAACCCACATGGCCTGGCGGCCAGCGGATTTTAAGTCCGCTGCGTATGCCCTTTCGCCACCGCCCCAAGAACACACGGGCCCACTGTATCACACAGCGGGCCCGCGATTCTAGCTGAGGCGACGGTCGGATTCGAACCGGCGATGGGGGTTTTGCAGACCCCTGCCTTACCACTTGGCGACGTCGCCCTGCCAAGACGCATTATAGCCTGGCACGGGGCGGTCCCGCAACCGTCTGTGCTGGACCAGTGCACGTCGTTGACCGGGGCGCGGCCGATGCCCTAGCATGGCCGCGCATCGAAGCCGCCGGTCGGGGACCCGCGGTCGCCGCCGAACCGGAGCGGCGGTCGACCCTGGGTTGTGCCGGCGCCGAGGAAGCGACCGGGGAGCGTGCCCGGCTGGGAGACGGTGAAGTGGGGAGAGTGCGTCGCTCGGGACTCTCTGAGCGCGAATCGGTAGTGACCGTCGGTGGCCACGAGGCTGGAGGGAGGGCCCCGTGGCACGTAAGGGCTCGCCGTAGCACCTGGGTGCGGCCGTTTGTGCTGCTCGCCGGGATCGTATTGCTGGGCCAGATCGCCATCTCGCCGGGCCAGTCGCTGATCTCAGTGTACGTGGAGGCGGCGCTGGGGCGGTCGCCCGCGTTCACCTCGAACCTGCTCTCCACCCGGCTGGTTTTCGGCGCCGTGGCCGCCCTGGTGGGCGGAGGGCTTGCAGACGCCTATGGCGCCAAGCGGGTGATGGCCCTGGGGGCGTCGGGCTTGCCGCTGGTAGGAGTGGCTTTCCTCCTGCACTCGCCGTGGGCGTTGGTACTGCTCTGGGCATACGTGGGATTCTCCCTCGGCCTCTATACGCTCGGCCGGCAGGCCTACATCCTGGTGCTGATCCCCGCGCACCGGCTCGGCACGGCCTTCGCCATCATCTTCACCAGCGTCACCCTGGGCGGGGCGGCGGGCAACCTGATGGCGGGGCCTGTCATCGACCAGCGCGGGTTCGCCGTGCTGGGGCTGCTCACCATCGCTGTGGGCCTGGTTGTCTTCATTGCGCTCGGTCTGCTGATCCCGGATCGCCGTTCCGCTCACGAGGGGGGCGATGGTGACGAGCGAACGAGCTATGCGCTGCTGCTGCGCCGGCCGATGTCGCTGATGCTGCTCTTGCTGCAGGCCATACCCACCACCTACTACGGTGCTGCCCAGTTGCTGATGCCCCTGCTGATCTTCCGGGTGTCGGGACGGCCTTCGGACTCGGCCTTGTATGCTACCCTCAGCCTGGTGTTCGCTTCGGTGGGCCAGCTGGTCGCCGGCAGGATGATGGACCGCTACGGTGGCAGGAAGCCGCTGCTGGTGTTGGTGGCGGGCATCGCGGTCACTTCGCTGCTCACGGCCATGCTGGCCCACAGCCTGGTGGGGCTGTTCGTGTGCGGGATCACCGGCATCACGTTGGCGTGGGCGCTGTCGGTCGCCTACCCGGTCTTGGTGCGGGAGGTGTGCGTGCCGCGCGAGCACGGACGCATGCTCGGCCTTCTGTATCTAGGCTGGAGCGCTGGGATGCTCATCGGCACTCAGTCCGGAGGGTTCCTGGTGGACCTGAGCGACGGGCTCCCGTTCCTGGTGCTCGGGGCGGCGAATGTTCTGCTGCTGCCTCTGGCGCTGCGCTTGGTGCGCGACCGCACGCGCGCCTGACAGCGACGGTGCCCCCGCCGTCAGCGGCTCCGGAGCAGATCTATGTGGGCCAGGGACCGATCCCGGGCGCCGGCCATGGTGGCATCGCAGGCGATAGCGGCCTGGAGGTAGGGTTCGGCGTCACCCGGTAGTCCGGCGGCGTAGAGAGCGACGCCCAACTGGTGGGTGGCGCGGGCATAGTCCGGCAGGGAATCCACTGCCTGTTGGGCCAGGTCCACGGCCTGGGCGAAGTCGGCGCGGGCCTCGGCTTGCCGTGCTAGGCGCTCATGCGCCAGCCCAAGGTAGATGCGGCTGTAGACGGTAATCGCCTGGGCGGGATCGGGGACCAGGGCCGAGTAGCCGGGTACATGCTCCAGGGCCTGCTCCGCATAACGAAGCGCGTCCTCGGGACGGTCCTGCTGGAGAGCGATGGAGGCCAGCCCCAGGAAGGCGTCGCTGTTGTCGGCGAGGTGACTCAGGGAGGTACGGTAGGCTTCCTCGGCCTGTTCCAGCTCACCTTGCGCCTCCAGGAACTGCCCGAGCGCGCCCCAGGCGAACCCGAACTCCGGCGACAACTCGAGCGACCGCTGCGCCTCGGCGACGGCCTCGTCCAAACGGTCCTGGCGGTACTGGTAGTAGGCGACAACGTAGTGAGTAACGGCCAGATCGTCGTAGGCACGGAGCAGGGCCGCGTAGGCGTCGGCCGCCCGCTGCTCGTCGCCATGCGATTCCAGCAGTCCCGCCAGCGTCACGAGATACGGCGCCGACCGGCTTTCGCCGGGGGCGCCTTCGCTCTCCAGGACGGCGAGCGCCTCGTCCAGGCGGCACACCTTGCTGAGCGCCCCCGCCTGCGCCAGGCGGAGCGACTCCTCGGCTTCGGGATCGGGCTCCATGACCGAGAGCGCCGCCTGGTACTCCGCGGCCGCCCCGCTGAAGTCCCCGGATGCCTCATACAGGGCGGCCAGTGACAAGTGATGGTCGAAATCGTCGTCCACGGCCAGCAGGCGGCGGTAGGCCTCGATCGCGGCTTCGGTGTCGCCTAGCGACTCGTAGGACCGCGCCAGCCCGATCAGGCCGGCTAGCCGGTCGGGCTCCAGTTCCAGCCCCCGGGCAAACTCCTGGGCCGCCCCTTCATAGTCTCCCAGCTCAAAGAGGACGGAGGCGAGCAGGTAGCGGCTGTCGGCGTCGGGCTGGAGGGAGACGGCCCGCTCGGCCGCAATACGGGCCTCATCGTATTGGCCGAGGAGGTAGTACACCACCCCCAGCATATAGGTCACGCCCGCATCGTTGGGGTTCTTCTCTAGGTAGGCCCTTGCCCCAGCGACCGCCTTCTCGTACGCCGCCGTCGCCTCGTCGATGCGGTCCATCTCGACCAGGATGTCGCCCACGGCGTGCCAGGCGGTGAAGTCGTCGGGATCGGACTCGCCGGCCAACTGGAACTGCTCCAGGGCGCTCTCGGTCTCGCCGCGCTGGAGGTAGACCGTGCCCAGAAGGTCATGGGAGTTGGCATCGCAAGGCTGGAGCCTCACCGCCGCCTCGAAATGCTCCTGGGCCTGATCCATCTGTCCGAGATGCTGGTAGGCCAGGCCGCAGGACACGTGGTCGGTGTATAGGCCCGGCGCGAGGCTGATGGCCTGACCGTAGGCGGCGGCCATGGCGGACCAGTCCTCCGCTTCCCAGTAGCCCATGCCGAGCGAGCGGTAGAGCCAGGCCAGCCGATCCGGCCGCATTCCCAGCGCCTTTCCGCGTTCGATGGCGCGGCTATAGGTGGCTAGCGCCCCGTCGACGTCTCCCTGGTTAAGCTGGGCATCGCCCAGTTCCACAATAGCCGACACCTCGTCTTCACCCGATGCGGGCGCCGCGGTCAGCAATCGGCGAGCCTCGGCGAACTCCTGGTCGGCCTCCTCGGCGCGGCCGAGGCTGGCCAGCGCTTGGGCCAGGGCGCTGTGCTTAGCGGCGTCGTCGGGATCGAGCCGGACCGCCTCCTGGAGGGCAGCGACGGCGGCATCCCACCGGCTGTCGTCGCTGAGGAGGACACCGAGAAGGTAGTGGGCGGCGTCGTCGCCGGGTCGGAGGCGCAAGGCCTCCTGGCTTTGCTCCAAGGCTCCATCGGGGTTGCAGTAGGCGCTGTAGGCGACGGCGAGGTTCTGGCGCGCCTCGAAGAAGTCGGGGTTGAGGGCTACCGCCTCCTCCAGAGCCGCTACGGCCTTGTCGAAGGCAAACTGGCTGAAGTGACAGGAGGCCTTGTAGAGGAGTATTCCCTCCTTGCCCATGATCGTGGTCTCGTCGGGCACCGACTGTAAGGCGGCGTCGAAGAACGTGAGGGCGCGGGCGTCCTGGCCGTCGGCGTAGTAGGCCAGCCCAATGGCGGCCGTAGCCAGATAGCTGAGCTCCCGCAGTTCCTTGTCCAGACGGACCTCGAGCCGGTCCAGGCTGGCGAGCCCCACCGCTGTTTGCTTGACAATGGGCGCGAACTGCCGCGGTTCGCGCACCAGCTCAAAGCGCGGACTCACGCCGGCGTCGTCATACCAGCCGTAGATGACGATGGTCGCCTTGTGAGTGGCGGCGCGGCCGCGGGCGTCAGCCTCGGTGTAGACGTCGCTGACGCGCTCGACATAAATACCCTCCACCTCAAGCTCCTTGAGGGCCTGTGACAACCCCGCCTCGATGCGCCGGGAGTAGTCCACGCTCTTGGAGCCGGGTACCTGCTCGAACCCGGAGATGAGCACGATCAGCCCCTTCGGCGGGCGCGTCATGTCGTAGACGGTCCAGGCGCCCCATCCACCGGCAGCCACCAGAGTGACGGCAAGACCGGCCGCCGCCAGGATACGCTGCCTCTTGCTGAAGGAGCCGGGCCTGGCCAACACGTAGCCGGCGCTGAGGAGCATGGCCCCCAGCCCCACGCCGACCACAGCCAGCCCGACTAGGGGATTGCGCATCAGGCTCACGGCGTGCAGGGACTTGTCCAGGAGCGCCATAAGGGCGGTGACCACCGCGAGTATCTGCACCAAGAACTGGCGGATGCCTTCCTTGGGCGGGACTGGGATAGGCTCCTCAGCCGGCGCCGGTTCGGGGGGCGTGAGCAGCGCCCTGTCGGGCTCTTCCGGCGTGCCCGCGGCGGCATCGGGCAGCGCGGCCTGCAGCGCGGCCACCATCTCGCCGGCGGAGCGATAGCGGCGCTCGGGGGCCGGATCAAGGGCGCGCCTAATGACGGCTGCAGCGGGCGATAGTCCCCTGTCGTCGGCGCCTTCGGTGTCCGGAGGTCCGCCGAGGAGCAACTGGGAGGCGATGGCGGCAAGAGAGTAGACGTCGGCGCGGGCGTCGGGAGCGGGCTCGGTCGCCAGCTCGGGGGCGAGGTATAGCGCCGCCGCATCCGGGTCCAGACCATGAAGGCGCGCTGCTCCCAGCGCCTCTGCCAGGCCGAAGTCGGTGATGACGGCCTGATGGCCGTCGACCAGGAGCACATTGGAGGGCTTGAGGTCCAGATGGCGGACGCCACGGTGGTGCGCGTAGTCCAGGGCGCCGGCCAAGCTACTCAGGATGGCCATGGCCTCGGCGGGGGGCATGGTGCGGCCGGCAGCGCGCAGGCGCGCCAGCTCGTGCTCAAGGCTCGATCCGTCGATGAAGGCGGTGGCGAGGTAGGCGATCCGCTCGCCGTCGACTTCCCCGATGTCGGCGGCGAGCAGCGGGACGATGTGGCGATGACGCAGGGAAACGACGGCAGGCGCCAAGCGGCGGAACCGTTCCACCAGCGCGTCGCCGTCGGCGGCGCCTACGGGGATGACCTTGAGCGCTGCCTCGGCCCCCGATGTCCGGTCCCGACTTAGATAGAGCTGACAGTGGTCGCTAAGGCGGAGGCACGTGGTGAGCTCGTAGGCCCCGAGCCGCCGCCCGACCAGGTCCTTCATCCGACGTTTCCCTTCGGAGCGCCGGAGACCTGCGCTCCGGCGCTCCGTTCACGAGTTGATCTAGCGGACGCGCTGTAGGGTGATCGAGAGCTCGAATGGGCTCTCCAGGCTTTCCTTGATCAGGATACCGTCCTCGGCGATACCGTAGTAGCCCTCGGCTCCCGCGATCATGCTGTAGGTCTCACCGCGAACCAGGGGCAGGGCCAGCTCGTAATAGCCGTCTCTATCGGTCTCGCCCCAGGTGTAGGCTTGGGCGTCCTCCCACCGGAAGTCGTCAACGGCTACCCCGGGCTGCAGCACGATGAGGAATGCCCCTGGGATGCCGCGGCCGGTGGCCGCGTCCACGATGTGGCCGTAGATCTGCACATCACCTTGGGGCGGGACCGGCGCCGGTGTTGGGCGCTCGGCGCCGACGATGGCGCAACCCGCCTCCCGGACGACATTGCCCAGCACCGATAGGGAGAGCCCGTACTCGCCCACGGGGAGGGCCTCGACGTTGCTGATGGCCACCCAGAAGGCCTCACCGGTCTCGCCGAAGGTCCAGGTGTCGTCCACCGAGGTGACCTGCTTGCCGTCAATCGACCACTCGCGCGACCAAGCCCAGCCGTCCTGCATCCCGGCGAAGTCGAAGAAGGCATAGAGCTCCTCGATGCCGTACTGGAAGCTCGTGCCCGGGTTCACCGGATTGCCCTGTCGGTCAACGCCCTCGGCGAAGGTTACCGGCCCGAATACCTCGGTAGGTTCCGATTGTCCGCCAACCATGAAGTCCGACGTTGCGGCCAGGCGATCGTCCACATACAGCTCCAGCCGGTAGACGCCCGGCTGCAGACCGCCCCGGGGGCTGAGCCACAGGGAACCGATGCCTGATGAGCCGGGGAGCGCCTCACCAGGGCCGCTTTCGAGCTCGCTCCGGTTGTGGTACCAGGCGTAGGACCACTCCTGCGTGGCCGAGAGGCCTTCATAGGCGAAGGTCGCCTCGACATCGGCTGCGCCGGCCCTGAAGAGGTACCCGCTCTGGTTGCCGGAGGTGAACACGATATCGGAGAAGAGGATGCCGGAGTCGCCGCGGCCGCCGACCGTGACGCTGGCGGAGCCGATCTGCTCTCCGCCGTACCGGATGAGGAACTCATAGGCGCCGTCTTCCAGCGGCTCATTGTGGATGCTCACCCAAGAGGTGCCGCTCGGGCCGCCGTTCCATGACGCCGGCGCCCAGACGTCATCGTAGACCCTGCCTTCATGCACGAGCACCGGCTGCCAATCCGCCCCGTCCTCGAAGTCGTCGTAGTCGAAGAGGAGGTAGATGTCCTCGGTGCCGCTGGGGAATGACTGTACCAGCGACGACGGCTGGTCGTGCTCGTTGACGTTCGGAGCGAAGACGAGCCGGCTGACGGTGGGACTGCCGGTGACTCTGGGTCGGCTGGGCACCACGGCCGGCGCCGGCTGAGTTTGGAGGCCCCGCTGTGCCGCTTCGATCAGGGGAAGGGCCAGCTTGACGGGCCGCAGCGCATTGATGAAGCCGCCCATGGGGATGCAGGCGTCGTTCTCATCGATGCGACCATCGTTGTTGGTGTCGGAGTACTGGCGGCAGTCCAGCTGCAGATCATCTCCGGCGCCGAACTTGGTGGGGACACCGACGAGGTAGCCCTCGGAGTCCACCGCGGTGCCGCCGCTGTTGCCTCCCGCCACGGTGGCGTCGGTCTTTATCCAGGCGCGTCCCTGCACCCCTTGGGCGCTGGAGAATCCGCTGACGTTGCCGCTGGTGAAGGTGATGGTCTCCCCGCCAATACCGGGATACCCGAATATGGACACGGTGTCGCCGATCTCCAGCAGATCCGAATCACCCAGAGGCACGGTGGGCAGATTGAGGCCGGCCGGGTCCACCGGAGTCCCGTCGATGGTCTTGGTCAGGCGCACTACGGCCAGATCCAGCTCCGGGCTGAACTGCACTACCTCGGCGATGTAGGATGGCTGGGGCGGCTCATCGGACCGGACGGTGATGGCCACGATGAGCAGGTCGTAGTCGAAGTCGGCTCCGCCGTACATCGCCGAGGGGTAGGCTACATGGCAGTTGGTGAGGATCAGCCCATCGGGCGAGATGATGGTGCCCGACCCTGTCCACTTAGGGATGAGGACGCCTCGTCGGCCCTCGTCTACGGCGATGAACTGCACCACGGACTTCATGACCTGCTGGGTTGTGGCCCGGTCCAACGCCTCGACTCCCGGCGAGGCAAGCAGTGAGACGATCACAACGAAGAGGACCGCTATGGGCACACCAAGCTTCAATCTCATTCTGCCTCCCGCTCTGGGGTGCTGAGCTTCTACATCCGCAATGGATGGCCCGTGAGCCCCGAGTTGCCGTCCGGCACGCGTCATTTCACCTTCGTCAGGGCGATGTCCAGCTCAAGGGGCGACTCGACGTTGTCTCCTACGAGGACACCGTCCTCGGCGATCGCGCGGTATCCTTCGGCCCCCACGATCATGCTGTAGGTCTGGCCGCGCACCAGCGGCAAGGGCAACACATAGTAGCCCCCCTTGTCGGTCTCCGCCCAGGTGTAGATCTCGTCCTCCGCCCAGGTGAAGCGGTCGACTGTTACCCCTGGGTTGAGTACCAGGAAGAAGCCGCCTGGGATGCCGCGACCGCTGGCGGAGTCGTAGATGGCGCCGTGGACCTCCACACCGTCACGAACCGGGGCAGGGGCAGGGGTTGGCGCCGGCCTTCCGTCGCCGATAGAGACGGCACCCTGCTGTACCAAGTTGCCCTCTACGTAGAGCTCGAGCAGGTACTCCCCCTGAGGAAGCGCGTCCCGGCTACCGATGGAGACCCAGAAGGCCTCGCCGCTCTCTCCGTAAGCCCAGGTGTCGTCGGCGGTGGTTACCGCCTCGCCATTGAGATACCACTGGCGCGTCCACTGCCATCCGTCGCGCATGCCCTGGAAGTCGAAGAAAGCGTAGATTGTCTTGGCGCCATAGCTGATCTGGGTGCCCGGATTGACCGGCTGCTCGTTGCGGTCGATGTCAGGGGCGAAGGTGATGGGGCCGAACAGGTCACCGCCGCCCACCTCGGAGCTAACGATGAAGTCGGAGGTGGCGGCCAAGCGATCGCCAATGTACAGGTCAAGCCGGTAGCTGCCCTCGGCCAGGCCGCCGGGGACACTGATGATCGAGGAGGCTGTACCCGAAGCACCGCGAGCCGCCTGTGGATCGCTCCTTAGAACCTCCTCGCCCTCCAAGTAGAGAAGGTGCGCCCACCGATCGGCGGGCCCGAAGTTGGCGTAATCGAAGGACACATCCACGCTGTCCACGTTTGAGGGCAGTATGTACCCTTCATAGCCGCCGGCGGCGAAACTGACGTTGCTGATTGTGGCCTCACTGGAGGCGGGTCCGCCGACGTTGACAGCGGCAGAGCCGACCTCCTGGTCGTCCAAGTAGAAGATGAACTCGTAGGCGCCGTCGGTGAGGGGATCGCTGTTGATGCTGACCCAGGACGTGCCTTGGCTGCCGCCCCACCAGGTCTCAGGGGACCAGATGTCATCGTAGGCTTCGCCATTGTAGACGAGCACGGTGTGCCAGATGGCTTCATCGCGGAAGTCGGCGTAGTCGAAAAGGACGTAGATGTCCGTGGTTCCGCTGGGGAAGGACTCCATGACGGTCCACGGCTGGTCGTAGTCGTTTATGGCCGGGGCGAAGATCACTCGCGTCAATCGGGGACCGGTGGGAGTGACCGAGCGGGTCGGGATGGGCGCGGGCGTCGAGGTGGGCACGGGGAATGCGGTCGGCGCCGGATCTATGCCCACGGAGGCAGCCTGGATCATGGCGGCGGCAAGGTTCACCGGGCGGAGCGCGCCCGTTGCCCCGCCGGTAGCGGCGCAGAGGTCTCTCTGGTCGACGGCGCCGTCGCCGTTGGTATCGTTGACGAAGCGGCAGTGGAGCACGTCATCGGCGCTCCCGGCGGCACCCACCGCGGCGATCGCGACCAGTTCTCCGGCGGCATTGACGGCGGGACCGCCGCTCACACCGCCCGACATCGCGGCGTCGGTGCGGATCCAAGCGCGACCACTGAGGCCCCGGCCACTGGAAAAGCCGGTAACTCGGGCGGCCAAGGCAGCCAGCGGGCTGCCGGCGGTGTCAGGGTACCCGAGTACCTGGAGCGATTCGCCGGTCTGCACGGCCTCCGAGTCGCCCATGGGCACACTGGGAAGGCGCAGCGATCCGGGGGCCACCGGGCTGCCGTCCAGTGTCTCGGTGATGCGGAGCACCGCCAAGTCGAGGGCGGCATCGAACTGAACCACCTCCGCGATGTAGGTAGGCTGTGGGGGCTGCCCCTCGGCCATCGGTATGGCGACGATCAGGAGATCGTAGTCGAACTGGTTCTCGTCCCAGATGGCACGCGGAACGGCCACCTGGCAGTTGGTGAGTATCAGACCGTCGGGCGAGATGATGGCTCCCGAGCCGGCCCATTTGGCTGTGAGCCGGCCGCCGCGCCCTTCGTCTGCGGCGATCAACTGCACAGCGACCGGTTGTGCGTCACTGTCGCCCATCCGCACGCCCTGAGCCGCCGCCAGGGTCAGGTTGAGGGAGATCAGCACCGCTATCAGAACAAAGGCAATGAGCGGACTACGACGCGCTCTCATGGCTTCCTCCGTTCATATCAGGAAGCGTTAGCGTGCGCCGGCGATGCCGCCGGCCTTTGGCTGATCGATGCGCCTTGCTTGGGCGACGAGCGCAGGAAAGACCGCAGGTCTCTGGTGGCGCGGTCGTAGTTCCTTTCGGCCGCGGTCACGGTCACTACCTGCACGCTCTGGTCGACGGCAAAGAGGTACTCCTGCCCCAACATCACGACCGGCGCCGCCTTTAGGAACGGGTTGGGGTTGGTCTCAACGAACGCGAAAGTGACCTGGAGCGCGTCTCGGCCGGGGACGGCACTGGAAGGCTCCACGCTCAGCACCCGGTAGGCGGTCCAGGTTCGACCACGCTCCAGGGTGAGAGCCTGATGGACGGCGTTGAGGGGGCTGGCGGCGTCGGCGGTGACAGGCCGCCGCTGCAGCGTGAGCGTGGTGCGGGCCGGGCTCACCAGTTTCTCTACCTGCAGAAGAACGGGCGCCTCGGAGGAGGCCCTGACCCAACCGGCGGGGTAGGTGATCCGGAGGCCGTCGACGTCGACTACGGTCGTACGAGTCTCGGCAGACGCCTTCAGGACCCAGCCGAGGACGAGGGCTACGATAGTTACTAGGACTGCCGCCCAGGAAGACCAACGATCGGCTCGGTGGGCGCGTGTGCTCGTCTCAGTCTGCATGGTGTACCCCCTAGGCCCCGGCGGCTTGCGGCGCACGGCCGGCCAGCCGACGAATGAGATAGAAGAGGACCGCGAAGGTGACGCCCGCCACCACGGTGCCCAGTATCAGGCCGGGCCAGGGGTTGTACCCGCCGCCTTGCAGCCCGATACCGGTGGCGCTGACCTCACCAAGGAGGTAGACGAACAGCCCGTTCAGGACGGCAGCCAAGGTCAGGCCGGCGGCCATCCACCAGACGGGCTCGTCGTCGAACTTACAGCGACCCAGGAAGTAGCCGCTGATGCCGCCGAAGCTGGCCAGCGCGAGGGCGGTCACCGCCACGCGGATCACCCCCGACGCGAGGTCGAGCCCGCCGCTCTGGAGGACGTATTGCACGTTCACCATAGTCGCGTAGCCCAGGCCGGCAGCGGTGCCGTAGATGATGCCGTCTACCCGCTCATCGAACTCCGCCGTGGGGTAGACGCTGTAGCGCACGGCCGCGTAGATGAGGAACTGCTCGGTGAAGCCGACGATCAGTATGGCGCCGAGGATGTGGTAAAGGACTCCGGACGTCAGCCAACTACCGACCTCAAAGAAATTCTCCACCAGTGGGATGCCCACGGCGCGAGCAAGAAGGGCGCTGAGCACGAAAACGCCGAGCACCACGCGCTTCGGCTCCGGCTCGCGTCTGTCCTGCAGGTAGAAGACGAC
Source organism: Anaerolineae bacterium (assembly GCA_040768685.1). Lineage (GTDB taxonomy): Bacteria > Chloroflexota > Anaerolineae > DRVO01 > DRVO01 > Ch71. The sequence goes on from JAXGMM010000001.1 coordinate 822,999, forward strand.
GAGCCAGATGGCGGCCGGCACCAGCGAGAGAAGCACGCTGACCAGCACGAGCGAGAGGCCCGATAGCGCTGGAGGAGAGGAACGCGCGATGAGGGCGACGACGGCCACGAACACGGCGGTCAGCGCCACGCCGGCCAGGCTCGCCCACCAAACGCCACCGCGGTCCCGATCGATGCGGGCCCGGCAGTCTACGCAGAGCGGCCGGCCGCCTGCCCCGGCCGGACCATTATCCAGAGGCTTGCCACACGATGAACAGACTTCGCGATCCATGTGCACCTCCCACCGTTCGGACTGAGATCGGCAGAATCCATATCTAGGACGCTGCCGGCGGGTTACGAGCCAGCCGGAGTGCTCCGGCAGGTTCGGGCGGCATCAGGGCCGGCGCAACTGGCTGTCCTGGAGGCACTCGGCCTACGGGCTCACGGTAGCCTCGGAAGGCGGCCAGTCGTGACGCATGGGACTCTTCGGGCGAGAGAGGGCCTCGCTTTAGGCCCGAGCGCACCTCCGGTCTCAGAACACAGAATGCGAACGAACCTCATAGAACAAGTAGGAGTGGCTGTCAAGGCGCGAATGGCGGCGCAATCGGTGTGATTGCCCGGCGCCGCTTGCCTCCAGGGAGGCGCACGGAAGGACCATGGGGCGCGCGCCTCCTCCGCAAACGCCTAGACAGAGACGCATCCGACCGGTATTGTAGCGTTCCTTGAGAGTGTCATCAACCGGTTTGAGGAGGTTCGGGCCGCAACATGGACGAACTCGGGGTGGGAATCGTCGGCTACGGCTTCATTGGGCGTATACACGCTCTCTCCTTTCTCTCTTCGCCCTGGACCTATCCAGGCTCACCGCGGACCAGGCTGGTTGGGGTAGCAGTAGCCAGCGAGCGGACCGCGGCCAAGGTGAAGGCGGAGGGGGGATTCGAGGTCGTCACGACTGACTATCGGCGTCTGCTGGAACGGGACGACATTCAGGTGGTGAGTGTGTGCACACCTAATGATGTCCATCGCGAGGTGGTGCTGGCGGCACTGGAGGCGGGCAAGCATGTGTACTGCGACAAGCCGTTGGCGCTCAACGTGGCCGAGGCGCGACTGGTCGCGGAGGCGGCGGCGGCCGGCGATCGGGTGACGCAGATGACGCTGCAGTATCGGTTTGTGCCCGCGATTCGCCGCGCCCACCAACTGATAGGTCAGGGCTTTCTGGGTCGGCCGATGGAGTTTCGCGCCGCCTACCTGCATTCGGGCTACATCGATCCGCAGCGGCCGTTCAGTTGGCGGTTGGACCGAACCCGGAGCGGCGGCGGTGCGGTGACGGACCTGGGCGTACACGCCATCGACCTGGTGCGGCTCCTGTTGGGCGAGTTCCGCCGCGTGTCCTGTCTGCAGCGAACATTCATCCCCCAGCGGCCGCTGGCTGATGGGTCGGGCGCGGCCGACGTGACGGTGGATGACGTGACCCTGGCGCAGGCGGAGATGGAGAACGGCGCCGTGGGGACGATGGAGTTCTCTCGCCTGGCGACCGGGGCCGAGGATGAACTGCTCATCGAGCTGTACGGGGACAAGGGCGGCCTGCGCTTCAACCTTATGGAACCGGACTTCCTGCACGTCTACGACGCCCGGGAGTCGGACCAGCCGTTGGGCGGGTCCAGGGGATGGCAGCGGATCGGCGTCCTGGGCCGGTACGCGGAGAAGGGCGCCTTGCCGGGTGCAAAGTGCACCCAAGGCTGGGCGCGCTTCCATGTGGCAGGCGCGCACGACTTCCTATGCAACGTGGTGCGCGGTGGCCTGTCGGGCTACTCGCCCTCCTTCCACGATGGGCTCGAGGCCCAGCGAGTGGTGGAGGCGATGCAGCGGTCGGCGGAGTCCGACGGGCGCTACGTTAGTGTGGTGGAGGTAGGCTAGGTTCGAGGCGCTCTCCGCCCGGCTGCGGGAGCGGAGCACGGGGCCGGTGACGGCGGCGGTGTTTGTGCTTTTCGCGGCGTACCGGCGTATACTCCTTAGTCAGCCTTCGGTCAGCCCCGGCAATGTCGCCCGCCGGGGCTGTTTTCGTGCCCTGGGCGGCAGTCAAGCCCCGGCCATTCCCCGGGTCAATGGGACAGTGTGATACATGATCGAGCGCACGGATCTGCGGAACATCGCCATCATAGCCCACGTGGACCACGGAAAGACCACGCTGGTCGATGCCATGCTACGGCAGTCGCATGTCTTCCGGGAAAACGAGGCAGTGCCGGAACGGGTGATGGACTCCAACGATCTCGAGCGCGAGCGGGGAATCACCATCCTGGCGAAGAACACGGCCATCCGGTACGGCCGGATCAAGATCAACATCGTCGACACCCCCGGCCATGCCGACTTCGGCGGCGAGGTGGAGCGCGTCCTGAACATGGTGGACGGCGTCCTGCTGCTGGTAGACGCCGCCGAGGGGCCCATGCCGCAGACCCGCTTCGTGCTTCGGAAGGCGCTGGAGATGGGCAGGCAGGCGATCGTGGTCATCAACAAGGTGGATCGGAACCACGCCCGGCCCGACTGGTCGCTCAACGCTACCTTCGACCTTTTCGTCGATCTGGGCGCCACCGAGCGGCAGGCGGACTTTCCGGTGATCTACACCGTCGCCAGCCAGGGCACGGCCGGCCTGACGCCGAACGGTCTTGTCGGGCACCTGCAGCCGCTGTTCGAGGCGATCGTGGCGAAGATTCCCGCCCCACTTGTCGAGCCGGAAGGCCCCACGCAGTTGCTGGTCGCCAACCTGGACTACGACAACTACAAGGGGAAGATCGCCGTCGGCCGGCTGTCCTCGGGGACCTTGCGGCCGGGCGAACCAGTGGCTCGAATAGACCGGGACGGCAAGCTCCACATGGAGAAGACAGCTCAGGTGTTCATCTACGAGGGCCTGAGCCGGGTCGAGGTGGACGAGGCCACGGCGGGTGAGATCGTCGCGGTCACCGGTCTGTCTGAGGTCAACATCGGCGACACCGTTACCGACCCCGACGACCCCCACGGCCTTCCGCCCATCGTGGTGGAAGCGCCCACGGTCCGCATGACCTTCGGGGTCAACACCTCGCCCATGGCCGGGCGGGAGGGCACCTGGGTCACCAGCCGCAAGCTGAAGGAGCGCCTGGAGCGAGAGCTGGAGCGGAACGTCGCCCTGCGCGTAGAGCCCACCGACAGCGCCGACACCTTCGTGGTTAGCGGGCGCGGCGAGCTACACCTGGCGATCCTCATCGAGACGATGCGCCGCGAGGGCTACGAGTTCCAGGTCAGCGCTCCGGAGGTCATCCTGCGTGAGGACCCGGTCACCGGAGCGACGCTGGAGCCCATCGATGAGGTGCGGGTCGAAGTGCCGGAAGACTACTGGGGCGTGGTAGTGGAGATGCTGGGGCACCGCAAGGGCCAACTGCAGGATATGCAGACGGACGACAAGGGCGTGGTGCGCTGCGTCTACTTGGTGCCGACGCGCGGCCTGCTCGGCTTCCGCAACGCCTTCCTGACCGCTACCCGGGGCACGGGGCTGGTCACCAGCATCTTCCACGGATATGGGCCGCACGCCGGCGAGATCCGGCGGCGCAGCACCGGCTCGTTGGTGGCGTGGGAGGCAGGGCTATCTACGGGCTATGCCCTGGAGAACGCTCAGCAGCGCGGCCGCCTCTTCATCGGCCCCGGCGTCGAGGTCTATCAGGGGATGATCGTGGGCACTACGGCGCGCGAGGAGGACTTGGCGGTGAACGTCGCCAAGAAGAAGCACCTCACCAACCACCGCTCCTCCAATGCGGACGTGCTGGTGCATCTGGAGACGCCGCTGACGTTGTCGCTGGAAGACGCGATCGAGTACATCGGCCCCGACGAGCTGGTCGAGGTGACGCCGAAGAGCCATCGCCTGCGCAAGCGCATCCTGGACACCGAGGAGCGGCGCAAGCTCAGGATCAGCGGCAACGGCAACGGGCGGTAGGCGCGGGGCCTAGCGCCGGGGCACGAGGGCCAGCGCCCGGCAGGGCGAGGCACAGGCGCCGCGAATGCGCAGAGGAGTGACCACGAGCTGGACTCTGGCCACGGGCACCTGGGTCAGGTTGACCAGCGGCGCCAGCAGCAGCGTGGACGACTGGAAGAACATAGGGAAGAACGAAGGCTTCTCGCTTAGGTCGCTCCAGTTGGCCGCGTCCGAGCCCAGGATGCTGCAGCCGTGTTCCACGACCCACTGCACCGCCGAGTAGCGGAAGTGCGGCGAGTGGGTCGTGAAGTCGGGCGCGTCCCAGTGGCTGTCCCAGCCAGTGGAAAGCAGCAGCGCGTCTCCGGGCCGAACCGTCTCTCCGGTGGCCGCCAGCGCCGCCTCGATGTCGTCCGCGGTGATCAACTCTTCGGGTCCGCGGGGAATCTGGAGCACCACCGCTGATGGGAGGAGGCGCTCCAACGGGAGTTCGTCGATCTTCTCCCGGTCCGGGTACATGTGCGCCGCCGTCTCCAGGTAGGTCGATGCCTGGACCGGCATGCGGATCTCCTGGGCGTAGACGGCGTAATCCACGATGTTGAAGTTGCCCGCCAGGGGGATCTCGCTGATCTCCACCGGGCGGTAGGGATCGCGCATGCGCCACATGCCGTTGTAGAGGTCGCCGGTGAGGTCGATGACCTCTCCCACATCCCAAGTAGCGCCGATCGTGGCACGCATCTCAGTCACGCTCCTCTCTCCCCCGCGGAAGGCTTTCGCGATCGAACTAGGCGCCAGAGCGCACCGCCGGCCTCGCTTGCGGGCTCGAACCCGGCTTCGGCGAGCCGGCGAGGACGGTTGGCCCCACCATCAACGCCAAGGCGTCGCTCAAGGAAGCACCGCCCGGGCGCTGACGACAACCCGGGCTTTTCGAAGTGCGGGTCACCCGGCCGCTTCCATCTTGCGGATGAGATCTACGAGGCCGGCCACCGCCTCCTCGCACACCTTGCGGCCGAACTCGGCGTTGGCGTTGGTCGGGTCGCCCATCACGCCAACCTTCATGCCCTCGTTCTGCGTCACCACGGGCACTACCAGTGGGTGGTCGACAGCCTTGGTGCGGGTCTGGTAAGCGTCCTGGTCTTGGTAGAACAGGTCCATCAGTTCGGGCGTATCCGTCACCCAGAGCTCCTTGGGCCGCACCAGTTCGGGGTGCCAGTAGAGCATGAGGGACGTCTCCAGGTAGGCGGCGTGGAAGTCGTGGGCGGCGAAGCATTCCTGGACGGAGGGCGTCAGATCGGTGAAAGTGACGGTGGCCAGGCGAATGTCGCGGTAGCGGACGTTGCGGCGGTAGAACATGTCGGCGGCGTCGAGGGCGGCGCGCTCGTTCTCGCTGCCGCCGTGGCCGAGCAGGATCACGATGTTCTTGAAGCCCTGGTTGGCGAGCGACTTGATGATGTCCATGGTGACCAGGGAGAGCGTCTGCGGGCTGATGTCGGTGGTGCCGGGCAGCTCGCCGCCGGAGAAGGAGTAGATGATCGGCGGCGCGACGACGCAGCCGGCCACGGGCGCCACGCGTTTGGCGATCTCGTAGCAGTTGTAGACGTCGGTGTAGAGGGGCAGGTGGTAGCCGTGCTGTTCCACGACCCCCATGGGCAGGATCGCCGTCTGCGTTTTGCTGAGGGCTTCCCGCATCTCGAGGACGGTCATGTTCTCCATGATGTAGCCTTGGTTCTGGTTCATTGTGTCTCCTATTGTGCCGACCCTGCGGCCATTCGCGACTATGAGAGCTCAGTGAGTGGATTCCGAATGCTGCTGCGGAAGCCGTGCGCCGCGCTAGGCGTCGTAGCTGACGTTGACGGTGTAGGCTTTGCCCGACTCTCCGGACGGCAGCCCGGCCAAAGCGTACTCCCAGCCGTGCACCTTCCGGTTCGTCCACTCTACCGCCTCGCCGTTCACCTTGACGGCCGTCACTTTCTTGCCGGCGGGAACGGGCGCCATGGCGGTGAGGCCGGTTCCGCTGCGGCCCAGGGTGACGGTGAAAGAAAGGCTGTCGCCCTTGAACGAGGAACCCTCGATGCGGGCGGCGTCGCGGGCGAGGGTAAACTCGAGGAACTCGTCCATGTTGAGCACGGGCAGCCCCATCTCGTGGGCGTTCCTAAGCACGCCCTTCACGAAGCGGCTGCTGTAGGAGAAGAAGCTGACCGGGTGAGACAGGAAGCCGAACGGAATGAAGTACTTGGTGCTGGCCTCCCGTAGGGCGACGGTGGCACGGGCGATCTCGGTCTCTGGTTCCTCGATGAGCACCTGCATCACCGAGCCATCGTCGTAGAAGTTCACCGACTGCTCGAAGAGGTCGATGATGTCGCCGTTCTCGTCCACGAAACGCATGGGCCGGCCGGAGCCGTTGGTGAAGAGGCCCCAGTTGTCCAGCAGGCTGAGGATGCTGCTGTCCATCTGGTAGCCGGCATCGGCAAGGATGCGGGCAGACTCGACATAACCTTGCCAGTGGACGCAGTGGGAGCGGTAAACGCGGGCAGGCATGCCGTAGTTGGCCTCGGCCTCCGCCTTGTGCACCTTGATGCTCTCGGTCATGTGCCAGTAGGGGTCGATCTCGCGGATGCGGGGGTTGGTGTGGGGGGAGAAGGAGTGCCCCCGCTTGATCCACTCGCGGACACGCTCGGGCGGCTGCCGGGAATCGCGCACCATGAAGACGTGGATGTGGCCGCCCACCTCTTCCACGGCTGCCAGGAGGGCGTTGTAGTGCTCCAGGGTGGACCAGTCGTCGTCGCTGGTCATGACCACCACGCTGGTCAGTTCCGGCCGCTCGAAGTACCAGAGGCGCGGCTGGGGCTCGGCGGTGACCCGGTTGATCACGTGGGTGAGCAGGTTGCAGTGCACGTCCGCCTGGGGGATGTGGCCCTTGGCGATGTCCAGATGGCCGCTGAAGAGGTCGTTAGGGCGCTGCTGGTGGTCGCTGGTGAAGCCGGCGGTGGACTGATAGGCCAGCCTGGGGTCGCCCTGGCGGATGGAGGCGACGGTGGCGGGCAGGTCATAGGCGAAGAAGGTGAAGGTGCCCTGGCCGAGCTTGGCGGTGGCAACCGCCGCGTGCGGGCTCGGCTCGTCAGTCTCGGTGTGCAGCCAAGCGACCGGCTCGTACTCCGGCCCGATGACCACCTTGCTGGCGGAGCCGTGGAACTGAATGCTCTCGCCCCCGATGGTGCGGCCAACGCGGTAGAGGCCGACCGGTTTCACGTAGCCGTCCAGGATCACCTTGTTGAGGGGCTCTGTGCCGAAGGCCTTGTGCATATGGGCCATGGGCTGGAAAGCAATAAGGTTGCCGCCTCCCTCGACGTAGGCGCGCAGGGCGTCCACCTCCGGATACTGGAGGATGCCGGGCGTTAGGATGGTTACGGCGGCGTCCTCGAGGTTCAGGGGGTCGCCGGGACGCCACTCGCGCATCTCGTAGCCGGCGAATCCCTCGGACTTGAGGATCTCGCCGGTGAAGCGGCCGTAGGCGCTGACGCGCTGTTCGGGGCGGTAGAGAACGACTATGTGCATGCTTTCCTCCATGGGCTCACCGAGCGCCGGTGAGCGGGGCGCGACCTAGAGCTGATCGAGCATAGCCGTGACGGCGGCATGGACGGCGGCCAGCCGGTCGCGATAGGGTCCTTCTCCGAAATCCGAGAGAGCGTACCAACCGGCGTACGAGCGCGCTTCCAGGGCCGAGACCACTTCGCGGAGCTCGGCGTTGCCCAGGTCGGGTAGGACTTCGCCGCCGCCGGCGAACAGGGCGTCGCGGAGACGAACGATTCGGACGGCGCGTTTGAGGGGCCCGGCCATCATCTCGGCGAGGAAGGGGTGCCGCTTCCGGGCCACGGCCGCGGCGGGATCGTAATAGGCCTCGATGTGCGGATAGCGAGCGTCCTCCGCCACTCGGCCCAGTTCCGCCGCGTCGGGCCAGCCGCCGGCGTGGTTGGCCAGAAGAGCGGTCAGGCCGGCGCCGGCGGCCAGGTTGTCAAGGCGTCGCAGCGTGCTTTCCGAACCGTCGCACTCGTCCACGATCCAGTACCGCAGGCCTAGAGTCGCCCATTGCCCTAGGCGCTCCGATCCCGCCTCAAGCGCTTGGTCCACCGTGGCGTGCAGAGCTATGGGCCGCAACCCGCTGGCGGCGAAGGCCGCTTCGACCTCCTGAAGAGCCACGCCGGGCAGCCAGTCCGCGTCTAGTTCGGCGGCGCTCAGGCCGAGATCCGTTATGGCTATCAGCGAATCTCGCCAGGCGGCGGCGGGCAGCGGCGCCATCAGTCTTCGCTTGGCGCTCTCCCCTACCCACCAAGGCAGCAGTGCTCTGTGTCTTTGCGTCTCTGTGGTCATCATCACACCACGCAGCATTCGCAGCCGGGTACGCCGCAGCCCTCGATTGCGGTGACCGTCGGCCAGTCGGTGTTGTCGGGGGTGCCGTCGCGTACCTCGGCGACGCGGGCGCGGGCCCAACGGCAGAAGATGCAGGTTGGCTTTGAGCAGAGGAGTGCCGCCGGGTCCGTTCGGAGAAGGTCGACGACGAACTCGATCAGGGGGCCGGCACGCATCACTCGTGCGACGGCGTCGCCGACCCGACCGATCGACTGCAAGCCCACCTCGGTCAACGGCCGGTCCAGGCCGATGAACTGGCGATGCCCGTAGGCCATCTTCGGGACGGCGATAGTGCGAACACCGCCGCTCTCGTCCACCGTTTGCAGGTTGCCTTGCCGTAGGTAGGGCACGCCCGCGAGGGTCTCCGCCAGGTGAAGCATGGTGTTGCGGTCGTGGTCGACGCCCAGGAGGAGGATCCAGCCGTTGCGTGCGCGCAGGCGATCGTAGGGGCTGTCGAGGCCCGTAGGCTCCGTGCGCTCGTGCCCGTCGGTGAGCCATGCCGCCTGAGGGCCGATGGCGGCCACAGAGTGGCTGGGATGGCGACTGCGGACAGCCTCGGGCCGCCGCCGGAACACCTCGCTGACCAAGCCCACAGTGGAAGGGGAGGTGCGCACGTCGAATGGAGTGTGGATGCTGGGCAGGGCGGGCATCATTACGGTGCCGCCCGGCGAGACGGCGTCCAGAACGGCGTTGATGAGGCCGTCAGCGCCGCCCTGCACTCGGCCGACGCTGGTGAGGGAGCAGTGCATCATCACCATGTCCCCGGGGGCCAGGCCCAGGTCACGGAGTCGCGCGCTAATGTGGTCGGCAGTGACGATCTCAGTCATGGGCCCTCCGTTCGCCCGACCCGGATGACGGGACCGACAGCGCTCCGGCGGCCGTGTCCGGAACCGGTCCGGCATAGTTGTAAGGCAGGTACAGGAAAGACGACATGGCCGGGAAGAGGACCTCCGGCAGCATCCGCAGTTCCGGGGCGATGACGATGTCGGGCCAGGCGTCGAGCAACTGATCGACGCTCCGATAGCCCAAGGCCAGGCGAACTAAGGCGTCGGCCGGGAACTGCAGCGGCCCGCCATCGGCACGCAGGGAAGCGTCGACGAAGCCGGCCCGATCTACACCGACCAGCTTTCCCGCCTGGAAGCGCAGATCGACGGCCTCGCGGAAGGTGTTCAGGCGCACGTCGCACGAAAGGCCCGCAAAGGCGGACCGAGCCAGGCGCCGCTCCAGGACGGGGCCAATCTGTCTCAGGAAGCCAGCTAGGTCGCCTATCCGAAGCAGCCACTGTGGGTGACGCGCCGGCGCCGGGGCCAGGGTTGTCGCCACCTGCCGGAGGAGCCCGGTCTTGGGACCTCCAACGGCGACGGCCGTTGTGCTCGGTGAAGAGAGGCGCCGAAGCACGGTGAAGGCGATATCGGTGCTGAAGATGGCGGACTCGCCCACGTGGGCGACTCCCGCCCGCCCCGGTGGGCCGGCGCTGACATAGCCCACGGCCGCACCGGTGTCGGAGTCCTCGACGATCTGCAGCGGAAGCCGGCACCAGCGCAGAAGGTACCGCCAGAACTCCTCACTACGCCGGTCGTGGAGCGCAACGGGCGCCATGGCGCGGGCATAGAGCTGGGCCAGCATTCGAGCATCGTCGACGGCGGCCTCTCGCAGCCGGATGCGCTCGCCGTCGCCGGAGGGAGCCCGGGGGATGGCATGGGCCGGTACCAGCACGGGGCGAAGCTGGTCGATGGCATAGGTGTAGCCGAACTGGCGGTAGTAGTTGGGGATACCGCCAATGGCGCTCAGGTGGACGCCCCGCTCCAGCAAGACGCGGTGGATGCGGTGCATCTGAGCGCGCAACAGGCCCCGGCGGCGGTAGTCCGGATGAGTGGCGACCACTTCCACCTGAGCCGCGCACAGCTCGACCTCGTCGTAGCGGAAGCGCCACGGGACGATGCACGTGGTGGACGCGATCCGTCCCGCAACGGTGTCCTCGACCATCAGAAAGTCACGGTAAGTGACCTCGGGATGGTAGCGCAGGAGCCGGTCGATGGTCACGCAGTCGGTGGTGTGGAAGAGGTCGAAATGCAGCGCGACATACCTTTCTATGTCGCGCTCATCCCGCACCGAGCGCAGCACGAACCCTCCGCCCAGGTCCTCCTCCCAGGGCGGGCTAGGCGCGCTGCCCGCATCGTTCTTCACCGTCGACGGCGAACAGTCCATTGTCAGGCGATGCCGCCAACCTTCATGTCGACTGGGGCCGCCGAAGCTGCCGAATCACGAGCCGCCAAGCAGACCGCCAGGGTGCGGGCGGCGTCCGCCACCGGCACCTCGGGACGCGCACCGGTGCGGCAGGCGTCCACCCAGTCCTGGACCTCGGCGAGCACCATGTCGTTGCGGGTCTGCTGAAACGCCTCTACGCCGGTGGGTCCGAACTGCATGGCCTCGTAGCCGGTCTGCATGGTCTTGATGGCGCCCGTAGTTCCGATCACCTCGATCTCCCAGGTGGGGAAGGCCCAGCGAGTGGAGAAGTAAAGATCAGCGGAGGCGATGGCGCGAGACTGCAGGCGGCAAACGGCCTTGCCGTTGTCCATGAAGGGGCTGCCGGGGGTGGCGTAGGTGTCGTACTCGGCGAAGACGCGGGTGACCTCGCTGCCCGATAGCCAGCGGATGGCATCGTAGACATACCAGCCCAGGGAGAGCACCGGCCCGCCCTGTTCCGGCTGCAGATACCAGTCGCCCTCGGGCCAGCCGATGAGCGAGCCGTGCTGGTGCATGACGCGGACGCAGAGGATCTCGCCGATGGCCCCGTTGGCCAGCCGCTTATGGGCAGCGCGGAGGCCGGCATCGAAGCGCATGGTGGGTCCCGAGGCGGCAACGATGCCGGCTTTGGTGCAGGCGGCCACGATGCGCTCCGCCCGCTCGACGGTATTGGCCATCGCCTTGGCGATGTAGACGTGCACACCTAGCGGGGCAAGAGCCTCGACCAGCTCGTACATGCGGCTGAACTCGGCGCAGACGAAGACGCCGTCGAGTCCCTCCTTGCGCACCATCTCCACCGGGTCCTCGTACAGGGCGAGCCCGTAGTTCCCGGCGTACTCGGTCGGGCCCATGCTTAGGGCGGCCCTAACCGCCGACTCGGGCCGGCCGGCGGTGGCCGCGGCTACCAGCTGGACGCCCTCGATCGTTCGGGCAGCCTGGGCGAAGGCAATGGGGTAGTACACCGACGCCAGGCCGGCTACACCCAGTCTCATGGCGCTATCCTCCTCGTCGCCCTAGCTCATGCGCTCGATGGCGCGGCGCAACCCGTCGGCGGCGCGGGCGATCTCGTCCCGGGTGCTGCTGCTCAGGCCGCGCAGGCACAGCCGGGGCATCAGATCTTCGGCGTTGGGGCAGTAGCCGTTACGGTAGGGTAGTTCCTTCTTGTAGTGCGGGCAGCGGCTGGGGCAGCCCTTGCCGTAGGCAACCGGCATGGCGAAGGTAGGGAACTGGTAGGCGGCCACGATTTGGGCTTGTTTCCAAGTTCGCTGAGTGTAGCCGAAGCCCAGGCCGGTCTTCTCCTCGCGGGAGACGCGCTTGAACTCCTCGTAGTCGATGCCCCGCTTCTCACCCTGGAACGTCACGGTGAAGATGTGCTGCGAGTGGGTGTTGTAGGGGGCGACGACCTGGGGAACGAGCCAGTCGCACCCCTCGATTGCCTGATGGTAGAGGGCGGCGTTGTCGACGTCCTGCTGCACGTAGTCGTCGATGCGCTCCAGTTGGGCCAGGCCCACGGCGGCGACGAGGCCGGGCATACGGAAGTTGTAGGCCATGCGGTCGGGGGCGGAGCCCCAGTTCATCAGGGAGCGGACCTCCTGGAGCAGTCCCTCGTCGCTGAGAGTGAGCATGCCGCCGTCGCCGGTGCTGAGGTGCTTGGAGGCCTGGAAGCTGAACATGCCCGCGTGCCCCCAGGCGCCCGCCTTCTTACCCTTGTGCTCGGCGAGGATGGCGTGGGCGCAGTCCTCCACGACGATGACGCCGTGCTTGTCCGCCTCGGCGCGTATCTGCGCTATCTCGGCGGGCAGTCCCCACAGGTGAGTGACGACCGCCGCCTTGGTGTCGGGGGTGATGCGGGAAGCGAAGGACCGGGGGTCCATGTTGTGGGTGGCCGGGTCGACATCGGCGAAGATGGGCACGCCGTTGTTGTAGAGCACCGAGAGGGCGCCGAACTGGACGATGGGGTCGACGATGACCTCGACCGCGGGTCCCACGCCGGCCGCCGCCAGGAGGGTGTGCAGGCCGCACATGCCGTTACAGACGGCCACGGCGTACTTGGCGCCGATCCGCTCGGCGAACTTCTCCTCGAACTCCGCCACCATCTTGCTGCCGGTGATGTCCTGCGGCTCGGCGAGGACGCGCTTGATGTACTCCAGGTCGTGGTCGTCGTAGGTCTTCTTTCCCATTTCGGTATCTCCACTTTCGGTTCTGATTCCCAAACTGGCGAAGTTGAGGGCGAGACCCTTCGCTTCGCTCGGGGTGACGCGACCAGCGGGTTCTGGCTGGCCACAGAGCCACAGAGAACCTCCGCACTTATCTGCGTTTCCGTGTCTCCGTGGCTAGTCCCCGCAGTGTTACAGCAGCGGGAGCTTCACCGGTTTGCCGGTAGCGGCGGCCAGGTCGACGGCCAGGCAGGCCTCGGTGGTCTTGACGCCATCCTCCAAGCTGATCTCCGAGTCGACCCCGCGGTTCAGGCAGTCGATGAAGTAATCGATCTCGCTTTGGAACGGGTGGGCGCTGACCTCGCCGCTGTGAGGGGCCGCCGTGCCCAGGTCGACCCACTCCTTTCCGTTGCCCAGCTTGCGACTGTAGACCTTCTCGTCGCGCAGTGTCCCCTCTTCCCCGAGGAGGTCGATGTTGAAGGTGTAGGGGATGTAGGCCTCCATGCAGGCGCTGATCTTGGCGATGGCGCCGTGGTCGAAGCGGAGCATTCCGATGGTGGTGGTGGCGTGGTCGAAGTCGCCCGAGGGCTTCGTGGCGTACCCGTAGGCCTCGACGATCTCGCCGCCCAGGAACCAGCGCACGGCGTCCATGGGGTGCGAGCCGCCGGCGAGGAAGATGCTGCCCGCCTTCTCTTTGTTTACCAGCCAGGCGTACAAGGGGACCTCGTCCTCGGCGGTGAGGAGGTGCCAGTAGTCCAGTTGGGCCATGATCACCCGGCCGAGCAAGCCGTCGGCGACGACCTGCTTGACGGCCTTAAACAGCGGGTGCCAGTGCAGCACGAAGCCAACGTGCGTCTTCACGCCCGCCCGGCGCACGGCGTCGCGCATGGCCCGCAGGCCCTCCAGATCGGTGGCGGGCGGCTTCTCGATCAGCATGTGCTTGCCGGCGGCAGCGATGGTAACCACGTCGGCGGCGTGCTGGTAGTTGGGCGTGCAGACGGATACTAGGTCGACGGCGGGGTTGGCTAGGAGCGCCTCCAGGTCGTCGTAGGCCTGGGCTCCCTGCGTACCCCACTCGCCGATGCGCCGCTTGGCCCCTTCGAGGGTGCGGCTGCCCACCGCCACCACGTGTGTGTTGGGGTTGGCTTGATAGGCTCGGGCGTGCTCGCCTGCCACCCAGCCGGCCCCCCAGATGCCTACTCCGTACTTGGACATGACTCGTTCTCCTCGTACTGCGCTCTACTTGGGGGCAGTCCCTTTGGCGCGGGCGGGACCGGGCCGGAAGTCGGGCACGGCCAGCGGTATGCTGCCCTGGGCCATGGACTCGGCGGCCAGGACGGCGGGCGCGGCGGTGTCCATGGCGCGATAGACGTCGAACTCCAGGGGCTTGGCGTGCAGGATGGCGTCGCGGAAGGCGGCGTGGACGTAGTAGTCGGCGTCGCCGTGGCCGGAGCCCCGGGCGTCGGCGGGCGCGTCGGTGCGCTCATAGCGCCAATCCACCTCGGCCATGTCGTGCATCTGGCTATCGGCCAGCCACATCTTGGGCATCTCGCGGTTGGCACGCTTCCACTCCAGCGCGCCGCCGGTGCCCTGGACGTGGTACCAGTGGCAGTTGACCTCGGGGTGGGGCTGGGCAAAGGAGGCGGCCATGCGCAGGATGGCGTCCTTCTCCGTCTTCATCAGGGCCATCTGCATGTCGGCGGTTTGGATCTGGGGATGGGCATAGCTCCGTGGACGCGTGCTCATGCCGACCACCTGGACCACGCGGTCATCCAGCACCTTCAACATGGGGCTGAGCTCGTGGGGCAGGTAGTGGATAGGCGGCATCTCGTTCATCCAAGTGCCGGCGGCCTCGGGGTAGTCGGCCAGGCGGCTGGGGTGAACGAAGGCGCCCGACTTGGGATCGCGGAAGTGCTGGGTGACGTAATAGTGGAAGTACTGGCCCTCGCAGAGGGTGACGTGCCCGAGCTTGCCTTCGGCCACGATCTTGCGCCAGGCCTCGACGAAGCCCCAGTAGCGCGTCTGTTCCGCCAACTGGTAGACCATGCCCGAGCGCTCCTGAGCGAGCACGATGCGCCAGCAGTCTTCGATGCTGTGGCAGGCGGGCACCTCGCAGTTGACGTGCTTGCCCGCCTCGAGGGCCATGGCGGCCAGGGCGCCCTGCTCCCGGCAACGGACGGTCAAGGCCACGGCGTCCACATCGGGATCGTCCAGAACGGCCTCGTACCGGCTGTAAACCTTGACCTCGTCCGGATGCTTCAGGCGCGACACGGCGCGCTCGTGCAGATAATCCAGTGGGTCACAGATGGCGGTGACGCGGTAGCCGGGCATGGCCTGCAGAATGCTTAGCCATGTGCCTACGCCCCGACTACCAAGACCGACGAGAGCAATACGGACTTCGTCCACTGTGCGACTCCTTGCAACCGGCACGGGGAACGGGCCTGTCGCTCTTGAGGCGGGCTCCGTATCTCCGTGCCTCAGCGGCCAATCTAACCCTTGATTCCGGTGAACACGATGCCCTGGATGAAGTACCGCTGGGCGATGAAGTAGAGCAGGATGCAGGGTATGGCGGTCATCGTCGATGCAGCCATGAGCAGGTGCCAGGCAGTGTACTGCGTGCCGCGGAAGAGGTTCAGGCCCAGGGCAAGCGTGTACTTGCTCGACGAGTTCAGGTAGATCAGCGGGCCGAAGAAGTCGTTCCAGTTGCCCATGAACAGGAAGATGGCGATGACGCCGAGAGCCGGTCGCGACTGGGGCAAGAGGATGCGGCGGAAGATGCCGAAGGTGCTGCAGCCGTCGATGCGAGCGGCGTCGTCCAGCTCAAGGGGGAGCTTCATGAAGAACTGGCGCAGGAGGAAGATGTTGAAGGCTCCGCCGCCGAAGAAGGACGGCACTATGAGCGGGTAGTAGCTGTCCAGCCAGCCGATGATGCGGAACATCACGTACGTCGGGATCAGCGTGACCTGCCCGGGGATCATGATAGTGGCCAGAAGCACTAGGAAGAGGACATCACGGCCGGGGAAGCGAAGCCGGGCGAAGCCGAATGCGACGATCGCAGACGAAAACAGAGAACCTACAATGCAAGACGCCGTTATCACGGTCGTGTTGCGGACGTACATCCCGAACGGGATCATCCGCCACACTTCGGCGTAGTTGCCCCAGACCACTGGGTCCGGAATCCACTGGGGCGGGACCATGAAGATGCGGCCCGACTGCTTCAGGGAGCTCGAGAGGAGCCACGCCAGGGGCAGCATAAGCACGGTGGCGCCGGCGAGGAGTATGACGTAGATCAGCACCCGTCCGAGCATTCTCCGGACCGACCGGCGACGGAGAACCGGGTCCGATCGTGCTGGAGCGGGCCGGAGGACGTCTGCTGTAGCCGATCGCGCCATCGTTAACCCCTCCCTCTGAGCTGGCCCTCGTAGTAGACCCAGGCGCTTGATGAGCGGAACACCAGCAGCGTGAAGATCAAAATGATGACGGCCAGGACCCAGGCCAGCGCCGAGGCGTAGCCCATGCGGAAGTAGTTGAACGCGTTGTAGTACAGGTTCAGCACGTAGAAGTAGGTGGCATATCGCGGCCCGCCGCCGGTCATGATGTAGCCGGCAGTGAACACCTGGAAACTGCCGATTATGCCCATGATCAGGTTGAAGAACAGAACCGGGGTCATCTGCGGCACGGTCACGTGCAGGAAGCGGCGCCAGGCACCGGCCCCATCTACCTCGGCCGCTTCGTAGAGATCGGTGGGAATGCCCTGGAGGCCGGCGAGGTAGATCAGCATGCCGCCGCCTACGCCCCAGAGGCTCATGATGATGAGGGCAGGCATCGCCCACTTGCTGTGACCAAGCCATAGCGGGCCCTTGATGCCTATGGAGGCGAGGGCGGTGTTCAGGAGGCCGAACTCCGGGTTGAATATCCAGATCCACAGAATGGCGGAGCCGACTGCTGGCACCAGATTGGGCATGTAATAAGCCGTCCGGAAGAACCCGATGAAGCGTACCTTCTGGTTCATAAGGAGGGCTACGGCGAAGGATAGCGAGATCCCCAGAGGCACGGACAAGGCGACGTAAGTGCCGGTGACTTTGAGGGACTGCCAGAACAGCCTGTCAGAGAACATCCTCTTGTAGTTTGCCAGGCCGATCCAGACGGGCGGCTTGACCACCTCATATTCTGTGAAGCTGAAGTATAGGGAGGCAATGATGGGCCCGATGGTGAAGATGATCAGGCCCAGCAGCCAAGGTGAGATTGCGATGTAGCCCTCGGTGGCCTCCCGTCGCTCGGATTGAGTCATCGCACGCTTAGTGGGCCTTGCCACTTCGAGTGCCTGCATCCTGTGCCTCCTGAGTCGCGAGCTTCCGCCGCCGCCCTGAGTCGCCCTTGCCTCAGTATAGGTCCGGAGGTCCCGCCCGTCGGTGTGGGCGGGACCTCGTTCCGGTGCTAGACGGATAGTGCCGAACTACCGCTCGTAGTACGCGGGACGGCGAGAGAAGACCTCGTCGATGGCCACGCAGGCATTGGCGAGCGCCTCTTCGACCGTGAGTTCACCGGACCAGATCGGGCTCCATTCCTGGCCGCAGACATTCCACCACTCGTCGGTGTCGGCTGTCGGGTAGTAGTCGTGCCCGCAGCAGCCGAAGTCGTCCACGACGACTTGGATGTTGAACGGAGCGTGCAGGTCCTTGTACTCCTGGCTGTCCACGACGCTCTGGATGCCGGGCACGCCGTACTTCATCATCCATGTCTGCCCGTCAACATCCATCATGAACTTGACGAACTGCCAGGCCTCTTCCCGGTGCTGGGAGTTTGCGACTATGGTCCAGGCGTTGGAGCCCAACTGAACGCTCTTCTTGCCAGTCACCGGGTGCTTGGGCATAGGAGCGTAGTCGCACTCGAAGAGATCGGCGTCGCGGACCTGGGACTCGAACCAGGTTCCGTTGAAGGCCATCCCGATCTTGCCGCTGAGGAATGGGTCCTCCTGGCCGGTCAGGCTTGCCGGAGTGGGCATGACTTCGTCGGTGAACATGCGCTCGTAGAGCCAGTTCACGCCTTCCAGGGCAGCGGGTTCGGTCAGGGCGCACTTATTGTAGTCCTCGTTGAGCACAGTTCCGCCGGCGCCATGGATGAAGGAGCAGGACCAGTAGGGCGGGGCTGCCGTCGCACCGTACAGGCCGTACTGGTTCTTCTCCTTGTTGGTCATTGCCTTGGCGTAGCTCAGGAGATCGTCCCAGGTCCAGTCGGCGGTGGGCATCTCGAGACCGGCCTCGGCAAGGAGGTTCTTGTTGATCATAAGCGTCTGGCCGCCGGCGTAGAGAAGGCCCCCGTACAGACCGCCTTGCCACGACCACTCAAGGTCCATAGGGTAGAAGTACTTGCCCATGTCGAAGTTGTCGCGCTCGATGTACGGCTTGATGTCCAGCCACATGCCGCGCGCAGCACCAGGGATCACCCAGTTCATGTTGTTCACGGTGATGTCGGGAGCAACCGCGCCGGCGAACTCCGTCTGCAGCTTCGTCCAGTAGTCGTCACCCGGACGCCAGTCCCAGACGATCTTGACATTGGGGTTCTTGCTGCTGAAGTCGCTGGCGCACTCCTCAGCATTCGCCATCCAGGACTCGCCCATGACGTACATGGCTACGCGGATCTCGACTGGTTCGGCGGAGGCCGGCACCTCGATCACCACCGTCTCCTTCACGACCTTCGGGGTGCCCTCAACGATGACGGTGATCTCCTTCTCGACTACTTGCTCGACCACCTGGGGAGTGGCTGCCTGGCAGGCCGCCAGGGTTGCCGCGCCCAATGCGCCGATTCCGACCTTCAAGAGACCACGACGAGACAGCTTGCTTTGTGCTGACATTGTTGTCCTCTCCTCGGCCGAGGCCGTTCCGCGAGGCGAACCCAAAGGGCTCGCGAGATATGATGCGGACGCCGTGGGACCGGGACCATTCCCTTGTACAGGGGCGCCCGGTGACTTCTCTTTGTCACCTCCTTCGGCACACTCGGCGTGCCTCGCTGTCTGTGCTACCGGGCCAGTTCCGCTACATGGGCGCTGACCTTCGCCAGCGCTTGGGCAATGTGCTCCATGTCTCGGTGATCGCCCAGGAAGAGCCGGTGCTCGAGCCAGATGGACTCCTCATAGCAGGCGCGCTCGGTCACCGGGCAGGTCCGGGCGTAGGCGGCATAGTCCACGGCGTGGCCGTAGTGACGGCAGTTGATGGGGCAGCCCTTGCCGTGGAAGTTGTGGTTGAGGAACATCGGATTGGCATAGACGGGGAAGGTGTATCCGGTGAAGGCGGGCACACCTTCCGCGATAAGAGCATCCACGAAGCGGCCGCGCGGCAGGCCGCCGAACGCCGCCGGGTCGTAGCGCAGGATGTACAGGTAGAAGCTGTGCTTTGTGGCCCGCTCATCCCAGCGCAGAGGGGCCAGGCCGGGCATGTCGGCGATCAGTCGGCCCAAGTAGCGGGCGTTGTCCATGCGACGGGCGTTCTGTTCCGCCAAGCGCTCCAACTGGACCAACAGGATAGCGGCCTGGAACTCGGTCATACGGTAGTTCCAGCCTAACTGGTGGAACTCGTACCACGGGCGGCCTTTGCGTCGTCCCGCCCAGAGGAGCGAGTCGCACTTCTCCGCCAGGTCGCGGCTGTTGGTGAGAACGATGCCGCCCTCGCCGGCGGTCATGTTCTTGGAGGCCTGGAAGCTGAAGGAGCCGATGTCTCCCAGGGCGCCGACCTTGACGCCCTTCCACTCCGAGCCCTGCCCGTGGGCGGCGTCCTCCACGACGGCGATGCCGTGGCGGCGGGCGATGTCCAGTATGGCGTCCATGTCGCACGACTGCCCGCCGAAGTGCACCGGCATGATGGCGCGGGTGCGATCGGTGATGACGCTCTCCAAAAGGCTTGGGTCCAGATTGTAGGTATCGGGCTCGACGTCCACGAAGATGGGGACGGCGTTGACCTGGAGTACGGTGGTAGCGCTGGCGACGTAGGTGTAGGCGGGGACGATGACTTCGTCGCCCGGGCCGATGCCCAGGGCGCGCAGGGCCACCTCGAGGGTTCCGGTGCCGTTGGTCATGGCGATGCCGTAGCGGGCGTCGTGGTGGCGGGCGAACTCCATGCCGAACTCGACCACCTTGGAGAGGTCCTTGGCGCTCAGGTCCTCGTTGAGCTCCACGCCGGAAGCGTAGGCGAAGCGCCACCACTTGCCGCTGCGGGTCACCTCGGTGATCGCGTCGACCTCACGCTCGTCGTGCACGGGCCACTCGGGCCAGGGCGCAGACCGTATTGGTCTGCCGCCGTTGATCGCCAACTCAGCCAATGTCATCCCTCCTGGTTAGCCACGGAGTCACGGAGACAAAGGGAAGTGGTTGGTGATCAGTGTACAGGTACCAGCTGGCGCCATCATGCCGACTCCCTCTGTCCACTGTCCACTGCCCACTGCCCACTGCTCTGTGCCTCGGTGGCCGATCTCTAAGCGTAGTTGATCTTGACGGGCTTCCCGCCGCGGGCGGCCTCGTAGATGGCGAGTATCACCTTGAGGTTGTGATAACCGACCTCAGCCGGCACGGGCGGCCGGCCGCCGCTGCGGATGGCCTCGCTGAAGAGGCGAACCATGGCGCCGTACATGGCCACGCCCTCGAACTCATGCGTCTCGGTCTTGACGCCGGCGTCGGTGTCGCGCACTTGGTTGGCGGAGTAGCCCTGGCCGGCAGGCCCGAGTCGCGTGGTGAAGGTGCCGGTCGGGTCCTGCCCGACGGTGCCGGCGGCCAGGATGCTGCCCTGGGTGCCGTAGACCTCAAGCAAGTTGCGCGCCGCCTCATCGGGTACGTTGAAGTAGTTGTCGACGATCCCGTGGGCGCCGTTCTCAAAGCGGAGGACGGTGGTGGAGGTGTCCTCGACGTCGTAGGGGTGCACGAGGCGATCTTGGAAGGCGAACACCTCGGTGATGCGGCTATCGAAGATCCATTCCAGTAGGTCGAGGCAATGACTGCCCATGTCGATGAGGGAACCGCCATAGGCGATCTCGCGCTTCTGGCGCCAGGCGCCGGATATGGGCGGGTACCAGCAAGTGAGCTCAGCGCGGCCCATCACCAGTCGGCCCAGCGCCCCGCTCTGTACGTATTCGCGGATCTTCTGGTTGTGGATGTTGAAGCGCATCATGTAATTGAAGCCCAGCAGCACGCCCGCCTTGTCGCAGGCCTCGATCATCTCCTCGGCGTCGCTCAGGCTGGTGGCCATTGGCTTCTCGCAGAGGATGTGCTTTCCGTGCTTGGCCGCCGCCAGCACCTGCTGGTGGTGGACATTCTGCGGCGTGGCGATGTAGACCGCTTCCACCTGCGGGTCGCTCAGCAGGTCCTCTTGATTGGTGTAGGTGGCGCTGACGCCGTACTTGGCCGCCACGCGCTTCACCGTATCGGGACTGCGGGCCATCACGGCCACCAGCTCGGCGTTGTCCGCGACCTTCACCATCTCGGGGATGGTTCGCCGGTCGGCTATGCCCCCGGCCCCGATCACTCCCCACTTGACGGCCATGGATCCCTCCCTGATGTGCTTTGCTCGAGCAGGAGGGCGAGCCGAGCGTCCGGTGCACTTCCATAAGCCGGGACGGCTCGTCCTCTGCCGATCATCGTGTCCTTTGCCTCGGCGTCGTCACTCGCGCCCGACTACTTGCCCGAGTCCCGTACCTTCTCAGCAGCGTTGCGGACGCCGGCGATGATGTTGTCGGCGTCTTCCTTGGTCAGCCGCGGGTTCATGGGCAGGTCCATCTGGCGCCGGTAGAAGTAGTGATCGGCGATGGGGCAGAACTGCCCGCCGTAGCCGCGCTCCTCGAGGTACTTCTTCACGCCGGTGAAGTCATAGGTGGGCTGGTAGTGAAGGATGCCCTGCACACCCTCTTCAAAGTACAGGCAGCGCAGGAACTCGTCCCGGCTAGCGCCCAGCAGTTCCGGCTCCACACACAGGGTGTACAGGTGATAGGAGTGGAAGCAGTTGGGGTCCTCGTATACCGGCGAGATTCCTTTTATGCCCTGTAGGCCGGCGTTGATGTACTGGCCAACGTGCCGCCGCTTTTCCACCAGCATGGGGAGCTTGCGCAACTGGGCGCGGCCGATGGCGGCCTGGAACTCGTTCATGCGGTAGTTGACGCCCCACTTGCCATCCACGTCGATCACGTCGAAGTGGGAGGGCAACCAGTAGTACTTCTGGTTCTCCCAGGACTTGATGTTCATGTTGCGGAGCAGCTCGATGCGCGGCACCAGGTCGTCGCGGTTGGTGGTGATCATCCCGCCTTCACCAAGCGCCATGTTCTTCAGCGAGTGGAAGCTCCAGCAGCCCACGTCGCCGATGGTGCCCGCCTTGCAGCCCTTGTACATGGAGCCGTGGGCGTGGGCGCAGTCCTCCAGGACGGCTAGGCCGTGCGCCTGGGCGATCTCCATGATCGGGTCCATGTCGACCATCTGGCCGCCGAAGTGGACGACGTAAATGGCCTTGGTCTTGGGCGTGACTTTCTTGGCAACTTCCGCCGGATCGATGTTGAAGGTCCGAGGATCGATATCGGCGTAGATCGGGATGCCGCCCTCCTTGAGGATCGCCAAGGAGGTGGCGACGAAGGTGTTGGGGGTGACGATGACCTCGTCACCGGCGCCGATGCCGAGGGCCTGAGTGGCGACGTGCATGGCGGTGGTGCAGCTAGTGGTGGCGAAGGCATGCTTGACGCCCCACTCGCTGGCGAACTCCTTCTGGAACGAGGCTACCTGCGGCCCAGCGGTTAGTGAGTCCTGGCGCAGGACGCGAAGAATGGCCTGCTCTTCGTCCTCGTCGAAGATGGAGCCCATGAAGGAATAGGGCACCTTCACGTTGACGCCGTCGTTTAACGCGTATCCTCCGGTAATGCCGCCGACATTGTCGTCCAGGTATTGAGCCACGACACAACCTCCCTTGGAAGTGATAGCGCTTACTGTAGCGGCGGCAGTGCCGCCAGTCTATCGCCAGCGCAGAGAGTCCACCGCATTTGCGGTCGATACCAATCAGTGGCGCCCCCGGAGACGCGGGTGCTAGGGCTACGACGCCGAGAACACCGCGTCCAGGGCGCGGGCGGCACATCCGATCAGGGCGGCGTCGGCGCCCAGTCGTGACGGGAGTATCTCCACTCGATCGCGAAGCGAGTCCAGTAGGTGGCGATGGGCTGCGGCTCTGCCCTCGGGAAGGAGCCAGCGTCCCCAGACATCGAGCACCGGACCCGCGACGACGATCAGGGCCGGCGCAAAGACGCTGGCGATGTTCGCCACTGCCAGCCCGAGATGATCGGCCGCCGCGGAGACCACCCCCGCCGCTACTGTGTTGCCCTCCTCAACCAGGCGAGCCACGGAGGCAAGCGTAACGGTCCCGTTCTGAGGTGTGGAAAGCAGCCGCTGGGATGTGGCGAGCAAAGCGACCTCAGAAAGCACGGCCTCTAGGCAGCCCCTCTTGCCGCAGCCGCAGAGGGGACCGTTGGTGTCCAGCACCATATGCCCGAACTCGGCGGCGAAGCGGGGGAACTCGGGGTCGCCCGCCGGAGCGAGCACAGCTCCACAAGTGCCTTGGCTCACCAACAGAAAAACGAGGGTTCGCCGGTCATTGGGATAGACAAACCAGCGTTCGCCGAGAGCCATCAGGTAAGCGACATCCTCGAGGAAAACGGGCTTCCCAAAGCGCTCGACCAGACCGTCGAAACGGAAGCGGCGGATATTCGAGAACGTGCTGCTGAAGACGGCCTCATTCGCGGCGGTGTCTACATGAGCCGAGACTCCCACGCTAATGCCATGCACTCGGTCAAGAGGGACGCAGGAGTCGTGGAGCACGTTCTCTGCCAGCTCGATGGCCAACTGCTCCAGTTCCGCGGGGGGGATGCTGGGGCGGACAGGGCAGACGGGCGACCGGGAAACGATTGTTCCATCCCACTGCACTACCCCGGCGGTGAGACCGCTCGCCTCAATGACCAGGCCGATGGAGTAGTTGCCCGTACGCGCGATGTCGAGCAGGACGGGGGGACGGCCGCTGCTGCTGTAGCCCGGCCCGATCTCGTGGATCAGTCCCTCGGCCATAAGCTCACGCGCTAGGTTGGTCACTGACGACGGCCGGATGCGCAGCGTTCGGGCGAGGTCGGCGCGGGAAATGGGACCGAGCTCACGGATAGCGGAGAGTACGGCGTTGCGCTGTATAGTGGGGATCCGCTGTCGCGGAGACATAAGGAGCATGATCCTCGCAAGTTCGCAACCGTAGTGTCAGTATAGTCGGTGCAGCGGACGGCGTCAAGGGGTTTGGGGCGGCAAATCGCGCGGGTATCCGGCAGGCAGTCCGCGACTGCCCGACTCAGTTTCTAACGGTGAGCGCACAATGTACGCACGCCGTGCGGACGGCAACGCCTTGGGATGATCGGCCGCGCAGCGCTCCTGGTCTGAGCCGCCCGGGCCCAGAGTACATGCCGTGGAGGGATCGATCGCCGGCGATCGCAGGATGTCGCTCCACGGCTCGGTGATCCGGCGGTACCCCGTTCCGTCTGAGGGCGGAGCCAATAGGGGTGCAACCCGACGGCTTGAGTCCGAAGCAGAGGCTCTTGAGCGAGGTGAACGCCGCAGTGACGCGCGGCGCGCCGCTCGTTTCCACAGGGCGTGACGGGGCGGCGGCGCTGGAGCTGGGATTCACCTGCTTCGCGTCTCACCTGGCGGGAGGGCCGGTGAAGCTGCCCCTGGAAGATCGCGGCTTCCGGGTGCCGAATCGGTAGGCGGAGGCCGCGGCGCCGCTAAGGGCATCCCACGCGGCGCCGCGGCTTCACCGAGTTAGGCGATCTCGCCGCGGTGAGCCTTGACCTTCGCTACCGCCTCGACGATGTCTCCCATGGCGGATTCGTCTGCCAGCAAGACTTCCTGGGGGATCAATATCCAGCGCCCGCCGGCGCTCTCGGCGTTCGGACAGTGCACCTTGGTGTAGTCGATGCCCTTGGACTGTTCGAAGCGGAAGCGCGTCTGAGACTCGACAAAGAGCGGGTGCTGATAGAGAAGCCAGCCGCTGCCGGCGCCACAGGGTATGCCTTCGGCGCAAAGGGCGGCAGCGAAGGAGGCTGCCGGGAGGTCATCGAAGGCGTCCCGATGGTAGCGGAGGCGGGGATACACCAGGCTCTGGAGGCCGATGCGGTCGTCGGGCTTGGGCCAGCCGAGGCCGCCGATCTCAGCTAGGCCGGCCGCCAAGACGCCGGCATTACGGTTCTTGTGCCGAATCAGATCCGGCATGCGCTCCATCTGGGCCAGGAGCACGGCCGCCTGGAACTCGCTCATCCGGAAGTTCCAGCCCTGAACGACGAACTGACTGCCCTCGTCGCGAAGACCGCGCCCGTCGTTTTGCAGCATGTAGCACTGCTCGTAGAGGGTCTCGTCGTCGGTGATGGCAATCCCGCCCTCACCGCTGGTGATCTGCTTATCCTGCTGGAAGCTGAAGCAAGCCAGATCGGAGAGGCCGGCGACCTTGCGGCCGCGCCACTCGGTGCCGGCGGCGTGGCAGGCATCGGCCACTACCTTCAGGCCGCGTCGCGCGGCGATGTCCATGATGCGGTCCATGTCGGCTGGGTAGCCGCCTAGGTGGAGGGGAACGATGAGGCGAGTTCGGTCGGTGACGGCCGCCTCTACGGCGTCCGGGTCGAGGCAAAGCGTCTCCGGGTCCACATCCACGAAGACGGGGACTGCGCCGAGGTTGAGGGCGGGGGTGGCGGTGGCGATGAACGTGTTGGGCGGCATGATGGCCTCGTCTCCCGGGCCAAGGCCGGCGGCGGCATACGCCAACTGCAGGGAGTCGGTGCCGCTGCCGACAGGCACGCCGAAGCGGCAGTCGTGGTAGGCGGCGAAGCGTTCACCCAGAGTGTGTACGCGGGAGAGCGACGGATCTCCGCGGAAGATGTAAGGGGCGCTGGTCCAGCGGCGGCTGTGCAGCGCTTCCTTCAGCGACTCAAGTTCGGTGTCGCCGTAGACAGGGCGCTCGGGGAACGGGGCAGTCCTAACCGGGGTGCCGCCATTGAGGGCCAACTTGCTCATTATTCTGCTCCTTCGCCTAGCCGTGGCTCGGCCGAAAGCGGCGCACGCGCTCCACATGCCGGTCCAATCTCCATGGTAGACCATATCGCACGCCGGTCAAGGGCGGTTGACACGGCGACCACAGCAGGCAATACTCCAGCCACCAGAGAGGGTGCCAGGGGCGCGCTGGAGGAGGTGGTCATCGGGCGGCAGGGCCGTCAGCTTCACGGATCACTTGGACCCTAGGATCGTGCGACGCTCATGAGCAGCAGGGAGGTACGACATGAATAGGACGACGTTGACTCGACGCCGTGTCTTGCAGCTATCGGGACTGGCATTCGCCGGCACAATCACCGCCGCCTGTGCCCAGGCCACGCCGGCGCCCGAGGCGGCAGCCATTCCCGCGGTGACCACGCAACCGGCGGCGGCTGGCGCCGAGAGACCGGTAGTGACCATCTTCGTAGGAATGGGTACCGGCACCGCTCCCGAGCAGCAGGAGGTCCAGAACGGCCTCGCGGCCGAGTGGAACGCTTCCGGGACCGACATCAAGGTCGAGCACATGTACGTGCCGCATGATGAGAGCCGCACAAAGTGGGCGGCTATGATGGCGGCCGGCACGCCGCCGGCGATCAACATGCCCTCCGGCGTGGAGCAGGCGGGCCGGTTTCAGGACACCAACCTCGACATCGGCCCCTACCTGGAGCGCGACCAGTACGACCTCAGCGATTTCGGCGACCTGATCCCCGAGATCGGCAAGTACGGCGGCATCACCTACGGCGTTGTGATGGGCGTCTACCCCAGCTTTCTCTACTACAACGAGGACCTCTTCGATCAGGCGGAGGTGGACTACCCTACCCATGATTGGGCCGTCTCCGACTGGAACTACGATGGCATGGTGGAGATGGCGCAGAAGCTCAGCCTGGATGGCAGCGACCTCAGTTCCACCCAGGAAGGCTTCAGCCCCGAGGACCAGAGCCAGTGGGGTTACGACGAACTGCAGTGCGGCGTCTCAATCAATGCCCTGGCCCAGAGCTGGGGCGCGGAGAACATGGGCTGGAGCGACGACTTCCGCACGCTCTACTTCAATCAGCAGGCCTGGGTGGACCGGCTCCAGTGGGTGAGCGACGCGATCTGGAAGTGGTACATCATGCCTTCCGCGCAGCAGTCGGCGGCGGCCGCCCCCGGCTTTGACAGCGGCAAGCTGGGGATCGATCAGTGCCATTCCTGGATGATGGGCGAGTTCGCCGAGCTGCCATTCCGCTGGAACGTCGCCGCCATACCCTTTGGCCCGGCCGGCAAGCGCGTGGCCCAGTGCGACGTGGATGGGTTCCTTATCTGCAACCAATTCGCTGACCTGGATGCGGCGTGGGAAGTGGCCAAGTGGATGATGGAGCCGGATCAGATGATTCGGCTGAACCTGACGTGGGGAGCTTTGCCGCCGCGAGCCTCCTTGCAGGAGCGGTACATGGAGGAGATGGCCTCCAAGTTCCCCAATCTCGACATGCAAGTGCTCTTCGATTCGCTCGGCTCAATCGACGTCCCGAACCACGAGACCTACCTGCCGCGCTACGGGGAGGTCTGGGACGCCTACTACGCGGGCCTCGATCGGATCGTCACGGGAGACGAGAAGAGCGCCCAGGTGGTGCTGGACGAGGTGCAGGCGACGGTCCAGGGCTACCTGGACGAGCACTGGGCCCAGCAGTCGTAGCGGGTCATTCGGCGAGGGGCTCCGCGACGGAGCCCCTCCTGCCTTGCCGGCCACCCTCTCGCCCAAAGGAGCTTCGCCTTTCCGATGGCACACTCTACCGCTGCGCGCACCTCGGCCCGCCGGGAAGCCTTCACCGCCTACGCCCTGATCAGTCCCTGGCTGGTCGGGTTTCTGGTACTGACCGCGGGCCCCATGCTGGTGTCCCTCGTTCTGTCCTTCACCGACTACAACGTCGTGAGCCCGATCGTCTGGCGAGGGACGAGCAACTACGCCACCGCTTTCGCCCGCGATCCGCTGTTCTGGCAGTCGCTCAAGGTCACGTTTGTGTATGCGGCGCTCTCACTCCTGCCGGGTCTTGTCGTCGGCCTCGCGGTGGCTTTGCTCCTCAACCTGAGCTTACCGGGGTTGTCGGTCTGGCGGGCCGTTTACTATCTGCCGTCCGTGATCTCGGGCGTCGCCGTTGCTGTGCTCTGGCAGTACGTTCTCAACCCTCGGTTCGGCATCGTCAACTGGGCCCTGAGCCTGGTGGGAGTCAAGGGACCGGGGTGGCTGGCAGACCCGAGGTGGGCGTTGCCCTCGCTGGCGCTCATGAGCCTTTGGGCGGCGGGAGGGGGCATGGTGCTGTACCTGGCGGCCCTGCAGGGAGTGCCGACCGCGCTGTACGACGCCGCCAAGGTGGACGGAGCCAACGCCCTGCACCGTCTGCTCTACGTCACCCTACCCATGATCTCGCCGGTGATCTTCTTCAACCTGGTCATGGGCACCATCGGCACCTTCCAGTACTTCACCAACGCTTACGTGATGACCGGCGGTGGGCCGAACAATGCCACCCTCTTCTTCAACCTGCACCTCTACAACAACGCCTTCCGCTACTTCAAGATGGGCTACGCTGCTGCGCTGGCGTGGGTGCTTTTCGTGATCATCCTGGCTCTTACGTTACTCATATTCCGGAGTTCCACCGCCTGGGTCTACTACGAGGGTCAGCTTAAGGCGGGGAGAAGCTGATGGCTGCGGGCACGGATGTGCGGCGACCGCCGACCCGACGTCGCTGGCTGGCGCGGTCGGGGAATCTCGGAAAGATCGCGGCGCTGCTGACGCTGGCTATCGGCGCCGTGGCCATGGTGTTCCCGCTGGTGTGGATGTTCTCCTCGTCGCTCAAGCCCTTGGCACAGATCGGTCTCTTCCCGCCCGTGTGGATTCCGCGCGAGCAAGCCCAGGCGGAGATCGCGGGCGAACGTTATCCGTTGTTCACGGTGGATATCGACGGTCAGGTGCGCTCGCTGGCGATGATTGCCAAGGACGGCCGGGTGGGCACCTATGCCGATCCGGCAGCGCCCGAGGAGACGATCGAGGCGAACGTGAACTCGGCGGAGCCGGTCTACCAGACGCGACTCCGGTGGGAGAACTACGTCGAGGCGCTGACAGTGGTGCCCTTCGGCACCTACGCCTTGAACACGGCCAAGGTCGTGTTCGGCTCAATGCTGGGGATGCTGATATCGACGTCGCTGGTGGCCTACGGGTTCTCGCGATTCCGGGCGCCGGGCCTGGGCTTCCTGTTCCTGGTGCTCCTCTCGACCACCATGCTTCCGCACCAGGTCACTCTGATCCCGACCTACATCCTGTTCAGCAAGCTGGGGTGGGTGGACACGCTCAAGCCGCTGATCATTCCGTCCTTCTTCGCCGGCGCCTACGACGTCTTCCTGTTGCGGCAGTATTTCATGACCATCCCGCTGGAACTGGACGATGCGGCGAAGATCGACGGTTGCGGCGCCCTTGGCATCCTGTTTCGCATACTGCTGCCCCTGGCCAAGCCGGCCATCGCGACGCTGGCGATCTTCCACTTCATGTGGGCCTACAACGACTTCTTCAACCCTCTTATCTACCTCCACCACCAGAGCAACTACACGATCGCCCTGGGCCTGCAGAGCTTCAACGCTTTCCGCGCGACCCGCTACGACTTGCTGATGGCGGCCTCGTTGGTGACGGTGTTGCCCTGCATTCTGCTGTTCTTCTTCGCTCAGCGCATCTTCATTCAGGGGATCGTCTTCAGCGGGGTGAAGGGGTAGAGACCGCGGTTCGCATAGCGCCTGGCTTCTACCAGCCTAGACGGGCGCGATCGGAGGGCCACTTGTTCATCGACATCCACGCCCATGCCTACCGACGGGCGGCGCCCTGGCCGGTGCGGTTCGCCACCGGCGAGGAAGTGCTGGCACGCTATGATGCAGTCGGCATAGAGAAGGGGGTGCTTCTTCCGATCGTCAGCCCGGAGGTGTACCTGCCGCAGACGAACGAGGAGATCCTGGAGATGGTGGAGCGCCACCCGGATCGCTTCGTCCCCTTCTGCAATATCGATCCGCGAGCGCTCACGAGCGCCCCCGATGCGCCTCTCGGCGACCTGATGCGCTACTACCGTGAGCGAGGCTGCCGCGGTCTAGGCGAGGTGATGCCCAACCTGGCGGTGGGCGATCCCTTGGTGCAGAACCTCTTTCGGCACGCCGCGAACGTGGGGTTCCCGGTGATCTACGACGGAACGGATCGCCTCGGTGGGGACTTCGGACTGTACGACGATCCCGGCCTGCCGCAGTTGCAGCGCACGCTCCAACGCTTCCCGGACCTGGTGATTCTCGGGCATGGGCCGGTGTTCTGGGCGGAGATAGGCCCGGTGGAGATTCGGCCGGCGCCGGGCAAACGGGTGATGCGCTGGTTCTCCGCGCCCATCCGGGAGGAAGGTGCTGTCCCTCGGATGATGCGCCGGTTCCCTAACCTCTACGGCGACCTGTCGGATGCCAACCCTTGGCACGCGCTCTCGGCGGATCCCGACTATGGGGCGCGGTTCCTTACCGAGTTCCAGGACCGTCTGCTCTTCGGGACCGACATCTGCTTAGCCGACATGGCTTTCCCCATGGTCGATCTACTAGAGACATGGAGGGCCGAAGGCAGGATCAGCGAGGTGGTGTTCGCGAAGGTGGCCGGAGGTAACGCCGTGAAGCTCCTGGGGCTCTAGGCGTCTTCGGGGTGGGGTCCATGGACCGAGGGTAGCCATCGCCGGAGGCGAGACCACGGTGGCGAAGTGACCGGCTTGGTGGGAAGGACCCTCGAGATCACCGGCTCGGACCGCCGGCCGGGTGTGATACGGACGCAGGGGCAGACCGGCCTGCGGTCCGGCAGGAGCCTGGCGGTCCTGACCGAGGCGGGCGCGAAGGTACTGGTGGCGGGCGACCTCGGCCCGACCGTCTCGGCAGTACGTGGCTGGGTGGACTTGAGGAAGGCAGGTCGGGCCTCGTTCCCGACGCTGCCTCTCCGCGCGCGAACCGCATCGCCTGCCCGGACAGGGAGGCGGCCCTGACTTGTCGACGGGTGACGATGGTTGGTGAGGCTTGATCTGCACGCTGGCGCCGGAAGCGGGCAATGTGGAGGCAAGAGATGAAGGCGATGGTGGTCTACGACACCGTTCATGGGAACACCCGCGCCATCGCGGAGGCCATCGCGGGAGCACTCCCCGGCGGGGTAGTCGCGCTGGCCCCCGGCGCGGTGGCCCTTGAGGAGCTAGCGGGAGTGGACTTGCTGGTCATCGGGTCTCCAACGCATGGCGGCTTGCCGACGGAGGCGATGCGGGGCCTCCTGGCTCGGATTGGGCCGCCGCGTAGAGGGGGACGGGTGGCGGCTTTCGACACCAGGCTGACCTGGCCGATGATCGCTAGGTTGGGCCGCTTCGCCGCGGAGGCGATCGCCCTGGACCTCTCCGGCAAGGGATGGGAGCCGGCGGTGTCGCCCCAAGGCTTCTATGTGTCCGGGCTCTTTCGCTGGCGGCTCAAACCGGGGCAGCCCGAGAAGGCTTCCGCGTGGGCGCGGGCGGTAGTGCGGTCACTGGAAAGGGAGTGAGGCGTCAATGCGCGATATCTGGCCGGCGGTAGATGAGATGGAGGCGGCGGAGGTAAAGCGAGCGGTCGACGACCGGCAGCACCTCCTGAGAGTGGAGATCGAAGACTACCTGCGTGAGCAGGCACTGGCCATGCCGGCGCGTCGCGAACAACTGTGGCGACGCGACTACCGGTCAGTTGAGGCCTTCCTTAAGTCGGTGCAACCGAACCGCGAGCGCTGGCAGCAGGCCCTGGGCCGGTTCGACCGCTCGGCGGCGCCTTTGGCGGCCGATAGCGCTCCCTTCCTGGAGTCGGACTCGTTCCGCGCCGAGTGGGTCACACTTCCCTTCCTGGGGCACTACCGGGCGAGGGCGGTGCTGGCCCTGCCCAAAGGCGGCCGGCCGCCCTACCCGCTGGTGTTGGCCCAGCACGGCCTGGGGAGTTCGCCGGAGAGGGTCTTCGGGTTCGACGACCCCTCCAACATCTACAAGGCCTATGGCCGGCGCCTGGCGGAGGCCGGGTTCGCCGTGCTCGCTCCGCTCAACGTGACCGATCCGGAGCCGCGTGCACGGCTGCAGCGGCTCTGCCTGATGCTGGGCGGCAACCTCGCCGGGCTGGAGATCGCCCGCACGTCGAGGCTGCTGGACTACGTCTGCACCCGCGCTGAAGTCGATAGCGGGCGCATGGGGATGTGGGGAATCAGCTTGGGCGGCTACTACACCCTGTTCACGCTGCCCCTGGAGCCGCGCCTGCGCGCCGGCATCGTCACCGCCTACTTCAACAGCCGGCAGCACAAGATGGCTGTCGAGGATCCCCGGTACTCATGCTACCTGCCGCTGGGTGAGGAGCACATCTTCGTGTCGGGTTGGCTGCGCGAGTTCGGTGACAGCGACCTGGCCTCCCTGATCTGCCCGCGACCGCTGCAGGTGCAGATGGGCAAGGCGGACGGCATCGCCTGGTGGCCGCTGGCGGCGGAGGAGTTCGAGCGGGCGGCGGCTCACTACCGCGAGCTGGGAGTGGCCGAGCGTATCGAACTCGACCTCCACGAAGGCGGGCACGAGATCGACGCCGAGGCGGGCATCGCCTTCATGCGGCGCTGGTTGGTGGAAGAGCCGGCGGTGGAGCCGCTCGCATAGGGCAAGCGTCCCACTCTGGCCGCCACGGCTGCCGAGTCTGCGCCAAGCCAGGTCCACCGAGGACCTGGCCTTGCTGTTGTGGCCGATGGTAGGGCCGATGCAGTTGCGCTAAGCTGCAGGCGGCATTGAGCTTCTGGACGCGGCATCGAGGAGGGTGAGAGATGAAGAAGGGTATCTGCCATTCATGTTTTCCCCGCGACATGTTTCTGGACGCGCGCCTTGACCTGGCGCAGCAGGCCGGCTTTGCGGGCTACGAGCTGATCGTGGACCGGCCGGGTGTGGGCGAGCTGCATGCGGACAGCACGGGAGACGACCTCCGAGCCATCGTGAAGAGGGTCAAGTCCCGGGGGCTGGAAGTGTGCTCGATGTTCGGCAGCCCCTTCACGGACCAGTTCCCCGTCACCAGTCCCGACCAGGCGGTGTGGGAGCAGGGGGTGCGGGCGCTCGAGCGGATGCTGGAGATCGCCAACGGGCTGGGGATCGACACGCTGCTCTACGTTGCCGGTCGGGTGGCTGAGGACATCCCTTACGATATCGCGTACGACCGCGCGCTGAGGGCGATCCGGCAAGCGGCGCCGCGCGCCGAGGAACTTGGCGTCCATATCTGCGTGGAGAACGTGGGCAACCGATTCTTGCAGAGTCCGCTGGAGATGCGCGACTTCATCCTGGCGGCGGAGAGCGACTACGTGCGGGCCTACTTCGACGTGGGCAACCTGCTGCATCTGGGACTGGGCTGGCCGGAACAGTGGCTGCGCGTCCTGGCGCCGGTGCTGCGCCAGGTGCACCTCAAGGACGTCAAGGCGGGGCCGCGCGGCCAGGCGGGAGTCATGCTCTTGCAGGGAGACGTCAACTGGCCGGCGGTAATGGCCGAACTCCGCGGCATGGCGTACAGCGGCTACCTGGTGGCGGAGGTGGGAGCGTACACGCACTTCCCGGAGCGCACGCCCTTCGACATCTCGGCGGCGATGGACGCGCTGATTGGGTAGCCAGTGACTCGTGACCACGTGATATAGGACTGACGACGGATCCGGTTCGCAGATCCAGAGCATAGGAGCAAGGAGGGTCGATGTCCGATCAGTTGCGGGTGCTGGCCATTGGGGCGCACCCGGATGATTGCGACTACCGGTTCGGCGGCTGCGCCCTGAAGTACGTTCGCCTCGGGCACCGGGTGAAGTTCGTCTCCCTGACCAACGGGGACGGCGGGCACTACCAGGAGGGCGGCGGTCCACTGGCACAGCGGCGGCTGCAGGAAGCGCAGGCAGTGGCGAAGCTGGCAGGGATCGAGTACCAGGTGCTCGATCTCCACGACGCCGAGTTGATGCCGACCTTGGAGAACCGCCGGCTGGTGGTTAGGATCATACGGGAGTTCGCGCCGGACCTGGTGGTGACGAACCGGCCCAACGACTACCACCCCGATCACCGCTACACCTCTCAGTTAGTGCAGGACGCGGCCTACACCGTGACCATCCCCAACGTTCAGGCTCTAACGCCGCACCTGATGTACAACCCGGTGATCGCCTACTGGAACGATGGCTTCCAGCGGCCCTATCCGCACACCCCGGACGTGGCGGTGGACATCGACGAGGTGGCGGAGATCAAGATAGACATGCTCAACTGCCACATGTCCCAGTACTACGAGTGGCTACCCTACAACCATGGGCTCCTCGATCAGTTGCCGAAGGAGCCACAGGCACGGCGCGACTGGATGGGGGCGCAGCGGTTGGGGATCATGGCCAGGGAAGCGGATCGCTGCCGCGAACTGCTCAAGCGCCTGTACGGTGACGAAGCAGGGACAAAGGTGCGCTACTGTGAGTCCTTCGAGTTCGGCGAATACGGCGGTCGGGTGACGGACGAGAACCTACCCCGGCTGTTCCCGTTCTTCGCATAGCGCCCGGTCACAGGGCGGGGAGGAAGCATGAAGGCGAAGCTGAAAGTCGGTATCCTTGGGATGACGCACGACCACATCTGGAGCGTGGCCGCCGACCTCAAGGGATCTGAGTTGGGCGAACTGGTGGCGGCGGCCGACCCGAACGCCCCGCTGGTGGAGAAGGCGAGGGCCGAGTTCGGCATCGTCGCCTACGAGTCGTACGAGGAGATGCTGGAGAGCACCGCACTTGATGCGGTCTATGTGTACGCCGACAACGCCGGCTCGGTGGAGCTGGTGGAGATGGCGGCGGACCGCGGGCTGCACGTCCTGGTGGAGAAGCCGATGGCGGCTGACCTGGCGGGCGCGGATGCCATGCTGGCAGCGACGCGCCGGGCAGGGGTGCAGCTGATGGTGAACTGGCCGTTCGCCTGGTGGGCGCCTTTCCAGCATGCCCTCAATCTCGCCCAGAGCGGCCGCATCGGTCGCCTTTTCGGCGCCCGTTACCGCGCCGCCCACTGTGGCCCGAAGGAACTGGGCTGCACGCCTTTCTTCTACGAGTGGCTGTACGACGCGGACCGCAACGGCGCCGGCGCGCTGATGGACTACTGCTCCTATGGATCCGCTCTAGCGCGCTACCTCCTCGGCCAGCCGAGCCGGGTTACGGGCACTGTGGGCCGGCTGGTGAAGGACTACGTGACAGTGGACGACAACGCCATCATCACCATGCAGTGGCCGCGGGCGATGGCGCTGGCAGAGGCTTCCTGGAGCCAGATCGGCCACCTGACCTCTTACGTGACCGCGATCTACGGCACCGAGGGCACTCTCCTGGTCGAGCCGGGCAAGCAGGGGCGTGTGCTCTTGGCCGACCGCGAGCATGACATGGGCGTGGCACTGGATGTGGCGCGCCTTCCGGCTGACCGTTGCAGCGCCTCCGCCTACTTCCTGAGCTGCATTGGCCAGGGACGCCCGGTGGAGGGTATCTGCAGCGCTGAGGTAGGACGAGACACTCAGGAGATCCTGGAGGCCGGGCTACTCTCGGCTGCTACGGGCAGCGCCGTATCGCTCCCGCTGCCGCTGGAGTAGGAGACGTAGGGGGCGGCCGGCGGCCACGCCGGCTGTCCCACGCGGGGTTGATGCCGTGACTCAGACGGAGCGCTGGGATAAGGCTCGCCGCGGACTTGGCGTGCAGTGGATGCTGTTTGCGGCGGCGGCTTTTGGCTGAGATGGCGCGGCCCGACCTGAACCTGGGTCTCATGTGCCTCCTGCCGGCGGGGGCGGCAGCTGCCGCGGGGCGCGGGTGGGGTAGAGCGCAGGCGGCCGAGAACAGTGTGCGAGGTGAGTGCGATGTCGTGGGCAAGCGGGTTGGGCCTCTCCGCGGAGGGACTGCGGCGTTTCTATGTAAGTCATCTGTTCGAGCAGATGCTGCCCTACTGGATGGACCGGGGGATCGACCACGAGTACGGCGCCTATGTGACCGGCTACTCCAACGACGGCCGGACGCTCCTGCACTACTACAAGCTGCCCTGGTCTCAGGGACGGTTCGTGTGGCTCTGGGCGCGGCTGGCGGCGCAATTCCCCACTGACCCCCGGGCGGGGCAGTTCCTGGAATGGTCTCGCTCGGGAGCGGCGTTCCTCCAAGCACACTGCCTGCTCCCGAACGGCAATGTCGCTTTCACCCTTGATCGGGGCGGAATGCCCATTCTGCTAGACAGGGAGGGCAAGCCCCGCGCCGCCGGGCCGGGCGAGACGTACGACTCCAGCACCTACGCTGACCTCTATGTGGTCTATGGTCTTTCGGAGTACGCGCGGGTGTCCGGGCACCGACCATCGTTTCAGTTCGCCTGGGACCTATACTGGTCGGTGATCCGGCGCTATCGACAGGGCGCGTTCCGCACCGACCCCTACCCGACGCCGCCGGGCTACAAGGCGCATGGAGTGCCCATGTTCATGCTGGATACGGGGCGCGAGCTGGCCATAGCGGCGGAGGCGCTCGGGGGGCTAGACACGGGTGAACTGCGGGTGCTGGTGAGCGAGTTGGTGGCGGAGGTGATGGACCACCACCGCCAAGATGACGACGTCATCATCGAGTTGCTGGGCTCCGACAACCGAGTGCGCCCGACCAGGCTGGGCACCTACGTCAACCCCGGCCTCATGTTCCAGGATATGTGGTTCGTCATGCATTGGGCGGAGGAGGCGGGCGACCGCCGGCGGATTGAGCAGGCGGCGAGGGTAGTGAAGCGGGCGTGCGAGCTAGCCTGGGACGAGGAGTTCGGCGGGCTACTGCAATTCGTCCACCGCGAGGGCGGCCCACCGCAGGGCCGAGTGCCGGCAGACGAGGCCGGCCATCCGATGCTGGCCAACCTCGACGCCAATTGGGACGGCAAGTTCTACTGGGTGCATACCGAGGCTCTCTACGCCCTGCTGCTCAGCTACTTCCACACTGGCGAGCAGTGGGCGGCGGACTGGTACCGGCGCGTGCACGACTACACCTTCCGCACCTTCCCGGTGGAGGAGCCGGGCGGCGAGTGGGTCAACATCCGCAACCGCGACGGTTCACCCTCTACTAAGCCGGCGGCGGTGCCGGTGAAGGACCCCTTCCACGCTCCCCGCGACATGCTGATGGCTATCGCTTTGCTTGAGCGGTGGGTGTGAGCCGCCTATGACCGCTCATGAGCGCTGCGAAGCAGAAGGCGAGCGGTGCGGTCGTGTCCAGACAGTAGGCCTACCCGGCTCGTCGTGAGCAGCATGGGGAGTTTGCCCGTGGGCGGATGGCTGAACACGATGCGCACCTTTTGCCGACGTTGGGGCAGTGACCGCCTACCGCAACCGGCCGGAGGCGGACGACGTGAGGCGGCGGGGACTGATCTTCTACTCGGGGTTCACCGTCCGCACCAAGAAGTCCAGCCGGGATATGCGGCGGGTGCTATGCGAAAGATTACTGGGCGGCGTGCATGAGTTTGCAGGCCTCCCGCTTTTTTGTCGCAGGTCGCGAAGCGAGCCACGAGTCCTTCCTGTGCGCCCGCTGAGGCGGGCAAGGGCCGCTGCTTGACATCGAAGGCCTGTTGCAGACGCTTGAGGTGATCGAGGCAGCGTAGGTCCCTGCTGCCGAGTAGGGAACCAGATTCCGAGTTGGAGGAGTGTGAAGCGATGGCTGAGGTGAAGACGATCCGGCTGCCCTATGGCGGGGCCGGCATGGAGCTTTCGGTGCTCGTGGATAGACTGGCAGCGACGTTGGAGCCGCAGCCGGTTGCGGCGGCCGCGAACCCGGTGACGGACATCGAGGCGGCTCTCGACAGTCCCATCGGTACGCCGGCGCTGGCCGATCTGGCCCGGGGACGGAAGAGCGCCATAGTGATATGCGATGACGTGACCCGCCCGACGCCTGCCTGGCTGGCGCTGCCGCCGGTGCTCCAGCGACTGGAGTCGGCCGGTATCGCGCGGAGCGACATCCTGATCATGATGGCGCTGGGCACCCACCGGCCCATGACCGATGCGGAGATGACTCGCAAGGTGGGAGCCGAGGTCATGGCCCACTATCAGGTGGTCAACTCCGAGTTTTGGCTGGAGGATAAGCTTCGCTACCTCGGGGAGGTGGATGGGCTGCCTCTATACGTGGACCGGCGAGTGATGGAGGCCGACCTCAAGATCAGCATCGGCACAGTGCTGCCGCACCCGGCGGCGGGCTGGGGCGGCGGCGGTAAGATGATCTGCCCTGGTGTGGCCGGCGAACGGACCGTGCGGTCGCTGCACTATCTGCAAGGAGCGACGCCGCGCAACCTCTTCGGCGACGTGAACAGCCCGGTGCGGGCGGTAATAGAGAAGTGGGCAGGCAAGGTCGGGCTGGACTTCACCCTCAACCTGATCCTTACCGGCAAGGGCGAAGTGTACAAGGTGGCCGCTGGGCACTTCATTCAGTCGCACCGACGCGCGGTCGAGTTGGCGCTGGATGTGATTGGGGCGCCGTTTGCGGACAGGACGGACATCGTGATCGTCGATAGCCACCCGGCCGACCTTGACCTCTGGCAGGCGACCAAGGCGATAACGGCGGGCGACCTGGCGGCGGCCGATGGCGGCACGGTGGTGCTGGTCACCCCCTGCCCGGAAGGGGTGGGTCCACATGCGGAGCTGCCGGAGTACATCGGTGCCCCGGAGGTCGAACCGCTGCTGGAGCGCATCCGCCGGGGAGAGGTGGCGGAGCCCATCGCCGCCTCCGGTTCGGCGACGCTGGTGCGGATGGGTGAACGCATTCGCTTCGGCGTGGTCTCGGGAGGCCTGACGCGCGAGGAGGCGGAATCGATGCGCTTCTCCTGCTACGACAGCGCGCAGGACGCTCTGGATCGGCTCCTGGAGGAGTACGGCCCCCAGGCGCGCGTGACGGTGATCCTTCAGGGAGCGGAGACGTTACCCTACCTGGCCTAGGACGCTTTCGCATCAATGGGGGACAGCGAGGCCTCGGCGGCGACCGTGTGCCAAGGGAGATCGGAGCCGGTGGGCGGGATGGTGCGGCTCAACGACCGGTATGACGTTCCCTTTGGCTGCCTGCTGCCGCAGAACGTCAAGGGACTGATCGTTGGCAGCGCGAGAGGGCGTGTCTCCGCACGGCGTACCCGTGAAGCAGGTGCGGCGAGTGCTGGTCGAGCAGAACGCCTTCCTCGGAAAAGCCGCCGGACTAAGGAACTGGGGCTCTGGCGTCGTTGCCCTCGGGTCAGTGGCGTATTGCGCAGATCGCTACGGGAGGAGTGAGGACATGAAGGTGAACACCGCTAAGCAGAAGATGCTTGCTGGGAAGCCGGCACTGGGAGCCGCCATCGGCCTGGGAAGCCCCATGGCCGGAGAGCTGTACACCTTCCAGGGCTGGGACTTCGTGCTGATAGATTGCCAGCACGGAAACTGGTCGCTGGACACGGCCACTGCCGCCATTCGCTCCATCAGTCTGGGCCCAGCCATCCCCATGGCGCGCGTGCGGGTGAACGAGTTCTTCGCCATCGGCAGCCTGCTGGACCGAGGCGCCATGGGTCTGGTCATCCCGATGGTCAACAACGTCGAGTTGGCCCACAAAGCCGCCTTCGCCGCACGCTTTCCGCCTTACGGCGGCCGCTCTCAGGGCGGTTTCGGCACCGGGTTCCACCAGGTGGCGCCCTACGAGCCCTGGATCGATCATGAGTTATTCCTCGCCGTCCAGATCGAGACTGCCGAGGCCCTGGAGAACGTGGAGACCATCCTCAGCACGGACGGCGTGGACGGCACGTGGATCGGCCCCGCCGATCTCGCCAACTCGCTGGCGCTGGACGTCGACACCGCGTCCGGTCGGCAGAAGCACGAGGACGCCATCATGCGGGTCCTGGACGCCTGCCGCAAGACGGGTAAGATCCCTGGCATCGCCGGCGGGATCCACGGTGAGCGCTGGCTGGAGAAGGGATTCCAGTTCGTGACGTGCGCCGCCGACAGCGCTGCCATTAGCGTGACCGGCCGCGAGACGCTCGAGTTCCTGAAGAAGTATCGCTAGACCGACGACGAGAGGAGCAGCCCCAGTGAGTATGAGTCCACGCGAGCGGGTGCTGACCGCGGTGGCGCACCGAGAGCCGGACCGGGTGCCGGCCGACGGGTTCTTTCGCCCCGAAGTGTGGGATCGGCTGTACCGCCACTTCGGCACCACCGACGACGAGGACATCCGTCGTCACCTGGGCCTAGACATCGTGCGAGCCGGCATCGAACCCGGCCACGACTTCCGCGCACGTTCCTGTCCCTCGGGGGCAACGGTCTCTGGGCTGGGCTCGGGGTCGCAACAGTGGGCCATCTCGCGGGGTGAAGCGATCTACGAGGACGAGATCGGGGCTTGGAAGTACCTGCCCGCCGGAGGCGACTACTTCTCGTACGTGAAGCACCCTCTAGAGGATGCGGACAGCCCAGACGGCTACGTCTTCCCCGACCCCACGGCCGAGGAGCGCTACGAAAACGTGACCTCGGTGGTTACCGCCTGGCGGTCACAGTACCCGATCCTGGTGGAGCAGACCAACTTCTTCAAGTCCGCCTGGGAATTGCGGGGCTTCGAGCGGCTGCTGATGGATCTCTATGACAATCCCGCCTTCGTCGACCGCCTGCTGGACCGTGTGCATGAGTTCAAGGTGGAGGAATCGCTGCAGTTGGCGAGGCGCGGTGTCGACATAATCTCGTTTGCCGGCGACGTCGCCGCCCAGCAGGGCATGATGATGAGCCCGGATACCTGGCGGCGCTTCTTCAAGCCCCGGCTGCAGGTCGTGATCGAGGCCGTGCGGAGGGAAGTGCCGGAGACGCGCTTCTTTTTCCACAGCGACGGCGACGTGTCCGCGATCGTGCCCGACATCGCCGGGATCGGGTTCGACATTCTGGACCCGGTGCAGCCCGAGTGCATGGACCCGGCGTGGGTGAAGCGGGTCGCCGGCGATCGGCTGACGCTGCACGCCACCATCTCGGCGCAGCAGACGCTGCCGTACGGCACCCCCGAGGACGTCCGGCGCGAGGTGCGGTTGCGTTTCGAGACTTGCGGGGCCGGCGGTGGGCTGATCTTGGCGCCCAACAACGTCGTCCAGGATGACGTGAGCACGGAAAACTTGCTGGCGCTTTACGACGAGGCTACTCGCTGCCGCTACTAGGCAGCAGGCCACCCCAGCCGTGTCCGACGGAGCCGGCCCTCCCAGCAGGGCCGGCTCCGTCGCTTCCTCCCAGTGCGGCGTAGAGCGGGCGCGGTGTCGACCTTAGGCACTCTGCCGCTGGGTGGCGGAGTGCCCTTAAAACCTCACCCCAACCCCTCTCCGCATCGGAGAGGGGCTCCCCCTTCCTTGCAGGAAGAGCGGGCGCGGTATCGCCCTTAGGCACTCTGCCGCTGGGTGGCGGAGTGCCCTTAAGAACCTCACCCCAACCCCTCTCCGCATCGGAGAGGGGCTTCCGGCCCCCTTCCTTGCGAGGGAAGAGCGGGCGCGGTATCGCCCTTAGGCGTTTTGCCGCTGGGTGGCGGAGTGCCCTTAAGAACCTCACCCCAACCCCTCTCCGCATCGGAGAGGGGCTTCCGGCCCCCCTTCCTTGCGAGGGAAGAGCGGGCGCGGCATCGCCCTTAGGCATTTTGCCGCTGGGTGGCGGAGTGCCTTTGAGAACCTCACCCCAACCCCTCTCCGATGCGGAGAGGGGCTTTCGGCCCCTTGCTTCCTAGGGAAGGGGGATTGGAGGGTTAGGTTCTCGGCCGCAGGCGCATCATCATGGGCATCCTCGCCCATCAGATTGGAGCAAATGCCCCCGCGGCCGCCCGCACGGCGGCGTGCTCACCGAGGATCGAAGGGCTCTGGACATCAAGTTCAGGGTATTGACATCGGCCCAACTAGGTGCTATTATCTAGATGCACCACGCAAGTAGAGACGCACTAGTAGCGATAGGTCATGTGACGGAGGGCGGGAATGCGGGGTAGGGGCAGATGGCGAGGAGGGCGGGGCGAGGGCCCGAGTCAGATTCGAGGATTCGTTCAGCCGGCCTTGCTCCTTCTTCTCCAGCGGGGCCCAAGCCACGGCTACGACCTGGCAAGTGGGCTGACCACCGTTGGCTTCGGGCAGTACCCGGTCGATGCCAGCACGATCTACCGCACGCTCACCGGGTTGGAGGCCGATGGCATGGTGGTCTCCGAGCTGGAGAGCCACGGCTCTCTTGGGCCGCCCCGCCGGGTGTACCGCATCACTCCGGCGGGCGACGCGCTCCTGCAAAACTGGGTGGAGCAGCTCCGAGCGACCGACCGGATACTGCACCAGTTCCTGCAGGAGTATGACCGTACTCACACAGAAGGGTGATTCGCCGGCTAGTACGTGTAGGCTGTGAAAGGAGGTGAAGCACATGCCTAGGTTTGATGGAACCGGTCCCACCGGTGGCGGCCCGATGACCGGAGGCGGGCGCGGCTACTGCAGCGTCCAGCTGCCGGACCAGCCCGGCCAGGCGCCGGTGGGCTACGCTGGACTGCGTGGCCGCCTGGCCGCCGCTTGGTCCAACTTCAGCGGCCGGCTCGGGCGTGGTCTTGGTCGAGGTCGCCGAGGTGGACGGGGCGGCGGTCAGGGAAGAGGACGCTGGTAGATTAGGTTTAGGACTGCACTGGGAGGTGCGATATGCCAAGAGGTGATAGAACAGGGCCCGCTGGTATGGGCCCCATGACGGGCCGCGCAGCGGGTTACTGCGCCGGGTATGGAGCTCCCGGGCATGCCCATCCTGTGGGTGGCCGAGGTTGCGGAATGGGCTTTGGCGGTCGCGGCGGCGGCAGAGGCCGGCGCAACTGGTACTACGCTACGGGCGTGCCCGGCTGGGCCCGCCTTGGCTTCCAGCCTGCTTGGGGCGTTGTTCCCCCGATGGCGCCTAGTCGGGAGCAGGAAGTGGAGTCGCTCCGGGCACAGCAGGAAGCCTTGGGCTCGATGCTGGAGAACATCCAGGCGCGCCTGCGCGAACTAGAAGACCAGGGCTAGAACCCGCAGCACGAGGCAACATAAGAGAGGGGTCGCTGCGTTGCGGCCCCTCTCTTCTTTGTGGGCGTGGCTTGGTCTAGCCGCCCGTGCCGT
This sequence comes from Anaerolineae bacterium, assembly GCA_040768685.1. GTDB lineage: Bacteria > Chloroflexota > Anaerolineae > DRVO01 > DRVO01 > Ch71. The sequence continues at coordinate 865,892 of JAXGMM010000001.1, forward strand.
GCCCATGCGCCTCGCTCGTCTCACACGAGCCGGCTCCCGACAGGTCGCCGGAGAGATACCGGGCCAGCGCCTCACGCACGGTGCCGGTGGCGCCGGTGACCGGCTCTATGCCCAACTGCTCGAAGATCCCCACCGCGCGACCGCCCATCCCGCCAGTGACCATCACCTGGACGCCCTGCTGATGAACGAAGTGCGGCACCTGGCCGGGCTCATGGCGGGCGTGGAAGGGGTTTTGGATGCTGCTTACGACTGTCGGTGCTTCGGCTTCGACCTCCACCAGAACGAAGTAGGGGCAGCGGCCGAAGTGGGGATGGATGCCGGCGTCGAGGTCGGCGGGGCTATCAGCGGAGAAGGCTATACGCATTCGGTACTCCTCCTAGAAGGTCTGTTGGTGTTCATGAGTCATCCTCGGTCTTGCAGCGGAGCCTCTCGCCTAGGCACGCCCACCACGGCGCCGGTGGCGACGGCGGACTACCACAGACGACCTGGGCGCGCCCGATCTCATTGCCGGAAGGCTGGAGCCGGTCCCGACTGCCGCCGTGGGTGCGGTTAGGCGATCGATCACGATTGGCAAAACCTCCCGCCCGACGAAGCTGATGAAGGCTGCTGCCACCGGCGCCGCTTTGGTCAGCCAGTTGGTGCGCTTGGTCGGTGGTTCGACCGGCGACTGCCGTACCACCGGGGCTCGCGTGGATGGAGGCGCGAGGGCCACTTCCTCAGTGAGCACTAGGGCATCTCGTGGGCACGCGTCGAGGCAGGCTTCGCACAGACGGCACAGCTTCGACTCGATGTGCGCAACGCCGTCCATCATGCTTATGGCGCCGGCGGGGCATGCGGTCACACAAGCTCCGCATCCGGTGCACCGTTGGGCTATTACCTCAATCACTTCACCGCCTCTCGGTTTCGTTGGGGCCACCCTAGCGCAGCATGGGCTCCAGTTCGCGCCACAGTGATGCGATGGCCAGGGCGGCAGGGCTCTCCGGGACCGATGTCACCGGCTGGAGTTGGACGAGCGTCTCCACCATGGTGCGATCAAACGGAATCCGCCCTAGCAGAGGCACCTGCTCTAGGTCGCATAGTTGCCTAATCTCGTCGGTCTTGGCCAGGTTGATATCGGCCTTGTTGACGCATACGGCGGCGGGAACACGGAAGTGCCGGGTGGTGGCCAATATCCTGGTCAGGTCGTGCACGCCCGACACGGTGGGTTCAGCTACCAGCAGCGCCATCTGCGCCCCGGTCGTGGCGGCGATGGCCGGGCAACCGATGCCCGGTGGGCCGTCGACCAGGAGCAGGTCGGCCTTGGTCTGGGCGGCGGCCATCCTGGCCGTCATTTTCACCTGAGTAACGAGCTTCCCGGAGTTCTCCTGGCCGGGGAAAAGCCGGGCGTGAAAGAGCGGCCCCAGGGCGGTCTCGGAGCGGAACCACCGCCCGGAGACTTGGTTCCGCATCGCGACGGCGCCCGAGGGACAGGCCCAGTAGCAGGCGGCGCAGCCTTCGCAGCGGACGGGGTCTACGGCGATGGCGTCGCCACAGTAGCCTATGGCGCCGAAGCGGCAGATGGCGACGCAGAGGTCGCAGTTGCGGCAGAGGTCGGGATCGATCTCCGCCACCTGGCCGCCCACGAAATCATGCCTTTCCACCTCGCGTGGGGCGAGGAGAAGCGCCAGGTTGGCGGCGTCGACATCGGCGTCGGCCAGGACCAACTGTCTTTCATCGGAAGCTAGGTGCGCGAGCGCGGCCAAGATGCTCGTCTTGCCGGTGCCGCCCTTGCCGCTAAGGACAACACATTCTTTCATGATCCCGCCCCGGTCGCTGCCAGGGCCGCTTGGGCAATGGACATCACCATCGGCCGGTACTTGGGCAGGGCGCGTGTCCAGAGCTGACCATCGGAGTAGGCGCGAGCGATCTCGACATCAAATGGGATCCGCGCCAGAACAGGGACACCGGCGGCAGTGCAGTATCCCTCCACTCCGGCATCCCCCAGGCCGAAGCGATTGATCACCACTCCCACCGGCAGCCCCAGCTCGTCTCGCGCCAGCTCTACCGCCAGCTTCAGATCGTGCAAGCCGAACGGCGTCGGCTCCGTGACCAGGAGGGCGAAGTCGCTGCCCTGCAGAGTCTCAACCACGGAACAGGCGTTTCCTGGAGGCGCGTCGTAGATGACCGTGACCGGACGATCCGAAGCGGGGGCAGCCTGGCGCTTGAGCTCGCGAATCACGGGAGTGGCGAGGGCCTGCCCCACCTCTAGGACTCCTCGAGCGAAGCCGGTGTTGCCGGCGCGTCCGAATTCCAGCCGGCCGAGCAACTCCGGCACCTCGGTGATCGCTCCTTCGGGGCATTGCCGCGCGCAGCTGCCACAGGCGTGGCACATGTCGGTGAAGGTCAGTACCCTGGTTGGTAGGACCGCTATGGCATGGAAGGCACAGACCTTGGCGCAGCGACCGCATAGTGTACACAGGCCGGCATCGACCTGTGGTACAAGGTGGTGTACGTCCTCGACCCGTTCGATCTCCGGATGAAGAAAGAGAAGGACATTGGGTTCCTCGACATCGCAGTCTACGAGAAGGACGGATGCGTCGCTTTCAGCGCTGAGAACGTCGGCCAAGCCGGTGGCAACCAGCGTCTTGCCGGTGCCGCCTTTGCCGCTCGCTACCGCTATTGTCATACTCTGTTACGCTCTGACCATACGAGTGCCGCACTTTGGGCACTGGCGCTCCGTGCACGGTACACCCGCCTGATGCGTCACGCGCTCGCCGCAGTTGGGGCAGACGCATTCTCCGACCGGTCCGGCGGCCTTGGGGCCGCCCATGCGACCTCCGCCACCGCCGGCGCCTCTTCCGCGGCCGGCGCCACGACCGCCGCCAGCTCCTCGGGCCATATCATTCCTCCTCATTCAGACTCGCTTTCGGCGAGCTCCAAAGGCCTCAACGGCGGGACATGCCGCTGTGCGAGGCCGCGTTGGGTCCATCGACCTGCTGCAGCTTACCGTCTTTGAGGGCCTGCACGGCCTCGCGAACGGTACCGCCCTCGATGCGGTAGACGGGGACGCCGGCCTCGCTGAGGACAGCGAAGGCGTTGGGGCCGACGTTGTGGCTCAGCACGGCTTCCGCCCCCTGGTCGACCACCCACTGGGCGGCCTGGATGCCGGCGCCTCCCCCGGCGGAGGCGCTTGCGTTGGCTGCGCCCTCGGACGCCATGGTCTCGCTGTCGACGATAACGAACGCGGGACATCGCCCGAATATCGGGCTGGTCGGCGAGTCTATGTCCGTGCCTTGCGCTGTCACTACCACTTTCATTGTGCCTCCCTTGGCCTTGCCGCTGGTCCGGATTGGACCAGCGAGCATCACTTAGAGAGAGTGTACCAGAAAACTGGTGTGGTGTCAAGTGTTTGGTGGCTACAGCGTCCGGCGTTCTCATCGAACATGGCGGGAGATGGTGGTAGAATAGGCCAGTTGGAGCCAAGGAGGAACGGTGACAGAGGCTATCCTCCCTGATGTCGGCGGCAGACTGAGGCAGTTCCGCACGCGAGCGGGCCTATCCCAGCGCCTCTTGGCAGAACAGAGCGGAGTCTCGCCCAACGCCATCCGACTGATCGAACGCGGGCAGTCGTCCCCTACAGTTTCGACGTTGCACAGGCTGGCGACGGCACTGGCCGTGAAGGTCGTGGACTTTCTTGGGGAGCCGGATGAGCAGAGCGTCGTCTACTCGCCGGCGGTAGGAAGGACGCAGACGCGTACCGGCGAGGCGTTGGTGGAGACCCTAGCGAGCGGTCTGGTCAACCAGCGGGTGGAACCGCTGGTCATCACTCTCGAGCCCGGGGCGGGCAGTGGGGCGGAGAAGATACTGCATCGCGGCCAGGAGTTGGTGCTCGGCTTGGAAGGCCGTATCGACTACGCTGTGGGCGACCGCAGCTACGCCATCGGTCCCGGCGACGCGCTCCTATTTGAGGCGAGTGTTCCCCACGCCTGGTGCAATCCAACCTGGCAGCGCAGCCGGTTTCTGTTGGTACTCGAGGCCGAGGACAACGTGGGCGGGCAGCTGCTGCCGCACCTTGATCAATGAGCGGCCATGGACCGGCGCATCCATGTGACTAGTTCGGTGTTATTACACTATACCTATAGCGGGCAGCTTGCCCCCAACCCAGGGGCATGCTGCTCCGAGCCGAACGCTAACATGGTGGTAAAGGGGCGGCGATGCAGATTGTAGCCGATAGCGGTACCGATGTTGGCCTGAGTGCCGCAGAACTGGCGGATCTTCATATCCATACGGTACCGCTGGTCGTGACCCTCCATGGCCGCACCTACCGCGAGGGCCTGGACGTCGAGACGTCGGAGTTCTACCGATTGCTGGCCGAGACGGGCGGCCTTCCCATCACTTCACAGCCGGCGGTGGGCGACATTGCCGACCTCTACCGGCGCCTGGCGGCGGAGGATCCGGACATCCTCTCGATTCACATCAGTTCCGGTCTGAGCGGCACGGTCAACTCGGCCAGGGCAGCGGCCGAGATGGTGCCGGAAGCCCACGTCACGATCATCGACACCAAGACACTGTCGGTGGCCTCGGGATGGCAGGTGCGTGCAGCGGCGCGCGCCGCCAATGCCGGTTGGCCCCGCGAGGAGGTGCTGGACTTGGTGGGCCGCGTGAGGGCAGCCACCGACACGATGTTCACCCTCCAGGAATTGAAGTACCTGATCCACGGCGGGCGCATCAGCCACATGAAGGGCCTGCTGGCCGCTGCCCTGAACATCAAGCCCGTGATCCTGGTGGAGAAAGCCGGCGGCACCTATGCCAACGTGGGGCAGGCGCGGGCCATCCGGGGAGCGGCGAGCAAACTGGTGAGCCTGGTATCGCGACAGCACGCTCCGGGCACCAAGTTGCGCGCGCAGGTAGCGCATGCCGAGAACCCAGAAGGCAGCCAGATGCTCCGCGACCTGGTCAGCGAGCAGTTCGATTGCGAGTGGCTGGCGCCGGGAACGATCTCCTTGGTGTTGGGAGCCCACACGGGCCCCAGCCTGATCGGCCTGGCTTACGCCCCCGCCTCGACGTTCGCGAGCCTAGAAGGCCTCTAGACTCCCTCTCCTGATATGGATAGGCGCCAACCGACTGACCCCCTGGGCTCCTAGAGCCCAGGGGGCGTGTTCCTCTACGCCGGGCAGAGTAGGCTGCGCGAGCCGTCGCATGACGTGTGACGCCGCCGCATGTCCGGCCCACAGGCCCTTCTACTGTGCCGCTGTGGGACAGACGAGGTGGCGCTAGAGCCCCAGTTCGTCCTTGAGGTAGCCGTAGCTGATGGCGGCGCTCTTGTAGCCACTCACCCTGGGGCCGTCCAGCTCGACGCAGAGCACGCCCTCGTAGCCGGCCTTCTCCAGTTCCTGCGCCACCGCCACGAAGTTGATCACTCCACGCCCGATCTCGCGGAATCTGCTGTACCAGGGCGCCCCCTCCGGCGTGATCGGTTGGATGTCTTTCACGTGCATGTAGCCGACGCGGGGGCCATAGACGCGAGCAATCTCGACGGGGTCCATGCCCCCGAGAACGCAGTGGGCCGTGTCTATGGTCAGGCCCAGCACCGACTCCGGGACGTGCTCCATGAGGTAGTCTAGCTCGTTGCGGCGCTCAACGTTGGTGGCGTAGTGCGGGTGCAGGCAGAAGCGCATCCCGTAGCGCTGGGCCAACTCACCCAACAGGGCGGCCTGGCGAGCCGTCTCCGCCAGCACCTTCTCCGTCACGCCATCCTTGGCACGGCGGCCGGCCTGCAGGTTCATTACCTTGGGGCCGTGACCCTGGAGAAACTTGAGGTAGCGCTCCGCGTTGGCAAGGTCCTTGGTGAAGTCCCCCGAAAGATGGAAGTAGCCGCAGACGAAGTCGACGCCGTACTTGTCGAGGAGGTCGTCGAAGGCATGAGGCTCGTCCTCATACAGGTCGACTATGGAGGCGATGTTCTCCACGGCGCGATAGCCGATGTCCGCCACCTCCTTGACGCCCTGCTCGAACTGCTCCCGGCTGCTGATCCCCCACGTCCAGACGTTGATGCCTGCCCGCATGGTATCCCTCCCGAACCGATGCTGGCGATATCGTAGCGCCCTTCACTCGGTCTTGCCAGGGCTCGGACTCGTCCAGCCCTCAAGTCGTTGCCTCGTGCCGCGCCTTCCTTCGCGGGGCCGGCGATGTTGCACACAAGTCCCGCGAGCGCACTCCGCCTTGCCTAGAGGTGGGCGGCTTCGCGTTCCATGATCTCCCACGCTGTCTCTATGTAGAAGCGGTAGTTGGCCAAGGGCGTGCCGTTGGGTATGCGGTGGTCCAGGCCAAGAACGCAGCCGCCGCTCCGCACCAGGGGCGGGATCTTGTACTCCAGTTCGGCCACGATCTCGTCGCGGGTGCCCCGAAGGACGTGCTTGTCGATGCCGCCCATCAAGGCGAGCCGGTTGCCGTAGATCCGGCGCAGGGCAACGATGTCCATGCCGGCGGCCGGTTCCATCGGGTACATCAGGTTCAGGCCGGCTTCGAGGAACTCGTCGATCACGGCGTTCATGTTGCCGTCCGAGTCCTGGCCGAAGACACGTGCTCCCCGGTCCTGCAGCATGTCCCACACGCGCCGGTAGTAGGGGGCAATGAACTCGCGCACCTGCTTCGGCCCGGCGAGGGGGCCGCTCCGTCCGGCCATGTCCTCGTGCACCACGAGTTGGTCGACCGGGACCACCCTTGTGACTCGATCCAGGACCTGTACGGCCGTCTCACCGATGGTGTGCAGGATGTCGTGCACGAGCTCAGGCTGGTCGTAGTACGCCAGCGCGAGCGCCTCTTCGCCCATGAGTTCGCGGGGCTCGTTGTAGCCGCCGGGGATCTGGACGGTGACCACGCGGCCGGCGGCGCGGTGCTCCCGGGCTACCCGTTCCCAGTCGCCGGCCAGGCGATCCTCGCTGAACTCGTAGTGGTGCTTCACGCGCAGCCAGTCATCCATGGTGCGCACCGGATGGTCCATCGGCAGGGCGAGCGTGGCAGCCAACTTGCTGAGGCGGACTCGCCGGCCGTAGTGGTCGCGTGCGACGACGAACTCGTCGTCTTCCTCGAGGATCACTTCCTCAAAGGGTTGAGCCCAGCCGGTGACGACGGGCACGGCACCGACCATGTGCCGACGATACCGGAAGGCCGACATGTCGATCTCGCCCGGCGTTGCGCCCTGCGCCGCCCACTCCTCTTTGAGACCCAACAGGGGCCCGAAGATCTCGGTGAACAGCGGGCGACGGTTCTCCTGGAAAGTCATGTGGTCCAGGTACTCCTCGCGGTCGACCTCCATCGATCGGGCGATGGCCAGGACGGCGTGATAATCGGCGAGGCGGTGTTTGACCATGTCAGCTCCCCCTGGGTAACCTGCTGCAAGAGCGCCAGCTCAAGCATAGTCTAGCACGACTCCAGCACTCGATGGCAGCAGAGTGGGACTGACGAGACTGGTCACGGAGGGAAGTGCGATGCCCATAGCACGCGGAGTGGTGTTCACCGGCGCGAGGCAAGTCGCCATGGAGGAGCGCGAGCTCCCCAACCCGGGCCCGGAAGAGGTCCTGATCCGCACTCACTGCAGCCTCATCAGCACGGGGACCGAGCTCTCTGCCTTCGGCGGCAACCTGCGGCCCGGATCGCGCTGGGCGCAGTATGTCCGGTACCCGTGGCGTCCAGGGTACAGCAACGTGGGCACGGTGGTGGCGCTGGGCGAGGGCGTCACCGGCCTGGAGGTGGGCCGGCGGGTGGTCAGCCACGGCGGGCACGCCTCTCTAGTCGTCCAGAAGCAGACTCTGGTCCAACCGGTACCCGATGGAGTGTCGGACGAGGACGCCACTTTCTGCACTTTGGGCGTGATCTGCCTCAACGGAGTTCGGCTGGCCCGCCTGCAGTTGGGCGAGAGCGTGGTAGTCTGCGGGGCCGGACTCGTCGGCGTGCTGACCGCCGACTTGGCGCGGAAGAGCGGCGCCTGGCCGGTGATCTCCATCGACCTCGCGCCCGCTCGACTGGAGTTCGCCAGAGCACACGGCGCCTCGTACGTTCTTGGCATGGGGGCGGACAGGGCCGAGCCCGATGTGCGCCGCATCACCAAGGGCCGGATGGCCGACGTTGTCTTCGAGGTCACGGGCGACCCGGCGGTCATTGCCCCTCTTACGCGGATGGCGCGGAGGCTGGGCCGGGTCATCCTGCTGGGCTCGCCCCGCGGCCTGACGGAGATCGACTTCCACGACGAGGTGCACACCAACGGTCTGCACATCATCGGCGCACACAACAGCACTCACACGCCCGTGGAGACCCCCTACAACGTGTGGACGATGCAGCGGGACCGCGAGCTGTTCCTGGATCTGCTCGCTGCCGGCGAGGTGTATGTGGGCGGTCTGATCACGCACCGGTTCTCCGGGGAAGAGGGGCCGGCCGCCTTCCAGCAGCTCTGGGCGGATCGGACCCGCCTGATGGGCGTGGTGCTCGACTGGACCAGGTAGCACGCAGAGCGCCCACCATAGCCCGCGGCGGGCACTCCGGTCGGCTCAGCCCACAACGTCCGACAGGTCGGCGACGTAGACACGCCGGGTACCGTCGGGGCAGGCGTTGAAGGCAACCCGGAGGAAGGAACGGTCCCAAGCCGGGTGCGGGTCTACCCGGAGTTCCTTCTTGGGACCTTCGAAGGGAGGCACGACCTGTATGCGCACCAGGGCGCTCTCGGTGCTCTGCGAGCGATCCACCAGCCGGATGGGCGCGGTGCCGTCGCCGAAGGCCAAGGTCTCGTTGGGGTAGGCATCGGTGAGGATGTGCCGCCCGTTGGGGTGCATGGTGGGGTGGCCGGAGCCCATGACGCCGGGCGCGGCGTCTACCAGGCTGCTGCCGTCGTAGCGGGCGGTGACGAAGCGCAGACCATCACGGTGCAGGTTCAAGTTCATGAGAACCGTCTCGCCGTCGGGACACCAGTTGGGGTGATGGCCACCGGGCTTCCAGCGGTGGGCGGGGATGGCGATGTTGATGTTGCCGCCGTCGGCGTCCATCGTCACCACCATGCGCTCCATCCGCGCCGTGTCCCCGCCGTCGGGAAGCCAACGCAGAACAAGCATAATGCGCGTTCCCTGCGGGTTCCACTTGACGTGTGCCCCGTAGTACGACCCACCGCGGAAGATGGTGGGGTCCAGCGGTCGCGTCTCCTCCACAATGTGGGCCAGTGACACCAGCAGACGGTTCTGTCCAGTGGCGGCGTCGACGATGAACACTCCGTCGTCTTCGGGCGCTCCCTGATTCACGGGTACGACGGCGGCGGGGGCAAGGACACCGTAGCCGGCCTGCGTGGCGCCGGTGCGCAGCAGACAGGGACTAAGCGCCTGCTTTCCGTCGGGCGAGACCATGTAGACAGGGCCATCGAGATGCCGGACCGTGCCAGTGGCTGGGTTCAGGCGGACGCCGTAGGGCTTCCAGACCGTGGTGTCCTGATCGTTGAAGAAGAGGTCGTGGTCGGAGGCGCCCCACTGGCACTGCGCTCCCAACTGGGTGTCCCAACCCCGCGTCTCGGCGACCGTGCGCTCCTCTCCCGTCTGCAGGTCGACGATGACCACCTCAGCGGGATCGCCCGGCTGGGGAAGCCGATCCTCGAAGGGTAGCCGGGTGAGGGCCAGGTAGCGTCCCGAAGGGCTGAACGGGGAGGTGTCGAAGAAGCGATGGAAGACGCGGCCCACGGCCGGGGTGACGCACCAGGCGGGCACGCGCGGGCCAAACTGGTCATAGGCGGGGAAACGGGACGACAAGCGCTGCAGCACGCGAGGTCCTCCATTGGAAGAAGGGAGCGGCCGGTCCCGAGCCGGGACCGGCCGCGCGAGGCGCTCGACTAGCGAGGAAGATCGCGACGGGACTTGCCCGGCCAGCGCTCCAGTCCACCGAAGGCGTAGGGGATGCGGTCCTCGAAAGAGCCGAGTTCCGGCAGAGGATCCCGGCGGCCGACCTGATACCAGTAGGCGGTGCTGGTCCAGTCGCCCTGACGGTCGTTGGCGTGGCCGTGCTCGATGGCCAAACGGAGGGAGCGCTGGAAGTAGACGGGGTCCTCGATGTGGAAGCGGTACTGCGAGTGCTTGCCGGTGTAGTCGGCGTTGCCCTTGAAGTGGTAGCCGTAGTAGGGCGTCGAGTAGGGGATCGTTAGTTGGTTGTAGTTCCAGGCGCCGCAGAAGTAGTCCTCGGTTCCGGTGCCGTGCAGGCGTGGCGGCCAGGGCTCGCCGTCGATGAAGAACATGTCGTCGCCTTCGCCCCACCAGCCCGTCTCGTCCGTGTCGACGTGGAGGCAGCAGCCGACGTAGTGTCCCCGGCCCTGCACGTCCAGCACGGTGTAGTTGTCGTCGCCGGTAAGGTTGAGGCGGTCGATATTGCCGCGGGCGTCTGGGCCGCGCGGTGAGCACTCGTCGGTCACTAGGCGGCGGCGCCAGTGGGCGTGGAACCTTCCGAGATCGTCGGGCGCTTCGTCCCACTCCTGGTAGTCGACGTAGAAGTACAGGAAGCTGTCCTGGTCCGAGTCATTTGTCACGGTGAGGCGGGCGCCGGAGGCGAAGGGCATGGGGAACCAGCAGTTGAGGCCAAGGTACGAAGCCTGCAACGGAAGCGACTGGAAGTACGTGGCCTTCGCATGGCCGAGGCCGAAGAAGTCGCCGACGGGGGAGAGGACGGACGGGGTGTCTTCGCCGTCCCAGTAGGCGCGGAGGACGAGGCGGCGAAGGTTGTTGTCCGTCTCCCGGGTGGTCATCCAGATGTGGCGCACACACCCGGCCGAGCCGGTGGCGCCGAGTTCGACCGTCTCGCCGGCCTTGATAGGCCAGTTGTCGGCGTTTCCGCCGGTGCGGTCATACGAGGACCAGCGGCGGGAACGGATCCCGCTCCGCAGGCGCGCCAGGTCCGCAAGCGCTTCGAGGCCTGGTCTCATGTGGATCCTCCTAGACATAAGTGAGTCGCCGGCCGCCTGGGTTGCGGCCGTGTCGCGTGGGAGCCATTATAGGGTGTGGCCGACCACCATCAAGGAGCGCGACGCCCCCGACTTTGACTCGAGTGGCCGTGAAGCCTAGTATGGCCACTGGGGCTGTGAGGCGTGCTCGCCGAGGCCGGCTCGTGGTCAGGCGTCAGGGACAATCCGATGCGGCTAGTCCGGCGGCTGCTCCGGACCTAACCGTCCCCCACCGGGAGGCTGCTTTAATGGCCAAGCTGGTCATAGATGGTGGATACCCGTTGCGAGGCGAGGTGAGGCCGAGCGGCAACAAGAACGCCGCCCAGCCCATCCTCGCCGCCACGCTCCTCACCGATAAGCCGATCACTATCAGCAATCTGCCCGATATCATCGACGTTCGTACCGTTCTGGACCTGCTGGAGCAGGTGGGAGCGCGGGTGGAACGGCACGACCCGCACACCGTCACGGTGTGTGCGGCTGGGGTGAACCGGACGCGGCTCGACGGCCAGGCGGCAAGAGCGATCCGGGGCTCGATCCTGTTCGCGGGACCGATGCTGGCCCGCTTTGGCCGCACGGCGGTGTCCATTCCCGGCGGCTGTGCTATCGGCCGACGCGGAGTGGGGACGCATATACGCGCCTTCGAGGCTATGGGCGCGGAAGTGAGCGTCAACGGCGGCTATGAGATGGTTGCTCGCCGGCTGCGCGGCGCCGACATCCTTCTGGACGAGGCGAGCGTCACCGGTACGGAGAACGCCATCATGGCGGCCGTTCTGGCTGAAGGCACAACGGTGCTGCGCAACGCCGCCTGCGAGCCGCACGTCCAGGACCTGTGCACCTTCCTCAACTCGCTCGGCGCCCACATCGGTGGGGTAGGAAGCAATGTGCTCGTCATTGAGGGAGTGAAGGACCTTTCGGGCGGGCAGTGCCGGCTCAGCTCCGACCATACCGAGGTGGGCAGCTTCATCGGGCTGGCGGCGGTGACCGGCGGCGAACTGCGCATTCGTGATGCCGCACCGGAGCACATGCGGATGACACGCTTGGTCTTCGAGCGCCTCGGCGTCCGCACGGTGGTTGACGGAGACGACCTGCTGGTCCCATCGGACCAGGAACTGCAGATTCAGCCGAGCTACGACAGCAACGTCCCCAAGGTGGACGACGGCGTGTGGCCCGCTTTCCCCAGCGACATGATGAGCGTGGCGCTGCTGGTGGCCACCCAGAGCCAGGGCACCGTCCTTATCTGGGAGAAGATGTTCGAGAGCCGGCTTTTCTTCGTGGATCGGCTCATCGCCATGGGGGCGAGCATCATTCTGTGCGACCCGCACCGCGCTGTGGTGGTGGGCCCGTCGAAGCTTCACGGGGAGGTACTGCAGAGCCCCGACATTCGGGCCGGCGTCGCCCTGCTGGGCGCGGCCCTGTGCGCGCAAGGGTCGAGCACGATCCACAACATCGTCCAGATCGACCGCGGCTATGAGCGGATCGATGAAAAGCTGCGGGCCCTGGGCGCCCACATCGAGAGGGTGGAAGAATGAGTTCCGAACCCGACGCCGAGTTCACGGCGGCACAGCCGCCCTCCCACGTGGGCGGGGCCGAGCCGCCACGGCCGGCGCTCACCGGGCGCCGATCAGTGACTCTTGAGGACGGGCGCTACCTGATCTACTACACCTTTGAGGAATCCGAGCCGGCGAGGTCGACTCAGTGAGGGTACTCGTCGCGGGCGGGGCGGGCTATATCGGCAGCGTGGTGACGGCGCGCCTGCTGGAGCAAGGCTTTGACGTCGTCGTGCTCGACAACCTGTGCGCCGGTCACCGGCAGGCTCTCTCCGATGGCGCTCGATTCATCCAGGCTGATCTCCGCGACGGCGCCTCGCTTCCGGCTATACTGGAGCGCGAACAAGTCCAGGCGGTCATGCACTTCGCGGCCAACACCCAGGTCGGCGAGTCCATGCGGCTGCCGATGCGCTACTTGGGTGACAATGTCCGCAACGCCCTGAACCTGCTCGAGGCTGTCACCGCGGTCGGCGTCAAGCGCTTCATATTCTCGTCCACGGCTGCCCTGTTCGCCCCATCGGACGAACCGATCGGTGAGGACGACACCGTTCGGCCGGGGAGCCCGTATGGTGAGTCCAAGCTGATGATCGAGCAGGCCTTGCGCTGGTTGGACGCCACCGTTGGGCTGAGGTACGCCGCCCTGCGGTACTTCAATGCTGCCGGAGCTTGGGCCGGGCTGGGCGAGGACCACCGGCCCGAGTCACATCTGATCCCAGCGGTGCTGAAAGCGGCCCTGGAGGACAATGCCAGCGTGGGCATCTTCGGGGCGGACTACCCTACGCCGGACGGCACCTGCGTGCGCGACTACATCCACGTCGCTGACCTGGCGGACGCACATATCGCTTGTCTCCAGGCCCTGGATGATGGATCGCGCGTCTACAACTTGGGAAACGGGCGCGGTTTCTCGGTGAAGGAAGTGGTCGAGGTGGCGCGACGCGTCACCGGACGGCCCATCGCCACCCGGATGCTGCCGCGACGCCCTGGGGACGCCCCCCGGTTGGTGGCGGATTCGTCGCGGATCAAGCGCGAGCTGGGTTGGCAGCCGAAGCTGCCCGACCTGGAGTCCATTGTGGCCACGGCCTGGGAGTGGCATCGTGACCATCCTCAGGGATACGAGGAGTAGCGCCGGTGAGTGAGTTGCGCTGGAACCCCCTGCTGGAAGAGTGGGTGGTGACGGCCACCCACCGTCAGGAGCGTACCTTCCTCCCCCCGGCCGACTACTGCCCGCTGTGTCCGACACGCCCGGGCGGGTTTCCTACCGAGGTGCCGGAAGCCGACTACGACGTCGTCGTGCTTGAGAACAAGTTCCCCTCATTCCGGCGGCATCCGGCGGAGCCGGCTGTGCCCGGGCATCTGCTGACGCCCGTCTTGCCGGCGGGCGGCGTCTGCGAGGTGGTGCTCTACTCGCCGGTTCACAATACCACTCTGGCGGCACTTGGTCGCGAGACAGTGTACAAGCTGGCGCAGGTTTGGCAGGACCGCTTCCGCGACCTGGGCTCGCGGCCGGGTGTGGACTACGTCTTCATCTTCGAGAACAGGGGCGTGGAGGTGGGGGTGACGCTCACCCATCCTCATGGGCAGATCTATGCCTTCCCCTACGTTCCGCCCATACCTCAGCGTGAACTGGCGGCCATGGAGCGGCACTGGCGCCGCACTCATCGCTGCCTGATGTGCGACCTGTTGGAGCGCGAGCTAGCCGACGAGCGCCGACTGGTGTCGAACTTCGGCGGTTTCCGGGTGCTGGTGCCTTTCTATGCGCGCTTCCCGTACGAGCTGCACATCGTGCCGGAAGAGCACTGCGGCAGCCTGCTGGAGATGGACGCGGCGGCGCTGTGGGGCCTCGCGGGCGCGGTCCACGATGTCATCGCCCGGTACGACTCTCTATACGACTCGGTCATGCCCTATATGATGGTCCTGCACCAGAGCCCTACGGACGGGGAAGCCTACCCCCACAGCCACTTCCACGTGGAGTTCTATCCCCTGCGGCGCAGTGCCGGCAAGCTGAAGTACCGCGCCGGGTGCGAGACCGGCGCCGGCACCTTCATCACCGACGCCTTGCCCGAAAGCTGGGCCGAGGATCTGCGGCGCGCCCTGCCGGCCGGCTGAGCGGGCTCATGCTCGTCGGCGTCAACGCCTATTTCCTCGCCCATCCCCATACGGGCTCGGGTCAGTACCTGGCCGAGTTGGCGCGACGGCTGCCCCGCCTGAGGCCGGACTGGGAGTTCCGCTGGTACGCGCCGGCGGGGCTGCGTGTGCCGGAGGTAGGCCTACCTCAGCCACTTGGGGTGCCCGTGGGGGCGCTTCCGGGCCACTGGGGGAAGCTGTACTTTGAGCAGATCGCCTTTCCTGCGCAGGCGAGGCGGGATGGCTGCGACGCCGTCTTTGTGCCCTACTTTGGGCCACCATCGCGGTTTCAGGAGCGGGCGGTGGTGACGGTGCACGACACCATTCCACTCTTGCTGCCCGCCTATCGGCGCGGTCCTCTTGCGCGGGCTTACGGCGACCTGGTGCGCGCCAACGCCGGGAAGTGCCGCCTCCTGCTGGCGGATTCGATGTGGACCAAACGGGACGCGATCCAGTTGATCGGGGCGGCTCCGGACCGGGTGGCGGTCGTGCCGCTGGGCGTGAGCGAGACCATGGCGCCTGTGTGCGATCAGGACACCCTGGAGCGCGTGCGGACCCGCTACCACCTGCCCCCCAAGTACCTTCTCTATCTGGGCAGCTTCGACCGCCGCAAGCGGGTCGAGGTGCTGTTGGCAGCGCACGCGGAGCTGCTCGGGCGACTGAGCGGCGAGGCGCCTGACCTGGTGCTGGCCGGCAAGATCCCGGAGTGTGGGACGGCTGCCCTGCTGGATGTTCGGCGGGCGGTGCAGCAAGCGGGCCGAAGCGAGAGGGTGCACCTGATCGGTGCGCCGGCGGAGGAGGACAAGGCAGCTCTGTACAGCGGGGCAGCGGCCTTCGTCTTCCCCAGCGAGTACGAGGGGTTTGGCCTGCCGCCGCTGGAGGCCATGGCCTGCGGCACGCCGGTGGTGGCTGCCAACGCGTCCTCGGTGCCCGAGGTGTGCGGCGATGCGGCGCTACAGGTGCGCCCTGGGGACCCGGCCGCCCTGGCTGACGCGCTGGAGGCTCTGCTTCACGACGCCGACTTGCGTGCGCGGCTGATTGAGAGGGGACTGGCTCAGGCCGCTTCCTTCACCTGGGAAAGCACGGCTCGAATGACGCTGGAGGCACTGGAAGAGGCTTCTTAACGAGCAGAGCCGGGGCCGCCCCGACCCCGGCTCCGCGCCCGTTAGGAGGAGGAGAGTGACATCCGTCGCCGCACGAATCACCGTGATCCGTGCATGCATACTGTAGAGCCTTGCCGGTCGGAGTTCTTGACGAGTGGTCTACGCGTTCCCTACGATAGTCGCGACTGCTAGGGCGGGCAGGCGCGGACCTAAAGCAGCGAGAGGTGTTGACAGATGAACCCGGAACTGCTCCGGATCGGGCCCTTTGCCATTAGGTGGTACGGCGTGCTACTCATCGGCGGCGCGGTTCTGGCAGCGTACTTTGCGGCGAGGACGGCCCAGCGACGCGGACACGACCCGGAGCACGTCTGGGACATGCTCATCTGGGTGCTCTTCACGGGTATTGTCGGCGCCCGGCTCTACCACGTGTTCTCCTCGCCCGCGGGCGGCGCGGTGGGCTGGTCCTATTACCGGCAGCACCCGGTCGATATCCTGCGCATCTGGAATGGCGGGCTGGCCATCTACGGCGCGCTGTTGGGCGGGGCAATCGGCGTCGCCTCCTACGTGTGGTACCGCAAGCTGCCGCTCATCGAGTGGTTCGATATCGTCTTCCCGAATGTGCTTCTGGCACAGGCTATCGGACGGTGGGGCAACTTCGTAAACCAGGAGGCATATGGAGCGCCGACCGACCTGCCCTGGGCCATCTACATCGACCCGGCGCACCGGATCCAGGGCTTCGAGCAGTACAGCCACTTCCACCCCACTTTCCTCTACGAGTCCATCTGGTGCTTCCTCGGCTGGCTGGTCCTCAGCTGGGTGGGCCGGCGCTATGCCTCCCGCCTGCGACAGGGCGATCTCGCCGCCCTCTACTTCGTCTGGTATCCGGCGGCTCGCTTCTTCATCGAGTCACTGCGGATCGACGCCTGGACCATGGGCGGCTTGGCGACGGCACAGTGGATAAGCCTGGTGTCGGTGCTGGTCGCCACCGCATTCCTGGTCGGGAGGCGCCTGATCCCTAGGTCGTCTCCCAGCGGGCGCCCTGACTAGCGGCTGCTGACCTTGGCTCTGCTGCGAGTCTGCCTGGCAGCTCTTGGCGGAGTAGCAGTTGGGGCGCATCTAGGCGTCCACTGGATGGCGTTGCTCGCCCTGGGGGCGGCGCTCGTGGTGGCCGCGCTGGTCACCCGCAGCCGAAGCGGGTCTGCTGCATCGCGTGCCCTTCTCGCACTGGCGTGTGTGGCGCTTGGGGCCGCTCGGAGCGCCTCGACAGCGGAGGCGCTGTTGGCGCCGAACCCGTACGCCGACGCCGGGCGGCGAAGCCTGGCTTGCTTGGTCGCGAGCGATCCCACGGCGGACGGCCTGCGGCAGCGCTACCGGTGCCGGGTCCTGGAGACGAGTGGAGTGCAGGCGACCGCCTGGCAGGTGGCGGTCAACGCGCCACGGCTGCCCGGCCTGCAGTACGACGACCTGGTTCGCCTGGAGGGCGAGCCGGAGACGCCCGCGGACCGGAGCTACGGCCTCTACCTCCGTCGCCGCGGGGTGACTGCCACCGTGCATGCCACGAGTGTGACGCTGGCAGAGCCGGGCTCGGCCTCGCTGCAGCGGTGGCTGTACGCGGGGCGCCGCGCGGCGCTGGCAGGCTTGCAGGGGGCCGTTCCTCAGCCGGAGGCGGCGTTCATCAGCGGCGTCGCCCTAGGCTCAACTGAGGGCATGCCCGACCAGATCAAGGATGACCTGCGACGAGCCGGTCTCATCCACATTCTTGTTGTCTCGGGAGCGAATGTCGCCTTCGTGGCGGGGATGGCGGTGGCCGGACTGCGCCGCCGGCTGGGCTGGGGCGGAGCGATGCTCGCCGCTGCCCTACTCTGCGTGGGGTATTGCCTGATCACCGGAGGCGACCCTCCGGTGGTGCGGGGCGCAGTGATGGCGCTCTTGTCCCTGGGCGCTCGAGCCGTCGGGCGTCCAGGGCATGGATGGACGGCGCTGGCGCTGGCGGCAACCGGCATGGCGCTCGCCGATCCTCTGCTGGTTGCGGAGCCGAGTTACCAGTTGTCGGTGGCTACCTCGGGCGGGATGCTGTCTGCCCAGGGCATCAGGTGGAGTCCGGCCTTTCGGCGATCGCGGTGGTGGCCGGCGGCAGAGGCCTTGACGACGACCGTGGCGGCGCAACTGGCGGCCTTACCCATCGCGGCGGCGCACTTCGGGCGGTTGCCGGGGCTCGGCCTGCTTTCCAACGCCCTGGTTCTGCCGCTGCAGCCGGCCCAGATGCTGCTGGCTATGGTGGCGACGGTCGCTGCCGCGGTGTCGAGTGCCGCCGCGACGGTGGCGGCCTTGCC
This sequence comes from Anaerolineae bacterium, assembly GCA_040768685.1. GTDB lineage: Bacteria > Chloroflexota > Anaerolineae > DRVO01 > DRVO01 > Ch71. The sequence goes on from JAXGMM010000001.1 coordinate 883,941, forward strand.
CGCCTGGCTCCTCGCCCGCGTAACTCTTCTTGTGGCGCACTGGTCGGCGTCGCTTCCCTTCGCGTCGCTGGAATCGCCGCCCTGGCCGATGGCAGCCGTGCTGGCCTACTACGGCCTCTTTGCCGCGCTACTGATGGCGGGGCCGCGCCGGCTGATCGCGACGCTGCGCTCGTGGGCACGACGGGCCCCCCTCAGGGGCCTATCGTGGGCAGGTGGCCTGGGAGTGGCCGCGGTGGTCATCTGGACGGTTGCGCTGCAGCTGCCCGACGGCCGCTTGCACGTCAGCTTCCTGGACGTGGGTCAGGGCGACGCGATCTTGATCACGACACCCGGCGGAGCCCACATTCTGGTCGATGGAGGCGCTGATCCGGATCGCCTATGCGGCTATCTGGGACGGGCGCTGCCGGTGTGGGATCGGAGCCTCGACCTCGTCGTGCTAACGCATCATGACCTGGACCACATGGGCGGCTTGTTGGGTCTGCGCCCGCGCTACTCGGTGGACCTGCTGCTCCGGCCGGCCGGTGAGGCGCCGGCGCCGTGGGCAGAGGAGTGGAAGGCGACCGAAGCGGAGGCGGGGAGTGTAGTCACGGCGACGGCGGGACTGACCCTGGACCTGGGCGATGGGACGACGCTGGAGGTTGTGTATCCGCCCGTCACGGGGTGCCCGGCTTGGGGAACGTCCGACAACGACTGCTCCACGGTGCTGCGGCTGACCTATGGCGACGCGAGCCTGCTGCTGATGGGTGACGCTGAGGGCATCGTCGAGGACCTGCTGGTGAACGGCGACGCCATGGCGCCGGTCTGGGTGCTGAAGGTGAGTCACCATGGCTCCGGGCATGGCACCGGCGACGCCCTGCTGGCAGCGGCCCGCCCGCGCCTGGCGGTGATCTCGGTGGGCGCCAACCGGTACGGTCACCCCGCGGCCGGTGTTCTGGAGAGGCTGCGGAGATACGGAGTGGAGACGCTGCGCACAGACCAGTTGGGCACCATTGAGCTGGAGACCGATGGCAGCCGCTACTCAGTGCGATACCATTGACGCCGGCGCAGCCGGAGAGGGCGGCATGTAGCCTGCATTGGCGGCGTCGGGACCAGCGAGCGTTCGCACAGCCGCAGCCTTGTCCGTCAGGTGCTCATCGAGGTGGCGGCGTGGATGGGGCCACCCGCTATGACCTCTCCATGCTCGGCGGCATCCCCGAGCCCCGTTGATGGGCTGCCGAGGCCCTCTGGAGGCAGCGACCGATCCCGCCTGCACGTCGGAGCCAGCGGTTCCGGAGGTGGTCGAAGCGCTGGTCCCCTCGGGCGCTCTCTGTGCCCGAGCCGGACCGCTTCTAGCGCCCCAACGCCAAGGGCCCCTCGAATGCGAGGGGCCCTGCACTTTGCGCCGGCGTGGTGCGCTCTACCGGCGGCCGAAGGTGCGGCGAGCGACGCGCACGATGTCGTCGGCCGTGAGGCCATAGCGGGCCAAAAGGGCGTCGGGCGCGCCGCTGGTGGCATACTGATTGTCCAGGCCGACGAAGCCCATCGGGACCGGGCACGTCTCGGCCACCACGGCGGCTACCTGTTGGCCCAAACCGCCGGCGAGCAGGTGCTCCTCGGCGGTGACGATGGCGCCGGTATCGCGCGCCGCCGCCTCGATGGCCGCAACGTCGAGCGGGCGGATGGTGTGCATGTCCAGCACTCGCGCTTCGATGCCACCCTCTGCGAGGACGTGGGCGGCCTCCAGCGCGGCAGCAACCATCAGACCGGAGGCGATGATCGTGAGGTCGTTGCCGTCGCGCAGCTGGTTGGCCTTGCCGACGGTGAACTCGGAGTCCGGCCGGTAGATGATCGGGACGTCGAGACGACCGGTGCGCATGTAGGCCGGGCCGGGAGTCTCCACCATCAGGCGGGTGAGGGCGCGAGCGGCGTGCTCGTCCGCTGGGCAGAAGATGGTGAAACCGGGCAGGGCCAGAGCCAAGGCGACATCCTCGATGCCCATCTGTGAGGGCCCGTCCTCGCCGATGCTGATGCCGGAGTGGCTGCCGACGACCTTCACGTTCTGCTTCGGGAAGGCCACCGACATGCGCAACTGGTCGAAGCCATTGCACATGATGAAGCAGGCGAAACTGGAGATCACGGCCGTCTTGCCGGTGGCGGCCAGGCCGGCGGCGACGCCGACCATGTTGGACTCGGCGATGCCGACGTTGAAGAAGCGATCGGGGAACTCCTTGGCGAAGTAGCCCGTGCGGGTGGAGTTGTGGACGTCGGCGTCAACCACCACGATCTCCGGGTGGGTGCGGCCGAGGTCGCGCAGGGCCTCGCCGAAAGCGTTGCGGGTAGCCTTACCGACGGGCAGACCGATGCGTGCTCCGATGATCATGCCAACTCCTCCAGGGCCACCTTCGCCTCTTCCTTGCTCAGCGGCACGCCATGGTACCGGCTCTGCTTCTCGTCCTGCTCGATGACACGCACGCCCTTGCCCTTGACGGTGTGGGCGTGGATGAGCGTGGGCCGGCCTTTCACCGTCTTGGCCTCGTCATAGGCGGCGAAGACGGCGCCCAGGTCGTGGCCGTCGATCTCGATCACGTTCCAGCCGAAGGCCGACCAGCGCTCATTCACCGACTCGATGGGCATGACGCCCTTCACGGCGCCGGTCTGCTGGTACTCGTTGTGGTCCAGGATGCAGACGAGATTGTCCAGACCGAACTTGCTCGCCGACATGGCCGCTTCCCAGACCTGACCCTCCTGCGACTCACCGTCGCCGATGGCGACGTAGGTGCGGTAGTCGCGGCCATCGAGACGCGCCGCGAGTGCATGCCCCACGCCCAGTGATAGGCCCTGGCCGAGCGAGCCGGTGGAGGCCTCCACGCCGGGCAGACGAAGCATGTTGGGGTGTCCCTCCAGCGGGCTGCCGATCACGCGGAGGGTACCTAGGTCGGCCTCGGGGAAGTAGCCGCGCATGGCGAGGGCGGTGTAGAGCGCCGGCGCCCCGTGGCCCTTGCTTAGAATGAAACGATCCCGGTCGGGCCAATGCGGGTTCAGCGGGTCGTGGCGCAGCACACCGCCGAAGTACAGCGGCAGGAGCAGTTCCACCATGCTGAGCGAGGTGCTCGGGTGGCCCGAGCCCGCCTTGGTGGTGATCTCGACGATGGTGCGGCGCATGTGTCCGGCTAGCTGCCTCAGCTGAGCCAGGTCTCTAGTGCACGATTCCATGTATTACACCTCCGTCGTTGGTTCAGTGTCTATGGTTAACGAGGGGCTCAGGAGAGGCCCATATTCTTCTTCGCCAGGAGTAGCGTCGCTTGCGCGACGGGCGCCGCCCGTTCCGCGCCCTGGGCAAGCAGAGTGTCGAGGTGATGCGGATCATCCATTAGCTCGGCGTAGCGCGCCTGAATTGGGCGCAAGGACTCAACCACGAGGTCGGCTAGCTCGCGCTTCAGGTCGGCGTAGCCCTTGCCCTCGAAGTGAGCCTCGATCTGCTCGCGGGACCAGCCGGAGAACAGCTGGAAGATCGTCAGCAGGTTGTACAGGCCCTGGCGCTCCGGATCGAACACGATGCCCCGCAGAGGGTCGGTGACGGCCCGCATGATCTTGCGCCTGACGGCGTCCGGCTCGTCCAGAATGTCCACGGCCCCCATGGGCGACTCGCTGCTCTTGCTCATCTTCTTCGCGGGATTGTCGAGCGACATGATGCGAGCGCCCGTCTCGCGGACCAGGGCCTGGGGCACTTTGAACGTCTCGCCGAACAGGTGGTTGAAACGCTGGGCGATGTCGCGGGTCAGTTCGACGTGCTGCGTCTGGTCGTCCCCGACGGGCACGAGGTCGGCGTTGTAGAGCAGGATGTCGGCGGCCATGAGGACGGGATAGTCGTACAGACCGGTGCTGACCGACTCGCGCTCTTCGCCCGCCTTCTCCTTGAACTGGGTCATCCGGTTGAGCCAGCCGGTGGGCGTCACGCAGTTGAGCAGCCAGGCAAGCTCAAAGTGCGCCGACACATCGGATTGGACGAAGACCACCGACTCGCTCGGGTCGATCCCGCAAGCGATGTAGATGGCGGCCACCTCACGCGTCTTGGCGCGCAGCACTGCCGGCTCCTGGGGGACGGTGATGGCGTGGCCGTTGACTACGCAGAACACGTTATCGTACTGGTGCTGGATCTCCACCCAGTTTCGCAAGGCGCCCAGGTAGTTGCCGATGTGCAGGTTGCCGGATGGCTGTACCCCGGAGAAGACCTTCTTCTTCAATGCCGTCGCTCCCACCGTGACTCCGATCTGGACACTGAGCGTGTTAGCTCAGGATGACCACCGCCATCGCTTGTTCTTTGGTATCCGCAAGGGTGACCACGGCCTTGGTCGCCCCCAACTGCCGGGCCAGGGCCAGCGCCGCACCGTGCAGCACCAGGAGGGGGCGTCCTCGAGGCCCGACCCGCACCTCGATCTCACGCCACGCCACCGGCCCGATCCCCACGCCCAGAGCCTTGGAGGCGGCCTCCTTGGCGGCAAACCGCATGGCGAGCGACGCCGGGCTCCCGCCCGAGTCCTCTGCCTCTGTAGGCGTGTACACGCGGGAGATGAACCGCTCCCCCCAACGGCGAACGGCACTCTCGATGCGCTCTATCTCTACTAAGTCGACCCCCACGTAAGGGGGGCCGTCGGTTCCTAAGCAGGCTTGCGTCGGAGGCGAGACCATCGGATGAGGCTAGCCCGGAAGTGGGTGCGGTGTCAAACTGCGCCGGACGGCGAGGGGCCCCGACGGTCGCATAAACGCATTGCGCCATCCACCTAGGCCTCAGATGGACCCTGCGAGGTGGCGCTACGGAAGTCCGACCACGATACGCTCTCGCGCCACATGTAGTAGAACCCAAGCAGGGTTATGGGCAGGAGGAGCGCCGCATGGAGCACTAGGGTGTAGCCGGCGGCCACCGACTCGGGCACGCCGAATGTGGTAAGCACCTTGATGCCGGGCGCGTCGAATGTTCCCACATACCCGGGCGCGGATGGGATGGTGATGGCCAGGTTCACTACCGCCGTCATCAGCATCAGCACCAGGAAGGGCACTTCGAACGGGAAGCCGTGCATGAGGATCCAGTACTTGGTGGTCTCAGTGAGCCAAATGACGGTCGAGGTGAGGAAGACCATGGCTATCTGGCGCGGGTGGCGCAGGGCGGATAGGCCGGTGAAGAACATCTCCAGGATGCCGCGCAGCCGCCCACGCCAGCGGGATGGGACCAAGTGCGACTCCAAGCAGTCGTAGAGGCGAAGGAACCAGCCCGGCCATACGGCGGCAGCCATGAGAACCGCCAGGGCTCCGATGAAAGCCAGAGTGGCCGCGACCACGACGAAGTTGAGCCAACCAGGGAGATCGATGAAGGGCACGGTCACGAACACGAAGAGCAGCATCACGAGGCCGTCGAAGACGCGTTCCACGAACACCGTCGCCAGGGAGGCACTCACGGGTACGCGAGCGTTTCTCAGGAGCACGTACGAGCGGATGACCTCACCGGCGCGGGCGGGGTAGACGTTGTTCCCCATGTAGCCGATGACCACGATGGGGAATAGCCGGCGGAGCGGTAGGTCGGCCATCGGGCGCAGCAGATGCTGCCAGCGCCAGGTGCGCGCCCACACGGCCATGAAGTAGACGCCTACCCCGGGTATCAGGTACCAGTATTGGGCCTCGGCAAGGTCGTGCCAGACCTGTCCCAGGGACAACCCCTGCAGGAACCAGGCGAAGAAAACCGCACTAACCAATACCCCGAGCCAAACCTTCCAGCTCAGCTTCATGCGCTATCCGCTCAGGTGGTATCCGGCCGGAGGCTAGGCCTGTTCGGCAGTTACCTTCAGCATAGGTCCGAGCAGCCGCTCCATGGTCATGGTGTGGCTGCAGACAGAATGGCCTTGGAAGTAGTTGCAGGTGCAGGACCAGCGACCCTTGTCATAGCTGACACTGTAGTGATCGTGATTGCCGGCGAAATCCACCGCGAAGGACTCGAACGTGGCCCGCTCGGGTTCCTCGGCATACTGCCGAGCCTTCTGGATCTTGCCGATCATCCCTGAATCCATTCCGACCTCCAAGAGTGGTTTTGGATCACCTATCGTCCGCGCTCCATCTGCCCGGCCGGAACCAAAAGGCACCAAGGCCCACAGGGGCCAAGGTGCCTGAGGCAACGGGAGCGCGTGAATACATTCATCGAGTCAGACTCCTTCGCCGACGGCCGGAACTCCCCCGCGCCGAACCACGGCCGGGAAGGTGAGCCGGTGAACCAGGTCGAGGCACGCTCACGACGCCTTCGCCAACCGATCCTTCAGGTAATCAATGGATCCCACGGGGGTGGGGTCGGACTCGTACAGATAGGCGAGGTAGAGGCTGACATAGTCGCCGAAGTGAATGGCGGACAGCACCTGGGCCACCGCTGTGTCTCCCCGGGCCCAGACCATCTCGCACGGGATGCCGTGCTGCTCAAGGAGCGTAGCGGTGACGTCATAGCGGACGGCGATCCGCGGGTGGTCGAGCTTCGAGCGCAGCATGATCACCGTCTGCTTCTGCTCGTCGCGGCTGGGATGAGAGTAACCCAGTACGGCGTTGTGGTTGAGCTCGGGCATAGCCTCAAGGAAGGCCCAGGCCTTGGAGTTCTCGTTGACTTGGCCCTTCCAGCGACGCGCCACTTCGCTTAGGACGCCGGCGCCGTAGACGACGAGCACCCGGCCGAACAGCCGCCGGGCCATCTGCTTGGCGGCGTTACGATCCTCAGGCACATCCGGATTCAACTCGGCCTGCCAGGTGCGCATGGTCTCGGCGGCGCCGTATAGCTCCGCCACGCTGAAAGGGGCCAGCCCGGCGGCGCTGAGGACACCGGCGATGAGGGTAAACGAGTAGCCGATGGCGGCTCGGGGCGACGCGCGATACTGAAAGCGAACGTATGGGATCTTGGCTTCTTTCGCCTTAAGCTCCAGTTTGCCCCCGGTCCCGACCGCCACGCAGTGAGCACCGGCGGCCAGGGCCTCGTCCAGCGCCGCGAGAGTCTCTTCGGTGTTGCCGGAGTATGAGGAGGCAACTACCAGTGTGTCGGGCCCAACGTAGGCGGGGCAACGGTAGTCGCGGACGACCTGAATGGGTACCGGCGAGGAGTGCTCCAGCAGCGAGCGCACCAGATCGGCGCCGATGGCCGACCCGCCCATCCCGAGCACCACCACGTTGCGGAAAGTGCGGTACTCGGCGGGAAGGCTCAGGTCGCCAACCAGGTCCCAGGCCCTGAGGACCTGGTCAGGGAGCTCGGCGATCCGAAGGTACATGTCCTCAGGATCCAGCCGGTGAAGGTCGAGTCCATCAAGCTTCATCCACTGCCTCCGCTCGCGAAGGGATTGTCCCCATGTCAGTGCCGAACTCGGAAGCCGCCAACCCTAGACGGTATACGTCGGCCCTCGGCCAGCCCGATTCCGCGGCCACCTGACGCGCCACCTCGGCCGGTGAGATGCCATGATCTCTCAGGTCGGTGATGGCCGCGAGAACGTCCGAGCGGTCCCAGGCAGCATCAGGACGACCGGCGACGACGATGGTGAACTCGCCTCGCTGCGGTCCGATGAAGTGCTGTGCGGCACCTGCAAGCGTACCACGCCAGAACTCCTCGTGCACCTTGGTGAGTTCGCGAGCTACGGCGACCTTGCGGTCCCCAAGGGCCTTCAGAAGGTCGACCAGGCACTCCTGGGCGCGGTGAGGGGCCTCGTAGAGAACGATGGTCTGCGGCATCCAGGACAGCTTCTCCAGTGCCTCCCGCCGGCGGCTCTCCTGTCGCGGAAGGAAGCCGACGAACACGAAGCCGTCGGTCGGCAGACCGGAGGCGGCCAAGGCGGCGATGGCGGCGTTGGGCCCAGGGATGGGGACGACCGGGAAGCCGGCGTCGATGGCGGCACGCACTAGGTGGTAGCCCGGGTCGGAGATGCTGGGCATACCGCTGTCGCTGACCAGGGCCACGTCGCCGGTTGTGAGGGCAAGGAGGATCTGATCCATCCGCTGGAGGCGATTGTGCTCGAAGTAGCTGAGAAGGGGGACGTGAATGTCGAAGTGGCTGAGAAGCTTGCGGGTGATGCGAGTGTCTTCGGCGGCGATCAGCGCCACGCTCCGCAGAACGTCGAGGGCTCGTATGGTGATGTCGCCCAGGTTGCCGATGGGTGTGCCCACGAGGTACAGGCTCCCCAACTACGCCTCCCCACCCGCGGCTAAGTGAACATAAGCGAACCGGGGAGGCGATGAGACCAGTTGGGCAAGTGGCCCTGCCTCGCTCGCGATCCTTGCCATCACGCCTCCTCTCAGGATGGCCCGATGGTAGCACCGGCCGAGAGTGGTGTCCAGCCGACCGGGTCTCACGCAGGGCGATTCCATCTAATGATGAGGCGGCACACCAAGCGTACTCGCAGCCCCTTTTCGACCATGTCAGGGTAGTGAGCCGTGATTCTCCGCCGGCCCGTCCCTTGTCATTCCGAGCGCAGCGAGGAATCTGCCCTCGGCTCCCGCCACTGTTCCAGTCGCCTAGGGGACCTCAGAATGACGCGTTGAGGCCCAGCGGCCGGCTCTGAGACGCGCCATTGGCTCGTACAGTCGCCGTTCTGGTCGAATCGCACTCGCTCTGGAGCCTCACCGGACCTATGGGTCGACGACTTCCGTCAGGGGCAGATCGGCCTGCCAGAGCGGGGAGGCAGGATCCTCGGCGCGGTAGGCGATCAGTCGGAGACCATCCGCCGGCGCCCCCTCCGGCAAGGGAAGGAGGTAGGAGTCGGTGATGGTCTGCCCGGTGAGCCAGCTGGAGGGGGACGTGAGGCCCCAGACGGGCGGATGGTCGTCCTGGGCCGGGCGGTCGGCGATGACCACCTCCGCTCCCCGGTAGAGGGCGCGGACGGAGAGCACGAAGGGGTGAGGAGCGGCGTCCTCAAGCTGCCAGCGGAGCAGGACGAGGAGCGCCGGCCCGCCACAGACGGTGGGGCTGCTGCGACGATCGGCCGCGGCGATGGAGACGCGGAACGGTCCGAGTCTCACGGCGGGTCGGCCCATTTGCTGGCTCGACGCGTTCGGCTGCCGGCGCAGCAACGCTTGGCCGGCGACTTGGGGCGAGTCCCACGAGGAGGGGGCGGGAACCAAAGGGGCCGCCCATCGGCTGAGCAGGTCCGCCTCTGCCTCTTGCGTCGGGTCGGACACGACGCGCACATGCCGGCCTTCTCCAAACACGGTGCGCAGGTACTCCAGAGAAAGGGCTTCCTCGTAGGTGACTAGCACCGTTGTCTCGCCCAGGCCCAGACCGTAGACGTCGGCGAGCACGGCCCGGCCCGGGCACAGGGCGTCGTCATCGGGGCGATTGCTGAGGTCGGCCAGGGGCAGGTTCGTCGCCAGTCTCTCGCCGGTCGCAGCAATGAGTATTGCGGTGGCAACCACGGTGAGGACGCGCCCGCTGCCGCCGGAGAGCCGGTCCGAGATCCATGCCGCCAGCGCCACCACGCCCAGGACCACGATGGGATAGACGGGCATCACGATCTGGTACCAGTTGCCGGTGCGGGTGACGTAGGTGAGGGGCAGGTAGAAGGCCAAGGCGCCCAGAAGAAGGCCCGCGCGGTGGCGCTGGAGAGTGAAGAGGCCCACGACACCGAGGGCCAGCACCGGCCAGGTCAACTCACGGACGACCAGTCGCAGGTAGGAGAGGTCCAGCGGCAGGAGGGCGAGGGTCATCTCCTCGCGGCCCTGGGAGGTGCTGATGAAGTCGAGGAACCAGGCTAGGGTCGTGGGCCAGTCGCCCGTGCCCCGCCACTCCGGGTGCTGTGCCCCACGGAGGTAGACGAAGGCATAGGTCAGCAGGGGCAGCAGGGCGAGCAGCGCCGGCTTCACCAGCGCGCGCGGGCGGCGGGCGATCTCGACTCGGGAGCGGGCGAGGAACCAAAGCAGCGGTGGGACGATCGCCAGGGTGGTCACCAGGTTCGCGACGCAGGTACCTAGGACGAGCCCGATCCAGCCGAGCAGCCGAATGTCGCCCGACTGTTGCCAGCGCCAGGCGAGCCGGATCAGGAGCAGCGTCTGGAACACGGCCGAGGTGTACTGCTCGCTGGAGACGGAGTAGTACCAGAAGAAGTAGGTCACCGCGTAGAAGGCGGTGGCCGCCGCCGCGATGCTCCACCTGCCGCCGGAGACGTCCAGGGCGAGCACGTACAGCAGGACGAGCGCGGGCACGGCCCAGATGGTGGAGAAGAGGGAGAGCACCTGGATGGGCGACAGCAGGCCGCCGAGCAGGGCATTCCCGACGCGGAACCAGAGCCACCCGAGCATGGTGTACAGGGGATAGCCGGGCGCGTTGGAGAAGCGTCCCTGTACCTGAGCGTATTGATGGGTGATCAGGTCGCCGCCCTGCAGCTCGGCGAGGCGCAGGCCGTCGTCGAGGGTGGCCAGGTAGAGGACGACGGCGGCGGCGATGGTCACGGCGCCGGCGACCGCGGCCGCCGATGCTCGGCCGGCGGTAGCGGCGGCCTGCCTGCTCACGGCGTTTCGGTATCCGCCGGTATCCCGTGCCCGGCCAGTTGGCGGGGCTCGGCGTCGCCGTCTTCCATGCACACGTAGGAGGCCTGGGAGCCGCGGGTGGACCAGAAGGTGTGCTTGCCGTGGCAATCGACGGCGAGGATGTTGAGCCCGAAGGGGAAGCCGACCGGCAGGGACACGACGTCCTCAAGGGCGGCGCGGGCGGCTTGGTCAAGGGTTGTCCCAGCGGCAAGCCCGACGACGACGGCGTAGGCGGTGCAGAGCCGTATGGCCACCTCGCCCAGGCCAGTGCAGGCGGCGGCCCCGTAGCGATCGTCGGCGTAGCCGCCGGCCCCGATGATGGGAGAGTCCCCGACGCGGCCGGGGTACTTGTAGGCCCAGCCGCTGGTGGTGACGCCGACGCAGAAGTGACCGTTGTCGTCGCGGGCGATCACGTTGGCAGTGCCGCCCGGCCGCCAGCCGACGCTGTTCCAGAGAGCCCGTCGCAGGTCCGCCTGCGGAAGCAGAAGCTCCTCGTGGGTGAGGCCGAGGGCATGCAACCGTTCGAGATACTTCGACCGCGAGGCAGGCGAGTCGGGCTCGCCGCGCTCGGCGCCGATCTCCTCGGCGAAGCGGGCGGCTCCCGCTCCGACGACAAGGACGTGGGGGAGGTCCTCCATCACCCGGCGGGCGATGGAGATGGGATAGCGGTAGCCCTGCAGAGCGGCGACCGCTCCCGCGCGCCGCTCTGCCCCTTCCATGATGCTGGCGTCGAGTTCGACCTCGCCGAGAAGGTTGGGCAGCCCGCCAAGGCCGACGCTGTCGTCGGCCCGGTTGTCCTCCACCGGCCGAAGGGCAGCCTCGACCGCGTCCACCACCGAGCCGCCGCGCCTAAGAACCGCCATTCCGTCACTGAGGCCGCAAGCGGTGTTGGCCGTACCGACGATGAGCATGTAACCCCCCGGGGTGTGGACTCGCTGGGTGGCGTCCAACCGAGCGTGATTGTGATCACCGTGGGGCAGGCGGTCAAGTCCGGCTGACCGGCGCCATGGGCGGGGCACACGGGAACGAGGCGAGCGGTCGGCGCCGGGTGATGGGAGTGGGCCGGCGGGGGCGGCCAGGGTTTTTCGATTCTGCCACTCGGCGATGCACTGCCCTCAAGAACCTCACCCCAACCCCTCTCCGTAACGGAGAGGGGCTTCCGGCTCCCCTTCCTTTCTAGGGAAGGGGAGCGGTGGTTTCGCTCTTTGAAACCACGAGCGGGGGTTAGGTTCTGGGCCGCAGGCGCATCAGAATAGGTGTCGTCGCCCATCAGGTTGGAGCCGAAGGACCGGGCCGGGTCGGCCCCTGGCCCTTGCACTCCGGGACGATTCCGCTATAATGATGGGCATGCGGGTGTAGCGCAGTGGTAGCGCATCTGCTTCCCAAGCAGAGAGTCGAGGGTTCGAATCCCTTCACCCGCTTACGAGCCTGTCAGTATGCCTGATAGGCTCTTCTTGTGCCGCCCCGCCGCCCACTCAGCGTTCGGCCTTCTGCGCCGGATGGCACAGAAGTCGCAGTGAATGTGAGCGTCTGCCATCGCTGTCGTGTCATCGGTCCAGCCGGCGGTCTGTGGCAGCCCTCCTGCTGAGCGTACTGGGGAGGTTGAGATTCGCATCTACTTCACGGCGCTTGGCTGCCGGCTGAATCAGGCGGAGATGGCCGCCGCAGAGAGGGCGCTGGCAGCGCAAGGTCACGAAGCGGTACACGCCGCGGACGCGGCCGAACTCATTCTTTTCAATACTTGCGCCGTTACCGCGGAAGCGGAACGGAAGAGCCGGCAGATGGTGCGACGGCTGCGGCGAGAGAACCCGGTTGCTGGACTGGTGGTTACCGGCTGTTACGCCGAGATGGACGCCACGCTGGGTGGCTGGTCCCCGGCGGCTAGCCGGGTGCTGGGCAATGGGGAGAAGCGCTTCCTGCTGGCGCAACCCGCGGCCTTTGTGAGCCCGGCGGGCGAGGCTCGCCCTCCCGCCCTGCATGGTGGGCGGACTCGGGCCCTGGTGCGGGTGCAAGAGGGGTGCGACAATCGCTGTGCGTACTGCGTGGTGTGGCGGCTGCGCGGGCCCCAGGTTAGTCGGCCGGCGGCCGAGGTGGTGGACGAGGTGCGCGCGCTGGTGGCTGAGGGCCGGCGCGAAGTGGTGCTGACAGGCGTGCACACGGGAGCCTACGGGCGCGATGCCAACGGCGCCGCCGCCGGCGACCTCTCGAGCCTTATCAGGCTGCTGCTGGAGGAGACGGAAGTCGCGCGACTCAGGCTGTCGTCCATCGAGCCCTGGGACCTGTCGCGGTTGGACCCATCGCTCTGGGGCAACCAGCGCCTGTGCCGGCACCTGCACGTCCCGCTGCAGAGCGGCAGCGACGCCGTGCTCAGCCGGATGGGAAGGCGCTATACTGCTGAGGAGTACAGGGCTCTGATCGGACGCCTGCAGGCGGCCGTGCCAGATCTGGCAGTCTCCACCGACGTCATAGCCGGGTTCCCGGGCGAGTCGGTGTCAGACCACCAGGCTACCTTGGCGCTGGCTCGGGCCTGCGGCTTCGCGCGGATGCACGTGTTTCCTTACTCGGAGCGACCGGGGACGGCGGCGGCCGCGATGGATGATCAGGTGCCCCTGGGCGAGAGACGAAGGCGTGCGGCCGAACTCAGAGTCGCAGCCGACAGTCTGAGGCGTGACTACGGGAACCGCCAGGTCGGCAGGCTAGTCGAGGTGTTGTGGGAAACGCAGCGGGACGGTTGGTGGCATGGGCTTACGTCCAACTACCTCGGTGTGTGGGCGCAGAGCGACGCCCAGTTGCGCAACACCCGTAGTAGCGCTTTGATAGGCGGCTGGGAAGGAGATCGCCTTTGTGGCGTGATTGTGTCCGCCGGCCAGGCAGCCGACCGCTGACCTGCCTTTACGGGCGTTTTACGAGGTTTTCACGGACGGCTTACTGACAAGGGTGGCCTCGTTGCTGAAACTGCGAACATACCACCATGGACTGACGCGATCCGGCTTGCACCGGCTGAGAAGCCGTTTGCCGTGGCGCCTAGGGGAGGGTCTGCGTGTACGGCCGTGACCAAGACAGGCTCTACACCGTGGGAACGGTGGTGGTCGCGGCAGTCACCGTGTTGGTGCTGATCTTCTACGCGGTTGTGTTTGCCCGGCCTAACTCGCCCATCAACCCATTTCCCCCAGACGCTCCGGAGGTGGCCACGGTGGCCGCGGCGTCGAAGCCGACGCTGCCTGCCACCTGGACGCCGACGGCCACGCTTACAGCAACTCCGACGAGCACGATTACCCCCTGGCCCACGCCTACCGGCACGGCCACTTTCACGCCGACATCCACTTCGGAGCCGACGGAGACTCCCACCATCACGCCTATCCCTCTACCGACAGATACGCCGGGCCCGACTCCAACCCCCCAGCCGCCACTGTACTTGAGCTCGTCTATGCTCGCCGGCCCCGACTGCACCTGGACGGGAGTGTTCGGAGTGGTGTGGACGGCGACCGACCTGCCGCGCGAGGGGGTGCAGCTTCACCTGTGGACGGAGTCCGGATTGGAGTACCTCTCGCCGCCGACGGATGCCGACGGCAACTACAGCATCATGGTGAGCGGTGAGCCGCTGGGGGCCCGCTGGTTCATGGAGGTCTTTGAGGGCGGGGTGCCGCAGTCGGAGGTGATCGTGTTCGAGACGAGCCGCGGCTGTCAGAACGGCCTGCAGAAGTTCCGCGTAGACTGGCGAAGGACGCAGTAATGCCGCCCATCAACGGCACTTGGAGAGTGACGCTGCCGGCACTGGTGTGCGCCATGGGGGTAGGACTGCTCGTCTGCTTGCCGGGCCAAGCCTGGGCGCAGGAACCCACGGCCCGACCTACGCCCACCCTGGCGCCGGAGTGGACGGCTACGCCCACAGAGACGGCGACGCCCACGATCACGCCTACGCCGACAGAGACGGGCACGCCGACCACGACCCCCACCATCACGCCGACGTTCACTTCGACCGCGACAAACACGGGCACCCCGACTCTCCGCCCGGTGACGCCGATCTCGACGCTGGACCGGTGGTACCGCGGCCCGGCTCAGGTGACGCCGGCCTGGACGGGGACGATCGACGGGACGCCCGGCATACTGCCGGTGGTGGGATCCGTGGGGGAGGGAAGATCGGCCTATGGGGTCCTAGCCCTCATTGCTCTGGTGCTCGTGCTGTCTGGCCTGGCCCTCAGGGTTAGTCGGATCGGCGCTGATGGATAGACAACTGGGTGCGTGTCGCAAGACGTCCGGCTTACGCCTGGGTGTAGGGCTGCTATCCTGCCTGATCCTCGGCGCGATGATTCTCCTGGTTGGCGCTGCGGCGCAGCCGGTTACGGCCCAGGGTCAGTCGCCTCGCCCAACGCCGACGACTGTGCCACAAGTGAGCGGAGCCGGCCTGGACTCGCAGGCGGTGGGCTACGCCAACCTGGTGGTTACGGGTATCACGGTCTCGCCAAGCGTCGCCCTAGTGGGGCAGCCGGTCAGCATTCAGGTCACGGTTGCCAACATCGGAACTGCCAACCCTGTCGATTCCAGAGGCATGCCTGCCAACTTCTTCCTCGACCTTTTCGTTTCCCCGCCCGTAGCGACGGCGGAGGATCTCCTGAGCATGCCTGGGTACCCGCCGACACAGAGCGCCGGCATGCAGTCGTTTTGGTTGCCGGCCGGCGGCTCACATACCGTCGTATTCAGCCACACGTTCACGGATTCCGGCATGCACAGCCTCTACGCCGTGGTGGATACTGCCGAGCTTGGCTTACCGTACGGCAACGTGAACGAAGGCGGCGCAGCCGGCGAACTGGACAATGCGGCCGGCCCTACCATGGCGGAAGCCCGCTTCCCCAACGTGCTGATCGCCAAGGATGTGACGGACTTCTCGCGCGGCCCGGGGTCGAGTCTGGCGCTAGTGCGCGACCCCTCTGCCCCGTCAGCGGGTACAGGCACTTCGGCGACGACCGGCAATGCCTATCTCACCCTCGGTTACTTCGAGGAGCCGCCCGGCGTTTGGGGCCTCACCGATCCCCTGACACCCGACTATGACCTCCATACGCTGGATCGCCGCTTGAGCGGAGCGGGCCAGGACGGCCCGCAGGAGTGGCCACGGCTGGCCGCGAAAGGCAGTCTCGTCGTCGGCGTGTGGCAGGACCGCCGCAACAGCCAACTGACTAACTACGACATCTACCTGTCCTGGTCCGGCGATGAGGGCGCCACCTGGCTCAACGCGCCCGTGAGAGTGAACGACGACGCGGTGAATGCCGGCGACCAGCGCCGGCCGGCTGTGGCCATCAGCCCTACAGAGGACCGTGTCTTAGTGGTGTGGCACGACAACCGCGTCGATGCCGCCAACCCCGGCGGCAAGTACCGCATTATGGGGCAGTGGTACGCGCTTGCGGGCGGGAGCCTGAGTCCCGACGGCGGCAACCTTCTCATCAGCAGCGCCGGCGACGTCAACAGCCTGAACGTGGACGTGGCCGCGGGGCCGGAGGGCAACTTCTACGTCGTCTGGCAGGATGACCGCGCCGGGAACACCGACATCTGGCTGAGAGCCCACTCAGCGGCGGGATGGATGTCTCAGCCCACCAAGATCAGCGACACGGTCGGCAGGACCAACCAGCGAAACCCCAAGGTAGCGGCGGGGCGCACCGAGGTGCTGCTGGACTGGACCACCCTCGCCTGTCCGGATAACGTCCCGATCTTCCAGGTGGAGTACGTCGAGAAGGCGCCGATCGTGGTGGTCTGGGAGGACGACCGGGCCAACGACTGGGACATCTATCTAAGCTACTCCATTGATCAGGCGCGGACCTTCGCGGTCGACCACCGGGTGAATGACGATCCGTACCAGAACGGTGCGGCCCAGAGGCAGCCGGCGGTGGGCGTGGCCCAGATGTGGGAAGAGCGTGAGCTGGAGGACAAGGACAACGTCTGCGCCATAGCCGGATCAACGGCCAAAGTGACCATCCCGGCCGCTGCATTCTACACCGTTTGGCAGGATATGCGTGCCAAGGAGGGGCAAGACCCGGCCGGCGTGAAACCGAGCATCTACCTCTCGCGTATAGCGGGCACCGCGGGCAATTCGCTCACCCTCGATCTCCAGGGCGGTGAGAACGAGCGCGTGAGCAAGGAAGAGAACTCGATAGTCTGGCAGGAGTACCCTACCGTGTCCTGCAGCACCTACGCCGGCTCCCTCTTCGACGATGGTAGGGCGCGGCACAACGCGTTCATCGCTTGGTCGGAGTGGGGCGGCGAAGGTGAGTCAAGCTCGGACATCTACCTGGCAATCCGCGGCGATGCCGGCGCTGGGCTGTCGACTTTGTGGACGGGGGGCGTGATTCCCGTCAACAGCGGCGCTCACGCGACCAACTTGGAGGGGTCGGCCTATCTCAGCTACCCGGCCGGCGATCCTCCTCCGGCTTATCAGGTGCGTCCCTCGCTGGCGTCGAACATCAGCATGACTCTACCGTACCCTGAGCTGGGCGTGTGGCGGCACACCGGTCACCTGTATGCCGCCTGGGACGACAACCGGCTGGGCGGTTACGAGAGGGACGTCTATCTGGCACGGTCGAATCTGACTTACCTCGCCGGCTACGGCTTCTACCCTGACCCGGCGCGCAGTGACCAACTCCCAGTGGGGCAGGTCTGCCGCCACGCCTCCGGAAGCTACATTTCGCCGATCTACGACATGGGCCCGGCGGGCGTCGTTTGGGACCGGATCGAGTGGTTCGGCGTCACACCGTCGGGCACCTACGTCACGCTTCAGACGCGCGTGGGCGATGACCCGGAGGCGATGGAACAGTGGATGCCCAAGGCCTTCCCCTACCGGAGCGTCGGCGTGCCCGAACTAGGATCGCCCCTTCAGGGCTACGACACCCCTGGGCAGATGATCGTGGACGCCGACGGCAATCAGAGGCCCCGAAGCCGCTACATACAGTACCGTGTGAACATGTGGGCTTGGCCTGTGAGTGGACCGCTGGGTGTGGCTTGCGGCCAGGTGGGCGGGGAGATCGCCGTCTACGACCGGACGCTGAGCACACCCGTCCTGTACTCCGTCTCGCTCCACCATGAGGGCGGCCCGCGCCAGGTACTGCTGCCTCTGATAGCGCGCTAGCCTAGATGGTCGCCGGTGAGGCGTAGGAGGCGGCGGCTGCCGCCTCCCTCTCGGTCACTGCCTACTCCCCCAACACCTGCACCACGTACTCCCGACTCAGCGGGCCGTCGTACTCCGCGAAGTAGATGGTCTGGCGGCCGCCCTTGAGTATCTTCCCCCCGGCTATGGGGAAGGCGGCGCTGATCCCCCCGAGGACGCTCTTGAGGTGGGCGTCGGCATTGAAGCCGATGCGGCCGTCGATCTTCAGGTAGCGGCGGTGGAGGTAGTCGCCCTCGGAGGGGCAGAGGCGGCTCAAGTGGTTGACCACGTCCTCTTCCAGGCAAGGCAGGCCTTCGGTGACGATGATGCCGGAGGAGGTGTGCATGGTGAGGATGTTCACCAGCCCCTCCTTCACCCCGGACTCGGCGATCACGCGCTCGACTTCCGGCGTGACGTCGATCAGTTCCTGCTCGCGGCGGCTCAGCACTGTCAGGGTCAGCGTTCGGATGATCATTTGTAGCCGGCCTCCGCCTCGCCCAGCAGGTAGCGGGCATTCTTTTCAAAGATCATCTCCAAAGCCTGATCCGACAGCCCCAGCTCCTGGACGGCGCGCACCATGTTCTTGATCTCCACGCGTGGGTAGTCCGAGCCGAAGACCACCTTGTGACGCAGGCTGCGCTCAAGGAGGGTGAGGGGCAGGCGCTCGGTGAAGACGTGGCGCATGAACTCCCAGGGGGCGTCGTGGTAAAGGCACGACGTGTCGGCAAAGACATTGTCGTATTTGAGCGCCAGCATGGCCGTTTCCTGAACCCAGGGCCAGCCGAAGTGGGCGATCACGATCTTGAGGTCGGGGAAGCCGAGGGCCACCTCCTCAAGGTCCATAGGGTTAGCGGACTTCGACCGGGGCGCCCAAGTCATCCCGGCGTGTATCAGCAGCGGTATACGAAGCGACTGGGCCGCCTCGTATACGGGATATGCCATTCTGTGGTCGTTGGCGGCGAACTCCTGCAGGCTGGGCGAGAGCTTGAGGCCGCGCAACCCCAGCCGGTTCACGTCGTGCTCCAACTGCACGGCGGCGTTGCCCCGGTGCGGGTCGACGCTGGCGAAGCCGACAAAGCGATCGCTCAGCCGGCACAACTGGGCAATCTGCTCGTTGGAGAAGACAAGCGAGCCCTTGGCGGTGCGGGCATCCACAGGGAGGATGACGGCGCGCTGCAGGCCGGAGACGTCGAGCTCAAGATGGAAGGTCTCCAGCGGCTGGAGGCGGTTCTGGATGTCGAACACCTTCTTCTGGGCGTGGAGGAGGTTGTCGTTGCCGGCGACCATCTCCTGCACCAGGAGCGGATGGGTGTGGAAGTCGATCAAGGCGCCCTCCGTCAGAGGATGATCACGGAACTTAGGTTGGCGGGCTGATCGGGGTCGAGGCCGCGAGCGATGGAGCGGCCATAGGCGAGCAGTTGCAGAGGCAGCAGGCACAGGGGCGCCCGAGCCGTCTCCGGCAGCCCGGAGCTCAGGGTCACCAGAACGTCGGCATACTTCTCATCGCCGGGATCGCGGTCGCAGACCAGAAGCACGGTGGCCCCCAGGGCGCGCATCTCCGCCAGCACCTTGAGCTCGTAGTCGGTGGCGGAGTCGGACAGGAGGGCGGCGATCAGGGTGCGTTCGTTGACGATGGATTTGGGCCCGTGGCGGAACTCCATGAAGTGGTAGGCCTCAGAATGGGAGAGCGACATCTCCTTCATCTTCAGCATGCCCTCGCAGGCGATGCCGTAGAGGGGACCGGAGCCCAGGAAGATGACAGTGTCGAAAGTGGCGTCGGCGCCCATCTCCTGCAGCGGCCCGCCGTACTTGCCCAGCACTGAGGCGGCTACCGAGGGCAGGACGCCCAGGGACTCCACATAGGAGCGGTCACCTGCCGCCACACCGAAGTAGACCTCGAGACTGAGGAGCATGCTGTTGTAGGAACGCGTCTGGGCGACGCTCTTCTCCTGCCCCTCGGGAATCAGGATGGCGCCGTCACATTCGCGTACCAGCGCGCTCTCGGGGTAGTTGCCGACGGTGAGCGCCGGGCCCTCGAAGTGGTCGCGGAAGGCTTGCAGGGCCAGGAGAGTCTCGCTGGTCTCGCCGGATCGCGACACGGCCCAGAGCATGCTCTGGGCGCCGGAGGCGGGCAGGGTATAGCGCGGGAACAGGAAGAGCTCCGACGACGGCAAGCCGCGCGCGCTGGCCCCCGTGATGCCCCGGGCCAGAGACGCGGCCGTGAGCGACAGGTAGTGTGTTGAGCCGCAGCCGATGAACAGCACGCGCTGATATTCGCGCATGGGCCAGCGGGCGACCAGCTCGGCCGCTGCCGTCTCCGCTCTCTTGAGGGCGGCCTCCCAGACCTCCGGCTGACTGACGATCTCCGTCCAGGTGTACTGACCTCTCACCTTCATGACTCTTGTGCCTCCGTTCGTGTCGTGAGGCCCATGTCGCCTCGCTTGTAGCGGAGATTGGCGGCACGGTGCCGCCATCCGTGTTTCCATCCCCTGGGGTAGCCGACCATCTTGGCCAAGTCCCCCCAAAGGCGCAATGCCGGAACCAGCAGCGCCGACAGAAGGCGCCTCCGCCGTGGCCAACCAGGAGTGAGGGCCGGCAATCGACGCCATGCCGGCCGGAGGTAGAGCAGCCCGCCCAGGACGAACCCGAGCAGCCACCACCGGGACTGCGTCGCCGAGAGCCAGGCCAGGCCGGGGACCAGAACCAGGTAGGTGACGTACCGGATCACGTGGCGCCGCAGGAGCAGCCCGGTCTGGCCGTCGCCCATGGCGTAGTTCCGGTACTGGCGCCAGTACGCGCGAAGTGATCTGCGGGGTGCGAAGTGGACCAGCGCCTCTCGCGCAATCACGGGCGAATGGCCGCCTGCCAGTAGGGCCAGGTCGAAGAGCAGGTCCTCGCAGAAAGCCGCCCATTCGGGGTAGCCGCCCACCCGGCTCCAGGCGGAGCGCGTGAAGGCCACGGAGCGGCTCGAGGGCAGGAAGCGCCCTTCCACCAACTCCTCGGGGAGGGGGAGGGTAGTGGCGCTCATGGCGGCCTGGAAGACGCTCTCGGCGCGACCGCGAAACACCCCCGCCACGAACTCCGGCTTGTCTGGGGCCGAAAGACGCCTGCATAGCCCTTCCAGCCAGTCCGGCTCCAGGGAGACCCCGGCGTCCGTTACAGCGATGCGCTCATGAGCGCTGGCCGAGATGGCTAGGTTGCGCCCACGAGCGATGTTGGCGCCTGGCTCCTCAAGCACGATCACCGGGAAGGACTGTTTGGCGCCCCAGGTGCGCAGCAGCGCCACCGTGCCGTCGTGCGAGCCGCCATCGAGGAACACGACCTCATCTGGAGGCCGCGTCTGCGCCTCAAGGCTGCCCAGAAGGATAGGCAGGCTCTCCTCTTCGTTACGAACGGTCACGATCAGGCTGATGGGCTCTGCCACGGTCGCTAGTACCCTCTACAAGTTCACCATAGGGTCGAAGAGCTTGCGGTACTCCTCCAAAGCATAGCGATCCGTCATGCCGGCGATGTGGTCGGCCACTGCACGATAGGTACCTTCTCGGTCGATAGCTTCGCGTACCACATCGGGAAGTTGGCGAGGATCGGCGATGTAGGTCTGGAAGAGCATGGTGACGAAGCGGCGCGCCTTGTTGGCCATGCGGAGCACCCGCCACTCACGATAGAGACGATGAAATAGAAAGTCCTTCAGGTCGCGATTGAGGGCTACCAGTCGCGGCGAGTGGTCGACGATGTTGGCGCGCAGTTGCCGTACGTCCTCGGCCGATTGGGGCGCGGCCTGCTGAAGGCGTACGGCGGTGTTGGTGATGACGTCGGTGACCTCCAGATCAATGAGCCTCCGGATGGCTCGATGGCGGGCAACTTCGCCGAGAGAGTCGCCGGTCACGCCGGCGCGCTCAAGGGCGAGTCGCCAGATCTCCAGACCCTGGACCATCTCCGGACGGATGTAGCCCACGCGCAGACCGTCGTCGAGGTCATGAGTGGAGTAGGCGATCTCATCGGCGGCGTTGACGATCTGCCCCTCCAGGGTAGGGGCCAGGTCGGGCTCGTACTCCTCCGCCGACTGGCCGCGGTCGTATTCCGTCATGTGCTTGATGATGCCCTCGCGGACCTCCCAGGTGAGGTTGAGCCCAGGAAAGTCAGGGTAGCGCTGCTCAAGCCGGGTGACTATACGCAGGGTCTGGTGGTTGTGGTCGAAACCACCGTGATCCTTCATCAGGTCGTGCAGGGTCGATTCGCCGGTGTGTCCGAAGGGGGTGTGGCCCAGATCGTGGGCCATGGCGATGGCTTCAACCAAGTCCTCATTGGCCCGAAGAGCGCGAGCGATCGTGCGGGCGATCTGCGCCACCTCGATGGTGTGGGTCAAGCGGGTCCGATAGTAGTCGCCCTCGTAGGTCACGAATACCTGGGTCTTGTACTCCAGCTGCCGGAAAGCCGTGGTGTGCACCACTCGATCCCGGTCGCGCTGGAAGGCGGAACGATACGGGCGTTCCGGATCGTGGTACTCGCGGCCCCGTGAGTCGGCGCTCTTCATCGCCCAGGGCGCCAACCACTGGCGTTCCTGTTCCTCCCACTGGGCGCGGGTAACGAAGCCGGCGACGTCGTGGTCAGCCATCAGGCCGGCTCCAGGTAGGTCTCGACCAGCTTTCGGAACATGGGCGCGGCCACCACCGATCCCTGCCCGCCGTACTCCACCACTACGGCGGCGGCGAAGACCGGGTCATCAGCAGGGGCGTAGCCGGCGAACCAGGCATGGGGCGCCGAACCTGGGTTCTCCGCTGTCCCCGTCTTGCCGGCTACCGGCACCGCCAGGCTGCCCAGGCTGGAGTAGGCGGTGCCGCCGTAGCTCATACACCCATCCAGGAGGCTCTGGCGTATGCTGGCCAGGTGCGCCTCAGAGAGGGGGAGCCGGCCTACCTGCTCCGGGCTAGTCGCGGAGGAGTCGCTGGAACCGGGCACCCCTAGGCTCAGGGCCAGGTAGGGCCGGTAGCGCTTTCCATTGGCGGCGACGGCGGCGATCATTCCCGCCACCTGAATGGGAGTGACCAGAAGCGCGCCCTGGCCGATTGCCATGTTTACTGTATCGCCGGCGAACCAAGCCTGGCCCAGCACCCGACTCCGCCACGCCGCGTCCGGCACGAGACCGGACGACTCGCCCAGCCCCTGAAGGCCGGTCGGAGACCCGAAGCCGTACTCTCGCGCCCAGCGAGGCAGGGCGTCCCGGTCATAGGAGTCGAGAAGGCTGCCTACCTCAGCGAAGACGGTGTTGCAGGAATGGACCAGGCCGTCTGCGAGAGTGAGGGAACCGTGGCCGGAGGGGAGCCAGCACTTCACGGTCCAGCTCTCGCCAAGGCCAGACCAGGACCCCGGGCAGAAGAAGGTGCTCTCCGGTGTGACCACGCCGGCATCCAGCGCGGCGGACTCGGTCACCACCTTGAAGACCGAACCGGGCGGCAGTTCCGACTGGGTGCTGCGGTTGACGAGCGGACGGCCTTCATCGGCAAGGAGCTCCGCCCAAGCCGTGCCCGACATACCCTCAACCATGGCATTGGCATCGAAAGTAGGATTGGACGCCGCCGCCAGCACTTGGCCATTGCGGGGGTCGAGGGCCACGATCGCTCCACGGACGCCTTCGAGGGTGGCCATGGCGGCGCGCTGAAGGTCAAGGTCGATAGTAGTGTACAGGTTGCGGCTGGGCGTGGGGGGCCTCTCCGCCACCACGGCGCGGACCTCGCGGCTGGATGAGCGCACCAGGAGGCGGGTGCCCCGGCGGCCGGCCAGCTCCGCCTCGAAGGCTTGCTCCAGCCCGCTCTGGCCGATCAGATCGTCCTGAAGGTAGCCGTCCGCCTGCATCCGCTGCAGTTGAGCCTCTGAGATCACTCCTACGTAGCCTGTGAGGTGCGAGGTTGCGGCCCCTTCGGGGTAGTAGCGCACGGGCCGTTCCCGCAGGAGGACGCCCGGGAGGCTGCTTAGCCTGGCGTAATGCTCCTGCACCTGCTCCGAGGACAGTTCACCCACGGGCATGAACCAATCCGGGCGGAGGGCCTTGGCGTACGCTGCCTTGATGGCGGCGGAATCCTGGTCGAGCACTTCCGCCAGGGTCTCCAGGAGCAGGGCCTCGTCATCGATCTCGCCGGGCACCACGCCGACGACCACGCGCGCGCCAAGGACGGCCAGCGGTCGCCCTTCGCGGTCGTAGATGGCGCCGCGAAGGTTGTCGGTCTTCTCCAGATCCAGGCTGTCGCCGTCGGAGAGCTGCTGCAGCACCTGGCGGGGAGACCAGTCCGCCAGCCAGCGATCGCCGTGGCGTTCCATCCGGAGGTCACCGTCCTGGCTGATGGTGCCGAAGGCGTCCGTGATGAGGAGGGTGCGGTAGCCGATCTGGGCCGAGTCCTCCTGCACCAAGGAGGAGGTGACCTCGACGATCACGCGCCGCAGTGAGGTGGTATCGGCCAGCTCGGTGTAGTAGCGGGCGAAACGGTCCGGACCAGTGTGAGCCTGAGCCGTCGGGGTGAGGAGGGCATACATCCCTTCGTAGTCGCCTCGAGTCCACATGTCGGCGAAGGCGAACCAGGTCTCCTCCGGCCGAGCCGCGTTAGAGGGCGCCGCTTGGGCGGGGGCAGTCCTCTCACCGCCGGCAGGGGATGGGGGCGCAGCCGTGATGATCGGCAGCGGCTCTCGCGAGGGGAGGGGGAAGCACGCCGAAACCAGGGCAGCCAGTGGCAGGGCGCTCAGGACACGGGCCCCGAACGCCCTCCTGGTCAGGCCATGCGTGCCGCCGCCCTCAGCGTTCCTCAATGACTATCGCCCGGCACCACGAGCTATCCATCTTGCGCACCTTGAAAGGCAGGGCCATGAAGAAGAACACCGGCTTGCTGATCTCGTCGAGGTTGTCGAGCCACTCGATGAAGGTGACCCCGCGGCTCATCAGGACATCGTGCAGCTCACGGCCGTCGGGGATGTCTTTCCCGAGGCGGACGAAGTTGTCGATCCCCAGCATTTTGATGCCGCGATCGGCAAACCAGCGGGCGGCCTCCGGAGTGAGAGTGGGGAAGCCCGTGGGCTCGCCCGCCTTCTTGGAGGCGGCGTCGCTGTTTCGGCAGATGATGATGTCGCCGGGCTCCACCTTGTCGCCGATCAGGCGATCAAGGAGGGCCGCGGAGATCTGCGCGGCCTCGGCCGCGTTGTCCATGTCGAGCAGGACAGCGCGGCCGAAGAAGGCGTCGAGAGGGTAGGAGACTATGTCGCGACCTCCCTCGTAGAAGTGCGCCGGGGCCTCGATGTGGGTGCCGACGTGGCTGTGGGTGCGTACGTCGTACTTGTAGGCTCGATCAGCGAGGTAGCCGAGCTCCAACTGGAAGGGACGATCGGGAGGGTAGTCGTCCGGATCGACCTGGTACGAGACGTCGACGATGCGGTACTTGGTCGTGTCGATGCTGAACATCAGCCGGCCTCCCCCGAGCAGATGGAATTGCTGCCGTATTCCACGAACGCGCGACAGGCGACGTCCTGCACCCAGGGATCCAGACCGATGGCCACGTTGTTGCCGTAGTAGCCGGCGATGAAGCCGCCGCCGAAGCAGCCGAGCTTGGCGATCATATCCCGGGCGGCCGCCTCGATAACGCCCGCATCCTGTGTCTGCAGCGTCCTCTGGATGTCCACCGGGCACCAGAAGTTGACGCGGCCGCCGAAGTCGCGAGCGAGATTGTCGATGCCATGAAGCTCGGGCTGATCGAACTGGAGCACGGCGATCCCGACGTCCACCAAGTCGGGGATGATCTCGTAGATGGCGCCGCAGGAGTGCATCCAGACGTCGAGGCCCTCTCGATGCGCGGCGCCGCAGAGCTGCTCGAAGCCGGGCCGGAACAGCTTCTGCCAGGTGCGCGGGCTGACCAGAAGGCGGTCCTGGGTGCCCCAGTCCTCGCCGAACATCACGCCGTCGGCTCCGGCAGCGGCGAACTGGACGATGCATGCCTCGAGCAGATCCGTGACCTGCTGGAGCAGGGCGGCAGTTCGCTCCGGCTCGATCAGGACGTCCGCAAGGAAGTTCTCCATGCGCCGCATGTAGCGGGCGATGGCGAAGGGAAAGCCGGGCAAGCCGCCGATGCGGTACTGGTCCGGATGCTGGGCGAATACCTCACGGGCGTGCTCGTAGCGGGCAGGGTTGGCGAAATCGGGCCAGGAGTAGCTCTCCAGCAAGTTCCAGTCGTCCTCGATGGCCCCGTGGGTAACCTCGCCGTTGGAGAAGCCCTCAAGGCGGCCCCAAGTGTTGCCCCATTCGTCGCGCATGGACCACACTCCGTCCACTTCGCGCCAGACGTTGACCTCGGGG
Organism: Anaerolineae bacterium; assembly: GCA_040768685.1. Lineage (GTDB taxonomy): Bacteria > Chloroflexota > Anaerolineae > DRVO01 > DRVO01 > Ch71. Next base: position 909,914 of record JAXGMM010000001.1, read on the forward strand.
TCGCTGGGGCGCGAGGGACCGGCGCTCACCAGGTCGTTGGGATAAGGGGCGGGCAGGCCCATGGGGATGCGCTCCGGGCCGGTGAAGGCGAGCGAGCGCTTCACGATCTCGCGACTGCTCATCTGCATGGCAAACGTCCTTGGCCACCGGACGCCGTCGACGGCGCGCCGGAGTTGATGGTGGCTCACCCGTCATTGTACGGGCGGAAACGAGGGCCTACAAGCCCGGAGCGCATGGACAGTTCGCGCTACGCGAGGAGGAACCTCAGGAGCCGCAACCAGAGCCGGTGACGCAGGCTGCCGGATGATGTCTCCACCTCGACGGCAGTGACACCGGAGTGCTCGCTCATCGCCAGTCGCAGGGAGGGACCCTCAAGCCGCGAGAGGGCGAGAAAGACCAGAAGCCCGGCTAGGGCCGCCAGAACGGCGAGCCACAGCGGCAGCCGCGCGATGGATATGATCGCGTACTGGGACGGCGCCAGGGAAAGGACGGCTCCCGACAGCGGCACCTGGGTTGTCTCACTCACCTGGTAGGGCTCGCCGGCCGGCTGTCCTTGCCGGTTGAGCGGCTGCACAAGGAAGTAGCCGTCCCCAACCGAGGCCCGCAGCGACGCTCCGGTGCCCGGAACGGCGATGTACTTGCTCGTCTCATCGGGAAGGAAGGGGATCACCAGACTCCGGGACCCACCGGCGTCGTCCGGCGAGACGCTCAGCGCCGGGCCTTGCCCGTGCCAGACGAACCACATGTCCGAGAGCCGAATCGCTCGTCCTAGAACCAGTTCGACCACGAAAGGGCCGTCCTCGAGTGCCACTACGGGAACGGAGGCCTCGGCGGATTCGATCACGAGGCCGGCAGCCGCCGACCGCATCGAGTAGCCCGGCTCGAGGTTCAGCACCTCAGCGGCGCTGACTTTCGGGGCGGCCAGCAGGAGTAGCGACAAGGCAACTAGGGCCAGGTTGCCGCCGACCCGCGACACCGCTGCGGCCCAAGACGAGGTCACGTCGTACACGCCGGGCGGATCGGACGCGGCCCGAACCCGGCCGGCGATCAGGGCGGAAGCCAATCGGCACCGGGCCAGGACCGCAGTGGCGGAGGAGTCGGTGTACAGGGGCGTGCGCGTATCGAGGGTGACGGACGCCGGCACGTCACGGCGAGGCGTGTCGAAGGCGCGCACGACCGAGAGCACGGCGATCACCGCCAGCACCACCTTTGCCCAGGGGGCGCTCCCGAGGAGAGCCATCGCCACGAGACGCCGGTAGCCGTTGGGCCAGATGTCGGCGGCCCAGCCGAAGGCGTTCTCCGACGGGATATAGGCGCCCGGAAACACGAGTGCGGACACCGCCAAGAGCGCTCCGGCCGCCACCGCCGCGTACCAGAGGCCAGGGGCCTGGAGCAGGCGCCAGAGCATGTCGATGGGATCGATAGTTGGCCGCCAGTCAGAGCGCGGTGCCGTCGGGAGCGGCTTGCCCCGTCGTAGAAGGCTATTCATGCTGCTGAGTCCGGCGGCGACGCGCTCGGCCGGCCCCGAGGGCGGCGCGGGAGACGAGACCGTACAGGCGGTAGAGCAGGGGCGAAGGAGCGTAGTCCCAAGCTCCCAAGCCGTCGCGGAACTGCCCTCCGAAACCAAGCTTGAACCGCAGCACGCCCGCCATGGCGTCGTCCGGCTCATCGGGGGACTCGGGCGCGCCCCAGAGGTCGTAGGTGCGGCAGCCGCGAGCACGAGCCCAGCGGATTGCCTCCCACTGCAATAGGTAGGTGGGCATCATGTTCCGGCCCTCGGCGGCGGAGGCGCCATGCAAGTACCAGCAGGTGGCGCCGTAGGCCACCGCGACAAGCACGGCCAGCAGGTCGCCTCCCGCTTCGGCGGCCAGAACGTTGGCCATGCCGGCGTCGATCAGCGACCGCCACAACTGCCCATAGTAAGAGCCGGGACGGACGATGAAGCCATCGCGGACCGCTGTCTGCCGGTACAGCTCGTAGGCAAGGTGGAGCTCCTCGGGAGGGAGAGAGCGCACAGCGACGCCGCGCCGAGCCGCCAGCCGGATGTTGTAGCGGGTTTTGGGCTTCATGGCAGCGAGGAGGTCGTCCTCGGACCCCGTCAGCGGCAACTGGACGGTATTGCGGAACTGGACGGGCGTCCCCGGCAACCAGCCCCGCTCTTCCAGGGTCGGGCGGGCCCAGCAAGTGCTGCCGGCGTCCCAGATCTCAGGATCGATCTTGAGCAGGAGCCAGCGTCGGCGGCGGGCAAGAGGCTCAAGCTGAGCCAAGGCTCGACCCAGCGCGTCCCGGCCGGGGTGAAACAGCAGGGGGCCGCGCGGGACGTAGGCGACAGTGAAGGCATGCCCCAGCCGGCGAGTGAGGACGCCGGCGTAGCCCAGGTCCCCGTCCGGGCCGGCGAGACGGTAGCGCTGTTGGGTCCAGCCGTAGTTGCCCTTGAAGCGAAGCCAAGCACTGGACTGGAGGAAGTGGGCGTTGGGCAGGCCGGAAACAAGCCCGTCCCAGGCATCATCCGACTCGATCGGGATGGGGGAGTAGACGGCCTCAGCCACTCAGCCCTCCCCGCAGACGGTACGCCGTCCGGTAGGCGAGATAGCCGGGCCGGCTGTAGACGTAGTCCCAGGGGCCGGCGCGGCGGACGACCTGAACGCCGAAGCCGCGCTTGAAGCGCCAGACGCCCCAGAGCCCGGGGAGCTGCGGCACCTCGTTTTCCATGTGCGCTTCCGGATCCAGGCCCACCTCGTCCGGTATGCCCCAGAGGTCGTACCAGCGGCAACCAAGGGATCGAGCCCAGAGGATGGCCTGCCACTGGAGAGCGTAGTTGGGCATCAGGTTGCGTTGCCGGTCCGAAGATGCTCCGTACAGATAGGAGGCCGTTCCGGCGAAGGCGAAGACCATCACCGCCGCCAGCGGCTCCCCTTCGTATTCGGCCACCCATAGTGACGCCAGGCCTAGGGGCACGAAGAGGCGGTAAGCGGTCCGGTAGTAGGCTGGGGGGTGGACGCCAAAGCCATCGCGCCGGCCGGTCTCGTCGATAAGGTCGGCGAAGGTCTCCAGGTCCTGCTCTGTGCCTGGGCGGACCCGCACGCCGCGCCGCTGAGCGAGCCGGATGTTGTAGCGCGTCTTCGGCTTCATGCGGGCCAGGATATCGTCCTCATTGCCCTGCAGGTCGATGACGGCGGTGCTACGAGGCTGCACCGTCTGAAACGAGGGCCGGAACCCCAGTCGCGCCAGGACCCCCAAGCCCGGGTCGCCGTCGTTCCAGAGGGGCTCCACCTTGAGGACGAACGCCCGCCGTGAGCGGCAGACGGCATGCACCTCTTCCAGCAGGCCGGGCAGGGCGTCGAGGGAGACGCAGGCAGGGCCTAGTGGAAGGTAGGCAAGCGGGCCGATCGGGCTGGAGCGAAACAGCACCTGAGCCATGCCTGCCGGCGTCGCCACGCGGCTGACCTGCCAGCCAAAGGCGGACTTGAGATCGCCCCACTGCCACGTCTGGAGAATGCCGGCCCAGGGCAACGTGGCCAGACGCTCGTTCCACTCCATCGGAGCCGCCTCGATTGACCCGTTCTCAGCGCCTATCATACAATCGCACCGCCTTCGGGGCAGGGACGCCGGGGGTGACGGCGCCAGAAGGCCTCGCTGAACAGGGTGGAGCGGAACAGGCGATCGGCCAAGGGATCGGTGGCGGAGAGGGTCTTGCGGTCGAGCATGTAGCCGGCGAAGGCCCAGGCGAAGTAGTCCGTTGTGGACTCCCGCGCCCGCTCGTCGTCGGCGTATCCGGCCTGGTGAGCGGCGACGAGGCGACGGTGGAAGGCATCCCATCCGTCGGCGCCGGGCGGCTCCTCGGTGATGAAGCGGGCCGGCAGGTCGAAGTACGACCCGAGTAGATGATCCAGCAGGCGCGAGATGACGCGCACACCGGGAGACGCGTCCTCCAAGAAGGCGTGCGTCGGCAACATGGCCGCGCCGCACATCGTGCGTCCCTGGTGCGTGAAGGCGCCGGGAGAATACTCGCATGCGGCGTCGCCGAAAACGATGAGGCCGCCCGGCGCCTGGCCCCACTCGCCAAGACACGATGGCGGCAGTTTCGCCAGCAGCGGCTCCAACCTGCGGGCAAGGCTCCACGCCAGCGAGGGCGCGGCCGCACTGACCCGGTAGTCGACCTTAGCCTGCATGAAGGCGCGCAGCGAGTCCTCTCTGGCCATGGTCACAGTCGCAGAAGATCGTGTGGACACGAAGGAGTACACAGAATGGGTTTCTTCCGTTTCCTGTATGGCATCGTAGTCGGCCTCGGCGCCGGTTACTTGGCCGGCCGAATGGCGGCCCCCGTCCCGGGCGGCGAACTACAGTCCGAGTTGAACACCCGTTATCACAGCATAAGGGATCAAGCGAAGCAAGCCGCCGATGAGACGCGCCGCGATCTTGAAGCGCGCTATGACGCCGCCAAGCGGTCGGGCAGCTACCGCATCTAGCTCAGCGGGAACCGTCCGGCAGTGGAGCCGCGTGCACCTCGTAGGCGGCGGGGAGGGCTCCGGCAGTCAGACCACACACGAGAAGGGCCTCAGTGGCGGCCCCCGAGATCTCCCAGACACCGGTGTTGTGGACGTCCAGCGGCAAGCGGCGGCCGGCTGCCGGATCGCCGGTGTCGAGAGCGACCACGGCATAGTCCTGTCGCTGTGGCGTCCAGGGCGACAGCGGTCGGAAGCCCTCGCTCTGCCAATGCAGATAGCCGGCGAGGGCGCCAGTAGCCCTATCCACTACCTCGGCCCGGTTGATGGCGAAGCCGGTGGACTCGATGGCGTCGTCGGTCAGGTAGCCGAAGCGGACAAGCACCCGCTGTCCCGCCTGGGCGCTGAGGTCGACTTCCTCCTCGCGCCAGGCACCGGATGATCCGGTGTACCCCACCCCTTGGCCGTTGCCGAAGGGGTCCTTTGTGGACATCCCGGCGGCTGCGAGTCGCTGCCAGGTAGCTCCTCGATCCGACGATACTGCCACGTAGGCCCAGTCGTACCACTCCTCGATCTCGTGCCATACCCAGAAGCGCAGCGCCGGCTGCTGAAGGCGGGTCAGGTCGATGTCCGTCGTGAGGGTGGTGTGGTTCTGATAGCTGTTGTTCGACCACCAGACCAGGCTGTTGTTGGGCGGGAACTCCGGCACCAAATCGGCGTGGGGAGAGCCCACGAACTCCACTTCGCCCTCCCAACGCGCCGGAACCTGGATCACGTCGCAGCCGTATTGGGAGACGACATCCCGAATGGGCTCGGCCTCGCCGAGGGCATGTCGTGACGGGTTGGGACAGACGGGTGCTGCCACGCCTTCGTCTGCCTCTGCGGACAGCCTGGCGGCGGCCTGCGTGGCCGCCCAGTCAAGGAAGACGTCGTCCAGAGTCTGGCCGGTCCCGCGGCAGGCCAGGTAGCTACCTAGAGCCTCGCGCCCTGGCCGAGGGTCAAGAGCCACCGACGAGAGCGCCTCTTCCCCCAGGGACGAGCGCCAGTGGTCGAGGAAGGCTTCGGCGCCGTCATAGTGAAGACCGGAGAGGTTGGGGTCCGACGACCAGCCGAAGAGCTCGAAGTCGGTGCAGGCCAGCGGAGCGGGAGGGTCGGTCCCTTCGGCGAGCTCCGAGAGCCCCTCGTTGAACCAGGTCTCCTCCAGCGGGTCAACCGCGTATTGCAGCAGGTGCTGCAATTCGTGGCGGATTAGCGCGACGGAACATCCAGCGCTGGTGCTGCACGAGGCCAGGCTGACGTAGATGGCGCTGGTGTTGTTGCTGTAGGGGTGGACCCGGGCGCCTGGCTGGTCGGCGGACGAGAAATAGCCGCCCATGGCTGAGAGCTCAGCGTAGACAAGGTCAACCGGCAGCAGGTCCGGCCGGGCCTCGAGAGCGCGCTCGCTCAGGGCGGACAGAAGCCCCCCTTGCAGGGCTTCCTCGGCTTCCCGGGCGGCTCTCAGCATTAGGTTCGCGGAAACGCCTGTGCTATCCTGGGCCCACACTCGGAAGGTGCGCGTCTGCCCCAAGAGGGTGGTAGCGACCTCGCGGTACTCGCCCCGACGGCCGGCCGCGACCCAGAACCGGCGAGTGGGGTCGGCCCCGGAAGGCGGCGCGACATCCCCATCCGGCACCGCGGCCAAGACGCTCTCGTCGGCTGCGTGGTAGAGGATCATGGGGCGCTCAGGCCCTGATCGGGCGGAGGGCGGAACGATCGGCCGCAGGCTCGTCACCGCAACCACCGTGGCGATGACGGCTGCTGTTGTCAGTCTCGGGAGTCTCACTAATTGACCTCGCGGTGCATTATACCAGCGGACGCAGCACGACCGGCAATATGCAGTCCCGGGCCTGTTGACTGGGGAGGTGAGCGGTGAAGGAGCGGCCCATCAGGGTCTTCGTCAGCGCCACCCCCGATCTTGAGCCAGACCGCGAGGTGATCGGTGAGGCGCTTGCGCGTTTCCCGGTGCCTCTTGCCTGGGAGATCGGGCGCACGCCTCATAGAGGTGAGCAGACACTTGAGGCTCTGGCTCAGGTGCAGCAGAGCGACCTGGTCCTGGTGCTGTTGGGGGCAGATGCGAGCGCCCCAGTCGGCGCGGAACTGCTTGCGGCTCAGCGCGCCCAAGTGCCCACGTTGGCGCTCATCAAGGAGGGGCCGCACACGCCGGCCGGTCGCTTCTTCCGCTACAACAGCGTCGATGACTGGCAGCCGTTCGGAGGGCCTCAGTCTCTGCGACGCATAGTGATCGACTGGGTAGCCCGCGCCGCGGTAAGAGATGCGATCCGTTTGGGCCTGGACGCCGACGAGGTGGGCCGCCTCGTGGGCTTCCTCGAAGAGAAGAAGGGGCCTGCTTCGGAGATGGTGGCGGGGAAGGGTGAGCCACAGGGGGCCCAGGAGGGCGCCGTGATTGTGTCGGGGCGCCGAGTTCGGACGGAGGATGAGTCGGCATGACCGCTGGGGAGACGAAGTAGGATGCTTGGACTGTTGAAGGAAGCGCCTGGGCCCGGGCACGTACGTCTGGCGGAAGTCCCGGAACCGCATCCCGCGGCTGGTCAGGTGCGAATCGCGGTTCAGGCAGCGGGCATCTGCGGCTCGGACCTGCACATTCTGCACGACGACATCAAGCTTCTGGTGCGACCGCCGGCGGTGATGGGACACGAGTTCTCCGGCTACATCGACGAGTTGGGCGAAAGGGTAACCGGCTGGCAGGTAGGCGATCGAGTCACTTCAGAGACGGCGGTGCGCACCTGCGGCGTCTGTCTTTCCTGCCGCACCGGGAACACCAATCGGTGCTCGCAGAAGGAGATCATCGGTTACATTCACGACGGCGCCTTTGCGCCCTATATCGTCGTTTATGCCGACCGTCTGCATCGCCTGCCGCCGGAGGTAGACTACATCAGCGGGGCGATGACGGAGCCACTAGCCTGCTGTGTGCGGCTGCTGTGCGATATGGCGGTCATCCGGCCCAATGACCTGGTGGTAGTGGCGGGGCCGGGAGCGATTGGGCTGCTCTGCGCGCAGGTGGCGAAGGCAGCGGGGGCCCGCGTCTGCCTGGTGGGAACCAGCGTGGATGCGGACAGATTGCGGGTGGCTTCCGACCTGGGCCTGACCTGGACACTGCTGGCCGACCGAGACGACGTGTCGGCGGCGGTGCTGGACGCGAGTGACGGTGAGGGATGCGACGTGTTCGTGGAGGCGTCGGGTGCTCCGCCGGCGGCGCAGATGGGCCTCGAGCTGGCGCGGCGCAACGGGCAATTCGCCCAGATCGGCCTGGCCGGCGCGCCTTTCCCATTGGACCTCTCGTTGCTGGCCTACAAGGAACTGCGTATGGTCGGTTCCCTGGGCCAGACGCCGCCGGGATGGACGCGGGCTCTGGGCCTGATGGCCTCGGGCCAGGTCAAGGTCAGGCCGTTGGCGACCCACGTGCTCCCGCTGAGTCAGTGGGAAGAGGGATTCCGACTGTTCGAAAGCAAGGAGGGGATCAAGGTGATCCTGACTCCGGGCCGGTAGTGAAGAGGTAGGCCCTTTGATCCGCTTCGACGTCTTCACGCTGTTCCCGGCGATGTTCGACGGCCCTCTGGGCGAGAGCATCGTGGCGCGCGCCGCCGCCGCGGGGCTGGTGTCCTGGCAGGCGCACAACATCCGGGATTTCGCCACCGACAAGCACCACATCACGGATGACCTTCCTTATGGGGGCGGCGGCGGCATGGTGATGAAGGCCGAGCCGCTGGTGAGGGCGGTGGAGACGGTGGTTACCGACCGCGGCGAGCCGGACGCGGAAGTGGTTCTCCTTACGCCGCAAGGGGAGTTGCTGAGCCATGACCTGGCGCGCCGGCTGAGCGGCAAGCGCCGGCTGGCCCTGATCTGCGGCCGCTATGAGGGCATCGACGAGAGGGTGCGCGAGCACTTGCGGGCGCGCGAAGTATCCATCGGCGACTATGTGCTTAGCGGCGGCGAACTCGCCGCTATGGTGCTGATCGAGGTGGTGACGCGACTGGTGCCGGGGGTCCTGGGCGATCCCGATGCGACCTATGAGGACAGCCACGCTGAGTCTCTGCTGGAGTACCCGCACTACACCCGGCCCGCCGAGTTCGAGGGGCGACAGGTGCCGGACGTGCTGCTGTCGGGCAACCACGCTCAGGTTTACCGCTGGCGCCGCCAGCAGTCGCTCCAGCGTACGCTCCTGCGGCGAGCCGACCTCCTGGATCGAGCGCGGCTGGATGACACTGACCGGAAGTACATCGTGGAACTGAGGCGCAGCCTGGACGAGGAGTGCCGACACTGAATACCGCTGAGCTAGGTTTGGGGATCGACACCGGCGGCACCTTCACGGATGCCGCCGCCGTCAATGCAGTCACGGCGGAGGTGGTCGCTGCCGGCAAGGCTCCGACTACGCGTCACGATCTGGCTGAAGGAATAGTGAACGCGGTGCGACAGATACCGGCCGACGTGCTGGCGCGCGTGGGTCTGGTGTCGATATCCACCACTCTCGCCACTAACGCCATCGTAGAAGGAGAAGGCGCTCCCATTTGCCTGCTCCTGATCGGCCATGACCGGGAGTTGTTCCGCACCTACGACCTGCACCGCCGACTCCCCACCGCCAACTTGGCTTTTGTTGCTGGTGGACACAATGGGGTTGGGATGGAGCGCGAGCCGCTTGACGAGGACGAGATCAGGCGCATCGCTCGCGAAGAGGGCCGGCGGGTCTCGGCCTTCGCGGTCAGCGGTTACTTCGGGGTGAGAAACGCGGACCATGAGTTGCGAGCGCGGCAGATACTCGTGGAGGAGACCGGCCTGCCGGTCACGTGTGGTCACGAACTGGCCACCGAACTCGACTCCGTGCTGCGAGCGGCCACCTGCGCGCTGAACGCGAGCTTGGTGCCCCTTCTCCGGGACCTCATGGAGTCTCTCCGCAAGGCGCTGAAGGCGCTGGGTGTTGACGCCCCGGCAATGGTGGTGCGCGGAGACGGATCTCTGATGCGGATGGAGATGGCGCTTGAGCGCCCGGTGGAGACGATCCTGAGTGGGCCGGCCGCCAGTGTCGTGGGGGCTCAAGCCCTCGCCAAGCTGGACGACATGCTGGTAGTGGACGTCGGCGGCACCACTACCGACCTCGCCACGGTGCGGGAAGGGATGCCCAGGCTGAACCGGCGGGGGGCGAGCGTTGGGCGCTGGCGCACGCTGGTGCGGGCAGTGCAGACGGCGAGTAGTGGCCTCGGTGGCGACAGCCAGGTGACACTGGACGAAAGTGCCCGGCTGCACGTCGGCCCTCAACGCGCTGTGCCGGTAGCCTATGCCGCCCACGTTCACCCGTCGGTGCGTGACGCCCTTGGAGAAGCCCTGAGCCGAGTGGCGCGGCTGGAACCCCGCGACTTGGTTATGTACCTCATTGCGCGCCCTCCCAAGGGAATGCAGCTCACCCATGTTGAGGAGCGCATTCTTGAGGGTTTGCGTGATGGCCCGCAGCCCCTTTGGCGCCTGGCGACCCGTGACCCGTGGGTGCATTTCTACCTGTCTAACCGAAACCGGCTGGAGACTACCGGGATCCTGGCTCGCTGCGCCTTCACCCCTACTGATGCGCTCCACCTCCTCGGCCGCTTCCAGGACTGGGACACGGAGGCCTCTTCGCTCGCCGCTCGCCTTCTCGCCTGGTATACGCAGACCAGCGCCGCCGAAGTAGCCGATCAGGTGATGCTGTTGGTGCAGCACTCGCTGGTTCGCACCATGGCCAACATGCTCGCCAATGGGTTCGAGGACCCGGCGGACAGCGCCGACGGGCGGTTGATGGAGTTGGCGCTGAATCGCAACGGCAGCGATCTGGAAGTCCAGCTTCACTCGCATCTGCCGATCGTCGGGCTGGGAGCACCGGCCGATCACTTCATTGCCCCGGCCGCCGCGGCCATGCACGGCTCGGCGGTCTTGCCCAAGTACCACGCCGTGGCCAATGCGGTGGGGGCTATCTGCGGCAGCGTGGTGATACGCGAAACGCTTGGCGTACAACCCGTCTACCGGTCCTCCGGTCTTGAGGCGTACGTCGTCACGGGGCCCTTCGCCAGCGTGCGTCACGCCGACCGGGAGTCCGCGGTGGAGGATGCCCGGCGGAGGGCGCGGGACCTGGCATCGGAGGGGGCGGCTAGAGCCGGCGCCGCCGATATCGAGGTGAAGGTGGAGGTGGTCGACGATGAAGCCACGCCCGGCCCAGGCTATGGCGACCGGCTCTACTTGGGGTCGTCGGTCACGGCCACGGCCATAGGTCGGCCCCGGTTCGCCTCTGAGGCGGAGGAGGTATCGGAGGAGGAGGCCCTATGGTGATTCCCGTCTGCTACTTCACGGATGAGGTGTCGGCCGACATCGAGGAGTCGTTGGCGCTTGGCCGAGGGGCGGGCGCTGAAGCCGTGGAGTTGCGCTCACGCTTGTTCGGAAAGCGAGTGGACCAGCTTGAGCCCCGCGAACTGGCGAGTCTCGGCCGCCTGATCCACGCTCGTGAGCTGTATACTGCCGTCATCGCGTCGAGCTTCGGCAAGTGCGACTTGGAGTCGGCGGGGGAGTGGGCGGAGCACCGGTCGATCCTGGAGGGATCCATCCGAGCCGCTCATGCGCTCGGCACGGACCTGGTGCGATGCTTCCCCTTCTGGACGCCTAGCCGGCAGGATCTTCCCCGGCCCGACCTGGCCGCCTACCTGAACCGAATAGTGGAGCGGCTTGGCTGGGCGGTGCGGCTGGCAGAGCGCGAGGGCGTAGTCCTCTGCCTGGAGACCGAGGCCGCTACCTTCTCCGGCAGTTGCGCCGAGGTGCATGCCATCGCGTCCGCTCTGGGGCCATCGGCGGCGGTCGCCATCGCTTGGGATGTGAACAACTCGTGGCTCGCTGCCGGAGAAGACCCGCTTACAGTTGGCTATCCGCTCATCGGCGCCAGGGTGCGGCACCTGCACGTCAAGCCGAACGCCGCCGGAAACCTGGACACAATAGCCGGCTCCGCTCGATCCTACGGCGACCTTCTCTCGGCGTTCGCGAGCGCCGGCTACAGTGGTGCGGCGAGCATCGAACACTGGGGTAGTCCCGATATGATGCTGGAAGGCATCCGTCAGCTCAGGCGTCTGCGGGAGGCGCTGTCGTAGCATTTCGGACGCATTCGACTGGGCTGGTCCGCCGGGACGGCGCATGAACCTACTCGTCCGCAAGCTAGTGGATCTCTTGGAAGCGCTGGTGCGCTGGTACCACTCGTGGCGTTACGGTCCAGTGGCGCGGCGTTTGGGCCCGTCGGGCGGGGAGCGCCGTGGTTTCATCGTCGTCCAGATCGACGGGCTCAGCCACGACAGCTTGCTGCAGGCGCTCGCGGGCGGCTACGCGCCCTACGTGGCGCAGATGCTTCGATCGGGCGAAGCCGAAGCCTACCGGTGGTTCGCCGGTCTCCCCAGCACCACGCCCGCCGTGCAAGCGGCGATCATGTACGGCACCAAAGAGGGTATTCCCGGATTCCGCTGGTACGAGAAGAGCACCGGCAAGTCACCCGTCTGCAAGACTCCCGGCCTCCTCGCGCGCCTTCAGGAACGCCTCTCGGCCGAGACGCCGGGAGTGCTACAGGGAGGCGCCAGCTACACCAACATGTTCGATGGCGGCGCGTCGACATCGCTGTTCACGCTGGGGTCTATCGCGCGAGTCGGGTTGCTGCAGCGCGCGGGCGCCCTGCCGCTACTCCTGGTGCTTGCTGCCAGTCCAATTCGCGTAGCGCGCATCATCTTCCTGTCGCTGTGGACCTACTTGAGCGAGTTGTGGCGCCGGTTCTCGGCCATCTTCTGGCCCAGCAAGTTCGGCCAACTCAGTCTGCTCTCTCCCTTCATCCATGTACTGACGGACGTCGTCGTTCGTGAGGTCTCCACGTTCGCCGCTATCGTTGACATCTATCGCGGCGTTCCCGCAGTGTACATAAACTACAGCAGCTACGACGAGTGGGCGCACCGGTTCGGCCCCGACGACGGCCACGCGATGCGGGCGGTGCAGGCGATCGACGGGCAGATCAAGCAGTTGGACCGCATGCGCCGTTGGGGCGGCCGTCCCTACGACTTCTACGTCATCTCAGACCACGGCATGGCCCCGTGCGTTCCCTTTGAGACTGCGTTTGGCCAGTCGCTGGGCGAGTTCGTTGATAGCTGCGTCCAGGGACAGATGCTGATCGACGAGACATCGGCGGGACCCGTCGACCTACAGCATCCGGCGGCACTGCTGGGGTACGAGGCAGGAGCAGCGGAAGACGAACTGAAGGGCCTCTCGGCTGAGGCGGCGCGGTCGCTGAGACGCTCCTTGGAGAAGCGAGTGGAGCGCGAACCGGGGGAACTGGAGGGCCGGAGCGACATCGTGGTGCGCGACTCCGGACCGCTCTCGCACGTCTACTTCAATGCCGTCGCCGAGCGCGCGGCGACACTGGAGGAACTGACCACACTGTACCCGGGCCTGGTCAAGCGCATCGCCGACCACCCGGGCATTGGGGTGGTGGCTGTGCGCGGCGAAGACGGGCCCGTGTTGGTTACCGCCGGCGGCGCCTACTCATGCGTTCCAGGGCGCGGGGAGCCGGCCTTTGAGGGACTGCCTGAGGCAGACAGACTGGTTACGGAGTTGGCGACTCTTCTGTCGTACTCCAATAGCGGCGACCTCGTGCTCCTTGGCCGTTGGGGCTGGTGGGGCCGGCCCGACCGAGTGGTCTCATTCGAGCGTCAGAGGGGCACGCACGGCGGCGCCGGCGGTCACCAGTGCGATGCCTTTCTGGTGGGACTGACAGCGCAGGACCAGGCCCTAGACGCGATCAGCCGGGCCCAGGACCTTCACCGCCTGCTGATGACCTACCACGAACGCGGCGAAGAAGAACCGAGGGGTCAGATTCAGGCGGTGGTGGCGCAGGCCGATCCCGGCCATTAGGGGTCGATAGGTTGGTCGCGCGGGGTGTTCGCCGGTCTCCGTAGATTTCTGGGCATCGCACCGGCATGCTACAATTATACGTCCATGGCTTACGGTTCTCGGAAGGGCCAATGACGTATTCGCAGGCTCTGGACTGGGTGTGGGGCCTCACAGACTACGAGCGACGCAGCGGGTACGACTACTCCGCTGCTCGTTTCGACTTGCAGCGGGTTCGGGAACTTCTGCGTCTTCTTGGCGACCCGCAGGCGGGGATGCCGATCGCACACGTGGCCGGCACCAAGGGCAAGGGCTCGACTTCGGCCATGCTCGCGTCAGTCTACCGGGCGGCCGGACTGCGAACGGGCCTCTTCACCTCTCCGCACCTACACACCGTGCGAGAGCGAGTGCAGGTCGACGGCACGCCAGTCAGCCGGGAGGAGTTCGCTGCGGTGGTGAACGACGTGACTGCGGCCGTGGAACTCGTCCCGGATATAACCACTTTCGAGGCCCTAACGGCTGTCGGGTTGTTGCACTTCCGCCGAGCCAGGGTGGATGTGGCGGTGCTTGAGGTGGGGCTAGGCGGAAGGCTGGACGCCACCAACGTGGCGGAACCCTTCGTGTCGGTCATCACGTCCATTAGCCGGGACCACATGGCCGTACTAGGTGATAGCCTGGCCGCCATTGCCGCGGAGAAGGCGGGGATCATCAAGCCAGGAGTGCCGGTGGTAAGCGCCCGACAGGCGGAGGCGGCGGAGGAGGTGATCGCGCAACGGGCACGTCACCTCGGCTGCAAGCTGGAGTGGGTCGGCGGAGACTGGCGCTACGAGCCGGGCGCCTGGAGCGACTCGGAACAAACGTTCCGGCTGATGCCGCCGGCGTGCGTCGACGGTGCGGAAGGGGAGTACCGCCTGGCTCTACTAGGTGAACACCAGGTCGAGAACGCTGTGTTGGCCTTGGCGGCAGCCCACATGACGCCTGCGGTCCTCGGCGTTGCGCCGGCGCACTGGCGAGCGGGCTTGGAGGAGGCGCGCTGGCCGGGCCGGCTAGAGTTGGTCTCCAGGAAGCCCTTTGTGGTGCTGGACGGGGCGCATAACGACGACTCTTTCCGGCGGCTTGGGCAGACACTGGAGCGGCACTTCCCACACCAGAAACTCCACCTCGTGTTTGGCGCCTCGCGGGACAAAGACATCGAGGGCATGTTGGCGGCCATCCAGCGGCCTGACATGCAGTTGTACGGGTGTCGCAGTCAACACGGCCGCTCGGCCGAGCTGCGTGCTATCGCCGAGGCGGCAGCGGCGCTTGGCGTCACCCCGATCCTGTGTGAGTCCGTGGACGACGCCCTGTGGGCGGCGGTCGCCGCCGCCGGCAGGGAGGACTGCATCTGTGTGTCGGGTTCCCTGTTTGTGGTCGCGGCGGCGAGAGAGGCGATGGCCGCTCGTTACGGGCGACTGACCCGTGATGAGAATGAGTCGGAGGTCGTGGAAGTAGTGAGCGATTGGAGGTCAGCTCTTGTACGAGCGTGATGATGACACATACGGCGCTCCGGTAGAGGAAGTGGAAGAGCTGCCGCTGTTGCCGCTGCGCGATACGGTGGTGTTCCCTCACATGGTTGCTCCGTTGATGGTCGGCCGAGACCGATCGGTGCGCGCTCTGGAGAGCGCCACCCAGAATGACTCCGACCTGGTGGTGGTCACGCAGAGGGACACCGAGGTGCTCGATCCCGTGCGGGCCGACTTGTACGATGTGGGCACGGTGGTCACGGTGGCGCGCACGTTGCGGATGCCCGACGGCACCACGAGCGTGCTCGCCCAGGGACAGGTGCGAGTGCGCATCCTGGATGTCCAGAGCAACGGCCAGTTCCTCATGGCCAAGATCGCGCGCATCAGCGAGAGCCGCGCCTCCGGCCTGCCGGTGGAAGCACTGATGAGGGCTGTGCTTACGCTGTTCGAGCGGTGCGTGCATCTCTCCGACTCGATGCCCGAGGACGCCTACGTGGCGGCCATGAACATCGACGATCCCGGCCGGCTGGCCGACATGATCGCGTCGGTGCTTTCCGCTGAACCTAGCGAAAGACAGGAACTGCTGGAGACTCTGGACCCCGTGGCGCGGCTGCAGAAGATCAGCATGCTGCTGGCCAAGGAACTGGACGTGCTTGAGCTGGAGGACCGCATCCAGTCTCGGGTTCAGGAAGAGGTGGACAAGTCGCAGCGGGAGTACTTCCTGCGCGAGCAGATCCGCGCGATACAGCGAGAGCTTGGCGAGGGCGATCCGTTCGAGCAGGAGATGGACGACTTGCAGGAGCGGTTGGACAAGGCCGACCTGCCCAAGGAACCACGTGAACGCGCAGAGAGAGAGCTGGGTCGCCTGCGGAGCATGCCGGCCGGCTCGCCCGAGAGCGGGATGATCCGCACCTACATCGAGTGGATTCTTGATCTCCCCTGGGCGAACGAGACTGAAGACGATATGGACGTGCGGCACGTGGCCGAGGTGCTGGAGAACAACCACTACGGCCTTGAGAAGGTCAAGGAGCGCATCGTCGAACACATCGCGGTGCGCAAGCTGGCCGGCGAAAGCATGCGCACCCCCATCCTCTGCTTCGTGGGCCCGCCGGGTACCGGGAAGACGTCCTTGGGGCGATCCATCGCCGCGGCACTGGGGCGCTCATTCGTGCGCGTCAGCCTCGGCGGCGTGCGGGACGAGGCGGAGATCCGCGGCCATCGTCGCACCTACATCGGCGCTCTACCCGGCAGAATCATCCAGACCATGCGCCGGGCGGGCTCAGTCAATCCGGTCTTCATGCTCGACGAGGTCGACAAGCTCGGCTACGACTTTCGGGGCGACCCGTCGGCGGCGCTGCTCGAGGTGCTCGACCCGGAGCAGAACAACGCCTTCTCCGATCACTACCTGGAGGTGGCGTACGACCTTTCCAAGGTCATGTTCATCACCACGGCCAACTGGTTGGATCCGGTGCCGGACGCCCTGCGCGACCGGATGGAGGTTATCGAGTTCCCCGGCTACACGGAGGACGAGAAGCTGGCCATCGCCCGTAAGTTCCTTCTTCCCAAGGAGCTGCGCGAGCACGGCCTAAGCGGCGTCGCCTTCACCGATGGGGCCCTGATGACGATCATCCGCGAGTACACGTACGAGGCGGGCGTCCGCAACCTGGACCGACAGATCGCCAACGTGCTCCGCAAGGTCGCTCGTAGGGTTGCCGAAGGCAAGCCGGTGCCGTCACGCATCGGCACTCGATCACTGGCGTCCTACCTGGGTGTCCCCAAGTTCACCTACGGGCTGCGGGAAGAGGAAGATCAGGTGGGCGTGGCCACCGGCTTGGCGGTCACTGAGGTGGGCGGCGATGTGATGACGATCGAAGTCTCGCTGATGGACGGCAAGGGCACGCTCTTGCTGACTGGGCAGCTAGGCGATGTGATGCAGGAGTCGGCGCAAGCCGCCATGTCGTACGCGCGCGCCAACGCTTCCACTTTCGGGCTGGAGGACGTTGATTTCGACAAGCTGGACCTGCACATCCACGTTCCCGAGGGCGCCGTCCCTAAGGACGGGCCGTCAGCGGGCATCACGATAGCGACCGCCATCCTCTCGGCGCTGACGGGCCGGCCGGTGCGGCGCGAAGTAGGCCTGACGGGAGAGATCACGCTGCGAGGCCGGGTGTTGGCTATTGGCGGGCTGAAGGAGAAGATCCTGGCGGCCCACCGCGCCGGCTTGGAGACCATCGTGATCCCGAAGAAGAACGAGAAGGACCTGACGGAGGTCCCGTTGCGGATCCGCCAGAAGATCCGGTTCGTGTCGGCGGAGAACATGAGTGACGTGATCTCGGCGGCCCTCTCCGGCGAGCCGGAGAAGCAGCGCACTCGGCGCCCGAGCCGGCATCGGCACACGGCCTCCGTCTCTTAGCTACGGCGCGGTCATCCAGGAACACGCGGCGCCCGTCCCTTACGACGGGCGCTTCCCTTTGATGAAGGTGCGCTCCGTCCAGGCCTCTCCCGGGGCGACATCGCGATCGTAGAGAAGGCGCCGCCGGAGCACGGTCCAGCGCGCTGATGGGTCAGTGGGCAAAGGCAGGCTGTTGGCGTGCAGTCGCTTCGCGGCGACCAGCACCAGGATGGCGGCGCAGGTCGCGACCACCGGCGGGGACTGCCCGAGCGCGAGAGCGAGGAGGGGAAGCCCGACCAGGGCCAGGATGTCGCCGAGGGCGGCGAGCTTGAAAGCGGCGGCCACGAAGTGAACGCCGAGGATCCAGACCAGGGCCCAGGGGAAGACGGGCAGGAGCGCGCCCAAGGCGGTCGCCATACCGCGGCCGCCGGTGAAGGCGAGGTACACGGACCAGCAGTGCCCAACGACGGCTCCCGTACCGGCAGCCGTGGCCGCCCACCCGCTGTCGGCGGTGTTCAGCGCGACGAGGGTGGGAACGAGGGACTTGGCCGCGTCGGTGAGCACCACAGGCAAAAAGGCCCACTTGGAGACCGTGCTGAGAACGTTGGCGCCGCCTACGTTGCCGCTGCCGTGCTCGCGGATGTCGATGCCCTTGATGAGCTTGCCCGCCAGGTAGGCAGTGGGCAGCGACCCCACCAGGTAGCCGACGGCCAGCCAGAACAGAACCAGTACCGCACCCGACATTCACGCCTCCAGGCCCACCGCATTGCCCACCTTGCGCTCAACAGTCTACCTTATCGCCCGGTGTCGTTGACAAGCCCTTTGTCCGGTTCCTATAATCCGGCCGATCTGACGGCTTGCGACATAACTCATGGCTTCGGCAGGGGAGGATAGGGTCATGAAGATAGGCATCTTCACGGCGTTGTTCCAGGACCGGTCGCTTGAGAAGGCACTGGACATCATAGCAGAACTGGGGCTCGAGGCGGTGGAGATCGGCACCGGCGGTTACCCGGGCACGGCTCATGCCGACGCCGCCGAGCTGGCGGCGGACGACGGCAAGGCCAAGGCGCTGAAGCAGGCGGTGGAGAGCCGCGGCCTTATGATCAGCGCGCTCAGTTGCCATGGCAACGCGGTCCACCCCGACACGGCCTTTTCGCGCGCGTCGCATGAGTCGTGGCGGCAGACGGTGATCCTGGCCGAGAGGCTGGAGATCCCGGTGGTCAACACGTTCTCGGGTTGTCCCGGCGGTTCGCCCAGCGACAAGTACCCCAACTGGGTGACGTGCCCCTGGCCGGATGACTTCCTCAAGGTGCTGGACTACCAGTGGAACCAGGTGCTGATCCCGTACTGGTCGGCGGAGGAGAAGTTCGCTCGGGCCCACGGCGTGAAGATCGCGTTGGAGATGCACCCGGGGATGAGCGTGTACAATCCGGAGACGGCGCTCAAGCTGCGTGCGGCGACGGGGGACTACCTGGGGGTGAACTTTGACCCGAGCCACCTGTTCTGGCAGGGGATCGACCCGATACAGGCGGTGCGGGGCCTGGGTGCGGCGATACACCACGTCCACGCCAAGGACACCAAGATCGATGCGCTCAACACCGGGCTCAACGGCGTGCTCGACACTAAGCCTTACTCGGACGAGATCCACCGTTCGTGGCTGTTCCGGTCGGTGGGATACGGGCACGACCTGGCCTTCTGGAAGGACTTCTCCAGCAACCTGCGGCTGGTCGGCTACGACTATGTGATGAGCATCGAGCATGAGGACTCGCTGATGTCGTCGATGGAGGGGCTGCGCAAGGCGGTGGAGTGCCTGAAGCAGTCGGTGATCAGCGAGAGCCCGGGAACGATGTTCTGGGCCTAGGCGAGAATCCGCCACGCTGCCAGTACCACAGGGGGAGTGAGCGAATGGGACACGCGGTGTTCACGGTCATGCTGCCGGAGTGGAGCCCGGAAGAGGCGGTGCTGAAGCTCGCCGAGGCGGGGTACGACGGCGTCGAGTGGCGGGTGACACAGCCTTCGACAGCCAAGCTCGGGGAAGTGCCGGCGGCGGTGCGCTACTGGGGCGCCAACCGATGCACCGTCGATGTCTCCAGCCTTCCGGCCCGGGCGGCCGAGATGCGCAAGATGACGGAGGCGGCCGGCCTCAAGATACCGGCGCTGGGTACCTATGTCGGCTGCGAGGACCTGGAGGCGGTGCGCCGGCTGATGGGAGCGGCGGCCACAATGGGCGCGCCGATGATGCGGGTGGGCGTCCCACGCTTCGATGGAAGCGAGGACTACAACGAGGTGTTCAAGCGGGCGGTTGACCTCTACGGCAAGGTGGAGAGCGCCGCCAAGGAGAGCGGGGTCAAGGCCACGGTCGAGATCCACATGAACACCATGACGCCCAGCCCGGCGCTGGCGGAGCGGCTGGTGTCGCACTTCGACCCGCGCCACGTAGGCGTGATTCTCGATGCCGGGAACATGGTGTATGAGGGCTTCGAGACCTACAGCCTGGCGGTGGATCTGCTCGGCCCCTACCTGGCTCACGTTCACGTCAAGAACGCCGCCTGGACACAGACCGGCCGAGAGGGCGACCAGGCAGTGTGGAAGTGCGATGCCGCCCCTATGTGGGAGGGTATCGCCGACTACGGATCCCTCCTGAAGGCGCTGCGCCGTGCCGGCTACGATGGCTGGCTGTCCTTCGAGGACTTCAGCGAGACCCTTACCACGGCCGAGAAGATCGTGCGCAACCTGGAATACATCCGTCGCGTGGAGGCGGCCACAGCTTCCTGATCGGCAGCGGCTTTCGCCCAGATCACCAAGTGCGTGAAAGAGAGAGGCGGGGTCCCCAGGGACCCCGCCTCTCGGTGTTTTGCCGTGCCCCTGCCTACGCGCTCGTGCTGACCTTGATGGTCCGGGGGCGAGTCTCTTCGGCCTTCGGTATCGTGAGTGTGAGCACGCCATCCTTGAAGGCGGCCTCGGCCTTGTCGGCCTCGACGGGGACGTTCAGCGTCACTACGCGACGGAAGGGCCCACTGGCGCGCTCCTGCACGACGTAGTCTACGTTTTCGAGGGACGCCGGTATCTCGCCCCTGAGGGTTACGGTATCGCCCTCTATCGTCAACTCGACGTTGTCCGGCTGGACACCAGGCACGCTCATGAGGATCACGATATCCTCATCGGTGGTGTACACATCCAGCGGGGGACGCAGCGCCCGGTCGGCGTCGGTCCTCCAGCCGGACGGCCGCACGAAGCTGTCCTCCATCAGGCGATCCATCATCTGGCGCAGGCTTACGGCTTCGGTTACCGGATCCCAACGGGTGATGCCTCTCACAACAGACCTCCGCTTTGCTCATGTCTATCAGATGGTAAGGCTCGGACTCCCAACGCACTACCGTGAGGACGGCTGTCTACTTGGCGGAGACGGTGATCCTGTGGGTCTTTGCCTTCTCCACCTTGGGCAGCGACAGCCTTAGCACACCGTTCTCCAGCTTGGCCTCCGCCTTGTCCGAGTTCACCTCGGTAGGAAGCGTGAAGCTGCGCTGCAGTACGCCATGATAACGCTCGCGATAGGTGTACTTCTCTTCTGCAGCCTGCTTGCTTGTCCTGCTCTCCGCCTTGATGCTGACCGTGTTGCCCTCGATGCGAACGTCCACGTCCTCGGCCTTCACGCCCGGCAGAGTCGCCTCGACGGCGAAGTGATCACCCTCATCGATGACGTCGACCGCCATTCCCCTTCCCTCGGTTGCGCCCAGTTGGCTCCAGGGTCGCACGAAGGAGTCCTCGAACAACCGGTCGATGGCATCCCTCAGGGTCATGACTTCACGGTTCTCTCGCGGTACTAGGTCGGCCATGTTTCCCTCCTAAGGGGTGTATTTCGTACTGATGAGCATATTAGCACTCTCGACGTGAGAGTGCAAGTTCTGCTAGGCGCCGTGAGGGACAATGGCGGCCGCTTAGCGGCAATGTGGGGGCGAAAAAAGGGGCGCGAGCACAGGCTCACGCCCCCGGAGACGGTCTTTCGATTCGGCCGCTGGGGGATGCAGAGCTTTGCGGTTCGTCCTCCCGAGGGCAGGGATAGGTCAATCCGCTCCAACTCAATGGGCGACGATATCCCTTTTGATGGGCCCGTGGCCTGGAACCTAGCCCCCCAACCCCCTACCCTAGGAAGGAATGGGGGCCGGGCGCCCCGTCAGCACCGGAGAGGACGATCGCCGGCCCTAGCGCGGTGCTCGGGATCGGCTAGTCGCGGCGGAGGCCGCCGACGATGCTGACGTAATAGAGCAGGTTGCTCAAGGCCTGGGCGAGGGCGGCCACGTAGGTGAGGGCGGCGGCATCCAGCACCGCTTTGGCCGCGCCCACTTCCTGGCCCACTACGATCCCCGACGATTGCAGCATCGCCAACGCACGGGAGCTGGCGTTCAGCTCGACAGGCAGGGTCACCAGTGCGAAGACGGCCGCACCGGAGAAAGCAATGATGCCGAGCCAGGCGAGCTGGGAGCTGGCCACCAGCATGCCGAGCACGAACAGGATGGGGCCAAGGTACGAGCCGATGTTGACGAGCGGCACCAGTCCGGAGCGCACCTTCATCGGCGTGTAGCCGGACGCGTCCTGCACCGCATGCCCAACCTCATGGGCCACGACCGCGACCGACGCTATCGACGGTTGTTCGGCCACCGCCTGCGACAGCCGAAGCGTCTTGGAGCGGGGGTCGTAGTGGTCGGTGAGAGTGCCACGGGCGCCCTCGATGGTCACGTGGTCAAGGCCGGCCACGGACAGCAGCTCTCTGGCGGCGGACAGACCGTTCACCCGACGCATGTTGGCCACGCCCAGGTACTTCCTGAAGGTCGACTGTACCTTCGCTTGGGCATACAGGCCGAGCACTAGGGCAGGGAGAGCAAACAGAATGTAAGCAGGGCTGATGTACAAGGTATACTCCTCCGTAACTAACTCATGGGCGGGGCGCCTTGTCCCCGCTGCCGTCACTTACACTGAGAACACTGCTAACATGATTATAGACCATGGCGGTACCCCCCGCATTTCCTAGCGGGCCCCAAGCGACCGAGGCCGGCTGGGCAGCCACTTGAGGGGAACCTTGGCGACGTAGGTGTAGAGGGGGTCGACGAACTGCGTGCAGCGGGCCTCGAGGATCTGTCCCAGGAGCAGCACCACTTCACGCTCATCCATGTCATAGTCGTCGGCGAGCCAGTACACGAGGTCCTGAACGGCCAGACGGAAAGCGTCCTCGGCGGGACGGGCGCAGCCGAAACAGCCGATGTGAGTGGCGTCGACGAACCGCGGCCAGGTCATGCGCTCCGGACGCGGCAGCACATCGACTCGCAGCCGAACCGTGCTGCGGCACTCGATGCCGCCGCCGCAGCAGATCTCGCCATCTCCCTGGATGGCGTGCACGTCGCCCACATGCAGCAGGGCGCCGTCCACATAGACCGGCAGGTAGACGGTGGTCCCGACGGTCACTTCCTGTGCGTCCAGGTTCCCGCCGTACGTTCCGTTGCAGCTGTTGAGGAACTCCTCGCGCTCGGGCGCGGTGCCCAGCACCCCGATCATCGGCTGTATGGGCAGCCTGAGGCTATCGCTCCACTCCACGAAGCCGTCTCGTATGCGCACCGTCTTGGTGACGACGCCCCATTCCTGCTGGCGGATCCAGTCGGGGAAGGGGTTGTCGCCGGGGCCGAAGCCGGTGTAGCCCAGTTCGTCAGGGACGATGGACTCGATGGTCACCGCCAGCATGTCGCCGGCCCCGGCCCCCTCGACGTAGGCACAGCCGCTGGAGGGGTTGGGCCCGCGATCAAGGCCAGGACGGTAGATGTCGCTGATGTCGCGGAGCCAGTCGCCGGAGCACATCTCAGTCTCGACAATGAAGCTTTCGCCGGGCTTGACGGTGAGGGTAGGAACGTTGAGACGAGTGTGAGTGTAGTAGAGGATGTCGCGGGTCTGCTTCTGCACGGCAGGCCTCCGTAAGGGGTGCGCCCGGCTGGGTAGCCGGTTGCCGCCATGATAGGGCTACGGCGCCGGGTGGGCGAGCCAGGGGCGCTCGCCCACAGCCCGGACGTGCTACTTGGCCACGATCACACGCACGGCACAGGGCTGAGGGAAGTTCCCCGTCTGGTCGACGACGACCAGGCGGAGCCAGTAGGGTCCGGCGGGATAGGGGCCGGTGTCCCAGGTCTCCAGCGTGCCGCCATTCACTGCCTCGCGGCGCACATCACTCAGGACTGCGTAGGCGGCTGGGCTGTCGCCCTGGCCAATCTCCACCTTGTAGAACTGGAAGTTCTCGATGCTCGCGACACCGCTGACGGCCACCGTGCCCGAGACTGTTGATCCGGCCACCGGCGAAGTGATGGACACGCCGGCATACCCGCAGCCGGACACGGAGTCGACCGCGGGGGCCGGAGTGGCGGTGGGGGGAGGCGTCACGTCTGGGGTAGGCGTGCCGGTGGCCTTGGCGGTGGGTGTGGCCGAGGCCTGCGGCGCCGAACCGCCGTTGTCCTGCACCGGCTGCGAGATCCAGGGCGTGGCCGAGGGCGTGGGCGTGATCGTAGCGACCGCAACGTGCTGCGCGTCGGCTTGCCGATCCTCCGGCTCCGGCAGTAGGGGGACCAGGTGCTCATTGGCCAGGTTGAGGCCGCCTATCAGCAACCACAGGAACAGGACGGTGCGCAGTGACCGCAGCGTGCGGCGCCGCGCCTGATCGCGCTCGAGCCCGAAGATGCTGTGGCGCCACTCGCGGCGAGCCAACACCGCCTGGCGGACGAACCAGATCGACAGGAGGGCCAGGAGTGCGGCCAGCCAGATCCAGTTGTCCGAGACGCTGCGAATGAAGACAACCATGGAGGGACTACCCCTTGCGAGTGGCGGTAGTCTACCCGAGCGCGCACACCACGAGCAATCCGGCTCCGCCTCAACGGGGCCCTAGTGCTCTACATAACGGAAGGCTAGCCGCCCTTGGGTGGGGGCAGTAACGGAATGGACTCTCGCAGGAGGGCGGCGAGCTTCTGCGAGCTCTCCAGGCTCATGCGGGTCACTTCCTCGTGAGTAGGGGGCTCCGGCGCGTCCGCCACGTTGGTGATGACGGATAGCCCGAGGACGCTGCCGCCGAGGCCGAAAGCAGTCGTGGCCTCGGGAGCGGTCGACATACCTACGGCGTCGGCCCCAAGTGCCCGAAGGAAGCGGCGCTCGGCGGGCGACTCGTAAGACGGCCCGTGGACCATACAGTACACGCCTTCCCTTAGGGGCTGCTGCAGGCGGATGGCCGCCAGCCTGACAGCGGCTGCCATACCCGGGTCATAGAGGTTGTCGTGGCCGAGAAACCGCGGCCAGGGGTAGCGCTCTGAGCCCGTGCCGGCGGCGCCGGTGTACCCGACCAGCCCGGGCAGGCTCAATTGATCGGTGATGAGCATGATGTCGCCCGCGGCGAAGCCCGGGTTGAGCCCGCCGGCGGCGTTGGTGAGCACGAACTGGCGCGCACCGGCCGCGTGCGCGAGGCGGACCCAAGCGGTTGCGTCCCACAGGGAATACCCTTCGTACAGGTGCAGCCGGCCCTCAAAGGCAACCACGAGCGAATCTCCGATGCGACCGGCCGATACTTGGCCGGTGTGGCCGGCGACCCCAGCGGAGTGCAGCCCAAGCTCAGCGAAGGTGGCCAGCACGTGCAGCCCAAGGTGACGGGCGACGGGGGACAGGCCGCTCCCGAGACTGATGGCAGCCTGTACAGGGCCCCCCGCAAGTCCGCGGAGCCGGTCCCCGGCGCCTGTCGCTTCGCCGGTCATCGCAACTCCGCTTCCCGGTCCTGGATGGCGCGAGCGATGCGGGCGTACACCTGGGTGCTGGTGGGGCTGGCATGGCCGAGGAGTTGCTGCACCTCGGTGAGGTTGGCGCCGCGCCGCAGCCTGGACGCTGCCGCCGAATGCCTCAGGGTGTGGGGCGTGATGTTGCCTGTGAGGCCGAGCTGGCCGGCATAGTCCTTGATGACCAGCCACAGCCCTTGGCGGCTCAGGCGTTCGCCGCGGTGGTTCAGGAACAGAGCCCGCTCCTTCTCCGCACTCACCAGTTCTCCTCGTCCCAGCTCGAGGTAATCGGCGAGGGCCTCACGTGCAGAGGCGCTCAGGCTGACCTCCCGTTCGGTGTTGGGACGGCTGCCACAGCGCACCGTGCCTTTGCGCAGGTCTACATGCTCGAGGTTAAGGGACGTGAGTTCGCTGACGCGCATCCCAGTGGCATAGAGCAGCTCCAGGATGGCGCGGTCACGGAGGCCTTTGGGCTTGGGGTTACGGCTGGGCAACTCGATCAGGTTCGTGACCTCGTTGTCGCTGAGGGTGCGAGGGGTGCGTCGAGCCACCTGGGGCGAGTCAAGACCATCCGATGGGTCTTGGGGCAGCACTCCGCTGCTGACCAAGTAGTGGCAGAAGGAGCGCACACTGGCCAGCTTCCTGGCGATGGTGCTCTCCTGGTGGCGGCGGTTGACCTTCATGTCCGTCCAGAACCCCACGATGTCGGGCTTGGTGAGCCGGCGCCAGTCGGTTACGTGCCGGGCGGCGAGGTACTCGGAGAGCTGGGTCAGGTCGCTCCGGTAGGCCGAGATGGTGTTGTCGGAGTACTTCTTCTTCTCTTTGAGGTAGACCAGGAACCGCTCTATCCCCTTTTCCATCGCCCTTTCCTTCCCCCTCTGCACGCGCAACGGCCGAAGCCGCGTCTAGCTTCGTTATGTATGCAGATTGGGTGCCAGTTTACATATGGGCTGTGTTGGGCGATCAGCGTGGACAGAGACGTCCGCTATGGCTAACATGACCGCGATCATCGCCGGTGAGGAGGGATAGTGGATCGCTTCACGTTGCCGAAGCTGGAGCACCGAATCGCGGAAGTGGGCGCCATGGTCTATCGCCGTCGCGCGCCGGTTCAGCCCGTGCTGTGGCTGGACGACTGGTCGAAGGAGGCTCTTAGCGCCGGAGCCGACGAGGCCGGCTGGACTGCCGTCGAGACGCCGCACCATTGGGGCGGCCGTGATGTCAAGGCCACGATCAGGGCCCGCTTCCGCCTGCCGGCAGAATGGCAGGGCGAGGCCGTCGCGCTCAGGGTCGAGTTGTCCCAGGGGCTGGATGTGTCCGGCCCTGATGCCACCGCCTACATAGACGGGGTGGCGCGGCAGGGCGTGGACATCTACCACCATGAGATCCTGCTCCCCGCGGATCTGCCGGCGGGCGAGCACCTTCTCGTGCTGGAGGCCTACAGCGGTACCAAGCCGGATCGGCACTGGTTCGGCGGGGTGGACCTGGTGTCCATCGATAGTGAGGTGCGGGGCTACTACTACGATGCCAAGGTGGCCCTGGACGCCGCTCGTCTACTGCCCGAGGATTCGTTCGACCGGGCGCAGATCATCAACGCAGTAGACCGCTCGGTGCTGGAACTGGACTTTCACGAGCCGCTGGGCGATGCCTTCCGCCAGTCGGTGGTTCAGGCACGACAGGTGCTTCGCGCCCGGCTGTATGATCGCGAGTGGCCAGGCGAGCGAGCGGAGATCGTCGGCGTCGGCCACGCCCACATCGACGTGGCTTGGCTGTGGACCCTCCTGCACACCCGCAAGAAGACGGCGCGGACCTTCCTAACCGCCCTCCGGCTGATGGAGCAGTACCCGGAGTATCACTTCCTACAGTCCGAGCCGCAGGTGTACCAGTTCTTCCGCGAGGACTTCCCCGAGCAGTATGAGGAACTCAAGCGCCGTGTGGTGGAGGGTCGTTGGGAGCCTACCGGGGCCATGTGGCTGGAGGCCGACCTCAACATCACCGGCGGCGAGTCGCTGGTGCGGCAGATGTTGCACGGCAAGCGCTTCCTGCGCCAGGAGTTCGGAGTGGAGTCCGACATCCTGTGGCTGCCGGACGTCTTCGGCTACACGTGGACGCTGCCGCAGATCATGGCGCGCAGCGGCGTGAAGTACTTCATGACCACCAAGATAAGCTGGAACGAATTCAACCGGATGCCCTACGACACCTTCCGCTGGCAAGGGCTGGACGGCACCCAGGTCCTCTCGCACTTCATCACCACGCCCTCGCAGCATTGGTTCGCCACCTACAACGGCCGCCTGACGGCCGAGGAGGTGAAGGGGACGTGGGACGCGTACAAGCAGAAGCGGCTCCACTCCCCGCTGCTGCACGCCTTCGGCTTCGGCGACGGCGGCGGTGGACCGTCGGCCGACATGCTGGAGACGGCGCGGCGCCTGGCCGACATGCCCGGTCTGCCCCGCTACCGAATCGGTCGAGCTGATGAGTTCTTCCGCGACCTGGAGAAGATCCGGGCCGAGGCGCCGGTGTGGAACGGCGAGCTGTACTTGGAGTTCCACCGCGGCACGTTCACCTCGCAGGCGAGGACGAAGAGGTATAACCGCAAGGCCGAGTTGGCGCTGCACGAGGCCGAGGCGCTGGCGGCGATATCGTTCGCCCACGGCAGCGACTACCCCGGCGACCGGCTATACCGGCAGTGGCAGACGGTGCTGCTCAACCAGTTCCACGACATCCTGCCTGGCTCGTCGATCGGTGAGGTCTACGCCGAGTCGTCGGAGCAGTATCGCGAGGTGATTCGCGAGGCGACAGCGGTGAGCGCCGACTCGCAGGCGCAGCTGGCGGGCAGCATCGCTACGGAGTCTGAGTCGGTGCTGGTGTTCAACACGCTGGGCGAGCGGCGGACCGGCGTGGCGAACGTCAGCCTGCCGGCGGGACGAACCACGCTTGGGCTGGCGGAGGAGGACGGCTCACCGGTCCTGACGCAACCGCTCGCTGACGGCACGACCCTGGTCAGTGCCCGCGACGTGCCGGCCTACGGATGGAAGCGGCTCAGGGTGGGCGAAGCGGCCACGCTACCCAATCTGCTGACCGCAGAGGTCGGCCGGATCGAGAGCCCCTGGCTGGCGGTAAGCTTCGATGAGGCCGGCTGCATCACGTCGCTGGTGGACAAGGCGGGGGGCCGGGAGGTCATCGAGGCGGGGAAGCGGGGCAACTTGTTCCAGCTGTTTGAGGACAAGCCCCTCAACAACGACGCCTGGAACATTGATGTCTTCTACGAGGAGAAGTCCTGGGACCTGGTCGAGCCGGCGGAATGCACCGTGGTGGAGCGCGGGCCGGTGCGAGCCGGTCTGGAGTTCCGCCGCGCCTTCGGCAACTCCAGCCTGGTGCAGCGGGTGTACGTCTATGCTGACCTCCCCCGGGTGGACTTCGAGACCGAGGTGGACTGGCACGAGCGCCACACCCTTCTCAAGGTGGCCTTCCCGGTAACGGTGCTTAGCCCGCGGGCGACCTATGAGATCCAGTTCGGGCACATCGAAAGGCCGACGCACCGCAACACCAGTTGGGACTACGCCCGCTTCGAGGTGCCGGCGCAGCGCTGGGCCGACCTCTCCGAGGGCGATTACGGCGTCAGCGTCCTCAACGACTGCAAGTACGGGTACGACGTGCGCGACAACGTGATGCGCCTGTCGCTGCTCAAGAGCGCTACCTCGCCCGATCCTGAGGCCGACCAAGGCCGGCACCGCTTCACCTACTCGCTTTACCCTCACCGCGGCGACTGGCGCACCGGCACCGGGGCGCAGGCGGCCGACCTCAACCTGCCCTTGACGGCGCGCTTCGAGGCTGGACACGGCGGCGCACTGCCGCCCAACTGGTCCTTCGTCTCAGCCGACTCCGCCAACCTGGTGGTCGAAACGGTCAAGAAGGCGGAAGACGGCGATGAAGTGGTGGTGCGCCTCTACGAGGCGGAGGGGCGAAGAGGCGTGGGCGTGCTCAACTTCGGCCTGCCGGTGCAGGCGGCGAGCGAGTGCAACCTGATCGAAGACGGTTCCGAGCCGGTGGAGTTCACCGGGACGACCGTGGCCTTCGACTATATGCCGTACCAGATCCGTACCTTCAAGGTGCGGCTCGGTTAGAGGATGAGCATGCAGTCGCCGAAGCTGAAGAAGCGGTACCGCTCGGCGACTGCTTCCCTGTAGGCCGCAAGGATCCGCTCTCGGCCGGCAAACGCGGAGACGAGCAGCAGCAGCGTCGAACGCGGCAGGTGGAAGTTGGTGAGGAGCCCATCCACCGCCCGGAAGCGGTAGCCGGGCAGAATGAAGAGCGAGGTATCGCCAGTGAAGGGGGCCAGCAACGCGCCGGCTCCCTCTTGTTCGGCAGCGGCAGCGGCTGTCTCCAACGTGCGAACGGCGGTGGTGCCGACGGCCACGATCCTTCGCCCCTGGGCATGGGCCTGGCTCAGGCGGGCGGCCACTTCATTCGACACCGAGCACCACTCAGTGTGGATGGCGTGGCTCTCAGGATCGTCCTCGGTCACCGGCCGGAAGGTGTCGAGCCCCACGTGGAGAGTGACGTGCTCGACCTGGACGCCGTGTGCGCGCAGGTCCTCGAGGTAGGCCGGGGTGAAGTGCAGCCCAGCGGTAGGGGCGGCGGCAGAGCCCAGTTCGGAAGAGTAGACGGTCTGGTAGCGCTCCGGATCCTGTAGCCGCTCGTGGATGTAGGGAGGCAGTGGCATGGCGCCGAAGCGGTTGAGCCACCGCTCAGGCGGTTCCTCGAACCTGAGTTGGCGGCCACCGGCGGGCGTCGTGCCGATGGCGGTGGCCGTGGGTCCCGCTTCACCGCCGGGTCCGACGATCTGAAGGGTGGTTCCTGGCGGCACTCGCCGGCCTCGAACCAGCGAGTCCCACGTCCCGTCCGCCAGCCGGCGCAGGAGAAGCAGTTCCACCCGTCCCCCGCTAGGCTGCTTTCGGGCCTGCAGGCGGGCCGGCAGCACTCGGGTGCGGTTCAACACCAGAACGTCCCCGGGGATGAGGTACTCGCGGAGATCGCGGAAACGGCGGTGGGACAACTCACTCGCGGCACGGTCGAGGATCAACATGCGGGAAGCATCTCTCGGCTCGATGGGCGTCTGGGCGATGAGCTCGAGAGGGAGGTCGTAGTCGAAGTCGGACATCAACAAGTGGGGGCTTCTCCGGCACGCTCGATGGGGAGCCTGGCGTAGCGCTCGAATTCGCTGTAGAGGCAGCCGCAGTACTGCTGCCGGTAGAGGTCATACTCACGCACGCGCTGGGAGCGCACAGTCCAGCCGCGGCGGAAGTTTTCGAAGTGGAACCGCACCTCATGTAGCTCCGCGGCCTCTTCGCCCGCCTCGCGGATCAGTGACTGATCCTGGTAGGGGCTGATCAGGAGCGTGGTGGTGAAGGCGGGGATGCCGAGGCGGGAGGCGCAGGCAGCGGCCGCCTGCAACCGGATGCGGTAGCATATCCGGCAGCGTTCCCCGCGGGACTCATGCCCGGCCACCTGGCGCAGGAACTCAGCCAGGTGATAGCCCGGCTCCCACTCCATCGGCAGCTGCACTGCTTCGGAGTACCGCACGAGACTCAGGCGGCGCGCCTCATGCTCCTGCCACGGGTGGATGTTCGGGTTGCCCCAGTAGCCGCGCACGGTGAATCCGGTCTCACGGAGATGCTCCACCGGGTACGTGGCACAGGGAGCACAGCAGATATGCAGCAGAAGCGCGGCCACCGGCGGCGAGTCACCGACTCTATTCGGGGCGCGGTCTGGGCTTGTGTGCGTGGTCATGGCCCGATTATAGCATCTCCATCATTGGGCCAGGCATCTGGAGGCCTGCTGTTGGGTCGAAGCCTGGAGGGCCGATTGGCCGGCCGCGGCAGCCGAGCCGGTGGGCCGGGAGGAGGCGGTAGTGGACGACGATCGCGCGGGACCGTGGGGGTGCGGGTGCGCCCTGTTGCCGG
The DNA here is from genome assembly GCA_040768685.1 of Anaerolineae bacterium. GTDB lineage: Bacteria > Chloroflexota > Anaerolineae > DRVO01 > DRVO01 > Ch71. The sequence goes on from JAXGMM010000001.1 coordinate 940,928, forward strand.
GTCTGGCGTTGGGCATGGTGCTGTTTGCCGCTGCGGCGCTCGTCCTCGGGCCTGCTGAGGCGCCCGGCGCTTTGGCCGCCCCGCAAGACGGGTCCAGCATGACCGTGGCGCTCTCCGAGGAGTACCTTAGTCGACTGGTGGTGGCCGCGTTGGGCGGCGGCCCATTTGAGGGGGTGGAGGTGGACGCCCAGCCGGGCAACCTCCTGGCCGTGCGAGGGCAGGTAGTGGTCAAGGCGTTGGGGCGAACGCTCGGGATGCCGGTGTCCTCCGAAGTGAAGGTGGCCGTGCGCGACGGCACCCTGAGTCTGGCACTATCGGACAAGAGCTTGCCTTCAGGCATGGATGCCAGCCAGACGGCCAGCCTGAGTCCGATGTTGGTCAGGATGGCAGTCAACCTGCAGCGGGAGATGGAGCGTGCTTTGGGCGGCGGCTGGACGATGAGTGGCATCGCTACCGATGAGGAGTCGGTGATCGTCACCCTCTCAAGGCCGGGAGGCTCGTCGTGAGAGGCTGCCTGGGTGTTGTGGCCGGTCTGATCATCGGGGTCGCCATGTCGTTTGCGGTGCTGGCAGTGGCCATCTCGTCCGGAGGCGGCGGCGCGGCTTGTGCGGCGACTGCGCCGGTGGGTTGGCTTATCAGGGTGGTCATTCCCTGGGCGGATATCAGCCGCGAGGTGTCGTCCACCTCCGTACCCGCGGCCGGGGGCGTGCTGACCGTGGACAAGGTGTCGCCGGCGCCCTGCGGCCGAGTTCAGGTCGAGGCGACCTGGGAGCGAGCGGGGACACAGGTACGGGGCATCGGGATGGTGCTGGAGGGGACGCCGGGAGCGCAGGAGCTTCGCCCGATAGACCTGCTGTTGGGGCGGCTCCAGGTGCCTCTGCAATGGGCGCCGCGGTCCTGGCTTGACCGCCTCGCCGGCCCCATATCCCATGCGGGTGGTGCGGCGCTGGCGCGAGGCCTCCAGGGCGATGGCACGGAGTTGTGTGGGCTCGTGGGTTTGCAGGAGGGGCTGGCGCTGTTCCTGTGCGCGGCAGACGACTAGCGCTTCTGCCGGAGCATCAGGAATGGCCCTGCCGGTCTGCGATGGGCGGAGTGTCGCCGGGAAACGGTAGGGGGTGTTGTAAGCGCGATGGACCCGATTCGGGCTGCCGAGCTGCTGATAGACAAGGTCCGCAGGGACTATGCCGACGACGTCTCGGTGATCGTCGTTATGGGATCATATGTTCACGGAGCCACGCACTCCCGCTCCGACCTTGATCTGTACTTGGTGCCCAAGACCAGCCGCGGCTACAACCTAGGGTTCACGTGCATCGTCGACGGAATCGGCTTCGACTTCTGGGCCCTGCCCTGGGAGAGGCTGGAGCGCATCGCCAACCACGAGGAACGCATAACGTCGATCATAGCCGACGGCGAGGTGCTGTACTGCGCCGGCGAGGAGGATCGCCGGCGGTTCGAACTCCTGCGCGAGACCGCGCGGCGTGTCGGCGATCAGGCGAGGTGTGTCCGGACGGCGGAGCTTCGGCTGCAAGAGGCCTGGCCGCTGCTGGTCCGCATGGAAGCTTCCGGTAGCCTGGCTCAGGTCAGGAGCGGCGCTGTTGCCGCGCTCGTCGTGGCGGCAGGAGCGCTGGCGGCCCTCAACAACACGATGATCAGGCGCGGGCGCGGTCGGCTGAAGCAAGAGGTGCTGGCCATGCGGCTGGCGCCGGAGCGCTTCGCGGAGCTGCATGACGTCGTGTTCACTTCGGACGAGGCAGGCAGTATCTACCGAGCCTGCCGAGACCTGATGCTCGATGTGGCGTCGCTGATCGAGCAGGCGGCGGCGGCGCTTACCGAGCCGGCGCCGTTCCGGGAGCACCTTGGCGGCTGGTACGAGGAGGCGATCAACTGCTACAACAAGCTCTACCACGCCTGTGAGATCGGCGATGCTGTCACCGCGCTCTTCGCCGGCGCGGAGCTGGAGCACGAGCTCCAGGCGGTGCTTGCCGGCACGACACTGCGCGCTTCACCCCTGACGGACCTGGTAGAGGCTTACGATCCGAGCCATCTCGAACGCTACGCCGAGGCGGCCAGGGAGCACCAAGCCCAGCTTGAGGCATTCCTCGAGGCACAGGGTGTGGAGTTCCTGGTGTTCAACGATTGGGAGGCGCTCAAGACGCACCTCGACTCTCTCTAGCCCTGCCCGGCGGCGCCGGCATGCGCCTTTCGATTGACCGTGGTCAAGGGGCAGTGCTAGTATTCCACATCGCATGCCCCAGTAGCTCAGCGGATAGAGCAACTGCCTTCTAAGCAGTGGGTCGGGGGTTCGAGTCCCTCCTGGGGTACCACTAGACGGGGCTGTGACAGTTGTCCGGCCCCGTTTTTCCTGTAGAATCGCCCTCGTCAGTGGCGGAATCCGCCCCATTCGTGGTGAAAACTACCCCTGCCCTGGTAGGCTCGTTTTCGATGGTGACGGAATGGTGACGAACCTCTCATTCTGCCTCTCTCGGGGCCGCTTCCAGAGCGCCGGTGTTCTGTTGGAGGCCCGGCAGCACGTGGTTGTAGCGCCGGCGTCACAGGCGGAGGATTAGACAAGGCCCGGTGCGGCGACGATGCTGGAGCCGCCCACGCTGAGCATGATGTCCTCGGTTGCGGTTCCTCCACTGCGCCGGAGCCCGGCGCCCACGGCGTCGACAGCGCTAGTCACTTCAAGATGGGCCGGCGTCTGGCAGCAGTCTGCGTTACGCCGGTCAGTAGTGGAGCGGCATCGGACTGGATGCCGGCCGAGTAACCTGTCAGAGCTGTAGATCCGTCGGCGCTGCGGGAGGCTGCGCTTTGTGGTACAGTGCGCTCATCGCTGTCAGGCACATGCTCTCGGAAGGAAACGGTCCAGCAATGCGGCGAACGCTCGCGGCTCTCGCCATCCTGGGCGTACTGGTAGGCTCTCTCACTTCGTGCGCGCTTGCGACGCAGGTCGCCGACAGGCTGTCTCCGGCCCTATCGGCGCCGCCCGCAGCCGTAACCAGTTACTCGGCCGCAGGCGAGACGGCAGCGGGGCGGGAGCCCACCATCGCAGCCGACGCTGCCAACGCCACGGGCGTAGCCGCCAGTAACGGCTCGGTCGCACCGCAGCCGGAGGTCACGCCGGAGAGCGGCTCCACTGTCGGCGGGACGATCACCGGACCGAGCCGGGCTTCGTCGCCCAATCCTTCGCAGGTCGCCGACGAATTGTTTGTGCTGGTCAACGAAGAACGCTCCAGGAACGGCCTGTCGGCCCTGGCCCGAGATGCCTCGCTCGATGCGCTTGCCCAGGAGTACGCCGCCAGCGGCTTGGACGACGCGGTGCTGGAGCGGAGTGACCTGCGTTTCTTGATGACCAACTCGTGGTGGATGGTGTTTCGAGGCGGCTCGCCGCGGTTCGACCGTGACACGGCGGCCGATCAGCTGGCCTACTGTCTGAGCGAGGAGCGCACGCGGGAGGCCCTCCTGGAGCCGGAGGCACGGTCCACCGGGCTGGGAGTGGCCGTTGTCGGCGACAGCGTGTACTACTCGCAGGCCTTCGACGTGGTCGCCACGCGGCGCGGCGACGGAACGGCCGTGGCCCTAGACGAGAACCCACAGGCGCAGGACCCGTCTTGGGAGGCGCTCATAGCCTTCCTAGATGCAGACCCGACCGATTCCCAGACCTACGCCGACGGCGCGTTCGTCTGTGTTGACTTCGCCGAGATGCTGCACAACAACGCTGAGCGGGCCGGCATCCGGGCCGCCTACGTGGCGGTGGAGTTGGCCGAGGGGCCCGGCCATGCCCTGAACGCCTTCATGGTTGCCGGCCGTGAGGTGTACGTCGATGCGATAGGCGGGGACAAGGTCGCCTGTGTCAAGCCGGGGCGCCCATTCGGCGTCATGAGCCTGGAAGCTGCCGGTCGGTACACGTGCGATGGCTTCGACCTCTACGCGAGCGAAGTGGAGCAGTACCTTGCCGACTCGGAGACGTACTCGGCGGCGGTTCGGGAGTACAACGGGGAGTTGGCGGAGTACGATGCCGCGGTGCTGGCGTACAACGCGAGGCCATCCGACCAGGAGTATGAGCGGCTTTCGGGTTGGAGCTCAGACCTCGAGCGCCGGGGCGCCGAGTTGGACGCGTGGGACGCCGGGCTGCGGGCCGTAGCTGAGCGGCTAGGCCTGAGTGAGACCTACTGGGATCCGATCGGATCGCTCGCCGGCGCCGGCGACGCACCGATTGTGGGCGTATACATTCACTGGTAGCTGCTGGCCGGTTCCGGCTGCGTGGACGGATCGATCCGGCTCCTCGACCTGCCATGAGGGCAAGCAGGCACTGCCGACCGGCTCCCCGCGCTTTGTCGGGCCGTTGGGCGCATCCGCGCCCGGGCCTGGCGGCACGCGCGTGTCTGTCGGTCGCCGGCGGTGAGCCGCTCGTCCACCCCGACATGGCCGTCTTCGACGGGGAGTTGGTCAACTATTGCCGCAAGGACGAGTACCGCTTGTCTGGCGACTTCCTCCTAGCGGTGGAGAGGGAGCGCGAGACCGTCTCCACGGCCAAGCAAGGGGCGACTAGTCCGCCGGGAGGTAGAGCTCCGGCTTGAGCACGCCGATGTAGCGAAGGTTGCGGTACTTCTCGTCGAAGTCGAGGCCATAGCCGACCACGAACTCGTTGGGGATGTCGAAGCCAACGTAGTCGATCTCGAGGGGCACCTCACGACGGTCAGGCTTGTTGAGCAAGGAGCAGATCTTGAGGGAGCGGGGCCCGCGCGTCTGCAGGATGTTCTTGACGTAGGACAGGGTGTTTCCCGTGTCCACGATGTCCTCGACGAGGAGGACATCGCGATCGAGGATGGAACCCTCGAGGTCCATTACGATGCGGACGATGCCCGAACTATCGGTGGCCGCCCCGTAACTGGAGATGGCCATGAACTCGATCCCGTGCGGGATGTCTATGCAACGCATCAGGTCGGCGAGGAAGACGATGCCGCCCTTGAGGATGCACAGGAGAAGCAGGTCCCGGTCGCGGTAGTCGGCGGATACCTGTGCTCCCAGCTCCCGTACACGGTTGGCCAGGGTCTCCTCATCGATCAGCACACGAGCAACGTCGTCGGTCAGCATTCGACATCCCCCCGCCAGGTGATTGGCGGATTCTAGCACCGGCGGTGGCCGTCGGCTAGAGCTTGCAGGCCCTAATGCAGGCGCCGGCGGCAAGCTTCCGCCCCGTTCTGCTGTCGCTGCTTCGGCGTAGGAGCAGAGAGATGGGCTCCATCTTCTTGGTAGATACAGACCCCGCAACGAGGGCCGAACTGGCGGCCGCCATCTCCCTCGGCGTCACTCCGCTGCTCACCTTCGCGTCTTGGCAGCTTGCCCGAAGCGAGATGGCGAGGCAATCACCACAGGTCGTGGTCCTCACGGACTGGCGGGGGAAGGGAGGGCGCGGGGCCTACCGCCGGCTGCGGCATGCGGCGGCGGGAGCGCCGTTCGTGATGGTGTGCGACGGCGGTGTGACCGAGTGGGACGAGCGGTTCACGAGGGTCCTGCAATACCCTGTGGCTTGTGAGGTGCTGCTGAGCGCCCTGGAGGAGGTCATCGCGGGGAGCGCAGCGATGGTGATCAGCGTGGGGGAGTTCTGGCTGGACCAACGACTGGGCGTTCTACATCACGGCGAGCGGTCTGTTGGGCTGACCCCGACCCAGGTTAGCTTGCTTGGCGCTCTGATGCGAGCGGACGGAGAGGTGCTGCCTACCGACGCGTTGGCTGAGGCGGGCTGGCCCGGCCAAAGCACCGAGGATCGCCGGGTGCTGTACACGCACCTGGCCTGGCTGAGGGAGCGACTGCGCTGCTTTGCCCCCGCTGCCGCGATCGTGAACCGGCGGGGGAAAGGCTACCAGTTCGTCGTGCAGCGGCCTACAGCGCCCCCCGACGATCGGGCTGGCGGATGACCAGCACGACCTTCCCCTGAATCTCGACGTTCGCCGGATGAGCGTAGATCGGTTGCATCGCCGGGTTGGCGGGCTGAAGGCGAACACGGCCTCCCTCGTGGTAGAACCGCTTCAGAGTCGTTTCGCGTTCCTCGCGTAGCCACACGGCCACCAGGTCCCCGTTGTCCGCCACCGTCTGGTGTCGCATGACGACGATGTCGCCGTCGTTGATGAGGGCGTCGATCATCGACTGGCCGCGCACTTCTAGGGCGTAGATGCCGTCTTCTTCGGAGAGCAGATCACGGGTGAGGGCGATGGTCTCGTCGGCGAAGAGCGGGCCTTCCGTGTCGGGAATGGGGAGGGGTGTGCCGGCGGCAATCCGTCCCAGCAGCGGCACGGAGACCAGCGCGGAATCGCCGTCGCCTTCCAGGGACTCCATGAGCCGGATCCCGCGGGAGGTCTCCGGGTTCCTCAGGAGGTAGCCCGCCTCCTCCAGACGCTTCAGGTTGTAGTTGACCACTGAAGTGGACGAGATGCCCGTGGCGGCGCAGATCTCGCGCACGGTAGGCGGGTAGCCGCGCGAGCTAATCGACCGGCGGACGGCCTCGACGATGTCCCTCTGCCTATCCGATAGGGCCACGACCTTGCTCCTGATCCTGGCAAGCGAGACGAAGCCGGCTTGCCGACCTTGCAGTTGCCGCCATTGTACTAGAACAAGCGTTCTATGTCAACGTTTGACGCCTCGATTGGCACGAAGTTGGCAGTCGATCTAGTGACTGCGTCACGTACGGGAGTCTCCGGCGTGGGGATGGCAGCTGGCGCATTCCTTTGACGGGCGGCTGACCATCGTCTACGCTAAAGTAGCTGGAGGAGCGAGTTGGGCCGGGACGGAACCGCGACTGGGATAGCGGTGGGCAGGCGGGCGGCGGCGACTCTGATGCTGTTCCTCGCGATTTGTCTCTCCGGCTGCAGCATTGCCCCCAGTCGAGAGGTTGCTGCTCTGGGCGAGATTCGTGTGCTGACAACGGCATGGCCGGCAACGCCCACGCCGGGAGCGACATCGGGCCCCGTCCTCTACGTCCCGGTGATCATCCAGGGTGTTCCCTTGGAACCAACTCCGGTGGCAACCCGAAGGCCGGGCGATCCGCCGCCGCGCCTGGAGTCGGACTCGGTCGTCGTCACTCACGCCCTCATGGAGCAGCGGTTCACCGGCGATGGCCTGGTGCTGGACGTGCGAGGCGAGGTGACCAACAACGGCCCGTACGCCGTCCAGGGTGTACGTGTTGTGGTCGACGCTCGGGCCTGGTCGGGGGAGGCCTGCGGGCGGGGAGCCTTGACCCTCATGGGCAAGCCGGAGGCCGTCATCGAGACGGGAGAGTCCTGGCCCTATGGAGGCACGGTCAGCCTTAGCTGTAATGCCGACATGGTTAATGTCGACACCATGGCGCTCCAGACGGCGGCGCCGTCGGTGCGAGTGGCGCTCGATGGGCTGTCGGTAGGGGTGGGACCGAACGGCGAGTGGCAGCTTGAGGGCACGCTGCGCAATGGCGCCGCGTTCGCCATCGCCTACCCCCGTGTGGTGGTTACCTTGCGCCGCTCCCAAGGGGAGTTCCTCGCTGCGGCGGTGTCCTACGCCTCGGTCGACAGGCTGGAAGTGGGGCAGACCGTTCCGTTCTCCGTGTTGATCCCGCTCGACCAAGTGACAGGCTGGGCCGGCTACGCGGCGATCGGCACCGGCGAGCGGCGATAGGGTTCGGCATTCTACAGACGGAGGTATGCCGGTGAAGATCAGGGGACCAATCGCGCCCTACATTCTCACGCTCGTGTCCATCGTGGCCACGCTCTGGGTGACGTTTGGCCTGCGATACCCGGAAGGGTCATTCGGGCTGGTGGAGAACGTGGTCGGCCTGGTGTTCGGGGCGATCCTGGGGCTGGCCATCGCGCAGATCTTCATCGTGCCCAAGATGAAGCTGCAATGGGAGCGCGTAAGGCTGAAGCGGAAGTACGGCAACAGCAGCCGCTACCGCGAACTGGCTCCCCCTGACGATGAGGAGCGCGTCGGTGGGTGGGCGGGCTTCTTTGGGTCCGGGACGTGGAACAAGGTCAACATCGTACTCGGCTTTGGCCTTATGCTGATGCTCTTCGCCTTCGGCGCACTCAACATCCTAGCAGCGGCCATGGCCATCGTCACCGCCATCAACGTGCGAATGCTGATGGTCAACTACCAGGCTATCAAGCGCATCGAGGAAGACGACCGACCCGGCTGACCCGGGCTTGACGGCGGTGTGAGGACGCGGTGAGGGCCCTCTTCATCTACAATCCGGTCTCGGGCCAAGGGACTGTCACCCGCGAGCTGGAGCAGTGTGTCGGTGACCTGCTCGTGCGCGGGTGGAGCGCTGATATTGTGCCCACGCGACGCCCGCTGGACGCGACCGACCTCGCGCGAGGCGCCCAGGATGGCTCGTGGGACTTGGTGGTGGCCGTGGGCGGAGACGGGACGGTCAGCGAAGTTGCCAACGGCCTGGTGGGGTCGGGTGTCGCCATGGGCGTGATTCCCACCGGCACCTCAAATGTTTGGGCTCTTCAGACGGGCATCCCCAGCGTGCCGCCGTGGCATCCCCGCAAGGTAGTGAACCGTGTGCTGGCCGACCTGGAGGACCTCGGGTGGCGCCGCCAGGCCAACGTGCCCACCTGGCTGAGCGACGCCTTCGGAGCGCTGTTGCGCTCGGATATCCGTGCCGTTGACATGGGCGTCGTGGACGGGCGCTACTTCCTGCTCTGGTGCGGCGTCGGTTACGATGCCCGTGTTGCGGAGATGGTTCTGCCGGAGGACACGCGGCGCCTTGGCGTATTCGCGTACGTCGCGCCCGCGGTGTCGGTGGCCATGGACTACGCCGCTCCCCGCATGGTGGTCAGCCTGGATGACCGGCAGCTGGAGGGGGAGGTCCTGATGGTGCTGGCGGCCAACGCTCCCTTGTACGGCGGCGTGTTCTGCCTGGCTCCGCAAGCTCGCCTCGATGATGGGCTTCTGGACGCGGCCGTGTACCAGGGGGACGGAGTAGGAAGCACCGTCCGCCACATCACCGCCGCCCTGGCGGGTCGGGTCGGCAGCCAAGGCCTAGTGGAGATGGCGCAGGTATCGGCGTTGACGGTGTCCTCTTCCCCCTCACAGGCCGTGCACGCGGACGCCGAGGTCTGCACCAGCACACCAGTCGAGATCAGGGTCGTGCCTCGCAGTTTGCGGGTGCTGGTGCCACGGGAGGCGGACCCCGGCCTCTTCGTCGAGCGGCCTCTGGGGACGATCGCCGCTATGGAGTAGGCGTGCCTGCGCACGCCGCGCCCATCGCGACCGGAGGGGCCGGAGCGGGCGTGGGCAACACCCCGGTGGAGATCGACGCGAAGCAAGGGGTGCTATTCGGCCTCGGCGAACCCAAGTGTCATTCCCACTCGATGGTGGCGGGCGGCTTGCCGGTGACGTCGTACACCACCCGGTTGATGCTGGGAACTTCGTTAACGATCCGGGTGGCTGTTCTGCCCAGCAGGTCGTAGGGCAGGCGCGCCCAATCGGCGGTCATGAAGTCCTGGGTGGTGACGGCGCGCAGGGCGATGACGTTGCCGTAGGTGCGCTGGTCGCCCATCACCCCTACGGAGCACTGGGGCAGAAGGACAGCGAACGCCTGAGAGATGCCCCGATACAGCCCCGCCAGCCGGATCTCCTCAATGAAGATGGCGTCCGCTTCCTGTAGCACCGCCACCCGCTCCGGTGTGACCTCGCCGACGACGCGCACGGATAGGCCGGGACCGGGGAAGGGATGCCGCCATACGATGTCCTCAGGAAGCCCGAGCTCGGCGCCCACCTGGCGGACCTCATCCTTGAAGAGGTATCGGAGGGGCTCGATCAGCTCAAGCTGCATGTCATCGGGAAGGCCGCCCACGTTGTGGTGCGTCTTGACACGGGCGGCGCCGCGGCGGTCGGGGGCGCTGCTCTCGATCACGTCCGGGTAGAGGGTGCCCTGCCCGAGGAAGCGGACGTTTCCGAGCTGGCGGGCCTCGCGCTCGAAGATGCGGATGAACGTCTCACCGATGACCTTGCGCTTGAGCTCGGGGCTCTCCACCCCGCTAAGGCGAGTGAAGAAGGTCTCGCTCTCGTCCAAGGCGATCAGGTGCGACCCAAACTGGTTGCGGAAGGTCCGCACCACTTGGGCCGCTTCGCCCTTGCGCATCAGGCCGGTGTCGACGAATACGCACGTGAGTTGGTCGCCGATGGCTCGGGCAAGTATGGCGGCCGTTACAGAAGAGTCAACACCGCCGCTCAGGGCCAGGACTACCTTCTCGTCGCCGACGCGCTCGCGGATATCGGCCACCGAGCTGTCGATGATCGACTGCACCGTCCAACTGGGCCGGCAACCGGCCACCTGGAAGAGGAAGTGGCCGATGATCCGGTTCCCCAGCGGGGTGCGCGCCACCTCAGGGTGGAACTGGAGTCCATAGATGCGCCGCTCGCGGTGGCCCATGGCGGCAACGGGGCAGTTGTCGGCGGCGGCGATGACGGTGAAGCCGTCGGGCACGCCTACCACCTGATCGCCGTGGCTCATCCAGACGTCGATGGCGCCCGGAAGGCCCTGAGTGAAGGGGGAGTCGCCCACGATGCGCACTGACGCGGGGCCGCACTCGCGACGCTCGGCCCGGCCGACCTTCCCGCCCAGGTGGTCTGCCAGCAGCTGCATGCCGTAGCCGATGCCCAGGATGGGCTTCCCGCCGGCAAGCACGTAGTCGGGCAGAGGGAAGGCTCCCTCGTCGTAGATGCTCTGGGGCCCGCCGGAGAGGATGAAGGCGGCCGGATCGAGGGCAAGCACCTCGGCGGCGGGAGTGTCGTACGGCGCCAGCAGGCTGTAGACCTGCTGCTCACGCACTCGCCGCACTATCAGCTGGGTGTACTGGGAGCCAAAGTCCAAGATGACGACCGGGTTGCTGCTGGCGCTCTCGAGACGCAACGCTCTTGCCTCCTGGGCGGGATGCCTGTCCAGGAGGCTATGATAAGCCCTTGTCTCCCCCAGGGCTAGGAAGCATGGCCGAGATCATCGGCAGGAGCACGGACAGGCAGCCCGGACGCTGCGCTGCCGGAGGCGGCACCGGTTCCGGCACCACCTCTACAGGCTTGGCCTTGAGAGCGCCGGCCAGGTGGACGAGGCCGGCTCCTTGCTCATTGGGCTGCGCGTCGAGGCTGCGCGCGGCGGCGCAGAGCAAATCGCGAATCTGGCGCGGAGTCGCTCCCGGGTGGGCCTCCAGCAGCAAGGCCGCCGCCCCGGCGGCAAACGGCGCCGCCATGCTGCTGCCGGACGCGCGCACGTAGTAGTCCGGGAACTCGGGCACCGGGTCCCCCATGCCGCCGGCCGACGATCGACAGGAGGCGATCATCACGCCCGGGAATAGCAGATCGGGCTTGACGCGGCCGTCGGTAGTGGGTCCACGCGAGGAGAAGTCCGCCACCCGGGCGGGGAGCGCCGCGTCGTCACGGGGGATATCGGCGGCGCCCACGCTGATCACTTCGCGGGCGCATCCGGGCGGTCCGATGGTTCCAGCGCGTGGGCCGGAATTGCCGGCGGCCACGCAGATCACCAGCCCTTTCTCTGCCAGTTCGTCGCAGAGAGTGGAGAGGGCATCCGTTCCGTCGCCGGCCTGCGAGCCGCCCAGCGACAGGCAGGCAACTTGGGCTCCGTTCTCGAGGGCCCATTCTAGGCCGGCAATCACGTCGCTGGCGTCTCCCGACCCGTCGTCTGCCAGGACCTTGGCCACGAGTATCTCCGCCTCGGGCGCTACTCCGCGGAACAGCCCCTGGCTGGCGGCACCGTTCCCCGCCGCGATCCCCGCCACGTGGGTGCCGTGGCCGTTGCCGTCCAGGGTGGACTGGATCAGGCGGCGCCGAGTGGAACGGGGTCGGAGGCGACCACCCTCGGCGTAGGTCACGGCTGCGGTCACCCGATCGGCGAAGTCGGGGTGGTCGGGATCGATGCCCGTGTCGACGATGGCGATGCGCACGCCGCGGCCGGACAGCCCGCTCTGCCAGGCGATGTCCGCCCCGATGTAGGGGGCGGCGCGGTCCAGCAGAGCATGAACGCGGAAGTCGAGCCAGACCTTCTCCACCGCCTCGTCCTGGGCCAGGGCGTCGATGCCGCCAGCGGGAACGCGCGCTGCCAGGGCCGGCAGTGCTCGGTAGGTGTGGCGGATGGTGAAGTCGGCGCCCTTGGGTAGTTTGCGGTCGGCGCCGCCTCGATAGCGTATGATGACGGGCAGGCGTGTCTCGTCGGAGGCGGAGACAAGCCTCTCGCGCAGGTCATGTGCGATCTTGGGCGAACTGCCGTAGAGGTCCTCGGGGTACATCACCATTCCCAGGCATGCCATCAGCGCGCTCGCGGTGCGGTGCGCATGGGTGGTTCAATGCGAGTTTCGTACCAGGCGAGGGGTTGCGCGAAGAACAGGACTGGCATAACCTGCCGGGATCATGTCGAAGAGGTACCGTCGCCCTCGGGGCGATCGCCGGCTACCGCGATACTGGTTGGCTGCCCTGGTGTCCCTGGCGGCACTGCTAGTGATGCCGGCGGCGGCCGCAGCCGGCGCCGCGCCCGGCGCCGGAATCACCCTCACATCAGCCCCGATGCTGGAGAACGGCGGCTGCGGCGGCGTGATCCGCCCGTGGCGCGACGCCGTTTTGGTGGCCATCCACTGGACTGGGTCGGCCTCGCCGGGCGCCGACCTGGGTTCCTGCACGCCGCTGCTGCCACGCTTGGCGACCTATCTGCCTGCTGCCTTCGCCGATCGTGCGCCGGAGCCTGAGGTTGTGACCGCTGTCGCGGCAGAACAGGCGGCGCCGGCAAGGCGGGAGCCGCCGGTATGGGACGGCGTGTCACGTGTCGCCGGCGTCCCCATTCTGATGTACCACCATGTTGGCCCGCTGCCACCGGGAGCCGACTCCATCCGCCGGGGCCTGACTGTATCGGAGGCGGCCTTCCGCGAGCAGATGGGCTACCTGAAGGAAGCCGGCTATCAGACGGTAACCATCGCGCAAGTGGTGGAGTACCTGGCCGGAGGACCTAGCCTGCCGGAGAAGCCGGTGGTGATCACCCTGGACGACGGCTACCGTGACGTGTACGAAGTGGCCCTGCCCGTACTGCACGAGCACGACTTCGTAGCTTCCTTCTTCCTGCTCACGGCTCCCATTGACGAGGGCAACCCCGAGTTCGTCACCTGGGACCAGGTTCGGGAGATGCACGATCTGGGTATGGAGATGGGAGCACACTCGTACACCCACCCGGACCTGCGGGGAAAGACCACCGACTACGTCGTCTGGCAGGTGCTGGGCAGCAAAGAGGCCATAGAGGAGCGCACCGGGGAACCGGTGCGCGTCTTCGCTTATCCCAGCGGGGCGTACGATGAGCACGCCATGAGGGTTGTGCGCTCGGCGCAGTTCTGGGCCGCACTGAGCACCGAGCCCGGCTGTCGGCACTCATGGTCCGGTCTGTGGGCGCTGGGACGGGTCCGGATCCAGCCGCACGAGACGCTGGGCTCGTTTGCCGAGAAGCTGGAGGCATGCCTGGCGCCCTAGGCGACGCCGGGGTTGGTGGCGCGCTCTAGTCGATCTTGATGCGGGTGGCGGACGACTCCGCCGGCTTCTCCGTCTTGTCGATCATCGCATCGACCAGGCTGCGGTAGGCGAGCAGCATCTCGCGGAACGCAGCGCGGGTGTGCTCCCGGAACTCCTCGGTGACGGGGCTGCTGATCTTGGGCCGGCTGCCCAACACCCCTTCAAAGCCTTCCGAGACCCATTCGCTGAAGTCGAAGTCCCTCTTGATCTCGGGCATCTTCTGCCTCCCCTAGTGTGATCCGATTGCGTCGGGCCGCTCTGCGACAGCCAGAAGGGCCGTTCCCCAGGGCAGCGACGTACGCCGTAGTAGTGCTGCCTCGGCGTCTCCCAGCTTGGCCAGGACGGAGTTGAGCGGTTCCGGCGTAGGCTCCATCTCCACCTGGTAAGCGCCATCGTCCGGGCCGGCCAGTTCCTGCTTCGCCCCGAGCAGCTTACGAAGGGCGATCAGGCCGGCGGCAGCAGGGAAGACCAGGAAGTAGGTGTAGCTGAGGCAGCGCACCTGAAATCCAGCGTTCTCCAGCATGCCGCGCAGTCGGCCGGCGGTGTAGCGCCGCAGGTGATGATTCACCACATCGTTGTGGCTGTACAGCCACTGGAAAGCCGGCGTGGTGATGGCGACCATGCCGCCGGGGCGAGCCACCCGGAAGGCTTCCGCCAGGATGCCGGCGTCGTTGGGAGCGTGCTCGATGATGTCCAGCAGGGCGACCAGTTCGAAGGTCCGATCGGCGAAGGGTAGCGCGTCTGCCTCGGCGGGGAGGGAGCGGTAGCCCCGCTCCCACGCGACGGCCAACGGCGCCAGGGCATTGTCGGCGCCCACGACCTCGCCGTAGTGGGCTAGATGGTGCGCCATGTTGCCGGCACCGCACCCCACGTCGAGCACCAGCCCGCCACGCCGAACCAGCGGGTCGAGCACCGCACGCAGCGCCTGGGTGCGGGTGTGGAACCACCAATGCTGGTCCTCGGCTATGGCGACAGGCGACTGGACCACGTTCGATGCGGCTGTCATGCTCAGAAACACCCCAGTTGGCATTGATGGAGGCGAATGCTGAGGCGTGACGCCGCACGCCCCACCACCAGCGGCTCGACGCCGTGATCGTGGGCGATGGCCCAGGCGGCGGCGCAGGCCAACTCGAGGCTGGGCAGCGACGACAGACGCTCCCGGACACCGCTGGACCGATGTGGTTCTCCCCCTTCGGGGTCGTCGAGCCGGCGCGGGCCGAAGAGCCCCAGCTCGCAACGCACGATCTTCACGCCGGCCGCATCCGCGGCCGCGCCGATCGCTCGAGGCTCCACCTGGAGGCTTTCGGCTAGGGCAAGCGCATCTGCACAGGGCAGCCGACGAGCGCTGCCCGCTGCGTCACAGACGGCGTCTGCCAGGGAACTAACCATGGACCGTCGCGGTACCTCCTGTCCGGAGTATAGCACCGGTGCAAGCCGGGGACTATCGAGCGAGCAAGACGGTATTTGGCGGGAACGGCGGTCGGGTCTATAATCGTGCCGTTCGGGGCGTAGCGCAGCTCGGTAGCGCGCACGGTTCGGGTCCGTGAGGTCGGAGGTTCAAATCCTCTCGCCCCGACTCATCAGGACGGCCCGACCACCGGGACCCCGCGGATACATCCGCGGGGTTTGTTGTTGCCCAGAAGGCGCTGTTGCCGTGTCGCTCGTGCACCGGCCGAGCTTGTCGGGCAAACGCCGGCCGATATGATGCGTCCACCAGGTCGCGGGGGGTCTGGAACCTAACCCCCTAGCCCCCTTCCCGCGTCGGGAAGGGGGAACGGCGGGGAGGCCTCTTCGGCACCGGCGGGGGTTAGGTCGGTCTCCCAGGGAGCGAGAAGGCCGACGAGGCTGGGCTAGTTGGAGCAGGTGGGGGAGCCGGTCGATGCTGACAGTGGGTGTGGTGGGGGCAGGTGCGAGCGGCATCATGGCGGCGCTGACGGCTGCCGGGGCGGGAGCGCAGGTGCTGCTCTTCGACACCAACCGGGTGGTGGGCAGGAAGCTCGCGGTCACCGGCAACGGGCGAGGGAACCTGACCAACCTGCGCGCGAGCGCCTCCCGGTACCACTGTGCCGACCATAGCTTCGTGGAGCGCGTGCTGGCGGCTCATGGCCCGGCCCAGACTCGCTCTCTGCTGGGCTCGTTGGGTGTACTCACCTACTGCACCCCGGACGGCTGGTGCTATCCGGTCTCGGAGTCGGCAGCCGCGGCGGCGGAACTCATGGGAGCGGCCCTGGACCTCGCCGGTGTCGAGGTGCGGCTGTTGACCAAGGTAGACGCGTTGGAGGCCATGGGTGGCCGCTGGCGGCTCCGGCACAGCGGCGGCTCGGCACAAGTGACGGTCGATCGGGTGGTGGTGGCCACCGGCGGCCCGGCAGCACCGGCCCTGGGCGCCTCGGAGGGACTGATCGCGGCGCTCGCCGAGTTGGGGCTGGTGACCGTCGCCTTCCGCCCGGCACTGACGCCCCTGACGAGCGACATGCGGCGGCTGCATCGGCTGCAGGGGGTGCGGCTGGATGTGGGCCTGCGGTTGCTCTACAACGGGCAGGAGATCGGCAGCGACGCCGGCAACCTGATGTTCACCCAGAGCGGTCTCAGCGGGCCGGCCCCCATGAACCTTAGCCATCTGGTGGACGACCCAGCGCCGCCCGGTCTAGAGGCCTCCATCGATCTCGTCCCCACCAGCGCGAATGATCTACGCCGGTTGGTGGGCGAGTACCGCTCGCGCCCCATCTCGGTGGCGACGCTGCTCGGCTCGGTAGTGCCGCCCAAGGTGCCGCCGGTGCTCATGGATCACCATGGGCTGTCCCCGGAGGCACGGCTGCCTGACCTATCGGAGGCGGCCCTGGACAGGCTGATGGTGGGGATGCACGATCTCCGGGTGCGGATAACGGGAACGCGCGGCTTCCAGCATGCTCAGTTGGCTGCCGGCGGTGTGCCGGTTACTGAGGTGGACCCGGCTACGATGGAGTCGCGGCGCCGGAGGGGGCTGTATCTGGCCGGGGAGGTGCTGGACGTGGTGGGGCCCTGCGGTGGCTACAACCTGCAGTTCGCCTTCAGCACCGGCTGCATCGCCGGGCGCGCGGCGGCAAGAACCGAATGAGAGAGAACGGCCGGACCTCAAGATCGAGGCCCGGCCGGGTGGCGCATGTCGATGCGGCTAGCCGATGCGGCGGGTGAGACCCCAGCCGCCGGCGCCGGGCGGGTTGCCCGGGTCGTCTACGAGCAGTTCCTTGTACCCGTTCACCACCTTGCGGAAGGCCTCGGCGTACTCGCCGATGATCTCGGGCCGGTAGTGCTTGAACCAAGGGATGCTGTAGATGCGCTCCTGTATGCCCGATGAGATGGGCAGATCGGCATCCGTCTCGCGCACGTCAACGCCGTCGGGCAGGTTGGCGATGCGAGTGGGCTTGCCGGCCCCGTAGACGTCAATGGTATGGAAGAGCGGATGCTGATGTAGAGCCCTGTTGCAGCCGGGCCCAGACATCACGCCCTCAGCGCGCAGGGCCTCGCAGAAGCGGTGTACCGACAGGCCGCCCAGTTCCTCAGGACGATAGAGGCCGTGCGGGGCATACCAGCCGCCCTTGGTGCTGTTCTGCCAGCTCGGGCGGTGGGAGCGAATGCCCGGCAGGTCGCCGACCTGGTCCCAGAAGTAGTTCATGGCGCGGTCGATGTCGGCCATCTCGCCGGGGTACTTCTTGAGCTGCACGCGCGCCATCGCCGAGGTAAGCTGGTTCATGCGGTTTTTGTAGCCGCCCCAAGGTAGTCCGCTGCCGGCCACGTACTCAGGTATGGTCAGTTCGTCAGGGCGGGCATAGTGGCCGAAGACCACGGCGCGCTCGTAGACCTCGCGCTTGGGGGTGAGGAGCAGTCCGCCCTCGCCGGCCGCGAAGGACTTGCCGGACATGATCGAGAAGCCGGCCGCGTCGCCGAAGGTGCCGACCATCTTGCCCTTGTAGAGAGCGCCGTGGGCGTGCGAGACATCCTCGATGACGGCCACGTTGTGGCGGCGGGCGATCTCCAGAATCGGGTCCATGTCTCCGGGGTGACCGGCATAGTGGACGACGACGATGGCCTTGGTGCGCGGGGTGATTCGGTGCTCGATGTCGTTAGGGTCAATGCAGACGGTGTCGGGATCGACATCGGCGAAGACCACCGTGGCGCCCAAGGTGTAGGCCTGGAGACAGGACGCCCAGTAGGTGACGCTCGGGCAGATGATCTCGTCGCCCTTGCCTACGCCCACACCGAACATAGCCGCCTGAATCGCCTGGGTGCCGGTGTTGTGCCCGAGGCAGTAACCATCCATGCCGTGCCAGGCAGCGAACTCCTTCTCTAGTTGCCTAGTGACCTCCAGGCCGGACATGGCGCCACGGCGTAGTACCTCGAGAACAGCCTGCTCGATGTCCGGAGTGACGATGGGCCAGGCGAACATGTCGCCGGGATCGGTCTTCACGGCCTTGGGCCCACCCAGAAGCGCCAACTGACTTGCCATTTGCCTCTCTACCTCCTATCGCCTACGCCCTCTGATCAGGGCATGGTTATTCGGCAGCACCGGAATGCCCGGGCAGTAACGACATGATCGTCGATATGGGGCGGAGCGTCAAACCGGACCTCCAGCAAGGCTGAGACAACGCTCGTCAGTCGCAGAGGGAGAGGTCCGTGGGTGCGAGACCGGGAGACTGGGTGGCGGTTGCGTCAGACGCGCCCGCGGACCACGCGCATGCCCCAGGTGAGGAGCGCGACGAGCAGGACCACCCCGGCCAGTGCCTGGGCAAGGAGCAGAGCCGGCCGCCGCTCCGGGGCCGCGGGGGGGACCGATGCTTCCGGTTCGCTTGCCGAGTCATCCTCGCCGCCTGCCGGGGCCGCGGCCAACGCCAGTGCCGCCGGCGTCTCAGTGGCCGCCGGAGGAGGAGGTGCTGGGAGGGCGGCAGCGGGAATCTCGGCGGACAGCGCGGGGATAGTGGGATCGCTCGCTAATGCCTCCGGGGTGATGCTCGCCTCCGCGGTATCCGGGGTCGTGACCGCCTC
This sequence comes from Anaerolineae bacterium, assembly GCA_040768685.1. Classification (GTDB taxonomy): domain Bacteria; phylum Chloroflexota; class Anaerolineae; order DRVO01; family DRVO01; genus Ch71. The sequence goes on from JAXGMM010000001.1 coordinate 959,492, forward strand.
CTGCGTTCCAGGGGCCGCATTCATGGCCGTCGGCTCCTCGCCGGTGCTCTCCGTGTCGGCGGGGGCGGATGCCGCCGACATCACCGGTTCTGCCTCCTTAGACGCCTCTGCGGCAGCGACGACTTCCTCGGCGGCGCCCTCGGCCTGGGCGCTGAGCGACGCCGGGGCGGCAGGAGCGGCTTCAGCAAGTACCGTGGGCGCCGCCGTAGCGGCAGGTGTAGGCAGCGCCGTGGCTCGCGCAGATTCGGGCACGCCTCTGGACTCGGCTCCGGCCTCGGTGGTGGGCGCGGCCAAGTCCTCGGACGCCACCTTGGCTCCCGCGACGGAGGCTTGGCCTGCCGACTCCGGGGAGGAGGGCGTGGCGGTAGTGAGTACCGGCACGGTCACTGCGACCAGCGGGGCTGTTGCCGGCGGAGCGGCCTCTTCCTGGGCCTCAAGCGTGAGAGGGGCGCTCTGTGCCATGGGCGCTCCCGGCCCCGTCAGGGCGCTGTCGGGCTGCAGACGGTAGTCGACGAAGAAGAGGGCTGCCAGGACCAACGCCGCCGCTCCCGCCACCGCCGGAGCCAATGCCGACCAGATGTCGAACCAGGTGCGTCGTCGCGCCGGCGCCATCTCCGGGCGGAGGGCGAATGAACGTGGAGGCCGCAGAGGGGGAGCAGTGCGCATCGCGTCCACCAGGCAGCGAAGCTGCCTCAGTTCGGCGGCGCACTGCTCACAACTCGCGAGGTGGCTCTCCACTAGCGCCTTGTCTTTGGGCGCCGAGCGACCGTCCACATAGGCGGACAACTCCTCCCTCACGAGGCGGCATTCCCTTGAGTGCAGTTCTCGTTTACTAGGCATGATACCCTATGGACGTAATCCGCTCGGCAATAGTTCCGGGTGCCGCTCGACAAGGATCTCTCGCACTCGGGCCCGGCCCCGGCTAAGGCGTGACTTCACGGTGCCCAGGGAGACTCCCAGCGCCTGGGCGGCCTCCTCGTAGTCGAGGTGGTTGTAGTCAACCAGGGCGATGACGGCACGCTGATCAAACGGCAGGGAGAGCACAGCCGCCTCAATGGCCGCCCCTAGCTCGGTGTTCAGGGCCGTGTCCTCGGGAGAGGCGTCCCGATCCACAAGGAGGTTCAGACGATCCTCGTCCTCAACCATGTCCTCGATCGACGTGGCGCTGTGACGCCGGCGGGCGCGCAACTGATCGTAGGCGCAGTTAGTGGCGATCCGGGCGAGCCAGGCGCGCAGTGAGCCGCCACGGTACTGGTGCAGGCGTCTGAAGGCGAGGATGAGGGCGTCTTGGGTGGCGTCGGCGGCGAGGTCGGTGTTGCCGGTGACACGATAGGCGACGTTGTACAGCAGCCGCTGATGACGGGCCACGAGGGCGTTGAAGGCGCCGAGGCTGCCGTCTCTGGCCTCGCGAACCAGGTCCTGGTCAGTCGATATCGATTTGACCGGTATAGAGCGGCTCATTATACTTGCCCAAGCGAGGTAGGCCGAAGTGGCGGAACGGCAGACGCGGCGGTCTCAAAAACCGTTGGGGGTCATTCCCCATGTGGGTTCGAGTCCCACCTTCGGCACCATACAGCCACCTGTTGATGGGTCCTGCGTCGGTCCGGTGCAGGGCCCGCTGTTGTCATAGCGCCCCGAACCTCGCGCCATAGTCTGGCGAGGGTGCGGCTCTCTGTCAAACCCCGCCGTCCTTCTTAAGTTCCGGTTGGTGTAGGCGTATGTCGCGTCGCTCCGCGGTGCAGATCACCATACTGACCCTGGTGCTGCTTGCCGGCTTCGGCGTTGGCCTGGGGGCCTCCTTCAGCGTCTGGCCCGTCTCCTGTGCCGGGGCGAGCCCGCAGCACCTCTGTCAGCGCGAACGATGCACCTGGGCGGGATGGGCGGCGGATGCCTACCGCGAGAACGGCGACCTGGCGCTGGCTGTTGAGCAGATGAACGCGCTGGGGAGCGAGGCCGCGGATACCTTGTGCCGGCTGGCCCGTGGGGAGTGTCCCACCTGTCGTCCGGGTCAGGCGGAGGCCGGACTGGCGCTGGCGGCAGCTCTGGGCCTAGCGTGCCCGGCCTCACAGTCGCCATGAGCCGACGAATGCTGCTGATTCTGACGGCGGTCTACGTGGTCGCCGGGGTCGCGATCGGACTTGTGGCCGGCTGGGCCTGGCAGATGCAGGAAGACGGGTGCACGGTGGCCGACCTGGCTCCCGAGATGCAGCAGCGTCTCCTGCTTAGTGTTGCGCTGGCACGACCCACGCAACGTACTGAAGTGCGTTGTGCCTTCCCTGGCCGGAGTGACGATGCCATAGCGGATGCAGCAGAGCGGGCCGCCGTTGAGGCGATGGGGTCGGGCGAGGAGCAGGGCAGCGGGCGGTCTCTGGTCGCGCTGGCTGCCTTGTTTGGACGGCAAAGACCCGATCTGCTAGTATACGCGGCGACTCTGGGGTCTGGTGAAGGCGGGACGCCGGAGACGGTTCGCCCCACGCCGACGCCTCCTGAAGTCAGCCCAGCCGCGACGACCCCTGCATTTCCGTTCAGCATCACCCGGCTGCAGGCCGCGTGCGACGCGATGGAGCCCGAGCACCAGGTGCAGGTGCGGGTGCTTGGAAGAGGAGGCGAGGGCCTGCGCGGGCGAGTGGTGCGGCTCGAGCGGGACGGGGTCGAACAGCGGGCCATAACCGGCTTGAAGTCCCCGGCGGCGGCAGGATACGCTGACTTCGCGCTTGAGGCGGAGGTAGGCTACCGTCTATACCTGACAAGCTCGTCGGGAGAGACGGAGAGCCGATACGTCGCCCTTTCAGTGGCAGCGGCCAACTGCTCCGGGAGCGAGAAGGCCTTGTGGTTCGTTGATTTCTCCCAGCGCGGCGCAGCGGCGCCGTGAGAGACCAAGAGCACTGGCGGAGGTCAGCACGTGGAGAGACCCAGCTTAGGTAACCTTCCTCTGTTTGGCGGCTTGGGTGCCGCCGACCGGGCCTTCATTGAGGAGCACCTCGAGGAGTTCGGCGTCAAGCCGGGCATGGTGATCGCCAGTGCCGGCAGCCCGGCCGATCGCCTGTACATCGTGGCGCAGGGCTGGATCCGCCTCCTGACGGCCGCGGGCCAGGAACTGGCGCGCACCGGTCCCGGCAGCATGGTAGGCGGGATCGACGCCCTCCAGGGCCAGAACTACTCCGTCGAGGTGGAGGCCGTCACTCAGGTGCATGGATGGGCCCTGCCGATGGATGCGGTCCGCCGGATGGTGGCCCAGTCTCCGGCGACCATAGTGGCGCTGGACCTGGCCCTGGGATTCCGCTCGCCGGTGGCAGCGGATGGGTTCGCTGACTGGCTGGCCGGCGTCGAGGAGTTTCGCGGCGCTAGTCGCAGCGACCTAGCCCGGCTCGCGGGTGAGATGGAGCCGATGTCGCTGGATGTCGGCGACGACTTCTCCCAGCGCGTTGGATCGGGCTTCGCCGTGGTGGAGCGGGGCGAGATAGAGACGCGTGAGCCGGCCGAGTTGCCCGCCATTCGTCGCGGCTGCTTCCTCTTTGTGGATCGCAGCATGATGCGGGGAGGACAGTCGTCCACTGAGGCGCGGGTCACTGCCCCGACGATGGCGTGGTACTTGCCGGCGGGGACTTGTGCGCGCCTGCGGGACGAGGGGCTGCCCGTCCTTCGTGAGCTCCTGGAGGTAACAGAGGAGTACCAGGAAAGCGCAAGCCTCGCCGATGTGAGTCCGGTGGGCGACGAGGCCGATCCCATCGCGATGGCTCTGCCGTCGAGCAAGGAGCGGGCCTTGGCAGCGGGCCCGGTGATGCGCGGACGTCTCTCTACAGGCGGCCGTCTTAGGCTGGCCCTCGGCGGGCTTCTCCTCGCCTGGCTGATCGTGCTCGGCGTGAGCTCGGTGCTTCGCTCGGCAGGGGTCCTCGCTTCGGAGGGTGCGCGCGTCAATGACCCGGATCTACGGGCGACCGCTGTCGCGCTGACGCCAATCGTTCTGGCTCAAGACGCCGTTCCTACGCCGACCTTCGCGCCGTCGCCGACGCCAGCGCCCACGGACACTCCGGTTCCGACCAACACACCGGTGCCGGCCACGGAGACACCCGTGCCGACCGAGACGCCTACAGTCCGGCCCACTAACACGCCCGCGCCTGCGGCAGCAGCGCAGGGCGCGGCAATCCCCGCTCCGCCCACCGACACGCCGGTCCCGCCTAAGCCGGCGGTGGACTTCGTCGTCGCTTCCTGGCGCCAGCTCACTCCCTGTGAGAACAACGGCAACCACAACATCTTCATCAACGTGGTCGACCCGGCCGGCAACGGGATCCCGGGCATACCCCTACACGTCAATTGGGGCGGCGACGGCGTGAATGTTGTCACCGGTAACAAGCCCGAGCTGGGACCGGGCTGGGCCGTATTCGACATGTTCAAGGGCACCTACTGGGTCCGGGTGGACACGGGCACCAGCGAGACTACGCCCCCGCTGACGGTAGATATCGGCGACGATACGGTGCCGGAGTCGCAGCGACGTTGTGGCGACAACCCGATCGCCAACTCGCTCTACCACTACAGCTATGAGGTTGTCTTCCAGCGCACTTGGTAGGCGAGTTAGGATACAGGTCGGAAACCCAAGGGGGTCAGCCGCGGCTGACCCCCTTCGCGTTGTCTACCGGATTCTGGGTGACCCCAGTTAGCTGGAGACGTTCTCGTCCACGAGGTCGCCGGCGCACTCGCAGTGGGAGGTGAAGACGTCATCGGACTGTGGGAGGCTGATGCCGTCGCCGTTGAAGCGGAGGACGGTAGTCGTGCCGACCTCGATGCTCGCATACTGCTGCGCAAAGCGGGTCATTCTGCCGCGGCAGTAGATCACAGTAGCGGGCCTCAAGTCTCGCGCGCGGCGACCTAAGATGAACTTCTCGATGTCGCGCCCCGAAGGAGCCAATATCGGGACATCTCTGCGGTCGTTCGCCAAAACGCGAACCTCCCACTACATACTGCCTGTAGTAGGAGGCTCCACTTTCCGTGCTATCCCCAGTGGTACAGTGCCGAGGCCCGGACTTGAACCGGGGACCCCCTGATTTTCAGTCAAGTGCTCTACCAACTGAGCTACCTCGGCGGGCGGGCCACTGACAAGGCGCATTCTAGCAATCGGTGGCCCAAGCGGCAAATGCGAGCGGGGCGGCGAGGGCGCATAGAGGCTCCCCGAGCCGCCCGCCGGCAGTCTACATAAGCTCTGCCAGCGCGACTTCACGACGCTGGTGCATGGACAGATCAACTGCTTGCAAGAGCACCACCGGCTTCAGCAGTTGATCCAGCGGGAAGGGTGCACGCCGGGTCTGGATCATCTTGACGAAGTTGGCGACGCCCATCTGGTAACCGGTGGTGCCGTCCAGTTCGTGGACGATGGTGCCGTTCTCGCCGAACACGAGCACGTAGGGGATGCTCTTGGCCTTCTCGAGGAAGTTCATGTTCACGTGGAAGTCGGCGTACTTCACCACGGCCGAGACGTTGCCCTGGTGCTCGATGGCGGTCACTGAGAGGGCGTCGTAGCCGAAGATAGCCATGGTCATCTCGGCGAGGTGGGAGCCGTAGAAGTACAGCCCGCCGTACTCGTTGACGAGGGCGGCGTAGTAGTTGATTGAGCCTGCCACGATGGGCTTCACCGAGCGACCGCCCTCGACGTCGAGGCGGGCCTTAAGGGCCATCATGTCCAGGGCATGCTTCAAGGTGGAGCCGCCGGTGAGCGGGGTGTTATTGCGCTCGGCAGCGGCAATCATCGCCTTGGCATCGGCAACCTTGATGGCAAAGGGCTTGTCCACCCAGGTGGGGATGCCGGCCTCGATGAAGGGCAGCGCGTACTGGGCGTGAAGGTCGCCATGCCGCCACACGACCATGACGGCGTCGACCATGCCGATCATGTCCTCGGGCTTGCCGACAATGGTCTCGATGGTGCCCAGCTCAGCCACCTCCTTGTTCCGGGCATCGTCGGTGCCGTAGAGGGCCACGACGCGGAAGTCCTTGGGAGCCACCTCGCTATCAGCGGGGGAGAGGTTGAACAGCTTGGAGAAGGCGACGGCGTGCGAGTTGTCGGAGCCTACGATACCTATGCGGACCATTCTGTTTCTCCTAGTCATGTACCTGTGAGAGTAGTTGGGCGCCAGCTTAGCCCAGACCGCGGACGGGCTCAAGCGGACCCAGCCCGTCAGCTAGCGGGCGTAACGTTCGGTGACCTCCTGGGCGATGCGGGCCCACTGAGCCAGTCGCTCGGGCCGGTGCCCGACGGTGTGGATGTCGCTCAGGTTGAGATCCATGATCAGGTCGGCGCCCACTTCCATGTTCTCCTCGACCTCGCGGCGCATCTGCTCCTCGTCGAACACGAGGATGTTATTGGCGGGGTGGACGTGCCGCTCGATAACGCAATCGCGCCCAATCTCGGGGCCAAGCACGCGGAAGTCCGACCAGGGCGACACGTGGAAGCGACGAAGGCCGGGGGTCTTTTTGACCACCTTGTACTTGCGGGTCAGGTCCTCGCACCCGTGGAAGTAGATGCGGCCGGGCGTGAAGAGCCGGGCGATACGCTCATGATAGGGTTGCAGGAACTCGTCGAACATGGCGGGCGAGATGGAGGCTGCGCTCTGCGCCGAGATGTAAACCCAGGAGGAGGCGATGCCCGACGAGGAGCTAAGCACCTCCGGGCCCATCTCCTCATAGTGCACGCGACAGCCAAACCAGGCGCTGGGGATGTCGAAAAGCCCCAGCCTGTTGGTCTCACTGAGGCAGCGCTCGTAGCCGGTGGTGACGAAATCCATCAGCCGGTGCACCAGCGCCGGGTTGTCCACGAAGTCGAAGAGGAGGTTGTCCATGCCGCGCAGGTGCACGAGCACCTCGAACGGGCTGCCGCCGACGCGGTCGGCGCCGAGCACCACCGGCAGCCTGCCCTCGACAAGCTCGCTGGCCTGCTCGACTCGCCTGGCGGTCTCCTCGAAGTCGATGTCCATGGGCGGGTATTCGAGTTTGTCAAGGTCGGCCTCGGTCTCGATCGGCGGAATCGGCTTGTAGGCGCCGCCATTGTCGTAGCTTAGGCCCGCCTCCCGCCGCCTGAAGTGCAGGCCCCACATGCGATCGGCGGGGGTGCGGTATACGGCTCCCACATTGATGACTGGTAGGATGACGTCGTCGTCAGGGATGTGCTCGTGCTTATAGAGGCGCTGACGGAGTTGGAGCTCGACCGACCGAGCGAGGCCTTCAGGGTGGAGGAGTTCGCCCGGAGAGATGATCTCCTGGCAGACGGCCGAGTAACCTCCATTGACGGGCAAGTGGACGTGGATGGGTGTCTTGTCGACCTTTTCGAGGTGCTGGTGGCGGGTCCACATGGCCTTGCGCTGCTGGTAGCGAGGGTGCGCGCAGGCTTCGAGGAACCGGTCCACGAGGGCCCGCATTTCGGCCGCGGTGTTGGCGGGCATGAGCACTAACCTCCGGTAGGTGGTCTTAGGTTGCCGGATACAAGCCGGGAGCCGCAATAGAATGGGGGCCTCCATGGAGAAGGCCCCCGCGGACGTCGGCGCATCAAGGCGGCGGATCACCTGTATGGGTCGGCCGCGTCACGCAGACCGTCGCCCAGGAAGTTGAAGGAGAGCACGGTGACGACCACGAAGGCGCCCGGGATCATGAGCCAGGGGGCGAGGGCCACGGTGCGGACGTTCTGGGCTTCCTGGAGCAGCACGCCCCAACTGATGGTGGGTGGGCGCAGTCCAAGTCCCAGGAAGGAGAGGCTGGTCTCGGCCAGGATCATGCCCGGGATGTTGAGGGTGATGGAGGCGATAATGTGGCTGAGGATGGAGGGGAGCATGTGATTGAAGACGATGCGCGAGTCTCCCGCACCGGCCAGCCGAGCGGCGGTCACGAAGTCCTCCTCGCGCAGCGCCAAGAAGCGGCCGCGAACGACGCGGGCCAGCCCGGTCCAACCCACCAGCGACAGGATGATGGTGATGGCGAAGTAGACCCGCACCTGAGGCCAGTCCTTGGGAATGGCGGCGCTGAGGCCCAGCCACAGCGGGATGGTCGGGATTGAGCGCAGCACCTCAATCAGACGCTGCATGATCGTGTCGAAGACACCACCATAGAGGCCGGAGAAGCCGCCCAAGATGACGCCGAGGATGAAGCTGAGCGCCACGCCCACGAGGCCGATCGACATTGAGATCCGAGTGCCCATCATGATGCGAGACCACATGTCGCGTCCGAGGCGGTCGGTCCCGAGCAGGTAAAGGGTCCCATCGCTATCCGGGTCCAGGCCCAAGAGGTGTACGTCGGTGTCTATGAAGCCGAGTCCTTTGTGCGGGATCCCCTTCACGAACCAGCGTATGGGATACTGGCGCTCCGGATTGGGCGTATAGACCGGACGCAGGGTCACCGGGTCGCGTTCGAGGTCGAGCCCGTTGACGTAGAAGGTGAGCCGGCCGTCCACCCGGCCTAGGTGAACCGTCTGGGGTGGGGCAAACACCCACTTGGTCTGGTGCTTGTTGGGGTCGGAGATCACCAGGTAGTCACAAAAGACGGCGATCAGGTAGAGTACGGTCACCACGACGACACTAAGCATGGCGATCTTGTGGCGACGGAACCGCCACCACATCAACTGCCACTGGGAGGCGACGAAGAGCCTCTCAGCGTCTTCTGGCAATCCCTCTACCGGTGCGCTGCTATCGGTTCGTTTGGTTTCATCGGCCATTGCAGCCTATCACTCCAGTTTGCCGGCTAGGGTGGCGGATCCTGATCTACACGTACGTCCGACGACTAGATTGAGTGCCGGATTCGCGGGTCCACCCAGGCGAGCAGGATGTCCGAGATGAGGGTGCCGATCACGGTTAGAGCGCTTACCATCATGATGAAGGTTCCCGCGAGGTACATGTCCTGCATCATAAGGGCGCGGAACAGGAGTGGGCCGGTAGTGGGAAGGCCGAGCACGATGCTGACGATCGTCTCACCTCCGACCAGCCCGGCGAGCGTCCATCCAATGGTGCTGACGAAGGGGTTGATGGCCACCCGCACCGGGTACTTCATGACCAGACGGCGCTCGGTGAGGCCCTTGGCGCGCGCGGTAATGACGTAGGGACGCCGGAGTTCGTCCAGCAGATTGGCGCGCATGATACGGATGAGGCCCGCCGTGCCCGCCATGCCCAGCACCACCATGGGAAGCCACAGGTGTTTGAGCATGTCGACCACTCGCGCCCATGACCAGGGGGCATCGGCGAACTCCGCCGAGAACAGCCCTCCTACATTCGCACCGAAGACGCTGAAGGCCACCCACATCAGGATGAGGGCGATCATGAAGTTGGGGATCGCCAGTCCGATGAAGCCGATGAAGGTAGCCAGGTAGTCGCCGATCGAATACTGGCGGATGGCCGAGTAAATGCCGATCGGCAGGGCGACGACCCAGTTGAAGACGAGGGCCGCAAACGACACCGCCATCGTGAGGCCTAGGCGCTCCCAGATCAGCTCGCCCACCGGCCGGTTGAAGAGGAAGGACTGACCGAAGTCCCCGTGCAGCATGCCCCAGACCCACTTGCCGTACTGCACGTAGATGGGCTGATCTAGCCCGTAACGCTTCTTGAGCGACTCGATGACGGCCTGGTCACGGGTCAGTCCACTTTCTTCCATGCGCTCTATGTAGGCGGTCAGGAAGTCGCCTGGCGGCAGCTGTATGATGGCGAATGAGATCACCGAAATGATGACCAGGGTCATGATCATCAGGAGAACGCGCCGCCCGATGTAGCCTGCCATCTATGCTTCGCTCCCCACGTGGGATGTAGACGCCTCGCCGCGATAGGCGCCATGCCTTGCCGAGCCCGTACCTAGGGCTGACGGGAGGCCCCGGAGGGCCTCCCGCAGAAGACCTGTCGCGAGTTCGGCGGTTGCGCTACGCCTTCTTGAAGAAGTGCTCGGGATTGTACAGTTTCGGCGACCAAACCGGATAGGCCAGCACGCCTCTCTCCGGGACGTTGGTCATGCCGTTCTTGACCACGCACAGCGAGAGATCGCCGCCGAAGATGGGCGCGAACCAGAGGTTCTTGGCGCCGATGTAGAACGCCTCGTCGACCAGGGCGCTACGCGCGTCCGTGTCGACCGTGACGTTGATCTGCTCCCACAAATCCAACAACGTGGCTGCCTCACCCTCGGCAGGCTCGCCGTTGGCGCCGTTGCTCTCGTAGTTCCAGCCCCATAGGGACGCCCAATATGTGCTGGACTGAACCGGGAACAGCGTCCGCGGATAGGCAAGCCAGAAGAGGGGCCCCGGTGCGATGTCGGCATCGTAACACAGGATATCGTAGTCGCTGGCCTGCAGGCGCGGTCCCCAGAGCTCTCCGGCAACGAAGTCGATGTTGGTCTTGATGCCAAGCTCAGCCAGGTACTGGCCCTCTACCTCAGCCACGTCGCGGTGAGTGGGATAGGAGCCGTGTCCGAAGAGCTGCAGCACCAGCGGGCGCCCGCTGGGCAGGAGACGAGTGCCGTCGTCGCCACGCTGGTCGAGACCGAGGTCATCGAGCATTGCGTTGGCGGCGTCGACGTCGTACACGAAGTAGTCCTGGATCTCCGGGTCGTTCTGCACCTTCTCGGGGTACATGCTCAGGACGTCACCGGTCAGGCTGAAGTAGAACAGATCGTTGAAGTCGGCGCGGTCCATGGCCTTGGAGAGGGCGATTCGGAACTTGGGATTGCGCAGGAGCTCGCGCATTTCGTCGTCGCCGGTTCGGGTCTGGTTCATGAACATCACGCTGCCGGACATGCCGGCGTCCCAGACGTTCACGTTGTAGGCGCCGGCCTCACGGTTCTCCATCAGCAGAGTGTAGTTGGGGAAGCCGATGTACATTGCCTGCATATCGACTTCGCCGGACACTATCTTCATCGGAATGAGGTCCACGCTCTGCACGATGTTCCAGAAGACCTTGTCGAAGTAGGGGAGTTGCTTGCCCTCGGGATCGACCTTCCAGTAGTAGGGGTTGCGTTCGGCAACGGCGGTGGTGGTGTAGTCCTCTGTCTGGATCTTCCAGGGCCGCAGGGTGGGCAGGTCAGGGTTGGTGCGGTTGTTGACCTTGGCGCCGAAGAGCTGGAACCAGCTCTCGAAACCCGCTTCCTTGACTAGGGCGGCAAGCTCGTCCTTGTCCGCATAGTCGGTGTGGAACTGCTTGAGATAATGCTTTGAGTAGTTGATGATCGAGTTTCCGCTGAAGGCCATGTTGTCCAGGCAGAGGGCGGCCGGCGAAGCGAACGTGAACTTGACGGCGTAGTCATCTACCTTGGCGACTGTGCAAGGTTCTCCACCGGCCTTCAACCAGCTGGGGAAGGCCGGGCTCAACTCCTCGTTCATGACCACGTCGTCGAACCAGAAGGTGATGTCGTCCGCGGTGAAGGGTTCGCCGTCGGACCAGCGCACTCCCTGCCGCAGGTAGAAGGTGAACTCCTTGCCGTCCTCGCTCACGTCCCACTTATAGGCCAAGTTGGGGATGATGGTCTGCGCGTCGCGATCCCACATGACCAGGGGCTCGGCGCCGAGACGGGCGCCAACGTGGCCCGGGTTGGTCTCGCAGCGGAGCCAGGTGCCGCAGTAGTTGCCGACCTCGGCGATCGGCTCGATGACCATCGGGTCAACGGGAAGGCGCTCCTCGACGGGAGGCAGCGTTCCTGCCTGCACCATCTCGGCCAGCATGGGGGCTTCCTGGTACTTGGACGCGGGCGCCGCGGTCGGCTCGGGAGCTTGGGTCGCCGCTGGGGCCTGAGTTGGCGCCGGGGCCGTTGTGGCGGCGGGCGCCTGGGTAGCTGCGGGAGCGGCAGGCGCGGTCGTCGGTGCTGCCTCGGGTGCTCCGCCTCCACAGGCGGCCAGGGCGGCCGTGGTAGCGGTAGCCGCGGCAATCTGAATGAACTCCCGACGTCGAACCATGTGTCTCGCCATCTCGTCCTCCTCTTGAATGGACCGCTGCCTGCCAAGCGTAGACCGCGGAGGGTACATGCCAGGCATATCCCCAGTGGGAGAGCAGCGATCGGAAGGCCCAGTGTACTGCGGTCGAACCGGCGCCCGGGTCAAGGCCGACGCGGGCCTCATCCAGGCTCTGAACGGCATTCTAGTCTAGGGATAGTATAGCGGCAAGGGGCAAGCGGCACTCGACCCGAGTGGCTTGCGGAATCGGGCCCCAGGCCCTTCCTGGAGATCGCCGACAAGCGGCGCGCAGAGCGCTGGAGCCGTCCGCGCCTGCGGCTTACTTGCCGCAGGGCGTCCCCGCGGCTATACTATGCGCTCGTTAGCCAGCGTGCAAGGAGCGAACTTACCATGCCCGAAATGCTTTCCCTGCAAGTAGACCCCCGGGAGATTGTCGGCAAGAAGGTCGAAGCCCTTCGTCGTGCCGGCGTGGTTCCTGGGGTAGTGTACGGGCACCACGCGGAGGCATGCCGCGTGCAGATCGACGAACGCGAACTGGGCCGGTTCCTCTCCCAGTTGAGTGCTTCTTCCCTCATCCAGTTGGTCGTGAGCGGCGAGGAAGCGCCCCGCCCGGCGCTTATCCGTGACGTTCAGCGGCACGTACTCACTCAGCGCGTCCAGCATGTTGACTTCCTGCAGGTGGACTTGAGCGAGAAGGTCCGCGTCAGCGTGCCTATCGTCGTGGTGGGCGAGGCGCCGGCGACGTTACCGGAAGCGGCTGTGGTGGAAGAGGACGGCACGACCCTCCAGGCCTCCTTGGCTCAACTACTGGATAGCCTGGACGTGGAGTGCCTGCCGGCCGACATCCCGACTCAGATCACGGTCGATGTGTCGGGCATGACGGGCGTCCATGATCTGATCACCGTCGCGGACCTTCAGGTCCCGGAGAGCGTCACCGTGCATACCGAGGCCGACCATGTTGTTGTCCGGGTGCTGGTGGAGCGGATCGGTGAGGCGGAGGAGGAAGAGACCGAGACCACTGAGGTGGAGGTCATCACCGCCGTTGAGGCCCAGCGGCGCGCGCAGGAGCGGGAGCAACCGGACCGCTAGAGCCCCCTCTCGCCGAGGTCGATTCGGGCCTAACCAAGAGCGCGGATCCCAGAAGGGATCCGCGCTCTTGGCGTCCGGCGCCTCCGGCTGAACCCCCGCCGCTACCAGGCCAGCAGCCGCATCGGATCGACGCGCTCCCCCTGGACCCGCATCTCCCAGTGGAGATGAGGACCGGTGGAGAGGCCCGTGTTGCCCACCAGACCGATAACATCGCCCGCCGCGACGACATCACCCAACTGCACTTGTACGTTGCTGAGGTGGCAGTACATGGTGAACACGCCGGCGCCGTGATCGACAATGACCGCGTTGCCACGCACTTTGAGCGCGTCTGCCCACGCGATGCGACCCGGTGCTGACGACAGGACCGGCACGCCCTCGGCCACCGGGAAGTCAGTCCCGCCGTGGTATGAGCTGACCGGGCCGTCGTTGTAGGCCCGCCGCGTCCCGAAGTCCGATATGACCGGCGGACTGCCGTCCAAAGGCATCTTCAGGCTTCCGTCCCAGTACTCCTCCTCGGTGAACTCACCGCAGACCGACGCCAGCACGTTGTTCTCCCAGGCAACCACCTCCGGAGCAAGCAACTGGGTGGTCTCCGGGGAGAGCACGAGTCGCTCGACGGCGAAGCTCCAGGGCAAGACGGGTATGGCGAGCGCCTGCGCCGCTGCCCCGTCGATGTAGAGCTCCGCTTGGCGGTAGCCGGGCTGGGCCATCGCCGGGATGCCGACGTAGGCGACGTGCCGCGTGCCTGCGGAGAGAAAGCGAACCGGCGCCTCGCCAAAGAGGCCGCTAAGGCCGCCGATGGGACCGTCGGTCTCGACGACTAGCCGAACGGTGTCTCCCTGATGCGGGGTAAGCGGCTCCCAGGCGATGGAAGTGAAGGGCGCGTTAAGGACGAGCGGTTCGGGGCAGGCAGCGCCGGGGATCCGCAGTACTTGACCCACGCTGATGAAGGACGGATCGCTGATGCCGTTCCCGGCGGCCAGTTCCGCCACGGTCACGCCGTAGCGAACGGCGATACCGCCCAAGGTCTCGCCGCCCGAGACCACGTGAACTATCTCGGAGCAGGAGGCATCAGGGTCGGGGACCGCCGCCTCGGCGGCGCCGCCGTCGTCCTCAGTGGTCCATGTCCAGCCGGGGATGCTGATGACCTGGCCGGCGTAGATGTAGTCGGGGTACATCAGGTTGTTGTGGAGCGCCAGGTCCTCGGCGGTGACGCCGTGCAGCGCGGCGATCTGGCTGAGGGTGTCGCCCGGTTCCACAGTGTAGGGCGTGTCGGCCGCGACCGCGCCCGGTAGCGCGAGCGCGAGCGCTACGGCTAGCAGTATCAGTGTGTACCTTGCCGTCCGTGCCCCCTGAGGAAGGCCGTAACGGCGGTGGGCTAGATGCATTGGGTATTCCTTTCGGCTATACAAGTGATCAGAACCGCCTCGGCCTCTCAGGGCGCTCAGCCTTGGGGCGTTGGCAGCTGCTTGATCCAGACGGGATTCCAGTCGTTGGCGCTCTCCCAGCCGCTGATGTTGCGCGGCGCAGAGCCGTCGGCGGCCATAACCCATATGTGCCGGTAACGGCTCTCTCGGTCGGACCAGAAAGCGATCTCGGTACCGTCGGCGCTGAAGGAGGGGTGCTTGTCGCGCTCCCAGCTGTTGTTGGTCAATCGCTTGTCCGCTTGACTGACTCGGTCGAACAGGTGGATCTCGTCGTTGCCGTCTGCCTGTGAGACGTAAGCCACGTAGCGCGTATCCGGCGCCCATACGGCCTCGTAGTCGGTGCCGGGGCCACCGCCCACGACGTAGGAGATCGCCCCCGACTCGGTGTCCTGCTGCCAGATCTGAATGTCGTCCCCGACCTCGCGAACGAAGAGGAGGTAGCGACCGTCGGGCGTGGTGATATCACGGCTGCGGCCTTCGGCATAGTAGAAGGCGGCGTTCGGGTCATCCACGCGCTTGAGGTCGGAGCCGTCCGGCTTCACGGAGTAGATCGCCTCGCTGCCGTCTCGGTCGGAGATGAACAGGATTCGGCCCAGATACCACTCCAGAGGCAGCGGCTCCAGCTTGACCAGCTCCTTGGGTTCCAGAGTGGCGATGGGCAGCAGGCCAAGGTCGATCTCAGGGGCTGGTGAGGGCGTCTGCTTTACCCAGACGGGGTCCCAGTCGTTCCAGTCGCCGCCACGCCCTATGCCGCGATCGGCGGAGCCGTCGACGTTAACAAGGCGGAGGTGCTTCCAGCCACTGTCGCGGTTGGTCCAGTAGACCAGGGTGGCGCCGTCCGGGCTGAAGGAGGGGTGCTTGTCCCACTCCCACTCGTTGCTGGTGAGCCGCCTGTCTTCCTTGGCGGCCCGGTCGTACAGGTAGATCTCGTCGTTGCCGTGACGCTGCGACACATAGGCCACCAGGTTGCCGTCGGGCGACCACGAGGGCTCATAGTCCGCCCCGGGGCCGCCTCCGGTCATGAAGCCCACTGCGGCCGTCTCGGTGTCCTCCTGCCAGATCTGGTAATCCCGGCCGACCTCGCGGACGTATAGGCGGTACCGACCATCCGGCGAGTACATGTCGCGCTGCAAGGCTTCAGCGTAGTAGTAGCCCACATACGGGTCGTCGACGCGGCATGCCTCTCCGGTAGCCGGGTCCAGCAGGTAGATGGCAGGAGCCCCTTCCGCATCGGACTTGAACATGATCTTGCCGACGTAATCGTCCAGTTCGGGAGTGCAACCCGGCTCAGTGCGAAGCGGAAGATCAAGGGCGAGCGGCTTCGCCTCGGGGACGGTTCCCGAGGGGACTTGCTTCACCCAGACCGGGTCCCAGTCGTTGTGACTGCCCCAGCCGGTTATGTTCGTTGGGCCGGTGCCGTCGATGTTCATCACCCAGATGTGCTTGAAGCGGACGGTGCGGTTGGACCAGAAAACGATCTGGGCGCCGTCCGGACTGAATGACGGGTGCTTGTCCCACTCCCACGAATTGTTGGTGAGGCGCGTGTTGCTCAGGCCAACGCGGTCGTACAGGTAGATCTCGTCGTTGCCGTCTACCTGGGACACATAGGCGATGTAGCGGTTGTCCGGAGCCCACACCGGCTCGTAGTTGAAAGAGGGGCGGTAGTCACCTCCAGCCACATTCATGGCCGGTGGGCCAGCTGTGATCAGCGAGGTCTGACCTGTGGCTGACTGCTCCTGCCAGATCTCCGCGTCTGAGATGGCTGGCTGAGATCCACGAGCGGTTCGGCGGAGTATCTCCCGGACAAAGAGACGGTAGCCGCCGTCCGACGAAGTAGCGTCCCGCGTGAGGGCCTCGGCGTAGTAGTACCCGGCGTTGACGTCATCTAGGCGGGTCAGCCCAGTGCCGTCCGGGTTGACGGCGTACAGCGCCTCCTGTCCGGAACGATCGGACTTGAAGAGGATCTTGCCGAGGTACCAGTCCAGGGGCTTCTGAGCAGATTGAGCGTAGGACAGCCGGGTGTTGGGGGCTAGGGAGAGCGCCAGCCCCAGCGCCAGTAGCGATCGTCGCTTCACGGTGACTTCTCCTCCAACTACGCCGGTGGTGCCGCAGCCGGTCAGTTCAGGATTCTACCATCTTATGCCCGCGGCATTAAGGATGGGTCAAGAGCCGTCATACCCCAGAGCCGCGAGCGCCTGACGCGCGGCGACTCGGTCGTCCCACGGGTGCTCCACAGTCCCGAAGCACATGGACTGCTCGTGTCCCTTGCCGCAGAGGATCACCGTGTCGTTCGGGCCCGCCATCCCCAGCGCCTGGGCGATGGCGCGGCCCCGGTCGGGCTCGATGGAGTACTGCTCACCAGGGCGGGCTCCGGCAGCAATGGCCGCCGCCTCCATCTGCCCGAGTATGGCCGGTAGGCTCTCCCGCCGCGGGTCCTCGGCGGTGAATACCGCGTGGTCGGCCAACGTCACGGCGGCGATTGCCATTGGCGCCCGCTTGAGCACATCGCGCTCGCCCGCGCAGCCAAAAACGACGATCAGCCTGCCTTTGGTGGTAGGACGCACAGCGCGCAGCGCTTGTTCCAGGGCATTGGCGGTGTGGGCGAAGTCCACGATGACGGCAAACGGCTGGCCCCGGCAGATCAGTTCCATCCGCCCAGGTACTCCCGCGAAGGTGGCGCAGTGGGCGACCGCTCGCGCCAGCGGGACGCCCCACGAGCAGGCTCCGGAGATGGCGGCGGCCGCGTTCCAGGCGTTGTAGGGGCCGATGAGCGGCAACCGAAGGTTGGCGACCCCCCAGGGCGTGTGCAGCGCGGCTTCCAGGCTGCCCGCGCTCTCCGCCACCCGGGTGATCTGCACATCGGCTTTGGTGGAGCCGTAGGTGAGGTGACGGTCGGCCGGTATGGAGCGCAGGTGGGCGTAGGAGGCGTCGTCCCGGTTCAGCACGGCGACCTTGGGGACGCCGAACTGCCGCCTGCCGCCCGAGAGCGACTCGAACAGCATCGCCTTGGCCTGAAGGTAGGCCTCAGGCGTGCCGTGATAGTAGAGATGGTCGTGGGTGATGTTGGTGACTATGGCGAGGTCGAAGTCGCAACCCACGAGCCGGCGCTGGGCGAGGCCCTCGCTGGTGGCCTCTATGACGGCCGCTTCACAGCCTGAAACCACCATCGATTGTAGGAGGTCCTGCATCTGGGCGGGTGTGGGAGTGCTTGTGTGCAGGCCGGTGTCGATGTCGTCGTTGCCGATTCGTGCTCCCAGGGTGCTGACCAGGCCGACGGAGCGCCCTTCCGCCGAGAGGATGTGGTGCAACAGGGTAGACGTGGTGGTCTTGCCGTCGGTGCCGGTGACGCCGGCCAAGCGAAGCCGTCGTGCCGGGTACCGGCGCCAGGCGGCCTCCAGGAGAGCCCATGCGCTTCTGCCGTCGCTCACCACGATGATGGGCACCGAAGGAGGGAGGTCAGGATCGCGCTCGGCGACCACGGCCGCCGCACCGGCCCGGACAGCGGCGGAGATGTGCTGGTGCCCATCCGTCTGCAGGCCGCGGTAAGCGACGAAGAGCGCGCCCGGTGAGACGTGCCGCGAGTCGGACTGGATGGAGTGCACGGGCAACGCCGGCAGTACGCCCGCGTGGAGCCCGGCGGCGGCGACCAGCCGATCCAGCGTCCAGGAAGTCGAGGGAGGATTCACGATCGGGTCAGGCCCCTGTGGCCACCCATGGGTGCGTCTGGTATACTCGCGCAAGAGTCAGCCTATGAACCAGCGCATCGTCTCGCCCGGACCCCAAGACGAGGAGAAGGTATCCGAGGGCAGCCTACGGCCCCGGATGCTAGACGAATACATCGGCCAGAGCAAGGTGGTCGAGAATCTGCGCGTTCTCGTGGAGGCAGCTCGCACCCGCGAAGAACCGCTGGATCACCTGCTGTTGTATGGTCCTCCCGGCCTGGGCAAGACCACTCTGGCCCATGTGGTTGCCAATGAGATGCAGGTGAGCATCAAGATCACCTCCGGGCCGGCGATTGAGCGCCCGGGCGACTTGGCTGCCATCCTCACCAATCTCCGCCAGGGAGACATCCTCTTCATTGACGAGATCCATCGCCTGGGCAAGGTGGTGGAGGAAGTACTCTATCCGGCAATGGAGGACTTTGCGCTCGACATCGTGATCGGCAAGGGCCCGGCAGCCCGCAGCATCCGCCTGTCGCTGCCTCGGTTCAGCGTCGTGGGGGCCACTACTCGCCTTGCCTTAGTGAGTTCGCCCCTGCGTTCTCGCTTTGGGGCGGTGCAACGTCTCGACTTCTATGATGCCGAGGCCATGAGGAAGATTGTCAGGCGCTCGGCCGCCATCATGCGCGTGGAGGCGGACGAAGAGGGGGTGGCGGAGATCGCCCAGCGTTCGCGGGGCACGCCGCGGGTGGCCAACCGGCTGCTTCGCCGCGTGTGCGACTACGCGCTGGTGCGCGCGGACGGCCGGATCACCCGCGATGTGGCGGCGCAAGCGCTGGAACTGCTCGAGGTGGATCGATCGGGTCTCGACGACCTGGACCGGCGCGTCCTGCGCGCCCTAGTGACCAAGTTCGGCGGGGGACCGGTCGGGCTGGAGACGGTGGCCGCTTCCGTGTCCGAGGAGCCGGACACGATCATGGATGTGTGTGAGCCGTATCTGCTGCAGATGGGCCTGATCAACCGCACCCCACGCGGTCGAGTGGCGACGCCTCAGGGGTACCGTCATCTGGGGTTGCCCGTGCCCGACGCCCAGGCTCCTCCGCAGGGCCAGTTGTTCTAGTCGCGGAGAGCGTTATGTCGCGGAGGTGACAGCGCTGGGCCCCGGTGCTATAATCCGCGGGCTTTGTCTAGTCCAGTCAGGGAGTCCTGTGGCCTATGTTGGGCGCCGACCCGAACCTGAACACTATCCTCCAGATCGCCATCGGTTTCCTCAGCGCGTTCGCGATCTCTCTGTACCTGAGCCTGGTGATCTGGACGTTCCGGGACATCCGCTCACGGACCCGGGATGTCTTCGCTCAGTTATTGGCCACCCTTCTGGTCGTGGTCCTGAACTTCGCCGGCCTTCTGCTCTACTTGATCCTCCGCCCGAAGGAGACGCTCACGCAGGCGTACGAGCGGGCGTTGGAGGAAGAGGCGCTGCTAAGGGACGTGGAGGAGCGGCTCACCTGCCCAAGCTGTCGCGCCCCGATCGAGAAGGACTTCATGATCTGTCCGGAGTGCCAGACCCGGCTGCGGCGCAAGTGCACCAAGTGCGGACGGCTGCTGGACCTTCGCTGGACTACTTGCCCATACTGCGTGACCGACGTGCAGGCGCCGCTTTCGCGTCGTGATGAGTCGCTTCCTCGGCCGGAGATGGAGCCCCAGCGCTAGCTCGGGCCGGCGAACTCCGAAGCGGGAGGGAACTCGCTTGGCCGGTGCACGCGAAGGATGTTCGTGCGGCCCGGCCCGCCCAGGGGCAGCCCGGCAGTGAGCACCACCAGGTCATCCGGCCCCACCAGGCCCAACTGCTCCGCTGCATCCAGTGACGCCGCCGTGAAGGCGTCACTGTTGTGGTAGCAGTCCACGAGAATCGGGGCCACGCCCCACACCAGAGTCAGCCGACCCACGACCTCGGGCTGGGGCGTCACCGCGACGATGGGAACCTCCGGTCGCTCCTTGGCCACCATTCGCGCCGTCCAGCCCGACATGGTGGCAGCCACGATCGCCCGCGCACCGACCTCTTGGGCGATCCGGCAGGTGGCCTGACTGAGCGACTCGGTGATGGTATGGACTCGGCCGGAGGGCTCGGCCTTAAGCAAGTTCTCCCGATGCAGCTGAGACTCGGTGTAACCGGCGATGCGTCGCATGATGCGCACCGCCTCCAGCGGGTAGCGGCCTGCCGCGGTCTCGCCGGAAAGCATCACGGCGTCGGTCCCGTCCAGGATGGCGTTGGCGACATCACTCGCCTCGGCGCGCGTCGGGCGCGGGTTGATCATCATGGACTCCAGCATCTGGGTCGCAGTGATGACCGGTTTGCCGGCCGCCCGGGCCCGGGCGATAACGCTCTTCTGCACAATCGGGACTTCCTCTACCGACACTTCCAGCCCCAGATCGCCGCGGGCGACCATGATGGCGTCGGCTGCCTCAAGGACCGAATCGAAGCCCACGACGGCACTACGGCGCTCCACCTTGGCGACGATCGGCACCTCGGCACCCGACTCCTGCATCAGCTCACGGAGCGTCAGCACGTCGGCGGCGTCTTGCACGAAAGACAGGGCGACGTAGTCGGCCTTCTCGCGCAGGGCTACCTGAAGATCGGCGCGATCCTTGGGCGTCATCGTGGGGAGTTGCAGCCGCACCCCGGGAACGGTGATGCCTTTGCGCGCCGCCAGCGTGCCACCGACCACCACCTCGCAGAGGATGCCGGAAGGGTAGCGCTGATGGGCCACCAACTCGATGTCCCCGTCCCCAAGGAGGATTCGGGCCTCCTCGGTGATCGCGTCCAGCACCTCACGATGGGGGACGTGGACTTGATTGGCGTCGCCTTCCACTTCGTCATAGCGCAGCCAAAACGGCTGCCCGATGGCGAGATCGGCCTTGCCCCCGGCAAAGGACCCGATGCGCAGCTTGGGCCCCTGCAGATCGGCCAGAATGCCGATGGGCATGTTGTAGTGCTGCGAGGCCGCACGCACGGCCCGAATGCGCTCGGCGTTCTTCTCGGCCGTGCCGTGAGAGAAGTTGACTCGCGCTACCGCCA
Source organism: Anaerolineae bacterium (assembly GCA_040768685.1). Lineage (GTDB taxonomy): Bacteria > Chloroflexota > Anaerolineae > DRVO01 > DRVO01 > Ch71. The sequence continues at coordinate 980,636 of JAXGMM010000001.1, forward strand.
TCCCGGCTTCGACCATCCGCTCCAGGATGCCGGGAGCATCGGTGGAGGGGCCGAGGGTGCAGACGATCTTGGTACGGCAGGGCAGGCAAGAGATGCTGGGGCCGGAGAATGGCACGGTCTAGTGCTCCTCAAGGAGGTCGGTGAGAGTGGCGCCCACGAGCGCCGCACAGGCCTGGGCCTGGGCGGGAGTGACCTTGGCGGTCTTCACGGCCAGGAGGCGACGGCCACCGGCCATGGACATGACGCCCAGCCCAAGCACATCGCCGCCGATCCTGACCAGTTCGTCCAGTAGAGCAATGGCGCTGCGGGTGCTCGGAGCGTCCGCGGTAAGGCGGACGCCGGCCTGGTCGGCGCCCATTAGCAGCCGAAACACGTCGAAGATGTCGCCGTCGGTGATGATGCCAACCAGTTGAGTGCCCCGCACCACCGGCAGGCCGCCTATGCCCTTCTGACGCATGAGGCTGGCCGCCTTCTCCAGGGTGCAGTACTCACTGATGGTCACCAAGCGCCTGGTCATCACGGAGCCAATGCGATCGGCGAGGCCGCCGGCTGCTTCCGCAATGCGCAGGTCCATGTCGGACACGATTCCGCAGAGTTGGCCCTCGGCGTCGATCACCGGCAGGCGGTTTACACCCCTCTCGTCCATGAGATGCAGGCCCTCGGCCACGGTGGCGTCGTCCGGTATGGTGACGACGTCACGGGTCATACGATCGCCTACGAGCATCTTCCACCTCCGCTGTTGCTCCACATCTCCAGCACCGTTCTACTCCGAGTCCCGCTTGACGGCGAAGCCGAGCTCTCGCAGGTAGACCTGGTTTCGCCGCCAGTTCGGGCGTACCTTGACCCATAGCTGCAGATAGACCGGCGTCTGCAGCAGCTTCTCCGCCTGCAGCCGCGCTGCGGTACTGATGCGACGGAGCACGGCGCCCCCTGCACCTACGAGAATGCGCTTCTGCGATTCCTTCTCCACGTAGAGCGTCGCGGCGATGTAGGTCTTGCCCTGCTCGCGCTCCACGAAGTCGTCAAGGGTGACGGCCACCGAATGGGGGACCTCGTCTCGCAGGTTCAGCAAGGCCTGCTCGCGCACCAGTTCGGCCACGAGGAAGCGTTCCTCGCGGTCGGTAAGCTGGTCGGCCGGATAGTATTGCGGCCCGGGCGGCAACTGCTCCACCACCCACGCAAGCAGGTGGTCCAGCCCCTCGCGCGTGGCAGCGGAGACTCGGAACCGCACGTCGATGCCCTGGGCCAAGGAGGCGTACTGGGCCTGCCGCGCCAATCGAACCACTTCGGCCACTAGATCGAGCTTGTTGAGGACTAGGGCGATGGGCACTCCGCTGATGGACCTCAGTGCCTCGGCGGTACGCTCATCGTCGTGGTTGGGTTCACGGGTGACATCGGCCAGCCAAAGGATGACATCGGCGTCGGCCAGCGCCTGGTCGGCTATGGAAACCATGTACTCGCCGAACGGGTTGCGGGGCCGGTGCACGCCGGGAGTGTCCACGAAGATGATCTGATGGTCGTCTTCAGTCAGAATGCCCATGATGCGATGGCGAGTTGTCTGAGGCTTAGGGGAGACAATGGCCAGCTTCCGGCCCATGTACGCGTTCACCAGAGTCGACTTGCCCACGTTGGGCGCCCCGACGACCGCCACGAAGCCGGAGCGATGGCCGCCGCACTCAGGGCCTAGGTCTTCTCCGGTCGGCATGTCGTCACGGTCCTCGGGCATCTAGCGCTCTCTCAGAGTGAAGGGGTTGAAGTTGGTGTTCCAGTCGAAGTGGTCCGTGTGCTCCAGCCGCTTGAGGTATGTCACCACCCGGTAGGTCAGCGGTGTAGCCAGCGCTTCGACACCGACCTTGAAGGCGTAGTTGCCGGCGCTCACGGCGACCAGAAGGGCCGGCGACAGAACTCCGGCGAAGGCGATGACCACGAACAGCGTCGTGTCCACCGCCTGGCCCACCAAGGTCGATCCGATGGTGCGCAACCAGAGGTGGCGTCCTCGGGTGTAGAGCTTCAGGCGCGCCAGGATGTACGAGTTAGCGAACTCCCCGGTGAAGTAAGCGATCAGCGACCCCAGGACGATCCTGGGCGTCCGGCCGAGGATGGTTCGGTAGGCGTCCTGGCCATCCCAGCCGACGGCCGGCGGCAGCCATCCGACAACCGCCAATGTAGTGGCGAGCAGCGCTGCTGAGATGAAACCTACCCAGATGACCCGGCGCGAGCGGGCATACCCGTAGACCTCGGTAAGCACGTCCCCGAAGATGTAGCTCAGTGGAAAGAGCAGGGTGCCGCCGTCGAAGGTCAGAGGGCCAAGCCTTAGGATCTTGCTGGAGGCGACGTTGCTGATAAGCAGCACGGCCACGAAGAGGCCCATGATCAGATCGAACGCTCGATATGCCGGTCGGCCGACCGCGGCGCCAGGGCCCCCTCCGGTCGACTCTCCTATCGAGTTGGCCATCTGTTGTTACCTCGCCGGGCCCTACCGAGCATCGGCCAGGGCGATCGCCCCGCTCACCCGTCGGGGCCAACGGCCAATGATACACTAGGGCGCCGTGGCCGACAAGAGAGGCCCGCGTCCTCCGAGCGTTCTTCGAATCTGCCGCTCGGCGATGCAGTGCCCTCAAGAACCTCACCCCAACCCCTTTCTGTCACGGAGAGGGGCTTCCGGCCGCCCTTCCCTAGGAAGGAAGGGCGGTTGGGGGGTTAGGTTCTGGGCCGCAGGCCCATCAAGTTGCAGCTGAAGGACCCGTGGCCGGTCTCTCCAGGCGCCGGCGCGGCAGCGTGCTCACCGACAATCGATAGGCCCTGGTGTCCTCTCAGGACGCCGCCATACTGCCTAAGCGTGCAGCACCGTGGGGCTAGGCTGAAGGGGGAGGGATGATGCCGGACTCCATCAGCACGTTCGTCATGCGCTGGGCCTCGCCGATGGCCCTGTCAGCCGAGGCGTAGAGGTCTCCTCGGGAGACTGAGAGGCGCGCCACGCCCTCTTCCTGGGCCTTCACGCCCACGGCAACAGCTTCGCGAAGGAACACCTCGCGGTCGGCCATGGAAGGCACGATGTGGTCGTCGCTCAGGCCCTGCTCGAGAGCGTAGTCGGCGATGGCGTTGGCGGCGGCCAAGCACATGCCGTCGGTGATCGTGCGGGCCCGCACGTCTAGGGCGCCGCGGAAGATGGCGGGGAAGCCCAGGGAGTTGTTGAGCTGATTCGGGAAGTCGGACCGACCGGTGCCCACCACGCGGGCGCCCGCCGCCTTGGCCTCCCACGGCCAGATCTCGGGGACGGGATTGGCGCAGGGGAAGACGATGGCGTCAGCGGCCATGCCCGCGACCCACTCCGGCTTGATGGTGCCGGGACCGGGCCGAGAGAAGCCGATGCAGACGTCGGCGCCGCGCAGGGCGTCCTGAGCGTTCCCGCGGATGCCGGCGCGGTTGCTCTCCAAGGCCACTCGCCACTTGTCGCGATATTGGTGCTTCTGCGCCTCAAGGTCGGCGCGGCCGGAATGGATGACACCGCGGCTGTCCACTGCCGTCAGGTTGCCGAGGTCGAAGCCGCTGGCCTCCATGAGCCGCAGGGTGGCCACGTTGGCAGCGCCCAGGCCAACCATGGCGACGCGCACCCGGCTCATCTCCTTGCCCACCAGACGCAAGGCGTTGATGAGCCCGGCCAGCAGCACCGTGGCCGTTCCCTGTTGGTCGTCGTGCCAGACGGGGATGGTGACCTCGGGGTCGGCGCGAAGCTCGTCAAGTATGTGGAAGCACTTAGGCTGGGCGAAGTCCTCAAGGTTGATGCCGCCGAAGGCCGGCTGCAGAAGCTTCACGGTGCGGATGATCTCGTCCGGGTCTTTGGTCTGCAAGCAGACCGGCACGGCGTCGACGCCGCCGAGGTACTTGAAGAGGAGGCACTTGCCCTCCATTACCGGCAGGCCCGCCTCGGGTCCGATATCGCCCAGCCCCAAGACGCGCGTGCCGTCGGTGACCACGGCGATGCGGTTTCCCTTGTTGGTGTACTCGTAGGCCAACTCGGGGTCCTGGTTGATGGCGCGGCAGGGGGCGGCCACGCCGGGGGTGTACCAGATGCTGAAGTCGTCCAGATCCCGCACGGCGCACTTGGGCGCGGTCTGCGTCTTGCCTCGATAGAAGGGATGCAGGCGCATCGCGTCTTCGCTGGGCTTCGCAGCCTTGCTGAGCCGGTCTTGCACTTCGCTCATGGGTCCTCTCCTATGAGGGTGTCGCTGCCGGGCTACTCCCGAGGCATGCGGTCGGGGTTGACGTAATCGCCCCACCGGCGCCGCGCTTCCTCGAGGCGCGCCTTCTGCTCGTCCAGCACCCGGAACAGGATCTCCGGCGCCTCCAGGACGCCGTGACGGTAATGATCGGTTATGCGCTCCACCTTGGCCAGGTTCTCGGGGATACGCAACTGGAACTGCTCACGGTACTGCTCGCGAGTGTACTCCTTCCCATGGACGGTGCGGAAGAGATCGACCAGGTCCTCGTAGATGGGGATGAGGCCGGTGGGGATGCGGATAGCGCCCATCTCCCCATGCACGCGGCGCTCCATCCACTTCAGCCAGATCTGCTTGTCGGAGCGGTCGTTGAGCCACCGCCCGTCGGCATCCTGCAGGAAGTAGTTGACGGAGAAGATCAGTGGGACGTTGTCCAGCTGATCGGCGATATTGAGGTTGTCGGACACGTATCGGCCCACAGGGATGGGCAGGAAGTCCATGTTGGACATGGGGTTGAACTCGCGCACCCCGACGGCGCCCAAGGTGGCTGCCGTGGTCTGGGACTCAAGGGACGCGCCCTTGGTGATGATGCCGTGGGCCCAGTCGAAGGCCTGCTCCACGGGGACCCAGGTGTCGTAGTCGCGACCGCCGTAGATCACCCCGGAGACCACCACGCCCTCGGGGTCATCGAGGCGGGGGTCCGTGTTGGGCAGGAGGTCCAGCGACAGCGTGAAGCGAGCGTTGGGGTGGGAGGCAGGGACGGGCTTGCCCTTGGCGTCCACTGTGTCGGGTGTCCAGGCGCCGGCGTAGTTCACGCCGGAGGCGGGCACGGGGGCGCCGCTCTCGTTCCAGTAGGTCCGCCCGTCGGGGGTGACCAGCACGTTGGAGAAGATGACCTCGCCCGGAGAGTGCAGCGCTTCCCACAGGAGTATGTCATCCTTGGGGTTGATGCCCTGCATGATGCCGAAGATGCCGCGTTCCACGTTTACCGCGCGCAGTTCGCCGTCGATGGCCCGCAGGTAGGCGATGTCGTCGCCCACTACCGTCTCGCCCGGGAGCATGGAGGTAGAGGTCTTGCCGCAGGCGGAGGGGTAAGCGCCGGTGAAGTAGCTCACGCGGTCGTTGGGCCCATGCACGCCCATGATGAACATGTGCTCGCACAGGTGCCCCTCAGCGGAGGCTTTCTGGATGGCAAGGCGCATAGCCAGCTTCTTCAGGCCGATGGTGTTGCCGCCATACTGGGTGTTGGCGCTGTACACTGTGTTGCCCACCAGATCGATGAAGACGCGGCGGAACTCCGCGTTTTTGGTGATGTGATTCTCAAGCTCGCCGGCGGAGTGAACGAACTGGAAGAACTCAGCCGCCGGGCCCAGGCGCACGAACTCGTCGTAGGCCTGGCGGTAGAGCAGGTCGGCGTTGTGAGACACGTATGCCGAGTCGGTGAGCTGTACGGCCAGGTTGCTGAACTCGGAGCCAACGGGGCCCAGGGAGTAGAAGCGGACGTACATCGTGCCGCCGCGCATGATGCCGCGTATGCGGTCCATCACCTCCGGCAGGGCCGTCCCGCGCTCCAGAGTGTCGTAGTTGGGGCCGAGGTTCACGCCTGCGGGCACTAGGAGCCGGGTGTTCTTTCGGTCCCGGGCTTGGTCGGTCGGGCCATCAAAGTGATAGGTGTGGCCGGGGATGGCTAGCGGCTGCTCCTCGCCACGAGTGATGGCACTCCTGCGGATGTAGTCGATATCCTCGGGGGAGCCGGTCGCCACGAAGACGGTTGCCGGGTCGCAGTGCTCGAGGTACTTGGCCACGAACTGGTGTACGCGCGGGTTATCGATGCGTTCCAATTTGGCCAACTGCTCGGGCTCGAGGCGGGTGCGAAGTACGGTGGCGTAGTGGTCACTCATGGCGTGCTCCTATGGGTGCGGGCCGGCGACCGGACGAGCCGGCGGCGGGTCCGCGCAATACGCTCAGCAGAGAATGTGGAGCAACCAGGACCGCGGCGTCCGGGCGAGTCCACTGGCCGGCTAGGGCGAGGGCCTCGCTCATGGTGTCCACGGCGGTCATGTGGCAGGCACGCACGACCGCCGGTGTCCTGCTGCCGACGACGATCACACGGATGCGCTTGAGGGCGCGGCAGAGCATGTAGGCGCGCTGCTCGCCGGCCAAGGTGACGCGGTGCCGCAGCGCGGAGACGACGTCTCCGGCGCTGGAACCGGCGCGCATCGCGGAGTGGAAACGCTCCTCACCCACGCCCTCACCCACGCCCTCGTCTGTCGGCGCCGGAATGATGATGACGCCGCCGTCCCGCAGGGGGTCATCGGGCGCGAGGCCCACGTAGGTGGCGGCGCGAGAAGCCTGATAGAGGTTGGCGTCCTTGGGGTGTCCCACGCCGGCCACGACGATGTCGTACTGGTGCTCCAACTGCACCTCGTAGAGGTGCTTCGACGCGGCTACCAAGTGATGCAGCACGGCGTCGGGCTCTCCCGCGGCCACGCCCACCACTCGGCCGTCGCCATCCTTGACCACGTTGAGCACGAAGCGCAGGCCGGCCAACCGGGCCGACTCGGTGAGGATGCGGTGGAAGGGGTTGCCGCTTAGGTTGCCCAGGCGCACGCCCTCGCGATCCAGCACTTGGGGCGAGTGAGTGGCGGCGATGGTCGCCTCGCCGCCGGCTCCGATGGCCGCCGTCTTGCGGCCGCCGGAGTAGCCGGCGTACTGGTGCGGCTCCACCACGCCCGTGGCCAGGAGCAAGTCCGCCTCAGCGGCGTGGCGGTTCATGTCTAGGGGGATGCCCTCGCACTCGCCCAGACGGACCACGCGGTCAGCCGGCTGGGGCTCGGAGTCGAGCACTCGGTAGTGGTCCACGAGGTGATCGCCAAGCTTCGCACGCTTCTCCGCGTCAGTGCTGGCGCGGTGCATGCCCACGCCGCAGAGGAGAGTGATGTCCTCACCTCGCACCCCGGCGCGCTCCAGGCGCTCTACCAGGGCGGGGACCAGCACATGATCGGGCACGTCGCGGGTGGCGTCGGTGAAGACGATGCAGACGCGCTGCCCGGGCCGGGCGATATCCTGGAGCGTTGGGCCGGCGACGGGAGCGTCGAGGGCGGCGGCAACGGCGCTGGGAAGGTCGACAGGCGTGCCCAACTGCGGCGCGACCACGTCGGCGTGCATGCCGGTGGGCAGCCTGAAGCTGAGCTTGCCGGTGCCGTAAGCAACCGAATAGGTGGATGACATCGAGCGACCTCACCGCCGCTGGTAGCAAGAGAGGGGAGCGGAAAGTCGCCGCTCCCCTCCTCGGGAACAAGAGCACTATATCAACGCGAAATGGTAGCCTACGAAGGGCCAGTCTGGCAAGGAACGCCCCAAGCGGGCCAGGGTTTTTCGATTCTCCCGCTGGGCGATGCAGTGCCCTTGAGAACCTCACCCCAACCCCTCTCTCCGTTGCGGAGAGGGGCTTCCGGCCCCTTCCTTCCTGGGGAAAGGGGGTTGAGGGGCTAGTTCATGGGCCGCAGACCCATCAAGTCGGAGCCGAAGGACCTGCGGCCGACCTCTCCAGGCGCCGCGCCCACCGACAAAGGAAACACCCTGTGAGCGGGTCGGCTGGAACAGCCGCCGCCCGGCTAGGTCCGCAGCCACTCCTCGCTGAAGTAGCCCAGGCCCACAGCGCCAGGCCCGACGTGGACCCCAAGGACCGGGCTTATCTTCATCAACGGGCGCCGGCGGCACCCCAGTGTCTCCACGACTTCATCCGCCAAGGCGGCGGCTGTTTCCGGGTCGGCCCCGTGGATGACGGCGACTCGCATGTGCTCGCCGGCGCCACCGCGTTCGCGAGCGGTCTGGATCATGGTCTGAAGAGCCTTCCGCTTCCCGCGGACCTTGGTCCACACGTCTACGACGCCGTCGTTCAGCGTCAGGATGGGCTTTATCTGCAACACCGAGGCAGCGAGAGCGCTCGCCCCGCCGATGCGTCCTCCCTTCTGAAGGTAGCGGAAGGTGCTGACCGTGAACAGAAGCTGAGAGCGCCCGCGAATGATCTCGAGGTCACGCACGATCTCGGCAACCGTCGCCCCTGAGGCGGCGCGCTCGGCCGCGTACTCCGCCATCAGGGCCATGTTCGCACCGGTGGCCCTGGAGTCGAACACGGTGATAGGGAAGTCGGGCAGCGCGCGCTGGGCGGCCACGGCGGAGGCGACCGTGCCGCTCAAGTTGCCTGATATGAGGATGGCAAGCACCTCATCACCATCCTGGCAAGCTGTGCGGAAGACCTGCTCGAACTCGCTGGCCGGCGGCTGCGACGTGGTCGGCAGGCTGTCGGACTGCGGCAGCCGCCGATAGAACTCCTCCACGGTGATGTCCACCTGATCCCGATACGTCATGTCGGGGAATACCACTTGTAGCGGGACGACCCAGATGCCGTGCGACGCCGCCAAGGCAGACGGAAGGCCGGCGGTGCTGTCCGTTACAACGCGTATCAAGGCACCCCCTTGGCCGCCCCGCTTCGCATCGGGTGGCGGCTTCCCCGCCGACAGCCGACAATGAGGCCGCGGCTGGCTGGAGCTATACCGTACTGAGATGCTACCCGGCGTCGTCACCCTTGTCAACAGCTTACCGGTGGTGCTAGACTGGCGCGGTTTGATGGCGGTCTCGCGCAACAACCATTCCTGTGGAGCTCCGGGCCTACATGACGTCAGCCGACGGGCAGCAGCAAAAGGTGGTCGTCACCGGCATGGGTGTGGTCACGCCCATCGGGAACTCGGTGGCCGAGTTCTGGAGCTCGTTGCTGGCAGGCGAGAGCGGCATCAAGCCGATCCGCGACTGGGACACCGAGGGGTTGCCAGCTAAGGTGGCGGGCCTTGTTGAGGGGTTCGACCCGACGAAGCGGATGGATAGGCAGCAGGCCCGTCGCATGGACCGCTTCAGTCAGTTTGCCGTCTACGCCTCGCATGACGCGGTGGAGGATGCCGGGCTGGACTTGTCGAAGGTTGACCTGGAGCGGATGGCGGTGGTCGTTGGAACGGCCATAGCCGGAGTCCCTATCCTCGAGCGTGAGGCGCGCATCCTGATGGAATCGGGCCCGCGCAGGGTGAACCCGATGATGATCCCGGCGGTCATCGGCAACATGGCCGCCTGTTTGGTTTCCATGGCCATGGGCGTGACCGGGCCGGTGCTGTGCCCGACGGGCGCATGCGCCACCGGTTCTCTGGCGGTGGGTGACGCTTTCGAGCGCATTGCCAATGGGCAGGTCGACTTGGCCCTAGCCGGGGGAGCGGAGTCCGTGATCACACGCCTGGCGATCGCATCTTTCGGTCGTCTGGGAGCCCTCTCGCGCCGGAGTGCAGACCTCGGCCTGGTCTGTCGCCCATTTGACGTCGACCGCGACGGCACTGTCGTGTCGGAAGGGGCAGCGGTGCTGCTGCTGGAGAGTGAGGCGCATGCGGTCGCGCGCGGGGCGCGCATCCTGGCGGAGGTCGCGGGTTACGGCCTGACAGCCGATGCCTTCCACGTCGCCGCGCCGCAGCCTGATGGTCTCGGGGCGGCGCGGGCGATGCGACAGGCTCTAGCGCGAGCCGGCGTCGAGCCGGCGGCCGTGAGCTACGTGTGTGCCCACGGAACCGGAACACCGCTCAACGATCTGTCCGAGAGCCGCGGCATCAACAGTGTGTTTGGCGAGGTAGCGCCGGATGTTCCGGTGTCGTCCAACAAGTACAGCCTGGGCCACACCCTTGGCGCAGCGGGAGCGGTTTCCAGTGTGGTGGCCGTGCAGGCCATCCGGGACGGCGTGATTCCCGGCACGCTGAACCTACGCCAGAAGGATCCGGAGTGCACCGTGAACGCAGTGGCGGAGAACATCCGCACCACGGTGAGCACGGTGCTGGTGAACGCCTTCGGGTTCGGCGGTCAGAATGCTTCGCTCGTCTTCCGGCGTTGGTCCCCGACAGGGAGATAGGTCAGGTGGCGGGAAGGTGTATGGGTAGGCTTGGGTTGTGCGCACGCGCCGCGCTGGCAGAGGTGCTGCTACTGGTGGCTTTGTGGCCGTTGGGCGCCCTGGCGCAGGATTCGGTGGCGCTGATAAGCTCGCCTCAGCCGGGCGCAACGGTCCGCGAAGTCGTTCTGGTCACGGGAACGGCCATTCATCCGCGCTTCAGCTTCTACAAGGTCGAGTTCGCCCGCGAACCGGGCGCGAGCTGGGTGACCATCGGCGACACCGTCCCCACCCAAGTGCGGGACGGCGTGTTGGTGCAGTGGGACACCCGTGGTGTTCCTGACGGCAGCTACAGCCTGCGTCTGCTGGTTGTGGATGAGACGGGCAACTACCTGGAGGAGATCGTTCGGCAGGTCACGGTCGGCAATGTCTCGGGTTCTCCGACCGAGACGCCCACGATCACGGGCACGCCGGCGGAAGTGCTGACGGCGACGGCAGAGGCCGAGGCTGCTCCGACACTGCCGCTCACGCCCGCGCCGCCCACCGCGACGGTTGTGATCGAGATGCCGGTGCTGGCGACCTCCACGCCGGCGGTGTCTACCGCTACCATCGCCCCGCGAGCGACGGTTGCTGTCTCTACCTCGGACGGGGAGAGCAGCACCGGCGGGGCTCTAGTGGACATGGCCAAGGGACTCCTGGGTGAGTTGGCGGATGCGGCCGGGCTCGGCGAGGTGTTCCGCGGGGCCGGTTCGGCGGCGGTGAACGGCGCGCTCGTGGCCGTTGGGGCATTTGTCGCGGTTGGCGTTCTGGCCCTCGTCCGGCAGTTGGCGCTGCTCCTCTATCACATGGTCTTGCGGCGCTAGAGAGCCGAAGACGCTCGAAAGTGGTACAATGTCTAGAGGGGCCGGGGAGACAGGACCGGCCCCTCTAGGTGTTTGTGGGCGACGAAGTAGAGGAGAGAATGCGGGAAGCGCTGCGCAGAATCGCGGGGAATAGGCACTACGACCAGGTGGCGCTGCCTGCTTCGGCCATGGTAGTCGGCCTGGGGAACCCGGGCGGTGAGTACCGCAACACCCGGCACAATGTCGGCTTCATGGTGATAGAGGACATGGCCGCACGGGCCGGCCTGAAGTGGACGAGGCCGCGCAATCAGGCGCGCTGGGCTCGGGGCTGCGTGGCCGATCGCGAAGTGGTGCTGCTGGAGCCCTTGACGTTCATGAACGTTAGTGGAAAGTCGGTGGACTGGGGGCTGCGGCACTTCGGGCTCAAGCCGGCCCAGATGATTGTCGTCCACGACGACATCGACCTGCCGCTGGGTCGGCTGAGGCTGCGTCCGTCCGGCAGCTCCGGCGGCCACCGCGGGGTGCAGTCGATCATCCAGGTGCTGGGCACTCAGGACTTCACTCGCGTCCGCATCGGGGTGGGGCGGCCGGACGATGAGGATGACGATGTGCGCGACTTCGTGCTGAGCACGTTTCGCCCGGAGGAGTCGGCGCTCATGGCGAAGGTGCTCGATCGGGCTCGGTCGGCGGTGGAGGCGATCCTTGCCCGCGGCGCCGAAGCGGCCATGAACGAGTTCAACGGCCGGGTGTGATGCTCAACTTCGGGGCTCTCACCAGGCTGCTCCGGCAGGCGCCGGCCTACGAACGACTGGCGGGTCTGCTCCAGGGCGGCTCGCCCGTCGGAGCCGTGGGCGCCATCCAGGCGGCGCGAGCCCTGCTGGTGTCGGCGCTGGCCGAGGACCTGTCCGGCCCGCTGTTGGTGGTCGCGCCCACGGTGGAGAGGGCGCGGCAGCTAACGGAGGAACTCGCGTTCTGGCTCGCCGATCGGGCGATGCTGTTCCCGGCGCCGGAGCCCTTGCCGTACGAGCGGGTGCCCTGGTCGATGGCGACCATAGGGGGGCGCCTGCGGGTACTGGCCGAGCTGTCGTTACCCATCCATGGTCGGCCGGTGGTCGTTGCCTCAGCACAGGCGCTTCTTACGCCGCTGCCGGACCCAGCTGCACTGCGCCGCCAGACACGGACGGTCAGGCCCGGGATTCAGCTGCCTCTTAGTCGACTTGCCGAGTACCTGGCGTCGAGCGGGTACCGTCATGAGCCGGTGACGGAGGTCCCCGGCACCTTCAGTCGTCGCGGCGGCATTGTCGATGTCTTCCCCATCACCGAGGGGCGGCCGCTGCGAATCGACTACTTCGGCGACATGGTCGACACCGTTCGCTGGTTCGACCCGGAGACGCAGCGATCGTTGGAGTCGTGCCCGCGGGCACTCCTCATGCCGGCGACGGAGGCGGCTGCCGAGGCGCCCTGGGTGGGCATAGCGGAGCTCGATGACCTGGACTGCAGCGACTGTCATACAGCGTCGATGGCCGACATCGAGCGGGAACGAGAGGCTCTGACGCTGGGTCAAGTGCCGCGGGCCTTCGGGTTGTATCTGGGCTACCTCTATCGGGACGCCAACTCGCTGCTGGATTACCTGCCCTCCGGCAGCCTGGTCATGACGGAGGAGTTCGAGTTCGGCGACAACGCCGCGTGTGCCTATGGCGACGATGCGGATCTGGCCCGAGACCGCAGCGAACGCGTGGGCGACATCCCCAGGGGACTGAAGCCGCCCCTTCTGGCCTGGGACCGGCTGCGCAACGACATCAGCGAGGCATCGACACTGGAGTTGGGAACAGGTCATGAACCCGGACCTGTCTCGCTCCAAGGCGCCTTCTCGTCGGTGCCGCGGATGGCCGGTCAAGTGCGCCTCGCCGTTGACGCGGTGCTCGAGGCTGCCGGCCGAGGAGCAGCCGTGGTCGTGTCGCGGCAGGCGGCGCGGTTGGCCGAGTTGGTCTCCGAGAAGAACGGCCAAGTCTCCGCGTCCGCGGAGGTGAGCGAGCCGGTACGCGGGCTCCAGTTGGTGCAGGGGACCTATCCTGAAGGTTGGGCTCTGCACTTGCCCAACGAGAGCACGGTCTCACTTTTCACCGACTCCGAGGTGTTCGGTTACAGCCGACCGGCCAGAAGCCGTCCCCGCAAGCGGCGTGTGGCGGAGAAGTTCACGATCGACGTCGAGCCGGGCGACTACGTAGTGCACGTGGAGCACGGCATCGGTCGCTACGCCGGTCTGCGCCGTCTGCCCGACGACGGCATGGAGCGGGAGTACCTGGAGATCGAGTACGCCGGCGGTGACCGGCTCTACGTGCCGACCTACCAGTCGGACCGCATCAGCCGGTACGTGGGGGCGTCGGATGCGCCGCCAACCCTCAGTGGCCTGAGCGGAGTGGATTGGCAGGAAGCCAAGGCCCGTGCCCGACGCGCGGTGGATGACATCGCGGGGGAGCTGCTGGAGCTCTACTTGGCGCGGGGCATGGCGGAAGGTTACGCCTTCAGCCCGGACGATGGCTGGCAACGGGAGTTGGAGTCGGCCTTCCCCTATGAAGAGACCGAGGACCAGCTACGCACGTTGGCGCAGGTTAAGGCGGACATGGAAGCCCCTCGACCGATGGACCGGCTTGTATTCGGCGATGTGGGCTACGGCAAGACCGAGGTCGCCCTGCGAGCAGCGTTCAAGGCGGTCACGAACGGCAAGCAGGTGGCCGTGCTCGTCCCCACTACCGTGTTGGCGCAACAGCACTTCGAGACGTTCCGCGGCCGGCTAACGGCCTTCCCGGTTACGGTCGAGATGCTCTCCCGTCTGCGGTCCGAGGGCGATCAGACCAAGGTCCTGGAACGGCTGGAACGCGGCGATATCGACATCGTGGTCGGCACGCATCGCTTGGTTCAGCGCGATGTGCGCTTCAAGGATCTGGGCCTGGTGATCATCGACGAAGAGCAGCGTTTCGGGGTGCGCCACAAGGAGCACCTAAAGCGACTGCGGGAGCAAGTCGACGTGCTCACCATGACCGCTACTCCCATACCACGCACCCTCAACTTGGCTCTCAGCGGACTGCGGGACATGAGCACCATAGACACACCGCCGGAGGATCGCCAGCCGGTGTGGACGCAGGTCTCGCAGTGGGACGACACGCTGGTCGAGCGAGCCATCCGTCGCGAGATGGCCCGTGGCGGCCAGGTGTTCCTGGTGCACGACCGGGTCATGGGGATCGCGGGCGTGGCCAATAGGGTGCGAAGGCTGGTGCCGGAAGCGGTGGTGGATGTGGGCCACGGTCAGCTGCCGGAAGGTCGCCTGTCGCGTGTGATGGAGCGCTTCGCCTCGGGCGAGATCGACGTACTGATCTGCACAACCATCATCGAGAGCGGCCTAGACATACCCAACGCCAACACCATCATCATCAACCATGCCGATCGCTTTGGTCTGGCGCAGTTGTACCAGCTGCGTGGGCGCGTTGGCCGCGGCACGGCGCGGGCCTATGCCTACTTGCTCTTCACGCCGGGTCAGGGGGTAACCGAGGTGGCGCGCCAGAGACTGCGGGCGATCATGGAGGCATCGGAGTTGGGCGCGGGGCTGCAGATCGCCATGCGGGACCTGGAGATCCGCGGGGCCGGAGACGTTCTGGGCCGTAGGCAGTCCGGGCATATCACGGCCGTGGGCTTCGACCTGTACTCCCGGATGTTGGCCCAGGCGGTGTCGCAGCGGCAAGAGGAAACGGGCACGGGGCCTGGTCTCGAGAAGGACGTGTTGGAGGCCTTCCTGCGCCCGTTGAGCCCGGGGCTTCAGATCAGCCTGCCGCTGGAGGCGGAGATACCCGAGGACTACGTCGCCGATGCCGGTCTGCGGCTGGCGCTCTACCGCCAAGTGGGAGCCTTGGGCGACGAGGATGAGGTGGATCATCTCGCGGAGGAACTGGAGGAGCGGTTCGGGCCGCCGCCGGCGCCGGTGGAACGTCTGTTGTACCAGACTCGGGTGAAAGTCCTGGCTCAGCAGCTGGGCGCCACGGCCGTGGGACGCGAGGACGAGCAGTTCTACCTTCGGATGGACGTCTCGATGCTGCGGCCCAACGATCTGCAGGAAGCGCTTTCCGGCGTGGCGCGGTTGGGCCGGGGTCAGATCCGCATCGACGCTGCCCGCACGCGCGACTGGCAGGGGCTGCTTCTGTGGGCTTTGCGGGTTCTGGTGAGTATCATACAGGAGAAGCGAGTAGCGCACCCGATACGAGCGCGCAGAGCGACTTCGCGGGCGGGCCGCGAACGGGCGGCGATAGAGACAGAGGACTAGTGATGAGTGGCGACGAACTGCTGAACATCGATGGGGTTCACCTGACTCGAGAAGGCACCGAGATCCTTCACGGGGTGAGCCTCAGGGTGGCTGAGGCGGAGATCCATTGCCTGCTCGGCCGCAACGGCTCGGGCAAGTCCACCGTGGCTTACATGCTCATGGGGAGCGGCGGATACCGTCCATCCTCGGGGACCGTCACGTTCAGTGGACGCGACATAACTGACGCTACCATGACGGAGCGAGCCCGCTTGGGGCTGACCTTGGCCTGGCAGGAGCCGGCTCGCTTCGAGGGACTGCCCGTGCTCGACTATCTGCGGCTGGGAATGAGCGAGCCGTCCGACGAGCGGGTGCGTGAGGCCCTGGAGGCGGTGGCACTTGACCCGGCGGCATACCGCGATCGTAACGTCGACGCCAGCCTATCTGGGGGCGAGCGCAAACGCATCGAGTTGGCGGCCGTCTACGCCATGCGGCCGCGCCTGGCTATTCTGGATGAGCCCGATTCGGGAGTGGACGTGCTGTCGCTGGCCGATGTCCGGCAGCTCTTCACGCGGATGCGGGAGCAGGGCAGCGCGCTATTGCTCATCACGCACCGGGATGAGATGGTCGAGATCGCGGATCGAGCCTCGCTCATCTGCGGCGGGGAGATAGTGATGACCGGTGAGCCGCGGCACGTGCAGGCGCAGTACTGCGACCGCTGCGAGATCTGCGACGTGGCGCGCGAGGTGGAAGAGGCGGCCGACTATGAGCGCGTCTAGGGTCAGGAAACCGTCCTTCAGCAGGAGCGATGAGTTTCGGGCAATAGTGCTCTCCTATGAGCGTGCCGGCGGCGAGGGCAAGAACCTCCTTTCGCCCAGGTTCGCCAGCATGGTGGTCTCCGGCAACGAGGTCCTGAGCACTCACGAATTGCCGGGCGTGGCTATGAAGGCCGAGCGGTTGGCCGACGGTGTGGCGGCGCACGTTACGGTCGCGCCGGGAACCGAGGTGGAGCTGCCGGTTCACCTGTGCTTCGGCGTGCTGCCGGAACGGGGCACCCAGAGGATCATCTCACGGTTCGAGATCGGCGAAGGAGCGAGTGTCGAGTTCCTGGCGCACTGTACGTTCCCTAACTCGGTCGACGTGCTGCATCTGATGGAAGCCGAGGTGGTCGTCGGGCGGGGGGCGCGGATGCGCTACAGCGAGACTCACTTCCATGGCGATCAGAGCGGCGCCCGTGTTGTTCCGCACGGACGCATAGTCGTGGAGGAGGGGGGAGTCTACCTCTCGGAGTTTAGCCTGACCGAGGGGAGGATAGGTGAGCTGGATTTCGACTACACGGTGGACGTGGCGGAGCGGGGCCGGGCGGAGTTGATGGTCCGCGCCTACGGCTATGGCAGCGATAGGCTTCGTACGGTGGAGACGATTCGCCTGAACGGCGCCGGCGCTCGGGGGCTGGCGAAGTCACGCATCGCGGTCCGCGAGGACGCGGTCAGCGAGGTGATCGCCACCACCGAGGGCAATGCGCCCGAGTGTCGCGGGCACGTTGACTGCGTGGAGATCGTCCGCGACCGGGCGGTAGCCTCGGCTGCACCGAACGTGCGGGTGACGTGCGCCTCCGCCTATGTCACTCACGAAGCGGCCATCGGCACGGTGAACAAGAAGGAACTCGAGACGCTCATGGCCCGAGGCTTGGATGAGGACGCGGCCGTCGACGTCATCGTGGGCGCGATGCTGAAGGGTTAGCGTCGCGAGGGCGGACAGTCGGCGACAGTACGTGCGGGAAGGGAGGGGGATTTGCTCGATGTCTAGAGGCTGGGCGGCGGCAGTCATAGCGGTGACCGTGGCGGCTACCAGCTTCGCTGCCGGCTTCCTGTCTACCTTCGTGAGGCAGCCCCAAGCAGAAGCGGATACCGGCCTCACACTCATTTGGGAGACTTGGGGGTACGTGGAGCGGTACTTCTACGGCGAAATGCCGGAGGACGACGCACTCGTCTACGGCATGATCGATGGCGCGCTCGATTCGCTGGGGGACCCGTACACGCGCCTGGTGCGTCCGGTGGCCAACTCTCTGGATCAGGACCGCCTGCGGGGGGTGTTCGGCGGCATCGGCGCCACGGTGTACGCCTGTGATGGAGGCTTGTGTCTGCGTCCACTGCCCGACACGCCGGCGAGTAGGGCCGGCATCTTGGAGGGGGACCGGCTAGTGGCTGTGGATGGCAAGCCGCTCCCCGAAGGTGCGGACGTTGCCCTGGCCAGTTCCCGGCTCCGCGGCGAGGTCGGCACTCGAGTGGTGGTCAGCGTGGTTCGGCCGTCCAGCGGCAAGACGCTGAGGTTCCCGCTGACGCGCACGGAGGTGCCCGAGCCCAGCGTGGAGTACCGGATGCTGGATATCCCGGCGCCTCTGGTCGGGTACGTGCGCATCAGCCTGTTCGGTGAGCGCACGGCGGCGGAGCTGCAGCGGGCCGTGGCCACGCTCCGACAACAAAAGGCCGAGGCGTTTGTGCTCGATCTGCGAGGCAATCCGGGAGGCCTGCTGGAGGCGGCCGTCGAGGTCTCCAGCCGGTTCCTTCGCCGTGGAGTGGTGGTCTACGAGGTGGACGCCGAGGGGGCCGAGAAACGCTTCAGCGTGCGGCCGCGGGTCGTGGTCGAGGAGCCTCTAGTGGTGCTGGTGGACGAGGACACGGCCAGCGCTGCCGAGATCGTCGCTGGGGCGCTGCAGGATCAGGGGCGCTCCGTCCTCGTGGGACGGGCCACGCGAGGCAAGGGATCCGTTCAGCTGGCCTATCAGCTGAGTGACGGGAGCAGCCTGCACGTGACGGCATCGCTCTGGCTGACGCCGGAGCGGCGCCAGATCAACGGCGTCGGGCTTGAGCCGGACGTCGTGGTAGAGGCGGCGGCGGGCGACCAAGATGAGGTGCTGGAGGCCGGTCTAGAGGTGCTGCGGGAAGAGGCGTCCCCCACCGAGGCGGCTCCGTGAACGGGATCATGCGCCGGCTCACAGTCTACCTTTTGGCGGCGCTTGGGGCGGTGCTGCTCTCGGCCGTTGCCTATGCCGCCGGCAGCATGGCGGGCGGAACGGTGGCGAGCAGGCCGACCGCTGCGCGGCCGATCGAGGGGTTCGACCTGTTCTGGGAGGCATGGCGTCTCGTAGAGCGGGACTTTGCCGGCGAGATTCCCCCTATGGAGGAGGTGGATCGGGCGGTGGCGCGAGGGCTGCTGCGGGAGTTGGACGACGCCGCCACGGGGCTAGTGGCGCCGCAGTACGCTCGGCTTGATCGAGAGGATGCTTCCGGCTACTACCGCGGGATCGGCGCCTCGGTGCGCAACTCGGCCGACGGCAACATCGAGGTAAGCGTGGTGTTCGCCGGCAGTCCGGCAGAGGAGGCTGGGATACTCCCCGGCGACGTGATAGTGGCGGTCGACGGCGAGTTCATCGCCGGGATCGGCGTCCACGAGGCGGTATCGCGGATTCGCGGGCCCGAGGGGACCACGGTCCGGCTGGAGCTGCGTCGACCCGGTGAGCCGGGCACCTTCACGCGCGTGGTAGATCGTCGCTCGATAGAGATCCCCACGGTGGCGATGAGGATGCTAGAGGGCGGCATTGCCCATATCACCCTCAACGAGTTCAACAACCGAGCGACGGCGCAGCTTAGGGACGCGTTGCGTCGGGCCACAGACGATGGCGTCACGGCGATCGTGCTCGATCTGCGGAACAACCCGGGCGGCTTCCTTGACCAGGCTGTGTCGGTGGCCGATGAGTTCCTTGATGCGGGCACGGTGGTCATCGAGCGCGGACGCGAGGTGACGGAGCGGTCTTTTCACAGCGAAGAGGGTGGGTTGGCAGTCAACATCCCGCTGGCCATCTTGGTAAACGAGGGGAGCGCGTCGGCCTCGGAGATCGTGGCCGGGGCGGTGCAAGCCCGTGGTCGCGGCGTGCTGGTGGGCACGCAGACGTACGGTAAGGGCTCGGTGCAGTATCTCTTCGACCTGAGCGACGGCAGCCAGATTCGCGTAACGACGGCCCTCTGGTACACCCCGGACGACCGCCTGATCCAGGGCTATGGGCTCACCCCCGACGTCGCCGTCGAGGATGACCCCGAGACGGAAGAGGACGAGCAACTCTCCGCGTCTCTCACCCACGTGAGGGAGGAGATCCACTGAACGAGGGCATCAAGGTCGTTTCCGATAACCGGAGAGCCAGGCACGACTATAGCCTGGAGGACACGTACGAGGCGGGGCTGTCCTTGGTTGGCAGCGAGATCAAGTCCATCAGGCAAGGCCAGGTGAATCTCCGCCAGGCGTATGTCCAGATCAAGGAGAGCGAGGCCTGGGTGATGGGCATGCACATCGCGCCCTACTCCCATGGCGGCTATGCCAACCACGAGCCGGAGCGCCCGCGTCGCCTGCTGCTGCACCGTGACGAGATCCGCCGGTTGGCGGCCAAGGTGGCGCAGCGAGGCTACACCATCGTTCCCACGCGACTCTACCTAAAGCGCGGCCGGGCCAAACTGGAGATAGCCCTGGCCAAGGGCAGGCACACCTACGACAAGCGCCAAGCCATCGCCGAGCGGGAGGCCCAGCGTGACATAGAGCGGGGCATGCGCGAGGCGGAACGAGAGGGACGCGACAGGTGGTAGCTTCCCAGCCGTGCCACCGTGCATCAGAGCGCCTCGCCTGTGAGCGCCGGCTCATGATCGCTTGGAGGGCGGCGTGATCGCCCTGGGCGAACTGGCTGTGGCTGTGGGAGGTATAGTATCCGCGGGCGCCGACCCCAACACTCAGCTGGCGGGTTTCGCGTATCGCCTGCGCGATATCGTCCCTGGGATGCTGTACGTCGCGGCGCCTGGCGTTGGCGATGGTGTCGATCGGGCCGGCGCCGCGGTGGAGCGTGGGGCAGTGGCGGTTCTGACGGAGGAACCCCTACTCCGGCTCGAGTCTCTGGCGCCCGTCGTGGTCGTGCCGGACGTGGAGTTGGCGCTGCTGAAGTGGGCGGAAGAGGTGCTCAGAGCGTGGAAGCCCAGGTCCGTGCTCTTGGTGGGCAAGTGGCGCAATCGGGCGCTCGCCACGCTGACGCGGGAGGTTCTGTCCTCGAGGTTTCGCGTAACAGCCTCCGGTGCTGGTTGGAGCCCGGGCAGGCTGGCGGTTCCGTCGGCCCTGGCAAGCATGGACCGGGGCGCCGAAGTAGCGGTGTTCGACCTGGCGACGGACGCACGAGGGGCGATGCTTGAGCAGGTGAGACTGGCGTCGCCTGAGGCCATCGTCCTTGATAGGCCTGCAGGTGAATACGGCGTCGCGATAGATGGCCTGAGCACGGCGCTGGATGGACTCGGGTGGGAGGGTGCACGTAACCCCCCAACCCCCTTCTCTGGGAAGGAGAGGGGAGAGGGAGAGGAAGGAGCATTGGGGAGTGGGCCTGGCCCGTGGGCGCTGGTGGTCCCGGCGGGCGTGGGACTCCCAAAGGCGCTGTGTGAGCGCTCACGAGCGGTACTCACCTATGGCGTCGTTACGGGCGATCTGCGCTACTCCGTGGTTGAGTGCGGCCCGGCCGTGACGGAGGTGCAGTTCCAGACGGAGAGCGGGCGGGAGACGGCGAGGCTGCCGGTTCACTCGGCGGGGCTGGCGGAGGACTGTGCTGCCGCCGTCGGTGTCGGTCTGCAAGTGGGCATCGGGCTGAGCGACGCAGTGGCCGCGCTTGAGCAGCATGTCCCAGGAGATGGTGAGGCGCGTCTCGTGCGGATGCCGGGCGGAGCCTGGGTGGTGGATGCTACGGACGTCGGCACGCCACTGCGGGCGATGGAGGACCTGGCCACCTACGCAGCATGGAACGGGTATTCCCGCCGCTACGTCGTGCTTGGCGACCTTTCCGAGTGGTGCACCAGCGACGCCGCGCCGCTGGCCGGGCACATTCAGCCGAACTGGGATGGGTTCTTCGGCCTCGGAGACCAGGCCGCGACGGTGGCGCACAGATTGCGTCAGTCGGGCTTCCCCGCGTCTGTCTACCACCTTCCATCGGACTTGGCGCCGGCCGTACGGACCGCGGCGGAGCCGAAAGACCTGATCGTGGTCCTTGGTGGTGCGGAGTCGGGGATGGCGGGGGTGGTACGGCGGCTCGAGGGCCTGAGCGGTCCGGAGACAGAGCAGCCTTCTGAGGCCCCCTCGCGGCTGGCCCGCCCGGACCGCCCCACATGGGTTGAGGTAGACGTCCAGGCGGTCGCGCACAACACGCGTCTGATTCGTGAGGCCGCCGGGGTGCCGTTGATGGCGGTCCTGAAGGCCGACGCTTACGGTCATGGGGCGGTGCGCATGGCAGAGGTGGTGCTCGCGAACGGCGTGGATGCGATCGCCGTCGCCTGCCTGAGTGAGGGCCGGGAACTGCGGCGCGCGGGCATCAGCCAGGAGATCCTGATACTGGGATACACCCCGCCGTGGCAGGCGCACGAAGCCGTTCGTGAGGGGCTGTCCTGCACCCTCTACGACTGGGAAACGGCGAGGGCGCTGAACCGGGCCGGGCGCGACCTGGGCAGGCCGGCGGTGGTCCACGTCAAGGTGGACACGGGTCTGTCGCGGCTGGGCCTTACGTCGGAGGAGGCGCCCGCCTTTCTGGACAGACTGCGGTCCCTGGCGCATCTAGAGGTGCGAGGAGTCTTCACCCACTTCGGCAGCGCCGATGCCGCCGACCTCAGCCATGCGCAGGGGCAACTGCGGCTCTTCCGCGAGCTCCTGACCGACCTGCAAGCGGCGGGTTTGCGGCCGCCGGTGGCCCACGCCGCCAATACGGCGGCGGCCATGCGCCTACCGGAGGCCCGCTTCGACATGGTCCGGGCTGCCATCGGCTTGTACGGGCTCGACCCGTCTCCTGAGGGACCGCTGCCGGCCGGGTTCCAGCCCACGTTCACCTTCAAGACGACTGTGGCCCAGGTGAAGTGGATCGAGCCCGGACGCCGGGTCGGCTACGGCCGTGCCCACACAACCGCGAAGCCAACGCTAGTGGCGGTGTTGCCGGTGGGCTACGGGGACGGGTTCCGGCGCACACCGCACAACTGGGGTCACGTCCTGGTCGGCGGCCATCGATGCCCGATCCTGGGCAATGTATGTATGGACCAAGCAATGGTGGACATAACTGACGTAGATGGGGTGATGGCGGGCGACGAGGCGGTGTTGATCGGCAGGCAAGGCGACGCTACCATAACCGTCGATGAAGTGGCGGCCAACCTGGGCACGATCGTCTATGAAGTTGTTGCCGCCATCATGGCCCGCGTTCCGAGACTGATTCGTTGATTGCGAGGCAAGCTATGACTCGACAGGAGAGGGTGGCCCGGGCGATCTCACACCAGGAGCCGGATCGTGTGCCTTGGCACATCGCTCTCACCATCCCGGCGGCGCGCAAGGTGTCCGCGGCGGTGGGAGTGCCCGTGGCCGACTTACCCGAGTGGACGCAGAATCACCTGTACTACGTGGAACCGCTCACCGACGATGCCTGGACGGAAGTACGTCCCGGTCACTGGCGGGACGAGTACGGAGTGGTGTGGAACCGAACTGTCGACCCGGACATCGGAGTGATCGAGGACTTCCAGTTGCGGGATCGTTCGATGCGGGGCCTGCGACTGCCGGACGCGCGTGACGCCCGCAGATGGGAGGACTTCGGCCGCCGGCTAGAGACCCGCTCGGACCGCTACGTGGTCTGTGCCATCGGCTTCTCCCTCTTCGAGAGGGCCTGGACGCTTCGGGGCATGGCCAACCTGCTGATGGACATGCTCGAGGCGCCGGAGTTCGTCGATGACCTGCTGGACGCGATCTGCGAGGTGGACCTGCAGCTCGTTGAGCAGGCCGTCAAGCACGACATCGATGCCGTCTACTTCGGCGACGACTGGGGTCAGCAGCGTGGCCTGATCATGGGCCCGAAGCACTGGCGGCGGTTCATCCGGCCCAGGATCCAGCGCCTGTACGGCGCGGTGAAGGCATCGGGCAAGCGCGTGTTCATACACTCCTGCGGAGACGTGAATGAGGTGTTCCCGGACCTGATAGACGCCGGACTGGACGTCTTCAACCCCTTCCAGCCGGAGGTGATGGACGTCTATGAAGTGAAGCGGCTCTACGGCGACCGGCTTTGCTTCCTGGGTGGGATGAGCATCCAGCGCGTGATGCCGTTCGGCACGGCCGACGAGGTTCGTGAGGAGGCCCGGCGCTTGATGCAGCACATCGGTGCGGGCGGCGGCTATATCCTGGCGCCCTCGCACGACGTCCCCAAGGACGTGCCCGTGGAGAACATCCTGGCGTTGGTCGAGACCGTTAGAGACGGCCGCAGCAGTTGAGCACGGCCGTGATGCTTGCGTGAGGGGGCGCTCTTGTCACTGTTTCGGTTTCGCCTGAGAGCCAGATCCAGCCCCAGCGTTCCGAGCACGCTTCGCGTCCTGATGCCGGACGGCAGCGTGCAGGTTATGGTGCTGGAGGAGTACCTGCGAGGCGTGGTGCCGGTGGAGATGGGGCGCAGTCGCCCGCTGGAGGCCCTAAAGGCCCAGGCGATCGCCGCCCGCTCCTACGCGGCGACTTCCCACGCCCACCTCGCGCAGGGGGCCGACATCTGCACGACTCAGCACTGCCAGGTGTGGCGCAACGTCAGCTACGCCACTACCGACCTGGCGGTCTCCCAGACGCAAGGTCAGGTCGTGGTCTACGGCGGCGAGATCGCCCGCACCTACTACTTCGCCCACTGCGACGGACAGACCCGAAATGTCGCCGACGTGTGGCGCACCGATCTGCCCTATTGCCGATCGGTGCCCTGTGTGTGCGGGTTCACCACCCTGTACGGGCACGGAGTGGGGATGTGCCAGGAGGGGGCCAGCGCCATGGCCACCCAGGGATTCACTGCCCGGGACATCATAACCCACTACTACTCGGGCACTGAGATCCTCAACGATAACACGCCGCCGGACACAGCGACGCGGCAAGCGGCGGTGGCCAGGTACTTGGTGTCGCATCCCGACGTAGCTCGGTTCATCGGGGCCTCCGTGCCGGGGGCGTTCCTGGCAGCGGACGGGAGCTGGATCGAGTTCTTCGAGGCCGGCGCTGTGACGGTCCGATCTGATGGCGTCGTCACCCAGGGACCGGTGGGCGCCTGGATAGCCTCGCACTACCAGGACCTGGGATCGCGGCCATTCCAGCCCGCGCTGCCGCACCCGGGGGTGGATGGGCGCTACGTCGACCGTACCAAGCACAACCTCAGCCGCTTCTTCCTTCGCCATTGGCAGACCCGCTGGGGCGATCCCGTTTCGGAGGAGTTCTACATCGTCGTTCAGGGCGAGCCCATCACGCACCAGATGTTCGAATACGCCCTGATCAGCCACGATGTCCTCAGCAACGAGCCGCTGCGCAGCACCAGACTGAGCGAGGTGTTCCTCAGTGGGCTGGATGGAGGCCCCGGGCTCACGCTTTTGGGCGACTTTGTGGCCTGATGCTTGGGATCGCCGGCACGCTGTTGCCGGCACCGGTCCGATGGGAGAGTCGATGACCGGACGGGAACGGATTCTGGCGGCGCTGCAATGGCAGCCTGTCGACAGGGTGCCCTGGGCGCCTCGGTGGGAGCTCTGGTTCAATGCCGCCAGCCGCGATGGCCGCCTGCCCCGGCGTTACCTCGGCCGGTCCATGTATGACGTCGCCCGCGACCTGGGGATGAGCCTTAAGGGGTACGGCGTGCGCCCGTACCGGGAGGAGGTGGTCGGGCTTGAGCTGCACACCGTAACCAGGGGCGACGAAGTGCTGCGGCGCTACGACACGCCCTTCGGCGCCATCACTCAGATAGAGCGGCGGACAGAGGAACTCGTGCGGGCCGAGGTCCGCGGCCGCGTCATGAAGGAGTGGATCACCGAGGATGCTGACTACGATGCCGCCCTGTACTTGGTGGAGCACACCCGGATTGTGGACCAGCACTGTGAGGTGGAGGCGGAGCTCCGCTCTCTAGGAGACGACGGGGTGCTCCTCGCTTTCCTCAGACACGCCCCCGCCCATACCGTGATGCGCGAGTTCACCGGCTATGAGGGCTTCTACTACCAACTACAGGACAACTACGACCGCCTGCATCAGTTGATCGCGGCCATTGAAGAGCAGCAGCGTGAGGTCGAGCAGATCGGCCTTGAGTCTCCCGCACAGGTGCTGGAGTACGATGGAAACTACGACGGCGGCCTCACCCCGCCCGCCATCTACGAGAGATACTTCCTGCCGGCGCACCAACGACTAACCGAGGCGGCGCACAAGGCGGGCAAGCTGGTGGCCACGCACGTGGACGGCCGGAACGACGGACTGCTCGGTCTCATCAGGCAGTCGGGATTCGACATCGGCGAGGCCTTCACGCCACCGCCCATGACCAACCTGGGCATCGCCGAATCAAGAAAGGTGTGGGGCCGGCAGATGTCCGTCTGGGGCGGCCTGGCGGCGACCGCCTTCACGCCGCTGTTCACTGAGGAGGAGTTCGAGGCCCACGTGTACTGGACACTCGACGAGGGACAGGGCGGCCTCGTTCTCGGCACGGGCGACAATGTGCCCACGGATGGACTGCTCGAACGCATGCGGCGGGTTCCGGAGCTGATTGCCCGCCGGCAGGGCGGCAACTAGGAAGGAAGGTCGAGATGGAGACTGGAGACAGACTGCCCTGTGCTTACACGGAGCATCTGGGGCTCACCCTGGAGCGGCTGGCGAGGCCCGGGCTCCTCTTGGCAGCCAAGGGCCCGGCCGGCAAGGCCGACAATGCCATGACCATCGGTTGGGCTACCTTCGGAATCATCTGGGGGCTTCCGATGTGCGTGGTGCTGGTGCGACCGTCGCGCTACACCTACGGGCTCATCGAGGCGGCGCAGGAGTTCACGGTGAACGTGCCGGCAGAGGGGATGGCCGAAGCTGTCGCCTTCCTTGGCGCCGCCTCCGGACGTGATCGCGACAAGCTGGCGGCTGTCGGTCTGACCACCCGGCGTAGCGGTCGGGTCTCGGCGCCGACGCTATCTGACTGCCCGGTGACGTACGAGTGCCGGGTGGTGCACTACAACGACGTCATTCCGGCGCACTTGGAGCCGCGCGTCGATCGCGGATCGTATCCGCGTGGCGACTACCACCGGCTCTATTGCGGCCAGATACTGGCGGCTACCACGACGCTATAGCAGGCGCTTCACGTCGGCAGTGGATGGGCGGCTAGGCTTTCGGGTCTTGGTCCCGCTTGTCGGCATCGCGGAACGGACTGAGAGTGTCTGGAGTGGCGAAGGCGTCGTCCTCGTCGGCAAGGCCGGCGTCGTCCTCGATGTCGCCCGTCTCGTAGTCGTAGGTGGAAGCCGCCTCGCCCTCGCCCTCGTCATCGGTCTCTGCCGGCGCCGCGAGATCTTCGGCTGCACCCTCAACATCGGCCGTGGTGCCCGCCACCTCCACGAGAAGGGCGTCATGACCGACCGCGAAGAGGGCTCCAACCGGGATGAAGGGTTTGCCGCGGAAGGCGTCGCGAAGCAGGTTGTGCGATAGGCGGTAGCCGAGGATGTTGCCGTCGGCATCCAGAGAGATGTCGCTGACCTCGCCCAGGCGACGGCCTTCGGTGGTGAGCACTTGGGTGCGGATGACGTCGGTGCCGGCCCGTACCGAGCTGCTAGCGGCGGAATCCTCGCCCAGGGCGCCTATCGACTGGTCCGAGTCTATCAGCGTAACGTCGGCGCCAAAGAGACGGATGTGATCAGCCGTCACCGCCTTGGTGGATCCGGGCACCGGCGGCTTGCTGAGGATAACCGCCGTCACCCTGTGCTCAAGGGTGTCGAAGAGGATCTCCTGTATGCTGCCGACGCGCCGTCCGGCGTCGAGGGTGATGACCGGTTGGCCGAGCAATCCTTTGATCGTGTAGTTGGGCATGGCCGCCCCCCTGAGTCTGCGATGATCACATAGTAAGTGCGGGGGCGGGTGGTGTAAAGAGGGAAGCTGCCGCGGCGCGCAATGTGGCGCCAGTAGGCAGGTTGTATGCTGATGCCTAGGAGGGAAGATGCCCACACCAGTATGGTTGGATACCGACATCGGGACCGACGTTGACGACGCTGTGGCGCTAAGCCTGGCGCTCCGCTCCCCAGAGATCGAGTTGGTGGGCGTGAGCACGGTATATGGCGACGTCGCTATCCGCAGTCGCATGGCGGCCAGGCTGCTGCAGTTGGCCGGCAGAGAGGAAGTGCCGGTCTACTGCGGGGCGGGCGAGCCGATGATGCGTGAACGCCCGGTCTACTGGGGCGGTTGGGAGGGAGACGGGCTGGTGGACGACGGGGAGGCGGGACTCCCTTGCGGCAGAACTCACGCCGTCAACGCTCTGATCGAGGCGGCCAACCGGCGGCCGGGCGAGATCACCCTGCTGACCGTCGGGCCGATGACCAACGCGGCCCTTGCCTTTGCGATGGACCCCAGCTTGGCCAAGAACCTGGCCGGGTTCGTCCTCATGGGGGGCGCGGCACGGACCGGCGAAAACGGGCTCTCGCTTCCCTTGGCTGAGCATAACCTCAAGTGCGATCCGGAGGCGGCGTCACTATGCTTCCGATGCGGGCGGGACATGGTCATGGTGGGGCTGGATGTGACGACCCGCGTGTGGTTCCACCGCACAGGGCTGGAGCGAATTCGGCGCACCGGCGGCCGACTGGGCGAGGCGGTAGCGGACCAGCTGGAGCGCTATCTAGCCACTATTGGTTCCGACCGCACGATGATGCACGATCCGCTGGCACTGGCTTACCTGGTGCAGCCTGACTTGCTCAAGACGGTCAGCGCGACGGTCCAGGTGGAGACGCGGAGCGAGGCGGCGGCAGGAGCGACCTGGGTGCGCCTCTCCGAAGAGGGGCACACCCAGGTCGCCGTCGATGTGGATTCCGAGGCCTTCCAGGACTTGGTCCTGGAGCGGCTCGCTAGGGGATGACGGCCTGGCCCGTCTCCGACGAGCGCCACTCAGCTTCGACAAGCTGCAGCGACTGCCGCGTGCTCTCCGGTGAGACCCTGGTCGCCGGGCTGCGGCCTTCGAGGAGGCAGTTGACCAGGAACTCCAACTCCCGGTAGTAAGCGTCTCCCTCGAGCCGGAGCTCTTTCATGTCGTGCCCCACTGGGTGCTCGTGCAAGGAAGGGCTCCGCAAGCTGTCGAAGTGGAGCATGCCTTCCTCGAACATGGCCAGGTACGAGGCGCGGAAGCCGAACGTGCTGGTCTGGTACCAAGCGGCGTCCACGAGCACTTCCGGCCCGCCGTCGTATGTCCAGAGGGCGCTAACCATATCGTACCCGCCCGTGGCCGGAGTCTTGATGGCGCGAGCGGAGATGCGTGACGGCTTGCCGAGCAGGTGGTTGACGATGTCAACGTCGTGGACGTGCAGGTCCCAGGTGGCGCCGCCACTGCGCTTGGCGTCGGTCATCCAGCCGTCCCAGGTCCACTTGGGCTTGGAGTCCCGACGGATGAACTCGGCCTTGACCAGTCTGCCGAACCGGCCAGAGTCGAGCGTCTCTTTCAGGTAGACGTACTCGGGCCAGAACCTGAGGCACTGCCCCACCATGAGCTCGACGCCGTTGCGCTTGGCGGCAGCGATCATGTGGACCGCCTCGTCGGAGTTGAGCGCCATAGGCTTCTCGACCATGACATGCTTGCCCGCGTCGGCCGCCAACTGGGCGAACTCGGCGTGGAGGTAAGTCGGGAGGCAGATGTCCACCAGATCGACGTCAGCCTGCTTGATCAGGTCGCGGCCGTCGGCGAACACCTGGTAGTTGCCCACTCCCAACTCGGGCAGAGGCACCGCGATGTTGCCTTGCACGTTGGCCTTGCCCTGACGCCGGTCGGGGTCGGCATCGGCGACGGCGACCACGCGTGCGTTCGGCATCTTCTCGTAGTTCGCGGTGTGCGCTCGGCCCATGAAGCCCAGGCCGATCACTCCGACGCGGATCTCCTTCTTACTCATCTCGATGCTCCTTCGAATATCACGTCAATGGCGCGGCCGGCCCGGTAGATCATGTCATCGGGATAGATGTTGGGCGGGAACTGCTCTACCACCGCCCATCCATCGTAACCGGCCTCGGCTAAGGCGGCCATGACAGCAGGGTAGTCCACATCGCCCTGTAGCAGCTCCACGAAGCCCTCGAGTGTCCCTACGTTGCAGCGGAAGTCCTTGAAGTGCACGGCGCAGATGCGCTTGCCCAGGATCTTGATCCAGTGCTGCGGGTAGCTGGTGCGCAGCACGTTGCCGACGTCGAAGTAGACGCCCACGTAGGGGTTGTCCACGGCGTCGATGAAGGCGCGCATCTCCATCGGCGAGGTTAGGAAGCGGTCCCACACGTTCTCGACGCCGATGTGCACCTTCAGGCGTTCGGCATCGGGCGCGAGGTCGCGGAAGTCAGCGACGGCGCGGTTGTAGGCCGCCTCGTAGTCGGCTACGAAGGGAGCGCCGGCCATGAACGGCCCAATGGCGCCGGGTACGACCAGGATCGCCTTCGCGCCCAGGCGGGCCGCGATGCGCAGCATGTGCCGAACATGGGCCTTGGCATCCTCTCGCACCGCCTTATCGTCCGATATGAGGTTCTTCTGCCAGAAGACGCCGGTGGCGAGGCTGGGAAGTGCCAGGCCCATACTCTTGGCCAGGCTCTTGATGGCATCTAACTCGGCGTCAGTGGTGGCGGGCGAGATGGGGCCCTCCAAGTCATAGGCCAACTCAACGCCATCAAAGCCGGCCGCCTTCGCCAGCCGGAGGCTGTCCTCGATGCTCTTGTCCCCAGTGAAAGCCCAGATACTGATCGCTTTCCGCATGCCGTCACCCTCCATTGTTGCCATAGTCGATCGGCCGACGCCGCCGTCGGTCGGTGTGCTAGCCCCGTGCGACCGGACTCGGCTCGCTCACGTAGCGGTTCCAGGCCACCGCTGAGATGACGCCGAGTATAGCAGAAGCCCAGAACACCGACACGTAGCCGCCGGCACCGGCGATGGCGCCCCCCACGATGGGGGCAATCACGAGGGGCGGGGCGGTGAGCGTGTTTGCCAACCCGATGTACGTCGGGCGGTCATCTTCGTGGCAGAACTGGAACACCATGGGCACTCCGGAAGTCATGAAGATGGCCTCGCCGACGGCTCGCAGAGCGAAGGCCAACAGGAACACGTTCACGGTGGGGGAGAGTGCCGCGACGGCCATGCAGAGAGCCTGCAGCCAGAACGACACGCCGACCATAGTGCGGTGTCCCTTGCGATCCCCCAGGCGACCGAGGATAGGGTAGAAGATGGCCTGGGACACGAGCATGGTGCCGGTGAAAAGGGCGGCGGCTTCATCGCCCAGTTGGAAGCGGCGGGCCGCGTCCACTGCCAGAAAGGCATTCCCCATGCTGGAGAAGGTGCCGGCCGAGCGCATTATCAGGAGATTGCGGAAGTTGACGTCTCTGTGGATGACAGACGGCAATTGCGCCAGATAGGAGGACAGCGACATTGCGGGCTTGGAGCTTGCCTTAGGCGGCTCAACGGTGAGGCCCAGGCATACCCACGAGATCATGAACAGGCCGGCGCCGATCAGGTAGCTGTAGGCGAACCCGTTGGGAAAGGCGAAGCGGTCGAGCAAGAAGCCCGACAGGGCCGCCCCGCCGACGCCCAGTACCGCGCCGATGGCGTTGCCTACTCCGAAGAAGAGACCCCAGTGACTGGGAACGATGATCTTCGCGACCAGGTCCTGCCAGGCGTTGGCGATCAACCCACCGCCTAGGGCTTGCCAGGACAGGAGGGCGAACACCACGACCATGGTGAGTGTGGGGCCGGCAGAACCAGCCAGCAGCATGAACAGACCCAGGAACAGGAACGGCAGGCGCTCGTTAAGGCTGACCCACCACACGAACGGCAGTTTGCGGGGTAGGCGCTCCACGAAGTTGCCGGTGAACAGCTGGGGGATGCGCCAGCCGAGGAACTGGACTGAGGGTATCAGGCCGATGAGAACCGCGTTGTCGGTGTAGTGCGAGATGAACAGGGGCAGTACCGTAGCCGTCGACACCAGGGAACTGCCCACGGCCCAGAAGGCTAGGTCACCAACGTTGACGGCGAAGTTGCGCCGGAAGTGCCGGCGTATCAAGGCCTCGTACGCGGACAACGGGCAGTACTCCACAGAGAGAGATGAAGGGGCTTCCGGGCCGGGCGGCGGTGGTCGGCGACGGCACAAAGTACAGCATGACCCGACGTGGGTCAATCTCGGTGCAACCTACTCCGTGCCAGCTCGTCGAGCCCCTGTTTGGGTGCGGGCCCGGCCTGCGCTATAATCCCTGGGCTGGCAGCGAGGCGAACCGCCATGGAAGAGGCCCTTCACGACGCACAGCTTACCGCGGCAGAGACGGCCTTCCTGGAGCGGATCGCGCACAATCTGGGCATCGCGGCCGATCTGAGCCGGGCCGATATCCTGATGTGCGCACCGCCGGGAAGGCGGTGCGTGGTAGTGCACCAGTCTCGGCCGCACTCCATGGCCCCTGTCTACCGGCAAGACCTGGTTGGCTCACCGCTACCGATGGCGGAAGCGGAGCAGCTGGAGCGGGTGTTCACGTCAACCCGACCGCTCACCGAGGAAGTGGTGCGGTGGGGAGAGACGGCCCCGCTTGTGCGGCAGATGCTGCCGGTGGTCTCACCGGCGGGCAAGTCGATTGCGGTGGTCACTATAGAGACCAACCTGATCGAGCACGAGCGTCACCGCCGTCGACATCCGCAGTTCAGACGGGCGCTGCGTTCATGGCAGCGTAGGGCCCTGCAGGACGAGATACCGGGGGTGACGGAACTGCTGCCCTTTGGCGAGCAGGACGGCATCGTCTTCGTCGATGAGCAGCGCCGCATCCGGTATCTGAGCGGCATCGCTACCAGCTTCTACCGGCGGTTGGGGTACATGGACCAACTGGTCGACAGGCACCTGGATGTGCTTGAGACGGGCGACGACGAGTTGGTGGGACGCACGCTGGACCAGGGACGCTGCTTCTGGCAGGAGGCCGCCGGCCAGGGTCGGGAGTGGATTCGGCAGGCGTTGCCGGTTCCCCTGTCTCCGGTTCGGCCGTGGTGGCGGCGGATCAGCCGGCGCGGATCGACGGACGGTCTCTGCGGTGCGCTGCTGCTGGTGAAGGACGTGACGGAGGAACGCCGGCGTCTGCGCGAGCTGCAGGTCAAGTCGGCGATGATCCAGGAAACGCACCATCGGGTGAAGAACAACCTGCAGACGATCGCGGCGCTCTTGCGGATGGAGGCCAGGCGCACCACGTCGCCTGAGGCGCGGCAGGTGCTCGAGGAGAGCATGAACCGCATCCTCTCCATCTCGGTGGTGCACGAGTTCATGGCCAACCAGGGCGACACCCCCATCAACCTAAGGGAGGTGGGGCAGCGGGTCGTCACGCACTTTCGCCAGATGCTGGCCTACCCGGATCGGGATCTGCGTATCTCCCTTACCGGGCCGGACATCTATCTGCCGGCGCAGCAGGCAACGGTGTCGTCCCTGGTGATCAACGAGTTGCTGCAGAATGCGGTGGAGCACGGCCTGGCCGGGCGAACCAAAGGTTCGGTGGTACTGCGCCTGGAAGAGACGGACGAGCGGGTGGTGATCCAAGTACAGGACGACGGCGAAGGCTTGCCGCCTGACTTCGATCTCAGTCGCAGCGCCAGTATGGGGCTGAGCATCGTGCAGGTTCTGGTTCGCGATGACCTCAAGGGGGAGGTCTATCTGGTCAGCGGAGACGGGGTAACGGCCACCGTAACCTTCCCCAAGACGGCACGAGAGGTGAGAGCAATTGGAGCGCACGAGAGTAGTAATCGCTGACGACGAAGCCATTATCCGGATGGACCTCCGCGAGATGCTCACCAACCTGGGTTACCTGGTGGTGGGCGAGGTGGCAGACGGCACCAGCGCCGTCAATCTGGCGCGCGAATTGCGGCCGGGCATAGTGATCATGGACATCAAGATGCCGGACATGGACGGCATCGACGCGGCGCGTATCCTTACCCAGGAGCGCATCGCCCCGGTAGTGCTGCTGACCGCCTACAGCCAGAGCGAGTTGATCGAGCGAGCGAAGGATGCAGGCGTGGTGGGCTACATTGTGAAGCCGGTTCGAGAATCGGATCTGGCGCCCGCTATCGAAGTGGCGCTGGCCCGGTTCAGCGAACTGCGCGCCCTGGAGCGCGAGGTGGGCGACCTTAAGGACGCTCTGGAGACGCGCAAGCTGGTGGACCGGGCCAAGGGCATCCTAATGGACGGCCAGAGCCTTACCGAGTCCCAGGCCTTTCGCCGGATCCAGACCATGAGCATGAACACGCGCAAGTCCATGAAGCAGGTGGCCGAGGCCATAATCCTGGCCCACGAAGCGGCCAAGGGAACGGACGGGTAGACCTGCCCGTTACTACCGGGCGAATTGGGGTCAGGTGATGAAGCTTTCGGTGTTGGTACCGGTCTACAATGAGTGCACTACCATTGAAAAGGTGGTGGAGCGCGTGCTGGCCGTCGACCTGGGTGGCCTCGATCGGGAGGTCATCTTGGTGGACGATGGCTCCACCGACGGCTCGCGAGAGGTCCTGGATGCACTTGAGCGACCGCCCCTCGTTCGGGTGTTCTACCATGACGTGAACCAGGGCAAAGGCGCGGCCGTGCGCACCGCGATGTTCCGGGCGACCGGCGACATCATGCTGGTCCAGGACGCCGACCTGGAGTACGACCCTCGGGACTACGGCATTGTGTTGCAGCCCATCCTGGAGGGCCGCGCCGACGTAGTGTACGGTTCACGCTTCCTGGGCGGTCCGCGGAAGGCGATGCTCTTCTGGCATATGGTGGGGAATCACCTCCTCACGCTGCTCACCAACGTGCTGTACGACAGCATCATCTCGGACATGGAGACTTGCTACAAAGCGTTTCGCACCGACGTGATCCGGGACGTAGTGCTACGCGCGAAGAAGTTCGAGTTGGAGCCGGAGCTCACGGCCAAGATTCTCAAGCGCGGCTATCGCATCTACGAGGTACCCATCTCCTACGATGGTCGTGAGTACACCGACGGCAAGAAGATCACCTGGAGGGATGGGCCGGACGCTGCCTGGACGCTGCTGCGCTACCGCTTCCGGGACTGAGAGGCCGCTGACGGAGGCGACAGCAGAGGCGCCTGCCTATTCATCGCCGCCGCAGGGCGGGTGGCAGAACGGCGCCGCGCGTGCGGCTTCAGGAGCGGCGCCGGTGCTGGTAGCCGTGGGGCTGTTGCTGAGGCTGGCCACCATCGCAGAGGATCCCCTACATCCGGATGAGTGTCTGTACGCCTCTTGGGCGGCTGCCGTTTGGCCCGGAGGCGATATGCTTCTCCGCGGCGTGATCATCGACAAGCCTCCGCTCTTCCCGTACCTGCTTGCCGCCTGGGGCGCTATCCTCGGCCGGGGACCGACGGCGCTGCGCCTGCTGGGTGCGGCATCGGCGGCGGCCGGCATGGCGGCAGCGATTCGCATAGCACAGTCAGCGGCAGGGCGATGGCCGGCGCTGGCGGCCACCGTGTTCATCGCCCTGAGCCCGGTGGGCATCGCTCTAGATGCCACCGCCTTCACCGATCCCCCGGCGGTGGCGTTGGCGCTCTGGGCGCTGGCCGCCGCTAGGTCCGGCCGCCCCACGGCCACCGGTGTGTTGCTGGCTCTGGCGGCCGCGACCAAGCCCACGCTGTTGGCCTATGCGCCGCTGGCTCTCGCCCTGGCGCCCGAACCCCGGGCTCGGGAGTGGCGGCGGTTCGTTGCGGGAATCACCGTCGTGGGCGCGCTCGTGGCCCTGTGGGAAGTCGGACGCGGCCCGGAGATGGGCTTCGTGACCGCGGCGATGGAGCATTTCGGCCTGGGAGCGTCGCGGGCGCCCCTGGACTTCGCCGGGTGGGGCGCTCTGCTGCCGTGGGCGTGGGGCGGCACCTGGGCGATGGCGCTGTGGACCGCGCTGGTAGCGGCGGGAATCGTCGCCGCGCTTCTGAGGCGGCGCGGCCCAGCAGTTCGGCTCCTGGTGGGTTCTGGAGCCACCGTCGCGCTCTATCTCGGTCTCCATTGGGCCATCGTGGCCCCGGCGTGGGACCGCTACCTCGTGGGCTTGGTGCCCCCGCTGGCGCTGATGGCGGCCGGCGCGCTGGGCTGCCTATGCCGGTGGCTGCCGAGAAGGGGCGCCGCCGGTCTCGGAGTGGCGGTTGGCTTGGCGGTCGTACTGCTGTTGGCGGGTCCGGCTCAGGAGGCAGCCCAGAGCCGGCTGCCTTTGGGCGACACCTCCGCCTGGCAAGGCATCGACATGGTGGCCGCCTATTTCCGCGGGCAGGTGCCTGGTCGAGCCACGGTGCTCTATCGCGACATGGGCTGGCACGTGCGCTACTATATGGCCGGCTTCCCTCAGGACTTCCGCTGGTACCGGGACGCCGGCGAGTTGGCGGAGGCCGCCGGCGAGGCCGATCCGGTGTACCTGCTGAGTGTGGCGGGCGGCACTGCCGACGAAGACATCGAAAGCCTCCGCGACGCCGGCTTCCTGGTCCGCGAGCGGCTGACCACTTACCGGCACGATGGGTCGCGAGCGCTCACGGTGTCCCTGATCAGCGGTGCAGCCCAATGAACACTCGTCCGGCGTGCCTCGATGGGGGCGATCTGGGGGCGGTGTTGGGTCTCGCCGCGCTCGCGCCGCTCCTGCTCTGGCGCCTAGCGTTCGCCGGCCAGATCCTCCAAGGCCCCGACGCGTTCGCGTACTTCTACCCTCTGCTTGAGTACGCTGCGGATCGACTTCTGGCGGGCGATCTGCCTTTGTGGAATCCGTACCTCTTCATGGGCGCTCCCTTCCTGGCCAACCCGCAGGCGGGGGTCTTCTACCCGCTGCATTGGCTGTTGGCTTGGCTGCCGGCCCCCTCGCTGGTCAGCGCCACGCTCATGCTGCACTACGCACTAGCCGCGGTAGGCATGTACTTGCTGGTGCGAATCGGTCTGGGTCGGGGAAGGTGGTCGGCCATCGCGGGTGCGCTCGTGTACGCGATGAGCGGTCTGCTCGGGTCTCAGGCCGAGCACATCAACCAGGTAGAGGCCTTGGCCTGGCTGCCATTGCAGGTGCTGCTACTGGAGGTGGGGGCGGTTCGCGAAGGGGTACCGGCGGCCCGACGGATCCTCGCAGCGCTGGCCGCCGCGTCCATCAGCGCCTTGCAGATCCTCATCGGTCACACGCAGGCAGTCTACATCTGCCACGTCGCTCTGCTTGCCTACGGCGCCGTGCGTCCGGCCATGGTAGGCGCCGATCGGCGGTCCGTGGTCCGCAACTGGGGACGAGTGCTCCTGTTCGTGGCCGCGGCATCGCTCATTGGAGTCGCGGTAGCGGCGGTGCAGCTCTTGCCCACGCTTGAGCTCGCCGGGCTTTCGGTGCGCTCAGGCGGCCTGGATTACCGTCAGGCGGCCTCCTTCTCCTTCGGTCCGCGCGCTTGGCTGCTTGGGCTCCTGCCCCACTACGGCGGCGAGGAGCCCTTCTCGGAGTACGTCGCTTACATCGGGGTCGTCGGGCTGGCCCTCGCCGCCATCGGCGCCGCGCGTGCGGGTCGGCCCGGCCGCTGGATGTTGGTGCTGGCGGCCCTGGGTTGGTTCCTGGCGCTGGGTGCCTACAACCCGGTCTACTACCTTCTCTTTCGCGTAGTGCCCGGCTTGGCCTTGTTCAGAGCCCCCGCCCGGTGGCTGGTGATCGCGCTGCTGGGGGCCTCTCTGCTGGCGGCGGAGGGAGTGGAGGCTGCCGGTGGAGACCTTCCCCGGCCCAGACCGTGTCGCCGGCGGCTGGCGGCGCTCCTTGGGGTGGCGGCTAGTGGCGGCCTGCTGTGGGGGGTGGCAGAGCCCAAACCCGAGCTGGTGACGGCGCTGGGCTGGGGAGTGGCGGCTGCCGGGTCGGCATCGGCCCTCGCGCTGAGGCGACCAGCCTGGCGACCGCCTATGCTCGTGCTACTGCTACTGGCGGAACTGGCGTGGACTTCGGTCGGCCTGCCCTTCAATCAGACCACTGCGGCTCAGGTCTACGACGCGGAACGACGCACCGCTCAGGTCCTGAAGGCCAAGGGCGGGCTAGGGCGCTTCCTTGCCGTGACCGATCCCACCTTCGATAGCGGCGACATGAACGAACTGGCGGCGGCCCTGGGAGATGGGCTTACCGGGGCGGGCCGCTATGGCCTCCTGGTGGGCGCGAAGTGGCAGGAGGTGCTGGCACGCAACCTGGCCCTCCACTGGCGGGTCTTCGCCGTGGATGGGTACGATGGCGGGGTGTTGCCGACGGCCGACTTCATCGCCTTTCAGGAGCTGCTGCTGGGCGAAGGGGAGGCGGCTCCCGATGGCCGCCTCAGCGAGGCGCTGACTGCCGTCCCGGACGAGCGCCTCCTGGCCCTGGCCGGGGTGGAATACCTGATCACCGACCGCCTGCAGGACTTATGGATCGACGGCGTCTACTTCGACTTTGGTCACGCCATTCGCCTGCCGGCCGGTCCCGCCTCAGTTGCGCTCGAGCTGCCGCCTTTCGCCGCCGATGCCGTGGCTATAGTGGTCTCCGACCCGAATGACCCGGGGGGAGCTGACGGTCCGGTGACTGAGATCCGCCTCGACGACTCGACCGTGATCATGGTCCAAAGGCAGGAGGGCCGACTGCGGACGATTGGTCCTGACGGACTGGGCAAAGCCATGATCCCGGTGAACGGACGCGGCGAGATGTGGCAGGGATCGGTTGCAGTGGCCGATACGGCGCGGCACTTCACCCGGATGTCGGTGACGCCTCTCGATGCCGGCGACTCCGCATTGCAGGCCGTCTCGCTGGTGAACTCCCGCGGCGGCGCGGGAGCCGCCGTGGGACTGGAGCCGCATTTCGCCACCCTGAACCTGGGAGATGTCAGGCTTCAACGCTTCGAGGCAACCTTGCCCCGAGCCTACTTCTCCGCCTGTGTCACCTACGCGGAGGACAAGCAGGGTGCCCTCGAACGGCTGGCACAGGAGGACTTCGATCCGAGGAAGGAACTGGTGCTGGTGGGCCGGGAGTCAGGCGCTTGTC
The DNA here is from genome assembly GCA_040768685.1 of Anaerolineae bacterium. Classification (GTDB taxonomy): domain Bacteria; phylum Chloroflexota; class Anaerolineae; order DRVO01; family DRVO01; genus Ch71. The sequence goes on from JAXGMM010000001.1 coordinate 1,018,921, forward strand.
CCCAGCCGGGCTGGCAGCCGGTCTCCATTGCCGAGTACCGGCCGGAGCGCGTCGCGCTGGCGGTTGATGCTCCGAGCGACGGCTACGTGGTGTTGCTGGACACGTACTACCCGGGATGGGAAGCCGAGATCGACGGGGAAGCGACCGAGATCGAGCGCGGCAACTGGTTCTTCCGAGCCGTACCGGTCGGGGCCGGGCACCACGAGATCGCGATGGCCTACCGGCCGCGCTGGCTTCGGACGGGCGCGGTGACGTCGTTGACGGCTACCGCGGGTTTGGCGCTGGCCGTGGTTGCCACCGCTGCCGGCGTGAGGCGCACACGGTGAACCCCGTCCGCCCGGAGACGTTTGGTCGACCAGGGTTTTTCGGTTGTGCCGCTGGGCGATGCAGTGCCCCCGAGAACCTCACCCCAACCCCTCTCCGTTACGGAGAGGGGTTGGGGTGAGGTTCTGGGCCGCAGGCGCATCAAAGCGAGTGTCCTCGCTCATCAAGCTGGAGCCTAAGAGCCGGTAGCCGACCTCTCCAGGCGCCCGCGCGGCGTGCTCACCAACAATCGAAAGACCCTGCTTGGTCGACCAGCGACCTTGTGCCGGTGTATAATGCGAGCCGAAATCCGATCCGTGTTTTTGAGGGAGGCAAGGCGGTGAAGACACTGAATCAGGTAGTGACCGTGTTGTTGCTCATCTTCCTCCTAGTCCTTCTTCCGATCGTGGCGACTGTCCCCGACGCAGTCCTCAATGCGGTCCAGTCGGCCACCTTCGCCATCGAGCCGTGGGTGATGACCACGGTGGGCCGAGTGGTGACAGGTGTGCTGGCGGCCCTGCTGTGGCTGGCGGTGATCTGGGTGCTGTGGCGGGAGGTGCGTCAAGGCGGCGACCGGACCATTCAGGTGGCGGAGGTGGAGGAGGGTCGCGCTCGGGTGGCCGAGGCCTCGGTGGCCAAGCTGCTCGAGGCGCGGGTGTCCGCCGCGCCGGACGTCAAGGGCGTCAGCGCCAAGGTTCGACAGACGGCCAAGGAAGGCGTGGTGGTGGATCTGTCTTTGAGCACCGCCGGGGAAGTGCGTGTGCCGGATGTTGCTCGGAGGGCAATCGAGGCGGCTCGGCAGACTCTTGAGACTGAGATCGGCGCCAGGGTGGCGCGGGTCGACGTCCGGGTGAAGGAAGTCGGGCGTGCCGAGGGAACTGTCATGGCGCCGCTCGCCGCCGCTGTGCCTTCGAGCGGGCCGGAGTCTCCGGCGGAGACGGCGCCCGAGCCAGTAGCGCCGTCGTGGACCGAACCGTGTCCGGAACCGGCGGTGATGCCGGAGGCTGACGAGCCAGTGTGGCAGCCGGCTGGGCCGGTGGAGACTCAGCCTGAGTGGGTTGCACCAGTGGCCGGGCACGAGGAGCCGCCGCACGATCAGGAGGACGCTCCTGTTTCCTTGGCCTACCTAGAAGCGGTGGATGAGGCGACTGAACTGGCGGCGGACGGTCTGTCCGAGCCTGCAGACGCCGCGGTTGACTCTGCGGCTTCCTCGGCGGAAGCGCCGGACTATGCGGCCGAGCTGCCGCTGGTCGATGACGTGGTGCCCGTGGTGCCGCCGGGCCTCGCGGCCGAGCTGCCGCTGGTCGATGACGTGGTGAAGGCTCAGGCGGACGTTATCGGCGACGCCGTGGCGGCGGAGGAAGAGCCGGCCTGGGACGAACTCAAGGACAGCGACGATGTCAGTCCGGACGAGGGAGCGACGGGCCAGGCTTAGGCGCCCAGGCGATCAGCGCCTGGTCAGCACCAACTGAGCCTCGCCCTGCTTGAAGGCGAGGCTCAATGGTATCACTCCCAGGTCGCCGGCCGCCAGGGAGTCGTTGAGCACGCGGGAGAGCCCGGATCGGAGGAACGCAGGCGCCGGAATGGATGCCAAACGCAGGTCGACAACCTCGATTCTTGGCGTGGACTCGGGTTCGCTGCCGCGGAGGCGGACTTCAACCAGAGGTGTTGCCTTGCCGATGAGCAGGCCCACTCGGGCTTCACGAGAACGGAAGCCGAGCGCGACGCGGAGTACGCCCAGGCTGGCGCGGGGGAGTGCGTCGTAGTTGAGGAAGGACTCAAGCTCGTGCTCGCCGGCGACGAGCATCACGGTGGCCCCGGCCGGGGCGCTGACTAGTCGGTTGATCTGGTCGGCCACTTGCCGGTGGTCGGTTGGGGGGCGCGGTTGATGGGAGGGTGGACGGTGGCCGACGACGGGCCTCAGCACGAACCAGAGGAGGGCAAGGCCGACCAGGACTATCAGCAGGGCCAGTGGGAGATGCCGGCGGACAGCTCGGACGGAACTCAATCGCTTCTCGAGGCTCGCCTGGAGGCGGTTCTCTTTGTGGCGGGTGAGCCGGTCGCGGTAGCCACGCTGGCGGACATCCTGGGCGCGCGGCCCTCAGCGGTGGAGCGGGCGGCGTTGCGCCTGGCCAAGGCGTTGGATGGCCGGGGACTGACGCTGGTACGGGCGCAGGGCACGCTACAGCTGACGACCGCGCCGGTCGCGACGGCCGACATCGCTCGCTTCCTCCACTCGGAGGAGGCGATCACGTTGTCTGGTGCAGCCATGGAGACTCTGGCCCTCATCGCCTACCGCCAGCCGGTTACCCGCGCCCACGTCGAGGCCGTGCGTGGTGTGAGCAGCGACAGCCCACTTAGGACCCTGCTACGCCTCGGCCTGGTTGCCGAGTTGGAGAGGCTGGACCAACCGGGGCGGCCGATCTCGTACGGGACCACCCCGGCGTTCCTGCGTCTTTTCGGCCTTTCGTCCATCGATGAGCTGCCGCCCCTCCCCGACGAAGCAGGCCCCTAGTTCACCACCCGGGCGCCGTTCCAGCTGCTCCACACCCGCAGGCCGCCGAACTCGAAGTTGAAGTCCAGCACCTGGACGCCTGCCTCCTCCAGCGCGGTGCGCACATCGTGCTCGCGGTCCGGGCTAGCCAGGAAGAGGACGCAGCCGCCTCCACCCGCACCCAGGGCCTTGCCGCCCACCGCGCCGGCCGCGCTCGCCACCTCGAACAGGCCGTCGATCTGGTCGGTTGTGATGCTGGCGTCAAGCTGCTTCTGGCACTCCCAGTTCGCCTGCAGAAGCCGCCCGAACTCCCCGATCTCCCCCTTCAGCAGAGCGCTCTTCATCTCGACGGCCACGTCGTACATGCGCTCCAGCGCCCCGACCGTCTGCGAGCGGCCTGCCTTGTAGGCATCGTGAACCCGGCTGATCAGGTTGCCGGAAAGCCTCGACTTGCCGGTGTAGCAGAGGACGAGGTGCTTCTCCAGTTCCACTATTACGCTGGTGTCCAGGTGAAGCGGGCTGACGTTGACCGACGGGTCCTTGAACTCCATGTAGTTGAAGCCGCCGATGGCAGCCGCGTACTGATCCTGCTTCCCACCGGCGATATGAAGCTCCTCGGTCTCCAGTAGATTCGCCAGCCGAGCGATCTCGTAGGCGGAGAGACGGTTGTCCTGGAGGAGGTTCAGCAGCCCGATGAGGGCGACGCCGATGGATGCGGACGAACCGGTACCGGACCCGGGAGGGGCATCGCACCGCACGAAGAGGTTCATGCCGCGCTGAATGCCCAGCCGGGAGATGGCGGCCTTGATCAGGTCGAGGTTGCCGTCATACTCGAGCTCACGGAAGTTCTGCACCGACAGGAACTGCTGGAAGTCCGCTGACGTGATCTCGATCTTCTCGTCCTGGCGAGGCACGAGGGTGGCGTAGGTGTAGCGGTTGATGGTGGCGCTAACCACCGCCCCGCCGTGCTCAGCGGCGAAGAAGGGCACGTCTGTCCAGCCGCCTGCTAGGTCCACGCGGATAGGTGCTCGGCTCCGGAAAAGCTGCTCTTGCTGCATCGCTACCTCCCCCCATGATCGGGGACGGGGCGGCGCCGGCTGCCCTCTGGCTCTGGCGCGGCCGCCCTCGCTCTGAACTCCGCGGCTATCGGTCCTGCAAGGCGGCCACACCGGGTAGAGTCTTGCCCTCCAGGAACTCCAGGGAGGCGCCGCCACCGGTGGAGATATGGGTGATGCGATCGGCGACGCCGGCTTGCTCCACGGCCGCCACCGAATCGCCGCCGCCGATGATGGTGGTGGCGTCCAGGTCGGCCAAGGCTCGGGCGATGGCGACGGTGCCCTCGGCGAAGCGCGGGAACTCGAAGACGCCCATCGGTCCGTTCCAGACAACCGTCTTGGCGGGCCGCAGCTCAGCGATGAATCGCTCTATGGTGCGCGGACCGATGTCGAGAATGCGCCACCCCTCGGGGATGGCGTCCACCCGCACTACCTGCGACTCGGCCTTGGCATCGAAGGCGTTGGCGATCACCGCGTCCGACGGGATGACAAGGGCATCGCCGGCGCGCTCCATGAGGCTGCGAGCCATCTCGAGCACTTCGTCCTCCACCAACGAGTCGCCAATGAAGTGCCCCTTGGCCTTGAGGAAGGTGTTGGCCATGCCGCCGCCGATGAGGAGACTGTCGACTCGCTCAAGCAGATTGTTGATGACGCCGATCTTGTCGGAGACCTTCGCCCCGCCGAGTATGGCGACGAAGGGGCGGGTGGGCTCAGCGAGGGCACGCCCGAGGAAGTCCAGTTCCTTCTCCATCAACAGGCCGGCCACCGCGGGGAGCAGGCGGGCTACGCCCTCGGTGCTGGAGTGAGCGCGATGGGCGGCCCCAAAAGCGTCGTTGACGTAGACGTCGGCAAGGCGAGCCAGGCCGGCGGCGTACTGGGGGTCGTTCTTCTCCTCGCCGCCGTAGAAGCGGGTGTTCTCCAGGAGCAGAACGTCACCCGGCTTGAGAGCGTTCACCAGGGTCTCGACCTGCGGTCCAACCGAATCCGGCGCCAACGTGACCGGAATGCCGAGGTCATCGTTGAGGTATTGGGCCACCGGAGCCAGGGAGTAGCGGGAATCCACCGTTCCCTTAGGACGACCCAGGTGCGAGGCCAGGATGACGCGAGCGCCCTTGTCCCGCAGATAGGCGATGGTAGGCAGCGCGGCACGAATGCGCGTGTCGTCCACCACTCGGGCGCCGTCCAGCGGCACGTTGAAGTCAACGCGCACGAGCACTCTCTTGGCGGCTACCTCTATATCGCGCACTGTCTTCTTCTTCACTGTGTCCTCCCCGAAGGGCCCTTGACTTCGATGCTTGGGCCGCATTATAGCCCGAGGGCGTCAGTGGTAGAAATGCTGTGCGCCTGTACAGGACCTGGCAGCCGGACGGCCGCCGGCCCAGCGAATCGGATGAGACCCCGGCGCAGTCCCTTCCTCAATTGAGCGCCGGGATGGCCAGGGTCTTTCGATTATCGGTGAGCACGCCGCCGCGCGGCGCCTGGAGAGGCCGGCCGCGGGTCCTTCGGCTTCGGCTTGATGGGCCTGCGGGCCGGAACCTAATCCCCCATCTCTCATTCTTTCCTGGGGAAGGGAAGCCGGAAGCCGCTCTCCGTTGCGGAGAGGGGTTGGGGCGAGGTTCTCGAGGGCACTGCATCGCATAGCGGCAGAATCGAAAAAACCCTGCAGGATGGCGCGTTGGAGTTGACAGCCCATCGGGAACGCCATACCATGCATCCTAGGTGATCGAGCCGGGGCGAGGCTCGGCCAGTCCAAGTGCTGGGGGGATGCCTGTGAAACGTGTTCTGGTAGGGCTCGGGGCACTGGTAGTGCTTATCGGGCTGTTTCTGGGAGGGCTGACTCTGTTCGACTGGACCAAGTCGACGGAGTTCTGCACTCTCTGCCACCAGACGATGGAGCCCGAGACGGTGGCACACCAACTCACCGCGCATGCCGAGGTGGACTGCGGCACCTGTCACGTCGGCCACGGCACTTACTGGTCGGTGTACTACAAGCTGACCAACGCGCGGTACGTCGTCGTTTACCCGTTCAAGCTGTATGAGAGACCGCTGGAGACCCCGCGCAGCACCTTGCGTCCTGCCGAGGATGTCTGTGGCCAGTGTCACATGGAGGGCTTCTATTACGAGCCCAAGCTGGTCACCGACAACCAGTACGCTTCCGACAAGGAGAACACGCTCACCCAGGTGCGCTTCCTGATGAAGACGGGCGGCGGAGGAGTGGACACGCCGGGCGTGGGCAGCGGAGCGCACTGGCACATCGAGAACCCGGTGACGTACATCGCCGCTGATGAGGGCGCCCAGGAGATCCTATGGGTGCGGGCGACGGTGGACGGCATCGAGAAGGAGTACTTCGCCGGTGACGCCGGCCTTACCGCGGCACAGATCGCGGGCGCTGCCAAGGACGAACTGGACTGCATGGACTGCCACAACCGCAGCCAGCACCGGATTCCCCCCACCAGCGTAGCTATCGATCGGGCCATGGATAGCGGCCTGATTCCGGCCGACCTGCCGTATATCAAGAGCATCGCCATGGAAGTCCTGGGAGCGCGCTACGACACGCGTGAGGCCGGGAACCAGGCGATGGCAGCAGTCGCCGACCGCTACCAGTCGGAGCATCCGGACGTCTACTCTGCCCGCACGAATGACGTCAAGGCGGCTGTGGCTGGCCTAACGACGCTCTTCAGCCAGACGCACTTCCCCTACATGCGGCAGTACTGGGACACCTATCCCGATAACGTCGGCCACACTTACACCCCGGGCTGCATGCGTTGCCACGACGGCGACCACATGACGGCCGAGGGCGAGGCGATCCGTGCCGAATGTAACTTGTGCCACAGCATTCCGCAGGTGGCCACGGGCGGGGCGGCGCCGGCAGCTGTCCAGGCCGATGTGACCGACCGGCCCGAGTCCCACGAAGGCACGCTCTGGATCGCTGAGCACCAGTACAAGTTCGACATGAGCTGCGAGACGTGCCACACCGTCGGCAATCCGGGCGGTGCGGACAACTCCAGCTTCTGCAGCAACAGCGCCTGCCACGAGCGCGAATGGCAATACCTAGCCCTCGACTCGGAGAGGGTGAAGGCGGCGACGATGCCGGAGCGCGAGCCCGGCACCGGAGAAGCGCCGGCAGTCCCGCACTCCGTAGTTGAGGACATGGACTGCAGGGTCTGCCACGGCCTGGACAAGGTGTTCGCTTTCCCGGCGAACCACGAGAGCTACACTGTTGACCTCTGCGCAGCTTGCCACACCTTCCCATCGGTACCGGATGAGATCGGCGAAGTGATCGCTGAGGTGACGTCGGAGCCCGAGGCCACGCCCGAGCCGACCGCGGTCGCGGCGACGCCCACGGCTGAACCGACGGCTGCTGCCACTCAGGCGGCCGCCGAGACTCCTGAAGCGACAGCAGCGGCGACCGCCGAGGGAACCGCCACCGCGGAGGCTACGCCAGAGGCGGCTACTGCCGAAACCACCCCGGCCGCCGAAGAACCGGCGGCGGGCGAAGGCCCTCTCGTGGCCAAGGAGATCTCCCACACTCTTGATGGCCGGGAGAAGTGCCTCACCTGTCATGCCATCGACGGGATTGAGCCGTCGCCTCTGAGCCATGCTAGCTTCACCGAGGACGACTGCCAGGCGTGTCACCAGGTAGCGGGCGCTGAGCCGGTGGTCACTGGCAAGATGTCGACTGCGCAGTGCCTGACCTGCCATGGTCCCTACAGCGCCCTGCAGGCGCTAACCGAGGACTACCAGGTCAATGAGAAAACGGTATCGAACCCGCACGTTTATGTGCCGCACGATGAGCCGGACGTGGAGGAGAACATACCTCTCTGCCGGAACTGCCACGAAGCACATCCCATCCCGGCGCCGGCGGACATGGAACTCAAGGAACCCACACTGCGCTGGTGCTACGGAGCCTGCCACCACACCGGCACGCTCAATCCGTGTAGCGACTGTCACTAGTACACCTGCGCTGCTACCCGGCGTGCTGGGACGGCAGTGAGTAGTCAGAGCAGGAGAGGGGAGGATCCATCCGGATTCTCCCCTCTCGGCGTTCACGGCGCCACCCGGTGTTTGAGCCGTGCGGGCTATTCCGCCGTCAGTCCCGCTCTTGCCGGCGCAAGTGCCCTTTTGTAGCATTCGTCACAATATGGCTGACGATGGGCCCGTCAACGGCGGTCTCTGGACCGCTAGCATCAAGTCACCTTGACAGGAGGACACCGTGTCGGAACTCAATGAGAAGTTGGGCATTAGCCGTCGTCTGTTCGTGAAGACCGGTGCGGTTACCGGAGCCGGTGTGGCCGCGTCGGGGCTGCTGGCCGCCGTGGGCGCCTCTGCCCAGACCGGTACGCCAACTCCCAAGGCTGGGGACTCAGCCGAGGCTACCGCTACCCCGGGGCCCCGCGAGTACCGTCCGGTCCCCAAGAAGTGGGACATTGAGACTGAGGTGCTGGTGATCGGCTACGGTGGTGCAGGCGCTGCCACTGCCATCGCGGCCGCTGAGGCTGGGGCCAAGGTGCTCGTCATTGAGAAGCAGGCCGAGGACGCTCACACCAGCAACACGCAGATGTCCGCGGGCGTGTTCCTCTCGCCGGACAGCGAGGAAGATGCACTGGCCTTCATGGAAGTTGCGTCTCGCGTCAACCCCGATCTCGCCGAATCCAAGGCTATCGACGACGACACCATCGCCGCCCTGGCCAAGTACCTGACCGGCAACCTTGAGTGGGTGGAGAGCCTTGGCGCCATCGGCGTCAACGTCTATGCCGCCGAAGGGCGTGACCCCAACGTTGAGGGCAATTCAGCCATCAAGGGCTATCAGATTCAGAGGGAAGATGGCACTTCCGGCGTGGGTGTAGAGCTGTTTAACCTGCTTGCCGCCAAGGTGGAGGAGCTGGAGGTCGAGGTCCTTTGGGAGACCCCCGGCAAGTCGCTGATCACCAACGAGAAGGGGGAGGTTATCGGCGCCTGGGCGGAGACTGTGGACGGCGAGGTGGCCATCAAGGCGGCCAAGGCCGTGGTGCTGACGACCGGCGGCTTCGAGTTCGATGATGAGGCCGTCAAAGCGTATGTTCCCATCTACCCGGTAACGTTCTACGGCAACCCGGACAACACCGGCGACGGGATGCGGATGGCGCAAGCTGTCGGCGCCGACCTTTGGCACATGACGGTGCTGGGCGGCAATCTCAAGGCGAAGTTCGACGGTTTCCCTACCGCCTTCCTGCTCAATTACGGCCTCTTCGGCTACCTGATCGTGGACAAGGACGGCCGGCGCTACATCAATGAGTCCAAGCTCGGCGGATATGCCGGCTACTGGCACACCATCTTCGCCGACACCACCGGTTTCCCTCGCCTGACCCGCATTCCTTCCTACTGGATCTTCGGTCAGGACCGGCTGGACAACGGCCCGCTCGCCTTCACCTCCTTTGGCGCTGCCGGTCCCATCGGCATGTACGAGTGGAGCGCAGACAACAGTGTTGAGCTAGAGAAGGGCTGGATCCTCAAGGGCGAGACGGCGGAGGAGTTGGCCGAGGCCCTGGAGGTCGACCCGGATGTGCTACAGGAGGAGATCGACGCCTACAACGCCGCCGTGGAAGCGGGTGAGGACGCTCAGTTCGGCCGTGCCCCGATGACGCTGAAGCCCCTAGAGGCGCCGTTCTATGCCGTCAGGATGCTCCCCGGCATGAACAATACTTTCGGTGGCCCGAAGCGCAATGCGCTGGCGCAGGTCGTGGACGTGTTTGGGCAGGCCATCCCGCGCCTATACAGCGCCGGCGAGCTCGGTTCGGTCTTCGTGCAGTATCCGCAGGGTGGCGCCAACGTGGGCGAGTGCCTTGCCTTCGGTCGCATCGCCGGCGAGCAGGCGGCCGCGCTGGACGCGTGGGACGACGGCAAGGCAGTCGGCTAGGCTGAGTCGATTCTTTGAATGACGACGGGGGCTCCTGATGGGGCCCCCGTTTGGTTGCAAGCGCAGCGGCGGTGGCCGGCTACTTCCCGCTGATGACCTCAAGGCCGCCCATGTAGGGGCGAAGCACCTCGGGAACTACGATGCTGCCGTCGGCCTGCTGATAGTTCTCTATCACCGCGATCAGGGTGCGGGGCAGCGCGAGTCCCGAACCGTTGAGCGTGTGGAGAAACCGCGGCCGGCCGCCGTCCTCGGGCCGGTAGCGGATGCTGGCGCGCCGGGCCTGGAAGTCCCCGAAGTTGCTGCAGCTCGACACCTCGAGCCACTCCCGGCAGCCCGGCGCCCAAAGCTCAACGTCGAACTTGGCCGCCGCGCTGAAGCTCAGATCTCCCGTACACATCTGCACGATGCGGTAGGGGATGTTGAGGCCCTCGGCGACTTCCTCGGCGTTGCGAATGAGCGCCGTAAGCTCCTCCGCCGACTTCTCTGGGGCGCAGAACTTCACCATCTCCACCTTGTCGAACTGGTGACCGCGCTTCAGACCGCGGGTGTCGCGCCCGGCGGACATTTTCTCCCGCCGGAAGCAGGCAGTATACGCCACGAGATGGATCGGCAACTGGTCCGGCTCGAGAATCTCGTCGCGATAGAGATTGGTGACCGGCACCTCGGCGGTCGGCACCATCCACAGGTCCTCTTCGTGGTCCTTGTAGAGGTTGTCGGCGAACTTGGGCAGTTGGCCGGTGCCGACTAGACACTCGCCGCGGACCAGATAGGGCGGGTAGACCTCGGTGTAGCCGTGTCGCTGCACGTGAAGATCGATCATCCAGGCGATGAGGGCGCGCTGTAGCCGGGCGCCGGCGCCCTGTAGCACGTAGAAGCGCGTCCCCGAGATCTTCACCCCGCGCTCGAAGTCGACGATCCCGAGGGCGGGCCCGAGGTCCCAGTGCGGCTTGGGCTCGAAGCCGAAGTCGCGCGGCGTTCCCCACGTTCGAGTCACCACGTTCTCCGACTCGTCCTTGCCCACCGGCACCGACTCATCGGGCATGTTGGGTACCTCGAGGACGAGGGCGTTCAGACGCTCCTCGATGCCGGTCAGATCGGCTTCGCGCTGCTCGATCTCCACGTTGATGGCCCGGACGCGTTCGATGAGCGGTTGGCGGAGGGCTTGTTCCTTGGTCTTGCCCACGTCGCGGGAGAGCGAGTTCCTCTGGGCCCGAAGCTCGTCGACGGTAGCCACCGTGGCGCGACGCTGCTCGTCGAGGGCCAAGATCTCGTCGATGGGAGCCTCGGCGTTGAGCTTCTGCAGAGCCGTCTTGACATAATCAGGATGCTCGCGGATGAGGTCGATGTCCAGCATTGCCGGCCTCCTGGGAAACAGAGTCGCCCCTGGTCCGGTCAGGACGAGGGGCGGCTCGTGGTGCCACCTGACTTCGCCGGCCGCAAGGCCGGCCTCATGTAATGCCTCGGTAACGGGAGGCCTCCGGCGGGGCTTAGTGGCGCAGGCGCGTTGACCCCACGGCTCGGGAGGGGATTCGGCTCCTGCCCGCGGCGCCTCGCACCAACCGGCGCCTCTCTGGAGGGTGACAGTGAGCCTAGCGGCGGACGAATCCGCCTTCGTCTCCGTCGTAGTCGTTCTGTATGCGCTTGTCGGTCATTCTAGCCCGAAACCTCGGCCCGCGCTAGACCGACTCCTGGCGGGACGCAAGCTGGGTACTTCCGATTGCGGTGACGTCTCCGGCCATGAGCGGCCGCGACACCGTGACGCGGTCGCCGCTGACGAAGGAGGTGGAGTGTCGATGCCACCCAGGTAAACGCGGGACAGGATGTGGCCGCCGGCGTCGCACCCAGCATAGGTGCTAAGGGCGTGGCGGAGAGTGGACCAGTCCAGGCCGGTGTGGGAGGCGTTGCCGGTTACGCCCACGACCTGGCCGGCATGGGCTGATCCAGTGCCCCTAGGATTCCGAGGTCCAGGAACAGGCGCCGCCGGGCGTCGCGTGGTCGAACACGGATGAAGTGCGCGTCTCCGAGTACGTGGGCGTCGAGGTGTGACCTAGGCCCGAGGGCGGCGGGTCACCGTCGTTGTTGATGGTCTTGTCGTAGCGCCGGTGGCCACTGTGCGGCCGCCGACGAAGAGCAGGCCGATGCGAGGCGAAGGATAGGGACCACGACCCGATGACGAAGCCGAATCCGAGCAACCAAGGCCTGCGTCCGCACCTGAGATCCGGTACTCCGAGAAGAACCCTACGGGCGACTCAGCCTCCGGACGGCTTCCTCCGCGCACCCCTCTTGTCCAAGAGGGACGGGTACCTCCACCAGGTAGGGAAGGAATTGAAAGTACGGGCCACTGCGTGAACGTAGGTGAAAGGACAGCCGGCGGTCACCGTCGTCGTCGACGTACACCACCTTGTCCAACACCTCGAGTGGGGTACCCCATGTGTACAGACTGCCGCCGAAATAGACGGCACGATCCGCTATGAGGGCTTCCTTCTGACTGCGGCGGGCCCGCCGCGCCATCAGGTATGGCATCCCGAAGGCGGCGGCCGCTACGAGCAGAGTGACGCCGCCCATGATGCCCAGGAAAGAGGGGAGTGCGTCGGCTTCGCCAGTGACAAGCATGAAGACGACGAAGGCGGCGGTGATGACGACTATCCATCCCAGAACGATGATGAACAGCCCTCGATTGCGCCGGCTCCACTGCTCTTGGATGCGTTCTGCTTCCTGCGCCATTTGTTCCGAGTCGTACGTCCAGTGGGCAAGCAGATTGCGCTCGGAGAGCATGTCTCGCATGCGGGCAGCGCGCGGAAGCATTATCGCCAGGGTGATCGCGCCGGCGATCAACAGGAGCAGGCCGAAAGCGCCGAGAGCAAATCCGCCGTCCATACCGTCGACGCCCGCCCGGCTGGGGACAACCATGAGCAGGATCCCGGCTACTCCCAAGATGATGCCGGCCCAGATGCCAGTGGCCTGTGGGTTGCGCCGCCGGTCAAGCATGATGCTACTCCCCATGCATGTAGTCTCACACTGTGTGAGGGACTGTGGAATCGAGTGCGATTGTAGGCAGCGCCGCTGTGGCAATCAAGCGCCGGGCCCGCTCGCGGTGGTCACGGTCGCCCTGCAGCGCCAGGGGCGGCTAGCGTGAGGAGGTCCCCCGGGTATCACAAATCGGGCACTGATCGTGAGTTGACCGCGCGACGGGTCCTGTCTATAATCGTTCCGTAAGAAGCCCTCGTGGTGGAATGGCATACACGGCAGGTTGAGGGCCTGTGCCCGATTGGGCGTGCTGGTTCGAATCCAGTCGAGGGCAAGAGGGAGCACTGGCGGGGCCGGCGGCCAGGGCTACCCAGAGAGGGGCGGCACTACTTTGGTGGTGTCGCCTCCTTCATTTCCAAGGTGTCCACCACTATCCGGTTGAGAACGCTCCCCGGTAGCTCACGCGGTACGGTAGGGCGCTGAGTCGCGACTGGGTCGTCGACATGACGCAGGCGATCGACTGCCTCGGCCACTGTATCCTCCTCGACCCGTCTTTCCCGGACAAGCTCAAGAAGCACACGGTGGCGCTCCCGTCAACCACCTTTTCCGCCACTTCCAGGGACACTGCCAAGGCCAGGGCTCACGTCTGAGGAACGCGGGCAAGATGGTGGTCCTGGCACAAGGGGTGGACGACAGCGCAGCGGGGGAGTAGGCTTGACATCATGGTCGCGGCGTTCAGGTGAACTAGAGTCAGCACCTTTGGAGCGAGAGGCGCTAGCGTCGGTGCTGTCCCGGCACCCTGGCGCACGCCCATCGGGGAGGGTCCTGTGCCAAGACTATCGCGCGAGCAGGTGCACGACAGCCTGCGCGTATTGCACGAGCCGCTGGCGCTGTGCAGGAGCCCGTTGGCGACCGGGTTTCCTGAGGCGGCTTCCGCCGACCTCGAGAGGTGGGCTTCTAGGCTGCGCGCTCTTCTACTTCAGGCCATCGAGGCGCTACAGCCGGCGAGGCGCTACCCTTTCGGCTCCCTGGAGTCCAGGTCATATGACGTGCTCAGCTTGCGGTATGTTGAAGGGATGTCGATTCGGCAGATCTCGTCCGAGCTGTCCCTAAGCGAGCGCCAAGTACACCGGGATCTGTATCGCGCAGAGGAGAAGCTGACGGCGGTCATCAATGGGCCCCACTCCGCCGATGCAGATGATACCCAAAGCAAATCCAGCCCTTTCGAAGATGAGCTGGAGTATCTACGCAGCCAGCCGGCTCAGGTGGGACTCGTCAGTATCCTGATGCAGGCAGTCGATCTCGTCATACCCCTTGCCGAGCAACTTGGGCGGCGCGTTCGCTATCTGGGCGAGAAGCGGGACACTACCGTTGCGGCTGACCCGGGTGTGCTCAAGCAGCTGCTGGCTCAGCTGCTGAGTGCTGCAGTGCAGTCGGCTGCGGATGACTGCCTAATTGCGTTTGGCTTGGAGGCAGGCTTGGCGACAGTCAGTCTCGCGCTGACGCCTGCGGATGTTGGGCTGCTGCAACGCTTACTTGGCGACCTAGAGCGGATAGCCGAGGCGCAGGGCTTTGTTCTCGAGATGCGTGCCCTCTCTGACGGTAAGCACGAAGTGCGTCTTAGCATTCCTACTGAGAAGGTGACTTCAGTGCTGATCGTTGAGGACAACCCTGGAGCAGTAGAGCTCTACGATCGGTACTTGTCCTCCGAGAACTGGCAGGTGCATTCGATTTCCGACCCCCGCCGTGCACTAGCGGTTGCCACTGAGCTGACGCCAGATGTCATCGTTCTGGACATAATGATGCCGAGGATGGACGGGTGGACCGTCCTAGAGACTCTAGCTCGGTCCCAAGCTACAGCGAGTATCCCCGTGATGATCTGCTCGGTTGTGCAGGACGAGCGTCTAGGTCAGGCGCTGGGAGCGGCCGTGCAGCTCCAGAAGCCCGTCTCTCGGGGCGACTTCCTGGCCGGCATCAGACGTTGTCTCGGGAAGGACCAAGCTCGCCCTTAGCGCACTTTAGGCCTGCCTCCAGCAAGTGCACCAGCTCACCAGGGCGGAACGGACCGGCTCTGCGATACGAGAACTGGGAGCCATCGGACTCCGCTATGTCCTCGCCTGGCGTAGTGGCGGTGACAGCAACCACCTGGATGTTGGGTGAGCCGGACTCCTTCCGTGCCCGTGTTGCCACTTCGAAACCTGAAATGTCCGGCAGCACAAGGTCCAGCAGTAGCAGTTGTGGCCGGAAAGAGTGTACTCTGCACAAAGCGTCCTGCCCACTGTACGCCCCAACTACGTTGTGCCTCGGACCGGCAATACTGCTGATTAGGCGCTTCATCAACTGCACGAAGCTACGATCATCGTCCACGACCAGGATCCTGGCCGCTGTGTTCCCTATGCCGAGCTTGGCCATGGTACCAGTTAGGTCCTCGAAGGTGATTGGTTTGGTCAGGACCGCGTCGAAGGAACCTCGCTGTCTGAGGGCCGCGGCGTTCGGAAGAGGGCAAGTCATTAGCGGCACTTGGGGGGGCAGTTCGGCCAACACCGCGCTGGCTTCCTCCTCCTGGGCTGCACCACGTTCTGCGTTCAACACAGCCGCAACCGGACGGTGCGCCGCCACCGCCGATGAGAGGTCGACGACAGAGGCGAGCGGGACGAAGTCAAATCCCTCGAGGCGGCGCCGAAGGTAAGAAGAGGCAGTGCCGTCGTCGGAGAGGAGAAGCACTGTTCTGCTGGAAGCGGGCGCCGACAGCGAAGCGGACCGTCTCCCAAGTGATACTGTCTTGGGCTCCAATGGCAGCGAGAAGCTGAACGTGCTCCCCACGCCTACCTGGCTCTCAGCCCAGATGCGCCCACCGTGTAGCTGCACCAATCGCTTAGCGATGGCCAGACCAAGGCCCTTGCCGTGATCCTCTTCAGCCTTCGGTCGGCCTACCTGATAGAACTCGTTGAATATGGTCTGGAGCTCCGACTGAGCGATTCCGGATCCGGTGTCTTTCACTGAAATGACCACTTCTCCGTCGCCGAAGGCCACGAGAACCCGCACCTCACCCTTCTGTGTGTGTCGGATGGCGTTTGCAAGCAGGTTGAACAGCACCTGGCGTATCCGCACTGGGTCCAGTCGAACGACTGTCCCCGATCCCTCAGTCGCGACACTAAGGCGCAGCCCTTTCTGCCGAGCTAAGGACTGGACCAGCGCGATCGACTCGTGCGCCAGCACCACCGGATCGCACAGATCTCTCTGAAGTGGGAGCGCTAGGGCATCGGCGCGGGCCATGTCTACGATGTCATCGACTAGGTGCGACAAGTAGGTGGCGTTGCGCTGTATCTCAGCGAGATCTCGTCGAAGGTCGTCAGACCATGCCTCGGCGCCGTAAATGTCAGGGCTGGAGTAGATGAGCCGGCTGAAGCCGAGAATCACGTTCAGCGGAGTGCGGAGCTCGTGGCTGAGATTGGTGGCGAACCGGTGGCGAAGGTCACGAAGAAGGTCCGCCTCCCGCACCACCTGCGCCAGCTCGAGATTGGTCTTCTCGAGGAGACGATACGCCAGGTTTAGGTCCTTGACGGTCTTGCCTAGCCTTCCCCTCTCGTCGCGTAGCTGATCCGAAATGGCCACGGCCTCAAGACTCTGGCGGGAGTAGCGGGACAGCAGGTCGTAGAGAGGCCGAAGAGCGAGCCAGAACCCCACAGATAGTGCCAGCGCCATCACTGCGAGATGACCCTGTTCTGGATGACTGAGTAACAATGGCGCAGCACCTAGCGACCCGACTAACGGTGCGGCCCGCGGATGAATACAAGCTCCGGCGGCGAGGGCAGCGGCAGTGAGACCTAGAATGGCGGGAAGGAGACCTACCCGGACATAGAGTGCCACGGACAGTAGCAGGAGAAGTCCCACGAAGAACCATGAGGCTATCCGGGGCAGGCGCTGGATCAGCCCAACGCCAAGGAGCGCAAGAAGTGTGAAGGAGATCGTCAGCCAGCTCGCGGCGTCGTGCGCATGGGGAGAGAGCGCGGACTGCCACCAGAACAGTGCCGAGACACCGAACGCCAGCCAGAGAAGAGAGAGCAGGGTTGACTGTCGGATCTCCTCCGCGTCGGAACGCTCTGCGTTAGCTACTTGAACGTCGTCCACTGCGCGTGACGCCATGACCGTTCTTCTCCGCACACCACTTAGCTATATCACGTGCCGATGCTTGGCTGGCCGCACCGAATACCATGTCAGATGCGTGTCGTATGGACGGCAGGTTTCTGCGGCGATGGGGGTCGCGTGATACCTATAATGGGATTATTGCGTAGATGTGGCTGATCTCCGGCACTGCCGGCATTTTGGCGCACGCCTGGGCGTGTAGGCAAGGGGTCAGAGATCCACCATGGTTGTGTCGGGGGGAATTGAATATGGGTAGATCGCGACTGGCTATTGAGGGTGCTCCCAAGACAGTGACGGCTCCCTTCGATGACCGGTGGGAGGTCTCCAGTGAGCTGGAGAAACAGTACGTCAACGCCGTTCTAGATGACCTGGGCAGCTCTTACTCCCAGCTTGACCTGCTGGAGCAGGAGTTCCGCGATGCCGTGGGCACGAGGCATGCCATCGTCATGTGCAACGGCACCGCCGCGCTTCACTGTGCTATCTTCGCCGCCGGAGCTCGCCAGGGCACGGAGGTAATCGTCCCTTCTGTCACCTGGCACGCCTCCATCACCCCGATACTCCACTGCGGTGCCACGCCGGTGTTCTGCGATGCAGATCCGGAGACGTACTGTGCCGACCCCGCGGACGTAGCAGGCCGCATCACTGACCGCACGCGTGCCATCGTGGTGACTCATGTCTACGGCAATCCGGCGGACATGGATGGCTTCCGCGAGTTGGTGCGTGACACCGACATCAAGCTCATCGAGGATGCCTCCCACGCCCACGGGGGCCTGTGGGACGGCAAGCAGGTGGGTTCGGTGGGGGACGCGGGGTGCTTCAGCCTGCAGCAGAGCAAGGCCATGACGGGGATCGAGGCCGGTCTAGCCACCACCGACGATGACGACTTGTACGACACTATGCTGGCCCTGGGACAGTACGGTCGCTGTGAGAAGCTCTTTGTGACTGACCGGTTCCGGCCTCTTCGCAACATGGGCCTTGGGATCAAGTACCGGGCCAACCCTCTGGCAGCGGCCATGGCTCGTGCCCAGCTTCGGCGGTTGCCGGAGCTCAACCAGAAGCGTTCGGCCTGGTTCAAGAAGCTGGACTCCTTGATGGCGGGTATACCAGGGATCAGCGTGCAGAAGACGTACTCGAAAGCGACCCGGGGAGGGATGCTGCTCTACACCGGCCGGATAGATCCAGACGTGATCGGCGCGCCGGTGGACATGGTGCTCAAGGCACTGGTGGCCGAGGGGGTGAGGACAACGCCTGGGATCACCCCCTATGGCTACGGCGTGATGCATTTGGAGCCCCTATTCAACGACTATCCCTTCGAGGGGCTAGGTGGGCCGTGGGGCGATCTGCCGGCCAACGCCCGGCGGCCGATGAAGAAGGGGGACCTACCGGTGAGCGAGGCTATACACGACACGGCCTTCTGGCTGACCACGCCCGTGGACCCGACTGACGAATGGGTTGAGCAGACGGCGGCCGCTTTCCGGAAGGTGTCGGAACAGGGCGATCGACTTGCTCGCATTGGCACGGGGGCAGGCTAGGAACCTTCTAGCATCTGGCTCCTCCAGGGTGTTGGGACAGGCCACGAGCGGCTAGAACCTAAGCGGGACACTAGGTAGGAAAGGAGGTGTCAGCGGTAGTCGGCAAGCAGCGCATTCGTCACGTCTACAGCGGCGGACATCCGGCCTCGCAGCAGGACGCCATGAAGGTAAGGAGGCGAGAGGAGATGGAACCAATCAGGCGTTACTCGCGTCGATCAGTGCTCAAGTTCGGAGCAGGTATGGCAGGGCTAGGCGGCCTGGCCGCATGTGCACCTGCTGCGCCTCAGGTGGTCGAGAAGGAAGTCACCGTTATCGTCGATGGCACTCCGCAGGTGCAGGTCGTCAAGGAGACGGTCGTCGTGCCGGCGGCTGAGTCTGTGGAGCTTCGGTGGTCGTGCTACCAGCTCGGCGAGGCCCGCGAGGCAACCGGCCAGGAGTGCGCGGACGAGTTCATGGAGCAGAACCCTGGGGTTAAGGTCAACCTCGAGTGGATGCCGGGTCAGGGCTACTGGGATAAGCTGCAGACTGAGTTCGCAGCCGGCACTGCCCCTGACGTGGTCGTCAACCAGATGGACTGGGTTATCCCGGGTGCTGCCCGTGGGATGTTCCTCGATCTCATGCCGTTTGTCGAGCGGGATAGCTTCCCGCTGGACGACTATTGGTACCCCATGACGGAGTGGAGTTGGCGAGGCGGCCTCTACGGCATGCTTCTCTACGGGGGAATGAGCTGCGTCTACGCCAACAAGACTCTCTTTGACGAAGCCGGCCTCGAGCTTCCCGGTCCCGACTGGGACTGGGACGATCTTCTCGAGTACGGTCAGTTGCTCACCGATCCTGAGAAGGGGCAGTACGGTATCCTAGGCGCTAACGCCACTCCACCGTATCACTTGTCCGCCTTCATACACGCAGCAGGCGGTTCGGTGCTCAATGAAGAGTACAACAAGTGCACTCTCACCAAGCCGGTGGCAGTCGAGGTGACGAAGTGGGTGGCGGATCTGATGTTCACACACAAGGTCCTGCCAACGCCTGCTTCGATCGAGGGACTCGAAGACCCCTTCCTGACGGGCAACGCGGCAATCAGCTTCCACAGCCTCTACTGGGCAGGGATGATACGGGAAGCCTCTCGCGATCAGGGCTTCGAGTGGGAGTTCATCCATTTCCCGAATCACCCTCAGACCGGCAACATCGGCGTTATTCACGGCTCCAACGCTTGGTCTGTGCTGGGCAACACTCGGTACCGCGAAGAGGCCTGGAAGCTGGCGGCGTACCTGGGCGGCTACGACGGGCAACGTAAGTGGATGGCGTACGGCCAGCCAGGACTCAGGAGCCTTATGGAAAGCCAAGAGTACCGCGACTTGTACCTGCCGCAGGACATACTAGTCCCCCTCGCTGATGCTTCGCGGCCTGGCGCAATGCGGGACTACTACCCAACAGCCGACTGCAATGAGTGGTGGAATGCGCTGTCGCAGGAGATGAGCGTCATCTGGTCTGGCGAGGTGTCGGTCGAAGAGGCGCTTCAGCGCAGCTGCACCGCGCTCGACGCGATATTCGAGCGCCGGCCCGAGATCTACGAGAATGTCCAGATGAGCCCAACTACCTAGAGGGTTACTGGATCACTCCGAGCTGCAGGCCTCAGATCCGGACCAGATGGGGCCTGCAGCGCTCGCTACGGGAGGCTGGCGTAGGCATGAGCACTGCAGTCACTGGTAAGCGCAGCATGACCCCTTCGGAGAGACGAGAAGCGATCGAAGGCTTCGTCGGCATTTCGCCATGGCTGCTAGGGCTGGTGATATTCACTGTCGGTCCCATAGTGGCCTCTCTGTACCTCAGCCTAAATGACTACGAGGTAGTCAAGCCTCCCGTTTTTGTCGGTCTGGAGAACTACAGGCGTTTGGCCGAGGATCCGCTCTTCTGGCAGGCACTCAAGGTGACGGCCACGTACGTGTTCACGTCCGTTCCGCTTACCATTAGCCTTGCTTTCGCAGTGGCGCTGCTCATGAACCAGCGCCTTGCTTTTCTCGGGCTCTTTCGTACTGCCTACTACATGCCCAACCTGGTCCCTGCTGTGGCCTCTGCCATACTCTGGATATGGATCTTCAACCCTGAGTTCGGCCTGCTAAACGGATCCCTACGTTCAGTTGGCATCTCCAATCCACCTCTGTGGCTGGCCCACACCAAGTGGGCTCTGCCTGCGCTCATAGTGATGAGCCTGTGGGGCGTCGGTGGTCCGATGCTGATCTACCTCGCAGGTTTGCAGGGCATACCAACAGATCTGTACGAGGCAGCTCAGATTGACGGCGCTGGCGCGTGGGCTCGCTTCCGGCATGTTACCGTACCTCAGATGAGTCCGGTGATCTTCTTCAACCTGATCATGGGGATCATAGGTAGTTGGCAGGTGTTTACCGCCGGATACATCATGACGGGCGGTGGTCCGCGTTACGCAACCCTCTTCTATGTTCTTTACCTCTACAACAACGCCTTCCGGTACTTCCGGATGGGTTACGCATCTGCGCTGGCCTGGGTGCTAGCCGTCATCATCCTCGTCTTCACGCTGATCGTGTTCCGCTCGTCCAGCGCCTGGGTTTACTACGCTGGCGAACTTCGGGGCGGGAGGTAGCTCGCATGAGCGGGTATGGTACTAGTAGCCCCAGGTCGCCTTTCGTAGGCAGCAGGAAGATGCCGTTGATTGGAGCGGTGTCGGCGCGGCGTATTGTCGGAAGGCTTGTGCTACACGCAGTCGCGCTAGCCGGAGCAGTCGTCCTGCTCGTACCCTTGGCTTGGATGCTATCGAGTTCGCTCAAGACATCGGGCCTGATCTTCGTGATTCCGCCTCAGTGGATACCCAAGCCGGTCGAATGGCGCAATTACATCGACGTCTGGGATCAGATGCCATTTGCGCTTTACACACGTAACACTCTGACAATCGCCTTCTTCGCAGTGCTTGGTACACTACTATCTTCGTCGGTTGTCGCCTTCAGCTTCGCTCGTCTACGATTCCCAGCCCGCGACACATTGTTCATCGTCCTACTGGCGACCATGATGATCCCGGGGCAAGTGACGCTTATCCCCCAGTTCATCCTCTTTCGGATGATCGGTTGGCTCAATTCCTTCTATCCCCTCATAGTGCCAGCGTTTTTTGGCGGAGGTGCCTACAACATCTTCCTGATGCGGCAGTTCTTCATGACGTTGTCGCTGGAGCTAGACGACGCCGCCCGCATAGATGGGTGCAGCACCTTCATGATCTACAGAAGGATCGTCCTCCCGCAATCAAAGCCCGTACTGGGGGTGATTGCCATCTTCGGCTTCCTTGGACACTGGAACGAGTTCTTCGGTCCACTGATCTACCTGAACTCGCCCGAGAAGTACACCCTAGCGATAGGTCTGAACATGCTCCGGGGAAGCATGTACGTCAAATGGAACCATCTGATGGCTGCCTCGGTTCTCACGGTGCTTCCGTGCATACTGCTGTATTTTGCAGCCCAAAGGTACTTCATTCAGGGCATAGTGTTCACCGGCATTAAGGGTTAGGATCGACATGAAGCCATGCCTCCACAGTCGCTGCGGAGGCAGCGCGACTTACTCGTCGGGCTATCGAGAATGGGGTTGGGGTGCCGGATCTCTACATGCCGGCCCAGTGGGACGAGAGCCGGGCAGTTGGCCGCCACCAGGAGGTACTGACTCTGCCCGTCAGTGTGGATTCAGCCCGGCTCTACGGCATGGTGGGGTTGTCGGCCCAGGAGTACGGACTGGAGCTAATCCGTTTCGCCGAGTCTGCGGCCAAACGGTGGCACGTTGTGCAGATCACTAGCTTTCACCCGATCCACGTGGCGATGGACCAATCGCATCCCCGAGACTCGCGCAAGGCGTTGGAACCGGGGCTGGAGGGTGTGGCAGGCGCAGGCTGTCGGTTCGCTTGTCTAGAGAGTCGGCCGCGGTGCTTCCGCGCCCGTGCCGCGGTGAGACTGCCTACATGGGAGCGAGGGTCCGAATCCGAGACGGTTGGGCTGAGGGCTGACGCGCCTATCGAGGGCCTCACGCCGTTCCTCCCCGATGCGGTGGTCGAGGTCGGAGACAGCGGCATCGGCCAACTCCTATCCATGTGAGTGGTCAACTTGGAGGGGAAAGGACAGCAGGATGTGGAGGTCGATCTCGAACCGGGCTCGGAACTGCTTCTTCGCCTCACTACACGGTTTCGCTCTCAGCCGAGCACATAGACCATCGTGGAAAGGAGAGCCGGACAATGCATCCCTTAGGCTTCTTGGACGTCAATTGCGGGGTTGGCCCTTTCTGGAACGCGCCCCGGCAGTTTGACTCGTCGGTTGCGGGGCTGCTCCGCAAGATGGACGAGTTAGGTATAGCCGAGGCGTGTCCGGCGGCGTTGATGGCCAGGGACTACGACCCCTGGGAGGCCAACAAGTGGTCCGTCGCTAACGTGCCGACGTCGGAACGCATACATCCCGTCTGGTCCCTGGGCACACACCACTCCGAGGAGTTCCCTGCCCCGCACGACCTTGTGGACGAGATGCGCCAGCATCGGGTGAGGATGCTGCGGCTTTTCCTCTACCCTCAGGCCTTCCTCGACAGGCTTGATCTGCCTATCCTGGCCGAGCTATTCGACGAGCTTAACCAGCATCAGGTACCGGTCATAGTCGATTGCTCGGACCCCTTACTCGTCCGGGCGGAGGATCTGGAACCTATCCTCCAGCGCTGGCCTCAGCTGCCCATTATCTTGTCCGTGCCCAAAGTAGTGCAGAACGACCGCTGGTTCTACTACCTCTGGGAGCGTTATGGCAGCCTATATCTCGACCTGCCCGGCTATCAGGTGCTTGGCGGAATCGAGGCCGTGGTACGCCGATTTGGACCGGAGAGGCTGGTCTATGGGTCGAGGTATCCCTACTTCACCCCTCTTCAGACCATGATTCAGCTAATCTACAGCGAGATCGACGATGATGCCAAGCGGGCTATTGCCGGTGGTACCGTTCGGAGCCTGTTGGCAACAGTCAGGTGGTGAGAGGGGTGCGACGACAGAGGCTGTCCGGGTCTGTATCAGGTAGGCAGAACGGTGTCTATACGGCGAAGAGCTGCCTGAGCTACTGTGCGGTGGAGCGGCTTATCGGCTGGGTTGTGGGGCTCGGTTCGAGCCGGCGCCTGGAACAGTTCTCTTGAGTACGACGGCCTGCAGAGCCAGGCAGCTGTGCTGTGGCGGGGTCTGTAGTTATCGAAAGGCATATGGGGGCGTACAGCGGTGAACCGGATAGCAGCGCAGGCGCTTAGGGGCGAGAGACTGGCGGACACATTCATCGTGGACTTCCACGTTCACTTAGCCGGCAGATGGAATGGCATGAACGTGCCCGTGCATGATAGCGATGAAATGGTGCGGCGTGCCGAAGCTGTGGGAGTGGACAGGCTGGTGGTCTTTGGCTCCATATACCCGGACATGGCCGAATGCAACAACATGGTGGCGGAACTCAGTCGTCGGCATTCTGAGCGTGTAGTAGGTTTCGCGACAGTCAATCCCTACCAGAATGACATGGCCGAGGAGGCACGCCGAGGATTTGACGAGTTGGGCTTTAGAGGCGTCAAGGTTCATGAGGTTCATGACAACTACCATTCTTTGAAGCCAATGATGATGTACCATCAGGAATGGGAAGAGCTATTCTCGCTTCTCGTAGACAGGAAGTGGCCGGTTGTTTTCCACGGTTTGATCACAGAGGAGATGATCCGGCAGTGGCCGGAGGTGACTTTCGTGATGGCCCACGGGATCGCTAGCCCCACGATGATGGAGCGACTGGCGGACTGTCCGAATCTCCTGGTGGACACGGCAGCTACGACTAACCCGGCTTGGGCTGTTACGCGTGCGGTGGAACTGCTTGGCCCGGACCGAGTTGTTTGGGGCACGGATGCGCCACTTGACGATTTTGCTCAGAGGCTCGGGGTGGTACTGGACAGCGGGCTTTCAGAGGAAGACATGCTGAAGGTGCTGGGAGGCAATGCGACTCGCCTGTTGCGGCTAGAGCAATGACCGATCGGGGCGCTGGCCAAAGAGAGGACATATTGAGTTTGGGGAGCTACACGGTCTCGGCGTCACTGAGGATACGCGAAGACGACACGGAGTGGAGTTGAGGCTAGCTGTGATGGCAGAGAGGTATCAGGCTCTGTCCGCGTCTGAAAGAGCAAGCTTCGATACCGAGCGGCTTCGCAATCCCTATAGGGACGTACGGATAGTGGTGGGAGACCGGGACACCGAGTTCGGAGCCATCGTCACAGGTATTCAGATCGAGGAGCCGGAACTGCTTCTCGCTGCCTACCTACGACACCAATACCCTATGCCGTCGTTGCTCATCACGCATCTCCCTTCGCGTCAAGAGCGCTTGTGGGAGAGGACACCCGTGCGATCCCCCCGTGCTCCAACTACCGTATCGTCCCCCGAGACCAAGCGAGCGGTCTGGGTGCAGATCAGTACTGACAATATCCTTTAGCGCTCCAGAGCGAAGGAGGCGACATGCAGAGCGAAGGAACATCCCGCCGGAATAGGAAGCAGACACTTGAGCTCGGTCCAACCAGCCGTGTGGACCAGGGCCTCATACCCCTTGGTGGCTGGTATGGCCAGGAGGAGCGCGACGCCATCAACGAGGTGCTTGACGCCGGTTCCCACTACTGGACCGGCTTCAGCGGCGATCCCTGGGTGCCACGCTTCGAGGAGCAGTTTGCCGCCTACGTGGGCACCAAGTACGCCCTGGCGGTCAACTCCTGCGGCACTGGCTTGGACTTGATTATGAAGATCCTCGACCTGCAGCCGGGTGACGAGGTGATCACTACTCCCATGACCTACATCGCCACCACCCACGCCATCCTGGCCGCTGGGGGCACGCCCGTCTTTGCCGACATCGGCGATGGCACCTTCAACATCGACCCCGAGGACGTCGAGCGCCGCTTCACGCCCCGCACTCGGGCCATCCTGTCGGTGCACAACAACGGCCTCTCGGTGGACATGGACGCTTTGCTCGACATCGCGCAGCGCCACCCGCACCCGAAGCACGGGCCGGTGCCCGTCTTCGGCGATGCCGCCCGCGCCTGCGGCGCCGGCTACAAGGGAACCAAGGTGGGCAAGGTGGGAACGGCCAACGTCTTCTCCTTCCAGACCTCCAAGAACATGACCACCCTGGGCGAAGGCGGCATGATCACCACCGACGAGGACTGGGTGGCGCGGCGGGCCCGGCGGCTGCACACCTTCGGCTGGGACCGGTGGACGGGGGAGAGCGTGCTGGCCGAGCCCGGCTTCAACTACCGCATGACCGGTATCCAGGGGGCGGTGGGATCAGCGCAGCTTCGCAAACTCGACACCATGAACGAGAAGCGCCGCGAGCGAGCCGCCAAACTGACGGCATTGCTCAACGCCGCCGCCCCAGGCATCAAGACGCCCATCGAGCCCGAGGGGTACGTCAACATCCACTACGGGTACACCATCATGGTGCCTAAGGAGTGGGCGGGGGGGAAGCGCGACCAGTTCATCGACCGGATGCAGGCTGACTACAAGGTGGGCGGGGTGGTGATGAACTTCGCGGTGACCAAGTACCCGATGCTGGCCAAGATGGGCTACGACCCCAACGACACGCCCCGGGCCCTCGAGCACGGGGATCGTCTGTTCTGCCTGCCCCTGCACCCGCAACTCACCGACCAGGACCTGGAGTACATCGCCGCCGCCGTGGGCGAGACCTACGACAAGCTAGCTTAGCCAAGCAGGTAAGGGGACCGCCGAGATGATCAAGACAATGCGCAGCCCGCAGTACTTCGTGGTCGGCGCCGGCGCCGCCGCCCAGGTGGGCGAGCACGCCGCTCACTTCGGCAGCCGCGCCCTGGTGATCGGGGGCACGCGTGCCCTAGAGGCGGCCAAGCCCGCCTTGCTGCCTGGCCTAGATGAGAAGGGAGTCAGCTTCCACCTGGAGCAGGGTAACCACGTGCTGAAGACTATCGACTCGGTCAACCTGTTAGCGGGAGTGGGCCGAGCCGAGAGGGCCGAACTGGTGATCGGCTGTGGGGGCGGAGCGGTGATGGACTGTGGGAAGGCCGTTGCCCACGACCTAGGCGTGCCATACATCGCCCTTCCCACCACCGCCGGCGTGAATGCCGCCGGCACCTCCGGGGCGGGCATCGAGGGCGACACCGTGCCAAGACGACGCTGGTACCAGGCGGTGGATGTGGTCATCGCCGACACGGCCATCATCGCCCGGGCGGGCGGCAGGTTAATCGCCTCCGGCATGGGCGATACTCTGCCCTCTAAGTACGGGGCTTTGTTGGCGCGGCAGCGCGGCGCCCCGGAAGCCACGGCCAGTCGGCTCGCCTTCGCCTATCTTTGCAGCGATACCATCCTGGCCGATGGCGCCCGCGCTTATCGCGCCTGCCAGCGCGGGCAATCCACGGCCGAAGTGGACCGGGTGGTGGAGGCCATTCTCTATATGTCCGGCATGGGCGGCTACGGCATGGGTGGCGACCACGTGCTGCACCCGGCCCGCATGCCGGGGGCCAAGTCGGACGTGATCCACGGGGAGTGGGTGGCCTTCGGAATGCTGGTGCGCTTTGTCCTGGGCGGGGAGTTCAGCGATGAACTGCCCGACATCATCGCCTTCGATCATTCGGTGGGCCTGCCCACCACCTTCGCCGACTTCGGTCTGGACGACCCGTTGTGGGAGGACGTCCTGGAGGAATCCCAGCGCATCGTGGGTCCCAGTGGCCAGGCCGACTATGGGACCGACCGCCCAGTCACCCCCGAGGACGTGTGTGAGGCCATGTTCGAGATCGACTATCTGGGGCGCACTCTAGCTTGAGGTGGGCAGTGCCTAGGCCAAAGCCAGACTGTCCCACTACGCTCATGCCCATCGGAGGTCACGGTTGAACCGAGCTGAGGTACCCGGGGAATTTCGCGTCATCCGCTATGATTTGCCTGCCTTCGTGGGCGACTACCGCGCCATGGATTACGGCGACCCCAACAGCGAACGCATGGCGACCCTGCGGGAGGAGTTTGGCCTTGAAAGTGTGATCGCCGGGGTCGAGACTCAGTTCGAGGGCTTCCTCGCCCTCAAGCGCTGGGTGCGTTCGCGCTGGGACCACGGCTACTCGCGCCTGGCGACCGAGTGTAAGGACGGGCTGGACTTCCTGCGTTACGCGGCCAAGGGCGAGCAGTTCGCCTGTGGCTACTACGCTCGCACCTATGTGGACTGCGCCTGCGCCCTGGGCTGGCCCGCCCGGTTGGTTGCCATCGGCATCGAGCACGGCGAGTTCCCCCGCGACTACAACGTGGGAAACACCGGCCACGTCGTCCTTGAGGTGTGGTCGGATGATCTTGGCAAGTGGGTGCTGCTCGACCCGGACGTGAACATCTACTACCGGCGCGATGGTCTGCCCCTGACCGCCCTAGAGGTGAGGGAAGCCTGGCTTACCCACCGGGACGATGAGGTGGAGATGGTCCAGGACGAGCCGCTGTTTGTTGTCCCCGGGGAGCGGGAGCTAAGCGATCTGAAGCGGGAGGGAGCGTACGCCTCCTGGACGATGGAGACCCTGCCGCGGATCTTTGAGCGGTTCGGCCGGCACCGGACGCTGGACTACTACGCCCGGGTGCGCATCAACGGTTGGGACTGGGTGGACGAGAAGGCGCTTCCCTCTTTTATCGGTCACTACATGCCTCGCGCTGTGCGGCCCACCGGCAACCTCGACCAGCTCTACTGGACCCTCAACCGAGTGCGGTGGGATGCGGTCCCGTCGTGGGAGGGCGGTCGCGCCAAGTTGGCCATGCGCCTTGAGCACTGCATGCCCTACTTCGACCACTTCGAGGCCAGCATCGACGGGGGTGAGTGGTGCCGGGTGGGAGCTCAGTTCGACTGGCCCATGCACGAGGGCGTCAACCGGTTGGAGTGCCGGGGGGTCAACGTTCGCGGCCGCATGGGCCCGGCCACTGGCGTAGACGTTGCCTACGCCAGTGCCATTGAGTGGTGAGGACGCAATGACCGCCACGGCTACACCATCATACCCCTGGGTTCCGGTGAACCAGTAGGCCGCCTTGGCCACTCGCGATGTCGCGGGTGGGCTGCCCTTCCGGGGGCGAACGTGGCCTCTGGGGGGATGGAGCCCGGAGGACAAGGTGTACTTCCCCCGTATCTGCAACAGTGAGGTCCGGCCCTCGGCTGATGGGGCGCACTGGCACCTGGAGATGCAGGAGGCCCCCTGGGAGGGTCGGCACACGGCCGGGCACGCTGTTCACCGGAATCGGATGTGGATCGTCGGGGGAGACGCCAACCAGGGTCATTACCAGAACGACGTCTGGAGCAGCGCTGATGGGGTGGGGTGGATGGAGCACGTTGAGAAGGCCGCCTGGCACCCGCGCCAGTATCATGACGTTGCCGTCTGGGACGGGAAGCTCTGAGTGATGGAGGGCTATGGCGGCGGGGGCATCTGCGCCACCAATCACTGGGTCTCTGCTACCATGGCACCTGGCCGCTACTTCTCGTCACCTGAGTTCGAGGCCAACATGAAGGCCCGATGGAGCAATCTCGATCGCCTGGTGGCTGGATCGGCCGGGCGGCACACCGTTGAGAGAATCAGGCAGATTCTCGCTGACCACGCCGATCCGCGAGCAGTCTGCCAGTACGGGCCGTTCATACATGGAACGGTAGCCTACGTCCTTCAGCCCACGGCAAGGAGGGCTGAGTTCGCGTACGGACGCTCTTCTGTAGCTGACTTCCACCTATTCAGTCTGGAGTAGACCCAATGGAGCCTTGTGACCTCTACGTGGTAGTGACCATGGACTGCGAGCGAATCTGCTCTGAATCCTACCGTAACGACGGTACGTCCAGCTGGGAGATGAGTGAGAAGGCGGTGCTCGGTCTCGCCGAACTGCTGGAGCAGGAGAGGATGAAGGGCGTGTTTTTGCCCACTCCAGCCACTGCAGCGAAGCAGCCGGCCGTTTTCCATCAGGTTCGCGCTGCCGGTAACGAGTTAGGCATGCAGTTCCACTGCGACAGCTTCCGCGATGGCCGGTACCGCAATGTGCTTGGCAGTTACGGTTACACGGAGCAGCGACAGATACTCACCGAAGCGAAGGATGACTGGGAGCAGGCGCTAGGGATGCCGCTCGTGACTTATCGGTCCGGTTACCTCTCAGCCAGCGACAGTACCTTTCCCATCGTGGCTGAACTGGGTGTCAAGCAGACGTCCTGCAGCAAGGCCGGGCGCTATCGTCCCAGCATCGCATCTCGTTGGGTGGGGGCGCTGCCCTATGCCCATTGGGCCAGCGCTACCTGTCGGCTCGAAAGTGGTGATCTTGACGTGGTGGAGGTGCCCGTTACCTCTCACCCGGGAGAACGCTTCATGCTGATGGATAGCTTCGACCCAAAGGATCCCCGTCCTGACAAGAACTACGCGCCGGATGTTTACGCCGCAATCGTGGACGCCGCTCTACACGAGATGGCTTTGCTGGCTCCGAAGATTGCGACATTCGTCATACTGACACACAACACGCTGGACTACGGATCGACGGATGAGCCGCGCCGAGCGCATATGGTGGCCATGCTCCGCCAACTGAGGGCTAAGTCCGAGGAAGGGTGGCGGATCGTACCGGCGAGCTTGGCCGATGTCCGTCAGGCGCTGATGGCCTAATGTCCTTGGACCTACAGCCAATAGCAGTTGCCGAGCGTTACTGGGAGGGCCTTGTCGGGAGATATCGTGGACTTCGGGCCATGATGCTTCGCAGCCCTCTGACGGACTTCGTGCCTGGCATCAGCGATCTTGACCTGCGTTTGGTCGTGGATCGACCTGAGCGCGACGATTGGAGACCCCTCTGTGATGCGATCGCCGAGGTGCACTCCAAGCAGTTGGCAAGCGGACCGGGTACGTGGCGGGTGCTCGAGCATCCGCCAGGGGCCTGCGTCACGGTTGAAGAAGCTCTTGACCCGCGGCTCTTCCATCCGGAGATGTGCCAGTGGGAGCCGGCGTTCGGTGAGGAGTCGGTCCTTCGGCGACTGATGGCGCATGTAGCTGACGCTCCGTGGTCGGACCGCTGCGAGCGCTTTTGGAGGCGGCGCCTCCAGGGTTACTTGGTGCCCTGGCAGGAGCCGGAGGAGCGGATCAACCTGCCCGTAGGCCAGCGGCATCGCTACCACCTGCACTACCTGGTGATGCTTATGACTCTCCCCGCGCTCCAGGCTGCCTACTGCCTCAGACACCGCCGGCCAGTGTCTGGGAAGGTGGCCGGATTACGGGCGTGGCGGCAGGAAACGCCAGATGATGCGCTTCTCGCTGAGCTGGATGCTCTGGTGGGGGCCCTCGTCAGCTCGGAGTCCGACGTGCCGGGATGCTCAGGCAACCTCGGGGACAGGTGCCGCCGGATGGTGGAGCATCTGGCCGGCGAGCTTCCTCATCGAGGCGCGGCTGAGGCTCCGGCTACTGATCCATTGCTCGACCTCTTCGACGCGGTGCGCTACTCCCGACTTCGCCCGGCGCACTACCGCTGCTTCCTGGAGGCGCCTCCAGGGTTTCAGACTGACTTCTTCCTGGTCAACGAGGTCCGTACTTTGCGCCGCGCCATCCTTGAGCCGGCACAGCAGGCGCTACGGGTTCTGCTATCGGTCGATGATGCGGCTGAGCCGCTGGCTAGCATCTGCCTGACTCAGGACGAGTCAAGTGCGCTGGGGAGAGTCACGGATACGGCTTACACGGATGCAGACCCCGAGGCGGCAAGCGTCTCGCTCAGTGGACTGGTGGATGTGTACCATCACTTTCATAGCCTTCTTGAGCGCGGTCTCTCAACCACCTTGGGCGGCCATGGGCCCGTTGGGAGCACGCCACAGACACAGGGGCATGCGGTGGGTTAGGGTAACGCCGCCACTGGTGCCGCTGACAGCAGACCGGGCGCGCAGCGGACTTGGTGAGGCAGTTAGCCACCTGCTCAGAGGGCTACTACTTCGTGGCGGCAGCCTCATCTGCGCGGCGGTGCCTCCAGGGTACTGGCGGCGAGCGCTGCTACAGAGTGCAGGGCGCCTGGAAGGTCGAGCTGTTGAGCTGGCTGATCGGGCGCAGGAATGGGGCAGTAGGCGCTGTCAGTGGTATGCAAAGCAATCGAGGCGCGTTGTCGAGGGATGGGTCTTGCAGCCGTTATCAGGCTCGCCACCCGGTACCAGTGCCCGCTGTCATGGTTAGAATCCAGTCGAGGGCAAGAGGGAGCATCGGCCGAGCTGGCGGCCAGGGCTACCCAGAGAGGGGCGGCGCCACCCAAGTGGCGCCGCCTTCTTCATTCCCGAGGTGTCCACCACTATCCGGTTGAGAACGCTCCCCGGTAGCTCACGCGGCACGGCAGAGCGCCGAGTCCCGACTGGGTCGTCGACATGACGCAGGCGATCGACTGCCTCGGCCACTGTGCTTCGCCCTTGCCTCGCCCTTTGCTGCTGCTCCCCTAAGGCCTCGATCCGCCGGTCGAGTTCGTGCACGACGAGGCCCTTGTCCGACGTCAGGACAATATCCCCCCGCTCGTAGAGGGCGGATACCAGCGTGAGTAGGGCCGTAGCCGGCCCTCAACCAGCAGCTTCAGCACCACCCGCCTGAGCACTTCGCAGACGTGGCTGACCGATGGCGATCGGCCTGCGGGCAGACGCGGCTCC
The DNA here is from genome assembly GCA_040768685.1 of Anaerolineae bacterium. Lineage (GTDB taxonomy): Bacteria > Chloroflexota > Anaerolineae > DRVO01 > DRVO01 > Ch71. The sequence goes on from JAXGMM010000001.1 coordinate 1,050,960, forward strand.
GGGCAATAGCGCCAAGGCTAAGGGGCTGGGCGCTCCGAGGGATGGCGAGGAGCGACTGGGGCAGTCGTTTCGGCAAGCTCGTGAGCGGGTGCTGGAGGGAGAGGTGACCGTGGAGGCCACGGCCCTGCCGGCGGTGGGGTAGGGGGATTAGACGCAGCCGGGAAGGCAAGTGCGCGGCATTGTGGGACCATGTTGACTGAGTCGGTGGAGTAGGATGACCAAGCCGTGCCCACAGGGAAACGGCTCGATTCCACGGGGTTGAAGTGGTCACCCGGGGGCTTTGGGCTTGGGAGACGGCCGGTGATGAACCAAAGGGAGAAGCAACGCGCCCCAGATACATCCCATTACGGTGCTGGGCTGTTTGGGAGGCACCAATCGTGGAAGGGGTTGGCTCGGTCGCCGAAGGACGGGTACGGGATATCAGGTGTATGACGCGGGTACTGGACATCGTGCAAGTGGACTGCATTGTAAAGACGGAGATGCTGACCGATCATCTGACCCATTACCTGAGGATTCTAGCGTGGAGGGAACGGCGGGTGCGCCCTGGGGTCTCATGTGGGGATCGGCGGGCGATCGGGAGGAAGTGCGGCTGGAGTTCTCACTGAAGGCCGGTCGATGGGTGGCGTAAGGAGAGTGGCGTCCATCGTAGCAGGTGGAGCTGCGGGAGGCCGGAAGCTTCGAGGGTTAGTTCCATATAGGGGTGCCCCGGGAGTTGATGCGTTGGCTGACGTGGTACGGACAGGACGTACGGATGGTGGCTCCGGAGTGGCTGCGGGAGCGGGTGGTGGAGGAGCACAGAGCGGCCGCAGAAGGCTGGCGCGGGTGATGACTTACTATGCTCACTCACGCAACAGCGACGGCCGGCGACAAGGACTGGTTGAGCACCTGCGCCGGGTGGCGGAGTTGGCGGCTCAGTTTGCGGAACCTTATGCCGACCCTGACCTGACGCGCTTCGTCGCTCTCGCGCACGACATTGGCAAGTTCAGTGATGCGTTTCAGGAGTATCTGCTGGCCTCCGAGGCCGGGGAGCCTGTCGCGCGGACAGACCACAAGGCCGTCGGAGCGTCCCTGGTAGCGGAGACGCTCGGTCCCCTGGGGATGCTGGTTCAGGGACACCATGGCGGGCTGCGCAGTCCACAGGAGTTCCGGTCCTGGTTAGGAGAGCGAAGTGAGGCCGATGATGGGACCCAGGTGCTACAGCGAGCGATGGCCTCTCTGCCGGAGCTTCAGGCGGGAACGAGCCCATCCCTCCCAAGCTGGGTGAGGTGCAATCCCTGGGAGGCGGAGATGTTCATGCGTATGCTCTTCTCCGCCCTGGTAGACGCGGACTATCTCGATACTGAGGCTCACTTCAACCCCGCGCAGACGAAGAGGCGCGCCAATGCGGTGGGCCTGGATAAGCTGTGGCATCGGTTCGAGGAGCACCGTCGCGGCCTTCCCGTGAGCGCGGCGGGATCAGTGGGATGGGTGCGACAGGAGGCCTACAAGGCCTGTCTGGAGGCGGCGGCCAGCCCCACCGGCTTGTTCCGTCTCACAGTGCCTACCGGAGGAGGAAAGACCCTGTCCGGGATGGCATTTGCCTTGCAGCACGCCATTTGGCATCAGCTCAAGCGAGTGATCGTCGCGGTGCCCCTGATAAGCGTGACTGAACAGACCGCGGCAGTGTATCGAGGGGTATTCGAGCGACCAGGAGAGGCCGCAATTGTTCTGGAGCACCACAGCGGGGTTCGAGACGTTGAGGGGGAAGAGGTTGACGAGCAGCAGCGGCTAGCTGCGGAGAACTGGGACGCGCCGATTGTTGTGACTACAACGGTTCAATTGTTCGAAAGCCTGTTCGCCAATGGACCGGCCAGGACCCGCAAGCTGCATAACCTGGCCGAGAGCGTCGTCATTGTGGATGAGGCCCAGGCGCTGCCGGCGCACCTACTTACTCCCATGATAGACGCCCTTCGAGAGCTATGCCGCCACTACCGCGCCTCGGTCGTTCTGTCCACGGCCACCCAGCCGGCATTCGAGTCGATTCCCGGATTCTCGGACCTCCCCGGTAGCGAGATCGTGCCCAGACCGGAGAGGCTGTTCCAGGCCCTGCGAAGAGCGCAGTACCGGTGGCGGACGGAGCAGGAGACCCCGTGGCCGGAGGTGAAGGAGTGGGTGCGCCAGAGCCATCAGGTACTGGCGGTGCTGAACACAAAGCGAGATGCGCTGGCCCTGCTGGACGAGCTTGGGGAAGAAACAGCGCTTCATCTCTCCACGCTCCTCTGCGGCGCGCATCGACGGAAGGTCATCGAGGAGGTCGGCACAAGACTGAGGCGTGGCGAGTCGTGCCGGTTGGTTTCGACTCAGGTGGTCGAGGCGGGGGTAGACCTGGATTTCCCCCTGGTCTTGCGGGCGCTCGGGCCGCTGGACAGCATCATCCAGGCAGCAGGCCGGTGCAATCGGGAGGGCAGACTGGAGAGAGGCGAGGTCATTGTCTTCCGGCCAGAAGGCGGGGGCATGCCACCAGGCGCGTACCGGACGGCTGCGGGGGTGACGGCAGCGATGCTTGGGGAAGGGGAGCTGGACCCAGACGACCCGGATACGGCGAGAAGGTACTTCAGCCTGCTATTCCAGAGCGTGCCCGCTGATCGGGAGGAGATCCAAAGACTACGACGGAGATTCGAGTTTGCGGAGGTGGCGTTACGATTCCGGCTGGTCGACGCCGACACCGTGAGCGTGGCGGTGCCGTACGGCGGCCAGGAGGCAAGGGCGAGGGTTCAGCAGGCGCTGGGCGACCTTCGACGAGGAACAGCCAAGGGCCGTGCCGTCGTGAGACAGATCCAGCCTTACCTGGTGTCGTTGTACCGGCACGAAGCCGCCCGCTACGAACGAGAAGGGCTGATCGCTCCGGTGGCGCCCGGCCTGGGGGAGTGGTGCGGACGGTATGACGAAGTGCGGGGGTTGATCCCGGAAGGGCAGGCGGCAGACGACCTAGTGGTATAGAACGACGGAAAGGAGGAGGTGTTGGAACAGAGCTACCCACCGCTGGAGGTGGTGTTCTGGGGTGATTTCGCCTGTTTCACGCGGCCGGAGATGAAAGTCGAGAGGGTGAGCTATCCTGTTCCCACGCCGTCGGCGGTGCGGGGAATGCTGGAAGCGATCTTCTGGAAGCCGCAAGTGGCCTGGAGGGTGCGGGAGATCTGGATCCTGAAGCCGATCCGCTACTTCTCCATCCTCCGCAATGAGGTGAACACCAGGGCCAGCGAGCGCAGCGCTCGAAGGTGGGAGGCCAATGGCGGCGGGTTCGATGCCAGCGATCGGCGCGAGCGAAGCCAGCGGCACACTCTGGCCCTACGCGATGTGGCCTACCTGGTGCGGGCCGAAATGGACCCGCTTCCGGGAGTGGAAGCCGCCCCCGCCAAGTTCAGGGACCAGTTCCGGCGCCGGGTGCGCCAGGGGCGGTGCTTCTCCACGCCATACCTGGGATGCCGCGAGTTCTCAGCCTTCTTCGCCGAACCCGCGGGTGGCGAACGGCCGATAGAGCTCACCGAGGACTTGGGCAACATGCTCATGGATCTGGACTATGAGCCGGACGGATCGGGACGGGGAATTCCTAGGTTCTTCCACGCTCGATTGGAGCACGGCGTACTGAGAGTGCCGCGGGCGGGGGAGGGGTGAGATGCTGTTGGAGAGGCTCAAGGAGTACTCGGACCAGATGGACTTGCCTCCGCGCCTGTATGCGGAAAGGCCGGTGCGTTACATCATCGAGCTCGATGGCGAGGGCCGGTTGCTCAGTTCGGAGCCTACGGACACGGCCGACCCTGGGGAACGGCGGGCGAGGCGAGGTGCGGTGAGGGCGGCCCCACTGGTGCAGCGATCGTCGGGCATCCGACCTCTGCTGTTGTCGGACAACGCGGAATACACGCTAGGGCTCAGCCGAGAGGGTTCGGACCAGCAACGGGTGGCACGGGCGCACCAGGCGTACCTGGATCTGCTGAGCCGTTGTGCCCAGGCTACCCATGAACCCGCCGTAACGGCGGTGCTGAGGTTCATCCGGAGTCAGCCGCTGGAGAAGCTCAAGCTGCCGCCCGACTTTGATGCCGGCGCCAGCATCACCTTCAGGGTGGCGGGCGCCTTTCCGGTGGATCTGCGCTCGGTTCAGAAGTTCTGGACGCTGGAGAATGAGCCGGGCGACGACGTGATGCAGTGTCTTATCTGTGGCCGACGGCGGCCGGTGCTTAAGCGCCTCCAGCAGAAGGTCAAGGGGTTGCGTGGCGGGCAGACGTCGGGGACCAGCCTCATCTCGGCTAACGCCGAGGCATTCGAGTCCTACGGTCTGAAGGAATCGCTGGTAGCGCCAGTCTGTGCCGACTGCAGCGAGGCTTTTATCAAGGGGATCAACGATCTGCTGGCCGACCCGGCAAAGCACACGTGGATCGGTGACGTCACGTTTGTCTTTTGGACCAGGGAGAAGGTGGAGTTTTCGTTCCTGGAGTTCCTGCAGCAGCCTCAGCCGGAGGAGGTGAAGGGGTTGCTGGAGTCGGTGCGGACCGGGAGAAGGCAACCGGAAGTAGATGACACGTCATTCTACGCGGTGGCGCTCTCCGGTAGCGGGGGTCGAGCGGTCGTGCGCGACTGGATAGACACAACGGTGGGTGAGGCCAAGGCCAACCTGGCCGGTTGGTTCTCCCGGCAGGAGATCGTCGATCCATGGGGCGAGAGTTCGGCCGCCCTCGCTCTCTGGAGGCTGGCGGCGGCGACGGTCCGGCGAGGAGACGAGGTGCCTCCGACAACCGCGCGCGCCCTGCTGCGGTCGGCACTCAGTGGGGGGCCTCTGCCCATGGATCTGCTGTGCCAGGCGGTTCGTCGGGCGCGGGCGGAGCAGGATGTGGACGCCGCAAGAGCGGCCTTGATCAAGATGGTAATGCAGAGCCGAGAGAGCGAACTGAAGGAGGGAGCGATGGTGAAGCTGGAAACCGATCACCCCAACCCGGCCTATCACTGCGGAAGGCTGCTGGCGGTGATGGAGAGAGCGCAAGCTCTGGCCATTCCCGGGCTGCGAGCCGGAGTAGTCAAGCGTTTCTACGGGGCTGCCTCTACGGCGCCGGCGTCGGTGTTTGGGAACCTGCTCCGGGGCATGCAGGCCCACCTCGCGAAGCTGGAGCGCGATCGTCCGGGAGCGCATGCGGGGCTGCAGCGGAGCCTAGAGGAAGTGATGGGGGCGGTGGACAGTTTCCCACGCACCCTGACCTTGCAGGAGCAGGGCTTGTTCGCCCTTGGCTACTACCACCAGAGGGCGGCCGATCGCGCCCGCGCCAAAGCGGCGCGACAACCGCAAGACGACCAGAAACAAGGTGAGGCGAGCAACGAACTGGAGCAGGCGGAATAGCTCCGAAGGGTACAGGGCGAAAGGGGGATGAGGACGATGGATGTGCATATGGACGCGGGACGCAGGCACGATTTCGTGCTCCTGTTCGACGTGGCGGATGGGAATCCCAACGGGGACCCGGACGCGGGGAACCTGCCAAGAGTAGACCCGGAGACCATGCAGGGGCTGGTGACGGACGTGGCTCTCAAGCGGAAGGTGCGAGACTTCGTGGATGCGGCTCGGGGCAGAGAGGGGCGCTTCAAGATCTACGTGCAGAGTGGCGAGGCCCTGAACAGCAAACACCAGCGCGCCTATGACGCGACCGGGCTGGTCAGCACGGGCAGCAAGCAGAAGAAGGGGGACGTAGAGACCGCACGAGCCTGGATGTGCGACAACTTCTATGACATCAGGCTGTTTGGGGCGGTAATGACGACAGGGGTGAACGCGGGGCAGGTGCGGGGTGCAGTGCAACTCACGTTCGCCCGGTCGCTGGATCCGATAGTGCCCCTGGACCTGTCGATCACCAGAGTGGCGATCACCAAGCAGGAAGACGCCGAGGTGGCTATCGCCGAGGACACCGGGGATGCGGCAGGGGGCAAGACGACCGAGATGGGTCGGAAGGCAGTTGTGCCCTACGGGCTGTACCGTGCCTATGGGTTCTACAACCCGCATTTCGCCGAGAAAACCGGGGTAACGGATGAGGACCTAGGGCTGTTCTGGCAAGCCCTTCAACAGATGTGGGATCTGGATCGGTCGGCGGCGCGGGGATTTATGGCTTGCCGGGGGCTGTACGTGTTCTCACACGAGAGCAAACTGGGAAACGCTCCGGCGCAGTCACTCCTCGAGCGTGTTCGAGTGTGCCGGCGCAATGAGGTGGAGACGCCGCGAGCTTTCCAGGACTACCAGGTAACGGTCAACGTTGAGAACCTCCCGGATGGAGTGACGGTCAGGAGGATTGTCGGGTAGGACAGGCGACGGCGCAGCGGGGCCGAGGCTGCACTCGGCCTCGCTGCCGGAAAGGAGGGGGCGGGGCGTGACGCGCGACGGATCGAAAAGTCAGTGGGCGGAGGATGAAGGCAGCCAGGTGCTGATCTCGGCCCTGGAGCACTACAGCTACTGCCCGCGGCAATGCGCTCTTATCCACCTTGAGCGGACTTTCGACGAGAACGAGTTCACCGTGCGAGGAAGGATGGCCCACGAACAGGTGCACCAGGAGGGGCAGGAGAGCACCGGGGACGTTCGAGTAGTGAGGGGTATGACGCTGTGGTCGCACAAGCTAGGTCTGTTGGGCAAGGCAGATGTCGTTGAGTTCCGAGAGGATGGTCCCTATCCGGTGGAGTACAAGGTAGGACGATATCGGGGAACACATGCTGAACTGCAGCTCTGTGCCCAGGCGATATGTCTGGAGGAGATGCTGAACATTCCGGTGACAGCCGGGGCAGTGTATTACCGTGGTTCCCGGCAGCGGAAAGAGGTGGTATTCGTGCCTGCCCTGCGGCGACGGGTCGAGGAAGTGGCCTCACAGGTAAGGATAATGCTGGCGTCGGAGCGATTGCCGGAAGCCTGCAATGACCGCCGGTGTCGCCACTGTTCGCTACACACTGCCTGCATGCCGGAGATCACGGCGGATGGGAACGTCATCCGGGGACTCCAAGGGGCGCTGTTTCGACCGACGGCAGGAGCGCTGCCTGAAATGGAAGAGGACGGGTGAGGCAGTGGACGAAGTCATGAACGTGCTCTACGTGCAGACACAGGGCACGCAGCTGAGACTGGAACAAGACTGCGTTAAGGTGGTGGTGGAAGGGCAGGCTCGGTTACGGGTCCCGCTTCTGCGGTTGCAGGGCCTGGTGGTTTTTGGAAGGGTCATCGTGACGCCTCAACTCATCCACCGCTGTGGGGCCGATGGCAGAGGATTGGTGTGGATGAGCCGAGGGGGGCGATTCCTGGCCAGGCTCTGCGGCGCCACAGGAGGCAACGTGCTGCTGCGTCGTGCACAGCACGAAGCCCTCTCTGACCAGGCTCTGTCGGCGGTCATTGCGAGGCAGATGGTAGCGGCCAAGATTCAGAACTGCAGGCAGGTCGTCTTGCGAGGAGCTCGCGAGGCTCTGACGTCTGAGGATAGGTCGGTGTTGGGGGAAGCAAGCGAGCGGTTGGCCGGTAGTCTCGTTCGTCTGGGAGAGGAGACGGACCTTCAGGTGGTGCGTGGCATTGAAGGCGAAGCGGCCAGGGCCTATTTCGGAGCGTTTGGGCACCTGGTGCGAGTAGATCGCGATGAGATGTCTCCAGCAGGACGGACGCGGCGACCACCTAGGGATCGCATGAACTGCCTGTTATCGTTCCTGTATGCGCTGGTGAGATCTGAATGTGAGGCGGCCCTAGAGGCAATTGGCTTGGATCCGCAGGTAGGCTACCTGCACGCGCTGCGACCGGGCAGGCCCGCCCTGGCGCTAGACCTGATGGAGGAGTTTCGCCCGGTGCTGGCAGACAGACTAGCCCTATCGCTCGTGAATCGACGTCAGGTCGGCAGAGGTGACTTTGAGGAGCAACCGGGCGGAGGTTGGCGGTTGACCGACAAGGGGCGGAAAACGGTGGTGGTAGCTTACCAGGAACGCAAGGAGAGGCGCGTAGTTCACCGTGTGTTGGACAGACAAGTGCCGCTCGGCTTGATTGCGCACGTTCAGGCGCGGCTGCTGGCGCGGTACCTGCGCAAGGACATTCGCCACTACCCACCTTTTCTCTATCGGTAACGGCTCAAGCTGTCATCCACCAGAGGCGAACTGTGCAGCATACTGATGTACTGATTGTCTATGATGTGTCGACTGAGACGAAGGCGGGCCGGCGCAGACTGCGACGGGTGGCCAAGCTCTGCGAGGGACACGGGCAGAGAGTGCAGAACAGTGTCTTCGAGTGTCGTCTCAGCCCGGCCCAACTGGAGAAGCTGCGGCATGAGCTGAAGGAAGAGATTGACTTGCAGGAGGACAGCCTAAGGATCTACCGCTTGATCGAGCCGAAGGAGCGATATGTTCAGGTTATGGGCAAGAAGCCGGAGATTGACCTTGACAAGCCACTAGTGGTGTGACGCGCGAACCGGACGTAAGAGCGGAATTGGCGGAGGTTCGCGCGATGGAAGAGGGCCGCGGTGGCCAGATAGTGCCTAGTGGAGCTTGGCAGGCCGGACCGCGGGAGATGATGCGAAGGAGAATAGGGCCTTTGGCGCCGAAAGGACCGGCTAATATGCTACCAATGGGGCTAAAGGGATGTGCTTCTTGCCCTTGGAGGGTGGATGGGGATTGAAACTGTCGGCTCAGTGCCCGTAGTGGTGCCCGTAGTGCCCGTCGCATCCATCCGTGAGGGTGGATGGGGATTGAAACATGATCAACGTCGGGACGCCGCTCCTCGAGAACTTGTCGCATCCATCCGTGAGGGTGGATGGGGATTGAAACCAGAGGAACGTGAGGTAGGCAACGTAGTTCGCGAGTCGCATCCATCCGTGAGGGTGGATGGGGATTGAAACCCGGACTCGGACAGCCGGCATTGCCGCAGGCACACAGTCGCATCCATCCGTGAGGGTGGATGGGGATTGAAACTTGCCCTTGTCCCGGTGCGTCACAATCCGCGCTTGTCGCATCCATCCGTGAGGGTGGATGGGGATTGAAACACTGTCTAGCGTTACCCGGATATCGCCCAGTGGGGCGTCGCATCCATCCGTGAGGGTGGATGGGGATTGAAACCGCCCTCGCGTGCCGCAGGGCAACGCCGGCGCAGGGAGTCGCATCCATCCGTGAGGGTGGATGGGGATTGAAACTCGTAGTCCGTACTAGCCCCGCGCCACCACGGGCGGTCGCATCCATCCGTGAGGGTGGATGGGGATTGAAACCCGGACTCGGACAGCCGGCATTGCCGCAGGCACACAGTCGCATCCATCCGTGAGGGTGGATGGGGATTGAAACCGATAACGGCCTACCCAACGGCCTACACTGCCTACCGTCGCATCCATCCGTGAGGGTGGATGGGGATTGAAACACTCTCGACGACATGACGGTGGTGCCGGTGCCCCAGGTCGCATCCATCCGTGAGGGTGGATGGGGATTGAAACAATTGTGAGGGTCTTCGGTGCACCGGCTATCAAATGTCGCATCCATCCGTGAGGGTGGATGGGGATTGAAACTGGCTGAACATGGCGCTCACTCGCACCAGGTCCGGCTATCAAATGTCGCATCCATCCGTGAGGGTGGATGGGGATTGAAACTGGCTGAACATGGCGCTCACTCGCACCAGGTCGCCAGTCGCATCCATCCGTGAGGGTGGATGGGGATTGAAACGAGCTCCTAGACGAGGAGAACCGCGGCGTGCCGCTGTCGCATCCATCCGTGAGGGTGGATGGGGATTGAAACCCGGACGCGGACAGCCGGCATTGCCGCAGGCACACACGCGTCGCATCCATCCGTGAGGGTGGATGGGGATTGAAACTGTGCGCGTACCCTCAGTAGCCGGATTGTGTCCGCGTCGCATCCATCCGTGAGGGTGGATGGGGATTGAAACTGCTTACCACCTGGCTCACCGCCAAGCGACACGGGGTCGCATCCATCCGTGAGGGTGGATGGGGATTGAAACGGTGAGCCGCTGATCAGGTCCAATCCGCGTAGCCAGCGTCGCATCCATCCGTGAGGGTGGATGGGGATTGAAACCGCTTGTACTGCCGGGCGCACGGACTGTAGGAATTGGGTCGCATCCATCCGTGAGGGTGGATGGGGATTGAAACCTGCGGCTGCGTCAAGCGGCTCTGCACACCCGCAACGAGTCGCATCCATCCGTGAGGGTGGATGGGGATTGAAACAACCTGAGCAACCGGTTTGCCCCGCTCTGGCCGCTCGTCGCATCCATCCGTGAGGTTAGATGGGGATTGAAGCACGTTCACCGAGGTGACGCATCCCGACGTGCTCAGTGGTTTCTCTCAGCGAAACCACGCCCCACCACCGCCGTGATGTCTTCGTCCATCAAGTCGTGCACAAACCGCCGCACCGCTTCCTGTGCCTTGCACGCAGCCTGAGCCACTGCGGTCCTCTCCCAGGCCACTGTGTGCTCCTTGCTCTGTCTTAGCCGGACAAGCTCAAGGAGCACACGGTGGCCTTCCCGTCAACCACCCGTTCCACCGCTTCTAGAGACACTACTCGATCGTCGCTGGGCCGATGCCGACGCGTTCTCGGCCACATGTCCGAACTGGGCTATCATTGGGCAAAGACAGCATGCACTCGGCGGCCACACCATCGTCCTCTCTCGCGTGGCTCGTGGAGATGCTTGACCAGACAGCAGGCTGAGGTACTGCCCGTGACCGCACATAACGCACAAAGGATGCGGCGGATCGGAGAGATCAATCAGCGGGAGATTCGCGGCAAGTCCACACGCGCTGTCTCTGCGCTACTAGCACTAGCCTCGTTGTTTTACTGGTGGTCGTTGCTTGGCCAACGAGACCCCAGCCTGAGACCGGTCCTGGTCTCGTTCGCGCTCATACCTGTGTTCATCGTTGCCTACCATCTGTACGAGACAAGGCCTCGGCTCGCCCGTGTGCTTCTGCTTGCCGGCTGCCTTGTCGCGGCGGCTGAAGGGTCCAGCGCTTTTCCCGTCGAGGGTCTCGTGCCTCTCCTGATTCTGCCCGGGGTAGTGGCATTCGGCGTAGTGGGCACCGGCTCCGGCCTCATCGTGACAGGAATGGCCATTCTCCTATCGCCCCTCGAACCGCGCGGTCCCGATCTGGTGGTCATTGCCGGGGTGGTGCTCGTGCTGCTGGTGGTGATGGCGGTGGTTAGGCCAAGAGAGAATGTCCTCGAGTGGTCGTGGCGCCAGAGCGCTGAGGCCATCGACCTGGCGGAGCAGCTTCGAGATCGCCAGGGCGAGCTCAACAAGGCACTGAGTGCACTCCAGGTGGCCTACCAGCTCCTTGAGCGCACCAATCGGGAGCTGGCCGAGGCGCACCAAGACGCGGAAGAGGCGCGGCGGCTGAAGGAGGAGTTCGCTGCCAATGTTAGCCACGAGTTGCGCACTCCGCTGAACATAATCCTCGGATTCGCGGACATTCTGTACCGCACCCCGGGGGTGTATGGGGATCTGACCTGGCCTCCCGTGCTTAGGCGGGACATCTCGGAGATCTGGCGGAGTGCGCGGTACATAAGTGAGCTGGTCGACGACATTCTGGAGTTGGCTCGAGTGGATGCCTTGCGGATGCCGGTCACTCGCGAAATGAGCGATCTCACCGCTGTGGTAGCCGAGACTGTCGAGCTTGCTGATAGGCTGACTGACGGCAAAGCCGTGTCCCTGCAGCTGGAGCTTCCGGACGACCTGCCGCCGGTGTACCTGGATCGTACCAGGATTCGTCAGGTGCTCCTGAATCTACTCACGAACGCCGTCCGTTTCACTGATGACGGGACTGTGACGATCTCGGCAGTACGCCGCGACGATGAGATCCAAGTCACAGTCTCAGACACCGGGGTGGGAATAGCCGAGCACGAGCTCGAGATGGTCTTCCGGGAGTTCCACCGTGCTGAGGACCCTCGTCAGCGGGGCGGAAAGGGTCTCGGCCTGGCCATCGCGCGGCGCTTCGTCCAGCTGCACGGTGGGCGCATTTGGGCTGAGAGCGACATTGGCCATGGGTCGCGGTTCCACTTCACTCTGCCGCTGGGCGCCAAGCAAGTGTCCAAGCTGATCGGAAGCTCCGTCTCGCCGTCAGTGACCGTCCACGCCGGTCCGGTTCTGGTATTGAACGCATCCGGCAATTCCCGGGCCTATGATCTGCTGCGCCGGCACTTGGATGGGTTCGAGGTTGTCGAGGCGGACGGCGAGTCCAATGCTCTGGAGCTTGTCGAGCGGCTGCATCCCAGAGCAGTGATCGTGGAGGGCCCAGAGGGAGTGATCCAACGCTATGCGGAGGATCTCGCTGAGCTCCTTTCACCCGAAGTCTGTGTGGTGGCTACCAGTCTGAGTGGCGGGATGGCCGGCTCGCCTGTCGGCCCGTTCAACGAGCTCATCTCCAAGCCCGTCGAGGCAGAGTCTCTGGTCCGCGTGATCGGCAAGTACACCGTGAAAGGATCAGTGCTGGTAGTCGACGATGACCGTGCTTTCGTGCAGCTGGTCCGCCGCATGCTGCAGGCCTGGAACCCGGCACTGACCGTGCGGTGGGCCTACGATGGCGCTGAGGCACTGGAGCGGATTAGGGAGTATCCCGTTGACTTGGTCCTAGTGGACATAGTGATGCAGCCGATGACCGGTGCGGCTCTAGCAGAGTCAATCAGGCGAGACACGAGACTCGCGGACATCCCAATTGTAGCTGTATCGGGAGCCAATGGTTTTCTGGAGGACGGCCGCGTGTCGTGGATTCAGCTGGCGAAGCGCAGTGGAATGAGGGACTCGGAGGCGCTCACAGTGCTCCGATCATTGCTGCAGACGGTACGGAGCGACTACGTCGTCAGCGCGCGTACCGGGTCAGTGCCGCCATAAGGTCCGCCTGCGAGATCGGTTTCCTGAGATGCGCTGTGGCGCCCAAAGCCTCCGCTAGAAGCGGGTCCTGGAAGACGGAACACACTATGACTGGAATCTCGAACGTGTCATCACGTGCGCGAAGCATGTTGAGGACGGTCCAACCATCGGTGCTGGGCATAAGCAGGTCAAGCAAGATCAGAGCCGGCTGGACCTTGCGCGCGACATCATAGGCAAGCTTGGGATCAGAGACCTCAACGACCTGCCACTCGCCGCTGGGCTCAAGGCAACGCCTGTAGAGCTCTACCGCCGCCGCGCTATCCTCAACCACGAGCACGACCTTCGGCTGACGAAGAGGCACGTCTAGACACACGGTCAGAGCCCGCTGTTCCTCGCTCGTGGAGACCGACATGCCCACCGAGGCGGCGAGCCTCTCAAGGTCTCCAAGAGCCCCCGATCCAAGCAGGCCTGAACGCTCGATCGGCCCCACCTGTACCTCCGCAACTCCCGCTTTGGCCGCCAGCTTCACTTGGACGTCGGAAGACGCTGAGTGTTGAATAGCCATACTAAGGATCTGCGTGAGCACTTGGTGGAGCACGCCCTCATCGACGAACAGGCGGTCCTCGCCCAAGTCACCACTGATTGCCGGTATCCTGCCGAGGCTGACGGCCAGCGGCTCGACCGTGGCGACCGCCGCCGCTATCGCTGTCTTGAGGTGAAGCAGCATCGGCTGTGCTTCTACCACCACATCGAGGTTCTGGCCTGTGCGCGTGTCCTGGCCTCCAGGCAAGTTGCCCAGGAGTTCGGAGAGGACTGCCGCAAGCTTGGATTCGGCGGCGCGAAGCTCCCGGTGCAGCTGCCGCTCGCTGAGGTTCATCTCGACGCTGACTTCCTCAACCGTCATGCCTTCCACGTAACGAAGCCAGAGCGCAGTATGCGTCCGCGCCTCTGGGCTTCGGATGCTCGACCCTCTGGGAGGACGCAGAAACTCGATACTGTCCAGAATCGCCGCACGCAGCCTGTCCGCACGGGCAAGAGGCTCTCCCCCGCCGAAACCAGGTAGGCTGATGAACAGGTTGGCGCTGCTCAGCGCCGAGTTGTCGTTGATGTGCGCGAGTAGCCAGCGCGCGGCTTCTGTGTCCAGATTCACGTTTCGTCCCCATCCGCTCCATATGCCGGAGCTCTCCGTGGGCAGCGAGTGGGCGCAAGAGCGGGGCGTGATGACCTTGACCTTGGCAGCCTGGCACCCAGATGTCAGCCAGATGACATTCCAGAGGCCTGAACCATTACGTACAATAATAGCGTGAATCTGTGCTTTGCCTAGTCCGGTCTGCGCGGTAGCTGCTTTCGGTGCGATGCTCGCCCGTGAGCCCCTTTGGCCGTCGCCGGCGCCTCCCGGTCGCAGGACAGCTCAATCACAGAGGGGGTTGGTTTGGGTCTCGTCGAGTCCGCAAGACAGCGCAGGTGGACGCGCCTCAGCTCCGAGGCACGCGAGAATCTGGATGGCTACATCTTCATTCTCCCGTGGCTTGTTGGGTTTCTTGGCCTCACCCTTGGGCCGATGATCGCGTCGCTGTACTACAGCCTCTGCAACTATCCGCTACTCAGTCCGCCGCAGTTCGTCGGCCTGGCCAACTACGCCGAGCTGGTACGCGACCCTCTCTTCCCCAAGTCCCTGCGAGTGACCTTCACATACTCGAGCGCCAGCATCCCGCTCTCAATGGTGCTTGCTCTGGGAGTGGCCATGCTGTTGAACTTCCGGGTGAAGGGAATCCTGGTCTTTCGCACCATCTACTACCTTCCTACCATTCTGGGGGGCGTGGCAGTCTCGCTGATATGGATGCTGTTGTTCAGCAACACCTACGGGCTTCTGAACTACCTGCTTGAGCAGGTGGGCCTGGGCCCGATCAAGTGGCTGACCAGCCAGAGATGGGCCCTATGGGCACTGGTGTTCATGAGCCTCTGGACAATTGGTGGAAGCATCATCATCTTCCTCGCAGGCCTACAAAACATCCCCTCCCACCTCTATGAGGCGGCGCGTATTGATGGCGCCACCACCATGCAGGAGTTTCGCTTCGTTACACTGCCTCAGCTCACACCGACGATATTCTTCAGCCTGGTGATGGGTGTTATCGGAGCCCTGCAGACATTCACGCAGGCGTTCATCATGACAGCCGGTGGGCCCAACTACTCCACGATGTTCTACGTGCTCTACCTGTATCAGAACGCGTTCCAGTGGTTCGAGATGGGGTATGCATCGGCCATGGCGTGGGTGCTGTTCCTCATCATCATGGCCTTCACAGCGCTGATCTTCCGGAGCTCGCCGGCGTGGGTCCACTATGAGTCATCCCTGCGCGGAGGGAGAAGGTAGATGACCACAATGCCGCAAGCTCCAACTACCGGCCATGAACCGCGCCGCAGCGACCGGGGCCCCACGTCGGTAAGCAGCATGAGCGGTGCTCGAAGACTGCGATTCCTGCTGGCCCTTGTGACCCTATGCATTGGGGCCGCGTTCTACCTACTGCCGCTTGTGTGGATGATACTTTCCTCCGTCAAGACAAACGCCGAGGTGTTCGCCTACCCACCAAAGTGGTTTCCAGACAGGCTGATGTGGGGCAACTACGTAACAGCATTCGAGCTCATGCACTTCCCCACCCTGCTCAAGAACTCGGCCCTGATCGCCAGCACCACCATTGTGGGCGCGATCCTATCGTCGGCCATGGCCGCGTACGGATTCGCTAGGCTACGGTTTCGCGGCCGCGACATATGGTTCATGGTTGTTCTGGCCACCATGATGCTACCGGGCTATGTAACCATGATCCCAGTCTACATAATCTTCCGCCACCTGGGCTGGATCAACACGCTCAAACCCCTCATTGTGCCTTCGTTCTTGGGAGGCGGCGCTTTCTACATATTCCTCCTCCGGCAGTACCTCATGACGATCCCGTACGAGCTGGACGACGCCGCCCGTATCGACGGCTGCAGCAACTACCGCATCTTCTGGAATATCCTGATGCCGCTCATGCGTCCGGCCCTCGGAGCAGTGGCGATCTTCTTGTTCATCGGGCACTGGAATGACTTCTTTGGGCCACTCATCTACCTGCATTCGCAGGAGAACTTCACTCTAGCACTCGGCCTCTATCGGTTCAGAGGACCTTACTCCGTGGAGTGGAGTTACCTGATGGCGGGCACGCTCATGGTGGCCCTCCCGCCGTTGATCATCTTCTTCTTGTTTCAGCGCTACTTCATCGAAGGAATGGTGATGACGGGGATCAAAGGCTAGAGCCCAGATGAGCTATAGGAGCAGCTGGACTCTAGAGGCAACGTTGGCTGGCCGACATCAGGTCGGGAACCGACCCACACTGGCGGAACGAGGAGGCAAGGAATGTCAAGCAAGCTGATCACTCGACGTATGGTTCTCAAGGGTACTGCTGCTGCCGGAGCTGCCGCACTTCTGGCCGGCTGTACCGGTGCGGTTACCCCCGCCACTGAGCAGCAACCACAGGCCACCGCAGCCGCCACGGCCGCGCAGCCTGCCGCAGCGGGCGCGAAAGTTAAGCTCGTGGTCGAATGGCCGCAGTACACACCGGCTAAGTCGCGGTGGGGAGAGAGCGCCTTCGCAGCGTATATGGAGGCGTTCCCTGAGATCGAGATAGAGCCGATGTACAACACCGATCCCGATGAGAAGCTCACGGTCGCCATAGCTGGCGGTACTCCACCCGATATCGCGTGGCATGGTTTCGGCTGGGCGCGGTGGGCAGTCGAAGGGGTCTTCATGCCGCTTGATGACTTGATCGCGTCCAACAGCGTCGATATGAGCATCTTCTGGGAGGTCGCGCTTACCTGCCTCACGTGGGGGGGCAAGCTCCATTCGCTGCCCATCGGCATCACAGGGCCGACCGTGGTTGCTGTCAACGAGCGCATTTACGGCGAAGCTGGGGTCACCCCGGCATACGATGGCAACTGGACATACGCTGACCTGATCGCGTCTGGCCCCGCCATGACCAAGCCCGAGCTGAAACAGTACGCAGCTACCCTAAGCGAGGCGTACTCGCTATTCTGGCTGGTCGGTATGGGCGGCGACATGGGCTCGAAGGATGATCAGTGGCTGCAGATGGACCTCAACAGCCCCAAGCGTCTGGCCACTCTCCAGACCTACTATGACCTGGTAAACGAATACAAGATCGCCGTGCCCCCGGATGTGGTCAGTGAGATGCGCACACTGCCGCACTTCTCATCCGGCCTAGTCGGAAACATGTGGGGCTATACCTGGATGGTTCCCACCTTCCGCAACGACGTCACCGACTTCGAGTGGGACATCGTTCCGATTCCGAGCATGGAGAGCGGCGGCGAGAGCTGGCGACACGCCGTGGTATGGCCCGAGGAGTTCGCGATTGTCGGTAGCACGCAGCAGGTGCAGGCGTCGTGGGACTTCATCTACTGGTTCTGCACGACCCAGCTAGACCAGGCGGCTCTGGACGCCAATGTGGTCCCCGGTGTGAAGTCCGTGGCCCAGAGTGACAAGTACCTGCGACGGGATGTGCCGCCGAAGCACATCGACAACTATCTCAACGCCTTCGAGATCGGCGTGCCTCTGATGAACCATCCTGAGTCTAACAAGATGCTCGAGCACTTCAATCAGCTGTGGCCCAGCGTGCTCAACGGCGAGGTGCAGATGCCGCTGGACGCTATGCTGGATGAGGTCAACGAGGCAGCTCAGAAGGTCCTCGACGAGTGGAATGCCAAGCACAGCTAGGTAAGTAGGGCACTCCTGTCGATACGAGGCCAGGGGGCAGGCAGTAGGTTGCCTGCCCCCGTTTCTCAAGCCCATCATTGTGGTACGGATGAGTCGATGACCGGCCGAGAACGCATAGCCCGGGCTCTCGCCCACCTGGAAGCGGATCGCGTGCCGATGCTGGACATCTCCTACTGGCCCGAGACACTCCATCGTTGGGAGGGAGAGGGCTTGCCTCACGGGTCAGACCCGCGGGACTTCTTCGGACTCGATCGCATCGCCACAGTGGATATCGACTCCACCCTCCAATTGCCCACACTGGTTCAGGAAGAGACTGAGACCTACTGCTTGGAGTGGAACGCCGACGGCGTCCTGATGAAGAGCTGGAAGCGCTCGTACGCTCCTCCGGCGGAGGTGGGCTGGCGGATAGGCTCGTTCAAGGAGTGGCTCGAAGTAGCAGATCGTCTTCAGGCGGGGCCGGCGCGACTGGCGAGAGACGCGGTTTTCCAGGCGAATGCGGCTCAGGCACGCGGCGAGTACGTGGTGATATCGCCCGTCGAACCTATGTGGTTCTTCATCCGAACCCTGGGTGTGGAGAGAGCCCTGCCCGCCATGCTTGAGGAGCCGGAGTTCCTGGAGCACGTTCTGGACACCGTGACGGAGTTCGTGCTTGGGATGGTGGACGAGACGGTGCGTCAGGGTGTCGCCGTGGACGCACTGTGGTTCTTCAGCGACCTGTGTTACCGCAATGGGATGCTGTTCTCCCCACGCGTCTACCGCCGCCACCTGCTCTCGCGCCAGCGCCGCATCTCCGACCGTTGCCATGCCGCGGGCCTCAAGGTGATCTTCCACTGCGATGGCAACGTCTCGGAGCTTATTCCGCTGCTCATCGAGGCCGGAGTCGATTGCGTGCAGCCCCTGGAGGCGCGCGCGGGAAACGACGTGCGCGAGTATAGGAGGCTCTACGGTCACGATATCGCGTTCTTCGGCAATATCAGCGCCGACATTGTCGCCGAGGGCAATCGGGACGCCATTGAGGACGAGGTACGGTCGAAGGTCGGGTTTGCGAAGCAGGGCGGTGGGTACATGTACCACATCGACCACTCCGTGCCACCGGGGGTGAGCTTCTGCTCGTACTCGTGGCTGATGGAGTGCGTAAGGAAGTACGGCCGCTACGGCTGATCGGCCACAGTGAGAGGAACCCAGCGCCTCAGGACCGGGCGACCGTGACGGCTGTGTCCGATGGATGCGGGTTGAGCAGCAGCGAGCGAAGTAGTCGGATGGGGGTAGGGTATGCCGAGCGATCCGCTGATCGAGTATTCCGACATTGACGAGAGGCGCAGGCGCCTGTACGAGGGCTTCGACGCCTACTTCACTCGCCGCTGCTATCAGGCGTTCGCATCTAGGGAGGAGCGCTGGGAGCGGCGCTACTCCAGCATCCCGGAGTATGAGCGTTCGATAGAGCCGATGCGTGCTCGCTTCGCGGCCATGATCGGCTATGGGGGCCAGCCGGACTGTGACCCTAGTCCTCGGTGGGAGGACCTCTTCGACACCGACAGCTACTCAGTGCGTCGATTGTGGCTGCAGGTCCTACCCGACGTGTGGGAGGATGCTCTCTTTCTGACTCCTCACGGTGCTGGTCCGCACTCGCTGGTCGTGGCCCAGCATGGGCTCTGTGGCACGCCGGAGGAGGCCTGCGGCTTCGTTCACGACGCCATCAAGGCGGATTACAGCTACCACCGTATGGGGATACGTCTGGCGGAGCGTGGCTTCGCGGTTCTCGCCCCCCACATGGTCGGCGGCTTTGGGACGCTTGAAGGGAGCGCGCAGTACGTTCCGGCCCTCGGTACGGAGGAGTGGGCTCGCGCCCGCACGCAGCTGTATCGCAAGGCCTACCTCATCGGAGAGCGGCTGATCGGAACTGAGTTCATGTGCACCTCCCGCCTTCTGGACTATGTCACCTCCCTTTCGGAGGTGGACGCGGACCGCGTCGGCTTCTACGGACTCAGCCAGGGCGGCCAGAGTGCACTGTTTCTACCGGCGGTGGATACGCGTATCAAGGTGAGCGTGTCGTCGGCGTTCTTCCAGCGCCGAATCGGCAAGATGATCGACTATGACTACCCCCGGACGCCGTACGTCAAGAGCTTCGAGGAGGACAAGTTCTTCGCCGGCTGGCTGAAGTACTTCGACGACTCCGATCTCGTGAGCCTCATTTGTCCCCGTGCCTTCGCGGCCGAGACGGGGCGACGCGACGGTGCGGTATGGTTCGAGGCCTCACGCGCCGCCTACGAGGATGCGCGTGAACACTACCGTCGGCTGGGTATCGAGGACCGGATCGGATACTTCGAGCACGAGGGTGCGCACGTGGCTCGCGGGATAGAGTGTCTCGACTTCTTGGCGAGGCACTTAGGCCTCCCATAGAGACCAATACGCGATTCTCCGCTGGAGTACGCAGTTAGCCGGGGCGAGTCGCCCGCAGAAAGGAGCGAGTCTAGTATGAGCATGTCCTCACGGGAACGGTTTCGCGCTATCAGCCAGTTCCGGCCACCTGACCGAGTCCCACTGTGGGATCTAGAAGGCTTCACTGAACAAGCCATTCGCCGTTGGTGTACCGAGGGTTTCCCATGGGGCAGGGACATTCGGGAGTACGTCGGATTTGATGCCAACACGTTCATACCCATCTACACCGGCCCGATTCCCGCTTTCGTAGAGAGAACCGTCTCGTCCGATGAGGAGTGGACCACCTACATAGACGAGTACGGATTCACAGTGCGCCGGCTCAAGGCCCAGGCTGTCTCCCCTATCGTCTATGTCTACACGAAGGGCTCCGTGGAGACGCGCGCGGACTGGCAGGAGATGAAGCGCCGCTATGATCCGACCGACATCCGGCGGCTGCCGTTGAGTTGGAGCCCGGAGCTGCTGGATGCCTACCGACGTGGCGGTAGCCCGCTAGGCCTTAGCATGATGTGGGGCCCCGGGCGTGGACCGAAGAACGGATACATGCTCGGCCTGGAGCGGTTCCTTGAGGTGCTCCACGACGAACCCGCCTTCGTTCACGACATCTTCGACTTTTGGGCGGACTTCGCTATTCGCCTGTGGGGACCGGTGGTGGAGACTCTTCCCATCGACTATGTGGTCCTGAATGAGGACGGTCTGGCGTACAAGACGTCCAGCCTCATTGGTCCGGAGACCTATCGTAGGTTCTGGAAGCCTTACGTGAGCCGTGTGATCGAGCACTTCCGAAGCCGGGGCGTGAAGGTGTTTTCGTTCTACACGAGCGGCAATATCGAGCCCCTCATTCCGGTCCTCCTCGATACCGGCTTCAACCTGTTTGGTCCCCTAGAGGTGGCCGCGGGCATGGATGCGGCCAAGCTTCGTCGTGAGTACGGGCGTGACGTCCTGTTGTACGGCAATATCTCACGACAGGCACTAATGGATGGGCCGGATGCGGTGACACACGAGGTGATGGGGAAGGTCCCGTACCTAATGGAGCAGGGTGGCTACATCCCGGCGATTGACGACATGATTCTGCCCGACATCTCCTTCCCGTCTTTTATGCGGTATGTAGAGCTGATACGGGGGATGGGGCCTGCGTAGCTCGGGTGTGCTCTCACGAGCGCTTGTGCTAGGCGCCACATACGCGGGTGGCATCGACCTGCCGAGAGGGAGTTGGCCCGCGCTCTCGGTACCGCAACTACACTGAGCGATCAGGACCGCAGTGCCGGTGGGACCGGGGACCTAGCCCAGATAGATCATTGTCCAAGGTTGGATGTGTGCTAGCGTGTCCCTAAGCTCGGTACACGCATTGCGGTTCTGCGTCCTCCTTGCGGCCTCGGCCCAATCCCGCCGGCGGATGGGCAATGCGCTGCTCGTGCCGCGTGGCGACGGGAGTGCTGCTAGCTTGAACTCCAGGCGCCGGCGCTAGCGGGACAAAGAGAGGGCCGCCCTCATCCGGGCGGCCCTCTCTTTGTGCCTGGCAACCACCCAGGTATGGTGGCTCCTACGCACGGCGCCTAGCAGTTTTCCAGGCTATCGACTCGCGTATAGATAGTGCCCCCAACCGAATTCGAATCGGTGTCGCCGCCTTGAAAGGGCGGTGTCCTAGGCCTCTAGACGATGGGGGCAGGAACCCGGACATTTTACCCGACGCTTCCTCGTCGGGCAAGGCCTGGGAGCACGCTGTGTCCTTGCCCGGGACCGGCGGCGATGGTAGCTTGATGGGTCTGAGCCAGCGTCGGGCAGTGGGAGGACGGGGAGCATTAGTGCAGGAGACTACGGCGCTCGAGGGTCTAAACGAACAGCAGTTGGCGGCGGTATCGTGCCCGGTGGGTACCACGTTGGTCCTGGCCGGCCCGGGAAGCGGCAAGACGAGAGTGCTGACCCAAAGGATCGCCTGCCTCATCGAACGAGACGGAGCGGCGCCGCGGTCGATTCTGGCGGTGACCTTCACCAACAAGGCCGCGCGGGAGATGCGCACTCGGCTGAATCGCCTTCTGGGGAACGCGGCCGCCGAAGTGACCCTCGGCACCTTCCACTCGGTGTGCACCCGTGTCCTGCGGCGAGAAGCTGAGGCCTTCGGCCTGGACCGCAACTTCACCATCTACGACCGCGACGACCAGATGGCCCTCGTCAAGCGGGTGCTCAAGACGCTGAATGTCGATGACAAGCAGTACCGTCCCGCTTCAGTCCTGGCGGAGATCTCCAGGGCCAAGAGCGACATGATCGGGCCCTCGGACTATCGCCCGCCCAGCTACTGGCACGAGGTTGTAGGGCGTGCCTACGAGGCCTATCAGGCGGCGCTCAAGGCGAACCAGGCGCTTGACTTCGACGACCTCCTGCTGGAGACGGTGCGGGGGCTGGACCAGAACCCTGAGGTGCTGGCACGCTACCGGCGCCGGTACCGGCATGTGCTGGTTGACGAGTTCCAGGACACCAACCTCCCGCAGTACCGCCTGGTGCGTCTGCTCAGTGACCAGACTACCGACCTCTTCCTCGTCGGCGACGAGGACCAGTCGATCTACGGCTGGCGCGGGGCCGACTACCGCAACCTGGCCCGCGTGCGCGAGGACTACCCCTCGGTGCGGACGCTTCTGTTGGAGCGCAACTATCGTTCCAGCCAGACCATCCTCGATGCCGCCAAGTCGGTCATCTCGCGCAACCTGCGGCGGGTGCACAAAGACCTCCAGGCAGCGAACGGTGCCGGCGAGCCTGTCGTCGTGTACCGGGCCAGCGGGCCTGATGAGGAAGCCGACGCCGTGGTGGCCGAGATCGAGCGGCTCGTGTCGACCGAGGAATATCGCCTAGGCGACTTCGCCGTGATGTATCGCATGAACTCGCAGTCGCGGGCGCTGGAAGAGGCATTCATGCGACGCCACCTCCCGTACCGGCTGCTCGGCGGGACCCGCTTCTACCAAAGGCGGGAGATCAAAGACATACTGTCGTACCTCCGCCTAGTATCGACGCACAATGACTGGGTGGCGTTCGATCGGGTGATCAACGTGCCGCCTAGAGGCCTCGGCGACGTCAGCCTTGGGCATCTGCGGCAGATGGCGGACAGGCGGCTCCTCGGCCCCTACGAAGCCATCGCCGTGCTTCGCGACGACCACGAGGCGGGCGCCGGCCTCACCGGTCGGGCGCGGCGGTCCCTCATCGACTTCTTGGAGACCTGGCAGGGGATAATCCGCCGTGCGGAGGAGTCCACGGTCGCCGAGCTGATCGACGCCGTCGTGGGGGAGTGGGGCTACGGAGCTTATCTGCTAACCACCGGGCCGGAAGCCGACGAGCGTCTCGCCAATGTGCAGGAACTGCGGGGAGCGGCGGCCGAGCACTTCCAGCCTGGCCGCGAGGAACTGGCGCGCTTCCTGGACGAGGTGGCCCTAGTGGCCGACGTCGATGAGCTCGAGGAGCAGGTAGATGCGCCCGTGCTACTCACTCTGCACACGGCCAAAGGGCTGGAGTTCCCGGTGGTGTTCATGGTGGGCATGCAGGAGGGCGTGCTGCCGCACAGCCGAGCGCTCGAGGAACCTGACGAATTGGAGGAGGAGCGGCGCCTCTGCTACGTGGGCATGACGCGGGCTATGAAGCGGCTCTACCTGCTCCACTCGGCCACGAGCCGGATGTACGGGCAGTCCGACATCGCGCTGCCCTCGCGCTTCCTCAAGGAGATTCCGACGGAAGTGACCTCGGCCGCTGCTGCAGCGGCGGCTCAGGCAGTGCCCCAGCCGGGTCGCAGTTCGCCGCGCGCTAAGCCCATGAGTCCCTCCACGATGGGCACTCGTCCTTCGCCCATCGCCGGAGAGCGGGCCGAACCGGTGTCGCGGCCGGCTGTCGTCGTCTCCTATAGCGTAGGCGAGTCCGTGACTCACCCTAAGTTCGGGAAGGGCACGGTCATCAAGTTCGAGGCCACCAGCGACGACGCCGAAGTTACGGTGGCGTTTGAGGGTAAGGGCATCAAGAGACTGCTTGCCAGCTTGGCCCCACTCACACGTGCCTAGTTTGCCGGCGCCAGGACGTAGCACTACACTCTCCCGCAGTGGGGATGCGGCCCTTCGAGGAGGGGGACCATGGCTGTGAGAGCCAACTGGTCTCCCTCCCTCTCTTTTTGGTGGAGAGGGCCTTCCGGCGGATCCCAGCAGAGGAGGAACTGGACATGGACACCGGTCTCGACCACAAGAAACTGGAGATACTAGAAAGAGCCAAGGCAACGGGCACGGATTTCGTCCATCTGCAGTTCACCGATCTGATGGGCATCGTCAAGGCGGTGACAATCCCAGTTGGGCGTCTTGAGAACGCTCTCGCCAACGGCGTGTGGTTCGACGGCTCTTCGATCGAGGGTTTTGCCCGCGTAGCTGAGAGCGACATGTATCTCGTGCCCGACGCCGACACCTTCAACCCGGTGCCCTGGTCGCAGTCCGAGGGGACCAGGACGGCACGCATCATCTGCGATGTGTACTCACCCAACGGCGAACCCTTCCGGGGCGACCCGCGCGGCATCCTCAAACGAGTCATGGCTCGAGTGCAGGAGAAGGGCCTTGTCTTCAACACCGGGCCGGAGTTGGAGTTCTTCCTCTTTCCGCTTGACGCCGACGGGCGCGTTGTACTCAACCATCACGATCACGGCGGTTACTTCGACCTGAGCACGGACCAGGCCATCCACGTCCGCAAGGACATGGTCAATGCCCTCCAGGCTTTCGGCATCGAGGTCGAGGCCAGCCACCACGAGGTGGCTGTCGGCCAGCATGAGATCGACTTCCACTACGGCAACGCCCTAGCCAGCGCCGACTACGCCATGACCTTCAAGTACGCGCTGAAGTCGGTTGCCAAGAAGAACGGCCTTCATGCCACGTTCATGCCCAAGCCGGTGTACGGGATCTGCGGATCGGGGATGCACGTGCACCAGAGCCTGGCGCGCGTCAGCGACGGCAGCAATGCCTTCAGCGACGACTCGGCCCAGTATGGGCTGTCTGACATGGCGCTGTCCTTCATCGCCGGGCAACTGGCTCACGCCCGGGCGATGTGCCTGGTGCTGGCGCCCACCGTGAACAGCTATAAGCGCCTGGTGCCGGGCTATGAAGCACCCGTTTACGTGTTCTGGGGACGGACGAACCGCTCAGCGCTCATTCGGGTCCCCCGCGTCGCCAAGGGCAAGCCGCAGGCCACCCGGCTTGAGCTTCGATGCCCGGACACGAGCTGCAACCCGTACCTGGCCTTCGCCGTGGCCCTCGCCGCGGGCCTGGATGGCATGGACAAGGGCATGACGCCGCCGGCTCCCATCGAGGAGGACATGTACCGCCTCGACAAGGCGTCGCTCGCCGCCCGCAAGGTGGACACTCTGCCCGGGTCGCTGGGTGAGGCCATCGACTTGGCATTGACCGATCCGTTGGTGGAAGAGGCGCTCGGCAGCCACACTTTCGGCCGCCTTGTCGAGGCCAAGCGCCAGGAGTGGGACCAGTACCGGACGCGCGTCAGCCAGTGGGAGCTGGACCGCTACCTCGAGAACTACTAGGCCGCACTGATCCTGAAAGGCGAAGGGGGCCCTCAGCCATCTGCTCCAACTGATCCAGCCTGGAGGGCCTCTTCGCGCCCTGGGCGACTGATCTAACCCGCGCTCGTGGTTTCAGAGAGCGAAACCACTGCTCCCCTTCCCTACGCGGGAAGGGGGAACCGAAATCGGCCTCTTCGGCGCCGGCGGGGCTTCCGGCCCCCTTTCCTTCCCAGGGAAGGGGGGTTGGGGGGTTAGGTTCCGGGCCTCAGGCGCATCAAGTGGATATCGTCGCACTAGGTTGGAGCTAATGGGCCCTGAGGGCCCCTTCCCTGCTATCCCGCTGACTCCTAATGCCTCGGGCTCTGCGGACGATTGACCGGATTCGCGGGTTCGCGCCCCTGCAGGACGGCGAGCACGTCCTTCGTGACCAGCGACATGCCGATGAGCGACTCAGTGGTCGACGTGGCGGCATGGGGAGTGAGGAGGACGTTCTGCAGGGTGAAAAGAGGGTTGTCGGACGTAGTGGGCTCTTCCTCGAAGACGTCCAGACCGGCTCCCGCAATCCGCCCCTGGGATAGGGCGCAGTACAGCGCTGCCTGATCTACCACCTTTCCTCGGGCGACGTTGATCAGGATCGCGGACGGCTTCATTAGCCGCAACGTCTCCTCGTTGATCAGGTGGTGGGTCTCGGGCAGGTAGGGGGTGTGAAGGGTGACGACGTCGCTGCTCACGAGTAGCTCAGCCAACTCGACTTTCCTTGCCCCAAGCTGCTCCTCTGCCCGCGTAGAAGGATGGACATCGGAATAGAGGATCTCCATATCGAAGCCCAGCCGGCAGATCCGTGCCGTCCGGAAGCCGATGCGGCCCATTCCCACCACCCCGAGGGTCTTGCCGGGCAACTCGAAGCCCCTGAGCTCATTGCGGAAAGACCAGTGCCCGGAGCGCATTGCGCGGTCGGACTCCGCTAGGCGGCGTATCAGCCCCAGCATCAGGGCGATCACATGCTCCGCCACCGACTGAGTGACGGCGTCCGGCGTGTTCACTACCCAGATGCCCCGGGCAGTGGCCGCCTCGACATCCACGTTGTCGACGCCGACGCCGTGCCGGCCGATCACCTTCAGCTTCGGGGCGGCATCCATCACCTCAACCCCGAACTGACCGAAGGCGCGCATCACAATCCCATCCACATCACGCGCCGCCGCCACGATGGAGGCTGTATCGGTCTTGTCGGAGAGCCGGATATCGGCCTTCCCCTCCAGGACCTTCGTGCCCTCGCTGTGTATGGGTCCGTAGACAAGTACAACCGGCTTGCTCATAGGACAGTCTCCCGCCTAACTACAGATTGACGCCCGCCCCGCGAAGCAGCCGGCGGCCGTTGTCGCGCAGCACCGCCCGCAGATTGTCGTCATCAAGGCCCGACAGTGCTACCTTACCCAGACCGTACCGAACATCGATGAAGGGGAGGTCCGACCCGTAGACCACCTTTTCGACTCCGGCTCCCTCGACCATACGGCGCAGCCAGGCGCCGAACATGTAGGAGCAGGTCGTGTCCAGGTACAGACTGGAGTGGGTACGGGCCAACTCGATGAACTCGGGGAAGCCGGCCGGGCCACCGCCAGAGTGGCCCATCAATACGGGCACGGTAGGGTACTCGCGGGCTAGGTCGGCAAGCATGGCAGTGCTGCACAGCGGGTCGCTCTTCCAAGTGTGGATTAGGATGAAGGTTCCCCGCTCCGCCGCCACGTCGAAGGCCACCTTGTAGCCGGGATCCACAATGCGGTACTGGTGCATTCCGGGGTGCAGCTTGATGGCGGTCAGGCCCGCGTCCAGCGCACGGCGGAGTTCGTCGCCGGCTTTCTCGGGCTCATGGGGGTAGGGCACCGCGTATCCGTAGAACCGCCCTGGGTAGCGGCGGACCATGTCCAGAGCAATGTCATTGCCGTCGCGAGCGGACGGACCGATGGCGATGTGCGGCGCCACCATGAGCGCCTCCATGCCCACCCGATCCATCACGGCGACCATAGCGTCCGGATCGCCGCCCAGCACGAGGAACTCGCGGTAGGGCCCGGCGTGGCCATGGAGATCGACGATGGGGCAGACGCCCGCGAGGGAGCGTCCTTGGCGAACGGCGTTAGCGATCTCGTAGCTGCTCATACATGCCCCCTAAGCGATCCGGCACGGGTCGGCGATGGCCAACAGCCGCTCGGCGTTGCCCGCCGCGATCTGCTGCTTATCCTGGTCGGAGAGGGAGCTCATGCTGATGCGGGCCACCGCCCCGGCGCCATCCACCTGCGGGGTGCCGGTGCCGAAGAGGATCCGCTCCGCTCCGAATGAGCCCACCAGGTACTCCAAGGCCAGGTTGTCGCCCAGATATGCCGTGTCCACATGGAGGTTGGGGTACCGGCGCAAGAGGGGCAGCAAGTAGCGCAGGACGCGGTAGCCTGTGCGGGTCACAACCACCGGCAGGGCCGGCCACCCCGCCAGGACATCCGCTACTTCCTCCCAGGTGGTCTCCTGAAGCTCGAGCAGCAGGGGGATGCGCGCCCCCGACAATGCGTCGAGCAGTTCGCCGGCGCCCCAACGGCTGAGGCTGAAGTGCTGCGAGTGAGGGTACAGGCTCACCGCGGCGCCGCCGCGGTGACGCATGAGGGCGAGGAAGTCGTCCAACGCGCCGATGTCCTCCGGCAGCGGGGACGCGGCGAAACAGGGGAACCATCCCTCGCGGCCGCGGATATCCTCGAGCAGCTTGCGGTTGCCCTCCCGCGGGTCGTACAGCCAGCCCCAGGTGTGGCGCACGAGAGCCCGCCCGACCCCGAGCCGGCGCATCTCCTCGGCCAGGGAATCGGCGTCCACGGTGGCGTAGCCCTGGCTGGTCCACCGCCCCAAGAAGCAGTTGATGTCGAAGTACTCCACTGTAGCGCACCTCCGTGGTCGACCGGCGGCCGACCAGAATGGAAGACGGATGTTCTAGGGCTGCACAATAGCCAAAGGAACGGGAGGGAAGAGCAGAACCGCCAGCAGCAGCATCAGGACAGCGGCTAGTTGCTGCCTCCGCGCCAACGGGGTGACGGCATCCTGCACTACCTGGGGCCGCGACCCAAGCACGAAGATGAGCACGGACCAGATGAACCAGCCTTCCCAGGCGAAGCCGAGCACCAGCATGGCGGCGGCCAGTGCCAGCGTCAGGTAGCGAGCGCGTGCTCCGAGGATGGCATAGGCCACATGCCCGCCATCCAGTTGCGCCGCCGGAATCAGGTTCAGTCCGGTGACCATCAGGCCGGCCCAGCCGGCGAACGCCACCGGACTCAGCATCACGTCCACACCGCCGGCGGGCAACCAGCGCCCGAGAACGGCGCGCTTGAGGAGCAGGTAGAGGAGCGAGTTGCCCTCCCGCACGTAGGCGCCGCTGTCGGGTAGGGGGCCCACCGGCGAGGTGCTGAGACCGTACATCAGTACGATCAGCGTCACTACCAGTCCGCAAAGAGGCCCGGCCATGCCGATCTTCAGGATCTGGGCGCGGTTGCGGGGCACGGAGCGCATGTTGATGAAAGCGCCCATGGTCCCGAAGGGCCCGATGGGCATAGGGATAAAGTACGGAAGGGATACCAGCACCCCGCCGCGGCGCGCCACGATGAAGTGCCCCATCTCGTGCGCACCCAAGATGGCCAGCATCGAGATCGCGAAGGGCCAGCCGCTGAACGGATGGCGGAGGATACTGTCCATGTCGGGCTGGACCATGCCGGCGCCAACGAACAGCACGCTGATCGCCGTCAGGGCCAGGAGCACTGCAGCTAGAACCGGGCGAGTACGATGCTGGGGTTGCACGTACGGGACGATGGTTAGCTGGTCCTCACCCTTGTGGCGATCGAGCAAGCCGAGGTAGCCCGCGTCACGCAGGGGAGGAGCGATCGTCTCCATCGCCTCCGCAGGGGGGAGGTGAAGGCGACCTTGCAGCAGCAGGCCGCCTCGGGGCTGCTGCAAGGAGGCTACACGTTCCACCAGCATAACCTGCCGCACGATGGCGTGAAGGCTATCGGTCTCTAAGAGGGTCAAGCCGGCAATGGCCTCTTCGTAGTGACTGGTCGACGAAATGGTTGACCTGGCACGCGGTCTCGCCTATGATCAGGGAGCAGGCAACGGCCTCGGCACGGTCACGAGCTGAGCTCCCGCCCGCTTGGTGCGGGCCGACGGCCTGCATTGTGGGGTAGCGGCAGGGCGAGCGCAAGGGCTCATCGTAGGCTCCGGCTGGACCAGTGAGCATGAGGCCGGTTCGCACTGCCGGTACAAGGCGGCGTGAGACACGCTCGGCGGCTCGGTCGGGCGAGATAGCAATGCACACGGAGGGTACCAGATGGCTTTCAGCTACACTCCTCATCCGTTCTTGGCGTTCCGCGATGCGGAAGCCTGCGCTCGCGTACGGGCGATCAAGAAAGAGGACATAACCAAGCACCCGAACCCCGACTTCCGCATCAGCGTCATTGAAGACAGCACCCAGTTCTACGCTGCCTTTGCGCTGGACATCGTCACGCGGATCACGACGGCGGCCGAGGCAGGGAGGAAGGTGGTCCTGGTCCTGCCCGTCGGGCCGGTGCCGCAGTACGCCATCGCTGCCGAGATGATCAACCGCCTGCGCATCGACTGCAAGCACGTGATCACCTTCAACATGGACGAGTACGCCGACGACGAGGGCAAAACCGCCCCGGCGGACTGGCCCGGCTCTTTCGCCACTGCCATGTGGGCCAACTTCTTCGGCAGGCTCGACCCGGCTCTGCGGATGCCGGAGAGCAATATCCACTTCCCCAACAGCGACAACATCAACGACTACGGCAAGATGATCGAGGACGCCGGCGGACCGGACGTCTGCTACGGCGGCATCGGCTGGACGGGGCACATCGCCTTCTGGGATCCGCATCTGGCGGACGAGTTCGACAGCTTCGAGGAGTGGAAGAAGGCGGGGCCGCGCATCGTCAAGCTGCACCCCATCACCATCCTGCAGAACGCGTTGCACTCGTTCAACAGCGACTGGTCGGCGGTGCCGCCGCAAGCGGCCACCATCGGTCCGGCGCAGATCCTGGGTGCCAAGGACCGCAGCTTCTGGCTGGACGGCATGTGCGGCCCTCCGGGGAGCCAGAGCTGGCAGCGGTTCATCGCCCGCCTGGCGGCCCACGGCCCGGTGACGCCCTACGTGCCCGGCACGGTGCTCCAGACGGTTCCCGGCAGCTACACCATCCTGGGCGGCGTGGCGGAGAACGTCGAGATCAACATGCGCTAGACCCCGATCGGGGGCGGGCGACGCAAAGGCGGGTGGGAGCACCCCACCCGCCTTGTGCTTTCACTCTCGCCGTCGCGGCCTCTACTTGAGGTACGCGGCCTCGACCTTGCGCATGGCGGCGGCGATGTCGTCGGCCTCCTGCTCGCCGTAGCACTCGTGCACGCTCATCTGCATGTGCAGTTCGCGTCCGAGGTGGGCGTTGGGCAGCTTGCCTTCGTAGTTGATCTCGCGGCCGTAGTACGGGCAGACCCATGGGCAACGGGACTGGCCGTAGGTGGCCTGATGCTGCATCCAGTAGGCATCGGTCATGACCGTGGCGTAGTCGGCGCCGACGGAGATGCCTTCCGCCCGGAGCGCGGCGGCGATATCGGCCTTGGGCACGCGGAGCATCTCGGGATGCACGCGGACGAACAGGAACCAGTAGGCCGGGTTGGTGCCCTCCAGCACTTTGCCCAGGTGGATGGCCTTCAGGTCCTGGGTGCGCTCACGGATCATCTCCACGGCGCGACGTCGGGCGTTGACGATGTCGGGCAGTTTTTGGAGCTGGACGCGACCGATCGCGCCCTGAATCTCGGTCATCCGGTAGTTCATGCCCAAGAACAGGTTGGTGGGCTCATCGCTGTTGAATGGCTTGCCGCGGTCGGCGAAGCGCTTCGCGTTCCAGTACAGCTCCTCGTCGTTGGTCAGGACCATGCCGCCCTGGCCGCCGGCGGTGCTGTGCTTGCCGCTCATGAGGCTGAAGGCCGCCAAGTGGCCGAAGGAGCCCGCCTTGCGCCCCTTGTACTCGGCGTCGTGGGCCTGCGCGCAGTCCTCGATGACGTAGATGTTGTGCTTGGCGGCGATCTCCAGCACCGGGTCGATGTCCGCCGGCTGTCCCGCCAGGTGGCAAAGGATGATGGCGCGCGTCCGGTCGGTGATGCGCTCGGCGATGGACTTCGGGTCCATGTTGAGCGTCTCCGGATCGGCGTCGGCGAAGACAGGTATGCAGTTGTTCCAGATGATCGGCATCAAAGCCCCGGGGTCGGTGATGGGGGCCGAGATGACCTCAGAGCCGATGTCCAGCCGCAGAGCCCCAAGGGCCGTGTGAATGGACGCGGTGCCGCTGCTGGTGGCGGTGCCGAACTTGGTCCCTACGTGGGCCGCAAACTCCTGCTCGTAGGCATCGACTTCCACACCGCCGTAGCGGTCAAAGGCGCCGCCGTGCTCGGCGACACGCCGGAGAAGCCCGAGCACCGCTTCGATCTCGCGCTCATCGATCTGGATACGTGTGGGGAGTGGTTCGGTCCGTACTGGGGATCCGCCCTCAATGGCCAACTTACCCGACATCGGTTCCGCCTCCTACCTAACCGGTTCTACCCGCGCGCCCTAGTCGCGCGCGGGTTTGGTCTCGTGCTGTTCTGCGTTGACTAGTCTATGGCAATCCGACACAATTGGCCATCTCATGCGGGGTGTGGGCGTGAGGGCGACGGGTTCCGCCAGTGGGCAGCGAAGCTTAGTACGCGTGGCCGCGGTCGTAGTGCTCGTCAACTTGGTCGTCAGCGGCTTCATAGTCATGGCGCTTCGCTGGCCTAACCCACAGCCCATCCGTCTGTCGACCGCCGTGCCTGAGGCCGCACCGGCCCTCCGGACCGCTGAGACCGGCGCGGACAGGAGCGCAGGCGATATAGACATCTCCACCACAGCGCCTGCCCCAAGCGACGATGCACGAATCGACATAAACACGGCCGACGCCGCCACGCTCGAGTCCCTTCCGGGGATAGGCCCGGCGCTGGCGGGCCGTATCATCCGCTACCGCGAGGAGCAGGGTCCTTTCAGTACCATCGAGGAACTGATGAACGTGCAGGGCATCGGCGAGCGTACCTATGACCGGCTTCGCGGATTGGTCACCGTTCGCTGACTATCGGCGCTAGCGCGCACCAAATCAACGGCAAGGAAGGATGAGATGGAGCTTTTCCTGGACACGGCCAAGATAGACGAGATCCGCCGGGCGATGGAGTGGGGGATTCTGGACGGGGTCACCACCAACCCCACGCACATTGCCGCCACCGGGCGCCGGTTCCGTGAGGTGGTCGAGGAGATCTGCGCCCTGGTGCCCGGCCCGGTGAGCCTGGAGGTGGTGGGCACCACTGCCGACGAGATGGTCGCAGAGGCCAAGGTGCTGTCCGCCATCGGACCTAATGTGGTGGTGAAGATCCCGACCATCGAGGAGGGCGTCAAGGCCACCACGCGCCTGACCGAGATGGGCATCCGCACGAACCTGACCCTGGTCTTCAACGCGGCGCAGGCGCTCCTCGCCGCCAAGGCGGGGGCCACCTACGTGAGCCCGTTCGTGGGCCGGCTGGATGCCATCGGCCACTCGGGATCCGAGATAGTGCAGCAGATCAAGACGATCTACGACAACTACGGTTACGAGACCAAGATCATCGTAGCCGCGGTGCGCCATCCGATGCACGTGCTTGAGGCGGCCCTGATCGGGGCGCAGGTGGTTACGGCGAGCTTGGCCGTAGTGGAGCAGTTGTTCCGTCATCCTATGACCGATACCGGCCTGGCGCAGTTCCTGTCAGACTGGTCGAAGGTCCCCCAGTGACACCCGGGGCCGCAACCGGCGTCGTCATCCCTGGGCGCCACCTGGAGAGCACGCTCCTGCGGGCGAACGCCACTGCCAACGAGATCGATCTCCTCTGCGATGAGGCGGCGGCGCTCTCCATGCTCGGCGTGTGCGTCATGCCGGGTTGGGTGCGTCGGGCCGTGCGCCGGCTAGAGGGCCGGACCATGGTCGTCTCGGTGGCGGGATTCCCGCTGGGCAGCACGACAACCGCCGTGAAGGTGGCGGAGGCCTGCGGCGCCCTCGATGCGGGCGCCACCGAGATCGACATGGTGATGAACGTGGGGGCGCTCCTGTCTGGAGACGGCCGACTGGCGGGAGTCGACATCGAGTCGGTGGCGGTAGCCTGCCACTCCCGCGGGGCCCGGCTCAAGGTGATCCTGGAGCTGGGATACCTGAGCGCGGACCAGAAGCGAGAGGCTAGCGCCCTGGCGGTGGAAGCCGGGGCCGACTTCGTCAAGACGAGCACCGGCTTCGGCGCCGGCGGCGCCACGGTCGAGGATGTGAGGCTGCTGAGAAGCCTGGCCCCGGCTAGCGTGGGAGTGAAGGCGGCAGGAGGCATTCGCGACCTGGAGACGGCCCTGGCCATGCTGGCGGCGGGGGCGGATCGAATCGGTACCAGCGCCGGCGGCGCCATCGCCCTGGCGGCAGTGAAAGCAGGAGGGTCATGAGTATGGGGCAGGAGGGACGACGCATTCTTGGTGGGCTGAAGCTCTTTGATCCCAGAGAAGGCGCCACCGTGTACGAGCCGACCGGGGCGGGCAAGGGCTACTGGGTGGGCGCTCCGGGTGCGCTGTACGACGATGAGTCGGGCCTTTTCTATCTCTACCACCGGGTGCGGGAGCCGCGACCGGTCCGAGGGAAGGAGTGCCACATCAGCGTCAGCGAGGACGGCTTCCACTTCCGTAGCATCTGGAAAGCGACGCAGGCCGACCTCGACACGACCTCGATGGAGCGTTCGTCGCTCTTCCGGACGCCCGACGGTGTCTGGCGGCTCTACATCTCCTACGTAGGCGCCGGCGGGCAGTGGCGCATCGACCTGGTGGAGGCGGATCGGCCGGACGGCTTTGACGTTCGGACCCGCAAGCCCGTGCTCACGGCAGCGGACGTGGACAGCGAGGGAGTGAAGGATCCGTGGGTGGCCATGGTGGGCCCTCTGTACTACATGGTGGTCAGCTACGCCCCGCGCCCCCAGAGGCTCACAGCGCAAGACGCCCAAAGCCTGCACGCCACCGGCGATGTGTACAACACCGGTCTGACTAAGTCGAGCTCCGGTCTTGCCCTGAGCGAGGACGGCGTCAGCTGGCGCTGGCAGGGCGAGTTGTACGCCCCCGCCGAACAGGGCTGGGACTCCTGGTGCAGCCGGTTGGGAAGCATTCTGCACGTGCCGCCCGTCTACTGGGGGTTCTACGACGGAGCGGCGGACTTGGCAGAGAACTACGAGGAGCGTTGCGGGCTGTGCGTGTCCACTGATCTGCGCCACTTCCATCGCGTCACCAGCGGCGGCCCGGCCCTGACTTCCCCCTTCGGTTGCGTCCGGTATGTCGAGGCGATCCAGGCTCGCGGCGCCTATTGGTTCTACTACGAGTACACTCGGCAAGACGGCTCCCATGAGTTGCGCGTGAGCCGGGTCGAAGCCCGGTGACCGCTAAGGCTGGGGTCACGTCCTCTGCGAGGTGGGGGAGGGGACGCGGTGCTTGACCGCCTTCCCGGCAGCGGACCGCAGCTTGGGGCTGGGTCGCCGTGTCGAGGTAGCTGAGTTCCTGCGTTAGGCGATTCTCACGCCCGCGCGCCTGATGGGGCGGCGCGGAGTGAGCCGGCGGCCGGCACCCGATTCCGGCGTTTGACAGCCGAATGTGACCGCCTCTACAATGTATGGTGCGTAGAATTGTGGCTGCAGATGCGGCCACCTGTGACATACCTAACGGAGGCTAGAATGGCTGCTCAAGGCGCCGAGTGGAAGAAGAGACGCGCTACGATAGACTCGATGGATGTTGAGCTGGGCAAGCGGACTCGCCTGAACCGTCTGCTCTACCAGACCGGTCTGCGGAACGGCACGCTGCTGCTCCTTCCCATCGACCAGGGCCTCGAGCACGGCCCGATCGACTTCTTCGCCAACCCCGATGCCGCCGATCCCGAGTACCAGGCGAAGCTGGCTCTGGAGGGCAACTACAACGGCATCGTCTACCACATCGGCCTCGCGAAGAAGTACATGCGCAACTACGCCGGCAAGGTGCCCCTAATCCTGAAGGTCAACGGCAAGACCACCATCCCGTCCGACGCCGAGGCCTTTTCTCCTATCGATGCCACCATCGAGGAAGCGGTGCGGTTGGGCGCAGATGCGGTAGGCTATACCCTCTACGTCGGCTCGCCGGCACAGGATCGCGACTTCGTGCAGTACACCAAGATCCGCACTGAGTGCGAGCGCTTCGGTATGCCTCTGATCATGTGGGCGTACCCGCGCGGGGCCGCCATCGAGGCCAAGGGCGGCAGGGACAGCATCTATGCGGTCGATTACGCGGCTCGCGTCGCCTGCGAGTTGGGCGCGGACATCGTCAAGCTGAACGTTCCTGAGTACGATCCTGCCAAGGCCGTGAACTGCCCTAAGCCCTACGACAAGCTGGCCCTCAACTATGCCGAAGGCGTAGCGAAGGTGGTCGAGTCGGCTGGGCGCACGATGGTGCTGTTCTCCGGCGGCAGCAAGATGGGGGATGAGGACCTGCTGGATAAGGCCCGCATTACCATGGAGCAGGGCGCGACGGGCCTCATCTTCGGCCGCAACATGTGGCAGCGGCCGTTGGCCGACGGCATCGCCATCACCAACCGGGTGCGTGACATCCTGAAGGACTTCGGCATCCCGGGCTAGCCGAGTCCATGGGGTCAGTGGCTCAGGGGGGTCGGCGACTGCCGACCCCTTTTCTCTGCCCAGGCGCGATCTGCTGTCAGGCGAGGGTGTCGACGGCGTCGGCGGCAATGGAGGCGCCATAGGACGGGGAGCTAAGGGCAATCAGCAACCCGTCCATCCAGCGGCGGCGGACGTCGGGCGAAGTGCCCGGGCGGGCGCAAACGATCGCCCGGCGCAAGGACGCGATCTGGACCGACAGTGGCGGCCGGCTGCTCAAGGAGGTTGACTCGCGAAGTAGGCTGTTGCGGCGCCACGATGATGATGCCGGACCTGGGCACGCGCCGGCAGAATGAACCTGCCAATCACATGGCACGCAAGTTGCATAAACCCTGAGGATGTGGAGCTAAGCGCCAGTAGTTGAGCACCGCGTAAGGACGAGCCATCGATGCAGCCTACCGGCCTGAATCGCCCTGCGGGAAGCCCGCAAGGAGCCTCGAGCATAGTGGCGCCCTCGAGCCGTGCCGTCGAGGGACGACAGGGCGGACTGGCGACGGTGTACCGTCGTGTTGCGGCGATGATCGACCATGACCCGCTCGTCCGCCGGCGCGTGCAGAGTCTGGTTCGGGTGGCGTACGGCGCACCCGTCGCCGAGGGGACGCCGCCGGCCGGGTTCGCGCTGCCATTGGCCACTCAGACCGTGCGGGCACTGGGGCTCGGGGTGGCCGTTGCGACGGCAGCGGACAACCTGCCTCAGGTGTCCACAGATGAGGCAGACCGGTACTGGCACCATGCCCTTGCCGTAGCCCTAACGGCGCGCGAGTTGGCACGTCGCGTCGGGGTACGCGATCGGGACCGGGCTTTTGTCGCCGGCTTCCTCCACGATGTGGGTTTGCCGCTGGCTCTCCTGGAGGCCAGCGACAGAGCGGCTGAAAGTGGCCGAGGGTCGAGTGAGGGCCAAACAAGGACCGTGTCCCTGGAGGGTAGCCGGCCGGGCCACCCGGAGGCCGGGGCGAGGCTAGTCGAGCAGTGGGACTTGGCGCCCGATCTGGCCCACGCTATTCGGGTCCATCACGATAGCGAATTCGACACCACGAGCGGACAGGCCGACGCCCTCGTGCGCACGCTCCAGGTGGCAGACTGGCTCACGGCCTCACAAGGCTTGTCCGTGTCGGGCGATCCTGCGGCTTCAGCCGGCGTACCGACTGCCCGTGCCGCGCTGCGGCTCGACGATGAGGCTCTTGAACAGCTCTGCCTGGGATTGGACCGAAGGGTGTCACAGGTATGCACGGCGCTAGGCCTCCGTCCTGTGTCGCCGGATCTGGCGGCGCGTGCTCTCTTCCAGGCTCATCTGCGAATCGCCCAGACACCGGCGACCGTTGAGCAAGAGCCGACTGCTCGCCCCGACCATGAGTCCACCAATAACCTCTTTTCACATATCGCCGGGGGTCTTAGGGGCGAACTCGAGACCCCCAACCGGCTGACCGCTTTCGTCGCCGCCGTGGCGGATCGACCGGGCATCGAGTGTGTGCGCTGCGGCTTGCGGACGTCCGATCAGGAGGTCATGGTTGCCGACGCCGGGCGCGACGACTTCGAAGCTGCGCCTGACCTCCGACGGATGCCCTTCGAGGCGTGGCGGGCGGTGATGGAGGATCAGGCGGCCCAGGCCCGAGCGACCCACGCCACGGTGGAGCTTCCCGAGGGCAGGGCCCTGGACGTCATCGTTCGAGTGTCCCATGCCGACGACCTTCCGGCGGTGAGCGCCGACATCCGCGTCGCCGCCCAAGTCCTCGCTCTCGCGCTGGACCGCCCGGAGCGCCCGCCCCAGCACGCTCTGCCCGAACCGGCCGAACACGTTCGGCCGGGAGAGCAGCGTCAGCAGGAGCCGAGCACCGCTGAGCAGGACGACGCCCTGCGGATGCTCGGCGAGATGGCAGCAGGCGCTGCGCACGACGTCAACAACGGTCTGGCCGTGATACTCGGGCAAGCCCAGTTGGGGCAAGTGGCCGACTCGGTCGTCGAAACGCAGCAGTACTTCGATGCTATCGAGCGCGCTTCACGTGACTGCGCCGCCACAGTGCGTCGGTTGCAGGAGTTCGCACGCAGCGCCAGGAAACCACGTGGCGTTGGCGAGGTTGATCTGGGAACCTTGGCCCAAGAGACGCTCGAGATCACCCGGCCGCGCTGGAAGAACGATGCCCAGCGCCGGGGCACCGTCGTCAGGGCCGCCGTAGATGCGCCGGCGCCTGTGCCGGTGCAAGCTGACGCGGGCGCCCTGCGCCAGGTGATCACCAACCTCATACTGAACGCTGTGGATGCGATGCCGGCGGGTGGTACACTGACCCTCAAATCGTGGTCGGAGGGTGATCGGGCGCTACTGTCGGTGGCGGACACCGGAATCGGGATGACCGATGAGGTGATCTCGCGGCTCTTCGAGCCCTTCTACACCACCAAGCGGGAAGCCGGCACCGGCCTAGGGCTGTCGGTGTCCAAGCGCATCATCGAAGAGCACGGCGGCGAGATCCGGGTCACAAGCCGTCCCGGACTGGGCTCGGTGTTCACCGTGTCGCTGCCGTACTCCGACGCCCCGACGGAGGCGAGCCCTCCGGAGGCCAGTCCGCCCGCGCGAGAAGCGCTGCACGTGCTGCTTGTCGATGATGAGCCCCAGGTGCGGGACGTGTTGATGCGCATGCTGCGGCTAGACGGCCACCAGGCAGTCCCGGCCTCGACGGCAGCCGAGGGGCTGGAATTGCTGGAGCAACAGCGCTTCGACTTGGTCCTAACCGATCTTGGGCTGCCGGATATGCCCGGATGGCAGTTGGCTCGTGCCGCTAAGGCCGGCGGGCACAACGTGCCGGTCGTCCTCGTCAGCGGATGGACAGAAGAAGGTGAGCGGCCTACACTGGCCGAAGGGGTAGACGCTGTCCTAGCCAAGCCATTCGGCATGGTCGAGCTGCGCCGAGTCGTCAAGCAGGCGGTGGAAAGCGTGGACGGCGCCAAATGAGCTGCCTTGCGCAGCGCCCCGGCCACATAGGGAGAGCTAAGTGATCACTCGAAAGCAGAGAGACGATGCCGTTGAGGCTGCCCTGGAGTACTTCCGGAAAGCGTCTATCGCGCTAACCGAGGACGAGAAACAACGGATTGAGGTGGCGGACTTCGGGCTCGGCAGGCTGAAAGAGATAGGGCTCGAGCTGCTGACCTACGTGAACACCGACCGAGTCTGCGCCAAGGAGCTTATCCTGTTCCCGTGGCAGATCTGCCCCGAGCACCGGCATCCTGCCGTGGCGGGCGAGGTGGGCAAGGAGGAGACCTTCCGCTGTCGCTGGGGCGAAGTCTACCTCTATGTGCCCGGGCCGAAGGCCGATTCGCCGAGGGGTAGGCCGCCTACGGACGCGGCCGAGTACATGACCGTCTGGCATGAAGTAGTGCTGAAGCCGGGCGACCAGTACACCCTCATGCCCAACACTCTGCACTGGTTCCAGGCGGGTCCCGAAGGAGCCGTGGTGTCCGAGTTCTCGACGCGGAGCCGCGACGAGTCCGATATCTTCACCGATCCCCGGATCGGCAGAGAGACTGTCATTTCCGGCTGACGCCATCCTCAGAGGCGCACGAACCTGGTCCCGAGTCGAGCAGCATCCCGACTCGGGACCAGCTCTTTTGACGCTTCGGGCCTGCGAGGCTACCATGCGTGGCAGGCGGGCGAGGCTACCGGACCCGCGCTGATGTACCCGGGTTGGAGGACGAATGGATTCCGAGTTGGTGAGCAGGCTGTGGCGTCAGCTTGACGCCCTACCCATCTACGACATCCACACCCACATTCGAGCCGAGCAGCCCTTCGCCAGCAGCCTAGCCGACATCATCGGCTATCACTACTACACGGAGTTGGCGAACTCGGTCCAGTATCGGGCCGAATTCGCCGGCGAGACCGATCCGGCGGAAGTGGTGCGCCAGGTGGTGGAGCGTCTGCCGTTGCTCGCCAACACCGTGCAGTACGACTGGCTGACCACGATTGGCGAGGAGTTCCTCGGCATCGAGAGGCGACACTGGTTGTCGCGGTCCTGGTCCGAGCTCAGCGAGCGGGCTCAGTACGCCATCGGAGACAGCGGCTACCAGGAGCGGGTGCTGAAGCGAAGCAACGTCCGCCGCATCTACATGACGAACGCTTGCGACGAGGCCCTGACCGGCTACGACACTGGCCTGCTTGTTCCCTGCCTGCGGACCGACGCCTTCGTCTTCGAGATTGATAAACTGTCCGAGAGAGCGCGCCTTGAGCGCGCTTCCGGGGTCTCGTTGGCTTCCGCAGGGGACTTTCTATCCGCTCTCGAGATCGTCTTCCGGCGGTTCGCCGGCCTGGGCATGGCCTACGCCGCGATCTCGACCTGGCCCGGCGTGCAGACTCGGCCGGTGAGCCTAGAGGACGCGCAACGCGTCTTTGACCGGGTCCTCGCCGGGGAGACCCTCGATCCCGCCTCGCGGATGCAGTGGGCCGCTTTCGCCCTCAACGCCATAGCGGAGAACTGCCAGAAGGTGAGGAAGCCGTTCCATCTGATGGTAGGGGTTCGTCGAGGCGCCTATCCCATCGGAGTGGCCGGCGGGCGCGATCTGCTCGACTCGGTGAACTCGCTCTCAGGCTACGACTACCTCTTCAACCAGCACCCTGAGGTACGCTTCCCGGTATCGGTGTTGGCGGAGAGCATGGGAGTGGAGCTGACTTCGGCCGCGTGGATTCGCCACAACGTGTTCCCTAGCGGACACTGGTGGTACCTGAACAGCCCGGTGGACATCGCCCGCGAGTTGCGCCGCCGGTTGGATGTCGTCCCGGCGCCCAAGCTGATCGGCTACTACTCCGACGCCTATTGCGTGGAGTTCATCCTGCCCAAGTTCCGCATGTACAAGTACGAGCTGGCGGTGGCGCTGGCGGAGCGGATGGAGCGGAGCCGCACCCACCCCAACACCGAGCCGATGTCGGAAGACGACGCGCTGGAACTGGGGCAAGCCCTGCTGATCGACAACCCGATCAACCTGTTCGAGCGCTAGATCGTCTCGGGCGCCGGCTGGCAGACGGGGCAATAGCAGGCGCTCCGGCCTGCCAGCCGCAGCCGCTCCATGGCCGTTCCGCAGCGAACGCACGGCCGGCCGGCCCGCCCGTAAGCGCGCAAGAGGTGTTGGTTCTGCCCTGCCCGGCCCTGAGCATCGACGTAGTCCGAGATCGTGGTGCCATGGTTGGCGATGCCCTGCGTGAGGACGTTGCGGACCGCGGCCAGCAGGCGGGCGGCATCCGCCTCAGTCAGCGAACCTGACGGGGTGCAGGGGTGAATGCCGGCCTCGAAGAGGGCTTCGTCGGCGTAGATGTTGCCCAGCCCGGCCAACACCGTCTGATCAAGAAGCAGCGATTTGATCGGCCGGCGTCTCCCTTTGATAGCCTTCAGCAGAGTCCCAAGGGTGAGTTCATTGCCGAGGGGTTCGGGCCCGAGATCGCCCAGGTACCGGCTCGCATCTTCAGCGATGCACAGCCGGCCGAACTTGCGGAGGTCCGCATACCATAGGGCTTCCCCGGTGGAGAGCGAGAACCGCAGGCGGGCGTGATCTGGGATGGCATCGGCGCCGCCAACCGTTAGCCGGCCGGTCATCCCAAGGTGTACCATCAGGCTCCGACGGTTGTCGAGTTCGAGAATCAGGTGCTTACCCCGGCGAACAACGCTCAGGACTCGGCTGCCGAGCACGCCGTCCACAAAAGCGGCGACATCGGGCATGCGGATGACCAGGGGATCCAGCACCTCGACGTCCGCTATGGTAGCGCCCACCAACAGCGGCCGGATGGTCCTGGCAACAGTCTCGACTTCGGGTAGTTCGGGCATGGCTGTGTAATGGCCTCCGGCAGGGTGAGGTTCGCTACCGCGATTCTAGCGCCCGGCCACGGGGCACGCGAAACGGACTCGTGTCGACCAAAACCACGTGACATCATCAGGATAGCGGCCCATGTCCTTTGCTCACCTACATGTCCATAGCGAGTTCTCGCTGCTCGACGGCTTGTCGCGTGTCACGGAGCTGGCGGCAAGGGCAGCGGAGCTCGAGATGCCGGCGCTGGCGCTGACCGACCACGGCGTCATGTACGGGGTCATTCCCTTCTACCGTGCCGCCGTCAACGCCGGCATCAAGCCGATCATCGGCTGCGAGATGTATCTGGCGCCCCGCCGAATGCAGGACCGCCACCCGCAACTGGACCGCTCGCCGTCGCACATCACATTGCTCGCTGCGGATCGTACCGGCTACGGCAACCTCCTGCGGATCGCCTCCGCCGGGCAGCTGGAGGGCTTCTACTATCGTCCCCGGGTGGACAAGCCCTTCCTTGCCGCCCACTCCGATGGCCTGATCGTGCTAAGCGGGTGCGGCAGCGGAGAGATGGCGCAGATGGTGAGCGAGGGGCGCGTGGAGGACGCGACCGAGGTGGCGCGATGGTACCGCGAAGTCTTCGGCGACCGGTTCTACGTCGAAGTGCAGTACCACGAGGGCCTCCCCGAGTTGGCCAAAGTCAATCGGGGCCTGGCGGACATCGCTCGCTCGCTGGATATCGGCCTTGTGGCGACCAACGACGTCCACTACGTCAGGCGCGAGCATGCGTCAATCCAAGACGTGCTCCTCTGCGTACAGACGAGCTCCACCGTGGGACAGACTGATCGCATGCGGATGAGCGACGATGGCTACTACCTCAAGAGTCGCGACGAGATGGCGACCATGTTCGGCGAGTTGCCGGAGGCGCTTGACAACACCCTGTCCATCGCCGAGCGCTGCGAGTTCAGCCTCGGCAAGCGCCAGTACCATCTGCCTCAGTTCCCCGTTCCGGACGGCACGGATTCCCAGGCGTACCTTCGCCGGTTGTGCGAGGCGGGGCTGAGCAGGCTGTTCGGTGAGGCATCCGAGCCCGTACGGCAGCGGCTCGACTACGAGCTGCGCGTCATCCACCAGATGGGCTTCGACGACTACTTCCTGATTGTCTGGGACCTGGTTGACCAGGCGCGTAAGCGCGACATCTGGTGGAACGTCAGGGGATCGGGCGCGGGAAGCATGGTGGCCTACGCATTGGGCATCACTCGTCTCGACCCTCTGCGCCACCAACTCATGTTCGAACGCTTCCTCAACCCGGGCCGCATCACCATGCCCGACATCGACCTTGACCTGCCCGACGACCGCCGCGACGAGATGATCAGTTACGTGACGGCGCGCTATGGCCAGGACAAGGTGGCGCAGATCATCACCTTCGGGACCATGGGCCCGAAAGCGGCCATCCGAGATGCCGGCCGCGCGCTCGACATGCCGCTCTCTGACATCGATCGCCTGGCGAAACTGGTTCCAGGCGGGCCGAAGGTCAGCCTTTCGGACGCGTTCGAGGTGGCGGAGTTCCGGGAACTGGTGGATTCCTCGGCCGAGAACCGGCGCCTTCTTGAGGTGGCGCAGAGACTGGAGGGGATCTCGCGCCACGCCAGTACTCATGCCGCTGGAGTAGTCATCGCGGACCGCCCGCTGGTCGAGTATACGCCGCTGCACCGCTCCTCCCACGGTGAGGGCGCCATCACCCAGTACCCCATGGAGGTAGTGGAGGATCTGGGGCTCCTCAAGGTGGACTTCCTCGGTCTATCCACCCTAACCGCGATGCGGTTGGCCGCCCAACTCATCGAGCAGCGACACGGTGTCCACTATGACCTCGACAGCATCCCGTTGGGAGATCCGAAGTCCTTCGCTCTCCTCGCGTCTGGTGATGTCACCGGCTTGTTCCAGGTCGAGAGCCCGGGCATGCGCCGGGTCCTGCGCAACCTGAAGCCGGAGAGCGTAGAGGACATCATGGCCGTCATCGCTCTCTACCGTCCGGGACCGAT
Source organism: Anaerolineae bacterium (assembly GCA_040768685.1). Lineage (GTDB taxonomy): Bacteria > Chloroflexota > Anaerolineae > DRVO01 > DRVO01 > Ch71. Next base: position 1,095,086 of record JAXGMM010000001.1, read on the forward strand.
GAAGTTCATCGATGGCTTCATCGCCTGCCGGCACGGCCGGAAGTCCGTCGAGTACGTGCATCCCGCCCTGGAGCCTATTCTCGGTGAAACGTTCGGGGTATGCGTGTACCAGGAGCAGATCATCCGAATCCTGACCGATCTGGCCGGCTATGACAACGGCGAGGCCGATCAGGTGCGCCGGGCTGTCTCCAAGAAGAAGGGGTTCGATCTGCTCAAGCACCGCGGTGGCTTCGTCAAGGGCGCGATGGAGGTAGGCGGCCTCTCGCGGGAAGCGGCAGAGACGATCTTCGACGCTTTCGAGTCCTTCGCCAACTACGGCTTCAACCGGGCCCACGCCGCCGACTACGCAGCGGTGACCTGCCAGACGGCATACCTGAAGGCGCACTACCCCGTTGAGTACACTGCCGCCACGCTGACCGTGGAGCGGAGCAACTCGGAGAAAGTGGCCGGCCTCATCTCGGAGGCCCGCCGGTTGGGCATTCAGGTGCTTCCGCCCGACATCAACCATAGCGCGGTGGAGTTCGCCATCGAAGGGGATTCCATCCGCTTCGGGCTCGGAGCAGTGAAAAACGTTGGCGAGGGGGCTATCGAGCTTCTTCTGGAGGCGCGTCGCGAGGGAGGCCCCTTTACCAGCCTCGACGACCTGGCGTCGCGGGTGGACCTGCGCCAGCTAAGCAAGCGCGTGCTGGAGTGCCTTATCCGCGCCGGAGCGCTGGACTCATTTGGTGAGCGCGGCCGGATGCTGGAGACACTCGATAGCTTGGTCGCTGTCAGCCAACAGATCCATCAGGCTAGGCAGGCCGGCCAACTCACGATGTTCGACGTGGCTGCGGGGATGGCGCCGCCGGCAGCGCACTTCAGTGCCGACACCACCGGTCCCGAGGCCATACCGCTGAAGCAGCGACTGGCCTGGGAGCGGGAGTTGCTTGGCGTCTACCTGTCCGAGCACCCCCTGTACAAGTGGACCGACACTCTGGCCGACCTGGTCACTCTGTTCACTTCTGAGGTAAACGAGGAGGTGCTGGGCCAATCCGTCACCATGGCCGGGGTGGTGCAGGGCGTCCGCCGAATCACTACCAAGAAGGGCGAGGTGATGGGTGTTGTCTCTCTGGAGGACCTGCGCGGTACGGTGGACGTGGTGGTGTTCCCTCGCACCTGGCGAGACACGGAGTCCTTGTGGCAAGAGGGGAAGATCGTGCTGGTGAGGGGAAAGGTGGATCTCCGGCAGGAGGCTTTCCAGATTGTCTGTGAGAGCGCGACTGATGAGATCGTGCGCCCGGAGCTGATGGAGTCAACCGTCGAGGAACCAAGTCCGATGCGCGTGATGGTGGAGATCGCTCGGTCGTCCGATCCCGAACGGGATGGCGCGTGCCTGCGCCGGCTCTGGGAGCTCGCGGGCTCTGTGCAGGGACGGGACGAGCTATCGGTGCTCGTCCGCGACGGCGAACGCACTACCCTCCGGATAGACTTTCCCAACGCTCGAACTCGGGCGACGGACTCCGTCCTGGGCCAGATTCGCGGCGTTCCGGGAACTGCCCGCTGCTGGGTGGAGCCGGCTTTCTCAGGAGGACGTCCATAGTGGCCAAGAGATCCAAGTCCATCGACCGCGTAGAGCGAGTCCTGGCTGAACTTGGGGTGCAGGCGGCTCCCATCGAGCTCGATCAGAGCACTCGCACGGCCCAGTTGGCGGCAGACGCCCTCGGCGTACCGCTGGGCAGCATCGTTAAGTCGCTGGTCTTCATGGCGGAGGGTGGGCCGGTGCTGGCTCTCGTGTCGGGGGACCGCCGCGCCGATACGGCCAAGATCGCGGCGGCCTGCGGCAAGAGCGAAGTCAGGATTGCCACGGCCGCGGAAGTCCGGGAGTGCACCGGGTTCGCCGTCGGCGGCGTCCCGCCGGTGGCTCACGCCCACCCGATGCCGGTGCTGCTGGACGAGAGCTTAGCGCGCTTTGAGCTGCTGCACGCGGCGGCCGGCGCTCCCCAAGCCGTGTTCCCGATCACTCCGGCGGAGCTACTCAGGATCACTGGCGCGACTCAGGCGGACATCGTAGAGGCCGCCTAACTGGTTCTCGTCCGGCCTAGAGCTCGGCCGGCGGCGGCAGCCTCACCATCCGGGCGTGAGCGACGCTCGGTAGCCGGCGCACCTGCTCGAGATCCGCGATGGTCATGACGTCGTCAATGCCGACGATCATGACGCCTCGACCGCCGCGGGCGCTTCTGCCCACCTGGACGAAGGAGATGTTGACGTCCCGCTCTCCCAGGAGGGTCCCCATGCGTCCCAGGATGCCGGGCTGCTCCGTGTGCTCGGTGTAGAGCAGGGTGCCCGCCGGCACGAAGCTGATCCAGTAATCCTCGATGCGCACTACGTACGGCCGACCATGCATGATCGTCCCCGCCAACTGGTGTTCGCCATCGTCGGTGTTGATCCGCAGCGTCACCAGCTCGGAGTAAGCGCCCACCGGCGGCGCAGTTGTCTCGCTGACGGAGATGCCTCGCCGTAGCGCCATCAATCGGGCGTTGACCAAGTTAAGCGGTATCTCGGACACCCCTTCCAGAAGCCCCTGAAGCGCGGCCGCCGTCACCATCGCCGTCTTCATCTCAGCGGCGCGACCTGCATAGCACATCTCCACCGAGACGACGGGATCGCCAACGATGGCGCCATAAAAGCGTCCCAGGCGTCGGGCCAGGTCGAGGTACGGACCAAGCCGAGCCTGCTCCTCCGCGCTGAGCGCCGGGGCATTGACCGGATGGGATGGGGGCCTGCCCTCCAGCACATCGAGTACCTGCTCCACGGCCGAAAGAGCCACGCCTCGCTGGGCCTCGCGGGTCATGCCGCCGATGTGCGGAGTTGCCACCACCTTGGGGTGCCGCAGCAGAGGCGAGTCCGTGGGAGGTTCGTGCTCAAACACGTCCAACCCAGCCCCCGCGATGCGGCCGGAATCGAGGGCGCTGAGCAGCGCCGCCTCATCCACCACGTTGCCGCGCGAGCAGTTGACCAGGTAAGCGCCAGGCTTGCACTGGGAGAGCTGGGCTGCGCCCAGGAGGTGATCGGTCCCCTGGGTGGCGGGTACATGCAGGGAGATGTAGTCGCTCTCTCGCAGCAACTCGTTTAGAGGGACCAGGCGTGCGCCCAGAGACTGGGCCTGGGAGGGCGCGACGTACGGGTCGTGGGCTAGGACCGTCATGCCAAAGGCTCGCGCCCTTTCGGCAACCCGACCACCGATGCGCCCTAGGCCGACTATGCCTAGGGTCTTGCCGTACAGTTCTTCGCCACGGTAGGCGCCCCGCCGCCACTCGCCGCGGCACACGCTGGCGGCGGCACCCAGTAGGCGGCGGCTGAGCGCCAGCATAAGGGCGAAGACGTGCTCCGCGACGGCGACGGAGTTGCTGTCGGGCGCGTTCACCACCCAAATGCCTCGTTCGGTGGCGGCGTCAAGATCGATGTTGTCGACGCCGACCCCGGCGCGGCCGATCACCCGCAGTCGCGGGGCGGCCTCAATCACCTGCCGAGTGATGCGGACGCCGCTACGCACCAAGATGGCGTCGGCCGCGGCGGCAAGGCTCAGGAGCGCCGCCTCATCACCGCCGGCCAGATGCACCACATCGGTCTTTCCGGCCAGCAGGGCTACGGCCTCGTCGTCGAGGGTGTCGGTTATGAGTATCCGATTCACCGCGCTCCCTCCCGAAGCTGTCTGAGTGAGGCCGCGATCGACTCGAGAAGATAGGCCACGTTGTCCTCGCCTATGTAGCCCATGTGCCCGATGCGAATGATCTTGCCCTTCATCTCGCCCACACCGCCTGCCACTTGAACGCCGTGCTCGCTCTCAAGAAGGCCCGATAGGGACTCGTACGCGACTCCCTGGGGAAGGTATGCTGCAGTCACTGTGGGCGACTCGTAGCCGGGCGAGGCCAACAGGCGGAAGTCCATGGCCTCCAGCCCAGCACGAACGCGTCTGGAAAGCCGCAGATGACGCCTCACCACCTCGTCAAATCCTTCGGCCTTGATGAGGCTCAGCGCGGCTTCCAGGCCGTACATGAGCGAGAGGCCCGGGGTCCAGGGCGTCTCGCCCCGAATACCGCTGCTTCGGGCAGCGATCAGGTCCAGGTAGTACCGCGGCGTGGAGCACTGCTCGACACGTTGCCAGGCCCGCTCGGAAAGGGCGATCATCGCCAAGCCGGGCGGGGTCATCCACGCCTTCTGCGATGCGGTCACCACCACGTCAATCCGCAGGCCGTCCATGTCCAGCGGGACGGCTCCCAGCGAGCTGACGCCGTCCAGAAGCAGGAGCGGGCGTTCCTGGGAGCGGTCCACCGCGGCGGCGATGTCGGCTATCGGATTGAGGACCCCAGTGCTCGTCTCGCAGTGGGTAACAAGGACAGCGCGATAGCTTCGCTCGGACAGTCGTTGCGCCACCATCGTCGGGTCCACGGGACAGCCCGGTTGCGAGCGAAGGAAGTCGACCGTAGCCCCGTACCGAGCGGCGATCGACGCGAAGCGCTCCCCGAAGAAGCCGGTCGATAGGGACAAGACGTGGTCGCCCGGTTCCACCATGTTGACGACGGCTGCTTCCAGACCACCGGTGCCCGAAGTGGTCAGCAGAAGCACCTGCTGCTCTGTACCCAGAAGCGGCCTGATGGTCTGGTCCAAGCGGTGGAGGAGGCCACGGAACGCCTGGCTGCGGTGGCTCACCATAGGGGTAGAGAGGGCCGCCCGTACCTCGGGAGGCAGGGGCGTCGGGCCTGGTACGCGTACCTCGATCTGCTCCATGCAACCGTCCTTGGGTGAGTAGGGATGAGGCCGGGTCGACGCTGACCCGGCCGTCAGTGTCAGTCTACGACCGGCAGCGTGGCCAGCGACTGCGCGATGGTCTCCTGCTGGCTGGACGAGTCTTCCAGTTTGCCGCTGAGGTAGTTGTCATAAGCGGCCATGTCGAAGTGGCCGTTGCCGCTGAGGTTGAAGAGAATGCACTTCTCCTCACCCGTTTCCTTGGCCTTCAGGGCCTCGTCGATGGCCGCCCGAATGGCGTGGGAAGACTCGGGGGCGGGCACAATGCCCTCAGTGCGGGCGAACATGGCGGCCGCTTCGAACACAGAGGCTTGCGTCACAGCGCGCCCCTCTATGATGCCGGCATTCACGAGCGCACTGACCTGGGTCGCCATGCCATGGTAACGGAGACCGCCAGCGTGAATACCCGAGGGAACGAAGTTGTGCCCCAAGGTCATCATCTTCAGTAGCGGCGTGTGCCCACTGACGTCTCCGAAGTCGTAGGCATAGACGCCCTTGGTGAGTGTAGGGCAGGCGGTGGGCTCTACGGCGATGAACTGCGTGTCAAGGTCGCGCTGGAGCTTCTCGCGGATGAAGGGGAACGCTATGCCGCCGAAGTTGGAGCCGCCGCCGACGCAACCGATGACCACGTCCGGGTAGTCCCCGATGATCTGCATCGCCTTGAGGCACTCCTCACCGATGACAGTCTGGTGAAGCAGCACATGGTTGAGGACGCTGCCGAGGGAGTACCTGGCGTCAGGGTCTTGGGCCGCAACCTCCACCGCTTCGCTGATAGCCATGGCCAATGAGCCCGTGGTGTTCGGGTCGCGCCGAAGTGCAGCCCGCCCAGCCTCGGTGGTGTCGCTCGGGCTCGCCATCACGCTCGCACCCCACAGCTGCATGAGCGAGCGGCGGTAAGGCTTCTGGTGGTAGCTCACCTTGACCATCCAGACCCGGCACTCCAGCCCAAACAGCTGGCAGGCAAACGCGAGCGCGCAGCCCCACTGGCCGGCGCCAGTCTCAGTGGTCAGGGTGCGGACGCCTTCCATCTTGTTGTAGTAGGCCTGCGCCACGGCCGTGTTCGGCTTGTGGCTGCCGGCCGGGCTCACACCCTCGTTCTTGTAGTAGATTCGGGCCGGCGTTCCGAGAGCCTTCTCGAGGTTGATGGCGCGGTGGAGCGGAGACGGCCTCCAGATGCGGAGAATGTCCCGCACCGCGCCGGGGATCTCGATGTAGCGCTCGGTGCTGGCTTCTTGCTGAATAAGGGCCATGGGGAACAGCGGCGCCAGGTCCTGAGGACCGAGCGGCTGATGCGTCGCCGGGTGGAGAGGTGGGGACACTTCCACCGGCATGTCGGCCATGATGTTGTACCAGGCGTGCGGGAGTTCCGATTCGCTGAGCAGGATCTTGTGGTCGTCGGCCATGTCAACCTCCTCCAATGTGTTGGGCCAGAGGCCCTGAAGGGACATCGTCGTCCCGCTGGAAATAAAAAAACACCCTTGTCCCCCAGGGACGAGAGTGTTCCTCCCGCGGTGCCACCCCGCTTAGATCGACTCGGCGATCTCCGCTCATCCACCGGCAATCACCGGCGGAGCCCGCTAACGAGGGCCAACCGACGTTTCCTACTCGCGTACGGCTTTCGGTACGTAGCTCACAGGTCCATTCTGCGGTGCTCTTCAGCACCCGGCTCTCACCTTACCCGGGCTCTCTTAGCTGGGCAGCTCCGCCTACTAGTCCTGGTCAGCGCTTCTGCATGCGTATTCGATTGTGAGAGCAAGTATAGGCGCCAGACTCGGCGCTGTCAAGAAGCGGACTTGACCTATCAGGGTCTTTCGATTCTCGGTGAGCACGCCGCCGAGCGGGTGTCTGGAGACGGCGGCCACGGGTGCGGCTACTACGTAGGGCGCCCAGTAAACGTAGGGTCTGGCCCCGTGCCGGCCCCCTGGCGGGCGAACCACTAGGTACTACGCCAGTGAGCGGCAGAATCGAAGAACCCTGCCCGAAAGGCTCGCCGCCCTCACCTCCGACTCCTCTCCCCGGAGGAGACGAGGAAAGCCCGAGGTTCCCGGATCGGCGATTGTTCACTGGCGCACGGCCAAAAGACGACTTACTCCCGGGCTTCCTCGGTGAGGAGATTGGCGGCGGCGATGCGCCCGATGCAGACGGTCGAAGCCGCAGCTCTGCCGCTACGGGGATAGTTGGGACCGATGGAACCTCCGGCCAGCCTCGCACCGTCATATAGGCGAGGAATGACCTCGCCGAACACGATGATCGCCTGCGAGCCGGAACCTAACCCCCCCACCCGTTTCGCTGAGAAGGAAGGGGGCCGGAAGCCGCACCGGCGCCGAAGAGGTCCACCTGGCTGGATCAGTGGGAACGGACGGCCCCGTGCCGGCCCTCTGGAGGACCAACCATTGGGTACTACGCCGGCGAGCGGCAGAATCAAGGAACTTCGGTCTTCTACGCCATAGCAATTGACGCCAGTTAGGCTTTGGAGTATACTTACCATGCGATGTGTCTCGCGCCGGGACGGAGTGCCCACGGCGCCGCCGGGCGAGCGAGGCTGTATCCTGATCGATGGCCGCCGCCGGACTGGCCCACGGCACAGCCGGCTACATAGGACGGAGGTTGGGACATGACCGCCAGACAGCGTGCGTTCGCCTTCGCGTTGGCCCTCTTGCTTGTCGTTCTCCAGCCGTTCGTCGCCACGGCCGCCTCGGTGCGGCTCACCGCCGATCCTGTCCCCGCCGGGGTGTACAGCTTCAAGATCAGCCCCGACGGAGAGTACGTGGTGTACGAGGTGCGCGACCACTCTGTCACCCACCAGTGGTCGTTGTATTCCGTGCCCCTGGGCGGCGGCGCCGCCGTGCGACTCTTCACCTACGCACCGGACTCCATGCCGGATCTCCAGTACTTCATCACGCCGGACAGTAGGTACGTCATATACGGGACGGCCTACGGCGGCAGGGTCCCTATGCTCGATCTGTGGAGCGTGCCCATCGCCGGGCCGGAGACTGCGGCGGCGCACCTGACTGGTGTACCGAACTGGACCAGTCCCCTCCTGTCGGGCGGGTTTAGCGGCATCGGGGGCATCGCCTATGTCGTCATGCCTCACGGGCTCGGTGCGGTTCTCCGGAGCATTGATCAGGACACGGCAGAAGGCTTCCTGGAAGTGGTGCCCGTGGTCGGCTCGCCTGCCGGTCCGCGGCGGCTAAGCCTTGAGGGAGTATCGGTCGGCTACCACCAAGCGGCACCCGATGGTAAGTCAGTCGTCTACTGGGGCGAGCGCCCCGATGGCAGCCTAGCCCTCTACCTCGTCGCCGCCACCGGGGATCCCCAGTCAGCCGTCGTGCTGGACGAGTTCGTGCCCGGCGTCCGACTCCGGGGCGCCGACATCAGCGCCGACGGCAGGACGCTGGTGTACTCCCTGGGCAACAACATGAGGACCTACGCCGAGCTGCGCAGCGTGGATCTGACCGCATCCTCGCCCAGTCCGGTGTCTCTGCGGCCGGCCGACGTGGCCGGAGGGAGCGCTCCCGCCTTCCAGATCGCCCCGCAGTCGGACCGGGTCGTCTATCAAGACCCTCACGACGGCGGCTTGCGCGTGGTACCCATTGCCGGGCCGGCTGCCGAGGCCAGGTTCCTGGCGCCTTCTGTCGCCGGCCTGATCATCACCGAGTCATCGTGGTGGATTGCCGCCGATGGCGCCTACGTGGTGTACGAGGCCTACGATCCGTCCTCGGGGAGCTCCGTACTCTGGAGCGTTCCCTTGGACGGCTCCCCCGCAGCCGGGTGGCAGCTGGTGGCGGCGACCAATCTCATCTACGTGCTGCCGCTGGACCAGGGTGACCGGCACGTCCTGTACCTGACCGGGCGAGATGGCGCGGACGGCGCGCAGCTCTTCAGCGTACCGGTGGATCTCGCCGCTCAGGAGCCGGCGCTCCTGGCTGAGGCGGTGACAGCTTCCGGGGAGGTCCCCGTTAGCGCCTCCGTCAACAGCGACGGAAGCAAGGTACTGTTCGTACTCCCTCGGGACCCGGCCTTCCAGATGCAGCTCTACCAGGTCCCCATCGATGGGCCGGCCGACGCGGCCATCGAGCTCAATGGGCAGTTGGCGCCCTGGAGCGGCGTGACTGGCGCGGCCTTCGCGCCCGACGGCGTTCGGGTGGTGTACAGTGCCCACCAACTGGGGGACGGATCGCCGCAGCTCTACGTGGCCGACAGCGGCACGGCGTCAGTGGGCTTCGGTGCTCACGAGATGCTGGTGCCTGAGAACGGAGGAGAGGTGCGGATCCCGCTGCGGCTGAACCAGCCGTCGGTGCTGCCGGTGACGGTCACGGTGATGGATGAGACGTGGACGGGCATACCGGGCGAGGGCCGAGGGTTCGACTACGAGCTATTGTCCGACAAGGTCACCTTCGCACCGGGTGAGACGGTGGCCTACCTGACGCTGCGTCCGATAGACGACGGTGTGCCGGAGACGGACCCGCCCTTCCTGCTCGCCCTGACTGCTCCGGAGAACGCTGGCCTGTCGGGGATGTCCCGCATCCGGGTGCGGATCGTGGACTGGGCCGGGTACGTCCCCCAGGTTGTGCGGTGAGTGGGTGGCGCTGACAGGGCCTTTCGATTCTGCCGCTCGCTGACGTAGTACCTAATGGTTCGCGCCCTGGGGTACTCACCTAACTCCCCAACCTCATTCCCTAGGAAGGGGGTTGGGGAGTTAGATTCCGGGCCGCAGGCGCATCAAATGGGTATCATCGCCCATCAGACTGAAACAGATGCCCCCGTGGCCGACGTCTCCAGGCGCCCGCTCGGTGGCGCTCACCGATAATCGAAAAGCCCGACTTGACCTACGTACGGTGACGAACCGTGCTTTCGGGCTCCTATTCGACTCACATCAACGATGTCGCCGGTCGCTCTGCGTTGGAGAGCCAAGCACGCTGACAATGGGGCGTACGGCGAGCTGCGGCCAACCCCAGCCAAGGTGAGTCCATAGGCAGGTGGAGCCTTCGCCAGCAGCGTATGCCGCCACGGAAGACGAAGGCGGTTGGCGCCGTCTCCAGGGAAGGTTGCCCGGCGGCTAATGCCCTGGCTCAACCAGTCGAAGGAGTCGCTGCGCATTCCCGGAGGTTATCTTGTCGAAGACCGGCTGCGAAATGGCCTCGTCGCTGAGCAACTGCCTCAGGTACTTCAGATGAGGCATCCGGCCCTTGGCATCGCCGAAACAGACGTCGGTACCGAACAGCAGCCTGTCCTGAAACTCGATCAAGAACCGGATGCCGTACTCCGGGTCACGGGTGAGCGCGTTATAGCCGCTGCCGGCCGATATGTCCCCGTACAGGTTCGGATAGCTGCGAAGCAGTTTGGGCAGGGCCCCTTCTTCTGAGATCCGGCCTTTGGGGTAACTCATCTTGTCGTCCATGGACAGGCGGGCGCCGATCTCGGCCCAGAAGCCTTGCCCATGCCCACAAACAACAGCCTCCGGAGCCTGCTGCAGTAGGGCCGCCAGGCGCGGCATACCGACCTCATCCTGCAGGCCGTAAGTCCCGGGCCCGAAGCCGACGTAGTGAATGTCCGTGGGCCAGCCGCGTGCGCCGATCTGCCGGAACATGTTGATGCTGCGCGGGTCATCTATGGGTATGTTGGCGGAGACTTCACCAATGCCGCGACAGCCCTGCGCCTCGAACCAGTCCAGCAGGGGGCCGAAGTCCGCGCTGGGCGAATTGCCCCCCCAGCGCGGGTCAAGGTTGCCGAAGGCGATCAGGCGGTCGGGGTACGCCGCTGCGTCCACGACCTGATCGCGCACGTTCATGCGTTCAGCCAGTGCCGCATGGGGGCTGATGAGAGCCTCGGGAGAGGGCTCCACGGGCAGGAGTACCGCCTTGTCGATGCCCTCGTCATCCAGACGGGAGATCAAGTTGCCCCAGGTGACCGGTTCACGCCCGTCGCCCATGCGGCGAAAGTCGCCAACGTGAGTATGAAAGTCGATGATCACTGTGTTCTCCCGATCCCTCTAGCCGAGTCGCCCCAGCTCGTGCGCCAGGTCGGTGTAGAGCCGCACTCGTTTCACGGAGGTGTCCGGGGTGATGGGGCTGCCCAGACTCATGATGAAGCGGTCTGCATTGCGCCGACCCACCGCGATCTGCCTCCGGATCTCCTCACGCAGATCCTGGTCCGCCCCTCCCTCCAGCACCTCCACGGAGTCGAGGTTGCCAAGCAGGGTACATCGTCCCTGGGATCTCTCTACGGTTGTCTCTATGTCGATGGAGAATCCCTTTTTGCTCTCCTCCAAGGCCAGGGCATCTGCGCCTGCGTCCAGGAGCAGATCCCACTTGCCTGCCGGATTGCCGCAGTAGTAGTAGACACTCCTCATGCCCTGGCGGTGTATCTCCTCTGTGAGACGCTGCAGCACAGGCAGGTTAAGCTCGGCGTAGGCACGGGGACTGATCATATCGGTGAGGGTCTCTTCCAGCCAGACCACGGAGACTCCTAACGCGGCCGCCTCGTGCAGTACCGGCACCTGATCGTTCAGATAGTGCTCACACGCATGGCGCACCAGATCCGGCCTCTCAACGATCAGTGTCATCATGCCCTCAAAGCCCAGAGGCCCGTTCAGCCGCTTGATGGGGGACGGTACCAGACACATGGTCGCGTGGGATTGGCCGAACTCCTCCATGAGAGCCGCTGCAAGGTCGCCGCATCCCGCAGCCAGGGCGGACTCCAGGTCAGTGTCCTGCACAGGAGGCAGCAAGGCATCGAGCTCTTGTGGGGTCGTGGGCAGGGATTGCGTTGCTGCGGAACTGCTCAGGGGCCAACCACCAACCGGAGGTCGACTCAGCTTAGTCTCGCCGCCATCGCGCTGATCCACGAGGTAGACACCATCACAGCGCTCAGACACGGAGAGAGCCTGTCGGTCGCGGGCGCTGAATGCATAGCGGTGGTAGCCCTGTGACATCAACGGCAGTCGGAACCAGTCCTGGCCCAAAGCCCGTATGACGTCGCGCCTCCAGCGCAGTTGGTGGTCAATGTCCGGGTCTTCCACGTACCACCAGGGGCAGTCGGTGAGTTCATCCCACCGATCCCGCACGTAGACGCTTTCGTAGGGGATAACGACCGGTACTTCCCGGACACCTCCGGGTGATAGGGCAGCCTCGATGCGTTCTCTTCCTGTCATACTGACTCCCTCTCGATTCTCGACGCCCTGGGGCGAAGGGCCGACGCAGCGACGAATGCTACTTCGTCGCTGCGCCGGTTCCAGCGACTACGCCTGGCGCCGCCAGAGCTGGAACGGCCAGCTGATGGCCTCATGGAAGTAAGGGTAGTCAGAAGGTGCACTCTCGAGGACGTTCACGATGTCGTTCTTGGCTATCAGAGGGTTGGTGTCCAGGCGAACGGTGCCTATGGTGTACACTTCCTCGCTGTGTTGCGCCAAGATCTCCCTGCCGAGCTCAGTGCGCTTCTGCTCGTCTGGCTCCTGCTTGAGCTGCTCGTACAAGTCGAGGATGCGCTTGATCTCCTCGGTTGGCTCCTCACCGGCCTTGCCGCCACTGGAGACCCACTCGCCATAGGCAGGGCACCAGTAGCTGCTGGTGCTCTGTGGAACATACCCGTCCGGTTGGACGAACCAGGGGGCACCGGTGGGTAGATAGGCGGGCAGCATCATTTGGTTTGCCCGGACTCGCTCGCTCCATAGCGTGCGCTCGAGTTCCTTGGCTGTGGCCTCTACGCCCACGGCACGCCAATTGTTGGCGACCACATCGAAGACGTCTATGGAAGCACCCTCTTCGCTGGGGTAGCACTCGAGCAGCAGCTGTAGTCGCTCGCCGTCGGGACGAAGACGGAAACCGTCGGCGTCACGCTTGTCCAGGCCGGCCTCGTCAAGCAGTTGGTTGGCCTTCTCCACGCTGTACTCGGTAGCTACGTCGCCGAATCCCTCTTGCCATGCCGGGTCCACCGGGTGCGAGACCGGGTTCTCCGGTACGCCCAGGCCGTGGAAGAACAGATCGTTGATCTCCGGACGGTTGATAGCATGGGAGAGGCCGTGTCGGAACGAGCGGGTCTGGAAGATGGGACGGAGAGCGGGGTCGGCCACGCTCTGGTTGACCCGCACGCAAGGCCCGCCGTAATCGTAGAACCACTCAAGCACGCGGTAGCCACCCTTTTCTTCGTTCTCCTTGAGCAAGGGGAAGTTGGTGAAGCTGAAGTGGCGGTACTGCATGTCGACTTCGCCGGCGAGGGCCTTCATCAGGACCACTTCCTCGTTGCTCGCGTTGTCGATCACCACTCGCTCGAAGTAGGGCAGTTGCTTGCCGGCCGAGTCCACCTTCCAGTAGTAAGGGTTGCGAACGTTGGTCATGCGCTCGGCGGGGAACGGGACTTCGACCTTCCAGGCCCAGAGGACCGGCAGGTCGGGGTTGTTCATGTCATCATTGCGGTTAGCAAAGAGCTCGTACCAATGGTCAAACCCGCCTTCCTTCACCTTAGCGGCGAGTTCATCCGAGTCTGCGTAGTTGGGATGGAACTGCTGCATGTAGTGCTTGGGGACAAGGATCTCGCAGCCACGGTAGCATAGGAAGGGAATGAGAAGCCCGTATGGGGTGGTGAACTTGAAGGCGACGGTGTAGTCATCAACCTTCTCGAGGACTACCGGGTCGCCCGCCGACTTCAGCCAACTCGGGAAACTGGGGCTGAGTTCCTCGTTGAGGGCGATGTCCTCATACCAGAACATGAGGTCGTCGGCAGTGAACGGCTCGCCATCGGACCACTTCAAGCCCTTGCGGAGATGGAAGGTCCAAGTAGCCCCATTGTCCACCACATCCCAACTGGTGGCGAGGTTGGGGATCATCTCTATGACCCCGGAGCGGTAGTCCCAGCGGGCGAACCCCTCGCGGACGATAACCCGATGACCAGTTAGATCAGCAGGGCCAGTGAGAACACGACGAAGATCCTCGGAGTACTCACCGAGTTCGGCAACGGGTTCGATCACCATGGGATCTTCAGGCAAACGATCGTCCACCGGAGGGAGTTCTCCGGCGGCCACCCTCGCCGCCAGGCTGGGGGCCTCACTGTACTTCGACTCCGTAATCGCTGCCGACGCAGCGGCGGCCGCCGCTTCCTCAGCCGGTGCGCTTGTGGGTTCGGCGGGTGCGGGCGTAACAGCGGCCCCGCAGGCAGTGGCGACCACCAGGCCCGCAGAGAGACCTGACACTCGCAGGAAGGCACGTCGGTTCACAGGCTGTACGAACATGGCGTTTCTCCCGGTATGTCCATCATATGCCGCGTCCTCGAGGTCATCGTGGGACCATTCCCATGGTTTGTCCGCAGGCGGCGGCTCGCCGTTTGTCACCTCCCTGTCGCCCCGACGACAGAGCTGCAGAAGCCCGTTGACGGGCTGGACGCACTTAGCAGACACCAGGACCGCGCCGCCATGGCCCAGAAAGACCGTCTCCGTGCCGCCCCGCTCCAGGAAATCAATCAGCTGGACGATGGACTGCAAGGACATGCCCTCTCGGCGCAAGTCAGCGATATGCGCGGCCTTACGTAAGGAACTCTCCGGGAACCGGTACTGACCGGCCGGTACTGTGGTCTCCGCTTCCAGCAGACCCGCCTCTTGCCAGTGGCGAATCTGGGCGTAGGACACTCCGGCGGCCCCCGCCACCTCCTGGCGCGTGAAGTAGACCGCTGCTTCATCCTCCGACGGCTTGAGATAACCCATAGGCGTGCTCCATTGATATGAGTACCAGACTGTCGCAGAGGCCGGAGTGCGCTTCAGTGCTGCTATTCCAGCACGATATCTCTCAGGCGTCAATGCCGAGAGGCCACATCGCGGGCTTTTTCGATTCTCGGTGAGCATGCCGCCCAGCGGGCGTCTGGAGAGGACGGCCGGGGGCGTTTGTTCCAGTCTGATGGGCGACCACACCCATTTGATGCGCCTGCGGCCCGGAACCCAACCCCCCAACCCCCCTTCCCGCGTAAGGAGGGGGAGCAGTGGTTTCGCTCTTTGAAACCACGAGCAGGGGGTTAGGTCAGTCCCCCAAGGTGCGAATAGGCCCAGCCGGCTCAATCAGTTGGAACAGGTGGCTTCATGCCGGCCCTCCGGCGGGCGAACCATTAGGTACTACGCCAGCGAGCGGCAGAATCGAAAGATCCAGAGCCCTGTCGCAGGGGAATTGCGTCTAGTGGGGAACCGTCACGCTGAGCGTGTTCCAGTCGCGTAACGGTCCTCAGAATGAGGCGGTGAGGCCAAGCGGCCGGTTGTGAGGGGCGTCTTCGACCGTGCGGTCGCCGTTCTGGAAAAGACGTAATCGCCCCGTAGTCGCACCTCGCCGGCGGACCTGGTCAGTCGCGCGAGCGGAGCGCTGCCGCAACCTCGGCGAGGGTGGTTTCGCTGCCTACGTTGCCCGGGAAGACCACATAGGGGAGGCCGGGAAAGCGGCTCTCGTCGCCCAGTTGCCACACCGGCACCCCGGGCGCGATCTGCCCGAGGACCAGGGCCCGGCGGACGTTGAGGGCGCGTGTGGCCAGGTCACTGGAGGTGATGCCGCCTTTGCCGACGAGGAATCGCGGCCTCACCGCAAGGTCCCGCACTAAGGAGACGAGCGCATCGGACACCTGACGCCCGATAGCCAGCGTCTCGGCGCTGTCGCGGCCGGCCAAGTGCGTCCGGCTGGTATACAGCGCGACGGAGCGGTTGGCCTTGAGGGCTTCGTTCAGGGCAGCGGCGGCCGTCGCCAGGCTGTGTGCCCGACTCTCGCTGTTGACCACCGCGGCGACATCGATCTCGATGGGTATCCAGCCGGGTTGGGTGATCAAGCGCGCCAGTTGTCGCGAGCTTAGGGGCACATAGGAGCCCACCACCACCAGCCCACCGCGGGCATCGGCCGGCGGAGAGGGTAGGTCGGCGCCGTTGAGCAACGGCCTATCGGCGATCCCTCCACGTACCTTGGCGAAGGATGCGGCGGTGCGGTAGAGGAACCTCTTCCCCTGGGCGGCAGCTTGCGCCAGGGCGGTCACCACCACCTCTAGGTCGCGGTCGTCGGCGGCATTGACTGCCACCGGCGTGCCGTCGCGGAGGGAGAGCAGCAGCGGAAGCAGGGCGCTAGGACCTCCCTGGCGGATGGCGTCTAGCGGCAGGGTTGCCACGCGGTCGCTCCTCCACCTGCCTCCGGTCTTCTCCTCCGTCCAGAGCCGCAGGTCGGAGTGCCGGTAGCCGAAGGAGGGGTCCTGGGCAAAGTCGGTCTGGGCCGCGGGCACGAGGCTCGCTCCCTGCTTGACATAATGGATATCGCCGATGGTGTAGCGGCCGCCCTCGCGGAAGTAGGGGGCGACGACCACAGCGTCGGGGCGTAGCCCAAGCGCCTCTGCCAGCGCGTCGGTCTCGGCGGGGAAGTGGCCCCGGAGCGTGGAATCGCTGCGGCTGATGACTTCGATGGGCCGGCCGGCGCTCTTCGAGGCCTGGCCAAGGTTGGCGCCCATCTCGCGCGCAAGCGCGACCGCCTGCTCCTGCGGGAGCGCCCGCGAGTTGGACAACAGGAAGAAGACGCGGGTTCCGGCCGCCAACTCCTGTTCCAGGTCCTGCACATCCCAGGCGGTGAGAACGGGCACGCCATGTACTGTCTGGGTTCCCGTCGGGTCGTCGTCGATGACAACCACGCAGGCGCTACTGGCCTCCAGATCCTTCCGGATCTCCTGCCTCAGGCCATTGTCGGGCCAGACAGGAGGAAGGGCGGCCATCGTGGTCTCGAAGTCCAGCGGAGCCGGCTCCTCGATTGCCGCGGATGGGCGCTCGCCCACCGGCCGCTACACCGCTTGCCCGGAGAGCACGCGGCCGAGGTGCTCGATGCCCATGCGCGGGCTACTCAAGACCTCCAGCCCAGTCTCCTGGGCCAGCATGGGGGCCAAACGGGTCATGGAGGCCTGGGCCAGGGCGATGATCTGCACACTGGGAGCCAGGGCCCGGGCGCCGTCAAGCACCATCTGGTCGTGGCGCTCCTTTTCGCCGCCCATGAGGGCCTGGAACGCTCCTTCGCAAAGGCGCGGGGTGACCTGCACGGTCCTCCCGAGCTTGGTCGCCTGCCGGCGGACCAGGTCGGCGGTGGGGCCGAGCGTGGTCGGGACGGTCGCCAGCACGCCGATGCGTTCCGCCTTCTGGGCAGCCGCGCGGGCCATAGCCTGGTCGATCTTCACCACCGGACGGTCGACGAAGAGCGCCGCCACGTCTATTGCCGGACCGAGCGAACTACAGGCGGAGAACAAGGCGTCCACACCGGCAGCCTGAGCCGCCTGTGCCAGGTGCGTCATGCGGCGCGTGGCCTCCGGCGTAACGTGGCCGGCACGCTGGACCGCCGCCAGTAGGTCGCTGTCTACGAAGTGCAGGATCTCAACCCCGGGCAGCAGCTCGCGGAAGAGGTCGTTGATCATCGTCTCCACCTGGATGAAGACGAAACTGGTGTGAAGCATCCCGACTCGCTTGGGCATGCGATCGCCTCCTCGCCGACATTGGTCCATCTCGTTGGGTAAGGGTGCGCTCCGGGTCCCTGTCTGTCAAGACGACACCGGTCGCGGCTCTGTCGGGCCTCATTGACCAGGCACAGGCCGGGGGCCCATAATGCCAATTCGATTGTCATGAGGAGGCGCGACCATGCCGGAGCGGATTGGCTTTGTGGGACTGGGGATCATGGGCAAGCCCATGGCCCGACACATACTGGAGGCCGGCTACCCCATAACCGTGCACAACCGCAGCCGTGCGGCAGTGGATGAGCTGGCGGCGATGGGCGCCGCCGCCGCTCTCTCGGCGGCGGAGGTGGCGGCGCAGAGCGACATAGTCTTCACCTGCTTGCCGGACAGCCCCGATGTGGAGGCGGTAGCTCTGGGTGACGACGGAATCCTAGCGGGCATCGTGCCCGGCGCCCTGTACGTGGACACGAGCACCATTGCGCCGGCTACGGCCAAGAAGGTGGCGGCGGCTATGCGGGGCAAGGGCGCCGACATGCTCGATGCTCCCGTGAGCGGCGGGCAGTTGGGGGCCGAGAACGCCACCTTGTCCATTATGGTGGGCGGCGAGGAAGCGTCCTTCGAGCGCGCTCGCCCGGTGCTGGCCGCGATGGGCAAGACCATCGTGCATGTCGGGCCCAGCGGCGCCGGTCAGGTTACCAAGGCGGCCAACCAGATCGTGGTGGGGATGACCCACGCAGCGGTGGCGGAGGCTCTCGTACTGGCGGCCAAGTCGGGTGTCGATCCCGCCAAAGTGGTGCAGGCTATCTCCGGCGGCGCCGCGCGCTGCTGGGCGCTGGAGAACCGCGCCCCGCGCGTCCTCAAGCGGGACTTCGAGCCTGGGTTTTACGCTGCCTACCACCTCAAGGACCTGGGGATCGCTCTGGAGGCGGCCAAGGACGCGGGCGCGGTGTTGCCGGCGACTGCCCTGCTCAAGCAGCTCTACCAGTCGCTGATCAGCAACGGCAAGGGCCGGCTGGATCACTCCGCCATTATCCAGGTGATCGAGGCCCTGTCCGACGTGGAGGTCGTGGGCGGGAGGATGGAACCGAGGGATTGAGCTGTCAAGAGGGAGTAGGCCCGGGTGAGCATGACTGATGAGGAGCGAGTGGCCGGCATGCTCCAGCGTGCGGCCGGCCTAGCGCAAAGGCTGGAGAACGGGAGAGCCGCGATCGGCAGGGAGGCCGACACCGAGCGAGCCGACTACTACTTCGAGCGCTGGCTGGCGCTGCTCGCCGAGTATGAGCAGATCATCGATGAGCTGCGGCGCATGAACGTACCCAACGAGCGGCTGATGGCAGCGGTCCCTGATGGCGGCGCCTAGTCTGCAGACCCCAGTAGGCAGGTGTCAGCGCCAGTGAGAGGCAGGTGCGCGATGCCGGTGGCGCTGGCGTTCTGTCTTGGGGTCGTCTGTGGGATGATCGCGAGGCTGTACTGTCAATGAGTCGTGTTCAGGGCGGCGGGCATTACGCCGCTCAGTTTGAGTAATAGCGCCGGCCGGCAGCACCGGCGGGTTGCCGGCCCCATACTCGCCTGATATATTCGCGCGCGAGGCTGCCCCGAACGGGCGGTACGGGAGTGCAGGGCCGATGAGTGAACTTGGGGCATGGCTGCGCGAGAGCCGCGAGGCCAAGGGGCTGAGCCTGGCCGAGGCGGCTGCCGCCACCCATGTACGACGCACCCACCTTGAGGCGATCGAGGAGGGGCGCCGGAAGGAACTGCCCGACGCGGTGTACCTTCGTGGACTGGTGCTGACCTACGGCCAGTACCTCGAGGTTGATTCGGACGAGTTGCGCTTGCTCTACACCAAGGAGTACGGCCGCTCGTCCAGAAGCGGCGGCCGGGTGGACTCGCATCAGCCGCTGAGCGAGCCCCTGCGAGGGCGGGGCCGGCTGTTGATGGCGGTAGTGCTTATCCTGCTGCTCCTCGCCGCCGCGGCGGGCTTGTGGTGGTACTGGCCCGACGCTAGTGAATGGGGTCGATCGCTGCTCTCGCAGATCAGAGAGCCGATGGCCCGGCCAACGGCCACCGTTTCCGTGCGTGCGCCCACAACTGAGCCCAGCACTGCAGTGGCAGTGCCTGCCGAAGCCGGCCCTACCGCTGCAGCAACGTCCGCTCCGCCCGAAAACGTCGCGGCCGCGACGCCCACTTCGGCGGCCCTTCCCCTGCCGACGCCATCTCCGTCGGACACGCCGATTCCTCCGATGCCGACCCCTACCGCAACCTCCACGCCGATTCCGGGTATCTGGCTGGGCGTGCAGGCGACGGGCGCCGCGTGGATCCGGGTCACGGTCGACGGCGCGGTAGCTTATGAGGGCACCATGGCGGAGGGCGATGCCGAGGTGTGGTTCGGCGCCCAGAGCGTCACGTTGCTCACCGGAAACGCGGGCGGCACTTCGCTCACTCTCAATGGCGAGCCGCTGGAGCCCCTGGCGGGGCCGGGCGAGGTGGCCAGCATGACCTGGACCTGGGACGGCGAGAGCCTCTCGGCGACGCCAGGCGAGTGACGAGTACCCCGCATCGTGTCTGACGGCGACAG
The DNA here is from genome assembly GCA_040768685.1 of Anaerolineae bacterium. Lineage (GTDB taxonomy): Bacteria > Chloroflexota > Anaerolineae > DRVO01 > DRVO01 > Ch71. The sequence goes on from JAXGMM010000001.1 coordinate 1,114,881, forward strand.
CACCAGCATGGGCGCCGGGCCCGTACGGTTCGGCACCTCCGGCGTCCCCCGCAGCCTCGAGACCGGCACTCACCTCGACGGCATGGCCGAGGTTCACCGCCTTGGCCTGCAGGCGATGGAACTGGCGTTTGTGCATCGGGTCAACATAAAGCCAGCACAGGCGCCGGAGGTGCGGGATCTGGCTCGGCGGCTGGACGTCGGCCTAAGCGCGCACGCCTCGTACTACATCAACCTCAACTCCCCCGACCCCAGCAAAGTCAGAGCGAGCCGCCAGCGTCTGCTGTCGGCAGCCCGGGTCGGCTGGATGTGCGGAGCCGATAGCGTCGTCTTCCATGCCGGCTGGCGCCATGACGATACCCGTGAACACGCCTACTCCGCCATCCGCGACCAGGTGAGCGAGATTGGATCGATGCTGCGGGAAGAGGGAGTAGGGATTCGGCTGTTGCCTGAGACTACCGGCAAGGTGGCCCAGTTTGGCGACCTTGACGAGTTGCTTCGCCTGGCACAGGATGTGCCGGGCATAGAGCCGTGCATTGATTTCGCGCACCTACACGCTCGCGATGGCGGCACGAACACCGAGGGCGAGTTCGAGCGGGTGCTTTTGGATGTGCGGAGCGCGGTGGGCGCAGACGCGCTGAGGCGCCTGCACGTGCATGTGAGCGGCATCGACTACGGTCCCCGAGGCGAATTGCGGCACCTGCCGCTGCTGGAGTCGGACTTCAACTATGTTGGGTTGTTGCGGGTAATGGCCGCGATGGGCGTGGCAGGGCGCGTGATCTGCGAGAGCCCGGTGAACCACGAGGACGCGGTTCGCCTCGCGCGGGTCTGGCACGAGGTGTCGGCCGCCGTCTAGGAGGCAGGGAATGGCGACTAGGCAAGACGTCATCCGGATGTTGCAGGCGGATATGCGGGACGAGCACGGGGCTCTGGTCCTTTACCTGCAGCATGCCTACATGATGGGCGAGGGCGAGGAAGCGGCCGAGATCGAGGGCGCCGCTCGGGATGAGATGCGGCACTTCCGCTGGCTGGCGCAGGCCATTACGCAGCTCGGCGGAGAGCCGACTCTGGACCGCACCGAGATGGAGCTAGGAGGCGCCCAGCACGCGGAGTGGATGCTCCGCGATGTGCGTGCGGAGGAAGACGCTATTGCCGCCTACGAGCAGCACCGCGATGCTATTGACGACCCCAGGATCAAGGCCTTGATCGAGCGGATCCTGACCGATGAGCGGGCTCATCTGGACCTCTTCCGCTCGCTGAGCGACAAGATGGCCGCCGAGGCGGAGGCCCCGGCGATGGACGCGGCTCCCGATCCTATCGATCCCGAGGCTGCCTCGGTTCTGGACTATGCCACTCGCCACGAATACACGGTGATCCTGCAGTACCTCTTCCACTCGTTCATGACTCCGGACGACGAGGCCAGTCGCGAGTGGGAGACGATCGCCATAAACGAGATGCAGCATCTCGGATGGTTCGGGGAGATGGCAGCCGAGTCGGGTCTGTTCCCCCTGTTCGCGCGCGAGATGGTACACGAGGGCAAGGACACCGGCGACATGCTGGGCGCCGACCTGGCGGCTGAACACGCCGTCGCGGAGGCGTACGCCGGACATGCCAACCGGTTCCGGCCCGATCCGGAGAAGGCCGGCCTTGTGGAGATCCTGGAACGCGCGGGCGAGAACGAGCGATTCCACATTCACATGTTCGGCCTGATGGCGGAGCGGGTGGGCGCCGGCGAGACGCCGTATCAGCGCCCCGGCGTCGCTCCTACACAGCCCACCGGTTCCACCGTTGGCGGCCGGAAGGGAGACAAGTAGCCTGACCTAGCGGCGCGATCGGCGTTGGCGCGATGGTCTCCACCGGTCCAGAGGTCCTCGACCTCCAAGCCGGCCTAAGAGGGCGCGGCCGACCTACCGCCTGCTGGTGGGGGACGAGTTGGGTCGCCGCCACGACCGGCTCCGGCCCAGCCCGAGCCATCTGGAGGCCAACGACCGCTTGTGGGACGGCAGCGAGCCGCCCTTCTTCACCGGGTGGGTCGTAGCCTACGGCATCCGACATCGAGATAGGGCACTAGGCCCCGAGGTGAGACCGGCCTGGCGCCCTAGCCGACTCCTGCCCAAACGTCCGTCGTGAGCGGGCGAAGGGCGCGTCTGTTTCGCGTATACGTACCGGAGAGGTGGTTTTGACCGGCACCATCATTAACGTCGCGACGGTGGCTGTGGGTGGCGGTCTGGGCCTCCTGGTGGGCAGTCGCCTACCGGAACGATCGCGCGGGACGGTCATGGACGGACTCGGGCTGGTTACCATGGTCCTCGGCCTGGAGATGGCCCTTAAGACCGAGAACGCCCTGGTGGTCTTGCTTTCCATGCTCATGGGCGCCTTGGTGGGGGAATGGGCGCAGATCGAGGACCGCCTGGCTGCGCTGGGCGACTCGCTGAAGTCGCGGCTCGCTGGCGGCGGCGCTCGCTTCACCGAGGGGTTCGTGGCCGCAAGCCTGCTGTTCTGTGTGGGGCCGATGGCTATCCTGGGCTCGATCAGCGACGGCCTGCGCGGAGACTACTCGCTCCTGGCGGTCAAATCCGTGCTGGACGGGTTTGCCGCCATGGCTTTCGCCTCGACCATGGGCGTTGGCGTACTCTTCAGCACGGTCGTCGTTCTGGTGTATCAGGGGGGAGTCACCCTCCTGGCTGGCACAGCTGATGCGCTTCTGACGCCGCCCGTGATCGCAGAACTCACGGCCACCGGCGGGGTGATGGTGCTGGGCATCGGCATCCGGCTCCTCAACGTGCGCGAGATCCGGGTGGGCAACTTCCTGCCTGCGCTCGTGTTCGCGCCCCTTGTCCTGGCGTTGTTCCAGTATCTGTAGGGGGATCACATGCAGCGTGTGAACGAGTTCGAGCTCGCGTATCGAGGCGGCGATCGCGGCGTCAAGTACATCATGCGTGGGCCCAGGCTCGATTGGGGCGTCATCCTGATGCGGCCGGGCGACAAGCTGGCTCCCCACTACCACGCCCAAGTGGAGGAGACCTTCTACGTTGTGCGGGGCCGCGGCACGATCCGTTGCAAGGGGATCACTCATGCACTCATCGTGGGCGACGCCTATCGCATGGAGCCGGGTGATGACCATGAGATCGTGTGCGGGCCGGACGAGGAACTGAAACTGGTCTTCATCAAGACGCCGTACCTGCCGGACGACAAGGTGGACCTGTAGGGGGCGGAATGCTGATCGGTATCGACCTGGGCACGTCCAGCGTCCGGGTGGCCGTCGTAGACGAGCGCGGCTCCATCCTGGGCCTCGGCCGGCAGGAGTATCCCATCGAGGCGCCGCGACCCGGATGGGCGGAACAGGACCCCGAGACATGGTGGCGATGCACCTGCCTGGCGTCCAGGCAGGCAATCGCCAGGAGCGGAGTTGCTCCCGATGCCATCGGCGCCATCGGCTACTCGGGGCAGATGCACGGGACCGTACTGGTGGACGCCGGCGGAAGGGCGCTGGACAAGGCCATCATCTGGGCAGATGGGCGCAGCGACGCGGTGGCGAAGCGGCTCAACGGTGACGTCGGCGAGGAGCGGCTGGCGGCGTTGGCGGGGAACCGGGTTGCGGCCGGGTTCATGGCCGCGACGCTGGCGTGGCTGCGAGGGCAGAGCCCGACATGCCTAGACGGAGCTCGATGGGCCCTGTTGCCGAAGGACTACCTGCGCCTGCGAATGGGTGGCGAGCCGACGAGTGAGCCCAGCGATGCCAGCGCCACGCTGCTGTATGACATCGCCGGAGATCGTTGGTCCGACGAACTGGCCGAGGCTGCCGGTGTTGACCGTTCCGCCCTTGCGCCTCTGGTTCGTTCCCACGATGTGGTTGGCGCCCTGAGCGCCGAGGCGGCGGAAGACATGTCGCTTTTACCGGGCATCCCGCTGGTGGCGGGGGCGGGCGATCAGGCAGCGCAGGCGATCGGCAACGGGGTGCTGGACTCCACCACCGCCTCCTGCACCATAGGTACCGGCGGTCAGCTTCTGCAGCCGATGGACAAGCCTCGAACCGACCCCCTGCTCCGGGTGCACTGTTTCCGTCACGCCCGGCCCGGCGCCTGGTTCCTCATGGCGGCGACGCTGTCGGCCGGGCTGTCGCTGCGCTGGTGGCGCGACATCCTAGGGATGCCCCCAGAAGGAGGGTACGAGGCACTGGAGAGGGAGGCGCAAGAAGCGGGAGTGGGAGCGGGAGGCCTGCTGTACCTTCCCTATCTGCTCGGCGAGCGCACCCCATACATGGACGCCTCGGCACGAGGGGCGTTCGTGGGCCTGGGTCTCGAGCATGGTCGAGGGCACTTCACCCGTGCCGTGATGGAGGGGGTGGCTCTGTCGCTCCGTCAGGGACTGAACATCATGGCCGGACTGACGGAGGCGCCGCGGACGCTCGTCGCCTCCGGTGGCGGCGCCAAGAGCCGTCTTTGGCGACGGATCCAGGCCGACGTCCTGGGGATGCCTCTGCGAACCGTGCTCGGTTCGGAGCGAGCGGTGGTCGGGGCCGCTATGCTGGCGGGCCTGGGCATCGGCGCCTTCGGCACCTTCGAGCAGGCGCGGGACGCATGTGTGTCCCACGGGGATTCGACAACGCCGGACTCGGAGGCCTGCGCCGTTTATGACAGAATGCTGACGACTTTCGAGTCTCTCTACTCAGCGCTCAAGCCGGCGTATGCCCAGTTGGAACAGAGCCGGGCCGCGCTCGCGCAATCCGCGCCTTGTAACGGAGGATAGCCTTGGTCCACGAGCCCGCCCATCTGCACATCTATCCGCTTGTCTGCACTGCCGGAGTGGAGACTGAGTTTGAAGTTGCTCCTGCCGGCGACGAGGACGTTCTGCCGGCGGGGCAGTTCCGCTGTGTGCTCCAACACAAGGCCCGGTCGGCGGCGCCGGTGGAGTTAGAGGCCACCCGCTGCGACGATGGCCGGGTGCGCTTCCGTTGCACCGTCGAGCATGCGGGCGAGGTGTCCATCACCCTCCAGTTTCCTGGTCTTCGCCGGCATGCACTCGGCAGCGTCTACGCTGTCGATACCGACCTGTCGGGGCTGCTGCCCTTGCGAGGCGACTTCCACAGCCACACCTGGCACTCCGACGGCGTCTCGTCGCCCCGGGAACTGCTGGAGGAGGGCTGGCGGCTGGGGCTGGACTTCTTGGCCGTGACCGACCACGACAACTGGAACGGCAGCCGAGAGGCCGTCCGCCTCGGGATGAACCTGCCGATCACCGTCATTCCGGGTGAGGAGGTGACGTTCGACCGCGGTCACCTTGTGGCTGTGGGCATTCGCTCGGGCGTGGCGGAGCATCGCTCAGTGTCCGACTACGAGGCTGAGGTCAACACCATCGCTGCGGAAGTGGACGAGTCCGGCGAGGGGCCGGGATTCGCTCAGGCGTACGCGCGTGGGCTCTGGGCGTCCCGGGCAATCCGGGCGCTGGGCGGTCTCGCCATCCTGGCGCACCCGTACTGGGTGGCGGGCGGCGAGCTTCACCTCGATGAGCGGCTGGCGCGACGGCTCTTCCTCGATGCGGAGATAGACGCTGTCGAGTTGCTCGGAGACGTGGACTTCGAGGACAACATGCGATCGATCGCCCTACACACCGAGATGGCAGCCCAAGGAGCGCGCGTGCCGGTGGTGAGCAACTCCGATACGCACGGGCTGAAGCACACCCTCGGTCGCTACTGGACGGTCGTCTTCGCCGAGACCAACGAGCCGGAGGCGATTCTGCGGGCCGTGCGACAGGGGCGGTGTGTGGCGTGCGTGCACCTGCCCGGCGAGCAACTGAGAGTCTACGGGCCGCTGCCTCTGGTGCACTACGCCTACTTCCTGCACCGCCGCTACTTCCCCGGCCAGGATCGCCTCCACGAGCAGGGCGACTCCCTGGGCCCGATCTCGGCCTACCGGAGTCGGTGCCTAGGTACGGCGGTCAGCCGCTGAGGCGCAGGCGCCAGGTGCGCCTCCGAGTCCGAGGCTGGAGGCGCACCCTATCTGTCGGAGTCTACCCTGTGAACGATCGGCGACCAGCCGCCACCAGGCCTAGGGCGGCGGCCCGGTCCTCGATTCCTTGGACCTCGAAGTCGGTGAGGACAACCGCGCCTGACCCGCACTTCACCAACGGCCCCAAGGCCGTGACGCCTACCACCTCGCCCGGCGCGGCATCGGCGCAACCGGCCGGGGTGGGCCGCGCGGCCCAGACCCGAACCCGGAGGCCGCCCAAGCGAGTCCAGGCCCCGGCTACCGGTCGGGTGAAGGCACGGACGAAGTTGGCGACGCTGTCGGCGGGGCGGTTCCAGTCTATACGAAGATCACGGGGACGGGGCGACCGGCAGACGGTGGCAAGAGAGTTGTCCTGAGGCCGCCGCTCGGCCGTCCCGGCCAGCACGCTCGGGAATGCCTCACGGAACAACTCGACGCCCAGGTCCTCCAGTTTGACCCCCACGGTGTGGCCGGTGTCGTCCGGCTCGATGGGGATCGACTTCTGGGCGATGATGTCGCCGGTGTCGATCCCCTCGTCCAGGTAGTGCATGGTCTGTCCGGTGACGGTGTCGCCGCTGGCCACTGCCCACAGGCCGGGGGCCTGGCCCCTATACCGGGGAAGCAGCGAGTTGTGGATGTTCACGCAACCGTGCCGGGGGACGGACAGCAACGCCGGCTTGAAGATCTTGCCGAAGTACATGGACACGAACACGTCGGGCTCGAGGCGGGCCATCCGCTCAACGAACGCGCTGGAGTTGACATCGCGCGGCTGGTACAGGGGCAAGTGCGCGTCGTACAGCACTTCCTTGACGGCGATGTCGATCTCGGGATGGACGTAGTCGGGCCAAGTCACTACCGCGGCCACTTCCGCCTCCGGCCGGTCGAGCAGCCAGCGCAGGCAGCGAGCGCCGATGGCGCCTCGATAGGAGAAGAAGACGATCCTCATGGTATCCTCCAGTTGGCCTCTGCCCTATCCGATGACGTCGAACGACTGGTCTCTGGCCGACGCCGGCGAACTGAGCACGAGCAGGGGCTGCCGAAGCAGGGTCTCGCGGAGTGTAGCGGCAAGCTCCGGACGTTGCCAGCCGGCCGACGGGCGCGGCGCGATTGTTGCCGGGCCACGGACCCAGGACTAGACTCGGCCCCATGATTCCCACTACTTCCCGCTCCCGTGTACTTCTGCGCCCCTCAGCGGAGCGCCTGGTTGTCGTGATGCTCCTGTCGCTAGCCGTCTCTTTGAGCGCCTGTTCGGGCATCAACGTCGAGGAGTCTCCGCGGCCGGACGATCCGGTAGGCGTTACGGACAAGGGTCTCCCGGAGCGCGACCTTGCGCTCACGGACCTGAGCATATCCCCCGACCTATCGCGCGCCATCGATCTGACGGGAGGCGCCACGTCGTTTCGGCTCCAGGCCACGGTGGAGAACCGGGGCACGGCGGACGCGGCGAACGTTCTAGTCGAGGCCTGGTTACGGGTGCCGGCCCAGAACGGCGGCATGGTGCTCATGCAGGGCGTGGAGTTGGCGCCGGAGATCGCCGCGGGCGAGACGCAGGTGATTCAGATCACGGCCTCGGGCGTGGTGCCTATTTTGCCCTCGTATGTCCTGGAGGTCTCGGTGCGGCCCGCGTTGGAGGAGCAGTTTCTGAGCGACAACGTGGCGCAGTACGAGATCTCGGTGTCGCTTACTGATTCCCCCCTGGGATAGGGTTGCCTGCACACTCGGCGCGAGTCGTCCAGGGTGTCTGCTCTGCGGCCTCAGTAAGCCGGTGCGTTGCCGGTAAGTGGTGGCCCGACTATACTTAGGCGTATTGTGCGCGAAGTCGCGTTCACGTACCTGATCACACTTAGGAGTGCAGCAATGAAGCCGAAGGTTTTTGTCTCGCGTCGCATCCCGGACCGCGGGCTGGATAAGGTGCTTGAGTTCTGCGACGCTGAGGTCTGGGAAGACGAGCTTCCGCCGTCGCGCGAGACCCTGATCGAGAAGACACGCGACTGCGAGGGTCTGCTGTCTCTACTCACCGACAAGATCGACGGCGAGTTCCTGGACCTGTGCCCGAAGCTGCGAGTAGTGGCCAACTACGCCGTCGGCTTCGACAACATTGACGTGGACGATTGCACCGCTCGCGGTGTCGCGGTTGGAAACACGCCCGGCGTCCTGACCGACACCACTGCGGACTTCGCCTTCGCCCTGCTCATGTCCTCCGCGCGTCGCGTCGTTGAGGGCATGGACTTCGTCCGGGCCGGTCGCTGGAAGACGTGGGGCCCCATGCTGCTTCAGGGCCGTGACGTCTACGGCGCTACCCTCGGTCTGCTTGGTCTCGGCCGTATCGGCTCCGCCATGGCCGAGCGCGCCAAGGGCTTCCACATGCGCGTGCTCTACTACGACCCGTTCCGCCGTGAGGACCTCGAGAAGGACCTCAACCTTGAGTACGTCGACCTGGACACTCTGTTCAGCCAGTCCGACTTCTTGAGCGTGCACGTGCCCCTGACCCCTGAGACCGACGGCATGGTCAACGCCGCCCGCTTCAAGCAGATGAAGAAGACCGCCATCCTCGTGAACAGCGCTCGCGGCCCGATCGTGAACACCAAGGACCTCTACGAGGCGCTGCGCGATGGCGAGATCGCCTACGCCGGTGTGGACGTGACCGACCCGGAGCCGATCCAGGTCGACCACCCCATTCTGAAGTTGAGCAACTTCATCGTGTGCCCGCACATCGCGAGCGCCTCGATCGAAACCCGCGGCAACATGGCCGAGATCGCCGCGAACAATCTGATCGCCGGGCTGAAGGGTGAGCCGCTGCCCTTCCCGGTGAACAAGGGCGTGATCGCCAAGCGCAAGTAGCCCCGCCCCGTAGGGCAGAGGCCACCGCAAAGAGCCGGGTCCGAGATGGCCCGGCTCTTCGCTTGTGCGGTTGGCTAGGACGTGGTGGCGCGCTGACGATAGTAGAGGCACAGGTCCGCAAGGACGCAACCGTCGCACAGAGGCCGACCTGCGCGGCAGGTCCTTCGACCGTGGCGGATGATGTTGATATGCAGGGGGTAGATCATCGGCACCGGCACAAGCCCGGTCAGCAGACTGTGGGCGGCATTGGCGCTGGTTCCCTTGGGGATGAGGCCCAGCCGGCCTGCCACCCGATGGATATGCGTGTCGACCGGCATGACCGGGATGCCGCAGGCGAAGAGCAGGACACAGGCAGCCGTTTTGGGCCCGACTCCCGGCAGAGCCTGGAGCCAGGCCTGGGCCTCCTCAAGTGGTAAGGAGCAGACGAACGAGAGATCGTAGGCGCCGGAACGCTCCTTCACGCGGCGAAGGGCGTTCTGGATGCGCGGCGCCTTGATCTTGCCAAGGCCGCCCGAGCGTATGGCCTCGGCGAGATCCCCGGCTGGGGCAGCGGCTACGGCTTCCCAGGAGCCGAAGCGCGCCCACATGCTGTCGAATGCCCGGTCCCGGTTCACATCGTTCGTGTTCTGCGACAGGATTGTGCGAATCAGCTCTTCGGTGGGATCGGTGCGAAGGCTTCCGTCCGGGAGACCGAACTGGCGTTCCAGGCGAACATGGATCTCGGTGATGAGTTCGACACCGACATCTGGCCGCTCGACGCCGGGGTCATCAGAGGAATGCTGTGCGTCAGCCATGTGCTGGTGGAGACCTCCACGGCTCTGATAGTGGTGAGAGGAATCGGCTCTGGACGATGGGCCGGGACGTGGCCGGTTCTCTTGACACTGCCGGTGTGGCTCAATACAGTGAATACACGCCCGTGGCCGACAGGATCGTACGGTCAGGGCGATGCGGAAGCAACTAGCTTCCTGACGTCGAGGGGAGACAGAAGATGGTCAGTGTGGGCATCATCGGTTGTGGCGGTATGGGCAAGCTCCACTCGCGGTCACTCAAGGCCATCGATGGAGTGCGTATTGGGGCCGCATGCGATATCGACCCGCAGGCGCTCAAGGCGTATTCGGACGAGTTTTCGCCGGCACGCACGTATTCCGACTTCAACGAACTGGTGAAGGACCCGGGCGTGGACGCAGTGGTCATCTGCCTGCCCACGTTTCTGCACAAGCCGGCCGTCCTCGCGGCAGCGGCAGCGGGCAAGCAGGTGTTCTGCGAGAAGCCCATCGCGCTGAGCGTAGCCGATGCCCAGGCGATGATCGATGCCTGTGCAAAGGCAGACGTGATCCTGATGTTGGGCTTCGTGCGCCGCTTTGACAACGACTGGGGCACGTTCAAGCGCCTGATCGAAGAGGGCGCCATCGGACGACCGGTGGTCTGGCGGCACTTCATGGCCAGCGGCGGTCCCCGCAACTCCTGGTTCACCGAAGCTGACAAGGGCGGCGGGCCCATCATCGACGGAGCGATTCACGATCTCGACTTCGCCAACTGGCTGTTCGGTCCTATGGCTTGGTGCCAGGGCAGCGCTCGGCACTTCAGGACCACCTCCTGGGATACCGCTACGGTCACCATCGGCTACGAGAGCGGCGACGAACTGGTGCTGAGCTGGTGTTGGGGTCTTCCAACCGGGGCTGCCGGCCTGCATGGGCAGGACGCGATCGGTCCCGGCGGCACCATCCTCTTCCCCCACTCTGTCCCCGCGGATCGAGTGCCGAGCGACGTCTGCCTCGACGAAAAGGGCGTCTACCTCCTGGACACGGGAGCCGAGAAGAAGCCGGTGCTCTTCGACAAGCATGACATGTTCCTGGTGGAGATGCAGCACTTCATCGACTGCTGTGCCACCGGCAAGAAGCCCGTTGTCACCGGCGAGGACGGGCTCAAAGCGATTCACGTCGCGTTGAGTGCGCTGCAGACAGCAAGAAAGCCCTGATAGGGCGGAGGCAGCATTCCATGCGTAGGGTGCGAGCTTCGTTGACGTTGGCAGCGCTGCTGCTGGCCGTCCTGGCCTGCATGCCTAGCTCGATGATGGTCGGGCGGCCTTCGACTCGGGCCACAATCCAGAGGGGCACACGGACGGTTCGGCCGACCACCGTCCGGCCGACAGTCGTGGTGCCGACAACGGCTCCCGTCCCTACTATGGCGCCACTGACGGGAGAGACCCTCGACTTCGTTCGCGCGCGGGACATGGCGCTGTCGAACCTCTACGCCACCTACAGCGGATCGGTGGTTCATATCATCGTGAGCACGGGGGGCCGCGGCGCATCTGCTACCGCCACCGGAACCGGGTCCGGCTGGGTGTGGGACCAGAACGGATACATCGTGACCAACAACCACGTGGTCCAAGGCAGTACGCGCCTAACGGTCATCTTCCCCGACGAGAGCCAGTATGAGGCGAAGCTGATAGGAACCGACGTCGACAGCGACCTGGCCGTGATACAGGTGGACGCCAGCCCGAACAGCCTCGTGCCGCTGCAATTGGGCGACTCGGATGAGCTGCAGGTGGGGCAGACGGCGGTCGCGATCGGCAATCCGTTCGGGTTCGCCGGGACCATGACGTCGGGCATCGTCAGCGCCCTCGGCCGCGTGACGGTGCAGGAGTCCGGGTACTCGCTGCCCAACCTCATCCAGACCGACACCTCCATCAACCCGGGGAACTCGGGTGGCCCGCTGTTCGATATAACGGGACGGGTCATCGGCGTCACGACGATGATCTACTCCACCACTGGGGAGTTCTCCGGCATTGGCATCGCCGTTCCGGTGAACACCGTGAAGCGAGTAGTCCCTCTTCTGATCAGCCAAGGGTACTACGAGCACCCCTACCTTGGGGTCCGCGGGTGGACGATTCGGCCGGAGCTTGCCGACGCGGCGTCATTGCCGGTGGACAAGGGCGCTCTCGTCGGTGAGGTAACGCCCGGCGGACCGGCGGATGAAGCCGGCCTGCGCGGGGGTACCCGGGCGGTAGAGGTGCCTGGGTACGGCGAGGAGGGCGTGACGGTAGGGGGCGACATCATCGTCGCCATCGACGGCTACCCGGTTGACGGCATGGACGATCTAATCACGCGGCTGGAGGTGTATGCCGTCGGTGATGAAGTGGTCCTGCAGGTGATCCGAGACGATGAGTTGACCGACATCGCCGTCGTAGTTGGAGCCCGGCCCGCCCAGCGAACGCGGGACCTGGGCGGAGGCTAGAAAGTGGAGGCGGCCTAATGGATCTTTGGCCCGTCGTCTCGCTGGCGCGTCTGGTGGTGGTGGCCATCGCGGCGGCCCTCGGCGTGTACCTGTCCACTTGGCTGTTGCGGAGTCTGATGCGCGGAGTGGACCTCTGGCAGGAGCTCTCGCGGGGTAACATGGCGATGGCCGCGGTCCTGGCCGGAGTCATCCTGGCTGTGGCCGCCGTGATGCACCCGGTGGTCTCGGTGCCTCTGGAGGGCTATGACCTGGGACCGGGATCGGCCGCCACCGCCTTGCTCATCGAAGGGGCCCGGCTGGTGTTCGGGGCTGCCATAGGTGGGCTGGCGGTGGTGCTCGCTGCCGGGTTGTACAACCTGCTCACCGGATCGCTTGATGAGCAGGCTGAGCTCCGCGCCGGCAATGTTGCTGTCGGCGTAGTGGAAGCGGCCGTGATGGTGGGCGTGGCCCTGTTGCTGAGCGCGCCGGCCACGGCGCTGGTGCGCGCCTTGCTCGGTGCGGTGTTGGGTTGACGACTCCGGAGGTACGGTGATGCCTGATTCGGGTCCGGTCGCCGTGCTCGTGACCGGTGGACCAGGGCGACGCATGTGGCCCTTCAGCAGCGTCCGCCCCAAAGCCGCGCTGCCCGTCGGCAACCGCCCGCTGGTCCAGGTGATGGCTGGGAGACTCGCCCAGGCCGGCTTCGGCCGGGTCCTGGTGGTGGTGGACGACAACGGCGGGCCGGTGCGAGCGGCGCTTCTGGGCGAGGTTGGGGTGGAGATCGTCGCCGCCTCAGCCTCCGGTTCCGCCGGCGCGCTGCTGGCAGCGTGGCCGCACCTGGCCGGCGCTCCCGCGGTGGTACTGCCGGGCGACGCGCTTGTCTCTCGCGAGGACCTGGCCGCCATGCGGTCCGTGGCGGCGCTGGGTGCGGTTGAGGGCGCGGTGCTGGCCGCACCCATGGGCGCTGAGGATCCGAACCGGGTGATAGGCATCGAGCGCCGAGGTGAGGAGCTTGCCGAGGTGGTGGGCCACCCGCGGGAGGGCGCGTGGCGTTGGACGGGCGTCTGCGCCTTCCAGCCGTCCTTCCGACCGTTCCTGGAGGCAAACCCGGGCCTGCTCGAGAACGTACCGGTCGGCGGCATGCCGGCTCCGGAGGGCGACATCAGCGCCTCCGTATCCCTGGCGCTGGAGAAGGGAGTCCCCCTGCAAGTGGTTGACTCCAACGGCGGGTTTGTCGACCTGGACAAGCCCTGGCACATCCTGGAAGCGAATCACGTCTATGCCCAAGACTGGTTCGGCGGGGCCGAGGCAGGGAGTATCGCCGCCGATGCTACGGTGTCGGACAAGGCCGACATCGAGGGCCGCCTAACCGTGGCCAATGGCGCCACCGTCGGCCCTAGGGTGCGGATACGCGGAGATGTGTATGTGGGCCCGGGGGCGGTGGTGGACAACGGCGCCATCCTGCACGGACCGGTGATGGTGGGCGCCAATACGCGAGTCAGCGACTACTGCCAGGTCGACCACGCGGTGGTGGGAGCCAGATGCGTGGTGGGCCACGGTGCCGAGTTCACCGGCGTGCTGTTCGCGGGCACGTATCTGTACCACTACTGCGAGATCTACGGTGTCCTTGGGGCGGCAGTGGATATCGGTGCGGCCACCGTATGCGGCACCTTGCGCTTCGACGATGCAGATCGCGCCCACCGGGTGCAGGGCGCCTGGGAGCGGCCGGCAACGGGTGCGAACGCCTCCTACCTGGGCGACTACTCTCGCACCGGTGTGAACGTCATACTCATGCCCGGCGTCAAGGTAGGAGCGTACTCCTGCATCGGGCCGGGCGTGGTCCTCTATGACGATGTGCCCGACCGCAGCCTGGTCATGGTCAAGCAGGAGTTGGAGCGGCGCTCCTGGGGCCCGGAGAAGTACGGCTGGTGACAGAGCAGGTGACGATGCAGCAACTTGGGAGGGACGATGATTCCTTGTCTTAACAACGCAACAACCGGCGCCGCCAGCTTCGAAGGGTTCCTCCAGGCGGCTCAGGTGGCCGGCTTCGGCGCCGTGGAAGTGGGCCTGGGTCAGATGCAGGAGTACGCTGCGGCGCACTCGGTCCCCGCTCTGCGGCAGGCGCTGGAATCCCGCGGGCTGGTGGCTGGATCAGGCGGCATCCCGGTCAACTGGCAGGGGGCTGAGGAGCAGTTCCGCACCGATCTGGCTGCCCTACCGGCTCGGCTCGACCTCTGCCGTGAAGTGGGACTGACGCGGCTGTGCACCTGGGTCCCGCCGCGCTGGAACACTCCGTATGCGGATACGGCTGCTTTCTGCCGCGAAAGGCTGGGCACGATCGCCGACACTCTCGCCCGTTGGGACATGCGCTTCGGCCTCGAGTTCGTCGGACCTCAGGGCAACTTCCTAGATCGGCGTTACAAGTTCATCAGCAGCCTGCCAGAGATGATGCACTTCATTGACAAACTCGGGCTGGACAATGTGGGAATGCTGGTCGATGCGTATCACCTCTATGTCGGCGAGTCAGGTCCGGCGGACCTGGCGGCAGTGCCGGCTGATCGCATCATTCAGTTCCATATCAACGACGCCTATCCGGGCGTACCCCGGCCGGAGCTCCAGGACCTGAAGCGGCTCTTGCCCGGTGAGGGCGCCATACCCCTGGTGCCCATGCTCCGCGCCCTCCGGAGCACCGGCTACGACTGGACCGTGTCGATAGAGACCTTCAGCGACGAGGTGAAGGCGATGGGGCCCGTGGCGGCGGCCAAGAGGGCCAAGCTGGCTCTCGACGGCCTGCTCAACGCTCTCTAGGACCGGCGCACACTGGGCGAGAGCGAAGTGCCTGCACCATACCGTTGCCTGATCCTGGTTCTCGACAGCGTCGGCGTGGGCGCGTTGCCCGACGCAGCGGAGTATGGCGACGAGTGTTCGGATACCCTGGGCAGCCTGGCTCGCGAGATGGGTGGGCTGGCCCTGCCCAACTTGGGTGGACTGGGCTTGGGCTGCCTGCACACCATCGACGGGGTGCCTTGCCCTCCTGACCCACAGGGGTGCTACGGCAAGATGGCGGAGGTCAGCGCCGGCAAGGACTCCATCGTGGGTCACTGGGAGATCGCCGGACTGGTCACTGAGCGGCCCTTTCCCGTATACCCCGATGGATTCCCGGCGGACCTGATCGCGAGCCTGGAAGCGGCGATCGGGCGGCGAGTGCTCGGCAACGTGGTCGCTTCGGGCACGGAGATCATCGCCCGTCTGGGCGAGGAGCACGTGGCCTCGGGTAGGCCTATCATCTACACGAGTGCGGACAGCGTCCTTCAGATCGCCGCCCATGAGGAAGTCATATCGGTCCAGGACCTCTACGGCATCTGCCGAGCCGCCCGCGCCCTGTTTGTGGGCGAGCACGGTGTCGCCCGGGTCATCGCGCGGCCCTTTGTCGGTGAGCCAGGCGGCTTCACTCGGACGGCGGCCAGGAAGGACTTCGGCCTCGAACCTACGGGGGAGACGCTCCTGGATGCGGCGTACCGCGCCGGACTGCCGACCGTGGCCGTGGGCAAGGTCGGCGACCTGTTCGCGCATCGGTCCATCACGACGGAACTGAAGACCAAGAGCAACGCTCACGGGATGCAGCAGTTCCTGAGCGCAGTTCGGGCGGGCGAGGAGACTGGGCTGGTGTTCGGGAACCTCGTCGACTTCGACACCCTTTTCGGGCACCGCAATGACGTCAGGGGCTTTGCCGAGGCGTTGCACGAGTTCGACCGGTTTCTCCCGTCGCTTCTGGCGGCCATGCGACCCAGAGACGCGCTGTTCATCACCGCCGACCATGGCTGTGACCCGACCACAAGCAGCACCGACCATTCCCGCGAGTACGTGCCGCTCGTCTGTTACGGCGTGGGCCTGGCCAAGGGCGTCGATCTAGGCGTTCGCGGCACCTTCGCCGACGTGGCGGCCACGGCCGGCGAGCTGATGGGGCTGTCCTTCCGCGGCGCCGGCGCCAGCTTCGCGGCTCAGATCCTGCCGTGACTCCCGACCCGCGCCGGCTTGACTCGGAACTGGAGCGGCTAGCCCGCTTTTACGATCTGCGCCACGGGGTTTTTCAGGGCGACCTTGTCTTATACCGCGAGCTGGCCCGCGACCAGAGCCTGGTGCTGGAGTTGGGCTGCGGCACCGGGCGCCTGCTGGCTCCGCTGGCGGATGAGGCTGACAGAGTGATCGGACTCGATCGCTCGCCGGCGATGCTCAAGCGGGCGCGGGCTCGCGTCGCCGCCTCGGGCATGGGACCGCGCGTCCACCTGGTGGCTGCCGACTTGAGAACGCCGGTGTGCTCTGGCGCTTCGCTGGCGGTGGCGGCACTGAACAGCCTCTGCCACTTCACCGAGCGGGACGCCCAACTGCGGGTGCTGCGATCAACACGCGATAGCCTCGTCCAAGGCGGGCGCCTCGTCTTGGATGTCCCCAACCCGCATGTGGAGGTGGACGCCCGGCCGGCGGGCGTGCCGGTGTTGGAGGCGACTCTCGAGACGCCGGACGGGCTGATGATGGAGTGGACGATCGCGGAGGCGTCGCGGGCGGCGCAGACGATGACGCTGCGCTCAATCTACGATCTGAGCGCTCCTCGAGGTCTCGCGCGAGAGACGGTCGTGTTCGAGCTCTACCTGTACTATCGGCCGGAACTGGAGCTCCTACTGGAGCGCGCGGGTTTCCGAGTGGAGAGCGTCTGGGGCGATTACGACGGCTCCGACTACTGGGACGATTCGCCGCGGATGGTATGCCTGGCGCAAGCCGTATAGCCGCCCCTCACGTTGCGGCGGAACACTGGAGGAATAGTCGAATGGCCCTGATCGATGGAGTTGTCACGCGCAAGCTGAGGCTCATCCCCGATGAGCGCGGCTACCTGATGGAGATGTTCCGCAGCGACTGGCCCGAGTTCCAGCAGTTCGGGCAGACCTACATTACAGCGGTGTACCCGGGCGTGGTGAAGGGCTGGCACTACCATCGCAAGCAGGACGATCACTTCGTCTGCGTCAGCGGGATGGCCAAGGTCGTCCTCTACGACGACCGTGAGGATTCGCCCACGCGCGGTACCATCAACGAGTTCTTTATCGGCGAACAGAACCCGATGCTTGTCAAGATACCAAAGGGCGTCTACCACGGCTTCAAGGGCATTGGCGAGAGCATGACTCTGATCGTCAACGTGCCGACTGAGCTGTACAACTATGAGGATCCGGACGAGTTCCGCCTTCCGGCTCACACCGACCAGATACCGTACGACTGGGCACGGAAGGACGGGTAGACGTTTCGCGGCTCGCGATGATATGGAGGATCCGTGGATCTGCAGCACGTGCTCTACGAGAAGAGAGATGCCGTCGCCTACGTGACCGTCAACCGGCCGGAGGTGATGAACGCCCTGCACCCACCGGCACGGGCGGAGCTGGAGCAGGTGTGGGAGGACTTCGCCGCGGACGACAGCCTCTGGGTGGCTATCCTGACAGGGGCCGGTGAGCGGGCCTTCTGCGCCGGCTCGGACCTGAAGTACCGCGTCACGGAAGCGGACCAGCAGGCCCTTCGCGGCCCAGCGGGCCAGCCGAATCGCGCCTTGGAGCGCTGCTTGAAGCCGGTCATAGCGGCGGTAAACGGGTACGCCGTCGGCGGCGGCCTGGAACTGGCCCTTAGCTGCGACATCATTATCGCTGCGGAACACGCCCAGTTCGGTCTGCCCGAGCCTCGCCGCGGCTTGATGGCGGACGAGGGCGGAGTCGTGAAGCTGCCGCGGCGCTTGCCTTACCACATGGCCATGGGCATGGTCCTGACGGGCCGCTTCTTCACCGCTGCTGAGGCCCACGCCATGGGGCTGGTGAATGAGGTGGTCCAGAGGGAAGAACTGATGGCGGCCGCGGGGAGGTGGGCGGCAGAGATCACCAAGTGCTCATCACTGGCGCTTCAAGCGGCCAAGCAGGTCGTGGTGTCGACCATCGACCTGTCGCCGGAAGCGGCCGGCGCTAGGATGGAGCAGCTCAGCGCCGTGCAGCGGCTGCGGCACTCGGCGGACTACGTTGAGGGGCCGCGTGCATTTGCTGAGAAGCGTCCGCCGCGCTGGCAGGGACGCTAGGTTCGCCGGGGCAGTGAGGTTACTCGAGGCGCGCAAACGGGGAAGAGGAGGTAGGGATTGTCCAACGCGGTAGGGGCGTTAGAGGGCATTCGTGTGGCGGACTTCAGCCACGTTTACCAGGGACCCGTGGCTACCCAGTTGCTGGCCGACTTCGGGGCCGACGTGATCAAGATCGAGCGGCCGGGCACGGGCGACTGGAGCCGAAGCTGGGGTCCCTACGTCAACGGGCTGAGCACGGCGTTCGCCAGCCTCAACCGGAACAAGCGCAGCCTGGCCGTAGACCTGCGGTCGGAGGGCGGGAAGACGATCATCCAACGCCTAGTGGCCTCATCCGACGTGCTGGTCCACAACTTTCGGCCCGGCGCTATGGAGCGCCTAGGCCTGGGCTACGAGCAGTTGTCGTCCACTCACCCGCGCTTGGTCTACGCTACGTCGAGCGGCTGGGGCGATCGTGGACCGTACGTCGAGAGGGGGCGTGGCGGTCATGATGTCCTGGCCCGCGCTGAGGCGGCGTGGTTCGAGCCCCTCGGCCCCGAGGGGCTCCCGGTTCCGGCGGGAATGTCGGCCGACTATCCGGCGGGGATGCTTCTCCTGCAGGGCATCCTCATCGCCCTTTTGGCCCGGGAGCGCACCGGCAGAGGCCAACTGGTGACGACCGACCTGTTCTCCGCCGCGTTCCACACTCACGCTTGGGAGGGCGGCGGCCTGCTGAACCGTGACCGCGTGTCGGACGAGGTAGGCATCGAGATCACGGAGAAGGTCATCCGCAAGGCGTTCCGCACGGCGGACTCGTACATTGAGATATCGCCCGTCTTCTCGCCCGACGCTCTGAAGGACCTGTCCCTTGCCCTGGGCATCGGCGACCTATCCCAGGATCCGCGATTCGCGACGCAAGCGGACCGTCTGGCGCGCGCCCCCGAGATCAACGACCTGCTGGCGGCGCGCTTCCTGGATGACACCACGGACGGCTGGATAGCCCGTCTAGAGCCCCAGGGGATTCTGTGTGGTCGTGTGAACAGCTTCGCTGAGGCGGCTGCCGACCCGCAGATGCAGGCCAATGAGATGGTGGTGGAGATGGAGCACCCCCGGGTGGGGCCGATTCGGCTCTTCGGCACGCCGGTGCGTCTGTACGGCACGCCGGCTACTCACAGGATCCCACCGGCGGACCTGGGCGAGCACAACGAGGAAGTGCTGGCCGACCTGGGCTTCACAGCGGACGAGATCGCCGACTTCGTGGCTCGCAAGGTGGTGGCCCGGTGACGCGCACCGGCGCGTCGATTCCGGCGACTGCGGGTGCGGGCTACCTGCAAAGCCTATTCGGACTCGAGAACAAGGTCGTCGCCATCACCGGGGGCGGAGGCGTCTTGTTCAGCACCGTCGGGAGGGCGCTGGCCCGGGCGGGCGCCGACGTGGCGGTTCTGGACATCTCGGCTCACGCGGCCGAGGCGGCCGCTGAGGCCATTCGCGCCGAGGGTCGGAAGGCATTGGCCATCCCGTGCGACGCGCTCAAGCGCGAGAGCCTGGAGGCAGCGGCGGAGCAAGTCCTGACGGCCTTCGGCAAGGTGGATGTCCTTATCAACGGAGCAGGCGGCAATCGGGCGGAGGCCACTACCTCATCAGAGCGCGAGTTCTTCGACTTGCCGGACGATGCCTTCCGGTGGGTGTTCGACCTCAACCTGGTGGCCACGTTTCAAGCGTGCCAGGCCTTCGGCCGGCCGATGCGCAGCCGCGGCGAAGGCGTCATCCTGAACGTCTCGTCGATGAATGCCTTCCGTCCCCTTACCAGGATCCCCGCCTACTCGGCGGCAAAGGCGGCGGTCAGCAACTTCACGCAGTGGCTGGCGGTGCACATGGCCCAGGAGTACTCGCCAGGGATACGGGTCAATGCCCTGGCGCCGGGGTTTTTCCTCACCGATCAGAACCGATACCTGCTCACTCAGCGCGACACTGGTTCGCTGACCGCGCGGGGCGTTCGCATTATCGAGCACACGCCCGCGGCACGGTTCGGGGCGCCGGACGACCTCATCGCGCCGACGCTCTTTCTGCTCTCCGGAGCGGCGCGCTTCGTGACGGGCGTGGTCTTGCCGGTCGACGGGGGGTTCAGCGCTTATAGCGGCGTCTAATCAGGGGAAGCGCGCGCACCGGTCGGAACGCAGGAGGCGGAGCTCGCAGGCTCCGCCTCAACGTTGTTGAAGGACAGCCAGGGCTAGGTCGTGGGCGTAGGCGTGAGCTCGGCCTCGGGGGTCTCGGCGGCAGGTGTTGCCTCCGCCTGGGCAGCGGTCGGGGAAGGTGTACCCGCGGTCTCCGGCGCGGCGGCTGTGGGCGCCTCTGCTGCAGCGGTCGCCGTCGGCACGAGTGCGCCCGGACCGGGTATGATCAGGACCTGGCCGACGCTGATCCGGCTGGGGTTCTCTATGCCGTTCACAGCGATCAAGTCAGCTAGTGCAACGCCGTGGTCGCGCGCAATGGCCCCGAGCGAGTCCCCGCTCACGACTGTGTAGGTAAGCGGCTCGGGCGTCGCCGTCGCGGTGGGGGTGGGCGTTGCCGTGGGCTGCGAGGTGGCAGTGGCTGTCGGCGTGGCTGTAGGGGTCGCCGTCGCGGTGGGCGTGGGCGTCGGTGGGGCTGCACTGGTGGCGGTGGGAGCAACTACCGAGGGCTCCTCAGTTGAGGTTGCCACTGCCGCGGGAGCCGGTTCAGGGTTGACGAATGGGAGCGACCCCCAGCCATCCAGGAGCAGCCAGATCGCCGCTGCGGCTAGGCCTATGACCAGCACCAGCATGAACGCAGGCAGCGCCCATGAGAGCCAGGCGCCCTCGCCGTAGTGCGGACTTACGGTGCCGATGGTGCCGCTGGAGGCTAGCTTTCGGGCATCTAGGCCCTTCGTTTTGTCGGCGGTTTCCAGTTCGGCCATTCTTCCCTTTTGTTTGGCGCCCCACCCATGGGGGCAATGACCGGCATGCCGGGCGCGATCCCTAAGGCGCCAGGATCACCGTGCAAAGGCACGCATCCCCGATGAAGGATCCACCTGGGAGGTTCAGCTTCGCGGCACGCGCCGTCCTCAATGCGGACGGCGGCTAGTACTCCAGAGCCGGCGGCAGTTCCTTCGCCTGGCTGACCCAATCGGCGACCATTTCGGCTGTAGGCAGCCTTTTGGCCAGGTTATGGGTGGCGTTGACCTCGACCAAGCGAGTATGCAGGCTCGCAGCGACACGACGCCTTAGCTCCTTCACGGTGTCCACACCGGCCGCTTCGAGAAGGTCGGCGTAGACGCCGGCCACTCCCCTGATCCGGGCGAGGTCAGCACGGTTGGCGACTTCGGTGATCGCGTTGATGTCGGTACCCAGCCTAGCCGCCAGTTCACGGCGGTTGGCGGGAGTGCGGCACGCAGCGAGCACCTTGTCTGTGTCGTTGAGCCCCTCGGCCCTGAGCTTCGCGGCTAGTTCCTTGGAGACTCCCTTGATAGAGCTGATCGGGTCCGCCACTTGAACACCTCCGTTGGTGATTCGGAAGGAACCTGATCCTCTAGTACCGTTCCAGCGTAGTCTAGCATACTTGAGCCTCGCCGGGCAGCAAGGCCGCCGGCCCAGAAACTAGCACCCCCGCCGCTGCAGCTGAACGTCCCACCACAACCCCGCGCTCTCCACTTCCCAGGCCGGCGCGAGCCGGTATGGCCTGAGGGTTCTTCCTGGACCGGCCTAGCCCGATCCTCGGAGCCGCTCGGCGAGGCGAGTGTTCCGCGAGACCACGCGGTTGTTGCGCACGGCGATGGCGATCGCGCGCCGGTCACCCACCAGCACCACGAGTTCCCGCGCTCGCGTGACCGCGGTGTAGAGCAGGTTGCGCTGGAGCATCACGTAGTGCTGCGTCAGTATGGGCACCACGACTGCCGGGTACTCAGAGCCCTGCGACTTGTGGATGCTCACGGCGTACGCGTGCACCAATTCATCCAGCTGACCGTAGTCGTAGGCCACGGGGCGCCCGTCGAACGAGACGACCAGGAGACCTTCCTCCAAATCCACTTCAACGAGTCGGCCTTGGTCCCCGTTGAAGACCTGTCTATCATAGTCGTTGCGGGTCTGCATCACCCGATCGCCAGTCCGGAAGGTGCGGCCGGCATGGACGCGCTCCGTTCGGCCGAGCCCGGGCGGATTGAGCGCCGCCTGCAGACGCTCATTGAGCGCCCCTACACCGGCTGACCCGCGGTGCATCGGCGCCAGGACTTGGATGTCCTCTATGGGATTATGGCCGAACCGCCGCGGTATGCGTTCGCTCACCAGATTCACCACCCAGTCGGCCGCCTTGTCAGCGTCGGACTCGCCGAAAAGGAAGAAGTCGCGCGAGCCCCGATCAAACACGGGCATCTCACCCCGGTTGATGCGGTGGGCGTTGTAGACGATGTGGCTGTCCTTGGCCTGCCGGAAGATGGTGTCGAGGCGGGTGGTTGGCACAGCGCCACTGTCGATCAGGTCCCGCAAGACGTTGCCGGCGCCGACGGACGGCAGTTGGTCCACGTCGCCCACCAAGAGAAGATGGCCGCCCGGTGGTATGGCGCCGAGGAGGTGGTTCATCAGGAGTACGTCTACCATCGAAACCTCGTCGACGATGACGATGTCGGCATCCAGCGGGTTGTCCCGGTCTCGCTGGAATCGGTAGCCGGCGGTAGGCTGGAACTCGAGCAGCCGGTGAATGGTCTTGGCCTCCATTCCGGTTGTCTCGGTCAGGCGCTTGGCGGCCCGGCCCGTGGGCGCGGCGAGGACAACCGAGCGGCCCCGCGTCCGAGCCAGGCTGATCACGCCGCCGACGATGGTGCTCTTACCCGTGCCCGGGCCGCCGGTGAGGATGCTCACGCGTTCGGTGAGTGCCATCCGGATGGCTTGCTTCTGCTGCCCGGTGAGCGTCATTGACGACGACCGGTCCAGCCACTCGAAGGCTCCGCTCCAGTCGACGGCGGCGAGGGCGCCCAGGCGGTCGAGCGCAGCCGTCTGTAGCCGCCGCACACGGGTGGCCACCCCGGTTTCGGCGTGGAAGAACGGGGGAAGATAGACGGCGTCGTCCTCCACGATCACTTCGCCGGCGGCGGCCAAGTCCTGAAGCGGGCCCGCACCGCTTGCCAGCTCAAGCTCGAGCAACTCCCCGGCCTGCTGGAGAAGCTGCTCGTGCAGGGCGAAGCAGTGGCCGTCGTCGCTGAGGGTGCTTAGCGCGTACAGCAGCCCCGCCTGGATGCGGGCCGGGTCGTCCGGGCTGAGGCCCAGGTTCCGCGCGATCCTGTCAGCGGTCTTGAAACCGATGCCGTACACCTCTCGCGCCAGGCGGTAGGGATCGGTCCTGACGATGCCGGCGGACTCGTCCCGGTACTGCCGGTAGATGCGGACGGCCAGACCGGTGGATACCCCGTGGCTCTGGAGGAAGAGCATCAGGTCCTTGACCTGTCGCTGCTCCTCCCAGGCACTAACGATCAGCTCGGCGCGGCGCTCGCCGATTCCCGGCACCTCGCGGAGGCGCTCGGGCGACTCCTCGATGATGTCAATGGCCTCCATCCCGAAGGCCTGGACCAGCCGATCCGCAGTCACCGGGCCCACTCCCTTGATAAGCCCGCTTCCCAAGTACCGCCGGAGGCCCTCGACTGTGGCCGGCAGCTCGACGCTGTAGGTCCGCACCTCGAACTGCCGGCCATACTGGGGGTGAGTGGACCAGCGACCCTCAAGGCGCACCGTCTCGCCCGGATTGGCGCCTGCGAGCGGGCCGACGACGGTGACGGAGGCGGCCTTGCCCTTAGGTATCAAGCGCGCCACAGTGTAACCGTTCTGTTCGTTCTGAAACGTCAGCCGGTCGATAGTGCCCTCAAGGACCTGGAGGGGATGCTGCGTCTGTGCCGAGGGAGTACCCGCCATGCTGGGATGCACCTCCTGGGCGCCATTCTACCGCACCTCGGTCCGATGGGCTCCGGAGGCGCTTGAGCCGGAGCGCGTTGGCGCTAGAACCCCGACATTGGGGCTGCTATTCCGACAGAGACGTCCGACGATATGCTCACAGTCCCCGGACGTCCGTGAAGCGGATCCCCGCACCGGGCCTCGATACTGAGCCAACGGGCGGAGGAAGAGTCGTTCATTGAAACAGGCAGGCGGGGGCGCCGGCCGGACTCCGAGAACCGGTTGTGTCCCGCGAATCACCTTCTCCGGTCTTTCCAGGGATACTCTCATTCGACAGGCTGCCGGGAACAGGCTACGCTCCACGGGCGTGTAAACCCGGACGGTCGAGTGGAGAGGAGCCCATGACACCCAGAGAGCGAGTGGATGCGGCCCTGCAAGGCGAGATGCCAGATGCGGTTCCATTCACGGTGTATGAGTGCATGCTGCCCAAGAGCGCAGCCGAGCGGAGGTTGCGCAACGACGGGCTCTGCATCGTCGAGCGCAGCTCCGTTTTCCGGACCGTCTACCATGAGGTCAAGATCGAGCGCACCAGTTTCGCCGGTGAGGACGGGCTGGAGCGGACGCGCACGGAGGTGACTACGCCCGCCGGTAAGCTGACCGCTATCGATCGTCCCGCCGCTTTCACCGCCTGGCACGAACAGCGCCTCTTCCATGGGCCGGAAGACTACGACGCGCTGGAGTGGATGATCGCGGACCGCACCTATGAGCCACGCTACGAGGAGTTCGCCGAGTTGCAGGCCCTCATGGGCGACGATGCCTCGGTGCGGGCCGGGATAGGCTACTCGCCGCTCCAGGAGATCATCTACACGCTGATGGGTGTGACCGAGTTCTCCATCCAGTGGGCGGAGAACCGTGACCGGCTGATGCGCCTGTACAACGCTCTGATAGAGGATCGGCGCCGCATCTACGAGGTGGTGGCTCACTCGCCGGCCAAGACGGTCAACTACGGCGGCAACGTCAGTCCGGAAGTGGTGGGAAAGGAGCGCTTCGAGACGATGATTCTTCCCCACTACGAGGAAGCCGCCGAGGTTCTTCAGGCGCAGGGCATCATGATGGGCGTGCACTTCGATGCGAACACGCGCCTGCTGGCGCCGGGCATAGCCCGGTCCCGGATGGATTACGTGGAAGCCTTCACGCCCTACCCGGACACGGACATGACCGTCCGCGACGCGAGAGAGGCGTGGCCACACAAGACGCTGTGGATCAACTTCCCTTCGTCGATCCACTTGGAGAGCACCGACGCCATCGCCGACATGACCCGGGGCCTGCTGCGTGAAGCGGCGCCGGGTGATCGCTTCATCATCGGGATCACGGAGGACCTACCCCCCGGCCGGTGGGAGGGGAACTACGAGGCGATCCTTGGGGTGTGCAACACCTTCGGCCGGACTCCGATAGCGGGCTAGACCAGCGTCGGCCTAGGCCTGGGCAGCGATGGGCCGCCCAGGCCTAGGCCGAAGCGACGTCAAGGACCTCGATGGTGTCCCCGGTGCGGATCTCGCCGCCGTCGATGACCTTGACGAAGATTCCTTCGCGCGGCATGACGCAGTCGCCCGCTTGGCGGTAGATGGCACAGTGATCGTGGCACTCCTTGCCGATCTGCGTCACCTCGACCAACGTCGAGCCGATCTTGATGCGCGTGCCCACCGGCAGAGTGTGCAGCACCAGGCCGCTGGTAGTGAGGTTCTCGGCGAAGCTGCCAGGTCGCACCTTCAGCCCCTGGGCTTGCATCTTGGCAATGCTCTCCATGGCAAGCAGGCTCACCTGCCGGTGCCAGTTTCCGGCGTGGGCGTCTCCCTCGAGTCCCCAGCCCACGCGCAGGAGACCAACTCCGCGGTCCTTCTTGGGTACGCCCTTCCGCTCGCTTGTGCACACCGCCTCTAGGCGGCCGATGCGGCTCTCAGTCACTAACCTGCCTCCTGCCTTCACTGCTCCAGCACGACTTCGCCGCTTCGTCCACCGCTCTTGCACCGCAGGCGGACGTTGCTGATGGTGATGCCGCGCTCGACCGCCTTGCACATGTCGTACACGGTGAGAGCGGCCACGGAAACGGCCGTCAGCGCTTCCATCTCCACCCCGGTAGGGCCGTTGCAGCGAACGCGGGCCTCGATCAGCACGGCGCTGCGCTCTTGGTCGAAGGCCAGGTCGACATCCACCGCGGAGATGGCCAGGGGATGGCAAAGGGGGATCAGGTCGGCCGTACGCTTGGCGGCCACAATGCCGGCGATGCGCGCAACTGCCAGAACGTCGCCCTTGGGCACACCGCCCGATTGGATCAAGGCGAGGGTGGCGGGCGACATCAAGACCTCACCGGCGGCTATTGCCTCGCGGACGGTGTCGGGCTTGCCGCTCACGTCCACCATGTGCGCTTGCCCGCGGCCGTCGAGATGGGTTAGCTCCAACTCATCCTCCAATGCCCGACATGCCGCGAGCGACCGTGGGCTCGCACTCTTCCAGGTGGTGACCGGATGGCTTGAGGGCAACCGACTGGAGGATCAGCGACCGCAAGGCGTCGTCACCGGCGCCCTGTCGGAGCGCAGCCCGCGCATCGACCTCGCCACCGCGGAGAAGGCAGGAGATCAGCCGGCCATCGGCAGTGAGTCGGAGCCGGTTGCACTCCGCGCAGAAGTGCTCGGTGACCGGAGTGATGAAGCCGATGGCGCCCGCTGCGCCGGCCGGTCGCCATTCGCGGGACGGCGAACCTGGCTGCACTGGGAGGGCGGTCAGAGGTCCCAGCTCGGCCTCGATGGCCGACTTCATCTCGGCGGCGGGGACGAAGCCGTCCTCGGACCAATGCCGGCCTTCTCCCAGAGGCATGACCTCGATGTAGCGCATGTGCCACCCGCGAGAGAGGGTGAGGCGAGCGAAGTCAGCGACCTCGTCATCGTTCAGGCCGCGGATGACGACCATGTTGAGCTTGACCGGGCTCAGCCCAGCGGCTTCGGCCGCGTCCAGGCCCTGCAGCACCTCGGCCAGGTGGTCGCGGCGGGCCAGGCGCGCGAAGCGATCAGCCTTCAGCGTGTCTAGGCTGACGTTGACGCGCATCAGGCCGGCCTGAGCCAGGGCGTGGGCGTGCCGTGACAGGAGCACGCCGTTCGTGGTCATGGCCAGGTCCTGGATGCCCGGCACCCGAGCCAGCAAGTGGACCAGGTCGGTCACCCCGGGCCGGACTAGGGGCTCGCCGCCGGTGATCCGCACCTTGTTGATTCCCAGACCGGCGGCGATGCGCACCAATCGCTCGATCTCTTCATAGCGGAGGATCTGCCCGTGCGCCTGGAGGGGGACGCCTTCCTCGGGCATGCAGTAGAGGCAACGCAGGTTGCATCGGTCGGTGATGGAGACGCGCAGATAGTTGATGCGCCGCCCGAAGGCGTCGATGAGGGCGCTCCCGGTCATCTGGGCTCGACCTCCGGCTGGGTAGTCAGTATTGCTGTCACCTCGTCGCCGGCGTAGGCATCATCGGGGCCGGGCTGGATACGGAGGAGGGAGTTGGCTCCGATGAGGGAGGCCAGCCGGCTTGAAGCCTGGGCCCCGGTCGGAGTGGCCCACAGCACGCCTTCCACGTTCCTCACCGTGGCCCGGACGAACTCCAGCCGCTCGCGGTCGCGCCGTACGTCGTGGGTGAGACGCGCCGGCACCTCGGGCCGCCAGAGCGTCGCGTGGCCGCTCAGCAGCCGCAGCGCCGGTCGCACCAAGTTCTCAAAGCACACGAGTGAGGAGACCGGGAACCCGGGGAGGCCGAAAACCGGCGTGCCTTGCACGGTGGCGAACGTCATGGGCTTGCCGGGCTTCTGCGCCACTCGGCCGAAGTGAACCGTTCCCAATTCGGCCAGGAGTGGCTTGACCAGGTCCCTGGTCCCCATGGATACTCCGCCGCTAGTGACGAGCATGTCGGCGCGGCCGGCGCCGGCGAGGATGGCCGCGCGCAGGTCAGCCTCGTCATCTCCTACCACGCCCATCGGCAGGACAGCTCCGCCCACCTCCGAAACAGCGGCGGCCAGTGCCAGGCTGTTGCTGTCGCGTATCTGGCCTGGACCAGGAGCGGCTTCCGGCGGAACCAACTCCTCGCCGGTAGTCAGGATGGCCACCACCGGGCGACGGTGAACGGTTACGCTGACTCTGCCCAGCGAAGCAAGGAGACCGATCTCAGGCGGACCCAACCGCGCCCCGGCCGCGATTACCGTCTGACCGGCCGCAATGTCGGTCCCCGGCTGCCGGACGTTCTCACCGGTGCGCACCGACCGGTGGAGGCGGACGACGCCCTCGGCCTCGTCGGTGTCCTCGAACTGGATGACAGCGTCGGCGCCCGGAGGCAAGGGGGCTCCGGTCATGATGCGCACGGCTGCGCCCGGCGTCACCGCGGGGGCATCCATCGACCCGGCGTCTTGTTGAGCCACGATCCTTCGGCGCGGTTCCGCGTCAGCCGCCACCACGGCGTAGCCGTCCATGGTGGCGGAGGCGAAGGGAGGCAGGTCCTCCTCGGAGACGACGTCGGTCCCAAGAACCAGCCCGGCAGACTTGGACAGGGGGCGGGGGGCCGGGGGGAGCGGGCCGAGCACGGCCGCGATCCGGCGCCAGGCCTCCTCCACCGTGATCAAGGGGTAGTCGGACGACCTCAAAGCATCACTCCAGCAGGAGGACCCGGACTTCGGCGCCGGCTTCGAGCCGGCGAGCGTCTTCGGGGATGACGGCCAGGCCGTCCGCCTGCACCAGCGAGGTGAGAATCCCGGATCCCTGATCTCCGGTCAGGTCCGCGTAGACGCCGCCGGAGTCGCGCCGAAGGCGGACGCGAAGGTAGTGGCGCCGCCCGTCCTTCCGCTCGATGGCCGTGGAGAGGCGGGCCGAGATGGATCGGGGCTCCTGCTCGGGTAGGCCGCGTAGCCGGTGAATGGCCGGGCGAGCGAACAACTCAAAGCCGATCATGGCGGAGACCGGGTTGCCGGGAAGGCCGATGAGGGACACGCCGGCGACGGTTCCGAAGGCGATGGGCTTGCCCGGCTTCATGTTCACCCACCAGAAGTCCATCTTCCCCTCGGCCGATAGAACCTGCTTCACTAGGTCGAAGTCGCCGACGGAGACTCCCCCGGAGGTGACGATGAGGTCGGCGCCCGCCTCCAGGCCGGTTCGCAGCGCCGCACTGATGTCGTCCACTCGATCGGCCGCCACTCCTAGGAGCAGGGGCTCTCCGCCGGACCGAACGACCTGGGCAGCATTGGTGTAGGAGTTGATGTCTCGAATCCGGCCGGCGAGCACGGGGTTGCCCAGCGGCGTCACCTCGTCGCCGGTGGCCAGCAGCGCCACGGTCGGTCTCGGGTGCGCCAGCGCGGTGGTGCGGCCGACGGAGGCAAGCATGCCCACTTCCTGAGGCCGGACCAAGGCGCCTCGCCGCAGCACAACCTGGCCGGCGCGCACATCCTCGCCTCGGCGGCGCACGTTCCTTCCGAACGCGGGAGTGCGATGGATGGTGACCCAGCCGGCGCCCGACTCCGTGTCCTCGAACCGAACCACGGTGTCGGATCCGGCGGGCATCAGGGCCCCGGTCATGATTCGGGCGGCCTGTCCCGGCCCCAGCGTCTGATCAGTCGGATGGCCCGCCGGTACGTCCATCGCGACAGGCAGGCGAGTGGGCCCGGCCGCATCGAGGTCGGAGTGCCGGACGGCAAAGCCGTCCATGGCGGAGTTGTCAGCCGGCGGCGTGTCCCGATCGGCGACGATGTCCTCCGCCAAGACCAGGTCAAGGCACTCCATAATGGGCAGGCGGCTCGGCTCCAAAGGATGGCACACAGCAAGTATGCGCCGGCGCGCCTCCTCGACGCTCAAGAGCGGGTAGGCGGAGCGGTTAGACATGGCTGCCCGCGCCGTGGTCGAGGTCCTCGCCCCGCGCCATCTGCACGGCATGGGCGAGGACGGGCGCGAGGATGCGGACGCCGTCACGCACCGCTCCGGTGCTGCCGGCCAGATTGATGATCAGGCAGCGACCCCGGAGACCGGCGATGCCGCGCGATAGAACCGCACGAGGGGTGCTTTGGAGGCCCTGTAAGCGGACTATCTCCGCGAGTCCCGGCATTTCGCGATCGATGACGGCGCGAGTAGCATCGGGAGTGCAGTCGCGCGGCGCCGGTCCGGTGCCGCCGGTAGTGACGATCAGGTCGAGGCCGCACTCGTCGGCGAGGTGCGTGAGCGTGGCCGCGATCTGCTCCTTCTCGTCGGGGACCACTCTCCGGAGGGTGACGGCAAGGCCCGCTTCGCTCAGCAAGTCGGCCAATAGCGGCCCGCTTCGGTCCTCGCGCTCCCCCGCGAAGCATCGGTCACTCACGGTGACGACTGCCGCCCTAATGGTCACTGCCACTCTCCAGTCGGACTCAACATAAAACCGGTCTTCGAGGGGAACGCCGGCCACAGGGCAGGGCGTTCTCCTTTCCAAACGCGGGAGGTGGGAGCGTTTCCGCACCCGCCCTTGGCCGGCCAAGGTGGGCCGGACCGTGACCGGCTGCCCATGGACGCGCTCCTTTAGAGCGACCGGTTCGGAGAACCAAGCTCGGCAGCGGTACATGCCGATCGGCTGCCGAACACCGGCATGAGTATGGCATTGAGGCCCAGGCCGGGCAAGGAGGCAAACGGGTGAGGCCAGCGAACCTGCTTGCGTCCAGGCTACGGATTCCCTTAGAGTACCGATCAGACTACCGAGGTAGACGCCCAGGAGGAGTGAGTGGACTGCCTCAGAAGCGTCGAGAGGCTGCCTGAGATCAGGGTGCTGGCCGACGAGCGTAGGCTGGCCATACTGCAGCGCCTGATGGCCGCTCCGGCCACCCTCTCCCAGCTTGGCGAAGCGATGGGCAAGCATCCCGCTTGGATCCGTCACCACCTAAAGCGGCTCGAGGAAGTGGGGCTGATCGAGCTCTCCGGCACCCGCGCGTTGCCCGGCTTCACCGAGAAGTACTACCGCGCGACGGCAAGAGCCTTTACCGTCAGCCGGGTGGTTACCCCTGGATTGGCGGGCGAGGGACGCCTACTGGTTACCGGCAGCCACGATCTGGCACTGGAGCTCCTGGCGAGGCGGTACCGCGAGCTGGGACCGGACCGGAGCATGTGGATTGTGCCGCTCGGCAGCCTGGACGGACTGATCGCGCTTCGACAGGGCGTCGGCCAATGCGCCGGTTGCCACCTGCTGGACAGCGAGACCGGAGACTACAACCTGCCGTACGTGGAGCGGCTGTTCCCGGGCGAGAGGATGACGCTTGTCACCCTGACCGAGCGGGAGCAGGGGCTGGTGGTTGCGCCGGGCAATCCGTTGGCCCTGACGGGAGTGGTGGACCTGGCCTCCCGGGCGGTCCGCTTCGTCAATCGGCAGAAGGGATCGGGCACCAGGCTGTGGCTGGATCGAGCCATGAAGGCGGCAGGGATGTCTCCGGCGGCCGTGGCCGGCTACGAGGCCGAGGTGCACACGCACAGCGAGGTCGCCCGCGCGGTCGCCAACGGCGAGGCCCAAGCGGGACTGGGCATCAAGGCCGCCGCTCTCGCCGAGGGGCTCGGGTTCGTGCCGCTCTTCTCGGAACGATTCGAGCTGGTCCTGCGATCGGATGACTGGGACCTGCCTGAGTGGCAGGAGGCGGCCGGTGTTCTGACGAATCGCGCCTTCCTGGCCGAGGTTGAGGCTCTGGGTGGGTACGACCTAAGCCGGTGCGGTCAGATCCGAGTAAGCGAGTAAAAGTGCGCAAGCGGCGGAGGTCGACATCGGAGACCTGATTCAGGGCCTGGTTGAGGCCGTGCGTTTAGTGCTCACACTGGACCCGGCGCTCTTCGAGATCGTCCAGTTGTCCTTGCGAGTCTCGGGGGTGGCACTCCTGTTCGCTACCCTGGTCGGAATCCCGATCGGTGCCGTGTTGGGCCTGACTCGGTTCGCCGGGAAGCGGCTGGTGGTGGCGCTTCTTTACACCGGCATGGGCTTCCCTCCGGTGGTCGTGGGCCTTTTCGTTTACCTGCTTATCTCAAGGGCCGGCCCGCTGGGGCAATTGGGGTGGGACGCAGTGCCCGCGCTGTTCACGCCGGGCGCGATGATTCTCGCGCAGAGCGTGATCTCGTTCCCGCTAGTGTCGGGCTTCACCATGGCAGCCGTGATGGGCGTGGACCCTCAGTTGCGGCTACAGTTGCGGGCGCTCGGCGCCACTCCGGTGCAAGCGGCTCTCACCATCCTGGCGGAGGCGAAGATCGGCGTGGTGGTCTCGGTGATCGCCGGCTTCGGCAGCATCATCTCGGAGGTCGGTGCGGTAATGCTTGTGGGCGGCAACATCGAGGGCCGCACGCGGGTGCTCACCACGGCAATAGTGTTGGAGACGCGCAAGGGGGCATACGACCTGGCATTGGCGCTGGGGGTGATCCTTCTCGCCCTGTCGTTCGGCGCCAACCTGGCCATGCTTCAGCTACAAGGCCGGGCGCTCCGATAGTGAAGGACCGCGTTTACTCTCTTCAAGGCGTTGGGCGGTCATACGACGGCGCCGAGGTGTTGTCGATCGATCACCTTGACGTGTTCCGCGGCGAGGTGCTGGCGGTGGTGGGCCCGAGCGGTTCCGGCAAGACCACGCTTCTCCGGCTGCTCAACTTCCTGGAGCCGCCTTCTTCGGGCGCCATCGAGTGCTCCGGGTACCGGATCGGGCCGCAAGGCCGTGTTCCCCTGGCGCTGCAGCGGCGGGTGACGACCGTGTTCCAGCACAGCATCCTGCTGGATCGAACGGTCCGGGCGAATGTGGCCTTTGGCCTGAGCCTTCGAGGCCAACGCAGGGCGAACGAGCAGGTAAACGCCGCACTGCAGTCGGTGGGCCTGCTGGATCTGGCCGACCGAAGGGCACGGACCCTCTCGGGCGGCGAGGCCCAGCGTGTGGCTCTGGCGCGGGCACTGGTGCTGGAGCCGGAGGTGCTCCTACTGGACGAACCCACCGCGAACCTGGACCCTGCCAACGTGAGCATGATCGAGGACATAGCCCGGCGGGTGAATGAAGAGCGCGGTACCACGATCGTTCTCGTGACTCACAACGTGTTCCAGGCTCGCCGGCTGGCGCATCGGGTTGCCTTTCTGCTGGCCGGTGCGCTGGTGGAGGTGGAGGAGGTGGGGCGCTTCTTCAACGAACCACATGATCCCCGGACGCGGGCTTTCGTGTCCGGGGAAATGGTGTACTGATAGGCATTCCGCCCCTTCGGCGGACGGCAGTCGGGGCTCGACCAGGCTACTAGGGAGGTAAGAGAAGTGAGAAGACGAGTAGTACTGCTTGCCGTTGTCCTTGCACTAGTGGTGTCGGGTTGCACCGGCGCCACCGCGACTCCGGCGCCGGCAGCCGAGTCGCCGGCTCGAGACGCCGCCGCGCTCCTGCTCGCCACCACCACGAGCACCTTCGACTCCGGCTTACTCGACTACCTGCTGCCGTACTTTGAGGATGAGGCCGGAATCGAGGTTGATGTGGTAGCGGTGGGGACGGGGCAGGCGCTCAAGTTGGGCGAGGACGGTAACGCCGACGTGCTCCTCGTTCACGACCGGGCCAAAGAAGATGCCTTCATGGAGGCCGGGCACGGGGTGCGGCGCGAAGACGTCATGTATAACGACTTCATCATAGTCGGTCCGGCCGACGACCCGGCCGGCATCAAGGGGATGACGGACGTGGCCGCGGCGATGGCCAAGGTGGCGGAGAACGAGGCGACGTTCGTGTCCCGCGGCGACGAGTCGGGCACCCACTCGCGCGAGATGAAGCTGTGGAAGGCAGCCGGGCTGGAGCCGGCAGGCGACTGGTACCTCTCGGCGGGTCAGGGGATGGCCGACGTGCTGGCGATGGCGGCGGAGCAGCAGGCCTACACCTTGAGCGACAGAGCGACCTACCTCGCCCTCAGGCTGGAGGGGCTTGACCTGGAGATCCTGGTCGAGGGCGACAGGATTCTGCTCAACCCCTACGGCGTCATCGCGGTGAACCCGGCCAAGAACGATGCCATCCAGGCGGAGTGGGCGACCCAGTTCATCGACTGGCTGGTGTCGGTGCCCACACAGGAGCTCATCTCGCAGTTTGGCGTGGCCGAGTTCGGCGCTCCCCTGTTCGTGCCTGACTCGGCACAGTGGCGGGCCCGCTAACGCGGCAGTTCGCGTCGCGAGAGGCGCCCGGCGACGCACCAACTAACACGGAAGCCTACGTCCCACTATGGGGACGTAGGCTTCCGTGCGTGACACCCCGAGACTATCCCGCGCTTAGGGCAGCGTCGCGGGCGCGGTGGGCGCGGAGGAAGTAGTCCTCCCTCTGCTCCAGACCGAACTCGGCCAGGAGGTCATCCACGCCGATGCCGTCCATCTCCGATGCCACCGTGTACATCGCCTCGCGCGTGTAATACTGGAAGCTGACCCCACTGCCGTACTTCGCCAGCATGGCGTCCATCTTGACCCAGTTGTAGTCCATGTGAAGCAGGCGGCGGTCAAGGTTGATGCGGGCGGTGCATACGGCTTCGTAGGTTGC
Source organism: Anaerolineae bacterium (assembly GCA_040768685.1). Taxonomy (GTDB): domain Bacteria; phylum Chloroflexota; class Anaerolineae; order DRVO01; family DRVO01; genus Ch71. The sequence goes on from JAXGMM010000001.1 coordinate 1,149,439, forward strand.
CTCGGCCAGGACGGCGCCGCCCATGTCCACGATCTGACCCAACTCGCGGGTGATGGCGGACACGAAGTAGCGGCCCAGTTCGAGGGCCCAAGCGCGCAGTTGCAGACCGCCGCGGTACATGGAGCTGAAGAAGATGACCTCCGCTCCTGCTCGCGACAGGCCCTCGATGATGGGGCGGAAGTTCAAGTCGAAGCAGATGGCCATGCCGATGCGCCCGAAGTCGGTATCGAAGACGGGGACTTCCGCGCCGGGCACGATACCGCTGTCGATCTCGCCGATGGTGGGGAACATCTTGTGGTAGACGCCGGCGATCTCTCCGTGACGATCCAGAAGCACCGACGAGTTGTAGAGCCGGTCGCCACGCCGCTCCACTAGAGGCCAGATCAGGTAGGTGCCGTTTCGCCGCGCCACCTTGGCCATGTGCGTCGTGGTCTCGCCCGGAAGGGTCTCCGCCACCTCGGGCCAGCGCTCCGACGGAACGTCCAGGTGGGGATAGATCTCCGGGAAGGCGATGATGTCGGCCCCCATTCTGGCTGCCCGCGTGGCCAGGGCCTCGGCCCGCTCCAGGCGGGCGGCCATGTTCTCAAAAGGAGCCTCGGGACGGTGAGAGACGCTGCCTACGGTAACGTACCGGGCCATGCCGACCTCCATGCGTGTCCAGACTGGCGAGAGCCGATGCCGATTCTGGATTGCCGGCAGACGACGGTCAAGCCTGGGCGGAAAGCACAGCCGGGCGAGAGCGGGCGGGAAGGTTAGGCGCCACGCATACCGCCTCGTCCGGGCGTTGCCCTTCCTCGACGACACAGAAAGGGATGCGGTGTGAGGCCAAGAGCGAGCGAACGTCGGCCCTTGGCTTCTCGTCCACGAAGGTCGAGCGGTCGACCACAACCGCCACGATCCTGATCCCGTGGAGGGCGAGGGCGTGCGCCGCAGCAACCCACTCCGAGCGGTCCGAAGGGGTCACGGCGATCACCGTGTCGCAGCGTCGGAAGAGGTGAGCCTCGCGCTCAAGGACACGATCCAGGGGGACGCGCCCATCGGCCGAGATGACGGCGAGGAGGTCGAGCATCCGGCTAAGCTGGCGGCCGCCGCGATCGGCCTGGATGAGGAGGCGGCGTTTACTATGCCCGACCATGCCGACGGCGCGGTCGGCAGTGAGGAAGTGGTCGGCGACGGAGGCTGCTAGGCTCACTACGTACTCTTCTGTGGACGGCTCCAGTTCAGGCCACTGGGTGACGTCGACGCCGGCTAGATCGCTCAGCAGCGGCAGGCGGGAGCCGGCCTGCACCGCGCCGTGCAGGTCGATCATGATCCAGATGTCGCCACCCGGGTCCTCCTCGAACTCCTTGGAGATCAGGCGTCCCAGGCGCGCCGTCGAGGGCCAGTGGATGCGGGCGAACTCATCGCCCGTCTGGTACTCCCGGACGGTGGACACGTCGGTGGTGGGATCGGCGGAGCGCTGGTAGCGGCGGCCACCACCTGTGAACACGCCGGTCAACTGATAGAGTGCCGGCACGGCGAAGACTCGGGGATAGATGACCACGCTGTCACCGTGGGCAAGCCGGCGGCGGGCGCGGAAGATGCCGAAAGGGTCGCCACCGGTAAGAAGTGACGGCCCGAGCCGGAAGCGGCCCCGTCGGAGTGCCGGAGTGCGGACAAGGAACTGGCGCACAGAGCGTGGGGCGAGATAGCTGAGGACCCGGCGGATGCAGTGCAACGGCAATTCGGACTCGTCGTCGAGCACGACCCAAAGCTGCGGAAGGAGAGAGCGGTTGTAGACATACACCCGCTCTAGAACCTGGTCGCCCACGTGAGCGGCAGCAGTGAGCGACTCCCTCCTGATGGTGAGGGACCATACAGCGCCACCGCTCCAGAATAGCCCCAGCACGATCAGCAGGCTGAAGAGGTACAGAAGCCGGTACGCGACCACCCAACCGGAGTTGAGGGCTACCGCGAGCGCGGCCCCCCAGATCAGGAAGGGGAGGGCATTGCGCAGCTCCAGCAAACGGTCACGTGACGGCACGCCTGATCTCCGCGGTCATCCGGGAGAGCACGGTGCGGACCGCCCCCGGCCAGCGGATCTTCAGCAGTCCCATGGGCAGGTTCAGCTCGCGCTTGTCGCATACCGTAGAGACGTTGGCGGTGTCCACTTGGGGCTTCAACGCGGCCAAGAGGAGCTGCCGGCGACGCTCGTCCTCTATGGACATCACATCGTCAATCTGATCCATGAGGCGACGGGCGCGAACGATGCGCTCCTCCACCGCGTCTGCGTTGGCGGAACTGAGCAGCCCGAACCGCTGCTTGATGCGGTTTAGGCGGAGGCCGGCTTCATAGGTAGCGTCGACGATCTCGTCGCGAGACATCCAGCGCGTCTCGTAGTTGAGAACGTACTTCCACGAGGGGCTCAGAAGTGCCTGTCGGTGCTCCTCGACCGTCCGGTGGAACAGCCGATACCCGTACCGCTCCGGGTCCTCGAAGGCGGGGCTGCCGGGGTCAAGGAAGGGCGCAAGCGGCGACAGGAATGGGAGCACCCTCGGCTTGCCGTCCACCGAGAAACGCTCCAGCAGATGCTCGCAGTAGGCCACCGTCTCCATGACGGACTGGTAGGTCTGCTCGGGCAGGCCGATCATGAAGAAGACGTCGAACCGAGCGCAGCCCAGATCGAGAGCGTCGGCGATCGACTGCTCGGCCGCGGCCGCGGAGTAGTCCCGCCCGAAGGCGTGTCGAACCCGGTCGTCATGGGACTCCATGGAGATCTCGACGGTGAAGTCTGGAGCCACGCGGGCCAGTTTCTCGTAGAACGAGCGGGGGGCGGGCTCGAACAACTCGACCATCAGGCGGGACTGGGCCTTGCCGAGGGCCTGGAAGAAGGCGCCGGCATAGTCGTCGCCCGCCTGGCGGAGGTCGCCAAGCACGAAGACCGGTCCGTGGCTGAACTCCGCGATTCGGTGGACATCCTTGGCCAAGTCGACCGGATCGCGGAAGGCGGCGCGCGTGCGGCCGTAGAACCGGCGGGAGGTGAACGCCGAACCGCCGCAGGTATTGCAGGTGTTCAGGCACCCCTTACACGTCAGCGCGGTAGTGATGGGGTAGTCCATCCAACCAAGGAAGGGGATGACGCCCATCAAGTCGCGATACCGCACAACGGAGTGCATGACGTAGCCGTAGTCGATGGCGAAGGCGCCCAGGTCCTCGGGCACGTAGGAGAGGGGGTTGACGTGACTTCCGGCGGCGTCTTTCCAGGTGAGGTTGGGAATGTCGTGGAGCAGGCCGCCATTCCCTAGTTCCCGCATCAGTTGCAGGAGGGGCTCCTCGGTGGAGTCGCCGCGGAGGATGTAGTCGATCTCCGGCCGCTCGATGAGTTCCTCGTGGTAGTACGTCGACGAAAAGCCACCCAACAGCACCGGTATGTCGGGATGGATCTGTTTGCAGAGCTGGGCAACGGCCAGGGCGCCCTGGGCGTGGGGCAGCCAGTGCAGGTCTATTCCGAAGACGCGCGGGCGCACGCCGGCGATCTCCTTCGCGGGGTCGAAGCCGGTGCTGCGCAGCATGCGGTGGGCAAGGTTGATGATGCGGACCCGGTAGTCGTGCTTCTCCAGGTAGGAGGCCATGCTGGTGAAGCCCACCGGGTACATCTCGAAGATGGGCATGGAGGGGACCACATCGCTGATGGGCCCGTAGAGTATGGACTCGCGGCGGAAGTCGAACACGCTCGGAGCGTGCAGAAGCACAAGGTCGGGCTGTCTCATAGGTTGGCTGTCTCTGGAGCTGAGCTTAGGCCGGTCGGCGGCCGGAGCGCACGCGAGCGCCCGGTACCGGGACCGTGTCCAGGAGTTCGTTGATGACGGCGGCCGCATCCACGTTTTTGATGCGCGCCGAGGGGCTCACGATAAGACGGTGCGCCAGGGCGGGCAGGGCGAGCGCCTTGATGTCGTCCGGGATGACGTAGTCCCGGCCGTCGAGGGAGGCACGCGCTTGGCCGCCGCGGTGGAGAGCGAGGGACCCGCGCGGGCTCGCCCCAAGGTAGATGTCCGGATGGTTACGGGTGGCGTTGACGAGGGCGACCACGTACTCCTTGATCAGGTCATCAACGTAGATCTCGCGGATGGCTGCCTGCGCCTGCTGAAGCTCGTCGACCTCGACTACCCGATCGAGCGAGTCGATGGGGTGACGGCGCTGCTGCGAGTCGAGGATGGAAACCTCGTCGCGGGCGGAGGGGTAGCCGAGGCGGATGCGGAGGAGAAAGCGGTCGAGCTGGGCCTCCGGCAGCGGGAAGGTGCCCTCGTACTCGATCGGGTTCTGAGTAGCAAGCACGAGGAACGGCTGCAGCATAGGATGGGTGACGCCGTCCACGGTGACCTGGCGCTCTTCCATGGCCTCCAGCAGCGCCGACTGAGTCTTCGGCGTAGCGCGGTTTATCTCGTCGGTAAGCAGGATCTGGGTCATTACCGGGCCCGGCCGGAACTCGAACTCCTGCGTCTTCTGATTGTACACCGACACGCCCGTGATGTCGCTGGGCAACATGTCGGGGGTGAACTGGATGCGACGGAAGGTGCAGCCGATGGAGCGGGCCAGCGCCTTCGCCAACATCGTCTTCCCCACACCGGGGACGTCCTCAATGAGGACGTGACCTTGACATAAGAGCGCCACAATGCACAGGCGCACCTCGGCGCTCTTGCCGATGATGACCTGCTCGACGTTGTCTACGACGCGCTGACCTATTCCCCTAACATCAACCATTGTGTTGACCATCCCCTGCCAGGGCGGCTACCTAGCTTACAGCGAATGCAAATTGTAGCAGCCAGCCGAACCGTTCACAACGAGCGTACTGTCGACCGGCTGCCGGTCACACGCGGCGGAACTCACGCTCAAGAAGCCCGGCGCTCAAGTAGAGCATGGTAGGGCGTCCATGTGGACAAGTGCGTGGGCTGGAGGTCGCCTCGAGGTCGCGCAGCAGCCGCTGCATCTCCGGATACTCCAGGCGCTGCCCGGCGCGCACGGCGGCATGACAGACCAGGCGCACCAGGCTGTGCTCCAGCCACCGCTCGCGACCGGAGTGGGCCAGGGTATCGATGACGTCGAGGAGGGCCGCCTCCACGGGCGACCCCGACTCAGCGAGGATGGCCGGTATGGCGCGCACGAGCACCGCGCCGGGCCCGAAGGGCTCCACTACGAAACCCATTTCGAGCAGCTGGGGCAGGATGCCCTCCAGCCGGGAGGCTCGGTCGGGGCCGAGTTCGACGGGCAAGGGGGAGAGAAGCGACTGACTCACCTCAGCGCCGTCCTGCTGCCGGGCCAGATACTGCTCGTAGAGGATGCGTTCGTGCGCCGCGTGCTGATCCACCAGGTACACCCCGTCGGGCCCTTCAGCGACGATGTAGGTGAGCTGGATCTGGCCTACAGGGCGCAAGGGCGGCAGCGAGTGTAGCGACGCTGCCGGTGGGTCCTGGCCCTGATCGTCCGGAGGCGCGGGCCAACCGCGCTGATCGACGCCTGTGGGCACCAGCCGGAGCAGGGCTTGGCGGCTCTCCGTGTCTGCATCGGGCGGGAGGGGCAGCCCGATCGAGGGGATGAGATCCGGCTGGACCACGGCAGAACGCAGGGCGCGGAGCGAGACCTGGAAGACGCGGTCCGGATCGGCGAAGCGGACCTCGGCCTTGGCGGGGTGCACATTGACGTCCACCTGCCTGGACTCGATCTCCAGTAGGAGTACCGCCACGGGATAGCGCCGGCTGGGGATGAGGTCGCGGTAGGCCTCCATCACGGCCCGTGTCAGCATGCGGTCCTGCACCAGGCGTCCGTTGACGAAGGTGTCCAGGAAGCGGGAGGTGGAGCGATGGAGGGCGGGCGGCCCGGCATAGCCGTGGACGCGGAGTTCGGCCTGCTCCTGCTCGAACGGCACCAGGCTGTCACCGATCTCGGGTCCATGCACTCGCCGGATGGCATCCAAGAGGCCTCCGCCCAGCGTGCGCAGCGTGTCGCGTCCATCGACCGTGAGGGAGAAGGAGACATCCGGGTGGGCGATGGCGTAGCGCGACACCACCGAGACCACTTGCTGCGTCTCGGTCAGTGGTCGTCGCAGGAACCTGCGCCGGGCCGGCACGTTGGCGAACAGGTCGCGCACGGTTACCGTGGTGCCGGCGCCGCGCGGCTCCATCCGGCGGGCATGGACGGAGGAATGCTGCACCCGCACGAGCGAACCCGCCGGCTCGTCGCCGTAGCGGGTGGCCACGGTGACGTCGGCGACGGCGGAGATACTGGCCAGTGCCTCGCCCCGGAAGCCCAAGGTTGCCAGATGATCGAGATCGTCGAATGCGACCAGTTTGCTGGTGGCGTGACGCAAGAACGCAACCTCGATCTCGGCCGCGGGGATGCCGCAGCCGTCGTCCGACACCGAGATCTCGGAAAGCCCGCCTCCGGCCACGGCGACGTCGATACGGCCCGCCCCCGAGTCGAGGGAGTTCTCGACCAATTCCTTAACGACCGAGGCCGGCCGCTCGATGACTTCGCCGGCGGCTATCTTCTCAACTACCTGCGGATCAAGCACACAAATAGGCATGGGACGCATTATAGCGTAGGGTGGCGCTTAGGGCAGAGACGCCGGCGCGCTCCGGCACACGGGTTAGTTCGTGGGCAGGCGCTTAGACTCGCCGTGTTCGGATGGCGCTACGCCTGTTTGTCACTCGATGACGACGATGCTATAATATGCTGTTGGCTGCCGATCATGCTGCTGGAGGATTGTGCGTGCAGGTGCGTCGCACCCAGGATCCGGAGTACTGGAACGACTACCGCCCCGATGAGGCGGATGTAGAGGCTTTGAGGGACCTGATTGTGGAGGCGGGGGCGCCGCTTTCGCTGGAGGAGCTTTCTCGGGCAGTTGTCTTCCGCAGAGTGCACAGCGAGCGTGAGCGGTACCGCCGCCTCCTGGAGCAGGGCCGGTTCTACCGGCCTGCGGACGCCTACGAACTCGGAGAGGAGCTTGTCTTCCCTGCCTTCGACCTGGCAACTGGGGTGGTGACCGCTAAGCGGGACGCCTGTTGGCCGGGTCATTCGCCCTTCCGGGTGATCGCGGTGGAGATCGGTGGGCAAACGCGCGAGTTCGCCTCGGAGTACCAGGAGGAGCATGTCCTCAACCAAGCCGTCCGGGGCACGGGCGCTGCCGGGGAGGCCATGGCTCCCGAGGACGTGTTCGCGGCCAATCGCGCGACGGTGATGAGCACGCTGACGTCTGCTCTCTTGGAGCGCGAGTCGGAGTTCGCGCGATTCGGTGATAAGTGGCTGACCCGCGCGGTCATGCCCGAGGTCCATGTCGGTCACCTGAACCTGGCCGAGGCCGTCATCGAGGTGTCTTGGGAGCAGGGGCAGGCCGGAACGGGAGTCCAGGCTCCGCTCACCGCCGCTGAGATCATCAAGCAGATCGAGCTGAAGGGCGCCACCCCCGAGGTGCTGGAGTTCTCCCTCGACCTGGCTCTGAGCGGAGACGATCGGTTCATTGATGTGGGCAGCGAAGGGGAGCGACTCTGGCTTCTGCGCCGTCTTGTACCTCCTCAGGTACTGGAGACGCCGGAGCGGCTTCAGTATCAGCCGGTCTCCTTCAGCATGGAGGCCATCCCGACCGACTCTCTGGACCTCATCTGGGCCGTACCGGACGAGCGCAGCGCCGTGGGCGTGGGCGGGCCGGGGGTCGACGCTCCCCTGGCCAAGGCCGAGGTAGCGGTCCCGTATGCGCACTGGCGCGCGGGCACTCTGCCGGTGGCAGGGGCGGTGGCGGCTGTGCTTCCCAAGCGTCAGGACGGCGTGAGCGTGATAACTCTGCTCGATCCTGTCAACGAGGAGCGCATCACCGCTTGGGTGGCGCACTCAGCAGGTTACGTTCTCGGGCTCGGCCCGTGGTACGAGGCACACGATGTTCCCTCCGGCGGCTACGTCTCGTTGGAGCGGACGAAGCGCGCCGGGGTGTATGCTATTGGCTACCGGGGGAAGCGGCGGACTCAGCGCGAGTACGTGCGGGTGGCGGTGGCGACCGACTCTCATCTCGAGTTCGAGATGCGTCGGCAGCCCATGTCAGTGGAGTTCGACGAGACGATCATCATGCTGGACGACTCCCATGAGGCCTCGGACCGGCTATGGCGTCAGGCCAATTCGGCCAGGACGCCGGTGGCGGATCTCCTGCGGCAGGTGTTCGCGGCCCTGGCGAAGTTGAGCCCGCAGGGCACAGTGCACTTCAACACCCTGTGGTCGGCGATCAATGTTCTGCGTCGATGCCCGCCCGAGCCTATCCTGGCCGAGTTGTCACTGGACTGGCGCTACGTCGGGGTCGGCAACGGGTACTTCGCCCTGGACGAACGAGCCACCTCTCAGGAGCGTTAGCTAGATGCAGACCAAGCCCACATCACATACCCAATTCCAGATAGACCTCAACTGGTGGGAGAGGGAGGGTCGTAGCTTCCGGGTGGAGCTATGGAATCACCTCTGTCCGGAGTGCCGGCAGCGCTTCGTCACCTACCGCGACACAGAAACGATCGACTGGGTTGACCCTAACACAGCCGAGGTGCTGCGGGTGGATGGGCTATGGCACAGCCTGCGGCAGTGCTGCTCGGAGCGGCCTGAGTACCTCGGCAACGATGTCAGTCTCTCGACGGCGATCTTCCGGCTGTTTCTCGCCAACGGCAACCAGCCCCTCTCCGCCCTGGAGATCTGGCAGCGCCTGGCGAGGAGGGACCCCGATACCATCCTGCGCCTGCTGGTGCGTGGCCGGTCCTACTACGGCATCCGTCCGGCCGACGGGCGGAACTGAGAGGCAGCGATGCCGCTGTTTGAGTACAGCTGTGGGAAGTGCGGAGAGCACTTCGAGGCTCTCCGAAGCGCTGCCAGAGCCGACCAACCGGCGGAGTGCTCGCACTGCGGAGCCGTCGACTCGCGGCGCCTGCTCTCGCGGTTCGCTGCCGTGAGCAAGGGTTCGAGCGGAAGCCAGTCTCTTGGCGGGAGCGGCGGTTGCGGCTCCTGCGCCGGCGGGCACTGCGCCACCTGCGGATCACACTGAACCACCGCGAACTCACCCGCTGGGAGTCCGCATGTGGGACTCCCGCCACAGCGCTCGGGAGGTATAAGCGATGGCCGTAGTGACCGTCTCAAGGCAGACCGGCAGCGATGGTGATGAGATCGCTCGTCTGGTAGCTGAGGAACTGGGCGTGCGCCTTGCCGCCCGCGAGATCATTGAGCAGGCTGCCTGCCAGGCCGGCCTCCCCCAGGAGATCCTCGACGCCAAGGAGAAGGAGTCGTCGCAGGAGAGCTCCGTTACCGGTAGCGACATGATGGGCTTGGTGCGTCGAAGCCAGTCGGGAAGGCGTCAGCAGTTGGCGGACTCGCTCTACCTCCAGTACGTCAGCGATGCCATTCTTCAGTTCGCCTCTGCTCCCGCCGTTATCGCCGGCCGTGGGTCGCAGTTCGTTCTCAAGGACCGGCCCGACGCCATCCACGTGCACATCTATGCACCTGAGCCCGTGCGAGTAGCGCGCTACATGCAGGTGGAGCAGGTGTCGCGAGAGGCGGCGCAGCGGGCGGTCCGCAGGGGAGATGCGGAAAGGGCGGGGTTCACTAAGCGGTACTTCAACAACGCTAACTGGCGCAACCCGGATTACTACCACCTCATGATCGATACCGGCCGCATCCCGGCGGAGACGGCGGTGGAGATGATAGTGTTAGCCGCCAGATCGCTTGGCTAGAGGTGACCGGCGAACCTGCGGCCCTGGGTGTTTTGACACCAGGGCTCATCTTAGCTAAGATGATAGCTTGGTAGGGAAGCGGCTGGCATTCGGCAGGTCGGGCAAGGCGATGGTAGGTGGCGCACACCGGGCCATGCCCGCGGGTCTCATGGGGCTATACTCCTTATATACCTCTTTCCGTTCGGCGACATCAAGTGGTATCGGACTTCGAATCGGCGCGGCGCTCATGGTCGGGCGCTGCTTGTCGTCTCCCTGAAACCCTCGGGCGGGACTTTGGCCACGCAAGGGACGGTGCGTGGCGCCGCGGACGTCCATGGCCGGATCGGCCGTCGAGCGAATCAAGGCCGGACGCGGCCTGCTGCTGCCCACGCATGGGCCTTTGGGCGTGCACTGACGGTGCTGGGGCACGTTTCCTCTGGAAGGAGAATTGGCGACTATGTTCGACGCTGGCAACGGCTATCGCAAGTCCTACGGCAAGATCCACGAGGCACTGGCCCTGCCGCCCCTCATTGAGGTGCAGCGGGACTCCTTCGAGTGGCTGGCTGAGGAAGGGCTGCGTGACCTGTTTGACGAGGTGTCTCCTATTGTTAGCTTCAATAAACAGCTTGAGCTCAAACTAGGGGTCTATCGTTTCGGCGATCCCGCCTACGACGAGGCGCAGTGCCGCGAGCGCGACATGACCTACGCCGCCCCTCTGTGGGTGACGATGCGGCTGTCTAATCGTGAGACCGGCGAGATCTCGGAGCAGGAAGTCTTCATGGGGGACTTCCCCCTGATGACGGAGAACGGCACCTTCATCATCAACGGCGCGGAGCGAGTGGTGGTGTCTCAGCTTATTCGCTCGCCCGGATGCTACTTCACCATGGACGAGGACCGGACGACCGGTCGGCACCTGTGCATGGCCAAGCTCATCCCCGACCGGGGGGCTTGGCTGGAGTTCGAGACCAGCCGCCGGGACATCCTTTCCGTGAAGGTGGACCGCAAGCGCAAGCTACCCGTCACCCTCATGTTGCGCGCTCTGGGCGCGGTCGAAGACGGGCTGATCAGCAGCCCTATCGTGGAGGGCACGGACGAGGAGTTGCTGGCCTTGTTCGAGGATCTTCAGTCTCCCGATGATCACGAGTATGTGGTGGCCACCATCGAGCGTGACCCTACCAAGACCGCGGCGGAAGCGGTCATGGAGTTCTATCGCCGGCTTCGGCCCGGCGACCCGGTGACTCCGGACAATGCGCGTAACTTCCTGTACGGCCTGCTCTTCGATCCGCGGCGCTACGATCTGAGCCGCGTTGGTCGCTACATGCTCAATCGCAGGCTGCGGCCTGGCGCCGAGGAGATGCGTCGCACGCTCACCAAGGATGATCTGGTGGCCATCGTGCGGCGAATGGTGGTGCTCAACAATGCCGATGCCGCTAACGGCGATGACATCGACCACCTCGGCAACCGACGGGTCAAGACCGTAGGCGAGCTGATTCAGAACCATCTCCGCATCGGCCTGCTCCGGATGGAGCGGGTGGTACGCGAACGGATGAGCATCCGCGATCCGGAGCGGCTTACTCCGATCTCTCTGGTGAACATCCGCCCCGTGGTGGCGGCCATGCGCGAGTTCTTCGGCGGCAGCCAGCTTTCGCAGTTCATGGACCAGACTAACCCGCTGGCAGAGCTGAACAACAAGCGCCGTCTCTCCGCCCTGGGTCCCGGAGGTCTCCATCGTGACCGGGCTGGGTTCGACGTGCGCGACGTGCATCACAGCCACTACGGCCGAATCTGCCCGGTGGAGACGCCGGAAGGCCCCAACATCGGCCTCATCGGGTCACTGGCCACCTTCGGCCGCGTGAATGAGTACGGCTTCGTGGAGACGCCTTACCGCAAGGTCACCAACCGCGTGGTCAACTCGCCGGACGAGTTGCTCGGCGAGGTGCTTCGTGAGGACATCGTCGAAGACGGCGAGACCATCGCCTCCGCCGGTACCCGCGTGGACGAGGACTTGGCCCTGCGGCTGTCCCAACTCCCTCGGGAGGACTACCTGGTTCAGCCTCGGGTGACCAACGAGATTGTCTACATGAGTGCGGACGAGGAAGAGCAGTTCGTGATCGCGCAGGCCAACTCGTCGCTCGACGAGCATGGCCACTTCCTGAACTCCCGGGTGGACACGCGCCAGGGTGCCGGCTATGCCATGCAGCCCGTCGAGCGGGTGAACTACATGGACGTGTCTCCCAAGCAGGTTGTGGGCGTGTCGGCGGCATTGATCCCCTTCCTTGAGCATGACGACGCCAACCGCGCCCTGATGGGATCGAACATGCAGCGTCAGGCCGTGCCGCTCCTCAAGCCCGACGCCGCGCTTGTGGGAACGGGCGTTGAGGTGCGTGCGGCGCAGGACTCCGGCCAGGTGCTTCTGGCGGACGATGACGGCGAGATCACGTCAGTGACGGGCGACAGAATCGTCCTCTCGACCGACGACGGTCGGGTGATTGAGCACCGCCTGCGGCGGTTCCGGCGCTCGAACCAGAGCACTTGCGTGGACCAGCGACCGATCGTCTACCGAGGGCAGCGGGTGGTGCGCGGTCAGCCTCTGGCGGATAGCTCTTCGACCAAGGGCGGCGAGCTTGCCCTCGGGCATAACGTCCTAGTGGCCTTTCTGTCCTGGGAGGGCGGCAACTACGAGGACGCCATTCTGATCTCGGAGGAGCTCGTCCGGGATGACAAGTACAGCTCTATTCACATAGAGAAGCACGAGATTGAGGCGCGCGACACCAAGTTGGGGCCGGAGGAGATCACCCGCGACATTCCCAACGTGGGTGAGGACGCGCTCAGGGACCTGGATGAGGAAGGCATCGTGCGCATTGGTGCGGAGGTGGGCCCTGGCGACATCCTGGTGGGCAAGATCACGCCCAAGGGTGAGACGGAGCTTACGCCGGAAGAGAAGCTGCTCCGCGCGATCTTTGGTGAGAAGGCGAGAGAGGTGAAGGACTCATCGCTGCGTCTACCTCACGGCGAGAAAGGCAAGGTGGTGGACGTCAAGGTCTTCACCCGCGAGGAGCACCGCGATCTGCCCGCGGGCGTGGACAAGATGGTGCGGGTGAGCGTCGCTCAGAGGCGCAAGCTCACCGCAGGCGACAAGATGTCCGGGCGGCACGGCAACAAGGGCGTTGTGTCTCGTATCGTGCCCGTGGCGGATATGCCCTTCCTCGAGGATGGGACTCCCGTGCAGATCATCCTCAACCCTCTCGGCGTGCCGGGGCGAATGAACATCGGCCAGATCATGGAGGTTCACCTGGGCTGGGCAGCCGACCGGCTCGGCTTCCAGGCGGTGACTCCGGTGTTCGATGGCGCCGGTGAGCGCGAGATCGCGGCCGAGCTCGGTCGCGCCTACCTGATGGACAATGCCTGGCGCGAGGTTCGTGATCGCGCCTGGGAGTGGGCCGAGGCGGACGAGGGCGTCGATGGCCGATTCGAGAACGACGACGAGATGCGGCTGGAGTACATCGCTTCCCACTACGAGGGCTACGATAGCGACCGTCTGCTCACCAATCGTGCCTATGCGCGCGAGGTGGTGCTGCGTGAATGGTTACGTGAGCACGGCGCCGATCCTGACCTCGTTCTGATGGATGCCTCAGAAGCCAAGCTATCCGACCGCGCGGCGTCCGATGAGGCGGCCCGGTCGATCTGCTGGCGGAGCTGGATCGAGTCTCACGGCTACGACACCTCCGGCATCGCCGACGCCGACCTGGAGAAAGAGGCGCAGCGAGTTCAGCAGGAGACCGGGTGGCCGGTGCCGACCACCGGCAAGATGAGGCTGTACGACGGAAAGACGGGCGAGCCCTTCGATCAGCCGGTGACGGTCGGCTACATCAACATGATGAAGCTCGTCCACCTGGTGGAGGACAAGGTTCACGCTCGTTCGACCGGCCCTTACTCGTTGGTGACGCAGCAACCACTGGGCGGCAAGGCGCAGTTCGGTGGGCAGCGCTTCGGGGAGATGGAGGTATGGGCACTGGAGGCCTATGGGGCTGCCTATACGCTCCAGGAGATGCTCACCATCAAGTCCGACGACGTCACGGGGCGCGTGAAGACCTACGAGGCAATCGTGAAGGGCGAGCCCATCGAGCCGCCGGGAGTGCCCGAGTCGTTCCGCGTGTTGGTGAAGGAGATGCAGAGCCTCGGCCTTTCGATCCAGGTGTTTGACGGCAAGGGCCAGACGATCGAGTTCGGCAAGGAACAGCCGGAGGAGCGCGTGCCGCGCCTGCCCGGCGGACTGACCGGACTGCCCGGACTGACTAGGGGAGGATAGCTTTGGAAGTCAATGACTTCAATCGTATTAGGATTAGCCTAGCCTCACCCGAGGAGATGCTGTCATGGTCATACGGCGAGGTCACCAAGCCGGAGACCATCAACTACAGGACACTGCGTCCCGAGCGCGATGGGCTCTTCTGTGAGCGCATTTTCGGTCCCACGAGGGACTTCGAGTGCTATTGCGGCAAGTATAAGCGCGTCCGATATCGGGGCGTCATATGTGACAAGTGCGGCGTAGAGGTCACCCGCAAGGAAGTACGGCGAGAGCGCATGGGGCACATCAAGCTGGCAGCGCCGGTGGCGCACATCTGGTACGTTAAGGGAGTGCCCAGCCGGCTGGGTCTGCTTCTCAACATCTCGCCGCGGAACCTGGAGCGCATCCTCTACTTCGCTCAGTACATTATCTACGATGTCAACGAGGACATGCGCACGCGCACGATGCAGAGACTGCAGAAAGAAGCCACCACCGCTATCCAGGTCCTGGAGCAACAGGCGGAGAAGCGAATAGAGGACGAGGTGCGCGGCGGTTTCGATCTGCAGCTTCGAGAGGTGGAGTCCGAGATCGAGGCGGCGACGTCTTCCATCGACAAGGAACTCACGGACCGGGTGGATGCCGTGATGAGCGAGACCCGGACAGTGCAGGAGTGGCTGGATGGGCACATCGGCGTGCCTTCGCCGCGAACCGTGCAACTGGCGAGCTTGAACCGCGAGTTGCTGCGCGAGGGCACGGAGATCTCGACCGAGCACGTGCGCCGTCTCAAGGAGTGGGCCGAGGAAAGGCTTACCACCCTGCAGACCGACGCCAAGTCCCGCCAGGAGGAGGTCCGGCGCACGCTGGGCGCTCGGCGCGACCGGGCGGAGTTTGAGCTGAACCAGCAGTCGGACGCGATCCGCATGGAGGCTCAGCGCGACGCGGACAAGGTCGCCGCCAAGTTGCAGGAGCAGTTGGACGAATTGAAGGCGATCCGGGAGCGCGAGCTCATCTCGGAGACGTACTACTACGACCTGGCCGGCAAGTGGGGCAACATCTTCAGCGCCGGCATGGGCGCGGAAGCGGTGTACGAGATCGTCCGCAAGGTCGACCTGGACAAGCTGGCGGAGGAGCTTCGCATCGAGTTGCGGACAACCCACTCGAAGCAGCGACGTCAGAAGGCCGCCAAGCGCCTTCGCGTGGTGGAGTCTTTCCGCAAGTCCGGCGCTCGTCCCGAGTGGATGGTGATGACGATCCTTCCGGTCATCCCGCCGGATCTCCGCCCCATGGTGCAGTTGGACGGCGGCCGGTTCGCCACCAGCGATCTGAACGACCTCTATCGCCGCGTCATCAACCGCAACAACCGCCTGAAGCGGCTGCTGGAACTCGGCGCACCCGACGTGATCGTCCGCAACGAGAAGCGCATGCTTCAGGAAGCGGTAGACTCCCTCATAGACAACGGGCGCCGCGGCCGGATGGTGTCTCGCAGCGGTCGCCGCAAGCTCAAGTCGCTCTCCGACATGCTCAAGGGCAAGCAGGGCCGCTTCCGCCGCAACCTTCTGGGCAAGCGTGTCGACTACTCCGGCCGCTCGGTCATCGTGATCGGGCCCGAGCTGGAGCTGCACCAGTGCGGGCTCCCGAAGAACATGGCACTGGAGCTGTTCAAGCCCTTCGTGATGCGCCGCCTGGTGGAACGCGAGGAGGCTCACAACATCAAGAGCGCCAAGCGCAAGGTGGAGCAGGTGGATGAGCGCTCGAATGAGGTCTGGGACGTCCTGGCTGAGGTTGTCAAGGAGCGCCCGGTTCTCCTGAACCGCGCTCCTACGCTGCACCGGCTGGGCATTCAGGCTTTTGAGGTGGTGCTGATCGAGGGCAACGCCATTCAGATACACCCGCTGGTGTGCTCGGCGTTCAACGCCGACTTCGATGGCGACCAGATGGCTGTGCACGTACCGCTCTCGGACCGGGCGGTGAAGGAAGCGCGCGAGATCATGCTCGCTTCGGTCAACCTGCTGAAGCCGGCCAGCGGCGAGCCCATCGTCGGCCCGACGAAGGACATGGTCCTCGGCTGCCACTACCTCACCAGCGAGAAGCCGGGAGCGAAGGGTGAAGGCAAGAGCTTCTCCACCACCGAAGAAGTGGAGACGGCGCTGGCCGTAGGGCTGGTGCATCCGCGGGCGCGCATCAAGCTGCGCTGGCAGAAGGCCGACGGATCGTTGGAGACGCTCGACACCACGGCCGGCCGGGTTTTGCTGAACCTGATGCTGCCCGAGGAACTGCGCTTCGTGAACCGGGTGATGGACAAGGCCGCCCTCAGCGAACTGGTGGGTATGTGCTATAACCGCCTGGGCGACAAGGCCACGGCCGAGATGGTGGACCGCATCAAGCAGATCGGGTTCCGCTACGCCACGCAGTCCGGGACAACCATCGCGGTGAGCGATATCGTGGTACCCGAGACCAAGGGTGAGATCATCGCCGACGCGTCTGGTCGGGTTGAGGAACTTGATCGGCTCTATCGCCGCGGCCTTATCACCGAGATGGAGAAGTACCAGCGCACCGTGGCCATCTGGAGCAAGGCCAAGGATGACCTCACCGATGCTGTGCAGAAGCACCTCTCTCCGGCGGAGTCGCTGGGAGCTATGGCCGCTTCCGGCGCCACCAAGGGCGGTATCGGACCGATCTCGCAGTTGGCAGGTATGCGCGGACTGATGGGCGACCCCTCGGGTCGCATCATCCCGCTGCCCATTCGTTCCAGCTTCCGCGAGGGGCTCACTGCCCTGGAGTACTTCCTCTCCACTCACGGCGCGCGTAAGGGACAGGCCGACACGGCTCTTCGTACCGCGGACGCCGGCTACTTGACGCGCCGACTGGTGGACGTTGCGCAGGACGTCATCATCGAGATTGAGGACTGCGGCACCGACCAGGGAGTCTGGATTGACCGACCGTCTTCGGAGCGGTTGGGTGAGTCGTTCGTCGAGCGCCTCACGCACCGGGTGGCCGGAGCGGCGGTGGTCGATGAGCAGACGGGCGAGATCATCGTTGACCGCAACGAGCTCATCACCGAGGCCATCGCCCGCGAGATCGCCCAGATGGGCGTCGAGCAGGTGCTGGTGCGCTCGCCGCTGACCTGCGAGGCGAGGCACGGCCTCTGCCGGCTCTGCTATGGCGGCGACCTTGCCCGTGGCGGCATGATCGAATTGGGCGAGGCCGTGGGCATCATCGCCGCCCAGAGCATCGGTGAGCCCGGCACCCAGCTGACGCTGCGGACCTTCCACACCGGTGGCGTTGCCGATCGCGAAGACATCACACGCGGCCTGCCACGCATTGAGGAGCTGTTCGAGGCTCGCATCCCCAAGGGTGAGGCGGTGATCGCCGACATCGAGGGCACGGTGAGCGTCTTCTGGGAAGGAGAGGTGCGCAAGCTGAAGATCAGTTCGTCCACCGCTCGCTCCGAGGAGCATCTGATCCCGGAAGGCCATGAGCTTCTTCTCAGCGACGGCGATCACGTACCGAGCGGCTCGGCCATCTCTCGCGATAGGGAGGACGGCACCAAGACGGTGGTCGCTGAGCACGCGGGCACCGTCTTCTTCGAGGGTGACAAGGCCATCATCCGCTTCGACGAGACCATCGAGCAGGAGTATGAGATTCCGGCCTCCGCTCGGCTTCGGGTTGAGGAGGGCCAGATCGTCCAGGCAGGGGAGCAGTTGACCGAGGGTTCTAAGAACCCGCGCGAACTGCTGCGGGTGCTCGGCCGCGGCGCCGTGCAGAACTACCTGCTTGAGGAAGTGCAGTCTGTGTACCGCGCTCAGGGCGTGATCATACACGACAAGCATATCGAGCTGATCGTCCGGAAGATGCTGAACAAGGTGCGCGTTCGCACCACGGGCGACACCGAGTTCCTGCCGGGCGAGTTGGTGGATCGCAATCGCTTTGAGGAGACCAACAGCGAGGTGATCGACCAGGGCGGTGACCCGGCTAGCGGGCAGGACATCCTCCTTGGAATCACCAAGGGCGCTCTGAGCACTGACAGCTTCCTCGCGGCGGCCTCCTTCCAGGAGACCACCCGGGTGCTGGCGGACGCCGCCGTACGCGGTGCAGTGGACGAGCTCCGCGGTCTCAAGGAGAGCGTTATCATCGGCAAGCTGATTCCGGTGGGGACGGGCCTTAAGGCAGGCTACGGGCCCGAGTCGCAGCTGCCCTCGGGGGACCTCGGCGAGCCGACACTGGAGGGGGCGGACCTGCCGACGCAGCTTGGGGCCGGCACCATCGAGGAGCCGGACGCCGCCGGTTAGCCGGCGAGTTCGGGACCATGGACAAGGGGGCAGCCCGGAGGCTGCCCCCTTTGCTGCGCTGCCGTCCGGCGGTTTCGTCAGCCGCGGAGGCTCGGGTAGATCCTGAGGGCGTTGTCGCAGTAGATCCTCTGTAGGACATCGTCCGGGAGACCGACGCCGTGGATGTTCCACCGGCCCTGGCGCGGCGGCAGCTCGGGGCCGTGGGGGAAGTAGTCGTCCAGAGTTTCCAGGAACCGGAAGTAGTAGGGGTACCAGGGGCCGAGTGGCGGCCGGTCTGTCCCAAAGACTACTCGGTCTTGGAACTCGATGAGGAACCGACGGGCAGCGTGGGGTTGGCGTCCAAGCTCGGCGATGCGCTCGGAGATGTCGACGAAGACGTTGGCGTAAGGACGCAAGAGCGTCTCGGCCACCCAGCCGAGGTTCTCGGCGTGGCTCCCCACGTGGGCGATCTGGAATGTGGTGCGCGAGTTGGCGGCGACCAGGGCCACCGACTGCTCCATCAGGGACTGGAAGGACGGGTACTGGGGCCCGCACCAGCTCCACTCCGGGCGAAGGTGGAGTTCGTCCCATCGTTCGTTGAAGCGGTCGACGGGGCGAAAGAAGGCCACTGGGTCGGCCGTGTGTATGAGCACGGGTGCGTTGGCGTCGGCGCACCGGCCCCACACTTCCGCCAGGCGCGGGTCGTCGACACGGATGAGGCGGCCCACCTCGTCGCGGTACCGCAGGCCGAGCTCCTTGGGTATCTTGAGGCCGTCCGCGCCGCGATCCAGTGCCTGGGCGAGTTGCCGGGCCAGCAGAT
The DNA here is from genome assembly GCA_040768685.1 of Anaerolineae bacterium. Taxonomy (GTDB): domain Bacteria; phylum Chloroflexota; class Anaerolineae; order DRVO01; family DRVO01; genus Ch71. The sequence goes on from JAXGMM010000001.1 coordinate 1,168,516, forward strand.
CGGGCCATCGTGGGTCGGTACAGACGGACCAGTCCATGAGGGCCAAGATGGCGATGCGGCCGGGATAGGCCCCCTTGTACTGCTCCACAGCTCGTGGAAGGCGTTCGGCGGCGCCGTCCAGGTCAACGATGGCGCGGATGTTGTGACGGTCCATGGCATCGATGAGCTGCGCTGGTGAGTGCAGTCGCCAATTGGGCTGCCGGACCTCTTCGGCATGGTAGGAGAGGTGGTTGTGGGCGTCTATGGCGGGAAAGCGAGAACGGTCCAGCGGGTGCTCCTTGAGCACCAACTGAGACTGCGGCTCGAACCGGTCAAGGAGAAGAGGGTCATCCACTGCTTGTCCTCCGGGCAGAGTGCGGATGCCCGGCCCGGCGCGAACGCGGGCCAGGACCGCACTCATACTGCCGGCAGCAGCGGCGGTCAAGCAGCTGCGGCGCGGTAGAACCGCGGGACGGTTCGTTTGCGCGGGATTAGACTGCGTGCTAGACTCCACAGTCGGCAATTGCGCCGGAGACGGAGACAGCAACCGGCGTACCGTGGGTCGATCGCTAGAGGAGGAAGGCTTGCCAACAGTCAATCAACTGGTGCGGAAGGGGCGCAAGGCATCCGGCAAGGCATCCAAGGCTCCCGCGCTCCAGTATAGCTACAACAGCCAGGAGCGTCGTACGAAGCGGATGTCGAAGGGTAACCCCCAGAAGCGCGGCGTCTGCACCCAGGTTCGCACAACCACACCTAGGAAGCCCAACTCCGCTTTGCGGAAGGTGGCTAGGGTGCGGCTCAGCAACCAGCTTGAAGTCACTGCCTACATCCCGGGCGAGGGTCACAGCCTGCAGGAGCACAACGTGGTCTTGGTTCGTGGTGGCCGCGTCAAGGACGTGCCCGGTGTGCGGTATCACATAGTTCGCGGCGCGCTGGACTCGACCGGAGTCAACGGGCGCAGCAAGGGTCGCTCCAAGTACGGCTCGAAGAGGCCTAAGAAGTAGTTGCTCGGCGGCGCGACGCGCCCTCGCCCTCCTATCCGGGCGATGGGCGCCTCACTCCGGACCGGCCAGGCTCCAGCGCCTGACGGTACGGGGGCTCGCGCCGAGTATGCTGGAAGCAGGTTCTTCCGATCGCCCAGACTGGTACGGCCAACAGAATGAGTCCTTGGGGTCTCGGGCCCCGGCGGCGGCATGCGCAATGTCGCCAGGAGGAGGGAAGGTATGCCTCGACGGTATAGACCGCCTCGTCGCGAGGTTGAGCCAGACCCGCGGTTCGGCAGCGAACTGCTGAGTCGGTTCGTGAACAAGCTCATGCGCGGCGGCAAGAAGAGCGTCGCGTTCGGCGTGTGCTACGACGCGTTCGAGCTCATTGAGCAGCGCGCTCGGCGCAGCCCTCTCGACGTGTTCGAGCAGGCGGTGCGGAACGCAACACCGGTGATCGAGGTCAAGCCTCGGCGAGTCGGCGGTGCTACGTACCAGGTGCCGATGGAAGTGGCGCCTCATCGACGGACCGCCCTGGCCTTGCGCTGGTTGGTCAATGCGTCGCGGCAGCGCCCGGGCCGCTCCATGGCCGAGAAGCTCGCGTCTGAGTTGATGGACGCAGCCAACGGCGAGGGTTCGGCCATTCGGCGTAAGGAAGACACTCACCGCATGGCAGAGGCCAACCGCGCCTTCGCCCACTATCGGTTCTGATCCTTCTGATCCTACTTGGTTCTGCGAGATTAGCCTGACGTGAGCAGCTATCCCATCGAGAAGACCCGCAATATCGGCGTCATAGCCCATATCGACGCCGGCAAGACAACCACTACTGAGCGCATTCTGTTCTACACCGGCAGGACTCATCATCTGGGAAACGTTGATGAGGGCACCACGGTGACGGACTGGATGGAGCAGGAGCGGGAGCGGGGCATCACGATCACGTCTGCGGCCGTCACGTGCTACTGGCGCGACTATGAGATCAACATCATCGACACGCCGGGGCACATCGACTTCACCGCGGAGGTGCAGCGTGCGCTGCGGGTTCTCGATGGTGGGGTGGTCGTGTTCGATGCGGTGGCCGGCGTCGAGCCTCAGTCCGAGACGGTATGGCGGCAGGCGGATCGTTTTCGCGTCCCGCGCGTGTGCTTTGTCAACAAGATGGATCGGGTTGGGGCGGACTTCTGGCGGACCATCGGCATGATTCGCGATCGCCTAGGGGCGACTCCGGTGGCGGTGCAACTGCCCATCGGGTCTGAGTCGTCCTTCGCGGGGCTGGTGGACCTGATGACCCTAACAGCCTTGGAGTACACCGACGAGACGGGCTCTCGGGCCGAGGCTGTCGACATCCCCAGCGGTATGGCCGAGGAGGTCGCTCGCCGGCGCGATGAACTCGTGGAAGCGATTGCCACCCACGACGACCACGTCATGGCCCGCTACCTTGAGGGTGAGGAACTCACGACCGAGATGCTGATGGCCGGTCTTCGGCGCTGCACCATCTCCGGCGCGGTGGTTCCCGTACTATGCGGGTCTTCCTTGCGCAACAAGGGCGTCCAGCGGCTGCTCGACGCGGTTGTGGAGTACCTGCCCTCTCCGGCCGAGGTACCGCCGGTGCCGGGCGTAGAACCGAACAGCGATGAGCCAACCGAGCGGCGGGCGAGCTTGGATGAGCCCTTCAGCGCTCTCGTCTTCAAGATAGTGTCCGACCCGTACGCAGGTCGTCTGGCCTATCTTCGGGTGTACTCCGGCCGGGCCAAGACCGGCGACACGGTTCTGAACGCAAGCAGAGGACGAAAGCAGCGTTTGCCTCGGCTGCTGCGGATGTACGCCAATCGCCGCGAGGAAGTGACCGAGATCGTGGCAAGCGACATCGTGGCCACGGTGGGCGTGCGAGACGTGGCTACCGGCGATACTCTCTGCGACGTGAACCATCCGATCGTGCTGGAGTCCATCACGTTCCCGGAGCCGGTCATATCGGTGGCCATCGAGCCCCGCACGCAGGCGGACCAGGACAAGATGGGCGAGGCCCTTCACAGGCTTTCGGAAGAGGATCCGACGTTCCGCATCCATAAGGATGAAACCACTGGGCAGACGCTTATCTCCGGTATGGGCGAGCTTCACCTCGAGGTACTCATCGATCGGATGCGCCGCGAGTACGGCGTCAGCGCTCACGTCGGCAGCCCGCAGGTCGCCTACCGCGAGACCATCACCCGCGCCGTAACCATGGAAGGGCGTTTCGTGCGCCAGACCGGTGGTCGCGGGCAGTACGGTCACGTGGAGATCGAAGTGGAGCCGCTGGGCAAGGGCAGCGGAGTCGAGTTCGAGGATGCGCTGGTGGGCGCCTCCATCCCGCGTGAGTACGTCCCGGCCATCAAGCAGGGCATCGAAGAGGCAGCTAGCACGGGAGTGATGGCCGGATACCCGGTCACCGACGTGAAGGTGCGGCTGGTGGATGGATCGTACCACCCGGTGGACTCGTCGGAGATGGCCTTCCGCATCGCGGCCAGCATGGCCTTCCGTGATGCGGTCGGCAAGGCAGGACCGATCCTGCTCGAGCCCATCATGAAGGTGGAAGCGGTCATACCGGAAGCTGCTATCGGAGACATCATCGGGAGCCTGCAGCAGCGCCGGGCCGAGATCCAGGGCATGGATCAGCGCCCAGGATCGACGCAGGCAGTTGATGCTTTGGCGCCCATGTCCGAGCTCTTTGGGTACACCACGGAGCTACGTTCCCTGACGCAGGGGCGAGGGACATTCACCATGGAGTTCCACCACTACGGCGCTGTGCCGCAAGAGGTGGTCAATCGGCTCGTGGGCTGAGCCGGCTGGCGCTGGGGTTGCGGAGCCGAACCAGGCAACTATAATACTAAGGTTTGCCCCCAGCCGGTTGGTGGGTGGGCACAGTACCTCAGGAGGTACCGATGGCGAAGGAGCGGTTTGTACGCACTAAGCCGCACGTAAACGTGGGGACGATTGGGCACATAGATCACGGCAAGACGAGCCTAACGGCGGCGATGACGAAAGTGCTGTCGTTGAAGGGGATGTCGAGCTACCGTGAGTTTGGGACGATCGACAACGCGCCGGAAGAGCGAGAGCGTGGGATCACGATCGCCATCACGCATGTTGAGTATCAGACGGAGACACGACACTACGCTCACATCGACTGTCCTGGGCACGCGGACTACATCAAGAACATGATCACGGGTGCGGCCCAGATGGATGGTGCGATCTTGGTGGTAGCGGCGCCGGACGGGCCGATGCCTCAGACGCGAGAGCACGTGCTATTGGCTCGGCAGGTAGAAGTGCCGGCGATGGTAGTGTTCTTGAACAAAGTCGACATGATGGAAGACGAGGAGCTTCTGGAGCTGGTAGAGCTGGAGTTGCGAGAGTTGTTAGACGCGAACCAGTTTCCCGGCGACGAAGTGCCGATCATCCGTGGGAGTGCGTTGCGAGTATTGGAGAGCACGAGCACGGATCCGGATGCGCCGGAGTACGCGTGCATATGGGAGTTGATGCATGCGTTGGACGCGTACATACCGACTCCGGAGCGGGACGTAGACCGTCCGTTTCTGATGATGATCGAGGACGTATTTGGGATCAAGGGACGTGGTACGGTAGTGACCGGTCGAATTGACCGAGGTCGAATCAAGGTCGGGGAAGAAGTAGAGATCATCGGCATACGTGAGACGCGGAAGACGGTAGTGACGGGTGTAGAGATGTTCCGCAAGATTCTGGACGAGGGGGTGGCGGGAGACAACGTAGGGTGTCTCTTGCGTGGCATCGAGCGTGACGATGTAGAGCGGGGTCAGGTATTGGCGAAGCCGGGATCGATCAAGGCTCACGACACGTTCAAGGCGCAGGTATACGTACTGCGTGCGGAAGAGGGTGGACGACACACGCCGTTTTTGCCTGGCTACCGGCCGCAGTTTTACATGCAGACGATGGACGTAACCGGGTCGATCGAGCTACCTGAAGGTGTAGAGATGGTGATGCCTGGTGACAACATCGAGATGGGCGTGAAGCTGATCACGCCTGTGGCGCTGGAAGTGGGTAGCCGTTTCGCGATCCGCGAGGGTGGTCGGACGGTAGGCGCCGGCGTCATCACCCAGATCTCTCAGTAATCGTTGGGGCGGCCGAGGAAGGGACATGGCAAGAGAGAGGATCAGAATCCGACTGAAGGCCTACGACCACAGGCTCATTGACCAATCCGCCCAGCAGATCGTAGAGGCGGCGGAGAGGACGGGTGCGGCCGTGGCCGGCCCTGTGCCTCTGCCCACGAAGATCGAGCACTTCGCGGTGATGCGGTCCCCGTTCATCGACAAGGACTCGAGGGAGCAGTTCGAGATTCGGACTCACAAGAGGCTGATCGATGTTCTCCGGCCGACCTCGAAGACCATCGATACGCTTATGCGCCTGAACCTGCCGGCCGGCGTCGACATTGAGATCAAGGTCTAAGGCTCGGTTCTGAGCCGGCGCTTCGGCAGCTCTCTTCGAGGTGGGTGATGAAAGGTTTGATAGGTAGGAAACTAGGGATGACCCAGATGTTCACCGAGAACGGCGCCGTCGTCCCGGTGACGCTGATACAGGCTGGACCCTGCTATGTTACGCAGCGTAAGACCGAGGCCGAGGACGGGTATTCGGCGATCCAGGTGGGCTTCGAAGTGGTCCCGGGCCGCAAGCTCAGCAAGGGCGAGCAGGGGCATCTCAAGAAGTCCGGCGCTCCCGCCGTGCGGCACCTCCGCGAGTTCCGGGTGAAGGCCGATGAGGCCTACGAGTTGGGCCAGGTGCTGGATGCCAGCCTGTTCAGCCTGGGCGAGCGTGTCGACGTGGTCGGCATCACCAAGGGCCGCGGGTTCGCCGGCGCCATGAAGCGCCATGGCTTCCACGGCGCTTCGGTGACGCATGGCCAGTCCGACCGCGCCCGTGCCGTCGGCAGCATCGGCGCCGGAACCACGCCCGGTCGCGTGCTCAAGGGCATGAAGTTCCCCGGCCACATGGGCAATGCGCGGCTGACGGTGTCTGGGCTGGAGGTCGTGTTCGTTGATGCCGATCGCAACATCATAGGTGTCCGGGGTGGCGTGCCTGGGTCCGTTGACGGCCTGGTGGTCATCAAAGCGGCCCGCAAGCAGTAGCCACAGGCAGCCAGAGGAGCTTGAGATGCTGGTTCCGGTACACAACATACAGGGAGAAGTGGTATCCGAGCGCGAGTTGCCGGATGCTATCTTCGGGGTAGAGCCGAACGAGGACTTGATGCACCAGGCGCTGGTGCGCCAGTTGGCGAACGCTCGGTTCGGCAACCACTCAACCAAGACCCGCGCCGAAGTTAGGGGCGGTGGGCGGAAGCCCTGGAAGCAGAAGGGGCTGGGCCGCGCTCGTCAGGGCAGCACTCGATCGCCGGTTTGGCGGCACGGCGGCATCGCCTTCGGCCCTAAGCCGCGGAGCTACAGCCAGGAATTGAACAAGAAGATGCGGCGCGCGGCCGTTCGGTCGGCGCTGAGCGTGAAGGCTCGTGAGGGCCAGATCACCCTGGTAGATGGGCTGAGCCCGGAGACGCCGCGCACGAAGGAACTCCGGGGCGCGTTCGAGCGACTGAGCGTGGGCGAGAGCGTGCTGGTGGCCGTCGATGGCGCGGACCGCAATCTCGAGCTGGCCAGCCGCAATCTGGGCGGCGTCAAGGTCATTCGCGCCGGATATCTGAATGTCCGCGACCTGTTTAGCCACGAGCGGCTGCTGCTGACAGTGGATGCGCTGGATGCGGTTCAGGTTTGGCTGGACCCGGAGCGGGCGCGCGTAGTGGAGGTCCAGGCGTGAACATCTACGAAGTGATTCGGCGGCCGTTGACGACTGAGAAGACCTACAGCATGCGGGATGACGGCAAGTACGTCTTCGAGATCCACGAAGATGCGACCAAGATCGAGGTCAAGCAGGCGGTCGAGGCGCTCTTTGAGGTGACCGTAGAGCAGGTCAACGTGCTCAGCGTTCCGGCTAAGCGTAGACGTGCTGGACGCCGTTGGATCGTGAGCCGGGCGGCACAGCGTAAGGCCGTGGTGAAGTTGGCCGAAGGGCAGTCGATTCGGGCCCTGGAATCGGTCTAGTCGGGACCAGCAGGCCGTAGAGAGAGGAGTTTCGCAATGCCAGTGAAGGTGTACCGGCCTACTTCTCCCGGTAGACGTGATATGAGCGTTTCGACCTTCGAGGAGATCACTGCCTCGGTCCCGGAGCGCTCCCTGCTTCGCTCGCTCACGAAGTCCGGCGGCCGGAGCCGCGGCAGGATCGCGGTGCGGCACCGTGGCGGCGGCCACAAGCGCAAGTACCGCGTCATCGACTTCCGTCGGGACAAGGTCGGGATTCCCGCCCGCGTGGCGACTATAGAGTACGATCCGAACCGGTCAGCGCGTATTGCGCTGCTGGTGTACGCCGACGGCGAAAAGCGCTATATCGTTGCTCCCCTGGGGCTTCGGGTGGGCTCCACCGTCATGTCTGGTGCTGGTTCGGAGATCCGTGTGGGCAATAACCTGCCGGTCGCCAGCCTCCCGTTGGGCACCGTGGTGCACAACATCGAGTTGCAGCCCGGTCGTGGCGGCCAGCTGGTTCGTGCAGCGGGTACCAGCGCGCAGCTCCTGGCCAAGGAAGGCGATTACGCGCACATTCGGCTGCCGAGCGGTGAAGTACGCCTGGTGCGCCTTGAGTGCAGCGCCACCATCGGCCAAGTGGGCAACGAGGATCACGCCAACGTCAGGCTTGGCAAGGCAGGCCGCAAGCGCTGGCTCGGTCGCCGGCCTGAGGTTCGCGGTTCGGCGATGAACCCGGCCGACCATCCTCACGGTGGTGGTGAGGGCCGATCGCCGATCGGCCGGGCGGTTCCTAGATCGCCTTGGGGCCAACCGGCGCTGGGCTACCGCACCCGGCGCCAGAAGCGCACCGACAAGTACATTCTCCGCAGGCGTGGCAAGGGTCGTGGCCGCAAGTAGCGGCGCTTCCGCCGGTGACGGTGGTGTAGGAGGGAACGAATGACGAGATCTCTGAAGAAGGGACCGTATATAGACGCCAAACTCCTCAGTAAGGTTGAGGAGATGAACCGGACCGGTGAGCGACGGGTGCTTCGCACCTGGTCGCGGACGTCGACCGTGTTCCCGCAGATGGTTGGCCATACCGTTGCCGTGCACGACGGGCGTCGCCACGTTCCGGTGTACGTCACTGAGAACATGGTTGGTCACAAGCTAGGCGAGTTTGCACCGACCAGGCTCTTCCGTGGGCACGTCGGCCGCAGCCGCGCTGCGCGGCGCTGAGGTTAAGAGATGGAGCAGGACGGTTTCCAGGCCGTACAGAAGTACGTAGGAATATCGGCTCAGAAGGTCAGGCTGGTTGTGGACCAGGTGCGCGGGATGCCGGCGCAGCAGGCGCTTGATGTGCTTCAGTTCATGACCCAGGGCGCGGCGCTGCCGGTCGCGAAGGTGATCAAGAGCGCGATGGCAAATGCTGAGAACAACTTCGGCGCCGATCCCGCGGCGCTGGTGGTCGCGGAGATCATGGCCGACGAGGGACCCACCAGGCGTTGGCGGCGGTTTGGGGCGCGCGGTCGGTGGAAGCCGATCCTGCGCCGTTCCAGCCATATCAGAGTCGTACTTAGCGAACGAGCCGGGTCGTAGGGGCACGAACGATCTGGCGTGGGCTAGATAGAGAGGGAGGCAGCGGACTTGGGTAGGAAGGTACATCCCTACGGCTTCCGGATTGGGGTAGTCAACGACTGGCGGGCCCGGTGGTATGCGGACAAGGACAGGAACTACCGCGACCAACTGCTCGAGGATATGCGCATCCGCAAGCTGATCGGCGTGCAGCTCAAGAACGCCGCTGTGGCCGGCCTGGACATCGAGAGATTCCCGAACCAGATCTCGGTCGCGATTCACACGGCTCGGCCCGGAATAGTTATCGGGCGGAAGGGCGCTATCGTCAACGCGTTGCGGCAGGAACTCGAGGACCTAACCGGCAAGCACGTGCGACTGGATGTGCAGGAGATCCGCGATCCCGATCTGCAGGCGTTGCTGGTAGCTCAGAGCGTCGCCGAGCAACTGGAGCGGCGCGTGAGCTTCCGCCGGGCCGTGCGGCAGTGCATGCAGCGATCCACACGCGCCGGTGCTGAGGGCGTGATGGTGCGCGTGGCAGGACGCCTTTCCGGGGCCGACATGGGTCGCACGGAGACCATGCGTGAGGGTCGTATCCCGCGCAACACCCTCCGCGCGATGATCGACTTCGGTCAAGCGGAGGCGCTCACCACCTTCGGCATCATCGGTGTCAAGGTCTGGATCTACAAGGGTGAAGTGATGCCCGAGGTCACCGGCTTGGGCGCACGTGAGACGGTTGAGGCACGCGCATAGCGCTGTCTGCTACGCCGTGTTGATGGGAGATAAGTCGCTATGTTGATGCCGAAGCGTATCAAGTACAGAAAGCAGCAGCGCGGGCGCCGAGACGGCCTTGCCACGCGGGGCACCACGGTGGCCTTCGGTGAGTATGGCCTTCAGGCGACTGAGGCTTGCTGGCTGACGGCCCGCCAGATTGAAGCGGCCCGCCGTGTGGTCGTTCGCTACATCCGCCGTGGCGGTCGCATGTGGACCCGGGTCTTCCCGGACAAGCCCGTAACGAAGAAGGCGGCCGAGACTCGCATGGGTGGCGGCAAGGGCTCGGTGGACGAGTGGGTGTCTGTGGTTCAACCGGGCCGCGTCCTGTTTGAGCTGGGCGGAGTGGACGAGGAGACGGCGCGCGAGGCGTTCCGCCAGGCGGCCGCTAAGCTCTCCATCAGCACGCAGTTCATGGTCAAGACGGACCAGATTACCGGGACTAAGGTGGCCGGGGCATGAAGATGTCAGAGCTGCGAGATCGCAACAACGAGGAGTTGCTCCGCTCGCTGGACGAGGCCCATCGCGAGCTGTTCAACCTACGCTTTCAGGCTGCTTCCGGTCAGTTGGCCGACGTGCACCGTGCTCGCGCAGTGCGCAAGGACATCGCGCGGATGAAGACAGTGCTGAAGGAACGGCAGATGTTGGCCGCGGCCTCGGAGGAGCAATGAGAGAGAACCGGCGTACTCTTACTGGAGTCGTGACGAGCGACAAGATGGAGCAGACCATTGTCGTAAGGGTGGAGCGATCCTATCGCCATCCGCTCTACGGCAAGGTAGTGAGAAGCCACCGGAAGTATGTGGCCCACGACGCGAACAACGACTGCCGGATCGGCGATACGGTCAGCATTCGTGAGAGTCGGCCCCTGAGCAAGACGAAGCGCTGGGTGGTCGATCAGATCCTCAATCGCGAGGAGCTTCCGGGTCAGTAATCTGACAATACCGTGCCTGTGGGCGCGTTATTCGAGGTAGGTGGGGAATGATCCAGCAGGAGACCACTCTCAAAGTGGCCGACAACACAGGCGCGCGCGAGATACTGTGCATTCGAGTCCTCGGGGGCACCAACCGGCTGTACGCCTCCGTGGGGGACATCATCATTGCCTCCGTGCGGCAGGCCGCTCCGAACGGAACCGTGCGTAAGGGCGACGTGGTGCGGGCGGTGGTTGTCCGAACCAGCAAGGAGTTCGGTCGGTCGGACGGCAGCTCCATCCGCTTCGACGACAACGCGGCTGTTCTGCTCGACGATGCTCGGAACCCTCGGGGTACGCGCATCTTTGGGCCCGTGGCCCGCGAGCTTCGCGATAAGGGGTTCATGCGGATCGTGTCGCTGGCCCCCGAAGCGCTCTAGGGACGCGAGGGAGAACGCGGTGAGAAAGATCAGACGCAACGACAACGTGATAGTGATCAGCGGCGAACACCGGGGACTGCGCGGGCAGGTGCTCAGCGTGGATACCGCCAAGGATCTCGCCGTGGTCCAGGGCGTCAACCTGGTGAAGAAGCACCAGAAGCGTACCCGGCAGAGAGACGGCGGCATCATCGAGCGTGAAGCTCCGCTGCATGTCTCGAACCTGGCCGTCGTGTGCCCGGCCTGCGGCCAGTCCGGCCGTGTGGGCGTAACGGTTACCGCCGAAGGCAGGCGTGTGCGCTTCTGCAAGAAGTGCAACGAGACCATTGAGTAGACGGGAGACAGTTTGATGCCAAGGGTCGAGGACCTTTACCAGTCAGAGATCGTCCCCCGGATGATGGAGGAGTTCGGCTACGCCAACATCATGCAGGTGCCGAAGGTGACCAAGGTGGTCGTCAACGTGGGCGTGGGTGAGGCTCTCACCAATGCCAAGGCGCTCGACGCGGCCGCCGAGGATATTACCGCTATCACTGGGCAGAAGCCTGCGATTCGGCGAGCGCGGAAGTCGATCGCCAACTTCAAGTTGCGGGCCGGCGCGCCCGTCGGGGCGCGGGTGACGCTGCGGGGCGATCGGATGTACGACTTCCTCGACCGCTTGATCAGCGTGGCGCTACCTCGCCAGCGGGACTTCCGCGGCATATCTGCCGACTCCTTCGATGGCCGGGGCAACTACACATTGGGGATGCGCGAGCAGCTCGTGTGGCCGGAGATCGACTACGACAAGATCGATCAGGTGCGTGGGATGGAGATCACCATCGTCACCACGGCGAGGACGGACGAAGAGGGACGTCGGCTGTTGCAGCTGATGGGCATGCCCTTCGCCATGGCCGCCTGATCAGCCAGCGTTTGAGTTTGCCGGAGGGACTGTGGCGAAGAAATCGATGATCGCAAGAGAGACTAAGCGCAAGTACCCGACTCGCGTGGTCAACCGCTGCAGCTTGTGCGGTCGGCCGCGGGCATACATGCGGCGCTTCGGTCTCTGCCGTATCTGCTTCCGACACGAGGCGCTCGAGGGACGTATCCCTGGCGTGCGCAAGTCGAGCTGGTGATTCGGGGCGATAGAGGAGACTAGGGGTATAAGAATGACCACAAGCGACCCGATTGCTGACATGCTCGCTCGCGTCCGGAACGCCATCATGGTTGGTCACAGCCATGTGGTGATGCCTTCCTCCAAGATGAAGGCGGAGATCGCCCGGGTGCTCAAGGAAGAAGGCTACATCCGCAATTACGAGGTTATTCACGATGGGCCTCAGTCGACTCTGCGGGTTTGGCTGAAGTACGCCGAGGACAAGCAGCCGGCCATCACCGGACTGACTCGGATCAGCAAGCCTGGTCGTCGTGAGTACCGTGGCCGGCATGATGTGCCCTGGGTGATGAGCGGCCTCGGCATAGCCATCCTAAGCACGCCCTTGGGCGTAATGACCGACCAGCAGGCGCGGCGGAGCCGGGTGGGCGGCGAGGTTCTCTGCCAGGTCTGGTAGAGCGGCTTCGTCAATCACCTAGGGGAGTGGACAATGTCTCGTATAGGTAAGCAACCAATCGATATCCCTGCCGGCGTGCAGGTGAAGTTGGACGGATCCTCGGTGGAGGTGTCCGGCCCGAAGGGCGTCTTGGCCCGCCGCTTCAGTCCTGAGATGGCCATCAACATCGAGAGCGAGGGCGGCAGGTCGCTCATCAAGGTGCAGCGTCCCGGCGACGCACCCCGTCTGCGCGCGCTGCATGGGCTCACGCGTGCGCTGCTCGCCAACATGGTCACCGGCGTCAGCACCGGGTTTCGCAGAGAGCTGCGCATCGAAGGGACTGGGTATCGCGCCGAGATCCAGGGTAAGGACCTTGTCCTGATGGTAGGCTACTCGCACCCGGTGAAGTTCGAGGCCTTTGGGACCATCTCCTACGAGGTGGACCGGACCGGCCGGCAGGTAGTTGTCCACGGTGTGGACAAGGAAGAGGTGGGTGAACTGGCCGCCAAGATCAGGGGCACCCGCCCGCCCGAGCCGTATCTGGGCAAGGGCATCCAGTACGCCGGTGAGCGCATTCGTCGCAAGGCCGGTAAGGCCGGCGCCAAGTAGTTGATCTTAGATCGTGCCGGCTGTGTATTCGCTAGGCCAGGCAGCCGAGGAGTTGTGTCATGGCGAGTGTGCGGGATAGGGAACTGGCACGTCAGCACCGTCACGCCCGGGTACGCCAACGTGTTGTCGGTACCCCGGAGCGGCCGCGGCTGAACGTGTTCCGAAGTCTGAAGCATATATATGCGCAGTTGGTAGATGATACCGAGGGCAGCACTGTAGCGTCGGCATCCACCCTGGATCCTGAGATCCGCGAGCGTGCGGCGACGTTGCCTAAGATGGCGGCGGCCGAGCTGGTGGGCGAGGTGGTAGCGCAGCGAGCCCGCGAGAAGGGTATCACGCGGGTCGTCTTCGATCGTGGCGGTTACGCCTACCATGGGCGGGTACAGAAGCTCGCGGAAGCCGCCCGCAAGAGCGGACTGGACTTCTGAGGCCGGTGCGCCGGTGAGATTTGGCAGGAGGGAGCATGGCCGCTAGGGGTTTCCCCGAGGCTGAGGAATTCGACGAGCGCGTAGTCGAGATCAACCGTGTGTCGAAGGTGCTAAAGGGCGGACGTCGCTTCGGCTTCCGCACCCTAGTGGTTGTGGGCGATAACCGCGGGCATGTGGGCACGGGCATCGGCAAGGCGAGAGAGGTACCCTCGGCGGTGCGCAAGGGTATGGACAAGGCACGTCGCTCCATGGTGGACGTCCCTCTACGGGAGAACACCATCCCACACCCGGTTGTTGGCACGCACGGCTCGACGCGTGTGATGTTGCGCCCGGCGGCCCCTGGCACTGGGGTTATCGCCGGTGGTCCGGTCCGCTCCGTGGTTGAGGCGGCCGGCGTCCGTGACATCCTGTCCAAGGCCATGGGAAGCCGCAACCCGCTGAACGTGGTGATGGCGACTATGGATGCGCTGAGCCAGCTGCGCACTCCGGAGGAAGTGGCCCGGCTACGGGGCAAGGACCCGGCAGAGGTGCTGCCCTTCTGGGAGAGGAGGAGCAATGAGTGACGGGAAGACCATCACCGTGCGCCTAGTGCGTAGCCCGATTGGCTCGAAGCTGGAGCACAAGCGGACAGTGCGTGCGCTTGGCCTTCACAAGCTGGGCCAGGAAGTGGAGAAGGTGGACGAGGTCAGCGTGAGAGGCATGATCGCCTCGGTAACGCATCTCGTTGAGATAGTGGAAGAGGAAGGCTGAGGCCACTATGAGGCTAAACGATCTGGCCCCGCAGGCGGGGTCTCGCAAGCGGAGTAGACGAGTCGGCCGTGGGCCCAGTGCCGGGCAAGGCAAGACGGCCGGCCGCGGCACCAAGGGACAGAAGTCGCGGTCTGGTGGGACGAAGGGCCCGTACTTTGAGGGCGGTCAGTTGCCGTTGGTGCGGCGCCTGCCGTGGCGACGCGGCTTCACTCCCATCAACCGCGTGCCGTTCACGCCGGTGAACCTTGAGCGTCTATCGGCCTTCCCGGCTGGGTCGGTGGTGACGCCTCAGGACTTGGCCGCTGCCGGCATCATCAAGAAGGCGGATGCCAAGGTGAAAGTGCTCGGCAACGGCGAGATCGATCGTGCCCTTACCGTGAGAGCCCAGGGGTTCTCGGTATCGGCGCGCGAAAAGATCGAGGCCGCCGGCGGACAGACTGAGCTGCTTGAGGGCTAGTTGTCATTGTCTAGGGACAGCAATTCGAGAGGCATAGAGAGATGATCGAGGCGCTACGCAACGCCCTGCGCATGCCTGATCTGCGCAAGAAGATACTCTTCACTCTCGGCATCCTGGTCGTGTACCGGTTTGCGGCGCACGTGCCGGTTCCGGGCGTGGACCGTGGGGCCTTGGCGCATGCCTTCAGCGGTCCGGGCACGGGCCAGATGCTCAACTTCCTGAACCTTCTCTCGGGCGGCGCACTGGCTGAGTTCTCCGTCATGGCCCTCGGCGTGTATCCCTACATCACGTCCCAGATCGTCATTCAGTTGCTCACGCCGCTCATTCCGCAGTTGCAGGCGCTGGCGAAGGAAGGTGAGGCCGGTCGACATAAGTCGACGCTGTATACCTACATCCTCACCATCCCTCTGGCGCTCCTGCAGGGTGTGGCGCAGGGCGCCCTCATGATGCAGTACGGGGTGCTGACTCGGTTCGGTCTGGGCGGTTCCACCCTGGTGACCATGAGCATCCTGTCGAGCCTGGTAGCGGGCACCATGCTGGCCATCTGGCTTGGCGAGATGATCAGCCAGGAGGGCATCGGGAACGGTATCTCCATCATCATCTTGGGTGGTATCGTCGCTCAGGTTCCGGGCAACCTTGCGAGCCTCATCGTGGGCGACGTCTCTGGACTTATCATCTTCATCATCCTGACCATCATCACCGTGGGCGTCATTGTGGTGGTGCAGGAGGGCGAGCGCCGGATCCCGGTGCAGTACGGGCGCCGCGTGGTGGCGATGCGCGGCAACCGGCTGCGAGTAGCCGGCGGCCAGGCGACGCACGTGCCGCTGAAGGTGAACTCGGCCGGCATGATCCCGTTGATCTTCGCCCAGGCGATTCTGATCTTCCCGAGCGCCATCGCCAGCTACATGGCCCTGTCGAAGAGCAGCTTCGTCTCCGGCCTCGGCTCATTCATCGCGCGCAACTTTGGCACCGGCGGGAGCATGTACTGGATCGCCTACTTCCTGATGGTGGTAGCATTCACGTACTTCTACACCGATGTGATGTTCCGGCAGCAGAACCTGGCTGAGATGCTGCAACGACAGGGCGGCTTCATCCCTGGGATCCGGCCGGGCAAGCGCACGGAGGAGTACCTCAACAGCGTGGTGCAGCGGATCACGCTGGTCGGAGCTCTGTTCCTCGGCACCGTTGCCGTGCTCCCCTGGCTGGTTCGGGGCGTGGCCAAAACCAATACGATGCTAATCACTAGCGCCGGACTCCTGATCGTTGTCGGCGTGGTGCTGGACACCATGCGGCAGTTGGAGGCGCAACTCCTGATGCGGCGCTATGAGGGGTTCTTGCGGCGGTAGTTGGGGGGACTGTACAATGTCAACTTCGGCATTCGGGTACATTGTGCTCCTGGGCGCTCCTGGCGCGGGAAAGGGCACGCAGGCTGAGCGGCTTGAGAGCGACCTCGGGCTGCCGCATATAGCGACGGGCGATCTGTTCCGGGCGGCCCTGAAGCAGCAGACCGAGCTCGGCAAGTTGGCTCAGTCTTACATGGACCGCGGTGTTCTGGTGCCGGATGACGTGACGATCGCCATGGTGCGGGAGCGGTTCACCCAGCCGGATGCTGCCAAGGGCGCGATCCTGGATGGGTTCCCGCGGACCGTCGACCAGGCAACGGCGCTGGACGCGATGCTGCAGGAGCGCGGCGCTGGGGTGACCTTGGCGCCATACATCAAGGTCTCCACAGAGACTCTGTTGAGTCGTCTGGCCGGTCGGTGGGTGTGTCGCAGGTGCGGCGGTGTGTATCACATGCTCTACAACCCGCCGGCACGGGAAGGCGTCTGCGACAGCTGTGGTGGCGAGCTCTACCAGCGCAGCGACGACACGCCGGCGACACAACTGCATAGGATCGAGGTATACCTGAGCGAGACGGCGCCGCTGATCGAGTTCTATCGAGATCGCGGCCTTCTGGCTGAGGTAGACGGCGAGCAGAACATCGACGGCGTCTATCGCGACCTGCTCGAGCGAGTACGCCGTGCGACGCAGCGCCCTTCGTAGCCGACGCCCGGCTGTGCGCCTCAAGCGCCCTGCTGAGGTTGAGGCGATGGGACGAGCCGGCCGAGTGGTAGCGGAAGCGTTACGAGAGGCCGGTGCGGCGGTGGCTCCCGGCGTAACCACCGGGGAACTCGATCGCATCGTCGAGGACGTGATCGCTGCGTCCGGTGGGATCGCCTCGTTCAAGGGCGTTCCAGCCATAGTGCCAGGGGGCCCGGCCTACCCGGCGGCGAGCTGTGTGTCGGTCAACGAGGAAGTGGTCCATGGACTTCCCGGTGAGCGAGTCCTCCAGGCGGGCGACATCGTCAGTGTCGACGTGGGAGTGATCCTGGACGGCTGGCACGGCGATGCGGCGATTACGGCCGCTGTCGGCGAGATCAGCCCGGAGGCTCAGCACCTCGTCGAAGTAACACGTCAGGCGCTGATGGCGGGCATAGCGGCAGCGCGATCGGGCGGCTGGCTGGGTGACGTGTCGGCCGCGATACAGTCCTTCGGGGAGTCCCGCGGGCTGTCGGTGGTGCGGGACTTCACCGGGCACGCCATAGGGCGCGAGATGCACGAGGGGTTTCAGATCCCCAACTTCGGTTCGCCGAAGACGGGGATGCGGCTGCGGCCCGGGCTGACCATGGCCATTGAGCCGATGTTCACCCTGGGGAGTGCCCAGGTGGCAATCCGCAGCGATGCATGGACGGTGACTACAGTGGACGGTAGCCTTTCGGCGCACTGGGAGCATACCATCGCAGTGACCGACGGAGAGCCGGCGGTCTTGACAGCAGTATAGGAAGGTGTGACGGCAATGAAGGTAGCGCCATCGGTCAAGAAGCGGTGCGAGAAGTGCAAGATCATCAAGCGGCGTGGGGTCGTGCGCATTATCTGCGTGAATCCCAAGCACAAGCAGCGCCAAGGCTAGATGTTGGGCGATAGCAGACAGGGAGATAGAGCATGGCCCGTATAGCTGGAGTGGATCTACCTCGGGATAAGCGCGTCGAAGTTGGGCTGACCTACATCTTCGGTGTTGGTCCGGCGACCAGCAAGAGGGTGCTTTCTCAGGCCGGCATCAATCCCGATACCCGGGTACGTGAGCTGACAGAGACGGAAGCCAACCGGCTGCGCGAACTCATCGAGCGGAACATCCGAGTCGAAGGCGATCTTCGACGGCAGCTGGCCATGGATATTCAGCGTCTCGTGGAGATCGGCAGCTATCGCGGCCTGCGCCACCGGCGCGGCCTTCCCGTGCGCGGCCAGCGGACGCGAACCAACGCGCGTACGCGGCGAGGCCGCCCGAAGACGGTAGCCGGTCGTCGTCGTGCGACGGGCAAGAAGTAGAGTGTGAGCGTTAGAGTCCCTCAGGGGCCATTCAGGAGAGTATAAATGGGGCGACGACGAGGAACTGCAGCCCGTAGCAGGCAGCGGCGCGAACGTAGGACAGTGCCGCTGGCGAAGGCGCATATCACGGCTACCTTCAATAATACGATCATAACGGTGACGGACCCGGAAGGTAACGTGTTGGCGTGGTCCAGCGCGGGCGCCTCGGGCTTCAAGGGCTCTCGCAAGAGCACACCGTACGCCGCCCAGTTGGCGGTGCAGGCGGTACTCCGTGTAGCGGCCGACTACGGCGTGCGCGAGATCGATGTCAAGGTCAAGGGCCCCGGCCCAGGACGAGAGGCGGCGGTGCGTGGCTTCCAGGGATCGGACGTCACGGTGCGCTCGCTCTCGGACGAGACCCCGATTCCGCATAACGGTTGCCGCCCGCCCAAGAAGCGGCGCATCTAGAGCCGGTCGCGGCGTCGCACTGGATTAGGGAGGCATAATGGGAAGATACACTGAGTCGGTCTGCAAGCTGTGCCGCCGGGAGGCGCAGAAGCTGTTCCTCAAGGGCGAGCGCTGCTACAGCAACAAGTGCGCGCTGGAAAAGCGGGCCTTTCCTCCCGGAGAGCATGGTCGGACTTCGCAGTTCCGGCGTCGGTCGGAGTCTGAGTACTCGCTGCAGATGCGCGAGAAGCAGAAGGCGCGGCGGATGTATGGCGTGATGGAACGGCAGTTCCGCCGTTACTTTGCGGATGCGTCCCACACGACCGGCCAGACGGGCCAGACGCTTCTGGTGCTTCTCGAGCGGCGCTTGGACAACGTCATCTACCGGGCGGGTCTGGCGCGTTCGCGCGCTGAGGCGAGGCAGCTTATCGGCCACGGCCACTTTGAGGTCAACGGTGGAAAGGTCGACATCCCTTCCTACCAGGTGAAGGCGGGCGATGCCATCCGTGTTCGGGAACGCGCTCGCGGCTCGACGGTGTTCGCCGAGATCCGCGATTCAGACGGGATAGTGCGTCCGCCGGAGTGGATGGATGTCGATCCGGAGACATTGTCGGTGGTCATCACCGCGATACCGGAGCGCCAGAGCATCGATGTCCCGCTGAACGAGCAGTTGATCGTTGAGTTCTACAGCCGCTAGTGCGGGGTTCGGCGCTTCTTTCGTGACGGCCCGGGAGGGTGATGCACTTGGTAGATAAGGTTTTCCCGAAGATAGAGGCCACTGCCGTATCGAAGCAGTACGGTCGGTTCGTCATCAGTCCTCTGGAGTCGGGCTACGGATTGACCTTGGGCAATGCCTTGCGGCGCGTGTTGCTCACGTCCCTACCGGGCTCCGCAGCGACGTCCGTGCGCGTAATGGGCGTGCAGCATGAGTTCGCTCCCATACCGAACGTCCGCGAGGACATGACTACCCTTATGCTGAACCTGAAGCAGGTTCGCTTCCGGGTGGAGGGTGTCGAGTCCGGCCGAGCGCGTCTGCGCGTTCGGGGTCCGGCGGAGGTGACCGCGGGTGACCTGGAGACGCCGGCCGGGATTGAGGTGCTCAACCCGGAACTACACCTGGCTTCGGTTGACTCCGGCGACGCCGAGTTCGAGATGGAGGCCACGGTCGCCACCGGCAAGGGGTACTCACCCTCAGAGGACCGCGGCAAGGACAGCGGCAAACTACCCATCGGTGAGATTCCGCTGGACGCCATCTTCAGCCCCGTCCGCCGCGCGACTTACACCGTTGAGCGGGAGCGGGTGGGTTCGGCCACCGATTTCGATCGGCTTGTCATCGAGGTCTGGACGGACGGCACTGTGGCTCCGGAAGCGGCGGTCAGCCAGTCGGCCCGCATGTTGGTCGAGCACTTCCAACTGATCAGCCTCGCGGAGTCGGTGGAGGTGATCAGCGAGGAAGGTGATGTGGAGCAGATCGAAGACGGCCTTGGTGGGTTGCCTACTACGGATCTGCCCATTGAGTCGCTGGAGCTCAACCAGAGGGCGCTGAACTGCCTCAAGCGGGCCGGCATCGCCACCGTAGCCCAGGTACTGGACAAGCTGGAGAACAGCCCCAAGGAACTGCTCGACATCCGCAACTTCGGCGCGAAGTCTCTTGAGGAGGTTAAGCGCAAGTTGGTGGAGCGCGGTTTCCTCCTCGAAGGGGAGACCGCGGCTGAAGCGCGCGCCACTGCCACCGAGGCAGACGAGGCAGACGAGTCCTCAGACGAAGAGAGTACGCACATCGGAGTTGGCACAGATGAGGCATAGAGTCAGTGGCCGCCGGCTGGGACGCAGCAAAGACCAGCGCAAGGCACTGTTCCGGATACTGCTGACCGAGCTCTTCCGCCACGAGCGGATTCGTACGACCGAGGCCAAGGCCAAGGCCATCAAGGCGGATGCCGATCGGGTCGTGACTTTGGCAAAGCGCGGCGACCTAAGCGCGCGCCGGCAGGTGTCGGCGATTCTTACGGACGAGTCGGTGGCGCAGAAGCTGTTCCGTGATGGTCGGTTTGCCGAGCGTTTTGCGGGGCGGCAGGGCGGCTACACCAGGCTGCTCCGGCTGGGTCAGCGCCCTGGCGACGGCTCGGAGATGGTCTTCCTGGAGTTGGTCGACTAGGGAGAGGCGGTTTCGGCCCCATGTGCCGCTATCTGGCGGTCCTAGAGTACGACGGCACCGGTTTCTACGGGTCGCAGATCCAGCGAGGACAGCGGACGGTACAGGGTGAGTTGGAGTCCGCTCTCGCTCGACTAGATGGGCGGCCGGTGAGTACGGTGTTCGCGGGCCGGACGGACTCCGGAGTGCATGCCCAGGGACAGGTTGCCGCCTTCGATCTGGGTAAGCGTCGCGAGCCTGCTGAAGTCGCTGAGGCGCTGTGCGGGCTTATGCCGGCCGACGTTGGGGCGAGGGTAGTGGCAGAGGCCCCGGCCGAGTTCAGCCCCCGCTACTGGGCGGAGAGGCGGCGGTACTGTTACCGGCTGATCGTAAGCCGCGCGCGATCGCCTTTGCGCGAGCGGTATGCGTACCGGATGAGCACGGAGCTGGACCTGGAGGCGGCCGGGCGGCTGGCCGAGACGTACCTGGGACGGCACGACTTCGGTGCGTTTGGCCAATCGCCTCAGGGCGGCGGCACCGAGCGAACGCTCTTCCGCCTGGAGCTGATCCGCGAAGGCGAGTGCATCGAGGTAGTAGTTGAGGCCGACGCTTTCCTGCGGCGTATGGTGCGTCGACTGGTGGGTACTCTCGTCGACGTAGGGCGCCACAAGACGGATTGGCGCGAGGCAGCTAGGGCGGTGAACAGCGGAGCCTTAGATCGAAGCAGTGTTGTGGGTCCGGCACTCCCGGCTCACGGGCTCACCCTGGAAGGGGTGGCGTACGACAGGCAGCGCCTCGGTCTTGGTACCGGGCGGTGGTGGAGCAGCGAGCCGTTGGTCGGTGGGACCGACGTCACATTGGCAATAGGAGTTCGGCAGTGAGGACTTTTACCCCTACCCCGAAGGACATAGAGCGGCGGTGGTACGTGGTGGACGCCGAGGGCAAGACCCTGGGACGGCTCGCCAGTGAGATCGCTAAGGTGCTGACCGGCAAGAACAAGCCCAACTACGCTGCTCACATCGACGTCGGGGACTTCGTCATCGTGGTCAATGCCGCCAAGGTGCACGTGACCGGGCGCAAGCTCGATCAGAAGCAGTACTACCGGCACACCCAGTATCCAGGCGGCCTGCGCAGCATCAGCCTCCGCGACCAGCTTCGCCGCTTCCCGGAGCGTGTTATCCAGCACGCGGTTAAGGGTATGCTGCCGAAGAACACGGTGGGCAAGCAGCAGCTGAGCAAGCTCAAGGTATACGGCGGTGAGAGTCACCCGCATCAGGCGCAGACGCCCGAGCCTCTGGAGTTCTAGGGCTGGGTTCGAGGAAGGGGAGGGTAGTTGATGGCAGAACAGAGTTACCATTTCGGCAACGGCCGCAGGAAGACCTCCACCGCTCGGGTCCGGCTGTATCCGGGTCAGGGCACGGTGGTGGTGAACGGCAAGTCGGGGCAGGAGTACTTCCCCCGGGAAGGCGACATGGCGACGCTGCTGGAGCCGTTGGTGACGGCCAACGTCCGGGACAGCTTCGATGTGGTGGTGAAGGTAGCCGGCGGCGGCATCAGCGGCCAGGTGGACGCTGTGCGGCATGGGATCGCTCGTGCCTTGCTGGCCTTCGATCCGGACTTGCGACCCGTCCTCAAGAAGAGCGGGTACCTGACGCGCGACGCGCGTGAGAAGGAACGCAAGAAGGCCGGGCTCAAGCGGGCCCGCAAGGCGCCTCAGTACACCAAGCGCTAGACTCCCTCGGGGGAGTGTTATGGCAGGAACAGCGGAGAGCCGGGAACGGCTTTCCGCTTTCTCGTCCGCCCGGAAGTTGGCACTTTGGTGGACTTGCTGCTCCTAGGGGCTCAAGTGTGTTATAGTGCTGCCGCTACTCGATTACTTGGGAGCATGAGCATGCAACTCAGGTCACGTCACGGGACTAGTGCGAGCCGGTTCTTGGCCTTGTTGGTCGCGGCGCTACTGGTTGTGGCGACGATCACGCCAGTGTCGGCGCAGTCGGGCAAGTCATTCCACTGGACGCATTACGACTACGCGGTGGATATCCTCGACAACGGCGACATGCTGTTCGAGGTCACCATGGGTTTCTCTTTCGACTCGGGCAGCTTCAGTCAGGGCTACTACTCTTTCGATCTCGACCGGGTGGATGACGTCCGAGATGTGCAGGTATTCGAGGGCGCGCAAGCCTACACGCAGGTTGGATCTGAGCGGGTGGGCGGCTACAAGGTCACCATGGGCGACGTAGTTGAGGTCCTCTGGTGGTTCCCGCCAACGGAGAACGCGGAGCGGACGTTCACGCTTACTTACCGCGTTGTGGGCGGCCTCCGCGTCTATGAGGGCGGTGATCAGTTCTACTGGAACTTCTACGCCGGTGATCGGAGCGGCCGGATCGACTCGGGCATCATAACCGTGCGGCTGCCCCAGGACGTGGCGCTGGAATCCATCCAGGCGGCGGTCGATCCAGCGGACGTCCCCCTTGTCCAGATCGACGGCCGCACGCTGCAGGCGCAAGTCTCGGACCTCCCTGGCTACCGCGCGGTGGTGCTTCGGGTGCAGTTCCCGACCGGCTTGGTTG
This sequence comes from Anaerolineae bacterium, assembly GCA_040768685.1. Taxonomy (GTDB): domain Bacteria; phylum Chloroflexota; class Anaerolineae; order DRVO01; family DRVO01; genus Ch71. The sequence goes on from JAXGMM010000001.1 coordinate 1,191,466, forward strand.
ACGCCAAGCCTTCCGACTGGCAGGTGCGGGAGGATCGGCAGCGCGAGTACGACGAGAACATCAAGCCGATGGTCGAGCTCCTGGTCCTCGGCGTTTCCATACTGCTCCTCGTGGGCGGCATTGGCGGCGTGGTTGCGCTCTGGTACACCCGAGGCCGCGACAAGCCGGTGGGCTTGGTGGCGGAGTACTTGTCGGAGCCGCCATCCGACCTGCAGCCGGGGCTCGCCGGGGCCTTAGTGGATGAGAAGGTCGATGTTCAGGACATACTGGCCACCATCGTCGATCTGGGGCGACGCGGCGTCCTCACTATGGAGGAGACCCAGGAGCCTGGTCTGTTCGGGATCGGAGCCAAGAAGGACTTCATCTACCGGCGAATACCGGGCAGCCAGCCGCTCACCAAGTACGAGACTCGATTGCTGACAGAGCTGTTCGGCAAGAGCAGCGAGGTCAGGCTCTCGCTGCTGAAGAACAAGTTCTACTCCTCGATCCCCAAGATCGCCCGGGAGATGTACGAGGACCTCACCGACCGCAAGTTCTTTACCGCCAATCCGGACCAGACGCGATCACGGTGGCTCGGGGTGGGAATCATCGGGCTCGTGCTCAGTGGGTTCGGCTTCGTGTGCTTGTCGGCAGCACTGGCTCGTTACGCCGACACGTTCTTCTGTGTGCCGCTGGCCACTGGATTGCCGTTCCTCCTGCTAACCATCATGAGTGGGGCTATGCCGAGCAAGACCGAAGACGGTGCGACGCAGGCGGCGGGTTGGGAGGCCTTTAAGCGGTACCTCCAGGACATTGATCGCTTTGAAAACCTCCAGGAGAGGGCCGATATCTTCGATAAGTACCTCCCGTACGCCATCGCTCTTGGGGTTGAGAAGGAGTACCTCAAGAAGTTCAGCAAGGTGGAGGCGCCTGCCCCCACCTGGTATCGGCCGTACCAGCCGGTGTTCATGCCGCAACCGCAGAGCGACCCCACATCGACGATGCCCACCATGGGCGGCACGCCGGTGTCGAACGTGCCCGGCGGTGGAGGCGGTGTGAGTATGCCGTCGCTGCAAGGCATGAGCGACGGGCTCGCATCGTCGATACAGAGCATGAGCAGTGGCCTCCAGTCGATGCTGAACTCGGCAGCGAACACCATGACAAGTCAGCCCCGGAGCAGCGGTGGGGGCGGTGGTGGTTGGAGCGGCGGCGGCGGTGGCTTCAGCGGCGGTGGTGGCGGCGGCGGCGGATCGGGAGCAAGGTAGGGGAGGACTACGTACCATGCGCAACAGCGGCAAGACTCTCGGGCTCATCCTGATTGGTGCGGGGGCGGCGCTTTTCATCGTAGTGGCACTTTGGGTCATCGCCGGGGCGGCAGACGGGAAGTACGAAGGTCTGTCGGCGCCTGTGCTGGGTATCGGCGGAGCGTTCGTGTTCGGCACGCTGCCACTCGTGGCCATCGGCGGTTGGATGGTCGTCAAGGGCCGGCAGGAAGAGGCGGCCATGGCGGAGGTGGCCAAGGAACGCCAGCTACTTAACATGGTCATGACGCGCGGCCAGGTAGACATCCCGAGTGCTATCCTCGAGCTGCAGGTGACCCGGGACATCCTGCGCAAGTACATCTACGATCTGGTGGGCAAGGGGTTGTTTACCGGGTACGTGAACTGGGAGAAGGGCATGCTCTACAGTCGCCAAGCGGCAGATATGCCGAGCGGCAACTGCCCCAGCTGCGGCGGAGCGCTGGAGCTGGCGGGCAAAGGCGTGATCCAATGCCCTTACTGCGGTGCGGAGATCTTCCTGAAGAGCTAGTTGGGGAGGTAGGGGATGGACTATAGGGATAGGCTCGATAGGGACCAAGGGACCCTGGAACGACTGGTTCGCAGCATCCCGGGGTACAAGGGCTACAAGAACCGCGAGCTCTCGCGCGAGGCCGACAAGCTGCTGCGCAACGAGATCAGCGCGCAGCTATCCCAGCAGAAGGAGCGTCTGCTGGAGACTGAGCGTCGTCTGTCGCGCGGTGGAGGGCTACTCCTTCTCGGCGACTTGGATCTGGCCGTGAGGAGACTGGAGACGCTGGCGGATACGGTTCGCACCGCTACCTACGGGTATTCCGGGCTCTTCGATGCCATCAACACCCGCGAGGAAGAACTGGGCGCTATCTATGAGCACGACTCCGCTCTGCTTGACCAGTTGCCGATCCTCGCCGGTGCGGTAGACGCGGTGGACGCGGCGGTTGGCGATGCGACTGCTGTCCGATCGGCATCGGACAAGCTCCTGGATGCCATCACCGACTTCAGAAGGCGGTGGGACGGCCGTCGCGACGCTATCATGGCGGTCAGCTGAGACTGACTTCGGGCCGGATCAGAGCCTACAAATGACGATCTGAGGTCCACGAGCGCGCACAGCAACGGAGGCTAGAATGGCCAGAATCTTCGACGTTATCGAGTTCATCGACGAGAGCGGGAGCGAGATGGTGCGCCGGGTGCCAGAGTACGGCGCCGGCGACTTCCGCCTGGGTTCACAGCTCATCGTCCGCGAGAGCCAGTCCGCCGTCTTCTTCCGGGATGGCAAGGCCCTGGACGTGTTCGGCCCCGGCCGTCACACCATCACTACGGCCAACATCCCATTGTTGGCGAGCCTCATCAACATCCCGTTCGGAGACCGCAGCCCGTTCACGGCTGAGGTCTACTTCGTCAGCCGGCGGGACTTCATCGACCTCAAGTGGGGCACGGAGCAGCCCATTGCCTTGCGCGACAAGGAGCTGGGCATCGTGCGGCTGCGCGCCTTCGGCAGCTACGCCTTGTCGGTAACCGATCCGCAGTTGTTCGTCAACAAGATCGTGGGGACGCAAGGGCTCTACTCCACCAACCAGATCGCCAACTACCTGCGCGGCATGGTTGTCAGCCGCCTCACCGACGTGCTCGGCGAAGTGGCTAGTTCCATCTTCGACCTTCCCGCTCTCTTTGACGAGCTGGCGGGCGCGATCCGAGCCCGGCTGCTGGACGACTTCAAAGCGCTCGGCCTCGAACTGAAGGGCATGTACGTCGGGTCGGTCACCCCGACCGAGGAGACGTCCAAGGCCATCGACGAGCGGGCGGCTATGGGCGCCATCGGCAACATGCAGCAGTACCTACAGTTCAAGGCGGCCCAGGCACTGGGTACGGCGGCCGCGGCCGGCGGCGGAGAGGGCGGCGGATTGGCTGGGGCAGGCGTCGGTGTCGGCGCCGGACTGGGTCTCGGCGCCATGATGGCGCGCGAGCTTGGCGCCGCGATGAGCGGTGGCGGACAGCAGGCGCCGCAGGCAGCCGCTCCCGCCGGGAGCCCTTGCCCGAAGTGCGGCACGGTCAACCCCGCCGATGCCAAGTTCTGCAGTGAGTGCGGTTCCGCCCTCGGCAGCGTGAAGTGCCCCAACTGCGAGACAATGAACAAGGCGGACGCCCGCTTCTGCAGCAACTGCGGCCACAAGCTCCGTGAGTAGGAGCGTCGCCTCTCGGCGCTCTTGAGGTAGATGCTCGGCCATGCTATAAGGCGACCACTTCTCATAGGGGGTCGCCGGCATGGCCGAGCTTCCTTTTCGCCAGGTCCACCTGGACTTCCACACCTCCCCGCTGATCCCGGATGTCGGCGCCGACTTCGACGCCGAGGCCTTCGCCAGCCAACTGGAGGAGGCTAGGGTCAACTCGGTCACGGTTTTCGCCAAGTGCCACCACGGCATGGCCTACTACCCAACGGAGGTGGGTGTTCCCCACCCATATCTACAACGTGACCTGTTGGGAGAGATGATCGGGGCCTGTCACCGACGCGACATCCGGACACCGGTCTACGTGTCGGTGGTGTGGGACGAACACATGGCCCATGAACACCCGGAGTGGCAGCAGGTCACGCCCGAGGGTCGCGCCGGCGTCATCGCCCCTTTCGTCCCTGGGTGGAAGTGGCTGTGCATGAACAGCCCCTATCTGGACTACGTCGTCGCGCAGACGGACGAGGTAGTCAGCCGTTACGACGCCGACGGCCTCTTCTTCGACATCATCATGGTGACGTCGCCTGGCTGCACCTGTCGCTACTGCGTGGATGGCATGCTCGGTGAGGGCCTTGACCCTCAGAACGATGATCATCTGAGGCGCTATGCCATTCAGGTGGCGCGGCGAGCGATGGACAGGCTCAGCCAGGCGGTGTGGAGGCATCGACCGGGTCTGAAGGTGTTCTTCAACAGCCGGCTGCGATTGGCCAGGGATGCAGAGTCCGGCTGGAGGTCGGAGCTCCCCTACATGAGTCACGTCGAGATCGAGTCCTTGCCCTCGGGCCAGTGGGGCTACCTGCACTACCCTCTCTACTCGCGCTACGTGCAGACTCTTGGCGCGCCCTACCTCGGCATGACGGCGCGCTTCCACAAGTCCTGGGCCGATTTCGGTGGGCTGAAGAACGAGGCGGCGCTGGAGTACGAGGTGTTTTCCATGCTGGCCACCGGTGCTCAATGCTCTATCGGCGATCAGTTGCACCCGCGAGGAGCCCTGGAGAAGCCCGCCTACGACCTCATCGGGCGCGTGTACCAGTCAGTGGAGGCCAAGGAACCCTGGTGCGTGGCCGCCGAGCCGGTACGTGAGGTTGGCGTACTGGTGTCGGTTGAGGGCTGGGAACGAGAGGTTGACCTGACCGCGGAGGAGGGGGCCACCATGGCCCTGCTCCAGAGCCGGCGGCAGTTCCAGCTCATTGACGCCCTGGCCGAATGGGACGCCTACAAGGTGCTCGTCCTGCCGGATCGCTGCCCGGTGGACGTGGCCACGGCGAAGCGCCTGCGGGACTATGTGGCGGGTGGTGGCGGGCTATTGGTTTCGGGGGCAACGGCCCTGGAGGGCAACGACGGCATCCTAGCCGGCCTGCTAGGCATCGAACGGGCCGATGCTGCCGACTACTCGACGCACTACATTGAGGCGATGCCGTCGCTCGGTCTACCCGAAATGGCCCATGTGATGTACGAGGCGCCTGCGCCGGTGCGACCGGCAGCGGGAACCGAGGTGCTGGCCTGGGTCACTCAACCCTACTTCGAGCGGCACTGGGATCACTTCTCATCGCACCGCCAGACAGCGCCTCAATCGCGCACCGATATGGCCGCGGTTGCGCAGCGCGGGCGGGCCATCTACATCGCGAGCCCGATCTTCTCCGCTTACCGTCGCCACGGCAACCGGGTGTACCGCCAGCTTGTGGAAGCCTGTCTCGATCGCCTGGCGCCGGATCGTACGGTTCAGGCCGGCCTTCCGAGCAGCAGTCAGGTGACCCTCATGCGCCAAGGGGACCGCCTCGTCTGCCACCTGCTGTACTACGTGGCCGAGCGGCGCACGCTTGATATCGACATAATCGAGGACGTCGTTCCCCTGACGGACGTGACGCTCTCGGTCAGGACGCCCGGCCATCCTGGCCGGGTATACCTGGCGCCGCAGGAGCAGCCACTGCATTGGAGCTACGCAGACGGCGTGGCGACGGTGGTGGTACCCGAGGTCCGCGGTCATCAGATGGTCGTGTTCGAGCCATAGGGAGCCGCTGCTACGCGGCATGCGCGCATCGGCCGGGTGGGCGTTCCTGCTCACCCGGCCTTTGTCTACTAGCCGCGTAGACCGAAGACTCGCATGGCATTCTCGCGGAGGATGCTGCGCCGATCCTGATCAGTTATGTGGGAGAAGACGACGCAGCCTATCCCGTAGTGCTGGTCGAACCAAGGTAGGTCGGAGCCGAACAGCACCTTGTGCGAACCTACCTCGCCGACCATCCGCTCGATCATCCCGCTGACTCGGTAGGCGGCCGTCAGCTCCAGGTACACGTGGGGGAACTCGCGCGCCAGGGCCATCGCCTCATCGAACTGCCCGAAACAGGAGTGCCCCATCAGCAGGGGCGCGTTAGGGTACCGCTCCGCGACCCGGCGGACCTCCTCCGGGCCGCACGTGGGCGTGTTCCCCCAGGTGTGGCTGAGGATCGGGAAGGCGTGCCGGTCCGCGTAGGCGAAGGCGGAAGCATGTGCGGGACCGCTGAGTGGATAGTGGTGCCATGATGGGTGCAGCTTGATGCCGACAATCTCCGGATCGCGCTCATCAAGAGCGGCGACGTCTTCCTCAAGCTCATCGCGATAGTTAGGGTTGAGGGTGAGATAGGCGAGAAAGCGGCCGGCGTGACGGCGAGCTGCCTCGACGATCACCGGGTTGCCGTCACGCGGGTCGCGCAGTGCGGCGTGGGGCGAGCAGATACTCGTCTGCACGCCTGCCCGGTCCATGACGTCCAGCATGCCTTCAGCGTCGGGCTTGGGAAAGTAGATGCCCTGAAAGGGGCCGAAGTGGGCGTGGGCGTCGATCACCGGGCAGGACTCGCTCCTCCCGGTCTCGATGAACTCCGCGGCGATCTGCGACGTGCGAGCGACTGCAGGAATAGTCACAGCTTCACCTCCGAAAGCAGCCGCCGCAAGTTGCCCCCGGCGATGGCCACCTTATCCTCGTCGCTGACGTTCGCATGCAGGAGCGTCAGGATAGAACCGCCCATGCAGAGGCCGGGGAAGCCGGTGCCGAACACCATCCGCTCCGAGCCATACCTGCTTACATAGTCCTCGTAGCCGCCGGCTAGCTCGAAGTCGGCGACGTCGAAGTAGAACCGCGGATAGCGCTCGACGAGGGGGCGGAAGTAACGGTCCTGGCCCCAGCAGTTCTGGTCGGTGGCAATGAGCGTGAGGTGCGGGAAGTTGCCGAGGAGGGCTCCCATCAGGCCCCAGCCGCTCAGAGAGCCGGACGACTCCGTAACCGAAAGGAGAAGCGGCACCTGCAGACCAGATAGCACCTCAAGCGTAGGGCCAAAGGTGTTGGCATCAAGCAGGTAGCGGATGCGCGAGGGAAAGGCCCAGAGGGCGCGCACGCCGGCGTTTGAGAGGGCGGCCGGCAGATCATCCGGCGAAGAGAACTCGCCGGTCTGGTGCGGCATGAGCACCCATGTGGGATGGAGCCGGTCGTTTTCGGCACACTCGGTCAACACTTGGCGGTTGCCGGTGGGCGCGTCGTCGTAGCGCTGGTAGGCGTTGGTGACCAGCGCTTCGGTGACGCCGGCCCAGTCCATCTCCTGGAGCAGCGCTTCCGGTGTCCTTGCCTGCCGAGGATTGGGCACCGGTGGGGTGCCGTAGGAGACGTTGCAGTCGAAGAGTCTCAGATCGGTCAATCGTCCTCCTCCACACCGAATATCTGCTGGATGAGCTCGGCACGCGTGGGCGGCGGCCGGCGTCCGGGCAGCGCCTCATCGCGCCTGCGGCGCTCCTCCTGCCTCGTGTCGAAGTAGGCGCGCCATCGGGCAGGAGCGTCGGGGTCTTGCGCTTGGTGGCGGGTCAGCCGCTGCCGCACGCGCACGAGCACCGGCGTGTTTACGGCCATACCGGCGACGATTGCCTGGCCCTTGGACAGGCCGGGCAATTCATCCATCAGCGCTCGGCCGACGCTCTCGACGCTCTGCGCCACCCGCGCCTGATCGACCTCGTTGCTTATGCGTAGGAGGACTTGGGTCATGCACTGCGACAGGACGTCGGGGTCGAGCCGGCCCGGTCGCTGGCTGATGAGGCACACCCCGACCCCGAACTTGCGCCCCTCGCTTAGGATCCGCTTTAGCTGGTCACTGGTGACCAGATCCGCGGAGGCAGGGGCGAAGTTGTGGGCCTCCTCCAGGATGACGAAGGCAGGGTAGGGCAGGTAGTTGGCGTCGCCGGGAGACGCAAGTTCCTTCTCGGTGGCCAAGCGGGCTTTGTAGAGGCGTCTCAGTAGAGTAGCGACGACCACTTGCTGTTCGCGCTCCGCCACTTGGCTCAGCTGCAGCACGGTGCACTGCCCGGGCCGAAAGAGGTCCTGAAGGCTCAAGTCCTGGTGGTCGTCGAATATGCGGCTCTCGCTCCGCCCGAGGACGTTGTTGAGGCGCCATATGAGGGCGGCCGCTGTGCCGCCGGCACTGGCATCGATGTCCGCGGTCGACGAGCCCTCTCCGTCGGGGCCGCCGGACGCTTCGAGCGCCCAGTTCCTGATCTCGTTCTTGAGATCGGCAAGGGTCCAGCGGTCGTCTGTCGCTCGTTGGGCACTGCGGTAGGCTACCCCGAGGGCGTAGGACTGCTTGCCGCTCAAGTCGCGACCGAGAAGGTACCGTAGGTCGTCCAGTTCCAGGCTGCGATAGGCGACCTTCACCTGGTCGGGCGAGAGCACCTTTACGGTTGGTCGGTACTCGCCCAGGCCGTCTCCAGCCGGGGCGTAGAACTCCTCCAAGTTACTCATCTCGGCCAGCGAGCCGTACTCGCCGTGGGGATCGATGATGAGGACGCAGGCCCGGTTGGATGGGCGAAGCAGTTCCTCCACGAGGACCGCCGCCAGGTACGACTTACCGCTGCCGGTGCCGGCGATGATGGCCAGGTGGGTGGAGGTGAAGCGGGCGGCGTCCATCACGATTGGCACCTCGCCGGGCGGTCTGCTGAGGAGACTCCCGATATGCGCCCCTCCCGCCTCTCCTTTCGCTCGTCGGTTCAGCACCTTCTGGAGTAGCTGGCCAGAGGCCCGGTAGATGGGATGGCCGACCCGGGGCAGGCGGCGGGGATTCACGAAGTCGCCCACGCCTCGATCGAAGTAGCCCAGCACTCCTGCGGTCAAGACGAACAGCTCGTTGTCCTCATCGGCATAGCCGAGCAGCGCCGCCACCTCAAGCGGGCTCACCTCGGGGTGCGAGAGAAAGGAGTCGGGGTAGTTGCGCACCTCCACCCGCTCCTCGATGCGACAAACGACTTGCAGGCCATCGCCATCGCCGTTGAGCGAGTAGTAGACGTACTCACCGACGGGGAGGGCGTCTTCGCGATCGGGTGTCACGAACGTGAACTGGTGCGGCTTCTCACCCGGCCCCTTGGCTAGTCCGACACAGGCATCGCTCTCAGCCATCGGCCTACCCCATCCTCTGAACGCGGGTCTGCCACGACATGCTCTGCGCCAGCAGGCGCAGCCGCGTGCTTTCCGGGCCGTCTGGGAACAGCGTGCGCAGCAACGCTATCACACGAAGGACCGTCTCGGCGTAGAGCGGCGACGACCGGCCGAGGGAGAGCAGGAGCGGCAGATAGCCGATCCGGAACCCCTGGCGGGTTAGGTGGAAGGCGCGCACTTCCTCCGGCGTCAGCGCGGTCACCTCGCAGTTTATCTGCGGCGTGACGGCGGAGGGCTCGTGGATACTCTCATCGTTGCGCAGTTGACCGACGGCGACAATCGTGACCACCGTGCATGCCTCGTCCACATAGTCGGGGCTGAAGACGGAGTTCTCCTCGGCGGTACTGAGCCGTGGCCCGTAGGCGGCGAACGCTGGGTTCTGCAGGATCGTATCGCATATCACCCCCACCATGTCCGTATCCGTGCCGGTGGGCAGGCGGACGAAGGTGCCGAGGGCGTAGTCGGTGGGGCGGGGCGGATGGTCGACCTCGCCCGGAGCGTACACCCGGCAGCGGTACTGCAGATGTGAGTCGGACGACATCACCTTGCCCAAGAGCAACGTTAGCCTCCTTGTCGGTGGCGGCGCTTGCCGGCGCCTTTGGCGGTCGGGTTAACGGAGACGCCGCGAGCGGCGCAGTAGGCGCCGAAGGCCCGCGCAAAGCGCGACCGGTCTCCGGCGGTAATGACCGCCGCATCGTGCGCTGCCTCGAGTGCGTACGGATAGCCTAGGCCCACGATGCACTCGGCGCGCACTACATCCACGACCCGCTCGCGTTCAGTGTCGTCTTCCGCAAGCCAGCGCGGCATCTCAAGGCGGGCCGGGCGGCCATGGCCGGTAACGCGAAGGTAGCAGAAGGCGATCTGATCGGCGAGTGAGGAGCCATCCGAGCGACGGTACTCCGCCAATTGGGGCGAAGGGCGGGCGCAGATGTACATACAGGAGCGGTCTCCCCAACGCTCGAGCGACGGCATGAGGAACGTGCTGTCGGGCGACGCAAGGGGCTCATCGAGCAGGCCGAGCGACAGTAGCATCCGTCCCAAGTCCCGCGCGGACGGATCGGCTGTGTAGCCGACGAGCGGTACGCGAAGGTACTCGGAAGCCTCGAGTAGGGTGGAGATGCCGCGGATGTAGGCCTCCGGTCTCCCAGTGCCGCGCTCGGCCGCAAAGGGTATGATCAGGGGATCGTCGAGGAAGCACACGGGGGCCGGATGACGGCCGCTCCGCTCCTCCATGAGCTCAAGCAGGCGCTCCGTCTCCATCTCGAACCTCCGAACGTCCACCCGTTCCGCCGGACCGCCTTCCGTGCCGGGGCACTCGACGAGAATCTCCATACGAGTGTCCTTGTGGTGTGGACAGGAGGGGTCATGCGGATTCACGAACCAGCCGACTTGCGCTGCCGCCACTGGGGGATCGATGTCGTCGGCAAGGGAAAGCTGCGAGCCGTCCACAGCAACGGTTAGACATCCCGAGAGAACTTCGGCCGCCCACTGGCGCGCCTGGCGATGGCCGGCAAAGCGCTTAGGCCAACGGACTAGCTGGCCGGGATGCCGGTCATGTTCGGCTGTCGGCAGGGCCCCCGGCGAGGCGGTTTCGCGTAGCAGGCCGAGCACGCGGCTTGACGTGAGGCGAGAGAGGTCGGCAAGGGCGCGGGTCGCCGTCGCCACGTCGCTGGCGCGCCGGCCTAGGGCGTCGTGCAGGGCGGGCCCAATGTCGTTGAGGGCCTGCGCGAGGGCGGCGGAGCTGAGCATCAGTTCGCCTCCACGGTGCTCAGGCCGTTCTCCTTGCGCACTCGAATCACGTTGTCGGTAACGCTCTCCAGAGAGTCGTCGTGGCTTATGATGAAGAGCTGATCCAGGTCGCGGATGGTGCGCATCTGCTCTGCGAGGCTCTGGCGGCGGTCCTCGTCGAGGTTGACGGTGGGCTCGTCCAGGAAGGCGAGGCGGAGGTCAGATACCTCCCTAAGGAGGGCGAGTCGGACGGACAGGGCTGCCGCTACCTGTTCGCCGCCGGAAAGCTGAACGAACGCGCGCGTCTGTCCGGCCCTCTCGACGGTGATTCCGTAGTCGTCGCCCCAGACGACAACCGCGGCATGATCCCCCATCAGTTCGCTGTAGGTGAGAGCTGCCGCCTGGGAGACGCGGGCAAGCACCAGGCGGGCGATCTCCGGGCCGGCATGGCGCAGTGTGTCTCGAAGGAAGGCCAAGAGGTCGATGGCCCGTCGATCACGGGTAGAGGAGATGGTCAGGGTACGCTGTTCCTCTTCCAGGCTTTCGAGTTCGGCGAGTCGAGCACCGGCCTCGGATAAGCGCCGGTCGGCTTCCTCGGACTCCGTGTCGAGGCGCGTGAGTTCGATATCGAGGGCGTGTTCGCGTTGCCGGACGACGAGGTGCCTACCGGGATCGTAGGCCGCCTGCGCCGAGGCGAGCGCTTGGTTCGCGGCCTCCATATCACGCACCGAGGCCTCTACGGAAGCGCGCTCAGCCTCGAGCGCAGCGAGCCGCGAACTCACCTGGGAGGCCAGCGCGGCCACCTGGCTGTGACTCTCATAGTCAGGACGAAGCTGATCGCGCTCTGCGGTATTCAGCGCCAGCCGGTCATCGAGGTTGGCATGTTCGGCGAGCCTTTCCACCAGCTGCTGCCGCTGGGCGGATGCCGAGTTCGCCAGGGCTTGCGCCTCGGCGAGCCGGCCCTCAAGGCCCGCGCGCTCGCCGGCAACCGCCTGCGCCGCTTTCATACGGCTCCGGGGATCGCCGAGCGAGTCCAGCTCATCCTGAATCTGCCTCTCTTCCGTCTCCAAGCCGGCGAGGTCCCCCAGCCGGTCGGTCGTTTCTGCGATGGCCGCGACGATGCCCCGCATCTGCTCCTGAGACGCTTCAATGGCGGTGGACGCGTCACGGGCCTGCTGCGCAGCTCGCAGCGCCTGCTGGTGTTGCTCTCGCTCGCGCTCGCCGTCGGCTTCAAGGGAGCGGCGCCTCTCCTTGAGCTTACCTAGGTCGCCCTCCAGCTGAGCCAGTTCATCGCTCAGGTGCTGAAGGAAGCCGGCGGCGTCACCTTCGGCGAAGGGCCGCCGGCAGACAGGACAGGCGGACGCTTCCCCGCGCCGTACCGCCTCCTCTGCCCGGCGGCGGGAGCCCGCCTCCGTCTCCTTGGACCGCGTCTCGGCGACGACGGCGGCCAACTCGGTGGTGATGCAGTCGACTCTCTGCGATGCTTCAAGCGACGCCGCTTCCGCTGCCTCGAGTGTGGCGGCGCGTGCAGCAAGGGCGGCCAACCGCTGCTCAAGCTCGTCGCGTTGCTGCTCCTTTGCCTGGAGGGCGGCCTCCAGCTCGGAGCGCAAAGCCAGTCGGCGCTGGACGTCGGCCCGCCGGCCTTCGAGCAAGGACTGGCGCTCCGCTGCGGGCGCCAGACCCCTGGCGACGCCTTCTGCCTCGGCCACCGCCGTCAATCGGCTGATGAATGCGTCCGCGCTGGTCTCGAGGCGCGCCGTTTCTGTCTGCACTCGCGCCAACTCGCGATCGAGGCGGTCACGGTCCTCCCTCAGTCGATCGAGTTCTCGTCTTTCCTCCTCCAGAGCGCGGTAGCGATCGTAGGCGGCTCGTGTGGCCTCGGCGACTATGCCGGCATCGGACGCCTCTCTCCAGCGGCGCTCCGCCTCCGCTTGGCGCTGGCGGGCGACTTGTAGCGCGGTGTCGATGGCGACGAGCGCCTCCTTTGCTCGCCGGAGGTCGGTCTCGGAGCGGTCGAGCGCCTCACGCTCGCCGCTGACGTTCTTGCGTTCGCGATCTAGTTCGGCGGTGCGCCTCCGCAGTAGCCCCACGCGAGCCTGCAGGTCCACCAACTCTGCCCGCACGCTCTGCGCCGCGGCGATACGCTCGGCCAGCGCTGCCAGACGCCCCGTGGCGTGAGAGAGCCGGTCGCGCCCGTAGGCCAGAGGCCCCGACAGGCGCTGGTAGGCGGTGTTGAACTCCTGCAGCGCGAGGAGCTCCTCAAAGCGCGAGCGGCGCGGTGCAGGAGAGAGCAGGAAGTCGCCGGTGAGCTGACCTTGAGGCACGCCGATGACCCCGTCGAAGAGAGTGTCGGGGCTGACGCCATTGCGTAGGCCCAGGTGCTGCGCCAGTTCGGCCTGAACGTCGCGCACGCCGGTGGCGACGTTGAAGCCATGGGCGTCGCTGTGCAGCCGGGCGGAGGAGGCCCCCTCGCGGCGCAGTTCCCGGGTGACAGTGTAGGGGAGGCCGTCTGCCCCAGAGACGAACGTGATGTCTATACGCCCGTGGGCACAGCCCTCCCTGACGAGCTGCTCCTGCCTAACCCGCTGCGATCCGAACAGCGCGAAGCCGATCGCCTCGATCAGCGTGGACTTGCCGGCGCCGTTGGAGCCGCAAATGGCGATGGTGCCCGCGGGCAGCGTCACATCGACCGCCTGGTAGGACTTGATGTCTTCCAGGTAGAGGCGGGTGATCAGCAGCTTGGCGTCACTCATGCTCGCCCTCCACTGCCTGGACGACGGCGCCGAAGACCTCTCCCTCCGTGGCGCCAGTGAGGGCCATCTGCTTGATCTCGGCGGCCAACCCGGCCAACTCACGAGCCCGGTGGCGGTAGCGGTGGTCCTGGGCGATGGACTGGGCCAGCACCTCCTGCTCGAGGGCGGCGCGCGTCAGGCCCTCTCCGGGAGCCGTTGGGCCCTGGCTGGGCGTGGTCTGATTGCGCACCAGTAGACGAAGCGCCTGCGTCTGTGCCTGCAGATCCGCAGTAAGCCGGTCGATGTCGAGCGCCGAGGGGCTGAACAGGAGCGACCCATAGAGGCGAAGGTCCACTATCGGCTTGCGCTTGCCCGGCGCGGGGAGGGTGTCCGCCAGAGCGTGAGCGGCCTGATGGAGGGCCCGTGGAGTGGCGTAGAGGCCGGCATCCAGGGCCAGGCGGTGAAACGCCCGCCGAGGGCTGACCTGATGGGTGACAGCCTGGCTCCAGTTGCGCTCATCAACGCGCTTGACTTCCACCGTGAACCAACCGCCCGGGTTCTCGGACTCGTCGGCCGCGGCCGTCTCCAGTGAACCCGGGTTGTAGACACCCGGTTGATGCCCGGACCGTTCGAAGGGCATGTGGCGGTGTCCGAGGGCCACATAGTCCACCGAGCCATCCAGCGAGAGCAGGTGCTCGATGCGCAGAGGCTCCGTTACTCCCGGGATAGTGCCCTCGAGCCCGGCATGGAGCATGAGGACAGTGTACTTGCGGGGGAGGCTCTGCATTTCCTCTGATAGCCGTGCCAACACCCGCGGCAGCGATGCTCCCAGGTAGGGCAGCCCGATGACTCGGGCGTCGTCCAACTCGACCACCGGGCCAGATCCGTCCGGACCGGGCTGAAGGAGGCTCGCCGCCCGCGGATCCAGATCGAGGTAGGTCAGATAGCCGAGGTGGTGCAGAAGCGTGAGCCAGCTCTCCGATCCGTCGCGCCAGCCAAGGTCGTGATTGCCGGCAACGGTTAGCACTGGGATCTGCGCCTCTCGCAACGGTTCGAGGGCGGCGATGGCTTGGCGGAGCGTGAGCGCGTCGACCTGGCGGTGATGGAAGAAATCGCCCGCTACCAGACAGAAGTCCGGCCGCATGGAGAGAGCCTCGCGAACGGCGCGGCCGAGCGCAACGGCGAAGTCGAGGGCGCGCTCCGGCAGCCCGTATTGCTGATAGCCTAGGTGGAGGTCGGCCAGATGCATGAATCGGAGCACTTGATCCCCCCAGGCTCAGGATAGCACTCGAAGGCTAGCACACTTGTTCCAGAGGCTCAATCGGGGGCTGATCCGCGTCCGGGCTAGCGTTTCGCGTGATACTGATATCGCCGAACAGCGTCTCCTGCGACGCATAGGCGCGGCGTCGCCGGACCAGCTCCAGGACGGCGAGGAACGTTACCACCACCTCGGAGCGGCCCTGGGCGCCGAGGATCAACTCACGGAAACTGACGACGCCCTGTCGCCAGAGGCGTCGCAGCACGGCACGAAGCTTGTGGGGGAGCGACACGGTCACCGGGCTGACCATCTCGTCGGCGTCCTCGGCGGGCGGGTCAGCGGCCGCGAGGGTTCGTCGAAGCGCCGAGATCAGGAGCTCCACGGTGCTGGGGCGGGGGACCAGCGTCGGTTCCTCGGGCAGGGTGGGTTCCCTGCCGTATAGCTCAAGCCCCAGGCTGCGCCGATCCGCGAGCCAGTCCGCCGCCTGCCGGAAACGGCGGTACTCCTCCAGACGTCGCACCAGCGCGGCGGCGACATCTTCCTCCTCTTCGTCTTCGGTTACCGGAGTAGGAAGCAGGAGACGCGACTTAATCAAGAGCAGTCGGGCGGCGATCTCCACGAAAGCCGCCAGTTCTGTACCGTCATGCTCCTCGAGGGTGCGCACGTGCTCGAGGTACTGGTCGGCGACGGCGGCCAGGCTCACCGCCGTGATGGCCAGCTCTCTCTCCTCGATGAGGTGCAGCAGCAGGGACACCGGACCCTCAAAGACGGGTAGGCGGATCCGGTACCCCTGCGGTTCCTCGCGAGCAAGACCCAGATCAGGCGCCAAACTTAGCCAGTCGCCCCGCGTTGGCCATCGCCAGCGGCATGAGGTCCACCGCGGGCAACACTCCCAGCGCTCCGCCGGCGCAAGCACGCTCGGAGAAGACCGACACGGAGTCAACGCCGCACACCTCGCTGTAGAGCAGCGTGGGCACGGGGTGCCACGAGTGGCCCTTGAGGCGTGCGGGGCTGGAGTGATCCCCGGATATGATCAGTACGTCGGGCTTGAGGGCGAGCAGGCGGGGCAGCATGGCATCGGCTTGCTCAATCACCTTCACCTTCGCGTCGAAGTCGCCGTCTTCGCCGCGGCTATCGGTGTACTTGAGGTGGAGGTAGAAGAAGTCGTAGTCCTTCCAGTTCTGCTCCACCGTCGCCACCTCGTCGGCGAACGTCGGCCCGGTGCTCAACACGTCCATGCCGACCAGCTTGGCGAGACCGCGGTACATGGGGTAGCTGGCAACCGCGGCGGCTTTCAGGCCGTACACCTCGGCCATCTTGGGCAGCCCCGGGTCGCGGGAGAAGCCGCGCAGCAGCAGGCTGTTGGCCGGGTGATATGGGGCCAGTACGCGATAGGCCTGCTCCAGCCAGGCCGTGACGAGGCCGGCCGCGGGCTGAGCTTGCGGGGAGGTGGCCCTCACGGCCAGGGGGGCCTTGCCCACCGCCTGAGGGTCGGTATCGGCGATGTGCGGGTCCAGGCCGGCGCCGCGAAAGACCAGGGCAAACCGGTGCTCGCGCACCGGGAGCACGAACGCCTCCACGCCGGGTACCCGGATCTGCTGCAGGAGGCGGCACAACTCGGTGCTCTTCTCAGTAGAGATGCGACCGGCTCGGCGATCGGTGATCAGGCCGGCCTCGTCCACGGTGCAGAAGTTGCCCCGGACGGCGACGTCAGCGTCCTCCAGCGGGAAGTCGATGCCGAGCACCTCCATGACACCGCGGCCCAGGTCCCACGCCAGGGGGTCGTAGCCGAAAAGGGCGAGGTGCGAGGGGCCGCTGCCCGGCGTGATCCCGGGCGCTATCGGAGCGCTGAGGCCGGCCACGCTGCGCCGCGCCAGTTCGTCCAAGTTGGGCGTGTGGGCAGCCTCCAACTCCGTCTTCCCCCCTGTCTCGAGGGGCAGCCCTCCTAGACCGTCCATGACCCAGAGCAGGATCTTGGTTTCGGCCGGGATGCGAAGTTGCCTCATTAGGTCAAGATGGTCCATCAGGTGCGCTCCTAGTCAGTTGGTGGCGGGGAACTGGGTGCAGTGGAAGGGCAGTGATCAGGCGAGACGAGGGGGACGGGCACAGGCCCATCCCCCTGAAAGTACGCTGCGTGTCCGGCGTGACTAGCGGACGGCGATTTCCGTCTGCGGGTCGAAGATGTGCATGTGATCCATGTTGAACACCAGTTCCATTTCGTCGCCCGGCTCCACGCGGGTGCGGGGGTCAACACGGGCGATGAACTGCTTGGTGCCGCTCATGGCATACAGGTAGATCTCCGCGCCCATCAGCTCGACCACGTCGACCTTGGCACGAATGCGGGCCTCGCGGACTCCAGGCGGGACGAACTGCTCGGAGTGGATGTCTTCAGGCCGCAGGCCGAAGATCACCTCACGGTTGCTGTACGGCAGGAAGACCTCGCGACGTGCAGGCGGGATCTGGACCCGGAAGCTGCCCCCGTCCACGTAGAGATCACCGTCTTCCTGAACCAGGGTGGCCGGGAAGAAGTTCATGGCCGGGCTGCCGATGAAGCCGGCCACGAAGGTATTGGCCGGATAGTCGTACATGCGCTGCGGGCTGTCGATCTGCTGCAGGATGCCGTCGCGCATGACCGCGAGGCGGGTGCCCATGGTCATGGCCTCAGTCTGGTCGTGGGTCACGTAGATGAACGTGGCCTCCAGGCGCTGGTGCAGGCGGGTGAGCTCGGTACGGGTCTGCACGCGGAGTTTGGCGTCCAGGTTGGAGAGGGGCTCGTCCATGAGGAAGACGAGCGGGTCGCGCACGATGGCGCGGCCGACGGCGACGCGCTGGCGCTGGCCGCCGGAGAGCTGCTTCGGCTTGCGGTCGAGCAGTTCCTGGATGCCCAGGATGGACGCCGACTCACGAACGCGGCGCTCGATCTCGGCCTTAGGGGTCTTGCGGAGCTTGAGGCCGAAGGCCATGTTGTCATACACGCTCATGTGCGGGTAGAGAGCGTAGCTCTGGAACACCATTGCGATGTCCCGGTCCTTCGGCGGCACGTCGTTGACCAGGCGGTCGCCGATGTAAATGTTGCCCTCATCTGCCTCTTCCAGGCCGGCCAGGAGGCGCAAGGAGGTGGTCTTGCCGCACCCGGACGGGCCCACGAATACCAGGAACTCCTTGTCCTCGACGTGGATGTTGAGGTCGTTGACGGCCACAACATCGCCGAAGCGCTTGGTCACATGCTCGTAGGTTACGCTAGCCATCTTGTCTCCTCAGATTGGCCGCCGGTATGGCGGCCCGGCGCGATGTGCCGGCGAATGACAGGTGACGCCAGGATGACTGAACCGTTCGGTCGCCGGACTGCCGAGCCCGACGGGCACAAGGCCAAGACCGCTCATCCTTCGTCTGGGGCTGTGTTTGCCGGCAATCACCTCCACACGCGGCCCAGCGCGTGGGCAAAGCACGCCCACAAGGGCCGGGACTTGCGACCGGATGGGGGCAGGCGCAGTGGCCGGCATCCGACGGTCGGTTGCCAGGCGCGCTGTCCTGCACCGGTCACAGTGTAGCGCATTGTACACCGGTATGCCAGGGTGTCCAGCGGGAAATGGGCAATCTGAGCCAACCGACCTACTCGTGAAGCCCACGAGACTCCGCCACTGCTCGGCCAGGGCGGGATAGGTCAATGCCCGCCGGACGCGCTTGCGAGGGGAGGAGAGTCTGGCCCGTGGACAACGAAAGTCCCGTCAGGCAGAGCCCTTCATGCCTGGCGGGACTGTGGCGCTTAGCTGGGGGACGAGGATTCGAACCTCGGCTAGACGATCCAGAGTCGCCTGTCCTACCGCTAGACGATCCCCCAACGAACGATTACAGTATACTAGCCCGGAGCCCACGGTGCAACTAGGGGCTCTCTGCCGTCCCCGGCCCGCGCCTATGCCGGACCGGCCAGGTACGGAGCGAATGAGCAGAGCCCCTAATAGGTCCCGCCTTTCGTGGCTGGTCCGCTACCTCCCTATAGACACGCAGGCGTTCGGAGCTTTCCGGCGCCGTCATTTCGTCTACCTGGTCTTGCAGCAGTTCGCGGCCCTCGCGGCGACGTTCGCGATCAGCTTCGCCTCCCTAGCCAAGGTCGTCGAGTTCACCGGGTCGGGCATGCAGGCGGCCTTCACGATCCTCTCCGTGGTGGTCCCCGGCTTGCTCTTTGGGCTGGTGGGCGGGGTGACGGTGGACCGGGTGAGTCGGCGAACGATGCTGATCGTCACCAATCTCGTGCGTGGCCTGATCGCGCTCGCGGCTCCCTTGTACTTGGGCCTCGCTCCACCGGAGGTGGTGGTCCCGATCGTACTGGGAGTCAACTTCATCCTCTCGGCGGTGGGCCAGTTCAACTTCCCTGCCGAGGCGGCGCTGATACCGTACCTCGTCACCTCCGAGGAGTTGCTGGCCGCCAACTCGATATTCAACGTCAGTTACCTGATGGCCATCGGGTTCGGCAGCGCTCTGTGGGGCCCCATTTCGGTCCGGTTCCTCGGCGCCGAGTGGTCCTACTTCGGATCCGGCCTGTTGTATATGCTCAGCCTCATCCCGTTGTACCATCTGCCCAAGGACGCCGCACCGCGGGAGCGGGCTGTGCGCCCGAGCCGCTACGCGAGACTGCGGCACGTTGCCTCGGTGGCTGCCGATGTGAAGGAGGGCATCACCTTTGCCGTGCAGAACTCGTCGGTAAGCGTCGCCATCGTTGCGTTAGCGAGCCAGTCGGCCTTGGCACTCGGCCTAGTGGCGGTCTTCCCGGTAGTGATGTCGAATCGATTCGGAATCCCGGTGTATGATCAGCCGCGGCTGGTGCTGCCGGCAGCGCTGGGCGCTGGAGTGGGCCTGGCGGTGCTTGTCTCACCGCTCGGAGGCCGGCAGCAACGCACTCGGCTGGTGGTGGGCGGCAATGGGCTCATAGCCATCGGGCTGACCGTGCTGACATACTCGCTGAGCGCCTGGGGGTGGGGGATTCCAGGGGTACTGGTGGGTTTCGGCATCGTCGGGATGGGCTTCGTGCTTGCCTACATCTCCGGCAAGAGCGTCCTCCAGGAGGAACCGCCCGATTACCTTCGGGGTAGAGTGATCAGCCTGCAACTCACGCTCAACAACCTGGTATCCGTGTTCCCAACGGTTCTGGCCGGCTGGGGCCTCGATGCATGGGGCCCTCTCGCCGTCTTCGGGGCCTTCACTGGGGTGTTCGCGGTAGTGACCGGCCTCACGGGCTTTGTGCTGCGCCGGTCGCGGGCCGAGTATCGGTGATGCGGATGGCGCATGGTATAATGGCCGACGCCTCAGTCACAGAGACAAGGAGTATGAGGACGATGGTCAGCAAGGACCTTCTCGACATCCTGGTTTGCCCTTACTGCAAGACCAAGGTCAACCCCTACGCGGATCGCTGGCTGGTGTGTCAGAACCCGGACTGCCACCGCAAGTACCCTATCAAAGACGAGATCCCCGTTATGCTCATTGAGGAAGGCGACAAGTGGAAGGATACCGAGCCCGTCGATCTGCCCGATCCCGCGTCCTTGCGGTTCTAGCCCTTGCGTTACTGCTCCTCGCTCTCTCGCCCGGATCAGTGCGGGCTGAGGGGAGCCTGTGGGCGGAGTTCGACCCCCAGGAGCCGGTGGTGCAGTTCGGCCGCGGGGTGTTGTTTGAACTGAAGGCCGACGCCGACCTGCCGGTCGAGCGGGTGTGGCTCATCTACCGTCTAGACGGAGAGCGGGCCCGTAACCGGGCGGCGGCGGAGTTCTCGGGCGGCTCGAGCCTTTCGGCGGAGTACAACTGGGAACTGGAATCCGGCATGATGGCTCCCGGCGTGACGATCCACTTCCGTTGGGAACTCGAGAACGAAGACGGTGATCGTGTCTCAAGCCCGGAGGCATCGTTCCGCTACGAGGACGGGCGTTTCGACTGGGAACAACTCGGCGACGGTGACCTCACGGTGTACTACTACCGAGACCGGGGTCAGGCCAAGAAGGTCCTGAACGCCGGCGCGGCCGCGCTCAAGCGCATCGCCGACGGGACCGGCATGCGGCCACTTCGGCCCATCCGCCTCTACATCTACGCCTCTCAGCGAGACATGTCGCGTGCTATACCGTCCCGCAGCGAGACTTACGACTCGCGAACGGTGACGCTGGGCATGTCGATGGGGGCGGACGCCCTTGTGCTACTGGGCGCCGACTCCGGCATTCTGGGGACAGTGGCCCACGAGCTTTCGCACGCGGTGGTGAACCAGAACGCCGACAGCCCCTTCGCCGATCTGCCCCGCTGGCTCGATGAAGGCTTGGCGATGTACAGCGAGGGCGAGAATCCTTCCGATAACGCCCGGGCCCTGAGCCGGGCAGTTTCTCGAGGCCGCCTGATCTCACTTCGGTCCATGACCTCGTACCCGGGCGATGCGGCTTTGGTGGATCTGTTCTACGGCCAGGCGTACAGCATCGCCGCCTATATGATCGAGGAGTACGGCTCCGCCCCCATGCACGAGCTTCTGGCGCTGCTGGCCGACGGGACGCCGGTGAACGACGCGCTCGAAGAGGCCTATGGGTTCGGGCTAGAGGACCTGGAGATCCGCTGGCTGGCCAGCCTCGGTGTGGAGAAGCAGCGCGAAGTCGAAGCCGCGCCTTAGTTACGGTACGACCCCGCGAGGTTCAACCCGGTCGGCGGCCGGCAGTTAGTCGGCCGCCGGGACCCGAAAGGCATCGAAGTCGCGGGCGACCGTCGCTGCGGGGAAGATGGCCTGAGCCTCCGTCAGCACCTCGGTGTCCGAGTGGCGGCGCGAGATGTGGGTGAGTATCAGGTTCGAGACTCCGGCTTCGCGCGCCAGCTGGGCCGCCTCGGCGGCGGTGATGTGCCCAAAGCGGCGGGCCAGATCCTTCTCGGCATCGATGTAGGTCGCCTCGATCACCAGCGTGTCCACCTCTCGCACGTGCGGCAGCAGTCCCCCGGCGTTGGCGGTGTCCCCGACGAAGGCCAGTCTCGTGCCCGGGCGCGACGGACCGAGCACGTCCTCGGGGCTCACCACGACTCCAGTCGACAGGGTAACGGTCTCGCCGCGCACCAGCGCCGCCCTCTCCGGCCCAGGCGGGACTCCAAGCGCCTCCGCCTTCTCCACCAGAAACGGCCGTCGCTCGCGCTCCTCGAACAGGTACCCGAAGCATCCCGGCCCGCGATGGCGCACCGGAAAGGCGCTTACGGTGAGATCGTCATACTCGAGACAGGGACCAGACCGCACGTCACGGTAGGTGATGGGATAGGCGGGCTCGCCGGTGCCGAACACCACCTCCATCAGGGCACGCACGCGATCCAAGGCCCATTGGCCGCCGACAATGGTGACGTTCTCGATGGCCTCCCATCGAGCGAAGGTGGAGATCAGGCCACCGAGGCCGAGGATGTGATCGAGGTGTCCGTGAGTCAGGAGGATGGTGTCGAGCCGCTTGAAGCCCAGGCCGCTCTTGAGCAACTGCCGCTGCGTACCTTCGCCGCAGTCCACCAGGAAGCGCCGATCGCGGTGGCTGACCACAGCCGCGGACAGCCCGCGGCGAATCGACGGAGCGGAAGCGGAGGTACCGAGGAAGACCAGTTCGATCATGAGCGACGCCGTCCCGGCCTGGATGTCGCCGGCCGTGCCGACGCCGCCACAACTTACGGGCGGTGGATGCCCATGTCAAGAACGGGCAGACGCGCCCGCCTAGGTGCGCTCGCTGAGGGGCCGCACAGAGGCCAACTTGACCGAGACGGGAAGCCTATCCAGGTCCTGAAGCAGGTTGGCCGCAACCTCCCAGGTAGTGGCCAAGGCCTCTGGACGGATCTTGTCCGCTGTATCCTGCATCGTGTGCCAGTAGGGCATGTAGCCCCGATCATCCAGCCCCACCAGGGCTACCGAGCGGTAGCCGCGCTTGATGGCCACACTCGCCTCGCTGTAGCCGCCGCGGAGACTGACGGGGCGGAGTCCTAACTCGGGCCTGCTCTTCGCAAGGCGCTCAAGGATGCGCTCCAGCTCGATGTTGGTGCGGTATGTGCTGAGGGTGCCTTCCCGGCGGGTGTAAGCCGGCCCATGGACACCGGACCCTTCTAGGGCCACCGCGTATGCCTGGATCAGCTCGCTCCCCTCGGCGCTGAGAAACGCCGCCGCGCCGTGGCAGCCGGTTTCCTCGGCCCCAGTGAAGACGAACCACAGCCGGGTGTGCCGGAGGCGACTGGCGTTGAAGTGGGCGGCCAACTCGAGGGCCACGCCCACCGCCGAGGCGTTGTCATTGGCCCCCACTGAGTAGGGAGAGAGATGGGCCTGCAGCATCACCAGGAGAGAGAGACCGGCTGTCACCAGAGCCGGTGCACCCACCCAAGGCGGCAGCGACACCTCGGCGAACCAGGACACAGCGAAGGCAATGAGCGTGAATAGAGCAATCGCTAGCGTCAGGTAGACCCACACCAGGCCGAGGCGGAGAGTGGTATGCGAACCAAGAAGGAGAGGGGTGCGCTGGCTATCCAGGTGGGCGAATACCACCGCGTTGCGCCCTACCTCCTCGCTCGGTTCGACAACGGCCACGACGTTCTGCGTGGGCACCCGTGGCACAAGGCTGCTCAGAGGCGACCAGCCGAAGGTGAGTTTGGCGTACACCTCCCAGAGTCCAAAGCCGATGCCCAGGGCGCCCAGGTAGGCGCCGATGATGGATCCTGACAGGAGCAGCCAGAGCGCTACACCGACGACCACGCTGCCGGCGGCGATGATGAAGGAGAGCCACTCTGAGGCTGGGGCCTGGAAGTCATGCAGGTGGGCGCGAAGACCGGCCCGCGACAGCTGGGCCTGCACGTAGCGGGCCGCTTCCTTCTCTCCTTCCGAGCCAACGGGTCGGGGGCCGATCTTCCCGGCGATGTGCTGCACATGGCCGAGGGCGGACTGGGCGGCAGACGACGCTAGGTTGGTTAGGGAGTCAGGCACTGTCGGGGCCTCCGGGGCAGTACTTCACGCGGTGGCGGTCGGTATGATAGACATGATGGCGGCCGGCGCACTGTAGGTCAATGCGGTAACCGGGCGTTACCACGGCGGCGTATACCCTTCCCTCCTCCGGACAGCCTAGGGAAGCGTCGCGCCACTGCACCGGCTCTACGCTCACCACGGACACATCGCGAGCGCTCACGCCCAGCCGCCGGCGAAGGTCGCCGATCGCGTGATCAGTCACGCGCAGCGCGTCACTATCGCAGCCCATCCGAACCTCCATTCTTTCGTCGGCTCAGTCGGACGCAAGTCCCAGACGCCGGAGCACCTCGCCGGCGGTCATTCCGGCTATGCTTACCTGCTTGGTTCGGGAACGCCGGCCGGTCTCTACCGTCACGCTCGACTTCGCTACCGACAAGCAGCCGGCCAGAAACCGCACCAGACCTTCGTTGGCGGCGCCCTCCACGGGCGGCGCCTTCAGCCGCACCAAGAGCACGCCGTCCTCGTACCCGCGGATCTCATCACGACCGGCTCGCGGCGTTACGCGAACGGTGATCCGCGCGCCTGCCACGGCCGCTACAGCAGGCCCCAGAGGGTGCCCAGTATCACGCGCTGGGCCAGCTGTAGGATCAGGAGGGCCACGATGGGCGTGATGTCGATCATGCCCATCGGCGGAACGACCTTTCTCAGCGGCCCCAGTATCGGCTCGGTGATCTGATAGAGCAGTTGAACGAACTGGTTGTAGGGGTCGACCTGGAACCAGGAGAGGAGGACGCGAGCCAGTATCGCCAGGCTGAGGACCTCGAAAAGCAGGTTGACGAAGGTTACAAGAAAGCCGGTCATTGGCTGTCCCCCAGTTCCTGGGAGCGGCGTCGCGCCGCATCCACCGCATCGACGAACGCCGCCCGGACTGCCGACCGCTCGAGAGCCTGCAGCCCCGCGGCTGTCGTTCCGCCGGGTGAAGTGACGGTCTCTCGCACCAGCGCCGGATGGGCTCCCGGCTCACTCAAGAGAGCCGCGGTCCCGACGAAGGTCTGCCGGACCAGTTGCTGCGCCATCGGTCGGCTGAAGCCGGCCGCTACGCCACCCTCGATGAGCGCTTCGGCTACCAGGCAGAGGTACGCCGGGCCCGGCCCGCTCAGGCCGGTAGCCAGGTCCAGGAAGCGCTCCTCGGTCACTTCCAGCGCCACCCCCAGGGCGCCGAGCAGTTGCTCGGCCTGGGCATGTTGGGCCTCGGACACTGCTGGGGCCGCCATCCAGACACTGGCGCTCTCCAGCAGCCGCGCCGCGGCGTTGGGCATGACCCTGACGATGGCCTCGTGCTGGAGGTCGCCGCGCATGCGGTTGATGCCGATGCCCGCCATAATCGAGACGACCAGCGCTCCCGGCGGAATGCTCCCCGAAATGGCCGCGGCCACGCTCGGGTAGACCTGTGGCTTGATAGCTAGGACCACGATCTCGGCGCCGGGCAGGGCGTCCAGTGCCGCGGCAGTGGTCTTAACCCCCTCGTCAGCCTGGAGACGCGCGCACTTGATAGAGTCGGGTTCGACAACGGTGACCTGGGAAGGCATAGCCAGGCCGCGGCTGAGAACGCCGCGGCAGATGGCGCTCCCCATCACGCCGCCACCGATGATGGCCAGATGACCGTGCTCCAGAGGAATCCTGTCGCTACTCACGTCGTCCTCGGTCCGAAGATGGCTCGCCCAACGCGTACAAGGGTGGCTCCTTCCTCTATCGCGACCTCGAAATCGTCTGTCATCCCCATGCTGAGTTCGCACCAGTCGCTCACTGGGTGCGAGTCTCGGAGCCGTCCTTGCAGCCGGCGGAGGTGCTGGAAGTAAGGCCGCGCCTGGGCGGCGTCGTCTACGGCCGGGGGAATTGTCATGAGGCCGCGGAGGCGCAGGCCCGGCAGCGCCTGCAGAGCGTGAAGGTCGCTCAGGAACTCGTCGGGGAGCGTGCCGGCCGGATCGGGGACCAGCCAGCCTCCCTTGGTGTCTTCGCCGCTGACGTTCACCTGCACTAGGCAGTTAACCACCGTGCCCGCGGCGACAGCTAGGCGAGATAGCCGCTGCCCCAGCCGGAGCGAGTCGAGCGAGTGCACCAGGGCGTACTCGCCGACCACCAGGCCCGCCTTGCGGCCCTGAACGTGACCTATCATGTGCCACACCGGCTGGGTCAGCCCCGCAGCAAGCACTCCGGCGTTGACGGCGGGGATCTTCTCCGCCGCCTCTTCGGGACGGTTCTCGCCGAGGTGAGAGGCCCCGGCTGCTACCGCGGCCACGATCTCGTCGGGGCTCCGCGTCTTGCTCACGGCCACCAGGGTGACGGAGGCGGGTGATCGACCGGCCCGTCGGCAGGCAGCGGCGATGCGCGCTCGAACCGTGTCCAGACGTGATGGAGTGTCGGGCGGAGCGGGAAGATGGGCGTCGGTCATACGAGCGCAGCGTAGACGGCGAAGCGACCGGTTTGGCCGCCGTCGCCACGGTGGCTGAAGAAAAGGTCCCGATGGCAGGAAGTGCAGACGTTCCCGCGCACTACATTCACCCCTAGCCGATCCAGCAGGCGGGCATTCAGTCCCGGCAGGTCCAGGAACGTACCGTCCTCGCGCCGCTCGATGCTTTGCTCTCCGGATGCGCCCAGGGGCAGAACCCGCTCGACCACGTCCTCGCCTATCTGATAGCAGCAGGGACCGATGGAGGGTCCGAGGTAAGCAACCGTAGTCTCCGACCGCGCACCGATCGAGCGCATGGCCTCCCAGGCTTCGACTGCCACACCGGCTACCGAACCCCGCCAACCGGCAT
This sequence comes from Anaerolineae bacterium, assembly GCA_040768685.1. Taxonomy (GTDB): domain Bacteria; phylum Chloroflexota; class Anaerolineae; order DRVO01; family DRVO01; genus Ch71. The sequence goes on from JAXGMM010000001.1 coordinate 1,217,880, forward strand.
GCACGAGCCCGATCACGGGGACGGTCTCATCCACCAGGATGATAGGGAGGCAGTCGGCGTAGGTCATCGACAAGGCAAGGCCAGAGCGGTCGGTAGCGAGCGCGTCGGCCCTTGGCGACTCAGGGGGCGCCTCGGCGCGAATCACGCCAACCCGGCAACCGTGCACCTGAGACGCACGCACCACGGGCAAGCTGTCTAGCCCAACCGCCCGCGCCGCCCTCTGCCGGTTCTCGCTCACGGCTGTGGGGTCGTCGCCCACGCTCAGGCTGAGGTTGAGCGTGTGATAGGGGGGCGCGCTCACCCCTCCCAGCCGAGTTGTGATGCCGTGGACAACCGTCCCGCCGGCGCTCAGGCCAGGGAAGGTCAGGACGGGCGCTTCACGGTCGGAATGGAGAGCTAGTCCGGTCTCCACTTGAAAAGACATGACCACCAGTCTAGCATAGGGCAGAAGAGGGGGCCAAAGGCCCAGGCCAGTAAGAGGTCGTCTCAGGAGGGGAGGGTTGGGCCCTGAACGCGAGCGCAAGTTGGTGCTTCTGATAGATGACGACCGCGATCTAGTCGGCTTGCTTCGCACGGCGCTTGAGCAAGAGGGCTATGACATCGCCGCCGCCCACGACGGAAGGGAAGGGCTGAGGCAGTTCTACGCGCTCAAGCCCGACCTTGTCGTGCTTGACATAATGCTGCCCATCATGGACGGGTGGCTGGTCTGCGAGCGGATTCGGGAGATGTCGAATGCACCGCTCCTCATGCTGACCGGCCGCGTGAAAGGGGAGGAAATCACCAAGGGCCTTTACCTCGGCGCGGACGACTACATGGTCAAGCCGTTCGGCATCACCGAGTTCCTGGCGCGGGTAAGGGCTGTGGTCAGGAGATCGGTGGAGGCGCCCAAGCATGCGCCCCAGTCTCTGCTCACCATCGACGACCACCTGAGCGTGGACCTGACGAAGAGACGGATCATTGTCGACGGCCGGCCGGGCGAGTCGCTCTCGCCCACGGAGCAGCGCCTCTTGGCAGTGCTGGCGGCGCACGCTGGGGAGGTGGTGACCACCGAGGATCTGTTGCGTCGGGTCTGGGGAGAAGGCTCCAGTCGGAATGCCGGCCACCTGAAGACTTACGTTCACTACTTGCGCCAGAAGATCGAGCCAGACCCCGCCGCTCCCCGTTTCATACTCACCGAGAGGGGCGTCGGCTACCGCTTCAACGCTTAGTCGTGAGTCATGCATGGGCGATAGGCGCGTTGGGGAGGTGCTGATGGAGACTCGACTGCGCGTGCGGTACGCTGAGACCGACGCGCAGGGGATCGCCTATCACAGCAACCACCTGGTCTGGTTTGAGGTGGCCCGCACGGAGCTGTTTCGTCGCATGGTCAGCGACGACAGCCCCGGCGAGTTCTTCCGCGAGTTCGGGATGCCGGTGACGGAGGCGGCCGTCCGCTACCACTCGCCGTGCCGATACGACGACGAACTAGTGGTGCAGATTGTCGCCAGCCAGATCCGGAGCCGCAGCGTACGCTTCGACTACCGAATAATCAACAACGGCTGCTTGGTCAGCGAGGGGCACACGGTCCACGTGTGTGTCGATAGGGAGGGAACGCCCTGCCGGATACCGCCGGCTCTACGGACGGCGCTCGGCTGGGCAGGAGTGCCAGGGGACGCCTCGGTCAGAGGCGTCCCCTAGTCGACGGTCCGGCTACCAGTGAAGGACCAGCTCGCGCGCGGCGCGCACCTCGTCCAGGCGACGAACCGGAGCGTTGTGGGGCGCGCCGTGGAGCAGATCCGGATCGGTCCGCGCCTCCTCGGCAATGCGCTCCAGCGCCTCGGCGAAGGCATCCAGGGTCTCGATGCTCTCCGTCTCGGTCGGCTCGATCATGAGCGCTTCGTGGACGATGAGCGGGAAGTAGTTGGTGGGCGGATGGTAACCGTAGTCGATCAGGCGCTTGGCGATGTCTAGTGCGCGGATGTCGGGCGCATCCGCCAGCCGACCCTCCAGGACGAACTCGTGCATGCAGCGCCGGTCGTAAGGCAGCGGGTAAGTCTTCTTGAGGCGCTCCTGTAGGTAGTTGGCGGCCAGCACGGCATCCTCGCTCGCCTCGCGTAGCCCGGCCTCACCGAGCATGCGGATGTAGACGTAGGCGCGGACCATGACCCCGAAGTTGCCGTAAAAGGACTTGAGTCGCCCGATGGTGCACTCAGGGGCCTCAACACGGTATCTATCCCCTTCGCGTACCGCAATCGGGCCGGGCAGGTAGCGGGCCAGATCCTTCCGGACGCCCACGGGCCCAGCGCCCGGTCCACCGCCGCCGTGGGGGGTGGAGAAGGTCTTGTGTAGGTTGAAGTGCAGGATGTCGAAGCCGAGTTCCCCAGGCTTGGCCACCCCCATGATGGCGTTCAGGTTGGCGCCGTCCCCATAGACCAGGCCGCCACACTCGTGCACGAGCCGGCACACCTCCTCCACGTGTTCATCGAAGAGGCCGAGTGTGTTCGGGTTGGTCAACATCAGCCCGGCAACCGTGTCGTCGCACTCGGCCCGAAGGGCGTCCAGGTCGACGTTGCCTCGCTTGTCGGACTTGAGCTGCACCACTTGATAGCCGCTCATGGCGGTCGAGGCCGGGTTGGTGCCGTGGGCGGAGTCGGGAATGAGGATCTTGTGGCGCCGACCCTCGCCGCGGTCCAGGTGGTATTGGCGCATGATGAGGATGCCGGCAAACTCGCCCTGGGCGCCGGCCGCAGGCTGCAGGGAGACGGCCCCGAAACCAGCGATCTCGGCCAACATCTGTTGGAGTTCCCAGATCAGCCGGAGGTTCCCCTGAACCATATGCTCCGGCTGCAGCGGGTGGGTGCGGGCGAAGCCCGCCATCGCAGCCACTTCCTCATTGACCTTGGGGTTGTACTTCATGGTGCAGGAGCCTAGTGGGTAGAACCCCAAGTCGACCGCGTAGTTGAGCTGCGAGAGGCGGACGAAGTGCCGGATCAGGTCGGGCTCGCTCACCTCGGGCAGCGGCAGTTCGTCGCGCAGCCACTCCTGGGGTAGAGCCGCCTCCGGAACGTCGAGGCCGGGTAGGGTGGCCGCGGTGCGTCCGGGGCGGCTGAGTTCCTTCAGAGTCTGCCTGTTCATGAGAGCGCCCCCAGTACATCGGTGAGTTCGTCTATCTGCGCCCTGGTGTTGAGTTCGGTGACGCAGAAGAGCATGCAGTCCGCCAACTCCGGATAGGAGTGAGCCAGCTCGTAACCTGGGATGATCCCCTCCGTCAGGAGCGCCTCGCTGACCTCGGCTGTCGGCCTCGGGCAGCGGAGCACGAACTCGTGGAAGAAGTTGGGCTTTACGATCTCAAAGCCGGGGAGCTGGCCGATCCGAGCGGCGGCGTAGTGTGCCTTGTGGTAGCAGGAGGCGGCCACTGTTCGCAGGCCCGAGGGCCCAAGGGCTGCCAGGTAGATGGCGGCGGCCAGTGCGTTGAGCGCCTGGTTGGTGCAGATGTTGGAGGTCGCCCTCTCTCGCCGGATGTGCTGCTCTCGAGTCGAGAGCGTGAGCACATACCCACGCGTGCCGTCTACGTCGACTGTCATGCCCGCAAGGCGGCCGGCCATTCGCCGCACGTGTTCCGCCTTGGTGGCGAAGTATCCCAGGTACGGTCCGCCAAAGGAAAGCTGGTTGCCCAGCGGCTGACCCTCGCCCACGGCTATGTCGGCGCCATATGCCGCCGGAGGCTGAAGAAGGCCCAGCGAGATCGGGTTCGCACTGACGATCAGAAGGGCGCCGGCCGACCGACAGGCCTCGGACAGAGCGATGACTTCGGCTTGGCTCGGAATCGCGCCGAGGAAGTCGGGCACCTGAATGGCCACCGCGGCGGTACCGCCATCGATGTGGGCGATCAGGTCAGGGATCTCGACGCCCGGCTCGCAGTCACAGGCTACCTCGAGACCCATACCCTGGGTGTAGGTGCGGGCGGTCTCACGGTATTCGGGGTGCACCGTCCGGGAAATGATCACCCTCTTCCGTCTGCCCCGATGAACGCTCACGGCCATGATCAGCGCCTCCGCGAGGGCAGTAGCGCCGTCATAGTGGGAGGCGTTGGCCGCGCCCATTCCCGTGAGGTCGCAGATCATGCTCTGGTACTCGAATATCGCCTGCAGAGTGCCCTGGCTGACTTCCGGCTGATAGGGCGTGTAGGCGGTGTAGAACTCACCGCGGAGCAGCATGTGCTTCACTACGCTGGGGACGAAGTGGTTGTAGGCGCCCGCCCCGAGGAAGCAAGGGTGTCTGTCTAGGCTGCTGTTGGCGTCGGCCATGGCGGCCATTTCCGCCAGTATCTCGGCCTCCGATAGAGGCTCCGGTAGGTCCAGCTTGGGGAAGCGCTTAGCCGCGGGCACATCGAGGAACAGGTCCTCCACGGAGGACACCCCGATGGCGCGCAGCATGGTCTCCCGGTCGGACGCTGTGTGGGGGATGAAGGCCATCCGCCTACTCCTCTTCAGTGAGCTGTCTCAAAAGGTCGGCGTAGGACTCGGCATCGCGAAGGCCGTCGACTTGGGACGGATCCGATATTCGCACCTTGACGAACCATCCAGCCCCGTAGGGTTCCTGGTTAACGAGGCCGGGGCCGGACTCGAGTTCCTCGTTGATCTCCACCACTTCGCCGCTGAGCGGGGCGTAGCAGTCGCTGGCGGCCTTGACCGACTCCACCACAGCATAGACCTGGCCCTGGTCGAAGGTGTCGCCCAACTGGGGCAGCTCGACGAAGACGATGTCGCTCAACTGATCCTGGGCGAACTCGGTGATGCCGAAGGTGGCGATGTCGCCTTCGGCGCGGACCCAATCGTGGGTTTCGGTGTAGCGGAGGGACGGGTCGACTGTGCTCACTCTTGCCTCCTGGAGGTGCGGCCGACTCCTTAATCGGTGGCAGCCGCTTGCTGATCTGGGCGAGCCTTGATAGCCGGGGGCGTGCCGTACCCGCCGGCCGGCTTCGGTGCGCCGCAGTTGGGTTGCCGTTCACCCGATCCCGGCCCTGTCAGGGGCGCCGTGGCCGGCGCCGTGCTGCCTTCCAGGGGATGGCGAACGTGAGGTTCTGCTGCCTGAGAGTTTCGTGCTTCGGCTTCGGGGTGGCCGGGCACTTGCCCCTTCGGCGCCCTGGTGGGCTCTCCCTCACGTACTTACTGTAGTGTCTCGACCGTCAGTATAGATGTCGGTGGCCGGAGGTGTCAACAGCGTTTGACTCAGACGTCCTCACTCCCTATAATAGGCAAGGTTAGGCTCCTATCGATGGAGTACGGAGCGTATGACCGGCAGAGTTGTGGCGATCGGTGGCGGCACCGGGCTTTCGGTCCTGCTGAGAGGGCTCAAGCGCTGTGAGGCCGAGATCGCGGCCGTGCTTACGGTAGGTGACGATGGCGGGAGCTCGGGCCGGCTGCGCCGCGAGTTGGGGCTGCTGCCCCCGGGCGACTTTCGCAGCTGTCTGGCAGCGCTAGCCGACGACGAAGCGCGGATGACGCAGCTTCTCCAGTACCGCTTCGGCGATGGGGACCTGGGCGGACATGCCCTCGGCAACCTTCTCTTGGCGGCCATGGCCGACCTTACGGGTTCGTTCGAGCAGGCGGTACTGGAGACTACACGCGTGCTGAACATACGGGGGCAGATACTCCCCAGCACGCTGGAAAGCGTCTCCGTTTGTGCTCAGGTTGCAGACGGCCGAGATGAGGGCGGCGGAGCGCATACGGTCCGCGGTGAGAGCCAGGTGGGAGCAGCCGGGCCAGGCATCAGGCGGGTGTTTCTGGAGCCGGGCGCGCCGGCAGCCTACCCGGGAGCAGTTCAGGCGATTCTGGCGGCGGACCTGATTGTGCTGGGGCCCGGCAGCCTCTTCACGAGTGTTCTGCCCAACCTGCTGGTGCCGGGCATTGTACGAGCAGTCCGGGCAAGCCGGGCACAGAAGGTCTACGTCTGCAACGTGGCCTCGCAACGGGGCGAGACCAAGGGATTCAGCGTCCAGGACCATGCCGCTACCATTGTGGAACACGTGGGTCCGGGCGTATTCCAGTATGTGCTGGCAAACGACCGCTGGCCGCACGACGATCGGGTGGAGTACATCCGGCCGGCAGCGGACGTGAAGCTGGATCAGGCGATTCTGTATGCCGACTTGGTCGACGATGACCATCCGTGGCGGCACCACAGCGGCAAGTTAGGCCGGGCTCTGGTCGACTTCCTCGGGGTGCCGGAAGGTGGAAGGGCCGAGGGCTGCGCGCAGCCGGCGGCGACTCGAATGGGTGCGTGAAGACCGTACCCAGTCAAGATCGGGAGGAGACAATGGCGATCAACGTAGGTATCAACGGGTTTGGGCGTATCGGGCGCCAGGTTCTCAAGGCTCTGCGCGAGAACTACCGCGATGAAGTGCGCGTGGTGGCCGTCAACGACATCACCAGCGCCGATGTGCTGGCCCATCTTCTCAAGTACGACTCCAGCTACGGCATCTTCCCTGAGTCAGTCGAAGTGGGCGACGGCAAGCTCATTGTCGGCGGCGACGAGATCACCGTGCACGCGGTCCGCAACCCGGCCGAGATACCTTGGGGAGACGGCGACTGCCAGATCGTGATCGAGTCCACCGGCCTCTTCACCGATGCCACCAAGGCGGCGGCTCACCGTCGCGACGGCGTCAAGAAGGTGATCATCTCGGCGCCGGCTAAGAACGAGGATCTCACTATCGTTCTGGGCGTGAACGAGAACAAGTACGACCCCAACAAGCATCACATCATCTCCAACGCCTCTTGCACGACCAACTGCTTGGCGCCCGTGGCCAAGGTTGTCAACGATGCGTTCGGCATCGAGCGGGGTCTCATGACCACGGTCCATGCCTATACCAACGACCAGCGCATCCTGGACTTGCCGCACTCCGACCTGCGGCGCGCGCGCGCGGCCGCGGTGAACATCATCCCGACCACTACCGGCGCGGCAAGAGCCCTCGCTCTCGTCATCCCGGAGCTCAAGGGCAAGTTCGACGGCATGTCGCTGCGCGTTCCTACCGCCACCGTGTCCTTGGTTGACTTCACGGCGGATGTTCGCAAGACCGCAAGCGTTGAGTCGGTCAATGCGGCCCTCAAGGCCGCGGCTGAAGGCCCCATGAAGGGCATCCTCGGCTACTCCGACGAGCCGCTGGTTTCGGTGGACTACAAGGGCAACCCGCTGTCCTCGGTCGTCGACGGGCTGAGCACCATGGTTCAGGAAGGGAACATGGTCAAGGTGCTTTCCTGGTACGACAACGAGTGGGGCTACTCCAGCCGAGTTGCCGACCTGGTAAAGTACCTCGCGGGCAAGGGCCTCTAGAGCCTCGAGCTTCGTCCGGCTCTACGGCCGGTCACCAAAGGGGCTGCTCATGATGTGGGCAGCCCCTTTCGTGTCGTGGCCAACACGGCGCCAGCGGCACCTACGTGTACTGTCTTTGAACTGCCGAGGGCCCGCATGAAGATGCGAGCCCTCGTCTTGGAGAGGTGGTGCAGCGCGGCCGCGACAGGGGACGCCGACGCGCTCTAGGGGGCGGCTACGGTATTACGAGCGTCTGGCCTACCTGCAGCAGATTGGCATCAACGATCTTGTTGGCTTTGGCTATGTCCTCGGCGGCAACGTCATACATCAGGGCCAGAGACGAAAGCGAGTCGCCTGGCTGCACGATGTGGGAACGACGCTGGCCCACGCTAGCCGCCTGAACCGACGTAGACGAAGAGGGCAGCACTCCTCCGCTGGGGACGATCAGCACCTGGCCCACCTGAAGGTAGTAGCCGTTGGTGAGGCCGTTGGCCAGCATCAGGCTCTCCACGCTGACGCCGAGGTACTGGGCGATGCCGTAGAGGCTATCGCCGGGCTGGACCACGTACTGTTCCGCTCCGATCGGGATCGTCGGCAGTGGTATGGACAGCACCTGTCCCACGTAGATGACGTTGTTCTCCAGATTGTTGACGCGGCCGATCTCTTCCATGCGCGCGCCATACTGCAACGCCAGGCTGAGCACGGTGTCGCCCCAGCCCACGGTGTGGGTGATGGTGCGCGGCTCGGGCGTGGGCGGAGCGGGAGCGGCCACCGGCACACTGGCGGCGCCGGTGTCGGACGGAGCCGCCACTGGAGACTCGGTGCTGGCGCCCAGCGCCAGGGCCACGGGAGCGGAATTGCCGGTGCTGCCGGCGTCAGCGGCGCTCGGAACCTGCGCAATGTCGGCGCTGAGCGACGGCCTGCCGGTGGCCAATGAGAGGCTCTCCACCGGTTCGGGCTTCACCCGTGTGCACCCTACCATGGAGATGGCCAGGGCAGTCACTACTAGTGTGGTCAGTACTCGCCTGCGTGGCATCTGAGCCCCCTGTTACGATTCAATGGGCCGGACAATACACTTCCCGGCAACACCGTATCAATGCAAGAGGCGTGCCATCAGCACGCCTCTACTCGCAATGCGAGTCCACTATCATGCGGTCTTGGTCCTAGACAGGACCGCTGCCCGATGGGGCTTGAACGCCCTCTAGGCAGGCCCCAGCACCTGCCACAGGCAAAACAGCGAGTAGTTCACCACCCAGGGCTGGAAGAGGCCGGGGTGGCTGCCGAAATCGAAGTGGGTCGTCACGTCGACGCCGGGCCCCAAGACGCACACCGCAGCCCGCCGTCCCCTGGTGCTCTGGACGTTCGGATCCGGCTCGGCCGCCAGGCTCACCAGCACGAAGTCGGCGGCATTCCTCGGGCGCAGACCTTCGGCGATGGCGCGGGCGTCGGCCTCCTGGGCGTCGCCGCTCCACTCGATCACTTCGTGGCCTGCCAGCAGGTCGCCATCCGCTTCCAGCAGCTCCTGGGCGATCAGGCCGGCCGAGACCGACTCGGCGACGGTCAGCCGTGCCCCACGCTCCCGCAGCCGGGCGGCAACCACTCCACCGAGCCGTTCCTTATCCACGCCATAGACGTGGCCCGCCAGCCGCGTCTGCACCACCTCGCGCACCGCGGCGATCATCGCCTCGGCCTCGTCCAGGCTCTCCGCCTTGGCCGTGATGCGGATGTCGGTGCGGCCGGGCTGCGCAGACAAACCGACCGTAGGGTTCGAGCCCGCTTCCAGGTCGGCGATCAGGCTATCTACCTGGCTCTCGCCGAGACCGGCGGAGTGGAGGACACAGGTGCGTATCACCGCGTCGCCCATGACCGAGCGCACGTACGGGATGACCTCGTGTTCCATCAGGTAGTGCATCTCGCGCGGAACACCGGGCAGGGCGATGATGGTGCTGTTGTTGAGAGCGGCCCGAAAAGCCGGAGCCGTCCCCACCGGATTGGCGATGGCGACGGCCCCCTCGGGGATGAAGGCTTGGCGCCGGTTGTTGTCGGTCATGGGCCGATTGAAGCGGGCAAAGCGAGCCGCGACCTGCTCCAGCAGTTCGGGCGAGAACACCAATGGGCGGCCCACCGCTGCCGCTACTGCCTCTCTGGTCACATCATCCACCGTAGGGCCAAGGCCGCCGGTAATGACTATCAGGTCGGCGCGCCCCGCGGCGATCTCGATGGCCGAACGTAGCCGTCGGGTGTTGTCGCCCACCGTGGTGTGGAAGTAGACGTCGACGCCGAGGTCGCGAAGCTTCTGGGCGATGTAGGCCGAGTTGGTGTCTACGGTGTCGCCCAACAGCAGTTCGGTTCCCGATGCGATGATCTCGGCGCTAAGCCTCTGGGCCATCTGACTGCCACTGCCGGTAGAAGCAGGTGTACTCACCTGTGTGGCAGGCAGGGCCGGCCGGCTCCACCAGTGCCAGGAGCGTGTCGGCGTCGCAGTCGTACAGCAGCCTCACTACCCGCTGGACATTCCCGGAGGTGGCGCCCTTGTGCCACAACTCCTGACGCGAGCGGCTCCAGAACACCGTCTCGCCGATCTCCAGTGTCTTCTGCAACGACTCCGCGTTCATGTAGGCGAGCATGAGGACGTCCTTGGTGTCGGCGTCCTGCACGATGCAGGGCACCAGCCCGCGGTCATCCCACTTGATGTCGGAGATCTGGTTCACAGCCTCACCTCGACGCCGTTCTCAGCGAGATAGGTTTTGAGTTCGGGTATGGCAATCTGCCGGTAGTGGAAGACGGAGGCGGCCAGTGCCGCGGCGGCATGGCCCTCGGTGAGCACTTCAAGGAAGTGCTCCGGCTTGCCGGCCCCGCCCGACGCGATTACGGGGATGCTGACGGCGTCGGAGACGGCGCGGGTCAGCGCGATGTTGTAGCCGATCTCAGTGCCGTCGCGGTCCATGCTGGTGAGCAGGATCTCTCCGGCGCCGCGCTGCTCCACCTCGCGGGCCCAGGCCACCGCGTCCAGACCCGTGGGTATCCGGCCGCCGTTGACGTACACCTGCCAGGTGCCGTCGGGCTCCATCTTCGGGTCGATGGCGACGATGATGCACTGGCTGCCGAAGCGGCGCGCCCCTTCACCGATGAGGTCCGGGCTGCGGACGGCCGAGCTGTTGATCGAGATCTTGTCCGCGCCAGCCTCAAGGATGCGCCGCATGTCCTCGACGGTACGGATCCCGCCGCCGACGGTGAAGGGGATGAATACAGCCTCCGCCACCTTCTTCACCATGTCCACCACGGTGTCGCGCTGTTCGTGACTGGCGGTGATGTCAAGGAAGACCAGTTCGTCGGCGCCCGTTTCCCCATAGGCCGTCCCATGCTCCACGGGGTCGCCGGCGTCGCGAAGGTTGACGAAGTTGACTCCCTTGACTACGCGGCCGTTCATCACGTCGAGACAGGGGATGATCCGTTTGGCCAACATGCTAGACTCCTTGCTCATGGTTGCCGATGAGCCGGGGCTGGGCGGCGCTCAGCGCCTGAGCCAGGTCGATGGCGCCCGTGTAGAGCGCCTGCCCGATGATCATTCCGGAGACGCCCGGACCGGCCTGCACCGCCGCCCTTACGTCGTCCAGGGTGGCGACACCGCCGGACACGATGACGTCCAGGCCGGTAGCTCGCGCCAGGGCCGTTGAAGCGGCCGTATTGGCTCCAGTCAGCATGCCGTCGCGGCTGATGTCGGTGTGCACCACCGTGCGGACGCCGGCCGAGTGCAGGGCTTGCCCGACTTCCTCGACCGTCCGGCCGGACTCGGAGACCCACCCGTGTGTGCGCACCAGGCCGTCGCGGGCGTCCAGCGACGCCGCCACCCGGTCAGGGCCGAAGGCGTCGACGGCAGCGGCGACGACTCCGGGGTCAGTCACCGCGACCGTTCCCAAGATGACTCGGGACACGCCTAGCTCGAGAAGACGACGTACCGATTCCAGCGACCTTACGCCGCCGCCAAACTGAACCGGTATCCGAGCGATGCTCAGAATCGCCTTCAGGGCGTCCACGTTAGGCCCGATCCAAGAGTCAGGCGACTCGAGGGCGCCGTCGAGATTCACCGTGTGTAGCCACTGGGCGCCGCTATCCTGCCAGCGGATGGCCATATCGGCGGGGCGCTCGGAGAACACGGTCTCGGCGGAAGCGTCTCCCTGGCGCAGTCGCACACAGCGCCCGCCGCGCATGTCGATGGCCGGGTAGATGGTGAACTGCCGGCTCATGCCAGCGAAGCCACGAAAGCGCGCAGCAGACGGCGCCCAACGTCCCAGCTCTTCTCGGGGTGGAACTGCACCCCGTAGACACTCTCCCGGGCGCAGATGCTGGCGAAGTCCACGCCGTATTCGCTGGTGGCTACGACGAGCGAGGCGTCCGAGGGTTCGGCGTAGTAGGAATGGGTGAAGTAGGAGTGCGCGCCCGTGGGCATGCCCTCTGTCAGATGATGCTGTCGGCGGAGGTGAAGCTGATTCCAGCCCACGTGCGGGACGATCATACCGGCAGGGAAGCGCACCACTCGCCCGGGGAAAAGGCCCAGACCCTTGTGGTCGCCCATCTCGGTGCTCGTCTCGAAGAGGACCTGGAGCCCGACGCAGATGCCCAGCAGCGGTGTCCCTCGGTCGACGGCGTCCAGGACCATTCGATCGAAGCCCAGCCGGCGCAGGTTGTCCATCGCGTCGCCGAAAGCACCGACTCCGGGCAACACCAGGGCGTCGGCGCCGGCGGCGCCAGAGGGTTCGGTCGCGATAACCGCTTCGCTGCCTGCCAGCTCCAGCGCCTTCTGCACACTCCGCAGGTTGCCCATCCGGTAGTTCAGGATGGCCACACGCGGACCGGCAACCGTCATACGAGAGTCCCCTTGGTGGACGGGACCCCGGGCCGCCGCGGATCGGCAGTCAGCGCTTCCCGTAGGGCGAGCGCCAAGCTCTTGAAGGCGGCTTCCACGATGTGGTGGCTGTTGATGCCCGCCAGCTGGCGCACATGGATCGTCATGCCCGCGTTAGCGGCCAGGGCTCGCATGAACTCCCGCACCAACTCGGTGTCGAAAGTGCCGATCTTGTCGGTGGGCAAGTCGAGCATGACCTCGGCGCTGCCCCGGCCGCTGATGTCGATGGCGACGAGGACGAGCGCCTCGTCCATGGGCGCATAGGCGTGCCCGAAGCGGCGAACGCCGCTGCCGTCGCCCACGGCTTGCCGGAGGGCCCGGCCGAGGCATATGCCCACGTCCTCCACGGTGTGGTGATAGTCCACTTCCACGTCGCCGCCCGCGGCGACGGTCAGGTCGAGCAGGCCATGCTTAGCCAGCTGAGCCAGCATGTGATCGAGGAAGGCGACTCCGGTGGCTACCTCGTGACGGCCGGCGCCGTCCAGGTTCACCGAGAGGGTGATGTCCGTCTCTGCCGTCCTGCGACTCACTTGCCCGACTCGCATGCTCAGCCTCCCGCTCCGTTGGCGCCTAGGAACTCGCCCACCAGCTGGCTCACGGCGGCCAGTTGCTCGGCCATCTGTTGGTTGTTGCGTCCAAGCACATCCTGCATCTGCCGCACCGAGTCGGCGAACGCCTGGTCTACCAGCTCGCGGTTCTTCTCAAGCATCTCGCGGCGCTTGTCCGGATCAGCGCGAAGCAGTTGGTTCAGAAGGCGGACGGCCGGGGGCGCGTTCTCCTCCATGATCTTGGCAGCGATCGCCCCGATGGCGGACATGGCGCGGCCCGTGTTCTCGTCCTTGCGGCGGTTCGCCTCGGCCATGTTCATGCTTAGAACGGCGAAGAAGGCGTCGTTCAGCCGCTCCGGACTCTGCCGCAGGTATGCTTCCAGATCGGGCTGGGAGAGCGCTCCCCGCAGGTACTCGGCCGCCTCGGTCAGCGCCTTGCGGTCCTGCTCCTCGAGGTCGTCCATTATCTGAAGGATGGCGGCCCGTGCCTTGGTGAGGCGGCGAGCCTCGATCTCGTTGCCGTCTTTCTCGGCCTGCTCGATCCGATCGGCGATCTGCAGGAAGAAGTAGTAGTCGAGCAGCGGCCGCGCGGCTCTCACGACGCTCCTCAGCCTTTCCTCGTCGCGCTCGTTGAGCAGCACATCCAGGAGCTCCCGTCGCTGCTCTTCCAGTTCGGCCATGTTGGCCGCGGCTTCCTCGGGGTTCACCGCAGCGCTGATCTCCTGGCGCAGGGCGGAGAGCGCCGTGAACGTCTCCTGGTCGTCGGCGCTTTCGGCCTGAGCGATCCACCCATCGAGGACGTCGAAGAAGGCGTCATCAAACTGCTCCATGTTGGCGTCGATGGCGCCTTGCAGGGCTTCCATGGTCTGCGAAGACAGCAACTGCTCCAGGAGGACAGTGCGCTGCCGGCGCGCGTCGATCTGCTCCCGCGTGAGCCCGTCACCCATAAGGATGTCGTCCACCAGACTCTGCAAGGTGAGGAACATGCGCGGTTGGAGCATGTAGCCGCGGCGCTCCTCGGGCTGCAGCGAGGCCATGAAGCGGTTGGTCATCGAGCCTACGAGTTGCTGCTGCTGCACGTCGGACTGCGCTATCCCCATGGGCATGAAGAGCGCGAACACCGAGCGACTGGCGTCGTGGTAGAGGATCGGTGCACTGAGGACGACCTGACTGCGGCACTGCGGGCAGGCCGTCGCGTTCAGGCGCTCCTGGACCAACAGCTCTTTGAGAGCCGGCTCCTTCTGCGCGTCGACCGACTGGTGGACTTCCTGGGTGAAGCGGTGCCCGCAAGCAGGGCAGGCAACCGTCAGCGGTGTGACAAGACCCATCTATGCTACTCCTGACTGGCGTGCATCGCCGAGAGCGACTCTAGCGACGTGCGCAGAGCCCTTACGGCGGCGTCATTCTGCTCCGGTCTCCCCACGCTTATGCGAATGCAGTCGGAGAGGCCAGGCTTGCTGTAGTAACGAACTAGTATACCTTGATTCTCGAGATGCTGCTTGAGCGCCAGCGACGATACGCCCGCCACCCGGCAGAGAATGTAGTTGCTCTGGCTCGGATAGGGGCGCACGTTGGGCAATTCGGCCAGGGCCCAGGCCAACCGCTCGCGCTCGGCCACAATGCGGGCCACGTTGGCTAGCAAGTAGTCGCGCTCCTCGAGCGAGGCCAGCACGGCCTCCTGAGCAGCAACGTTGATGCTGTAGGGCGGCTTGATCTTCCATAGATGCTTCGCCATGGCCAGCGGATAGGCGCCATAGCCGATGCGGAGTCCGCCCAAGCCGGCCCACTTGCTGAAGGTCCGCAGCACTACCAGGTTCCAGTGGTCGGGTACCCAGGAGACGAAGCTCCGGCCGGAGAACTCGGCGTAGGCCTCGTCGAGCACCAGCACGAGCGGCAGCCGAAGCAGCCGCTCCAGATCCTCAGCGGAGATGGTGCTGCCGTCGGGGTTGTTGGGCGAGTTGACGAAGAGCATCTTGGCTCGGGTGCGATGGCTCGCCACCGCCGCCTCCACCGCCTCTACGTCCACCGAGAAGTCGGAGCGGCGCGGAACCTCCACCAGTTGCCCGGCGCAAAGGGAGGTGTTGTAGGAGTACATGCCGAAGGTCGGCGGCAAGCTGACGACCACATCCCCCGGGAAGACGAACAGGCGCATCGTCAGGTCGATCAGTTCATCCGAGCCGTTGCCGAAGACGATGTGATCGCGACTGAGGCCGATGTACGGCTCGATGGCCTCCCGCAGGAGGGTCTGCTCGGGGTCGGGGTAGATGTTGTACCGCCGGCAGGCGGCGAGGGCCCGGTACACGGAGGGAGCCGGCCCATAGGGGTTCTCGTTCGCGTCCAGCTTGACGATGGCCTCTACGGGCAGTCCCAGGCGGCGCGACAGCACCTCGAAGGGCACGATGGGCGTGTACTCTTCCATGGTGGCGATGTCGGGCCGCAGCAAGCGGCTGAGGCGATCGTCTTGCCCAGCTAGGCTAGTCAGTTGGAGTGCCTCCACGATGGAGTATCGCGTCGCGGTGGAAGGTGAGCCCCTCCGCTTGCGCCAGGGCGGCCGCCGCGGCGCTGACCTGACGGACTGTGGCCGGCCCGGCGGCGAACACGCTGGTGATCTTCACGAAGTCCCACACGTTGACCGGGCCGGCGAAGCGGGCCGTGGCGCCGGTAGGCATGATGTGCGACGGGCCTATGGCGTAGTCTCCCAAGGCTTCCGAGGACCACTGTCCCAGAAAGACGCCCCCCGCGTGTCGCACCGACGGCAAGAGCCCCCAAGGGTCCTGCACCAGCAGACATAGGTGCTCGGGGGCGTACTCGTTGGCCAGCGCCATCGCCTCTTGGAGGTCCCGGCAGACGACCACCCCTCCCCGGACGTGCAGGGACTCGCGCACCTCCTCGGCGCCGGCCGCGGAGAGCCGTTGTTCCACCTCGAGGGCGAGCGCCGGCACCAGAGCTTCGGCGGTGGTGAGGACTATGGCGTTGGCCATCAAGTGCTCGGCCTGCGCCAGCATGTCCGCTGCCACGGTGGCCGGATCGGCGGATTCGTCCGCAACAATCAGGGTCTCCGTGGGGCCGGGCAAGCTCTCAATCCCGACGGTCCCATAGAGGGCCTTCTTGGCCAGCACAACAAACACGTTGCCTGGCCCGACGATCTTGTCCACCCGGGGTACGCTCTGCGTGCCGAGAGCAAGGGCGGCGACGGCCTGGGCGCCGCCCAGCGTGAACACGCGCTCCAGGCCGAGCAAGGCGGCGGTGGCCATCACGACCGGGTGCGGTAGTCCGGTAGCTCGCTCCGGCGGCGTGCACACCATGATCTCTTCCACGCCGGCAACCTGGGCGGGCACGGCCGCCATGATGAGCGACGACGCCAGCGGGGCCGTCCCCCCAGGGACGTACACGCCCACGCGCTCAAGGGGCAGCACCATCTGACCCAAGGCGCCGTCTTCCTCCCAGTGCAGCCAGGATTGCCGCGGCTGGCGCTCGTGGAAGGCGCGCACTCTATCGACGGCGGTCTGTAGGGCGGCACGAAGTGACTCTGGGATCTGCTCAAGGGCAGACCGGAGAGCCGCTTGTGGCGCCTCGATGGAGTCCAGGCCGACGCCCTCGATGCTCAGGGAGTACTGCCGCAGGGCGGTGTCCCCGTGTTGGCGAACTTCCTCGATGATGCGCCGCACCGCTTCCTCGGCGGTGGTGGGACCGCCGAACAGAGAGTCGAGCCGCTGCTGCACCCGGGGCGGTAGGGGCGCGGCGCCCAAGGGCTCGCGGCGCAGTATGGCGTCCCGCGCCGTCGCGGCGTCGTAGGCGACCCGGAAGGGCATCGCAGTCATCAGCTCACCGTAATGGGGTAGCGATCCAGACAGCGGCGCACCAGGGCGGCCGGATTGGTCACGATGGCCGCCTGCACCTGGGCTTCGTCCAGTCCGGCTCCGGCGGCCACGGCGGCCGCATGGGCCAAGCCGAACATGTCCGAAGGGCCGTGCGTGTCGGAGTCTACTACCAGCCTCGCCCCCAGCCGCAGGGCTCGCTGGGCGACCCGCCCGTTGCCGAAGGCGTGGCCCTTGCGGCCGCTGATCTCCAGATGGACGCCGTTGGCCGCTGCCGCCCGCACCGTCTCGTCATCGATGAGCCCTGGGTGCGCCAAGATGTCCACATTGGGGCAGGAGGCCGCCGCCAGGTTGGTGCCCGGTTCCACCGGCTCTACCAGCGTCTCTCCGTGGACCACCACGATCTGAGCCCCGAGGCCGCGCGCCTCGGCCGCCAGGGGAGCGACCATGGCCGGTGGGACATGCGTCAGCTCCACCCCGACCAGGAACGTGATGGGATAGCGGTGGGCCTGCTCACGCGCGAAGCGGACCATGGCCGGGATGATGAAGTCGATGTTGGAGGCGTCGCAGTGATCGGTCAGGGCGAGCGACTCGTAACCGAGGGCGACAGCTCGCCGGAGCGCTTCGCCGGGCAGTAGCTCGCCGTCGCTGAAGATGGAGTGCGCGTGCAGGTCGATTCGTCCGGGCATTGGGCTTTCCCTTCGCTTAGGGCGCAGCGGCAGCGGTGATGGCCGATATGGCGGAGTCGATGTCGGCTTGGCTGATGCCGTAGTGGGTCACGGCGCGGAACTTGGCGCCGGTCGGCGACGATACCTGCACGCCTCGCTCCTTGAGCCGAGCCAGGAAGGCCTGCGGGCTGTGGGGCGAGCCGCTGCCGAGGGTGAAGTAGATGATGTCGGTGTGGTATAGGCTCGGGTCGATGTCCAAGTAGGGGGACTCGGCCAGGCCGACTGCCAGGCGCTTGGCGTTGGCATGGTCCTCGGCGAGACGATCCACCATTTCGTTGAGGGCGACGATGCCGGCGGCAGCGATGATGCCCGCCTGACGCATGCCGCCGCCTACGGCCTTGCGCCAGCGACGCGCTTCCTGGATGAAGGCCTTGCTGCCCACGATGATCGAGCCCACCGGGGCCGACAGGCCTTTGGAGAGACAGAACTGCACTGAGTCGCACTCCCGCACAACGCGAGAGGCGGGAACGCCGAGGGCGACGGCGGCATTGAACACGCGCGCCCCATCGAGGTGCACTGCCAGGCCGTGCTCGTGGGCCAACGCTCCGAGAGCGTCCATCTTCGCCAGCGGGACGGCCGCGCCGTCGCAGCGGTTGTGGGTGTTCTCCAGCGCCAAGAGCCGCGACTTGGGGTGATGCACGTTCGACGGGTCACGCATAGCGTCCAGCACGTCGTTCGGGTCGAGCGATCCATCGGGGAGGTTGGGCACCGTGCGCGGGTGAATGCTGCCCAGCGCCGAGACGCCACCGGCCTCGAAGAGGTGAATGTGAGCTTTGTCACCCAGGATCATCTCATCGCCACGCTGACAATGGGTCAGGCAGCTAACCAGGTTGCCCATGGTGCCGCTCACCACGAGAAGGCCGGCTTCCTTGCCCAGGCGCTCGGCCGACAGCTCCTGCAGGCGATTGACCGTGGGGTCCTCGCCGAACACGTCATCGCCGAGTTCCGCCTCGGCCATCGCGCGCCGCATGGTTGGTGTGGGCTGGGTGACAGTGTCACTCCGAAGGTCAATCATCGTGCCTCCCGAGATAGTGCCCTTGGCGAAAAGTGAACGCGGGCCCTGAGCCGGCCCGCGTCCTTGCGAAACAGCATCTCACCGTAGACAGAGAGCACTCCGTCTCGGCGGCTTACACTCAGCCGGTGCAGTCGCGGCCAAGCGCTCCCCGAGGCCGCCGATCGGGCCTGCCGACGGCGCGAATCGATGCCAATTTTACCGCACGGGGCCTCTCGGCGCCACGTTTCGCGCGCCGGCGCTAGGCCGGCTGGATGACAGGTTCGGGGCGCGGCAGGAGTCCGGCGCGGCCGGTGATCTCCTTGACCGCCTCTTCCCACTCGATCGCCATGATGTGCACGCCGGCAACGCCATCGATCTCACGCACTTGCTGGATGATCTCGGCGCAGATGTTTATTCCCTCCGAGGCGCGCTTGGCCTTAGGAGTGTCGCTGATGCGCTTCACCAGTTCATCCGGCACTTCAAGGCCGGGGACGTTCTCGGCCATGTACTTGGCGGCGCCGATGGACCTAATGGGCCCCACGCCGGCCAGGATGTACACCTTCTCCGCCAGGCCCAGGTCGACCACGCGGGCCATGAACTCCCGAAAGCGGTCCACGTTGTAGATGAGCTGGGTCTGGATGAAGTCGGCGCCCGCGGCCACCTTCTTGGCCAGCCGGTGCGGCCGGTAGTCATAGGGCTCGGCGAAGGGATTGGCTGCGGCCCCGACGAACATCCGCGGAGGCCCCTCCATCGTCTCGCCGTTGATGAATATGCCGAGCTCGCGCATGTCATGCATGGTCTTGATGAGCTGCATGGAGTCGATGTCCTGAGCGGCGCGGGCCTGTGGGTGGTTCCCAAAGGACTGGTGGTCTCCCGAGAGGCACAGGATATTGCGAATGCCCAAGGCATAGGCGCCCAGCACGTCGGCCTCTATGGCCAGTCGGTTGCGGTCCCGCACGGTCATCTGCATCACCGGTTCCAGCCCACCCTGAACCACTAGGACAGCAGCCGCGACACTGGACATGCGCACCACCGCTGTCTGATTGTCGGTCAGGTTGACGGCGTCAACGTAGCCGCGCAGCAGCTCGATCTTGCGCTTCACTACCTCGGCATCGGCTCCCTTGGGGGGACCAAGCTCCCCGGTGACGGCAAAGCGACGCGCAGCGAGGACAGCCTCCAGGTTAGTACCCGCCTTCATATGTGCCATGTCCTCCCGTGGACGAGTTCAGTACAGTAAGCGCGGCGGACCACCGCCGAGCGCGGTCAGGATAGGGCAGACCTGCCCCACTTGACCAGCCCGTAGAGGGATGGTCGACGCCGCTTCTGGGCCGTTTCTTGGCCAAAGCCGCATATTGAGAAGAATTGATAAGAATGCTACACTAGTAGGGATTAGGAAACAACCCGAACGAGCACCGCGTGAAGCCTTGTAGGCACAGAGTGCGCTGCTTGTTGGGAGACTGCGCCGGCGGCGGCCGGCGAATGGTATGGGAGTCCGTTGGAGATGGCATGGAACGCAGGTAGCCGCGCCGTCTGGCAGCCACCGACCGACGTCTACGAGACCGCAGGGGAGATCGTGGTCCGGGTGGAGTTGGCGGGAGTGGACCCGTCTCAGGTGAACATCCAGCTCGCCGAGCGGGTCCTCACAGTGTCAGGGGTCCGGCAGGACAATCAGGAGAAGGTCGGGTATCACCGCATGGAGATATCGCACGGCCCCTTTGAGACGCGCGCGGTCCTACCGCGGCGAGCGGACGTGCGCGGGATACGGGCGGAGTACCAGGCCGGCTTTCTGCTGATTCGGGTGCCCAAGTCGGGCACGGTTAGGGTGAGGGTGAATGATACCGCCGAATCGGCGGATGAGCTTGAATGACGCAGCCACGCCGGTGGCCGTATGATCGCGGAGAGTTCTAGGTTATGAGTCAGAGTAGCGAGAACAAGGCTCCTGAGCTGGAGCTTGAGGAAAGCACGACAAGTGCGGTAGACGTCGAGACCATACAGGATGCGATGACTGACGACGGCCACCAGGTAGCCGAGGAGGAAGCAGCCGAACCGATCGAGCTGGGCGTGTTGGTGTCCGATATGGTGGTTTTCCCGGCCACTGTGAGGCCCCTGGGGATCGCCGACCCGGCGAAGGTGCGTCTCGTGGACGAAGCGGTGGTGAACCGCCGCCCGGTAATGGTTCTGCTGCGCCGGGGCGGAAATGACGAGAGCGGCGAGGTCACTGCTGAGGATCTGCACGAAGTGGGCAGCACCGTGATGGTGGCCCGCATGATCCGGCAGCCTGACGGCAGCCTGCGCCTGATGGTGCAGGGCACGGACCGGTACCGGGTGGTCGAGTTCCTGGGAATGGACCCGTACCCCCGAGCCCTCGTGCAGCCCCTGCCGGAGACCGTGGAGGACGACGTGGAGACGCGGGCTCTAGCCCGCAATGTGGTCTCTCAGTTCCAGCGGCTGGTGTCGCTGGTACCATATCTGCCCGAGGAACTCTCGGTCGCCGCGATGAACGTCGACGACAATCGCCAGTTGGCCTACCTGGTGGCGACCAGCGCGCAGATGCAGCCGGCGGATGCCCAGGCCATCCTGGAGATGGACAGCGTCAAGGATAAGCTCCGGCGCCTGACAGAGGTGCTGAACAGCGAGCTCGAGGTGCTGGAACTGGGGCGCAAGATCCAGTCGGAAGCGCAGTCCGAGATGGAGAAGACGCAGCGCGAGTACTTCCTGCGCCAGCAGCTCAAGGCCATCCAGCGCGAGCTGGGCGAGACGGATGAGCAGACGGCAGAATCCGAGCGGCTGCGCGAGCTTATCGAGAAGGCCGGACTGCCCGAGGAGGCGGCGCGAGAGGCCGAGCGGGAGCTTAGCCGGCTCGCCAGTCTGCCTCCGGCGGCGGCCGAGTACGGAGTGATTCGCAGCTACCTGGAGTGGATGGCCGGGCTCCCCTGGTCTATCACAACCGAAGACAGGCTCGACCTGGAGCACGCGCGTCAGGTGCTGGACGAGGACCACTATGACCTTGAGAAGATCAAGGATCGTATCGTCGAGTATCTGGCGGTGCGGAAACTACGCTCCGAGCGGAAGCAGGAGGGAGAGCCGAGCGAGGAGGCGCCGGACCTGATCCGGCGCGAGCGAGAAGGAGCCATCCTGTGTTTTGTGGGGCCGCCGGGCGTGGGCAAGACGTCACTGGGGCGGTCAATAGCGCGCGCTATGGGGCGCGAGTTTGTTCGTACGTCGCTGGGCGGGCTGCACGACGAGTCGGAGATACGGGGCCATAGGCGAACCTACATCGGGGCGATGCCGGGCCGAGTCATTCAAGCCCTGCGCCGAGTGGGAACTCGCAACCCGGTGATGATGCTCGACGAGGTGGACAAGTTGGGGCGGGACTTTCGGGGCGATCCGGCTTCGGCCCTACTGGAGGTCCTAGACCCGGAACAGAACGCCGAGTTCCGCGACAACTACCTCGACGTGCCGTTCGATCTGTCGCAGGTACTGTTCATCACCACCGCCAACCTGCTGGACCCCGTCCCTGAGCCGTTGCGCGACCGGATGGAGATCCTCGAGTTGGACGGCTATACCGAAGAGGAGAAGCTTCACATCGCCCAGCTGTATCTGGTGCGGCGACAGCTTCTTGAGAACGGGCTCCGGCCGGGCGAGCTCGAGTTCGACGTCGAGGCGCTGCGCCTGATCATTCGCCGCTACACCCGGGAAGCGGGCGTGCGCGAGCTTGAGCGGAGGATCGGGGCCGTGGCGCGCCGGGTGGCGGTTGAGGTCGGGGCCGGCCGCGCCGACGCAACCACCCTGGTGCGGGCCGAGGACCTGGTCGAGTACCTAGGCAAGCCTGTGTACTACCACGAGTCGGCCGAGCGCACTCAGATACCGGGCGTGGCCACCGGACTGGTCGTCACCTCGGCGGGCGGGGATATCACATTCATCGAGGCGGCGCGGATGGCCGGCGACGGACGACTGACCCTAACCGGGCAACTGGGCGAGGTCATGCGCGAGTCGGCCCAGGCGGCCCTTACGTACGTCCGATCGCATGCCCAGGAACTGGGCGTGGAAGAGGAGTTGGTGCGCAAGAGCGACCTCCACCTCCACGTCCCCGCCGGCGCCGTCCCGAAGGACGGACCCTCGGCCGGGATCACGATGACCGCGGCTATGGTGTCGCTGTTCACCGGAAGACCGATCAGCGGCGACGTGGCCATGACCGGCGAGGTGACCCTGAGGGGTCAGGTACTGCCGGTGGGCGGCATCAAGCAGAAGGTGCTGGCCGCACACCGAGCCGGACTGTCGACAGTGGTCCTACCGGCCCGCAACGAGAAAGACCTGGACGACATCCCAGCCGGTGTTCGTGAGCAGATGCGCATTGTCTTAGTGGACCGAGTCGAGGACGCTCTTGCCACGGCACTGTCATCAGAAGTCTAGACCGAAGGGGGCCGGCGCCCACTTATGGTAGGGCCCCCAGTTAGGTACGAAGAAGGAGCGAATGGATTGGTATCGATTTGACCTGCACTTGCACACACCGGCATCGGAGTGCTACCGGCAGCCGGGTGTGAGTTATCTCGACATTCTCAAGAAGGCAGAGGAGAAGGGACTCGACATAATTGCACTGGCGGACCATAACACGGTTCGCGGATACGCCGAGATGCTGAGCGAGGTTCGGGACCTCGAACTGCTGGAGAACCTGGGCCGGCTCCAGGGCATGGAGAAGGACTACCTGTACGAGTACCGGAGATTGTTGCGCAAGATCCTTGTGCTGCCGGCGGTGGAGTTCACGGCAACCTTCGGGTTCCATATTCTGGGGGTCTTCTCCGAGGAGACCACCGTTCGGGACCTGGAGCATCTCCTGCTGAACATGGGCATCCCGGCAGATCGGATCGATGTGGGCACCGGCGAGGTGGGCGCCACCGTCGACGTATTGACCGTCTACCGCATGATGCGAGAGGCGGGGGCCATCGTCATCGCCGCGCACGCCAACTCCACCCATGGAGTGGCGTTGCAGGGGCTCAACTTCGGTGGTCAGACTAAGATCGCCTTTACCCAGGACCGGAACCTGCACGCGCTTGAGGTGACCGACCTGGAGAGCACCCGCCGGCAGCGAACGGCGGAGTTCTTCAACGGCTCGCGTCCGGAGTACCCGCGGCGTATGCACATCATTCAGGGATCGGACTGCCATCGACTGGATGACGATCCTGCCGATCGCACGCAGTTCGGCGTGGGTGGCCGTGCCATGGAGGTGCAGCTCCCCAGTGTAAGCTTCGCCGCTCTCAAGGCCGTCTTCGAGGGGACCGATTTCACGCGAATGCGGCCCTATCGGGCGGCGCGCGAACCGTTCGACCACGTGCAGGCCGCGCGTGAGGCGGGCCCCAGCATCGTGCAATCATTCCACGAGGGCATGGGCAGAAGAGGCGGTCGTCTGCACGCCGTGCTCCGGGACGTAGTGGCGTTCGCCAACACGAACGGTGGCACGGTGTACGTCGGAGTCTCGGCGAAAGCATCGGCAGATCCCAGGGGAGTGGAGCGCCCGGACGAGGCCATCGGCATTCTGAAGACCGACATCCAGCGCCGCATTGCTCCCGCCCTCGACGTGGAGATAACGTCGCTCAAGAGCAAGGGCAAGCCGGTGTTGCGGATTGCGGTCCCTGTCGGTCCCGCCAAGCCCTACACGCTGGACGGAAGCAAGATCTACGTCCGCCAGGAGACCGAGACTAGCCTGGCCGTTAGGGACGAGATCGTGCAGATCATATCGCGCCAGACTGCCGCAGAAGAAGCAGCCGGCGGGCGAGGGAACGGCAAGAAGGAGCAGTCCGGCCCAAGCTTCCGGGTGGCGCCGCCACGCACCGGCGTGGAGGTGGTCAGTGCTGAGGAGCGTAAGGGCGTTCGCTATCACACCCTGCGAGACCTCCGTAACCGCAGCGTCGTCACCGACGTGACCAAGGAGTCGGCGCGCCGCTTGTGGCGTTACGCCATCAAGGAGCATGACAAGACGATGAAGCAGGCCCCGACCGTGCAATGGACCGGCGATCTTGGCGTCTGGAAGGCGTACAAGCGAGGCAATCGGACCAAGTACAACCTCGCCCAGCTAGACGCGTCGGGCGTCGGCCACTACTATTACGGTGTTACTGAGGAAGGGCTCCACGGAGAGTGGAAGTCCCTGGTGGGCAGTAACGGCCCATCCGCGGCTGAGGGGGTGGCTGCCGAGGAGTAGACTGGTCGCGGCGCACGGGAGTCGTTTGCGCTGCCGGCGCCGGTAGGCCGACCCGTATCGGCTTACCGGCGCGGTTTTTCAGGAGCGGGGGCGCTCTTTTGGAGGGCCATGTTGATGCTGAGTGCAGAAGATCGAGAGGCTATCGGACAGCGGCTGCTGGCCGCCTTGGCCGACGTTCCGAGTCCGTGTCCTGCCGTGCTTCTGCCTTTGGCGGAGAGAGCGTGGCAGAAAGCGATAGTGCGGGACTTTCCGGTGATGCTGCCGGTGTGGTCCGCTCAAGTTGCCGGCTCTCCTGCCGATCTTACTATTGACGCGGCGGCGGCTTGGGCCGGACTGTATCTCGCGGCCAAACTGCTCGACGACCTACAAGATGGCGATCCGTGCATACTGGGACCGGCTACGGAGATGCACACTGCGCTGAACCTGGCGACCGGCCTCCTGTTCGCTTCCGGCACCTGCCTGGCGGGCCGGGGCGACGGCCAATCAGGCCTGCGCAATGCTCTGGCTCGCCGGTTCTACCGCCAGGGTCTGGAAGTGGCCGCTGGTCAGGAGCTGGGGATGTTGTACGACCAAGCGACCGACGTCCTCGACTGGGCCTGGAAGGTGCTGATCGCCAAGGGCGGCAGGCCCTTCTCTCTCGCTTGCTCGGCTGGGGCCCTAAGCGCCGGAGCGCCGGAGGCGACCGCGGCGGTGCTGGCGGAGGTCGGCCAGTGCATCGGGGAGATGGTGCAGTTGCTTGACGACCTGATCGGGATGCAGTCCGCAGATGCCCGGGACGTGGCCAGCCACTCCATGCCGATCGCTTTCGGACTGTCGGTGATGGAAGGCGACGACGAGCAGGAGCTTAAGGCCCTGCTGGGTGCGGCGCGGTCGGGCGCAACCGGCGCTGTGACATCGCTGTTCGGCAAGCTGGAGGAGATGGGTGCTGTGCGCTATCTGAGAATCGAGGCCTCGGCGAGGGCGCTGCGGGCGCGAGAGCTTCTTGAGTCGAGTTGCCTGGACCGGCACAGTGCCGGGTGGGTAGCACTGGGCGCGACGATCGATTGGCTGGATCCGGTGACCGGGCATGATCGACCGAGCTAAGGGGGCGGTGGCGGGGATACAGCGACTCCCGACTCCGCACCGGGAGGTGATTCCGGCGCTGGACTGGCTGAGCATCCTGGTGGCTCTGCCGGTGCTGGTGCTCATCACCATGTGCATAAGGGCCCAGATTGGGGCCCCTTGGGACGGCATGGAGTGGATAGACTCCAGCTTCGAGGTCGTCAGGGTGGAGCCGGGTGGGCCGGCGGAGAAGGCCGGAGTGCTTGTGGGGGATGTGGTCGTAGGCCTTGATGGGGTCGAGCCGGCGGCGAAGATCCCGCTTCACTCCGGCGGCCCGGGCTCGACCCTCGCGGTTACCGTCAGGCGGGGCGACTCGCTGGTGGAGCTGGAGATCGTCCTCGGCGAGATGCCGCTGAGGCACTTAGGCATCAGGCTCGTCAACCTGGCCACCGCACTGCTGTTCTCGGTGCTCAGCCTAGCTTTCACGGTGGGCGCTCGGCGGTCTCGGTCCGGGGTCTTCTTCACGCTGTTCTACCAGTTGCTGGCGGCGACGATCGCCTGCGGCACGGCCTCGGGACTCCACCATGACTGGGCAATTCGGGGCTTTCAGGCATCAGTGGCGCTTATCTCTCCGGCTAGCCTCTACATGGCCAGCAGCTTCCCACTCTGTTGCGATGGCACCCCCATGCGCGCGGTTCGGGGGGCGTCTGTGGTGGTGGCGGGGATTCTGTTACTGCCTGTCGTGTTTCTGCCCGCCCCAGCCTTGCTGGGAGGTCTCGGCTACGTCGCCTATCGGATCAGCATGCCGGTGCTCCTACTGAACGCGACGATGAGCGTGGCAATAATCGTCTGGTCCTTCGAGAAGTCTCCCAACGCGAGCGCCCGCGCGGCCACGCGCATATCGCTTCTCGGTCTGGTACTGGCGGTTACGCCCCTTCTCGGGCTCTATCTGGTGCCGCGGATCGTGCTGGGCAGGGCCGACGTCTCCCCGGAACTCGCCTTGCTGTTCCTGACCTTCCTACCGGTCTACCACGGCTTCTCCATCACTCGACGTCGCTTTGGGAGGCTGGAATCGGTCCTGCCGAGCGTATCGACGGCCGCTATCGGCGGGGCTTTCCTCATGTTCGTGCTTCTCGGGTCTGTCTGGCTCACTATCATGGTGTGGCCCGACGGCGGCGAACGAGCACTCAGGGCCGGCATTATGGTGGGCGTTGTCATTGCCGCAGTGGGCAATACGGCGGTGTCCAAGGCTTCGCGGCGGCTGGTTCTCAGCGCTTTCTACGGTCGGGCCTATGACTACCAGTCCATCGTCTCTGAGATATCTCGCGACCTGGCGCAGGCGGTGAGTCGCGATGAGTTGGGCAAGATCGTAGTCGAGACTCTCTGCAGCCGGATGAACCTGATCGGCGCTGCGCTCTTGAGCACGCGCACAAGCAGCGAATCCCTTGTGCTGGAGGCCATCCAGGGCGGAGAGGCAGCGGACCGCGACCCTCGACGCGAGTTGGCTGTCGACGGCCCTCTGGCATCCACCCTGGCACGCCATGAACGTCCCCTCGCCCGCGAGGCGTTGCAGACCCGGATCCCGGCCAAGGACTTGAACTCACTCGAGAGGTCCCTCCTGGAGGACGAGCGCGTGGCACTGTGGGTGCCGGTGATCGTCAAAGGCGTTCTGCGCGGCATTGTCATGCTCGGGCAGAAGCGGAAAGACGCCCTCTACAGTCGAGACGACGTCGAGATCGCAGCGACCCTTGCGGGCCAGATCGGCGTCGGCATGGAGAACGCCGACCTCTACGACCACCTTCGAGCCGAGATGCGTAAGCTGCAGGAGATGCAGGCCCAATTGGTACAAGCGGAGAAGCTGTCGGCCGTGGGTGAGTTGGTGAGCGGTGTCGCCCACGAGCTGAACAACCCGCTGACGGCGGTCATAGGATACGCCGAGTTGCTTCGGGCGGAGACGACCGATGAGCAGGCGATAAGCGACCTGGACAACATCCTTCGCTCCGCCGAGCGGTCTCGCCATATAGTCCGGAACCTGCTCACCTTCGCCCGCCGCCAGTCGAGCGAGCGACGGTTGGTGAGCCTCAACGACATCCTGACGCAGACGGTGGAGATTCAGGCCTACCAGCTGCGTGTCGACAACGTCACCGTGGTAAGCGATCTCGACCCCAACTTGCCGTACACCGCGGTGGACAACTCGCAGATGCAGCAGGTCTTTCTCAACATCATCATGAACGCGCACCAGGCGATCCGAAGTGAGCGCGACCGCGGGACTATTCACATCAGTACTCGGGTGGTCAGGCCCGGGACTATCCGCGTCTCCATCGCGGACGATGGGCCGGGGATCGCAGCGGAGGTCGCAAGTAAGCTCTTCGACCCCTTCTTCACCACCAAGGAGGTGGGCGTGGGCACCGGCCTTGGGCTGTCGATCTGCTACGGGATCGTGAGCTCGCACAGCGGGAGGATCTGGGCGGACAGCGCTCCCGGCGCGGGAGCTACTTTCCACATCGAGCTGCCGGTTCAGAGCGTAGCCGCAGCACCAGAGAAGCCTAGCGAGTCGGCCGTCGAGATTCCCGCGGGCCTGAAGGTGCTGATTGTGGAGGACGAGACGGCCGTGGCTGCCGTCCTCAATCGCCTCCTGACCAAGAGGGGGTGCGTGGTGGAGGCGGTCTCAAACGCCGCTGACGCCCTCGAGCTGCTGCGGGACGCTGAGTTCGATGTCATCATATCCGATGTGCGCATGCCGGGCATGAGCGGGGCCGCCCTCTGGGAGCGCATGAAGGCCGAATTCCCCGCCCAGGCCGACCGGGTGGTGTTCGTGACTGGAGACACGGCGAGCTCTGAGACCGGGGAGTTTCTCCGCGCCGTCGGCCAGCCCGTCTTGGCGAAGCCTTTCGGGGCAGGGGAGCTTGCACGAGCGCTCGCCGCGCTGAAGACGGCTGTCTAGGCGGCGGCGACTGCTCGGCGACAGAAAGCGGCGCCCCCGTGGGGGCGCCGCGGGGCTTCTGCTCTGTGAGCTTGTTCTAGCTGCGGTACCGCAGTGTGCGCAGCAGTAGGTCCTCTCGCTCTTCGCCCTTCGGCATTCCGCGCTCCCGCTGGCGACGCTTGCGCTTGGGAGGACGACTGCGGCGGCTAGGATCGTCGTCCGAGAAGGCTTCCTTCCAGGCGGCCTCCATCGGCGTCAGTACCGGCTTGTCCTCGCGGGAGGACTGGAAGCGGGTGACCGGCTCCGGGGTGGTCGCCTTCAGGCTGAGGCTGACCTGGCCCTTCTCCTGATCGACGGCCAGTACCTTGACCTCGACCTGCTCACCAACCTGGACCACTTCGGCGGGCTCCTCAACGCGGGTGTGCGCGAGCTCGCTGATGTGAATGAGGCCGTCCTTCTCGGCGCCGATGTCGACGAATGCGCCGAACTTGGTGAGGCGGACGATCTTGCCGGAAACGGTGGCGCCCACCTTCAGCGAGGCTATGGGGTTGCTGGGCGGCTTGTTGCGCGTAACCAGAAGGCGCTTGCGCTCTCGGTCAATGTCGCAGATCCAGACGGTGGCCTCATCGCCCTCCTGCAGCCGGGGGCCGCGGGCGGCTCGGGGGCCCACTACCTCGGAGACGTGAAGGAGGGCAGGATACCCACCGACGTTGATGATCGCCCCGATCTTCGAGATCTTGACTACCCGACCGGTGACCTCTTCGCCGGGCTGAAGGGTGGCCAGATCGACCGGCGATACGTCGTGGCTGTGGGACGTTTGTGCTTCCACTGAGAGAGAGACCCCCGCGCGACTGGTTATTGGCATTTGCTGCCGACGCGCACTCCGTGAGTCTAGCAGCATGTGGCAAGCCGGGCAAGTCGCGGTAACAGCCTTGGCGCGCGGCCTAGACCGGCCGAACCAAGGGAGCGGTAGACTCCCGCAGCGCCTGGTAGAGGGTGAGGTCAAGCCGGCCCGGGCGGGCGGTCACGGCGTTGGCTGCTCCGGCTGCGGCCCCGGCAGCGGCCAGCATGGCCACGCTGGCGCCCTCGCATCGGCCGGCCAGGAGAGCGGCCAGCACGGCGTCGCCGCTGCCGACGGTACTCACCGGCGCGACCGACGGGGCGGGCGCGTGCACCACCTGGCCGTGGCAGCCAAGCACAAGGCCTCTCTTGCCCAGCGTCAGGCAACACAGGGTGACTCCCTCCGCCAACAGCCGGCGCGCTACTGCGGCGGCGGCGCGGTAGTCGGGGATAGGCTCTCCGATCGCTTCCTCCATCTCCCCGGCATTCACCTTGACTGCGTACGCGCCTGCCCGCAGCGCCGCACGCAGCGGCTCGCCTGACATGTCCACCCACACGCGCGCCCCTCTGGCTGTGAGCGTCCGGACCATACGAGGCAGGATATCGGGCGGCAAACCGGGCGCGGCGCTGCCGCAGAAGGCCACGTCGTCTCCGGAGGCGATGTCCTCAAGGGCGATCTCGAGTCGCACCGGCGTGCCTGGTTGCGCCGCCAGACCGCGCTCCCGGATGTGCAGAGGCGTACCGGGCCGCAGGATGGTGACGTGCCGGCGAGTCTGTGGGAGGCCGATCACCAGTCGTGGAACGACGCCAAGAGAGCCTAGTTCGGTGCGGTAGGCGTCCGCGGTGTCTGCACCGCAGAGCACAACCGCGACCGAGCGGCGACCCAGCGCGGATAGGGCGCGGGAGACGTTGATGCCCTTCCCGGCGGCTAGGTGTTCCGACCGCTCCGCCATGGCCGCGTCGGAGGCGGCCTCGGGAACACTGTAGACGTGATCGAGCACCGCATTGAGCGTGAGGGTCCAGATCAAGTTGCAGTCACCTCCGCGGGCCGGAACCGGACGGGGCCCATTCCGGCCGGATCTTACCGCAGGGCCCGGGCGGGTCAATTCGGGTGCAGGCTGATGGGAGACAGGCGCCCGCGGGAAGAGCCCCGCCGAGCCCCGCCAATGGCCCTTCGATTGTCGCTGAGCACGCCGCGGCGCGGAACCGAACCCCCGCTCGTGGTTTCAAAGAGCGAAACCACTGCTCCCCTCCTAGGGGAAAAGGGGGCCGGCAGCCCCTCTCCGTTGCGGAGAGGGGTTGGGGTAAGGTTCTCGAGGGCACTGCATCGCCGAGCGGCAGAATCGAAAAACCCTGCGAGCCCCCAGATGGGACTTGTCGCAGCCGGGTCAGTTGTGTATCATGGCGAGAATCCCACCCAGCGAGGCGTCGACCCACATGGATCTACTTCTGCTCAAAGATGTCCCTAAGCTTGGCCGTGCGGGCGACGAGGTCCGCGTCGCTGATGGGTACGCACGCAACTACCTTCTACCTCGAAGGCTGGCGGTGCCCCTGACTGAGGGCGCCCATCACCAGGCGCAGCAGATCCGCGAGGCGCGTCGCCGGCAAGTCGAGCGCGAGGAGATGGAGACACAGGCGGCGGCTCGGCAACTCGACGGACTGACTGTGAGTATCGCCGCTAAGGCCGGTGAACAGGGCAAGCTGTATGGCTCCGTCACTGCCGCGGACATCGCGGAGGCGGTGCTGGCCCAGCACGGCGTAGAGGTGGACAAGCGCCGCATCGTTGTGGAAGAACCGATCCGCGAACTGGGCGATAAGAGGGTGGAGGTACGGTTCTCGCAGGTCGCCATCGCTCATGTTACGGTCTCAGTGACCAGGGAAGGCTAGGGAGCGAGCGCCCATGCCAGCTGAGTTACCGGAAGAGGGTGGTGCGCGCCGGTCCATCGTGCGTCAGGTGGTCCAGGCCATCCGGTGCGGCGCTTGTGGGGCACGCTACCGCGATGATAGCCTCACCGTGGTTGAGAACAGCGAGGGCGTATGGATGTTGATGGCCATCTGCCCCGGCTGTGACACCCAGGCGATGGTCATGGTGGTTTTTCGGGACAGCCTTCAGGGAGAAGAAGCAGAGCCGGCGATCGACTCCGACGACGTGCTGGACTTTCATCGCCTCATGGCAGAGCACAAAGGCGATGTCAGGTCCCTGCTGATGGGCGATGCCTGACCGCCGGGTTTTGGTCGCGAGTGTGCATTCACGCAGAGGGGAGGCCGACCGGCCTCCCCTCTGCGTTACGCTGCCTCTCGAAAGAGGAACCGGCCGGGACTAGAGGTACTTGGACACCTGGGACATGATGTTGGCCTTGGGCTGCACGCCAACCATGCGAGCGACCTGCTGGCCTTCCTTGAACAGGATCAGTGTCGGGATGCTCATCACCTGGAAGCGATTAGCGGCCTGAGGGTTGTCGTCCACGTTCAGCTTAGCGACCTTGAGCCTGCTGCTGTTCTCGGCGGCGATCTCCTCCACCGTGGGCGCAACCATGCGGCAGGGGCCGCACCAGGGGGCCCAGAAATCGACGAGCACGGGCAGATCGCACATCTCTACTTCGTCGGCGAAGGTGCTATCGGTAACTTCAACGGGCTTCAACACTGTACCTCTCCTGCTGACGCTGTGGGGTGTTGTGTAGGACCGAGCGGGCTTCAGGATACCAGGGGTGAGTATAGATGTCAATCCTCAGGGGCGCCGCTGCCAGGGCCTTCCGATTCTCGGTGAGCACGCCACCGAGCGGGCGTCTTGAGAGGATACCCATCTTGATGGGCCTGCGCGGCATAACCTAACCCCCGCTCGTGGTTTCAGAGAGCGAAACTACTGCTCTCCTTCCCTAGGAAGGAAGGGGGCCGGAGGCCCATCTCCGTTACGGAGAGGGGTTGGGGTGAGGTTCCCAAGGACACTGTGCCACCCAGCGGCAGAATCGAACAAGCCTGGGCGCCTCTGGAGTCAAACCCGGCCGGTGACGGGCGGGCTCCAACATCGTCGGAGCCCGAACTTGATGATGAGCCCCAGGTGGCCTAGTATTGTTCGACATCGCGAATGGCAACCAGATGGTTGCCGGCAAGAAGAGCGTGGAGGCTCAGATGAAGGTAGCAGCGGAACGCGAGGAATGCATCGGTTGCGGCAACTGCGTCGACATCGCCCCCGATGTCTTTGAGCTCGACGAAGAGGGCCTGTCGAAGGTCGTGAACCCGGCCGGCGCCGATGATGACACTATCCGCGAGGCGGCCGAGAGCTGCCCGGTGGACTGCATCATCCTCTCTGACGACGAGGGCAACCAGATCTACCCCTAGGTAGGGCGAGAGATGACGCGCTCGCATCAGCCACGAGCGCACGGGGCGGGCTCCGGCACGACGGCCGTGGGCCCGCCTTCTCGTGGGAAACAGTAGCAACGCGCGGGCGTAACCTCCGAGAGGTCTTTGCGACAAGGTGCCCGATATGCTATAATGCCGCTTGTATAGCATCGTCGTTGAAGTGGGCCCAAACCCACTTCTTCTGTTGTAGGGGCGTGCGGTTCGGAGGCAGGGCAGGAAGAGATGAAAAGCGAATTCATGTTGGCCATAAACGAACTCTGTACCGAGAGGCAACTGCCTCGCGAAGTCATAATGGACGCCATCAGTGCTGCCCTGGTGTCGGCGTATAAGAAGGACCACGGCGGCGAGGTGCGCGCCTTCATCGACCCGGAAACGGGCCAAGGGCGGGTCTTCACCGAGAAGACCGTGGTTGCAGAGGTGACCAATCCTGACGCCGAGCTTAGCCTTGAGGAGGCGCGAATCATCAGGCGCGATGCCAAGCTTGGCGACACGATGGAGCAGGAGACGACGCCAAAGGACTTCGGGCGGATCGCGGCGCAGACAGCCAAGCAGGTCATAATGCAGCGGATCCGGGAAGCGGAGAGAGACGCTCTCTACACCGAGTTCACTGATCGTAAGAACGAGATCAACAGCGCCACCGTGCAAAGCGTCGGCCCGCAGGGAGTGACGCTGAACCTTGGCCGGGCGGAGGCGGTTATGCCCCCGGCAGAGCAGATCCGGGGCGAGCACTTGCGTCCGCACAGCCGGGTCCGCGTCTACGTGCTCGGAGTTAAGGACACCAGCCGGGGGCCGGAGATAATCGTGTCTCGGGCCCACAAAGACATGCTCCGGCGACTGCTGGAGCTGGAGGTGCCCGAGATTCACAGTGGCACGGTGGAGATCCGTGGGATAGCGCGCGAGGCCGGCAGCCGCTCTAAGGTCGCGGTGGTCGCTACCCAGGCGGGCGTGGACCCGGTGGGTTGCTGCGTGGGCATGCGCGGGATGCGCATTCAGAGCATCGTCAACGAACTGGCCGGTGAGAAGATCGACGTGATCGAATGGAGCGCCGACGCCGCTACGTTCATTGCCAATGCCCTCAGCCCGGCCAAGGTGCTCAACGTGATTCTCGAGGAGCGCGATGATGGCCGGACCGCGACCGTTATCGTGCCCGACAGGCAGCTTTCGCTGGCTATCGGCAAGGAGGGACAGAACGCCCGGCTGGCCGCCCGACTGACCGGCTGGCGTATTGACATAAAGCCGTCGTCGGAGGCGACAGTGGAGGCCTTCCGCTCCATCGGTCTCGACGATGAGCCGGAGAGTGAGGAGGACCTGTTGCGGGCCGCCGAAGCTATCTTGCGGGGGCCGTCCGCTGGGGCGGCGCCAGCGGTACCACCGGCGCCGCCTCCCCAGCCCGAGGCCTCCGCCGAGGCTCCCGACGGGCCCGAGTCGAGCGAGGACGAGGGATAGGGGCGGTTAGGCGCAGATGCAGCAGCGGAGGAGAGCGCCGCAGCGCACATGCGTCGTCTGTCGGGAAGTCGCGCCAAAGCGCACGTTGATGCGGCTGGTGCGCACGCCCGACGGGGTGGTGGTGCTGGATCCCCGGGGCAAGGCCTCGGGGCGAGGCGCCTACCTATGCGGCAGGGAGGAGTGCTTCACCTCCAAGAGAGCCAAAGAGGCGGTGAGCCGGGCGTTGCAGGTCAGCGTGGGGGAGGCTGACTGGGCGGCGCTGATGGAAGGGCTCCGGAACCTTGCCGCCGAGAGATCCTCCGCGGAGGTCCGCAAAGACGATTGACGCGTGCCGCCAAGTACCGGCGGTGACGGAGGGACTGCATGAGAGTACCGGAGAAGATGCGACAAAGCGCCCGAAAGGCCGATGCGACTCGGTCCAGTGCCGGCCGCACGCTACAGGCGTCGCCTCCCCGGGCATCGCGAGTGAGCGATGTCCTCGGTACGGTGGACAGCGATGGCGAGGGGCGTGGACCTCGTCCACGGCGCCGCGGCGGCAGAGGGCGAAAACCTGAGCAGCCCGCTCAGCGGCCGGCGACCCAAGCTCCGGCCGCGCCGCAGGTGGTACTGCCCGACAACATAACGGTTCGCGAGTTGGCGACCCTGCTTTCTGCCAGCCCGATCGACGTGATCAAGATCCTCATGGCCAATGGTGTCCTGGCCAACATCAACCAGCCTATCGACATCGATAGCGCCGCCGTTGTCGCGGCTGAGATGGGCTTTGAGGTCCAGGAGGAGCGGGAAGCCGCTGAGCCTGAAGACGCGGGGCAGGATGCAGAGCAGGCGCGGCCGAAGAGCACCAAGTTCGACTTCTGCGCCAATGAGGCTGCTGAGGACCTGTTGCCTCGGCCCGCGATCGTGACCGTGCTTGGGCACGTGGACCACGGCAAGACCACCCTGCTCGATGCTATCCGAAAGACCAACGTGGTGGCGTCAGAGGCCGGCGGCATCACGCAGCGCATCGGCGCCTACCAGGCCGAGTACGAGGG
Organism: Anaerolineae bacterium; assembly: GCA_040768685.1. Taxonomy (GTDB): domain Bacteria; phylum Chloroflexota; class Anaerolineae; order DRVO01; family DRVO01; genus Ch71. The sequence goes on from JAXGMM010000001.1 coordinate 1,252,995, forward strand.
CGAGAAGATCACCTTCATCGACACTCCGGGCCACGAGGCCTTCACGGCTATGCGAGCCCGGGGCGCGCAAGCTACCGATGTGGCCGTGCTTGTCGTGGCCGCAGACGACGGTCTCATGCCGCAGACGCGCGAGGCCATCGACCATGCTCGAGCCGCCCAGGTGCCGATCGTGGTGGCTCTGAACAAGATCGACCTTCCGGCGGCCAATCCGGAGCGCGTGAAGCAGCAGTTGTCTGATCTCGGGCTCACTCCTGAGGAGTGGGGCGGCGACACGCTCATCGTCGAGGTATCGGCGCTGCGTGGTAAGGGCATCGATGAGTTGCTGGGCGCCATTCAGTTGCAGGCCGAGGAACTCCGCACGTGCGCTAACCCGAACACCACCGCGTCCGGCACGGTGATCGAGTCCATCGTGGACCGATCGCGTGGCCCACTGGCGACGCTGTTGGTGCAGAACGGCACCCTCCGCCGGGGCGACGTCATCGTTGTAGGGACGGTCTGGGGCCGCGTGCGGAATATGTTCGATGAGCGAGGAAAGAACGTCACCGAGGCCCCGCCTTCTACCCCGGTTCAAGTCATGGGGCTGAGTGACGTGCCGCCGGCGGGCAGCATCTTCCGTGTCATCGAGTCTGATCGGGAGGCCAAGGACCTTGTGGCCGACTGTCTGGAATCGGCCGGGACCGGCCAAGCCGAGCGTCGACCGGCAACCCTTGAAGAGCTGCTGGGACGCCTACAGGCGGGTGAGACCGAGGAACTCAACGTCATCATCAAGACGGACGCCCAGGGCAGCATCGAGCCGGTAGTAACTTCCCTTGAGGGGCTGGAGAGAGACGGGCGCAAGGTTCGGGTTCTCCATGCCTCCACCGGCAACGTCGGAGAGTCGGACGTGAACCTGGCGATCGCCAGCGACGCCCTCATCATCGGCTTCAGCGTCGCCGTCGATCCTATCGCCCGCCGTATGGCCGAGGGCGAAGGCGTCGAGATCCGGTCCTACGACATAATCTATCACCTCATTGAGGACATCGAGCGAATGCTCGCCGGAATGGCAGAGCCGACTTACGAGCCAGTCACGCTGGGGCGTGCGGAGATTCGCCAGGTCTTCGGTGTGAAGTCCGGGTCGATCGCCGGCTGCTACGTTACCTCCGGGCGGTTGGCGCGCAACGCGCAGATGCGGCTCTATCGCGATGGGAAGGTGCGCTGGGAAGGCTCTGTTGCCTCGCTCCGCCGCTTCACTGAGGACGTGCGCGAGGTCCGCGAGGGCTTCGAGTGCGGCGTCGGCTTGGAGGGCTACAGCGATTTCCGTGAGGGAGATGTCCTGGAAGCCTACACCATGCGGCAGGTTGCTGCCGGTGTCTAATGCTTCCGTCCGCCAGCGGCGAGTGTCGGATCTGGTCGCTCGTGAGCTGAGCATGGTGCTTCAGCAGCGAGCGGCGGATCCGCGGCTGGCCGGCGCGGTCGTCACCGGCGTTCGCGTCTCGGGCGACCTGAGACAGGCGACGGTCTTCGTGACGACCGTGCTGCCGGAGGAGCGACCCGGATTGATGGAAGCGCTGCGCCAGTCGGAAGCGTTTCTGCGTCGGGAACTGGCCGGGCGTGTCCAGCTCCGCCATGTCCCGACACTATCCTTCCGGCTGGACGATACCTATGACCAGGCGCGGCGCATAGAGTCCATCCTGGACGGCCTGGCGCCGGCGGCAGAGGCTGAAGCAGACGAGGATGGGGTAGACGAAGAGGATGGCGAGTAGCCTGGAGCAGTTGCTGCGCCGGGCCCGGCACATCCTGGTCGCTACCCATGTGTCGCCGGACCCAGACGGGATCGGATCACTCCTGGCCGTCGGCGCAATCCTGGACCGCATAGGAGCTGAGCACACCCTCTTGAGCCGGGACGGCGTTCCCTATGACGCCGACTTCCTCCCCGGCATCGAGCGCATCGTCACCGAGGCTCCTGCTCTCTTCGACCTGGCGATCGTCCTGGATTGCTCCGATCCTCGACGCATCGGGTCGGCGGCGGATCGGCTCTCTGAGGCCTTCGTGATCAACATCGATCACCACCCGACCAACCTGCTGTTTGGAGACATGAACGTCGTTGATGTGTCGGCGCTGTCGACTTGCCAGATCGTGTATCGCCTTGCTGCAACGCTTGGGTTGAGCCTGACCAAGGACGTGGCTAGTTGTCTCCTGGCCGGGTTGGTGGGGGACACCCAGTGTTTCCGTATCGCCTCGACGGATCAGAGGGCGCTGGACGATGCCGCCGCTCTCATGGACTCCGGAGCGGACCTGGGCGCCGCGGCACGCGGTGTCTACGGCAGCCGGCCCGTGGGCCATGTGAGCCTCTGGGGTGCTGTACTCTCCGGGGCAGTGTGGGAGGGAGACATCGTCTCCGCGAGTGTTACTCTGGCGGCTCGCCGAGCGGCGGGGGTGCCCGACGACGATGACGCCGGCATCGTGAACTTCTTGCAGTCCATCCGGGGGACTCGGGCGGCGGTGATCTTCAGCGAGCGGTCGGATGGCGCTACCGGGGTGAGCTTGCGCAGCGTGCCCGGAGTGGACGTGGCGGCGGTCGCGGCTGAGTTTGGCGGTGGAGGACACCGTCAGGCGGCCGGATGCACCGTGACTGGGTCTATGGCCGACGTAAGGACGCGGGTCTTGGCCCGCTTGAGGCAGGAAACGGATGGCACAAGTATCGGGCGTGATTCTGGTTGACAAGCCCGTCGGCCCCACTTCGCACGGCGTGGTGGCGGCTGTGCGGCGGGCGGTCGGCCAGCGGCGCGTCGGCCACGCCGGGACCCTAGATCCTCTCGCCAGCGGCCTTCTTCTCGTTCTTTTGGGGTCGGCCACGCGTCTCTCCGAGTATCTGGTCGGTCACGACAAGCAGTACGAGGTTGAGGCGCGCCTGGGCGTGCAAACCGACACCTTTGATGCCGAAGGCACGGTGACTGCTCGCTGGGAGGGCGACCTGCCGACCGATGACGAGATCGCTCGGGTCGTCTCGGCCCAAGTTGGACCCCAGTGGCAGGAGCCCCCTGCCTACTCGGCGGTCAAAGTCCATGGACAGCCGCTGTATCGCCTGGCTCGACGAGGCGCCCCGGTCAGGGCTGCCCCTCGGTCAGTGCACGTTCACAGCCTGCGGTGGTCTCGGTCTGGTGCTGACCTTGTGGGCCTTGCCGTCAAGTGCTCGGCAGGCACCTACATTCGAGCGCTGGTGCATGGCATCGGGCTGTCCTTGGGCTGTGGCGCACACGTGGTTTCGCTGCGCCGGACGCGCTCCGGACCGTTCTCCGTGGAGCAAGCGCTTCCCCTGGACGAGGCGTGTCGACGCCTCGCGGAAGGAGACCTCAGCCTCCTGCTTGACCCGGTGGCCGCCCTTCCGCATGTTCCGGCTGTTCGACTTGGCGCTATCGAGGTGGATAAGGTGCGCCTGGGTCAGCCCGTCCCTGGGCCGGCTCCGACGGCAGAAGGCGATCACCTCGTGCTGGACGAGTCTCACGTGGCTGTGGGTTTGGCGCGGTGGGACGAGGCTGAAGGCCTCTGGAGGCCACACAAAGTGCTGTCGCAGGAGTATTCCCTTTGAGGCCAGCTGTAGTGCGGTGGGCCGGTGAGAGCACGGCGGTCGTCGAGGCGTCGGTGATGACTATCGGCGTTTTCGACGGCATCCATATCGGTCACCAAGCCCTCATCGGGGAGACAGTGGCCGAGGCGGAGAGGGAGGGCGTAGTGCCGGCCGGGCTGACCTTCTTCCCCTCACCCGACGTGGTGCTTCGAGGTCAGCCGGCGCGTTATCTGCTGCTGCCTGAAGAGCGGTCGGCGATCATGATGGGGCTGGGCTTGGGGCTTGTAGTTGTCACGGAGTTCAGTGCCGAACTGGCGGCAATGAGTGCCGCCGAGTTCATGGAGCGGCTGAGCTACTCCTTTCACCCCCGACAGGTATGGGTTGGCGAGGACTTCGCCCTCGGGCATGATCGCGTCGGAGGCCTGGACGCCTTGGCCGACCTGGGGCGCCGGTTGGGTTACCGACTCAGGGTGCTGGCACGCCGGCGGCTAGGCGGCGAGGTCATTAGCAGCACGTTGGTCCGCCGCAGCCTGGACGAGGGGGATGTGAAGAAGGCAGCCGCCATGCTGGGCAGGCCGTATACGGTCTCCGGTGTCGTCGTGCGCGGCGACTCCCGTGGCCGAACGCTCGGCTACCCGACCGCCAATGTTGACTACGATATCCGCAAGCGACTGCCCGCCGACGGCGTCTATGCCGCGAGAGTCAGGAGCGCTGCCGCCAACCACGCCGCTGTCGTGAATGTCGGTGTTCGACCGACCTTCGCCGCCGTTGGCCGGACCCTGGAAGCGCACTTGCTCGACTTCAAGGGCGACCTGTACGGCGAGGAGGTGAGGGTCGACTTCGTGGCCCGTGTGAGAGGGGAGACGCGCTTCTCCAGCGCTGACGAGCTGGTAGCGCAACTGGGACGCGACGTCGAGCGGGCGCAGGAGTGGCTACAGACGGAGTCCGAAGTTGAGCCCGTTGCGTGGGTTTGAGGAACTTCAGCACACCGCCGACGTAGCGATGCGCTGCTGGGGACCGACGCTGGGGGACCTGTTCGCCGCTGCGGCGGAGGGTCTCGGATCGCTATTGGGGCCGGTTGCGGGCGAGACCCGTTCATTTCACCTTGCGCTCAGCGCGCCTGATCCGGAGACACTGCTGGTAGACTGGCTTACAGAGCTGATCTACCGCAGCGAGCGCACCGGCGACACCTACTGCCGCTCAGAGGTGCGCATCTCCGCCGATCTGGAACTGGAGGCAGAGGTCTGGTCGGGCGCCATGGGCGAACGGCGGTCGGTGGTGAAGGCGGCCACCTACCATGGGCTGGCGATTGAGCACGGGCCGCTCGGCTATTCCGCGACCATCGTGTTCGACACATAGGCCGAACGGCCCTCAGTAGCCCCGTAAAGGAGCCGGAGATGGCATTCGACCTCAAGCGAGTCATTAAGCTCGACGACTATCGTTACGAGATTCCCCGGGCCGCCGATGGGAGCATGCGGGTCCCGGCGCGCCTTTTCGCCGACGAGGAGATCCTCCGCGCGGCCGCCTCGGATAGGTCTCTCGAGCAGTTGGTCAATGTGGCCTGGCTCCCGGGTATCGTGGGGGCGGCGATAGCGATGCCCGATATCCACGAGGGCTACGGCTTCCCCATCGGCGGCGTGGCCGCCACCTCGGTAGATGATGGGGTCGTTTCCCCTGGCGGCGTAGGTTACGACATCAACTGCGGCGTTCGTTTGCTGTCAGCCGATGTTGATGCCGCCGCAGTCAGGTCTCTCCTGCCGCGGATCATGGATGCCTTGCTGCACGCCGTGCCTGCCGGGGTGGGCCGAGGCGGGGACGTTCGGATGCAGCGGGCGCGTCTGGCGGATGTCCTCGAGGGCGGGGCCCAGTGGGCGGTGAAGGCGGGGTACGGCTCCCGAGAGGACAGTGAGCATTGCGAGGAAGGCGGCTGTATTCGCAGTGCCCGAGCCGAGGCCGTCAGCGATAGGGCTAAGGAACGGGGCCGCGATCAGGTGGGCACTCTCGGGTCCGGCAACCACTTCTTGGAACTCGATGAAGTTGCTGAGGTGTACGACGCTGCAGCCGCTGATGCCTTCGGCTTGAGTCCCGGACAACTGGTCGTGCAGATCCACTCCGGCAGCCGCGGCCTCGGTCATCAGGTGTGCACCGACTACGTGCGCGCTTTTCAAGGGGCGGCCCGGCGGTTCGGCTACCAGTTGCCCGATCGGGAACTGGTCTGCGCTCCGGTCAACTCAACTGAGGGTCAAGACTATCTGGCCGCCATGTCGGCGGCCGCCAACTACGCTTGGGCGAACCGGCAAGTCATGACCGACGCGATACGCCGAGTGCTTGAGGCCGTCATACCCTCAACTATGCGGCGCGTCCACCTGCGTGTTGTATACGACGTGGCACACAATGTGGCCAAGCTGGAAACGCACCGGGTGGGCGGACGGGAGATGAGAGTGTGCGTGCACCGCAAGGGGGCCACGCGTGCCTTCCCACCCGGCCATCCGGAGGTCCCAGCTAGGTACCGGGCTGTCGGTCAGCCGGTGCTCGTACCGGGCGACATGGGCACGGCGTCGTACGTGCTCCGGGGGACACAGACGGCCATGGAGGAGAGCTTAGGCTCCAGCTGCCATGGAGCCGGTCGCATTATGAGCCGCGGCGCGGCCCGGTCCAGTGTCGACGCTCGCGACCTGAGGGAGCGGCTGGAGGGGAAAGGCATTTCGGTGCGCGCAGGCAGCCTGAAGGGGCTGGCCGAGGAAGCGCCGGAGGCGTACAAGGACATCCACCGGGTGGTCGAGGTGGTGCACGGGGCGGGGCTGGCGCTACGCGTGGCGAGACTCCAGCCCTTGGGAGTCGTCAAGGGCTAGATTGGAGGCCACGCCGGGGATAGCGCCGAACACGCGGCGCTATCCCGCGACGGCCGCCCCGAGGGCGGTTTGAGTTCTAGCGGACCCGGACGAGCCAGTCCGAGGCTACCCAGCCCTCAGCGTTCGCGCTGTCGCGGACCTGGAACCAGGTGAAGTCGTCGGCCTCAGTCGGACCGCCGATAATCGTCACCTCGGCTCCTTCCTGCAGCACCTTGATGGCGATGGCGTTGATGCTGGCCTCGGACCGCATGTTCAGACCGCGCCCGGCAGTGTCGGACACGACGGCTACCGCGCCTGCGACCAACTCGTCGGATGGCGTTGGGCTGGCAGTAGGCTCGGCGGCAGCGGGGGTGTCCGTCGGCGCCTGGGTAGCGGCGGCGGTCGTCGGCGCGATGGTCGGTGTGGCGGGAGCCGTCGTGGCTGTCGCCTCGGTGGTCTGGACGGCGACAAGGACCGTCGGCCTGGCGGTAGGCAGCAGGGTCGCGGTCGCCGCGGGGGTCCCGCCTCCGGAGCGACCACGCACGAGCATGATGCCTAGGATCACCACCGCCAGCAGGACAACGATCGGCACGGCGGCTATCGCGAGAGCTTGTAGGTTACGGCGATCGGCCCTAAGGGCGCGCCTGTTGCGCTGAGGCGCCTGGTCGGGGTCGAGTTCCGAAAAGTCCTGTGAAGACATAGAATTGACCTCTCGTAGTGACGTTAGCACATGACCGGGCTTGCCGGTGCCATGATAGCACATACCTGGTGCAATATCGATGCCGGGCCATGCTGGATGCGGTCCCGGATTCCGGACAACGATCGCGCCCTGGGGAGCAAGACATGGATGTAGCAGTGGTGGGCGGAGGCCTCACCGGCATGACCGCGGCCCATGACCTAGCTCGGGCCGGTTACCGCGTGACGCTCTACGAACGAGACGAGATACTGGGCGGCCTGGCGGGTTCGTTCCTGGTGGGTGGGACTCGCCTTGAGCGTTTCTACCATCACATCTTCACGAGCGACACTGCCGTGGGCGGCTTGATCAGCGACCTCGGGCTGGACGATCGGATGGAGTGGAAGCCCACGACTACCTCGTACTACGCTGACCGCATCTACCGGCTGGCGGCTCCCATCGATGTGCTTCGGTTCAGCCCCCTACCGTTCTTCGACCGCATCCGCTTCGGCCTTCTGGTCTTCCAGGCCCGCTTCGTGGGCGACTGGCGGCCGCTGGAGGGCATGACTGCTAGGGAGTGGCTGACTCGCCTCTCCGGCCGAAGAGTGTACGAGCAGGTGTGGGCTGCCATGCTTCGGGGCAAGTTCGGCGACCGTGCGGACGACATCTCGGCCGTCTGGATCTGGAACAAGGTGAAGCTGAGGGGCGGGTCTCGTGGGAAGGGCGGCCAGGAGAGACTGGGCTATCTCCGCGGCGGATTCGGCCTGATGGTCGAGGCATTGGAAGAGCGGCTGATGTCGCTGGGAGCCCAGGTGCGCACGGGATGTCCGGTCGAGGACGTTCGGCCGCAGCCGGCGGGCGGCTTCCTGGTGAGGTCCGGCAGCCAAGAGACGTACTTCGACCAAGTGCTCGTCACTACGGCGCCGGCACTGCTTGCCGATATGGCCCCGTCGTTGCCCGAGGACTACCAACGGCAACTGCGCTCGATCGAGTATATGGCCAACGTCTGCTGCGTACTCAGCCTGAAGCGATCGCTGAGCGACGTCTACTGGCTCAACATCAGCGATAACAGCATCCCCTTCGTTGGCCTGGTTGAGCACACCAACATACAGCGACCGGAATCCTACGGAGGGACGCACCTCGTTTACCTGACTCGTTACTGCGACCCTGAGGACGCCTACTACCGCATGGACGCCGACGAATTGGTGCGCTCATACGTCCCTCACGTTCAGCGCATCTTCCCCGGCTTCAGTGCCGACTGGATCGAGGCCGTCAACGTATGGCGCGCCCGCTACGCCCAACCGGTCATCGAGCGGCACTACAGCCGCCTGCGCCCCGACTTCGCCACGCCCTTGCTGGGGCTCTGGCTTGGGTGTATGGCGCAGATCTACCCCGAGGATCGGGGGATGAACTACGCGGTCGACTACGGTCACAAGGTGGCCCAGCGAATCCTTTCCAGCCAAGGAGCTTAGGATGTCAACGTCGGTAGCGCTCAAAGTCTCTGAAAGCAAGCGGCTCATCGCCCGCGGTGTGGTCGCCAGTCCCGTCTTTCGGAAAGCCTGTGCCTCGGGTCGTGTGCTGATCATAAAGGGGACGACGAACGCTTACGTAGTGGAGGAGCTGCTTCACGAGCGTATTGACAAACTGAGCTTCGCCCGCGGGCTCACGCTCCCCCACGGACTGCGCCGGCGCCCAGTGGAGGGCCGTGAGTTCGGCGATGTCCTCATCGAGAAGGGCGACATCCGCACCGACGTTGACATCGCCGAGGCGGTGGAGACTCTGAAGCGGGGCGACTTGATCCTGAAGGGGGCGAATGCCCTCAACTACCGAGAGCAGATGGCGGGGGTCCTGATCGGCGACCCGCGTTCCGGTACGGTTGGCCTAGCACTCCGCAAGGCTGTGGGCACTCATGTTCGTATGATGATTCCCGTGGGGCTGGAGAAGAGCATCTCGGGTAGCATCATGGACGCGGTCAGCTTTCTGCAGTGCCCTAGCCACCATGGCGAGGGCATGATGCCGCTCTGGGGAGACATCTTCACTGAGATCGAGGCCCTAGAGGTTCTGGCAGGGGTTAAGGCTACACATGTCGCCTCCGGCGGCATCAGTGGGGCCGAGGGCGCCGTCTGGATCGCCTATGGAGGCGATCAGGAGCAGATGAGTCGGGCTCATGAAGTGCTGAAGTCCATCTACGGTGAACCGAACCTGGTCTAGGGATACACCTCCCACGACAAGAGGGGGCCCTCCAGGGGCCCCCTCTTGTCGTATCGCCGCTGCCCGGCGATGAGCTATGAGCGCCGGCGAAGGGCATGGGCGGTGAAGGCAACCCCGACCAGCGCGAAGCCGGCGAGGGGCTGAAGAATGCTGCCGAAGCCTGTGTCCGGCAGTTCGGTCGCCGGAACGGGCGTGGGCGTCTCAGTCGCGCGGATGACGCGAGTGGCGGTGGGCACGTACACCTGGACCGCCTGTAGCGTCGCGGCTGGGGTGGAGGCGGTCAGGTCGGGCCGGTTGTCTGAGGCGACGTCGGCACTCCGCTCAGGGAGGCTATCCGGGGCGGGAGCCGTGGTTGCCGTCGGCTCCTGCGCCGAGACCTGGGAGAGCAGGGGGGCCGGGTTCGTGTTGGACGGCGCGGCGATCAGCATGTAGCCACCGCCGGCGAGCAGGGCCAGCCCGGCCACGGTGACGCCGGTGGCCACGATGACCAGCAAGAGTCGACGGATAGCTCCCGATGCTGAACGTGCAGGCTTGGCCATTGATCCCTCCGGATCCCCAACTCGTTGTTAGCCGGCGGCGCCGGTCGTCCACAGCAGGACATCGGCCGCCAGTTCCTCTGCCAGGCCGGGTGGCTTGGGCTGTCTCAGTATCTGCACTGAGTCGAGCCCGAGTGCCTGTGCCAGGCTGGTACCGGCGCTGCCGTCGCCGTAGTCCAGCACTAGCGTGTGGCCGCTGGCGTTGTCCATCACTCCGCCTTGGGCAATCGTGAACCCCGCCTGCGATAGCGCTTGTGCGGCGATGGCGTAGTTGACGTCCTCACTGCTGTTACTGAAGAGACGTACCTGCAATCCCCGTGCCAACACTATCTCGCCTTGTCGGTCCCCCAGGCCAAGTTCGCCGACCAACTGCCTGATGGCCACCTCATTGGGGAGCAGGACGTCCGCCCCGGCGGAGGTGATCCACGGATAGCTGTATGCCTCGTCTATGACGGTGAGCCGTACGGCATCGCGCTTGATGTCGTGGAAGTCGGACCATAGACCGATCATCTCGTTGACGGATAGGTTGGTGTGCACGCAATCCCGGGCGACCAGCAGGAAGCCGGGAGCCTTAGGGATGAAGTCGGCGCGAGTTACGCGCTCCTGCAAGGCTTCGACGACCTGCTGCTGGCGTCGCATCCGCTCGAAGTCGGTGCTCCCGTGCCTGGTGCGCACGTACTGGAGTACCTGCTCACCGCCGAGCAACTGCGGGCCGGCCGGAAAGTGCACCGTCATGTAGCTGTTGGACTCGGTGGGGTACTGGTAGTCCCAGATCTCGTAGGGGACGTCTACCTCCAGGCCGCCCAGGCTATCGACGATCTCCCGGACGGCACGGAAGTTGACTACCACATACCGATCCACGGGCACGCCCAGGAACTCGGAGACGGTCAGGGCAGCGGTGTCGGGACCGGTGCCCGGTGCGGTCATTTCCGCCACCCGGTAGGCCACGTTGATGCGCTCTGGTCCGAAGCCCGGTATGTTGACCCAGAGGTCGCGGGGCATGGACAGCACCGAGACGACTTTGTTCTTTGGGTCAGCGGAGACGAGCATCAATGCATCGGTGCGAGGCGGCCCTTCGCTCCAGGTTTCGCGTTCGTCGACGCCGAGCAGCAGAACGTTGACGCGTTCGCCGGCGGTGGCGCGTGTCTGCTCCGGAGTCGCGACGGGAGCCGGGGTGGCGATGGGTGCTGCCGCCCGTCGACTCGGCAAGGCGGCATCGCCAAGTGACCCCTGGTTGTAGGGCGGCAGCAGGCGACCCGACAAGCCGGCTGGGGCCGGTGTCGGATGTGCTGAGGGCGAACAGGCTGCCACTCCAAGCAGCAGCGTGAGCAGGGCGGCCAGTGCCAGGAGATGGTCAGGTCGGAGTCTCATCGACTGACCGTCCGCTAGCGCGGCATGGCGGCCAGCGCCAGGTACGCCGGGCGCGGGTAGCCATCGGCGCGAACGAGGCTGAAGCCTGCCTTCTCGTCGGCCGGGCCGGCCACGGAAGCGAAGTTCAGGTTCCAGACGAACATCACGCCTACGTAACCCTGTTGGCGGGCCATCTCGAAAGCGCGCAGCAGATAGCGAGCCTGCTGGTCCTCGCTGTTGTCGGCGGCGTACTCGTATCCCTCGGGGGGATTGGACTGTGAAGACCAGCCGAACTCGGTGAACCACATCTGCTTGTGGCCATCGCCGTTGAGGGCCATAACGTCACGAAGCTGCTCAAAGCGGCGGTAGTAGAAGCTCCAATGCCCCTTGAACTCGGTGGTATCGGTGCTGTTGTAGGACGGGGTGTCGTCCGGGGGGTTGTTGTACCCGCTCGGATGCGCCCCGAGGACATCGAAGTAGGCGGCGGCGCCGGCCGCGTACATCTGGCCCAGGTAATGCACGTCATCGAAGGCGACATAGCCGTCATTCACCCCGGTGGGAGTGAGACCGCCGCTCACGATCAGCGCGGAGGGGTCGGCCGCCCGGATGCGCTCCTGGGCGACGCGCAGCAACTCGACATACTGCCCGGCGGAAAGCCGTCCCTTGCCGCCCCACTCGTACCAGAGGTTCTGCTCGTTCCATATCTCGTAGGCGGCTACCCGTCCCTGGTACCGGGCAGCCAGCGCCCCCACGAAATCGCCGTAGTCGCCAGGATGCGCCGGGGGGCCGTCCACGCTGATGTCAGTGTCGGCCGGGCGTGCCCAGACGGGGGCCTTGACCACGCTCAGAAGAACCTTGAGGCCGCGAGCCGCGGCGGCATCGACGACTGGGTCCAGCATATCCCAGCGTATGTTGCCCTTCTCCGGCTCGATGATCTTCCACTCCACCTGCTGCTTGATCCAGCCGAAGCTCAAACCCTGAACGGCATCCAGAACGGCGTTGGTGTCTTGGTGCACGGCATGGATGCAGACACCCGGTACAGCCTGGCCTGCCACCGCTACCGGAGCGGCGGTGGGAGCAGGAAGGGGCATGGCGGCGCCGTTGCCGCTGCCGTCGGCGTACGGGATCTGCAGCACCTGCCCGGGGTAGATCAGAGACGGATTGGTGATGCCGTTTGCGGCACTCAGGTGGTCCAGTGAAATGCCGTACTGGAGGGCGATGCCGAAGAGGGTCTCACCGTAGGCGACCACGTGCTGCCGAGCGACAGCAGGAGCGTCAGGCGGCGCCGTGGGACTGCTGGAGTCCGCGGGTGCATTCGGACCGGGCTGACCGGGGATGGTGAGCGTCTGGCCCGGCCGGATGATGTCCGGGTTGGCAATGCCGTTGGCCGCTGCCAACTCATACATGTCGACCCCGTACGTCAGCGCGATGCCGTACAGCGATTCGCCGAAGGCCACTACATGCGTGCGGGCGGCCCCGGCAGGCGGCGCAGGCGCGGGCGCCGGCGCCGCGACAGGGGCGCGTCCCGAAGGGATGATCAGCACCTGGCCCGCCTGAATCACGTGGGCGTTGGCGAGGGAGTTGGCCTGCAGCAGGTCCTCCAAAGAGACGTCGTACAGCGCGGAGATGCTGCTGAGGGTCTCTCCCCAGCTCACCACGTGTACCGTCTGCCCCTGTGACAGCACGGGCATGGGAAGCAGCGCTAACGCCAAGCTCACCGCCAGCAGGATGGCGGTGAGCAACACCCGACGGCTGGCCAGTGGGGACGCTAGGCTAGCGCGATACGGCTGCCTTAACAACCTTGCCTGTGTCATCCAGGACCAGCCTCACTCTTTGGGTCGTTCCATTGATGGTGCCTGTGTAGTCGAACACATGCTGGCGCGGTGCACCGGGCGTCTTCGCCTGGCGCTCGGTGCGCAGCGGAGCCGCGCCCTCCAAGTTGGGGAAGTGCCGCTGCAGGTAGGCCTTAGCCGCCACTTCCAGCTGGCAGTCTCCCATGGCTACTCCTCCTAGGATGCGCGTCTACAGCAGCCCCCGGGCCCGGCGCAGGAAGGTTGGGACCTCCAGCGCGGCCCTCTCGGTGATGGCGAGAACCGGTTCGCGTTGCACTTGCGGAAGCACGGTGCGGCGGTGGCCATTCCCATTCCCATTGCCGTTGCCGTTCCCATTGCCGCTGCGGTCGTCCTTGCCGCGTCCGTTGCCCCGAACCCGAGCAAGGCGCTCCTCGAACTCCTCGGGCAGTGGCGTGGCGGCCGCCACCTCGGCGGTCCGGGCCGATGCCGGCGCCCGCGAGGACACGGTGACTGCCGGCTGGACGGAGGACGGAGCCGCCTTGACGACTCCAGTGGCGACCAAGGTCAGTTGGATCTTGTCGCCCATGGAGTTGTCGATGGCGGAGCCGAAGATCACCTCGGCATCCTCGCTGGCACGCTCGGTGATGTACTCCACCGCCTGGCCGGCCTCGAACAGGCTCATGTCCGGGCCGCCGATGATGTTGACTAGGATGCCCTTGGCGCCGGCGATCGAGGCGGAATCGATGAGCGGGTTGGTGATGGCGGACTGCGCCGCCTCCAGTGCCCGCTCCGGGCCCTTGGCCTGGGCGATGGACATGAGCCCAGTGCCCCCGTAGCCCAGGATGCGCTTCACATCGGCAAAGTCGACGTTGATGAGGCCCGGACGGGTGATGATCTCAGCGATCCCCTGGATGCCCTGGCGGAGAACGTCATCGGCGATGCGGAAGGCGATGTCCAGCGTCACCTTCTCAGAGGTGAAGGCGAGCAGCTTGTCGTTGGGCACCACGATCAGAGTGTCGACGTGCTTCTCCAGTTCGACCAGGGCCTGCTCCGCCACCTGACGACGCCGGAAGCCCTCAAAGGAGAAGGGCCGGGTTACCACGGCCACCGTCAAGGCTCCGGCGGCGCGGGCAATCTCGGCGACTACGGGTGCGGCCCCACTTCCGGTCCCGCCGCCCATGCCGGCGGCGATGAAGACCAGGTCGGCGCCTTCTAGAGCGCGGGAGATCTCCTCGGTGGAGAGCTTGGCCGCTGCGGCGCCCGCTGTCGGGTTGCCGCCCGCTCCCAAGCCGCGGGTGCGCGGTCCGCCGAGGCACAGGCGCCGCTTCGCGTCGGAGCGTTCCAGGGCCTGAGCGTCGGTGTTCATGACCAGGAAGTCGACGTCGGGGATCTCAACGCTGATCATACGGTCAACGGCGTTGGAGCCGGCGCCGCCCACCCCCACCACCGTGATGGCCACGGGCTTGATCGGGCTTGGCTGGGTTAACTCGAGCTTCTCCAAGAGTCTCTCTCCACTGAGTCAGGTAGAATAGCTAAGCGGTCTGGCGATCGGGAACGCGGAACCGAAGCTCCTCCAGCAGGGAGGCGAGATCGTTCTCCAGCCGTTTGTAGATCGAGGAGGTGTAATCGAGGGCAGTGGCCGCCATCTCCCGCGCCTGGCGCTCGCCTTCGGCAACGATCTCTTCTGCCTGCTCGTTGGCCAGGGCTACCGCCTCGCTCTCGGCTGCGGCCTGCTCCAATTGCTGCCGGCCAAGCTGGCGCAACTCCTGGGCCTCCACCTCAGCCTGCGTAAGGATCCGGTCCCTGGCACTGATGATACGCTGCGCCTCGGCGAGCTCGGTGGGCAGTTCGGCGCGGATCCTGTCCAGCAAGTCAAGGCATAGGTTCTGGTCGACGACAGCCTTGCTGGTCATGGGGATGTAGTAGGCTTCCGCGACTGCACTCTCCAACTGGTCCAGTAGTTCGTTTAGCTGCATCTTGCTCGCTCCCGATCGCTCGGGCGGGTCGGCCCGCCTGGCTAGTGAGATACGATGGTCTTGGCAATCCGGCCATCACGCAGGGTGAACCTGGCCACTGCCACTCGTCCATCCGGCAGAGAGCGATCGAAGCTGACAACGCTGCAATCGGAAGAGGCACTCACGCTCTCCGCGGACACTCCATGAGGCTTGCAAGAAGTGTGCCGAAAGGAGGCGTCCCCGGACTCGGCCCGCAGGAATGCAGCGGCCAGTTCCTGGATCTCCTCCAGGAGCGTCGTGGAAGGCGGGTCGTGATCGAGCGAAGGGACCGAATGGGCGCAGACCACCTCGACCGGCTCGAGGGGTTCCTGCATCGCCTGCGAGACTACGTCCAACTGAGGAGCGAGTCCCTGTAGTCTAAGGGTGGGGTTGCCGAGGAGACTGAAGCTCATGAGGGTCTTCTGGTCTTCCGCATCCAGGAAGCCTTGACGCTCCATCATGGCCCGCGCGAATGCCAGCTTGGCTCGAAGGAAGGCTTCACCGAGGGGGGCCGAGGCGGCACTCAGGGCGAGGAAGTCGCGTATCAGTAGATCCGCCCCGGAGATGGGCGAAGCTAGCGCTCCGTACGACATAGCGGTAGAGCCTAGTAGCGAGGCGGCGCCGAGGCGGAGGAACCGCGCCGCGATGCTCAGAGGGGACATCGTCGCCCCGTAGCACGACTCAGTCGCGATCACACACCCGCGCGCCTCGGCGGCGGAGATGTCCACGTGCCGGAGTGCCGGCGGGAAGTCGGCGAAGTCGGCAGGGACAGCGGGGTCGAGCTGCCCGTGCCAGGTGGCGCCGTCCGGCATTCCATGCAAGTTGAAGTAGCGGATCGCCGCGGTCTGGCGGCGAATGAACGGGTAGTCGCCCAACTCCCAGGGGGGTGACAGGCGCAGCGAGGCTATCTCGCTGATCCCGGCGAGTACCTGTTCCGAGGCCTCTCGCCAAATGCTGGCGGTGTAGCCGGCGGCCATCGGGCAGGGCTCCGGGCACAGCAGCCGCTGGGGCTCGCAGTTGCGGTGGATGAGGGCCACAAAGGACTCGACGTCGGCGTCGAGATGAGGCAGGCGCGCGACCGGCCGCGTCGGTGCGAAGGGATCGCCGGCAGCGGACGCGTACGGCGCATCGGACAGTATCTCCCCGTCTGAGTCGTCGGCCGTGTTGGTCAGCCGGAAGTGGGGAAGCAGTGCGTCGCCCCCGATGATCCAGAGGGACGCTGTGCGACCGTCCAGGACTTCGCGCTCGGTCCCGCCGATGAGGAGGCGTATCTCGTCCGGGTCCCGCGGGTAGACCGGCCGGAGCCCGTACGGAGCTAGTGAGCGGGCGTCATCGACATACAGTATGTGCGCAGGCAGCCAATGAAGGCTCTCAGACAACCGTCTGAGAGCCTCATCGACCGCTCTCCATCCCGTCTCTCCGAACTGTCGGGTTATCAGCAGGCGGGAGGCGACTAGGAGCAGCGGCGGCCGGCCGCTCCACTCATCGGGCGATGGCACGCACGTCACCGGCCAGGCTGAGGGCGCTCACGGCCGCCAGTTGCTTGTAGGCTTCGGTGTTGGCCGGGGCCAAGCGGAGCACTTCCATGAACATGGCTTGGGCCTCAGCGTACTCCTTGCGCTTCTTGTGGGTGCGCCCGGCGTTGAAGTGGTACTCCGGCTCCTCGGGGTCGAGCTCGATGGCGCGGAGGTACTGCGCCAGGGCTTTGTCGTACTGCCGTGCGTGCTCATAGGTCTGGCCCAACTGGTTTCTGGCCTCGGCGTCCTTCGGACGCAAACCTATCACCTGCCGGAAGTGCTCTTCGGCTCGTTCATGATAGCCGATCTGGCGGCAGAGTTCACCCATGGCATGGTGCACGTCGGCGTTGGTGCTGTCCAGCGCCAGGGCCTGCTCCAGGTCCTGTACGGCTTCGTCCTTGCGGTTGAGGGCGGCGTGCGCTTGGGCCATGACCACGTAGTTCTCCGGGTCGTTGGGCTCCAAGGAGGCGGCCACCTCGGCCTCCTCCAGGGCCTGCTGCGTGTCACCGGAGAGATACAGCAAGGTTGCCAGTTCCTGGTGATGGCGATGGTTCTTAGGTTCGGCCTTGATGGCCTCGCGGAAGTGGCCGACGGCTGCTTCCCTGTGTCCTTCGTGGAAGCGCAGCCGGCCCAAGGCGGCCTGAACCGCTCCCAGGTTCGGGTTGATCTCCAGGGCACGGCCCAGCGCCTCGCCCGCTTCCCGGAGCCGGCCCAGTCGCGATTGCGCGTTGCCCAGGCCGACGAAGTGATCGGGATTGTTCGGCTCGAGGCGGGAGGCTTCCTCGTAAGCTTGGGCGGCGCGGGCGATCTCGCCGGCGTTCTGGTAGGCTTCCGCCAACTCCGACACCCAGGCGGCGTTCTCCGGGGCGAGGTCGGTCGCGCGCTCAAGCGCTCTTGCGGCGGACTGGAAGCGGCGCATGCCGCTATAGGCGCGGGCGGCGTTGCGCAGGTAGAGGGCGCTGTCTGGATCCAAGCGCGAGGCTTTCTGGAAGGCTTCGAGGGCCGACTGATAGCGCTGCAAGCCCTGCTGGAGTTCGCCCAGTTGGTTCCACCACTCCGGGTGTTGCTCGTCGGCGTCCACCGCGGCCTTCAAAGGCCCTACTGCCTCCTCCGGCCTACCGGCTCGCTCGAGCAGACGGGCTACACGCACCAGGGTGAAGGAATCGTCGCCTGCCAGCCAGCCGGCCCGCTGCAGTGCGGTAGCGGCATGGTCGGTCTGCCGGACGCCGAGCAGGAGGCGACCGATGCCTAGCACTGTCTCCGGATCTCCCGGCTGTGTCTTGTCGGCCAGCACGAGCTCGCGGAGAGCCTCCTTGGTGCGACCGGTGCGCATCAGGAGCGAGGCGAGACGGCGCCGCAACTGGGGGTCGTCGGGTGAGTGGGAGAGTGCCGTTCGGCACATCTCCATGGCCTCTCCCTCGCTGCCGAGCGCGGCCGTCAGGCCGGCCCGGGCTGCCAGATACCGCCCCTCCAGCGCGGGCGCCGGCCGGTACCTGCCCAGGAGTTGCTGAAGGGAGTCCAGGATGCCCGGCTCGGGCGCTGCGACCGTAACGCCGGACTCTGCCCGCGCCTCGGCCTGGAGCTGCCACGCGAGGGCGCTCTCGGCCATCTCCAGCAGAGTCTCGAGGTGATCGGACGAGCGGTCGAGGGTCTGCTGGTAGAGGCGCAGTGCCCTCTCGTGCCTGCCGCGCGCCGCTAGGACGCGCGCCCTCTCGATCACAAGCTCGCGCGGGCCCCCCTCGACCTCTACCTGGAGCACGTCCGCAGCCTCGGACAGCCGGCGGGCGCGGCGAAGGAGGCGTCCGAGGTTGAGGCGAGTGTCCTCGCAGTCGGGCTCAAGCTCTAGTGACCGACGCGCCATCTCGATGGCGGGCTCCAGCCTCCCGGCCCGGTCAAGGGCTTGGGAGGCGAGGTCCAGGTATTCGCGGCTGGGCGAGATCTCGATGGCCCTGGTTAGAGCCTCCGCTGCTTGCTCCGGGTCGTCCAACTGGAGAGCCAGCCTGCCCTTGTCTGCCCAGAGTCGGGCGTTGCCCGGGGATAGTTCGGTGGCGTGGCGGTACCAGCTCAGCGCGTCGTGCAGGCGGCCGCTGGCAGAGAGCAACCCAGCCAGCGTGGCCACGGCTTCGGGATCGTCCTGGCCCAGTTCGACGGCACGCTGGGCCTCGGGTAGGGCCTGGGACACAGCGCCGCACTTGGCCAGCACCTTGGCCCGGTGCGCGCGAATGGGGGCGCTGTCTGGGTCAAGGGCGACTGCCTTGGTGGCGGACTCGAGAGCCGCCTGCGGTTCGCCTTCCTGGAGATGGAGCCGGGAGAGCCGGTAGTGCGCCTCTGCGCTAGCCTCTTGTCGAGTGACCAGGCTCTGGAGGATCTCCTTGGCCGGGCTATGCTGGCCCAGGGCGAGCTCAACATCGGCGAGGGCCAGGCCGGCATCCCAGGAGTCGGGAACCATCTTCAGGATGCGCTGCAACACCGGCCGGGCGGCCTCATGGTCGCCGGAGTCGATCAGTGCCTTGGAGATCCGCTGCAGCAATTCCGGGTCCGGTCCAGCAACGCGGGCGGCCTGGCGAAGGGCCGCGTTGGCGGGGTCGTACAGCCCGCGGGAGCGCAGCAGGTCAGCCAGCGCGAGGCGGATGGCGGCCGATTCGGGGTTCGACTCGGCGGCCTCAGTGAGCTGGTCGACAGCCTCCTGGACCCAGCCTTTGGCGGCGAAGGCGCGGGCGAGAGCTTCCCGGGGCCCCTCGGCCTTTTGGTCGCAGCCTACGCTCTTCTCCAGCGTGGCTATGGCGGCGTCGACCTCTCCCGCGGCAAGTTGAGCCCGGCCCAGCGACTCCAGGACAGGTCCCGACGGACCCGACAGACGCAACGCCTCGTTCAGAGACCGGTAGGCATCATGCGGTCGCCCGGCCGCTACTAGCGCCAGGCCCATCTGGTGATGCACTTCGGGTAGATCGGCCGAATGCGCTTCGGCCAGGCGCAGATGCTCCAGCGCCGCGCCTACGTCGCCCAGTCGGCGCGAGACGCGGCCGAGGGCGACCAAGGTGGCGGTGGACTGCTCATCCAGAGCAGCGGCGCGCTCCAGTGCGGTCCTGGCCTCGGTGAGGCGCCCGAGCTGCTCCAACACCAGCCCTAGCGCCGCGTAGGCAGAACCGTTCTCGGGCGCCAGTTCCGTCGCCCGCTGAAGCTCGTCACATCCCTCCTGGGCCTCGCCCAGTTCAGCGAGGGCCTGCGCCAACCGGACACGAGCATCGATGCTGGTGGGCTGAAGCTCAAGGGCGTGACGAACCTCGCGGAGGGCGCTTTCTCGGTCGCCGCGAGCGGCGAAGAGAGCTCCCAGTTCTTCATGGATGAGCGCGTCGTCGGGGCGCTGTCCGACAGCAGCAACGAGCTCGGCCTCCGCGGCCTCCAGGTTGCCGGAGCGGCGGTAGGCGGCCCCTAAGTCAGCCCGGTAGGTGTCCCCACCCGGTAACGCCACGGCCCGGCGAAGGGTCTCGGTGGCAGTAAGTGAGCGGCCCATCTCCAGCAGAAGGCGGGCCTTTAGGGCCAGGTGGGCCGGGTCATCAGGGGCCAGGCGGACGGCCTCTTCGGCCTCGCGCAGGGCCTGGTTGACTCGACCAAGCCGGAGGGCGCACTCCGCGAGGCGACCATGATAGGTAGGGTTCGCCGGTTCCTTGTCCACGGCGCTACGGAACGCCGCCATAGCCTGCTCGGTAGCCCCACGGTGCGATAGGGCATCGCCCAAGGCCGAGTGAGTCTCGGCGGCTGCACCCGATGCGGCCGCAGCTCGACGGAGGTGCTGCACTGCCTCTTCGTACCGACCTAGGCTGAGAGACAGCCGGCCCGCCTCGCCGTGATAGACAGGGTTCCCGCCGGAAGCGGTCGCTGCCGCCCGGTAGGACTCCAGCGCTTGCGGCCGGTCACCGCGTGCTTCGTGAAGCCGGCCAAGCTCAAAGTGAGCGTCGGCGAGGGCGGGGTCGCGCTCGATGGCGGTGCTGAGCGCCGCGATCGAGTCGTCGATCTGCCCCAGTCGGCCCTGGTACCGGCCGAGCTGGTAGTGGGCCCGCGCATCGCGTGGGAAGCGGGCGGCCACGGTTCGGTACTCGTCAAGGGCAGCTTCCGACTGACCGGCTGCCTCCAGGCTCTGGGCAAGCTCGAGGCCCGCTTCTATCGCCGACGGATCGGTGGCGATGGCGCGCTTGAGCGTCTTGATGGCTTCGTCGTGGCGGCCGGCACGCCGGAGGGCGGAGCCGGTGGCCACAAGTCCGCTCCAATCGTCGGAGACTTGGTCGAGAATCGCTTGCCAGGCGGCCTTGGCGCGCTCCGGTTGGCCGGCGCGGTCCAGGGCCTCGGCGTACTGCACCCTAACCTGGGGGTCATCCGGCTGCAGTTCCGTGAGCCGCTCCAGGTGCCGAAGGGCGGCAGTGGTCTCACCCTGCCGCAGCAACAGGGCGGCGAGAGCCTTACACGCCGCGCTGTGGCCCGCATCGAGAGCGAGGGCTCGCTCCAGGTTGAGGCGTGCCAGCGACTGATCACCCAGCGCGGCTCGACAGCAGCCCAGCTGGGAGTGGGACGCGGCGTCGGTCGGCTGAAGACCTGCCGCCCGCTCCCACTCGGCCTCGGCCTCGGCAAGGCGGCCGGCCGACTGCAAGGTGCGTCCTAGCGCGGCATGGGCGGCGGCCAGGCCGGGAGCGGCAGCCACAGCACTCTGGGCTGTCTGCACAGCTTCGTCGACCCAGCCGAGGCCGAGGTAGGCCTCGGCACGCTGTATCAGAAGGAGGGGCGATCCGGCGCCGGCGCCCACGGAGTCCAGCAACTGCATGGCCTCGTCGTGGCGGGAGGCGGCATTCAGGGCCCGCGCCGCTGATGCGGCGTAGGCGGGAGTACTCTGGGCGGACATCCAGGCGGCCTGGAAACGGGTGGCGGCCTCCTGCCAGTCGCCCTTTGCCTCGGCGGCCCGCCCGAGTTGGAACAGCAGATTCGCACGCAGCAGATCGGCAGTGCTGAGAGCGGCCTCGATGCCTCGCTCGGCGCCCTGGCCGGTCGGCGCCGGCGCCAGGGATAGGTCGAGCGCCGAGCCCTCAAGCACCCGGGCCGCGGCAGCCGTGCCGGCGAGGACAGCGTGCACCGCCGGCAACGATCCGCCGGCAAGACGACGCACTGCTTCCAGTGCCGGAGCCAGTGTCTCCGGCTCGGCTTTGTCCTCGAGTTCTCGGACAAGGGCGGCGACTGTGGCGGCGTCGGTCACCCCGGCAACGGCCGCGGCCACGCAGCCTTGGCGAGCGCGGGGCTCGTCCTGCCAGGCGATGCACTGCGCCAGAACGGCGGCGCCTTCCGGACCTTCGGCCACCAACGCCTGGATCCATTCCAGGCGGCTGTCGGCCATGGCATACAGCATGACGAGGACGTCGGTGTGGCCGGACGCCATGAGCTTGGCGACCAGCGCGCGCGGGGCGAGGCCGCCCTTGTGGGCAGCGAGCGCCTGGGCGTAGTCGTGCCACAGACGATGAACCGCGAAGGCGTCGGGCGCGCCAGACTGGATGGCTCGCAGCGACGGCGCCTCGGAAACCCAGGAGTCCCACGGGGACCTATCCGCCAGCCGGGCGCCCAGCCATTCCAGATCCTCGGGCGCCACGCCGGATGCGGCAGCGGCCTCCGCAACCAGGGCTGACCGCGAGAGCCAGGCGGTGTCGCTCTCCTGACGGGTGAGGCGGATAGCCGTCCCCAGGAACTGCTCCAGGTGCAGCGCGCTCCAAAGCACCGGGTCACGCATGGCCGCGGCGGTCAGCTCTTCCGCGAGGCCGGGGGCGAACGCGCCGGCGATGGCGGCGGCTACTTGCGCATCCTGGGCCGGTTCCACCCGGAACACCCGGCAGTCGTCGAGCTGCCGAGCCAAGCCCATGGCCAGGGGCTCGGTGGTGAAGACGACAAGCCGTCCGGGCCCTGACTCGCGCCAGTCATCCGTCTGCGGAGCCTGAACGTAGCGAAGGCACCGTAGGTTGGCGCCTCGGGAGAGCCAGAGGGGTATGGCGGGTGCGGCTCCATCTCGGCCGAACAGGACAAGAGGCGCGTCTTCCATGCCCAGAGCCTGTAGGTCGGCATCACTGCCAACTAACGTGGTTTGCAGGGTCCGCTGGTCCCTCAGGTTCAGGGGCAGTGCACCGGGGACCGCGCTTGCGTCGGCCATGAGTCCTCCAATCAGGGTAGCGTGACCCAGATGATCCAGACAGAGAAGGTGCTGAGGGCGATCCCGACTAGGCAGAGGAAAGCGCCCATACCGAAGGCGGTGCGGACGAGACTTGCCACCGAGTCGATGAGGCGAGAGGTGGCTTCTATGATGGGGGCCACGCTCTGCTCGGTAACGCCGCGCTTGCTCACGCGTGTGGACTGGGCCACCAGCTCCTTCATTCCTTGGCGGTACTCGTCCGAGAGGATCAGCCGCAGTCCGGAGACCAGGCTGAAGACGCCAAGCAGAAACAGGACTCCTGCCATCGACAGGCGAAACAGCACACCGTCCACGGGGAAGGTCATGGCATCACCTTGAGGCCGCTGTCTACTGCTCGCACCAACCGGCCGAGGTCTAAGGGCTTGGGGAGGAGATCGATCCCGGCATCGCGAGCGTCTGCCTCGGCGCCCGCGAGAGCGTAATGAGAGGCGCTGACCAGCACGATGGCGGCTTCGGGTAGGCGTATGCGCGCCATCTGCGCCAACTGCAGGCCGGTGCCGTCACCGAGGAAGTAGTCGGTGATGATGGCATCGTACCGGTTGTGGGCGATGAGGGGCCTAGCCTGAGCTGCGTTGCCGGCGACATCGACCCGACAGGCGGGCCACGCGTGAAGCAGGCCGCTGCGGAGGATGTCCAGAGCCGTGGGGTGGTCGTCTACCAGGAGAACGCGCTGTGGGGCCATTGATGCAGCGAACCCTCGGGCGAAGATATCGACGCCGAAAGGCGTCACCCGAGGGCTACCTGCAATTAGTATGCCAGGCAGAGAATCAGCCTTCCGGGCCCAGCCTCCGCTCCAGATCCTCCACGGTGAGGCCAAGCGCTGCCGCGGCCGCCGCGCGATCCCCGTTGGTCCGGGCCAGCGCGTCACGGATCAACTGCTTCTCCAGTTCGGGCAAGGAGTACTTGAGTTCGTCGGATCCATCGCCGGATGCCGGCTTGGGGGTAAGGGCGTCCGGGCTTATCTTGAGAACCTCTTGCGGCAGGTGCTCGAGCCCGATCTCGCCTTCCTTGGCCAAGATCACCGAGCGCTCGATGGCGTTGCGCAATTCGCGGATGTTGCCCGGCCAGGGGTAGGCCTGAAGGCAGGAAAGAGCCTCCGGGGAGACGCCCTCGACGAAGGAGCCGGCTGCCCGGTTGAAGTGATCGATGTAGGCAGCGACTAGCTCCGGGATGTCCTCCGAACGCTCTCGGAGAGGTGGTAGCCTGATGATCATCCCTGAGAGGCGATAGTACAGGTCCTCACGGAAGGCGCCTTCACGGCTCATGGCCAGCAGGTTGCTGTTAGAAGCGGAGACGATGCGGACGTCTACTTCGATGTCGGAGCTGGAGCCGAGCCGGCGCACCTTGCTGTCCTCAATGACCCGCAGCAGTTTCGCCTGCAGGTCGTGCCGCATGGAACTGATCTCGTCGAGGAACAGAGTGCCGCCATCTGCGTGTTCGAACAGCCCCTTGCGGTCGGCTTTGGCGGTGGAGTGAGCTGCCTTCATGAAGCCGAAGAACTCGCTTTCCACCAGTTGCTCGGGAATGGCGGAGGTGTTCACGGCCACGAACGGACGTCGGGCCCGAGGGCTTCGGCTGTGAATCAGGTTGGCGATGCGCTCCTTGCCGGTGCCGCTCTCACCCAGCAGGAGAACGCGCGTATTCTGCGGGGCTACGTGCTCCACCTCCTCAAGCACCTTCATCATCGCGCGGCTCTTGCCGAACACCATGGGCTGGGTAGCATCCGACTGGCTGGCACGAAGGAGCTCAATCTGGTCGCGAAGGCGACTGGTGTTCAGAAGGTGAGCGATGGTCTGCTTGAGCACGGTGAGATCAGGCGGCTTCACGAGGAAGTCGCAGGCATGAAGCTTCATGGCCATCACCGCGTCCGAGGGCTCTCTGGATGCGGTGAGCACAATAGCCGGCAAGTTGGGGTAGTTGGCCGTTATCTCGGGCAGCAGTTCCATCCCGGAACGGTCGGGTAGGCCAAGGTCCAGGATGACCAGGTCGATCGGGTGACCCTGCAACTGCTCAAGCGCTTCACGTGCCGATTCGGCCTCGCGAACGGCGTAGCCCTCGCGTTTCAGAGATGTGGACAGGAAGAGCCGGGCTTTCATGTCGTCTTCAACTAGCAGAATGCATCCAGGCATCAGTATCCTCAATCGCTGTCGGTGGGAAGGTAGATCGTGAAGGTGGTGCCGTGGTTATCCCTGCTTTCCACCTCGATCCGTCCTCTATGGTCGTCCATTATCTTCTTCACGATGGACAGACCCAGTCCGGTTCCGCCGCGCCTAGCGGTAGCGTAGGGTTCGAAGAGCCGTCCTCGGAGCTCCGCCGGAATCCCGGCGCCTTGGTCTGCGATGGTGATACGAAGCTCGGCAGGCGTCCGTGCGCTGCCCGACGAGCCAAGCGCGTCCAGCGCTACGCGGACCACACCGCCGGGCGGTGAAGCCTCGATGGCGTTCTTCACCAGGTTGCCGAGCGAACGCTCAAGCTGCACCGCGTCGCCGTTCACGGCGGGAAGGTCGGCCGATAGCTCGGCCGAGACCTCAACTCCCATACTATGGCTCAGGGGCGCGTGCGCGACAACTACCCGTTCAAGGATCTTGTCCAGCCGGCAAGCTCCGCGCTGCACCTTGCCCGGCCGGAGCAACGTTAGGATGTCGTCGACTACCTTCATGGTGTAGTCGACGTCCTCTCGGACCATCTGAACGAACCGCCGATCGCTGTTATCGGCAGGTAGGCCTTCTTCAAGCATCTGGATGCCGAGGCTCACGTTGCTCACGCGAGCACGAATGTCATGGGCCAGGACGCCGGATATCTGACCCAGCGCGCTCAGCACGTCCAAACGCTGCCCACGCTCGCCCGGACCTCGGTCGGCATTTGCCCTCCCCAGCACTAGGAGCGCACCCCAGGGACTGCTGCCCTGGCCGAGCGGTGACACCGAGGCATTGTACGTGACCTCGGGATTGTGCTGGTCGACCACGCTGATCTGCGCGGCTTGAGCCTCGCCGGCCGCCAGGGCCGAACGCAACTGCTCATCCAAGGGCTCCGGATGGGAAGCGAGGATATCCCCCAATTCTCGGCCGACGAACGCTTCCCTGAGCCCGACTTCGGCTATGGCCGGGTTCGCCGCCACCAAGGTGCCGGCGGCGTCGACGATCATCAGCGGTACGGGCACGGCATCGATCAGGCGCTGCAGCAGGTCATTGAGGCGGTCGATCTCCCGCATCGCGCCGGCTTCATCCGTCACATCGCCGGCAAGGCACAGCCGCTCCGAACCATTCTCGGCCTCGATGATTCGGCTGTGAAACCGGACTGTCGAGATCGTCCCTTCGGCGTGGACGAGCAGAAGCCCGTCCAAGTCGGCTGGCTGATCATCGAGGAAGGTACGGCGCAGGAGGCGCCGCTGCCGCGCTGGGACCAGGTCGGTGAAGGGCATCCCCTTGAGGGTCTCGGGGCCGTACCCCGTCAGCTCACAGGCGCGTTCATTGGCCTCCAAGATGCTCAGATCCCGGGAGTCCAGGATGAATACGCCCTCGCGACTGGCCTCGAAGGCGGCGCTGTGGCGGGGCGCCGAACGGGCCAGCACCCGAGCGCGCCGACCGATACTGGCCCTCAGGGAACGGTTCTGAATGGCTGTTGCTGCGGCAAGACCGGTAGTAGCGGCCAACGCCAGTGCCAGCGCGGTGACGGTTCCCGACCACCCTGCCGCTGTGCGCGGAGCAAGGCGAACCCCGAGCCACTGACGTCTCAGGTTGGCGAGGACTCCACTCTCCGCGGCTTCCCGCAGCCAGCCCGTCAGCACCCGCGTCGCCACGCTGCTGTTCGCGGACCAAGCCACGACGTAGTCGATGGTGCCGATGGGGGCGCCCGCTATGACGAGCCGTTCCTGCAACCCTAGCTCGGACACGTGCACGACGCCAACCGCTTCGTCCACGGCGCAGGCGACCACGGTGCCGGTGATCACGCGCGTGAGGCAGTCGTCCGCCGAGATGGTGCTGACGGGCTCGGCTCCCAGGCGCAACAGGACCGGCACCAGACCCTCGGCGCCGAACCACGCCACGGCTCTCCCAGCCAGGCCGTCCGCGCCCAGAAGAGGTCCGGAGGCGAAGAGCGACGCCGTGTTGCTGACCACTGGAGCGGAGGTGCTCAGCTCGAAGGTGTCCTGGCCGCGGACCAGAGCGAGGAGAGCCGCATCGGCGGCGCCGCTAGTGACGGCGGCCACGGCATCTGACTCCGATGTGCTGAGGAGGGACCACGCTCGCTTGCCAAGGGGCGCCTGGGCGAAGAAGTCCGGCCACAGACCGCGGGGCTCGGGCGCGCTGCTGTCCATGAGCGGCATGCCCTGTGCCGCGACCGCTACGGTAAGAGGTTCGCCACCCCAGGTGGACTCCAGCGCCTCGTCGACCACCGGAAGGCGGCTTTGCGCCCAGCAGCCGGCGGCAAGGAGCAGGAGCACGAACAGGGTCGCTCCGATGGTCAGAGGGACCCGTCCGATGGTGAGGTTCAGAATGCGCGAGCGTGCTCCGGCGGTACCCACAGAGGGCGCCACACGCGTGTCTTCAGGGCGGCCCGCACCCGGGCCGGCGGGATCCCAACCGCGTCCCGGTACTTCGCCACCGTCCGCCGTGCTATCTCGTATCCCCGACCCTGGAGAACGTCCGCTATCCTCTGGTCGCTGAGGGCCTCGTTCTCCTGGAGCACTATCTCTTCGATGACGCACTTCACCGCCAGGGAACCGTCGAAAAGGTCCGAGAGTGGGATGATCCGCCCGTTGGGGAGCATGATAGCCTTGTTGGCCACCGCTCGACCGACGGTGGACTCATGGACTCCGACTATATCGGCCAGCTCGGACCGAGTCAAGGGCTTGAGGTAGCGGTAGCCCTTCTCAAGAAACTCCTCCTGCAGGTCCACCAGGGCGAGTGCGATGCGCTCCAGGGTCTGCCAGCGCTGTCGCACGCAGTTGATGAAGAGCCGCGCCTGCGCCAGGTGATCGCGTAGGTGCTCAGCCTCAGTGAAGGTGGCTTTGCAGTCCCCGGCGCGAAGGTCGCGGGCCATCTGCTGATAGAGTCCGTTCACCCGCAGCCGGTAGCGCCTGCTGTCGGGGATCTCGATCTCGTACTTGCTCTCGGCGCCGTCCTTGGCGCGAACGATGATGTCCGGCTGCAGCGAGGCGCCGTCGTTCCGAGGGCCTGGACCGCTCCAGTTGAGGTTGGCTGGGAAGGGGTTCAAGTTGGTCCCGATGAACCGGACGGACTCGGCCACGTCGTCCTCAGTGAGACGGAGCTGACGGGCAATGGCGTCTAGACTAAGCCGGGAGAAGTAGTCCCAGCACTCACTGATGATGCGATGGGCGACGGCGAAGTGACCATTCGCGCTCTCCAGCTGCGAGAGCTGAATGAGAAGGCACTCCTGCACCGACCGCGCGCCGACCCCGGGCGGATCGACGCTCTGCAGCTTCGTCAGCACCTCCTCGACAGCCTCTACGGGGCGGTGGAGGTGGTCTGCCGCCTCCGCCACTGACAGGGTGAGAAAGCCCCGGTCGTCTAGAGAGTCAACCAGGAAGGAAGCGATCTCCGCCTCTCCGGGAGCCAGCAGAGGCGCTAGTTGCTCGAGGATGTAGTCGCCCAAGCTCGTCTCCGCGGCAACAAGAGTGAGCGGGTCGAAATCGTCCTCTTCGCCCATGGCGATGTTGCGTGTGCGCCAGCGCGAGTCGTCGTGCCACCAACCGTCTTCGTCCCGGCGTATCTGCGCGTTGCGCCCCTGCGTGGCGCAAAGGGGACAGATGCCATGGGCGAGGGGGGTGCCACAACTGCGGCAGACGACCGGCGTGGGCATCTCCAGCGCCGGGTTCTCGGCGATTTCGTCGCTTATGGCCTGGTCGAGTTCGGCCGCCGACATCTGCAGCAAGGAATTGGCGATGATGACCTGCGGCGTAATGCTAACATCGTGGGTTGTGGAAAGGGTCTGGTACATCAGTGCCTCCGCCGTTGCTTCCGACGGCCGCAGCGGCGCCGGATTACATAACCTCGATGGCGGAGACTGTACTGCAATATCCGTGCCAGGACAAAGAGCCCTGGCCGCCTGCCCGGCGGGGGGAGAGGGGCCTAGGTGATAATCAGGGCGAGCACAACCAGGAGGGCGAACATGGCGGCCGCGGTCACCCCGATGCGCTTGAGATCGGTAATGACGTAGTGGTACTCGGCCCGAAGGTCGGTTGCCGGGACTGCAGGCGAGGCGACTGCGGCGGACGCGGCCTCCGCTGCAACCGGACGGGCTGCGGGCATCCGCTTCTGCCGGGGCGATCTCTTCTTGGCCATACCAGGCTCCTTGGCATTAGTGGCTCAGTTCGGCCACTATGACGATGCGATGCGAGTCAACCAGATAGGGGTAGCAGCTGATGAGCGTCACGATCGGTCGCTGGCTTGGGGCCAGCACCGACAACTCAGTCGGCTCCACAATCAGCCGCTGCTTCACCACGTAGGTGAACGGCTCCCCTTGAGAGTATATCGTGATCAGGTCGCCCGCGTCCAGCTGGTCGAGATAGCGGAACACCTGCCCGTATATATCGTTGTGCCCCGACAGTACCATGTTGCCGACCTGGCCGGGGCCGGGCGTGCCGGCGCGATGGCCGACGCCCATCCGCAGTTGCTCGTCGCCGTCACCCGGCACTACCGGCGCGTCGACCCCGATCTTTTCAATCACTAGACGCGAGGCGCGACCGGGCGCAGCGGTGGGCAGGGCAACCACGGCGGCCGGCTGGATGAGGGAGCGGAGGTGGGCGGGGACGCTGTCCTGCCGGGGAGCCTCGTGTCCGCCCGGGAGGACGCCGGCACTAAGAAGGTCGGAAGCACCGTACTCGGCCGGCAGGGGCTGTGGGTCCGCCATACCACGCCACTCCGTGACCGTCTCGAATCCCCACCAAGCGAGCGCGGCAACTGCCGCCAGTTCCAGAAGGAGCAGCCCCAGGTTCGCCAGTTTCGGGATCGTGATGCGGCGGCTACGTGTTCCGAGCGGGCGCGATTGAAGCCGCCGGAACGGTGTCCCGACGGGTTGCGCCGTGGACACGGAGGCCGGCTGCAGGGCGTTGTGAGTGCGAGTGAGGCGATGGGAAGTCATACTGAGAGCCTGCTAGTTTGCGGCGCCTGGTCGCAGACGCCCAAGGATCGCGCCTAGGGCGCCGGCTAGATCGCCATTGCCGGCAAGCCTCAGCAGCGCCGCGTAGGCGAGGCCCCCTGCGGCCGCCGGCCCCACGACCTGGAGCACCTCCCCGAGGAGCCCGGCCGGAGCGGCGCCCTGCGCCAGGCGGAGAACCGCGGCCATGACCACGAAGGCGAGGAGGGATGCCCCCGCCGCTTGGGCCAGTGGACGACCCAGCCCACGGCCGGTCAGCGGCGCGATACCCCGATGGGCCAGCCAGGCCATGATCACCAGGTGAGCGACCCATTGACACGAGTTGGCGAGCACAAGACCGAGCATACCGAGCGAGTTCATGGTGGCTAGAGCGACTGCAAGATAGATGCCCACGCCGGCCACGCCGACCAGCGCCGGGCGAACAGTGTCGCCGCGGGCATAGAAGGCCATGATCAGGCACTGATCCAGCGCCGCCGCCGGAAGGCCGATAAGGTAGAGCTGAAGTGCGGCCACCACGGCGACCGTGTCCGAGGCGGCGAACTCCCCGTGCTCAAACAGCAGCTGCACAATGGGAGTCCCCAGCGCGGCCAGGAGCGCAGTGGCGGGCAGAATCAGGAGCGCCACCAGACGGAGCGCAAACGCCAAGGTGGCAACGAAGTGGCTGCGGTCTTCTTCTGCTGTCGCCAGACGGGCCAGCTGCGGCAGGCTTGCTATCGACACCGCCGTGGCCACCAGCCCGAGGGGGAACTGGATCAGCGTCGTGGCGTTTGCCATCCAGGCCAGGGACTGGTCGCCGGTCCGAGAGGCGAGATTGGAGTCTATCACCACTTGGGCCTGGCCAACGGCGAGGCTCCCGAGGACCGGCAGGGCAAGGAGCAGGATGCGCCTAAGGGCGGGATGGAAGAGGCAGCGCACCGGACGCACTCCGCTTCGCCGGAGACCCACCAGCTGGAGTATGAGTTGCGCCGCCGCGCCGGCCAGCACGCCATAGGCGAGCGACAGCGCGCGGTGCTCCTCCGCCAGCAGGGCGGCACAGGCGATCAACCCCAGATTGAAGGCAGCGGCTGAGAAGGATGGAAAGAGGAACTGCTTCAGGGAGTAGAGAGCAGCGGAGAGCAGGCCGGCGATCGACATCAAGAGCACCGCAGGCAGAACCAGCCGCATCATCTGGGTGGTGAGTTCGCGCAGCTCGGGGCCGAAGCCTCGGCCCATCACGTCGGCCACGTGGGGGGCACCGAGCTCGAGCAGAAGCACGGTCAGTGCCACGATGACCGTCAGCATGAAGGTGAGCGAGGCGAGCAGGCGGCGGTACTCGTTCCGGTCGCGATCGGCGTACTCGCTCAGCACCGGGACTAGCGCCGAGGCGATCACGCCGCCGATGAGCAACTCGTAGAGGAGGTTGTAGGTACGGTTTGCCACCCGGAAAGCACTGACCGGTCCCTCGGCGCCGAAGCGGTTGGCAATGAACGCTTCCCGCAGCAGGCCCAGCACCCGGCCGGCGATATTGCCGATGGCCACGAGGGCCGCGGCGCCGGCTATCCCGCGCCGGTCAACCCGGGGGGAGGGCGCCGGAGGCGAGTCAATCATCGGTGAAAGCGCGTCTGGATCCGGTTGAGCAGGTCGGTGGTGGACCGGCCGAGCACGAGAGGGATGAACGACACCTCTGCGCCGACCTCCTGCGCCGTACGCGCCTCCGGCAGGGACGACAGATCGTAGTCGCCCCCCTTGACATAAACGGCGGGCCGCACGGACCTCAACAGAGCATCGGCCGTGAGTTGTGAGAAGATGACGACACAATCTACCGCTCTCAAGTGAGACAGAAGAAGAGCTCGCTCCTCGGCGGGCACGAGAGGACGGCCCGGCCCCTTGAGAGCGGCGGCGCCGGCATCGTCGTTCACGCCCACGATCAGGACATCACCCTTCAGGCGCGCGGCGTGCAGGTAGGTTGCGTGGCCGGAGTGCAGCAGGTCAAAGTGGCCGTTGGTCAGCACGACGGAGCGACCGGCGACACGCTGGCCCTCCGCCCAAGTGGCGGCTTCGTCGAGCGTGGACAGGATGGGCGCCGGTGTCAGAGCCATCGCTTCGCTGCTTCCTCCAGTTCGCTGTAGGTGGGCGTCGCGTTGCCGAGCCTCTGGATGACAATGCCGGAGCCCAGTTGCGCCACCGTGGCCGCCAGCGCCGGCGGCCAGCCGGCTGCCTGCCCCAAAGCCATTATGGCGACGACGGTATCTCCGGCGCCGACCACGTCGAACACCTCGCTGCGGTTGGGCGACGGCAGGTGGAGGTGAGCGCCGTCTGCGTCACAGAGCGACATGCCATCGCCGCCGCGGGTTATGGCCACCACGGAGGCATCAAGGCGCCGGCGGATCTCATTGGTGGCTTGCGCGAAATCCGCCTCGGTCGCTAGCCGGCGCCCAAGGGCTCGTGAGGCCTCCTCCCGGTTGCACTTGACCAGCGAGGCGCCCCGGAAGCGCCACAGATCGGTTTGAGCGTCGACACACAGGGGCAGCCCATGGCGCCGGCGGGCGTCAAGGCAGGCCTTGAGCACCAGGTCGCCGATCACCCCACCCTGATAGTCGCTCAGGAGAAGAGCCTCAACTTGGGCGGCTCCGGCACTGACGCGCGCGGCGATCTCTTTCTGTGTGTCCTCGCCGATCTCGTCAGGATCGAGATAGTCCACCCGCGCCAGTTGCTGGGGGAAGCTGAGTGAGCCACGGGCCAGAAACCGCTGCTTGATGGTGGTCCGTCTGCCGGGGGCGCAGACAACGCCCTCAGTCTCGACGCCGGCGCGGCTCAGGAGCGACAGCAGTTCGTCCCCGGCCTGGTCGTCGCCGATGAGAGCGACCTGCAGCACTCTGCTTTCCAGCGCCCGGATGTTGAGGGCGGGATTTGCCGCCGCTCCGGGCACCGAGAACGAGCTCTCGTGCACGAGCACAGGCACGGGAGCCTCGCGGGAAAGACGGTGCGCCCGACCGATGACGTACCGGTCCAGAACAACGTCGCCAACGACCATGACCGCGTGACCGGCCGCTTCGTGCAGGCGCGAGAGCACCTCGTCGCGTGAGGTCGGAGCCACCCGTTCTCCTCTAAGGATGTTGAGTGTGCTCATGTTAGGCGAGCACGAACGGCCTGGGCAAGCACCAGTAGCAGGAACCGGGGGAGGACGCTCATCCGACGCCAACGCCATGGCTCCCGGTACAGGCGGTAAAGCCACTCCAGCCCGACATTCCGCATCCATCGAGGAGCCCGAGGCACCTCGCCGGCGATGAAGTCGAACGCCCCACCGACGCCAACGGCGATTCTCACCGGTAGGCGAGGAAGGTTGCGGGCGATCCACTTCTCCTCCTCTGGGACTCCGTAGGCTACTAGAAGCACGGTTGCGCCCGACTCCACTATCCTACGGCAGATGTCCAGCTCTTCGGCGGCCGAAGGCGAACCGGCGTGCGTTCCGCCCACCTGGAGGCCGGGCACTTGGTCACGAAGCGCCTGGGCGCAGCGCAGGGCTACGCCAGGCCGCGCGCCGAGGAAGAACACGGACGACTCCGCCTCCGACGCGAGCCGGGCCAGGTCCGGGACCAGGTCGACGCCGGTGATTCTTTCGCGTAGCGGTAGGCCCAGAAGGCGGGCAGCCAGAAGCAGCCCCGCCCCGTCGGCCACCACCAGCCCCGCCTCCTGAACGGCGCCCTGGAGGGCGGAGTCGTGACGCGCCATCATCAGCATCTCGGGATTGATCGTGACGATCTGGCGCCTCCGGCCCTCGGCCAGGTACTGCCGCACAAGTGACAGCGTCTGTTCGCGGTCCACGGCATCGACGCGAATGCCAAGGATCCGGGTGGAGACGAAGTCGTTGCTAGAGGATTCCGAGGCCATCGATCCGCACCAGCACTTCCTCGACGGTCAGGTCACGCAAGCAGTCGCGGCCCGGACAGCCTTCGCGACGGCCTAGGGAGTGACCGCGGTAAAGGCAGGGCCCATCGTACGGGCAATGGCCCTGAAGGACCGCAGCCGGGGCCGAGCCGCACTCACGCGGACGCCAAGGGCCCCAGGCGCGCGGATCAGTCGGGCCGAACAGGGCGAGCAGCGGTGCACCGGCGGCGGCGGCAAGGTGCATCACGCCGCTATCTCCGCCAACGAACAGAGCGGTCCGGCTGAGAATCGCGGCGAGCGTCATGACGTCGGTTTGGCCGGCGAGGTCGATGTGCCGCTCGTGAGCGGCGCTCATGAGCGCACCCACGCCATCGTGGGCGCTGCCCACCACCACTACCGGTAGGCCATGCCGAACTGCCAGGGCGTCGGCGACCGCAGCGAAGCGCTCAGGAGGCCAACGGCGAGCCAGGCTGTAGGCGCCAGAACCGGGATGCACCACGGCGAAGCGACCTCCCCCGGTGGAGCGCAGGAGCGACTCGGCGCGGGCGCCGGCTTCCGGCGGGACGGTCAGGCGCAGGCAACGATCTGGCGGCTCTGCACCGAGGGCACTCGCCACGGCAAGGGCGTACTCAACTTCGTGTAGCGCCGCGAAGCCGTGGTCGGCGACGCGGACATCGAAGAAGCGGCCCCGACCGTTGTCCAGGCCGACGCTGCGGGCTGGGCGAAGAAGAGAGGCAAGGAGTCTCCACTTCGCGGCGCCGGTCGGCGTGGTGAGGTGATGCATGACGAGCACGTTGTTATAGCGGGCAGAGCGTAGCCGGCGAGCCAAAGCGAGCAATGCCGCCCATGAAGTTGGCCGGAGCAGCGGTCGCGGTGCATCGAGCAGATGACGGTCGGATACCACGAGGCTGTCGATCGTGCCGTCCGAGCCCAGGACGGCGGCGCCGGCCGAGGATGTGAGCACATCCAGGTGTGCGTTGGGGTAGGTCGCCCGCAAGGCTCGGACAGCCGGAATGGCGGTGATCGCATCGCCGAGGTCGGCCAACTTGACTACTAGCAGGCGGTCAGGCGGCAGGGGCAACCAGCGCCTCCATGACAGACAGTGCCTGGCGCGCGGCCGCCGCCCAGGTGAAAAGCCGCGAGCGCTCGCGACCACGACGGCCGAGATCCTCACGGAGGGCCGCATCGGTGCAGAGCCTTCGCAGAGCAGCGGCGATAGCATCGGTGGAGAGAGGATCGACCAGCATGCCCGCCTCTCCCACCACCTCGGGCAGCGACGAGGTTGCCGACGCGAGTACGGGCGTGCCGCAAGCCATTGCCTCAAGGGCCGGGATGCCGAATCCCTCATAGAGGGAGGGAATTGCGAGCGCGGTGGCGCCGGTGAGCAAGGACGGCAGGTATTCGTCGGGCATGGGCCCTAGGAGATGCACTCGGTCTTTGAGGGTTTCGGCGTACTCAAGGATGGGCGCACTGAGCCATCCTGGGCGCCCAACTATCAGTAGGTCGGGCGCCTCGGGCACGGCGGCGTGGGCCCGGAGCAGCCGAATCAGGTTCTTGCGCGGCTGCAGGGTCCCCACGAAAAGAAGGTAGCGCTCAGGAAGGCCCAGCCGAGAGCGCGCCGCGTCGACCACAGCCTTGGGTCGGGGTCGGAATTCGCCGCCGACGCCGGGGTAGACCACGGTTGACCTGGAGGCGGGGACACCGTGGGCGGCCAGCAGGTCCGTCTGGGTGGCGCGGGAGTCCACCAGAATGGCTGACGCAACGCGGGCGTTCCAGGCGGTGCTCAGCCGGAGGTACAGGCGCTGGCGCGGGGGATGACAGTCCGGGAAGCGCCGGTAGCCGAGGTCATGGATGGTTACCAGAGTGCGCCGCGGGCGAACGGCCGGCAGCACATGGCCGGGGACAAAGAGCAGATCCGGAGCTCTACTTGCCATCTCGGCCGAAAGACGCAGGTGCGTCCACAAACGGGGAAGTGGCATGTTGCGCCAGTCCACGTTGCCGCCCTCAGCCCAGCGCGGGCGCTCGGCGCCGTTAGCGTAGAGGCGGAACGATCGATCCCGGTAGCCGACCAGCTGCCGAACCAACTCCGTGGAGTAGCGGCCGACTCCCGCCAGAGCAGGGTCGCATCGGGATGCGTCCACACCGAAAAGCATCGCTACCTCAGCGACTCACCGCGTGCCAAAGAGCCTGAAGCAAGCCCGTGAGGCCCGTCAGGACCAGCAGCACCGGCCATAGCAGTCGCAACTGCCCCACGGGGTCGAGCGTCAGGAGGCCGAGCCCATGCAGGACTCCGGTGGAGCCAGTGACCAGCGTGCCGATTGCCGGGACCACCAAGGGCCACGGGGCATCGCGGCAGGCGACTAGATAGGCCAGGCCCGCCGCTCCCAAGACAAGCACGAATAGCGGCCACAACCGGGGCAGCAAGGTCCAGTCCAGCAGACCACCGCTGAACCCGTACATGATGAGGCCCGAGCCAACCGCGAGGACCCCCAGGAATACCTGCCAAGGGCCGCCGCCCATCAGGTAGCCAAGCAGATAGCACATCCCGGCGGCCGCCACTAATAGGGGCCACTGGCGATCGGGGTCGAAGCCCGGGAGTGCCACGCTCTCCAGCGAGAGCCATACGCCCAGGACCATCACCACGGAGGCCGAGGCGACTGCGCCGCCTGCCCTCATGCGAGACCGGACGCCCGCTCGCAGGCCGCGATCATGTCAAGGCGACGCTGGTGATTCGGGCCGTGCGAGAACTCGGCCTCCAGGAAGACGCCGACCACGTCCCGAGCAAGCCCGACGCCGACCACGCGCTGCCCGAGGCAGAGCACGTTGGCGTCATTGTGCTCGCGGCTCATGCGGGCAGAGTAGCATTCGTGGCATAGTGCCGCGCGGATGCCCCGCACCTTGTTCGCGACCATGCTCATGCCCAGGCCGGTGCCGCAGACCAGGATCGCCCGGTCGGCCTCACCCGCCGCCACCGCCTTGGCCGCTTGCTGGGCGAACTCGGGGTAGTCGACGGAGCGCGATCCATCCGCTCCCAGGTCTACCGCCTCATGGCCAAGGGAGGTGACGAACTCCACCAAGTCCGTCTTCAGGGCGGCGCCGGCGTGATCCGACGCTAGGACTATTCTCAACGCGCACCTCACTCTGACTTCGATCGTGCTCTAGGCGCCAGTGCCGCGTGGAGGCTCTCCCACCCGATGGGCCCCTCGCGGAGGACCTCCAACTGACCGCCAACCAGTGTCACCACCGTGGAGGCCATGTTGCCCACTAGGACGCCACCGTCGAGCACATAGCTGACGGCGTCCCCCAACGTATCTTGCGCCTGCGCTGCCGACACCGCCGGCGGTTGGCCGCTCCGGTTGGCGCTGGTGACCGCCAACATCCCGCCTGCACGCCTGATCAGGCTGTGCACCAAGCCGCCGGAGGGCCACCTGATCCCTACTGTCTGGCTGCCGGCGGTGATCTCGACCGGGATCCACTCCTGCGCCGGAACCACCATTGTCAAGGCGCCGGGCCAGAAGGAGTGGGCCAGGACTTCTGCCTCAGCGGGCCAGACGGCAGCGAGCCTGTGAACCGCCTCTAGGTCCGATATCAGGACCGGAATGGGCCGTGTACCAGGGCGCCCCTTTGCACGGTAGAGCCGGCTCACGGGCTCCGGCGCGACGATGGCCGCGATGCCGTAGACCGTATCGGTAGGGATGACGCACAGCTGCCCCCGCACCAAGGCCTCGACTGTTGCTGCGACCGACTCTTCGGTGGCCGGGAGGATGGCGGCCATCAGCCGACGAACCTCAGGGCAAGCATTCTGTCCCTGTCCCACTGGTCGCGCTCAACCGAGGCCGCTGCACCGGGAACCGACACGTGCGCCAACTCGAGCGCCGCCGCTCCTTGCGCGGCGCCGATCTCGAGAAGAGCCGATCCGCCGGGCCGAACCACCCGTCTGAGTTGCGACAGAAGCCGGCGCACCACGTCCAGGCCGTCGGGTCCCCCGTCAAGGGCCAGCAGCGGCTCGTAGCGCCCGACGCCGGCAGACGGGCCGACCAGGTCGCCCGTGGCGACGTACGGCAGGTTGGCAGCCACCAGATCAAACTGAGCCGCGACACAGTCCAGCAGATCGCCGTTGACCAAGGCTACACGGTCTTCCAGCCCTAGAGCTTGCACGTTGCGTGCCGCAACCTGGAGCGCGGGCCGGGACAGGTCAAGCGCCACCACCCGGGCGTTGGGGAGTGCTGAAGCGATCGCGAGGGCGATGGCCCCCGATCCGGTGCCCGCATCGGCGACGAGAGGCCGGGGAGACCCGCGCAACGTGTCGATGGCCGCCTCCACCAGAATCTCCGTTTCCGGTCGCGGCACGAGCACGAACGGTGAGACTTCGAGCTCGATACGGTGGAAGCCGGCGCGACCGATGAGGTACTCCAGAGGCTCGCCCGCCGCCAGCCGGCCAATGAGGCCACGGAAGCGATCAACCTCGGACGGGGCCAGAGGCTCATCCGCATGGGCGTAGAGCCAAGAGACCGGCCTGGAGACACTGTGAGCGAGCAACATCTCAACGTCCAGGCGGGCGGCGGGCCGGTCCAGCCGGTCAAACAGAACGGCGGCGCTCTGCCTGATCAGCTCGGAGACGGTCAACCAGAGGCTGGCTGGCCCGCAGCGATTTCCTGCAGCCGTCGCCCTTCTTGCCAGTCGACCAGGGCATCGATGAACTCGTCCAGGTCACCTTCTAGCACCAGTACCAGACGATGGCTGGTAAGGCCCAGGCGGTGATCCGTGATGCGGTTCTGGGGGAAGTTGTAGGTGCGAATCTTCTCGCTGCGCTCAGCGGTGCCTACCTGAGACCGGCGTTCGTCGGACATGGCGCTGGCCCGCTTCTCCTCCTCGATCGCGAACAGGCGCGCCTTCAGGACCGACATAGCGCGCACGCGGTTCTGAAGTTGGGATCGCTCGTTCTGGCTCTCCACCACCATGCCGGTCGGCTTGTAGGTGAGGCGGACGGCGGTCGAGTTCTTCTGCATGTGCTGCCCGCCCGGGCCGGAGGAACGGTAGACCTCCATCTCCACATCGTTAGGGTCGATGTCGAGCTCGATATCCTCCATCTCGGGCAGAACGGCCACGGTGGCAGTGGAGGTATGGATACGACCGCTGGACTCCGTCTTGGGGACTCGCTGTACGCGATGAACGCCGCTCTCGTAGCGAAGGCGTGAGTAGACGCCCTTTCCGCGGATCGTGAACACAATCTCCTTGTAGCCACCGATGCCTATCTCGTTGGCGCTGACGATCTCGCTTTTCCATCCACGCGCTTCGGCGTAGCGCATGTACATTCGGGACAACTCGGCAGCGAAGAGGGCAGCCTCATCGCCGCCGGTGCCGGCGCGCACTTCGACGATGACATCCTTGGTGTCAAGTGGGTCGGGAGGAAGGAGCATGACCTGCAGCTTGTGTTCCAGTGCCGATCGGGCGGCGCTCAGCTCCTCGATCTCCGCCGTGGCCAAAGCGCGCATCTCCTGATCGTCGTCGCGGAGCATCTCCTCGGCGTCGTTCAGTGCCTTTTCCATCTCGACCAAGCTGCGATAGCCGTCCACGATGGGCTCGATCTCCGCTCTCTCCTGGGCCAGCTGCCGATAGGCATCTGGGTCGGTGGCGATGGCGGGATCGGCCAATTGCCTATCCAGTTCGTCGAAGCGGCGCGCGATGGCGTCGAGTTTGTCCTGCATTCTGCCTTCCAGTGTGCTTAACTGACTGTTCCTATGGCCCCAATATACTGGCGCACCAGAGGGGCGGCAAAGTGACGTCGGGCCCCCTCCGGCCCGACGTCGACCGGCAGCCTATCCGGCGCCGGCCGAGGTGTCTGCTACGGCTCCAGATCGAGCCCGCCCGCCAGACTAACGTTCTCCATGATCGAGCCGCCGATGAACTCGCGGAAGAGCGAGTTGTCGGGGACGGCCTCGGCCTCCGCCGGACGGAAGAGCCGGAGAATGCCCAGCAGTCGCTGAACCTCCACTGCCGCGGGCGACTTGTGGTCGTAGGGGAGCAGCAGTGGCTCAGCCAACGGCTTGAGGACGGCGGTCTCGTAGGGGAGCGCGGAGTTGAAGAGGATGTCGGCGCGTTCCTGGTAGGGGAACACGTGTACGCGCTCGCCCCGCCGGACCGACTGCCACCGGAGCACCGTCGCCTCAGCAGTGTACCCGCGGGTCCGCGCATCGCGCACCAGCCGGCGGAGCAGACGGGCGTCGGAGGTCGACACATAGCTGTGGTGGTCCAGCCGCAACTGCGTCAGGCAGGACACGTACACGCGAAAGAGCGCTTCGGACGGGACCTTGGGAAGGAGCCGCGGGTTCAGCCCATGGATCCCCTCGACGATCAGCACGGTGCCGCGAGGGAGTTCCACTTCCGGCCCCGCGACTCTCATGCCGGTGTGGAAGTCATAGCGCGGCATGCGTACCCGCTCGCCCCGAAGGAGAGCCAGTGCGTGGTCCTGGAAGAGGGAGTGGTCGACGGCATCGAAGGCCTCGAAGTCGAGGGTGCCGTCCTCGGCGACTGGTGTGGCGCTGCGGTCGACGAAGTAGTCGTCCATGGCCACGGCGAAGGCCTGAATGCCGCTGGCCGCCAGTTGCACTCCGAGCCGCTTGGAGAATGTCGTCTTGCCGGAGGAACTGGGCCCAGCGATGAAAACGATGCGAACCGCCGGCCGAGCGGCGATGGCCTCGGCGATCGCGGCGATCCGTCGCTCGTGCAGCGCCTCGGCGACGAGTACCAGGTCGCCGAAACGGTGTCTCTCGATGGCCAGGTTAAGCGAACCGGCATCACCGGCGCCGATGTCGCGCAGCCAACGCGAGGCGGTTCGAAACTCGGTGGTTAGCTTGGGGAAGTGCGTGTCCTCGGGGAATCGCTCCGGGTCCTCGAGCAAGGGCAGCAGAACGATGAAGCCGTCCTTCTCGTGCTCAAGGCGGAAGGACCGCAGCAGCCCTGTGTGCGGCACCAGAAGATCAAAGAAGACGGCAGGCGCGCCGTCCAGCCGGTGCACGCGCACGGTGCTCTCGGAGTGAGTGCTGAGCAGGCGCACTGTCTGGGCATAGCCGACCTGGGTGAAGAGCGCCAGCGCTTCCGAAAGCGGCATCGTGGTCTCGGTGATGGGTAGGTCGGCGGCGACAAGGCCCTTAGCCTCTCTCTCAAGTGCCTCCACCTCCTCATAGGACAGGGGCGCGCGGCCACTCAGGGTGCAGTAGAAGCCATTAGCCGTTATAGAGTGATCGACGTTCACTCGGGCCCCGGGAAAGAGCCGCTGAGCGGCGGCCACCAGCACCAGGACCAGGGAGCGCTTGTACACCCGCATGCCGTCCTGAGTGCGAAGATCCAGCGGCTCGATGCTCGCGTCGCCATCGGGAGTGAAGTCCAGGGGTTGGAGTTCATCGTTCACCAGGGCCGCAGTGAACACGTCCCTCTGGCGTCCCGCCTCTCGCCTCCAAACATCAATATGGGCCTCAATAGTCGTGGCTCGCGGGCCAGCGGTGACTAGTCCATCCGGGTAGGTGATCCGAACGTCGTCGCGAGGCTGAGACCGTCGAACAGCGGTGCCGTTGCCCATCAGTCCTCCAAACACATGCGCAAACGCCATCGAGGAAGCGCCGGTATCTTCGGCAATGGTAGTGTCGGGCGCAAAGCAGGCGCAAACAACATCGCTCGCTGGGGCGATCTTGGGCGTGCGGGCTCGGTCGGCTAACATAGCGTCTTGGACCAGATCGCGCCGTAGAGCGGCGCAGTGGTCACTCAGGGCGCAGAGGATGGCGGCGGTTGGCGGCACTCATCGGTACGGTGATCGCGTTTTCGACATTTGGCGTAGTACTGAAGCTGGCGGGGACGCGCGGCTACTCGCCCACCCCCATCGCCTTCACGAACTACATCTTCGCGGCTCTCCTGTCACTCGTGCTGCTGGGGCGATCACCCGAATCCGTGGGGACGCCGTTGGTCTGGCTTGTGGGTGGCGGAGCCGGACTCTGCTATGTGCTGGGTTTCTTCATCAACTACCGCGCCATTGAGAAGGCCGGGCTTTCGGTGGCGCAGCCGGTGGCTAGCGTGGCCGTCGCCGTCCCTATCGTGGCCTCGATCGCAGTCTGGGGCGAGGTACCGACGGCCGTCCAGACTCTCGCCCTTCTGGCGGCAGGCATCGCGCTGGTCTTGTTGAGCTCGGGCGGTGGCTCGAAGCATGGCCAAGTCGGCGAGATGGCCCCGGCGACGGGCGGGCAGAACTCGGGAGCGGCCGCGATCCTGGCTGTCCTGTTCCTGGTCCAAGGACTAGTGATGCTGGCGCCGAAGCTGGTGGACGAGTTGGGGCTGGGGGACTACCGCTACGGGTACTTGGCGTCGCTGTTCGTTGTGGCCTCGGTTGCCTCCGGTTGGCGCTGGCGGCAGACCCGTGAGCCGTTGTCGCTGGGCGGGGCTGGGCTGGGGATGCTATTCGGTGCGGCCAACGTGGCAGCCACGGTGCTGCTGCTCGCCGCCTTGCAGGCCCTGCCGGGGATACTCGTGTACCCGGTGACCAGCGTAGGAAGCATGCTGGCCGGCGCCGCCGCCGGCATGGCCGTGTGGTCTGAGCGGCCGGGTAGGCTTTCCATCGCGGGAATGGCGCTGGCCGTGCCCGCGGTACTGCTTCTCAACATCTGAACGGCAAGCGGGCGCCTGGTCAGGAGTGGCCGAGCGCCCGCTTGGTGGGTGTCGCTAGCCGCCGATGAGCCGGCGAATCTCGGCTAGGCTCTTGGACGCGCAGGTATCCAAGCTCTCCAGGCTGCCGCCCCCGCGAATCTGCCAGCACATCTCGTAGGAGACATAGCCGTCGAAGCCGCCTTCCTTCAGGCCGCGGAAGAAAGCGTTGTAGTCGATGAAGCCGTCGCCCATGGGCACCATCAGGAGCTCGTCCGGCATGAGGCGCTGGTAGTTGGTTACGTTGGGGTCTAGATGCCAGCGCGGATGCTTGACATAATCCGCAACCGTGGTCTGGACCATGCGGGGGGCGAGCTTGCGCGCCCAGTAGTACAGGTCGCTGTCGTGCAGGGCGATGCTCCAGGCGTCGAACATGGCCTTGCAGTTGGGATGATCGACCTGGTCGAGGAAGTCCTCGTAGGACTCGGCGCTGACGCCGATATCGTGGTGGTTCTGCACGCCGAGGGTGATGCCATGTTGCGCCGCGATTCCGGCCGCCTCCCGTACCGCGTCCACGCAGAGGTTCCACTGCGCTAGGTAGGGAAGCCTATCTGTGAAGTAGCCGGTGAAGATGCGCATGATCTTGGCGCCCAGCGTCTCACCCAGTTCGGCCATGCGCTTCAGGTAGGCAAGCTGCATCTCCACGAAGGGTACTTCGCGGCTCTCCAGTCCCCCGGTGAAGTTGGTGTAGGCGGCGAGCGTGGCGATCTCGACACCCAGGTCGTCGGCCAGCCGACGAAGCTCCTTGGCGTCCTGGAGGGTGCAGTCCACCACCGACAGGTGGGGGCGCTTGCCCATGACCTCTACGCCGGAGTAACCTAGCTCCTTAGCCTTGCGGATGCTGTCTTCGAGGCTGAGGCGCGTCTGGCCCCAGTAGCCACCGTAGCTGACCGTGAACAAGATGGGCTTCATGGCTCTCCACATTCCCTTGTCTCTCATGGCGATCGCCGCCCGATCCCTCCCACTCCCAGGGCCGTGCGGCGATCGACTGTCGAACTACTCGACGATCTTCCCGATCGGGATCTCCAGAATGTCCTCCGCCCCCAGACGCTTGAGCTGCGGTATCAGGCGGTTGATCTGCTTCTTCTCTACCACCGTCTCCACGGCATAGTAGCCGTTGCCGAATAGGCTGGATACTGTGGGCGCCTTCATCGCGGGCAGAACCTTGATGACCGCCTCGAGGTCCTGGGCGGCCACGTTGAGTTTGACCAGGACACGTCCCCGCGCGGCGAGGGCGCCCTGGATAAGGGTACGGATGTCCTCGACGGCGGAGCGTTTCTCCTCGTTCCGGTACGATTCCGGGTTCATGATCAGCCGCGAACTACTGCGCATGATCGTGTCGATGATCTTGAGGCGGTTCTGGCGCAGGGTTGAGCCGGTCTCAGTGAGCTCAACAACGGCGTCGGCGATGTCGGGGATCTTGGCTTCAGTGGCCCCGTAAGATAGGTAGATCTCCACCGGGATGCCCAGTTCCTGGAAGAACTTGCGGGTGATGACCGGGTACTCCGTGGAGATGCGGCTGTCGGCGGGAATGTCGCGGGCGCTGTTCACAGGGGAGGACTCCGCTACCGCCAACACGAGGCTCACCGTCCGGCCCAGGTCGAGCACCTCGACCACGTCGCTCTCCGTCTCTCTCACCCAGTCCAGTCCGGTGACGCCGATGTCGAAGTAGCCCTTGGCGACGTAGATGGGGATCTCCTGGGGACGAAGCACCCTGACCTCGCCGATCCTCGGATCATTGATGGTCCCGCGGTACTCGCGATCGTTGTCCCGCAGCACGGTGAGGTCGGCCTGCTGGAACAGAGTCATGATGCTCTGCTCGAGACTACCCTTGGGCAACACTAGGTTCAGCACTCTTCTGCGCCTCCTGACACCATTGAGGGGCTATTTAACCACGCTTGCACGGCTCACGGCAAGCATTAGAATCGCAGTCGACATTGGGCTTTCGGGGGACCGCTACATGGCGCGTGCGGGGACGCTCTGCCTGGACGTGGGCAACACCAACATCGTGTTCGGCGTCATCGCCGGCGACGGTCAGGTTAGGCAGCAGTGGCGGATAGCCACCGACGCTGCCCGCATGCCGGACGAGTACGCTGTGATCATCTTGGCGCTCCTGGCACAGGGCGGGTTCTGCCCCGCTGACTTGGAGGGGATGGCCATCAGCAGCGTGGTGCCGTCTTTGACCTCCGACTTCGCCAAGCTAGGTCGCCGCTACCTCGACAGCGAACCCCTAGTGGTCCGCGCCGACATGCCCTCGGGCCTGAGGGTGCTGTACGATGACCCACGGCAGGTCGGGGCGGATCGCATAGTCAACTGCGTCTCCGTGAAGGAGAGGTTCGGCGGGCCGGCCTGCGTGATTGATTTCGGCACCGCCACCACTTTCGATGCTCTGGACGCGGCGGGCGACTACCTTGGCGGGGCGATCGCTCCCGGAGTCATCATCGCGGCGGAGGCGCTCTACTCCCGAGCCGCTCGCTTAGTTAAGGTCGAGCTGCGCCGGCCGCCGTCGGTGATCGGTCGCAACACG
Organism: Anaerolineae bacterium; assembly: GCA_040768685.1. GTDB lineage: Bacteria > Chloroflexota > Anaerolineae > DRVO01 > DRVO01 > Ch71. Next base: position 1,297,868 of record JAXGMM010000001.1, read on the forward strand.
GAGAACAGCATCCAGGCGGGCATGCTCTACGGCTACGTCTCACTGGTAGAGGGTCTTGTGGCTCGATTCCGCTCGGAGTTGGGCGATGGTATGCGGGTGATCGCGACGGGCGGCCAGGCCGACATGATAGCTGCCGAGACTTCGGTCATCGAACTGGTGGATCCCACCCTCACGCTGGACGGGCTCTACCGCATCTATCGCCGCAATCGGGGGAGGTAGGCGGTGTTCTCCGGCAAGAACGTGGTCCTGTGCGTCACCGGCGGCATTGCCGCGTACAAGGCCGCCGAGGTGGCGCGTCGCTTCTACAAGGCGGGCGCTCGAGTGGACGTCATCATGACCGAGGCGGCCACCAAGTTCATCACCCCGCTGACCTTCCAGTCGCTGCTGCACACTCCAGTGGCCGTCGACATGTTCGAGTTGCGCACCGATATGGAGATCGGCCACGTGTCCCTGGCCAAGCGAGCCGATGTGATCGTGGTGGCGCCGGCGACTGCCAACACCATCGCCAAGATGGCCTACGGGATGGCCGACAATATGGCAACGACGACGCTGCTGGCAGCGAAGTGCCCAATAGTCGTGGCCCCTGCCATGAACGACAACATGTGGTCGCACCCGGCCACCGTAGAGAACGTCGCACGGCTTCGGTCGCGCGGGGCCGTTATTGTCGCGCCCGAGGTGGGGCTGCTGGCCGAGGGCGGCGTGGGCGAGGGGAGGCTGGCGCAAGTGGAGAGCATCGTGGGGGCCACCCGACTGGCCCTGGCTCGCGGCGGCCCGCTAGAAGGACGTCGCATTCTGATCACGGCCGGCAGCACCCGCGAGGCTCTCGACCCGGTACGTTTCATCTCCAACCGCTCGTCCGGCAAGATGGGGTATGCCATCGCCCAGGCGGCTCTCGATCGAGGCGCAGACGTCACCTTGGTGACAGGGCCCGTTAGCATTGGGCCGCCCTACGGGGCCGAGGTGAGTCCGATCACCTCGGTGGCGGACTTGGAGGCGGCGCTTCACCGGCACGCGGCCGATTCCGACGCTCTCATCATGGCGGCGGCGCCGGTGGACTATCGCGCCGAGCGTCCAGCGGAGCGCAAGATCAAGAAGGAAGAGACCGGCGATCGCTGGAGCCCGGTGCTGGTCCGCAACCCGGACCTCATTGCCGGGATCGGACGGAGCCGCCCGGAGCGGCTGCGGTTGTTGGTCGGGTTTGCCGCCGAGACGGAAGACCTGGTTGAGAACGCCGCCGCTAAGTTGCAGGCTAAGGGACTTGATATGATCATCGCCAACGATGTGACTGCCGCCGACGCCGGGTTCGAGGTCGACACCAACCGAGTGACGCTCCTCGCCGCCGACGGCTCCCGCGAGGACTGGCCCCTTCTGTCCAAAGACGAAGTGGCGGCGAGGATCATGGACCGGGTGGTGGCGGAACTTGAGGCGAGGGCATAGATGATCAGACCCAGCGGCAGCTTGACTGACGTACCGGGCGTTCTCGTCGGTCACTGGACCGACGAGAACGCTTTGACCGGGTGCACTGTGATACTGTGCCGGAAGCCTCACATCGCCTCGGTGGACGTCCGCGGGGGAGGCCCGGGAACGCGCGAGACCGACCTGCTGCTGCCGGGCCGGCTGGTGGAGCGTGTGGACGCCATCGTGCTGGCGGGGGGAAGCGCTTTTGGCCTGGCGGCCGCCGACGGCGTCATGCAGTTCCTTCACGAACGGGGGCGTGGTCATCCGACGGCGGTGATGCCTGTGCCGATAGTGCCGGCGGCGATCATCTACGACCTGGGCATCGGCAGGCCTGAGTGGCCGACACCTGCGTCGGGGTACCAGGCGGCGGCGAGCGCCGGCGCCGCGTTTGAGTGCGGCTGTGTCGGAGCAGGCACCGGGGCCACCGTGGGCAAGATGCTTGGGCCGGCGGCGGCCACCAAGTCCGGCATCGGGACGGCGTCGCTGGCAGGCCCTAACGGCGTGGTGGTCGGAGCCCTGGCGGTGGTCAACTCGCTGGGCAACGTCCATGACCCGGACACGGGCGAACTGCTCGCCGGGTCAAGGCCAGACGCGCAGCAGGTCGCTCCCGGCGCGCCGCGCTCTGTCGGCAACACCCTGATCGCGGTGGTGGCGACGAACGCGATTCTGGATCGTAGCCAGGCGTGGCGAATGGCGCAGACGGCCCACGACGGCATGGCTCGGGCCGTACGACCGGTGCACACGCTCTACGACGGGGATACTGTCTTCTCCCTGGCTACCGGCGAGGTTGCGGCTGACCCGGTGATGGTCGCCGCCCTGTCGGTGGACGCCATGGGCGCTGCCATTGTGCATGCTGTTCTATCGGCGACCGGCGCTGGTGGGCTGCCGGCCGCGAGTGACCTTGATCGAGCCGAGAGCAAGTGAGCGGTGAGGTCTCCGCGATCGTCAGCGCCTTTTTCTGGGCGCTGTCCAGCGCCATGCTCCGTAGCCTTACCTCCGATGTGCCGAGCCTCGCCCTGAACGCATTGCGGTCACTGGTAGGAATGGTCGCCTATGGCGCCGTGATCCTGGGCACCGGACGGCTGGCCGCTTTCGGTGACCTAACGGCCAAGAGGCTGCTTTTCCTGACCGTGAACCTCGGTGTCGGCATCCTTCTGGGCGACACGATCTACTACTCGTCCATGCGCCTGATTGGCCTTTCCCGTGCGCTGACGATCGCCTCTATCTACCCGCTCCTGACGGTGGTCCTCGCCGGCATCTTCCTGGGGGAGGTGTTCGGGCCGGAGACATACGTCGGGTTCGTGCTCTGCGTCGGGGGAGTCATCCTGGTGGCCCGCTCCGGCCTCGGGGGTAAGGGATCGGATGCGAGGGTCTCCAAGGGGAAGGGGGTGGCCTTTGCCCTGACCGCGGCAGCCTGCTGGGCGGTGGGCGCGGTCGCTCTGCGGCAAGGCTCAGAGGCGATGGACCCCTACGTGGTCAACTTCCTTCGCGTGGGAGGAGTGACCATGGCAGCGGGGCTCTGGGCCCGTGGCCGCGGCGAGTTCCGCGCCGTCCGGAGGTTGAGCTGGTCCAGAGTCGCCATTCTGGTGATCGGAGCCATCACCGGCTCGGTGGTGGGATCCGTCTTCTACCTCACCGGCGTCCAGATGGCGGGTGCGTCTAAGGCCTCCGTGCTCAACTCCACCGCGCCGCTCTTCAGCGTGCCTATGTCGCTCCTCACCGGGGAGAAGCTGAACTGGAAGCTGCTGGCCGGAATGGCGGCGGCCATATCCGGCGTGGTGATCGTGCTCGGCTAGCGGCCGGCTCCGGTCAGGATCGGGGCTTGCGCGAGCGCTTCAGCAGCGCCTGCGCCTGTCGACGCAGGGCATCAAGCCGGTTCAGCGCTTCGATCGGACTCATCGAGTCAACGTCGGTCTGGGCGAGTTCCTGCGCCAGGCCGTCCGCCGCCGAGGAGAAGAGGCCCAGTTGGCGAGCGCTGGGGGTCAGCGCGGGCGCGGGCGTGGGCGTCTGGCGCTGCGACTCGAGCCGCTCCAGCACCTCGTCGGCGCGGCGGAGCACGGGCGCCGGCACTCCCGCCAACCGCGCCACGTGAATGCCGTACGAACGGTCGGCGCCCCCTCGCACTATGCGGTGTAGGAACACCACTCCGTCTTCATCCTCGGCCACGGCCACGTTGTAGTTGCGCACCCGCGGCAGGTACTGCTCCAGATCGATCAGCTCGTGGTAGTGGGTGGCGAAGAGCGTCCGGCAGCCAAGGCCCGGAGCATTGTGTAGGTGCTCCACCACCGCTCGGGCGATAGCCATGCCGTCGTAGGTGCTCGTCCCCCGGCCGACCTCGTCCAGCACCACCAAGCTGCGAGGGGTGGCCTGGCGGAGGATGTTGGCCACCTCGACCATCTCCACCATGAAGGTGCTCTGGCCGGCAGATAGCTCGTCCTGCGCGCCGATGCGGGTGAAGACCCGGTCGACCAGGCCGATGCGGGCCGACTCCGCGGGCACGAAGCTGCCCGCTTGCGCGGCGATGGCGATTAGGGCTACCTGGCGCAGATAAGTGGACTTGCCAGCCATGTTCGGCCCGGTGATCACCAGAACCGCTTCCTCGTCCGCACTCATGGCCGTGTCGTTGGGGACGAAGCTGCCCCGGCTTGCCGCCAGGTAGCGCTCCACCACCGGGTGACGGCCCTGGAGTATCTCGATACGATTGCTGTCGTCTACCTCCGGCCGGCAGTAGGCGTGGGCGCGCGCCACCTCGGCCAACGCGCTCGCCACGTCCAGCACGGCGATCCGACGAGCGGCAGCGAGGAGCCTCTGCGAGTGGACCCGGAGCTTTTGGACCAGTCCCTCCCAGAGGGCGCGCTCCATCTCCAGCCGCCGATCCTGCGCTCCGTAGATGTCCGCCTCCAGCGTCTTCAGTTCCTCGGTGAAGTAGCGCTCGGCGTTGACCAGTGTCTGCTTGCGGATGTACTCGGCTGGAACGCGGTCGGCCTGGCTGCGAGGAAGCTCCAGGTAGTAGCCGAAGACGTTATTGTGGCCGACCTTGAGTCCCTTGAGGCCGGTTCGCTCGCGCTCGTGTTCCTCCAGGTCGGCAAGGACACGCCGGGAGTTGGTGGCCCGCTCCACTACCGTGTCGAGGTCAGGATCCAGCCCGGAGCGGATGATGCCCGGAGTGTTGAGCGTGGCGGGCGCATCCGGCGACACAGTCTCCTCGATCAGCGCCGCGATGTCGGAGCAGTCGTCGAGCGCCTCCAGGGCGTCGCGGGCTTCGCCACCGAGGGCAACTCTAGGCTCGTTGAGCAAGGCCGATAGCGCTGTGATCAGGCGGCATCCGGCGGCGATGGCCAGCGCCCGCCGGGGCGTTAGGGCATCCTGCGCTAAGCGAGCAGAGAGGCGCTCGAGGTCCGGCATCTGAGCGAGAACGTCCCGTGCGCGGGCGCGAGTGGTGTCTGCTGCCGCAAACCCCTCCACGCCGTCGAGGCGTGAGCGTATCTCGTCGGTCCGACCGGACGGCTCCAGCAGGCGGCGTCGCAGTAGACGCGCCCCCATGGGCGTCCGGGTTTGATCGAGAACGCCGAGCAGGGACCCGGCGCTGCCCCCGTTGCGGCCGGCATCGACGATCTCCAGGGTGCGCAAAGCGCTGGAGTCGAGGTGGAGCCGATCACCGCCGGTGAGGAAGCGCAAGCTGGTCAGCGTGCTGCCCACCTCGAGGTGGTTCTCGCTCAGGTACAAGAGGCAGAGCGCCGCCGCTCGAGCGGCTGCCGGCCGGTCGTCGAGCCCAAGGGGCGTGAGGCTGGCGATGGCGAAGTGGTCGCGCAGCAGTCGGGCCGCGCGCTCTCCGTGGAGGCGCCATGACTCGATGGTTGTCGCCGGCGCCGACCCGGCGACCAAGGCCCGCGCGGCCGCATCATCTTCGAGCGTGACACACTCGGCAGGATGGATGCGACCGAGGGCGGCGACGATCGCCTCGGCGTCGTGCGCCGGGTGCTCCTCCACTAGGAACTCGCCGGTACTGACGTCGGCATAGGCAAGGCCCACCTGGCCGCCTTCGGAGGTCAGCGCGGCGAGGAAGTTGTTGCTGGAGGCCGAGAGCAGGCCGTCCTCGGTAACGGTTCCCGGCGTGACCACCCGCACCACTTGGCGCCGCATCAGGTTGGCGTCGCTCTCGTCCGCCGCCTGCTCGGCGATGGCGATGCGATGCCCGGCCCTGAGCAACTTGGCGATATACCCCTCGGCCGAGTGGTAGGGTACGCCCGCCAAGGGAACGCGCACGTCCTTACCCACCGGCCGTGAGGTGAGCGTGATGTCGCAGACCTCGGCCACCAAGCGGGCGTCGTCATCGAAGGTCTCGTAGAAGTCGCCCAGGCGGAAGAAGAGAATGGCGTCGGGGTACTGCTGCTTCAGGTCAAGATACTGGCGGCGCATGGGGGTGGTCATAGGACAATTCTAGGTTTGCCGATGGGTGGCTGCAACCAGCGAGCGCGCCCCATTTGTTCTGCACGTCACAAAAGTCACTTGCATGCCCGGGGGCCGGGTTGTAGAATTGCGGCGCTCGTCTGGGCCGTGTCGTTGTCGATGCGGTCTATCTCTCCCCCGGAGACACCAAATGCTGCAAGCGTTTTTCGAGCCCCGTTCAATCGCGGTCATCGGCGCCTCGCGTGAAGAAGGCAAGCTGGGTCACGCTGTGCTGCAGTCGCTGATACGGTCAGGCTTCCCCGGCAAGATCTACCCGGTCAATCCCAAGGCAGACGAACTCCTTGGCCTCAAGGCGTATCCGTCGGTTAAGGACTGCCCAGGTGAGGTCGACCTAGCCGCCGTGCTCATCCCCGGCAAGTTCGTGCCCGCGGTGATGAAGGAGTGCGGTGAGAAGGGCGTGCGGGGGGTGATCATCATCTCCGCCGGCTTTCGCGAGGTGGGCGCCGATGGCATGCGCCTGGAACAGGAAGTGGTGGCGATCGCGCGTCAATACGGCATGCGGGTCGTTGGCCCCAACTGCTTGGGCTACATGGACACCATCACCCCGTATGACGCTTCCTTTGCCCCGCTCATGCCCGATAGCGGACCGGTCGCTTTCATGTCCCAGTCCGGAGCCATCGCCTCGTCGATCCTTGACCTGGCGAAGCAGAAGGGGATCGGGATGTCGCGGTTCGTCAGCCTAGGCAACAAGGCCGACCTAAACGAGACGGACTTCCTGGTGGCCTGGGGCAACGACGACAAGACCGATGTGATCATGGCCTACTTGGAAGACATTAAGGACGGCGCTGCCTTCATGTCGGCCGCCCGCGAGGTCACCAAGACGAAGCCGGTGATATCGATCAAGTCCGGCAGCACGTCGGCCGGCACTAGGGCGGTGTCCTCTCACACCGGCGCCCTGGCCGGGTCGGAGTCGGCATATAACGCCGCCTTCCGTCAGGTCGGCGTGATTCGGGCCCACACTATTGAGGACCTGTTCGACTTCTCGGAAGCCTTCGCCCGCCAGCCGCTGATCAAGGACGACGGCGTGTGCATTATCACCAACGCCGGCGGGCCGGGCGTCATGGCCGCCGACGCCGTTGAGCACTCCGGCCTTACGCTCGCTTCCCTTTCGGCCGAGACCACCAGTGCGCTGCGATCCAGCCTGCCGGCGGCCGCCAGCGCTCTAAACCCTGTGGATGTGCTGGGCGATGCCCCTGCCGACCGCTACGGCCTAGCTCTGCGCACCGTGCTTGCCGACTCGAACGTGAACGCCGTGCTGGTGATCCTCACCCCTCAGTCCGTGACTGAGGTGGAGAAGACGGCCGAGGTGGTCTCCGAGATCGTCAAGGGCAGCGACAAGCCCGTGTTCGCTTGCTGGATCGGCGGACACCTGGTGGCGGAAAGCGTGCGCTACCTTACCGACCACGGTGTGCCTGCCTATCCCGAGCCGGCGCGTGCCATCCGCTCCATCCGCGCCATGCTCGACCAGCGCCGCTGGCTGGAGCGTGCCCCGTTCAGCCCGAAGTCGTTCGACATCGACCGCGAGAAGATTCAGCGAGTCTTCGACGTGGCGCGCAAGGACGGCCGTCTGCAGATCGGCGACGCCGAAGCGCGCGAGATCATGGAGGCCGTGGGACTAAAGGTTCCGGCTTCCGAGTTGGCGCGTGACCCTGACGAGGCGGTTCGCCTGGCCGATAAGATCGGCTATCCGGTGGTCATGAAGATCGCCTCACCCGACATTCTCCACAAGTCGGACATTGGCGGCGTAAAGGTGGGCATCCAGAACGCCTCCGAGGCGCGCGACGCTTTTGATCTGATCGTCTATCGCGCCCGTCGTCACGCACCGGACGCGGAGATCTGGGGCTGCCAGATCCAGCAGATGATCAGCGGCGGACGCGAGGTCATCTTGGGCATGAACAAGGACCCGCAGTTCGGACCGGTGATCATGTTCGGCCTCGGCGGCATCTATGTGGAAGCGCTCAAGGACGTGGTCTTCCGAGTGGCGCCGATGGATGAACTGGAAGCTCGCGAGATGGTTCACGAGATTCGTTCCATTAAGCTGCTCCAGGGTGTTCGCGGCGAGCGTCCTTCGGACATCGACGCTGTGGTGGACGCCATTCTCCGTCTGTCGTATCTTGTCACCGAGTACCCGGAGATTCTCGAACTCGACATCAACCCGCTCGTGGTCTATGAGGCGGGCCGTGGCGCCATTGGGCTGGACATGCGCCTGGTTCTGGCAAGCTAGCCGCACCGTATGGTGAGTCGCCCTCGGGGAGGCCGAAATGACTAGCCTTTACATCGGTTCGACGGAGCCCTTCTGCGGCAAGACCGCTCTGGCACTTGGCATCGGTCTGATCGCGAAGGAACGGGGGCTGCCTTTTCGGTACATGAAGCCGGTCAGCATCCTGCTTGATGGACCGCGCTCGGCCTCGGTGGACCAGGATGCCAGCTTCGCTCGCCAGGTCTTCGACGTTCCAGACGGCCTGGGGTCGCTGGCTCCAGTTACGCTGTCGCGGGCGGACCTCGACCGCATCCTTGAGGGCGATCTCCAAGTTGACTACCCTCAGATCCTGACGGATTCGTTCCGCCGGCTGGCCCCCGAGCAGGAGTTGGTCGTGGCCGAGGGTGGAGGGAGCCTCCGCGAAGGGCACACCATCGGCTTGCCTGCTCAGGAGGTGGTGCGCCTACTCAACGCTCGGGCGCTGATCGTGATCCCCCACGACGGTAGGCTCATCACGGACGACGCCCTCACGGCCAAGGCGGTTCTTGGCGACCGCCTCATGGGCGTCGTGATCAACCGAGTCCCTCGCTACCGCATGCGATTCGTCGAGGAGACGGTCAAGCCCTACCTTGAGCGCGACGGCATCAGAGTATATGGCGTCCTGCCGGAGGAGCGGATCCTCCAGGCAGTGAGTGTGCGCGAGATCGCGCTGCGCCTCAACGGCGAGGTTCTGTGCGCGGAGGAAACGGCGGATGAACTGGTAGAGAACCTGATGGTGGGAGCGATGGGCGTGGATAGCGCGCTCAGCTACTTCCGCCGGTTGCCCAACAAGGCCGTTATCACCGGCGGCGACCGGCCGGACGTGCAGCTTGCCGCACTGGAGACGAGCACTAAGGCGGTGATCCTGACCGGCAACCTGCACCCGAGCCCCATCATACTGAGCCGAGCGGCCGAGATCGGCGTCCCCATGATTCTGGTCAAGACCGACACTCTAGCCACGGTGGAGTCGATTCGCAGCTTCTTCGGCCGCACTAGACTGCACCAGCCGCGAAAGCTCGAACGCTTCCGTGAGCTGATGGCAGCGCGTATGGACCTGGACGGCCTCTTCGCCGACCTTGGCCTTGGCTGATCCCGTTACGGAGGATTCGATGACGACGATTGAAGAGGTTATTGCTCGCGAGATCCTGGACTCCCGTGGCAACCCCACGGTTGAGGTTGATGTCTACCTGAGCGGCGGCGTGGTGGGAAGGGCGGCCGTGCCCTCCGGTGCGTCCACGGGTGAGCACGAAGCCGTGGAGTTGCGGGACGGCGATGACCGTTACGGCGGCAAGGGCGTCCTCACGGCAGTGCACAACGTCAACGAGACTATCGCCGACCAATTGGTTGGTTGGGACGCACTGGATCAGGTCGGCATCGATCAGCTCATGGTCGGCCTTGATGGCACTCCCAACAAGAGCCGGTTGGGCGCCAATGCGATCCTGGCCGTCTCCCTAGCGGTAGCCAAGGCTGCTGCCGAGGGCCTGGGTATGCCCCTCTACCGCTACCTCGGCGGCGTCAATGCCAAGGTCCTTCCCGTGCCGATGATGAACATCCTCAACGGCGGCAAGCACGCGGTGAACAGCACCGACCTACAGGAGTTCATGATCATGCCCGTGGGCGCCTCCAGTTTGGCCGAGGCGCTGCGCTGGGGTGCAGAGACCTACCAGAGCCTGAAGAAGGTGCTGGCCAAGCGCGGCTACTCTACGAACGTCGGGGACGAGGGTGGGTTTGCGCCGTCCCTTGGCTCCAATGAGGAAGCCATCGAGGTCATCATCGAGGCGATCCAGAAGGCGGGCTACTCGCCGGGCAACGACATCTTCCTGGCGCTTGACCCGGCCTCCAGCGAGATCTACGAGGGCGGCGCCTACAACCTGGCCAAGGAGGGCCGTCGCCTGACCGGCGAGGAGATGGTGGGCTTCTACGAGGACTGGGTCAACAAGTACCCGATCATCTCCATCGAAGACGGCCTAGCGGAGGACGACTGGGAATCCTGGCAGTTGCTGCAGAAGCGTATCGGCGACCGGGTGCAGTTGGTGGGCGACGACCTGCTGGTCACCAACGTCGAGCGCGTCCGCCGCGCCATCGAGGCCAAGGCGTGCAACTCACTGCTCTGCAAGGTCAACCAGATCGGTTCGCTCACCGAGGCGATCGACTCCGTGACGATGTCTCAGCGCGCCGGCTGGACGGCCGTAGTCTCGCACCGTAGCGGCGAGACCGAAGACAGCACCATCGCCGACCTCGTGGTGGGTCTGAACGCCGGCCAGATCAAGACAGGCGCCCCAGCCCGGACGGACAGGGTGGCCAAGTACAACCAGTTGCTCCGCATTGAGGAGCAGTTGGGCGACACCGCTCAGTACGCGGGCATCGACGCCTTCTACAACATCCGTCGCTAGACGGCCTCGCGAGCGGGAGCGCTCGCCGAACTGGATCTAGAGCCGCTCATCCGTCTGCTCGGGTGGGCGGCTTCTTGTCGGCTCTGGCTGAAAGCTGACCAGGAGAAGGGCGCGCAAGCCTGCGTCCAACCGTGCGAGGCACTCCACAAGTCCCGCGGCGGATATCCGACCAGGCAACCACAACAGGTGGGACCGGCAAGCGCAGTCGCTGCAGCCGAACCCATCGATTGTCTGCACCCTAGGCGTCGCCGCCAGCAGGCCCGCCAGCCGGCATTCCTCCATCTGCCGCGAGAAGCAGAGCACTCCACGTACTTCAGCGGCCTCCAACAGGTAGTCGATGTGCCAGTGCGGTCGGCGTTCGGTCCCCAAGTACCTTCGTACCCGCGCCGATAGGCCTCCCGGGCCCATCGCGCTGCCCACGTACGCATAGGAGCCGGCCGCAATGTCGAACCTGCGGCCCGACCGCACCCGCACTCTCACGTCGTTGGGCACGTCAAGGAGCAGGGCATAACGGCCGGCTGTCTCGGGTAATCCGGCCACTCCTCGCGGCGCCTCCCCCGTCGTCACTAGGTTCTCTTGCCCGGCAGCCAAACTCGTCTCCTCATCGCCGTCAAGTTCCTCCCAGATTGGTGCTTCGATAGTGCGGCCCTGGCTTGATTCTGGCAACAAGGAGGGGTACAATGGGAGCAGGTGGTAGTAAGTGGGGGACTGTGGGGGCTAGTGTTGGACGACTCCGCGCCAGTGGGGGTCCAGTTCTCGGGCGAGTTCGAGCACAGCGTGGACGACAAGGGACGTGTGACCTTGCCGGCCAAGTTGCGCGACGGTCTCGGCCAGGTGGTCTTCCTAACCAGAGGCCTCGATGGGTGCCTGTTCCTGTACTCCGAGCCGCGCTGGAAGGCCATCACCGAGAACGTTGGGCGGCTCTCCCTCACCAAGCGCACGGCTCGGGTCTTCGCGCGGATGATCTTCGCGGGCACGGGCTGCGAAGTAGACCGAGTGGGGCGAATCCTCATTCCCGCCGGCCTGCGCTCCTTCGCACGCATCAAATCCCAGGTGGTCATCGTGGGCGTGGAAGACCGCGTAGAGCTATGGGCGCCGGATCGCTGGGAGCGGGCCATGAGCATCCTCTATGAGGCGGACGACGATCTCGTCTCGGAGGAATGGGAGTCTTTGGACATCTAGCAGGCAGTTTGGGGCGGTGGACGCCTCGTCTCTGACTGGGAGCGACGGCAGATGGTAGTAGCGCAACAGGAAGAGCATGTTCCGGTCCTACGAGATCGCGTCGTGGACTTGCTGGTGCAGCGGCCCGACGGCTGCTACATCGACGGCACGCTGGGTGCCGGTGGTCACGCCTCTGCCGTGCTCGAGGTGGGCGGACCCGGTGCACGCCTTCTCGGCTTGGACGCCGACCCGGTGGCGCTGGCATTGGCCAGGCGCAGGCTCGTTGCGTACGAGCCCCGAGTAACATTGGTCTACTCCAACTACCGCCACATGGCCGACGTTGCCCAGCGAGTCGGCTTTCCTCCGGCGGACGCCATTCTGCTCGACTTGGGTCTTTCCTCCATGCAGTTGGACAGCGGCGACCGCGGCTTCTCCTTCCGTCGGGGCGGCCCGCTGGATATGCGCTTCGATCCGCGCACGCGGGGGACTGCGGCACAGCTGGTCAACACAGCTGACGAGGGTGGACTCTCGCGCATCCTGCGGCGCTACGGCGAGGAGCCGCATGCGCGGCGCATCGCCCACCTGATCGTCAGCTCGCGCCCGGTAACGACGGCCGACCAATTGGTGGAGATCGTCACCCAGGCAGTACGGCCGCCGCACGCTTCCAGCACCCTGGCCCGGGTCTTCCAGGCGCTTCGCATCGTGGTGAATGACGAACTGGGGGCTCTGGAGGAGGGCCTCAGCCAGGCGGTGGAGCTCCTGCGGCCTCAGGGCCGGCTGGCGGTCATCTCGTTTCACTCACTGGAAGACCGCATCGTCAAGTCCTTCATGCTCCGGCTGAGCCGGACATGCACCTGCCCGCCGGATCTCCCGGTCTGCGTCTGCGGGACTGTCCCGCGCTTACGGCCGGTCACCAGGCGGCCCGTATTCCCCAGCGAAGAGGAAGTGCAAATGAACCCGAGGTCGAGGAGTGCTCGGCTGCGCGTGGCGGAGAAGATATGAGCGAGTACATCATTCCCACCGAGAGTCTCATCTGCTTCCGCCGCGGCGGTCCTCGCCGGCATACCGAGCCCTTGACGCGGGCCTCCGTGGCCTCGGTGAAGGGGCAAGACACCGGCCTCGCCGGGCGCGACTTCATTCTCCTGGGCTGTACGGCCTTCCTGCTTGCTCTCATGGGCCTGATGTACCTTCTGCAAGCCTCTGAGATCACAGGAATCTCATACCGCGTCCACCTGGTCCGCAATGAGCTTCGCCGGCTCGAGCAAGAGAGCTCGGTACTGGCAGTTGAGATTGCTCAGCTCGAGCGTTTGGACCGGGTGGAGCGCGACGCCGAGGCCCTCGGCCTGACTCACGAGTCCTCGCTGCACTACCTCCAGTTGGGCGGCCATGACGCCGCTCTTGCTCAAGTACCGTCCACAGGCGAGTAGTTGGTCCATGCCTAGAGGGATAGAACGCACGATGGTCGTGGCACGTCTCCGCTGGTTGGCGGGTGGGCTTGCTGTCTTCGGCCTGGTGCTGGTGGCGCAACTGGTTCGTTGGCAACTGCTCGACAGTGCCGGGCTCTCGGCGTCGGCGGAGGACGTTGTCACCCGGCGGGAGACACTGGATCCGCGCCGGGGCACGGTGTACTCGGCCGATGGCCGCGTGCTCTCCACCGACATCTATACCTACGAGCTCTCGGCATCCCCCACCGCGATCAGGCGAGGCAAGGCGCCGGAGCTGGCCGACCGGCTCTTCCCGCTGATCGGGGCCTCTCGGGACGAGCTGCTGGCGAAGTTGACGACCCTATCCGTTTGGCAGCCCTTGGCCAGCAACGTGCCCCTGGACATCGCCGACCAGATCGCCAGCTGGGAGGAGCCGGGCCTCTACCTGGAAGCGCGGCTCTCCCGAGCGTACCCTGACGGCGAGATGACGGAGCCGATGCTTGGCTTCGTGAATCAGGCTCGAGAAGGCTACTACGGCATTGAGGGCTACTACGAGGCGGTCCTGGCCGGTGCCCCTGGCGCCTGGCTGGGCGACATGGCGAGTTCCGGGCAGGATGCCCCCTTCGGTCGCCAGGTGCTCGAGCCTCCCGAGGATGGGGCGGATCTGTACTTGACCATCGACAGCCGGGTACAGTACGTGCTCTGGCGGAAGCTCGCCGAGGCTTTGCGACACTACCAGGCCCAGTCCGGCACCATCATCGCCATGCATCCAAGGACGGGCGCCATCCTAGGGATGGCGACTCTCCCGACCTACGATCCCAACGAGTTCTCCACAGCCGACCCCAGCCTGTACGAGGATCCGGTGGTCAGCCACGAGTGGGAGCCGGGTTCGGTGTTCAAGGTCATCACCATGGCCGCCGGACTAGACGCCGGGGTAGTGTCCCCCGAATCGACCTACGATGACACCGGCACCTTCGTGCTCGCCGGCGCCACCATCCACAACTGGGACCGCGAGGCCCACGGCGTTGTCACCATGACCGAGATTCTGGGCATGTCCCTCAACACCGGCGCTTCGCATGTCAGCACGACGCTGGGAGCCGACCGCTTCTACGACTATCTATCAGCATTCGGGTTCGGCCAGCTTCTGGGTGTCGACCTCCAGGCCGAGGCGCGGGGCAACATGAAGCGACCCGGCGACGGCCGCTGGTACCAGGCCGACCTGGCGACCAACGGCTTCGGCCAGGGCATCGCGGTGACGCCGCTCCAGATGATCTCCGCCGTGTCCTCCATCGCCAACGACGGGGTCCTGATGCGACCTTACGTCGTCGGGCGTCACGTGGGGCGGGATGGCTCGCTGGAGACGGAGCCCACTGAAATCCGCCGCGTGATCGCGCCGGAGACGGCGAGGGCCCTGACGCGGATGATGGTGGACGCGATCCGCGAGGAGACCGAGGCGGCCATCGTGCCCGGGTTTGAGGTGGCCGGTAAGACGGGTACCTCGCAGATCCCCATCCCGGGCGGGTACCACCCTTCGGACATCATCGCTTCGTTCGCCGGGTTCTTTCCGGCTCATGATCCGCAGTTGTGTATACTAGTGAAGATCGATCGTCCCCAGGCCGGCCAGTGGGGAAGCGAGGTGGCCGCTCCGGTGTTCGCTGAGGTGGCCTCGGAGCTGGCGGTCTTGCTTGGGATACAGCCGGATGGAACCGAGAGCACGAAGGTAGTATCGCGTTGAGCTTGTCGCTTGGGTTTGTTGCCGACCAACTGCTTGGGGAGACCGCCACGGCGCTGGACGAAGTGGCGGTCTTGCGCTGCGTAATCGATTCACGCGAGGCGGAGGCCGGCAGCCTCTTCCTCGCCTTCCGCGGCGAGACCGCCGATGGTCAAATGTATGTCGAAGACGCTCTGCAACGAGGCGCCGTGGGTGCGGTGGTGCGCCGCGAGGGGCGCTTCGCTGCGGACAGGCCCATTCGCGTCGGATCGGGTTGGGTCATCCCGGTACCCGATGTCCTCGAGAGCCTTCAAGGGCTGGCGCGGGCCTGGCGCAGTCGGAGCAGGGCGTGTGTGGTTGGCGTCACGGGCAGCGTCGGTAAGACGGTCACTCGCGAGGTGATTGCCTCGGTGCTCGGCGCCCGCTATCCCGTCCTGCAGAGCGAACGGAACTACAACAACGAGATCGGTCTGCCGCTTTCGATCCTCTCCCTGCGGCCGGAGCACCGCTACGCCGTGCTGGAGATGGGGATGTACGCCCCGGGCGAGATCGCCGCCCTGGCGGAGATCGCCTGCCCCCATGCCGGCGTCGTGACCAACGTGGGGCCGACGCACCTGGAGAGGCTGGGCTCCATCGAGGCCATAGCGGCGGCGAAGGCCGAACTCATCCAGAGCCTGCCGCCCGATGGGCTGGCGGTGCTCAATGGTGACGATGAGCGCGTGCTGGCGATGGCCGAGCAGACCCGTGCCCGAGCGGTCACCTTCGGACAGGGGCCGCACTGCCGGGTGAGGGCGGATCGGGTTAGCACGTTGGGCGCGGATGGGATAGAGTTTACGGTAAAGTACGACGGCATGTCGCGCCGGATGCGGTCACCGCTCCTCGGGCGGCACAGCGTCTACGCCTGTCTCGCGGCGGCAGCGGTTGGCATGGCCGAGGGCCTAGCGTGGGATGACGTAGAGCAGGGACTGCAGGCGACCGGGCCGGGCTCGCGCCTTCGCCTCTTTGAAGCGGGTGGCATCCGGGTTCTGGACGACAGCTACAACGCCGCCCCCGTGAGCGTGCTGGCCGCGCTGGAAGTTCTTGGGCCCATGTCCGGGCGCCGGGTAGCGGTGCTGGGCGACATGCTCGAGTTGGGCAGTCACTCGGAGGAAGGGCATCGGCAGGTGGGCCGGGCGCTCCCGCAGGCGGCGGATCTGGCCATCTGCGTCGGCCTTCGGGCAAGGGTGATCGCGGAAGAAGCCCGGAGCGGCATGCCCTCCGAGTCGGTCCTGCACTTTGAGTCGGCTGACGAAGCAGTGAGAGCGGTCCCCGCGCTTCTTCGGCCCGGAGACACCGTGTTGGTGAAGGGCTCCCGCGGGATGAGGCTAGAGCGACTCTGTCAGGCTCTTGCCCGCAGATGAGTGACAGACTATGACCAAGGATGAAGCTGCTTGGCGTACTCGCTAGTACTGGGCGTGGTGGCGTTCGTCATTGCTGTCTCGTGGGGCGGTCCCTTCATCGCCATGTTGCGACGCCACGGCGTGGGCAAGCAGATTCGGGTGGACGGGCCGCAGTCGCATTTTTCCAAAGCCGGCACACCCACGATGGGCGGGCTGCTGGTGGTCACCGTGGTCCTTGGAGTGACCATTGTGCTGAACTTCCTTAACCTGATCGGCATGAACGCTATCGGGCGCTCCATCCTCCTCCCGATGGGAGTGATGGCGGGCATGGCCGTCCTCGGCGGCGTCGATGACTGGGTGAACGTTAAGCGGCGCAACCCGGGTGGTATCGGCATGCTGGCCCGTCACAAGGCGTTCTGGGGCTTGGCGATCGCGGTGGCAGCGGCGGTGGGCCTGCACTTCTTCCTGGGACTGGAGAGCATGGCCGTGCCGGGCGTGCCGGAGAAGATCAGCATCGGGCTCTGGTACATCCCCGTTGCCGTCTTCATCGTCAACGCCACCTGTCACACGGTTAACCTCACCGATGGGCTCGACGGGCTGGCCGCCGGGACGGTGCTGGCGGCATTCCTGTCGTACGCCGTCATCGCCTACTTGCAGGAGCAGGTGTACCTGGTGGCTTTCTGCCTAACTGTGGTGGGAGCCTTGATGGGATTCCTCTGGTTCAACGCCTATCCTGCCAAAGTCATCATGGGAGACACGGGTGCGCTCGCCCTTGGCGGCACACTGGCCACCGTGGCGCTCATGACGGGCCAGTGGCTACTGCTGCCTGTGGTAGGCGTCGTGTTCGTGGCCGAGGGCATGTCGGACATTCTGCAGGTCGCCTACTTCAAGCGCACCAAGGGCAAGCGGCTGTTTCGAATGGCCCCCATTCACCATCACTTCGAGCTTGGCGGATGGTCCGAGGTCCAGGTGACGATACGCTTCTGGATCATCGGCATTATTGGGGGCATGCTGGGGGTGGCGCTGGCCCTGATATGAACGCCATCGAGCGCGCCCGTCGCCGCTTCTGCGGCACCCGAGTGGGAGTCGTGGGGCTGGGCCGCGAGGGCCTGGCCCTTTCGCACTTCCTGCTCTCGCTTGGCGCCCAGGTCATCGCCACGGACGACAAGCCCCTGAGCGCCCTGTCACCGGCAGCATCCGATCTTCTGGACCGGGTGGACGTGCGGTTGGGTGGCCTCGACGCTGCGGTCTTCGATTCCGAGGTGTGTTTCGTCAGCCCCGGCGTCCCTTTGGATCGGCCCGAGATCGCGGACGCGGCCGTCCAAGGGGCGAAGCTGTGGAACGAGACCGGACTGTTCCTCTGGCTGTGTCCTGCCCGCGTGGTCGGTGTCACCGGCAGCAGCGGCAAGAGCACGACCACGGCTCTGGTGGGGGCGATGGGGGAGGCGGCCGGCAGACGAGTGCACCTGGGCGGAAACATCGGCCGCCCATTGATCGGTTCTGTAGGCGAGATCGGGCCCGACGATCTGGTGGTGATGGAGCTCTCAAGCTTCCAGCTCGAGCTTATGCGGCAGAGTCCCGCCTTCGCCGCCGTCACCAACCTAACCCCCAATCACCTCGACAGGCATCACACCATGTCGGCCTACGCTGCGGCGAAGTCGCACATCTACCTATATCAGAACCCCTCCGATGTCGCCGTGTTCGGAGCCGACTGCCCGGCCACTGCACGAATGGCGCTAAGGGCCGCCGGACGGGTTCGCTGGTTTGGGCGCCGGGAGAGTGAATCCCCGGGAGCGTATCTGGTCGGCGATCAACTGGCGCTGAAGACAGTTTCCGGTGAACGGACCAGCGTCTGCGCTAAGGCGGATCTGAGGCTGACGGGCGAACACAATGTGGACAACGCCCTGGCGGCCTGCGCCCTCGCCGACGCCGTTGGCATTCCGGTGAACGCCATGTCGCGGGCGGTCCGGACCTTCGCGGGCCTGCCGCATCGTCTTGAGGTGGTGGCCGAGATTGGGGGTGTGACCTACGTCAACGACTCTATCGCCACCACTCCCGAGCGTAGCCTTGCGGCGATCCGGTCCATGTCCGCTCCGGTCGTGCTACTGGCCGGCGGGCGGGACAAGCACCTACCCTGGGACGCCTGGACCGCGGAAGTGGCACGCAGCGTGCGAGCAATAGTCGTATTCGGAGAGATGGGCGCCATGCTTGAGGAGGCGCTCGCGCCGGCGATGCCGGGAGTGACAAGAGCGACGGACTTGGCGGGAGCCGTGCGGCTGGCCCGCAAGGCGGCCAAGCCGGGTGAGGTGGTGTTGCTCTCCCCCGGCGGCACGAGCTTCGACGAGTTCCGCGACTTCGAGGCCCGAGGCGAGCACTTCCGGTGGCTGGTGTCGGCGCCGATGGAGGATTGATGAGACGTTCGCAGGATAGACTATACCCCAGCCGGCCCGACTACTGGGTGCTCGCCGTGGCGGGCATGCTGGTGCTGATCGGGCTTGCCTTCGTGTACAGCGCCTCTCTGGGGCATAATCCCGCCAACCCCACCTATCTGCTGAAGCGGCAGGCTCTCTGGGTGGCCATAGGCCTGGTGACGCTCGTGGTTGCGGCCCGTTTCCATTACCGGCGAATCCAGCTCTACAGCCTCCCTGGACTGGGACTGGGAATCATCCTGCTCATTGCCGTCCTGTTGCTGGGCGGAGAGATCAACGGGAGCATCCGTTGGCTGGGCGACGTCATTGGGCAGGAAGGCTCGATTCAGCCCAGCGAATTGATGAAGATCATCCTCATAGCTTACGTTGCCTACTGGCTCTCCACTAAGGGAGCGGAGATCAGGCATGCCACTTACGGGCTGATCCCGTTCAGTCTCCTGGTGGGCGGTGTATCCGCCCTTATCCTAATGCAGCCCGACTTCAGCACCGCCGTGATCATTGCGGCCGTATCGATGGCGATGTTCCTCGTTGCGGGGGCCGTGGTCTGGCAGTTGATGGCAGTGGGCGGCATGGGCCTGGCCTTCGCCGTCGCCCTGGTCGTCGGCTCCGACTATCGCATGGATCGCATCGATGCTTTCCGCAAGGCCTTCATCGATCCTCTGCAAGCCGGCTACCACGTGCGGCAAACGGTGCTGACGCTGGGCAGCGGGGGGCTTGCCGGGCGCGGTCTGGGCAACGGCATACTCAAGTTCGGTTGGCTGCCCTTTGGCTACACTGACAGCATCTACGCCGTTATTGGCGAGGAGTTGGGCTTCATCGGCTGTGTGGCCGTCCTTGCTCTCTTCGGCATCCTAGCCTGGCGAGGGTACCGGATTGCTGCTCGGGCCCAGGACTCCTTCGGCGCGTTCCTTGCCGCCGGCCTCACCACCTTGATCGTGGTTCAGGCGCTGGTGAACATCGGGGTGGCTACGGCAGCCGTCCCTTTCACCGGCGTCACGCTGCCGTTCATCAGTTACGGCGGCTCTTCGATGGTGGTCTCGCTGCTGGCGGTCGGGATCCTGTTCAACATCAGTGGGCATAGGGTCGAAGCGTAGATGCGTCTGGCGGTGTCGGGCGGCGGCACGGGTGGTCACATCTACCCCGCGGTATCGGCGATAGAGGCCCTGGGACTGCTTGGGGTGCCCGTTGAAGTGCTGTGGCTCGGGGCGACCGGTCGCCCCGAGGAAGCCATGGCACGCGATCGCGGTTGGGGCTTCCATCCCGTGCGGACGGCGCAGGTGCGCGGCTCCGGTCTGCGGATCCCCGTGAACGCGGCGGTTGCCATTGCCGGGGCTCTCGGGGCGGCAAGGGCGTTGCGCGCGTGGCGGGCCGACGTGCTCCTGACCACCGGCGGGTACGTGGCCGTGCCGGGGACGTTGGGAGCCAGGCTCGCGGGCGTACCGGTGGTGCTGTTCCTGCCCGACGCCAGCCCCGGCTGGGCGATTCGGTTCCTGCGGCGCTTCGCTCAGGTGAAGGCCGCGTCCAGCGATGCGGCCGCTCTTGCCCTGGGCGCAAACGCGGTGGTAACCGGCTACCCGGTGCGAGAGGGATTTGCCGCCGCCAATCGGGAATCGGCGCGGGCTTTTCTGGGGCTGACTGATCGCCCGGCGGTGCTCGTGCTGGGTGGCAGCTCCGGCGCGCGCCGTCTGAACGAGGCCATACTGCGCTGGGCCGCCGACGTGTTGGCCGAGGCCGACGTGATTCACATCGCCGGACGGCGCGACTACGAGGAAGTGGCCGGCCAGGCTGCGGCGGCAGGCCTCACGGGCCGCCCGGGATATCACCTGTATCCCTACCTGGAGCAGATCCCGGAAGCAATGGCAGCTTCCGATCTCGTGGTCAGCCGTGCGGGAGCGGCGGTCCTGGGAGAGCTCACGGTGGCGGGAAGGCCGGCCATACTGGTGCCCGGCACTTTCGGTGGCGCTCACCAGCGGCACAACTCGGATTACATGTCGCGCGAGGGTTGCGCGGAAGTGATCGACGACGACGAGGTGGTGGACAGGCTAGGTCCGGCCGTGCTTGGCCTCCTGGCCGATCCCGCACGGCTGGCGGAGATGGCAGGGCGAGCGCGCGCCATCGCGCGTCCGGACGCCTCCCGCCGGCTCGCTGCCCTCATTCGTGACGCGGCCGAGGCCAACGCGAATGCCAACTGAGCTTGTGCTGGACGGGAGCAGTGTCGGCGTGGTGCTTGCCCTGGTCTTCGGGCTGATCGGACTGGCGCAGGGTGGCGCCCGCTCGGTTCTCTCCGTGGCTACGTCCCTGGCCATCATCGTGGGTCTGGGGGAACCGGAGGTGGCCGCCGCAGTTCTCGAGATCGGCGGCAAACTCGCCGATGTTCTCTCGCGAGCCCTCCGGCGCGAGGCGCCCGTGACGCTGGGGACTCCGGGCCCTTACTTCTTCCTGGTCTATGTAGGCGTGCTCGTATCGGTCATGATCCTGAGCCGCGCCCTGCTCTCCGAGCCGCACCCGTCGCGCTCATCACGGCTTTTCGGTGCGCTCCTAGGGGGGCTCAACGGGCTCCTTTTCGCCTTGATGCTGCGAGAACACCTGCTGCCCTCGCTGGGAGGTTCCCTCGCGGGCGGCGTACTCATGCGCTTCCAGCTCGGCTCCGAGGTCTCTGCCCAATCGATGCCGGCCCGCGGCGTGTCGGTGGGCACGGTTGCCTACGTGTTCGGGCTGGTGCTGGCCGGGGCGGCGCTGTTGCGCAAGGCCCGCGGACTGAGGGGCACCCGATCATGACCACGGCCATCCCCGATCGCGTTCACTTCGTGGGCGTCGGGGGTAGTGGGTTGTCGGCTCTGGCGCGGGTCACCCTGGGGCTGGGTAGGACGGTGACAGGGTCCGACCGCGTCCGCGGAGAGGTTATCGGCGATCTGGAGGCGATCGGGCTAACCTTCCAGGCGGGTCACGAGGCCGAGCTGGTGCGGGGCGCTCAGATGGTAGTGGCGACCTCCGCCATCAGGGAAGACGTGCCCGAAATGACTTGGGCCCGCGAGCACGGCGTACCGGTCTGCAAGCGGCACCAGTACCTTCCCCTGCTGGCTTCGGGGAAGCGAATGCTGGCGGTGGCGGGCACTCACGGCAAGACCACCACCACGTCACTCCTCGCTCACATCCTCACCGAGACGGGCCGCGACCCAACGGCGGTGGTGGGCGGTGTGCTCCAGTCCTGGGGGACCAATGCGCGGGTCGGCGCTAGCGACCTCTTCGTTCTGGAGGCGGACGAGTACGACCGCACGTTCCTTTACCTCAATCCGTGGTTGGGCATCATCACCACGGTGGAGGCCGACCACCCCGACTGCTACCCCGACGCGGCCGGCATGGAGGCCGCCTTCACGCAGTTCGCGGGCCAATGCGGCAGGCTGGTAGTCAATAGTGACGACCCGGGAGTGGCACGCTCCCTAACCGGCGCGGCACTGCCCGCGGTCACCACGTTCGGTCGCGGCCCAAAGGCCGACTGGCGCCTCCTGGACGCCGTTGGCGCTCCGGACGGGCTTTCCATGTCGTTTCGCCCGCCGGATGGGTGCGTTTGTTCCGCTTCTGTTAGTATGTGGGGCATGCATTCGGCCATGAACTGCTTGGCTGCCCTGGCCGCGTCATCGGCGGTCGGCGTATCAGCGAGAGAGTCGATCGAGGCGGTGCGCACGTTCGAAGGCGTTCGGCGGCGATTCAGCGTGCGTGGTCCGGTCGGCGGGGTGTACCTGGTGGACGACTATGCTCATCACCCCACAGAAGTGCGCGCCGTGGTGGATTCCGCTCGGCAGCGCTTCCCCGGCCAACGACTGGTGATGATCCTTCAGCCGCATACGTTCTCCCGCCTCGCGCAGCACTTCGGCGCCTTCGCCGATGCGCTTCGCCTAGCGGATCTTCGGTTCGTCCTGCCCGTGTACGCCTCCAGGGAGACGGGAGACCCCGTCGCGGCGGCGGGAGAGCTGGCACGCGCCGCTGGGGCGAGTCTGCTGCCGCCTGTTGCCCAAGCCCTGCGGCCGCTATTGGAGCGAATCGCGCCGGGAGACGTGGTGCTTAACCTTGGCGCCGGCGACGCGCAGGGGCTCACGGACCAACTGGCCTCGGCGCTGGGGACCGAGGACGATGACGAAACTGCCTGACGGCGTTCGGGAGGCAGTGCCGCTAAGCCGTCACACCACGATGCGCGTGGGTGGCCCGGCCCGCTTCCTGGCGAACGCCGGCGATGGCGCGGCTCTGGTTGAGCTGATCTGTTGGGCCGACGCCGAAGTCCTGCCGTGGGTGGTCCTGGGCGAGGGATCCAACGTCCTTTTCGCCGACGAGGGCTACGACGGCCTGGTTATCGTGTTCGTGCGGCCGGACACGGAGCCGGAGTTGCTGCCTTGCAACGATGGGGCTGCTACGGCAACCGTGGAGGTGGGCGCCGGGATGCCGCTCGCGAGCCTAGCTCGCTGGGCCTCCCGTCGCGGCCTGAGCGGACTGGAGTGGGCGGCCGGGCTCCCCGGAACTGTTGGAGGCGCCGTGGTGGGAAATGCCGGCGCTTTCGGTGGTTGCATGGCAGATACGTTAGCGAGTGTGATGCTTGGTAGTGCCGACGGTACTCAGCGGATTGAAGCCCGGGATTTGGGCCTCGGGTACCGCACCTCGGTGTTGGCCGGCGGACTGCGCGAAGCGGCGGTCCTGGCCGCAACCATGCGGCTTGAGCCGCGCTGCGTCACTGAGTGCTTCGAGGGATTCGAGGATGCCCTTCGGAGGCGGCGAAGCAGCCAGCCGGGGGGAGCCAGCAGCGGCTGTGTCTTCCGCAATCCCCCGGACCTGTCGGCGGGTCAGTTGCTCGATCAATGCGGCCTGAAGGGCCGATCCGTGGGCGATGCGGTGGTGTCTGAAAGGCACGCCAACTTCATCATCAATCGCGGCAATGCTACCGCCTCTGATGTCCTCAGCCTCATGCTGATCTGCCGGACCGGCGTGTGGGAGCGTTTCGGAGTCATGCTGGAGACCGAGGTTCGTCTCGTTGGGCAAGCAGCTCTGGACAGGATGGAATGACGTCACCCAAGCGAATAGCGGTCATGTTCGGCGGGGTCTCTGGTGAGCACGAGGTGTCGATCCGGTCCGCGCAGTCTGTGATGGGCGCGCTCCGGGATGCCGGGTATGATGTCGTACCGGTGTACATCGGCAAGGATGGCACATGGCGGATCGACGGCGTAGCGCTTCTGGAGCCGCGCGCCCGGCTACTCGGCCTCGCCAGCGGCGCCGACCGGCCTGTGAGTCTCGAGACTAGCCACGCTTGGTCCGAAGATCGCAGTCTCGACCGCACTTCGTCTCGCGCGGCCACACCGGCCGTCGATATGGTCTTCCCTGTGCTCCACGGCACCTTAGGCGAGGACGGCACCTTGCAGGGACTGTTGGAGGTCGCCGAGGTACCGTACGTGGGTTCTGGGGTGCTAGGCTCGGCGCTAGGCATGGACAAGATCGCCATGAAGATGGTCTTCCGCGCCGCCGGCCTACCGGTGGTGGACTTCGCCGCGGCGACTCGGCGGGAGATCGGCCGCGATCGGGAGGCGGTGGCGGATCGGCTGGAGGCGAGGTTCCACTATCCGATGTTTGTGAAGCCCGCCAACCTTGGCTCAAGCATCGGGATCACCAAGGCTCACGATCGGGCTGAGCTCCTGGCTGCGCTCAACGATGCCGCTCGATACGACCGGCGGGTGATCGCCGAACAGGGAGTGGAGGCCCGCGAGTTGGAGGTCAGCGTCCTCGGGAACGACCAGCCTGAGGCCAGCGCCGTGGGCGAAATCATTCCGGGGCGGGAGTTCTACGACTACGACGCCAAGTACGCCGACACCGGTTCGCGCACCGTTGTGCCGGCGCCCATCTCGGCCGAGGTGGCCGAGCGCGCTCGGGTGATGGCGGTTGAGGCCTTCCGGCTTCTCGATCTGGCCGGTATGGCCAGAGTGGACTTCCTTCTTGAGAAAGGCAGCGACCGGCTGTACTTGAGCGAGGCCAACACCATCCCCGGCTTCACCGACATCAGCATGTTTGCCAAGCTGTGGCAGGCCAGCGGGCTGGACTTCCCTTCGCTCGTATCCCGACTGGTGGAGCTTGGGTGGGAGCGGCACCTTGACCGTCAGTGTTCACTGGCGACAGTCCGGGGAGACACAGTCAACCTCGAAGCTGCCCCGAGTGGCGCGGACCTAGTGGACGAGATGTCCGCGGACGAGCGCCCGTGATAGCTCCCCGGCGTCGCGTATCGATCGCGCGGGCCCTCGCTGAGTGGGCGGGCGGGCGTCTCGTGAGCCTGCTGCTGTTTCTCGTCTCTGCCTATCTGATCCTGACTATGCAAAGCTCTCCCACCTGGCGCGTCCAGTGGGTGGAAGTCTCCGGCTGCGACCTCATCGCTCCCGAGTTGGTCGTTCAGGCGAGCGGGCTAGCGGATGCTTGGTCGGTCTCCCTGGTGCCCGAGGGCGTAGCGGAGCGTGTACGGGGCCTTGACGGGGTTGTCGGCGCCCAAGCCATGGTAGCCTGGCCGAACAAGGTCCGGATTGCTGTAGAAGAGGACGCCCCATTGGCCACCGTCCGGTTCGGCGACGAGGAGTACTGGGTGGCCAGGGAGTCAGGCCTCGTCCGTCCTTTCGGTCAGGTGCTCGACCTGCCGACGCTGCGCCTGGTGCAGGGGGACGCTGGGATGCGGTCGATCACGTCGCGTGTCTTGGCCGGTCTGGACGCTATGCGCTCGGCGTTTCCCGACCAGGACGAGTACGTGTACCATTCAGACCGCGGGTTTGAGGTCGAGTCCGAGAGAGGATATCCGGTGTACCTGGGTGACGCTAGCGATCTGCAAACTAGGCTTGAAATACTGGAGGCTCTAGAGCAGGACTTGGCGGCTGAACAGCGACGGCCGGAGTTCATAGACATATCGACCATCGACGGGCTGTACTACCAATGAGCAGTACGGTCACCGACCGCGCCCCCAGGGGGATGACTGATGCGTCGTGCGAGGACGCATCGTGAAGGGGCGCATCGCGGCGATCGACATAGGCACCACCAAGGTCACGGCGCTGTCGGCAATCCGAGATGGGTCCGGTGTTCGCGTCGTGGGTGCCGGTGTAGCCCCGTCCCGCGGGGTGGAGAAGGGTATCGTCTCCGACCTTGGCGCCGCGACGGAGTGCCTGTCGGAAGCAATTCAGCAAGCGGAGCGCGATTCGGGAGTACGGTTTGAGCGCGCCTTCGTTTCCGTTGGCGGCCCGCACGTGCTCTCGCACAACTCCCGCGGCGAGGCCTCGGTGGCGCACCCGCTCCGCGGCGTGGAGTCGACGGACGTGGACCGCGCACTGGAGGAGGCGCGTCACGTCTCTCTTCCCCCCGACCGTCAAACGCTCCACGTTGTGCCCCGGGGATACTGGCTTGACGGCAACGTCCAAGTGCGCGACCCTGTCGGTATGGCCGCCTACCGGGTAGAGGCCGAGGTGCATGTGGTCACGGCCCTAGCCAGTACGGTGCGAAATGTGGTACGGTGCATCGACAATGTGGGCGTGGAGGTGGCCGGGCTCATTCTCTCGTCTCTCGCGTCCGGAGAGGCCATACTGACGGAGAATGAGCGTGACATGGGAGTGGCCTTACTTGACATAGGCGGTGGGACCACCGATATTGCTGTCTACCTGAACGGGGGGGTCTGGCATACTGCGGTGATACCCGCAGGTGGCAACCACGTAACCAACGATCTGGCGGTGGGACTCCACTGCCCGGTGTCGGTGGCCGAGGATGTGAAGCTGCGCTTCGGCCACTGCCGGCCTGAGGCGCTCGATGTGAACGAGACGGTACGCGTGCCCGGATTCGACCGCAACGGCACCTGCGACGTCTCGAGGAGCGAGGTAGTCGGGATCGTCGAGGCGCGCGTGGAGGAGATCTTCACGCTCGTGCTTCGGGAGTTGCGGCGCTCGTCCTACGATGGCCTGCTGTCGGCCGGAGTGGCCCTCTGTGGTGGGGCCGCCAATCTCCCGGGCATGGCCGAGTTGGGCGCCGAGGTGCTGGGAATGCCGGTGCGGGTGCTGGCTCCGCAGCGAGTAGGTGGCCTACTGGAAGTAGTAGGCGACCCAGCTCACGCCACCGGAACGGGTCTGCTGCTATGGGGCTTGCGGCAGCCCGACCCGCTGGACGGGTCCGATGCGGTTGGCCTTCTGGGCAAGGTGGGCAGGGTCTTCAGGGGGATCCTGCCGGGCCGTGACAAGAACCTGGAAGGTGGCCGCGGTCTGTGACGAGTGGGGAGGCCTAAGGAGAGGTGGGGATGGCGAAGCAGGAGTTGCCGGAGAGTTTCGCGCAGATCAGGATCATCGGTGTCGGCGGAGGGGGTACCAACGCCGTAAACCGCATGATCGAGGCCGGCGTCAAGGGGGTCGAGTTCATAGCCGTCAACACGGACGGCCAGGCGCTCATGCTGTCGCGGGCCCCGAGACGGATTCGTATCGGGGACAAGGTCACCAAGGGGATGGGATCGGGTGGCGACCCTGAGCTGGGTCAGAAGGCGGCCGAGGAGAGCTCCGACGAACTCTACGAGACTCTTCAGGGCGCCGACATGGTATTCGTTACCGCCGGCGAGGGCGGCGGAACGGGTACCGGCGCCGCCCCGGTGGTGGCGCGCATCGCGCGGGAGGCAGGCGCGCTGACCGTGGCGGTCGTCACTAAGCCGTTCTCATTTGAGGGCCGTCGTCGTGCCCAGGTAGCCGAGCAGGGCCTGGCCAAGCTCAAGGAGTCCGTAGACACCATCATCGTGATCCCGAACGACCGACTGCTTGCGGTGGTAAACAACAAGACCCCGATGAACGCTGCGTTTGCTTTGGCCGACGAGGTACTGCGCCAAGGGGTCCAGGGCATCTCCGAGCTCATCACCGTGCCCGGGCTGATCAACCTCGACTTTGCCGATGTGAAGACCGTCATGGAGAAGGGGGGCACCGCTCTCATGGCGATCGGCGTCGGCAAGGGCGACAAGCGAGCTCTGGACGCCGCTCAGCAGGCTGTCACCTCCCAGCTTCTCGACATAAGTATAGAGGGGGCGAAGGGCATCCTGTTCAACGTCACCGGCGGCCCCGACCTGACGCTCCATGAGGTCAACGAGGCGGCGGCCATCGTCCAGGAAGCGGCGCATCCCGAGGCCAATATCATCTTCGGTGCGGTGGTGGACCCGGAGCTGGACGACGAGTTGCGGATCACGGTGGTGGCCACGGGATTCGACGAGGCCGCGCCGGTCGCCCGGGCCAATATCCGCGAGTTCCCCGTGAGGACCGTGTCCAGCAACGACATCGACATTCCGGCGTTTCTGCGCCGGAGGTAGGCCACTTCTCCTCTCCGTAGGCCTCAGCGAAGGCGTCGACCGCATCTCCTGCCGGACGGCGCCTTCGCCCTCCGACGACTGGTCTACGATCTTAATGTAGCTCAGTCGACTTCCGCTTTGCCGCCTCGTGCAGGTCAGCGTATACTGCCCATGCTCTACCGGTAGTATGTGCCCGCGCAATAACCACTAGCGGTGGGTAGTTCGCATATCGGAGGCTGCCCTTGAAGTGCCCCTATTGTGGCTCTCAGGAGTATCGCGTCCTGGATACGCGCGACACCGACGACGGCATACGCCGGCGCCGGGAGTGCACTCAGTGTTCGGGTCGCTTCACCACCTACGAGCGTCTGGCGCCCACGGTCTGGGTCATCAAGCGCGACGGACGCCGCGAGGAGTTCGAGATGGAGAAGGTTATGGCCGGCGTGCGGAAAGCATGCGCGAAACGACCGGTCAGCTCCGAGACCATCGAGCGAATGGTATCCGAGATCCAGGACGCGGTGATGGCAGGCGGCAAGGCGGAGGTATCCAGCCGCGCCATTGGCGACATGGTGATGGAACGCCTGCGCCATATTGACAAGGTGGCGTACGTCCGCTTCGCCACTGTCTATGTCCCGCTGACCGATCTGGATAGCATCCGCCGGGAGATTGAAGAAGTGATGAGCGAGAGCGTGGAGACGGAGGTCTAGCTAGCGATGGATGGCACCCCAGCACAGCGCGTTCGGCCTGACGAACCGCGCCTTACTGACAACGCGGTCCAGCTCCTGGAGAAGCGTTACCTGCGCAAGGACAGCAGCGGTACATTGATCGAGTCTCCGCGTGACATGTTCGTCCGCGTGGCCGAAGCGGTCGCGTCGGCGGACCGCGAGCTCGAGCTATCGCCCAGCGTGGAGGCGGTCGCTGGCGGCTTCTATAGCATGATGGCGGCCATGGACTTCCTCCCCAACTCGCCCACGATCATGAACGCCGGCACGGACATCGGTCAGCTCAGCGCCTGCTTTGTGCTGCCCGTCGAGGACGACATGAGCAGCATATTTGAGGCTGTGCGCAGCACCGCTCTGATCCACCAGAGCGGTGGGGGCACCGGCTTCAGCTTCTCGCGGCTGAGGCCGTCGGGCGACATGGTTCGCTCGACGGGAGGCATCGCCAGCGGGCCTATCTCATTCATGAAGGTATTCGACGCCGCTACCGACGTGATCAAGCAGGGCGGCAGGCGTCGCGGCGCCAACATGGGCGTCTTGCGAGTCGATCACCCAGATATCCTCGAGTTCGTCGAGTGCAAGAGCCAAGAGGGTGTCCTCGCCAACTTCAACATCTCCGTGGCAGTCAGCGATACCTTCATGGAGGCGGTGGAGCAGGGAGGCGACTATCAGCTCATCAACCCTCGCACCGGGCAGGTTGCCGGCCTGCTCAACGCGCGCGATGTGCTGACGCGTATCGTCGAGGCCGCCTGGCGCAACGGCGAACCGGGCATCATCTTCCTAGACCGGATGAACCGCTTCAACCCGACGCCTAACCTGGGCGAGTACGAGTCCACTAATCCCTGTGGCGAGCAGGTGCTGCTCCCCAACGAGAGCTGTAACCTGGGCTCGATCAACCTGAGCCACATGGTCAGCGGTGGCCGGGTGGATTGGGACAAACTCAAGGAAACGGTGTACCGAGCGGTGCACTTTCTGGACAACGTCATCTCGGTGAACCGATTCCCACTGCCCGAGATCGCGGATGCGACACTAAGGACGCGCAAGATCGGCCTTGGCGTGATGGGGTTCGCCGATATGTTGTTCCAGTTGGGCATCCGCTACGACTCTGTGGCGGGAGAGGCAGCGGCCACCTCGGTCATGGAGGCGGTGTCCTTCTGGAGCAAGGAGGCCTCGGCCGACCTGGCGGAGCGGCGGGGTGCGTTCCCGGCTTTCCGTGGCTCCCGCTATGAAGAAGGCTTTCTGCCGATCTCCACGGGGAACTTCCCCCGAATGTCCGATGCTCCCAAGTTCGCTTGGGAGGAACTGGCGCAGAGAGTCGCGCGCCGCGGTATCCGCAACGCTACCACTGTGACCATCGCGCCTACCGGATCGATCAGCTTTGTGGCTGGCTGCAGCAGCGGCATCGAGCCGGTGTTCGCTCTCGCCTTCACCCGGCATGTCCTGGACAACCAGGAGTTCGTGGAGGTCAACCCGACCTTCGAGCGCGTTCTGCGTGATCGGGGCATCTACAGCGATGAGCTGGCGCAGAAGGTAGCTTCCTCGGGCAGCCTCAGTGGGGTGGAGGTCTCCGAAGATATCGCGAACGTCTTCGTGACCGCCCACGACATCTCGCCGGAATGGCACGTGCGCCTGCAGGCGGCGGTGCAGCGGTTCACCGACAACGCCGTGAGCAAGACGATCAACTTCCCCAACCAGGCGACGATGGAAGACGTTGCTACGGCCTACCGCCTTGCCTACGCCTTGGGATGCAAGGGAATCACGGTGTACCGCGACGGGAGTCGTCAAGCGCAGGTGCTCACGCGCGGCACCACCACCGCCGCTGAGGCGACCCCGGAGACGGCCGGTGTCTGGCCACGTGGTCCCCGACCGCGGCCGGTCACAACACGGGGAATCACAGAGCGGGTGCCACTGGGTTGCGGACGCAAGGCGTACATCACCATCAACGAGGACGAGTACGGTCTCTGCGAAGTCTTTGTGCAGATGGGCAAGTCCGGTGGGTGTACGTCGTCGCAATCGGAGGCTATCGGCCGGCTCATCTCCCTGGCCCTGCGGTCCGGGGTTGAAGTGACCGAGGTGATCAAGGCGCTGAAGGGCATCCGTTGCCCATCTCCAGCCTGGCACAACGGCACGGTGACTCTGTCATGCGCGGACGCCATCGGCAAGACGATCGAACGCCACCTGGGGTCAAACGACGGCACGGAGCTCCAGCGCGTGAGCTACACGATGGACTTAAGCCCGGAGTGCCCGGAGTGTGGCTCCATAGTGCAGTTCAAGGAAGGGTGCGTCGTCTGCCCCAACTGCGGTTTCTCGCAGTGCTCCTAGACGAGAGCAGAACCGCTGGCGGGGTCCGGCAGAAGGCGGCGGGCGCTCAGCCCGCCGCCTTCTGCTAGACCGGCACTCTCGAGAGGTTGACATGTCCGTTCCTTGGCCTCTGATCCGGAAGGCGCAAACGGTCCTGGCGGCTGAGCGAGGCGCGTTGGTGAAGGACTGGGGCGGCAGGCTGCCTATCGCCCTGGTCTACCCCGGTCCCTACTACGTGGGCATGAGCAGTCTGGGGCTGCAGAGCGTCTACCGTCTCTTGAACAGCCGCGACGATGTGGTCTGCGAGCGGGTGTTCCTTAACCTGGGGCGGAGAGCAGGGGACGTGGAGCTCGTCTCGCTTGAGTCTCAGCGGCCACTGAGCGACTTCTCTGTCATCGCCTTCTCTGTCTCCTATGAGCTGGATTACATCCACCTGGTTCAGATTCTCCATGAGGCGGGGCTTCCCGTGCTGGCCGAGGAGCGCGACGGCTGGCCGCTCGTGATCGCGGGCGGCGCGGCGGTCACCGGCAATCCAGTCCCCCTGGCGGCGGTCCTAGATGCGGCCTTCATTGGCGAACTGGAGGAGGTCGTCGATCCACTGGTCGATGCACTGACAGCTGCCGTGCAAGAGCAAGGCGATCTGGGCGCGCTGTCGGAGACGCCGGGAGTGTTCGTGCCTGCCCGCCACGACGGGCAGCCGGTGCGGCGAGTGTGGACCAGCGATCTTGACTGCCGGCCGGCAGCCTCGGCGATAAGCACTCGCGCCACCGAGTTCGGCGACATGCACCTGGTAGAAGCCGCTCGCGGGTGCGCGCGTGGTTGCCGCTTCTGCTTGGCCGGTCAGATCTACCGACCACTGCGGGGACGTTCGGCGGAGTCGGTGCTGGCGGCCAGCGAGCTGGCGGTGGCGGAGGGGCGCACCATCGGCCTCATGGCCCCCTCTCTCTCGGACTGGAGGCCGCTGCGTTCCGTGCTTGATACGCTGATCGGGCGCGGCGGCAGAGTCTCGGTCTCGTCCCTGCGAGCCGACACACTGGACGACGAACTGGCTGGGTTGCTGGTGGCCGCCGGGAACGAGAGCCTCGCCATCGCCCCCGAGGCAGGCAGCGAGCGGCTTCGACGAGTGATCGGCAAGCGGCTGGAGCGAGACGCGATCATCTCCGCAGCAGAGGCGGCCGAGAGGCAGGGGCTTGCCGAACTGAAGCTGTACTTCATGGTCGGGCTGCCGACAGAGACCGACGAGGACATCCGCGAGGCTGCGCGCCTGGCCCTCGAGATCCGCTCCCGATTCCGCCGCCGGCTGGTGGCCAACGTCGCCGGGTTCGTGCCGAAGGCGTCTACGCCTTTCCAGTGGCAGGGCATGGAGCCGGCGCGAGTGATCGAGTCCCGGGTGAAGCTGTTCGAGGGGGAGTTGCGCGGCTCCGGCGTTGAGGTCAGGGCGGAGAGCCCCCGCTGGGGGAGGTTGCAGGCGGTCTTCTCTCGCGGCGACGAGCGGGTTGGACGGGCGCTGGCGGCGGCTGGGGGCCGGGGACGGTCGCAGGTGGAGAAAGCGCTCACCGCGGCCGGCTTGGACCTCGAGCGCGAGGCCGGTCCACGGCCGGTCGGCTCTGCCCTACCCTGGGACTTCATCCAGTCTGATCGCTTGGCCGGGAGCCCGGTGCGCGAGGCCGGCAACCTAGAGTAGGGACATCGCGGCTGCCAGCACCCGCTCTTCCGAGACCCCGGACATGCAGACCAGGGGCGGACTAACGCGGCATTCGCTGAGATCGCCACACGGCCGGCAGGGGACATCTGCAGACAGGATGCGGTGGTTCTGCTCGGCGCTCCAGGGGCCGAACTTAGCCTCATCGGCTGGGCCGAAGATGTGCACGGTGCGTCCACCGAGTCCGGCAGCCAGATGCAGAGGTCCGCTGTCCGACCCGATGCAGACACGCGCCTGTGCCATCACCCAGGCGAGTTCCGGCACGCTGAACTCACCAGGGGTAGGCAACGCCCCCATGGAGGAGGCTGCTATACTTTCTGCCAGATCGGCCTCCGCCAGGCTTCCCGTGACCAGAACCGGCAAACCGGTACGGTCATGCAATTCGCGTATCACTGCGCGATAACAGGCGTGCGGCCACAGCTTGGTGGGAGCGCCGGCCCCCGGGTGGACGCAGGCATATTCACGCCCTGGGCCTACTGCGCGGGCGATGAACTCCTCTGCCGATCGGGCCGCTGCGACCGGCACCTCCAGGCGCAGCGGCGGCTTGCCTACGATGGGCTGCTGGGCGAGCACTGTGGCCCCTAGCGCGGTGGCCACGTGGCGGAGGAGGGCCAGGTTGGTCGCAACCTCGTGCCGGCCCTCGACGGTCGGGAGAGCGTCGGTGAGGAAGGGTACTGTCTCGGGTGTACTCCAGCCAAAGACGTTGGGTATCCCAGCGAAGGATGCCGTCATGGCTCCCCACCAGTGATCCGGCCGCGCGATGATGCAGACGTCGTAGCGCCCGGTCCAGTGCGCTGCAAGGCGCGCAGCTTGAGCGTAGGGGACGGCTAGTGGAGGCTTGGGGCCACGCTGGAACCCGGGGAACAGCTGCTGCTCTACCCGGTCGACCTGGGGCAGCAACTCGGCCGTGCCGGCCCCCCAGGGCCCCACAGACAGCGTCAGATGCGCCTGAGGTAGCGCACTCCGCAGCTCGCTGAGCGCCGGCGACATGAAGACCAGATCCCCGATGTGGTCCGGCCGGATCACCAGGACCCGCAGGTCGCCGGCGCGCGAGGGGCGGCTGGGCGAGGTGACGCCGCCCGCGAGCCGCAGCAGAGCGAGCCTAGTCCGGGATCGCGCGGGCATAGACCGCCTCCAAGCGGGCGTAGACCCGTCTCCACTCCAGTGGGACGGCGAGGTTGCGATAGGCGTTGTCGCCCAGAGCGGCCGCTCGCACCGGGTTGTTGGCAACGCTCAGGCAGGCGGTAGCCAGGGCGTCGGCGGTGTCGGCAACCAGGGCGTCGCGTTCGTGTACCACTGGATAACCCTCTGCGCCGATGCTCGTCACCACGAGGGGCCTGGCAAGGGCGGCGCCTTCCAGTATCTTCAGTTTTGTGCCCCCGCCCATGCGCAGCGGCACCAC
This sequence comes from Anaerolineae bacterium, assembly GCA_040768685.1. Taxonomy (GTDB): domain Bacteria; phylum Chloroflexota; class Anaerolineae; order DRVO01; family DRVO01; genus Ch71. Next base: position 1,331,966 of record JAXGMM010000001.1, read on the forward strand.
GACCGCCGTGGCCCCGGCGATGTACGGCCGCGCGTCGCGCACCGCGCCGGTGACCTGCACGTTGGGGAGCGCTGCCAACTCCTTCACTTCCTTCACTGGGTGGCTTCCTACGACCCAGAATGTGGCTTCCGGGAGGCGCTGCCGGATGTTGGGGAACACCTCGCGGGCGAACCAGGTGGCGGCATCCACGTTGGGCCGGAAGTCCATCTTGCCCGGGAAGACGTAGTTCGGCCCCTTGCGCTGCGCGAGCGCCTCCGATTGCGGTATGGCCTTGTACTCCGACAGGTCCACTCCGTTGGGCACGATCTCGATGGGCGTTTCGATGCCTAGCCGGCGGAGGGCATCCGCGTCCTCATCCGACACCGTCAGTACAGTGTCGCAGGCTTGGCATACGGCACGCTCATAGCGACGGAGCCGGCCGGACTGCACCGAGGAGTAGAGGGCCGCGGGCCAGCGGCGCGGTCGACGCCGGTCGACGCTGAGAGCGCGCTGCTGCAGAACGTACTCGGCGTTGTGCTGGTCGAGGACGACTTTGGCTCGTCCTACCGCCGACCTGACGGTGGACAGGACGTAGGCCATGTCGAGCGCCTGTATCTGCACGATGTCCGGCTGCAACCGAGGAAGATCATCTTCCAGTAGATGCAGGAGAGGCAGCGACCTCGATCGGCGAGCCATGTCCGGCTCGGCGGAGGTCAGCAGGTCCAGGAGCCTTCGCGCACGCGACCTTGGCGGCGGCGCCGGCAGCAGGCGCAGATCAACTCCCGCATCCTCCAGCGGCGTTGGCCGTAGAGACTCCTCGGAATAGGCGTAGACCGTCAGATGGTGGTTGGCCGCCGCCTGGACGGCTAGGTTCAGGTTGCGGATGGGCGTGCCGGCGTCCGGTGGGTACACCATCCGCTGCGCGATGAAGGCAATCCGCACTTCGCTCTCCGTTCACGTTCCCAGGACGGAGCGGTAAAGGGCGAGGGTCTTCTCTGCCATCCCGCCGACGCTGAAACTAGAGGCACGCTGCAAACCGCGCCGGACGAGAGCGTCGCGCAGCTCGGGGTCGGATAGGACGCGCAGCAGGGCCACCGCCAGCCCTTCGTCGTCCTCCGGGCTTACCAAGAGGCCGGCGTCCCCCACCACCTCCGGGAGCGCCGAGGTATTAGAGACGATCACCGGAGTGCCACAGGCCATAGCCTCCAGCGGCGGTAGACCGAAGCCTTCGTAGTGGCTGGGGTAGGCGAGCACTGAGGCCCCGTTATAGAGGGCGACCAGATCGCTGTCCGGGACGCGCCCGAGGAAGCGCACCGCTTCCTCGAGCTTGAGTTCTTCGTGGACGCGGAGGACGTCGTCATACAGCCAACCCCACTGGCCGACGACTGCCAGCACCAACTCGGTGTGATGCTGATCCTTGAGCCGGCGGATGGCACGCATCAGAGTTGTAAGGTTCTTTCGGGGCTCGATGGTGCCCACGAAGATGGCGTATTGCTCCGGGAGCTGGTAGCGGCGGCGAACCTCCGCCACTGGCTCGCGGTCATCCAGCAGGCGGTACGTGGGGCTGACGGCCTCGGGAATCACGGTGACGCGTTCCTCCGGAGCCCCCAGCAGGCGGATGATGTCGCGCTTCGTGGTCTCCGAGACGGCAATGATGTGATCAGCGCTGCGGACAGCCTGGTCGATCTGGCCGTAGTAGCGAGCGCTCTCCCGGGTAAGCAGATGTGGGTAAAGCAGGAACGCCAAGTCGTGAACCGTGATGACGGACCGGAAGCTGCGGTGGAACAGAGGTATGAAGTCCGGGCTGTGCAGCAGGTCGAGCTGAAGCCGGCTGAGTTCCACCCGTAGCCCGAACTGCTCGAACCTGTTGTGCGGCGGCGTCCATAGCGGCACGGAGGAGAAGTGGGTCTTCGGCAGATCCGCGTCCACCTGCCTGCGGCTCCGGAGAATAAGGAGATCCTCGGGCGGTTCCAGCCTGTCGAGGCCCTCAAGCAGCCTCAGGATGTACTGGCTGATGCCGGCCTTGCGATAGTGCAGCAGTCGAGCGTCTAGGGCGATTCGCATGGGGATTCGGTCGCTAGTCCTCGGCACATCGCTTCCACGTGTGCGCATTATAGCGAGGGGTCGGCGAGCACGCCAGAGGTGCCTCTGGCGTGGCTCTGGGACGGACTCTATAATCTCGCCATGCCCTTTGTCCACACGCGGACCTCCCCCGTCCGGCGGCTAGCCCAGGTGGATTCCCGTTTCCAAACACTGTCCGTGGGGTCTCCGACTGACGCTACGTTCGGCGGGACGGCGCAACCGCTCGGGGCGATGCAGCAGGTGGAGCTGCTGCGCGCGGGAGCCGGCCAGGACCTGATGCGGTGGGCGGAGAGCTGGTTCGAGTGCAACTACACGGTCTTCGTGTACCTTGCCGATGCCTCCGGGCGACTATCGGCCGGGCGCCTACCGGCTAGTAGCCGGGGTGTACGAGGCCGATGAGGTGAGGTACCCTCGTCTTTCCGTGAGCAGTGCGAGCCCGGTGGCCGGTCCCGACTGGGCGCCGATATCCGAGATTGAGGTCGTGCAATGAGCAACTGGAGCGATGCCGGGCTGGCCGAGGCCTTTCGGGGAAGCAGAGTCATGATCACCGGGGGCCTGGGCTTCATCGGCAGCAACCTTGCCATCGCGCTGGTGGATCTTGGGGCGGACGTCCTTCTGGTGGACTCCTTGATACCCCGCTATGGCGGCAACGTGCACAACATCGCACCCGTCCGGGATCGCGTCCGGGTCAATATCGCGGACGTGCGCGACGAGTACAGCATGAACCATCTGGTCCAGGGCCGGGACTTCATCTTCAACCTCGCAGGTCAGGTCAGTCATCTTGACTCCATGCAGGACCCTTACACGGACCTGGACATCAACTGCCGTAGCCAGCTATCCATCCTGGAGGCGTGCCGCAAGCACAACCCCGGAGTCAAGGTAGTGTACTCCGGTACCAGGCAGCAGTACGGCAAGCCGGACTACTTGCCGGTGGATGAGCGGCACCTAATGCATCCCACCGACGTGAACGGCATCAACAAGATGGCGGGCGAGTGGTACCACATCGTCTACAACAACGTCTACGGCATCCGTGCCTGCAGCCTGCGGTTGACCAACACCTACGGCCCGCGCATGCGCATCGCAGATGCTCGCCAGACCTTCGTGGGTTGGTGGTTGCGCTTGGTTGTGGAGGATCGAGAGATCGAGATCTATGGCGACGGGTCGCAACTGCGCGACTTCAACCACGTAGACGACGTGGTGCGGGCGTTTCTGATGGCCGCCTCTTGTGACGCCGCCGATGGTCGGGTCTTCAACCTGGGCTCGCCCGAACCAGTGTCGCTCCGGCAACTGGCCGAACTGCTGGTGGCGGCTCGGGGATCGGGCGACTGGCGGCTGGTGCCATGGCCGGCCGAACGCCGCGCCATTGACATCGGCTCTTACTACGGCGACTATACGCGCGCCCGGGTGGAGTTGGGCTGGGAGCCGCAGATATCCTTGGCGGAAGGCCTGAAGTCAACCATCGAGTACTATCTGGCGAACCTGCCCTACTACGTCTGACATCGGAACCGGCTGTGCTCCAGCGCGCGCGGCCGACAGCCCTAGGGAGGACCCGGCATGAAGATCGTCTCGGCGGCGCAGATGAGGCAGATGGAGCAGCAGGCAGACGCCGCCGGCCACACGTACGCGCAGATGATGGAGACTGCCGGTCTGCGGGCAGCTGAGGTTGCCCAGGAACTGCTACGCGAAAGAGGAGACCGCGGCAGCGTCGTCGTCCTCGTTGGGCCGGGCAACAACGGCGGCGACGGCCTGGTGGCAGCGCGCCACCTGGCGCTCGCTGGCTACGCTGTCCATCTCTACCTGTCGCGCCCACGAGCTGAGGCTGATCCACAGTGGTGCGCTGTCGCTGGCCTGGGCATCACGCATAGCATTGGCGTTGGCGATCAGGTGTTGGAGGGGCTCAGACGGCACCTTGACGCCGCTTCGCTGGTGATCGATGCGCTCCTGGGAACGGGAGCGACGCTCCCCGTGCATGGGCCGGTGGCCGCCCTTCTGGCTACCCTCCAGGATTGGCACGTGAGCGCTCGCCTGCGAGCGCCCATGCTGCAGTGGCCGTGTCGCCCGAGTCCGTCCAGAGCCGCGCCGGTCACGCTGGCGGTGGACCTCCCATCGGGTCTGGACGCCGACTCCGGCCAAGTGGACCCGCTCACTCCGTCGGCGGACGTCACCCTGACCATCGGCTCGCCCAAGGCCGGCCTGTTCCGCTTCCCGGGCGCGGAGCGGGTGGGAAGACTAGTGGTCGCGGACATCGGGCTCATGCACTCGCCCGCCGGACCCGATGACGTTGAGCTCCTGACCCCCGGTCTGATTGCTTCCGAGTTGCCGCTCCGGCCTAGGGACGGCCACAAGGGCACTTTCGGATCAGTGCTGGTGGTCGCCGGCTCGGGCAACTACGTGGGCGCGGCACTCCTGGCGGCGGCAGGCGCCGCGCGTGCCGGATGTGGACTGGTGACGTTGGCCGGTGTCTCGGCGGTGGTAGCGGCGGCGGATGCCGTAGTGCCCGAGGCGACCCGGCTGCACCTCCCGGGCGAGATGGGAGTGATCGGCCCGGGGGCGGCGGGGCTACTCCGCCGGGAGTGGTCGCGCTACCGGGCGCTTCTTGTCGGACCGGGCCTCACGCAAGAGAAACCGGCCGCAGAGTTCGTCAGCCGCCTGATCGGAGGGCACGACGGTTCCGCACGAGACTCGGTTGGGTTCGTGCGCGGACCGGGCGTTGTCGGTGCGCCGGCACTCGCCAAGGACATGCCCCCGTTAGTCGTGGACGCCGACGGCCTGAACCTGCTGGCGAAGGAGCCTCGGCTGCTCTCGGTGTTGCCGCCCATGAGCGTCATCACTCCGCACCCCGGCGAGATGGCGCGGCTGCTGGGACGCGACGCCTCTGAGGTCCAGGCTGATCGCGTGGAGGCCGCTCGCGCCGCCTCTCGACACTGGGGCGTTGTTGTGGTCTTGAAGGGAGCGTTCACCGTGGTCGCTGCGCCCGATGGGCGCGTCTCGCTGGCTCCGTTCGCCAATCCGGCGCTGGCGAGTGCGGGCACGGGCGATGTGCTTGCCGGGGCTATCGCCTCCTTGCTGGCCCAGGGCTTGGAGCCGTATGCGGCCGCCCGCGTGGGGGTATATCTGCATGGACTTGCGGGGGAGATGGCGGCAGAGTCAACCGGAAGCGCCGGTGTACTGGCCACCGATCTTCTGGCGAAGCTGCCGCGCGCAAGGACGGCACTGCAGTTCTAGGGAGGACTGATGACGGACCTGGGCAATGCTCTGATGGCGCGAGTGGACCGCGACTTCGACTGGCTGGTGGCCTTTCAGCGCGATCTGCACGCTCACCCGGAGATGGGCTACGAGGAGCATCGCACGGCCGCCAAGGTGGCCGATGAACTGGAGAGGATCGGTCTGGAAGTCAGCACGGGCTGGCTAGGTACCGGAGTCACGGCGATGCTCAGGGGCGCGATGGATGGCCCCACCGTGGCGCTTCGTGTTGACATGGACGCCTTTCCCATTGAGGAGGCGGAGGGCCTGGAGTGGCGGTCCTGTAACCCGGGCGTGTCTCACGCATGCGGCCATGACGCTCACACCAGCATCGGGGTGGGCGTGGCCCGGGCGCTGGCGGCCGAGCGCGAGCGACTGCGCGGCACCGTGAAGCTCATCTTCCAGCCGGCTGAAGAGCGCCCTCGCGTCGAAAACGAGGGCGAGAAGCCCTACCTGGAGGGGGTGCGAGCCACCTCAGCCGCCGAACTCCTGGTGCGTGAGGGAATCCTCGACAGCCCGAAGGTTGCCGAGGTCTATGGGCTTCACCTCTGGCCGTGGCTTCTGGCCGGGCAGGTAGGCATCGAGGAGGGGCCGTCCATGGCGGGGGCAGCCAACTTCACCGCCAGCCTGTTCGGGCAGGGCTCCCATGCCGCTGCGCCCCACACGGGAGTCGATTCGATCGTGGCCGTCGCTCATGTCCTGTCCCTCATGCAGACGATCGTATCGCGGCAGACCCCTCCGGGCGAGCCGTTGGTGATCACCGTTGGGACCATCCGCGGCGGTGACCGCCGCAATGTGGTGGCCGATCGGGTCGACATAACCGGGACGGTACGGAGCAACTCATCGGAGTTGATACGCGAGAGTGTACCGCAACAGATGCATGCGGTGCTGGACGGAGTCTGCCGGGCTCTGGGCGCTAGGTACGAGCTCGACTACTACCCACTTATCTTGCCCGTCATCAACGACGCCGCTCTCGCTCGTGCGTCTCGAGAGGTGGTATCGGCCGCGCTCGGAGAACAGGCGGTCGTCGCGACCCTGGATCGGGCCATGACAAGTGAGGATTTCGCCTGTTTCTCAAGTCGCGTGCCCGGTCTTTACATGAAGATCGGTTGTGGCTGGCGCGGCGAGGAGGTGATCCCTCTGCACAACCGCGCGTTCCGGTTCGACGAGGAGGCATTGCGAGTGGGCGCGAAGGCCATGGCTCTCACTCTTGCCTCCCGCCTGAGGTGATAGGTAGACCTACTCTGGAGGTACCCACGTGGGGAGATTGAGACTGGCGGTGTTGGGCATGGGCGTGATGGGCACCAACCACGCCATTGTCTATCAGGGACTGGCGGAGGCGCAGTTGGCGGCCGCCGTGGAGACCAGCCCGGAGCGTGCCGACGACGTCCGCAACCGGTTTGGCGTCCCCGTCTTCGGTAGCGCCGAGCAACTGATAGCGGAGGCGGAGTTCGATGCGGCATCCATCTGTCTGCCCGACCAAGCCCACGTCGAGCCGGCGTTGGCGCTGGCCAAGGCCGGCAAGCACCTGTTGGTGGAGAAGCCCCTGGCTACCACGCTAGCCGGCTGCAACGCGATCATCAGTGCGGCAGAGAGCGCAGGCGTGAAGCTGATGGTGGGCTTCACCCTGCGCTTCGATCCCCGGTACTACTCGGTCCACGAAGCCGTCTCCCAGGGCGAGATCGGCGAGCCGGTGTATATGTACGCCCGCCGAAACAACCTGATCTCCGGGGCCCGCCGCCTTGCCGGTCGCGTTACCTTGCCCTTCTTCCTGCAGGTGCACGACATCGACGCCATGCGGTGGATGGGGGGCGCGGAGGTCACCCGCGTGTATGCTTGCGGCGTACGTAAGGTTCTGAACGACTTGGGCGTGGACGACGCGGTCGTGAGCACCCTGCAGTTCAGCGACGGGAGCATCGGCTGCGTCGAGAGCAACTGGATCTTGCCGGACTCTCTGCCTGGCCGGTTCGACTTCCGGCTGGAGGTCGTGGGCACCAAGGGTCGTGCCACCATCGACCTGGAGTCGCAAGGGGCGACGGTGCACAACGGCCAGCAGATGAGGGAAGTTGACCCCATGTTCCGGCCGGTGCTCTACGGCCAGCAGCCGCTGGTTCTCCGCGAGGAGCTGCACCACTTCGTCAAGTGCGTGCTTGAGGACAAGACCCCGGTGGTGGGCGGCGCCGACGGCAGGGCGGCGACGGCCGTCGCACTGGCCATTGAGGAATCGCTCCGGCTGGGGCAGCCGGTAGACGTCAAGTACTCGTAGGAGTGCGGGAACGCCGAGGGGGCCGGCGCTGCGCCGGCCCTCTCGCTTGTCCAGGCGAACTCGAGGGTCAGGCTTCTGCGGCTTTGCGCTTGGCGGCCTCGAGCCCTTCACGGGCGCGATCGCTGACTTCCGCCACTACTGCCTCGGCCTGTCCGCGGCCCTCGGAGACTGCCTGCTCAACCTTCTGTAGCTTCTCCTCAGCGACCTCGACGGCTCTCTTCTGCAACTCCTGGGCGCGCGTCTGCGCCTCATCCGTGAGGTCCACGGCGCGCGACCTCAGCTCGATGCCTCGCGCCCGGATGTCCTTCCGCATCTCATGGCCCGACTCGGGTGCGCTGAGAAGGGCGGCCACGAAGCCCGCCACGCTACCCAGGAAGAAACCCAACCAGAATCCCTTGCTATTCATGAAACCTTGCCTCCGTGACAGGCTACGGCGAACTGCGCCGCGTGCTGAAGACGATCTGCGCGGCTCGCCTGGCGGCTGAACCCAGCGACGCCACTTTGATCATCGGCCGAACCACGCTCTCGCCCACGAAGTCGGTAGTCCCCTTCACGATGGTGACGGTCTCGTTGGCCGCATCCAGCATGGGGGCGATCTCGTCCTTCAGCAGGCGCACTAGGCTCCTGAGCTGCAGGAGCGTCAGTATGAGGGTGATACCGATGATGATGGACTCGAGTGCTAAGACCACCAGAGCGAGGTCGCGGACATCGGACAACAAGGCGACACCTCCACAAGCAGCGCAGGCCCAACCTGCCCGGTCGCCAGTATACTAGAGGCGACTAGCCCTGACAATGGACATCGCGGCCAGGCTGACGATGGCGCCCTCGATGGGGTGGAGCAGGCCCAGCTCCGGCAGGCGCACGGGCAGAATCCCGGCCAGGAGCTGTCCGGCCAGAAACCCAACCACACTCGCAACCCAGAGGTACGCAAGCTGCCGCAGGGACTGGCCGAGAACCAGGTGGTAGGCTGCCGCCAGCAGGGTGGCGATGACCAGACCGAAGACGAACGCGGGTGCAGTCACGCGCCCGCTCCCTGCAACCGAGACAGGCTGCACATGAGGGGCAAACTGCCCAAGGCTCTAGAGTGCCGGGTTGTTCGGTCCATGTTGTGGTCTAGCCAGGCTCGCCGGCGCCATCAGCGGAGTCTTCACGATGCTTCATGTAGTCCTTGATTGCCTCGTGGAGTGCGTCGGCGGCGAGATTGCTGCAGTGCATCTTGTTGGGCGGCAGTCCATCGAGGGCCTGCGCCACTGCCCGGTTGGTGAGGGCAAGCGCCTCGTCTATGGTCTTCCCTAGGACCAACTCGGTGGTGATGCTGCTGGTCGCGATCGCAGAGCCGCAGCCGAAGGTGCGGAACTTCACGTCGACCAGGCGGCCGTCCTCGACCTTGATGGTCATTTCCATGATGTCTCCGCAGACGGGGTTACCTACCCTGCCGGTGCCATCGGCGTCTTCCACCACCCCGACGTTCCGGGGATTGCGGAAGTGGTCCATGACCTTGTCACTGTACACTGCGATTCAACCTCCTGATCCCAGGCCGAACACACGGATCCCGGACCGCACGGCTCCCGGTTTGAGATCGAACGCCATCGACATCTCCACGTGGGCGGCAAACCCACACTGGTCGCAGGCTATGGGGCCGCGTCCCGTGAGGTAACAGCCCTGACGAACGGTGCCGTCCGGCTCGGCGCTAGCCACCAACCACGGATGACAGCGCCACCCCGGCGCTGCCAGCGCGCGCAACGCCCCCGCCGAGTCCAGCAAGGGATATCCCGCACGCTTCATCTCAAGCAACCGCTCCAAGACGCCCCGGCGTGTTTCCCAGGGGACGAACAATGTACTGTCGCCCTCGTAGGGGTAGTAGAACTGGATGGTGATGCCCCGGACCCGGCGCGAGAGCTCCTCCACTAGTGCCGGCACCTCGTCCGCGTTGAGCGCGCTTATCGTGATGTTCGCATAGATTCGCTGGTGCTGCGAGTTTGCAATGCCGGCCATCTGGCGATGGAAGATCGGCCCCCGAATGGCCTTGGTGGTCTCCTCGAGGCCGTCGACGCTCACCCAGACAACATCGGCGTTCTCCGGCAAGGGCAGTGTCCCGTTGGTCACCACGCCTACGAACCAGAATGACCGCTTGGCGTAAGCGATGACCTCGCGGAGCCCGTGGTCGCCGTCCTGCCAGAGAAGCGGCTCGCCGCCCTCCAGGATCAGGATACGCGCACCGATACCGTGCAGCCGATCTACAACCGTTAGGGCCTGGTCAAGGGTTGGTTCCGGCCCGCCGATCTGCCAGTACGGGCAGTGGCGACAGCGCAGGTTGCACCGATGGGTCACCTTGTAGCCCGCCAGCAGCGGCCGCCTTCGTCCCAGCAGCCGAGCTTCGACCTCGCGCAGCGGGAACCCGAAGAAGGGCCGGAGGGCTCTTACGGCGTTGCGCACTCTGTCGCTCGGCCCGGCGCCAGCGGGCTCATGGCTCGCAGCCGCTGGACGATGCCCGGCAGCACCTCAAGCACCCGATCCACCTGAGCATCGGTGCTGCTGTGCCCCAGAGTAAGGCGCAGGCTCCCGTGCGCCAACTCGTGCGGAATGCCCATGGCCAGCAGGACTCCGGACGGCTCCAGGGCGCCGGACGTGCATGCCGACCCGCTGCTGGCCGCTACGTCCTCCATGTCGAGGCTTAGCAGGATGGACTCGCCTTCAATGTAGCGAAAGACGAAACTGGCGCTATTCGGCAGGCGCAGCCGAGGGTGGCCGGTCAACCTGGAGTCGGGAATCGTTGCCAGCACGCCCCGGATGAGGCGGTCCCGCAGGCGCCCAAGGCGCTTGCTCTCCTCCTCGCGCTCTGCTTGCGCCAGGCCCAGCGCGGTGGCCAGTCCGACAATGCCGGCCACGTTCTCAGTGCCCGCGCGACGGTTGCGTTCCTGCCCTCCGCCCGTCAGGGTGGCGACAAAGGGGGTGCCGCGCCGAACGTAGAGGACGCCTACGCCCTTGGGCCCGTAGAACTTGTGCGCCGAGAGGGAAAGGGCGTCCACTCCAAGCTCATTCACGTCCAGACTCAGCAGGCCGGCCGCCTGCACGGCGTCGGTGTGGAGAGGCACTGAACGAGCATGAGCGATGGCGGCCAGTTCCTCCAAAGGCTCGATTGTTCCGACCTCATTGTTGGCGTACATGATGCTTACGAGGGCGGTGTCATCGCGCAGGGCTGCTTCCAGATCAGAGGGGCGGACCATGGCGTGCTCGTCGACGGGAAGGTAGGTGGCCTCGAATCCGAAGTACTTCTCCATCCACTCCACCGTGTGCAGCACGGCGTGATGCTCGACGGCCGAGGTTACGATGTGCTTGCGGCCTCTCCGTTGCTGCTGTGCGAGGCCGATGCCCCGCAGAGCAGCGTTATCCGCCTCGGTGCCGCCGGAGGTGAAGTACACCTCCTCTGGCAGGCAGTTGAGAATGGAGGCAACCTGCTCCCGCGCGTGTCTCAGGGCCGCCGCGGCCTCCCGTCCGGTCCCGTAGATGCTGGAGGGGTTGCCGAACCGCTCCGTTAGGTAGGGAACCATAGCGTCCACCACTCTGGGATCGACCGGAGTGGTTGCCGCGTGGTCCAGGTAGATCAGACTGCTTGTAGCCGACATTCTAGTCCGTCCTCTCGCCGCCGCTCTGCGACCGCACTCGCCCGGCGACGCTGGCGAGGGTGACTCCGGACAGTGACGCTTCTAGCCTGCTCTGGATGTCCATCCAGATGGGTCTGGTAACGCACTCGTCCAGGCGATCGTGGTAGTGGCACCCGCCGGGACTCCCACAATCGGTGGCGATGACACCATCACCGACCGCACGGAGCACGTCAGCTACCGTTATATCCTCGGGCGGCCGGGTCAACTCGTAGCCGCCTGCTGCTCCCCGACGGGAGCGGACTAGTCCAGAACGGCGCAGGCGCTGAGCTATGTGCTCAAGATAGCCGAAGGGCATCCCTTCGCCCGCCGCGACCTCCGGAAGGGGGCGCGGGCCGTTGCCGTAGCCGGCAGCCAGAACGGCCATCGCCCTAACCGCATACCTCTCTCTCGCCGTGAGTCTCACGGATCACCACCCAATCCATACGCATGTGTATGGATTGGATTCTACACCCGGACTTGATCCCCCGTCAAGAGGCGGAGTCGAATCCCCAGGATTCTTTGATCCTGCCGTTGGGCGATGCAGTGCCCTCAAGAACCTCACCCCAACCCCTCTCCGTTACGGAGAGGGGCTTCCGGCCCCCTCCGTTCCTAGGGAAGGGCGGTTGGGGGGTTAGGTTCTGGGCTGCAGGCGCATCAAAACGGGTATCCTCGCCCATCAAGTTGGAGCCGAAGGACCCGTGGCCGACCTCCCCAGGCACCCGCGCGGCGGCGTGCTCACCGACAATCGAAAGACCCTAGTCGAATGCCTAGAAGGGCCAGGCCACGTCTAGGTCCCGACAGAGCCCGCGCAGATCCTCTTCCACAACGGGGTTCAGCGGGATGCCATTGGCAAGCCGGTCTTGCTCGGTGAGAAACTCCTTCTCCCCGGCCACGTAGATGCGCTCCTGGCCGACAGCCTTGGGCGAGTCCTTGAGTTGGCGGATGAAGTCGTCTAGGCTCTGGCGGAAGTCCTCCACGGGACGGAAGGCGGCCACGTCCAGCGCCATGAGGAAGTGGCCGACGTTGGAGTCACCTCGACGATCCAGCTTGGGCGGCAGCACCCCCGCAAGGAAGGCAGCTCCCGACAGTACGCCGCAGAGGACGTCCACCATGGCTGCCAGTCCGAACCCCTTGTAGCCACCGCTCTCTGCCGGGCCGCCGAGGGGCATGAGACCGCCACCATCCATGATCCGGTCGGGGTTGGTGGTGGGGTGACCGTCGGCGTCGGCGCCCCAGCCTAGCGGGACTTCCTCACCACGGCGGCGATAGACTTCAATTCGGCCGATGGGCACCACGCTGGTGGCCATGTCCAGGACGAAGGGCAGTTCGGCGCCGCTGGGCGCAGCCAGGGCGATGGGGTTTGTGCCAAGGACGCGTTCCCGGCCGTAGGTGGGGATGGTCAGCGGCTGCGAGTTGGTGAAGGCCAGCCCAACCATGTTGTGCTCCAGGGCCATCATGGCGTAGATGCCGGCGGCGCCGAAGTGGTTGCTGTGGCGGATAGTGGCGCAGCAGACGCCGGTGGCCTTGGCCTTTTCGATGCAACGCTCCATGGTTCGGTAGGCGACCGGGTGCCCGAGACCGTTGTCCGCGTCCACCACTAGGTAGGAGGGGCCCTCGGCGACGGTGGTCACCGACGGCGTGGGGTTAATCAGGCCCTGCCGCACATTGTGCAGGTAGTAGTAGCTGAGGCGGGCATTCCCGTGCGACTCGGTGCCCCGGACGTCGGTTTTGGTCAGAACGTATCCCACAATGTCGGCGTCCGCTCGGGGCACCCCGGCAGCGGTAAGCAGATCCGAAACCAATCGCTCCAACTTGGCGGCATCCACGCGTGTGGCCACTTCGGCGACTCCTCCGGGTTCAGGCTTGCTTGGTTGTGCGTCCGGCACAGGGGGCGGGCCTCTCCGCTACCGCGCGACCGCGGACATTGTAGCAGACCGGCCGTCCGGTGCGCAGGAGTCGAGGCTCAAGCGGTTGCCGGCCGCCGAAGCGGGGGCTAACATGCGTTCATGTCGTCTACTCCTGTACCGGTGCCCCCAAGGCCGCAACTCCGTCTGCGACTCGTGGCGCTCGCTGCGCTGGCACTGAGCGGGCTGCTGCTGACCGGGTGCAGTGCAGGCGCCCGGCACGTATGCATTGCGGCGGACGGGGAGACCACGTGCGTCGACACGCGCGCCGGCCTCGCTTACGAGGTTCTGCGGGAGGTGGGCATCGAACTCGGCGAGCTGGACCGCGTCGAGCCGGACTACTGGGCCCCGGTAAGCCCCGGGCTTGAGCTGCGCGTAGTGAGAGTCGTGCACGAGCAGGAAGTGGCGGAGCAGCCCCTGCCCTTCGAGCGGCGCTTGGTCAAGACGCTCAGCCTTGAACCGGGAGTCAGCAAGCTCCTGCAGGCCGGATCAACGGGAACCGAGGCGGTGACGTACCTCGTGGTTCTCGAGGACGGCGTCGAGGTACGGCGGGAGCAAGTGCGTGTGGACGTGACCGTACCGCCCCGGGACGAGGTGGTTGCCGTGGGGATGACCAAGCCCGCCGGCACCGGCGAGTTCGGCGGCACCGTCGCCTACCTCGCCCAGGGCAATGCTTGGGTGCTGCGCGGCGACATGGAGGCCGAGCGAGCACTCACCGCCACCGGTGACTTGGACGGGCGAGTGTTCGAGTTGTCTCCGGACGGCCGATCGCTCGTGTTCACCCGACGAGTTGTCGAGCCGTCACTGACCCTCAACCGGCTCTACGCCGTCTCAACGGAGATGGTCGATCCGGCGGCGGAGGACCTGGGAGCCGTCGGCGTGCTGCGCGCGCGCTGGTCGCCGACCGGCAACGCCATTGTCTACACCACCGCCGAGGGTACCGAGGGAAGTCCCGGTTGGCGGGCGCGGAACGACCTTTGGCTGCTGAATTGGGTGGATGAGCGGGTACCCCGGCAGGTGCTAGAGGAGTCCTGTCTCGGTCCCTACTGTTGGTGGGGTCCCGAGCTGGCATGGGGCCCGTCGGAGGAGCGCCTGTACCTCGCGGATGCGTCGGCCGTGTATGAAGTGGACCTCGTGGCTGGAGCCGGGCGGATGGTGGTGGAGTTCGCCCCTGTGCGCACGGGCGGCAACTGGGCCTGGGTTCCTGAGCTGAGTGTCGTGCCGGGCACCAACGTGGTGGCAATGGCTTGGCCCGCCACCGGCGCCGCCGAGGCTGACCTCACCAGCCGGTTCGACCTGGTAGTCATCGACCCTCTAGGCGGCAGCCCCACGGTCCTGGCCGAAGGAGTGGGCATGTGGTCGCGGCCGCGCTACACCAGCCGCCCGGACGGCACCACCAGAGTGGCCTACGGCGTGGCCGACACCGGGCTTCGTTCATCCGACAGCCCCTACGCTATCTGGACGGCCGATGGCGACGGTACCGAGGCGGAGCGTGCATTCCCGCCGGCGGCCTCCGGCTCGGTCCTGTATGAGACGGTGTGGTCATCGCCGGGCTACCTGCTGATTGGCGCCGAAGGCGGGCTGTACCTGGTCCGCGCCGACGGGGGCGGCGTGAGGCCGCTACTTGAGGGGGTGCCCGTCGAGCGGGTTCAGTGGGCGCCATGATGGGGAAACGGCGGCTGGCCGCCCTGGCGCTCATCGCCCTGGGCGTGCTCGGGGCAGCGCTGGAGATCACGCGCGGAATGGGGGACCCACAAGTCCCGGGCGTGGTCTATGGACTGCCGGTGGCGGTCACTCCCGACGTTGGGCGCGGGGTCGGCGCCAACGTTGAGCTCATGGGCTGCCCCAAGGAGGAAGCGGAACGCGTCCTCGCCGCTATGGCCGGCAACCGGCTGACCTGGGTGCGGCAGACGTTCTCCTGGTCTGTGATCGAGCCAGCGCCCGGGGTGTTCGACTGGAAGGCGGCGGACGCTGCTATCGACGCCATCGGCGGGGCCGGGCTGAAGTTAGTGGCGGTACTGGGTACCAGTCCGTCGTGGGCTCGGCCAGCCGGCCAGGAGGCGGCCGAGTGGAGCCCCCCGGAGGACTTCGCCGACTTTGGCGGCTTCGCGTCTGCGTTCGCCAGACGCTACGGGGATCGAGTCGACTTCTACCAGATCTGGGATCAGCCCAACATTCACCCGTTCTGGGGAGACCGCTATGTAGACCCTGAGGCCTACGGCAGATTGGTCCGGGAAGCCGCGTCGCGCATCCGCGCCGAGGATGCTGACGCGGTGATCCTGCTCGCCGGTTTGGCGCCCAACGTTGAGGCCGGCCCGCTTAACCTGAACGAGCCGGAGTACTTGCGACGGGTGCTTGCGTCCGGCGCCGGTCCTTTCTTCGACGTGGCGGCCGTCAAAGCCTATGGCTTTGAGGATGCGGCCGACGACTACCGCCTGGGAGTCGGCGCCCTCAACTTCAGCCGCGCCGCGCTGGTGCACCAGGTCCTCGCCGACGCCGGCCGAGCTGACACGCCGGTCTGGGCGGTTGAGTTCGGCTGGAACGCCCTCCCGCCGGAATGGCATGGGCGACCTGCCCCGTGGGGCACGGGCGATGTGGACACGCAGGCGGGGCAGTCGTTAGCTGCGGTGGCGAGGGCACGAACAGAGTGGCCGTGGATGGGCCCTATGATCTGGTCGCGGCTTGTCGCGCCCGCAGACCGCGATGACCCCGCCTACGGGTTCGCCCTTCTTGAAGCGGACCTGGCCCCGACCGAGTTGGGACGTCGGCTCCTCCCCGAACTGGGCGCGGACGCGACACCTGCTCTCGGCCGGCACCGCCCCGACTCGCAGACCGCTCGGTACTCCCCCGGATGGCGCGTGACCTCGCAGGGCGCTGATCCCAGCGCCGCCGGCGACTCAGTCAGCATCGTGTTCCAGGGCACCGCACTCGATCTGGTCCTTGCGCCTGGACCGTACTGGGCCACCTGGTCCGTGACGGTGAATGGAGAGCGTTCGGCGGCTCTACCGGTGTGGAAGGACAGCTCTTACGCTGTGCTCTACGATCCCCTGGGCGAGGCTAGGCGGGTGACCGTTGCCGCCGGGCTGCCGCCGGGCGTGCACGAGGCTACTGTCACGGTAGACGGTGGATGGGGTCAGTGGCCTCTGCTCGGCTGGGTCAGTTGGCGGGAGGCGCCGAAGGCGCTCAGTGTCCCGGTTCTGGCCCTCTGCGCTATCGTGGCGCTTGTGGGGCTCCTGCTGCTTGGCGCTGACGGGCTGCTGCGTGCCGTAGTCCGCCATGTACTGAGGTCGAGCGAGCGCGTTCCTGAGCCGGCGCTCGCTCTATTGGTGGCCGCTCTCCTGGCGGTGTTCTGGCTGAGCGCCGGGCTCATTCCATCGGCCCTTGCCGGAACCGGCCTGGCCATAGCGGCATTGGCTGCGCCCCACTGGGTGCTGGCGGCGGCGCTGGCATCGCTTCCCTTCTTCCTCGTGCCCAAGTCGATGCTCGGCATCTCGGTCATGGCGCCGGAGTTGCTGTCGTGGCTGTTGCTCGTAGGTGTGGCCCTACGCACCTGGGCCACTCTGCCGTCGCCTGACCTTCGCCTTCGGCCGAACCTGCTCGATATCGGCGTCGCTCTCCTAGTGGCAGCGGCGGCCGTCGCCACTTGGTTCGCGCCTATGCGAGGCGTGGCCCTGCACGACTTTCGGCGCGTGATCCTGAGCGCAGCGGCGCTCTACACTGGCGCCCGGCTGTTGGGCCGGCCGGCGCTATGGCCGGCACTGATCGGTGTGCTGGCCGGCGCGTCGGTCGCTTCCGCGGCTGGGATCGGCCAGTATCTTCGGGGCGAGAACCTTATCACCACCGGTGAAGTGGCGCGCGTCCGCGCCTGGTACGGCTCTCCCAATAACCTCGCCCTCTATCTGGGTCGCGCCATTCCTGTAGGGCTCGGGCTCGTTGTCTTCAGTCGGAGCCGAAGGGTACGCTGGCCGGCGGCCGCAGCGCTGGCGATCTGCCTGGCCTGCGGGATTCTGACGCGGTCGAGGGGTCTGGTGCTGCTCGGTATTCCGGTGTCCGGCGCCTGGCTTCTCTGGCAGTCCGGCCGGCTGAGGAGTTCGCGGGGAGCCATCGTTGCGCTAGTGGCTGTGGCGTCTCTGGTGGTAGTCGCGCTGGCGGGCGGCCGCCTTGACCGGCTGGCTAGTGGTCAGGATGAAGCCGCCGGCATGCGCCTTCACGTGTGGGCGAGCGCCGCGAACATGGTCGCGGATCACCCCGTGCTGGGCGTGGGGCCCGACAACTTCCTGTACCAGTACCGGACACGGTACATCACGCCTGAGGCCTGGGCCGAGCCCAACCTATCTCACCCCCACAACCTAGTCTTCGACTTCTGGCTTACCGCGGGAGCGGGCGGGCTGGCAGCCCTGGCGATAGTGGCGGCCGGCGCTGTCCGTAGCGGTCGTCGCGCCATTCGCCACGCTGTAGGGGATGAGAGAGGGGCGTGTCTGGGCGTCGCGGCGGCCCTGATGGCGGCAACGGCGCAGGGTCTGGTCGACAACTCCTTCTTCCTGGTAGACTTGAGTCACGTCACGCTCGTGTTTCTGGCCCTGCTGGCTGCCCCGGTGCAGGCTGGCCCCGGGGCCCACTGCAAGCATGGTAACCTGCCTAGGGAGCGGATCCTATGAGAGTGCTGATCACCGGAGGAGCCGGGTTCATCGGCTCGCACCTGTGCGAGCTGCTGTTGGAGCGGGACCATGAGGTGGTCGTCATGGACAACCTGCTTACCGGCAGCATCGAGAACGTCAAGGGTCTGTTCGGCAAGCCCGGCTTCACCTTCGTCAAGTACGATGTCACCAACTACGTGCACGTGCCCGGGCCCGTCGACGCCATTCTTCATCTCGCTTCGCTCCCGAGCCCGGTTGACTACCTCCGCCTTCCCATTAAGACGCTGAAAGTGGGTGCCTTGGGTACCCACACCACTCTAGGCTTGGCCTGTGCGAAGAAGGCGCGCTACCTGCTCGCCTCCACCAGCGAGGTATACGGCGACCCGAAAGTTCACCCTCAGCGGGAGGACTATTGGGGTAACGTGAATCCGGTGGGGCCGCGAGGCGTCTACGACGAGTCCAAGCGATTCGCCGAGGCTCTGACCATGGCCTATCACCGCGCCCACGGACTGGAGACGCGGATCGCCCGCATCTTCAACACCTACGGGCCGCGAATGCGGCTCGACGACGGGCGCGTCATCCCCAACTTCGTCAAGCAGGCGCTCCTGGGCGAGCCAATCACTGTCTACGACGATGGCACTCGCACCCGTTCATTCTGCTACGTGTCGGACCTGGTCGAAGGAATGTACCGGCTGCTGATGTCGGACGAGGTGGACCCGGTCAATCTTGGCAACCCGACCGAAATGACCATGCTGGAACTGGCGGAACGCGTCCGCGACGTGACCGGGTCCAGCAGCGAGGTCGTGCTGGTCAAGCCCAAGGACGATCGCACCAAGGACGACCCGCAGATGCGGCGCCCGGACATCGGTAAGGCGCAGCGCATCTTGGACTGGAGTCCGCAGGTGCCGGTAAGCGAAGGACTGCGCTATACGGTGGACTACTTCCGCAGCCGAGTGCGATGACCTTTTCGGCGGGAGACGCCTGGCGGCCGCGGCTGGAGCGTGCCGGTCTCACCCTGGGCGGAATAGGCCTGGGCGTGGCGCTGGCCGCTGCCCCTTGGCGCCTGTCGTTGCTGGTGGCGGGTGCGCCGGCGGCGGTCGTAGGGTTGCTCTTCCCCCATCTGCTGTTGGCGGCCCTCCCGCTGGCCGTTCTTGTCGCCCAGGACTTCTCGGTGCCCTTCGGCGGCCTGCGGCTAGGTCCGGTGGAGATCCTCGTGGGTGCTTCGGCGATAGCCTGGGCATCAAGAGGGGTGGCGGAGCGGAGACTGGAGTGGTCGCCGGGGCCGGTCCAGCGCGCGTTACTGGCATGGCTCTGGGTGATCGGGCTCAGTCTCTTGGCGAGCGCCTCTCTCAGCGCTGGTCTCAGTGAGACCGCCAAATGGCTGGAGATCCTGCTGCTGGCGGCGATCACGCCGGCGATCGCCGGCGGCGGCCGGGCACGCTATGTCGTCTGGGGCGTGGCGGCCGCCGGAGTTGTCGCCGCCCTTCTAGGCCTCTACCAGTTCGTGACCGCCTCTGGACCACCGGGATTCATGCTGATGGGTCGATTCATGCGCGCGTATGGTACCTTCCGACAGCCCAATCCCTACGCGGCGCATCTCGGCCTGTCGCTGCCCTTTGCGGCCGGCTGGGCCCTGGCGGGACCGGTCGGGCGGCGGGAACGGTGGATCCTTCTGGCCGCTGCCGCCGTGATGGCGATGGGCATCATGGCCAGTTGGTCGCGCGGCGCCTGGCTGGGGCTGGGCGTGTCGGCGGCGCTCATGGCGGCACTGTTGTGGCCGCGCGTGGCCATAGGGGTGGCCGCACTGGCGCTGATCATCAGTCCTCTGTGGGTCGGACCGGCAGCATCCAGTGCTCTGGCGCAACGAGCCCTTGGGATGGGCGGCGGCGTCCCGGGCCTGAACGTGGCTCAGGTGGAGCCCACGGATGACAACTGGTCGGTGGTGGAGAGACTTGCACATTGGCAGGCGGGCTGGCGCATGTTCGAGGCGAAGCCATGGCTGGGGGTTGGCATCGGCAACTATGAGGTGGTCTACGCCTCCTACGGCATACCGCGCTGGTCCGACCCGCTTGGCCATGCACACAACTACTACTTGAACATCGCGGCGGAGACCGGCCTGATCGGCCTGACGTCCCACGCGGCGCTTGGCCTAGTGGTGTGGATCACTCTCGCCCGCTCGTGGCGCAGGCGACCCGACAGTCGCTCGCGCGGCCTACTTCTTGCAGGGATAGGAGCACTGGCGTACCTTTCGGTGCACAGCATCGTCGACAATCTCTACGTGCACGGCATGCAGGTCCTGGTAGGCTTGGCCCTGGCGGCGCCGGCCTGGGGCTCTGTGGGGGACGCCGCATCCACGCGCGGGGTGGGTTCATGCAGATCGGGACTTTGATGTCGCGCCCGGAGCGGCGGCGCGAAGTGGGCCGTTTCCTGAAGTTCGCCACCGTCGGAACGCTCGGCGCGGTGATAGACTACGGCCTGCTCAACTTGCTGATTCTTGCCGGAGGAATGCCCAAGTTCTGGGCCAACTGCTGCTCGTTTACGGCGGCAGTGCTCAGCAACTTCGTGTGGAATCGCCTCTGGACATTCCCGGAGTCCCGCGAGCGCCCCGTGGGGTCCCAACTTCTGCAGTTCGCCGTGATCAACATCATCGGGCTGGCCATCAACCAGGCCATTTTCCTTTCGGTAGATCACCTGGTGCTCGGTGAAGGGGGAGTGTGGTCCCTGCTGACGCTACAGCTATCGTCGCTTCTGGGGATCGCGGCGCCCGTGGTGGCTTACAACCTCTCTAAGGCCTGCGCCACCGTTGTGGCCCTCTTCTGGAACTTCGGCGGCAACCGGTTGGTAACCTATCGGGGACTCTAGACCCATGGCGCTCTCCATCGCCTTTGACGCTGGCCCCACCGCGCAGGGCGCGGGCGTCGGGCGATACGCGTCGGGTCTGCTTCGGGCGCTCCTCAGCCAGGAGTCGGACGACGCGCACACCCTGGTGCTTCCCCGCGGCATGCCGGTTCCAGCCCTGGAGGGTGAAGTGGGCCGCTGGCGGGCCATGCATCTGCCGGTTGGCGAACGAGCGGCCGACATCGCGTGGCACCGCTTGCGGCTGCCTCTGCCCATCGATCTGCTTTGCGGCCGTCCGGACGTCTTCCACGCACCTAACTTCCTGCTGCCGCCTCTGCTTCGGGCAAAGGGCGTAGTGACGGTCCATGACCTGAGCTACTTGCGGCTGCCCCAGTACGCTTACCCCAGCCTGGCACGCTACTTGGCGTCCGCGGTTCCCCGGTCTCTGCGCCGGACCGACATCGTTCTGGCCGATTCGCGTAACACAGCGGACGATGTGACGGAACTCCTGCATGTCCCGGCGGATCGGGTGCGGCCCGTGTACCCGGGAGTCGACGACCAGTTCACTCCCAGTGCGGCCCCCGGTGAGCGTGAGGACCTTGAGCGGGTCTGCGGCATCGCCGGTCGGTACGTACTGTGTGTGGGGACCATTGAGCCCCGCAAGAACCTGGTGGCTGCTATTCAAGCCTTTGAGCACGCATCCGAGGAGCTGGGGGCTGATCTGGAGCTGGTGCTGGCGGGGGCGGTGGGCTGGATGGCGGATGAGACCTTGACGGCTGCACGGGCGGCTGGGCCCCGGGTTCGCCTGATTGGCAGGTTGCCCGACAGTCGGCTACCGGCGCTGTACCGTGGCGCCGAGGCCCTGCTGTACCCGTCCCACTACGAGGGGTTCGGACTGCCGCCGTTGGAGGCGATGGCCTGCGGCACGCCGGTGATCGTGTCGCGCAACTCCTCTCTACCGGAGGTGGTCGGCGAGGCGGGAGTGTACTGCGGAACGGACAGCGAGTCCATCGCCGCCGCCCTCGTCGCCCTGCTTGCCGACAGTGGGAGGCGGGCGCGGCTCGGCCGGGCAGGTCTGGAGAGGGCCAGGCTGTTCACCTGGGAGGCAGCCGCGGAGCAGGTCCGGGGAATCTACTATGAACTGGCGTAGGCCGGCCGCGGCCCTGCCTGTTGTTCTTGGGGCGCTGAGCCTGTGGTTGCCGTGGGTGGGTCACCGGGGTGCGGCTCTAGTCCTAACGGGGCTCGACCTTCCCGACTTCGTGCGCTTCATGGGAGCCTCGGCCGCGCCGCTGGTCCGCCCGACTCAGATCGCGTTTGCAGTTCCTCTCTTAGCGCTCGCGACTACCGGCATCCTGTGGGCCTGGTCGCGCGCGTCAGCCACCTTTTGGTTCCGGGCCGCCGCCCTGGTTATGGCGCTTTGGCTGGCGTCGGTGGCGTTCAGCCCGCTGGAGCGACGGAGGGAGTTCCTGCTCGTCGGATCTGCCCTGATCCTGGCATGGCTCGTGGCGGGAGCGATGCGCGCCCCCATGTGGTCGGCGCGGGCGGTAGGGCTCGTCGGTGGACTAGCCGGCGCGGTCGCGACTCTCGTGCAGTTCGCTCGCGTGATGCCGGCGCTCGCCGGGCTGTACGGCACGGTGGTCTGGGGAGTAGGCCCGTGGCTCGCCCTTGCGGCGGCCGCGACGGCGACAGTAGCGGTTGCCGATGCCTGTTGGAGACGCGTCGTCCGGCCGGCTCTCAGCCGACGTCGATCCACCCGAGTATGACGGAGTCCGTCGGCGACGCGGCCCCCGCGACGGTCACCGGCGCCCTGGGCATTCCCGGTTCTTCAGGCAGATACCAGCCGACCTCGAACGCGTAGCGGCCGGCCCCAAGCTCGAGGGGCAGGGCCAGCTCGAACTCCGCCCGGACCACCTCACCCCCCAGCCATCCGGCCGTCGGCCGTCCCGGCGGCGTCCCCTGCGCCTGAGCGAGCACCCTTCCTTCGGCGCTGAGAAGGTGCAGGAACACGGCGTAGTTGCGGTCCGGCGTGAACACGGCCTTGAAGACGAGTTCGATGTGCAGCGTGTCCCCCGCCGACGCCTGAGTGGGCTCAACGTTGAGGCCGACGAGTTCCGCCATCCCGCCGATCATGGCGCCGGAGGGGAACGAGGTAGTCACGTCGGAGTAGTCTCGCATCACGGGCGCGACCTGCAGCGTGCATACGGTGAAGTCGTCAGCCGCCTCAGCATCCCCGGAGACCCGCAATCGCAGCGACGTCTGCCCATCTGCGGCGTCCGCCGGGACTCTCCCGTCCAGCCACACAAGATGCACGGAGTCTGCGTCAGCCGGTCGGGAACCGACGGGCAGCGCCACCTCGCCCGCCGGTCGCTCTCCGTCGTCGCCGACCAGCACCGCCGCCAGAGTGGTACGTCCCGGCGCAGCGTCCGGCGCCACCGACAGGAGCATCGGCAGCGCGAAGTCGACCCCGGGGAACAGCGGTTCCGTCGGGCAGGCCCCAAGAGCGATCACCGTGGTACCCGCCCACCCAGAGTGGTCGACCGGCAGAAGCCCGTGCTCCGCGGCCGCCGCGGTTGCGTCAACGCCGGCCGTGTTGCCGGCGAGACTCAGCACGCCCAGCGAGCAGGTCTGTCCGGCTGGATTACCGGCTTCGTCGAGGACGTCCCGAGGGCGGCCCGAATCGGCCTCGTACAGGGTGACGGAGGCAGTGTAGTCGCCCTCCGCTACTCCAGCGGGAGTACGGGGATCGAGCCTGACGAACGCGACCCGGCTGGGAGCCCACCGACTGGTCGGGTAGCCGTCACCGCCGGGCGCCAGGTGCACGCGTGTGACCTCGTGGCCACGGGAGTCACTGATGGTGACCTGGACGCGCAGATCGAGTGCCAAGGGCCGGAGTGCCCGCCACAGCAGGGCGACGTTGCCGGCTTTGTCCGGCGCCAGGCCAAGGTACTCGATCCCGCCCTCGAACCGACAGACGGGCGTACGGTCGGTTGAGGCGAGCTCCGGCAGGTTCGAGGAGCCGTCGAGACGATAGTGGCGCGTGCGCACATGCCAGTAGCCTCGCTCCTCGCCGACTGCAACCTGGTCGAGCAGGAAGGGAACCGATCCCATCGGGTCCACTACCTCGTCCTGCCAGAGCAGCAGCCACGTCCCGGAAGCACCCTCCAGGGCCACGCGAAGATCGTCAGCCACGTTGAGGCCAAGCGACGAGTCTACGTCCAGCACGCGCAGCTTCGGGAGCGGAACGTAGGGGATGGTGGGCGCATAGTACTCCCACACCGGGTACAGGTGGCCGGAGACCAACAGCACGACCTCGTCGGGCTCCATTTGGGCGCCGATGTCGGCGACGGCGGACCGGAAGTCGGCTCGCGTCAGCCGCTGGTCTACGAACATCCCCCTGATGCCGGCGCCGGAACCCAACACGACCGCGCCGAGCGCAACCGCCCCGATCCAGCTCCCACCTCTTGCCGGCTTCCGCCACAGAGGCGAGACCGCCTGACCCCACAGAAGGGGCAGGGGAAGCGAGGCGAGCACAAGGTAGCGCGGGTTGAACTTGGGGACCACCAGGAACACGGCCAAAGTCGCTACCAAGGTGGCCACCAGAATGCTGAGCGGCCAGAGCGAGGTCCTGGAGCGGTTGGCCACGAGAGCGACTGCCAGGACGGCGGCCATAGCGACCGCCAGGTAGACGCCCGTGCTTTCCAGGACCGTTTCGCCCGGGCCGCCAACGAAAAGCGCCACCAGCACCTTGCGGAGTGCCTCGTCGAGCTTGAGGCTGCCGACGAAATAGGAGGTGTCACTTCGCATAGTGCGCAGGGCGGCCGGCATCCAAGGAATGAACAGGAGGGCGGCCGGCAGAAGACCCCGGTACAGATAGCGCGGCAGAAGCCGCCTGCCCTGCGATGGACGAGACGACCAGACCATCGACAGCAGGTGGGCGACCACGAGGCCCGCCCCCAGGTAGTGAGTGTAGAGAAGGGCGGCATACCCCAGCGCGAGGGTAGCATCGGACTTCCATGAGCGCTCAAAGCCACGACCCTCCCAGGCGAGAAGAGCCAGGGTGGCGGCCGCGCCCGTCAGGAGGAGAAGGCTGTACATGCGCGCGTCTTGGGCGTGCCAGACGTACCAGGGATGGATGGCGACCACGAGAGCGGCCACCGGCGCGGCATCCTCCAGGCGGAGACGTCTGGCCAGCCGGTACATCAGAGGCACGAGGACCACGGACAACATGACCGAGAGGAACCGAAGCGAGAACTCGGAGTTGCCGGCAACTGAGGCCCACGCCTTCAACAGCAGGTAATAGAGCGGCGGCTGCACGTCCGCAGCCGTCCAGGCCAGCATTTCGCGTAGCGGAAGGCCCGCGAGATAGGCGCTGACGGCCTCGTCGTAGGAGAGGCTTTGGACGGGCAGATGGTAGACGCGCAGGGCAAAGGCAGCGGCTACGAGAGAGAGTGCGGTAAGATGAGTTCGCCGGTGCATACTCATTCGGCCCCCGTTGCTGCGCTGATCTGCACCTTGCCGAGGACTATGCTCGGGTTGCAGGAGAAGGGAGCCGCCGTCTCGTGATCGTAGGGTATCGCGACGACCTCATACTCGCCGGATCCGAGGCTGCTGGACAGAGACAGCGCCTTGACGTCGGGGACTACCTCGCCAGGCGGCCAGTAGGCAGGGGGATAGAGGCCCTGCTGAACCGGCCCATCCAGTTGGGCGAGGACTTCGCCGTGCGCTCCAACCATGCGGATCGACAGGGACAACCCTGCGGTAGGCGCGTCCGTGCGGCTCCAGTACGAGGTGATCCTCAGGCTGTCCCCGGCGGAGGCTGTGTTGGTCACCTCGGCACCCCGGTACTGCAGCCAGCTCGCGCAAGTGACTGTTGGCGTCCCGCCCGAAGGGGCGGATGCCGCTAGTGGGGCGAGCGCCGGTCTGAGTCCCTGTCGGATCCTTTGGACGGGGGGCAACCGAACCAAGTTCGTCTCGCCGATGGCCGGTACGGCCCCGTCCGAACTAGGGACCAGCCGGGCGGCAACCTGATCGTAGTCGCCGTCCACAACCACGCCCACGTATGCTCCCCAGGAGTCTCCCAGAGCGGTCGCCACGGTAGTTGTGATCCAGGTGTCGCCGGGCGTCCACTGGCTGACCGGCACCCAGTACGTCTCCAGGAAAGGCATAGATCGGCTGTCGGCAACGATCTGGCCGCGTCCATCGACCAACACGGTGTACGGTGCGAGCGACGGGCTCACCGGGCCAACAGCCTGCCAGTGCAGCCGCAGGGACGTGTAGCCCCACTTGGGGTCGTCGAGCCAGTCGTAGCCCGCCAGACGAAGGCTGGCGCCGAACTGGACGTTCGCTATGTGGGTCGGTTCCTGCTTCGCTAAGGTGAAAGCGTAGAAGCTGTCTGGCGGGCTTCCATTGGCCTCTCCGCGGCGGAGCAGCACCATCCCGTCCTCACCATCGACCACCCCGTATCCGGAGGCTAGCAGTTCGTCGACACGGGCACGCACATCGGCCGGGTGCATGTCGGTTGTGCCGGCGATGTCCAGCAAGACATACTCGGCGTCAGCAAGGTCGGGGAAGGTATAGATCCGCTCACGGTGGCTGAAGTGCGGGTGCAGCGCTGGGGTGACAGAGAGCGAGGCGTTCGCCGGAATCTGGTCGGCGAACGGCGCCAGCGCATCTGCGCGCGCCCCGGTTGGTCTGTGCAGGTAGTACTGTGGACCGAATGGGGTGAACCCCTCAGCAACCTGGTAACCGACCGGGAAGACAGCCAGGACCAGCAGCACGACAACGGGCAGACGGCGGTGAGCACGGCCGGTCCAGCGGAGGAGCCGACACGCGCCGACCCCGGCGGCAATAGCCAGGACCGACATGAACGGGGCACTGTAGTGGAACTCGCCGGAGAACTGGGCGTCGTAGTGGCTGAGGACGTTGGCCGCCACCAAGGGGGCAGCCGCCAGTGCCACCTCGGGAGCCAAGAGAGGCATGAACCCGAAGGCGGCCAGAAGGCCCAGCATGTAGGCGAGCCGATCGGCCGAAACGGCCCGTGCGGCGATCGCGGCTATGTTGGACAGAGGACTGCCCGAAGCAGTTGACTCGGACCCTTTATAGCGGGCTAGGTAGGGCATTGTGGCCTCGCCGTAGGCCTCGACGCTGTAAGAAGGGATGATGACCAGCGTGGCGAGCGCGAACCAGGCGACGGCCGCCACGGTCACGCCGTAGCCGGGCTTCCAGCGCGAGGTAACTGCCAACAGCAGGGCCACCGCGGCCACGACCAGCGCGATCTCCTCCTTAACGGCAATAGCAGCCGCGGCCGCCACTAGGGCCGGCCCCGTTCTCCGCCTCCGTCCGAGCAGGAGGAGCAGGGCGAGCGGCAGGGTCGCCAGCGGCGCGGCGTGGAAGTCGGCGACGGTAGCTGCCTGTACCTGGGGGGCCAGCAGGTAGGCCAGCGCTGCCCAGGTAGCCGCGATCGCTCCAAGCCGCGAGGCCCTGCCCGGCCACCAGGCCGCCACGGCGCCCCAGATCATCAAAGCCGAAAGACCGATCACCAGCGCCTGCAGCGAAAGGAGCGCTCTCGCGTCGTCCCACAGCCCGAAGACCACCGCTACCGGCCAGAAAACCGGCTCGATGTGATCGGTCAGCCGCGTGCTGATGACCTCGCCTTTCACCTCTTGGACGAAACGCCCGTGGAGAGTGTTCCAGATGGCCAGGTCGATCTGGCCCAAGTCGGCGGTGTGCGTCATGAGGCCATCGTGCCTCTCGATGGCGAACCAGGCGAAGAAGGCCACGAACGCGACAGTCCCGACGGCCGCCAGGACGAGCAGCCGGTGTTGGAGGCGAAGGCTTGTCACGCCGGCCCCCGGTTACGGGGCGACCATACCAGGGAACGATTGGTCCCCAGCGCCACGGCCGCCGCCAGCAACTCGGCGACCGTCAGCCACAAACGGGCCGCCAGCGCCGCCACGCCGGCAACACCGGCGCCGGCCACCGGCGCCAGCAGCAGGGCCAGCACACCCTCGCGCACGCCCACGCCGCTGGGTGTGAGGAGCGATAGGTAACCGGCGACATAGGAGGCGGGGAAGGCGGAGGCCCAACCGATGAGGTCGCCGCTGTTCGCGCCGAGCGCTCGTCCAAGCGACCAGAACGCCGTTCCGAGCCCAACCCAGTAGAGGCAATAGCCGAGCAGAATGAGGGCGAGGGGCGCCTGCGAAAGACGGACCTGGCCGGAAGGTGGACGGGCAATGGGCGTCAAAACGCGGCTCAGACGGGTCAACGTCCACGGACTGAGACCGAAGGCAACTACCGCTAGCCCAACGGCCACGCCCGTCAGCCAAGTAGCGCGGGAGGCGCCAAGCGCCGACACGAGAGCGGGCACGCCGATCAAGACGCCGGTGGCGTTGGTGAGGACCTGGTGCGCGGCCACGCTGGCCAGGATCGCTCCCCGCGGCACACCGCTGTCCGCGCCGAGCTCCATCATGCCGACGAACTGCCATATCCTGCCCGGTACATAGCGCGCCAGGTTCGAGAGGAACCACACGCCTGCCGCCCGGCGCAGGGGAAGCTCGTGGCCAAGCTCGAGGAGCAGGCGCCGCCAAAGGGCCACCTCAAGAAGCATGCAGGGAAACAGGCCGAGGATGCTGACGCCCAGCCAGTTCCAGCTAAGCTGAAGACGGAAGGCACGGATGTCGGCGGAGTAGGCGCGTAGTACGGCGGCCAAGAAGCCCAAACTGAGGATGATGAACGCCATACGGAGCCAGGGGTTGGCCGACAGGCGTCGCAGGCGGTCCAGGACGGCCGCACCTCGGGCGCTCCAGATCCGTGGGCTGGCGTCCATGCCCCTACGGAGCCGTAGAGCGGCCGGCTGCGATGCGCTCGAAGTGCTCCAGGTAGCGAGCCGCCAGATGGCTCCAGGCGAACTCGGCCTCCACCCGCCGGCGTCCTGCCTGGCCCATGCTGCGCAAACGGCGGCGATCGCTGTAGAGGCGTGCCAGGGCGTCGGCGATAAGGTCGGCGCGGCGCTCCGGGACGAGGTAGCCGTTGTGCCCGTCCTCGACGACCAGCGGATTGCCGGCGACCGTTGTCGCCACAATCGGCAGGCTGCACGACATGGCGTCGAGAACGCACACGTTGAGGCCGTCCTCCGGCTCGGTGACCGAGGGCATGGCCAGCACATCGGCGGCACTGTAGTAGGCGACGATCTCGTCCCGCGGCACGGCGCCGACGAACTCCACTGCCGAGCGCACACCCATCGCCGAAGCCATGCGCTCCAGGTTGGCGCGCTCGTTGCCGTCGCCGATGAGCACAACGCGAGCGGTAGGCACGCGCGACAGCAGCCGGGGGAGCGCCTGAATCAGGTAGCGGAACCCCTTCTTCGGCACCATGCGGCCCACGCCGAGGATGGCGAAGTTGCCCGGGCTGAGGCCCAACTCGCGCCGCTTCTCCTCGCCGGCCAGCGGGTCCGCTCGCATCGCGTCGGGGTCGACGCCGTAAACGATCAGATCGAAGCGGCCTTCGTCGGCGCCCAGCGTCAACGCCACGTCGCGCAACTCGTGGCTGTTGGCCGTCACCAGACTGGAGTGGCGGAGTGCGTAGCGGGCCAGAGCCCTTGTGACTGGGTTGAGCCGGGCAACCAGCAGATCGGACCCTGGCAGCGAAGTGGCCAGCGGGACGCCGGTCATCTTGCTGATGGCGGCGCCGATGAGGCCGTTGGGAACCAGCCAATGGGCGTGAATCACGTCGGGTTTCCATTCGCGGGCGATTCGCCTGCCCGCCGCTGCCCCGGCAGCCAAGCTCGCCGGCGCTGCCAGCAGGCTGGCACGCTTGGGGCGCAGGTCGCCTTCCATGCTCCGCATGTAGCCGACGGTCTCAAAGGCCGCCGGCCCGTAGCGGTAGAGGTCAAGAACGTATGGGCGTTCCATAGGCGGGCCGTATGCGGCGTCATGAGGGGCAAGGACACGCACCGCCGCACCCTTGCCGACCATGGCTGCGGCCAAGGCATCAATGAACGTCCCGCTGAAGTCCCCGGGGAACCGGGGAAGGTTGTGGGTGAGGAGCAGCACTTTCATGGCCTATGTCCGGTCCCGCCGACGAATCTCGACCATGAGCGCATCTAGCTGCTCTGTCTGCGCCACAATGAGTTCCGCGAGAAAGCCGACTAAGAACAGCAACAATCCGGCGGCGATCAGCACTAACGAGAGGCTGAAGAGCGGGCGAACTTGGGTCCGCTCCAGCAGGTAGTACAGCGCCAGCAAGACACCCAGAAGCGCCCCCAGGGCCTCGCAGGCCAGCCCCAGGCCGCCGAAGAAGAGCATGGGTCTGCGGCTGAAGGTGAGGAGGAACTTGACCACCAGGACGTCGAGGAACGAACGCGGTATGCGGCCGATGCCGAACTTGGAGCGGCCCTGGCGTCGGGGTTGGTACGATGTCTTTACCTCGCCGACGCGGTACCCGTGGGCAGCGGCGATCACCAGGATGAAGCGGTGCCAGTCGGAGCGTAGGGTGATGTCCTCCAGCACTTCCCGCCGGAAGGCCTTGATCCAGTTCATGTCATGGGCATCGACGCCGAACAGCCGGGCCGAGACCCAGTTGTATACCCGGGACGCCGGCACCTTGCCGTCCTTACGGCCCTGGCGCCAGCCGGAAACCACATCGTACCCTTCTTCCAGTTTGCGGAGCAGGGCCGGCACGTCGATCTCCGGGTCCGACTCAAGGTCCGCCGGTATGAAGACGACGGTGTCGCCGCGCACGGCGCTGAATCCGGTCCGCATAGCCTCGGTGAGGCCGCGGTTGTGGCGGTGTCGCAGAACCCTCAGCCACGGGTACCGGGAGCACGCCTCTTGAAGGAGCTCGCCGGTGCCATCGGTCGAGCCATCGTCGACGATTACCGCTTCTGCCGGAAGCGCCAGAGCCGTCAGGGTGCGGTCTAGCTTCTCCAGCAAGAGCGGTATGTTGCCCGCCTCGTTGTAGGCAGGGGCAAACACCGATACGGCCACCGGAGTGCTGCCGGACTCCATGTCGCTATACGACCTTAGTCCCTCAGGCACGCCAGCAGCTGTTCGGCAACGAACTCCACCTGTTCTGGCTGCAACTCGGCGTACATCGGCAGGCTGAGGACGCTATCGGCCAGACTCTCGGACACCGGCAGGCTCCCCCGGCGATGGCCCAGATCGGAGAAGGCCGGCTGGAGGTGCACCGGAAGCGGGTAGTGGATGCCGGTGGCTATGCCCACCTCGGCCAGCTGCCTCTGAATCCGCTCTCGGGACTGAGGGGGCACGCGGACGATGTAGAGATGGTAGACCGGTTCGGCCCAGGCCGCCGGCTTTAGCGGGACGGCGGCCGAACCTGCGAGGAGGGCGTCGTAGTGGGCGGCGTGCTCGCGACGGCGCTGGTTCCAGTCGTCCAGGTGGCGCAGCTTCACCCGCAGGACCGCCGCCTGCAGCGCGTCCATTCGGTCGTTGCCGCCGACCTGCGAGTGCTCGTATTTGCTGCCCGGGTTGCGTCCGTGATCGGCGATCATGCGCACGGCCGCGGCGATGTCGGGGTCATTCGTCACGATCGCTCCGGCGTCACCGTAGGCGCCCAGGTTCTTGCCGGGGTAGAAGGAGAAGCAGGCCACCCGACCCAACGAGCCGACGCGCCGACCCCGGTGCCGTGCGCCGTGCGCCTGGGCGGCGTCCTCGATGAGCGTGAGTGCGTAACGATCACAGAGGTCAAGAAGCGGATCGAGGTCGGCGGGGTGGCCGTAAAGGTGCACCGGAAGGAGGGCCCGCGTGCGGCCGGTGATGGCCATAGCCGCCTGCTCCGCATCCATCCCACCAGTGGTGGATGTCGCGTCCACCAGCACCGGCGTGGCCCCCACCTGGGCGATGGCCTCGGCCGTGGCCACGAAGGTGTTGCTGCAGGTGATCACCTCGGCGCCGTGGCCAAGGCCGCAGGCTCGCAGGGCGAGCGCCAGGGCTGATGTGCCGGAAGAGACGCCGACGCAGTAGGCCGCCTCGCAATAGGCGGCGAACTCGGCCTCAAAGGCGGCCAACTCCGGCCCACCTATGAACCGGGTGCTGTCGAGGACGCCCTGGATGGCTGCATCCATCTCGTCCTTGATGGAGCGGTACTGCGCGCCCAAGTCCACCAGGGGGATCTGCGTCATGGTCGCCTCCGTCTAGCGTTCATCGAGACTGTCATAAGGCGAGGTCATCAGCCCGTAGGGGCAGGTGAGCAGGTCGACACTGCGAACTACTCGAGCCGGGTTCCCCGCCACCACCATCCGGGCGGGGACGTCGTGCGTCACCACGGACGCCGCCCCCACCAGTGCCATCTCGCCGACCTCAAGGTCGGGCAGGAGGGTGGCGTTGGCTCCGATCTTAGCTCCTCGACGGATCCGCGGTCCGCGCAGACACTCCTTCGCGCGGGGGCAGAGCGGGTGCAGGGCGTTGGTGAAAGTCACGTGCGGGCCGACCCAAGCATCGGCTTCCAGGAGGGAGTACTCGGGTATGAAGGCCCCGGAGTGAATGCGGACGTGGTCGCCGATCTCCACATGGTGCTCGATGACGGTGTGTGACCCGATGCTGACCGAATCGCCGACGCGATTGAACTCGCGCAAAAGGGCGCCATGGCCGCTCTGGAACCCAGCGCCGATGACGTTCCCGGCGTAGATCACGGTGTGGGAGCGGATCACGCTGTTGGCCCCAATGACGGTCGGGTGCTCTCCGGGGGCCGCTCCTCGCGGGGGGCTGCCCAGCACCACGTACTCACCCACGGTGACTCCGTCGGCGAGTTGCACGTTCGGGTGTACCACAGCCGTGGGATGCACGCAGGTACCCATAGGAGCGCGATGATAGCACAGGGGTGGGCTTGCGGCAACGACCCTGGGCCGGGTGGCTGCCCTGCTCAGCGGGTCAGTGCGGCGCCTTTCCCCTGCTTCGACACAACGCTCAGCGCATGCGATAATCGGTACATGTCCCGCAGGGACGATAGGCACGAGAGAGGTGATGGTATGCGCTTTGCTGACAGAATGAGCAGGCTGGGCACCGAGACGGCCTTTGAAGTACTTGCCGCCGCGCGCGCCCTGGAGGCCCAGGGGCGCGATATAGTGCACCTTGAGATCGGCGAGCCGGACTTCGACACGCCGGCGAACATAGTTGACGCTGCCGTGAAGGCACTGCGGGCCGGACACACGCACTACACTCCCGCGTCTGGAATCCCTGAGTTGCGACAGGCGATCGCAGCCGAGGTCGCCGCGACCAGAGGGATAGAGGTTACCCCCGCACAAGTGGTGGTAGTGCCTGGGGGAAAGCCGATCATGTACTTCGTGATCACCGCGCTCATCCAGGAAGGGGACGAGGTGATCTACCCCAACCCTGGCTTCCCGATCTACGAGTCCATGATCAAGTTCGCCGGCGGCACGCCGGTGCCGATGCCCCTACTTCAGGAGAACCAGTTCCGCCTGGACACTAGGCAGCTCAAGTCGTTGGTGACCGATCGCACCCGGTTGGTGATCCTCAACTCCCCGGCCAACCCCACCGGCGGCGTCCTCGCTCCGGAAGACCTGCAGGCGGTAGCTGACGCGGTCCGTGACCACGACGCCATTGTCCTGTCCGACGAGATCTACGGCCGAATCATCTACGAGGGCGAGTTCGCCAGCATTGCCAGCCTGCCGGGAATGGCCGAGCGAACGGTCATCCTGGATGGCTTCTCCAAGACCTACGCCATGACCGGCTGGCGGCTGGGCTATGGCGTCATGCCCGTCCCGCTGGCCGAGCAGATCACCCGCCTGAACATCAACTCCAACTCCTGCACCAGCGCGCATACGCAGTGGGCCGGGGTGGAGGCGCTGACCGGGCCTCAGGACGAAGTGGGGAAGATGGTGGCGGCGTTCCGCGAGCGGCGCGACGTTATCGTTGGTGGGCTCAACGACATACCGGGGATTCGCTGCCTCAAACCGTCCGGGGCGTTCTATGTCTTCCCCGACATCTCCGCTACGGGGCTGACCAGCAAGCAGATGGAGACGTACCTGCTTAGCGATGCGGGTGTGGCCACGCTTGCGGGCACGTCCTTCGGCGCCTATGGAGAGGGCCACATCCGCTTGTCGTACGCCAACTCGGTGGCCAACATCGAGAAGGCTCTTGAGAGGATGCGCAAGGCGATCGCCGTCCTGGGCTAGGTTGCTGACGCACCATCGCCGCGCTATGATGTGCGACAATCGAATAGATCATGGACTGAGACGGAAACGAGTAGACGGCCGGAGTCGCTCAGAGAGCCCGAGTCAGGTGAGAGCCGGGTGCGAGAGGGCCGCCGAATATCATTCCCGAGTCGCCAACCGAAAGGGAGCGAGTAGGCTTGGCCGGGTTGCCGCCCGTTACAGCGGTACGGCTATGAACACGTAGCTGCGAGCGAGCGGTCACTGCTAAGCAGGGTGGTACCGCGGGGGTCAAGTACGATTACGGGGCCCTCGTCCCTGGGGACGAGGGCCTTTTGCTGTCTCCCGATTGGGCAGGAGGTAGGAGATGGGTGGGCTGTTCCGCGAAGTGAGTGGTAGGGCGAACTTGCCCGGCATGGAAGAAGAGGTGCTGAAGTTCTGGCAGGAAGGCGACGTCTTCCGGCGCAGCATGCGCCCTGAGGGTAAGCCCTGGGTCTTCTATGAGGGCCCGCCCACGGCCAATGGCCTGCCCGGGACGCACCATGTCATCGCTCGCGTGTTCAAGGACCTGTTCCCGCGTTTCCAGAACATGAAGGGACGCTACGTGCTCCGCAAAGGCGGGTGGGACACCCACGGTCTACCCGTAGAGCTCGAGGTCGAGAAGCAGCTTGGCTTCAGCGGCAAGCAGCAGATCGAGCAGTACGGCGTCGCCGCCTTCAATGAGCGCTGCCGCGAGAGCGTCTTCCGCTATGTCCGCCAGTGGGAGCAGATGACCGACCGCATCGGCGTCTGGATGGACATGGATGACCCTTACATCACTATGGACAACAACTACATCGAGTCCGTCTGGTGGATCCTGCGAAGCTTCTGGGACCAGGGACTGCTTTACCAGGGTTTCAAGGTCGTCCCGTACTGCGCTCGCTGCGGAACACCGCTCTCCGACCATGAGGTTGCCCAGGGGTACGCCGAGACGGAGGACCCTTCCGTCTTCGTTCGCTTCCGCGTCAGGGATGATGAAGGCGCCTCGTTCCTGGTCTGGACCACCACGCCGTGGACCTTGCCCGGCAACGTGGCCCTGGCCGTGCATCCTGAGGTGGACTACATCCTTGTCGAGGTGGGGGAGCCGGCGGAGCGACTTTACCTAGCTGCCAGCCTGGCGGAGGGACTGTTGGGTGAGCACAAGGTGCTCAGGCGCATGAAGGGCAAGGATCTCATCGGGCTATCATATGAGCCGCTCTACTCCTTCCTGCCCCTGGGCAGCAAGGCCCACTATGTGGTAGGCGCCGATTTCGTGAGCACCGAGGACGGCTCCGGTATCGTCCACATGGCCCCGGCCTTCGGCGCTGAGGATATGGTGGTGGCCCAGAAGCAAGGGTTGCCGGTGCTGCAGACGGTGAACGCCGACGGTCAGTTCATAGACGCCGTCACGCCCTGGAAAGGCGTGTTCGTGAAGGACGCCGATCCGCTCATCCTGCGGGACCTGCGCCAGCGAGGGCTGCTCTACCGCGAGGGCCGCTTCCGGCACGTGTACCCGTTCTGCTGGCGCTGCGACCGGCCGCTGCTCTACTACGCTCGCTCGTCGTGGTTCGTCCGCACAACCGCGTACCGCGATCTCCTCGTGGAACTCAACCGGGGCATAAAGTGGGTGCCCGAGCATGTGCGAGAGGGCCGATTCGGCAACTGGCTGGAGAACAACATCGACTGGGCCCTCAGTCGCGACCGGTACTGGGGGACGCCGCTGCCGATCTGGCGCTGTGACACCTGCGAGCAGATGGAGTGTATCGGCTCGGTGGAGGAGTTGCGCCACAAGCCGGACAGCACCTTCGCGGCCGTGTTCCCCGATGCCGTCGACCTTCACCGGCCTTTCGTCGATGATGTGACCTACCACTGCCACTGCGGCGGAACGATGAAGCGCGTACCGGAGGTCATCGACTGCTGGTTCGACTCCGGGGCGATGCCGGTGGCGCAGTGGCACTATCCCTTCGATAACGAGGCTAAGTTCGCCGAGCAGTTCCCGGCCGACTACATCTGCGAAGCCGTGGATCAGACGCGCGGGTGGTTCTACAGTCTGCACGCCATCTCCACGATGCTGTTCAAGCGGGCCTGTTTCAAGAACGTCATCTCCACCGGGCTCATCCTGGACGACACGGGCCAGAAGATGAGCAAGTCCCGGGGAAATATGGTGCCGTGGCAGACGCTCGTCGAGCAGCACGGCGCCGACGCCCTGCGCTGGTACATGTACACCGCTGCGCCTCCAGGGAATGCCAGACGCCTATCGGTGGACCTGGTCGGGGCGGTGGTGCGCGAGTTCCTGCTGACCCTGTGGAACACCTACTCGTTCTTCGTCACCTATGCCAACATCGACGGCTTCGACCCGGCAG
The DNA here is from genome assembly GCA_040768685.1 of Anaerolineae bacterium. Lineage (GTDB taxonomy): Bacteria > Chloroflexota > Anaerolineae > DRVO01 > DRVO01 > Ch71. The sequence continues at coordinate 1,368,066 of JAXGMM010000001.1, forward strand.
CACCAGCCGTCCCCGTGGCGGAGCGACCGGAGCTGGACCGGTGGGTCATCTCGGAACTGCACACGCTCATCGACGCGGTGGACCGGGCGTTATCCGACTACGACATCCCCGGGGCGGCCCGCCCGATCGAGCGATTCGTGGGCAACCTGAGCAACTGGTACGTCCGCCGCAGCCGGCGTCGCTTCTGGAAGAGCGAGGCGGACAGCGACAAGTCGGCCGCCTACCAGACTCTCTACGAGTGCCTAGTGACCGTGGCCAAGCTCATGGCCCCGTTCACGCCGTTCATCGCCGAGGAGGTCTACCGGAACCTGGTAGCCAGTGTGGACCCATCGGCGCCGGAGAGCGTGCACTTCTGCGACTTCCCGGTGTCGGACCCGAGCCTAGTCGACGAGCGCCTGCAGCAGGAGATGGGCGTGGCGATGCGTGTGGTCAGCCTCGGCCATGCCGCGCGCAACGCCGTCAACATCAAGTTGCGGCAGCCGCTCAGCCGGGCCCTTGTCGCGCTGCGCAGCCCGGATGAGGGCGCCGGCTTGCGGCGCCTGGCCGACGTTGTCGCGGAGGAGATGAATGTGAAGTCGGTGTCGGTTGCGGCCGCCGCCGACCTGGGAGCCTTCCACTACAGCGCCGTGCCCGCCAAAGTCGGCCCCAAGTACGGACGGCTGTTGCCCGGCATCCGCGGCGCCCTGGAACGCCTTTCCGACCCCTCTCTGGCGGAAGACCTGAAGCAGGGCCGTCCTCTGGTTCTCGAGGTGCAGGGCCAGCGACTGGAGCTGTTGCCGGACGAAGTCGAGTTCGCTCTCGAGCCGGCGCCGGGGCTGTCCCTGGCATCTGAGGCCGGCTACACCGTGGCGATCGACACCGAGGTCACCGAGGAGCTGCGCCTTGAGGGCCTGGCGCGCGAGGTCGTCCGCCGAGTGCAGAACATGCGCAAGGAGGCAGGCTTCCGCATCGAGGATCACATACGCACCAGGTACCGTTGCGGGTCCGGGTTGGAGGCGGTGTTCGAGCGGTTCGGCACGTACATCGCTCAGGAGACCCTGACCGACGCCATGCAGTGCGGCGCTGGGTCTCCGGCCGCCTACACCGAGGATTTCAGCCTTGTGGGCGAGCCGCTGACAATCTGGATAGAGCGGTCCTGACGACGCCGGAGAGCCTACGGCGGGGGGCGGCTTTGCCCCCCGCCTCTGCCGCCCTCTACAATGCCAGGGTGCGGCTAAGGTCGTGGACTGCGCTAGGAGCCGTTCGTATAGCTATGCGAAAGCCACTGCTTCCCCTATCCACCGTTCTCGCCATCATCGTCGTACTGGTTCTAGACCGGGTGACGAAGATGTGGGCAGCAAGCAACTTGCCCTACCAGGTGCCAGTGACGGTGATTCCGGGGCTGGAAAACGTGTTCACCCTCACGTACATCCGCAACAGCGGAGCTGCGTTCGGCCTTTTCCCCCAGGCTGCGACGATCTTCGCCATCATCAAGATCGTTGTCGTGATCGCGCTGGTCGTTTGGTACCACAAGCTTCCAGTGCAGCACTTCCTGGTGCGGGTGTCCGTGGGCATGATCCAGGGCGGCGCCATCGGCAACCTCATCGATCGCCTGACCGCCGGGTCCGTCGTGGACTTTCTTCACTTCCACTTCTGGCCGATCTTCAACGTGGCCGACAGTGCCGTGTCCGTGGGCGTCGTGATCCTGGCCGTCTACATGCTGTTTGACGACTCGCCCGCCCCCGAAGGATCCAAGGACGAGGCGCTGGGGCCCGATGGCTCCACTCGTGCCTGACGCAGAGGTGCGGATGGTCGATCTGGACGTCGCCGAGGGCGGGGCCAGGCTGGACCAGTACCTGGCCGCGCACCTTGACGCGGTCTCTCGGTCCCAGGCGCGGCGGCTCATCGAGGACGGCCGAGTGACCGTGGGCGGCCGACTCGCCAAACCGTCCACGGTTCTCCGCGAAGGGGATCGCGTGTCTGTTGAGCTTCTCCCGCGGGCCGACAACGACATTGTGCCTGAGAAGATGGACATTCCCGTGGTGTATGAGGGTGAGGCGGTTGTCGTGGTGGACAAGCCGGCCGGCGTCCTCACCCATCCGACCTCGCACGACCGACGCGGCACCCTGGTGAACGCGCTGCTGTACCGGTACCCCGAGCTTGAGTCCGTCGGCCCGCCCGAACGGCGCGGAGTCGTCCATCGGCTGGATCGTGACACTTCCGGCCTGGTGGTGTTTGGCCGGACCGCCGAAGGTTTGAGGGACATGCAGGAGCAGTTTCGCCGTCACGAAGTCTGGAAGACGTACCTGGCCCTCGCGGTGGGCTCTCTCAGCCCCGAGGCCGGGGTCATTACGGCGGCGGTTGGCAGGCACCCGAAGTATCGTGCGCGGCAGGCGGTTGTCCGCCAGGGTGGACGTCCGGCGAGGACGCAGTACTCCACGGTGGAGACATTCCGCGAGTACAGCCTGGTGCATGCTCATCCACTGACTGGGCGCACCCACCAGATCCGCGTCCACCTGGCGGCCGTGGGCCATCCGGTGGCCGGCGACCCGGTCTACGGGCGTGGTGCTCGCGACCTAGGCCTCCGCCGGCAGTTCCTTCATGCCCGCGCTCTGCGCTTCCGAGATCCCGCCTCCCGGGAGATGGTCGAACTGGAGTCGTCCCTGCCGGACGATCTTCTCGATGTCCTGGAGCGCTTGCGCCGCGAACACGAGGGCTAGGCCGTGGTGATCGGGGTATGTCAGGTCGAATTGGTGGTCTCCGATGCCGCCTCGATCAAGGACAAGCGTCGGGTGGTTCGTTCCGTCGTGCAGCGGATGCGGTCCAAGTTCAACGTCGGCGTGGCCGAAGTGGGGGAGTTGGACTCCTGGCAAGTGGCAATCCTCGGGATAGTGTGCGTCTCCAATGAGACCGGCCACGCTGCTTCAATTCTGAGCAGCGTTCTTGACTGGCTGGAGGCCGAGCGAATCGACGCGGAGATCGGGGCCGTGTCAACCAGCGTCGAGGTATGGTGACGGGCACGTGGACGAAGAAGTACGCGAGGAACTGAGCGAGCGGGAGGTCGAGATACTCCGGTTGGTGGCCACCGGGGCCAGCAACAAGGAGATCGCCTCTCAGCTGGACATAACACCAAACACGGTCAAGGTACATCTCCGAAACGTGTTCGGCAAGCTTGGTGTGCGCTCTCGCACCGAAGCGAGCATGGTGGCCATCGAAATGGGCCTTGTGCCTGCCGTCGCCACAAGCATTAGCGTGGCGCCGGCAGAGGGTGAGCCGGCGCCTGTGGTCCCGCCCGCAGCAATAGCGTGGTGGCAGAAGGCCTCGCTCGTCGCGGTGCTGCTGGCCGCTGTGACGCTGGTGATCTGGCCCGCGCGGCCGGCGGCGAGGGCAGCCGCGCCGGGTCCTGATCCCTTACGTGAATCCGTTGTGTCCCGCGCTGCCTCCGGCGGACGCGAGGAGGTGGGGCGGTGGAGCGAGGCCGCGCAGATGCCCACTGGCCGGCACCGTTTCGCCGCCGCCTACGTCGACTCATTGATCGTCGTCGCGGGCGGCGACACCGCCGAGGGGATTACCAACTCGGTAGAGATCTACGACACGGGGACCAACACCTGGCGACTCGGTGCATCCAAGCCCACGGGCGTCAGCAACGTGGCCGCGGCGGTGGTTGGCGGGCGCATGTATGTGCCGGGCGGCCTCACCGCTGACGGCCAGGTCATAGACACGGTTGAGATCTACGATCCGGTCGCCGATAGCTGGTCAGCCGGCACGCCACTCCCGGTTGGGCTCTGCGCCTACGCGCTGGCCACGGATGGCGACACCCTGTACCTCGCGGGAGGTTGGGACGGGCGACAGAATCGATCCGGTGTCTACGCCCTGGATGCAGGGGCTGAGTCATGGCGGCTACTGTCAATGCTTCCCCGGCCGGTCCTGCATCCGGCGGCAGTGTGGGCGCAAGGCACTCTGTATGTGCTCGGGGGATACGACGGGCGACAGGTGCGCAACGAGGTGCTGGCACTCGCCACGGACGCCGGCGCACCGTCCGAGTGGGAGACGCTGCCGCCTCTGGCGGAAGCGCGGGCCGGACTGGGCGCCGCCGTGGTGGGCGACGGGATCTACGTCGTAGGCGGTGGCTGGAGCGCCCCGACCGCCTTCTGCGAGCGATTGCCCTGGGGCGCAGAGCGCTGGGAACCCTGGGAGATGCCGGTGGTGGGCGCCTGGAGGAACATGGCTGTCGTGGCCGACGACACCACCATCTACGCCATCGGCGGCTGGAACGGCGACATCGGGGCAGAGCTATACCGCTACCAGGCGGTGTACCGAGTGATGCTTCCGATCACCGGCTAGAGGCCCGCTGGATCCGGCGACGGAGCGCGGGCCAGGTGTGCCGGCTGATCCCCAGCCGCTCCGCCATTTCCTGATTGTCGGCCCCCGAATCATGCAGGCGTGCCGCCGCTGTGGCACGCAGGGCGCGAAAGGACGGATTGCGCGATAGGCCGGCGTTGCGCCCCGTTCGCGCCAGGACGTACTCCAGGTTCCGCCCCGTGCAGTCGAAGAGCCTGCCCTCGCCGCTGTGAGACTCACGGAAGCCCAGGAACGCCTCCACCACCTGCGGGTCCAGATCGACCGTGCGTCGACGGTCGTCGCGGCCTACGGACAGGGTGCCCGAATCGGGGTCTATGTCCGTCACGTCGAGGGAGAGCGCTTCGGCCTTGGAGATCCCCGAGCTCAGAAGCAACGTTGCCAGCAGCAGTGGGCGCCAGTCACCCTCGCCTGCCTCAGCCGCAGCTGCCTCGACCAATGCGGCGGCCTCTTCCTCAGTCAGCATGTCCCCACCCGGTTCGTTCGGCGTTGGGGCCTGCACCGTCGTCGAAACGATCGGATTGGCCTGAACCACGCCCTCGTCGATCAGGTATCGGAACAGCGACTGAACCGCTGTAAGGCGGCGACGCAGCGACGATGGGCTGCAGGCAACGCCCCGTTCCTTGGTGAGAAAGCGCCGGAACTGCTCGCCGTGTTCGGCGCCGACCTCGCCAATGGGAACGTCCATGCCGGCGGAGTCGCAAAACAGCCGGAGATCGGCCTCGAAGGCCGACACCGTGTTGGGGCTTACCCCGTCTTGGGCGAGTGTCTCGATGTACACGGAGATGACCGTGGCCAGCGGTGTTGAGGCGCCGATTCGGGGCGACAAGGTCCAAGGGCGATCGGGATCTAGCTTGAGCACTGGGTATGCAGCCATAGTAGATGCTATGTTATGCTCTCAGGCCAGGGCTAGTCAACACGATGCACGAACTGGGAGTGACTGAAAGCGTATTACGCCTGGTGGTCGAGGAGGCGGAGCGACACGGCGCCTCTCGGATCACCGTCGTCAACCTGGAGATAGGTGAGTTCGCTTCCATTGTACCCGACGCGGTGGAGTTCTACTGGCCGTTTGTCGCATCGGCAACCATCGCGGACGGAGCGCAGCTGCACTGGCGGACCCTGCCGGCAGAGGCGCGCTGCTCGGGATGCGACACGGTCTACCGCCCAGCGGCGAGGGACATGACGTGCCCGTGCTGTGGAGGCGTGCAGGGACGCCTGCTTGGGGGTGAGGAGTTCCGCGTCGAGTCGATCGAGATCGAGTAGGAGGGCGAATTGGCGAAGGTAATCGAGGTCGGACGGTCGGTGATGGCGGCCGCTCAGGCGACCGCGGAATCCAACAGGGGTCTGCTGGACCGAGCCGGGGTGCTGGCGGTTAACATGATGGCGTCCCCGGGAGCGGGCAAGACCACGCTGATTGTGGAGACGGCGAGGCGGCTTTCGCCCTCCGTCAGGTGCGCTGTGGTGGAGGGCGATGTCGCCGGGGACCTGGACGCCCGCGCGGTGGAAGAGGCAGGCTTCTCGGCCGTCCAGATAAACACCGGCGGCGGCTGCCACTTGCGAGCCGACATGCTCGCCGCAGCGCTGGCGGAGGTGGACCTGAACGCGGTCGACGTCCTTTTCATTGAGAACGTTGGAAACCTGATCTGTCCCGCCGGTGTTCCTCTGGGCGAGCACCTCCGGGTGGTGGTCTCCAGCACGGCAGAGGGCGACGATAAGCCTGTCAAGTACCCGACTGTCTTCAGGAACGCCGATGCGGTGGTCGTCAGCAAGTGGGATATCGCTCCCTATATCAGCTTCGATCTGGAGCGCTACACCGATGCCGTTCGCCGGCTGAACGGCGAAGTGCCTGTGTTCACCCTGTCGGCGCGGACCGGTGAAGGCGTCGAGGCCTGGATCGACTGGTTGCGCGCTCGGGCAGACGGTGCCCGCGGAGCCTAGAGCCTTTCACATCACCGTGCGCGGCACGGTGCAGGGCGTTGGCTTTCGTCCTTTCGTGTATCGATTGGCCAACGAGCTGGGCCTGGCCGGCTGGGTGCAGAACCGCTCCGGCGACGTCACCATCCACATAGAGGGCGAGGACGGCGCTGTCGACCGCTTCCAGGAGCGGTTGGCGGCGGAACTGCCGCCCCTCGCCCGCATTGACCACCTTGCGGTCGCTCAAGCTCCGGCAACGGCTGTTGATGGCTTCACAATCCGGCGGAGCGAGGGTGAGGGCGGCCACCAACCCGTCAGCCCCGACGTAGCTACCTGTGCGGCGTGCAGTGCTGAGTTGCTGGATCCATCGGACCGGCGCTACCTCTACCCCTTCATCAACTGCACCGATTGCGGTCCCCGCTACACCATCATCGAGCGTGTGCCGTACGATCGGGGTAACACGACGATGCAGGGGTTCGCCATGTGCGACTACTGCCGCAGCCAGTACGAGGACCCTGGGGATCGGCGATTCCATGCGCAGCCAGTCGCCTGTCCGGTCTGTGGGCCGCGCATTTGGCTGGAGGAGGGCGACGGGGTTAGCAGCGGGGCCGCGGGAGACGTGATTCGCGCTGCGGCGGGAGTGCTCCGCAGCGGAGGGGTGCTAGCCCTGAAGGGGCTGGGCGGGTTCCACTTGGCTGTGGACGCGACCTTCGATGCTGCGGTAGCCGCGCTGCGCGAGCGCAAAGGGCGCCCCCACAAGGCTTTGGCGGTGATGGTGGCGGACGTGGAAGCGGCGTCGAGCCTGTGCGCCGTGTCGGAAACGGCGAGTCTGCTGCTGAGTTCGCCGGCCGCCCCGATCGTGCTCCTGCCCCTCCGCCAGGATACGGAGCCTGTGCTCAGTTCGCATATCGCCCCAGATCACGGAAGCGTCGGGGTGATGCTGCCATACACCCCTCTTCACTTGCTGCTACTGCGGGAATACGGCGGGCCCCTGGTGATGACCAGCGGCAATCTCTCCGATGAACCGCTCGCCGTGGACAACACGGAGGCGCGCCGGCGCCTAAGCGCTATGGCCGACGCCTTTCTCATGCACGACCGCCCCATTCACATGCCTTGCGACGACAGCGTTATGGATCTGTGCGATGTGGGCGCGCGGGAAGGCGAGTCCCCCCTGCTCGTCCGGCGGGCGCGCGGGTATGCCCCGTCGCCGCTTCGTCTGCCGTTGGCAGGGCCGCAGGTCCTGGGTGTCGGCCCCGAGATGAAAGCCACCGTTGCTCTCGCCCGCGACGAGTACGCATACGTTAGCCAGCATCTGGGCGACCTGGACAACGCCTGCACGGAGGATCACTTCCATCGGGTGGTGGCGCAGTTCGAGGACCTGTTCTCGGTCGAGCCCGAGGCCATCGCCCATGATCTTCATCCCGACTTCTTCAGCACGCGCTACGCGCAAGACAGGGCTAGCCGCGAGGGCCAGTTGCTGATACCGGTACAGCACCACCATGCCCACGCCCTAAGTTGCATCGCGGAGAACGATGCCGCCCTGCTCGAGGAGCCCGTCGTGGCGGTGGTGCTGGACGGAACAGGGTATGGGACCGACGGGTCGATCTGGGGTGGGGAGTGGCTGATCGTCGCCGGCGCGACCGCAGAGCGATGCGCGCACCTGCAGTACGTTCCGCTCGTGGGCGGGGACGCTGCTGTTCGACGGGTCGATCGTCTGGCGCTCGCCTATCTCATGGCCCTCGGCCTGGCGGACCGCGTGCCTGGTCAGGGCCTCCTGACCGGAATCGCGCCGGAGGAGCGCGAGTTGCTCCGGGCCGGGCTGCAGAGCCCGTGGACGGTGAGGACCTCGAGCATGGGCCGGCTCTTCGACGTGGTCGCGGCGCTGTTGGGGCTCGCGAGTGAAGTGACCTACGAGGCTCAGGCGGCCATTCGTCTGCAGACGCTGGCCGAGCGGGCCGCCGGTGGGGCGCAGGAGCCGCTCAGCTACCCTTGGCGGCGCGAAGGGGAGCAGGTGATCGTCTCTGACCTGCTGGCCGCCGTGCTGGACGATCGAGAGGCCGGCAGGTCCTTGGAGCAGGTTGCGCTCGCCTTCCACCACTCGGTTGCCGAAATGGTCGTCGCTGGGGCGGAGGCGATGGCCCAGTCGGTGAACACGCGGAATGTGGCGCTCTCCGGCGGGTGCTTCCAGAACCGGCTGCTGACCTCGCTGTGCGTTCGTGCGCTACGGGCCCGAGGCCTTACGCCCCGAACGCACCGGGCGCTCCCACCGAACGATGGCTGCGTCTCCCTGGGCCAGGTGGTAGCGGCGCGACTTCTGCACCGCTGAACCCAGCCGACAGGGCATGATGGTAACCGCCTATGCCTCGTCCTCGTCATCGGGAGACGCGGCGGCGAAGCTTCCGGCTCGGCGACGCTCGTGGTTGACCTCGGCGTCCAGTTCCTTGGTCAAGACCGTGATCTTGAGCTCAGCCTGGCTGAGAACGGCGGAGCACCGCCGCACCAGCCCGGTCCCAGTCTCGAAGAGCGCGAGACTGTCCTGAAGGGGGAGGTTGCCTCTCTCCAACTGCTCCACCACGTCCTGAAGTCGTCGGTACGCTTCCTCAAAGTCCAGATCAGCGAACTCGCCGGTTTCGACGGCCACGGCTCTCACTCCTCTCACTTGGGCGCGGGCACCGAATCAGTGACTGCGGCCTGAGCCTGCCCGCGGCTTAGGCGAATGGCGATGGTATCGCCCACCCGCAGGTCCGCCGCGTCGGAGATCACTGGTCCCTGCAGGTGACCAACGTGGACGACGGCGTAGCCGCGGCGAAGGGTCTCTTCCGGGTCGAGTGGGCCGAGCCTGGCGGAGAGCTGTGCCAATGAACCTCTCCGCTCATCGACTAGTCGGTGCCCGGCCTGGGAGAGCCTTGCGGACCAGGGCGCGAACTGACTCTCGAGGATGGGGACCGTGCGTTCGGCGGCACGCACGAGACGCGATGAGCCGTCGTCCACCGCCTGCAGGCCACTGGCGACGACGTAGCGGGGCGATGAGCGCAGCAAGAGGCGGGTCTGGTGCAGCAGGTCCCGTCGGCCCCGCTCCAGGCCGTCCACGATGGCTTCCCTAATGCGTCTCTCCAGCCCGGCCACGGCAGCAGCGACCTCAAGCCGATCGGGCACAACGGCCATGGCGGCGGCCGACGGCGTCGGAGCGCGGAGGTCGGCCACGAAGTCGGCGATGGTGAAGTCGGTCTCGTGACCGATGCCGGTCACGACAGGCACGGGCATGGCGGCGATTGCGCGGGCAAGGCTCTCGTCGTTGAAGCAGGAGAGGGCCTCCATGTCGCCTCCGCCGCGGCCGATGACAATGACATCGACCCCAGCCTCGGCCACCAGTTCCAGTCCGGCGATGAGGCTGGCCGGCGCTGCCTCGCCCTGGACCATCGCCCCCGCCAGCACCATCTCGACTGAAGGCCAGCGCTGGGTGAGGACGTTCTCTATGTCGCGGCGGGCCGCTCCGTACGCGGAGGTCACCACCCCGACGCGGCGAGGGAAACGCGGTAATGGTCGCTTGCGCTCCTCGGCGAAGAGGCCCTCGGCCGTGAGCTGGGCCCGGACGCGCTCGAACTCCAGGTAGGCCAGTCCGGCTCCGACCGGCAGTATCTCGCTGACGTAGAGCTGGTAGACGCCCTGGGGCGCGTACAGGTCCACGTGACCGTGCGCCAGTATCTCCTGTCCGTCCCTGAGCTGGGCGTGCACCCGGCGCGCTTGCGGGGCCCAGACCACCGCCTTGATCAGAGCGTCGCCCTCTTTCAGCGAGAAGAAGAGGTGCCCTCCACGGGACAGCGTGACGCTCGACGCCTCCCCCCGAACCCACACGTCTTGCAGGATGTCGTCCTGCAAAAGGACGGCGCGGAGATGCGCCGTGACCTGAGCTACCGTGAGATAGGGGGGGTGGCCGTCAGGACCGTCGCCCAACAAGGCGGCGCTAGACCCGCGTCAGGTAAGTGCCGTCGCGCGTATCGACGCGAATGGTGTCGCCCACCTGTACGAAGAGCGGGACCTGGATCACCAGGCCGGTGCTCAGAGTCGCGGGCTTGCTGGCAGCGTTGGCGGTGTCGCCGCGGAAGCCCGGCTCGGTGTGTACCACCTCTAGGTCGACGGTGATCGGCAACTCCAAGTCAAGCGGCTCGCCCTCGTATGAGGACAAGTCGAGGGTGTTGTTCTCGACTAGGTAGTTGACCATGTCGCCGAGGGTCTCTTTCGAAAGGGTGATCTGCTCGAAGGTGTCCACATCCATGAAATGATACAGCGACCCATCGTTGTAGAGGTACTGCACCGTGCGATGATCCAGCCGGATGTCCTGGACGCGGTCGCCGGAGACGAAAGTCCGCTCCACCGTGGCGCCGGATCGGAGGTCGCGAGTCTTGGTGCGGATGTACGCATTGCCGCGGGCCGGCTTGCTGTGCTGGTAATCGAGGACCCGGTACAGGTTGCCGTCCATCTCGAAGATGGTCCCTCGACGTAGTTCGGTTACTGAGATCAACGGGTCTTGCCTCCGAGACTAGAGTGGGGCCTCAGCCCAACCGACCATTCTACCTTGACGTGCGACCGTTGAGCCACATCACCACCTTCTCCGGAATGGAGTCGATGGTGCCGTCCAGGAAGGTGCAGTCGGGTAGTGACTGCAGGAAGTGAGTCCCATAGGCCTTGGTTCGGACTCGGCTGTCCAGTATCACGAACGCCCCATGGTCGGATTGCGTGCGGATGAGCCGACCGAAGCCCTGCCGGAAGGTGAGGATGGCCTCGGGCAGCAGGTACTGGCCGAAGCTGTCTGCGTATTGCTCCCCTCGCGCCGCCACAATGGGGTCGTCGGGCACCATGAACGGCAGCTTCGCCATGACCAGGCATTGCAGGGCGTCGCCCGGCACGTCGACCCCCTCCCAGAACGATCGCGTGCCCAGCAGCACCGCACGGTCGGAGGACTTGAAACCTTCCAGGAGTTGGTTGCGGCTCCCGCCCTCGGATTGCGAGTACAGCAGTATCCCTTCGTCCTCCAAGGCACTGGCGAGAGCCCGGGTGGTCTGGCGAAGTTGGCTGTAGGAGGTGAAGAGGGCCATCAGGCGGCCGCCCGTGGCGCGGGCCAGGCGAAGAACGTACTCCTCCACGGTGCGCTGATGACCGGGCTGGCGCGGCTCGGGGACGTCTCGCGCGACGCAGACGAGCGCCGCCCGGCGGAAGTCGAAGGGCGAGCCGACGCTGACGGTCCGTGCCGACACGAGGCCAAGCTGTTCCTGCAGGTACTCGAACGACCCGGCGGTCGTCAGGGTAGCCGAGGTCATTATCACGGCGCGTTTGGCCGCGAATAGGTTCTCTTCCAGGCTCTCCGCCACGCTGATGGGAGCGCAGTGAATGCCCACCTCCTGGCTGTTCTCGCGAGAGGAAAGCCAGTACACTTGTCCGGGTGCAGGCTCCAGTATCGCCTGACTGAAGCCGCCGGCCAGCTCTCGAAGCACCATCCCACCAGCGCCGACGGCCTGGACGGACTCGGCGAGTTTCTCGTCGTTTGCGAGGACGACAGCGTTCTTGCGGACCTCTTCCAGCAGTCGAGCCGCACGGCCGGCCGTCTCGGCCGCCTGCTTCCATGCCTGCGCCAGCCCCAGCCACTCGGCCGTGGTGCGCTCCTGCTCGGTGATGCGTCGCTGCTGCACGAAGCTGGAGGCTGAGGCGCCCAGGAAGGCGGCTGCGCAGTGGTCGAGATGGCTGGTCACCGCGTCGAGCTCCGGTTCCAGCGCACCCAGAGCCTCGGCCAGTCGGGTGCACGCCTGAACCCCTTCGCTCGAGCCTTGCTTTGAGCGGCCGAGCGCGGCCCGGACCCGCCCGACAGCGCCGCCGTCGCCGGTCCTATCTGGAGCGACAAGGGTCCGGATGATCTCGGTGATCTGCGCCACCGTGAGGTCCAGCCGGAGGGCGTTAGTACAGGCGCTCTGGAAGTGGTGGGCCTCGTCGACCACCAAATGCTCGAACTCGGGCAGGCTCTCGGCTCCCTGGCAGACGTCAATGGTCAGCAGCGAGTGGTTCACGATCACCACCTCGGACTGCTGGGCCAACTGCCGCGCCCGCAGATAGTGGCAGCCCCCCCGCTGGCGGAACCGACAAGCCTCACCGTTGCACCAAGCCGTGTCCGAGGCGATCTGCGACCACACGGCGCGCTCGGGAGCGGTGTTGAGGAAGAGCTCGGATCGATCGCCGGTGGCAGTGGAGGGCGCCCAGATCAGCACCTTGGCCAGGGCGAGGGCCTGCTCAGGCGAGAGACTGGCCCGGTTTGTGAGGGCGCGGAGCCTAGCGGGGCAGAGGTAGTTGTTGCGCCCCTTTAGGATGGCCACGGACGGCCGGTACCCCAGAGCCTGCGCCAGTTGGGGGATATCCTTGCTGAACAACTGCTCCTGCAGATTGATGGTGTGGGTGGATACCACCACGCGGTCGCTGTTGGAGTGGGCCCAGACCAGCGACGGCAACAGATAGGCCAGCGACTTCCCCACACCGGTGGCCGCCTCAACCAGGAGGTGCTCGCCATCGTTGAAGGCCTCGCACACCTCGCGCAGCATCGCCACCTGCTGCTCACGGTGCTCATAGGCGCTCATGGCGGCGGCGACCCTGCCTCCCGGCTCCATCTCGGCAGTAAGGCTCTCGGTGTCCAGCGGTATCGGGGGCCGTGCCGGCTCCCCCAAGGCACTACCGGCTGCCGGGGCCTCGGCGAGGAGCCCGCTAGAGCGAAGCTTTCCTTTAGCCGCGAGCTGCTGGGCGATGCTGTTGCTTGCCGGCCGGTGGTTCTGCTCTCGGAGCACATCCTCGAAGAAGGCGGCCTGCTCCCAAGCACTCTTCCGGCCCAGCGCGACGATCTGATCCAACAACGTGACGGGAAGTGCCATAGCAGCTTCGCGTAACGCCTGAAAGAGCCGCATCGACGCTTCGGCATCGTCCAGAGCACGATGGGCGGACTCAGACGATAGGTCGAGTTCACCCACCAGGTGCTGCAAGCTGTGACGCGCCATGTGGGGGAGCAGAATCGTGGAGAGTTCGAAGGTGTCAAGGCGCCGGTTGCGCTGCAGGATCCCGAATCGGGCGAGGAAGGCGATGTCGAAGCCGATGTTGTGGCCCACGATGGGATCGCGACCGACGAAGTCGGCCAGGCGCCGCATTACCTCCGGAGCCGAAGGCGCTCCCAGCAAGTCATCGGACGAGATACCCGTCAGGTGCTGCACTTTGGCGGGAACCGAGCGAGCTGGGTTGACGAGAGAGGTGAAGGTTCGACCCCGACCGTGCTCGCTGAACCGGACCGCACCCACCTCGATGATGCTGTCGTACTGCGGGTCCAGCCCGGTTGTTTCCAGGTCGACGGCAACGTACTCGCGCGGCATCGGCTGCATCCCCTTTCTGGCGTCCTGATTCTATCATGGGGAGGTGGTCGCAGCCAGAGGCCGGCGACGCCCACCGCACTTGCGGCTGCTTGACCCTATGCAGTCGCTGCCGATACAATCGCCTCAAGCATTGCGGGGACGAACCCAAGGAGGCTATCGCATGGCGTACACTCTCGCGGTCTCAACCTGGAGCTTCCACAAGCACATGGGGACACTGCGTGCCACCGAATTGGACGAGCGAGGCGAGCACCGCTTCGTCGCCCGGCATCCTTTCCCGGAGGATATCACCCTGCTGGACTTCCCTCGGTTTGCGCGCGACCGCTATGGTCTGAAGGCGGTAGAGCTGTGTCAGATGCACTTCCCCAGTAGCGACAAGCGCTACCTGGATGACCTGCGTGGCAGGGTGGCCGAGGCCGGCAGCGCAGTGGTCAACGTCCCCATCGACGTGGGGAACATATCAGAGGTCGACCCGAAGGTGCGCCGGCACGACCTGGACAACATCAAGAAGTGGATGGATGCGGCGGCCTACATCGGCTCGCCGTGCGCCCGGGTGAACAGCGGCCGCCAGCCGGAGGGGCAGGAAGACATCAACCTCACCATCGCCTCGTACTCGGAGCTGGCAGAGCACGCCGGCAAGCTGGGCATAACGCTACTGCTTGAGAACCACGGCGGCCTGTCAGCCGACCCGGCCAACATCATCAAGCTGGTCGAGGGCGTGGGCAGCGAGCGCTTCCGCCTCTGCCCCGACTTCGGCAACTTCGACGAGTCCATTCGCTATCGTGCCCTTGAGATGATGTTCCCCTACGCGGTTATGACCCACGCAAAAACATTTGAGTTCGACGAGCAGGGCCGCGAGGTGCGCTACGACCTCGATCGCTGCATGAAGATGCTTGCCGCCTCCGGCTACACCGGCCCGCTCTCCATCGAGTTTGAGGGACCGGGCGACCAGTACGAGGGCGTCGAAAAGAGCGTGGCGTTGCTGAAGCAGTACTAGGACTGGACCTTCCCGGGCGTGAGCCCGGAGCGGTCTGAGCCCGCGCCAGGGCAGACGACCCTTAGGGCAGTGCCATCCGCCCGATCTCCATAAGCCCGTCCGGGCCGGCAACTGAAGTGCCGGCGGCGTCCGCGGGCGGCAAGGGGATCGGGCGGTCGGCTTGCAGGATGTACAGGCCGAGTCGAATGCCGTATTCCCCCACGGGAGCATCGACCGGAATGCCCAGCGCGATCCCGTTGAGGACGACCGGCGCCGGGTCGCTCACCGGGGTACCCACGAGCGCCGTGAGTTGGCCGTCCTGCTGGGCTTCTGTTTCGCCGCTCGGCCCCTGCAGGCGGAGGGTGTAGTGCAGCGACGACCCCGGCGGCAGCTGCATCTGGCGGACGTGCAGGTACACCGGCACGCGCCGGTTCCCCCCCAAGTCCACCACGCCCGCGGTCCGGGTGCAGCTTGCGGCAACGTCACCCCACGCGATTGGTGAGGCACAGGGCATCGCGTTCGTCCGGGGGGCGAAGGACTGCAACCGACCATAGCTCGGCCCTGGGATCAGGTCGTCACTCAGTGGTACTAGCGACTGCTCCAGCCACTGTCTAACCTTGCCACTGGGGTCGGTAACCGTGTCGTACAGCCGGATCACCCAGAGGCGCCCGTTTGCCCTGAGCGCGCGACTGATCCCCTCGATCGTGGCGGTCAGGGTGGTGGCGTAGAAGTCGGAGCTCGGGTGGCCCCAGCCGAGGTCGGGCGCGGCGCCCAGGCTTCCTCCCTGAAGCACCACGGGACCTCGCTCAGCACGTGCGCCTCGGTATTCGCTGACGCGGCCGATCCAGTCGATCTCTCCCGGCCAGTAGTGCATGAATGCGGTGTACGTGTAGCCGGCATTGATGAGGACGATATCCTCAGGCAACCACTCCTGCGCCAGGCGATCGACGGCGCCCCTCAGGTCGTCCGCTCGGTACTGCGGCTCTGTCCAGATCCGCTGGGCGGCGACCACGTTGCCGCCGACGAAGACGGCCAGCAGCGCGGCGGCCAGCACTCGCCCCCGGGCTCCGCTCGCCAGCCTCCCGAGGCTGATCGCCAAGGACGCCAGGAAGAAGGCGGAGAAGGGGAAGAGATAACGCGGGTGAAAGAGCGGCTGGATCGCTGAGGCAGCCAGGAGGAGGGCCCAGGGTGCGATGAATGCCGGCGCCGGCCAGAAGCTGCGGCGGCGTCCCCGGCTGCATCGGGCAATGGAAAGGACAGCCGTGAGGACGAGGACGGCGCTCAGGGGCCACCAACTCGCCGGCGCGCTTTCCCCGAAGGCCAGGGCATTCGCTCCTTGGGCTAGCGCCGTGAGCCAGGGAGTGGTGGAGCGCCAGGGCGGCACCGGTGGATCGAGCGCCTGCCTGACCGCTGTGGGGAGCCAGGGCAAGTAGAGGAGGAGCAGGAGGGCGTGAGACCCGAGCCAAGCGAGAAGGCGATGACGCCGCATAGCAGTTTCGCGTAGCGCATACAGAAGCCACGCCAGGCTCAGCGCGGGCAGCAGGAAGAGGCTGTAGTACAGGGTGTAGAGCGCTGCCGCCGCCAGGATGGCCCAGACCGCTGCCCAGAGCGGGCGGCTGTCGCCGGACACGATCTGCATTGTCGCGGCTGCCAGCCCCAGGAGGAGAAGTGCGGCTACGGTGTACATGCGCACTTCCTGGGAATACCACACCGAGTACGCGGACAAGGCGGTCAGCACACCGGCCAGGCTGCCAGCGGATGGCCCCGCGATACTGCGGGTGAGGCGATGCACGCCGGCCACGAGCAGGACGCCGGCCATCAGGGAGAGGAAGGCCAGAGCGAACTCACTGTCGCCTGCCAACTGGCTCCACAGTCGCAGCAGAAGGTAGTAGCCGGGCGGATGAATGTCGAGGGCCGTATGCGCGATGAGCGCTCGCGACTGCAGGGAGGCGAGGTGAGCGCTCACCGTCTCGTCGTACCAGAGGCTCTCGGCGCCGAGCCGGTACAGGCGGATGGCCATCGCCAGGGCACAGGCGCCAACTGCGCAGACCGTACGGCTGGACCAGGCGCCTAGGCTCCGACCGGCAACGAGTCTTGACATAAGCGAAGCCTACTCGGCTACTGACGCGGTGACGACGGCCTGCTCGTCTCCCTCGGCTCGGGGCGCTGCCTGCCCGCGGCGGAGTTCCTGCGCCAGGGATTGCCCCTCCTCGGTGCTGCAGTCTCGCAGCGAGTGGCCGAAGCGTTGCCGGCAGAGCCGGTTCACGTACTGCGCGGAATCCGCTCTCGAGAGGCCGAGCGAGTCAGCCGCGGCGCCGATGAGGAAGTCGCGCTGCTGCTGCGACAAGCCGACCGCGGCCCCCGCGCCGGCCGTCTCAGCGGCGCCGCGCGAGACGTCGTCTGCCGAGTGGAGGCCGGAACCGGGGAGTAGACCGTAGCCCATTGCCGCCAGGGCGCGCCCGATGGCGGAAGTCTCGGCGATCTCCCACGGATGCTGAGTCTCGATGGACGAGCCGTCCGCCTTGCGAGAGGTGGCGATCCCGTGGCGGCGGCCATACAGCTCGCTGTCAACTATCACCATGAGGGTAAGGTGCTGGTCGGTGTCCGCCAGGACCACCGGGTCGTGGAAGATCAGCTTCCGCTCCTGGCGCTCATGGTCGACATTGGCCATGGCTAGGCGACCGTCCACCGGCATGTAGGGGACCGCCCTCGTCTCCCAGCGGCCGCCCACCCGCAGCCGCCGCTCAATCAGCGTGATATAGTCGACGAACTCCTCGTGCTTCACGGCCCCCCGGTCCGGCGCTCGCCGGCACAGGCCACAAGCTCGTCCTTCGTCACGGCCGCCCTCCTAGAACATATGTGCTACGCCATTATAGGCAGTAGGCCATGCGGTCCGCAAGGGGTACGGGCAGGATCCGGCGGACCCAATCTGCCCGGGATGTTGGGCCGAGTCTCAGTCCATCGCCTGGATCAGGGCATCGAAGTAGACGCCGAGCACGCCGGGCTGGCCGGCCAACCGTGCCCGGATGGCGACCTCCTGGCCCTCGGGCACCTGGACCAAGGACCATCCGGGGAGCAACTCCTCAATGGACAGGGACTGAGCGACGACCTCGCCGAGAACGCTGGCCCGGGCCTGGGCCACGACATCCGGCTCTGCCCGGACCAGAAGGTATCCGGGCCGGAAGTGGGAGGGCTCGTCCGAGCCCTCTAGGTTGGGCTGGGCGGGCGCCTGTGGCGGCTCGACGGTCTGCAGGGACTGCGAGGTGGCCGACAGAACCCTTGGAGCGAGCTCCATGGCGGCAGCAGCGTCGAGGCGGCCCCACCCGTAGGCCTGGTCGTAACCGGGGTCGCCGAAGTCCTGGGCCGAGCCGCGAAGGATGGCGGCCACTTGAATGGCGGATAGCTGCGGGTAGCGGGACCAGAGCAGCGCTGCCACGCCGGATACGTGCGGCGTTGCCATGGACGTGCCGTTCATGGCCCGGTATCCGCTCCCGCCCACCTCGCTGACAAGGTAGGTGCTGTGGATGGACTCCCCTGGAGCAGTAACGTCGACGAAGGGACCTTGGTTCGAGAACCCGGCCACGGCGTCGGACATGTTCGTCGCCCCCACGCCAACGACGCCGGCGAAGCTCGCCGGATAGACCGGTTGGCCGAGGGTGAAGGGAGGGAGGTTACCTGCGGCTGCCACCACCAGCACGTTGCGGGCCTGGGCGTACCTGACTGCGTCCTCAAAGACGGCCAGCGAGTCTGTCTCCGGGGTCCCCAAACTGAGGTTGATGATCCTCCCACCGTGCTCCACCGCCCACTTGATCGCCAGGACAGCATCGGTGACATAGCCGTTGCCGTTTTTGTCTAGTACGCGCACCGGCATCACGCGAGCCGTCCAGGCGGTGCCGGAGACGCCGATCGCGTTGTTGCCCACCGCGGCCACAATTCCGGTCACGTGAGTCCCGTGCCCATTCTCATCCTGGGGGTTGGTGGACGGCAGTCCGCCCGGCAGGCGATCGACATAGTCGACGCCGGACACCAGGTTGGCCTGCAGGTCCGGGTGCTCCAGGTCGACGCCGCTGTCGATAACGGCGACGATCACCGGTCCGCCGGTGCTGGTTGCCCAGGCCTGTGGGGCCCGGATGCGGACAAGGTTCCACTGTAGAGCGTACAGCGGGTCATTGGGCCGAAGCTGCATCTCCCAGCCGCGCAGCACAAGAGGAACCAGGGTAGTCCAGGGCGCGATGGTAACGTCGGCGTAGCCCTCGATGTCTCCCAGGCTGGCGACTACGGCCCCGTCGTATGTCCCCGGCCGGCCGGTAGCAGTGAAGAGCCCGGCCGGGGTGATTGTCCCGGCCGCGCTGGTGGCTTGCCAGGTGACGGTGTAGCCGGCCTGAGGCTGCCCCTGAGGGTTGAGCACCTGGGCAGTAAACTGCACCGACTCCCCGCGCCGCAGCGTCACCGCGGTGGGCCTAACCTCGATCCGAAGAGCGGGAGCGGCCACGGCATAGTCGCCGGTCTTGGCGACGGCCACCGAGTAGGTCCCGCCGCCTGCCGTCGCCGCGAAGGTGGCCGGCACTGGACTCCAGGTGGCCCCGCCGTAGTGATAGACACCGAGCAGGGTGGCCGAGGGTATGTTCCCCGGCAGGGGTTCGGTGTAGGTTAGGTCGAGGTCAAGGGGAGGCTCCCCCGTGGGGAAGGGAGCCCCGACCGGCATTGGCGTGCCGCTGGCGCTCGCCGACACGCGCAGCGCGTCGCCATGGAAGACCAGATTCGAGTCGGGCGCGAGGTCGTCAGGAGTGAGGGTGGCCACCGCGGTGGCGAACGGCGCCGGAGTGGGCGCCGGGGTCTGCGCCTCAGCCGCCACAGCGCCGAACACCACGAGCGCCACGAGCGTCGCTGCGGCGAGCACGGCCGCGCATAGCCTGGGCGCGTGTGGGCGCCTCTGCGGCGCCTCCTCAGTCCTCATCGCGGTCCGGCCGTAGATGGCGAGCACTCGGTGTTGACTTTGCATAAGTGGTCGACCTACCATGAGCGACATACTCGTCTGCGAGCCACTGATCCCAAGGCACACGGCAGGGTAGGGGAACATGGAACCTTCAGTCGATCGCCTGCGACGGACCCTGCGCAGTCTAGGATTGCCCAGGGTAGCACCGAGGCCGGAGGCTGTCCAGATACTGCCTGCGGACCTGGACCAACTGGCAGCGCTCGCCGGCGGCGACGTGGTTGCCGATGCACGGCAGGCCGGGTTCCTTGCCATCAAGCACACCTACGCGCTTGACTACGTTCACGGCCGGTGGCCGCTCTCCATCGCGTTGGCGCCTAGCCCCGAGACCCTCAGCTTGCTGGCTCGCGACGGCCGGCTGGCTGAGATGGAGCCTGCGTCCGCGGTTTACCTCGACACTGAGACCACTGGGTTGGGCACGGCCACCGGCACCCTTGTGTTCCTTGTTGGCATGGGCCGGTTTGTCCGTGACCGGTTCGAGGTGACGCAGTACTTCCTACCCGGGCCGGCCGGCGAGCAAGCGTTCCTCGCCGGTGTCCGCGAAGGGTTGGGCGAACAGACGTTCCTGGTGTCATACAACGGCAAGTGCTTTGATGCCCCTCTGCTCCAGGCCCGCTACACCATGCAGCGCCGGCGTGTCCCCCTGACGCGTTGGCCGCATCTGGACCTTCTCCATGCCGCCCGCGGCCTCTACCGTTCCCGAGTTCCGGACTGCCGGTTGGGCACGATTGAGCGACTCGTGCTGGGCGTGACCCGGGAGGACGACGACGTTCCGGGGGCGCTCATTCCGGGGATCTACTTCGACTACTTGCGCACCGGCGCCGTGGCGGAGCTTTCGAGGGTGTTCTACCACAACCTGCTCGATGTCCTGTCCCTGGCCGGGCTCGGAGGCACGGCTGCCGCCGCCCTGGAGGGCAGACCCGAGGCCTCGCACCCGTCCGATCACGGTGGAGCAGCGCGCATTCTGGAGCTGAGCGGCAAGCAGGACGAGGCGGAAGAAGCCTACCGCCGGGCCCTTGCTACCGTTAGCGGCGCGCGGCGGGTGGAGCTGATGCGCCGCCTGGCCTTTCTGTACCGCCGCCGTGGTGAATACGGGCGTGCTGCCGAGCTTTGGCGCGTCTTGGTGGCGATGGGTACGGACTACGATGCGGTGGCGCACACCGAGTTGGCCAAACACCTGGAGCACCGGGTGCGCGACTTCGATGCCGCACTGGCGGTGGTCGAAGAGGCTCTGTGCCTGTCGAAGCGTTGCTCCCCCGCGATAAGGGAGGCGCTTGTGCACCGCAGGGAGCGGCTGCTGGCTAAGGCGTCCAGGGCGTCTCGTCAGGAGTCGACCGCGGTCGCAGAGGCACAGTGAAGTGGAAGGTCGTGCCCTGACCCACCTCGCTCTCCACCCAGATCCGTCCCCCAAGTAGCTCCACCATGCCCTTGGCGATGCTGAGTCCGAGGCCGAGGCCGTCGTGCTGCCGGCTCAGGGACGCCTCCACCTGATAGAAACGCTCGAACACCCGGCTCTGATCTGACGGCGCTATCCCAATACCATCGTCCTGGACCGATACCTGGACCAGGTCGTTCCGCCTCGTGGCCTGGAGACGGATCTGACCGCCATCAGGCGTGAACTTGATGGCGTTCGAGAGCAAGTTGGTGAGCACCATTACGAACTTCTCGCGGTCCGTAACTAGCCTGACATTCTCGTCCGGGAGGGTCAGTGTAACGGTGTGGCCGCAGTTGTCGGCCATCGGACGCAGGTCCTTGGCGACCTCGGTGACTACCTCGCGCAGGTCCATGGCCTCCAACCGAACGAAGGAGGCCCCGCGCTCGAGTGACTCGAGGTTCAGCATCTCATCCATCAGCGCGCGAAGGCGCTGTGCGTTCCGCACGATGATGGAAGCGAACTGCTTCTGCTCGGCGGCTACCATGCCCTCCAGAATCCCGGCGTACCCCATCAGAATGGCCAGAGGGGTGCGCAGTTCATGCGCGGCGATGCTAATGAACTCGCTCTTCATGTAGTCAAGCTGCTTGAGCTCATCGTAAGCGCGACGGAGTTCTTGGAACAGCAAGGCATTCTCAAGAGCGATGCCAGCCTGGCTGCAGAGCACGGACAGGAACTCGCTGTCTCCTTCCCCGAAGGGGTGGGAGCGAGTATCGCGGGCCAGAATCAGCACTCCGACCGGGCCCTGCTTGGAGTAGATGCGGGCGGCGGAGACGCTGTTCGCGGTAAGGCTCTCGGCACCACCACTACGGCCTGAGCTCACCAGCCAGTCGGCCATGTCGGCATGAAGGGCATGCTCGGCGTAGGCAGACCAGGGGGCCAGGTCCTCCGGCCCGAGCCCGTGTCGAGCCACGGCGACGAGTTCCTCTGAGTCTCCACCCGCCTGCGGCGCCACCTTCAGGAAGAGCGACGCTCTATCGGCGCCCAACTCCCTCACTGCGGTGTTGACGACCTGCTCCGCCAGCCGCACCGTGTCCGTGGTGGACATGAAGACGCGGTTGGCCTCGAACAGCGGCACTAGGGCACGCAGGCGGGCGCTCTCCCGGCGCAAACGCTCTTTTTCCAATGCCCTTTCCACTGTTAAGAGCAGGTCCTGGGGGTTGAAGGGCTTGATTAGGAACTCATCGATCCCCAGTCGAAGCGCTTCGATGGCTGTGTCCATGCTGCTGTACCCGGTCATGGTCACGCATACGAGGTTGGGGTTCACCGTTCGTGCCGAACTGGCAACGTCGAGGCCGTCCATGCCGGGCATCTTAATGTCCGTGAGGAGGCAGTCATAGGGCTCAATGCTGGCTAACCGCACCGCCTCGAACCCGCTTCCAACCGTACTGACGACGTAGCCCGCCCCACGAAGCACCCGTTCGCATATGCGCAGGACGTCGGGTTCATCGTCCACGACTAGAATGCGTTCCTTCGCCATCTAGATGCCCTCGCTCTCGGCTATGGCATGATTGCAGGTATAGTACGGGAACGATGGTCGCCACGCAATGGGCCGATAGCACTGTCATAGGGGCACATCCGTCTGCCGGCGGCCGACCTCGATAGCCGCGGCCATCAGCGTGAAGTCCGGCCGCAGGCCGCCGTAGGGAGGTGCGAAGCTGTAGCCAATTGGTGTCGCCGTGTTCGGCCTTAGCCCGATCGAAAAGCGATCGGAGAGATGGTCGTCAGGAAGAACTCCTTCCGGCTGATGGGCGCCGTTGAGGTTGCCCCAAGGCCGGCAGGAGGGCCGCCAAGCAAGATAGTGGAGGGGGCCCCCGGTGACGCCAAGATCACGCCGTCGTCGGACAAGTTGCTCCGTTCGTCCCGGCCAAAGGCGGTTGCGCATTTCGCCGGCTCTTACCGTAGTCGGGTCTTAGCCCAGTTCGGGCAACTCCCGCCTGCGGTGTGCTCCCGGATACCTCACCATGCTGGACCTACCCACCTTCGGTTGTGCTGACCAGCACTGCCACGCAGCGTACGGCAGAAGGCCCCGGAGGCCCCGGGGCCTTCGTGCTCTCTCAGCAGGTGAAGACGCCGCGTCTAGCCCGCGCTCTCCCAGGACCAGATGATGCCGCCCAGGGCCAGGGCCCAGATCGGCTGCTCGCGATCGCCGTTGGCGGGCGTGAGGGCAAGGACCGGCGCCGATCCCATGCCGCGCATCATCGGTGTCCAACGGTCGGAGTTGTCGGTGGCGAAGACGCCTACCGCCGACCCGACAACAACGATCTCTTCACCCAAACCCTGCCGCGCTGCCAGAGCTAGCAGCGGCGGGTTGCCACTCACCCCTAGCGACAGCTTTTTCCACTGATCGGCGCCCTGCTGGATAAGGCAGTAGCGGTCGAACACCCCTGCCGGGCGGCCGCCATCACCGGGTCGCATCAGGAGCCCGACGTGCATCAGGCTGGAGCTCTCCTCGATGATGCGAGTCCAGCTCTGGCCTGCGTCGCTGGAGCGCCACAGAACCAGGGGAGAGTCCGACGAACTAACATCCCGAGTTGCGGCAAGAAGCGCCCGGTCGATCGGGAACTGGCCCGAGGGCTCGATCTTGAGGACGGACATCGCGGCGAAAGGCTCGCTCTCGGTCCAGTGGCTTCCGCCGTCGGTGCTCACGTGAAGGGCTCCACCGGCCGTGCCGGCCCACAGATACCCTCCTCCGGCGCCGTCTGCCGCCGAGGCCAATGCCGACACCTGCCCGTCGAGCGTGCGGTTCCAGGTCGCCCCGCCGTCGCCGCTGAGATAGAGGCCGTCCTCGGCGTCCGCAACCGCCAGCAAAGGCTTGCGATGGTAGTCCGGCCAGACTGTCATCGCGGCCAGCGCGCTCAGGTCCGGCAGGGCCGGTAGGGCCTTCCAGTCCGACCCATTGGACGAGGTGAAGATGCCCGTATCCGGTCCGGCGACGAAAAGAGCCCCGTTGTTGGCAGCCGAGAGGTAGGTGAAGGCGTGAGCGTAGAGGCCTTCGCGGCACTCCTCCCAGGTCTGGCCGCCGTCGCTGGACCGGTGCACACCACTGCCGTGGAAGCCGGCAAACACGGTCTGCCCATCGCCGGTGAGGGCGAGCACGGCGCCACCCGGGCTCAGCACCGCCGACCACGTGTCGCCGGCGTCGGCCGACCGGTAGACACCGCCGCCCGCCGTGCCGGCTAGCACCAGGCGAGTGGTCCTGAAGTCTGGGGCGACCCAGAGGGCGTTGATCGTGGAATCCAGCACTCCTTCGCCCAGGGGCTGCCAGGAGTCGCCGCCGTCGGTAGAGCGGAAGAGCCCGTCCTCTTCGGATCCGGCGAACACCGTGCCGTCGCGGGTGAAGGCAGGGCTCACTGCCAAGGCCTGGACGCTGAGGCCGTCAAGGTCTTCGCCCGACGGACGCCAGGCGCGTCCACCGTTGGTGGAGCGGAAGACCCCATCGATGGTCGCGGCGAAGGCAACCGGGCGGTCCGGCCAGCCTGGGGCACAGACGAGCGCCAGCACCGTCGGATCCAGCAGCCCGAAATTGGCCGGCCGGGCTGTGCGACCGCTGTCCGTGGTGCGGAACACGCCGCCTGTCTCGGTGCCCACAAGGACGGTGCCGTCACGAAGGTAGTCGGGCGAGACGGCCAGCGAGGTGATACTGCCGCTATCCTCGAGCGGAGGCATGACCTCCCATGAGTAGCCGCCGTCCACCGACCGGGCAAGCGTCCCGTCCAGTGAGCCGATGAACAGGACCCCATTGGGGGAAGCGGCGAGGGCCGAGATCTGCAGACCCGTCAGGCCCCGGTTGGCCCAGGACCACTGCGCTCCACGGCTTAGGGAGCGGAAAGCGCCAACCGGAGAGCCGGCAACTAGGGGATTGTGCTGATCGGCGCTGGGGGACAGCACCAGAGCGTACACGGTGCCCCCCTCAAGCACGGGACCAGCAAGGCGCCAGCGTCGCCGACTCGTGTACTCCCTAAGACTCATAGTCTGCTCCTGAAGGCGAAGTCTGCATTAGGGCTCCATCACCGTGTCTGGCTTCTTGTGCAGCACCAGAGCCGCGGTGGTCATGGTCATGTTGGTGGCACTGGCGGCGCTGGTCAAGGCGGCCTTCACCACCTTCACCGGGTCGCTTATCCCTGCTTTGCGCATATCGACGACCTTCTCGGTCAGGACGTCGTACCCGAAGCTGGCGCCGCGACGCCGTGCTGCTTCAACGATGAGGGGCGGGTGCTTGCCCGTGCTCTGAGCCAGACGCCGCATCGGCTCCTCAAGCGCCCGCTCGACGACCTTGACGCCGAGGCTCTGCTCCGGTGAGGTCTTCAGCCGGCGAAGCTGCGTGGCGCAGGCGAGAAGGGCGGCGCCGCCGCCCGCTACCATCCCCTCTTCCGCCGATGCCGAGATGACGAGCAAGGTGTTCTCCACTTGTTCGCGGAGGGCCTTGCGCTCCTTGTCTCCGAAGGCGCCCAGCTTCAAGATGGCGACGCCGGTGCTGAGGTGAGCGAGGCGCTCTCGTATCTTGGTGTAGGAGTCCTCGCTCAGGTCGCTCTTGCGCAGTTCCTCCCGGATCAGGCGTGTGCGCTGGCGGATCGCGGAGGCCGAACCGGCGCCGCCCGCAATGATGGTCTCCTTCTTCCGGATCACGATCCGGCGAGCCCGCCCCAAGTCCTCAAGGCGAACGTCCTGGGAGCTCATGCCCTGCTGCGCCAGTATCACGCGGCCGCCGGTCAGCACCGCTACGTCCTCGATGGAGGGCACGCGCTGCTCTCCAAGCGCTTCCACCTTCACCGCGGCGCACTTCACGTCGCCCTTCTGGTTGTTCACCACAAGCACCGCCAAGGCGTCGGCCTGAGTCTGGTCGGCGATGACGAGCAATGACTTGCCGCCCGCCTCCTTGACCATGTTGATGATCGGGATGATGTCGCGAGCCGTCTGCAGCTTGTTGCTGGTAGCGTAGACGAACGGGTGGTCGAGGACGGCCTCGTGCCGGATGGTGTCGGTTTCAAAGTGGGGGGACAGAAGGCCCCACTTCAGCCTGGCGCCTTCCACGTACTCGCGCTCGAGGTAGGGCGCGGTGAACTCCTCGATGGTGATGGCTCCGTCCGCACCCACCAGGTCCACCGCTTCACCGATGACTTTGCCCAGGGCTGGGTTTCCGGTGATCGCCGTGGCGATGGCAGCGTAGTCCGCCTCACCGCGCAGGGGATCGGACATCTCCTCCAAGCGTCGGCACACCTCCGCCACGGCCAGATCGATGCCCCGACGGAGCATCTGGACGTCGTAGCCGGCGGCGACGAGGCGCATGGTCTCGCTCATCATGGCGGTGGCGAGAACGGCCGACAGAGCGCTCCCATCTCCCACGTCCTGTCGGACTCTCCAGATGAAGTGGCGGGCGAGCATGGCTCCGGCATCTTGGGCGGCGCCAGGCATCTGGATGATGCGCCGACTGATGGTCGCAGCATCGCCAAGGAATTCGGGATCGCGCCCTAGGTCAGGTTGGTGAAGGACCAGACCGCCGCGAGGGCCGTAGGTGATCGCGGCAAGTTCGGCCATCTCCATGAACCCTCGACGGAAATCGGCCAGCGATTGATGGCCGAAGAGGACGTCCGGACGTAGAGCCATTCTGCGTGCCCTCCTAGGTAGGGTCATTCACCGGTAGATACCGGACTGCTTTGTCGGCGCGGCCGAGTCTAGCATGCCGCTTTGAGCCCCCGCAACCACCGGAGGCCTACTCTTGGGCGTTGAAACGAGAGGCTGTCGTGATACTCTCGCGTTCTGCAAGCCTTCGCTTCCCGGCAAATGCTGCTCGTGTAGTTAGCAAGGTCACACCCAGAACGGCCGCACCGGCTAGCGCCAACGCCGGGGCGAACAGGGGCGGCATGAAGCTGAGTGCGACCCGATGCTGCCCGGCCGATAGGTAGACAGCGCTCCATGCGAGATCAGCCGGGTAGATCTCGGCCCCAACGCCATCGACCGTGGCCCGCCATCCGGGCGCAAACGGGACCGAGACCAGCAGATACGACGGTTCCGCCACCGACACCGCCAAGGTCATCCGGTTGGCAGTGCGGTCGGCAAAAGACAACTCGCGAGCCGATGTGGCTGAGACGGTGAGCGGGGCGTTTCCCTCCAGCACAACGACAGCGGTCGGATCGAAGCCCTCGGCTGAGATTGCCGCCGCGGCGCCGGCCGGTCCATCCACCGACAGCGACCGGCCTACCACCGATATGAGAGGCAGGGCGCCGGTGTTCAGGTAGAGGTCGACCTCCGGGTCGCCTCCGAAGGCAATGCGAAAGCCTGTCTCTCCCGGGCTATGTCCCTTGGCCATTACTAGGTACTTGGCCCCCAGCAGACGGTAAAGCGCGCCCCCCCGGTCCGACGCCAGATGCAGGAACTGGGAATAGCGGGTGAGTTCCATCGGATTGGCGACACCGCGCACGTGATCTATCCGGTGCACGAGGCCCAAGTTGGGGGGCCAGATCGCGGCGGCGCTCGGATCGACATCGACGCGGAAGGGATTTGGATCGCTGCGGAGGAAGGCGACGGCGTCCCCGCGCTCGAAGCCCTGAGCCGGGTTGGCGGCCCCTAGATCGACGTAGGCTCCCACCGACGCTAGGTCGAGGAACGTGACGACCAAGGCGGCCGCGAGCCAGGTGCGGGCCCGTGCTCCGCCCAGGGACGGCGCCGCCCGCAACACGAGCAGTGAAACAGCCAGGAACAGGACGGTGCGACTGACGCTGCCCAGCGCCTGCCAAGCGCGGCTGAAGATGACCGGGTCCCGGTCCTGCATGAGCAGCACAGCGAGCAGCGCCGTCGCCAGGAACAGCGGCGCCGCCACGACGGCGCCGCGCGCGACGGCGCCCAGGTATCGCCTCAGGACCTGCGGCCCTGAGCCTGATCCTGAGGTGACGATGGCCTGAGCCGCGATCGCGGCCAGCGCAGCCAGGGCGAAGTCGGTGAGGTAGAGGGCTCTGGCGGGGGCGCGCAGCAGGTCCAGGCCGGGGATGAGCGCGTAGAGCCAACCGTGCAGCGGCAGGTTGTCGCCCAGGGCCACGGCGAAAGTGATCGCCGCGAGGCCGCCGAAGAGCACCACCCAGCGGCGGTCTCGGAGGCGCCAGAGAGCAAGCCCCGCCAGGAGCAACGGCAAGAGGCCGAGGTAGCCGGTCTCAACGCGGTCGCCCAGCCCCCAATAGTCGGCGGGGTCGCGGCCGGTGAGGTCGGGCAGCAGCAGGCCCAGGGCACGGAACGGTGACAGCGAATAGCGGGAGGCGTCCCAATACGTGAAGTCAGTGCGAGGGGTGTGCTCGCTGAGCACCAGGGCCGGAAAGGTGGTCGGTGCGGATAGGCAGATCGCGACTACCCCGGCGACTGCCAGCAAGGCAAACGGCCGTAGCCGCTCTCGCAGGGCGGGCTGCGCCCGACAGGCGCCCTGGGCGGCCAGGAGCGCCAGAGCCAGACCGTTGTATATGGTGGGCTGGATGTGTCCCGCCAGCGCCGACACACCCAGAGCGGCTCCCGACCAGCCTGCCCATGCGAATGAGTGGCGCTCAAGCGCCAGCGCGAACAGGACCAGCACCAGCGGCAGCCAGGCGGCCACGGCGATCATGTTGAGGTTGCCGAAGTGCATGACGAAGAGGTCGGAGAACATGAAGGCCACGGCCCCGAGGAGGGCGGCCCCGCGTCCAACCCCTAGGCCCGGCCAGTGGCGCAGCGCCGTATACGTCAAGCCGCCGGCCAGCCACAGGTGCCCAATCGCCAGGGCCTCAAGGTCGGTGTACTGCAGATCGGGCTTGATGAGGAACAACAGCAGGTTGATCGGATAGCAGAGCCCATTCTGGACGTCGCCGACAAAAGGCATGCCTGAGAAGGCGTATGGGTTCCACAGCGGGATCTCGCCGGCCCGAAGCGACTGAGCGGCGTAGACATAGTAGGGGTACAGAAACGAGGCAAGGTCCCCACCGCCCGCCGGCGCGTAGGCATCACCGGCCACCAAGCGCCAGTGGAAGCCGACGGCGAGCAAGCCCAGAACCAGCCAGGCAGCGAACTCCGTCCACACCGACATGTGCCGCGCTCGGGCGATGCCCGCCAGGGCGACGACGAGACCCAGCGAGAGGAGCAGCAGCATCAACTCGGTTGCCCCGGCAAGATTGGCCTGCCGTACACGCTACAGGATGCCTTGCATCCAAGCGCCGGCAGCCGGTTGAGCACGGCAGGAGAGCAGAGGCGAGGCGCCGGGTCCATCAATCCTCGATCGCCACAGGCCGGCAAGGGCTTCCGCTCAGGCCGGGGATGTTCAACGGCAGGCAGATCAGGTCCACGTGCGGTCGGGACAACTGCCTGAGATTGGCCAGCGGCCCGAGCAGAAGAGCGCCGGTGTCGAAGATAAGGTGGTTGAGCCCCTCGCTACTGTAAGGATCGCTGTTGCTGGAGATATCTACGCCCAGGATCGACGGCTTCTGTGCCGCCAGCCACTCCATGGCCGGTCGGGTGAAGTGGGGACTGTCCCAGTAGAAGCGCGGGTCCGACCACATGCGGTCCCAGCCGGTGGCCACCAGAATGGCCATTCCAGGCTCTAGAGGGACGGCTGCGTCCAGCAGTTCGTGCAATTCGATGGATTCGCGCCGGCCCTTGTCCTTGAGCTGAATCACGGCGGCCCGGACGAAGAACCGGTCCAGCGGAATCTGGTCTAGCGTCGGCCGGCCGGGCTGGATGTGGGCGGCCGTCTCGATGCTGGTGCCCAGAAGGTTGGGCACGTGGAGAAGGTGCGCATCCCATCCGTCGCGGTCCAGCGAGGCCACCCGGCGGATTCGCACCTCCGGCAACGGACTGCCGTAGGTCCACATGCCCTCGCGGACCGGCCCGCTGAGATCAATCCGACGCATAGTCGCCGCTCCTCTCCTTGGTCCGGCCATTGTGCCACAGGGGCGGCGCCCTCGTCTAAGCATCGCTATTGGGTCCGGCCTCCTTGACCGGCGGGAGCGCCGCTTACTATCATAGGTGTGGAGGATCATGTGCGGAGGCAGGGTCCCATGCTAGGCAGTGCGTCACACGTTCCCGACACCGCGATCCCGATCGAAGTCGGCGTCGGCACTAGCGAGGACTCGGAGCCCCGTAAGGCTGTCGGCCAAGCCCTGGACCAAGCGGCTGCCGCCCTCAAAGGCGAGGTGGGGCTCATTGTTCTGTCTTCGTGCTGCGGGTACGAGGCCGCCGATGTCCTTAGGTCAGTCCGGGCCCTGGCCGGAGACACTCCCGTGATCGGCGGCACCACCGCCGGGGGATTCACAGTGCGAGGTGGGCTGGTCCGTCCGGAGCGTGGGCGGGGGGTGGCGGTGATGGTCTTGGCCGGGAGCGGCTTCCAGGCCGGCGTCGGCGTCGCCGAACTGGGTGACCACCCGCGCCGCGCCGCCGAGCGGGCGGCTGAGGCGGCGATCGAGTCGGTTGGAGCGCAGAGGGGATCGCCGCGTGCTGCGGTCATGTTCGTCTCGCCGGGCCACGAGGAGGCTCTACTAGCAGGGGTCGTCTCCACCATCGGCAGGGGTGTGCCGCTGCTTGGCTGTACTGTGGCTGATGACGACCTCTCCGGCCGGTGGGCTGTCTTCGGCGGCGCGTCGGCTCTGTCCGACGGCGTGGCCGTGGCCGTGCTGCATGGGGACTTCCTCGCTGGGAACGGGTTCGCGTCGGGCTACTGGCCCACACCGAACTACGCCTCCGCCGAAGGAGTGAGCGGTCGCATGCTGGCGACGCTCGGCGGCGAGCCGGCGGCGCGGGTGTACTCGCGCTGGACCGGCGTCGAGGAGGAGGGACTAGCGACTGCCGAGCTGAGAGGCCGTGCGGCGCTCGGCCCTCTAGGAGTCGAGGATGCTCGGACCCAGCGAGTGCTGACGAAGGAGCCGGGGGCCGTCTCGAGCGACGGCCGCCTGGGCCTGTTCGCGGATGTCCCGGAGGGAGCGCAGTTGAGGCTGCTCACTGCCACGCCCGACTCCCTTTTGGCGGCAGCAGGAGCGGCGTCCACGGAGGCTCTCTCTCGCGCCAGCCTCACGCCGGACCTTGTCCGGGGAGTGCTGATGGCGCAGGGCATCGGTCGCGTTCGCGCCTTGGGAGGGCGTGCCGGCGAGGTGCCCACACTCATGAGCCGCGCGTTGGGAGGGGCGCCTCTTCTCGGACTGGCCGGATACGGCGAGCAGTCGTCCCTTCCGGACGGCAGGCCCGTACACCTCAACCTGTCGATGACGGTCCTGGTGCTGGGCGGATAGCCCGATCTCGCCTGACCCTAACGATCGCGGCCGGCGGCCAGAAGCGCCCGGAGGTGGTTGAAGATAGCGAGGTACTCGGGCGATCGGTAGTCGGGATAGGTCCACGGCCAAGGCTCGAACCCGCCTCGGCGGAAGCGCAGGGTGACCTCGGCGTAGATGCCCTGTCTCAGATAGAGGCGGTGCGCTTGGTCCTTCGTGGTTGCCAGGACCAGCTTGGCCAGGGTGATGTAGCCAGGATCAAGGTTGAACCGACGTCGTCCGTGGGCGGATCCCTGAAGCTCAAGGCTGTTGGTCAGCAGCTTGGCGTCAGCCAAGCGGTCAGGCGGAAAGGGATCTGGAAAGGACAAGAACTGCCGAAGCAGGGGGGTGCCTAGCTCGGCATCGTAGTAGGTCGACTGGGTGAAAGGTAGGCAGCGGCTCCGGAAATCGGGTACGCCGAAGTGCTGGCTCAGTGACTCTATGGCGCTCACCAGAGCGGTGTCACCCTGGCTGAGTATCCCGACTACCAACCGTGCCGGAGCTGCTTCCTTCGTCGTTCCCAGCGTCGTCCTCCTGGCGGCTAGGAGAAGCCGAGGCCCTTCTGCCGCAGGCTGATGTACTTCCCCCCGCCTATGATGAGATGGTCAAGCAGGTCAATCCCGACAAGCTTGCCGGTCTCGAAAAGGCGCTCCGTGGTCTGTACGTCCTCAGATGAGGGCGTGGGGTCTCCGCTGGGGTGGTTGTGCACGACGATCACTCCGGTGCCGTTTCGCCGGATGGCCTCGCGGAAGACCTCCGCCGGCCGTATCGGCGCGCTGTTGGCGGTGCCGCGGTAGAGCGTGTGGATGGTGAGCACCTGGTTCTTGGTGTCCAGGACCAGGACGCGCAACTCCTCCTCGGTGAGTAGGCTCATTTCCGTGAGGACCAGCCCGGCGGCGTCACTTGGTCCGTGGATGGCCGGCTTAAGGTCTTCGACGGAAGCGGCCAGACGTATGCCCAGCTCCAATGCGGCTCGGATCTCGCAGGCCTTCGCCGTCCCAATCCCACGGACGGCAGCCAACTCCTCTACTGAGGCCCGTGCCAGGGCGGGGAGACCGCCGAAGTGGCTGACGATCCTAGTCGCGAGGCTGACCACGTTCTCGCCTCGAGAGCCGGTGCGCATTATGATGGCGAGCAGTTCGGGGGTACTGAGCACACCCGGCCCATAGGACTGGAGCCTCTCGCGGGGCCGCTCCGTCTCTGGCATTTCCTTGATGGTGAGCCGGTACTGACTGCTGAGGTCGGCTGGCATCGGCTTGACCTCGCTGGAAGTGGAGCGATTCTACCAGTACGATCGGAAGCTGTCACCGTAGGGGGTATTCATGTCCGCTCGGCGAAGTCCCGGCACCGTCTACATGATTGGAAACGCGCACATCGATCCGGTTTGGCTGTGGACCAGGGCCGAAGGGCGTGAAGTCACCCTGAACACCTTCCGCACCGTCGTCGCCCTTATGGGCGAGTATCCCGAGATGCGCTTCACCTCGGCGCAGGCACAGCTCTATGCCTGGGTCGAGGAGGACGACCCGGCGCTGTTCGAGCGCATCAGGGAGTTGGTGGCCGCGGGCCGCTGGGAAGTCGCCGGCGGCATGTGGGTCCAGCCGGACTGCAACCTGCCCGGCGGCGAAGCCTTCGTCCGCCAGCTGCTCTACGCACAGCGCTACTTCCGCTCCCGCTTCGGCGTGGCCGCCACGGTCGGCTACAACGTGGATAGCTTCGGACACGCGGGGACGCTGCCGCAGCTTCTGCGCGGGGCCGGCATTGACTGCTACGTCTACTTCCGTCCCGATCCCCGCCAAGAGATCGCTCTAGATGAGGACATCTACTGGTGGCAGGGGCCGGACGGTTCGCGGGTGTTGGCGTGCCGGCCGCCGAACCACTACTGCACCTGGGCGGGGGAGATCGAGAACTGGATCGTGGGGTCCGTCGTCCACGCGCCGGAGCGCGCGGGCGGCGTGCTTTGCTTTTACGGTGTGGGCGACCATGGCGGCGGCCCCACTCGCGAGAACCTCGACTCCATTCGGGCGGTCGCTGCCCGCCAGGACCTGCCTGAGATCAGACACGCATCGGTTCGGGAGTTCTTCGACCGCGCTCTCGAGGCGAGGGCAGACTACGGCGTTCGCCGCAACGACCTCCAGCATCACGCCCCGGGCTGTTACTCGGTCCAGTCCGACATCAAGCGCTGGAACCGGCACGCCGAGAATCGCCTAGTCGCTGCTGAGAAGGTGAACGCGGTGGCGGGCATGTTCTCCGGCGGGCCGGTCGCGGGCACCATGGCATTCGAGGAGGCCTGGCGGCTGGTGCTGTTCAACCAGTTCCATGACATTCTGGCCGGGAGCTCGATCCCCGAGGCTTATGCGGAGGCGGGTGAGGACCACGCCGAGGCGGCGCGAATGGCGGAAGGGATGTCGCGGGCGGCACTTCGCCGCTTGGCGTCGGTCACGGACTGCCGTGGTCCGGGCGATGTCGTGCTGTTCTTCAATCCTTCGTCGTGGGACCGCCGGGAGTTGGTGGAGATCGAGCACGATGGTGTGGTCGCCGGTCCTGATAGAGGGGCCCTGCCCGCCCAGCGCACTGCAAGCGGCCGCACTCTGGTCGCCTTGGAGGTGCCCGCCATGGGAGTCTGCTGCCTGCATCTGCTGCCGGAGCCACGAGAAGCGGACGTCGCTTTGGGAACGCCGGCCGAAGGGTGCGTTCTGGAGAACGAGTTCTGGCGGCTGGAGGTCGACCTAGGGACCGGCGAGTGGGTCTCGCTCCTGGACAAGCAGGCGGATCTGGAGGTGCTGTCCGGGCCCGGCAACGGCTTAGTCGTGCTCGACGACCCGAGCGATACCTGGAGCCACGGCCGAAGCGGCTACCGCACTTGCGCCGGCCGTTTTGGTGATGCCACGGTGGAGACCATCGAGTGCGGACCGCTGCGGTCTTCACTTCGAGTGACGCGCCGGTTCGGACGTTCGCTGGCTGAGGAGACGCTGAGCCTGGCGGCGGGCGAACGCGCCATCGCTGTCGAGTTGAAGCTGCATTGGCACGATACCAGAAAGGCCCTTAAGGTCGCCTTCCCCGCCGCCATCGAGTACCCGGTATGCGCCTACGAGACGGCCTACGGCGTCACGGTCCGCATTGCCAACGGCCATGAGGAGCCGGGCCAGACGTGGGTGGATGCCACGGGAGTCGCACACGATCGGGACGGACGGCCGTTGCCGTACGGATTGGCCCTCGTGAACGACAGCAAGTACGCCTATGACATGTTGGAGCGGGCGCCGTACCGCGATGGGCAGCGTCCCGATGTCGAGCTTCGCATGACCGTGCTTCGTTCACCTCCGTACGCCTTCCACGATCCGCGCCCGTTCCATCCCCGCGAGACCTATCAGTTCATCGACCAGGGCGAACAGACCGTCCGCTACTGGCTCCTGCCTCATCGAGGCACCTGGCAGGAGGCCGGCATACCTCGGCAGGCTCACCGCCTCAACACGCCTCTGCTGAGGGAGGCAGTGCCAACGGGTCAGGGTGGTTTGCCGCCGTCCTGGTCGTTTGTCCGCTGCGACACGGCCGGGGTGGAGATCGCCGCCCTCAAACGCGCGGAGGCCGGCGAAGGGCTGGTCCTGCGGCTTTGGGAAACGCACGGCCACGACACGGATGCCCTGATCTTGTTCCCGCTCTGGGAGACCGAGCTGTCCGTCCCGCTCGGCCATCACCAGGTCAAGACGCTGCTCCTTGAGCGATCCGGTGGCGCTTTGGAGGCATCGGAGACCAACCTCCTGGAGGAAGTAGTCGACGAACGCGGTCCGCGCAATGCGGTAAGGGTATACGGTCATCCGGGACAGCCACCGATGGGAGGTTAGGTTGGAAGTCAAGCTGATAGCGATAACC
Source organism: Anaerolineae bacterium (assembly GCA_040768685.1). GTDB lineage: Bacteria > Chloroflexota > Anaerolineae > DRVO01 > DRVO01 > Ch71. The sequence continues at coordinate 1,403,233 of JAXGMM010000001.1, forward strand.
AAGTATCTGAGCGGCGCCGGCACTCCGGAGGAGTTGATTGAGGAGGCGGGCCGCGCCTGCTACCGCAGCGAACCCAAGGGCAAGGCCGGGGACTTCGTCCGGCGCCGGCTGGCGGAGGGACACGAGAGCATCATCGAGCATGCCTCAGCTACGTTTGACATAAGTGGGATCTCCAGAGCGTGCAGCCACCAAATCGTCCGTCACCGTCTCGCCAGCTACAGCCAGGAGAGTCAGCGCTACGTGGACATGTCCGACCCGGATTTCGTCGTGCCGCCGATGGTGGCGGAGAACCCGGAGGCGGCCGCCGCCTTCGACCGCTTCTGCGAGTCCGTGTCTGCCGCCTACAAGGAGCTTCGCGACCTGGGCATCCGCAAGGAAGACGCACGTTTTCTGCTGCCCAATGCCGCTGCCACCCGCGTCATCGTCACGATGAACTTCCGCTCTTGGCGGCACTTCATCGAGATGCGGGCTCTCGACCCGGGAGCGCAGTGGGAGATCAAGGAGGTGGCGCGCCGCGTCCTTGAGGTTCTCAACGAGCAGGCGCCCAGCGTGTTTGGTGATCTGCATGCCCGAGCATAGAGAGCGGCCGGACCTCGACACCTACTTCATGCGCATCGCCAAACTGGTGAGCACCCGCGGCACCTGTCTACACCGTCAGGTGGGCGCCGTAATCGTGCGCGGCAAGCAGATCGTGTCTACCGGCTACAACGGGGCGGCTGCCGGACACTCGCACTGCCTGGAGATCGGCTGTGCCCGGGAGCACGTGCCATCGGGACGGAACATGGAGCTGTGCCGCGCCGCTCACGCGGAGCAGAACGCCATCAACTTCGCCGCGCGGTACGGCATTGCCATCGAGGGCGCTTCCCTGTACTGCACCACCTATCCCTGCTCGGCGTGCGCCAAGAGCATCATCAATGCCGGCATCATCCGAGTGGTATACGAAGTCGACTATCCCGATCTTCTGGCCAAGCAGGTGTTGTCCTTGATCGAGGTGCGGCAGTGGCAGCGTGAGGAGGGCAATGGGCGCGCCTGAGGATACCGCTGTCGAGGCCAAGCGGCTGCGCGACTTCCTGAACTACCACTCCTACCGCTACCACGTGCTCGATCAGCCCGAGATCAGCGACGCGGAGTATGACCGGGTCATGGCACGCCTCCGAGGGTTGGAGGCAGCCCACCCGAGCCTGCGTACGGCGGACTCGCCCACGCAGCGCGTGGGAGGTCAGCCGTTGCCGCAGTTCCAGTCGGTGCGGCATGACATCCCCATGCTCAGCCTCGATGATGCTTTCCAGGTCGAGAGGGTGCGCGACTGGTACGAGCGGGCGCGAAAGCTGCTGGAGCTGAGGCCCGATCAGGACCTCGAGCTCGTGGTCGAGCCCAAGGTGGATGGCCTCGCCCTCAGTCTCCGGTATGAGGACGGCGTGCTAGTGCGCGCGGCCACCAGGGGGGATGGATCGACTGGTGAGGATGTGACCGCCAACGTCCAGACCATTCGCGCCATTCCTCTTCGCATACCGGCAAGCGGCGGCGAGGCGCCGGTGCTCCTTGAGGTGCGAGGCGAGGCGTACCTCTCGCTCGCCGACTTCCGCCGCCTTAATCAGCGCCGTGCCGACGAGGGCGAGCCCGTGTTCGCCAACCCCCGCAACGCGGCCGCCGGGTCCATTCGCCAGCTCGATCCGCGCGTTACCGCCAAGAGGCCCCTGTCCTTTCTCGGTTACGGCATCGGGAGCCGGGAAGGGATTGCCGTCACCTCGCAGTGGCAGGCGCTGGACCTTATCAAGGGCTTGGGCATACCCGTAGCGCGCGATGCACGCCGGTTCAAGGGTCTGGAGGCGACACTGGCGTACTGCCTCGACTGGATGGAGCGACGGGAGGAGCTGCCTTTTGAGGCCGACGGCCTGGTCATCAAGGTGGATGACTTCGAGGTTCAGGATCGCCTCGGCGTCGTGGGGCGCGCCCCCCGCTGGGCTATCGCCTTCAAGTTCCCGCCCCGGGAGGAGACGACCCGGCTCCTAGGCATCGAGGTCAACGTGGGACGAACGGGCGTGATCACGCCCTACGCAGTTCTTGAGCCGGTCACCATCGGCGGCGTTGTTGTGCGGCAGGCGAGCCTCCACAATGAGGACTACGTCCATGACCGCGACATCCGCGTGGGCGATGTGGTAGTCGTGGCTCGCGCCGGCGACGTGATCCCGCAGGTGATCGGCCCGGTCACGAGCCTCCGCACCGGGATGGAGACCAGTTTCGCCATGCCCGCCGCCTGCCCGTCGTGCGGGGCACCTGTCACGCGGCTGGAGGACGAGGCGGCCACTTACTGCACCAACTCCGCCTGCCCGGCGCAGCGAGCGCGCCACCTGGAGTACTTCGCCTCGCGCGAGGCGATGGATATCGAGGGGTTGGGAGAGAAAGTCGCGGAGCAACTGACTTCGTCCGGTCTGGTCACTGACGTTGCCGACGTGTATTCGCTGCGGCTTGAGGACCTGGTGAGGCTTGAGGGATTCGCCGAGAGACGCGCGCAGGCGCTGCTGGCGGCTATACAGCGCAGCAAGGAGCGTCCGTTCTGGCGCCTACTGCTGTCGCTCGGTATCCGCCGCGTGGGCACCGTCGTAGCGCAGGCGCTGGCGGAGGACTTTGGTGACATCGATAGTCTGGCAGGCGCCTCGGCGGAGCACATTGAGGCAGTCCGCGGCATGGGACCATTCACCGCCGCGGCTGTCACCCAGTGGTTCGCGCAGGAATCCAACCGGGAACTCGTGGAGCGATTGAGGAGAGCGGGCGTCCAGTTGTCGGCGCCCAAGTCGGTCCCCGCCGATGGCCCCCTCGCCGGCCAGAGCGTAGTGGTAACGGGTCGGCTGACCGGCATTACCCGGTCGGAGGCCCACCGCCTGATCGCGGCGGCAGGTGGCAAGCCGAGCGAGACGGTGTCGAAGTCCACCGCCTACCTGGTGGTAGGCGAGGATGCCGGCTCGAAGCTGAAGAAGGCGCAGGCTTTGGGTGTGCCGGTTCTCGACGAGGGCCAGTTCCTGGCGCTGGTCGGAAGTGGATCCGCCGCTGCTCCGGCGGACGAGTTGTCGGGCGACCCGCCTGTCTGCTAGAGTCTGTAAACGCGCCGTCGCCGTCAGGCGAACGGCAGCTTAGGGGGATATGAGCATGGCTGGCGACATCAGAATAGGAGTCATTGGCGCGGGCGGTATCGCGCAGCACGCGCACATTCCGGGCTACAAGGACGCCCCTGGCGTCAAGATCGTGGCGATCGCCGACCCGAAGCCGGGCCGCGCCCAGAAGGTTGCCGATCAGTTCGATATCCCCAACGCCTACCTGAGCGCTGAGGACCTGCTTGCGGCCGGCGGACTGGACGCCGTGAGCATCTGTAGCCCGAATGCCTTTCACGCTGGTCAAACGATCGCCGCACTCAACTCGGGCCTCCATGTGCTGTGCGAAAAGCCGATGGCGACCAGCGTGCCGGACGCGGAGAAGATGATCGCGACGGCCAAGAAGACGGGCAAGATCCTTATGATCGGCATGACCAATCGCTTCCGGCCCGACACCAACGTGCTGAAGAAGTACGCCGATGATGGGCTCTTTGGCGACATCTACTACTCCAAGGCCGGCTGGCTCCGGCGCAGCGGCATCCCCGGTTACGGCTCCTGGTTCACCACCAAGGCCCAGTCCGGTGGCGGCTGTCTGCTGGACATCGGAGTTCACTACTTGGACCTGGCGCTGTGGGTGGCCGGCTTCCCCAAGCCCGTTTCTGTCACCGGGACGACGTTCGCCGAGTTCGGCCCGCGCGGGCTGGCGTTGGGCGGCTGGGGCGTCGACATCTACCGTGAGGGCAAGCGGACGTTCGACGTCGATGACTTGGCCACCGCGTTCATCCGCTTCGAGGGCGGGCAGGTGCTCACCCTGGAGGTTTCTTGGGCAGCGCACGTCGGTGAAGGCGGTGAGAACTACCTTCGCTTCATGGGCACCAAGGGCGGGGCGGAGATGTCCTCCCGCAACGGCAACGAATACCCGATCCGCTACTTCAGCGATTCATTCGACACCGCCTATGACTCCAAGGTGTACGTGAGCCCGGGCGCCAACACCCACTGGACCGAGATCAAGCACTTCGTTTCCTGCATTCGGGGCGAGAGCGAGATGGCTATCAAGCACGAGGAAGCTCTCACCGTGATGAAGATCCTCAGCGCGATCTACGAGTCGGCCCAGACGGGCGAGTCGGTCAAGATCAGCTAGGACCGCACGCGACCGACTACATCGGGGAGCCGGCCTCGCCAGGGTCGGCTCTCACTGTTTCCGGGGGAGTGCCGCTAGCGTCGGGGGCGCGCCTCTGGTAGATTCACCGCAAATGCGAGCCGGCGAGTCCACCACCACCCTCCGCCTCAACAGCCCCTGGCTTCCGGTGCTGTTACTAGTGCTCGTCTTCCTCCAGGCCACCAACCCCTCGCTCGTGTGGCAGTACATGCTCACCGGCGTCTTCCTCGCCAACGCCGTGGCGTTCTTCTGGGCCCGGGAGCTGCGCTCGCGGCTGGCGGTCCAGCGGAGAGTTCTCTGGGCCTGGGCGCAGGTGGGGGACCTGCTGGAGGAGGAGTTCGTCCTGCAGAACGACTCCTGGCTTCCCGTCGTTTGGGCCGAGGTGGTGGATCACTCGACGGTGCCGGGCCATGACGTCTCCCGCGTGGAGAGCGTCTCGGGACGAGGCAAGCGGACCTGGCGAGCGCGGTCGGTGTGCCGCCTGCGCGGCCACTTCCAGTTGGGCCCGTGGGAACTCCACACCGGCGACCCCTTCGCCGTGTTCTCGGTTGTGCACACCCTTCCCGACGCTCGCGAGATAGTGGTGTTTCCGCCCGTGGTCAGGGTACCCCAATTATCGCTGCCTCGGGGCGTGGCGAGCGGCAGCTCCCGCAGCCTGGCGCGGGCCCAGGAGACGACGGTCGACGTGGCCGGAGTCCGGCCCTACGTCCCCGGCGACAGCTTGAGCTACGTGCATTGGCCTACCGCGGCGCGCACGGGCAGCCTCTACGTGAAGGAGTTCGACCGGGAGCCCAGCGGCTCACTGTGGATACTGCTGGATCTGGACGCGACGGTGCAGGCCGGCGAAGGCGAGGAGAGCACGGCCGAGTACGGTGTCATCGTCGCCGCCTCGCTGGCGCACATGGTGCTGCGAGACAATCGGCCGGTCGGCCTATTCTGCACCGGTCAGCCGCGGGTGCTCCTAAGGCCCAACATGGGAATGCAGCACACGTGGGCGATCATGAGGTCGCTCACCTCCGTCCAGCCGAACGAGGGTGTCTCGCTCGCAGTGGCGCTGGAGGAGTGGGGTCGTATGGCCTCGCGCGACTCATCGCTGGCCGTCATCACACCCTCCACGGATCGAACCTGGCTCGCTCCCCTGACACGAATCGCCGCGCGCGGGCTGGTGGCCGGAGTTACCCTGTTGGACGCGTCCTCCTTTGACGGCCAGGAGCGGAGCCTGTCATCGCTCGTTGAGGGCCTGGCGGAGCTGCGGGTCACGGCGCGCACAGTGAGCGGCGGGATGGAGTTCGAGCACCTGGTCCCGCTCGCCTACCGCGGCGTCCTTCGCTTCAAAGTGGGCGCGACGGGCCGGGCGATTGCCATACGCGAGCCGGCGATGCCGTCCGTGGCCCTATGACCGCCCTCACCGTCATCCGGTCAAGCTCCGTGAACCGCGAGACCTCTGTCCCTCCACTGCCAAAGGCGGATCCGATCTCGGTGGGCCTGCTGCTGGCCATGGCCTACTGCGTCTCCGGCGCGATCGACGCGGTCGGTTGGGCGGAGGGCACTGAGTTCCTGGTGTTACAGTCACTGCTGGCGGTACTCATCGCGTACGTCCTCAGCCGATCAGCGATGCGCGCTTGGTTGGCGGTCACCGTTGGGGTGCTGGGCCTGCTTGCGGTGGTTCTCGTCACGGTAGGTGGGCTGTGGCCGCCGGTGACCTTTGTCAGCGAGGACTTGGCGCGACTGGGGCTCTGGTGGAGCGATCTAGTTCGCGGTGGTCCATCGACCGCGGGGTGGCCTTTCCCGGCGGTGGGCGGCTACGTTTCCCGTCAGGTGACCGCCATCGTCTGGCGCACCTGGGTGTGGGGGTGGCGCGTCTACGCTGGAGCCGCCAACTCCGACCGCCAGGTGTGGCTCCTGGTTATCTCTACCGGCCTCTCGTTGACGACATTTGCCTCTTCGTGGCAGGTGTTTCGTCATTGGAGGGTGTCGCTTGCCCTGCTGCTATTGGGTACGGCCCTAGGAGCCAACAGCTTCATGGCGGGCCAGGAGCCGACTTGGGCACTGGCCTTCATCGGCTTTGGGCTGGTGCTACTGACGCGGGGTAATGCGCTTCGGCTTGAGCGCCGCTGGCTCTTCCGGGGCACGGACTACTCCGACGAACTTCTGCCCTATGTCACCGTCATCGGCCTCGGCCTGGCCGCGATCGCTGTCATCCTTTCGCCCCTGCTCCCGGTTCTCACCTCACGTTCGACCTATGAGGCTTTCTGGCGGCTCGTCCGCGAGCCTTGGAGCCGCGTCGAGGAGACCACCGGCAAGTGGTTCCAGGGTCTGGACTCGCCGCCGCGACGAGGGCTAATCCCCTCCGGCGAGGCCGGCCCGATCGACCCGTCAGCCGAGCACAGGGTCGGCGCCGGTGCGCCTCAGGGCAACCAGATCGTTTTTCGCGTTCGCACGGGTGACCCAGCGCCTGAGCCCTGGGCGGGTGGTATCGGCCGCCTCAATGAGGACGTGCTGCCGCAACGCCACTGGCGAGCCGCCACATTTGATACGTACACCGGCTCTGGCTGGGTTAACGGGGCACGCGAGGTCGAGGACGTAGCGGCGGACGACGCGCTAGCTGTGGACCATCCTGAAACCCGTCGGGAGTTCTCGCAGCAGGTGTCGAGGCGCGGCGATACTGTCGTCGTCTACGCCGTCGGTCAGCCCTTCCGGGTGGATCAAGACCTGACCGTCACCTACCGCGAGGCCGAGGACGTTGTCTCCCTCGCCGGGAGCGAGGACGACTACACCGTGGTCTCGCTGGTGCCGGACGTCACCGTATCCGGGCTGGAGGCGGCGGGCACGGACTACCCGGCCGAGATCGCTGAGCGGTACCTCGCTTTGAGCAACGTGCCGGAACGGGTGCGTCGCACGGCGTTGGAGGTGGCCGGGGGAGCCGAGACAGCCTACGGCAAGACCAGGGCGATTGAGGAGTACTTGCGGCGCTTCGAGTACGACCTTGCCGTTCCGGCCTCACCGGAAGGTCGAGATGTGGTCGACTACTTCCTCTACGACTTGCAGCGCGGCTTCTGCGACCATTTCTCAACCGCCATGGCGGTCATGCTCCGACTGAACGGCATCCCGGCGCGCATCGCCGTCGGGTACGCCCGGGGCACCTACGATGATCGGGAAGGCTACTGGGTGGTGACCGAGGCGGATTCGCATGCCTGGGTCGAAGTCTACTTCCCGGAGTATGGCTGGGTAGAGTTCGAGCCCACCCCTTCGCAGTCGGTGTACTTCTATCCCCTAGGTGACACGTGGGACAAGGGATCGGCCTCGCTACCGGATCCGCCTCGTGCCGATGCCGGTTGGCGCCCCTCCATCAGCATCGCCACGGCGCGAATCCTGCTGGTTGGGGTGCTGCTGACCGTCGTGGCCTTCAGGATCGCCGGCGCCGCGCTCAAGAGACGACGCTATCGCCCCGATGACCACATCGCCGCCGCATATGGGAGATTGGTGCGTTCCGGACGGTGGGTAGGCATCAGCCCTCAGCCCAATGAGACGGTGAGGGAGTATTGGCGCAGGCTGCGTCAAGCCCTGAGCGAAGGGGCGATCTTCGTGAGCACGCCCTGGGGCACGGAGTGGGTGTGGCAGTTCGAGCGCGTTGCCACTCCGGCCCGGTATGTGCTCTCCGCCTATGAGCGTTCGCAGTTCGGGCCGGACGAGTTGGGCCTGCCCGTGGCCAGAAGGGCGGCCCAGGAGGCGGACCGGCTGCGACGCGAGTTCGCGTTACTGTGGGTCGCCCGCAGAATTGGCGAGTGATACCATCTATCTGCAAGCAAGCCTCACGGAGGACCGATGCCGATCAGCCGCCGAGTGGTCATAGCACAGAACGACGACCAGTACCTATCCTTCCCGGACGTGGTGCAGGCCGGTGATGGCCGCCTAGTGCTGGTCTACCGGGAGGCAGACGCTCACGTGGCTACACGATCGCGCCTGGTCCTCGCCGACAGCCACGACCAAGGGCGCACCTGGGTCAACCGCCGGTATCTTGACGCTCCCATGGATCTCAGCGAGGACGGGGCGGTGTGGAACTGCCCGCGGATCGTGAGGCAGCGCGACGGTGGCCTCACTGTCCTGTGCGACCTGTCGCAGACGCCGCCGGGCATGGCACTCCCGGTGCCGGAGTCGCAGAGGCGATTCCGGACCTTCATCTGGCGCAGCTTCGATCACGGGCGAAGCTGGAGCACGCGGCGGCCTACCCGAATCCAGGGCCTGGTGCCCGATCGCTTGCTTGAGTTGAGCGGCGACACCTGGATGGTAGGCAGCCACTATCACAGCCTGCGCCACTTCGGTACCTTCACGCAGGTGGTCACCTTCACCCATGATGCCGGCGAGACCTGGACCACGGTGTCGATGGTGGCGGAGGTGCCGGGGATGCAGTTCTGCGAGGGGTCGATCACCCGGTGCTCGGGCGGCCACCTCGTCTGCTACCTACGCGAGAACTCGATGCGCGGCCTGCCCACTCATAAGTGCTTCTCGTTCGACGGTGGCCTCCACTGGTCCAGCCCGGAGCCTTGTGGGTTTGTCGGTCATCGGCCGGTCGCCGGCTTGCTACAGAGCGGGAAGATGCTGGTCACCTACCGCGATGTGCGGCTGCGGGACCCCAATTCCCTGGAGAAGGGCGGCCTGCATACGGCCACCGCCGCATGGCTTGGCGACCCGCAGGACGAGAGCACGGGACGATGCCTCACCATCGACCTGGACACCTCCGGTGTGTTCGGCGACTACGGGTACTCGGGCTGGACGCAGCTTCCGGATGGCCGCGTGTTCTGCGCCTACCACACGCGAGGAGATGCTCCCAAGTCGTTTATCGCCGGAGCGTGGTTCCGGGAGAGCGACTTCGACGAACCCACCGCGGAGGGCGCCGGCCGGCTGTAGTGACCTCTGCCTATCCCTTCTCGGCGCCCGTCGTTGCGTAGATGTACGCGGGCTCGTCACGGAAAGGCTCCCGGCCAAGATGCATGCGGGTGAACTCCCGCGCCGGCTCAAAGCCGTACTCCGCCGCCAGACGGCCGGCGTGCGCGTTGGGCAGCGGGTGGTCGAAAGCCACCTTGCGTTCGCTGGCGGCTGTGATGCCCCAACGCAGCAGGGCTTCTGCCGCCGCGGGCGTGTGTGCCACCAGCGGCGCCAGATGCTCGAACACGTGCCCGTGCCGGCCGAGTATGAAGCCATCCACGACGCCTCGGGTCCTATGGACGGCCGCCAGCTCCGGCCAGCCGGCCGCCAGGCGGCGCAGCATGTCGCCACGATCGACGCCGTAGGTGCAGCGGTCTAGGTCAAGCACCGCATCGAGCAGATCGGGCTCGCCCCGGATCACCGTTACACCAGTCGTGTCCAGAGGCCGCCCGGCGCCGACTACTCTCTGAAGCGAGTAATCCGGCTGGAAGCCCAGGCGCTCGTAGAGCGGCTTGCCCATGGGAGTGGCATCCAGCTTCACCGTGCGGGCGCCGGCGCGGTGAAGGTAGGAGATGGCCTCCTGCATCATACGCCGGCCGATGCCCAGCCCGCGGTACTGCGGGTCGGTCGTGACCATCCCGATCCATCCCACCCGGCTGAACTGCTCGGTGGTGGTAGTCGCCACCAGCGCGCCATCCAGCAGCGCCACGAAGCACCCCTCCGGCTCAAGGGCCATGAAGCGGTTCCAGTCCTCGGCGGTCTGGTTCCAGTTCTGCGGCCTTATCAATGCCAGAGCCGCGTCAATATCGGACGGGTGCATGCGGCGGACGATCAGGTGCCGGGTGGGCATAGGGCTCTCCGATGCTGCCGTGATGGTCTCTCTACTCCAGTCGATCAGACGCTCCAGACGCCGGCGACGACCGATCCGCAGTTGGGGCAACGGCCTTCACCTAACCGGTTGGACACCACGCGGAATCCTTCGCGCGCTACCAGCGTCTGGCCGCACCGTGGGCACTGCGTATCCTCACCTTCAGCGCCAGGCAGGTTGCCCAGGTAGACATGGTGTAGCCCCTCCTCTAGGGCGATGTCCCTGGCCCGCCGGAGGGTGGCCGCCGGAGTCGGCGGTCTGTCCAGCATCTCGAACGTAGGGTGGAATCGGGAGAGGTGCCAGGGCGTCTCCGGCCCCAGATCATCACGGATGAACGCGGCCAGACCACGCAATTCCGACTCCGTGTCGTTGAGCCCCGGAATCACCAAGGTGGTTACCTCGACCCAGACCCCTCTGCGCTTCATGAGGCGCAGGCTGTCCATTACACAGGCAAGCCGGGCATGGACGTAGCGGCGGTAGAAGTCCTCGGTCCCCGCCTTCAGATCCACGTTGGCGGCATCAAGCAAGCGAGCCGACGGATCCTCTGGAGCCAGGATGTCGATGCACTCCTCGGTCATGTAGCCGTTGGTGACCCAGACGTTCGCCACGTTCGCCTGGTGCGCCGCGCGCATCGTGTCGGCGGCGAACTCAAAGAAGACGGTGGGCTCGGTGTAGGTGTAGGCGATGCTGCGGCAGCCATGATGTAAGGCGGATGAGACGATCTCCTCGGGCGAGGTGGACTGCCCCACCGAAAGGCGCGTGAAACGCGGCAACTGGGAGATCTCGGCATTCTGGCAGAAGGCGCACCGGAAGTTACAGCCCGGCGTGGCGATGGAATAGGAGCTGGACCCCGGCAAGAAGTGGTAGAGGGGCTTCTTCTCGATCGGATCTGCCGCTCGGGCAATCACCATGCCATAGACAAGGCAAAAGAGCGTGCCTTCGCGGTTCTCGCGGACCCCGCATATCCCCCGATCTCCGGGTCGAACGAGGCAGCGGTGCGCGCAGAGGCGGCAGCGAACCGAACCGTCGTCCAATCTGTCGTATAGCACTGCTTCGCGCACCGTCCACCTCCCAGTCGCGAGTGGCGCCCGAGCGCGCAGCTAGTCGACTACCACCTGGACGTCGGCCACCTGAGACTGGTAGTCGTGCCCGGAGGCGTAGACCTGTACCGATTCAAGGTACGCCGGCTTGAGGTCTCCTTGGGCAGCCATGAGGTTGGGCGACTCATAGGCGAACCAGACATTGCGTTCGATCAACTCGCCGTTGGGGGTAGGCAGGGCGCTCGGGTTCTCGTAGAAGAAGCCGTGGTACCACCACTGCAGATTGCCCCGCGCATCGCGATAGTTGAGCCTGATGATGACTGGGAACTCGGAGCCCTGTATCCCACCACCGGACAGCGACTGATACAGCAAGCGCAGGTCGACCCGGATGCGCAGCGAGACGTAGTCGGTGACATCGCGGTTGAGCGTCTGCCGCACGCCTGTCTCGCAGTGGTCGCTCTGATTGCCCAGGCGCTCGAGGTGGAGCACCCGCCGGCCACCATCCTCCAGCAGCAGTGCCTGCCCGTTCACCGCTCCACCATCGCCGCCCTGATCGTTGTACGTCTCCCAGCCGAGGCTGAGTCCGGCGCCGAAATCGCCGTTGGTGAGAAGGTTCCGCCCCGACTCCATGGGGCCGTGCAGTGCCCCGTCGGCGATGATCGCCGCGCGCTCGCCCGTGTCCAGCAACAACTCCTCGGCCTTCACCGTGGAGCGGATCAGGCTGCGACCTCCGCGCACCGCGACTTCAGTGGAATCGGCCGTCACCTCAAGGGCGACGCTGCCGTCGTAGACGACCACCTCACCGGAAGGCACGAGCACGCGCAGATCCAGTTCACGGTTGGGGGAAGGACCCGGGTTGAGACGGAGGCGGCCGTTCGCGAGCGAGATCACCACCCGGTTAGGCTGGCCGCTGTGCGAGAACCGCGGTCTCGACGATTGCACCACGGTGAACTGGGTGCTGCCGAAGACGTGTACCGTGGCCAGCACGAACTCGGAGTTGCCGTCATACACGCTCAGCATGGACCGGCCCGATGTGTCGGTCTGGATCAGCGACCCGGCCGCAACCGGCCTTGACCCCGACACAGCCAGCCAGATGGACTGCCCTCGCTCCCGGACCTGGGAGATCCCGCTGACCGTGCTGATCTCGGTATGGTTCGCCGTAGTGGCGTACTCAAGGTAGCGCAGCGCCGCCCAGGGGATGGTGACCGCCAGAATACAAAAGACGGCGAATGCACTGAGCAGCACAACCCAGGCGACGACCTCGGGCGGATACTTCCTAGCCCCGGATCTCGAAGCGGTAGTATTGGCTTCGGGCAGCGAGCCACTGCCGGTCGACACTATGGACGGATGCGCCGATTGGTCCACGCTCGATGGCCTCCAGGAGCTGCTCGAGCAGTCTTCGTTCGCCTTCTGCAATGACTTCCACCGTTCCGTCGGGAGCGTTGCGGACGTAGCCGGTGACTCCCAGGAGGCGGGCGCGCGAGAGCACGTAGTAGCGGAAGCCGACGCCTTGTACCATGCCGTGGGCAACCGCCCGGACGCGGGCCTCGCCGGACGCCGTATTATCTGTCATAGCCGTCACGCCTGTACACTGCCAGTATCGGGCGCCCAGACGCGCGGCGACTCCCACAAGGTGGGCCGTAGGCCGCGGCCGCCAGCCGGCCCCGTGAACCCCAGTATACACCATCGCCCGATGCCACCCATGTTGTGGCGTCGCTCGGGGCCGCCGGCCCTATCCTCAGCACTCTCCGTTCGGTATCGGCTCACGCACGCGCGATGCCGCCCACCACGTTGCCGCGGCGGCAACGGCAGCCAAAACAAAGAGCGGCTGATACCCGTGCTGGTCGATCAGCCGGCCGGCAAGCACGGGCGTGAAGGTCAGCAGCCCTGTGATGGTGTTGGTCAGGCCGATGTAGCTCGGACGATCACTCTCCGGCGCCATGTTGATGAGTATGGCATTGTTGCAGATTTCGCGCCCGGAGCTACCTGCCCCTTGGATCACGAACACGAAGAAGAAGACGAGCGACGGCAACCAGCCGGCGGTGATGGTGAGCCCGGCGCCGGCCGCCAGGCCGAGTATCAGGGGCAGCAGCGGGGCCAGGCCGCCCAGAAAGACGGACTCCGTGAGCACGGCCACATTCCCGGCGCGCTGAGCCCTCCGCTGCCAGTAGAAGTTCGCCAGGAGACTGGCGGTCGTGCCGGCGGCAACGTAGGTGCCTGCCATCGCGTCGGGTACCGACCAAGCGTCGGCGGCGCAGACCATGTAGAAGGGCGCGGCCACGCCCATGATCTCCAGCACAAGCCGGTATGTGAGGTAGCGGCGGTAGAGAGGGTCACGCTTGACCACCGCGAGGGCGCTTCCCAAGTTGGCCAGCGGGGACCGTCCGCTCGTGCCGCCAACATCGCGGGGCTCGCGGATGAGGCCGAAAACCAGGGCTCCCGCAGTAAACACGAGGCTACTGGCGATGAACAGGGCGGCGTAGTTGATGGGGAATCCAATACCCGACGCGAGGACGCCCCCGATGAACACCCCGGCAGCGAGTCCGCCGGCCCCGGTCCAGACTCCTCGGGTGGCGTAAAAGGCCGGGAGGCGATGTCGCGGCACGACCTTGCCGACCACGTCGAAGCGGCCGACGGTGGCAGAGCCGGCGGTTATGCGGGTGAAGCCGAAGACAGCGAGAAAGGCGCCGATTGCTAGGCTGGGTGGAATGGTACTGTGGTAGACCACCAGCAGGGCGAGGAGCACGTACGATACCGCGCGCGCGAGATCCAGCCCCACCACGTACGGGACCTTGCGATCCTTGCTCTGCAGGTATCCGGCGGCCAACAACTGCGGCAGAAGCCAGCCGCCGAAGCGAATCGAAGGCAGCAGGCCGATGATGGTGTTGGAGGCGCGCAGTTCCCGCAGAAGCACGGGGATCACGGTGGCTGGATCGGCCAGGGTGAGCCCCAGGGACATGGTGACTTCGTGGAACAGGGCGCGGTGGTAGTTCGCGCGAGGTGATGTCGAGGGGCGCGTGAGATGCAGCAGCAGTGAGCCGCGATCGGCGGCCTCAGTCGGTTCGGACATTCAGGAATCGCGTGGCGGCCGCAGCGATCTCGTCGGCGTCCGGATCCTGCCACCAACGGATGCGAGGGTCGTCAAGCCGGAACCAGGTGTGTTGCTGGCGTATGAACCGATGAGTGCTGGTCTTCGTCCTGCGCACGGCCTCAGAGAGATCATAGCGACCCGCCAGGTGCTCGACCATCTGGCGATAGCCCAGCCCGGACATGGACGGCAGGTCGGGGCTCAGGCCCGAATGCAGCAGGGCCTCGGTCTCCTCCAGCAGCCCCCGGGCCATCATGGCGTCCACGCGGGCGTCGGCACGGGCGTACAGCTCGTCGCGCGCCGCAGTCAGGCCGATCAGGAACGGGAGGTATCGCACCGGGCCCCGGCGTTGGAGGTCGGAGATAGGCTTTCCGGTCAGCTCATGGACCTCAAGGGCGCGAATGACGCGTCGAACGTTGTTGGGGTGTATGGCGGCCGCCGCCTGCGGATCGGCCTCTAGCAGTCGGGTGTGGAGGGCTTCGGCGCCGTAGCGCTCCGCCTCTTCCTCGAGCCGCATGCGGAGCCCGGCGTCGGGGGCGACCTGAGGGATCTCCCAGTTCTCCAGCAGCGACCGCACATACAGGCCGGTGCCTCCCACCAGTACGGGCACTCTGCCTCGAGCCCGCACCAGCGCGATCGCCTCTTGGGCGAGGGCCTGGTACTGTGCCATCGTCAGTATCTCGTCCGGGTCGATGACATCGATGAGATGGTGCGGTACGCGAAGGCGTTCGGCTACGGTGGGCTTGGCAGTGCCGATATCCATGCGCCGGTAGATCTGCCGCGAGTCGGCCGACACCACCTCGATGGCGAGACGCTCGGCAAGAGCCAGCGCAAGCGCCGTCTTTCCCACCGCTGTGGGCCCCACAACGCAGATCAGAGGGTCCAGACTCCCGTTACCCGGCATCGGGCAGGCGCAGTCGGGTGAGGGGATCGAACAGGTGCAAACGGTCGGGTTCGACTCGCAGCAGGACCGCGTCGCCTCGCCGGACCGGTTGATCAGCCGGCACGCGAGCGACCACCGGCCGACCGGCTGTGATGCCATAGACTAGTTGCTGCCTCTCCTGAACCAGGGGCTCGATGACCTCGACGTCAATGCGGAGCCCCTCCGAGATGCCTTCCGGCTGCAACTCGAGGTCCTCTGGCCTTATGCCGACCAGTACCTCTCTGTCCGCCTCTGCTGACGTGGAGGCAGGCAGAGACAAGTCGACGCCTTCACCCTGGGCGCGCGAGCCCGACGGATCGACACGGAGCGACAGCAGGTTCATCGGAGGGGAGCCCAGGAAAGTGGCCACGAAGGTGTTCACCGGTCGGTCATGGAGGTCCCGGTAGGTGCCCAGTTGGTCGATCTTGCCGCGGTTCATTACCGCGATGCGATCTCCAAGGGCCACGGCTTCGGTCTGGTCGTGGGTGACGTACAAGGTGGTGATGGCGAATCGGCGCAGCAGACGCTTGATCTCAACCCGAGTACGCATCCTGAGCTTGGCATCCAGGTTGGACAGCGGCTCGTCCAGCAGAAACAGGCTGGGATCGCGGGCGATGCAGCGCGCGATGGCGACGCGCTGTTGTTGCCCGCCCGAGAGTTCCTTGGGCCTGCGATCGAGCAGTTCCTCGAAGCCGACCCCCATGATCTCGGCGGTAATGCGGACGCGCTCGGGTATCTCCTTTTCGCGGTGTCTGAGGGCGAAGAAGAAACCCACGTTCATCCGCGACTCCATGTGAGGGTAGAGGGCGTAGTTCTGGAAGACCATACCGATCCCACGGTCCTTGGGAGGCACGTCGGTCATGTCTCGGCCGTCATAGAGCACCTTCCCGCTGTCGGGCTGCTCCAGGCCGGCAACGACGCGCAGCAGCGTGGACTTGCCGCACCCCGACGGACCGATGATGCAGATAGTCTCGCCATTGCGAATGGTGAGGTCGACGGCATCCAGGGCGGCAACCACCGTCTGCACGGACGAATCCCGGTCGTCCTCCTGCACGACGCGGCCGGCGGCACCCCCAAACCGACGAGCGATGACGTCCGAGTCCGCCTGGAATCGCTTTGTGACCGCCTGAAGCGAGATCTCGGCTATCGTGCACCCCCTGGATCGGGATCGGCCCCGAATGCGTCGGTAAAGAGCCTCGCGGTGGTGCCCGTGTCACGGATGTCTACCGCGACCACGTCGAACCGGCAGGCGCCGTCCCAGTTCGACTGGTCCAGGTACGCCTCGGCCGCCGACACCAGCCTTTTCCGCTTCACCGGCCCAATAGTCTCCTCTGGAGCGTAGGAAGCACCTGAGGCCCGGGAGCGGACTTCGACGAACACTAAGGTGTCGCCCTGGAAGGCGACTAGGTCCAGTTCGCCCGTGGCGCACCGCCAGTTTCGGGCGACGACCTCATAGCCGAGGCCACGCAAGAACCGCTCGGCCACGCCTTCGGAGTGGCTTCCGGTGGCAGTGGAACTGGCGCGGGTCAGAGGCGCTCCTTGGGACCAGTATAGATGAGCCGCTGCGACCGGTCCAGGGCGAGCCCCAAACCGCCGTACTAGTCGCGCACTCGCCGGATGATGAACAGGAGTCCGCCGGCAAGTCGGAAGACCGTCGCTATCACCAAGGCCTCCCGAATGCCGATCCAGTCGGTCAGGGCGGCTCCCATGAGCGGCCCGGCAAAGGCGATGGTCTGCGCGACCAGCGTGTCCACCGACACGAAGGCCGATCGACGGTCGTCGGGCGACACTGCCAATAGCACGTTGAAGAAGGCAAGGTTGATGCCGGCGGAGAACCAGCCCCCCGCGGCCCCGGCCAGGATAATGGGCGGCAATGACCGGGAGAGCGCCGTGATGAGGGGGTAGGAGGCGAGCCCGACGCCCGATATCGCCAGCACTGGGCCGTGCCCCCGCTTCTTGGCCATGCGTCCCCAGTAGAAGTACCCCAGCACGGCACTAATGTTGTTCACCATCGAGACTAGGGCAATGGATGAGTCGGCTAGTTGAAGGTTCTTCACCCAGTAGATGCTCCACAGCGCCGCCGGCAGGTTGATGCCGATGCGGAAGACGCCGGTAGAGACCACGTAGTCCAGGAAGCGCCGGTGCTCTGTGACCAGCGCGGGTAGCTGGCGGAGTCGTTCGCGCACGGAGACGCGACTACGCTCGCGGGGTCGGATGGCCTGGTCGGGCAGGACGATCTTCGAGTACACCCAGACGCTGCCCATGGCGGCCGCGAAGCTGACCAGGAATACCACCTGGTAGCCCAGCGGGAACGGGAGCGAGTCCAGCACCCACCCCGTGACGGGAAGGGTGGCGGCCGTCACCACGGCGTGGATGGCGTAGCGGAGGCTGATCGCGCCGGCACGGCGACGAGGGGGTACCGCTTCGGCCATGGCGGCGGTGAACGAGACGTTGGCGAAGGCGCTGGCGGCCGCCGCTACCGCCCAGATTGCCACGATGGCGGCCGCCGCCAGGTCCGGGAGTACCCAAGGCACGATCGCGATCAGCAAGTACGAGAGTCGGAACGCCTGGCGAGAGCGGGTCACGACGCGAATCAGGTCGGGCTGGCGCTCGACATAACGTCCTGCGGGAAGGGCGAGGAGGGCCATGACTAGCGATGGCAGGCTCGAGAGGAGGCCGACCAGGAGGGGGGAGGCGCCGAGCCGAACGACGAAGACGGAGAGGTAGGCGGCGGCGCCGCCGGCTACGATGCCCTGCAACGCGATGTCGGCGTGGAGCCTGAGCACATTGCGGTCTTCAACTGAGTTCGGCCGGAGCTGCATCCACACTCGTGCGAGTGCGACGGCCATAGCATCTCTCACGCGACCGGCCGCAGCTGATCCTCGGCGGCCTGCCTCGGCGGCTCGCACCCGGAGCCCTCGCTTTGTCGGTGACATGCCTGGTAGGATACCATCAGAAAGCGACGAGGGAAACACCCTAGTCCGAGCTCCGGTGCGGTCGCGCTCTGAGGATCATGAGCGAGGTGTGATGCGGACTAGTCCACTGAAGGCTGTCTTTCTTGACCTGGATGACACACTGACCGAATACCCCGGTGGATTCGGCTCCATCCTGCGTCTTGTCTACCAAAGAGCAGTGACTGCCGGGGCCCCGGCAGAAGCTTACGACGTTTTCAGCCGCGCCTACTGGAACTCCACATGCGGCCTATGGGCGTCGATGCACGCCGGCGCCATTCACGGCGACGAGGTGCGCTTGATGCGGATGAGGCGGGGGCTGGCGTCGTTGTCGATCGCCGACGAGGCACTGGCGGCTCGGCTTCATGATGAGTGGGACGACCTGGCTCTGGGTCTTCCCGTGCTGCGTGACGGGGCACTGGAGCTGCTGGCGATGCTCCGGGGACGGGTGTTCGTCGCTCTTATCACCGACGGCTACGCGGACTTGCAGAGAAGGAAACTCGCACGGCTCGACCTGGTTCGCTGGTTCGATCATGTGCAGATCTCCGAGGAAGCGGGCACCTGCAAACCCTTCGCCCGTACCTTCCAGCTCGCGCTTGAGGCTGCCCAGGTGAACCCACTGGAGGCCGTCATGGTCGGCGACAATGTGAACTCCGATGTCCGGGGGGCGTTGGGTGTCGGGATGCGCGCCATCTACCTGGACCCCACCAACTCGGGTGACACTCCCCATGGCGCCGAGCGCGCCGGCAACCTGCTCGAAGTGCGGCGCTTGATCGAGCTCTGGCTGTCTGTGTGATGACCTAGGGTAGGGCGTCAACCACCTGGCGGAGCACCTGCTCGGCGGTCAGCGAGCTGGTGTCCACCACGATATCGGCCTCCTGACGGGCCAGGCCGAGCCGAGCCCGCTGCCGATTGTAGGTGTCGCCGTAGGGGAGGAAGCCCAGCCTCTGTCGCACGGCCTCGGGCGAGGCGTCCAGATAGACGAGAATGTCCGGATCGAAGCGGCGCCGCCACAGTCGTCTCACCCCAGAGTGCTCCTGTCCCACCTGGCGAGCGTCGTATCCTCTGGCCGCCAACGATCGGGCCAACGTGCTCTTGCCCGCACCGCAGACGCCCAGCACCGCTACGCGAAGAGGTCGGCTCCTCGCTTGGCCGTCAGGGGAGGGGGAAGAGCACGTGCAGTCTTCTGACATTCAACGCCTCGCTGCTGTCTCTGATGGCCATCACAGCGACCGTCATGTCGTCTCTGGGGCGTCCCTGGTCCAGGGCTACTGCTGCTGCCAGAATGGAGTCCGCCATCGCCTTGGGTTCGGTGCGGTGGCGTATTGCCTGTTCGAGCAGCCACTCGGGTACGGTCTGCGGGTGGGTGGAGAGCGTTCCAGCCTCCCACACACCGTCGGTGAAGGCCACGATGACGAGGTCGGCCTCAATGGGCAACTCGGTCATCTGGGGCCGCACCATGCGGCTGGTGCCCAAAGGGCAGGATGGCGCATCGATTGATCGGCTTTCCCCGCCGGTGAGTACCAGCACCGGACACAACGTATTCCTGGTTATCACCACGCTGCGGGTCTCGAGGTCAGTGGAGAGCACGGTGAGATCGGCAGAGACCTGCCCGCGACGGGAGACAAGCAGATAGTCGGAAGCGGCCCTGGCGGCAGCGCCGTCGCGGACTCCCTCCAGTATCAGGGAAGCAGCCTTGCGGATGACCAGGTGGCTGACGGCCTTTGCTGCCCGTCCAGACCGTTGTCCGTCTACCACTACCAAGGACACCCCTCCGCGAGGCCTCTCCACCACCTCCGCTGAGTCGCCGCTCTCGGGAACGGCGTACTTGCCCGTCTTGGCCACGACCGACTCAACCATCAGCATCCCGGTTCTCCTGTTGGGTGGCGGCTCTCGTCGCGTCGTGTCCGGGTCGACCAGCGAACCGCCTCTTCGAGAGCATCGTCAGGCGCAATATCCCCGAGAGCAACAACGCGGCGAAGGTGGTCGACCAGCCTGCCGAGCCACGGCCCGGGTGGCCTGCCGACTGCATCCGCCAGGGCACGACCATCGGGCAGCGACCGGAGCAAGGGGAGCTGAAGGGTGGTGACGGCCTCAAGGAAGGCGTCGTTCGCTGCCAAGGCTGCGCCCCATGCCGATGCTGCTCCGAAGCGCTCCACTAGGGCGTAGGCCTTTCGCGTACTAACTGCGTGTTTGCCAAGATCCAGGGCGGAGTTGACCATGCCGGATAACGCGTCCGTCTCACGGGTGGACAAGCGCAGCTCCGCGGAGACGGAGCGAACGGCGCCTCCATCAAGGCCGGCCGAGATCAGGGCCGCTGCCAGGACCGCCAGTCCCTGGGCCCTGTGGCCATCAAGGCCGCGGATCCCGCCTATGCGGGACTCCGATGCTGCGGCGGCTCGCCGTCGCGTCGACAGCGACGCCAGCGTGGTGGCCATGCGCTCGCTGTCGACCTCGAGGGGCCTCGACAGCGGCAGACCCGCCCATATGCCGAGGTTGCCGCAGGAGAGGGCCGCTTCCAGCCACCCAACTCCTTGTAGCGCGCGTAGAAGCTCCATGCGAATGCGCTCCGGCTTGACAGCGACGAGCGCGGGCGCTGCCTCACGCATCGACTTCCAGGTCCTGGCCTCGATGGCGAAGCCATGTTCGGATGCCATGCGCAGGCCGCGAAGGACTCGGAGTGGGTCGGCCGGCAGCGACCGCGGCGATACTTGCCGCACCAGGCGCTGGCGCAGGTCGCAAAGCCCGAGGAAAGGATCGAGTAGGGGCCGATGTTCGGGCAACATGGCGGCTACGGCGTTCATGGTGAAGTCGCGCAGGGAGAGGTCATGGCCGATGTCCGCGCCGGCCAGGGGAGCGATGTCCACGATGGGCAGGTGAGGCGCGACGAGGCGCCAGTACTGGCGCCTCTCGTCCATGACAAAGGCCCGCCCGCGCAGCAGCGCCGCCAGCTCCCGGGCTGCCGTCGACGGGTCGGAAGCGGTCACGTAGTCGCGGTCAGCGGCCGCCGGTGCGGTGGGCCAGTTACCACTTCCCACCAGGTACGCCGCCCCGGCGCTCGCTAGGGTAACCTCCAGGCGCCGAAGCTGGGTCACACTTCCTCCCTCCCGGCGCAGTCGCGGCGGTGATTGACCGGCGTCAGGCGGACGACTGCCGCGACGCCGAGGCCTCGGTAGAGGGTGCGTCGGTGGAGTCCGATTCGGCTAGTTCGTTCTCCACATCCCAAGCGGCATATGCGATTGCCCAGGACACCAAGCCCCAGGACCCGCCGCCGATCAGGATCCCCATCGCCAGGGAGCGAAAGGTGATCGAGTCCGGCTGCCGTAGCTGCCCCACCACCGTAAGCACGATGGCTATCAGGGCAAACACGATCCCGACCTTGCACGGGCCGGAAAGCCGCTTCCAGACAGAACTGACGTTCATACCCTCAGCACCTTGGCATCGCCAGGATCTCTCGGATCTTGAGACGACTGAACTCGCGCGCGTAAGCCGGCTTAAGGACCAGCGCAGTATCGGCGCCGGAGCCGGTACCGGCAATGGCGATGACGTCCGAGTTCATGTCCAGCAAGCCGGCCTCGGCGGCCATCAAGGCCACCTCCACCGCCACCTTCATGCCCTGGGAGAAGCGGTAGAGAGTCTCGCGGACAATGCGATTGGCGGACCAGCCGCCGCCGGACATCGCCTCGCTGACATCATCGCCGAGGGCGTGCATTGCTGTCAAGACGGTGACGCCCGCGTCCGTCAGCCGCCGCCGCTCGTCGTCACTCATCACCCAGCCTTCCCGGCAAAACGCCGCCGCAATGGTAACGCCCACTACCTTGATGTCGGCGGGGAACATGGATCTTGCCACGAGCCCCGTCGTGCCGTGGCTGGTGGCGATCACTACCTGGCGGATCCCCAGTGCCCGCGCGCGCTCAACGGCCGCTGCCACCGTCTCCCGGGTGTTGGTCTCTCCCGGCTCGTCGAAGTACCGGACCGACACTACAGCCATCTCACCCTCCTTGACCCGGCTCCGCCAGGTCCAATACGCGCAGGCGGCGTTCCGTATGTCCATTGTAGGTGCGTTCGTCCAGGATGTAGAGCACGTCAACTCGCTGGCCTACCTCGGCCGAGTCTTCGCCGATCGCGAAGGCCACCGCGGTCACCTCGCCCTGATCGTCAGCCAACCGGTACCTCCAGTGGGCGCCCTCGCGGCCCATGGGCGACTTGTCCGTGACCCGTACTCCCCGGCTGACGAACGCGGGCTCTGGGTTGCCCTCTCCGAGCGGCTCAAGCAGCTCTAGATGCTTCCAGATCGGATGGTCGGGTAGGACCAAAGGCGACTCAGCGTCGAACGACAATTCCGCGCTGGGCACGCCTCTTTGGGCCACGGCCTCCGCTTGGTCGCGGAGACGCTGTTCCACACGATCTATAACCTCGGCGGCGCAAGTGAACCCGGCAGCTCGTGAGTGGCCGCCATGCTTGTCCATGAGGTCCGCACAGGCTTCCAGGGCATCACTCGCGTTGAACCAGTCCGGGCTGCGGACGGACCCATGCGCTCGGCCGTCCTCCAGAGTCACGGCAACCACCGGGACCCGATAGCTGTCAACTAGGCGCCCGGCCACCAGCCCCACGATTCCCTGGGGATAGTCGTCGCTCATGGTGAACAGGAGCGGGCTCCGCTCCAGATCATCCTCGATGCCGGCGGTCCTTACCGCCTCAAGGCAGCGTCGCACCTCTCCTTGTCGGGTGCGGTTGGCTCTGTCGAGCTGCCGTGCCAACTCGGTGGCCCGGCGTTGATCGGACGTCATCAGGAGTTCCAGCGCCGGCTCCGCGGAGCCCAGCCTGCCGGCGGCGTTGATCCGCGGCGCCAAAGCGAACGATATCGAACTCGCTCTGACATCCTTGAGGGCTGTGCCGGCTGCAAGAGAGAGAGCTGCCAGCCCCGGTCTGGCGTCTTCACGGAGCTGCTGAAGGCCGGCCCGAACTAGGCGCCGGTTCTCGCCCACCAATGGCGACACGTCCGCCACCGTTCCCACCGCCACCAGGTCAAGGTAGGTGCCGCCCGCTGCCAATTCGGTTGCACCGAAGCGGCGGGTCACCTCTCGCAGCCCGCGCCAGATCTGGTAGGCGACGCCAACCCCCGACAGCGCGTCGCTGACGGGCGACTGCGGCAGCCGGGTGCTTACCAAGGCGTCAGCGCCGGGCAGCTCCGGGCCAGGCAGGTGATGGTCCGAGACGATGACCGCCATCCCGAGTTCGCGTGCCCGGCGCACCTCTTGCACCGAACGGATGCCGCAGTCCACCGTGATCAGCAGGTCCGCGGCGCTCGCGAGTTCCGGCACGGATTCGAGGGCGAGGCCATAGCCGGTCTCGAATCGATTGGGGACATAAGGGAACACATCGGCCCCCAGCGAGCGCAAGCCAAGCACGAGCAGTGCCGTCGCGCTCAGGCCGTCGGCGTCGTAGTCGCCGTGAACGACGATCCTCCTCTGCCGGGCTATAGCCCAGCGGATGAGGGCCACTGCCTCGTGGACGCCCGGCACGGCGAAGGGCGAGAGCATCGGCGCGGCAAGTGGTTGCAGGTAGCGGCGCATGGCGTCCGGTTCGCGGTAGCCCCGCGCATACAGAATCCGATCGAGCAGCGCGTCGCCGGTGGTAGCGCGCATGCCGTCCAAGTTGGTCCCGGCGCGAGGAATCCAGCGATAGCGGGGCGCTCGACTCAAGCCCGGATTACCTCGTGGACCAGGGGCGCTTCCTCATCGCACGAATCGCTGATGACGATAGCCGCCGACAGCCGCTGCCGGCCTTCGTCCAGCAGCCCGGCAGAGGAGGCAAACAGGGTGGCCAACGACTCGCCGGCAGCGATGTGCTCGCCCACGGTTCGCCGCAAGACCACTCCCGCTCCGAGGTCGATGGGGTCGCTCTTTCGACGGCGACCGGCGCCCAAGGCCATCGCGGCCTGGCCGACGGCGCGCGCGTCGATCCGGCTGACATAGCCCGAGCGAGCGGCACGCACTTCCGAACACAAAGGGGCGGCCGGCAGAGCGCCGCTTGTGAGGGCGTGGCCGTCACCGCCCTGAGCTTCCACCAACTCGACCAACTTCGACACCGCCGCACCGGAAGCGAGCACGTTCTCCGCCTCGCTCACGGCCGCTTCAGGGGTGCCGGACAACCCCACCGAGTGCAGCATCTCGCCGGCCACCAGGCAGCAGTGCCGGGCGAAATCCGCCGGGCCGGCGCCGTGTAGAGTCTCCACGGCCTCCAAGACCTCCAGCGAGTTGCCGACCGCGCGGCCCAGCGGCCGGCTCATGTCGCTGAGGAGTGCCGTCATTCGTCGTCCCTCAGCGGTGCCTATGGCAATCAGGGCTTCGGCCAGGGCGCGACCCCGGGCGAGGTTGCTCATGAAGGCGCCGGATCCCACTTTCACATCCAGCACAACGCTGCCGCATCCAAGAGCCAGCTTCTTGCTCATCACGCTGGCGGCGATAAGGGGGATCGAGTCAACGGTGGCGGTAACGTCGCGGAGCGCATAGAGCCGCCCGTCCGCGGGAACGAGGTCGGCCGACTGGGCCGCGATGGCGGCGCCCACCTTGGACACCACGAGCTCGAACTGGGCGGCGGTCAGATCGGAACGGAAGCCGGGGACGGCCTCCAGCTTGTCCAGGGTCCCGCCCGTGAAGCCGAGGCCGCGCCCCGACACCTTCGGGACCGTAGCTCCCATGTAGGCGCAGAGCGGCACGATCACGAGAGAGGTCTTGTCGCCGACGCCGCCGGTAGAGTGCTTGTCCACGGCTCGCGAGCCGAAGTGCCCTAGGGGGTAGACGCGGCCGGAGTCACGCAGGGCGGCGGTGAGCGCGACCGTCTCGCTGGTGCTGAGACCGCGGAGGTAGGCAGCCATAAGCCAAGCTGCCAGCTGGTAGTCGGCCGCCTCTCCGGAGCCACCGGCGGCGATGAACCGCGCCAGTTCACCGGGGGAATGTTCTTGTCCGTCGCGTTTTGCCGCTATAAACTGCACTATGTCCACGGTGTATGCCTCAAGGCGAGTCTACCACGGTTTGCCCGGCGCAAGGAACCCGGTAGGCGCGGCACGATAGCGGCAGATCCGCCGCTGTCTGTTCCGATCCACCGGCGAACCATCCTTCACCGCGGTGATCTGGCTGAGAATGCACGAGAGCAGCGTCACGATCATAGGAGCCGGTCTGGCAGGGTGCGAGGCGGCCTGGCAGGCGGCTGAGCGCGGGGTCGCCGTCCGACTGTATGAGATGCGACCCAAGCGGATGACGCCCGCGCATACCTGCGGCGACTTTGCCGAGCTCATCTGCTCAAACTCGCTGGGCTCCAACCTCGTCAATCGAGCGCCCGGGCTGCTCAAGGCCGAACTCAGGCGATTGGGCTCTCTGATCCTGATGGTGGCTGATGAGCACGCAGTGCCCGCCGGTGGAGCCCTGGCGGTGGACCGCGAGGGCTTCGCGCGCGCCGTGACCGCGACCGTCGAGGGTCATCCGCGTATCACCGTGATACGCGAAGAAGTCGTGAGCATCCCGGGGGAGGGGCTCGTGGTTCTGGCGGCCGGGCCACTCATGTCCGACTCACTGTCTGCCGACGTCGCTCGTCTTACGGGGGCAGGAGGCCTTGCCTTCTACGACGCCATGGCGCCCATAGTCATGCGAGACTCGATCGACCTGACGGTGGCCTTCCGTGCCGGCAGGTACGGTCAAGAGGATGACTACATCAACTGCCCGCTGTCGGAGGAGGAGTACTTCCGGTTTGTCGAGGCGCTCACGAGCGCTGAACTCGCTCCAATGCGCGAGTTCGAGGCTGAGGACCGGCGGTTCTTCGAGGCCTGCCTGCCGGTGGAAGTCCTGGCGCGGCGAGGGGCTAGGGCGCTCGCCTATGGGCCTCTGCGTCCGGTTGGGCTCTACGACCCACGAACGGGCAGGCGGCCGTTCGCGGTCGTCCAGTTGCGCCAGGACAATGCCGCCGCCACCCTGTACAACCTGGTCGGATTCCAGACCAACCTACGCTATGGGGAACAGGACCGCGTGTTTCGTCTGATCCCCGGACTGGAGAAGGCGGAGTTTGTCCGCTATGGACAGATGCACCGCAACACCTTCCTGGATTCGCCGCGACTGCTGGGTCCGGACTTCCAGGTTCGGAACCGGCCGGGGCTCTTCGTCGCCGGGCAACTGAGCGGCACCGAGGGCTACGTGGGCAGCACGGCGTCCGGCTGGGTGGCGGGCACGAACGCCGCCCGTGTGGCCGCCGGCGCGCAAACAGTGGCCTTTCCGGCCAAAACGATGCTCGGGGCGCTGAGTCACTACGTCAGTAACGATGCCGTGACCGATTTCCAGCCGATGAAGCCCAACTTCGGTCTCTTGCCGCCTCTAGCGGAGCGACACAAGCGCCGGGAACGGTACGGCGCCTACAGCGAGAGGGCGCTAGAGGCTCTAGATCAGTTCATTGTCCAAGAGGATCTGTTGCCAAAGGGGGCGACGGCCTGATTCATTAGCCGGAGGGTTCCACATCATGCGAGCTGCAAGAAGGATCACTGATCTGCCGCCCTACCCCTTTGCCAGCCTGGGCCGCGTCGTGGCCGGGCTAGTCGCGTCAGGCGTGGATGTTATCCGCCTCGACATTGGCAGCCCCGATCTGCCGCCCGACGAGGCCATCATCTCGGCGCTGCAGAAGTCGGCGGCGCGCCCGAACCAGCACGGGTACGGTGGCTACACCGGCACCAAGCAGTTCCGGCAGGCGGTCGCCAAGTACTATGCGAAGCGTTTCCAGGTCCAGGTGGACCCGGAGACCGAGGTGCTGCCCCTCCTCGGCAGCAAGGAAGGCATAGCCAACATCGCTACCGCCTGGCTAGATCCCGGCGAGGTGGCCTTGGTGCCCGATCCTGGCTACCCGACCTACAGCATGGGTGCGGTGATGGCCGGAGCCGACTACTACGCCATGCCGCTACTCGAGAAGAACGACTTCCTGCCTGATCTCGACGCCATTCCGGCAGACGTGCTTGGCCGTGCCCGCTTGATGTGGCTCAACTACCCGAACAACCCGACGGGAGTGGCAGCTTCGGAGGAGTACTTGGAGAGCGCGGTCGACTTCTGCCGGGCGCACGACCTGCTTCTCTGTTTCGATGCTCCCTACGCCGACAACACCTACGATGGGTATGTCGCGCCCAGTGTCCTCGCCATTCCCGGTGCGATGGACGTGACGCTGGAGTTCAACTCGCTCTCCAAGAGCCACAACCTGGCCGGGTGGCGTGTTGCCATGGCAGTGGGCAACCGCGATGCCGTCAAGGCGCTTGGCCTGGTGAAGAGCAACATCGACTCGGGAATTGCGCTTCCTGTCCAGGAGATGGCCATCGAGGCGCTCACGGGCGATCAGAGCTGGCTCAAGGGGCTCAGCCGCGTTTACACCGAGCGGATGGAGGCCGCGATCGGGGCCCTCCAACGCATGGGCCTGGGCGTGAGGCGGCCAGCGGGAGCCATCTACATCTGGGCGCCTGTTCCCAAAGGCTGGACAAGCGCCCAGTTCTGCCAGGAACTGCTGCAGAACACCGGCGTGAGCCTGGCGCCCGGATCGGCGTTCGGCGATCACGGCGAAGGCTACGCGCGCATCTCGCTGGTGCAGCCCGTGGAGCGCATCCGCGAGGCCATGCAGCGCTGGGAGGCCTGGTGGTCGAATCGGGCATGACCGAGCGCGTGCCCGCCAAACCGTAGGAGTCTGACCATAAACAAGGACGATCTGAGAAGCACTGAACGGCCGGTGGAGAGGGCGGTCCTGGTCGGCGTGGCCCTCCGCGGTGAGCCGGACGCGTGGCCGGTGGAGGACTCGCTGGAGGAGCTCGCCAGTCTGGCGGAGACGGCGGGCGTGGAGGTGGTAGGGGAGTTCACCCAAGCCCTGGACCGCCCTCACATGACGTTCTTCGTGGGACCGGGAAAGGTCGAGGAGCTGAAGTCGGCGAAGGAGGCCACCCCCTACGACGTGGTCATATTCGACGACGACCTCTCGCCGAGCCAGCAGCGCAACCTCGAGCGGGAGATCGGCGCTCGCGTGATCGATCGCCGCTCCTTGATCCTGGACATCTTCGCGCAGCATGCTCACACTCGGGAAGGGGTGCTGCAAGTCGAAGTCGCGCAGTACGAGTACCTCATGCCCCGGCTCACCCGAGCATGGACGCACTTGTCGCGCCAGGCGCAGGGAGGCGTGGGCTTGCGCGGCCCCGGCGAGACGCAGTTGGAGGTGGACCGGCGCCGCATGCGGGTCCGTCTGTCGCAACTGCGTCGGGAACTGGAGGAGGTGCGCAGGCATCGGGCGCTCTACCGGGGCAGGCGCCGAGAGAGCGGTGTGCCGATCGTGGCGATAGTGGGCTACACCAATGCCGGCAAGTCGACGCTGCTGAACCGTCTCTCGGGCAGCGATGTGTATGCCGCCGATCAGCTCTTCGCCACGCTGGATCCGGTGACCCGCAGAGTGGACCTTCCCGGCGGGGCTGAAGTCCTCGTCACTGATACCGTAGGTTTCGTACAGAAACTACCTCCTGACCTGGTAGCCGCGTTCCGTGCCACCCTGGAAGAGATAACCGACGCTGACGTCATCCTTCATGTCGTCGACATAACGCACGGCCACGTGGAGCGGCAGGTGGAGGTGGTCAACAAGACGCTTGCCGACCTCGGCGTGGGGGAGTCGCCCGTCGTGGTGGCTCTGAACAAGATCGATCTCCTGCCGCCTGACGAGGCGGATCGAGCCCGAGCGGAGACCGAGGATCGGATCGTTGCCGTCTCGGCGGCCACCGGCGAAGGAATTGAGCGCCTGCTGCAGGTGTTGTCCGAGGCACTGGGGGAGCAGGGCCATTGGATCGCGGCGCTCATACCCTATGATAAACAGGGCGTGCTATCGCCGGTGTTTCGCAAGGGGTCCGTCCATCTTCAGGAGCATCGTCCGGAGGGCACCTACGTCGAGGCTACCGTTCCGCTTACGCTCCTCGGCCAGTTGGAGCCGTACCTGTGCGAGGCGACTCAGGAGGAGTCCGCCGTCTCTTTGTCGATGGGCGCTGGGCTGCCAACCACACCCGTCGATCCGACCGACTAGGGCGGGCCTTTTTCGGCCCCGTTCCGCCGCGCCAGTCTGATACGCAACCGAGCCGGCCCTCACAGGGACCGGCTCGGTTCTTCAGTATCGGAGTCGGGGGCTCGCCGCTACCCTGCGAAACGACTTGAAATGCCGCGGTTCACGCCCTCCAGGGACTTGGGCAGGAATGCAAAGAGGGAATCGTAGAGGTCGCTGTACTGATCGTGTTTGCCGGGATCGGGCTCGTACGTCCGGAGCGGGAAGCGCGTAGCCTCGATCGCCTCGTCGATGTCGGCATAGGCCCCGGCTCCAACGCCGGCCAGCATCGCAGCCCCGAGCAGCGTTATCTCGTCGTGGGTGGGCACCGTCACCGGAAGCCCGGTAACGTCCGCCTTCATCTGCAGCCAGAGTGGGTTGCGCGTAGCGCCGCCGAGCACCAGAAGCGCTGACGGTGAGAGGCCCAGTGCCGACGACAGAACGTACTGCTGCTTGCGCAGCTGGTAGCAGCAAGCCTCCAGCAATGCCCGCGCGATCTGTCCACGGCTGGTGGTCGTCGTGAGGCCCACAAGGGCGCCGGTGGCACCGTGAGCCTGGAATGCGCCCATTCCTTGGACGAAGGCGGGCAGCAGGAGTAGACCCCCTGAGCCTGCCGGTTCACAAGCCGCCTCGTCCATGAACACTCGGTACCGGCTCTCCGCCGGCACATCCCGGTAGAACTGGGACAGAACCCACTCCACCACGCCGCCGGCCAGCATCAGGCCCTGGCAAAGGTAGCGATCAGGCACTGTGTGACTCTCGTAGTCGATTCCTTCTTCGTATAGCGCCGCGAGCGGCTGGAACCGGTCCACTGCGGCGATGATCATCTCCCAGGTGCCGGTGATGTCGATGAAGGTCCCTGGTGTGGTCACCCCCGACCCCAGAGCCCCGATCTCGCAGTCGTGACCCCCGGTGGCGACCGGCGTGCCGGCGGCGACCCCGACCTCCTCGGCGGCCCGCGCGTGCACGTGACCGAGCACTGATCCCGGCGTGCTGATGGGCGGCATGATCCGGGTGGGCACATCGGCGACGGCGAGAAGACGTTCGGACCACTGGCGTCTATTCAGGTCGAATGCCATGGTTGTCGAGGCGATGGTGGCCTCGGTGCTGAAAGCGCCCGTGAGCCGAAAGACGATGTAGTCCTGCACCATCAGCCAGTGATGCGTGCGATCGAGCACCCGGGGCTCCTGCTCGCGCAGCCACCTAAGCCGGTTTAGGGTGTTGATGGGGTAGTTGTGGTACCCGGTGATGGCATAGATGTCTCGCGGATCGACCTCCAGGTTGAGCCAGTCGCGCTGGCGCACGGTCCGAGAGCAGTGCCAGGAGATCATCGGGTAGAGCGGGTCTCCGGCGGCGTCCAGAGGGATGCCGTCGGCGCCGAAGCCGGTGACCGATATGCCGGCGATGTCGCCATCGGCCTTCGCGATGGCTTGGCGGCAGGCCGCACACGCGGCCTGCCAGATCGCTTCCACGTCCCAGATCATCCACCCGGGTTCACCACCGGACTGCTCCACGGGACCGTTACGCCGGCCCGCCGAGGCAAGCAGAGTGCCATCACAGCCGAAGACCCCGGCCTTGATGCCGGTGGCCCCGACATCGATGCCTAAGAGGACTTGCTTACGCGTTCCCATATCGGCTTGATCCTCTTCTGGCCGGCCGGGCCCAGCACTACCGGAGTGATGCCGGTGAGTTCGCAATAGCGGACCAGCGCCTCAAGGTGATCTCCTGCCACGCCCTGAGCGTGATTCGCCGGGAAGACGGCCAGAAACTCCTCGAAGCTGGCGTCTAGTCGGGCCCACACGTGCGGCCAAGTGGGATCAGTCTCTGAGGCGAGCTTGGCGCTCTGCTCGGGGGCCAGCTCAACCGACTCTCCGGTGGTGATGACCATGTAAGGCTCGTCGTCCCAGAGTCCCAGTCGGGCGAAGGTCATGGGGCCGGGCGCCGCGTTGAACTCCACGGAGGCGCCGCCGGCCTTGAAGTAGAACTCGAGGGCGGGATGCAGCGTGATCTTCGAGAAGTTCTGGGCCGCGTCGTTGCTCCGTTGCGCGTACCAGCTGGCATGGTTCCCGGAGTTGCACCAGTCCCAGAGGTCGAGGTCCGGGTGGTACAGCCGAACGTCCATGAAGAGGGTCGGTAGCCCACCGCTGATGTACTTGAGCACCTGCATGGTGAGGGCAGCGAAGCTATCCGCCTCGGTGGCGCAGACCATGGGCTCCTTGGGGCCGCGCCAGTCGTAAGGGTCGTTCATCAGCATCTCGGCTACGTCGCCAAGGCAGATGTACTCGGTAAGCTCCCTTTGGCCCTTCAGCCCGCACAGGTCGAAGCCCTTTTCCCGGTTGACGTCTTCCATGGCTAGGTAGAGGCGGAGCTGAGTCTCCAGCGTCTCCTTGGTGAGCATCTTGCCATCGTAGCGCAGACGCTCGCCCAGCAGAGACTCGAACCACTCTCGCCCGCGCGTCACTTCCTTTGGATCGACGGACTTCATGCGCTCCACCAACAGTAGCTGGTCAACCTGCCGGGCGGTGCACCCGAACCTCTTGATGTTGGGCACCAGGTGGAAGTAGCCGGTCTCCATGCCCATGCTGTGGCCACCGTAGAGCCCGTAGACCTCGCCCTGCATGGAGGTCCGCGTTTGTGCCGCGCGCACCCAGGCGATCAGGCTCGCACACGTCTTGGGATCGTCGGGATCGCCAACCAGACGCTGGGTGCGAACACCGGCCTGACGTAGGGCGCCGTCCGTAGCCAGCAGTCCGACATTGCCCGGGTACTGACCGTTGTTGTTCGAAAGGCTGAGCATCGGAGTGTCAACGCCGAGGGTCTGAACCAGCGGCCACACCATGAAGGGGAAGTTCCAGACGTTGTAGCACATCACCAGCGAGCGACAGCCGGCCCGT
Organism: Anaerolineae bacterium; assembly: GCA_040768685.1. GTDB lineage: Bacteria > Chloroflexota > Anaerolineae > DRVO01 > DRVO01 > Ch71. The sequence continues at coordinate 1,435,261 of JAXGMM010000001.1, forward strand.
CGGAGGGCCTCGCCGGCCTCCTGCGCCTGGCGCACGGACGTGATGGTGTACTCTATGGTGACGACCGGCGGAGCACCGCCCGGCGCGCCGGCAAGGCCGTCTTCGAGGACCTTCGTCCATCGCCGGAGCACCGCCCGGTTAGCCTCTTCGTTGAGCTGCGTGACGTGCGGTCTCTCGTCGTTGAGCAGGACGACTCCTATGGGGGTGGTTCGCATGATTTTCCCTCCTGTGCGGCGCGACGGCCGCCTGGCGTTGAGTTCGATGCAGACGCTGGCGATGGTACCGGACGCGCCTCCGCGTGTCAACGAAATGTGGCGCATCCGGTCGCCGTGCCTCAACCCCTTGCAGGTTCTGACCGGCGCCGCTAGAATGCAAACACGAACGGAACTCGCGTAAGTGAAGATCCCAGGACGATTGACGGCAGCGAGATCAGGAGGAGGAGCAGTGAAGCTCGTACTCAGATCGGGCGGTCGAGTCGAGATCCGGGACCCGTTCAGGCGCAGCCCTGCCGGACTCCAGGTTCAGACGGCGTCTCAGAGCGAGCAGGATCGCTTCAAGATGAAGGAGATGATGACGCTCGGGGCGGTAGCGAGGAGTCTGGACAAGGTTCGTCGCGGGCCGCGCCTCGGTGACTGCGACTGATCGCCGCGGCCTACCGCCGGCCTGCACCGCAAAACGTTCGCGCTCAGCACTAGGCAGCTCAGAACGGACTGGCCATCGGTGTCGGCTCTTCGCGTGTGGAGGCGGCCTGAGTGGCCTCATCGGGCCCCCCAAGCGTACTCCCTTCGCGAACCGCGACGTGTCCGTCGGTCCTCCGTCTGCGGCGAGGTTGCCGCATCGTTTGCTGCATGGTACCATCTCGCTGCTCTTTGCCGTACCAACTACTTGACGCTTGTCGTAGGAGTGGCTATGCGCGTTCCCATAATCGCGGGCAACTGGAAGATGAACAAGACGCCGGCCGAGGCCGGACAACTGGTCGAGGCGATGCGGGATCGTCTTGCCGCCATCAGTGGTGTAGAGAAGGTGCTCTGCCCGCCCTTCGTGGACCTTTCGATCGTCGCCGGACTCGTCGAAGGAACCGACATCGGCGTCGGGGCACAGAACCTGTACCCCTCGGACTCCGGCGCCTTCACCGGCGAGATCTCGCCGGTCATGCTCAAAGAGCTGTGCCGCTACGTCATCCTCGGACACTCCGAGCGCCGGGGCTATTTCGGCGAGACGGACGGGTTCATCAACCAGAAGGTGCACGCGGCGTTCAAGCACGGCCTGATTCCCATCATCTGCGTGGGTGAGGATCTGGAGCAGAACGAACGTGGCGATACTGCTCGGGTGGTATCCGCTCAGGTGCGCGGAGTGCTCTCCGGCCTTACCGGGCAGCAGGTGCGATCCCTCGTTATCGCTTACGAGCCCATTTGGGCTATCGGCACGGGCCGGGCCGCGACGGCCGAGGGAGCGAACCAGGTGATCGCCGACGTGGTACGCGGCACCGTGGTGGAACTGTATGGAACGGATGTGGCTCAAGCCATGCGTGTGCAGTACGGCGGCAGCATGAACGCCGCGAACGCGCGAGATCTGCTTCAGCAGCCTGATATCGACGGCGGCCTGATCGGCGGAGCTGCTCTGAAGGCCGACGACTTCATCGCCATCGTAACTGCCGCTGCTGAGGTTCGCGGCGCTCGGTAGGACGCCGCAAGCGCAGCACGCTCTGAAAGTGCGGAGGAAGGCCCCTCCGGTCTCGTCTGACCGAAGGGGCCTTTTTCGTTGAGTTGCCGCTATGCGGTGGCGGCCGGCTCTACTTCCTGTGTACCCTCGTCTCTAGGGTGAGCTCCTGGAAGTACGAGCGTGCCGGCGCTTGGGGCGCGTCCCCGTACTTGATGCTCAGCACCTGTATCTGCGCTCGGAGTCCGGCTGTCTCCAAGCGGATAGTCTGCCCGGCACTGGCCCGAACCAACTCGCCCCTGCCCGCCAGCATCTCGCGGATGTCGGGATCATCGAGGGCATAGTCGGTGACCAGGAGCTTGGTGGTAGTGCGGATGTCGCCCTTGTCGAAGAGCCAAAGCTCCATGGCGCAGGCTTGTTCTGGGCTTGCATCGCCGATCGTCTCGGCCACGCCGACGCCTGCCTCACCCAGGAACTCGCCGTCCTTGGAAAGGTAGTAGCTGGTGTCGAACATGTCGTCGGACCCGTGGCGGTAGGTGGCCATGAACACGCCGATGCTGTCGGCGTCGTCGGCGATATGCCTCGGCTCAGCCACCGGGACGGTCTCCACATCGCTGAATCCGGCTGGCGTCTCGTCCCGCTCGTCGATCTCCACCTCTTGCGCCAGCATCGCAAGTACGTCTTCAAGGCTGGCTTCGTCGTCATCCTCGACAGACTCGAACAGAGCCTCAGGTTCGGCGGCGGCGGATGGCACTGAGGGCGTCGTGAGGCCGTGGCCGTCCTCCCGTCTGCGGGCCCCGGCCCGCCGTAGTGCGCTGAGGTCCGCGTGCGGCAGCTTCGGGGCACGGGAGTATACGTTCTTCACGGCCGCGGTGAACTTCTCCAGTCCACCCTGACGACGAACCAGGAAGCCTCCCAGAACAAGGCCGCTCGCCAGGAGCACCGCACCGGCGATCAGCAAGGGGCTAGCGCCGACGGCCTGCGGCGCCGCAGCGCGGGCCGCCGCCTCTCCGGCGGAACCGGCATTGGCTGCGGCAGCGGCGGCCGCGGAACCGTCAAGCAGGCCCAGATCCGCCGCTAGCTGCTGGAGCCGCGTCGTCTGGACGGTGCTGCCGGACGCTGCGGCCGCTTCCTGCAGAGACGCGACGATGCGGGCCGATTCCTCGGGGCTCCAGGAACTGAGCCGGGCCTTGGCCAGCGCCAGATCGCCGCTCAGAGCGTAGGAGTCCGCCGCCATGGCGACGTAGGCCTCACGGTAGGCCTGAGCCAGGTCAGATGGGACGGCGTTGCTGGTATGCACCGGCCATAGCCACCATCCCAGGACCGGCAGCCCCACGAGAAGCCCGACCACGAAGCCAATCACGAGATAGGTCGTGACCGGGTTGCCCAGGTTGGCGCTCAATCCGCCTACACGCTGCCGTCTCGGTGGGCGGACCCGAGTAGGGGCGGGGGTGCTACTCCAAACGGCCGAACTGCTCATGTGTCTTCCTCCCAGCCTATGCGGCTAGCCAGGGCTCTTTGGATGCGCGGGTCAGAACTCGGACTCGCCCCTCTTCGACCACAACAACGTCCTCTACGCGAATGCCTCCCCAACCGGGGAAGTAGACTCCGGGCTCAACTGAGACCACATTGCCTGCCTCAAGCACCGTATCCGACAACTGAGACAACCGGGGTTCCTCGTGTATGGCCAGGCCCACCCCGTGGCCGAGGCTGTGACCAAACTGCTCTCCGTACCCGGCTGTGTCGATGACCGACCGCGCCAGCCCATCGGCCTCCTTGCCGCTCATCCCGGCCTTGATGCCGGCTTCGGCGGCCAGCTGAGCTTCCAGCACGAGGGCGTACAGCTCCGCGAATCTCTCCGTCGGCTCTCCGAACCAGATCGTCCGGGTCAGGTCGCCATGGTACCCGTCCACTCGGGCGCCGATGTCCACCACGATGGGCTCCTGCCGACCGATGGGACGGTCGCTTGGTCGAGCGTGCGCCATGGCTCCATTGGGGCCGGCGCCAACGATCGGGTCGAAGGCAACTGCCTCGCCGCCATGTGTGCGGATGTACGACTCCACGAACCAGACCGCCTCGCGCTCAGTGATGCCTGGCTGCAGCCAGTCCCGCAGTGCCGCCATGGCGTCGTCGGTCAGTGCCAGAGCCTGCGTGAGCACCTCGATCTCCTCGGGGCTCTTGCGAGCGCGCAGCGTCTGAACGATGCCGCTGTGGGGCTCCAGGCGGACAGAGTCGCCCAGCTGCTTTGTCCATCGTGCCAGCTGAGACACGGTGACTTCGTCGCCCTCGAACCCGAGGCTGGCAACGCCGTGGCCGGCAAGCATATCACCCAGGCCCTTGGCCCATTCGCCACGCACCTCCCGCACTGGGACGCCTCCGACCTCGCGGCGTGCGTGTTCGGTGTATCGGGGATCGACGGCAAGCTCCACCGCCTGTTTGGTGACAAGTAGAAGACCGAGATCGCCGGTAAAGCCGACGAGGTAGCGCATGTTGACGGGAAGAGTCACCAGAAAGGCGTCTAGACAAAGCGCGTCCAGTCGCTCCCGAAGACTCTCCACTCCCTGTGGGCCAACGGCCAAGCTATCCTCCCGCAATGAGGCTATGTTACGTCGGATCTGCAAGTTATATGCCACCCCTGCGACGGCCTCAAGCTAAGGTACTTGAGGCTCGGAGTTGCCCGCGGGACCACCAGCGGCAAGTGATCAGTACGTCCGGTTCTGGGGCCGATTCCCGCTTGTGGGCAGGACGGGTAGGGGATATGATGGATGCGGTTCCAGGCTCGTCAACAACAGACGCTGGCGGAGGTCTCCGTGGACATACTCTCCAAGTGCTACGATTTCACTGCCGCTCGAGCGGCGATGGCCGGCGGCTACTACCCGTATTTCATCCCGCTGGAGGACACAGAGGGCACGGAGGTCGTCATCGACGGTCACCGGCTGGTGATGATCGGTTCCAACAACTACCTGGGCCTCACCACTGATCCACGGGTCCGTCAGGCGGCGATCGATGCGGTGGCGAAGTACGGGCCGTCATGCACGGGCTCGCGCTTCCTCAACGGCACCCTGACCATTCACGTGGAGTTGGAGCGGCGGCTAGCGGAGTTCGTCGGCAAGGAAGCGGCGCTCGTCTTCTCGACCGGCTACCAGTCCAACCTCGGCGCCATCTCCGCGATTGTGGGTCGCGGCGACGCGGTGATCACAGATCGCGAAGATCATGCGAGCATCATCGACGGCTGCATGCTGTCTCGCGGCGAGATGAAGCGTTTCCTCCACAACGACCTCTCGAGCCTAGAGCGTGTCCTATCAGGCTGCGATGAGGGCGCCGGCAAGTTGGTCGTGGTGGACGGCGTGTATAGCATGGGGGGCGACCTTGCGCCGCTCCCGGAGATGGTGGGAGTCTGCAAGAAGCACGGCGCTCGACTGATGGTGGACGACGCTCACGGTGCAGGTGTAGAGGTCGTGGGGCCCTGTGCTCACTTCGGGAGGGTAACCGAGGACGTGGGCCTCATAATGGGCACGTTCTCCAAAATTAGACCGCCTCTCTCGGCGGCTTCATCGCCGGAGACGATCAGGTAATCCACTAAACATTCCTAAGCACATGGCGCGCAGCCTCATCGCCAGCGCCAGCGCACCGGCCAGCAACGTGGCCGCCGCCGCGAGCAGCTCTACAATCATGATCGAGGAGCCCGAGCGTACGGGCGCCTCCTGGCCATAGCCGCGCGGATGCGCTCCGGTACGTGGGCTTCAACGTCGGCAAGACCAGGGACGCCGATCGCCGATCTACATCGGCGACGACGAGGCCACGATCATGTCCTGGAAGGCCCTGTTCGATGCCGGCGTCTACACCAACTGCGTGATCCCGCCGGGAGTACCTGCCGGCAAGTCGCTGCTCCGCACTTCCTACATGGCGACACACACTGATGCACAACTCGACAGAGTGCTGGACACCTTCCATGCCGTAGGCAAGGCGGTCGGCCTGATCTAGCGACCGAGCATGGTAGACATAAGTGTGGAAGCACGGACCACTGGTCCGTGCTTTTTCCTTTCCCCACGTGGGAGCGGCGGAGAGCTGGGAGCGCATGAACGTCCGCTAGGGCCTATACAAACGCCGGGTCGTCCTCCGCCGCGAGCGCCAGTATCAGAGCGGTTGCCAACACGGCTCGCGTCGACGCCACGACGTTGGCCATGTCTACCCTATCCGGTGTGTCGGTAACGAGGTGGTAGTTGGGGTCGGCGTAGGGCAGAGAGCCGAGGTTCATCACGGAGGCGCGGAAGCCGTGCCGGAAGAACACGCCATGATCATCGCCCGGCGTCTCGGTGAACTGCGCCGACTGCTGTAGCCCAAGACCGTACAGGCGGTTCACTGCGTCCATTAGGTCGGCAATGCGCTTACCTTCGGGGCTGGCGTATTGTGTGACGTTAGTGAAGCTGCCGGCCTGTGAGGCCGCCTTCCCGCCCAGGGAATCGGTATTGAGTACGGCCACTAAGTTGTCTGACCGCTGCTGGGCCGCCAGCGCCGCGACGTTGCTCGTCCAGGGGATGTGCTCCTCGTTGCAGAAAAGGAAGCGAAGAGTGCGGTTCGGGGTCCATTCGCCCAAGAGCGACGCCATCTCCAGTAGAGCAACGGTTCCCACGGCATTGTCATAGGCGCCGGGCGAGTTGTTCCAGCTCTGCGAGTCCTTGTGGGCAATGAGGAGCACGATCTCGCCGGGTCGCGAGCGGCCCTTGCGTTCCGCATACAGGTTGTGGACCGCGTACCAGGGGTCCTCGGGCGCGGCCGGCGAGTACTGCTCGGATGGAGGCTTGGCGGCGTCACAGCGGAATGCCTGCACCTGACAAGCCTCGAATCGCACGTCGTAGCCGGACTCCGTCAGGCAGCCGGCGATGAAGTCGTCGGCCTCTGCCAGTGTGCTCTTTTCATGGCCCGGAAGCGTGGCATTGGCCTTGCGAAAGGGTAGGGGTTGGCTGGACAGGTGGAACAGGCGTCTGCGCATTCGCTCCTCATCGACTCGGGCGATGAGGCGGCCGACGATCTCCACAGGCATGGCGCTTCTCCCGTTCCGGACGGTGATGCCGCAGTGTAGTACCGTCCGCAGCAGCTGGGTAGTGCAGTGGCCGTTCCGCGGGCGCTCTTCCGCGTGAGGGAGGGGTCCGCGTCGGGTAGCGACGGGACCATTAAGGAAAGCGGGCCCGGCTTCCGAGCCGCGCGTGCAGGAGCGCGACCGAGCCGGACCCATCGTTTGGCGGGAAGGGTGGGATTCGAACCCACGGTGGGGTCTCCCCCACAACGCTTTTCGAGAGCGCCCCGATCAACCGCTCTGGCACCTTCCCGTGATGCCGCTCTCTGTCTCTACGGACTGCGCAAGCCCACGAAGAAGCGGCGAAGCTCCGCCTCCACCTCGGTGGCCATCAGTCCACGCACCACCTCAACTCGATGGTTGAGGAAGGGCATGCGCAGCAAGTCGAGGATGCTGCCTGCCGCGCCCGCTTTCGGGTCGTCCACCGCGTAGACCAGGCGGCCAAGACGGGCTTGCACCATAGCGCCGGCGCACATGAGACACGGCTCCATGGTACAGTATAGGGTGCAGTCAAGCAAGCGCCACGCATCCAGGGCTCTGGCTGCCTGCTGCAGGGCGATGATCTCCGCATGAGCTGTGGGATCAGGCCGCAGTTCTTTCTCGTTGTGGCCGCGACCCACGATGCAGCCGCCGGCCACTACCACCGCGCCGATGGGCACGTCTCCATGCTCGATGGCGCGCATTGCCTCCTTCAGAGCCTCGGTCATGAACTCTCTGTCAGGATCTGTCCGACACAATCCGCACCAATCCACGCTGCGTCTGGCTGCTACTCTCGGTCAGTATAGGTGAGGCAGATTGGCGCTGCCACTGAGCGATAGCCGTTCAGGGATCTGTCCGCCCCGCGCATCGGCATTCTGGCGCGCTCGGGGGGCAGCGACCTATCATGAGGCCCGGGCAAGGGGGGTCGCCCGCCAGTCCGCTCGGCACCTGCGGGGAGGTGATATGCGAATCAGGCTAGAGTCCGGCGGCACCCTGGTCGACGAGGGGCCGGCAGGGCGTGTGCTCTGTGTTCAGGGGCGCGCGCTGGTGCAGGATAGGAGGTTGGGGCGGCCGGCGTTGTATATGGCCAGCTATGGCACCGAGCGCGGCATGCTGATAGTGCTTGACCACAGGAACGGCGTGGCCGATGAGTATGAGTTCCCCGAGGGACTGACGGCGTGGAGCCTGCTCCAGGGCCGTGATGCCCGGGTGTACATCGCGGGATATGGGACGGGACGCCTGCTTGGCTTCGACACCATTAACCGACGATTCGCGCCGCTGGCGGTCGCTTGGGATCCAGTTCCGGGGCGGGAGTCGGTCCTCTGCGACCTGACGGAGGCCTCAGACGGCGCCATCTACCTGGGAACCTATCCCGATTGTCGACTGCTGCGTTTCCTCCCGGGAGAGGATCGGATCGAGTCGGTCGCTCGACTCGCTGAGGACGAGATGTACCTGCGCTGGGTGGAATCGTTACCGGACGGTCGCATGGCTTGCTTAGTCGGCTGCCACCGCTCACGGCTGTTGTTGGTGGACCCGGGCACCGGGGCGACCGAATGCCTGACCCCGGGCTGGCTGCAGGGTCCCAGCAATTGGGGCCAGCCTTACCGGGTGGGCGACCACCTGGTTTACACCGTACGCGATCCGCGGACGGGCTCTCGAGCTCTGGCCGTGTACGACTGGTCGGCCGGATCCTTTATCGAGTGCCTTCCGTGGGAGGACGCGAACGATCCGGTTGTCCTGGGCACGGGGCCTACCGGGAGCCTGCTCTTGGGCGTGAGAGGCGGAGCTGTTGAGGAATGGCTCCTGCCTGGGGGCGCCAGGCAGGCGGTCTGGCCCTCACTACGCCTACCGGATCTGCCCGGTACGTCCGCGTCTCTGGACGAAGAGGGCCGCCTTGTCGGCCAGAGCAGCCGGGACTACTGGACCGCAGATCCAGTCAGCGGCCGGGTCGAAGTTCGCCCACTGCCGGCGCAAGGAGCCTACATCGCGGCCCTGGGGCTTAAGGCACTGTCGAACGGCGACGTGTGGGGAAGCTACCATTTGGGACAGAGCATCTTCCGGGTAGTAGGTGGCGGCAAAACGGCCGAGAGCTACGGCCCGGTGGTAGAGGTCGGAGGAGAGGTTTACGACCTTGAGGAACGCGATGGATCGCTCCTGATGGCCTCCTACGTCGAGGCGGTGCTGTCTCGCTTTGACCCGCGGGCGCCGTGGCGACCGGGCACCGCAATGGATGCCAACCCTCGCGAGTTCGCCCGAATCGGCCACGACCAGTACCGTCCTTGCGCTGGGATCGCCTGGGCGCCGGACGGACGCTTGGCCATCGGCACCATGGCTAGATACGGGATAGCCGGCGGGGCGCTGTCGTTCTACGATCCGACTACCGGCGCCTTGGAGGTCATCCGCGATCCGATTCTCGGCCATGCCATCACCGCCCTGGACGGAGACGGGCGTCACCTCTGTGTCGGCACGTCCATCCACTCGAACGGCGTGTCTTGCAGGGGCTCGTGGGCCAAGGTGTTTCTGTGGAATGTGTTCACTAACCATATCATTGCCGAGGAGGAATTATTGGACGAGGCCACGGTGTCCTGGGTAGTCCTGCTGCCGGAGGCGCGGGTGTTGGCATCCGCGGGCGGCAAGCTCTACCTGTGGGACCCGCGGCCAGGCACGGTCGAGGTGGTGTGCGAGCCGGGGCGAATCGGCGGAAACGGTTGCGCGCGCGGCTCCGGAGGAGACATCTGGATGGTCCTCAACGGTAGACTAACACGCTACGACTCGACCAACGGTGGCGAGTTGATCCAGTACGATGCCGCCGCCGGCGAGTTGAGCGCTCCCATTACGGTCGCGCCGGATGGCACGGTCTACGCTCGCCGGCGGCTGGGGATTGCGTCGTTCCGGCCGCCGATCTAGGTCTTCGGCTTCGCACGTGGACTGCCGGAGCGAACAAGTGAGCAACTTGCCGGCTCCACCGGTCCCAAGGCGCTAATGCAAGATAATACACATTATCTTCTATACATCCGGAGTGTGGCGGCCGGGACGCTCCCCTGACTCGATGTCCCCAGCGCAGACACGCACTGGGTCAACTCCGGTGTCCGCACGCGTGCGCGCGAGCGACCTGAGCGGCAGAACGCCAGAATCGGCCGCGAGTGTCCGCTGCGCGTCGTCGTGACAGGTCGTCGGTGTCTGGTCTATACTCTCGTTGCTTGTATCTCACCGGAGGTAGCCGGCCATGGCTAAGATCGCTTTCATCGGTGCAGGAAGCCTCGGGTTCACGCGCAGCTTGGTGCGCGACATCCTGACCTTCCCGCTGCTTCAAGACGCGACCATCTGCCTGATGGACATCGACAAGGAGCGGCTGGACTTCGCGTATCGCGCGGTCAAGCGCATCGTAGAGGCCAGTGGGACTCCTGCCAAGGTCGAGGCTACAGACGACCGGGAAGAGGCTCTGCGTGGCGCGGACGCAGTGCTTTGCACCATCCTTGCAGCCGGCGTGAGTGTCTGGCGCCATGATATTGAGATTCCCAAGAAGTACGGAGTCGATATCAATGTTGGCGACACGCGCGGCCCGGCGGGTATCTTCCGTGCCCTCCGCACCATTCCCGTCATGCTCAGCATCGTCAGCGATATGGAGCGGCTGTGCCCCAAGGCGATCTTGCTGAACTACACCAACCCCATGGCGATGCTCTGCCGGGCGATGCAGAGAGAGTCATTCATCCTCCTGAGCGGCCTCTGCCACAGCGTCCAGGGCACTGCCGAGATGCTTGCTCAGTGGATCGGTGCACCTATGGACGAGGTCACCTATACCTGCGCCGGCATCAACCACCAGGCTTTCTTCGTGGACTACCGCTGGAAGGGAGAGGACGCCTACCCCCTTCTGCGCCGGGCGGTTGAGAGGCCTGAGATCTACAACCATGAGCTGGTCCGCAATGAGATCTTCAAATTCACCGGGTACTACGTGACGGAGTCCAGCGGTCACAACTCCGAGTACAACTGGTGGTTCCGCAAGCGCCAGGACCTCATCGACAAGTATTGCATCACCGGAACAGGCTGGAACCCCGGCGAGTACGCCTACATCCTCAAGAGCTACATGGGGCGTGAGGACTCGTGGCGCGACACGTTCCGGGCTTGGATCGATCCGAGCAACGAGATCGATCTCACCCGGGGGCACGAGTATGCAGCCTACATCATCAATGCCTACCTCGGTGGCGAACCATACCGCTTCAACGGCAATGTCCCCAACAAGGGCCTCATCACCAACCTACCGAACGATGTATGCGTTGAGGTGCCGGTGTACGCCGACCGGAACGGCTTGAACTCCATTCACGTCGGCGCGCTGCCGCCCCAGTGCGCGGCACTGGTGAACATCAGCGTCGCCTCGGAGGAGATGGCGGTGGAGGCGGCTCTGACGGGCGACACCACTCTCGTGTATCAGTCCATCGCCTACGACCCGCTCACCGCCGCGGTGCTGTCGCTGGCCGAGATCAAGGACATGGTGCGCGAGATGCTTCAGGTGAACGAGGCCTATCTGCCCCAGTTCAAGAGCATCGCCCTTTAGGTCACCTATCCCCCGGCGACCCGAGTGCAGGGAGGTCACGTCGACCTCCCTGCTCTTTTCGCCTAGGCCAGAGTGAGGGCGACGGCTCCCACCGCCATGCCAAGCAGAATGGCGGCTGGACCGGTCCGGCGCAGGACCTCGCTCTCGCGGCCGGCAAGCCCTACGGCAGCGCAGCCCAGCACCAGCTTCGCCGGGGCTACCATACTCCCCAGTGCCCCGCCCGCCGTCTGGGCGGCCAGCAGCCAGGCGGGATCGAGGTTCAGGAGCCCGGCCATCCCTTCCTGGAGGGCGCCGAATAACACGTTCGAGCTGGTGTTGCTTCCCGTCGCCAGCGCGCCCAGCAGACCCACCAGCCCCGACAGCAATGGATAGGCCCTCCCCACTGCGTCGCCGGCCGCCCGCGCCAGGCCCTGGGTCATGCCGGCGTGATCCATCGCCATGGCCAGGCCGATCATCAGGGTGACACCTACAGACGTCGGCGCCGCCGCCCCACGAGTCCGCCGCCACACCCGCCGGCCCGCGTCCCCGTCCAGCCGGCCCGCCTTCGCGGCGGCGACAGCGGTCAGGCCGAGGGCAAGCAGCATTACTGATCCGGGATGAAGGAGCCACTGGATGGGCTTGGTGGTTCCCGCCGGGGTCACCCAGCCCAGCTTCGTGGAAACCTCGGGAAGCGTTACGGCTGTCGTTGAGCCTGCCAGGGCCCTGGTTACGCCGGGGAAGAGCGATGGTATCGCGAGGAGCAGCGCTGCCAGCAGATAGGGCGCCAGTGGGACAAGGCTGGCCGTACTCGACGAGGGCCGCGACCGAGTTGGAGTCTTGACGCCAAGGAGGATGAACCCGACCGCCATACCCGCGAGGCCGGCCCCGATAGCTGCCACCGGGGCGAGGCCCGCGAAGGCGAGGGCCGCCTGGACCGCCGCCATTGTTATCCCTACCGCTGTTACGCGCACCAGTGTCGTGCCGGCGCGAATGCCGAGCATCGTCGCGACCACCCAGCCCGAGGCGACGCATACCCCACCCATCAGCGCGGCGGCAGCAGGCGTGATCCTCCCGCCCGGTGTAGCGGACACCGAGAGAAGGGCCTGGTACACTACCCCCATGTCGCCAAAGGTGACCGACCAGGCATGCCCGACCGCGGTAGCCGCTACCGCAGTGAGCGGGCTGACGCCGAGGGTGATCAGCATTGGGGCCACCACCGCCAGGGGTACTCCGAACCCGGCAATTCCCTCCAGAACCCCGCTTAGGCACCAGGCGTACAGAAGCGCGGCGGCGATCCTGTCTGGCACCCAGGCAGCCGTGACGGCCTGGAGGCCGGCGACGCCTCCCACCTCCCCCACTAGGTGGTACAGCCCAAGTGCGGTCCAGATTATGTAAAGAATGTAGGCCGAAAGCGCCAGCCCCCGCACTTGGGAGACCAGTGCCACCGGCAGAGTCACGCCATACCGCGCCCACCCGATCAGCAGCGCCAGCAGAAGGCCGACGATCCCAGCCCGAGCGCCGCTCCAACGGGCGCCAAGCATCAGGGCCAGGACTGCCACAAGCGGCAAGCTGGCGAAAAAGGCGTTTCCGGTCATGCTTGAGTCCGAGCCGTCACTGCGTCCCCCAGGCCTCCTTCGGACCTACTGACAACTAGGCCGGAGCCGATACTACACATGGCTAATAGTTAGTCGGGCGACCTGGTGAGTGCTTCCCAGTCGGCAGACACAGAGCACCCGTGGATCACATTGCCACGGGTGTGTTTTCGTCTATCGAAGTGCCGCCCTTGCTCGGGCCATTCAGGCCGCGCTTGGATCGCCGCGGCTTACCTTGCGTACGGGTCGGCGGCGTCGCGCAGGCCGTCTCCGAGGAAGTTGAAGGCCAGCACGGCGACCACCACCGCGAACCCGGGGTACAGGAGCCAGGGCGCCTCGTTCAGCACTCGGATAGCCTGTGCCTCCTTGAGCAATACGCCCCAACTGATGGCCGGCGGCTGCAGGCCAAGCCCGATGAACGAGAGGCTCGTCTCGCCCAGAATCATTCCTGGGATGGAGAGGCTGAGGGAGGCGATTAGGTGGCTCGAGAAGGACGGCACCAGGTGTCGAAACACGATGCGCAGTTCATTGGCGCCCAGAAGCCGGGCGGCCATGACGAAGTCCTCTTCACGCAAAGACATGAACTTGCTGCGGACCACTCTGGCCAGGCCCGTCCACCCGAGCAGCGAAAGGATGACCACGATGGCAAAGTAGGTCTGCGTGACCGACCACGTGGGCGGCAGAGCGGCACTGAACCCCATCCACAACGGCAAGGTGGGCACGGACATCAGGAACTCGATGACACGTTGGACGATAACGTCCACCATGCCACCGTAGTACCCCGAGATGCCGCCGAGCAGAATGCCGAGTACGAAGGAGATGGCGATACCCAGCAGGCCCACCGACAGCGAGATGCGTCCGCCGAAGATCAGGCGGGACAGCATGTCGCGGCCCTGCTTGTCGGTGCCCAGGAGGAACACGCTGCCTCCCTTATCGGTGCCGAACAGATGCACGTCAGTCTCGAAGAGACCCCAGAGCTTGTACGCATCGCCATGGGCGAATAGCCGAACGGGGTACTTGGTGGTGTAATCTACCTCGTAGTCCACCCGGAGCGTGTTCATGTTCAGGGTGCCGGCGTACCCGTAGGTGAACGGCTTCAGGCTGAACTTCCCCTCCTCGTCCACGAACCTGAGCGCCTGCGGGGGAGCGTAGATGTAGTTCTTGTCGCTGCGGGTGGCATCATACGGGGCGAAGAACTCAGCAAACACCACCAGTATGTACAGGAAGCTCAGTACCACCGCTGAGATCACCGCCAGCTTGTGCTTGCGGAACCGCCACCAGATCAGCTTCCACTGCGAGGCCACGAAGATCGTCTCCGCTGCCGCTTCCTCGGCTGGGGCAGTATCGAAGTCGTTGACCATCTGGGTGCCTTGCTCTTCCACCTAGACAGACTCCTTGATTCGGGGGTCGACAACCGCCAGCAGGAGGTCCGATATCAGCGTTCCGATCACCGTTAGGGCGCTAAGGATGAGGACGATGCTGCCGGCCAGGAACATGTCCTGGTTCAGCAGCGACCCTAGGAAGATCGGCGACAGAGTGGGGATGCCCAACACAAATGATGTCAGCAGCTCACCGGCGAACAGGCCCGGGAGCATCCACCCGATCGTCGACACTGACGGGATCATGGCGACTCGGAACGGGTACTTGAACAGCAGTCTTGACTCTGTGAGCCCCTTGGCGCGAGCCGTCAGGGTGTAAGGCTTGCGGATCTCATCAAGCAGGTTCGCGCGGACCGTGCGGATGAGACCGGCAGTGCCTGCCGTTCCGGTGATCAAGGCCGGGATCCAGAGGTGCTTGAGCAGGTCGACCACACGGCCGACGCTCCAAGGCGCCATCAGGTACTCGGGTGAGAACAGCCCCACTATCACCTGGCCGGTGGCGTTGAAGTAGTACCACAACGCCAACAGCGCGAGGAGGAAGTTGGGCACCGCCAGCCCCACGAACCCCAGGAACGTGGCCACGTAATCAGGGATAGAGTACTGGTGGGTGGCGGAATACACTCCAATTGGTAAACCGATCATCCAGACGAACACCACCGAAACGAGGGAGATGCTGAAGCTCCAGGGCAGTCGGTCTGCGATCAGTACTCGCACCGGCTTGTTCCACTGCAGTGAGCGGCCCAGGTCACCTTGCAGTATCCCGCCCATCCACTTGGCGTATTGAACGTAGATCGGCTGCCCCAGACCGTACCGTGCGCGGAGGGCGTCCACCTCGGACTGATCGACCAACTCACCCATGGCAGCTAACTGCGCCACGTAGGAAGTGACGAAGTCACCGGGAGGCAGCTGGATGATCACGAAGGATATGATGGACACGACAAAGAGCGTCACAATCATGTACGCGAAACGACGCGCGATGTATCGGAGCATTCACATCCCCCGTTGGTCTGCCTAGTTGCGTGGAGGGAAGGACTTCTTCCCTCCGCTGGCTGCCCGGTAGCATAGCGAGCGGCCGCTGTTTCTGCCAGCTATGCCTTGAACATGGCTGCGGAAGTGTAGACTATCGTCGGCTCCCAGCCAACTGGCTCCTCGACTCGCATGCTGTGTGCGTCGTTCTTGGTAACGCCGAAGCGTCCGATGGCTGGCTCGCCCAGCTTACCGAGCGCTCGAACATCGCCGATATGCAGCTTGTGGGCCTGGTCGAACACATGGCTACGCTTGCCGGCATCGACTTCGGCGAGGATCTGGTCGTAGAGAACCTGCGGCTCCTTGATCTCGGCAGGCAGCTCTTCGCTCTCCGCTCCGCCGCTAGCGTACCACACGGACCAGCCCGGCGCCCAGTCCTAACTGGCGGTTCATGCTGTTCTTGGTCAGGCCCTGCATACGGTTCGGCGAAGGTGATGCTGAGCGTGTGGTCATGGACCTCCTCAAAGACAGCCGGCCCTTCCGCCCGCCTGAGGTTGGTGGGCTTGGTGGGCGAGAGATCTCATCATTGGGGCAAACGGCTGCCGGCGGTCACCACCTGGGCGCCCCTCAAGGCAGATCAGCGACGAGGACGTCGTCGCTGCTGCTAATGGCTATTGGATAACAGTATAGTGGAGCGCACTGCCGCTCGCAAGCAGATGTGCAGTCCCGTCAGGGGCTGTCTGGCACAACAATTGCGGCCTGCCTATCGCATGCATACGGGCGATTCCTCAGCCAGTCGATCCGAACAGACAGGCGTTGCGCCAGAATCCTCGCCACTAACGGTGGACGAAGGGATCCAGGCCTATCTCAGTCGAAGCGAACTGGCGCCCAACACCCGGCGGACGTACGCCAACGGGCTCGGTTCCTGGCTCGCGTTCCTTGCCGAAGGGCGAGACGGCGAACTGGACAAACCGTCGCTGGACGAACTGCAAGAGAGCCTCCTGGAGGACTTCCGGCTACACCTTAGCGAACGGGGCTACTCCCGCTTCACAGTGCGCACCTACATGGCGGCGCTGGCTGGGTTCATCGACTACCTGCTAGTGCACGACTTGCTGCCGCCCACCTTCTCCCTGGAGAAGGCGCGTGCCAGGCTACGCTACGGCCGCCGGGGAGTCCCCTACCCTGCTCCAGTGCCTGACCCCGCCCTGCCCCTTATCCTTCGCTACTACGATGAGCAGCCACTACCGAATGGGGACTCAGCCGGCGAGCGCCAATCCCGCCTAGTGCTGCTACGAAGCCGCGCCCTGGTGCACACGCTGTACTCCACCGCTGGCCGGATCGCGGAGGTACAGTCGCTCGACCGGCGGGACGTGGCCGACGGCCGCCTTTCAGAGGTCGTGGTGCAGGGGAAGGGTGGGAAGCAGCGTTTCATCTACCTCACCCGACTGGCCGGGAAGGCCATCCGCGACTATGTCACTGCGCGCGCGGACACCCACCCACCCCTGTTCGTCTCTCATGGTCGCTCGCATGGCAGGCGGCTGAGCAAGGTCAGCATCTGGCAGACCGTCAAGAAGGCGGCCGACGCGCTCAGCATGGACGTCTCCCCGCACGACTTCCGCCACTTCCGGGCCCGCCAGATGCTTGACGAAGGGGCGCCGCTGGAAGCCATCCAGGAGATCCTCGGCCACTCCGACATCAGCACTACCCGCAAGGTCTACGCCATCTACTCCCGCCAGTCGGTGCGCGAGATCTTCTCGCGCACGACGCTCACGCCGGAAGAGGCGCTGGCCAACGTCGATCCCGAGTCCCTTGCCCGAGAGGAAGCGCCGGCCTCCGGCCCGGCGAGTAGCCGGGCAGGACGGCCCACTGCAGGCCGGCGCTGAGACTCCCTTGGCTGGATGTCCGGCTACGCCTGCTGGAGGCTCTCCGCCAGAGCCGCAGTTTCCTCTGGTTTGACCTTGTACTTCGCCTCTAGGATCAGCCCTTCCTCGTCAACCGCGAAGTGGCTGCGGATGATTCCCTGGGTTTCACGGCCGTACATCTTCTTCGTTCCCCACGCGCCATAGGCCTCGGCGACCTGGTGATCCGGGTCGGACGCCAGGATGAAGGGAAGGCTGTGGTTCTCACGGAACTTGGCCAGCGCCTTGGGCAGGTCGGGGCTGATGCCTATGACGACGATGTCCTTCGCCGTGATGCGGGGGTACAGGTCACGAATCGAGCAGGCCTGCCTCGTGCAGCCGGAAGTGCCGGCCCTGGGGTAGAAGTAGATAACGAGCTTTCGCCCACGGAAACCAGCCAGGCTCACCTGCTCACCGGTATCCGACAACAGCGCGAACTGAGGGGCCTTATCGCCCTTCTCCAACATGGTGAATTCCTCCTTACAGCAAATGACTCGCCCGACCAGTCTACCACATTGGTGTCAGTGCGGTAATCCTGTGGGCCACGGTGGACCCGATGAGTCACGCTCCAGGATCTGGAGCATAGGGACCGCCGGCCGGGCCGCCGGCGTCGCTCTCCAGAGTGCGAGTCGTCCTTCCTCAGGCCGGTCTTGTATCTGTACCGGGTGTCTTGGCTTGGGGGTCGCTCGGAAACCGACATCGACGTATCATTGGATGTCGGCGACGCCGGCCGAGTGACCGGCGCGGTCCATCGAACCTGCGTGTGGAGGTGACTCATGGAGCCTCGCGGCCGAGGGAAGGACACATCGTTTCCGCTCACGCTCATACTCGTGGGGTCGGTCGCTCTCTGGCTGAACGCCGGGCACGGCGACTGGACACTGTGGCGTGTCGCGCTCCTCCTGATCCCGATCTTCATCCTCTCCGCGGGCGTCAATCTGGCTGTCGAATACCGGAGGATGGCGGCCGCAGTATTGGTGAGCGCGGCCGGAGCGGCCCTCTTGGCGCAGGGACTGGGACTGGTGGACTGGTCGGCCTGGGGCGTGGCCGCGCGCGCCTGGCCTTTGGCCGTGATAGCTCTGGGGGTTGACCTGGTCCTGGATCGGACATCGTTCATGAGACTGCTTCTGGGCGTGCTGGTGGGAGTGGGTCTGCTCGCCGGCGCCATCGTGTTCTTCGGGGAGCGTACCGAGCCGATTGTGGCTGCATCCTCCCGTCTGCTTACCTATCCCGTGGAAGAGGCGCAAGCGGCTAGCGTGACGCTGCAGCCGGCGCTGGCATCGCTGCGGCTGGGTGCGGCGGCCGAGTCGGCCTCTCTCCTCGATCTATCGATCTCGCCGGACCCGGGCTCGGCGGTCCGCGAGACCTTCGCGCTTGAGGAAGCGCGCGCTGAGGTCGAGGTCGCCTACTCAGGCGAAATCGTGCGCTTCTGGTCCAGCTCCCTGAGCCGCACTCCGGAGTGGGCGGCGGAGCTGGCGCCTGGAGTGCCGACTGATCTTCAGATCGAGATCGGCGTAGGCAAGTGCGAGATCGACCTCAGCGGGCTCGAGATTCGCTCACTCACCTTGGACGTCGGCCTGGGTGAATGTACCGTTGTGCTCCCTTCCGTCGCCGACTTCGAGGCGCGAGTCGACGGCGGCTTGGGCCAGCTTGAGCTGGTGTTGCCCGAATCGGTCGAGGCCCGTCTCGAGCTGGACGCCGGCCTGACGAGCACCAGCCTCAGCGGGGACCTGATCCGCAATGAGGACGTGGTGCTCACGCCGGGCTACTACCAGGCAGAGGCGCGGGCCGCAATAACGGTGAGCCAAGGCATAGGTTCCGTTCTGATCTCTCGGCGGTGAGTGGATAGGTGCGCCTGAGCGCTGGTAGATACGTCAACGCACCGCCACAGGCGCCCGCGGCGAGCTGTCCACGGCGCCATACTGGGATAGGGCCGCGCCTGCTGCTGCCGTTGCTTCTTCTGGGGATGATGGCCGCTTGCGGCGGTGGAGACCCGTCCTACGAGGGGTTGGTGAAGGCGCAGGTCGGCGACCGCGCCTTCGACCTGGTCCGCTACGAGATCAAGGTGGCCGCCGCCGAGGTCGCCGGTCGTGTCACCATTTGGGTGCCGGACGCGGCAAGCGAGAGCTCCCGCGGTCTGGTGCTACGGTATGTGGGGACCGCCCAGGTCATGGCACGGCTCCGGGACGAGAGCGAGAAGATGGCAGCAGAGGGGGCGTCTGAGGCAGCCGTCGCCAGGCTGGAGCGTGCCCTTTTTGCTCTGCGCTCCCAACAGGCGGAGATCTCGCCCACTGTGGAGCGCATCATAGAGTCACAAGTGGCGGCGATCATCGCCGAGGACGACATCGGCTGGCTGGGAACGCCCCTGCCACCCCCGGCATTCGACTTCACCGAGACGCCGGCCTACTTAGTTCTCTCCCCTCGCGACGAAATACGAACGCGCTTGGGAGTGTACTTGGAGCCCGCCCTCTCCATTGCCGAGCGGGAGGAACTGGAGGCGACCCTGGAAGCGGACCTGGAGAACACCAGCGCCCTGGTGGCGGGCACCGGGGGCTTCTCCACCTGGCCCGCCATGCTCGTGGACACCGCCGGGCTCGACTGGATCCTGGCCACTGTCGCTCACGAGTGGGTGCATGTATACCTGGAGCTCTACCCCCTGGGCCGAGCCTACCTGGCCGACTCCGACATGACGGCTATCAATGAGACTGTGGCGACGTTGGTGGGTGACGAGATCGGCGCTCGGGCGATGGCCCGGTTCTACCCCGAGCTTGTGCCCCAGGCAGACGGTCTCTACTCCAACGCTCCGCTAACCAACAGCGTGCCGGAGGACGCGTTCGATTTCGGCAAGGAGATGCGGCACACTCGTGCCCGGGTGGACGAGCTACTGGCCGCGGGCAGGATAGACGAGGCGGAGCGGTACATGGAAGAACGCCGCCTCCTCTTCGTCGAGAACGGCCACCCCATCCGCCGGCTGAACCAGGCATACTTCGCTTTTCATGGGTCCTACCGCACGGACCCCGCTGCGCCTACAGAGGACCACATCTTCCCCCGCCTCAAGCGCCTTCGCGAGGACTCCGGTAGCCTGGGGGAGTTCGTGCATAGAGTGCGAAGCATCTCCACCTACGAGCAACTGCTCGCACTGGTGCCCGAGCCTTGAGCGCGGTGTTGGCGGAGCATGAGTTTCGCCCCCCACTGGTTCCGGCGGAATTGGTGCTCCGCGAGAACCGCTTCCTGGCCGAGGTGCTGATCGGAGGGCGGCCGGCCTTGGCACATGTCCCCAGCTCGGGCCGGCTGGCGGAACTGCTCATTCCAGGCGCCCAGGTGCTGTTGCAGCCGGCTCAGCCGGCCCGCACCCGCCGCACCCGATTCACGCTGGTCGGAGTTCGGCACCAGCGACCGAGCGGCAACACCTGGGTGTGCATCGACACCGGCCTCGCCAACCGGCTCGCATCGCTGCTGCTGCAGGGCCGGAGGGTCCCCGGCCTCAACCATCTTTCGCAAGTGCACGCGGAGGTCACTGTTGGCGACAGCAGGCTGGACTTCCGCCTGGAGAGCGGCGACGGGCAGTGCGGCTGGGCGGAAGTGAAGTGCGTCACCCTCGCGGTGGGCGATCAAGCGCGCTTCCCCGATGCCCCCACGGTCCGCGGCGCCAAGCACCTGCGCCACCTGACTCAGGTGGCGCAGGAGGGCGGCACGGCCGCAGTCCTGTTCGTGGTTCAGAGGGACGACGTCAGCACGTTCGCGCCCAACCTAGAGCAGGACGCGGTATTCGCCACCGCCCTCGGCGAGGCCGCACAGGCCGGCGTGCTCGTGCACGCGGTTTCCTGCATCATGAACGCGGAGCGCCTTGCAGCTGTCAGGTGGCTGCCCGTAGTGCGGCCGCGCGCGGTCAGCCCCTGAATCCGCGCACCGTCTCGACGTAGGCGCGCATGTTCGCCTCGGGAGTAGCTCGGGGCACCATCTCACCGGAGTTCATGAGGTGACCGCCCTTGGCGCTCACGTCGCGTAGCAGGGCGGAAGTCACCTGCCGCACTTCGTCCTCTGTGCCAAGCTGAAGGACCTGAATAGGGTCAACGTTGCCCATTAGGCACGTGACTCCGCCAATCTGCGCGTCGCAGCGGGCTGCCGCCACATCCCCGTGCTCTCCGACACTTACGGCGTCGACGCCCAGCTGCGCCATCTCTCGGAGGAACCGCGGATCGTCCTCACTGGCATGGTAGAAGACAAGCAGCCCGATCTCCCGATACGCCTGAGCCACCCGCTGCGCCGCTGGGAAGGCGTACTCCAGGTAGTGCTCCAGAGAGAGCAGGTGCGAGCCGGCATTGCAGTCGCCGAACCAGAGACCATGGGCTCCTGCCTCGAACTGGCGGCGCCCAAACTCAATCTGGACTTCGGCCAAGAAATCGACTGTGTCCTGGAGGAGCCCCGGGTCGTCGTACGGCATCATCATGCTCTGAGTTAGCCCAAAGAGCAGCCCCACGGACGAGAACGGGGCGGCAGTCCGTCCGACTACGACTTTGTCGTCGCCGAAGGCGTCCCGGACGCGGCTGAGAGCTTCTAGGTAGGCCGGACCCCGACCCTCATGGCGGAAGTCGGGCACTCGCAGGCTGTCAAGGGTTTCGCGAGTGGCGGGCAGGTAGTCCACCGTAGCGCGCAGCACATCGCCGCTTCCCACCGTACCGACGCCGAGGATCTCGAACTCGATGCAGTCGTCCACCTGCAGCCAGGCCCAGTCGTAGTCGAATCGGCGCACGCTGTCGACGGCGACGCGCGACATCACCAGAGCGTCCTGGCAGTAGTTCTCGTAGACCTCGCCGGCCATGCGGACATCAAACTCCTCGCTCAGAGCGAGTACCGGCATTCTCTCCGGGGTCTGCCTGATTGCGGCCTGCCTGATCCAACTCAAGGGACCCATCTGCCCTCCTCTGCTTCACCCGCCGGGTTCCTCTCCGGCGCCTCGACTGGGACACAGTATACACTTGCCCGAGCTTCCGCCACAGTTGCCGCACCAGTCGCTCTGGCCGGGCTTTGCGCCAAGCACTACCACACGCTATACTCCGTCGGTCTACACGCACTTATCACCGGGGAATCACATGACTAAGCGCACGTACCAACCCAAGGCACGCCGTCGGCTGCGCCGGCACGGGTTCCGTAGTCGTATGGCCACTCGTGGCGGTCGTCGGGTGCTGCAGGCGCGGCGGGCCAAGGGCCGTTACCGCCTGTCCGTAGGCGCCTCGCGGGACTCTGCCTGAGTGTGCAGCGATCGCGGCGCATAGCCAGTCCGGCCGATTTCGGCCTGGCGCACCGGCAGGGCACGCCGTACCGAGATGCGAGGCTGGTCCTGCTGGTGCGGCCGAACGGCCTGGAGCACACGCGATTCGGATTCGTCACCAGCAAGCGTCTCGGCAAGGCCGTGGTCCGGAATCGGTTGCGCCGTCTAATGCGAGAGGCGGCCCGCCACAGGGCCGAGAGCATCCGCGAGGGCTTTGACGTAGTCGTGATCGCCACCAGATCGGCGGTGGGGTCGGGCTACCAGGAGATCAGTGAGTCATTCGGTTCTCTCATTCGAAAGGCGGGCCTCGATGGTGACGAGGGTTAGCGCCTCCGTCCTCCTATGGGCGATCTCCGTTTATCGCCGCGTTGTCAGCCCGTTGAAACCGCCGGCCTGCCGCTTCTATCCCACCTGCTCTGCTTACGCCGAGCAGGCCGTGCGGCGCTACGGCCCCTGGAAGGGCGGCCTGATGGCCGTTCGGCGAGTGGCTCGCTGCCATCCCTGGCATGCCGGCGGGTATGATCCGGTGCCGTGAATCCTCCAACCACAGTCAGACTGCTAGAGGTACAGCTATAACATGTGGCAGACCCTAGTCGTAGGGCCTCTCTCGACAGCACTCACCTTCCTTGCTGGAACGATGGCGGGATGGGGCGTTCCCTACTCATGGGGCTTCGCCATCATCGTCTTCACCCTCTTCATCAAGCTCATCACCCTGCCGCTGGCGATCCGCCAGATCGAGTCCACGAAGAGGATGCAGGAGCTGCAGCCGCGTCTGCAGGCTCTACAGAAGAAGTACGCTGGAAACAAGGAGAAGCTCTCCCAGGAACAGATGGCGCTCTACAAGGAGGCGGGCGTCAACCCCATGGGGGGATGCCTTCCTTCACTCATCCAACTGCCTGTCTGGATCGGGCTCTACCAGGCCCTCATTAGTCTCGCCAACGCGGGCCTGTTGACCGGCGGGTTTTTCTGGCTGCGAGATCTCTCCTTCCCCAACACCACGGTGGGTACAGGCTGGTTGTGGCCCGGTGGGGAGTACTGGCAGGGCTGGGGCCACCTGGCCGCCTACGGTGTCCTTCCGATCCTCACAGTGGTGACTCAGCTTGTCACTCAGAAGCTGATGTCCCCGACTTCTACCGATCAGACCCAAGGGGCCATGAACAGTATGATGATGTTCATGCCCTTCATGTTCGGCTTCTTTGCCCTTACCTTCCCCTCCGGACTGGCGCTGTACTGGGTGACAAACAACCTGTTCACCATGGCCCAGCAGTACCTGCTCGGAGGAAGGAGCAAGCCCGTACCGGTTGGTGCCGCAGCGGCCGCAGACGATTCGCCGTCCGAGATCGAGGCGGATGACGATGATGCGACCTCGATGCCAAGGGTGCCGCGTCAGACCCCTAAGAAGAGAGCACGAAATGCCAGGAAGCGAAGAAGGAATTGAGGTTGCCGGCCGCACTCTAGACGAGGCCGTTGAAAAGGGCCTCGAACAGCTCAACCTGCGTCGTGAGCAGGTGGACATAGAGATACTCTCCGACGGAGCGCGCACGCTTCTCGGCTTCCGGCCAGGCCAGGCCAAGGTGCGCCTCACCCCCAAGCGTGTGCCCAAGAAGCCGGTGGAGCCGCCTCCCGGCCCCCGCAAGCAGGAGCCCGTGGCTCCCGAGGTGGCTGCACCCACAGGGACCCCTACGGCTGCGTACGAAGAGGACGAAGCCGCTGAGGCTACTTCAGACGAGGAAGGCGTTGAGCTCACCGCGGACGATGAGGCCGACGTCGCCGCCCGGCTGCTGCATGAGACAGTGCGGCGTATGGGCATCCGCGCGCGCGTTCAGGTTGAGCTTCCACACGACGACGAACCGCTCCGCCTCAACATCACCGGCAGAAACCTCGGCATGCTGATCGGACGACGGGGCGAGACCCTCGCCGCACTGCAGTTCCTGACCAGGATGATGGCCAGCCACCAGCTACACCGCTGGATGAACCTGGTCGTCGATGTTGACGACTACCGAAAGAAGCGAGAGGAGTCCCTCCAGAGGCTCGCCATCCGCATGGCAGAGACGGCGCTGGAGACCGGACGCGTGCAGGAGCTCGAACCCATGCCCCCCGCCGAGCGCCGGATCATCCACATAGCCCTTCGAGACTTTGATGGCGTGCGGACTGAGAGTAAGGGCGAGGACGAAGACCGCCGCGTGACCATCATACCCGCCCGAAGCTGACCCTTTTGGCGTCGCCGACGTATCTTGTCATCGGCCACGTCACCCAGGACGTAGATGGGGGGACCTTCGTCCTCGGTGGGACGGCTACCTACTCCGCCGTCACTGCCGCGCGTCTGGGCTTCAGAGCCAGGGTGCTGACGGCCGCTGCGGATGAGGCGAGGCCCGCCCTTGATGTGCTGGCGCGCGAGGCCGAGGTAGTGGCGCTGGACTCGGCCGAGACGACGGTGTTCCGGAACACCTACACCGACGACGGCCGAAGCCAGTACCTGCTCTCGAGCGGACGGTCACTCGGTCCCGAGTCACTTCCCGACGCTTGGCGTGGCACCGACATTGCTCACCTGGGCCCGGTAGCGGCGGAGGTCAGCCAGGCATTCCTGTCTGCATTTGGGCCCGGCACTACCCTGGGAATAACCCCCCAGGGGTGGCTCCGCAGCTGGGACAGCGCCGGCAGGGTGCGACCAGCGCCGTGGGCGCCGGAGCCGGAATGGTTGCGGCGGGCGAGCGCCGTCGTGCTGAGCCAGGAGGACGTGGGCGAGCGGCTGGACCTGATTGACTACTACGCCCGCCACTGTCCGGTGACGGTGGTGACACGCGGCTATCGAGGGTGTACCCTCCATGCCGGCGGCGACGTGCATCATCTGGGCGCCCGCCAGGCTCGCGAGGTCGATCCCACCGGGGCAGGAGATGTGTTCGCGGCCGCGTTCTTCATCCGTCTGCACGAGACTGGAGATCCGATGGCGGCCGCTCGTTTCGCCAACGTGACCGGCTCCATGTCCGTCGAGGGCCGGGGCACATCATCGATTCCCACCCGCCGGCACGTTGACGACTGGCTGGAGGAACATCGTCTCTGAGATGCCAGCAGGCAAGATCCTGGCGATAGCGAACCAGAAAGGCGGTGTAGGGAAGACCACTACCGCCGTTAATGTTGCTGCCGCTCTTGCCGACGCTGGGTACTCCGTTTTGTTGATCGACTTCGACCCTCAGGCTAACGCGACTAGCAGCCTGGGGGTCGATCCGCGTCAGGCGGAGAGGAACGTCTACCACTTGTTGGCTGGCGCAGCGCAGCCTCAGGACGTCATCGTCTCGACCTCCACAACCGGGGTGAGCCTTATGCCTTCCGGGCCCGACCTTGCCGGCGCCGAGGTTGAGCTGGTTTCTATGGCTCGGCGCGAGTCTTTCCTGCGCGATGCTCTGTCCGGCGTAGAGAGCCGTTTCGACCTGACCTTCATTGACTGTCCGCCCAGCTTGAGCCTCCTGACAGTCAATGGACTGGTGGCGGCGCAGACAGGCGTGCTGGTGCCCGTGCAGACCGAGTATCTCCCCCTTGAGGGGCTTTCGCGGCTGATGGAAACCCTGGAGGTAGTTCGGCTGCGCTTCAACCGCACCCTGCGCGTGATCGGCATCCTGATGACGATGTACGATGCGCGCACCAACCTGGCGGCCGAAGTGGTCCAGGAAGTACGTAGCCATTTCCCTGGGCTGGTCTTCCAGGAAGCGATTCCTCGTTCGGTTAGGCTGAGTGAGGCTCCTAGCCGAGGTGTGAGCATCTTCGGACACGCGCCCACCTCAGCCGGCGCCCTCTCATATGGGCTGGTGGCCGAGGAGCTTCTACACCGACTAGGTATTGCCAAGCATCGGGAGGCGACGAATGGCTGACCGCAAGCGGGCCCTGGGGCGAGGACTGTCGGCGCTTCTGCCCGGGTCCGATGAGGAAGGGGCGCGCGAATTGCCGATCGCGGCGATATCCCCCTCCCCACGCCAGCCCCGGCGCAGCTTCGACGATGATACCCTGGCGGAACTGGCGGACTCGATCCGGCAGCACGGGGTGCTCCAGCCGATCCTGGTCTCAGCATCGCCGGCGGCAGTCGGGACCGAAGCGCGCTACACGCTCATCGCCGGGGAGCGACGCTGGCGGGCCGCGCAACTGGCTGGGTTGGCCACCATCCCCGCCATGGTCCGCGAGATGGACGAGCGGGAGTCCCTGGAAGTGGCCCTGGTGGAGAACCTTCAGCGCGAAGACCTCAACCCGGTTGAGGAGGCGCGCGCGTACCAGGAGCTTCAGGAGGTCTTTGGCCTCACCCAGGACAAGCTGGCGGAGCGGGTGGGCAAGAGCCGTTCAGCCGTGGCTAACTCCCTGCGCCTGCTGCGGCTTCCGCCGGCTGTCCTCGCTCTACTGGCGGAGGACCGCCTCAGCGAGGGCCACGCCCGGGCCTTGCTCGGGCTGCCTGACTCGGCGGACCTGGCTTCGATCGCGGCTCAGGTCGCATCCGACGGCCTCTCGGTGCGGGAGACGGAGGCCCTGGTCCGAGCGGCTCAGGCGGCGACCGAAGGTCCCGCTGAGACTCCCGCGCCCGTCAGGTCACGCCCAGCGCGCGACGAGGTCGCCAACGAGGCGCTGGCTGAAGCGCTAAGGCGCCGGCTGGGCACCAAGGTGGAGTTAGTGCGGGGCCGGCACGGTGGGCGGATTGTGATCCACTTCTACTCAGATGAGGAACTGGACTCGATCTTCCAGATCATCGGCGGCGACCTCTAGCCTAGAATCCGCTTAGCCCACTCTTGGAAGCGCTTGCCCGGCACCCGAGCATCGCCTTCCCGCCGTGTGATCCCCAGGTTGTCCGTCTCCGCCAGGAGCGCCAGTGTGGCCCGCCGATTGCTCGAAAGCGCGTCGCGCACTTGGGCAACCGTGACTCCGGCTTGAGGCTGCAGCAGCGCCACCAGCGTGGCTAAGGCAGCATCGTACACTTCGCCTGCCAGCAGCACGTCCTCCGGCAGTCTCCGGACCTCACCGCGGGCGACCAGGGCCGAGAGGAGGTCCTCGCTCCCCCCACCCAGCAGGTCCGCCCTCGTGACGCCACTGGCGCCCTCTGACCGCAACCGGGCCAGCCAGCCATCGGCAGCAGCACGCTCGGAAGCCGCGATCTGGACCGTCCAATCGGGCAGCTTTACCCGATCTGCCTCAGCCGTCACCAGCCCATCGGCCTGCCATCGTTCGAGGCTGGCCGTGAATGCTGCCTGGCGAAGGCGCAGGCGCCGCCGGAGGTCCTCACGAGGCATGCCGGGCCGGAGAGGGAACTGGGTATGATAGGCGCGCAGTTCTCCGTGCGCTTGGGCTGTGAGTTGTGACCAGAAGCGCGAGGCAACCACGACAGTGGCTTCCGCTGATCCAGAGGGTGTGAGGAAGAGGACCGATCCGGCGTCTACCCCTTTGCGGAGCAGCGACATCGCCTGTGCATCCGTTATGTCGAGCTGTGTGGCGATAGAACCGACGCTTTGCGGGCCGGAGTGATCTAGCCGCAGGGCCGTTGCCTGTGACGGGCTCGCCTGCTGAAGCTGAGCGAGCCAGGCGAGTGCTGCTGCGTCCCGGCGCCGATGCCGCCGCGTGGGATGAGCGTCAACGACCGTGCCCCCGCCGATCGTGGCCGAGGGCGAGAGAGCCCGGATGATGAAACGGTCCCCATGTGTCAGCGGCGCCGGCATCGGCGAGACGATCTGCGCCCACCGTTCCTCGCCAGGAGCGATGGCATCCCCTTCGAGAAGGCGCACCCTGACGATGTCATCGAATGTAGAGGCGAAGAAGTGCACCTCATCGGCGTGCTCCAGCGGCCGCGGGGCATCCCTCAGCAGGCGCAAGCGAACGTCGAAAGTTGACGTCGCACGCAACCATCCCCCTACCGTCAGCGTCTCGCCGCGCTGGATGTCTTCTTTCTGCACGCCAACCAGATTCGCGGCCGTGCGACTGCCCGGCAGAGCGCGCTCCATACCGTTGCCGTGGCTCTGGAGGCTGCGTATCCGCACACGAGTCCCGGACGGCAATATCGTGGCCTGGTCCCCTACTGAGAGAACGCCGCCCGTGAGCGTCCCGGTGACCACCGTGCCATGCCCCCGTAGCGAGAACACGCGGTCGATGGGCAACCGCGGCCGCCCCACATCCAGCGCCGCCGGGGCAGTTGAGAGCAGGCCGTCCAGCTTGATAGCCAGTTCCTCAAGCCCCGCCCCGGTGACCGAACTGACCCGCACGAGGGGCAGGGACTCGAGACTCGTACCTAGAAGACCAGCGCGAACATCCTCCTCTACCAGGGCCTGCCACTCCTCATCCACCAGGTCGACCTTGGTCATCACAACCAGGCCTGCTGAAACACCGAGGAGATCAAGGATGGAGATGTGTTCCCGCGTCTGGGGCATGAGCCCCTCGTCGGCTGCTACCACCAGAAGCACCGCATCGATGCCGCCGATACCGGCAACCATGTTGTGGATGAAGTCCCGGTGGCCGGGCACGTCGACAACCCCTGCCACGATGCCGCTGGGAAGCGTGAGCCAGCCGAACCCCAGATCGATAGTCATCTGGCGTTCCTGCTCCTCGCGCAGGCGGTCGGGGTCTACACCGGTGAGCGCCCGCACGAGAGCGGATTTGCCATGGTCTACGTGGCCGGCGGTGGCAATGACCCGATACCGGACACCGGCGTCCACCCTGGCTATTAGCCCTCTCTCTGGCGACTAACTGTCACGAGTCGCTCCTGAGCCGCCTCGAGGTGGGCCTCTGCGTCAGTCTCTATGGTGCGCCACAAGCGCTCGATCTCGGGATGGATAGCGTCTACGGTGGCGGACAGGTTGGTGATGCGCTCGGCCAGCTCGTCCAGACGATTCTGAATGTCCGCCAGCGACCGCGACGACTCCATGTCATGGCGGGCCCAGCGCTTGTTGTTCTCTTCCTGCCACTCTTCCAGTTCGCGCCGCTGGCGCTCCTCGGCCACTCTCTGCGTCTCGGCAATCTGATGAGCGTCTCGAGCCAAGCGCTCATCCAGGTTGGCCAGGTTCTCAAGGGAGCGCCGGGCATCATCATGGCTTTCGCGGAAGGCCCGCATCTCACGGGCGTAACGTTCCATCGTCTGCTCGTACTGCTGCAAGCGCTCGCCCCATTCGGTGAGTTGGCGAGTGGCCTCAGTATGATCACGCAGATAGCGTTCGGTGAATTCGGTGTGCTTCTCACTGAGCTGAGGAATGGTGCCGCGCACTTCTTCCAGGTCAGAGGATTCGCGTCGGATCTGCTCTTCTAGATACTCGAACCGGCTGGGATAGGGCTCGATACGCTTGAAAACCTCCGAGGATTCCTGCTGTAACTGGGCGATGCGCTTGGCGTCCTGGATACGCTGCTCCTCCAGGTAGGCGGCTCGCATTGGCCAGTCGCCTATCACTTTCGACATCTCGACCGTCTTCTCGCGGAGGGCGACAATCTCCTGCGATAGGCGACGGTCCTCAGCGTGTCTGGCTTCCAGACGGTCCTGCATCTCGGGCAGGACGTCGATGCGCTTTCTCAGATCAGTGAGAGCCCGGCTCTGAGCTTCCACGTCGGCGATGCGGAGGCGGGCCGCCTCGCGCTCGCCGCGGCGTCGCTCTTCCTCCAGCGACTCGACCATCGTGGTGAGCTCGCGCTTAACGTTGTCTGCCTGGCGGCCGAACTCGGGCATGCGTGCCTGCTGGGCCTGGAGATTGGCCAAGCGGCCCTCCAGATCCTGCATCTTGCGCGCCTGCTCAGCGACCTCGGTCGCCTGCGCCTCCAGACGCTGCTGCAGCCGCCCGATCTCAGCGCGGTCCCGGCGGTGCTCTTCGTCGAGCCACGAAAGCAGGTGGAGGGCCTGCGCCAGGTCACTGGGCTGGTTGGGTCTTTCCGCACTCAAGGGTTGAGCTCCTCTATGTCGCCGGTGACCAACTGTACCACCCTCTCAGCGATGTTAGTCGCCCTGTCGGCGGCGCGCTCGAGATTGTGAGAGACCCACATGAGCTGGGTGGCGCGTTCGATCGTCTGCGGGTCCTCCAACATGTAGGTCAGCAACTCACGGTAGACCTGATCGGTGAGGGCGTCGACCTCGTCGTCCCCCTCGGCCACCGAACGTGCCAGAGCTGCATCACGCTCGACAAATGCGTTCAAGGAGTCCACGATCATGCTACGGGCAACGACGGCCATCCGAGGGATGTCGATTAGCGGCTTAAGAAGCGGCTCATCGATCAGACGGAGCGCGATCTTGCCGATGCCTTCAGCGTAGTCGCCGATGCGCTCGAGTTCGACCACGATGTTCAGGATGGCGACGATGACACGTAGGTCTCGCGCCATCGGCTGCTGGGTGGCTAGGAGCACGATGCAGCGCTCCTCGATGTCGTGCTGAGCGCGGTTAATGAGCACGTCATCACCGATTACCTGACGTGCCTCGTCGCTATCTCTCTTCACCAGAGCGTGAATCGACCGATCCAGTGCCGTGTCTACTTTGGCGCTCATCTCCACGATAGAGTCTTGCAGCGCGTTCAGCTGTTGATCGAAGGTGTCGCGGGGCATGGCAGAGCTACCTCCTAGGCGGCGCGGCGTCCACGTGTTCGGGCGCCCGTCTGCAATCAGGAATTATAGCATTGCCTCCGGCCGCTCACCAAAGGCATCCGGCCGACTCCGCAACTGGGAAAGCGAAAGGGGCGGGATTGCTCCCGCCCCCATCTGGGACCTGTGAGTGCGCTCCGCGGAGCGCGTTAAGCGGCCTTGGCCTTCGGCTCAAGCGGGGGAAGAGGCTCTTCCTGCTTGCTACGCCAGATGGCCCAGCCGGTGGCCACGAAGCAGGCTATGCCCGCCAACACCGCCAGGAACGATCCGCCGCCACCGTAGCGCACAATGATGGGGAGGACCAGCAAGGAGACCATGTTGACGACCTTGATCATCGGGTTGAGGGCCGGGCCGGCGGTGTCCTTCAGCGGGTCACCGACAGTGTCGCCGACAACGGACGCCTCATGCTCGGGAGTGCCCTTGCCGCCGAATAGACCGTCCTCGATGATCTTCTTGGCGTTATCCCAGGCGCCACCGGTGTTCGACAGGAACACGGCCATGAGCTGTCCGGTGACGATGATGCCGGCGTTGAAGCCGCCGAGCGCCCACTCGCCCATGAGGAAGCCGATACCGACGGGGACGAAGATGGCGATGATCGCCAGGCTGAGCAGCTCACGCTGGGCAGCGGTTGTCACGATGTCCACGACCTTGGCATAGTCGGGCTTGGTTGTGCCCTCCATCACGCCGGGCAGGTGGAACTGACGACGCACTTCGTTGACCACCAGACCGGCCGCACGGCCGACGGCGAGGATGGACAAGGAGCTGAACAGGAACGGGACCGCCCCACCAATCAGCACGCCCACGAACACCCGCGGGTCTGCTAGGTCAATCGCCTTGACCACTTGGTCGGCCGCCAATTGGCCCGCGGCGACCATCTCCTCCTGGATAAGGACGGTGTCGGTGATAAAGCTGCCGAAAAGGGAGACGGCAGCCAACACAGCCGACGCGATGGCGATGCCCTTGGTAATGGCTTTGGTAGTGTTACCCACGGCGTCCAGGTCGGTCATAATCTGGCGGGCGCGGGGATCGAGGTCGGCCATCTCGGTGATGCCCTGGGCATTGTCGGAGATCGGGCCGAACACGTCCATGGACACGTTGTTGCCGGTGTGGGTGAGCATGCCGATGCCGGCCATGGCCACGCCGTACAGGATGAAGGTCGGGTTCGGGTCGCTGCCGTAGATGACGATGGAGGCGAGGATCGTCAAGGCGATGATCATCAGCGCCCATACCGAGCTTTCCATGCCGACGGCCAAGCCGCGGAGCAGGAGAGTGGCGGCGCCGGTCTGGGCGTCATTGGCGATGCGCCGCACCGGGTTGCGCTCGGGGTGAGTGAAGTAACTGGTGTACTTGTTGAAGCCGATAGCCAGTAGAATACCGGCAGCCGTGCTCCAGAAGACGCGCATGTCGTGAACGTAGAAGTAGGCCAGAAGGCCGAAGCTGACGGTGGAGATGATAGACGAAAGGTCGTAGCTGAGGTCCATCGCCTTGAAGGCGTCCTCACCGACCCTCCACCATGAAACGGCATACGTGCCGATGATCGAGCTCACAACGCCGATACCGCGCACGAGCAGCGGGAACACGATCCACCTGAGCTCCAACGGAGCGCCGACAGGGGTGAGCGCGAGACCGAGGATCATGGCAGAGACCATAGTCACTTCGTAGGACTCGAAGATGTCCGCGGCCATACCGGCGCAGTCGCCGACGTTGTCGCCCACGAGGTCGGCGATCACAGCGGCGTTGCGCGGGTCGTCCTCAGGGAGGCCGCGCTCGACCTTACCCACCAGGTCGGCTCCCACATCGGCCGCCTTGGTGTAGATGCCGCCGCCAACGCGCATGAACAGCGCCAGGAGAGTGCCGCCGAAGCCGAAGCCTAGGAGGACCTCAGGCGCATTCCTCCCGTAGAGGATGAAGATGAGGGTGCCGCCCAGGAGGCCCAGCCCGTCGGTGAGCATCCCCGTGACGGTGCCGGCACGGTACGCGATTCGCAGAGCATCCTGGAAGCTCGTGCGAGCCGCTGAGGCCACTCGGACGTTCCCCTGCACCGCCATGTTCATGCCCAGGTAGCCCACCGTCGCGGAGAAGGCCGATCCCATGAGGAAGGCCGCCGCCCGACCGATAGAGATCGGGAGTTCAGCGTTGGCGAGCGCCGCGGTAAGATAAAGGGCCACGGTCAGGAAGACGATAAGGGAGAGGATAGCCCGGAACTGGCGGCGAAGATAGGCGTTCGCCCCCTCGCTGATGGCGTCGGAGATCTCCTGCATCCGAGCCGTGCCTTTGTCCCAGGCGAACACTTGGCGGGCTAGGAAGGCGGCGTACACCAGTGCCGCTATGGCTACACCTACCACGCCATAGAGCCCATTCATCTCAAAGGATGTTGCCCCTACTACTCCGTGCATAATCCTATGCCCTCCTCAGCTCCGATTCGATCTATTGGCTCCAACGATCGCCAGGCGCCGGACCCGACTGCGGGCCCTCTGGTCGCTCGTTAGCGTCCCCATCCGTACACAAAAAGGCGAGGGAGAAAGACGCTCCATCTCCCTCCTGGCTCCGGCCGGCCCCTTAGGGCGACACAACACAGCACTCGTGCCAGAGCCGATAAGCGGTCACATTATAGCACAGCAAGGTCGACTGTCAAACCGCCGACTTGACTCATGGGAAACCTAACCGAGGGGGATTCGTTGCCTCACAGCAGAATCTAACCCAGAAGGCAGCTATGGGTAGCCCTGGGGAAGTGAGGCATGATGAGTCTAGGGGCAAGAAGGGAGTTGGCCGAGGCGACTCGCGCTCGGTATCTGGCAGCAGACCGTCGTGCGAAAGGGCGGATCTTGGATGAGTTCGTGGCAGCCACGGGTTACCATCGCAAGTACGCTATCACAGTGTTGCGGCGACGTCCGGCCCAGCGTCAGCCTCGGCGCCGAGGAGGCGCGCGCAAGTACAGTGGGAACCTGGTTGCGGCACTCGAGAAGGTGTGGCGGATCGCCAGTTGTGCCTGTGGCAAGCGATTGGTCTCGTTCTTGCCGGACTTGGTGGAAGCGCTGGAGAGGCATGGCGAGTTGGCGCTCGACAGCCACACTCGCCAGCTGCTGCTGGAGGTGAGTCCAGCCACTGCCGATCGGTTGCTGGCGAAAGCGCGAGAGCGGGAGCCACAGCATGGGCGTGCCACTACGAAGCCGGGCACACTACTCAAGGCATCCATACCAGTGCGCACTTTCGCCCAGTGGGATGACTTTCGGCCAGGCTTCTTCGAGGTGGATCTAGTGGCTCATTGCGGCGAGTCCACGCGGGGAGAGTATCTTCATAGCCTAGACATGGTGGACATCTCTACGCGCTGGGTAGAACTCGTGGCGCTCCCCAACCGTGGTCAGGCAGCGGTGACGGCCGCCATCAGACAGGCTCAGGCCCGGCTGCCCTTTGCTCTCTTAGGTCTAGATTCGGACAATGGTGCGGAGTTCATCAACGCGAACCTAGTACGTTACTGCCGGGAACAGGCGATAACCTTCACTCGCTGCCGTCCTTACAGGAAGAACGATCAGGCCTACGTGGAGCAGAAGAACTGGACGGCTATCAGGCAGACGGTCGGATATGACCGTTACGAGGGCGAGGTGTGCTGTCGGGCTCTCGAGGCGCTCTATGATCCCTTGCGCCTCTACCTCAACTTCTTCTCTCCAGTCATGGTCCTGGCAAGCAAGAGCCGGGATGGCGCCAAGGTGACACGGCACTACGATCGGGCACAGACTCCATACCAGCGCGTACTGGCATCCGCTCACGTCAGCGATGAGGCAAAAGACCTCCTTCGAGCCACGTACCTTTCGCTCAATCCCGCTGAGCTTAAGCGCCAGGTGGAGGCGGCCCAAGAGAGGCTCTGGAGCCTGATCCGCCGGCTCGACACGGTAAGCTCCTACGATGAGGCAACGATGCCGCTCCGGTAAGATCTCCCCGTGAGGCAATACGACCGCTTTGCGCCGCTGCGCCCACCGGCGGCGATGGTGAACCGGCAACATCTCTCGTGCTGCGGGCCGGGTCTTGGCGGTGTGCCGCCGTGCGTTGCCACCGGGCCCCGACGCCACCTATAATGGCGCCGCATCCAGGAACGCACGGAGAAGATGATGGCCGACCTTTCACCTACGCTGCGTGCACTAGTGCGCCTCTCGCGGAAGCTGGGTCAGCCCAAGCGGGGATACGTCATCCTTGGCGAGGGGAACACGGCGGCACGTGAGGATGAGGAGACCTTCTGGGTCAAGGCCAGTGGGTTCTCTCTGAAGCGGATTGGGTCTAGCGGCTTTGTGCGCGTTCGCTTCCAGCCTCTCTTCGACCAGCTGCGCCTTCCGCCTTCTGATGAGGCTGCCTTGCAGGGACTGCAGGCGTCGAAAACCGATCCTGAAGCACCGCGGCCTAGTGTAGAGACCTATCTGCACGCCATCGCCTTGCGAGACGGCGGCGCGCGATTCGTGGGCCACACTCATCCAGTCGCGGTCAACCGTGTCCTTTGCAGCCAACTGGCGGAGAAGGCGGTAGCCGGGCGCCTCTTCCCTGATGAGATCGTCAGTTGTGGCTCGGCATCGCTATACATGCCTTACTGCGACCCGGGCCTAACCCTGGCGCTGGAGTTCCGGTCTGCACTGCAGCGGTTCCAGGACGACCAGGGCACGGCTCCCCGGGTGATCCTGATCCAGAATCACGGTCTCATCGTCCTGGGAGACTCACCTGATGAGGTGCTCGCAGCCACGGCGATGACCTGCAAGGCCTTTGAGGTGCTTTGGGGCACCTACGCCCTCGGCGGCCCGCACTTCTTCACCCCCCAGCAGGTCCGCCGCATCGGCGGCCGCCCGGATGAGCACTACCGTCGGACACTGATCAACCGAGGCTCCGCCGGCGAGCCCAAGGCCTAACGGAACGAGGAGAGACGCATGGCTCATGGTGTCAACGTCGATATCGGGATCAACGGCGCCTTCCTTACGCGTCGCTGGGAGGAGCCCGAGAACTGGATGCGCCTAACCGCGGAGCTTGGTTACCCGTACCACGAGTTCTGCTCCGATGTGCTTGACCCGTTCTTCTCAGGCGACCGCGCCTATCAGCTGGAGACGGCCGCAGCGGTGAACGAGGCTGCCAAGAAGTGCGGTGTCTGCGTCTGGGACGTTTATACGGGCGTGGCCACACACCGCTTCCACGGACTTTCCCATCGGCGCCCGGCGGTCCGCGAGCGCATGGCCCAGTGGATCCGGGAGACCATGACTTTGGCCCGCGTCATGGGGGCGGAGCGTATTGGCGGCCACTGGGATGCCATCTCCGTGGAGGAACTCGAGGACGAGGCGAGCGCCAGCGCCGTGGAGCAGCGCACGATCGCTCAATTCCGGCAGCTGGCGGGCGAGGCCCCGTCCTTGGGCATCAAAGCCATATACAACGAGCAGATGTACATCCCCTCTGAGCGACCCTGGACCATCGAGGGCTCCCTGCGCTTCCTTACTGATGCCAACCGCGACCGGGCGGGGGCGCCGATCTATCTGACCGTGGATGTGGGTCACCAGGCAGGCATGCATTACGGCCTTGAGGGTCAGGACCTGGACTACCGCGCCTGGCTCCGGGCCCTGGCGCCTTACTGCGAGGTGATCCATCTCCAGCAGACGACGCCGGATGGCAGCCATCACTGGCCCTTCACCGAGGAGTACAACCGCCGTGGCCACATCCGGATGGAGGAAGTGCTCCAGGCGATCTCCGACGGCTTCGACGGCGCGTCCGCAAACCCGCTAGCGGAGATCCTTCCGCCTGTGACCAAGCAGATCCTGGTGGCTGAGATCATCCCGGGGAGCACCAAGCATGAGGTTCCACTCCTGCGGGAACTGGAGGCGTCGGCGGCCTATCTCCGGCAGTATGTGCCCGTTGGTGGGCTTGAGCTCTAGCGGCTGCAGAGGAGCGTTCGCATGAGTTTGCTTGGCCTCGACATCGGTACTACCGGGTGCAAAGCCATCGTATTCAGCGAGGATATGACGATCCTGGGAAGCGCGTATCGCGAGTACCCGCTGCTGCATCCTCAACCGGGCTGGGCCGAACTTGACCCGGTGGCGGTGTGGGACAAAGTGGAAGCCGCCATCGTCGAGGCGGTCGCCAAGGCGGGCGACGCCGATCCCGTCCGCGCTGTGGCGACTTCGGTCCAAGGTGAGGCGGCCTGCCCGGTCGATGCTCAGGGAAACGTGCTCGGCAACAGCATCGTCACGTTCGACCCGCGCACCGAGCCTCAGTCAGCCGCGTTGGCAGCAGCCGTTGGAGGCGCCGAGGTCTACCGCCTCTCGGGGCAGCCTCTTCATCCGATGGGCACGGTGAACAAGATCGCCTGGTGGAAGCAGGAACGCCCCGACGTCTATGCCAACACGGCCAAGTTCCTCTGCTTCGGCGACTTCGCTCTCTCGCAGTTAGGCGTCGAGCCGGTGATGGACCGCTCCATCGCCGCCCGCACCATGGCGTATGACCTCGGCCAGGACCGCTGGTCCACCAAGGTACTCGACGTCTTCGGCATCGACGAGGCCATGATGCCGCGGGTGGCGCCAAGTGGCGATGCCGTCGGCGTCGTTCCCGACGGCATCGCCGAGCGGCTCGGACTCCCGTCAGGCGTGGTGGCAGTCACCGGTGCTCACGACCAGCCCTGCGGGGCGTTGGGCGCCGGCGCCACTGCTCCCGGACGCGCCATGTACGCCATCGGGACTGTCGAGTGCGTTACTCCCTGCCTCGACGGCTTTCTGCCCGGCCTTGGTGAGCGCGGGTTCCCCTGCTACCCGCACGCTGCTCCGCGCCGGTTCGTTACCCTGGGCTTCAACTTCGGTGGTGGATCCGTGTTGCGCTGGTACCGCGACCAGTTCGGGCAGTCAGAAATAGAGACCGCGGCCTCTACGGGCGCCGGGGTCTACGACCTCCTGCTGGAAGGCCTTGACGCATCGGTTGGGCGCCTGCTGCTTCTCCCGCACTTTGCGGGCACCGGTACCCCGTGGCTGGACGTGAACTCCAAGGGCGCCATCATCGGGATGACCCTGGAGACGACGCGGGCGGACGTCGTCAAGGCGATTCTGGAAGGCACGACTTACGAGATCGCCGTGAATGTGGCCGAGATGAAGGCTGCCGGCGTGCGCATCGACGAACTCCGGGCCATCGGCGGCGGGTCCCGATCCGACGTGTGGTTGCAGATCAAGGCCGATGTACTAGGGGTGCCGCTCGCCAGGCTCGCCGTTCCGGAAGCGGCAACTTTGGGCGCGGCCCTGCTGGCGGGCGCCGGCGCGGGACTAATCGACAATGTCGGCGAGGTGGCGGCCTCGGTCGCTCGCCCTCAGCGTTGGTTCCGGCCCGATGCGGCTCGCCATGAGCGGCACGCTCAGAGGCTGGAGCTGTACCGAAGCCTATATCCCGGTTTGAGAGACGTTCTGCACGCGCTCTAGACGCGCGATGCTACCCATCGGGGCGAATTGGCCCGCGCCGGCCTCCATGGCCGCGTACCAGTGAGTAGAGAAGGAGCCGCAATGAGCGACAAGCTGCAGCTGCAGCGCTTCCGCCAAGTACGACACCCGTTGCCCGAGAAGATGTGGACCTGGCACCTGACCGGTGTTGGGCTGGACCACCTGGGCACGGACCGCAAGGCCATCCAGGCGCCACTCCCCGAGATGGGCCCGGACGAGCTGCTTCTTAGGGTTGACGCCGTCGGCCTCTGTTTCTCCGACACCAAGGTCATCGCCCAGGGACCGCAGCACCCACGGCTCTTTGGCCGCGATCTGGTGGCCGATCCGGTTGTCCTCGGGCACGAGGCGGCCATGACGGTGGTCGGTGTGGGAAGTCACCTAGCCGGTCGCTTCCACATCGGTGAGCGCTACATCATCCAGGCCGACATCATCTACAAGGGTAAGGGTATCGCCTTTGGCTATGCCCTGCAGGGTGCCATGCGCCAGTATGTTGTCGTCGGGCCGGAAGTGCTCGACGGGGACGAGGGTTGCTACCTGCTGCCCGTGGAATGGAACTCGGGCTACGCCGCAGCGGCTCTTAGCGAGCCCTGGGCCTGCGTGGAACATTCCTACACCCTCGAGTACCGCTCCACGGTCAATCCAGGCGGCACTCTGCTCATCTCCGGCGGACGGTCCGGGGTACCCTACTCGTTCAAACGGCTCGCCGAAGGCGGCATGCCCGGTCGGATCGTGCTTGCCGGCGTACCGGAATCGGTTCAGGCCGCGGTGCTCGCGGCGTACCCTGATGTGCCGATGACACTGGCGGACTCGGCGCTGTCGGTTGAGTCCGTGGAAGCCCTGGTGAAGGAGCTCACGGACGGTGCAGGATTCAACGATGTGGTGCTCCTGGACCAGCCGGGGCCGGCGGCGGGCGCGGCCATGAAGGCATTGGCTCGCCACGGCGCCCTGGTCATCGTGCAGACGGAGGCCATGCCGGCGGTTGCCGACATCGACGTGGGCCGCGTGCACTACGAGAACTGGGAGATCCTGGGCACCACCTCGCTAGACGTATCCGAGGCCTATGCCGGTGGCGTGCGCACCGAGCTCCGACCGGGAGGCTCGGCGCTCTTCATCGGGGCGGGCGGGCCCATGGGCCGCATGCACGTTCAGCGGGCTCTCCAGGCCGCCAACGGTCCTGCGCTCGTCGTCGCCAGCGACACGAGCGATGAGCGCCTCGATAGCCTTCGCGCCACCTTCGGTCCCGACGCGGGCAAGCGTGGAGTCCGGCTGGTGTGCATCAACCCAACCGTCGCTACGCCGGACGAGTATGATCGGCGACTGAAGGAGATCGCGCCCGAGGGCTTCGACGATGTAGTCCTGCTGGCACCGGTCGCCAAGCTGATCAGCGGATCGCTTGTCCACCTGGCTCAGAACGGCACTCTGAACATCTTCGCCGGCCTGGCGCGAGGGTCGATGGCTCAAGTCGATGCCTCCCTATTCGCCACGCGCGGGATGCGCTTCACCGGCTCCAGCGGATCGTTTATCGCCGACCTGCAGCAGGTCCTTGACAAGGCCGAGCAGGGCACCCTCGCCCCCGAGCACTCGGTGGCAGCTATCGGCGGAATCCACGCCGGTTGGGAAGGCATGGAAGGCGTGGTCAACGCCCGTTTCCCCGGCAAGATCGTCCTCTATCCGCAGATCGAGGACCTACCCCTGACCGCCCTCAGCGACCTGGGGAGCGTTCTGCCGGAGGTGGCCGCCAAGCTAGACCCTCAGGGGCGCTGGACCAACGCGGCCGAGGAAGCCCTCCTCTGCTCGAAGCTGGCATTGCCGGCCGGCCAGACGGCAGAGTGGCGACGGCTGGTCGGCCAGTCGGCACTCGTCACCGGCGCTGCCCAAGGCTTGGGCGAAGCTATCGCCCGTCGCCTGGCACGGGAGGGCGCCAATGTCGTCTTGGGCGACCTCAACTTGGAGAAGGCCCAAGCGGTGGCCGCCGACATCCGCGGTCGGTTCGGAACCAACGCGGTGGCCATCAGCATGAACGTCACCGACGAAGAGAGCGTGCGGAACGCGGTGGCGACGGCAGTGGCCGAGATGGGCAGACTGGACATCTTGGTCTCCAATGCCGGTATCCTGCAGGCTCACGACATCGCCGAGTTCCCCACCGACGCCTGGCGCCGGGTTATCGATGTCAACCTGACCGGCTACTTCATCTGCGCCCGGGAAGCGGCCTGCGTGATGAAGGAGCAGGGGTCCGGCGTCATCATCCAGATCAACAGCAAGTCGGGGAAGAAGGGCTCGTTCCGCAACTCCGCCTACGCGGCGGGCAAGTTCGGCGGCATCGGATTGACCCAGAGCATCGCCCTCGATCTGGCTCCGCACAACATCCGCGTGAACGCCGTCTGTCCCGGGAATCTGCTCGACTCGCCTCTTTGGGTGGACAGCTTGTACGAGCAGTATGCCCGCAAGTGGGGAATCACCGTGGAGGAAGTGCGCGAAAAGTACCGCTCTCAGGTGCCCCTGGGGCGAGGCTGCACGTATGAGGACGTGACCAACGTGGTGGTTTTCCTGGCCAGCCCGCAGGCCTCCTACATGACCGGTCAGGCCATCAACGTGACCGGTGGGCAGGAGATGCGCTAATAGGACTTCGCCGCTTGGCGGTGGTTCCGATGACCAGGGGGAGGGCTAGAGCCCTCCCCCCTTCCTTGTCTTGATGGCTTCCCGTTGCCGGGACGCGGCTAACTCAGGTACAGCGGGTTGCTCCAAGCCTTGCGCCCCCGTGTGTCGGTCACTTCTAGCCGCACGTAGGCGGCGCTTTCCGGAAGGCTATACACTCCCTCGACGATGGACGCACCTTCCTCGGCGAAGAGACATAGCCCCCGGTGCGCATCGGCCACGAATGCGATTCGTGCCGCCG
Source organism: Anaerolineae bacterium (assembly GCA_040768685.1). GTDB lineage: Bacteria > Chloroflexota > Anaerolineae > DRVO01 > DRVO01 > Ch71. The sequence continues at coordinate 1,476,520 of JAXGMM010000001.1, forward strand.
GCGAGGTGCGAGCGAAGGCCTTCCCATCGTTCACCACGAAGTCATGGATCTCGGGGCCGCTGGTCGAGTAGAAACGGCCCGCCAGGAGCGCCTCGCACAGGGAAGGGATAGTGAGGTCGTCGGCCTGTACCATCACCCAGCCGCCGCCGTAGTCGTACCGGCTCCAGTGGGCATCATCGACGGCCACGCCCCAACGGCGCTTGCCCACCGCCAGGTTATCATCCCAGTGAACGCTCGCGAGCCCCTTGTCGTTGAGGACTTCGCACGTGCGGTTGAAGACCTCGATCGCGAAGACGCCTTCCACCCTACCCACCGCCGAGGAGGTCATTCCGCACCAATAGGGATGGCACAGGATCGCCAGGCCTCCCTGATCGGCGATGTAGGAGACCACCGCGTCCGGACTGTTCAGGCTTCCCCTCTCCGCGACCTCGGTTATGTCGAGCCCCACAACATGGTACATCCCCAGTTCGGGGTCTACGCCGTCGAACTCCGCCCCTGGAATGACAAGCAGGCCATCGTGTTCCAGAGCGCCGGCTGGCTTCCAGTGGTCGGTGAGGGCAACAAAGTCGTACCCTTGTCGGCGATACCAGGCCAGCGCCTCTTCCGGTGACCTGCGGCCGTCGGACACCGTGGTGTGCGTGTGTAGGTTGCCCCGGTAGCACTTGCTGCCGGGCCTAAGCGTCCTAAGCTCCATTGTCCTCCCACCCGCGCGACGCCTCCGCGCGCACCGATCTGGCTACTGACTCGCCTCTCCCGCTGCCTCGTCTAGGAGTCGCGCCAGGTGGCGGTGTTCCTCGGCGCTGAAGGCGCGCCTGTCCGTCTTGCGCAGCGTGTCCTTAAGAGCCTTCGCCCGCACAATCGTCACGTCCGGGTTGCGGACGTCCAGCTCCGCCTTGGGGCTCAGGAACACGACCGCGGCTTGCACTTCCGGAGCGGTCCCGTCGAACCTCTGAGATAGCCAGCGGGCTAGTGCCTCAGCCTCCCACTGCGCCTCCTTGACCGGGTTGCCCAAGGACTCAGGGCTGAACAGCCGTAGGAGCCGCCCTAAAGAGAGTTTACGCTGCTGCTTGCAGCTCTTGCCCTCGCAGGTGATCTTGCCGTCGACGCTCTTCAGCACCAGTGTGAGAATGCCCCGCGGCGTGAGCAAAACGTGGTCGGCCGGGAGATGGAAGTTGTACAGGCGGAAGCGATCATCGAGGCCCTTTAGCGCACTCGCCAGTTCCTCATCCGGCCGAGGCTTTCGGGCGTACTTGAACGCCTGCACGATCCCGTACTGAGAGGCAATCACACCGATGACGAGCAGCCCCAAAGTGTAGATCGCCCACTCGGGCTTCACCAGGGAGATCACCAGCCCAGCGCCCAAGGTGATCAGGCCAGCCAGATTGGCGATCTGCGCGGTTCGGGACCGGCGACGTATGAGCGGCTCATTGTTCAGTATCTTCAACGACTGTCCTCCTCAGCGCTCGCCAGCGCCCCGAGTCCATCCGCGATTGTCTCAACGACACGTTGTCGGGCCGCTTCGGCCCCCACCCGTATCAGGCTGGCAATGGCCGTTCGATGCGACCGGCCATGCCCAACCACCACTACACCGTCGATGCCGAGCAACAGCGCGCCGCCTACCTGAGTGTAGTCTAGCCGGGACAGCCCGCGCTTTAGCAATGGGCGCATCAGGGCGCCCCCGATCTTGCCGCGCAGATCGGCCTTCGCCTGCTGCCGGATGATCCCGAGGATGAGAGTGACCACGCCCTCGGCCGTCTTGATAAGCACGTTGCCGGTGAAGCCGTCGGTCACCACGACATCGGCCAAGCCATGGGGCAAATCCTTGCCCTCGATGCCGCCCACGAAGCGGATTGGCGCCTCCTTGAGCAGTGGATAGGCAGCTTTGACCAGGTCGTTGCCCTTGCCCTCCTCTTCGCCGTTGGACATCAGGCCTACGCGAGGCGCGCCGACTCCCAGTACCCTACTGCTGTACACATGGCCCATGTAGCCAAACTGGAGGAGATCATGCGGCCGGCACTCCGAGTTGGCGCCCACATCGAGCACAAGATAGCGGCCTTCCAGCGACGGCATGGTAACTGCCAGGGCGGGCCGCCTGATCCCGCGGATTCGCCCAATTCCGAACATAGAAGCCGCCAGGGCAGCACCGGTGTTCCCCGGGGTAACGAACGCGTCGGCCTCCCCGGCTCGAACCAGCTTGGCGGCCACGGACATGCTGTTGTCCGGCAGGGCTCGCACCGCCGCTATCGGAGCCTCGTCCATGGCCACGACCTGGGAGGCGTGGCGGACCGTGATCCGCTCGTTGCCGGAAAGCTCCCCCAGATGGGGCTCCAACTGCGCCCGGTCCCCTACTAAGATCACATCCAGGTTCGGCTGGTCGCGGGCCGCCTCGATGGCGCCTGCCACCGTCTCAACGGGCCCGTGGTCGCCGCCCATGGCGTCTAGCGCCACTCGAACTCTCTCAGCCATTGTCCCCCGTCTGGGCCCTAGGCCCACTTGAGCCGGTAATAGACTACGTCGCCGCGTTCACCCAGGTGATGATGGCGGTTGAGGCAGAAGCAAACGCTATATCAGTCCGAGAATGCGGTCAACTGATCCGCGCGGCCTCTGTCAGGTATAGGAGAGCACACCCAGCGAGCATGGCTGCCCCAATGGGCAGTGCGCTCTCGTCGACGGCAAAAGTGGGGCTGTGACCGCGGGTCGGTTCCTGCCCTTCCGGCGTGACGCCGAGGCGGAAGAAGCAGCCGCGCGACTCATTGGCCAGCAGCGAGAAGTCCTCGGCACCCATGCCTGGCGGTACCCGGTGCAAGGCGTCCGTCCCCACCAAGGCGGCTACCACGCCCTCCAGCACACTGACCAGGTCAGCGTCGTTGATGGTAACCGGGTAACCGCGCGTGATCGCCGTCTCGCATCTGCCGCCCAGGGCTGTCGCCACGCCTGAGGCGACACGCTCGACCTCGTCATGTACCGATGCTCGGGTGGCTTCATCGAGGGTCCGTATCGTGCCGGTTATCTCTACTGTTTCCGGGATGATGTTCCCGCGCCTGCCCCCGTGAATGGTCCCCAGCGTGAGGACCGCCGGATCGAGCGGGTCGACGGCTCGCGACACTACACTCTGGAGAGCGGTCACTACTTGAGCGGCGATGTAGATCGGGTCGCGGCCACGGTGTGGCTGAGCCGCATGCGCGCCCCTGCCGCGCACCGTAAGGTGCACAGAGTCGGCCGCCGCCTGGACAGCTCCCGTCCGCACACCGATGGCTCCCGACGGCAGGTCCGTAAAGACGTGAAGGCCGAAGACCGCTCCGACATCCTTCATGGCCCCATCCGCGATCATCCTGGCCGCACCTGAAAGACCCTCGGCGTCCGAAGATTCCTCGCTCGGCTGGAACAGCAGGCGCACCGTGCCCTCAAAGGCCTCGTCTGTCAGAAGCCGGGCAGCGCCCAGGAGCATGGCCATATGGGCGTCGTGCCCGCAGGCGTGCATGAGGCCGGGCCGCTCGGACGCGAATGGTAGGCCGGTCTCCTCCTGAACGGGCAGAGCGTCCATGTCGGCGCGCAGTGCTACCACCGGTTCGCCCGCGCCCCTCTCGGCAACCACGCCGGTGATGCCGACCTTCTCGCGGACCGCCCAGCCCCATTGGCGGAGGGTGCCGGCGACGAAGGCGGCGGTGCGCACCTCCTGGAAACCCAACTCCGGCCAGCGATGGAGGCGCCGCCGCCAAGACGCCAGCTCGGCGGCGATGTGGTTGGCTCTGCTAAGCAACTCCGAGTCCATCGATGCTTTCTCCTCGGAAGTCACGCGCCGTTGGGGACGTCCAAGCAGGACTCGTCGTGCACGGCCCGCACCGCCTCGGCAATGTCCGACTCGTCAAGCACGAATGAGAGGTTGTTCTCGGAGGATCCCTGCGCGATGCATGCAACGTTGATGTTGTGGCTGCCAAGGGCGCTGAAGACGCGGGCAGCGATGCCCGGCACACCCTTCATGCCGGACCCGACCACCGCTACCACACCCACACTTCTCTGGGCCGAGATCTCGTCGATGTCCTGGCGGGCCCGTTCGAGCACGAACTCCGACTCCAGCGCCGCGATGGCTCGGTCGGTAGCGGAGCCGGGAATGACGAAGCAGATGTTCTGCTCGGAGGACGATTGGGTGATCACCAGGACGCTGATGCCTTCCCGAGCCACGGCGGTGAAGACCTTGGCCGCGATGCCGGGAACGCCCAGCATTCCCCGCCCCTGCACCGTAACGATGCTCAGCCCTTTCATCGCCGTTATCCCGCGGACGCGGTGGGACGAGATCGGCGGGTCTGCGGTGATGAGCGTACCTGGGTGCTCAGGGTTGAACGCGTTCTTGATCCGGATCGGAATCGCGGCCGTCTGGGCCGGAAGCATCGTCTTAGGGTGGAGGACCTTGGCCCCAAAGTAGGCTAGTTCCGCTGCCTCGGCATACGAGATCTCCGGTAGGCTGCGAGCTCCAGGCACCAGACGCGGGTCGGCGGTCATGACTCCATCGACGTCGGTCCAGATCCAGACTTCCTCTGAGTCCAGCGCTGCGCCCAGGAGGGCCGCCGAGTAGTCGCTCCCGCCTCTTCCCAGCGTGGTGGTGATGCCGGCAGCCGTAGCTCCGATAAACCCGGTAACCACGGGCGCGACCCCGGCCTCGAGCAGGGGCATCAGGACGCTTCTGGCGGCCTGCCGTGTCTCGGGAAGAAGAGGCGTGGCGGAACCAAAGCGAGCGTCGGTCACCACCAGCCTTGTCGCCTCCACCGGCTGGCTCGGCACTCCCAGACCCTGCAGACAGCCGGAGACTATGCGGCAGGACATGCGCTCGCCCATTGCCAGGATGGCGTCAAGGCCGCGATCGGTGAGTTCGCCCAGAACCGCGACGCTCTCGCACAGCCTTAGGAACTGGTCCAGTAAACCTGAGACTTCCTCGCCGATGGCGTCGCGGTCTCCGGCAGGAACGCATGTAGCGATCGCTTGAAGATGCTTGGTCAGGAGGTGCATTCGTGCCGAACGGAAGACCTCGGCATGGCCCTGCTCGGCCGCCTTAGCAGCGGCAATGAGCGAGTCGGTTACCCCGGACATGGCGGAGACGACGGTCGTGACCGCGTAGCCCTCCGCCACGCTCGCCGCGACCAACCCCGCCGTCCGGCGAATGCTCTCGCCGTCTCCAACAGAAGTACCGCCGAATTTCATGGTGCGCGTGTGCATGTGACTCCTTGCCTCTCGTGGATGCAGACTATCCGGGAGTCACCGTTGACGCCGGTAGATACTCATTCTGGTAACGTTCCTTCAGAGCCGCCATGTCCGGGTCGTCCGGCACGTCCGGCCCGAGGCCCATGCTGTGGAAGGAGATGCCCTCCGGGTCGATCTCGGTGATGCCGAGGTACTCGCCGAGTCCACCGCCTCTAACGAGAGCGGCGCCGGCTTGCCAAGCCACTTCCTTCTGGGGAACACCGCTGCCACCACCCACGATGACATCGATGCCGGTTACGGCCTGTGCCAGTTCGGCCTCCACTCGCGGCCCGAGGTTGGACAGCACCAGCACCAGATCGGCCTGGTCCGCCACCGCAGCCACTACCTCGCGCAGGGCTGTCGCCGGGTCAGTGACCTCCACCCCTTCCAGCGGCGCACTGGGTGCCGCTGTCAGTCCGATGACCGCTACCCTCAGCGTGTCACGCCTGAGAACGACATACGGCTGTGGCCAGGGGTCGCCGTTCACCATCAGGTTGGCGCTCAGCGCCGGGAACTCGGCCTCCGCAAGCCTTTCGTCAAGCAGGGGGAGCCCGATCGCCAGATCGTAGGGGCCGATCGCCATCGCGTCGTAGCCCATCGCGTTCATCGCCTCGATCGTGACGCGGCCCTCGCTGAGCCGATTGAGGTCCTGCCGTGATCCCGAGTACAGCGCATTGCCGGCATCGAGCAGCACCAGGTCAGGCGTCTGCTCTCGTCGTCTTCTGATCTCGCTGGCCCTCCGGGCCAGTCCCCCTTTGGGAGGCGATCAGCCACACGGGTCGACGTAGCCCATCACGTCATTCGTGTGCAGCACCAGCAGACGAGCTTGGATGGCGGGCGAGACAGGCTGCGCCTCCGCGGTTACCTCCGCCGGGGCCGTAGGGATGAGGGCTGGAGTCGGCGGGCCGGGCGCCGAGACTCCGACGCATGCCGCCAGCGCACCGGAAGCGGCCACTAGTGTGCAGCAGCGAAGGACCATCCGCCGCGTGATCGTCATCCCCTTCCTCCTCGCCGCCTGAACAGACCGAAAACTCCGATCAGTGCCCCACTACTCAGGGCTGCAACCACGACGATGCCGGGCCCTGACTGCCACGCCGATGCCTGAGGAGCGATCACGACCTCGAACGGGGCGGCAGTGGCTACCAGAGTCACTGGAGCGCTGGCCAGTACCCAGACCTCCGGGTTCGCACGCGTTGCTGTCGCCGTAGGCGGAACAGGCGTAGCCGTCGATGTCGGCCCTGTGGTCGCGGTGGCCGTGGCGCTGGCGGTCGGGACAGGCGTCTCGGTTGGCGCAGGCGCGACGGTAGGCGGCGGCGTGCTCGTCGGCGGAGCGTCTGCGCCGGTCGCCGGTGTGGTGTCCACCGGCAACTGCTCGGTCGTCGCTGCCGGCTCCGGCGCCTGAACCGGGGCGACCGCCACGGTCTCGTCGCGCACCAGGCTCACGGCGTCCAGGAAGGCCTGGTCCGCGCCCGATGACCGTGGGTTGTTGGCGCGGACGAATACCGTGATCCTGTCCGCTTGGGCCACCGCCCGGACGCGTAACTCCGGGTTGGAGCGCTTCTTCTCCCAGACCTCGGGGCTCCAGACTACCGTATCGGCAGTTGGGTCGGTGCCGCCGGTGGGATCAATCCCGATGGCTCTTCCCATGTCCGATCCCGCCGACTGGAAGACCGCCCAGCCGACGAAGGCCTCGTACGTGGCGCCCGGTTCCACGCCTGTCACTTCCTGGTAGATACCGGCGACGAAGCCCTCTCCGTCGCTCCAGACTCGCAGTGACGGCAGCTTGGGCGTGTCGGTAGCCGCGTCGAAGGCTGGGTGGCCGGACACGACGAATGGCCACCAGCCTGTTGGCACCTCCCCGCCGGGTGCGGGCGCGAAGGTGTCGAACTGGCAGTTGAACGTTAGGTTGCGCGGGTCCTCGCAGGGATCCTGGGCCTGCACGGCGTCGCCCGACAGCAGCAGAGCCGTCAGGGCCGCCAAAGCCGCTAGAATCGTCCTAGAGACGACTGTTCCAGGCATCGGTTCCATACCGTTCGGCAATGAGTACTTCAGCGCGTGCCAACTCCGCCTCAGTAGGCGAATCGGACTCCCAGGCCAGATCGAGCGTCTCACCCAGGCCGCGAACGATGGCGGCCGCCACCTGGTCGAAGCTCGCTTGCCATCCAAGAGCCTCTTCAACGGTACAGGCCCGCCGCTGAAGGAGAGCGCGAGCGCGTTCGCGATCGGCGTCCGATAGGGCAAGATACTCAACGATGGCGGCCACGTCCCCCGACAGCGGCACTGATCCGTGCTGAAGCACCCCGTCCCCGCAGCGCCATTGGGCGCTGCCCACCAGTTTGCGGCCGGACGCAGTCAGCTCGTGCCTGGACGGTGCGTCGAAACAGGCCGCCGATCGCGGGCCATCAGCGTCGTGGCCGTCTTGCTCGTCGGTTAGGTTAACGCCGAGCCCAGCCAAGCCTTTGAGAAAGCCCGCGCTCAGCCGCCGGTAGGACTCAAGCACGCCGCCAGACAGCCGCCAGTCGTCCGCCAATGCGGAGATGGAGTAGGTCACTTCATCCAGGTGCAGGACGGCCCTACCGCCGCTGGGGCGGCGAACTAGGTCCCATCCCTTGGCCGCCAGTCGCTGGAGGTCAAACTCGGTCACCTTCTGGGAGAATCCGATGCTGAGGCAGGGCGGCTGCCATCGGTAGAATCGCAACGTGGGGGGCGCGTCGCCCGCCGCGACCGCCTCCACGATTGCCTCGTCGAGAGCCATGTTGAAGGCCCCTGAATAGGCATGCTGGCTGATCAGTCGCCAGAGGGCATGCTCACTCATGGCTGCTGCCACATCCATCGGCCCAGAGCCCCGACTCCTGAAGGGCCGCAACCGCCTCATCTGGGGTGAGTGGCCGGGCGTAGTTGTACTGCGGTCCGCCGGGTCGTTCGTTGTAGAAGGGGCGATTGCATCCCGGGCAGCCAGATGTGCGGAATGCCTCTCCCGATTCCAGAAGGGCCTTCGCCCTCTCTGGCAGACGGGTCAGGCGGCCCTGATGATCGAACTCCATCTCCTCCACCGAGACAGCGCCAGCCGAGATCAGATAGTGCGCGACCTGAAGCCGGCGGTAGCTACCTAGGGCCGGTTGTGGCGAAGTGGCCATTCGGGTCCCGGCCACTGGGCAGAAGGCGAACAGCCCCACCACCGCGCCTATGTCCAAGTAGTGCTGAACCGCCAACAGCAACTCGCGCTCCGACTCTCCCAGACCGGCGATGACATGCACTGCCGCTCGACCGGGGTGCTTGGCGGCCACGTGTTCGATGAGCGACTGGTACCGCTCCCACCCATGCCCTTTCACCTGGCAGAACACCTCGGGGGTGGCGGCGTCAAGCCCAAACCCGATGTGGTCCACCCCGGCGGCAATCAGCGCGTCGGCGGCCTCAGCGTTCGGCGGAAGCACAGAGACGTCAAGCGGCAGGTAGCATCGCTGCCGAATCGCGTGGACCAGAGAGGTCAGCTCCCGGAAAGCATCCGGCCCGACGGTGGTCTGTATGCAGATTCGCGCAAAAGCTTCCTGGTGGTCGGCCAGAGCGTCGAGCAAGGCATCGACCGGGAACCGCGGCCAGCTAACACGCGACAGCATAGTGCGCCCGGCCTCACTGGAACGAGCCTGAGCGCAGAAGCCGCAGTCCCGGACGCAGCGCTCACCCACGATGACGTAGGCCGTGGTGGGCGCGACCATCTGCTGTGCCCGGGTCAGCCCCAAGACGGCCGCCGTCCCCGCCGAGACGCCGACCAGCCTAGACTCGCCGGTAATGGATAGACTCCCCGCAGCAGGCCTCGGTGGCCGCTTCCATCAGGCACTCGGAAAGGGTCGGGTGCTGGTGCAGCGTGCGCGAGAGATCCGACACCGTGAGGCCGGCGCTCACTGCGAGAGCGCCTTCGGCGATCAACTCACTGGCGTGGGCTCCCATCATGTGCACACCGAGCACCCGGGTGGTCTCGGTGTCATATACCAGGCGCACCAGCCCATCTTCCTCGCCCATCGTCAAAGCGCGTCCACTGGCGGACAGTGGGAACCGCGCCACGCCCACGCTGCGCCCAGCCGCCTTCGCGTCGGCCTCGGTCATGCCGACTCCGGCAATCTCGGGGTCCGTGAAGACCGCATTGGGCACGGCGCTGTAGTCCATCTCGCGGTCTCCTCCCAAGGCGTTCTCGGCTGCGAGAGTGCCTTCATGGGAGGCCACGTGGGCCAGCATCCAGCCCCCCGTGACGTCGCCGGCGGCGAAGATGTGCGGCTGCGATGTGCGCAGGTGCGAGTCCACGATCACGAAGCCCCGCTCGTCCGTCTTCACGGCGATCTCGCTTAGGCCCAGGTCCGCCGTAACCGGAGACTGTCCCGTAGCGGTAAGGATGACATCGGCATCGGCGGAGGCTGGCCTGCCCTTGAGGCTGTAGTGCATCCGTAGCCCATCATCGACGGCTTCGATACGCTCGAAGTCCACGCCGGTAGTGATGGAAAGGCCCCGCTTGGCGGCCAGCGCGCGGTAACGGCGGGCCAACTGCGGATCCACCGACTTGAGAAAGGTCCGCCGCCCGAGGACCGTCACCCGGGTGCCCAGGTTGTTGAAGATGCTGGCCATCTCCATGCCCACCACGCTCGCCCCGACCACTAGGAGCCTCTCCGGCTGCTCAGAGAGCCCCAGAAGCTCGCGAGAGGTCAGGACGCCGGGCAGGTCGGCCCCCGGCAGGCGAAGGCGCGCCGCCACGCTGCCAGTGGCGATCAGTGCGGCCTTGAACTCCAGCGCCAGTGCTTCGCCTTCAGGGGGCCGAATCGTCAGGGTGTTGGGCCCGGCGAATGTTGCCAGTCCCTCGATAGCGTCAACCTTTTGCGCCGCCACCAGAGCACGGACCGATTCCACGATCCGCGACACTATGGTGTCTTTGCGAGCCATGAGCGCGGCGAAGTCAGCGCGCACAGAGCCGTCGAGGACGAGCCCATACGCCGACGCCTCGCGCATCTTGCGCAGCAAGGTCGCGCTCTCGACTAGCGCCTTAGTGGGAATGCAGCCCCGGTTGAGGCAGGTGCCGCCCACCCGCTCCTTCTCCACCAAGGCCACGCGGGCGCCCAACTGCCCGGCGCGGATGGCGGCCACATAGCCCGCCGGCCCCCCGCCTATCACTACTAGGTCATATACCATTCCGCTTGGCCATCTGCTAAGAATTGGTGCTCGATTATACGTGCCGGCGAGAGGCAGGGGCAAGGCGCACTGTGCGCGGCACAGGGTGTCTCGATGCTGCCGTTGGGTGGGGCAGTGCCTTGCGGCTCGTCCTCCCGAGGGCAGGCATAGGTCAATCCGCTCCAACTCAACGGGCGACGGTACCCCTTCTGATGGGCCTGTGGCCCAGAACCTAACCCCCCAAGCCCCTTCCCTAGGAAGAAAGTGGGGCCGGACGCCTCGTCAGCACCGAAGAGGCCTGTTCTGGTTCCCCCTTCCCTACACGGGAAGGGGGAAGGTGGTTTCGCTCTCTGAGACCACGAGCGGGGGTTAGGTTAGTCCCCCAGACCACGGAAAGGCTCACCAGTCCGAGTCATTTGGAGCCGATGGACCCGCTGCCGACCTTTCCAGGCACCCGCTCGGTGTCGTGCTGCTCAGCGATACTCGAAAGACGATGCCCATTTCGGTCCGGTTTTTGACACACCTACCTGACCCGGCTATACTTGCTTGGCTGAACTACCGAGGAGGACCCCGCCCGTGTATGCTGTCATCGAGAGTGGTTCCAAGCAGTACCGGGTAGAACCGGGCGTGATAGTGGAAGTTGATCGCCTCACGGCCGAGCCCGGAGAGGAGATCGTTTTCGACCGCGTGCTGCTCGCCGGTGACGGCGACTCCGTGAAGGTCGGCACTCCCGTCGTCGGCGGGGCCCGCGTGGCCGGCACGGTAATCGACCATCCTCGCAGCCGCAAGGTGATCGTGTTCAAGTACAAGCCCAAGGAGCGCTACCGGATCAAGACCGGCCAGCGCCGCTGCCTCACTCGGGTACGGATCACGGAAGTAACGCTCTAGGGTGCTTCGGAATCGATAGGAGATAGATATGGCACACAAGAAAGGCGGCGGCAGCAGCCGCAACGGCCGTGACACCGTTGGGAAGCGCCTTGGAGTGAAGCTGTTCGGTGGTGAGTTGGCACGGCCCGGAGCCATCCTGGTCCGTCAGCGCGGCACCAAGTTCCACCCGGGCGAGAACGTAGGTATGGGCAGGGATTACACCTTGTTCTCCCTCATCGACGGCGAGGTCAGCTTCGGGTACAAGGGTACCCGCCACTACGTGAATGTTAGGCCCGTCAAGGGTGGTGAAGTAGCGTGAAGAAGGGCATACATCCCAAGTACTACAGCAGCGCACTCGTGACCTGCGCCTGCGGCAACACCTGGACGACTGGGTCGACCAAGGAGACCATACGGACGGACGTATGCTCCAAGTGCCACCCCTTCTACACCGGAGAGCAGCGTATCGTTGACACCGCCGGTCAGGTGGACCGCTTCATCCGCAGGCTGCAGCGCAGCCGTGGGGTCTCCGAGGAGGTGGTGCAGGAGAAGTCCGAGTGACCTCCCTGCGCCGGTGGCTACTGAGGGTCAAGTGAGTTCGGCCGACCGCCCAGCCCCATCATGTGACAGCAACCAGCCCGCCTCCTATGGCGGGCAGGCTGTTATTGAGGGGGTCATGATGCGCAACCGGGAACGCATGGCCATCGCCGTGCGCCGGCCCGACGGCGGCATCGAGGTGCGGAGCGAACCGATGGGGGCGGCCTACCGGTCCCGTTGGGCTGCCTGGCCGTTCGTCCGTGGCCTTTTCATCCTCTACGACTCCTTAGTCATCGGTATGAAGGCCCTGATGTACTCAGCCGACGTGGCCTCCGGCGACGAAGTGGACATGAGTGGCCCCGTGATGTGGGGCACCATGGCTGTCTCCATACTGTTGGGCATCGGTCTGTTCTTCGCCCTTCCCGCCCTCGCCTCGGCTCTCGTAGAACGGTGGCTGCACAGTGACTGGCTCACCAACACCGTCGAAGGCGTCATCCGTCTGGCCTTGTTTCTCGGCTACTTGGTCGCTATCGCCAAGATGCCCGACATCCAGCGCGTCTTCGCGTATCACGGCGCCGAGCACAAGGTCATTAACGCCTACGAAGCGGGCGAACCGCTCGACCTGGACAGCGTTCGACGCTACAGCACCCGTCACAATCGCTGCGGCACGGCTTTCCTGCTCATCGTAGTGGTGGTGTCGGTGGTTGTGTTCGGGTTCCTGGGCCGGCCGCCGCTTCCTATGCTCCTGCTCAGCCGCCTAGTGCTCATCCCCTTCATCGCGGCTGCCTCCTATGAACTGGTGCGTCTGTCTTCGCGTTACCGTCACCATCCGCTGGCCAGGCTTATCTTCGAGCCGTCGCTTAAGCTGCAGTCGCTGACTACACGCGTCCCCAGTGACGACATGATAGAGGTGGCCCTCACCGCCATGCGTCGGGTCCTCGCCAGCGAGGAAGAGCCGGCGTCTTCGGCGGCAGAGACATCGCCTGCCTAAGGAGCGGGGCGTGGTCTAGACAACTATCAGGGCCCAGCCAACGCGGCTGGGCCCTGATGATCCTATGCGGTGAAGCGCCTGACCGCTGAGCTTAGGCCGTTGCCGGGGATACGCGACCATTGCCCGCATCCGGCGACGGCAGCCCCATGCCCTTAGCGAGGGCGTACTCCAGGCTGTCGGCCAGGGCGATCCACGAGGCCTCGATGATGTTGGCCGAGCTCCCAACGGTTGTCCACTTGCGGAGGCCATCGGTGGACTCGATCAGCACCCGAGTAATGGCCGCGGTCCCGCCCGATTCGTTGAGGATGCGCACCTTGAAGTCGCTTAGGCTGACGTTCTCCAGCTGCGGGTACGAGGGAAGGAGCGCCTTGCGCATGGCCTGGTCGAGGGCGTTGACCGGGCCCTCGCCCTCCGCAGCAGTCAGGTAGGTTTCCCCGTTGACCTGCAGTTTGACCGTCGCCTCTGCCAGCAGCCCGCTGCCGCGGCGACGTTCCACCAACACCAGGAAGTCGACCAGCTCGAAGGCCGGATGGTAGCCTTCTATGGCGCGCATCAGCATGAGCTCCACGGAGCCCTCGGCGCCCTCAAAGGCGAAGCCGCGCGATTCCAGCTCCTTGATGCTGTCCAGCACCGTTCCCAGAGCCTGCTCGGGCAGCCGCGAGGCCAACCCGAACTCCTCCGCCTTGCGCAGGATGTTGCTGCGCCCGGAGAGCTCGGACACCAGGATGCGCTTACGGTTCCCCACCAGGTCCGGGTCGACGTGCTGGAAACTGCGCTCGGACTTCATCATGGCGTTGACGTGCATGCCCGCCTTGTGGGCGAAAGCGCTCGCTCCGACGTACGGCATCGTGGCCGGCAGGGCGAAGTTCGCCAGCTCGGCCACGTAGCGCGAGACCTCGCCTAAGTGAGCCAGCGACTCCGTCGACACGACTTGATGTCCCATCTTCAACTGCAGATTGGGTATGATCGTGCAGAGATTAGCATTGCCGCAGCGCTCACCATAGCCGTTGATGGTGCCCTGCACCTGGGTCGCGCCCGCTTCCACCGCCGCAAGGCTGTTCGCCACCGCCAGGTCACCGTCATTGTGGCAGTGAATACCGATGGGCGAGCTGATGACCTCTCGCACACGTCTGGTCGTCTCGGCCACCTCGGAGACCAGCGAGCCACCGTTCGTGTCGCATAGCACCACGGACTCGGCCCCGCCTCGCACCGCCGCACGCAGCGTCTCCAGAGCGTACTCGGGAGCGGACTTGTAGCCGTCGAAGAAGTGCTCGGCGTCGAAGATGACCCGGCGCCCGTGCGACCGCAGGAACGCCACGCTCTGCTCTATCATTCGCAGGTTATTGTCCAGCGTGGTTCGCAGCACATCGAACACGTGCAGATCCCAGCTCTTGCCGAAGATCGCGATTGTCGAGGTGTTGGCCTCGAGGAGCATGCGGAGATTTGTGTCGTACTCAGCGGTCACGTTCGCCCGGCAGGTGCTGCCGAAGGCAGTCAGCACCGCGTTCTCCAGGTTGAGGTGCCGGGCAGCCGCGAAGAACTCAGCGTCCTTTGGATTCGAGCCCGGCCACCCACCTTCGATGAAGTGCACGCCGAAGCGATCGAGGCGCCGCACCAACTTGAGCTTGTCCGCCAGCGAAAAGGATATGCCCTCCTGCTGGGCGCCGTCTCGCAGGGTCGTGTCGTACAGCACTATCTTCTGCATGCTAACCTCGTGGCTTGGCTGTGGGTACTATCCCACTGGGGTGAACCACCCGTGGCGATCAGACGTGTGCCCACGCACGATCTCAAAGAAGGCCGCCTGAATGGCCTTGGTAATCGGACCACACTCGCCGGCGCCGACCACGATCTTGTCTACCGAGCGGATGGGAGTGACTTCAGCGGCCGTGCCGGAGAAGAACAGCTCGTCTGCCAGGTAGAGCATCTCACGGGTGATCACCGACTCCTGAAGCTGGTAGCCCAGGTCCTTAGCCAGCGCCATCACGCTGTCGCGAGTGACGCCGCCGAGCACCGAGTTCGAAAGCGGCGGCGTGTAGATCGCGCCCTTTCTGACCAGGAACAGGTTCTCGCCGCTCCCCTCCGAGACGTGGCCGCCGGCATCGAGCACGATGGCCTCGGCGTACCCGTTCTCGAGAGCGTCCATCTTGATGAGCTGTGAGTTGGCGTAGTTTGCCGAGCTCTTGGCAAGAGATGGAAAGGTGTTCGGCGCCATGCGCGTCCACGAGGAAACGCACACGTCGATCCCCTTCTGCAGGGCGTCGGCGCCGAGGTAGGCGCCCCACTCCCAGGTGGCGACGAAGACCTGCACCGGGCAGCCGCGCGGGTCGACGCCCATCTCCCCGTATCCGCGCATGGCGACCGGCCGGATGTAGCAAGCCTCGTGACCGTTGGCCCGAACCGTGGCCTTCACCGCTTCCCGAAGATCACCGAGCCCGTACTTCATAGGCATCCGGTAGATCTTGGCCGAGTCGAGCAGGCGCTGCAGATGCTCGTTCAATCGAAACACGGCGGTGCCGGTGGGCAGAGAATAGGCCCTGATTCCCTCGAACACGGCCGATCCATAGTGAATGGCGTGCGTAAGGACATGGACCTTGGCGTCCGCCCAGGGGACCAGTTCGCCGTCCAGCCAGATGTACTTCGCTTCGGGAATGGGCATTGCTCTTCTCCTCTGATGGTGCTGGATCTGCGCGGAATCGTGTCCCGCCTAGTCCCCGATGCGCTCTGCGACCAGGTCGCCCATAGCCGCGGTACCCACCAGGGTCTCCTCAGGAGCCTCGCTGCGAATGTCACGGGTGCGGTACCCGGCGGCCAGAACGCGGTCCACCGCCGCTTCCACGGCGGTCGCCTCCTGCTCCAGGTGCAGGGAGTACCGCAGGAGCATAGCCGCGCTCAGGATGGTCGCCAGCGGGTTAGCGACGTCCAGGCCGGCGTACTTGGGTGCGGAGCCGTGGATGGGCTCGTAAAGCCCCATGGTCCCCGCCCCGAGCGAGGCGGAGGGTAACATCCCCATGGATCCTGCGATCATGGACGACTCGTCGGTGAGGATGTCGCCGAACATGTTCTCCATCACCAACACGTCGAAGGTGGCCGGCCTCCGCACCAGGAACATGGCGCAGGCATCGACAAGTATGTGCTCGGTCTGCAGGTCCGGATAGCCGGCGAACACATCGATGGCTGTCTCCCGCCACAGACGAGACACCTCCAGCACGTTGGCCTTGTCCACCGAGGCCACTTGCTTGCGGCGCTTGCGAGCCAGTTCGCAGGCGAAGCGAACTACGCGCTCGATTTCATTCCGCCCGTAGTCCATGGTGTCGAAGCCGTGCTCCACATCGTTCTCGACGTAGCGGCCGCGCTTGCCGAAGTATATGCCGCTGGTGAGCTCGCGGACCACCAGCAGATCAACGCCGGTCACGATCTCCGGCCGCAGGGGCGAGGCGTGAAGCAGGTAGGGGCTCACCTTGACCGGCCGGAGGTTGGCGAAGAGGTCTAGGTGCTTGCGGATGCCCAGCAGCCCTTGCTCCGGTCGAACGGCAGCGCGGGGGTTGTCCCACTTGGGGCCGCCTACCGCGCCGAGGAGCACGGCGTCGCTGTTCTGGCACACTTCCACCGTTTCGTCCGGGAGCGCGATGCCCTTGGTGTCTATGGCGATGCCGCCGATCAGGGCCTCCTGGGTCTCGAACTGGTGGCCGAACACCCGGCCAACCCGCTCGAGCACCTTGAGCGCCTGCTGGACGATCTCCGGTCCGATGCCGTCACCCGGCAGTATGGCGAGCTTAGCTTGCATGTCCTCTCCTAGGCCTACCCGGCCTTGCTGAGGCCGAGGTCCTGCCGAGTCTTCTCGACCAGGCCGCCGGCGTGAATGATCTCCATCATGAACTCCGGATAGGGCTGCGCCTGATACTCGGCTCCGGTGTCCAGGTCGCGGATCCTTCCAGTGCTGAGCTGGACTTCCAGCCGATGCCCCGCTCCGATGCCCAGCACCGCCTCGGGAGACACCAGGATCGGTAGCCCGATGTTAATGGCGTTGCGGTAGAAGATGCGGGCGTAGCTCTCCGCGATCACGGCGCTGACTCCCGCCGCCTTGATGGCGATGGGCGCGTGCTCGCGCGAGGAACCACAGCCGAAGTTGGCCCCGGCCACTATGAAGTCGCCCTTCTTAACCGATCCGGCGAACGTCGCGTCCAGGTCCTCCATGCAGTGCCCGGCGAGCTGGTCCGGCTCCGATACGTTCAGATAGCGGGCCGGTATGATGGCGTCGGTGTCCACATTAGCGCCATACTTCCACGCCTTTCCTTGCAGCTTCATCTGGCTCCTTCACCTCCGTGCGCCAGAACGCGATCGAGCGTGCGCATGACCGCGTCATAGCTGGCCTCCAACTCGATGGGCCGGTTCGCGTATTGCGACTCGACCTCGGGTAGCGTGTTCTGATGGTACCCGACTTTGAAGTCGGTGAACTTCAGCCCTTGCGCGGTGCTGACCACCACCACCCGGCTGTCGCTGCAAATCTCGCCGCGCTCGATGAGCTTAAAGAGCACCGCCAGTGCCACGCCGGTGTGGGGGCAGGTGTACATACCGGTGCGATCGGCCCGGGCGGAGGCTTCCGCCAACTCCTGCTCGCTGGCCTGCTCGACCGCTCCGTCGAACTCCCGTAACACCTTGACCGCCCGCTCGTAGCTCACCGGGTTGCCGATCTGAATCGCGCTCGCGAGGGTTCGTTGGGCCTGCACCGGCTTGAACTCGCTGAAGCCGGTTAGGTAGCTAAGATAGAGCGGGTTGGCTCGCTCCGCTTGGGCGCAGATCAGGCGCGGCAGTGTGGAGATCAGGCCAAGCTCGCGCATCATCAGGAATCCCTTGCCGATGGCGCTCACGTTGCCCAGGTTGCCGACCGGGATGATAACGAAGTCGGGCACTTCCCAGTCGAACTGCTGGACCATCTCTATGCCGACCGTCTTCTGGCCCTCCATGCGCAACGCGTTCATGGAGTTCGCCAGGTAGATGCTCTTGTCCTTGGTCAGCCGCTGGACAATTGCCATGCACCCATCGAAGTCGGTGGCCAACGACAGCACCACCGCCCCATTAGAGATGGGCTGGACCAACTGGCCGGTAGAGACCTTGTCGCGCGGCAGGAGCACGATGGTGGGTATGCCGGCGGCGGCGCCATACGCAGCCAGCGCCGCCGAAGTGTCGCCGGTGGAGGCACAGGCTACGGCGCGGATGGGCGCGCCGGCCCTGATCATCTGCCGCACCGACGACACCAGCACCGTCATTCCCAGGTCCTTGAATGAACCCGTGTGGCTATTGCCGCACAGCTTCACCCAGAGGTCGGGAACGCCCACCTCCTGTCCCAGCCGCTCCGCCCAAAACAGGTTGGTGTGCCCCTCGTACATGGACACGACGTTCTCGTTGTCCACCCAGGGGGCGACCAGTTCCTTCTTGCCCCAGACGCCACTGCCATAGGGCCACTCGTTAGTGCGCAGCCGCTCGTAGAACAGCCGCATCCAGGCGGCCGGAGACCGGCGCTTGAGCTGCGCCATGTCGTGCTCCACGTCCAGCAGTCCGCCGCAGTCCTCACACTGGTAGACGACCGTGTCGACAGGATAGGTGCGCCCACAGCCCCTCACACACTCCAGCCAGGCCCGGTATGCCACGCCGTCTACTCCTCTACCTGAGCTCCATCTCGATCATCTTCTCGGCGATCTGGACTGCATTGAGGGCGGCGCCCTTGCGGATGTTGTCCGCCACCACCCACATGTCCAGAGCGTTCTCGGCGCTCGGGTCCTTTCGGATCCGGCCCACCATCACCTCGTCGCGGCCCGTGCATAGGCGTGGCGTCGGGTAGACCGCCTCGGCCGGATCGTCGACAACCAGGATGCCCGGCGTGCCCGCAAGGAGCTCTCTCGCCTCATCAGCCGACAAGGGACGTTCGAGCTGCACGTTCAAGGACTCACTGTGCCCATTGAACACGGGGACCCGCACGCAGGTGGCCGTGATCGCCATTTCCGGGGCCCCCAGGATCTTGCGCGTCTCCTTGATCATCTTGATCTCTTCGCCGTAGTAGCCGGGGTACTCGTCCTTCAGGCTGGAGATATGCGGGAAGCAGTTGAAGGCGATGGTGTGAGCATACACCTTGGGTTCCACGGGCTCCCCACGGAGGGAGACCGTCACCTGGTTCAACAACTCATCCACCGCTGCCTTGCCTGTGCCCGACACGGCCTGGTACGTGCTCACCACGACGCGCTTCACGCCGACCGCCCGATGAAGGGGGGCCAGCACAGCCACCATCTGGATGGTGGAGCAGTTCGGGTTCGCGACAAGTCCCTGATGTCCGCGCAGGGCCTCCGGGTTGACTTCCGGCACCACCAGCGGCACCCGCGGGTCCATCCGGAAGTCGTCGCCATTGTCGATCACCACCGCGCCCGCCTCTGCTGCCTTCCAGCCCCACTCCCGCGAGGCGCCGCGTGCACCCTCGGAGCCTGCGAAGAAGGCGAAGTCGGCCCCCTTCAACCGCTCCATACTGGTGGCCGTCACCTCATAGGTGCTGCCGTCGATGTCCTCCTCGCGATCACGAGTAGCCATGACCCGCAACTCGGACATCGGGAAGTCGCGCTCCTTGAGAACGCGGACGATCTCCGTTCCTACCAGGCCGATTCCGACAAGGGCAACGACGTACCGCTTCATTCTCACAGCTCCTGAGGGATGCCTACTCTTCCGAGAACCGCCGACGCCGCCGCCACTGCCGGCCCGGCCAGATACACTTCGCTGGTGCGGGCTCCCATGCGGCCGACGAAGTTGCGATTGGTAGTCGACACGCACTTCTCGCCCTCGGCCAGGATGCCCATGTGCCCGCCTAGGCAGGGGCCGCAAGTGGGAGTGCTCACCACCGCGCCCGCCTCCACCAACGCCTCGACTAACCCTTCGCGGATCGACTGCAGGTAGATGTCCTGCGTTGCCGGTATGACGATGCAGCGCACGTAGGGGTGTATCGTCCGTCCTCGCAACAGTTCCGCCGCCACCCGCATGTCCTCAATGCGGCCGTTGGTGCACGACCCTATCACCACCTGGTCGATGGCGACCGAGGAAAGCTCGGCGGCGGGAGCGGTGTTGCTGGGCAGATGGGGACGCGACACCGTCAGAGGTATGTCGGCGGCCCGATAGTGACGCACCTCGGCATAGTCGGCGTCGGAGTCGCCCTCGAACACGGTATACGCTTTGCGCGCCCGGCCCTTAACGTAGTCAAGGGTCTTCTGGTCGACGGGAAACACGCCCGCCTTGCCACCCGCTTCGATGGCCATATTGGCCATGGTGAGGCGCCCGTCCATGCTGAGGGAGTCGATGGCGGCGCCGCGGAACTCCATGGCCCGGTACAGAGCCCCGTCCACGCCCACGTCGCCGATGGTGTGCAGGATCAGGTCCTTGCCGCCCACCCAGGGCTGAAGCTCGCCCTCAAAGACAAACAGCATGGTCTCCGGAACGCGCATCCAGATGCGTCCGGTGGCCATGGCGACGGCGATGTCGGTGGAGCCCATGCCGGTGGCGAAAGCTCCAAGCGCGCCGTAGGTGCAGGTGTGGGAGTCCGCCCCCACCACCACCTGCCCGGGAAGCACCAGCCCTTGCTCCGGCAACAACGCGTGCTCGATGCCAACGCGTCCGCTGTCATAGAAGTTGGGGATCTCCTGCCCGCGAGCGAAGTCCCGCACCAGTTTGCACTGCTGTGCCGAGTTGATGTCTTTGTTGGGCGTGAAGTGGTCGCAGACCAGGGAGACCTTCTCCGGGTCAAACACCCGGTCGACCCCGATGCGGTCGAACTCCCTGATGGCGATGGGCGCCGTGATGTCGTTCGCGAGGACCATGTCCACGCTCGCCTCAACGAACTCCCCTGCGCTCACCGCCTCGCGCCCGCTGTGGGCCGCCAGGATCTTCTCCGAAATGGTCATTGCCATGCTCGCCTTCCCGCCCCCTGGAGTGTGCCGGCGGCCGGCAGGCTCCCGCCCACCGGCCATCGTATTAGCTGTCAGCCGCCGATACTGGGCCGCCGTTCGCCGGCTGGCGGCGGACGCCCAGCAGCTTGTTCAGCGCGGTGATGTAGGCCTTGGCGCTGGCCACCAGAATGTCGGTATCGGCCCCGCGCCCACTGTACACGCGCACTCGCTTGGTCCCGTCCGGTCCGACGACCTCCGCCTGGATCCGGATGATCACCCGTCCCACGGCGTCTATGCCCTCGGTCACGGACTGGACCGTGAACTCGATCAGCTCGTTCTTCTCTCGCACAATGCGGTTGATGGCGCGATAGACCGCGTCCACCGGACCGGTGCCGAGGTCGGCATCTTGTGTAACACCGTCCGGGCCGCTAAGGCGCACGGTAGCCGTCGGAATGCTGTGGTCGCCGCAGGTTATCTGCACCTGTTCCAGCCGGTAGATCTCTTCCGGATGGTAGAGCTCGTCCTCGATCAATACTTCGATGTCGGCATCGCCCACCACTTTCTTCTTGTCCGAGAGCTCCTTGAAGCGGGCGAAGACCTGGTCCGCCTGAGCATCTGTCAGCTCGTAACCCATGGACTGAACGTGGGCCCGAAAGGCGTTGCGCCCGGAGTGCTTGCCCAACACGAGCGTGCTTTGGGAGAGGCCCACCGACTCGGGAGTCATGATCTCGTAGGTCATGCGGTTACGCAGGACGCCCGCCTGGTGAATTCCCGACTCGTGGGAGAAGGCATTCGCACCGACAATGGCCTTGTTGGGCTGAACGCGAAAGTGGGTGTACCGGGACACCATCTGGCTGCTGAAGTGGATCTGCTCCGTCACCACATCGGTATGGCACCCGAACTCGGCCGGCCGGGTGCGCAACGCCATGACGATCTCTTCCAGCGCCGCGTTTCCCGCCCGCTCGCCGATGCCGTTGACGGTGCATTCTACCTGGCGGGCGCCGTTCTTCACCGCCATGAGGGAGTTCGCCGTAGCCACCCCCAGGTCGTTATGGCAGTGCACCGAGATAACGCACTGGTCGATGCCGCGCACGTTCTCCCGGATGCCCTTGATCAAGGCTCCGAACTCATCCGGCATGCAGTAGCCGGTGGTGTCGGGGATGTTCAGGGTCCGCGCCCCCTCGGCGATGACGGCTTCCAGCACCTGGTAGAGGAACTCAGGATCCGCGCGGCCGGCGTCCTCGGGAGAGAACTCCACGTCCTCGCACAGAGACCGGGCATAGGCCACCATCTCCCGGGCCGTGTTCAGGCCCTGCTCCCTGGTCATGCGCAGCTTGTGCTCCAGGTGGATATCCGACGTCCCGATGAATGTGTGGATGCGCGGACGGCCGGCGTGCTGCACCGCCTCCCAGGCTCGATCGATGTCGCTCTTGATCGTTCGAGCGAGGCCGCAGATGATCGGGCCCTCCACTTCCAGGGCGATCTGCCTCACTGCTGCCAGATCTCCCGGAGACGCGGCGGGGAATCCGGCCTCGATAACGTCGACGTTCAGCCGGGCGAGTTGCCTAGCGACGTCGAGCTTCTCCTCCGTGGTCATGGTGGCACCCGGGGACTGCTCGCCATCGCGCAGGGTGGTGTCGAAGATGATGACTTTCTCGCTCTCTACGCTCACTGCTGCCTCCAGTGCTCGTGCTCACCAACAGATAAAAGCCGTTGCCTCTCTGAGCCAGGTCGGCAAGGTCGTCGTCCAGCGACACCACCCCCCTTCTCCGTAGAATGGTCTGTGATCTCTACTTGCGCTTCTTGAGCCAGGGCATCATGGCGCGCAGCTCGGCGCCCACTTCTTCGATCGGATGCTCTGCTTCCAGCCGCCGCATCGCCAGGAAGGACGGGCGGCCGGCCATGTTCTCCAGAATCCACTCGCGGGCGAAGGTGCCGTCCTGGATCTCGGCCAGGATCTGCCGCATCTCGTCCCGGGTATCCTCGGTGATGACGCGCGGGCCGGAAACGTAGTCGCCGTACTCGGCCGTGTCGCTGACCGAATAGCGCATGTAGCCCATACCGCCCTGGTACATGAGGTCGACGATGAGCTTGAGCTCATGCAGGCACTCGAAGTAGGCGATCTCGGGCTGATAGCCGGCTTCCATGAGCGTCTCGAAGCCGGTCTTCACCAGGGCTGTCACACCGCCGCAGAGCACTGCCTGCTCGCCGAATAGGTCGGTCTCGGTCTCCTCGGCGAAGGTGGTCTCGATGACGCCGGCGCGAGTGGAGCCCAATCCCTTGGCGTAGGCCAGCGCCCGCTCGCGAGCCTGCCCGGAGAAGTCCTGATGCACGGCCAGGAGCGCCGGCACGCCGCCGCCCTCGGTGTAGACTTGGCGCATCATGTGGCCCGGGCTCTTGGGCGCGATCATGGTCACGTCCACGTTGGCGGGCGGGTTGATCTGGTTGAAGTGGATGTTGAAGCCGTGGGCGAACATCAGGGTCTTGCCCTCGGTCAGGCTGGGAGCGACGTCCTTCTCGTAGACAGCACGCTGCACCTGGTCGGGCACGAGCATCATGATGACGTCGGCCTCGGCGGCCGCGTCGGCAGTGTCGAGCACACGCAGCCCCGCCTTCTCTGCCTCGGCCCGCGAGCGGCTGCCCGCGTATAGACCGACGCGAACGTCGAGACCGCTCTCCTTCAGGTTGAGGGCATGGGCGTGGCCCTGGCTGCCGTAGCCGATGATCGCGATCTTCTTGCCTTTCAGCAGGCCCAGGTCGGCGTCGGAATCGTAGAACATGGTAGCCATATAAGACCTCCTCGATAGTCTGTTTGGTTTCGGCTATCCCCGCGCCAGCGCGACGACGCCGGTTCTCGTCAGTTCCTGAATACCGTAGGGCCGCAGTAACTCGAGCAGAGACTCGATCTTGTCCTCGGTCCCGGTTACCTCCACGATGATCGACTCCGGCGACACATCCACGATGTTGGAGCGGAACACGTTCGCCAGGCCTATCACCTCGGAACGGTTGCTGGGAGTGGCGTGCACCTTCACCAGCGCCAACTCACGGCTGACGCTGGCGCCGTTCAGGTCGAACACCTTGGTCACATTGACCAGCTTGTGCAACTGCTTGGCGACCTGCTCGAGCGTCTTGACGTCGCCCTGCACCACCACAGTCATGCGGGAGATGCCCTCGGTTTCGCTGTGCCCGACGGCCAGGCTGTCGATGTTGAAGCCGCGACGACGAAACAGACTTGCCACGCGGTTGAGGACGCCCGGTCTATCCTCCATTAGGGCCACGATTGTGTGTCGCATCAGACTGTCTCCTCCGGGACATGGCGATCGCTGGGCAGCGGCCGCCGTATCATCTCCCGAACTGTCTGTCCGGCCGGCACCATGGGGTAGACGTTCTCTTCCCCCTTCACCCGGAACTCAATCAGGAACGGACCGGGATGGGCGATGGCGGCCCTGATGGCGTCGTCGACTCCTTCCCTTGCGTTGACGGTGAGCCCCGGGATGCCATAGGCCTCTGCCACCTTGGCGAAGTCAGGACTATCGATAGGTGTAGCGGCGTAACGTCTAGAGAAGAACAACTGCTGCCACTGTCGCACCATGCCCAAGTAACCGTTGTTGAGAATGGCCAGCTTAACCGGCAGCTTCTCCTGCGCGATGGTACCCAACTGGTTGAGGCTCATCTGCGCGCCGCCGTCGCCGGCCACCGCCCAGACCCTCGCTTCCGGGTGCGCGACCTGTACACCCATGGCCGCCGGGATGGCGTAGCCCATGGTGCCCAGCCCGCCGGAAGTACATAGCGACCGGGGTAGGTCGTGCTTGTAGTACTGAGCCTCCCACATCTGGTTCTGACCCACGTCCGAGATCATCATCGCCTCTCCGCTCGTGAGCTCAGATATCCGGCTGATGACGTACGGCGGGGTCAGTTCATCCGTGACCTGGCCCAGAATGTCGCGGCTCAATTCCTCTTGCCGCCACTCACCGATCAGCTCCCACCAAGGCTCGAACTGGCAGGGCTGAATGAGAGGCAGCAACTGCCACAGCACCTCCCTGGCATCGCCCACGATGGGAACTGCGGGCGCCACGTTCTTGCCCACCTCAGCCGGGTCCACATCGATGTGCACGATCTTGGCGTTCGGTGCCCACGCCGAAGCCTTGCCCGTCACCCGATCGCTGAAGCGGATCCCGACAGCTAGGATGAGATCGGCCTTGTCCGCCGCCATGTTGGCCGACGCCGCTCCGTGCATGCCCATGAAGCCCAGGTTGCGCGGGTGCGATTGCGGAAAACCGCCGATCCCCAACAGAGTCATCGCCACCGGCGCCTGGTACTTCTCCGCCAACTCCGCCAGAGCGTCAAACGCCCCCGCCCGATTGACTCCGCCGCCGCAGATGATCAGAGGGCGAGCCGCCGCGTTCATCAGTTCCGCTGCCATCCGCAGCTGCCGCACGTTGCCGCGCTGCGTGGGACGGTAGCCCGGCAGGTCCACCTTGTCGGGATAGGCGAACTCGGCCTTCGAGGTAGATACGTTTCGCGGCAGATCGATGAGCACCGGCCCAGGCCTTCCGGTGCGGGCGATGTGAAAGGCCTCCTTGAAGGCCTGCGGCAACTCCGCGATGTCGTTCACCAGGAAGTTGTGCTTGGTGATCGGCAGTGTGATGCCGGTGATATCCGTCTCCTGGAATCCGTCGCGCCCCAGGACAGCCGTGGATACCTGGCCGGTGATGGCGACCATCGGCACCGAGTCCATGTACGCGGTGGCGATTCCGGTGACGAGGTTGGTTGCCCCCGGCCCGGAGGTGGCGATGCAAACGCCCACCTTGCCCGTGGTGCGTGCATACCCGTCGGCGGCATGGGCCGCGCCTTGCTCATGGCGGACGAGGATATGCCGAATGGGGTAATCGATCATCGCGTCGTAGACATCGATGACCTGCCCGCCAGGGTAGCCGAAGACAACGTCCACGCCTTCCCTGATCAAGCACTCCCAGACCATCTGTGCGCCTGTCAGTTCCATGTCGGTCTCCTACTGCTCATCCAGAACGCCGCCGGTGTTGGCCGAGGTGACCAGACGAGCATAGCGGCGCAGATAACCACGCTTGATCCTGGGCTCCCAGGCGGGCAAATCCGCCAACCGGCGCCCGATCTCCTCATCGGGCAGCTCCACACGGATCGAGCCGGCGGGGATGTCAAGGACAATCACGTCGCCATCGCGTACGGCAGCGATCGGTCCGCCGGCCGCCGCTTCGGGAGATACATGGCCGACGGCAGCCCCGCGAGTGGCCCCTGAGAAGCGGCCGTCGGTTAGGAGCATCACCTGCCCGTCCATGCCCATCCCGGACAGCATGGATGTGGGAGTGAGCATCTCCCGCATGCCCGGCCCGCCCTTGGGGCCCTCGTAGCGGATGATGATGACGTCTCCTTTCTGGAACTGGCCCGCCATGACGGCGCTGGTAGCCGCTTCCTCGCTGTCGAAGACGCGAGCCGGCCCGCGCATACGCTGTTTGTCGGGCGGCAAGGCCGCCTTCTTGATCACCGCGCCCTGAGGAGCCAGGTTGCCCGTCAGAATGGCCAGGCCGCCCGTAGGGCTGTAGGGATCGTCCAGCGGACGAATCACCCTGGCATCGCTGACGGCGCCTCTCGCCAACACCGCTTGCAGGCCGCCGGGCGCCACAACCCTGACATCGCAGTCGAGCAGGCCGGCGTCGTCTAGGCGCTTCTGCACCGCCGGAATACCGCCGGCCAGGTCCAGATCCTCGATGTGGTGTCCGCCCACCGCCGGGCTCATCTTGCAGAGATGCGGCGTTCGGGCGCTTAAGGCGCCGATCTCCTCGAGGGAGAGGTCGACGCGGGCCTCGTGAGCGATGGCGAGAAGATGAAGGACGGTATTAGACGATCCGCCCAAGGCCATGTCGACGCTGAGTCCGTTGCAGAAGGCCGCCTTAGTCATCACGTCCAGCGGACACAAGTTCTCGTTGACCAGATCGAGGATGCGCATGCCGCTGCGGCGAGCCAGTATCAGGCGAGCACCCGCCACCGCCGGGATTGTCCCATTCCCGGGCAGGGCCATGCCGAGCGCCTCGGTGAGGCAGTTCATCGTGTTGGCGGTGAACATCCCGGCGCAGGAGCCGCAGCCGGGGCAGGCCACCCGCTCCAGTTGGTCCAGTTCTGCCACGGTCATGGAGCCGGCGGCCACCGAACCCACGGCTGCGAACACGTCCTGGAGATCCACCGCCTGGTCGCCCAAGTGACCGGCCAACATGGGCCCACCGGCGACGATGATGGAGGGGATGTTCAACCGGGCCGCCGCCATGAGCATGCCGGGCACGATCTTGTCGCAACTGGCGATCATCACCAGTCCGTCGAACGCATGGGCCATGGCCATGCTCTCTGCTGAGTCCGCCACTAGCTCGCGGCTGGCCAACGAGTAGCACATGCCGGCGTGATTCATGGCGATGCCGTCGCAGATGCCGAGGACGTTGACTTCCATCGGGGTGCCGCCGGCCATGCGTACGCCGGCCTTCACCGCCTCGGCTACCTGACGTAGGCTCTGATGGCCGGGGATCACCTCGTTGTACGAGTTGATTACCCCTATCAGCGGCCGCTCCAGTTCTTCATCGCTGAGCCCCAACGCCCGGAAGAGCGAGCGGTGCGGCGCCCTTTCGATCCCCTTGGTGACGGCATCGCTTCGCCTGCCTGCCATGTCCGTACTCCTGTTGTGTGGTGAGCGCACCACAAGGGCGCACCCCGAATAAGCTTCGGCTGAAGAGCGCGCCCTTGCTGTGGGTCTCGTTGCCCACCCTCTCTTCAGGAGGGAGCTACGCGAGAACAACAAAGAACCTCCCTTGTCGGGAGGTTCGTGCTGTCTCACCTATGGTTACTCGGCCTTCAGGCCAACTGCCTCCCGACAAGCGGCGACCGCTCCTCTAGTACGAGGAGCGTGGTAATCAGGAGGAGGCTCTTGACTCCATTGGTAGAGCGGTTCAACTCGCACCTCGGTAGGATATGGGAATGATAGCATCGCTTTGAGGCAGTGTCAAACGCTTGGCATGACCAGACAGGGCGACTGCATCTCCACCACACCGGCGACCGCACGGGCCAATGACGCATCCCACAACCGGCCGCTCAGCCTTACCGCATGATTCTGAGGCCCCCTGGGCGACTGGAACGGTCGCGGTGGCCGAAGAATCTGCCGGATGCCAAGGATAGATCCCTGGCTGCGCTCGGGACGACAAGGGCTGGCCGGTGCACGATCCCGGCGGGATGCCATTACGTGATCGATACCGGTGTACAAGCACGCTCTGCGTGACGGTTGGCTATTAGATGCAATTGCCCTTCGCCGCCCCCGGTTGCAGGACCTTCATGCCCTGGTTAGCATCAGTGGCTGCGACTGGGCGGACGAGAGGGCACTACCCTGTTTCATCGGCCACTACTCCCGCAGTCCGTCCGCTCCATCGGCGACTTCGATGCGTTGTACTGGACCCGCAACCCAGTACGCTGGGAGGGCGGCGATCGTCCTGAAGCAGTCTGCGCTATGCTTCGATCACTACGAGACCAACGTCGACGTCGTCTACGTCGGCGCCATAGAGGGGTGACGACGCCATGACTGACAAGGCAGAACTTCCTTACACTTGGGTGCCTGTGACTCTCGATGCCGCCTTCGCTCCCCGGGACGGGGCCGGGGCGCTATCGTTCCGGGGGCGGATGTGGCTCCTGGGCGGCTGGAACCCTGGCGACAAGGTGCACTTCCCCCGGGTCTGTAACAGCGAGGTTTGGTCCTCGATCGATGGGGTAGAGTGGCGGCTGGAGCTGAGGCAGGCACCCTGGGAGGGCCGACACACCGCCGGCTATGCCGTGCACCGCGACCGGATGTGGATCGTCGGGGGAGATCCCATCCAGCATCACTACCAGAACGACGTCTGGAGCAGCGCCGACGGCATCCGCTGGGACCTGGTCTGCGAGCGGGTACCCTGGGCCGACCGGGTGCTGCACTACACCGTGGTGCACGAGGGGATGATCTGGGTCATCGGCGGCCAGAGTATGCCCGGCTACGTCCCCGGTCCCGAAGTCTTCTACAGCGATGTATGGTGCTCCGAGGATGGAGCGCACTGGGATCGCGTCCTGGAGCACGCGCCCTGGCCGCCGCGGGGCATGATCGGGGGCAGCGCCGCTAAAGACGGACGCATGTGGCTCCTGGGCGGCGGCACCTATGACACGCCGGCGACGCCACAGCGCTTGTTCTACAACGATGTCTGGAGCAGTGCCGACGGGGTGGAGTGGACCCGCCACACGGATTCGGCCGCCTGGCACCCGCGCCAGTACCACGAGGTGGCCGCCTGGGACGGCAGGCTGTGGGTGCTGGAGGGATGGAATGGCAGCAACCGCAACGACGTCTTCTACTCGGACGACGGCGTGCACTGGCAGCAACTGCCGGGCACTCCCTGGGCCCCGCGCCACGCCGCCAGCGTCTACGTGCACGACGACGCGCTCTGGGTGGTGGCGGGCAACAACATGACATCGGACGTATGGCGACTGGTCCGCCACCGCCCCTGATTCGCCTCGCTCACCTAACGGATTGGCGCTCATCGCCGATGGTAACGGAGCAACCGCGACATGAGAAGACGCGACCTGTACGTGGTGGTGAGCATGGACTGCGAGCGGGTCACTGAGGAGTCGCTGATCGCCGGCACCGCTTCCTGGGACATGGGGCGGCGAGCCGTGCTCGGGCTGGCGGAGATGCTGGAGTCCGAGGGCCTCCAGGGCACCTTCCTGCCCACGCCGGACACGGCGGCGAAGCAGGCCTCGCTGTTCGGGGAGGTGGACCGACACGGCTTTGAGGTGGGCCTGCAGTTCCACTGCCGCAGCTTCGCCGACCTGCGCTACACCCAGGTGCTTGGCCACTACGACGGCGACCGTCAGCGGGAGATCCTCACCGAGGCCAGGGACGCCTGGGAGCAGGCGCTCGGTCGTCCCATGGTCACCTACCGCTCTGGGTTTCTCTCGGCGAGCGACGCTACCTTTCCTATCCTGGCTGATATGGGCGTCAAGCAGACGTCGTGCAGCAAAGCCGGCCGCTGCCGGCCCGACATCGGCGCGTGCTGGCTGGGGGCTCCATCCTATGCGCACCGCGCCAGCGCCGCCAATCGCCTGGAGAGCGGCAACCTCGACCTGGTGGAGGTGCCCGTCTCTTCGCACCCGGCCGAGCGCTTCTCCATGCTGCACCAGTTCGATCCCCGGGATCCACGGCCGGACAGCAACTTCGCGCGCGGGGCATACCCGGAGATCGTCGATGCCGCCCTCCACGAGATGGCGCTCATCGACCCGCCGGTCGCCACCTTCGTGATCCTCACCCACAACACGCTCGATTACGGCTCCACCGACGAACCTCGGCGGGCGCACATGCTGAACATGCTGCGGCATCTGAAGGCGAAGCAGGACGAAGGCTGGCGAGTGGTACCGGCCGGCTTAGCCGACGTGCGGCGGGCGCTGCTGAACGTCTGACTATGGGCGTCGACGCATTCGCCGTCGCTCAGGCACGCAGGTAACGCAGGCACCACCTGCGCCCAGGAACTCGATCCGCGCCGATTCCATCCCGAGATGCTTGCGCTCGTGGCAACGGCGTGCCGGTGACGCAGCCGGCGATCCGGCCATGCTGACATACATCGCGTATGCGCCCTGGTCCGCCCGAAGGGCGAACCAACCTGCCAGCACATCAACGCCAAGGCTGCCACTTGCACCGATGGCCGGCCCAAGGAAAGGCGGCGGCACCGCGCGCCTGGTTGGCGGGAGGGCAGGAGAACGCCCCCTGCGGGACCTGACCTGCATAGTGGAGGACGGACTCCAGTCGGCGACCAGGACCTCGGCGTCCGACGAAGACCGCTTGCAGAAGCGCTGCCGGGACGCGGCTGAGGTCGCCGGCCCCCGGCACCAAGGCCTGGATCCGACACCGGCAGGTTAGCTTTTAGAGGTCGTAGTCCGGCGGTCTGGAGAAGATGCGCCGGTACCAGGGCGTCTTGACCCACTCCTCCAACTTGGCGATCCGCGCCTCGAGGACGGCCATGCGCTCGTTGTAGGTCCTGATCCGGTCCTCGGCCAGCGCCAGCCGCTGGGACAGATGGTCCGTAGCACCCATCTCCGCCGCCATCTTGCGCACCTCGCGGCTGGTGCGAACGGGCTGGACCTTGGGGAATGACCGCCACCGCGACCTCGACTCCGCCTCCTCGGTCTCGTCGCCGCCACTGTCCTCATCTTCCGGCAGCACCTCGGCCGTCGCCTCGACCGGTTCGGGTTCCGGCGGAGATTCGAGTGCATCGGCGGATGGCGAAGCAGGCGTCTCTGTCGGCTCTCGGACGGGCAAGGGCGCGGGAGTGCCGCCCAGTGCAGCCCGCACCTCGTCCACAGAACTGCCTGCTGACAGTAGAGAGCGGATCTGAGCCAACACCGCCAGGTCGGCCTCGCCGAACCGGCGACCGCGTGGCAGTCTGGCCTCCTCAGAGAGATGGCCCCCAAAGAGACTGACGTACCGGCGCAGAGTAGCCGGCGGGATACCCAGTTGCTCGCTTACCTCAGACGGTGTGGGCACGTGTCGGACCTCATGTCTTGGGCGAAGCCGGCCCGTTCGGCCGAGCATCCCCAGTTTAGGTCAGGGACCCGGGCGCGACAAGGCTACGGTCAGGCCGGTCTTTCCGCAGCGGAGCCGCGAGCAGGGTCAATGCCGGCCGGCCGAGGTGCGTACCCTCTTCGCTCCTCGCCTCCCCAAGGTGGCGCAGCGGCTCAAGGACTCTGAGGAGAGGCTTCTCGCCTTCTATGGCTTCCCCTCTAGACACCGGCGGCGGGTCGCTCACGGAATGGCCACGCTTTCTACACCACTTGACGGAACGTAGCCCGTGGACGGGTCTGGTACAGCCCCTGTTCAGCCATGTCAAGCCCCTTATCTTGCTGGGTATGGTACACTTCACAAGGTCGGTTTTGTCACACGGAAGGAGCAGTGGTGTCGTAGACGCGTTTTGGTATGTGGCTCGATAGCATGATCACCGAGCGCGAACTAGGGAGTCAGAGTGAGCTGGCCCGGCGGCTCTTCACTAGCCATGCCACCGTCAACAGATGGATGGCCGGGGCAACTATGCCTCACTACAGCCACGTAGCTGCGCTCGCCCATGTGCCGCAGGTGTCCCCTACGGAGGTGCTTGTCGCGCTCAAGGTCCCGCCCGATCTGACCGATTCGGAGTTCGCCGTCATCACCGAGCTGTGGGACGCCGCCGGCGGGGAGCAGCGTCGCGCAATAGCTGACGTGGGCCAAGCACCGAATCATTGCTGGCTAGAGGGCTCGCAATAGCACGCACCTTGAGGGAGTGGAGGGCATAGTGGCCAAGACCGTCCAGCCTGCTGGACCTAGGCGGGTCGCTGAGCGCGGTACCCTTGTGGCGCCGACATTCTTGCTTCTGGGGACTGTGCTTGGGATGCTGCTCCTCTCGGGTTGCGGCGCTGCGCCATCTGCTGCCACTCCGCTCCCGCCGATGGCCACGGCACTGCCGGCGCCCACCGCCACTCCGGCGCCCACCGCCACCACCGCCCCAACCGCGACGGCCCTCCCTACCCCCACCCCGTCGCCCACTCCCTCCCTCATCGAGGCCCACGTGCTCGAGGTCATTGACGGCGACACCATCCGCGTCAGCATCGGCGGCCGGGAGTATACCGTCCGCTACATCGGCATCGACGCTCCGGACATGCGGCACTCGACCGGCGACAGCGAGCGCGGGGTGGCCGAGGCCCTGGAGGCTAACCGCGAGTTGGTCGAGGGGCAGACCGTCTACCTTGAGTACGACGTCACCCCCACCGATCAGTATGGTCGCCTGCTTGCTTATGTCTACCTCGCCGACGGCCGCATGGTCAACGAGGAGCTGGTCCGCCTTGGCTATGCCGCCTCCCAGGCGTACCCACCAGACACGAAGCACCAGGATCGCCTCGATGCTGCCCAAGTGGTGGCCCGCAGCCAAGCCCCCAACATCTGGGAGCCCCAGGCGACAGTCCAGCCCGAGGGTGCCCGCGTCGTCATCACCGAGTACAGCGGGCGCACCAACCCTGAGTATATCGGCATCACAAACGAGGGAGACACTGAGGCCGACCTGACCGGCTGGTGGCTGCTGAGCGTCCGCGGCAATCAAGTGTACAAGTTCCCCGCCGGCTACGTCCTCGGCCCCGGCCAGAGCGTGCGCATCTACAGCGGCCCCAAGGCGGAACTCTGCCCGGTGGACGGTCTCTGCTGGACTACCGAGCACATGTGGAACAACAAGGAGCGCGACCCGGCGGAGTTGTATGACGCTGATGGCAACCTGGTGAGCGAGCGTGAGAGGTAACGCCAGAGGGAGGCCGCGATGGCAAACAGACGCTACATCCTCATCGCTTCGTTACGGTGCCTCGACTGCTGCTCGGCAGCGGCGGTGCGCCTGATCCTACACCAACGCGACGACCCAGGCCGACCGCACCCCATCCCCCTAGTTCGCTATGGCGCCGTGGCCAACGCCCAGTCCCATCCTGGCCGTGCACATCGTCCAAGCGGGCGAGCCTCTGGGTGCCACGGCCAAGCTGTGCCAGCCTACTGACACTGATCTCCGCGCCCTCAATAGCCTCCCCAACTGCAATCTGATTCGCGTCGGTTTGCTGCTTGTGGTCTCCGGTGACGGCACGGGCAGCACGCGCGGGGGGCGCCAGTTCCGCACCGAGCAGGAGGTAGAGTATGCGCACTGGCGGAAGGCGTACCGCTAGGCATCCTCCCGCGTCTGTCTGACGGCACATTCGAGCAGTGTCTGAGTCGCCGAACGCAATGCGACCCAGGTATGTCCCGTTGCCGTGCTAAGATACAGCGGAGGTTAGAAACAGATGGGTGTCTCACTCCCGGAGGGCATGCGAATGCAGGAGACGCGGCGACTTGCCCGCGTGCTTGAGATCATCCAGCAGATCTCAACCGCGCCCGAGCGGTGGAATCGGAAGTCGCTTGCCGCAGCGCACGAGGTCGGTGAGCGACAGATACAGCGCGATCTCGAAATGATTCGGCATCGTCTCCGGCTGGACTTGCGCCGGACGCGATCCGGCTACCTCCTGCGGGGAGCACCCCGTCTCCCGGTAGTCTCCTACACCCTATCTGAGGCTCTGGCCCTGCTTCTGGCAGCCCAATCAGCGCGCGAATACGGGGTCGATGCTGCCGAGCTCTCATCTGCTATAGGGCGCCTGGAGTCGGTCTTCCCCGCCGAGTTCCGACCGCTCCTGCGTGAAGCAGCGGCAGCGACCAGAGGTGCGGCAGGCGGCCGTCTCGAGCGCGACCTCATGATCCTGCAGCGCGCGCTTGCCTCCCGCCGCAAAGTCCGCCTGGCCTACGACCGGGATGGTGGCGACGCAGCCCCCATCGATCGGGTGGTGCATCCCTACTGCCTATTGCCTCGCGATCGCTCGTGGTACCTGGTCGCCCATTGCGAACTGAGAGACGAGGTCCGGACATTCAAGGTCGATCGGATTCTGGATGCCCGGCTGCTCGATGAGCCCTACCAGGTGCCCGACGGGTTCGACGTCGCCGCACTTGCCGGGCCGTCTTGGGGTCTCATGTGGGGTTCTGCCGGCACGCCAGAGGAAGTGTCTCTCGAGTTCAGTGCCCAGGCAGGCCGATGGGTGGCGGAGGAACAGTGGCACTTCAGCCAGGTGGTCTCGCGGCTGGAGGACGGCCGCTACCGGGTCACGTTCCGAGTTGGTGTGACCCCCGAATTCGTGCGCTGGCTGATGTGGTTCGGGCGGGATGTCCGAGTGCTCCGACCCGAGTGGCTCAGAGAGCAAGTGGCGGCCGAGCACCGGGCGGCGGCAGAGGGCTGACCTATGGCGGAAACTGACGGAGGTACGGTCTCTATGGCTCTTACTCGGTTCTGGGCCAAAACGGGCGAGGGATGGAAGGATCTGCCCGAGGCGGATAGGCGATATCATCCCCTCCTCTACCACCTCCTGGACGTGGCAGCCGTAACGGAGACGATATGGGATGAGGCGCTGGCGCGCACCGTCCGGCAGCGACTCGAGACCGCCCTGGGACCAGACGCTCGGAAAACGGTCATCTACCTGGCGGCCATGCACGATCTGGGCAAGGCCAGCCCCGGCTTTCAGGGCCAAGTGCCTGAGCTCGGTCGGCCCCTCCAACTCCGGTTCGACCGCATACTGAGCGATGTCGGCCACGGCGTCATCACGACCAGGTTGCTGTGCGACGATCCATTCCTGAGGCTATCGCCAACGGTCCTGGCGGGCATCACCGGCGGGCACCATGGGTCCTTCCCGCGCTCCGAGGGCCTCGGGCTCGGGGCGACCACGTTGGGAGACAAGGGGTGGCGTTTGGCGCGTGAGGCGTTGGCCGCGACGGTGCGGGCCGCGCTCGGAATCGAGCGCGCCCTGGGCGCCGATCAGGCGGAGCTCATCGATCCGGGCGCGGTCCCCCTCCTGGCTGGGCTCATCTCGGTGGCCGATTGGATTGGCTCCAACCAGGACCACTTCCCCTGCGACACCATGCCGGGCGGGGAAGCCGAACTCCCTGCCTCGGCTTACTGGACCATCGCCCGGTCGCATGCCCGGGAGGCCCTGGAGGTCCTGGGATGGCTCCCGGCCGTTACGTTCGCTCCTGAGGTGCCCTTCGACGTCCTGTTCCCGCAGTTCCCGCCTAACGAACTGCAGCAAGTCGTGGCCCGCCTGGCGGCTCAGCAGAGGGGACCATACCTGATGATAGTCGAAGCCCCGATGGGTCAGGGCAAGACAGAGGCTGCCTTCTTGGCTACCGACCACGCCCTCAGCCGGCGCTTTGCGCGGGGCGCGTACGTGGCCATGCCGACGCAGGCAACGAGCAACGCCATGTTCGAGCGGTTCTATTCGGGCTACCTGAAGGACCGCGGCCACCAGGGCAGGCTCAACCTCCAGTTGGTGCACGGTGACGCGCTTCTTGCCCTGACCGGGGCTAAAGACGGCGAGGTTTCGGACTACCAAGTGCACGGGGCAGACGCGGACGCAGCGTCGTGGTTCAGCGCTCGCAAGCGCCCGCTCCTGGCGCCTTTTGGAGTCGGAACCATAGACCAGAGTCTGCTGAGCGTCCTCCAGACCAGGCACTGGTTCGTCCGTCTGTTCGGCTTGGCAAGCAAGGTGGTCGTCTTCGACGAAGTGCACGCCTACGACACCTACATGACGACCATCCTCGAGCGTCTGCTCCACTGGCTGTCCGAGATGGACTGCACCGTGATCCTGCTCTCGGCGACCCTTCCCGCGGCGCAAAGGCAGGCTCTTGTGGAAGCCTATTCCGGTCGCTGCGACCTTGAGCATGTTCCCTATCCGCGCGTAACCATCTGCTCTCAGCGGCGGTACCCGGACCGGCGAGCAGGCGCCGCGCCGGAGAGCACACCGGTACCGGTGGGTACGGGCTATCATCTGGCGCTCTCACAGGTCAGGACCGACCTTGCCGACCTGGCGAGAACCCTGGCCGAACGTCTAACGGCCGGCGGGTGCGCTGCCGTGATCTGCAACACGGTGAACCGCGCCATCGAAGTCCACGACTACCTGAAGGGCCATCTTGCAGACACCGAGTGCCTGCTCTTCCACGCCCGCACGCTTACGATGTGGCGCCGAGAACGCGAGCGCCAGGTGCTCAGCAAGTTCGGCAAAGAGGAGGCGCACAAGCAGCCGGACGGCACCCACCTGAATCCAAATCGCCCCGAGCGCGCCGTGTTGGTGGCGACGCAGGTGATCGAGCAGAGCCTGGACCTGGACTTCGACTTCATGATCTCCGAGATGGCCCCGGTCGACCTGCTCCTCCAACGTGCGGGCCGCATGCACCGTCACCACCGCCGCAGGAAGGCCGGGCTCGAGGCCCCGCGTCTGGTGATCAGCGGCGACATGGCACAAAGCGGGCCCCCGCCGGAATCGTTCGGCCGGGGCAACGAGAGTGTCTACGAGCGCTACATCCTGCTACGCACCTGGTTGGCGCTTCGCGACCGCAATGGTCTGTGCATCCCCGGCGACGTAGAGAAGCTCATCGATGATGTGTACGGGGAGGCCGGCGCGGCGCCCGACACGGAGTGGGCGGAGGCATTGGCTACGGCAGAGGCGGACATGCGCTACCGCCAGGCCGAGGCGGCGAAGGAAGCGACGAAGCTGCTGGTCTCGCCCCCAGAACCGCCCGAGGAGATGGTAGAGGCATTCAACAGCCGACTGGCGGATGACGAGGACCCAAGCTGCGACGCCAGTGTGCGAGCCGCCACTCGCCAAGGCGACCCATCGGTTCGGGTCGTGCTGCTGCCCGGCGGTACCTCGCTCACGTGCGATCCCGGGGTGAAGGAAGTGCGCGAGCTGCTGGACCGCTCCGTGAGCCTGAACCACAAGGGCCTGTTCGCTGAACTGATGCAGCGTGAGGCGCCCAAGGAGTGGCAAAGGAACGGCCATTTGCGCTACGCGCGACTGGTTTGGCTTGACAGCAACGGAGTGGCACAGGTCGCGCAATACCAACTGAGCGTGGACGAGGAGTGGGGCGTCAGGATCAAGTAGAGGAGGTGACATGCATGCCGGAGTTCAACCTGGTCGATGAGCCTTGGATTCCCTGTGTCGACGGCGCTGGGGGCGCGGTGGAACTGGGTATCCGCGACACCCTGCTGCGGGCCGATGATCTGCGAGAGGTCTTCGATAGCTCACCGCTGGTCACCGTTGCCCTGCACCGTCTTCTGCTCGCCATCCTATACCGCGCCCACGAGGGGCCGCGTAACTACGCCGAGTGGCGGAGGCTGTACCAGCGAAAGACGTTCGACGCCGGCTTGGTGGAGGCCTACCTCGACCGGTGGCGGGACCGGTTCGATCTGTTCGATGAGACGTATCCGTTCTATCAGATGGGCGGGCTGGAGACCGTTCAGACGGTTACCGTTGCCCGCCTAGCCCTAGAGTCCGCCAGCGGCAACAAGTCGACGCTATTCGATCACTCCACCGACTCCAACACGGTGCGCTGGGCGGCAGCCCAGGCAGCGCGCCAGTTGGTCGCCTACCAGTCGTTTGCCCTTGGCTTCGGCAAGAGCAGCGCTGCTCTTGTCGGGGGTCAGTCTGAGCCGCGACCGTATTTCGCTGATGCCATTGCCTTGCGCGGCATGAACGTCTGGCTACAGCGGGGATCGCTCTTCGCAACCCTAATGGCCAACCTAGTACCTTCCGACGACAGGTCCCTCCCTCCTTGGGAGCTGGATCAGCCGCACCGAGCCCGTGACCAACGCGCCAGTTCGGGCAGGAAAGCGGTCAGTGCAGAGGGCGTTGTGGACCGTTTCACCTGGCAGAGTCGGCTCATCCGACTGCTACCGGAGGACCGCACGGTATCGCGGCTATACATGACTCAAGGCCGTGCCGCCGATAAGTCCCCTGGTGACCCAATGCAGGCCTATCGAACGAACAAGAGCGAAGGCATCTCCGCGCTCTCACTCAAGAGCGACAGGGCCGCCTGGCGCGATGCACACGCTATTCTCCTCAGCCAGCCTCCGGACAGCAGCGAGCGACGACCGGAGTGCCTCAACCTTGCCGCCTGGGCCGTCCGCAATCACCTGGTGTCGCCGGAGACGCCCTACTACATCCAGATCGTCGGTCTGGCCTCGGAGCCCAACAAGGCGGGCAAGTTCCTGCTCTGGAGGCATGAGCGAATGCCGGTTCCGGCAAGCATCTTGACGAACTCGAACCTGGTGGAGGAAGTGGGTGTGCTCTCGGGCAACGCCGAGAATGCTGCCGTTTCCCTGTACCGGCGCTCGTCGCGGCTGGCCAAGCTGTACTTGTCGCCGTCTAGCGATTCCTCCGGCTCGCCCCAACCGGATCGCGATGTCGTCAGGAACCTCGTTGACGCCATCGACCCGCGGCCGGCCTACTGGGCTCGAATGGAGCCGCACTTCCTGCGGCTTCTGCAAGACCTCCCGGGCGACTGGGACGCCGAGGCTGAGTACTGGCGACCGGAGGGTGAGCGGCAGGCCGCTGAGGCCTGGCTGAACGCCGTCAAGAGCGAGGCGACCCGGGCGCTTCAAGAGAGTGTGCGCAGTCTCGGCACAACGGCGCGCGCCATTCAAGCCGTCGCCCGGGTTCGGACCGACTTCACGGACTACGATCTCGGCATCAAATCCACCCAAGAGGAGGCGAAGACGCATGAGCTTGTCTGATCGGCAGCGGCAGTTCATCGGTTACCTACTGAGCCTAGCCGAGGAAGGGCAAGAGGACCGCGGGGCGCTCGCGGAGCTCCGCAGCGGCCTGGGCAAGGAGCCGGGAGCCATGGCCCAGGTTCACCGCCACGTGGTGCCCTACCTCCCTCAGCACACCCGGGACGACCGCTGGCA
The DNA here is from genome assembly GCA_040768685.1 of Anaerolineae bacterium. Classification (GTDB taxonomy): domain Bacteria; phylum Chloroflexota; class Anaerolineae; order DRVO01; family DRVO01; genus Ch71. The sequence goes on from JAXGMM010000001.1 coordinate 1,515,564, forward strand.
CTACGTGACCGCCACGCTGTTCGGGGCCTTCCCTGAACACCGGCCGAGAGTCTCGCTCGGCAAGGCCTTCGCTCCCTTGCGGGCTAACAGCGACAGCGTTGAGGCTCGCTTCGTGGCCCTCCTGAACGCCCACGCGGAGGACCTCGACGACCACCTGCGGCATGCGGTAAGCCTTCTCCGGGCCAACCAGCAGGCATTCGACTGGTTCCGCCTGTTCGACGACCTACTGCACTGGGACCTCCCCGACCGCTTGGTGCAGCTGCGCTGGGCTCGCGACTTCTACGGCGTACCCGCCATCGAGTCCGGATCATCGGACGAGGGTTCTGCGAACGAACCACTAGCTGAGGAGGAAGGAAATGACTGATTCCGGCGTCAAGATCGAGATCCATCTGATCCAGAACTTCGCCCCATCGAACCTCAACCGCGACGACACCGGCCAGCCCAAGAGCGCCACGTTCGGGGGCTACCGCCGGGCCCGCATCTCCAGCCAATGCGGCAAGCGCGCCGTGCGCGGATGGTGGAGAGAGCAGGGGACCGTCCCCGTGGGCGAGAGAACGAAGAAGCTGCAGCAGATTCTGCTGGACCGGCTGGCCCAGGACACCGAAGTGTGCGATCGCATTGGGGAGGAGGATCGACAAGCGGGCGTCCGCCTGTTCACCGACACCTACTACGCCGGCGCGGATGGGAAACGGCCAGAGCATACCAACGTGCTTGTTTTCATCAGCCCACGGGAAGTGGACGCCTGCCTGGAGTCGCTCAAGGCCCTTTGGGGCATCGACGGTACTGCCGCTGACGACTTCGTCGCAGCAGTCGCCGCTTTTCGCGGCGCCCAGGCGAAGAGCGCCGAAGGGGCCAGGCCCAAGGCGCCGGCCTTGAAGCCGGACAGGGATGTTCAAGCAAAGATACAGGCTGCGGCGGTATCCGCCGACATCGCCCTGTTCGGGCGCATGCTGGCGGAGCAGCCGGGCCGCAACACGGACGGCGCCTGCCAGGTGGCCCACCCCATCTCCACTCACAAGGTGGATATGGAGATGGACTACTTCACCGCGGTGGACGACCTTAACCCCAGAGAGGAGACGGGCGCCGGTATGATGGGAGTCGTCGGCTACAACAGCGCCTGCTACTACCGCTACGCCTTGGTGGACCGCGACCAACTGGCCCGCAATCTGTCGCGCAAGCTGGAGCGCCGGAATGGCGAGTGGGCACAGCCGCTATCCGACGAGGATTATGCCGAAACCGACGTGGTCATCCGAGCCTTCCTGGAGGCGATGGTCTACGCTATTCCTACCGGCAAGCAGAACTCGTTCGCGGCGCAGAACCTACCGTCATTTGGTCTTTTCGTCCGGCGAGAGGGCGGCGTGCCCATATCGTTGGCCAACGCCTTCTCTGTCCCGGTGCGGCCATCCAAGGACGACGATGACCTGGTGGGTCTCTCCGTCGCCGCGCTGACGAAGCACTGGGCGGAACTGCGGTCTGTCTACGGCGAGCAGGGCGTCACGGCCACCGCCTGCTTCCACGTTGGGCAGGGCAAACGGCTTGACGAGTTGGCAGACTGCTGCCGGGGCACCATCCAGAACGCCATCGACGCCGTCGTGCCGCCGGGAGCAGCGCGATGAGCGGCCCGTTCACCCTCTTGCTGCATCTTGAGGGACCCATGCAGTCATGGGGTTACCGCAGCCGGTTCGACTACCGGGACACGGCGCTCGAGCCCACCCGGAGCGGCGTCATTGGGCTGATCTGCGCCGCGATGGGCATCGCCCGCGGCGAGGACATCTCCCGCTTCGATCCCATACGCATGGGCGTCCTGGTGTTGGTGCAGGGACGGCCGGAACGCGACTACCATACTGCCCTGAACGTGGTCACCGCCGACGGCTCGACTACCGGGACGGTGCTGTCCTATCGAGACTATCTGTCGGATGCGTCGTTTGTCGTCGCCCTGGAGGCCGACGACCTCCAACTCCTCACGGAGATAGCTGCCGGCCTCCGCCGCCCGGTCTGGCCGCTGTGCCTCGGTCGTCGCTCTTTCCCCTTGGCGCGGCCGCCACTGGATGCCCAAGAGAGCCCCCAGCCGGGGACGCGTGAGTCCCGGCTGGCGGCCATCCCCGGGGGAGTGCGGATGGTGCTGGAAAGCGAGGACGGCGAGGCGATCCAGGTCGACTGGCCTGAATGCTTCGGGGAGCGGCGGTTTCGTCCGCGCAGGTTGGCGCACCGCCCACTCGTCATCGATCCCGCTGATCGGCCCGAGGAGGAGCCATGTACCTCTCCCGCCTGATCCTCAACCCGCGCAGCCGCCGTGTTCAGAGCGAACTCGCCGCGCCCTACGAGATGCATCGCTCCCTGAGCCGCTCCTTCGAGCGTGCCCTCACCGAGGGCACGGAGCGCTTCCTTTTCCGCGTCGACCGCGATCGCCAGGCGCGCCTCAACCTGATCCTCCAGTCACGGACGGAGCCCGACTGGTCGTGGCTTAGAGACCAGGGCGCGGCCGGCTATCTCCTGTCCATCGGAGAAGACAACCCGGCGTGCAAATCTGTCGACCTGCGACTCTCGCGCGGCGAGGCGTTGGCCTTCCGCCTCCGCGCTAACCCGACCAAGCGACTGCCCATCGGGACGAAAGGCAAGAGAGTCGGCCTCTATGCTGAGGAGGAGCAGGTCCAATGGCTGGAGCGCAAGGGCCGCTCTGCCGGCTTTGAGGTGCTCGGCGTACGCATCGGCGAGGACCAGTTCATCACCGGCACAATCCACCGTCGGGAGGACAATGTGGCCCACCGCGCCAAGCTACTGTCGGTGACCTTCGACGGTATGCTGAGTGTGGTCGATCCTGAAGCGCTTCAACAGGCCGTCCTCGCCGGCATCGGCAGCGGCAAGGCCTTTGGCTGCGGCCTGCTCTCATTGGCGCCGGCAGGGTGACTGCCGCCTAAGCTTGGTGTAAGGCCGCGGTCTTGGAGCTGCCGCCCCATCTAGGAGGCCTTGATGCCCAGAGACCTTCACGAGCTACCGAAGCTGAGGGATGGCCTCAGCTACCTGTACGTGGAAAGGTGCGTCATCGAGCAGGAGGGACTCTCAGTGTCGCTGTGGGAGTCGGACGGTCGCACTCTGGTGCCGGCAGCGTCGTTGGCGGTTATGATGCTGGGGCCAGGCACGAAGATCAGTCACGCCGCCGTTCGGGCTCTGTGCGACAACGGCTGCTCCATCATCTGGTGCGGCGAGGAAGGTGTCCGCTGCTACGCTCAGGGCGTGGGCGAGACGCGGCAAGCCGGTCGCGTCCTCTGCCAGGCAAGGGCAGTGGCACACGATGACTTGCATCGCGAGGTCGTCTGGCGCATGTACGAGCACCGCTTCGGACAGCAGCTCGAGCGCGATCGGTCGCTCTCGCAGATTCGGGGGATGGAGGGCGCGCGGATGCGGCAGACCTACGCGCAGGCGGCCGCCCAGTACGGCGTCGCCTGGCGAGGACGACGCTACAGCCGATCCGATTGGGAGCGCGGTGACCCGGTGAACCGCGCTCTCTCCGCGGCGAACGCCTGCTTGAACGGGCTGGCGCACGCTGCTATCGTCTCGGTGGGCTACTCGCCCGCCCTGGGGTTCATACACGTCGGCAAGCAACTGTCGTTTGTCTATGACATCGCCGACTTGTACAAGGCCGAGGTCACCATACCTCTGGCGTTTCGTCTGACTGGGGAGAGCACCGAGGAGCTTGAGACGCGCGTCCGCCGAGCCTGCCGTGACGGTTTCCGCGAAGCCCAGCTGCTGCGTCGCATCGTGACGGACATAGACAACATCGTGGGCTTCCGAGTCGGCGAAAACCCGAACGCCGCCGGCCTGGATGAGGACCCGGCCCTTCCCGAAAGCCTTTGGGCGGAGTTGCTTGAGGGCGAGGAGAGGCCATGGTAGTCATGGTGCTGGAGCGCGTTTCAGCATCCCTTAGGGGCGAGCTGAGCCGCTGGATGATCGAACCGCACGCCGGCGTCTTCCTGGGGGACTTGTCCGCTTCGGTGAGGGACCGCCTCTGGGATCGCTGTGTGAAGAAGGCCGGGGACGGAGCGGTGATCCAGGCCTGGTCCAGCAACAACGAACAAGGCTTTGTGGCCAGGAGTGCCGGGAAGACGGGACGCGCACTGGTCGACTACGAGGGCCTACTGCTGGTGCGCATTCGGGCAAATGAGGCCGGGGACGTCGAGACCAAGTAGGAAACACTCCTGACATCTATGGTGATCAGGAGAGGAGCGTGTTCCCCACGCGTGTGGGGATGAACCGGCACTGGTGCTACGTCAGCCGGTGCGCGCCGTGTTCCCCACGCGTGTGGGGATGAACCGGATCATCACCCACAGCCAGCACGGTTCACCACGTGTTCCCCACGCGTGTGGGGATGAACCGGCACATCGTGTTCCCCACGCTGTGGGGATGATCACCGTAGTTCGTCATCCCGTGTTCCCCACGCGTGTGGGGATGAACCGACACTGACGGTTGCAAGGTACGTGAGCACACGGCTGTGTTCCCCACGCGTGTGGGGATGAACCGCGATAAACTAGGTTCTCAGCCCCCACGCTGTGGGGAGGGCATAGTCATCGTGTTGTTCCCCACGCGTGTGGGGATGAACCGGCATACGGTGACGCAGTGTGTTCCCCACGCGTGTGGGGATGAACCGACACCACGATTGCGTACGTGAGGCACGCGTGTTCCCCACGCGTGTGGGGATGAACCGTTTACGGTCGCCCTGGTCTAGTTCGCGTGTTCCCCACGCGTGTGGGGATGAACCGGCGTGGCGGAACAGCAGAACCGGCGCGTGTTCCCCACGCGTGTGGGGATGAACCGAGGAGCCGCACTCGCATCCACCAGAATATCCGGTGTTCCCCACGCGTGTGGGGATGAACCGTACCGATCTGCAAGTGTCGCCCGGTTTCCCCACGCGTGTGGGGATGAACCGTCAAAGCGCACGGCGCGGGTGTGGGGATGAACCGGCCATCAACCAGAATTACCGTGTTCCCCACGCGTGTGGGGATGAACCGAGGGCAATCGCCGGATGTGGGGACTCGCATCCTCGAATAGTGTTCCCCACGCGTGTGGGGATGAACCGGGCCAGTGAGCGCGCGGCGCATCAACCGACACTCCTAGAAGACGTGTCCGGTGTTCCCCACGCGTGTGGGGATGAACCGCATTAACTAGAATGTTCAACAAGAACGCGTGTGGGGATGAACCGCCACCCCAAATCTTCCGCGCGTGTGTTCCCCACGCGTGTGGGGATGAACCGCCGGATCCAATATCTGCAATCGTGTACGACCCGGTGTTCCCCACGCGTGTGGGGATGAACCGTGGTACGAGCATGGCTGAATGGCGGTGGGGTTGTGTTCCCCACGCGTGTGGGGATGAACCGGGGAGCCGCACTCGCATCAACTAGAATGTGAGGCGCGTTCGGAGGCGGGAAGCGCACGGCAGTGTTCCCCACGCGTGTGGGGATGAACCGTTAGCCGATGGGTCGATACAACATGACGACGTGTTCCCCACGCGTGTGGGGGATGAACCGTGTACCACGCCAAGTCGCCGCGCGGTGCCGTGTTCCCCACGCGTGTGGGGATGAACCGGTTATCCAACTTATTCTCAATGCGAATCAGTCGTGTTCCCCACGCGTGTGGGGATGAACCGGTAACGAGAGAGAATGTCGTGTTCCCCACGCGTGTGGGGATGAACCGGCTGTGTTCCCCACGCGTGTGGGGATGAACCGGGGGGTGTTCCCCACCGCGACCCCACGCGTGTGGGGATGAACCGGGGGGCGCGGCGGGATCTGAGGGACTTTCCTTTGATGAGCAACGTGTTCCCCACGCGTGTGGGGATGAACCGGCTAAGAAAAGTTAGGTAGTTAGGCTAGGTTAGTGTTCCCCACGCGTGTGGGGATGAACCGGGCACTGCGGGCACTACGGGCACTACGGCAGAGTGTTCCCCACGCGTGTGGGGATGAACCGGAGCTACTTGACCTTTGAGTGTCATCCATACTGTGTTCCCCACGCGTGTGGGGATGAACCGCGACCACCTGGCTCACCACCAACGCGCCGGTCGTGTTCCCCACGCGTGTGGGGATGAACCGCGAAGGGCGACAGCGCACTACGGGCACGCGCCGTGTTCCCCACGCGTGTGGGGATGAACCGCGCATTCCTGACCTGTGAGAGACTCGGTCTCTGTGTTCCCCACGCGTGTGGGGATGAACCCAGGTGGGCCGCCATGGCGGCCTTCGAGAGGCCGTGTTCCCCACGCGTGTGGGGATGAACCGCAGGGTTGGTGAGATTCGCTATCCGGTTTCTCGTGTTCCCCACGCGTGTGGGGATGAACCGCGCCGTTGGGCGATATCCGGGTCACGCTAGACGTGTTCCCCACGCGTGTGGGGATGAACCGCGGAGCCAGATATCCTAGTCGACGTGAGTGCAGTGTTCCCCACGCGTGTGGGGATGAACCGTTGACGCGGCGATCCGACGGCGCTGACGCGTGTGGGGATGAACCGCGTACGGCCAACGCCGGGTGAACCTAGACGTGTTCCCCACGCGTGTGGGGATGAACCGCGGAGCCAGATATCCTGTCGACGTGAGTGCAGTGTTCCCCACGCGTGTGGGGATGAACCGTCCGCTGACGCACGGCGCTCCCCGCCCCACGCATGAACCGCGTACGGCCAAGGTGGGGATCGTTTCGCATCGTGTTCCCCACGCGTGTGGGGATGAACCGTCACCCTCCGTTGGATAGAATCCCTAGGCCATGTGTTCCCCACGCGTGTGGGGATGAACCGTATATATATTAATATGGAGCTATTTGGACACCGTGTTCCCCACGCGTGTGGGGATGAACCGGTAGCAGCAGCCCCCTCCTAACCGCCACCCCCGTGTTCCCCACGCGTGTGGGGATGAACCGTACGAGGCGCTAGATACGGCGGGACTGAGTGGGTGTTCCCCACGCGTGTGGGGATGAACCGCAGTCGGCCCGCCTGCCGCGCTTTGTGCAGCAGTGTTCCCCACGCGTGTGGGGATGAACCGCTAAAAGACACCATCGAGACGTTCATGATCAAGTGTTCCCCACGCGTGTGGGGATGAACCGTTCGTTCTAGGGCCGCTGGGAACCTCCGAGATGTGTTCCCCACGCGTGTGGGGATGAACCGGCCGGGCGAACGGAATCCGTGAGTCCGATGATGTGTTCCCCACGCGTGTGGGGATGAACCGTTTTTGGTTAAAGCGCCCCCCAGTTTGGGTTCGTGTTCCCCACGCGTGTGGGGATGAACCGTTGGGTAGGCGGGACGGGCCGGGGGGTGCACCGTGTTCCCCACGCGTGTGGGGATGAACCGAGTGAGGGCGCAAAGCAGAAGTCAATTCTTGCGTGTTCCCCACGCGTGTGGGGATGAACCGTGCGTTCACGTGGTATGAGGCATTCTTTCATGGTGTTCCCCACGCGTGTGGGGATGAACCGCGGCTCGGCGGTCGGTACGATGGTAGTACCAAGTGTTCCCCACGCGTGTGGGGATGAACCGAATTAGGTTAAAGCGGCCCATGAGTTTGAGCCGTGTTCCCCACGCGTGTGGGGATGAACCGAAAGAGCTGGCGCAGATACTCGAAGCAACACCGTGTTCCCCACGCGTGTGGGGATGAACCGGAGTTCGCCGCCGCGGTGGGTAAGCCGCCGGCGTGTTCCCCACGCGTGTGGGGATGAACCGACGCTCACGATTGAAGTGCGTGAGGCGAAAGGGTGTTCCCCACGCGTGTGGGGATGAACCGGTGGCGCTGGTGGCGGGGGAGTGGAACGTCGCGTGTTCCCCACGCGTGTGGGGATGAACCGGTCCGGATTGTGACGCATAGGGATAAGACAAAGTGTTCCCCACGCGTGTGGGGATGAACCGTAGTTCGATAGTACTAGACACACTTGCACCATGTGTTCCCCACGCGTGTGGGGATGAACCGGAGTCCTCAGTTACTAGCGCAAATATCGTGCGGTGTTCCCCACGCGTGTGGGGATGAACCGCGCACGGCCAAGGTGCGGATTGTGACGCATAGGTGTTCCCCACGCGTGTGGGGATGAACCGTCGTAGCCAGTTCCTACAATCGGTGCGGCCCGGTGTTCCCCACGCGTGTGGGGATGAACCGCACATCACGCAACCTTTGGGCATCCGCGGACGTTCGTGTTCCCCACGCGTGTGGGGATGAACCGGGCAAGCGCACGGCGAAGGTTCGGATCGTGACGTGTTCCCCACGCGTGTGGGGATGAACCGGACACATCGCCGATTCTGGCCCTACCTGTCGCGTGTTCCCCACGCGTGTGGGGATGAACCGGTAGTGCGCCAACCAATGGTTCCGCGCTGTCCGTGTTCCCCACGCGTGTGGGGATGAACCGCGCACGGCAAAGGTCAAGATTGTGACACATAGTGTTCCCCACGCGTGTGGGGATGAACCGGGCTAGGCACATTCTCTTGTCGGCGCACTAATGTGTTCCCTACGCGTGTGGGGATGAACCGTTTGCCGATGAGGAGAGACTGGGAGAGTTTCGTGTTCCCCACGCGTGTGGGGATGAACCGACCGGCACTACCGCCAGTGAGCCGACCGAACTGTGTTCCCCACGCGTGTGGGGATGAACCGCCGGGTGCCGGGGGCGGGCGGTGTAGGCCGGGGTGTTCCCCACGCGTGTGGGGATGAACCGCCAGCCCGCCAGGAGGCCCTATGACCGACCAAGTGTTCCCCACGCGTGTGGGGATGAACCGCCCACGCAGCCACTCGCCCAATCCCGCTGGGTGTGTTCCCCACGCGTGTGGGGATGAACCGTTAGCGCTAGTAACGTTAGACTCGTTGTCTAGGTGTTCCCCACGCGTGTGGGGATGAACCGCGCCGTTGGGCGATATTCAGGTGACGCTTGATGTGTTCCCCACGCGTGTGGGGATGAACCGGTTGCGACGCTCTTCCCGTCCCTGCATAGAAGGTGTTCCCCACGCGTGTGGGGATGAACCGCATGGTGCCCGCTTGCTGTGTGGACATGGGCGGTGTTCCCCACGCGTGTGGGGATGAACCGCCGTAGCCAATTTTTACAATCAGTGCGGCCCGGTGTTCCCCACGCGTGTGGGGATGAACCGGTGCCAGTATAGGCCGGATTGGGCGTGCGCGCGTGTTCCCCACGCGTGTGGGGATGAACCGCTTTTTGAACTATGAGGATGACGACTATTGCCGTGTTCCCCACGCGTGTGGGGATGAACCGGGATGTGGCAGACTTTTGGATGCAAGGAAGTTGTGTTCCCCACGCGTGTGGGGATGAACCGTCATCTGGTCGGGGTCTGTCAAGTAGGTCCGCAGTGTTCCCCACGCGTGTGGGGATGAACCCGAAAAGGTCACACGTCCTCCGTCCCTCCTATTGTGTTCCCCACGCGTGTGGGGATGAACCGCTGCTTTCGCTTCCTTGTCTTCTTGGAGTCTCGTGTTCCCCACGCGTGTGGGGATGAACCGACGCTCACGATTGAGGTGCGTGAGGCGCGGGGGTGTTCCCCACGCGTGTGGGGATGAACCGGTTGTTCCGACGGGGACGCTGGCGCTGGACTTCGTGTTCCCCACGCGTGTGGGGATGAACCGGTTGTTCCGACGGGGACGCTGGCGCTGGACTTCGTGTTCCCCACGCGTGTGGGGATGAACCGCCCTGCCCTCCGGCCCGGCCCATGTGGACATCGTGTTCCCCACGCGTGTGGGGATGAACCGTAGGAGTCAATTCCTACAATCGGTGCGGCCCGGTGTTCCCCACGCGTGTGGGGATGAACCGGGCACTACGGGCACTACGGGCACTACGGCTACGTGTTCCCCACGCGTGTGGGGATGAACCGATAGTCATCGGTTTCCGAGGCACCCCTACCAACGTGTTCCCCACGCGTGTGGGGATGAACCGCCGGAGCCAGTATCTCCAGTCGGTGAGGCCCGGTGTTCCCCACGCGTGTGGGGATGAACCGTCGAAGAAGTAGTTAGGCTTAGGTTACTAATCGTGTTCCCCACGCGTGTGGGGATGAACCGGCCGGGTGAGTGGGCCGGGTGCCGGGCCGTTGGTGTTCCCCACGCGTGTGGGGATGAACCGGGCCCCATTGGGCGATATCCGGGTTACACTGGGTGTTCCCCACGCGTGTGGGGATGAACCGCTGATGGTGGCGGCGGCAACACGCTCTCCTACGTGTTCCCCACGCGTGTGGGGATGAACCGCGTCAGCAGCGAGCAGCAGGCCGACAAGGGCCGTGTTCCCCACGCGTGTGGGGATGAACCGGTCACCGCCTCGCGGAACCGGCTCTGGTCGGCGTGTTCCCCACGCGTGTGGGGATGAACCGGTGAGACCGACGTCCAGACAGAGGCGGCCCTAGTGTTCCCCACGCGTGTGGGGATGAACCGAAGGAGCCAAAAAACTCGCCGTTCCCGTTGATGTGTTCCCCACGCGTGTGGGGATGAACCGTATGGGTACCGCAACGGGCACTACGGGCACCAGTGTTCCCCACGCGTGTGGGGATGAACCGGCGCGAGCGCCACTACCACCGCCACCGCCGCCGTGTTCCCCACGCGTGTGGGGATGAACCGGTTAGAAAAGCGGGGGCAAATTGGCCCCCAAAGTGTTCCCCACGCGTGTGGGGATGAACCGCCGCCGGCGGCGCAGAGCGGTCACAGATTGCCGTGTTCCCCACGCGTGTGGGGATGAACCGAACATGGGAGCGTTATCCGGGAAGGCGAAGGAGTGTTCCCCACGCGTGTGGGGATGAACCGAATAGGGCAGAAAAGGGGCAATAAAGGGGCAGGTGTTCCCCACGCGTGTGGGGATGAACCGCCGGTTTTTGTCGGGCTTCTAAATGACCCGTAGTGTTCCCCACGCGTGTGGGGATGAACCGTTTTCAGAAGTGTTTGCAGAACGGCCTGGGGCGTGTTCCCCACGCGTGTGGGGATGAACCGCGCGATGAGCCGCTTGGCGTCTCCGATGGTTGCGTGTTCCCCACGCGTGTGGGGATGAACCGCTGTTCGAGTGGGCCGAGAGGCAAGGCTTCGAGTGTTCCCCACGCGTGTGGGGATGAACCGGCGGCGGTCAGCGTACCGGGGTGCAACTCCCGTGTTCCCCACGCGTGTGGGGATGAACCGTACGAGTGACACTCAAAGGTCAAGTAGCTCCTGTGTTCCCCACGCGTGTGGGGATGAACCGTGGTGCCGGGGAGTGGTGCCGGGGAGTGGTGCGTGTTCCCCACGCGTGTGGGGATGAACCGAATGGCACCTCCGACACGCCCGCTTCCTCCAGGTGTTCCCCACGCGTGTGGGGATGAACCGGGCAACCCATATCAGTACACCAAACGGGACTCGTGTTCCCCACGCGTGTGGGGATGAACCGCGTGGGTGGATGGGGCGATAGCTTACGTCGGCGTGTTCCCCACGCGTGTGGGGATGAACCTCCCTCAGCGCTTCGATGTAGTTCAGCGCCGCCGTGTTCCCCACGCGTGTGGGGATGAACCGTCGCAGGAGTCACGCACGTCGAGAAAAATGGCGTGTTCCCCACGCGTGTGGGGATGAACCGGGATGCACGACGACACCGTAATGGCGCGGGCGCGTGTTCCCCACGCGTGTGGGGATGAACCGCGGGCGGGAGTGGTTACCCGCCCGATCCTTAGGTGTTCCCCACGCGTGTGGGGATGAACCGGCCAAGGCCGAAGGGAAAGAGAAGGAGAAAACGTGTTCCCCACGCGTGTGGGGATGAACCGCCCACGGTGCTCAGCTTCAGCACCTTGACCTCGTGTTCCCCACGCGTGTGGGGATGAACCCAGGTAGCAGAAGCGGCCAGGAACCGAGTAAACGTGTTCCCCACGCGTGTGGGGATGAACCGGCGGTGATAGTGACGCTCATTCACTCCCCTGCGTGTTCCCCACGCGTGTGGGGATGAACCGCTGGCGCGGGCTTTCAAAGCCGACTTCAACCTGTGTTCCCCACGCGTGTGGGGATGGACCGCAGCCGTCCATAGCGGTCAGTCTCGCTGACGTCGTGTTCCCCACGCGTGTGGGGATGAACCGGGGCAATACAGGGGCGGAAAAGGGGCAGCATAGTGTTCCCCACGCGTGTGGGGATGAACCGAACGGGCTGATAGACGATACCGCCGAACTCAAAGTGTTCCCCACGCGTGTGGGGATGAACCGTTGTGTTGGGGAGGAGCGACGCTGCCCCTCCCGTGTTCCCCACGCGTGTGGGGATGAACCGGGCTGGGTGGACGAGGCGGTAACGTTCGTCTCGTGTTCCCCACGCGTGTGGGGATGAACCGGGCTGGGTGGACGAGGCGGTAACGTTCGTCTCGTGTTCCCCACGCGTGTGGGGATGAACCGGTCACCAGGACCCGCTCGGTGCTCCCGGAGTCGTGTTCCCCACGCGTGTGGGGATGAACCGGTAGCCGAGCTCGTGCGTAGAGGCACGCCCGGGTGTTCCCCACGCGTGTGGGGATGAACCGGTATGTCCGCCACTTTCCGCTCGACCACCATCGTGTTCCACACGCGTATGGGGATGAACCGTGGGATATGGAAGCGGACGGCGGCCTGAAGGGGCGTTCTCCACGCGTGTGCGGATAGACCACGTGGCGGCGTGGTGCACACTACCGCCGTCAGCTTCGCCTCGGACTCGGTGAGACTGCACAGCAACGGCGTTGCGATCCGCGCGGATCTCCTAACCGCCGGGTCTACGGACCTGCCGACGCAGCAGCAGGCCGGCGACAACCAGCACTACGATCAGTTGGTCGACAGGCTCCAGGTAGTGGAGCCGGGCTCCCAGCTTGGCGATCATGTACCAGACCATCGCCGTCCTCCTGCGGCGGAAGGGGCGGCCCGCTCGTGGTGGCGTCGGGCCTGTGCATTGCCCACCTTGCCCGCTTGGGGCGCGGCCGAGCTAAGCGAAGAACCGCGGCAGCATCGGGCGGGACGCGGCCAGGAGTTCATCCAGCATCGTCTCCGCCTTCTCCGGCAGTATCGCCATCTCGTCCAGGAGCATGGCCTGTAGTGCCAGGTTGCGGTCGCCCTTCACCGCCGCGTCCGCCACTAACTCCTGCCAAGCGATGCGCTTCGTCAGCAACCCCATGAGCGAGGTCGGCGCCTCGCCAACGCAAACCCCTCTCACTCCCTGGCTGTCTGTAACGCCCTCGATCTCCAGGTTGGCGTAGGCGGGCAGGTTGGGGACTGCGCCCCGGTTCTCGATGTTGACCACGTACACATCGCGCTTGCCGAGGGCGATCGATTCGATCAGGCGGCCAAGCCCCTCTCCGGTCAGTCCGTCCGAGGGCTCTGAGGGCATCTCGATCTCGTCCAGCCGCGCCGCCAACGCCTTCAGGTCGGCGCTGTGCTGTATTCGCTTCTGTTCTGCACTGGGCGTCTTTGCCTCAGTAATGGCGTGGAAGCCTAGGCCGCCCAGAGGCGGCTCCTGGCCATATGGCAGTGGCTCCCCTGGGCGAACCTGGGTCATGAAGGGGTAGAACTCGACAATGTGGTTGTCGTCGGGATAGACAATGTTGAAGCCGTAGATTTGCGACAGCTTCTGCGTCATGATGCTGCCCGGAACCGGCGCCGATCCGCGCATCAGTTGGCGGACCCGCGGGTAGATGTCCTTGCCCTGGTGACGGATACTCAGGAACCAGTGGTAGTGGTTGGTGCCGATCCATGTAGTCTCGAGCTCATACGGCGAGAGACCCAGCATCTTGGCCAGGTGCATGATGCCTATCTGCACCCCGTGGCAGATGCCAATCACCTTGATGTCGGTGTACTTCGACATAGCGCGGCACAGCGGAGCCATGGGGTTGGAGTGATTGAGCAGGATGGCCTCGGGAGCGCGCTTCTCCATCTCTCGGCAGATGTCGATGTAGATCGGGATGCTGCGGAGGCCCATCATCATCCCAGCCGGTCCGCCCGTATCGCCGACTATCTGATGGACACCGTACTTCGCGGGAATGAGGATGTCGCTCATGTGGTAGGAGGTGCCGTACACCCCGCCTGCCGAGGCCCCGGACCCGCCGATCGAGGTGATGGCGAAGTCGGCGCCGTCGATAGCGTCAGCCAAGGTGTCCGTCGCTCGCACCTTCAGGCCGGTGCCGCTCCGATCGGCCATGCCCTGACCAAACTCCGCCATGACGCCGGCCTTGTCGCGGTCCAGGTCATACAACGTCAGTTCGCTCCCGGCGAGCCCGGGTACCACCGCCAGGTCGGGCAGCGCGCGTCCAAAGTACAGGCTGCCGCCGCCCAGGCAAGCGATCTTGAGATTGGCCATGTCCTGCTCCTCCGGTTGTGTCGTCGTGCCGGTGTGCTTCGCCTGCCCGCCGTGGGAAGAGTGAACTCTCAGCATCGTCGCTGTGCATGGCGCCATCGTGTCCCTGGCCGCCATCTTCGTCAAGGCTGGTGGCCGAGACCGCCTCCGCCCTTGACGCCGACAGCGCTTTGCGCCAGACTCCCCCCACCAATACTGCCGTGCTGCGAGGGGTGCGGGCTTCCTCTCTACCTCTCGCGCACGACGCAAGGAGCGACCAAATGGGCGAGTTTACTGGTCAATCTGTCCTCGTTACCGGCGCGAGCAGCGGCATGGGCCGCGCCACGGCGATCATGTTTGCGCAGGAAGGCGCCAGCGTCGCCCTGGTAGCGCGCAGGGCCGATGTACTAGCTGAGGTTGCCGCCGAGGTTGAGGCCGCCGGCGGCAAGGCGCTGCCCCTCCCCACCGATCTCACGGACGGCGCCCAGGCTCGCGCTGCCGTGGAGCAGGCCGTCGAGGCGTTTGGCCGCCTTGACATCGTGGTGAACGTCGCCGGCACGAACCTCAAGAAGCGCGCCATTGCCGTGCTCGATCCGGCGGACTGGGACGACATGATCGCCACTAACCTGAGCGCTTCCTTCCACATCACCCAAGCGGCTCTGATCCCCATGCGGGCGCAGCACTCGGGCCTGATCATCTACGTCTCCACCGGAGCCGTGCAGCACCCCGACACCTCGGGCGTGGCCTATCAGGCAAGCAAGCATGGCTTGAGTGGGTTGGCGCACGGCACCCGCGAGGAGGAGAAGGGCAACGGCATCCGGACTAGCGTCATATTCCCCGGGTTGTGCAAGACTCCGCTGCTCGAGAAGCGGCCCACGCCTACCCCGCCCGAAGTGGTAGCGAAGGCGTTGCTGCCCGAGGACGTTGCCGCCGCCTGCCTTTTCGTGGCCCGCCTGCCCGCACGAGTCCGCGTGCCGGAGCTGCAGATTCTTCCTGCCGGCCTCTAGAGCATCACGCTTGGCGATTGTGCCGAACCACATTGCCTCTTGACCGCCGCGTCTGTCCAGGGCCGCCAATGAGCGGCCTTGGTCTCTTTTCGATCAACCTAGGAGCTATCTGCTATGGCGAGCGAAGACAACTCGGCAATCATGTCCGGCGAGTTCTCCGGAGGTCTGATCATCGCCGGCCGAGGGCGATCCTTGGCAGAGGTCGTCGACTGCTATCGACGGGGAACCAACGAGCCGCTGTGTCCCGAATGCGTGTCGGATGAGGGACTTAGCTGGAGCGGCAGGCAGGTTGGTGAGCGCGGCCTGGACCTGGTGGTGAAGCTGGACAAGCCCCAGTTCGTGGCGCGAGTGGTCCTTAGGCAGGCGGTCAGGCGGGAAGCGGGCGTATCTGAGAGCGTGAGCGGTGCTCAAGCATCCTCTGTCCGGCCGGTGGGCCAGGCGATCGAAGCGGCGGAAATGCAGGTCACACACGGAATAGGCGCGGCACTCGTGTTCGCGCGCCCCGATGCCGGCTCCGAGCCGCGATTGGTGGCGAAGCAGGCGGCGTCATGTCAAGGCGTGCTCCCCGATGCCATCGTCCTCGACCTTGCCGTCGAGGCTACCGAGGTCGCCCTGTCGCTCGAGTCCTTCCGCCGGGACATCAGCATCACCGCCCTTGAGGTCTGGGGTGGCGATCCCGACGCGCCCCGGATCTACCCGCAGCCGAGGCAATACCGCAAACTGCCCGGAGCCCCGCTGGTCCTTGGGGACGAGGTGCCGATCCGGGTAGCTTCGGGGCCCTCCGCTGACCTGGCTCTGGCCGCATCGGTCCTCCAGGAGCGGCTGGCTGCCCTGGGGAAGCGGTCGGTCATCCTGAACGAGGATGCCGCCGAAACCCCCGCCGTGGTGCTTTCAGTTTACTCTGCCGCCTGCTCTCGGCCCGTCGCCGAAGGCTATCGGCTGAGCGTGACGGCGGACGGAGCAGTCCTGACCGCCGCTGATCGTCGCGGTCTGCTATACGGCATCGAGGCTCTGGCGCAGCTGGTAGAGGGCGCCGGACCGGTGGGAGTTCAGGCCTGCGAAGTTGAGGATGCGCCCAAGATGGCGTTTCGCGGCGTGCATCTGTATATGCCCTCGCGCAAGAACCTGCCCTTCTTCCGGCGGCTTATCCGCCACCTGCTCGTGCCAATGCGCTACAACACGCTCTTCCTAGAAGTGGGCGCCGGAATGGCCTACGATCGTCACCCCGAGATCAACGACGCCTGGGTGCGCGACAAGCAGGAGGCGGACCGCGGTCTGCACAACGGCTCGCCGCACATCGAGGTGGCGGACGGGGGCTACCTCTCCAAGGCCGAAGTCCGCGAACTGGTTGCCTACGCCGAAGAGCATGGGATCGAGGTGATCCCGGAGATTCAGTCTCTCAGCCACGTGGAGTTCCTGACTATGGCGCATCCGGAGATCGCCGAGAACCCGGCCGAGCGGCATCCGGACTGCTATTGCCCCCTGAACGAGCGCAGCTACGAGATCCTCTTCGATCTGATCGACGAGATTGTGGAGGTCTTTCGCCCACGGCGATACGTGCACATGGGTCACGACGAGGCGTACACGATGTGCGTGTGCGACAAGTGCAAGGATGTGCCCAAGGCGAAGCTGTTCGCGCAGGACGTGAGCCGCATCTACCAGTATCTCCGCACGAAGGGACTGGGGATGATGATCTGGGATGACATGGTCAACACCACCCGCGACTTCGCCTGTCCAGATGCGCTTGACCTAATCCCTAAGGACATTGTCCTGCTCAACTTCGTCTGGTACGACCGCATGGACGTGGACACCGAGGACGTGCTCCTGGATCACGGCTTCCCGGTGATGATCGGCAACTTCTACTCCTCGCACTTCCCGCGCTTTGCCACGCGAGAGGGCAAGGCGGGCCTGGTTGGTGCGGAGGTGTCCACCTGGTGCCTGGCGGCTGAGGCTGACTACGGTCGGGTCGGCAAGCTCTACGACTTTATGTTCAGTGCCAACATGATGTGGTCCCCTCACTACCGTGACGAACTCCGGCGGCTGTACGACCGTCGGATAAGCGCGCTGCTCCCCGCTATCCGGGACGCCCTGAGCGGCTCAGTCTATCCGTCGCGCCGACCGGGATCCGTTTTCGCGCCCCTGGATCTTGCCGAGGCGGCTCAAGCCCCGCGCCGTGACTGTACCGGAGCCCAGGGCGGCTACGATCTCACGAACCTGCCTCAGGGTGAACGGACTCTGGGCGGCGTCCCGATGCTGGTTGGCCCGAAGGTGGTTCTGGTGGCCGGCCCTAGTATTCGCGGCGTCCGGGCATCCGGGCAGGCGGCCATTCCCATCGGCCGGCGCTGCGATAGCATCGTCCTGCTCCAGGCATGTGTCCAGCCCGGCACGCCGAGCCCTTACAATGGGCGCGCCCAGCCGATCGCGCAGTACGACCTGGTATACGCCGACGGCACGCGGGCCAAGACGACGATCGAATACGGTGGGCAGTTGGCGGAGTGGAGCCGACCGCACGGAGAGCCGCTTCGCCATGGCCACTGGAGACACTCCGGCTACGTTGCCACCTATCCGGCACTCCCCTTCTGGCAGGGGAAGACGCCTGGCGGCGAGGACGTGACGCTGTATGGCTACGAATGGGTGAATCCACACCCGGAGCGCGAGGTAGCCTACTTGGAGGTCTCGTCCCCGCCGGAGAGCGGAGACGCCGCGCTTATTCTGGTAGCCGCCACGGTGGTGCAGGCGATGGGGGCCCGCCCCTAGAGAGCTCTCTGCCGCAGCACCCTCTGAGTCTCGCCAGTGCAGGCCGCCGGCGAGGTGAGGCGTCGATGAACAGGATCGACGAAGCACGGACGAGGTCTTGGTTGCCGCCTGACCTTGAGAACCGGGTAGCCCCGTCGCTCACGGAACGACCCTACTTCCACACCACTTGACCGGACGTAACTGGGCTGACGGTGTCAAGCCGGGTGTCCCAGGGCCGAAACACGAGTGACTGAATGTAGGCCTAGTGCTATGCTGGCCGCGTCGCTTGTCGCCCTGGGCCCGTTGCACTTGGAGGGAGCATGCGCCGAACCAAGGCTGCCACACCATCGCCGAGTGGCTCGACAGTCTCCGCCTCGATGACCTCTTCCTGCAGTGTCTTCACTGGGGGCGTGCGACGGAACGTCCCCATGCTCGAGAGGTACGCGCCCTGGTGAACCGGTGTGAATGTGCAGAAGAATGACGGCCCTGTATCGTCCGTGTTGGAGAACAAGGCAAAACCAGTATTGACACATCTACTAGATATGTTATAATCCCATACGTATCTGATAGATACATCGTCATGGATATCCCCGGAACGGGCGGGCATTGCATGGCTGCACAAACGAATAAAAAGAGTCAGAAGAATCGAGGGGATTTGATGAAGAAAGTGCTGATTGTCTTAGGTGTTATGGTTGTAGTCGTGGTCGCGCTCGCCGTGGTCTTCTTCGCAGTTCAGAGGAAGAGAGCGGCTGAGAACGCTCGTTTAACGCCGACAGAAAGAATTGATGCATTGTTGACGGAGCATGCCGAGAAGGCCAAGACCTTGCAGTTTGCCATGAACGTGCCTGCATCGGGGATTCGTTATTCGTTTTCGAGTACCGTGCCGAATCAACGGTTTCACAGTGCCAGCGCAGGTAAACTGATGACGTCTACGCTGGTCTTTATGGCCATCGATCAGGGAAAACTGACACTAGAGACACCGATCAGCAGTGTTTTAGGACACGACCTGTTGAATGGTCTGTTTGTTTATCAGGACACCGACTATCAGGATCAGGTGACTGTCCGGCACCTGCTCGGTCATATGTCCGGTGTGAACGATTATTACGAAAGCGAGACCTTTGACGGCTCCACATTTACCGGGGATATGATCAACAATCCCGATACCTTGTGGACGCCGCCGGAACTGATCGCCTACACGCGCGACCACCAAAAGGCCGTCGGCCGGCCCGGGGAGAAGTTTCTGTATTCCGACACCGGCTACATCCTCTTGGGGCTCATCATTGAAGAAGTCTACGGGATGCCGTTTCACGAGGCGCTGCAGACCTATGTCTTTGACCCGGCCGATATGCAGGAGACGCATCTGTGTTTTTACAGCGACGGCTTCGACCAGGAGGCTTTGGCGCCTTTGTATATCAACGGGGTCGATGTGCATCTGTTTCGCAGCATCAGCGCCGACTTTTCAGGCGGCGGATTATCCACTACGGCGGAAGATTTACTGAAGTTTCTGGATGCGTTGCAAAGTGAGCGCTTCGTCAGCCGCAAGTCCCTGGATATGATGGCCACCTTCGAGCACAAGTATATCACGGGCATCTACTATGGACTGGGCATGATGCAGGTGCACTTTGAAGAGTTTTTCTTCCTCCTGAGAGGCCTCCCGCGCTTACAGGGGCACTTGGGTGTCACCGGCGTACATGCTTGGTATGACCCGGAGACACAGGCGAGCTTTGTCCTCAATGTCGGCAATACGAAAGATATGGGTGACAGTTTCAGACTGCTAATCCAAATCATGCAGATACTGTATCAATCGTAAAGATGGTCCGTGTCAACGAAATGAGCATTGTTGGGTTCATTGGATATCCACAGAGTGTCCGCATATGATTTGGGGAGATGTGCGAAGGAATCGATCGGCTATTCTTGGAGTGAGTCGCACAGCAATGTGCACCGCTACCCCTGATGTCAGACAGATGCGACACATCGAAAAGGTGGAATCCAAAGGGTCTTTACAAGCTTGAAAACAGTTAGAAGCATGGTTTTGTCTTTGACTTCTCTTTCGGCTCGGGCTCCTTCCTGGTGGGCATGCTCATGGTGCTGGACGACCTGCGGAGCCGGGCCGGCCGCGTCCTAGGGCGGAACCGCACGGTTTGCCAGCGGCGTCATGCCATCATCCGCGAGAGCCTTTACGGCGTGGACGTGATGGGCTGGGCGGTGCACGTGGCCGAACTGCGCCTGTGGCTGCAACTGGTCATGGAGACGGAGGTGCTGGCGCCGGAACTCAAGTTCAAGCCCCTGCTGCCCAATCCGAGCTTCAAGGTGCGGGAGGCGGTGGGAAGACAGTTAGGTTGGTCGCACACACCGGGGGCCGGTCCGTCATTGGGTACCGGGCGCCGCGGTGCGTCAATACACCATCCAAGGTGAAGGGAGAGAACCAATGGCCAAGGCAAGTCAGATCCACAGCGGAGTGTCGAGACGCGGCTTCGTGAAGGCGACGGCCGTGGGCGGAGCGGCTTTGGCCGCAACTGCGTTTCCGGGATCGGCGGCGGCGCAGTCGGCGGGCGAACCGACCAAGTGGGACTATGAGGCGGACGTAATCGTCGTTGGGCTGGGCTTCGCCGGTCAGACGGTGGCGATAACGGCTTTTGACGAGGGCGCCTCCGTGATCGTGCTGGAAAAGAACGCGGCCGATACCGAAGACTCTATGAATCACCTCTCCAACAGCCGAGTCTGCGGCGGCTGGTACCTGGCCACCGACGATGTCGAGCAGGCGGCGGAGTTCGTGGGCATCCTCGGCGGGGAAATGGCCGCGCCTGAAGACATGCGCCTGGCCTGGGCTGAGGGTCTGGCCGAGAACGACGCCTGGATCGAGTCCCTCGGCGGCGAAGTCTGGGACATGCCGAACCCGATGGTGGGCGGTGGTGAGCATCCCAGCTTGGAGAGCGGCAAGCATGTCATGGCCCGCAGCCTGGCGCTTGACGGCATGAAAGCGCCTATCGAGGAGTTCTATCAGTTCTTCATGCGGAATATCGCCGAGCGCGAGATTCCCATTCTTTGGGAGCATCCGGGCCAGAAGCTGTACACCGACTGCTCTGGCAAGGTCGTCGGCATTATGGCCGACAACAATGGAACTGAGGTCAACATCAAGGCCAACAAGGCGGTAGTTCTCACCTGCGGTGGCTACGAGAACAACCAGGAGATGCTGAAGAACTGGAATCCCGGTCCCGAATGGCACTTCCTCGGCCCTCCAGGGCATGATGGCGACGGCATCAAGATGGCCCTGGCCGTAGGCGCGGACCTTTGGCACACGAAGGCGGCTTCTGCCGGCGCGGCTATGTTTGAAGAAGGCATGACATCTGGCTGCATGCCCTCTGTCCTCAGCACTGGTGCTGCGGCATACACTCTCGTTGACGGCGAGGGCAAGCGCTTCACCAACGATCGCCTAAACGGGCATAACGGCTGGATGAAACTCACCCAGTTCGATCCTGAGACCTACAGCTACCCTAAGGTCCCCTGCTACCTCATTTTTGATGAGGAGCTGCGACAGGCAGGCACTCTGATCTACGAGTTTCCGCACACGCCGTGGAGTGACGACAACCTCGAGGAGATCGAGAAGGGCTGGATAATGAAGGCGGACACCATCGGCGAGTTGGCGGAGATCGCCGGCATCGACCCAGATACTCTGGTCGATACGGTAGAGAGGTATAACGCCGCTTGCGAAGCCGGGGTGGACGAGGAGTTCGGCAAACGGGAGAGTCAGTTGCTTCCTCTGGTGAGCCCTCCCTTCTATGCCGTCCGCATGTACCCTGGCGGCCCCAACACTCAGGGCGGCCCGCGCCGCAACGCCAAAGCTCAGATCGTGCGGCCGGATGGTACGCCGATACCGCACCTCTACAGCGCCGGTGAACTGGGCTCCATGTACGGCATCCAGTACCCTGGAGGAGGGAACGTCGCCGAGTGTTTCGTCTACGGGCGCATTGCCGGCAGGAATGCCGCAGCCGAGGAGCCGGTAGGCTACGGATCCTTCGTCGTAGTGCGTTAGTGTTCTGTCGCTAGCCTAGCGTTGGTACGCTGGGCCTCAAGAAGCGAGGCAGCGAAAGCATGGGAGCCTGATCCTACGGGCTCCCGTGCTTTCGCTAGTGTCCGGGAGGCGAAGCTGTACAACAGGCAGGGGGAGGCGGAGGAGCCACCGAGTCTCTCTTGCACTGGGCAGGATGGCGTGCGACAACCAGGACGCAGTGGCCGAGCAGAACGACGAATGGATCGTGGCCCGTCACTACTTCAGTGAGGCGTCGATGGACAGGATCGACAATGCACGGACAAGGCCTTGGCTGCCGCCTGACGTTGAGAACCGGACCGCCCCGTCGCTCACGGAACGGCCCTACTCCTACACTACTGGGTGGGACGCAATCTCCCGCGCAGCCTGCTTCACGCCCGGCCTAGGTTCGGCCGCACGCTGTTGACCGGTCAAGATGAGCGCAACCGAGGTACAGCCACCGCGGCCGCTTCGGCGACCGTCACGCGCAGGAAGCGCCGTCGCAGCCGACCGCTCTTCATGCCCGTGGGATAGTAACTCTCGAGAAGCAGGGTCGCATCTCCCCGCAAGCCGACTGCCATCGGTCAACCACTCCCGCGAGGGGGTCAGCCGGGTGGTACTGATTGAGGACCGGCACACGGCCAAGGTAAGCTGGCGTTGCCCTTCTCATGCCTACGGTGTCACCGCCACGCAGCGCAGACACCATGGACATGCGTTGTGTGGAAACGACTCGGCCAAGGCCGAAGTAGGCGCATGCGGCAGGAGTGCTGAGGGGCAGGGCGGTGAGACCGACTGCCGTCCGTTCCTCAGTGATTAGATACACGGGGGAGTGCCTAGTCTCCTTCGACTGTGGGAGTCGCGAAGGTGCCTAGTGATCGAAGTGACGGTACCCATAGGCCCGGACGCTACGGTTTACGCTTGGGGTCGGGCTTCCGACGCAAAGGAGCTACGTCATCTGCGACCCCGTAGGTAGGTCCGTTCCGCATTCAGAACGAGAGCGGCACATCTCCAATCGCCGGGGCCTTTCTGCGACTGAGACGTATTTGCCATCTATGCTTCGGGGACTGCGTCTACCGAGCAGCAAGTCACACCTGGTTCGAGCGCTCGCTAGGGGTGATGCACCTGGCGACCCAGATGCACAAGCGCCTCCGAAAGACGCAGGAGCAGCGTCCCAAGAGCGAGTTGAATTGCAGCGACACTGGCAGCAACCGAGACCGGACGGTGGTTCGGTTCACGGCTCTACTCCACCACTTTGCACGCCCGCCGTTCTGGCGCGCTAGCGAGACTGGAGGCGCTCGGTGTCGCCATGCTTCCACGCCGCGTTCGCTTGTCGTACTAGTGCCTCTGAGTCTCTAAGCCGCGATCCCGTCGGAGCCCGACTTCTATCGACACCTCACCCCTTCGCGGCCGGCTAGCATCGGCCGCCGGCGCCACCACACCGGCGATCGGCATGTCCGCGGTCAGATGTGGCGGGCCATCTCCTTGACCTTGCCCACGACGATGTCCTCAGCCTCCCGCACCAGGCCCAGCGGCTTGACGAACGGGTAGATGCTGTCCATGTGGCTGCGCCTCACCTCGTAGCCGCCGTCGTCGTATTCGCAGGCGGGCGCCAGGTAGTCCCAGCCGCCGTTGGTGTAGCCCATGGGCCAGACGAGTTGCCCGGCCAGATCCCGCCGGATCCGTACACCGATGCCGGTGCACGCCTCCACGGCCATGCCGATCAGCTTCAGGCCGCCAATATCAAACACCTGCACCTCGACGGGAAGCGCTGCCATGAGTTGGCCGTCTTGGGCGAGCGTCTCCCGGACGCGAGCCGCCCATGCGCGCGGGAGCCAGAACGAGTTCTTCTCCGCCTCGGCGATCTCGGCCTCGGTGGGCTGATGGTCGAAAGGTATGTGGATGATCTCGCTTGCCGCCGCCAGGTACTCGCTCAGGGCGGTGGGCTCGCTGCAAAGGCCCGTCAGCACGGCGCGGCCGAGTTCGTGGCCCAACTCGACGATGTCCTGGATCGGGCCGGACGCGAACTTGAGCTCCGGGGTGATATGCCGCGGCTTGACGTCGCCTCCGCAGCCCTGGAGGAAGATAGGGGTGCACCCCAGGAGCCGCGTCTGCACGTAGTCGCGCGCGTACCCGGGGTAGTCGGTGCCGATGTTGTAGGTGGCGATAGCGCTGGGGTGACAGCCGTAACCGAAGATGACTCCTCGGCGCTCGCCGCTCGCCGAGGTCACGCTAAGAATGGGAACGGTGTAGTCGACAGGCTTGTCGGGCGCGGGCTCGAAGGCGGCCTCCTCGCCCTCGACGTGCCGCCGCCGACTCACGCCCATAGTACAGTCGGTCGCGGCGTACTGAAGGGTGGCTTCCTCCAGGTTGGCCGTCGCCTCGGCCAACACGGCGATCAGCTTCGCCTTGAGTTCCTCAAGGTACCGGTCGTCGAACTGGCGCACGAAGCCGCGGATGCGGCTGGCGTTGGGGCCGGCGTGCGTGTGTGAGGTGTTGACCATCATCGCCGCAGCGGGGATGCCCAGCTCGGCAGCGGCCTCTCGCACCGGCACGAGCAGGTAGTCGTCCACGGCGCAGATGTCGATGGCCATCAGGCCCAGGCGGGTGCTGCCGTTGTCGAAGACGACGGCCATCGCCTCCACCGCCCGGTCCAACCCCTGGGCAGCGCGAGTGCGGGCGGCGAATCCATCCTGCCATACGGGCCACCGCGGAGTGATGTCCGTCTTGGCAATGCCTACCTTCATGCTCGCCTCCTGAGGCGCCGCTATTGGAGTCCGAACAGACGGCGGGCATTCTCGTACATCACCAGCCGCATCTCCGCCGGCGTGAACCCGGCATCCAGGTACAGTCCCACCTGGCCGCCCACGCTCAGCAGCGTCTGGTCGGTGCCGAACAGCAGGCGTTCCGGACCGAGTATCTCCAGGCAGTCGCGCATGTCGTGGCAGCTGGGCCGGCTGGTGCAGAACTCGACGTAGATGTTGGGGGTGTCGGCGACGACGCGAGCCCAGTGAGCGTCCATGCTGTGGGCGTGAATGATGGCCAGGTTGGGGTTCTCGCGCGCCAGGTCCCTCTCCGCGTAGGCATCGCCTCGCCCCTTGAAGAGCACCGGCCGGCCTCGCTTGGCTACCTCCGCCACCAGCCGCCGCGTCTCGAGGCTGGCGGTGGGATGGTTGGTGTGGCTGAGCTCGATCTCCGCCCCGGCGAAGTTGGGCAACTGGTAGTAGCGATCCATCTCCGCACACGACTCTTCGATTCGATGGGGGCTGACCTCTACA
The DNA here is from genome assembly GCA_040768685.1 of Anaerolineae bacterium. Classification (GTDB taxonomy): domain Bacteria; phylum Chloroflexota; class Anaerolineae; order DRVO01; family DRVO01; genus Ch71. The sequence continues at coordinate 1,540,834 of JAXGMM010000001.1, forward strand.
TAGCCGCGCAGACGAGGATGGCCGTCGATGGCACGCGCCACCTCGCGGTTGCCGCCCGCCAGGTCGAAACGCATGCTGTCGTACGACGATAGGATGGTGTGCTGGATGCCGAACTTGTCCATGCGGGCGAGCATCTGCGCAGGGTCATACCCCTCGGGCGGCACCGGGTAGCGCCAGTAACCGAGATGCGAGTGCACGTCGATGCTGCAACCGGGGTAGCGCTTGGGCTCGGCGTCGGCGAGTTGCGGCCGTCCGGCGAGGAACGCGGGCGTGATGCCCAGCAGGCGCATGGCGTTGCCGCCGAGGATGGCCGCCTTGTCCGCCGTGCTCAGGTCGGTCTCCAACACCTCGTTGAGGGCCTTCTGCATCGGTCGCCAGGGGGCGTCGGAGCCGAAGAGCAGCCGGGGTACGCCCACCTCAGCCGCCATGGTCTCCACGGCGTGCGGCAGGGCGAGTTGGCTGGCCTCGGCGTACACATGCGGGTACTCCTGCATGACGCTGATGAGCTCGGCCATGTTGTGGTAGTTGGTGTCGGTCAGGATTACCGGCATCCCGAACGGCCCGGTGACTTCGGCCACTTCTTGGGCCCGTCCCCAGGAGGGGCCGCCCTCGGTGGTGGAGAAGATGAGTACCGCCCCGCTGCCGCGCAGCCGCTCCAACACCCGTCGAAAGAGCACGCTGTTCGTGTCCCAGGCTTGGATTCCGGGGAAGAAGCGGAACAGACGCACACCCGCGGCCAGACAGCGGTCGAGCTCCAGCTCCCAGCCCAGGTACACGCGCATGTCGAGCGTCGCGGTGGGGATGAGGTGCGGGTGGGCCCGGCCGGCGGCGATGGTCTCGGTGTTGCCCACGCCGGGGTCATAGTGGACTCCGCGGAGGGAGTAAGTGACGGCGGCGGCGACGGAGTGGGCGTCTAGGGAGCGAAGAAGCTCCCCAAGCGAGAGGTCGTAGTGGTACTCGCTCCGCGAACCGAAGTGGGTGTTGATGTCGATGACGTGCATAGAGTGGTCCTCCCTGGCCTCTGCTTGGCCCCGTCGCTGGGACTATGATCAGCCCTTCATGCCCGTGAGGGCAATGCCCTGGATGAAGTACTTCTGAGCAACGAAGAACAGTAGCAGGCAGGGGAACATCACTACCAACGATGCTGCCATCAGGTAGTTCCATTGGGTGTAGTACGTCCCCTGGAAGATGGACAGCCCAAGGGCAAGGGTCATATGGCGGACCGAATTTACATAGATCAGAGGCCCCATGAAGTCATTCCAGGCACCCATGAACGTGAAGATGGCAATCGTGGCCAGGGCTGGCTTTGAAAGGGGCACGAGGATCTGCCAGAGAATGCTCAGGACACCGCAGCCGTCCATGACAGCCGCTTCATCCAGGTCTCGAGGTAGAGTCATAAAGAACTGCCGCAACAAGAAGATGTAGAACGCACCGCCTCCGAAGAACGATCCCACCCAGAGCGGCCTAAGTGTATCAATCCATCCCAGACCCTTGAAGATCAGGTAGACTGGGATCATGGTCACCTGGCTCGGCAGCATCATTGTCGCCAACAGCACCAGGAACATGACATCGCGGCCCGGGAAGCGCAGCCGGGCGAAACCGTAGGCCACCAACGTGGCTGAGATGAGCGTACCTACCAGAGAGCGGAGCGTGACTTCGAGGGTGTTCTTCAGCAGGATGGGAAACTGCATGGCCTTGAGCGACTGGCCGTAGTTGCTGAGGATGACCGGATCGGGGATCCAGGTGGGTGGGAACTGAAACGTATCGGCCGGCGTTTTGAGGGACGTGGAAAGCATCCACAGGTAGGGCAACAGCATTACGGCGGAACCCAGGACAAGCAGCACATAGACCGTGCCCCTCCAGACCAACCGGCTTGTGCTCTGACGGCGCCACTTTGTGCGCAATCGGCTCAGCAAGGAATGCGGTGTCTGGCTGCCGTCGCGCGTGAGCCTACTGCTGGTCATTTTCGGAGCTCCCCCTCGTAGTAGACCCAAGCAGCCGAGGAGCGTAGTACTAGAAGGGTGAAGAACATGATCACCGCGAACAGAACCCACGCGAGTGCTGAGGCATATCCCATCCGCAGATACTCGAACGCATTGCTGTAAAGATAGAGCACATAGAACATGGTGCTGTTATTGGGGCCTCCCTTCGTCATCACGAAGCCGGCAGTGAAGACTTGGAAGGAACCTATGATGCTCATTACCAAAACGAAGAAGGTGCTGGCGCTAATCATCGGCAATGTCACGTGCCGGTTTTTCTGCCAACGGGTAGCTCCCTCCACGTCTGCGGCCTCGTACAAATGCTGCGGCACGCCCTGCAACGCCGCTAGGAATATGACCATTTCGCTGCCCACACCCCAGAGACTCATGACTATGAGGGCATAGAGGGCGGTACGCTCGTCAAAGAGCCATCGCGGGCCGACTATGCCGACCTTGGCCAGCAGGGCGTTGAGCAGCCCGAACTCCGGGCTAAGAATCCACATCCAGAGGATTGAGACCGCCACACCGGACACCACTGAGGGCAAGTAATAGATAGTGCGGAACAGGCGCATGGCTCGCACCTGTTGATTAAGGAGCATCGCCAGAGCAAGGGCGAACACCACGCGCAGGGGAACGCCGACAAAGGTGTAAATGGCTGTGACCTTCATCGATTGCCAGAACACCGGCTCGCCGGCCAGATAGGTGTAGTTCTCCAGTCCGATCCAGGCCGGCGGAGACATAAGGTCGTACCGGGTAAAGCTGAGGTAGATCGACGCCAGCATCGGCCCGGCCGTGAAGATAAGGAAGCCCAAGACCCAGGGCGATGTGAGCAAGTAGCCCCAGAGGGCCTCCCGGAATCGAGCCCGGCTCATGCGTACGGCTAAGCCGCCGAGGGGTCGCGCGGTGAACGCCTGTGGCGTTGTCACTGTAATCACCTACCCGCTGTTCGGGAACGAGGGTGGCAGCCACTGCCACCCTCTCCACAGTCCGTACCCCGAGCCGGTCGAGCGATGAGGAGCCTCACTCCTCCCAGATGCCCTTGTACTCGAGGAGCTTCTTGTTGAGTGCCTCAGCGGCCTGTTGGCCCGCTTCAGCGGCAGTGATCTTGGAGGCGTACATCTGGTCGATGAACGGCCCGATGATCGCCCAGGCTTCGGTACTGATGGGGTGCTTTGGCCAGTGCCTCTCGTACGTGAAGGCCTCATTGAAGGCCTTAATGTTCGCCGGGCCATTCTCAAGCCACGCAGGGGATTCCGCGATCGACCTGAGTGATGGTATGGCGTTCTTGTCCACGGCGTAGAGAGTCTCCTGCAGCTCTGGACCACACAGGAACTTGACCAGACACCAGGAGCCCGCCTTGTTCGAGGTAGTGGCGGTGATCACGTAGCTCTCCGGGTTGAACCAGGTGCCCTTCTGGTTGGGTGCGCTCACGACGTCCCATCGGAATGTTGCTGACTCGCGGTAGACAGGCATGTGCACCGGCACTGTGATCCGCATGCCGATCGTACCGTTCGTGAACATCGGCACGTCGCCCTGCTCCTGTACCTTGTCCGGTGGCGCGGAGATCTGGTACTTGCCGAATGTCAAATCATAGGCCAGCTGAAGACCAGCGATGGACTCTTCGCTGTCGAGGAGTGACCGGTCGCACTCAGGAGTCAGAATGTCGCCGCCCTCCTGCCACACGTACTGGTACCACCCGGGGTCAGTCATCCCATACTGATCTATACGGCCGTCCCCGTCAAGGTCCTTCGTGAGCGCCTTCCCGATAGCGATGTAGTCGTTGTGCGTCCAGTCGTCCTTTGGGTACGGTACGCCCTCCTCGTCGAACAGGTCCTGATTGTAGGCGTACACATCGCAGTCTGCACCGTAGGCCAGACCGTACAGTCCGCCACGCCAGGTGTTGTAGTCCAGGCACTGGGGATAGTAGTCATCCCGGTTGAACTCAGGATCGGTCTCTACCAGCGGGTTAAGGTCGAGGAACGCGCCGCCCGCGACAAAGCGCCAGAACCCGGTGCCCATCCACATCACATCCGGCGCGTTTCCAGCCGCGAGCATGATCGCGTACTTGCCGTACTTGTCGCCTACCATCTGGATGACTTCGAGGTCGACATCGGGGAACTGAGTCCCGAATCTCTCCTCGGTGCGCTGCATGCGATCGATACTCGGAGTTGTGGAGACGTAGTAGCCCAAGGTGACGTGCCCTTTGCACTCCAGGCTTATCGGCTCCGGCGCCGCCGTAACAACGACCTCCTTAACGATCTCTCTCTCCACTACTTGAGGCGTCGCCGCGCAGGACGCCAACAGGCTCCCCGCAACGCCGCTACCGGCCACGATCATGAATCGCCGTCGAGACAAAGACCGCTTCATCCTCTCCTCCTCAGTGTGAGACTCTCCGCTTGGCTGGGTCGCCGAGTGAACACGGGCGGATAGGCGTGGGCCGGCACAGACGACCGGCGCTTGTTCGGGAGCTTCTCCCGAATGTATACTGAGTATACTATGGCTGTGACGACGTCACTGACGCCGCAGTGACGCGACTCTGACAGGGCCGGCTAGCCCCCGGCCCGGGCTCATGCGTCATGGGGGCTCTGCCGATGGAACGGTTTGACGACGACCTGCGGTTAGCCCTGGAGCACCTCGACCAGAACTCGTTTCTTTCCGCATCGCCGCTGTGCTCCTGGCTGCCGGACGCCGTCGCCGCTACCGACCACAGATCACGCGCGCGGTGTCTCCGACAGGCGCTCCTTGATGCCATCGAGCTGCTGCGACCTGCCCGTCCTCTACCATTTGGCAGCCGAGAGGCGCGCAGTTACGAGGTGCTTACGCTTCGCTACGTAGAGGGGATGGCAAGCGCCGAGATCGCCCAGGAACTGGGGGTGAGCGAGCGCCAGGTTTATCGAGACCTCCGTCAGGCCGTGGACCGGATGGTGCCTCTGCTCCAGCCGACTGTGTCGGCTCCCGCCTCCTCGTCTGTCCAGTCAGGGAGTGACGCCTGCGAAGGCCACGACGCTCTTAGGGACGAGATGCAGCGGCTGGCGATGCACCCCCGCGATGTCGATGTGGCTCAGATCATCGAAGACACAGTGGAATCCCTGGCGCCACTCACCGGCCGATATGGGTTCCGCATTCAGTACGACCCACCGGCTAAGCTTCCGCTCGCCTTCGCTGACGAGGGACTCCTCCGGCAGACGCTAGCCCAAGCCCTTAGCCTGGCGATACAGTCGACGGTTGGCGGCGACCCTCGCCTCCGAGTTCAAGAGGAAGATGATTGCATCGTCATCACTCTCAGCTTTCCTACCTCCGGTCCAGACCTCAATGATGAGCTGCTGAGGCCTCTGCGTGCGTTGTCTGAGGTGCAGCGCCTGGCCTTCACGGCGAAGCACGATGCCGGGCTGGCCAGCATCGTTCTGTCGGTTGGTGTAGCCCGGCCACAGACAGTACTGGTGATAGAGGACAACGAGGGGGCCATTGAGCTGTACCGACGCTACCTACTCCACGCGGATGGTTGGTTCCTTTCAGGCGCTCCTGACCCCCGGATCGCACTGGATATGGCTCGCCGGACGCGGCCTGCGGTCATTCTGTTGGACATCATGATGCCGCACCAGGACGGGTGGACCGTCCTGCAGACGCTGCGCTCGCACCCCGACACCAGAGACACGCCGGTGGTGGTGTGCTCGGTCTTCGCCGACCCGGAATTGGCAACGGCCTTAGGAGCGGACGCTTACCTGCGCAAGCCGGTGTCGCGCGTGCAGCTGCTTAAGGCACTTCGTTCGGCTCTAGACGCTCGTCTTCGTCGGGTGTAGCGCACCGCAGCACACAGCGGATCAGGTCCAGGACCGTCTCTGCCGCCAACCCACCGCTCTGGAGAACGGAGAACTCCCCGTCGACGCCGTCTTGTTCACCTTCCGGGACGGCTGCTCCGGTAACCGCGATCAGAGGTATGGCAGCGGTTTCGGGCGCTTCGCGGATGGCCGCTGCCAGTTGGATGCCGTTCATGCCCGGCATCATCAGGTCGATAAGGGCGATGTCCGGGCGCTGCGATCGAATCCTCTCCAAGGCTTCCGTCCCGTTGTATGCCCAGCGTGTACGGTACGCTGACCCGTGCGCCTGCAGCAGCCTAGATACGAACTGAATGAATCCGCGATCGTCGTCGGCCACGAAGACCGTGCCACCTGCAGCCAGCTCGCTTAGCAAACCCAGCAACGAGGGTCCCGTGACGGGCTTGACAAGGACCGCGTCGAATCCGTCCAGGGTTGGCGTCCTTGGCAACGGACACCTGACTATCGGCACGCCCAATGGCGGCGAAGTGCATATGGACTTGCCTTCGGCCCCGCCGCGGCTGTTGACGATGACCGCACAGGGATGAAGCGTGGCCACGACATCGGCTATGCTCTCAACTTCAGTACTGTGCACGAGATCAACGCCCTCAAGACAGCGGCTGAGGTAGGCAAGGGCGGCTTCGCCGTCGTCCAGCAGCAGCACCGGTGCAGAGGGCGCGTGCGACCTGCTGCGGTTAGGCGGGAAGGGACTAAGGCGTGAGAAGTCCTTTCGCGACAGCGGAAGAGAAAACGAGAATCGGCTCCCCTTCCCTAGCTCGCTCTCTACCCAGATTCTCCCTCCGTGCAGCTGGACGAATCGCTTGGCGATGGATAGGCCCAGCCCCTTGCCCAGCGCTCCTCGACTAGTTCGGGGGTCGATCTGCCGAAACTCGTCGAAAACCCCTTCAAGGTCATTCGAAGGTATCCCGACCCCGGTATCGGTGACCGCCACAACGACCTGCTCCTCTTGCCGCTCGGCGGTGACGGTGATCAGACCGGTCTCGGTGTAGCGGCTGGCGTTGATCAGAAGATTCAGCAAAACCTGTCTGATCCGAGTTCGGTCCAGCGGCAGGAGCGGCAGCCCCGTTTGTACGCGGGTCTCCATAGAGACCGGCTTGTTTCGCAGAAGCTGGCGAGCAATGCCAACCGCCTCCTCGATTACCTCACCGAGGTCCGACTCCTCACGCCGGACCAGCATGCGCATGGCCTCCACTTTAGCCAAGTCCAGGATGTCGTCGACCAAGGTGGAGATGTAGCCGGCATTGCGGTGTATCTCGGCAACGTCGCGGCGTAGATCCGACGGCCACTCGAAGTCACCGTAAACGTCGCGCGAGGTGTGCATGATCTCGGCAAAGCCCAGGATGATGTTAAGTGGAGTACGAAGTTCGTGACTGATGTTGGCGCAGAACTCCTCCTTGAGGCACCGAGCCTCGTCGGACTCTTGGCGAGCCAGGAGAAGCTCCTGATTGGTGCGCTGCAATAGCCGGTTGGTCAAGTCAAGAGCCTTCATCGTCCGGTTTAGCACTCCACGCTGGTCCCGCAACTCCTCCGCCAGCCGGGTAGCCTCCGCCGATCTGCGCCACGACCAGACCAGGACTTGCCTCAGTGGCCGTACCGTGAGCCACGCTACTAGCGCAGACTGAGCCAGGAGCAGAGCGCGAACTCCCCAGATCTCGCCGGGCAAGACCACCCGCAGGGCCACCATGCTTAGCGCAACTAGCAGCAAGGCACCCCAGGGACTCAGTAGCGCAAAAGCCATCAGGACTGGCACAGTCAGGAAGTAGGTCGCAGCCTGCAGCCGGAATAGGATGACCGGTACCCAGACGGCAGCAGAGGCAAGCGCAACGAGGCCAACGCCAACCCGAACGGGGTGCGTTGCAGCACTCTGGAAGCACGCGACAGCTAGTAGGGTTAGGACCGCGAGGCTGCCAAGCACCAGCCAGTAATCCGGCCCGGGCAGTCTATCCTGGTCGAGCCACCACAGCATAGCCAGCAGGCCGAACGCCGAGAGCGCTACTGACAGCGCGCGGCCTGTCTTGCCGACGTAGTCCTCACGGTTGAGCCGATCACTTGGCTGGATAGCCGAATCGCCGCAACTGGCCAAGCCCACGGTCACCTCCCGCCCATCGCAATAGGGAGTGCACATCACAATCTAGGCAGCTTAGGTGAGAGGCCGGGCCTTGTTCCAACGCCGGCCCAGCACCGGACGCCATGGGGTAATGACGGACCGGGCGCCGTTGTCGCCACTGAGTGTGACCGGCCCTTTGGGCCGAGTGGTCACGGGCTGTTTGCAGGCGCTCTCCGCTTTGCCGCTGTCGACGCGGTAGCCGCACTCACGGTACTGGTTGTACCTAACGCGCCCCTGGTTGGCGCGGAAGCACCGGGCCTCGCGTGCTCATGCCTCAGAGGCGCTTCTCTCAGACAAGGCCTCTACGCCCACGATCAGAGCCGACAACCGGCCATGCCACAGCAGCGTCGTTTGCTCCTCCAACCAGGTCCAGGCCCTGGCCTTGTCGCTGCCATCCCTCAGACCGGCCTAGAGAAAACGGGTAGCTAAAGAGGGTGGACACCTGGACCGGCTGGTCTTGAGCCTCCTTCCGGCCCTGCTGCTGAAAGATCAGCCTGATCGTGGCCGCCACCACTTCTCCTCGTGCGTACCCCAGTGAGAAGGCCTCTGCCACTACCGGCGCCCGGTGCTTGCTCCGACGGTCGGCGCGGATCCAGCCGCCCTGGGAAGTAACCTCCTGAGCACGCCAAACCGCCGCACCGTCTCCCGCGCCTTGCACACTAGGTCCGCCGCTGCCCCCTTGTTGCGCTGCCTTGCGCGGACAGCCTCAAGAAGCACACGGCGGCCTTCCTGTCAACTACCGTTTCCACCACCTCCGAGGACACTATGCCATGTGCTGTCCGCGCATCTGTGCTAGTGTATCGCCGTTGTGTCGAGCGATGGTCGTCGGATCGGCTCCGCTAGACTCGACCATCCTGAGGTTGGCCTACAGCGCTGGGCATACCTAAGGTCCACGCGCGGCATGCGGTTCGGCCAGCGACCATTGCCGCAGACGACGATCTAAACGAGGATCGTGAGTAGTGATCCTCTGGCTCACCCGCAGCGGTGTGGGCGGCACAGCTTCCATCGCCGTCCCGACCGCTCCATCAATAGTCGTTTGCACAGCCACCCCGCTCCCGGCGTCACCCCGGCCTCGGCGCCGCACTTGAGCCGCGACCAACTTGCACTAGCCGAGATCGCGATTCAGTCGCATACTCCGGATGCCGATATGATATCGCGCGCAGCATTCCGGTGCGCCATTGCCGCGCGCCCGGCGTCACTTCAGTGCTTCGTCCGATATGCCGGCGTCACGCCAGAGCACACCCGCTGGGAGGACCATTGCCCGCCCAAGGCCTGATCACCGCCGAGTTCTGGCCCGAACCGGTCCAGCTTCTCTCGGCCTCCCTTTCTGCCTACGGTTTCGCTACCGTCGAAGCCGTGGGCGCCGAGACTGGCCGCCACTACAGCACTGTCCTCCCCGTCGACCGGTGGCAAGCCGTCGGCCTCACCCAGCCGCGTGTCCCCGACTTCCGCGCCGCGGGCTCCCAGTTCCGCCTCGCCATCGAGGCCGAGCGCCTCACCTTAGCCTATTCCTGCGATCCCCTGATCGCCACCAACAACTCCCGCGTGGACGTCGTCCCCCACCAGATCGAAGCCGTCTACGGTGCCATGCTTCCGCAGCCCATCATTCGGCACCTCATGGCTCACGACGCCGGCGCCGGCAAGACCGTCATGGCTGGCCTCCTCTACAAGGAGCTGCGTCTACGTCAGCCCGACTTGCGCACCCTCATCGTCGCGCCAGCGGCACTAGTGCCGCAGTGGCAGCGCGAACTGGAAGAGAAGTTCCTCGAGGCATTCCAGGTTGTGGACCGCGAGCAGCTGCGCAAGGACCCCGGCGTTTGGGCCAGTGGCTCCCGGCTCGTCACCTCCATCTCCTTCGCCGAACAGCCCGACGTGGTTGCCAGCCTCGCCAACGTCCCCTGGGATCTGGTGATTGTGGACGAGGCTCACCACATGGCCGCCTACGAGCGGAATAGCACCCGGGCCTACAAGCTCGGGCAGGTGCTCTCCCGTCAGGCACGCCACCTGGTGCTGGCCACGGCCACCCCGCACAAGGGCGACCCGATCAACTTCTTGCGCCTGCTCCAGCTACTCGACCCTGGCCTGCAGGACACTGCCGTGGTCAACCGCACCGCGGCCGACCAGGTCGGCGGCCCGCTCATGCTTCGCCGCCTCAAGGAGGAGATGGTCGACTTCCAGGGCCAGCCGCTGTACAAGCCCCGGGTGGTGGAGACGCGCTGGCACCAGGTCGCGGACAACCGGCCCGAGATGGAGCTCTACACCGCCCTCACCGAGTACGTCAGCAAGACGTACCGCGCTGCCGAGCGCCTCGGCGGCCGTGAGAAGGTGAACACCCGCTTCGCCATGTCCATGCTCCAGCGCCGCATGAACTCCAGCCTTGTCGCCCTGGAGCGTTCGCTCGAGCGCCGCCGGCTGTCTCTCCTCGGCGTCCAATCCGCTGACTCCGAGCTGCCACCGGCCGACCTTGAACAACTGGCCGACCTCGCTGAGTGGGATCGCTGGCAGATCGAGGAGGAACGCGAGCTCTCGACGCCCTCCAAGACCAAGCATGAGCGGCGGCGCGAGGCGGCGGAGATTGCCGGACTCCTCGAGAAGATCGCCACGGTGCGGGCCACCGGCGAGGAGACCAAGGTAACCGCTCTGCGCAGGCTCCTTGACGACGCCGGTATCATGCCACAGACCGGCGGCGAGAAGCTACTCGTCTTCACCGAGTTCAAGGACACCCTCGACTTCCTCGAGGTGCTCTTCCATGCCTGGGGCTTCACCACCACCCACATCGACGGGAGCATGAACCCCCAACAGCGCCGGCGCGCCGAGGCCGAGTTCCGGGACCGGGTCCAAGTGATGGTAGCCACCGAGGCCGCCGGCGAGGGCGTCAACCTCCAGTTCTGCGCCTTCATGGTCAACTACGACCTGCCCTGGGTGCCCACCCGCCTGGAGCAGCGCATGGGCCGCATCCATCGCTACGGTCAGACGCGCGTCGCCCATATCTACAACCTCGCCGCCGCCGACACGCGCGAGGGCATGGTGGTGGCCGGCCTGCTGGAGCGCCTGGAGAAGATGCGCGGCGACCTCGGCGAGCAGGTCTTCGACGTCATCAGCGTCCTCGTCGGCGACACCGACCTGGAGGATCTCCTCTCCGACGTTGCCCTGGCTCCCACCACTGACGCCTCTCAGGAGGCCGCCCTCAAGAAGCTGCTCCACGCCATGGACGAAGGCGCTGAGCGCTACCGCCGCCTCCTGCGCCCGCCCACGGTCATCGACCCGGAGCGCTTCCGCCAGATGCAGCAGGCCTCCCGTCAGTCCCGCCTGACGCCCGACTACGCCCAGCACTTCCTCGTGGACGCCCTCGAGGCACTGGGCGAGCACCCGCTGTCCGATCAGCCCGGGACGCCCGCCGGCTACGCCGCCGTCATCCGCTGGCAGCCCCAGCGCCGTACCGTCGCCGACGCCCTGAGCGTCCCGGCCGGCGAGCACCTGCGCCTCTCCTTCCAGTCCGGCAAGCTCCCCGAAGGCGTCCGCTTTGCCGCCCTCGGCACCCCCATTCTGGACGGCGCTCTCCGGCTCGTCCATCAGCGCTGGGGCGAGACCCTGTCCACGGGCGCCCTCTTCCTGGACCCGGCTTTGCCTCCCGGCGACCGATACCTCCTCTGGTTCCTGGTCGCTCAGGTCGTGGACGGCACCGGGGCCCCCGTTGAGGCCATGCCCCTCGCCGTGCGGCAGAACCTCCTCTCCGGCGGCGACCGCGCCACCTTCGCCTCGGCGCCTGCCTCCGCTCTCATCGATCTCATTGCCGCGCCGCCCGAGCACGTGGCTCCCTCCGTGCTCCTCGGCCTGGCGCGCGACCCGCAGCCTGCCGTGGACTGGAGCCTCGCCCACCAGCAACTACCCCTGCTCGCCTCCATCGGCGAGCGCCGCGCCGGTACTGTCTCCTTGCGGCGGGACAGCCTCCTGGCAGAAGCGGAGCGCTCCCTCGCCGCCGCCCAGGACCGCCAGAACGACCTTTCCTTCGCCGACACCCTCGACGGTGAGCCCAACCCGGATCTCGCCGCGGCCGAATTGGCCGTGGCCCAGGCCAAGGCGCGCGTGCAGGACCTGGCCGCCCGCTTCGACCGCGAGCAAGCTTGTTCCCTCGCCCGGCCGCGTCTCCTCGGTGTGGCGGCCGTGGTCTCCCTGCACTCCGGACCCGACGCCGACGTGCCTGACCTCCGGCCCGACATCGCCGCCGCCGCTCAGGCCATTGCTCGCCGCTACGAGGAGGACCACGGCCGCCAAGTGACGGACGTGAGCGGCGAGCACGAGCTGGAGCCATACGACCTGCGCAGCACCGGCCCCGGCGGCACCCGCTGCATCGAGGTCAAGGGCGTCACCACCGGGCCTATCATCCTGACCGAGAACGAGCGCCGCGCCGCCCACCGCCTCGGCCCCCACTACTACCTCTACATCGTCGCCGAGCCGCTGGGCCGCCCCCGGCTGACTATCGTCCACGACCCTCTGTCCAAGATGCACCACGACCACATTATGTATAGCGGCGCCCGCTACGCCTTCGACTCCGCCACCTGGCGCGCCGCCGCCGACGAGGAGATCGAGCTGTGACCGAAGAGCGCCGACTGATCGAGGAACTGCTGCCCCTGGCCGAGATCGGCGTGGAGAGCTCCAAGTCCATCTCCTACGGCGACATCCACGCCATCCACACCTGGTTCGCCCGCCGCCCCCTGGCCGCCTGCCGCGCCGCTACCTTCGCGTCCCTGGTCCCGGCGCCCAGCACCGAGGCCGAGCGCGACGCCCTTATGAAGCTCATCGTCGCCGTTCTGCCCAACAAGGCCCCCCAAGAGCGCCCCGAACTCATCGAGGAGATGCGCCGCCGCATCAGCCAGGCCTTCGACGGTCGCCCGCCCCGCGTGCTCGACCCATTCGCCGGCGGCGGCTCCCTCCCCCTGGAGGCGGCCCGCCTCGGCTGCGAGGCCCACGCCCTGGACCTGAACCCGGTGGCCGTCCTCACCCTGCTTGCCACCGTCGACTACCCTATGCGCTACGCCCACACTCAGTTCCCCCTGCCCCCCGGCTACCAGCCCGGTGGCACAAGCGCCCCGGCCATGGACGAGCTCGACTGGGACGACCTCGACTCCGACGACGACGCGGAAGACCCAACCCCCAACCCCTTCCCCGCGGAGGAAAGGGCTCCGGGACTCCCCCTCTCCGTGTCGGAGAGAGGGCCGGGGGGTGAGGTCAACCCTCCCGGCAACCTCGTCGAGGCCGTCCGCGCCTGGGGCGACTGGATCCTGGAGCGGGCCCGCGCCGAGCTGGCCCCCTTCTACCCGCCCGAGCCCGACGGCGCCGCCGCCGTGGCCTACTTCTGGGCCAAGACGGTGCACTGCCCCAACCCGTCCTGTGGGGCCGAGATCCCCATGCTCAAGCACCGCTGGCTCAGCCGGCGGAAGAACAAGCCCCCCGTCGCCTACCGCATGGTCCCCCAGCCCGACCGCACCCTGCAAGTGGAGATACTCGAGGGGGAAACCGCCGTCGCCGACCACCCGGAGCAGGGCACCATGGCCGGCGGTTCCGTGCGCTGCCCCTTCTGCCCCACCACCGTGCCCGCCGACGACGTAAAAGCCCAGGCCCGCGCGGGCCAATCCGGCCGCTTTCTCTACGCCGTGGCCTACTCCACCGACGGCGAGACCGGCCTGCGCTTCCGTCCCGCGACCCAAGCGGACCGGGACGCCTACCGCGCCGCCGCCGAGGCCCTGGCCGTCGCCGAGGCCGCCCACGAGGACCCATTCCTCTCGCTAGTGCCGGACGAGCCCATCGGACCGGGCGGTGGGCGCTGGCTCAACGTAGTACGGCACGGCGTGAGCACATGGGGAGAACTGCACAACGCCCGCCAGGCACTGGCCCTGGCCACTTTCGCTCGTCTCGTGCGCCAGGCCCACGCCCACATGCTGCACGCCGGCGCCACTCTGGACGAGGCCTGCGCCCTCGCCCTCTACCTCGGCCTGACCCTGGGCCGCCTTGTCCCTCGTCAGTCGGAGTCCTCGCGGTGGCACAGTATCGGCGGCAAGGTCGAGGCTGCTACCGGCGGACACCGGCTCCCTATGCTCTGGGACTACGCGGAGTCCAATCCAATTGGCAACGGCTCCAGTAGCTGGCGGAACTCGCACTCGTGGGCCCTGCCGTCCATCGAGCGCCTGGTCGGTGCTGCTCCGAGCCCGGCCCTTGCTGCCACCGCGGACGCGGTCTCTCTGCCATTCCCGGATGACCACTTTGACGCTGTGCTCACCGACCCGCCCTACTATGACAGCGTCGGCTATAGCTATTTGGCGGACATGCAGTACGTCTGGCTTCATCGCGCCCTGGGCGACATCCTCCCCGAGCACTTCGCCGCCTCACTTACTCCGAAGGGAGCGGAGATCATCGAGGACGGCTCCCGCCACCCCAGCCTGCGCGCGGCAAAGACCTTCTTCGAGGACCGGCTTCGCCAAGCCTTCGCCGAGATTCGGCGCGTGCTCCGCCCGGGTGGCATCGCTCTGGTGATGTACGCTCACACGGACACCAGCGCCTGGGAGACTTTGGTGGGGGCGCTCATGGGCTCCGGCCTCCAAGTTACCGCCTCCTGGCCCATTAGCACCGAGACCTCCTCCCGGCGCGATTGGCTGGGTGGCGCCGTGCTGGCCGCCACCATCTTCCTCACCTGCCGCAAGCGCCCCGACGATCGTGTCGGGTATCTGGACCAGATCCTCCCCGAGATGCGCGCCGAGGTGAAACGGGCCCTCCTACGCTTCTGGGACGCCGGCATCGGCGGCGCGGACTTCTTCGTCAGCGCCATCGGCCCCGCCCTCTCCGTCTACTCCCGCTACGGCGAGGTCCGCTACGCCGGCGGCCAGCCCGTCTCCGTGGCCAACTTCCTCACTCTGGTGCGCCAGGCGGTGGTGGAGCACTCCCTGGAGAAGGCCCTGCAGGGAGTGGACGCCGGGGCAGTGGACCGGGAGACCCAGTTCGCCCTTCTCTGGCGCTGGACCTACGGCCGCCAGAAGGTGGAAATGGGCGCCGCCCTCCTGCTGGACAAGGCCACCGGGGTGGAACTGGCCGAGCTCGAGCGCGAGGGCCTCATCGCCCGCGCCAACGGCTCCAAGAAGATGGTGCTCCAGGACCCCGAGGAGCGCGAAGGCGACCTGGGCCGCATCCTCCGCCGCGCCAAGGCCGGTCACGCCCCGATGGTGGACGCCATCCATGCTGCCTGCCTCCTCTGGCGCGACGGTCGCCGCCCGGAGCTGGGCGAGCTGCTTGCCCGCTACGACGACACCCTCCGCCAGGTGGCCCAGGCCCTGGCCGGCCTCGCCGCCGAGGAGAGCACCGAGCGCCGCCTCCTCCTCGGCCTGCTCGGCGCCTGGGGCCATGCCGTCTCCCAGGCCGCCCGCGCTGACAGCAAAGGCCAGCACCGCCCCCAAGGCCAACTCCGCTTGTGGGAGGAGGAGTAGACCGGCGCTCTAGCTCGACCTGGATCCCCTCCCCGTGTCGGGGAGGGGATGGGCGAAACGGCAGGCCGTTTCGCCTGGGGGAGAGGTCAACACCAAACCCGTCATCAGACAGATACTTAGGAGAGGCACGAAATGACCAACTGGTGGCAGGGAGCTACGCCGCGACAGAGCATCCAGGACGGCCGCGTCGACGAGTCCTTGTTCGCCGCCAACCTGGCGCTGGCGGTCGAGGGCAAGGGCCCCGAGGAGTACCGCGACGCCGAGACCTTCTTCCGCCGCACCTACCTGACCCAGGGCCTCAAGGACCTGCTCCAGGACGTGGTGCGCATCCTCGCCGACGCCAATGGCGGCAACCCGGTGCTGGAGCTGCAGACCGGCTTCGGCGGCGGCAAGACCCACGCCGAGCTCGCCGTCTACCACCTCCTCAAGAGCCCCAAGGAGTCGCTGCGGGTTCCGCAGCTGGCAGAGGCCCTGCGCGAGGCCGGGCTCCCCGAGCCGCCCCCCGCCCGTGTGGCTGTGCTCGCCGGCGCCGACCTCAATCCTCTTGGCCGCACCAGCCCCGAGGGCTTGAAGATCCGCAGCCTCTGGGGCGAGATGGCCTACCAGCTTGGCGGCCCGCAGTTGTTCGCCACGGTCGCCGAGTCCGATCAGAAGCTCGTCGCCCCCGGCATCGCCAAGTTGCGTGAGGTGGTCCAGGCCGCCGGCCCCAGCGTGGTGCTGGTGGACGAGACCCTTCATTATGTCGACAAAGCTAAGGCCATCGTCGGCGAGAAGGGCAACCTCTCCACCCAGACTGTGGCCTTCCTGCGCGAACTCACCGAGGCCGTGGCCACCGCCGGGCGCACCGCCTTGGTCATCAGCCTCACGGCCAGCCGCATGGACATGCTCAGCCCCGACGCGCTGGACTCGCTTGCCGCCATGAAGCATCAGGTCACGCGCGAGGCCAAACAGCGCGCCCCCACCACCGGCACCGAGGTGCACGAGATCGTGCGCCGTCGCCTCTTCGAGCAGGTGGACGAGACGGCGGCCGAACGCGTCGCCGTCGAATACCGTGCCCTCTACGCCTCATTGGGCCTCCCCTCGCACTACTCCGGCAGCGCCTACCAGGAGACTATCCGCCGCGCCTACCCCTTCCACCCCGAGCTGGTGACCGTCCTCTACGAGCAGTGGGGCGCCAAGCCCTCCTTCCAGCTCACCCGCGGCACCCTCCGCTTCCTCGCCCTGGTGCTCCAGGACCTCTGGCGGACGCGTGGCGACCATTCGCCCGATCTGATCCAGCTCGGCGATGTGCCTCTAGATGAGCCCGTCCTGCGCGGCATGACCAGGGAAGTGGCGGGCGATCCCCAGTGGGAGTCGGTGTTTGGCTCCGATATCGCCGCCGCTCGTTCCCTGGTCGGAGGTGAGCCGGCCAAGGCCCAGCGCTATGACCAGCAACGCCTCGGTGGACGCCGGCCCGGACAGCACCTGGCCACCACCGTGCTCATGCATAGCGTCGGCGGCGGCGAGAACCCCGGCGTGACAGCCGAAGGCATCCGCGTCGCCTGCGCCCGCCCCAAGGGCTCCGTCGCCGAGTGGGACGACGTCCTCGCTTGGCTGCGCAACAAGCTGTTCTACATCTACCAGGAGGGTGCCCGCACCCGCTTCCGCATCGAGCCCAACGTCATCTCCCTCCACCAGAGCTACCGCTCCGCCCCCAATCAGCTGGGCGAGGTCGAGGCCTACATCCGCCTCCAGGTGCACCAGCGAGCGCTGGGCGACACCGGCCACGGCTTTTCCCACCTCATCTTCGCGCCCGACGGCGGCGAGGCCGTGCCCGATGACGACGAGCTCAAGCTGGTGGTAATGGGCTTCGACCACAGCGTCTCCGGCAACGAGCTACCCTCACCTACCCGCGATGCCCTCCTTCAGATCCTGGAGAAGCGCGGGCAGACCTTCCGCCAGAACCAGAACACCGTCCTCTTCGCCCTGCCCGACCAGGACCTCGCCCGTACCGCCCGCGAGGCGGTGGGAGACTACCTTGCCTGGCAGCGTATCCAGAAGAACACCACCGACTGGGATCGCATCGGCGGCGCCCAACAACTGGTAGTCAAGGAGAACCTGGAGACCAAGGGCGGCGCCGTGCGCAAGGCCCTCATCGACGCCTACGCCTGGGCTGCCGTGCCTGTCGAAGAGCCCGGCTCCGGCGGATCGAGCCGGCGGCTGGGTCTGCGTCTCGTGCGCCTGGGCGCGTACGGTCCCGGCAAACTGGTGGCCCCGATGGTGTGGGAGCGGCTCAGCAGCGGCGAGGCCGGCTCGCAGGAGATCATCACTAGCCTCACTCCCGACACCCTGCTGGAGCGCTACGGAGCGCAGGCCTGGCCTCCCGGTGAGCCCTGGGTTACCACGCGGCAGTTGTGGGACCGCTTCAGCCAGCAGGTCGGCCTGCCCATGCTCGCCCGCCGCGAAGCGCTCCTGGACACGTTACGCCTGGGCCAGCGGGAGGGCCTCTTCGCCATCGGCCACCTCCATGACGAGACCGCCGATCGGTCCAGCCGTGATAGCTACGCGACCCTGTTCCTGAAGGACATGGCGATGCCCGGGAATGTGCCCGAGCTCGGTCAGCGCTGGCTTCTCCTTCGCCCCGCCATGCACGCCCAGGTCACCAGCCAGCCAACCAAGGTACAGCCGGCCGAGGTGGTGCAGGCGCTGAAGGACTTGGGCGGCGAGCAGCAGCCAGTTACGGTGATGGCGCTCAAGAGGTTCCTCACCGAGCGGATCAAGCCCGCCCAGCTCGACGAGGGCTCATTCCACGAGTCCTTGAACGCGGTCGTGCGCGATGGCGGGGCCGCATACCGCCCCGGCCACGACGACCCTGACTCGGCCGTGCTCCCCATCGATGCGACCACAGTCGACACGGGATTCGTCCGCATACCCAAGGACACCGCGCTGCCGCCACCCCCTCCTCAGGGGCGCACCCTGTCGATCAGCGGCAGTATCACCATTGGAGAGATCGGAAACCTGTACAAGAACATCCTACAGGCCATCAACTCCCAGAAGCCTGATGAGCTCACCATCAAGCTGACCGTACAGGCACGCTTCGAGAAGGATCCCGGCAGCGCCTTCGACGCCACTCTCGACGACGGTTGGAGGCAGGGCAACGCCTTCCCGAATCTGACGCTGATTGATAGCAAGCATGGCTACCGGTGAGGGCTCAAGGTCGGTCCTCGGAAATCTCCGTCGCGCCATGCCGTGCGTGACAGCCAGGTATCTGAACCTGCCGCAGATGCAGGTCAGCGAGGCTGTCTCCGCGTGAGGGAGGCGCGCGTACGGCCGGCTGCTGGTGGCATGAGCATGTGGTCCATCACACCCGGGAGAAGACCGTGAGGCATGATCGGAACTATCCTGATGTAGACCGCGCAAGGCGCCACAGTTCTTCGCCTGAAGTCCGAGGCTACATCCGCGTAAGCTCCGAGCAGCAATCCGACAAGGGCCTGCTTGTCGAAGGGCATCGCCACGCCGTTGAGCGCTACCGTCGCGAGAGCGGCCTAGGGCTCAGTCGCACCTACACCGCTACCGGAAAGCGCCAGCAGAGGCGAGAGACAGTCCGCTCGCGAAGGGAGACCGGGAAGCGACTGGCGCAGCCCCTCCACCTGGCGGAGAAGGGAGAGTCGGGCGTCAGCCCTCGGACAACGTTGGCCGAGTTTCCGGAGCGGTGGCTGGTAACGCTGCTGAGCGAGGGCAAGGCGACAGCGCTCATGCCCCCTCCGTGACCATGCGAGGTGGCACTGCCACGACGAGGGGCGATCTTACCAGCAGAGGGGGCGCTATCAGCAAGCAAAAGGGGCCGAGACACGTGCCTCAGCCCCCACTCCAGCGCGCCCGGCGGGACTCGAACCCACAACCAACGGTTTCGAAGACCGCTACTCTATCCATTGAGCTACGGGCGCTCACGACGGCTCAGTATACCCAAGCCCCTGCGGCGCGGCAACCGCATGGACGCCCTCCGGCGTCAGTCCAGCGGTACGTTCGCGAGCCGGAGATCGTTGCCGCACATGAGCACCATCTTCTGCGCGGCCTCGTCAACATACACGCTGGTGAGCCCGTAGAACAGTGATTCACTGCCGCGCTCGGGAAGAAACTGGCGGACGAACTGCCCATCCTTCGTGAACTGCACTACCCGCGAGTTGCCCGAATCGGTTATGTAGACTGACCCAGGCCTATCCTCGGTGTCCGGAGTCACGAAGACCGACGTCGGGTTCTTTACCCGCGTGCTCAGGCCGGTGAGCTCAAAGGCCGTCCGTTCTCCACCGCGCAGCTTGACCACGAGACCATCCGCATACAGCAGGTATACATCTCCATCGACGGCCATGTCGACAACACCGCTCAGCATGAGGTCGGTGCCGGTGTAGGGTACCGGCGCCGTATCGTACCCGCCCGACCCAGGCTCGAACACGAGAATCTGGTTGAGCTTGGCGTCCAGGACTAGGAGCCGGCCCTCATATCCGGCGATTGCGCGCGGGTCCTGGAGCTGAGCGCGCGCCGCCGCCGGGAGCACCCGTATTCCTGCGCTGGGCTCGTACTCCAGAAGCGCCCCGCTCTCGTCCAGCACGAGGAGCGAGCCCCATTCCCGACCCGGCCCCGGCGGCATCCAGGTCATGCCCCGCAGTCGGCCGACGGTAAGGTTGTCGCGCAGGTCTCCGGTGCGCAGAAGCACCTCCGGGACCTGCTCGTCCAACTCCTGCAACCCGTCCATGATCGGGTTAAACAGCCTCTTGTAGACACGGCCCAGCCCTGTGTCGAGGGTGTAGACGTCAATCCCATGTACGACTAGGTCGGACATTGCCGTTCCGGGGTCGGCATACTGGCGCAGACTAGGGAGCCAGTACACCCGGACCACACGGTCTATGCCGTCAAGCTCGGAATCCAGCATCTTGCCGAGATCCTCTGCTTCTCTTCCGGCGGCCGGGCTGTCTGAGACACGCGAGAGTATGGTCACACCCTCGATCACGAGCTGCCGCTTCCTCGCCGGGTCGGCTTCTTGCCGAGACTCGTCCAGCTTGGCTTGGGCCGATTCGACGCCCTTCCTGACCCGGGCCTCCTGAACGCGCCCGCTCTGCCACCTGAGCAGCAGGTAACCGGCCAGCGCAAGCACGACGACCCCAGCGACCATGCCGATAAGCACCAGGCGTTCGTCCGCTGGCGGGTGCCCACCCACTTGGGAAGCGGAGAACACCCCGGTCTGCCGGCGTACAGCTCGCTCGATGCGACGGCTCTCGGACCCTGGGAGCATCCGGCGCCAGACCAGCCGGACCCGGTCGGAGAGAGTCGCCGATGTGCGAGCGACACGCTCACCCATGTCTCGAAGGAGGGCTTGAGGACCGGCGCCACTGTCGCTGCGTTCCGAAGCCGCCAAGGGCCAGGCCGGTGCGGCCATAGTGTCGCCGGACAAAGGGCCCAGGCGACTCGCCGCCTGAGGGACGACGGCGCCGTCAGCGGCCCCCGCTCGCACTACCAGCAGCGACAGATCGCGATCGGCGAACAGGGCCTGTAGACGCTGGACGGAATCGGGATCGCTCTCGCGGAATGTCTGCGCAATCTCCTCGCCATCGAGGAACTCCGCAACCTGGCTCTCGGCAAGGACGATACTATCGCCCACCGCCAGCTGGGTGTGGAACAGATCCACTGAGAGTTCGCGGCGAAGACCGATCGGGGCGGCGTAGCCCTCCTCCATCGCCTGTCGCGGCGACATGTCGAGCCAAGGAGAGTCATCGGGGAAGCGGGTGGCCACATCACTGCGAATCACGTAGACAAGGGCAGGCCCCGTCTGCGCGATGAAGACATCGTTGCCCTTGAGAACCACCGCGCTCAGGCCCGCCCACCGCGGCGCGCGGCGCGACTCAGCCAGATTCATGTCACAGAGCAGGCCGTTGGCGCGCTCGAGTGCCCGCCTCAGCCCTGCCGTCACGCTGCCGCTCGACTCGTAGTACTCGTCGTGGACGGCCTGGGCGATCTCCCGGCAGAGACCTTCCCATCCGGACCGATCGCCAAGGGGCTCAACCAGGACATATAGGCGACCCCGGGTACGGGCGAAGGGAAGCTTGGCCACCTGCTCCGCGACGAGGATGTTGGACACACCATCCAACCTCACTCCGTCAACCACGGCGACCTGTTCGGCCCGGGTTACCATCTCACTCACTATGTCCTCTCCCGACTGGGACCTGGGCTAAGCCGGCCAAGACGCCGACACGGCCATCACAGCAATGCTGGCTGCAAGTCCCATGCCAGGCACTAGTACCAGAAGCGAAGTGAGCCGGCCATGACGCTGGGCGGCGACAGACCGAGGGGCGGGCCAAAAAACGACGAGGGCCGGATCAGGTCCGGTGGGCCGCGACGCTCTGCGCCAGTCCTACACCCAGAAACTGGGTGAGAACAGCACTCCCACCCACGCTGATGAACGGCAGCGGCAGTCCGGTAACCGGAAGGATGCCTACGTTCATTCCCACGTTGACGACAACCTGGAACCCGATGATCGCCGCCACTCCGGTCGCCAGCAGGCGACCAGCACCGTCGGGCGCGGTCTGCGCGATCCTCAGCAGGCGGAGGCAGATGAACGCTAGCAAGGCCAAGGTGAGCACTGCGCCCACGAAACCAAGCTCCTCCCCGATCACGCTGAAGATGAAGTCGGTGTGGCGCACACGCAGGAAGTGCAGCTGGCTCTGGCTTCCAGCGCCGTAACCCTGCCCCCAGATGGAGCCGGCTCCGATAGCGATCAGCGCTTGTTCGCCAATGAAGGCTGCGTCTGGGTTGGACTCCGGGTTGAGGAGCGTGAGAACACGCTCTTGCATGTACGGTTCCAGCCGCAGCCAGATCAGTGGTGAGACGGCGACTCCCATAAGAGCCAGCGCTCCGAGATGCCACAGCTTCACGCCCGCGACGAAGACGACCACCGCCCAGAGCACAAGCAGCACGATCGCCGTTCCCAAGTCCGGCTGCGCGTAGATAAGCAGCACCGGCACGGCCAGCATAATCCCACTGGCGATCAAGTAGCGGAACCGCCACGGTTCTGTCATCCGGGGCCCCAAGTACTGCGCCAGCGCGATCGCCAGTACGATTTTCATCGTCTCGGAAGGCTGGTAGGTAAACCCGGCGATGCTGATCCAGCGTTGCCCACCATGCTGGATGGCGCCTATCACCAGCACCGCAAGCAGCCCGGCCAACCCAAGCCCGAAGAGAATGACGGCGGCGCCAGTGACCAGACGGTAGTCCACCGTGGCGACCACAATGGACACTATCAGGCCCAGCACGACGAAGAGAGCCTGCCGTTCCACCGAGCCCTGGAGGCCCACCGAGCTTCCTACGGCGCTGCGCACCATCACCAGCCCGAAGGCGGCAATGAGTACTGTCGCCAGGAGAAGAGGAATATCGAAGCCGAACCAAGAGCGGCGCCGAGTGCTGTACACGATCAGCGCCTATGCGCTCGCCTGGCCTCGTTCAGAACAGGCATCTCCGCCACCAACCGGTTCTCCCTACGGTTCTGGCTGAACGTTACCTCCACTCCATCGGCATCTACGTCGAAGTAGCGGCTAACGACTGCCAGCAGCTCTTGTTTCATAGCCTCCATCTGACTGGGCGAGATCCGCACCCGATCATGGATTAGCACCAGCTGCAGCCGGTCCTTGGCCACCTCCTTGCTGCCGGGCTGTCCTAGCCTGAGCACGCGAGACAGAAAGCCCATGATCACCCTCACAACTTGCGCACGAAGCGCAGCAGACGGTTCAGGAGGTTGTCGCCATTGATGTCATAAACAGGAACCTCAACACCCGAGAGGCGAAGGGCTATGTTGTCGAACGCCTTACCCGCCGGGTGCCCCCCATCCATGACCAGGGGTTGGCCTCGGTTGCTGGAAACAACCACTGCCTCGTCCTCTGGGACCATCCCCAGCAGTTCCACCGAGAGTATCTCCACTACGTCCTCCGGTCCGAGCATGTCGCCGCGCCGGACCATGTTGGCCTTGACCCGGTTGATCAACAGAAGCGCCGGACCTTTCTCTGCTGCTTCCACGAGTCCAATCACGCGGTCGGCGTCTCGGACCGCCGAGACCTCCGGCGTGGTCACGATGACCACCTGATCTGCTGGGGCAAGGGCCACCCGAAAGCCGCCCTCAATGCCGGCCGGGGAGTCGATGATGATGTACTCGAACTCCTCGCGCAGCTGCTCGCAGACTTCCACCATCTGCTCGGGTTGCAGGGCGTCCTTGTCTCGCGTCTGCGATGCCGCTAGGAGGAAGAGCTCCGGAGTTCGTTTGTCGCGGATCAGAGCCTGGCGGACGCGGCACCGTCCCTCCGCCACGTCGACCAGGTCAAAGACGATGCGGTTCTCCAGACCCATGACGACGTCAAGGTTGCGCAACCCGATGTCGCCATCGATGGCCACCACCTTGTGGCCCTGCGCGGCCAATGCCGCTGCGATGTTCGCCGTCGCCGTGGTCTTGCCCACGCCGCCCTTACCCGAGGTAATGGTGATCACCCGCCCCATGGCTTGACTCCTCTTCGAACTCGCCCCCAAACACCGCTCAGGCCAGACGGGGCGTCCCGGCCATCGCCGTGTCTTCCATGCCGGTGGCCGCCTGACCACTCCTCCACCACAATGGCCGACCCGGAGACACGGGCCAACTCCGGCCCTCTGCCTGCCGTGGGTTCGTCGGGCGCACGGGCGATCTGATCGCCGATCCGCAGTAGAGTCGGCTCCAGGCACAGCGCGCACACCGCCGCTCCCGGAGCACCGGAGGTCCCGGCATGAACCGTGCCCCGCAACGTTCCCCACACGATGACGCTGCCGCCCGCAACGATCTCCGCCCCGGGGTTCACATCACCCAAGACCACGACGTTCCCCGAGTTCCAGACGCTGTGTCCGCTCCGGACGGTGGCGGAAACGAGCCCACACTCGGTGACCAGCATGTCCGGCGAGGTAGTGGTGTCGCGCGGCACGGCTGCGTTGGTCTGAACCTCGTCGGGGCCTTGCAGTATGCCCATGGCGCGGGCAACCGACCGCAGACGCTCGTTGCGGCTGAGCACGCCAACACCGTCGAGGCCGGTGGTCCGGCACTCTTCCACGAGGGCCTCGAGCTCCACTACCATGAGCGAAAGGCTACCCAGGTCCAGCAACACCCTTGAGCCGCTGAGGAAGGTCCCCCGTTCCGATAGGACCCGCAGCAGAGCGGAGTGAGCCTGCTGAAAAGTCTCCGAGCCACTCAGATCGATGGTGACACCCGAAGTGGTCCCCCGTATCCTGCCTATGTCGCTCATGGGCCCGCCTGTGCGCTGTCCTCGTTCGTTCCCTGCCCAAAGTAGGCGTTAAGGATATCGGCTGCAACCGGCACCGCGTAGTAGGCGCCCTCGCCGCTGTCCTCGATGATGACCACTACCACTATCTCCGGGTTCTCGTAGGGGGCAAAGCACACGAACCAAGCGTGCATCGGCAGGAATCCCCCGGGCGTCAGCGGCCCGAAGAACTCGGCCGTGCCCGTCTTCCCGGCCACTTCCACGCCCTGCACGCCCAGGGTCCGAGCGGTGCCTATCGAGACTACCTCGCGCATTCCCTCGCGGACAATGCCCAGGTTTTCCGCCGTGACGGGCACCTGGCGCACCACGCGGGGAAGGTAGCGCGCTACCTCTCGGCCATCTCCGTCCAGCAGCCTGTCGCCCAGGCGCGGTTGATAGACCGTTCCCCAGTTGGCCACCGCCATGGTTGCGCAGGCCATCTGGAGGGGCGTCACCAGGATGTCACCCTGGCCAATGGCGCAGTTGTAGGTGTCGCCTGTGAGCCACAGCTCCTGACGATTCAGTCGCTTCCAAGTCGGGTCCGGAATCAGCCCCGTCAGTTCGCCGGGGAGATCGATACCGGTCAAGTCGCCCAGAGCGAAGCTGTGAGCGTAGGACGCCAGTCGCTTCTGGCCCAGCCCGGCGAAGTCCTCGTACCCGCCCGCGATCTGATAGAAGAAGATGTCGCATGAGTGACGCAGGGCTCCCACGACATTGAGGGAGCCGTGCCCTCCCCGGTTGAAGCAGTAGAACGGGTAGCGCTGACTCCCGTCGTCGCTGCTGACGTACATGATCCCGCCGCACATCCGCGTCGTCTCGCGGTCTATCACCCCTTCCTGTAAGCCGGCCGCCGCCGTGACCAACTTGAACGTGGAGCCCGGGGGATACACGCCCGACACCGAGCGGTCAACCAGCGGGAAGCGCGGGTCCTCTGAGAGGCGAATCAAATCCTCGCGCTTGATGCCCCCAGAGAACAGGTTGTTGTCATACCCCGGCAGCGAGACCAAGGCACGGATCGCGCCATCACGCGGATCAAGCGCCACCGCGACGCCGGCCGGCGATTCCTTCCTGGCCATACCCTTCTCGAGCGCTTCGGCTGCGGCCCGCTGCAGTTCCGTGTCCAGAGTGAGCACGAGGTTGTGTCCTGGCTCTGGGTCTCGCGGACGGCTCACGAGCCGGACTTTGCGCCCCTCGGCGTTGACCTCGATGCGCTCCTCGCCCTTGGTCCCACGCAGGACGGCCTCGTAGGAGTGCTCGAGACCAGTCTGGCCGACCGTGTCGTTGGGAGAGTAGCCGCGACGCTTGTACTCCTCGGCGGCTTCCGCCGGGACTGGCCCCACGTACCCAAGCAGGTGGCCCAGGAGCGGTCCGAACAGGTACTCGCGCCTCGCCTCCACCTGTACCGTTACGCCTGGAAGGGTGAGCTGCTGCTGCTCGATAAGGAACGCGGTCTCTTCGGCAACTCCCCGCTTGAGGATCACCGGCTCCAAGAGAGGCAGTCGGCTGGCCGACTCCAGCCGCCCAGTAACCGAGTCGGCGTCCTCGTCGGGAGAGGTCAGGGGCATGTCAAGGAGAGCAGCGATCCGTTCCAGGACCTGGCGCCTGGTCACGTCGTCCTCGGGCAGGTCGGCACGCAGGATCGAAACGTTGAAGGAAGGTACGTTTCGCACCAGGATCCGTCCTTCCCGGTCATAGATGACTCCCCGGTCGGCGGGCAGCGACATGATTCGGAGCCTCTGCCTGTCCGCGGCCTCAACCGCCTGTTGGCTGCTGCTGGTGCCCTGCAGCGTCCAGAGGCGCGCGACGAGAGCGCCAAAGGAGAGCAGTAGTACCCTTCGGCTGAGCCTGAGTCGTCCGTTGTGTGGAAGCTCAGCGGACACGATGGCTCTCCTAGACCTGGTAGCGGCCGGAACGCCGCGGTCCGCGACGCCTAAGCAACACCACCAGGAACGCCATAGCCGTAGTGTCAAGCACCAGCGCCGGGAAGAGAACGTGCGGCAAGGCGGCAACCACCGGCACCGGTAGCGCCAGAAGACGAGCGGCCGCGACGCCGGCCGCATAGAAGGCCAGACTACCGGCTGCTCCGCCGACAAAGACCCAGATCAAGTCCTCTGAGTACTCCCCCAGCCGGCTGGCGCCCATGATCGCGCCGATGATCACCAGAACCAGGCAGTGCATCCCTACCGGTCCCACGCTGATTCCGTCAAGGGCTAGGCCGCCGACGAAGCCGAAGGTGGCTCCAGCCGTTGGGCCGTATAAGTAGGCCCAAGCGAGGACTAGACACAGAACTAGGTCGGGGGAGACACGGGCGTTTCCCAACCTTAGGATTCCTGATCCCTGGACATAGGCGAGGATGACCAACGCTGCCAGGCCGATGGCCGAGCGCTGCCAGGGAGGCGTACGCCTCTCACTCAGTATCATCTTCTAGTGACACGCCCGTCTCGTGCTCCAGCAGTACCAGCACCACTTCCAGGCTACTCAGGTCCACCGAGGGTTCCACGATCGCTCGCTGAAACATAGCGGTATCGCTCTGCATCACTTTGACTACCTGGCCCACTACGATGCCCTTGGGGAACACATCGCCCAGCCCTGAGGTGAGCACGATGTCCCCCACCTGCACGTCGGCATCACGACCGATGTCCTCCATGGTGATGCTGCCGTCTAGCTGGCCCTTGACGATTCCGGTGGCCCGGCTTCTCTGAATGAGCGCCGCGACGGCGCTGCGGGCGTCACTCAGCAGGAGTACCTGGGCGGAGCTCCGCGCCACCTCGACTACGCGTCCGACCAGGCCACGGCCGGTGAGCACCGGCATGTCCGGGAGTAGGCCTCCGTCTTGCCCCGTGGAGATGACGACCGCGCGATTGAGGTTGCCCGGTTCGTAGCCGGCGACCCTAGCCTCAACGTTGGCGCCCATCACGCGGAGCGACCGCTGGGAGCGCACAAAACCCAGCTCGGTTCGCAGCAGCTCGTTCTCGGCGATGACCTCCTGGACCTCGACGAGCTCCACGGTCAGCTCCTCGACTCGCTGCCTTAGTTGGGAGTTCTCCTCCCGGAGCTGATCCAGATCCTGGAAGAACACACGGGCGTTGCTGACGTTGCGGATAAGGCTCGATACCGCCGATTGGCCCCTGGCCCCCGCGTCAGAGACCCAATCCCCGACCGACAGGACGCCACCCAGTTTTTCGCTGACGAGGAGCAGGACCGCCACGCCCAGCAGGACGATTGGGAGTAAGTCCCGCTTCCTCACTTGGAGTAGCCGATCCTAACCCCAGCGACCGTCTCGATGAGCGGCGGACAGCACCTTGCGCAGCGTGTCCAGCTCGCCCAGAACCATGCCGGCGCCCTTCGCAACACACGTAAGCGGTTCATCGGCAACCATCACCTTCATTCTGGTCTCCTCCGACAGCCGCTGCGCCAGGCCTTGCACGAGTGCCCCACCACCAACGAGCGCTATGCCGTGCTCCATGAGGTCGGCCACCAACTCCGGCGGTGTCTCATCGAGGGTGTTCCGGACGGCCTCGGTGATGATGTGGATCGGACCGGAGATGGCTTCACGAACCTCAACGCTGCTGACCTCGACGGACTGGGGAAGGCCGGTCAGCAGGTTGCGGCCGCGCAGAAGCATGGTCTGCTCCTGCTCCAGCGGATAGGCCGAGCCGATGGCCATCTTCGCCTTCTCCGCCATGCGCTCGCCGACCAGAAGGTTGTACTTCTCGCGCGCGTACCGGATGATCTCCTCATCCAGCTCGTCGCCGGCCACACGGATTGATCGGCTGACGACGATGCCGCCGAGGGCGATGACGGCCACTTCGGTCGTCCCCCCGCCGATATCCACCACCATGTTGCCGACGCTGTCGGTGACCGGCAGGTCCGCGCCGATGGCGGCCGCCATGGGCTCCTCGATCAGGTAAGCCTCGCGAGCGCCCGCATTGAGCGCCGCTTCGTAGACGGCGCGCTTCTCCACCTCGGTGCAGCCGCTGGGGATGCCCACCACGACTCGCGGCCGCGGCAAGCTGAGCATCATCTGCTGGTGCACGCGCCGGATGAAGTAAAGCAGCAGCTTCTCGGTCACCTCAAAGTCCGAGATGACGCCGTCTCGCAGCGGGCGGATGGCCACGATGTTGGCGGGCGTCCGACCAACCATCTGCTTGGCCTCCAGCCCGATGGCGACTACCTTCTTCGAGTTGGCCTCGATGGCAACCACGGAGGGCTCGTTCAGCACGATGCCCTTCCCGCGCACGCTGACCAGGGTGTTGGCAGTACCGAGGTCTATGCCGATGTCAAGGGAAAACAGGCCCAGCAGAGCATTGAGTGGGTTGAACACGCGCCTGAACTCCTGGCGGCCAGGTGATGGCTGAGTAGCCACAGGAGAGTGGGTGTCCCTGTGCCGCGCCGATTATAGCATACGCCCGGACCGGCAACCACAGAAGAGTCAGCCGGACCGGGCGCAGTGAGCTGTACTCAGAGCATCGGTTAAGCGAGCCGGTCCACCGACCTCAGAGCATCGGCAACGCGGCCCGGCATGTCGGTGCCGATGGAGTCGACGCCAAGCTCGGCCAATGCCAGGGCGTGCTCTGGCTCGTTGGCGACCCAGGTGTGCAAGCAGAGGCCGGCGCTGTGCGCCTCCTCGGCCACGTCCCGCGTTACGCGGGAGTGATGGGGGCGGATCGAGCTGGCGCCCACGTTGTGCGCTTCCGTGACGGGATCGGGCGTGCCATGCCCGTACAGGATACCGGTCGCTATCTCCCCCCACTCCTTCACCCACGCCAAGCACGGGTGGTGGAAGGAGATGATCGCCGTCCGTTGCGCCCATCCCGACTTCACGATGGCTTCCACGGACTGGCGCACCAGGGACCGGGGAGGTTCCGGCTCGCCCTTGATCTCCAAGACAAGATCTAGGTCCAGCCGGCGGGCGGCCTCCAGCACCTCGTCGAGCGTTGGGATACGAGCGCCGGCGAATTCGGGGCCGAAGTGGGCTCCGGCATCAAGGGCGCGCAGTTCGGCGAGGCGCATCTTGCTGACCTCGCCCGATCCGTTGGTTACCCTGTCGACGGTGGCGTCGTGCATGACAACCACGTGCTCATCAGCGGTGAGGCGGACGTCGCACTCGAACGCGTGTGAGCCAAGTGACTTCGCCGCTTCAAAGGACACAACCGTGTTCTCAGGAGCGTGCGCCAAGGCGCCGCGATGTCCTACCACCACTACCTTGCCTGTGCCTACCACATCAAGCTCGATCATCGGATCCTCCCAGATGCTGCGAGGCCCTAAGCCTCGACTTTGTCGCCCTCGGTCACGGCCGTCCGCAGGCATGCAGCAACTGCAAACGGGTCGCTGCTCACCACGCTGGAGGCATAGAGCTCCATGGCGCCGAAGTCCGCCACCCGATTGGTCACGTCGCCGCGATCAACAATGCGCGCGATCACCGGGAAGCCGGTCCAATCCTCGCTGCTGTCGCCGGCAGGAGGCAGGTAGAAGGCGACGTTGAACGATTGGACGCCCATGCGGTGAACCATGCAGCTCAAGGCGCGGTGGACCGCGCCGGCCATGGACTCGTCGAGGGCCGAACCGATGAGGAGGACTTCCTTCTCCTTGATGGGCGCTAGGTAGGCCATTCCCCGCACCTCGCCATCTTCCCAGGCAAGACCGAGGTCCCGGTGAGCGAGCCAAAGGTCGTCGAAGTAGTCGCTGCCGAAGTCGACTGCGTAAGCGCGGGAGTCGCGACGCAAGGACTCCACCTTGGCGTAGTGGATGTCGCGCGAAGCGGTCATCTGGGCATGTCCGTGAAGAATGCTCGCTCCGCTCTTCCAGAGGCAGTTCCACATCAGGAAGAAGTAGACGGCCGCCGGGTCGATCTCGCGACAGCGCTCCGCCCATTCCTGCGCGGTGGCGATGTAGTCGAGGATATGCTCCTGCGTCCACGATAGCGGGTCGTGCTCGTCGAATATGACCAAGCCATGAAAACCGTCGTACTTGGCCACGTTGCTGGCGGTGATGCAGTGCTCGCCTTCCACCCGACCGAAAGGATCCTCCGGCGTGCCGGTGAGAGGGTTGCAGAATGGATCGCCACGCGACTCGCGGACTACCTGGTCCACCGAATCCGACTCATGGACCTCAAATGGGCGCGACGAACGAATCTCGTTGAACAGAGAACCCTCGAGAGTGACCAGGTTCGTTACCTTGATGATGCGTTGGCTCTCCACATTAGCAACGGAACCGAACCGCTGCTCCACCCACTTGCGCATACTCTCCGGCACTCGCATCTCGCCGACCACGGAGGAGACTCGGAAAAGACGGTCGAAACGGGCGCGCTCCTCTGCCCCAAGGTCGTCGACGAGCGCCGGCAGGTCTAGTACTGATCCCCCATAAACCACGTACCTACCCTCCAACTCGGTATCATGAAACGGCGCCTACGCGGCTTGGCGATAACCGCAACACGACACAATACCACTCGCAGCGGTAGGGCGCCAAGAATCCACTCGCCATTCTCTTGCGCGTGTGATTGCAGACACAGCCCCTTTGCCTTGACGGATCGAAAGGCCGTCACCTATTATGTCCGAAGCACGCGAGAAGAGCGGATGTGAGGCCAGATGACCAAGCTAGGAAGCTTCGCCTTCGTGCTCCACACCCATCTGCCATACAGCCGCAACGCCGGGCGCTGGCCGCACGGTGAAGAGTGGCTTTTCGAGGCGACCTGCGAGACCTATGTCCCGCTCCTGGAGATGCTCGAGGCGCTCCCCGACGGCCTGCAGGCAAGCCTCACCCTGTCACTTACACCGGTGCTGCTAGAGCAGTTGGCTGCGCCCGAGGTCATTGCCGGCGCCCTGGACTACATAGAGGACCGCACGCTGCGGGCGACGCGAGACATCAATCGCTTCGAGTCCCTGGGGGACTCGGAAGGGGCGGCGCTCGCGCGCTTCTATCGCGACTGGTACGCAGCACGTGGTGCGTCTCTCCGCGATGACATGGCCGGCGACTTGGTCGGCGCTTTCCGCCGCCTTACCGAGGCGCGCCGCGTGGAGCCCATAGCCTCCGGGGCCACTCACGGATTCTTGCCCCTGCTTGCGCGCGACTCGTCGATCTACGCCCAGGTGCGAACCGGTGTCGAGACCCATCGCCGCCATCTTGGCCGCTCGCCGCAGGGCTTCTGGCTGCCGGAGTGCGCCTATCGGGGCGCGATACCCGGCGACGGAGCGCGTCGACCCGGGATAGAGGACTATCTCGATGCGCACGGGCTTCAGTTCTTCTTCGTGGAGTCTCATGCCATTGAGGGCGGCTCGCCGGCGATCGACAGGCGGGCATTGCCTGAGTTCTATCTCTTGCGTGGTCGCGGCGCTCCCGAGAGGCCGCTCACTCCGCCCATCACCGGTCACAGCACCGCCCGGCCGTACTACGTGGGCCAGACCAACGTGGCCGCCATCGGCCGCAACCGAAGGCTCAGCATGCAGGTATGGTCCGCCGACCTGGGCTACCCGGGTGACGGACGGTACCGGGAGTTCCACAAGAAGGACTCCGTATCGGGGATGCAGTACTGGTCGGTCACCGGCCCGGGTGTGGACCTAGGCGACAAAGGCCGCTACGACCCAGCGGCAGCCCAGAGCCGGATCCAAGCCCACGCTCGGCACTTCGCCGGTGAGGTGATCGCCGAGCTGGAGCGCCAGTCCCAGGTCCTGGGTGAGCGCGCTCTAGTCACCGCCGTGTTTGACACCGAGCTGTTCGGTCACTGGTGGTTTGAGGGCGTTGACTGGCTGGCAGCGGTCCTTCGTCTCCTGGGCGAGGACGAGCGCGTGGACGTCTTGTCCGTGAGTGAGGCCCTGCGTCGCCATCCACCCGACACTGCAATCGATCTTCCCGCTTCGTCGTGGGGCACCGGGGGCGATGACCGCACCTGGTACAACGACCTTACCAAGGACATGTGGGCGCAACTGCATGAGGGCGAGTTAGCGGCCGAGCGGGTGGCGGCCAACGTCCGCCTCTCGCGGCGGCCCTTCGTGGTTCAGGCGCTGCGTGAATTGCTGTTGGCTGAGTCGAGCGATTGGCCCTTCCTGATGACTACCGGCCAGGCGTCCAGCTATGGTCGCCGCCGGTTCGACACTCACTCGGAACGTTTTCGCATTTTGGCTCGTTTGGCCCAGGCGGAAGCGATCCAACCGGCGGAGTGGGAGTACCTGCGCGACGTGCAGTCGCGCGATGAGCTGTTTGAGTTCTTAGACCCGGAGTGGTTCCGGATGCGGCAAGGATCGGCCCGCTAGAAAAGACCGCAGGTCAGTTGGAGGAAACGTTTATGTTGACTGGTGAAGGGCTCGACGTCATCGTCCACTCGACCCACGAGGCGGGCTTCAAGATCGGAGGCATCGGCGCCGTCCTCGACGGCCTTCTGTCCGCGCGCGCGTACTTGAAGAACGTGCGGCGGACGCTGCTGATGGGGACCTTCGACACGCGCGACACTGCTGGCATGGACCGGCTGCGTTCGGCACGGAACCGGTTCGAGGTGCTGTACTCCTCGGTGGACGGCATCCGGCAGTACGAGAACTCCGCCGCCTTGGCCGAGATTGAGCAGGCCTATGGCGTCCGGATCATGTACGGCCGCCGCGCCTTTGGTCCCTCTGCACAGGAAGTCATCCTGGTTGACCCCACCGATGCCGACTCCCAGCGGATCGCCGAGGTCAAGTTCCGTCTCTGGGAGCGTTTCGGGCTTCGCTCCGACCAGTACGATGCCAACTACGAGTACGACCTCTACGTCCGAGCCGCCCTGCCCCAGTTCGAGGCCCTGAAGGTAGTGCTGGGTTCGGACATGGAGCGCCGCCGCAAGGTCATGATGGCGCACGAGTTCATGGGCGTGCCCCTCTGCCTCGTTGCCGAAATGGAACAGCCGAACGCCTTCTGCCGTGTCTACTACGCGCATGAGGTGCCCACCGTCCGGCCGGTGGTCGAGGAGCACCCTGGGCACGACACCATGTTCTATAACGTGCTCCGTATGGCAACCGATCAGTCGCTCGGGTTCCGCCACGTGTTCGGCGATCGGAGCCACTTCTACAAGCATGCCCTGCTGGAGACGGCGGCGGAGTTCCCGGCCGTCTTCGCCGTGGGCGACCTGGTGGTCGAGGAACTGCGCTTCCTCGGTTCCCAGTTCTCCACCAAGGCCATCGACTTGGTGTACAACGGCATCCCCTCTCCCGAGGTACTCCTGGAGGACAAGATGGCCTCCACGGAGAGGTTGCGCGACTACGCCGAGAACCTGACCGGCGTCCGGCCCGACCACGTCTTCACCCATGTGGCCCGGCTGGTTCCCTCCAAGGGGCTGTGGCGCGACCTTCGGGTTCTGGAGGAACTCGACGAGATGCTTGCCGGGCGTGGGAAGACGGCCACCTTCTTCGTGCTGGCGACTGCACCCCCGACTGGCCGCAGCAGCAGCGACGTGATGGCCATGGAGGCGGAGTACGGTTGGCCCATGAACCACCGCGAGGGCTACCCCGACCTGGTGGGCGCTGAGATCCCCTTCTATCAGGCTGTTGAGCACTTCAACCGGAGTTCGCGCGCGGTGAAGGCCGTGTTCGTGAACCAGTTCGGCTGGGACCAAGAGCGCTGCGGCATGCGGATGCCGGCCGCGATGACCTTCGCCGACTTGCGGCAAGGGTCCGACCTCGAGTTCGGGCAGAGCATCTACGAGCCCTTCGGCATCGCCCAGTTTGAGCCCCTGCCTTACGGCGCGCTCTGTGTGGTGTCCAGTGCCTGCGGGTGCGTCGGTTTCGCCAATCGGGTTACGAGCGACGTCGGCGCCGGCATCATCGTCGCCGACTACATCTCGCTGCCGCCGAACCTCGCTGTGAACTCGTGGCAGGATGCCCTGCTCATCGGCCAGGAGACGCGCGATCTGGTAGAGCGCTACCGAGCGCGAGAGGCAGCGGAGACCATCGCGGCCGCCCTCCCACAAAGCGACGGCGATCGGGCCAGAGCCCTGAAGTGGGGCCAGGACGTATGCCGGAGGATGACCTGGGAGGTCGTGGTATCGGAGTACATGCTGCCGGCGTTGGCGCG
This sequence comes from Anaerolineae bacterium, assembly GCA_040768685.1. Classification (GTDB taxonomy): domain Bacteria; phylum Chloroflexota; class Anaerolineae; order DRVO01; family DRVO01; genus Ch71. The sequence goes on from JAXGMM010000001.1 coordinate 1,575,565, forward strand.
GGCCTTGCATTCCTTCTAGCTTCACACCTTTTGTGAGGGCGTAGCCGATGGGCATTGGGCCGGGGACTTCGACACTGGCGCTTATCTTGGCCGGGGGTCAAGGGACCCGGCTCAATACCCTGTCCGTCAAGCGTGCCAAGCCGGCCGTGCCCTTCGCCGGCAAGTACCGCATCATCGACTTCGCCCTCTCCAACTGCGTCAACTCCGGCATCTACACGGTCGGCGTGGTGACGCAATACCGACCACGTTCGCTCAACGACCACATCCAGCGTGGACAGCCGTGGGACTTGGACCGCATGTACGGCGGCGTACACCTCTTGCAGCCCTATCAGGGCCGAGGCGATTCGGACTGGTACCGGGGCACCGCCGACGCCGTCTACCAGAACCTTGACTTTATCGAGCACTACCAGCCGGACAACGTGCTCATCCTCGCCGGCGACCACATCTACAAGATGAACTACGCCGCGATGCTGGCCTATCATACCGAGAAGGGAGCGGACGTCACCATCTCTGCCATCCGTGTCCGCCTCGGCGAGGCAAGCCGGTTCGGCATCCTCACCACCACCGGCAGCGGCCGCGTCATCCATTTTGAGGAGAAGCCCAAGCAACCAAAGGGCACGCTCGCCTCGATGGGTGTCTACTGTTTCAGCGGCGATGTTCTTCGCGACCGGCTCAGGCTTGACGCTGCCACAGTGGGATCCAGTCGCGACTTCGGGAAGGACGTGCTGCCGCGGATGGTGGCCGAAGGCCTGAACGTGTACGCCTACCAGTTCGACGGTTACTGGATGGATGTCGGCACTGTGCAGGCGTACTGGGAAGCCAACATGCAGTTGCTCGTGCACGCCCCGCCGCTGGACCTCTACGACCGCAACTGGGTCATCCATACCCGCAGCGAGGAGCGACCCCCGGCCAAGATCCAGGCCGGAGCGGTGGTCAAGCGGAGCCTGATTGCCCACGGTTGCGTCATAGAAGGCACCGTCGACAGCTCGGTGCTGTCGCCAGGGGTGTACGTCGGCCCGGGCTCCCTGGTCCGGGATTCCGTCGTCCTCACCGACACCAAGGTGATGCCCGGCGCGACCGTGGTGCGCTCGATTGTGGACAAGGAAGTAGTCATCGCTTCCGGCTGCCGAGTTGGGAGCGACACCGACCTGACAGTGAACGAGACGTTCCCCGAGTCCATCAACACGGGCCTGACGCTGTTGGGCAAGAACACCCGTCTGCCCGCCGGCCTGGTGGTGGGAGGGAATTGCGTTATCGGCTCGGACCTCGTGGAGTCGGACTTCGCTGGACTTCCGTCGATTCCCAGTGGGAAGTCATTCCGCGTCCAGCCCATCTAGCCCGCTGCCCGTGGAAAGCGGTCCGCCTCTCAACCTACTGCTCGTCCTCCACAACCATCAGCCGGTGGGGAACCTGCCTGAGGTCTTCCGGCAGACGTTCGATGCGGCCTACCTGCCGATGGTTCGGCTGCTCCAGCGCCACCCGTCCATTCGGGCAGCGATTCATTACACCGGTCCGCTACTGGAGTGGCTGGAGCGCGAGGAACCCAACTTCCTGCGGGACATCTCGGCCATGCAGGCTGCCGGCCAGGTGGAGGTCCTGGGCGGCGGCCTCTACGAGCCCATCCTGGCGGTGATCCCCGACGACGACAAGGTGGGGCAGATGGTCGCCATGAACGACCGCCTGGCGCAGCTTCTCGGCGTCCGTCCTCGAGGGGCCTGGCTGGCCGAGCGTGTCTGGGAGCCGCACCTGCCCCGCTACTTCGCCCGCGCGCAGATCAGCTACACTCTCCTCGACCAGGAGCACTTCGAGAAGGCCGGCTTGGCCCCAGAGGAAGTGGATGGCGCCTGGATCACCGAGGATGGGGGCGAGACGGTCGTCCTCCTGCCGGGCAGCACTAACCTGCGCTACCTGATCCCGTGGAGATCCGTAGAGGAGGTGATGACCTTCCTGCAGGAGCGCCGTCGTTGCGGGCAGGACCTACTGGTCTTCGCCGATGACGGGGAGAAGCTGGGCGGCTGGCCTGGCACTCACCGGCACTGCTACCAAGAGGAATGGCTGGAGCGTTTCTTCGTGGCGCTTGAGCAGAGCGCCGGCTGGCTGCACACCGACACCCCGTCCCAGTACCTGAACAGGCACGTGCCTCGGGGGCGGATCTACATCCCCAGCGCCAGCTACCCCGAGATGGAAGACTGGTCGCTGCCGCCGGCCACTCAGCAGGCAGTGCGGAACACCCGCGAGGCGGCCGCAAAAGCCGGGCTGGAATCCCGCTTCGTGCGGATGGGGCACTGGCGCGGCTTCCTGGCCCGCTATCCGGAGTCCGGCCTGATGCAGCAACGCTCTACCGGCATCTCGGGGCGCGTTCATGCCCTGCCTCCAGGACCGAGGCGCGATAGAGCGCTGGATCAGCTCTGGCGCGGGCAGTGCAACTGCCCTTACTGGCACGGCGTCTTCGGCGGCATCTACCTCTACCACATTCGCCAGGCGACCTATGGGCATCTGGTGGCGGCCGAGCGGCTGGCGGCAGGTGATCGCGACGGCTACGTGGCGGTGGACCGGGCCGATGTCGATGCCGACGGGCGAGATGAGTACCGGATCTCAACGCCGGAGCAGAGCGTCTTTGTGCACTCGAGCGGAGGTGAGGTGTTCGAGTGGGACTTGCCGGCTATCCCGCTCAATCTGCTGAACACGCTCGCGGCTCATCCCGAGTCCTACACCGGTGCGAGGGACCTCAGGACAGGATCGCGGCTACGAAGGGCGTTCCTCGATCATGTTCTGAGCTCGGACCCGAGCGTCGCCGACGTGGTCTCCGACGATTGGCACGATCAGCATGACCTCGGCAGCGAGCCCTGGCGCCTGGAAGATATCGTGGAGGATGGTCTTGGGCAGGTGACCGCTACGTGGGCTCCTGCCACGAGCGAGAGATCTCTGCCGGTGACGGTGCGGAAGATCTATCGCCTCCGCCCCGGAGTCCAGAGCCTTACGGCCGACTACGCCGTGGCCGGGCTCGGGTCGTCAGCAGCGACCTCGTGGCTGGCGGTGGAGATCAGTCTGGCGCTGCCGTCCGGGGCCCACACATTGGGAGCCCTCGCCTTCCGGGGTCGAAGCTACAGGCTGACGGAGACATGGGAAGAGAATGAGGTGGGCCACTGCTCGCTGCTGGCCCCTGGTCTGACCGTCGAATTGTCCCTGAGCCGGCCGGCTCGCGTGATCGAGCATCCTCTCTGGAGCCGTCACCGCACGGAGTTGGGCGAGGAGAAGGTCTACCAGGGAACGCGGGTGGTGCTGATCTGGCCCCTCGCCACAGGAGATTCGGAGGCCTGGCGAGCGGAGGTGACGTTGTCCTGGTCCCAGACCGGCCGCTCCTAGGTCGAAACTGCCTTCACCCCCACTACCAGGTCGTAGTTCACCTGCCACACCGAGCTCCGGGCTCCCGGCACACCCAGTTCGCCCAACAGGGCGATCACGTCGCCGACATCGCGCACCCGTCCGGGCATGTAGTAGCGAGCGCCCCCTTTGCGGTTGGTGATCATGAGGAAGCCGCCGGGCCTGAGCACCCGCACCATCTCCTCCAGCGCCGCGCCCAAGTCGGGGAAGAACTCCAGCGCCTCCAGCGACACCGCGGCATCGAAGGTGTTATCCGCGAAGGGAAGATGCAGTCCGTCAGCCTGGACTGGGACCGTCGGCGCATCGGAGTCGGCCAAGAGAACGCAGCCCTCCTGAAGCATGCGGCGCGCGCGATCTAGTTCCACAATCAAGCCGTCGAAACTGGGCATTTCGGGAAGCAGCGCTCGCGGCGTCCTACCCGTGCCGGCAGCGACGTCAAGCACCAGTGGATGCCGCCGACCGGCGAGGGCTACGGCCAGAGGTTCACCGACGAACCGGCGTTCGTAGAAGGGGTCGAAGCCTTTGATCCCTTCGTACTGGCGCGCCGTCCAATCGTAGAGCATACAGACGAAGCGGGAGCCGAAGTATGCTCCCTCAGAAAGCACCAGCAGCCAGTAGGCCAAGCCGCCAAGGAGTATGACCGCCAGGCCCACCCAGCCGTACCAGGGCAGGCCGATCACCCCTCACCAAGGTAGGCGCGCTTGACCTCCGGGTTCCCGGCCACCTCGGCAGACGTGCCTTCAAGGACGACCAGGCCGCTCTGCATCACGTAGGCGCGCGCGGCGATGGAGAGCGCCATGTGAGCGTTCTGCTCCACAAGTAGTATTGTGGTGCCCTCCGCATTGATGGTTTGGATGATGCTGAAGATCTCTTGGACGAGCAGCGGCGCTAGGCCCATGGAGGGCTCGTCAAGCAACAGTATGCTCGGTTTCGCCATCAGGGCGCGGCCGATTGCCAGCATCTGCTGCTCGCCGCCCGAGAGAGTGCCGCCCACCTGGTCCTTGCGCTCTCGAAGCCGCGGAAAGAGACCGAACACCCGCTCCATGTCGGACGCGATGCCTGCCTTGTCCTTGCGCAAGAAGGCGCCCATCTCCAGGTTCTCGAATACTCGCAGCCGCGAGAAGATGCGCCGGCCTTCCGGCGCCTGAGAGATGCCGCGCGCAACCACCTGATGCGCCGGCAGTCCACTGATGACCTCGCCATCCAGCAGGACAGCGCCCTCGCGAGGCCGGATCAGGCCGCAAATGGTGTTGAGAGTCGTGGACTTGCCGGCGCCGTTTGCCCCGATGAGGGTAACGATCTCTCCCTCGTTCACGTGCAGCGACACTCCCTTTAGTGCCTCGATGTTGCCGTAGAACGAGTGTATCGCCCGAACATCAAGCGTCGCCACGCCCGCCTCCTGCTCCGAGGTAAGCCTGGACCACGCGTGGATCGTTCTGCACTTCCTTGGGCGTGCCCTCTGCTATCTTGGTACCGTAGTGCAGCACCGAGACCTGGTCCGAAATCCCCATCACCACCCGCATATCGTGCTCGATCAGCAGCACCGTCAGCGCGAGTTCGTCCCGCAGCCGCCGGATCAGCTGCATCAGGTCCGCGGTCTCCTGGGGGTTCATCCCCGCCGTAGGCTCGTCGAGTAGCAGAAGCTTGGGCTTGGATGCCAGTGCCCGCGCGATCTCGAGCCGGCGCTGACCGCCGTAAGGAATGCTGGTGGCGAGGCGGTCGCCTTGGCCGGGAAGTCCGACGAAGGCAAGCATGTCTTTCGCTTCCTGCTGTGCGCGCTCCTCCTCCAGGACGGCGCTCGAGGGCCGGAAGATCGCCTCGAAGACCCCTGATCGAAGGTGCACATGCTGCCCGACGAGAACATTCTCTAGTGCCGTCATGGCAGAGAACAGACGGATGTTCTGGTACGTGCGCGCGATCCCCATGCCGGCGATGCTGTCCGGCCGGTAGCCCACCAGTGACCGCCCCTGGAAGAGGATATCGCCTTCCTCAGGCGAGTACAGACCGGTGATGCAGTTGAAGAACGTCGTCTTCCCGGCGCCATTCGGCCCGATCACGCTGGCGATGGTACGCTCGGGAATGTCGATAGACACCGAATCCACCGCGACCAGCCCGCCGAATCGCTTGGTGACCCGCCGCGCGCTGAGGCAGACGGGGCTTTCGTTATCGGCGGTCATCACTCAACTGCCTCGGCATGAAGCTCACGGCGCCTGCTCTGTGCCGGCCAAATGCCTTCCGGTCGGGCTATCATCATCGCGACGAGCAAAGCGCCAAACGTGACCATGCGGAAGTCGGCGAAGGAGCGGAGCACTTCCGGCAGCCCCACGAGCACAAACGCCCCCAGGATCACGCCCGGAATGCTGCCGATGCCTCCCACGATGACCAGGCTCAGGATGTTGATCGAGACCAGGAGCGTGAACGAATTCGGGAAGACCGAGTGCACCCAGGAAGCGAAGATCCCGCCGCCGATGCCCGAGAACGAGGCTCCCATGGCAAACGCCAGCAGCTTGTACTTCACCAAGTTCACGCCTGTCGCTTCGGCAACGTCCTCGTCCTCACGGATAGCCATCCAGGCTCGACCCACGCGGGAATCGCTTATGCGGCGAGAGACGAACACCGCCAGCAGGCAGCCGATAAGGATGAGGTAATAGAAGTGCTGGGGCCGCACCATGGTGAAGGCGCCGATGCTTGGGCCGGGGATCTCTATGATGCCCTGTGCGCCACCTAGCGTGCTCTTAAAGGTGTCGGACAGCACGAGGATGCGAATGATCTCTCCAAATCCCAGAGTCACGATCGCCAGGTAGTCGCCTCGCATCCGAAGCACCGGGATACCCAGGAGGACTCCGGCCGACGCTGCAGCCACCATCGCAAGGGGCCAGGCGATCCAGAAGGATAGCCCCAACTGGGTGGACGCCGCCGGCGAGGTCAGTAGGCCGGTCACGTAAGCCCCGATGGTGAAGAAGGCCACGTATCCCAGGTCGAGCAGACCGGCGTACCCGACCACGATGTTGAGCCCCAAGCCCATCAGTACGTACAGGCCGATCAGGTCCACGACACTGGTGCCATAGGTACCCAGCACCGAAGGCAAGCCGAGGAGGATGATGAGGCCGGCCGTCCACAGGATGATACTCATCATGGCGGCGTTTCGACGCTGCACGCGCTGGTACTGGCCTGCCAGGGCCGTACCCCAGCGAGAGCGACCGTATGCCATGAGGCCGACCGCCGTGCCCAGCACAGCAGCCTCGGCAAGCGACAGTCCCTTGTCCCTCACGACGCCCACGATCACCGCGGCAGTGGCGCCAAGAAGCACCGCCCGGCTGGCGCGAGTGGGAACGTGAGTGCTGAGACCTCCGATAGCGCCTAGAGCCGCTCCAATCAGGAGCAGCCACATCGCGCCTGCCCCGATTCCACGCCCCAGTGTGAGCTCGTCAAGCAGCTGCGGCGTGGCGTTGACCAGCACTTGCCGCATGTCGACCCCGTTAACGAGCACGGCCAGGAGAGCCAAGAGCGCCATGGCGACGACTCCCGCGGCGCCGCCGAACAGTGCCGCCATCGAGGCGCCGGCCGAGCCCCTGGCCTTAGGAACAGCGCCCGAGCCGGCCACAAGCGCACCTACGGCCGGCAGCATCTGGCTGAGCGTGAGCATGCCCCGGACAACCGGTTCCTTGGCAAACGCCGTCGGCGCCCCAATGAGAGCAATGAAGGCCAGCACCCCGCCCACAACCGCCCCGCGACGGAGGCTGTGCCTCAGCATCTCCACTCCCATGTGGCCGTTGACCTCCCTAGGCTCGCTTGCGGGTTAGGACTTCGCCGAGAATGCCCGTCGGGCGGAAGATGAGCACCAGCACCAGCAACCCGAAAGCGATGACGTCCTTCAACTGCGAATCCAGGCCCAGCAGAGTGGGGAACGTGGATTCGGCCAGGCCCAGGACCAAGCCACCCAGCATGGCGCCGGGCACATTCCCGATACCGCCCAGCACCGCAGCCGTGAAGGCCTTGATGCCGGGGATGAACCCCATGGTGTGTGTGACCTGCTTGTTGTAGAGGGCGAACATGACGCCGGCCGCCCCAGCGAGGGCGGCGCCTATGGCGAACGTCATGACGATCACCCGGTCCACGTCGACGCCCATCAGTGCGGCGGTGTCCTTGTCCTCCGCCACAGCCCGCATCGCCCTACCCGTCTTTGTCTTCTGCACCAACAGCCAGAGTCCCAGCATGAGGACAACGGCCAGCAGGAAGACGACGAAATAGATGGGGCGCACCATGATCCCGCCCAGGTCGTATCGGCCACCCATTATGTCCACATCGCCGATAAACAGGTGGGTATCCGGGTAAACCTTCACGCCGGTGCCGAACAGGCCGCGGAAGGCATACTGCAGGAAGAGCGAGGCGCCAATGGCGGTGATCAGCGGTACCAGTCGCGGCGCGCGCCTAAGGGGCCGGTAGGCGATACGCTCCAGGCCCAGAGCGAGGACTACCGAAGCCGTCATGGCCGTAACGGCGGTAACGATTAGGGCCGGCAGAGGGTTGGACTCCAGAAAACCGGACCGGTCGAACGCCGCGATCACGAAGTACGCGATGTAGGTCCCGCCCATGAAGATCTCGCCATGGGCGAAGTTGATCATGAAGAGGATGCCGTAGACCAGCGTGTAGCCCAACGCTATCAGGGCGTAGATGCCTCCCTGGGCCAGCCCAAAGACCAGTTGGCTGGCATAGGTGGAGGCTCCGTACTTTCCCGCCACTAGCGTGCCTACTACGCGCCACGCACCGAAGACGAGGATGACCAGCCCGACGCCCGACACCACGATCTGTGTCAGGTCAATCGGTCCGGACAGCCTGCGACGCAGACGATCTCGCCAAGACTCCCGAGGCAGGCGGACTACGCCCGCCCCGGGACGACCACTACTCAAAGGCATCTACCCCTACTCGGGCCAGACCACGACGAACTCGCCATTCTGCACCTCTGAGATGGCGACCGTGCCGGTGCCGCAGTTGCCGACCTCATCACAGGTAATCATGCCCGAGAGGCCCTGATACTCGGTGGTCCCGCGAACAGCCTCGTTGAGGGCCTTACGACCGATGAGCAGATTGCCGTCGGCATCGGTCCGGGCCACCTTCTCAATGGCGTTCATGATGACCATGGCAGCGTCATAAGCATGAGCATGGTAAGGCGCCGGGGGTTCCTCGCCGTAGGCGGCCTTATAGGCCTCGAGGAACGCCGGCATGCCGGGCCCAGCCTCGGCCGGATTAGCGACGCTGGCGAAAGTACCTTCGCTCGCGTCCCCAGCGGCCTTGATGTAATCCACAGCCTGCAAGCCCTCGGCGCCCATGTAGACAACATCTTCCATGCCGACATCGATGCGCTGGCTGGCGAGGTAAGCGCCCTCAGCCACGAATCCGCCGAAGTAGATGGCTTCCGGTTCTGCTTGTTTGATGCGCTCGAGGAGAGGCCGCATGTCCGTGTCGCCCACGTTCACGGCCTCAGTCGCCACCAAGGTGCCGCCGAGTGCCCGAAAAGCGGCGCCGAACTCGGTCGCCAGGCCTTCGCCGTAGGGACTACCGTCGTGGATCGTCGCGGCTTTGGTGATGCCCCTGCCGTACAGGAACTGGGCCCCTGCCGGCGCCTGGATGGCGTCGTTCCAGCACACGCGGTTGAAGGCGCTGTTTCCGCGCGTCGTCAGAACCACAGCGGTGCAGGAGGGGGAGACCATTGTGTATCCGTGCTCCTGGTAGATGTCCATGGCCGCGAGACAGCCGCTGGAGCACATCTGACCAAGCACGGCAACTATGCTGGGATCGGATATGAACTTGTTTGCGACCGTTGTGCCGCCCTCGGCCGAGCACAAATCGTCCTCAGCCACCAGCTCCACCGAGAAGCCGAGGATATCGCCCTTGTCGGCGATGGCAAGCTCAGCGCCGCGCTTCTCGTCAATGCCGAGAAGGTCCACGCCAGCGCCGCTCAGGGCCGCGCCGAACCCCACGCGGATGGGGTCCCCGGCCTCAACCTTCACCACGCCCCACTCGTCGGTGAACTCGGTGGTGGTGGCGGCGCTTGCGGCTTCGGAGGTGACGGCCGTGGGTGCCGCCGTGCCGGACCCACACGCAGCCACTAGCAGTGCAACAATGACCGAGAAGCTCACCAGACGAAGCACCCTCATTTCCCTCCCCCTATCCTGCCTAGAGTGGGGTCTCGCGGGCTGACCGCCTACGACCCTGCTGTCCTGGACTCAGACGCGCTTCCGAGTTGCTCAACCATCGAAGCATCGCTTACTCGGCCGGCGGGCCTCCGGGCATCCGGAATGCGGCATTATAGGCAAGAGCCGGCGCGTGATGCAATGCCGGCGCCTCTCTCAAGACCCGTTCTCGCGGCCAAGCGGAGGGCGATTAGTCGTTGGCCTAGCAGATTCTGGGGAGAAGCTCACCCGCGGGAAGGCGAAGGACCCTGGTGGAGCCATAGGGAGTCTTCATGACGACCTTGCCGGGCCGCTCCGCCGTAACGTGACCGACGACGGCAGCATTGCGCCCAGGCTCGAGTTCACGCCAGACAGAGAGGGCCAGGTCGTGCTGGTCGGATGGCACCACGGCCACCATCTTCCCCTCGTTGGCCACGTACAGTGGATCCAGCCCTAGCAGCTCCGAAGCGGCCGCAACCTCGCTGCGGATCGGCAGGGATTCCTGCTCGATGGCTACACCGTAGCTTTGAGCGTCGACCAGCTCGCAGAGAACCCCTCCCAGGCCGCCACGGGTCGCGTCCCGCAGCCACCGCACCCGGACTCCGGCCTCGAAGAGCGCTTCCACCATCCCGCTGAGGGGCGCAACGTCGCTCCTGAGACCGGACTGCATGGCGATTCCTTGGCGAGCCAGCATTACAGCCATGCCGTGATCCCCAACGTAGCCGCTCACCAGCACGGCGTCCCCGGGCTCCACCCTACCGCGCTCAAGGTCCCTTCCCCTAGGTACCCAGCCGACGCCCGCAGTGTTGACGTAGGCGCCATCGGCCAGGCCGTGCGGGACAACCTTGGTGTCGCCGGCTACCACGCGCACGCCGGCCGAGGCGGCGCTCTCCGCCATTGAAGCTACCAGACGGTCGAGCGTCTCCAGTGGCAACCCCTCCTCGAGAATCCACCCGGCGGTGAGCCACAGGGGGCGGGCGCCGGCCGCCGAAAGGTCGTTCACGGTTCCACAGACGGCCAGCTGGGCGATGTCTCCCCCGGGGAACTCAAGCGGCGTAACGACATAGGAGTCGGTGGTGAGGGCGAGGCGGCTGCCCGCCACGAAAGCGTCGGGGGGCAGAAGCGCCGAGTCGCCCAGTCTCGCCAGTTCTGGGTCAGGCAGATGCCGCAGGAACATGTCCCGGACCAGCTCTCGGCTGAGGAGGCCGCCGCTGCCGTGCCCAAGCGTGACCCTATCCATCAGTCGAGGTCGGCCTCAAGGAAGTAGGCGGCGCACGCCCCCTCGGAGGATACCATGCACGGCCCTACAGGTTGCGATGGGGTACAGGCGCGACCGAAGAGCGAGCACTCAAGCGGCAGCAGGGTGCCGCATAGCACCTCGCCGCAACGGCAGCCCGCCGGCTCAGCCGAGGGCTTCACCTCTGCGCCGAACCGCCTCACTGCATCCCATTGACTGTATGCCGGGCGGATCTGCAGACCGCTGGAGGGGACACCGCCCAACCCGCGCCACTCTCGGTCCGTCACCTCGAACACGCGGGCGATCACTGCCTTAGCTGTCTGGTTGCCCTGGGCAGAGACTGCGCGCCCATACGAGTTCGCTACCGCTGGTCTGCCTGTCGCCACCATCGCCACCAAGTCGGCCACCGCCATCAACACGTCGGTAGGCTCGAAGCCGGCAATGGCACAGCCTAGGCGGTACTCACCAGGAAGGAAGCCCCAAGCGTCGGCCCCAAGAACGGCGCTGACGTGTCCCGGTCCGATGATGCCGTTCATCCGGAGCTCTCCCGAGTCGAGAACGGCACGGACTGCCGGCGGCGTCAACTTGTGCAGCGAGAGCACGGTGAAGTTGGGCACATCGTCCGCGGCGGCCTCGAGGATGCTGGCCGCCACCCCGGGAGAGGTCGGCTCGAACCCCACTCCCAGGAAGACCACCTGCCGTTCAGAGTTCTGGCGAGCGATCTCGAGGGCGTCCCTGGACGAGTAGACCACGCGAACGTCGGCCCCGCGAGCGCGAGCATCGGAGAGGCTGCCTGCGCTGCCGGGCACGCGCACCATGTCGCCGAAGGTGGCGATGGTAACACCCTCCCACTCGGCCAAGGAGATCGCCAGATCAACCTCGCCTGATGAGGTAACGCACACCGGACAGCCCGGCCCGGACGAGAGGCGCACGTTGTCTGGCAAGAGGGAGCGCAGCCCGTGCCGGGCAATGGCGTGGGTGTGGCCGCCGCAGAACTCCATGAACCGCACAACACCCAGCCCTTTGGCCAACTCGCGGATCCTGGCGAGCAGTCCGGCCACCGCGGGCGCCCCACGATAGGGAGTGTGGCTGTTCAAGTAGCGGCGCTCGTAGCGGCGAGCTCGTCGAGCAGCGTCAGCGTTCGATTCGCTTCGGCTTCGTCCAGCACGCCTATGCCGTACCCGGCATGAACCAGCAGATAGTCGCCTACCTCCGCCTCGGGAACAAGCAGCAGGCTGATCTCTCGGGTGACGCCCCCGAGCTCAACCGTCCCGTTGTCGCCACGCTTCTGAATGAGCATCGTCGGTACGGCAAGACACATCGGTTACCTTCCTCACCAACAGCGCCGCTGCAGTCAATCGGGCGGAAGCGTGAACTACTGTGGCATTGGCCACCTAATGCAGTTCTTCAGGAGTCGCGATCTCCAAGTGCCAGATCCAGGCACAGCCCGGCAGCCTCGTCGAGCAACTCGAACACCGGCGCGCTGAGGCCGGTGCCGAAGTCGAAGCTAAGGCCGGGGACGGAGACGACGAAGGCGCGTGGGGCTTTGCCGCAAAGCAGCCGAGACAGGGCCAGAAGCTCCGCGGGCAGCATGTCGTGGGTTAGCAGGCGAGAGTGGTCGCCAGGCAATGGCGGTACCTCGGACCAGTAGACCTGCATCTCGCCACCGACGCGCGCGTCCACCAACACCAGCCGCTCATACTTGGCGACCAAGTCGGCCAGGTCCGAGGAGATCTGGGGCAGGAAGGCGCTATCCACTTCCCGCCCCAGTTCGCTCATTCCATCATCGAACTCGCCTATGGGCTCCAGACCAAGCCGGGCGCGAACTCGGTTCACGGCGTACCAGCCGAAGCCATCATCCTGGCGGCTGAGATTGCCGAGCCCCAGGACAAGGGCCCGTGCCTCAGCCACGCACCGCTCGATCAACGACGCCGCCGTCGGGCCCGTACATGGTCACCTCAAGGGGCATCTGACCCACGGCGTGAGTGGAGCAGGAGAGGCAGGGATCGTGCGCTCGGATGGCCGCCTCCACGCGGTTGAGCATTCCCTCGGTGAGCCGGGTGCCATCGACGTAGGCCTTGGCTACCTCCTCCACGGAGCGGCTCATCGCCCAGTTGTTATGTCCAGTGGCGATGATCAGGTTCACATCGGTCAGCTTGCCCGACTTATCCGTGCGGTAGTCGTGTATGAGAGTTCCACGAGGAGCCTCAAGGCAACCCACGCCGCGCCCGGTGATGACGTCGGACGGCACATAGAGATCGTTGGACATGACCTCCGGATCGTCGAGGATCTGACCGATGCGCTCTAGGGCGTGGAGAGCCTCAACCATGCGCGCCCAGTGATAGTAGAGCGTACCCTGAACTGGCTTGCCGCCATTCACCTGCTTCCACTGGCGCCATTCATCGTGAGCCAACGGAGTGCCTATCCCGTCGCACATGTTGAGACGAGCCAGCGGTCCGACGCGGTAGACGCCTCCGGGCCAGCCCTGCTCGAGGTAGTACGGGAACTTGAGGTATGTCCAGTCCTCCACCCGCTCCCCGATGTAGTCCAGGTAGTCCTTGGGGTCGAACTCCGCCAACCGGTTGCCGTGGCAATCGATGAGACGCAGCTTGCCGTGGTAGAGGTTGAGGCTGCCGTCGTCCGCCACGGTGCCCATGTAGCCGCACGGGAAAGAGGCGAAGCTCTTGGCGTAGTCCTGATGCTCCTCCAGCCACTGCTTGGAGATGGCGATCCCCGCCTGTGCGTCCGCGATGCGTGCGTCCAGGTCATGACGGATGGAGTCTCGCGCCGCCGGACTGAGAGCGGAGTTGACTCCGCCGGCCACCGCATACTCCGGGTGGACGCGCTTCTGCCCCAGAGCAGCGATCACGCTCTGGCCGAACTTGCGGAGCATGACGCCCTTCAGGGCGATCTCCGGCTTGTCCTCGATCAATCCGACGACGTTGCGCTTGGCCGGCTCAGCATCAAAGCCAAGCAGGAGGTCGGGGCCGGCCAACTCGAAGAAGTGCATCGAGTGCGACTGCACCACTTGGCCCATATGCATGAGCTCGCGGAGAAGAAAGGCCGTGTGTGTGGGTGTCACGCCAACAATCGCGTCTCCCGCCTTTGCTGCCGCCAGATGATGGCTCACCGGGCAGATGCCGCAGATGCGGGGAGTGATCTGCGGCATCTCAAAGAACATCCGGCCGCGGCAGAAGTGCTCGAAACCGCGGAACTCGTTCACATGCAGCCGGGCCTGTTCGACTTTGCCCCGGTCATCAAGAAGGATGGACACCTTGGCGTGTCCCTCTATCCTGGTGACGGGTTCGATCATTATCTTTTGCGCCATCTGGGATCTCCTGAACTAAGACAACAACTAATCGTAGTCGAGGTTGGACAAGTCAAGCTTCGGAACGCGCCCCTCGGCCAACTCATTCAGGACGTAGAAGATCAGGTCGGCGCTGGGCGGGCAGCCCGGCACGTAGACGTCGACGTCTATCACCTCTCCCAGGGCCTGGTCCACCTGCGGAACCATGATATCGGGCGAGCCCGGGATCTTGCCGTCGACGGTGCTGGGGGTGTTCTTGTAGGCCGTCTCAAGGGCGTCCTTGAGCGGCCAGTAGTTTCGCATGCGCATGACGCCGCCGAAGACGGCGCAGTCGCCGCAGGCAACTATGATCCGGGCCCGGGCGCGCATACGCTTGGCGACGTGCTCGTTATCGCTGTTGTTGACGGCGCCGGTCAGCCAACCGACGTCGACTCCTGACTCAGGTGGCACTTTAAGGTCCGTAATCGGGCTGGACGTCAGCTCCACCTTCTTCATGAGCTCGATCAGCCGCTCGTCCATGTCAAGCAGCGACATGTGGCAGCCGGCACAAGCCGCCAGCCAGTCCGTCGCGATCTTGGGCTTCGCCATCAGATCCTCCATGACCACGGGCAGGACATCAATGCGATACCTCCGCCAGCCCGACCAACGCTGAGAGCACGTCGCGATCGTCGCGGGCCCACTGCGGGTGCGCCACTACTGGCTTTACCTCCCGGAGCTCGCCGCTGGGGCCGGTGAAGTGACCGGCCTTCTCCGCCCAGTGCAGAGCCGGGAGTACGACGTCGGCGGCATTGGTAGCGTCAGTGCGGTAGCACGACTGCACTACTAAGAAGGCGCCGCCAACCGGCGGTTCGGCTGCCAGGCTGTCGGCGGCGTACACGTAGGCGACGTCAGGCTCAATCCCGCCCGCGAGGTCTCCGAGCCCAAGCGCCGCGGCCCCCAAGGCGTTCACACCATCCGGCAGGGTCAAGAAGGTCGTGCCCGGCTTCTGGGCCAAACGAGCAAGTCTAGCCGGATTCGCCTGAGGGCCGTAGACGACCACCAGGTGATCGCCGGCGTCCAGCCGACCCACCGCTGCCTCGAGGTCGCTTGCCGAGATCCTTTCCACCGTCCCGCTAAGGCGTTCGGCCCGGCAATCCGCCAGGATCAGGCGAGCGCCGCGGTCTCGCGCTCTGCGCATCCAGCAGGCAACCACCTCGTGTTCGTCGTCTAGATCGGCTGCCATAGCCACAACGATGCTCGCTGCCTCGAAATCCGACTCGACTGCCTGGCGACCAGGCGCAGCCGGAGCCGGCGCACCGTCAAACAAACCGGTGTCTGCCTGGAGGTGAGAGAAGACGGTCTGAAACGCCGCCAGTTCCTCGTTGGTCGCCCGCGCCGAAACCACGGCAGCGACACTGCCGGCCCCGACTAGCCTTCGTGCGACCAATGTGAGCGCCTCATCCCACGAGCAGGGCACCAGTTCGCCGCCCTGCCTCACCAGAGGACTGCGCACTCTCTGAGCGGTTACGTGCAACGGCGCGAACCGCCCCAGGCGACAGAGGAGCCCGCTGCTCGGGCCGCCATCCCAGTCGCTCTCGATGCGTACCAGCCTGTCTGACCGAGTGCGCGCCACGATAGAACATCCCAGGCTGCACTGCGCACAGACGGTGGTGTGCCGCTCCAGGTCGGCATCTCCACCCATGTAGGCGCTCCGCCGATCCACAAGCGCCCCCACCGGACACACGTCCAGGCAGGTTCCGCAGGAGATGCACGTGGACTCGCCGAACGGCACGTCCAGATCGGCGACTATGAGCGACTCCGAGCCCCGCTGGCCCATGCCCAGCGTGTGGACGGCGGCCACGTCGGAGCAAGCACGGATGCACCGCCGGCACAGGATGCAGCGGTTGTGATCCATAATGAAGTACTGTCGAGACGCATCAACCATCTGTCGCACGTCGGACCGCGGGTAGAGCCAGTGGTCCATGCCGTGCTGATAGGCCAGCGTCTGCAGTTCACAGTCGCCGTCCGCGGCGCAGTACATGCAGTAGTGGCTGCGCTCGGAGAAGAGCATCTCCAGAACGAACCGTCGGGCCTTGACCACCTTCTCCGAGTGAGTCTGCACTCGAAGGCCCGGAGACACTGGGTAGGTGCAGGCCGGATGAAGCTGTCCCCTCGGCTCCACCTCCACGAGGCACATGCGACAACCGCCTGAGGCGGCCACCGATGGGTGGTAGCACAAAGTCGGGATGACGATCCCTGCACTAGTAGCCGCCTCCAGGACAGTGCGCCCCTCCTCGGTCTCGATCTCCTGGCCGTTGATGAACATAGTAAGGGCCGCCATCAGACCTCCTGATTGCCTCTGGTGACCACGACTGCGCTCACAGTGTGTGCTCCTTCGCGGCTTCCTGCCGGCGCTTGTGCATCATCTTCTGCCAGTCCAGGTCGCACCGGAGGCACCGCTTGCACTCCTCGATGGCCGTCTTCTCATCCCAGACGTCTTCGACGCGGATACTTCGGCCCGCCGCGCTCTCAGCGGTGGTGTAGGCGGGTTCGGCTCGCTTCGCGTCAACGTAGTCCACCGGATCCCATGCTGGAGCCGGGATCGCGCACTCTGTCTGGAAGCGTACTCGTTGGACCTCGCCGGTGCGGAGGAAGTGGTTGACCACAGCCGCCACCCGGTTGCCCTGCGCCACTGCCTCCACAACCGACGAGTGACCGGTCACTGCGTCACCCGCCGCGAACACGCCCGGTATGGCGGTATGGAAGGCGCGGTCCACCACTATGGCGCCGTCCTCGGCCATGTCCAAGCCCATCGCCTTGAGGGCGTCGGCCGCGGGAACGTCGAGGCCGCGCTTCTTGCGCGTGCCCAGAGCGAGAACGACGGCGTCGTAGCCTCCGGTCTCTCTCAGATCGGCGAGGCTGAAGTCCCGCCCCATCACCGAGTTGCAGCGAACCTCAACGCCCGCCCGCATGACGTTGGCGATCTCCGCCCGAAGGACGTCCTGAGGCAGCCTATGCTGGGGGATGCCGGCGATCATCATGCCGCCTGGCTCATTGAGGGCATCGAACACCGTAACCTGGAAGCCGTACTGGGCCAGACGAAGGGCGGCGGTAAGGCCGGCAGGTCCCGCGCCAACGATGGCGACCTTCTCGGGCCGGTCGTCGCCCAAGCGAGGCGGCGTCCACTCCTTAGCGATGGCGCTCTCTGCCATGAAGCGCTTGATGCTGCGAATCGCTATCGGTTCGTCGACCTCGCCTCGCCGGCAGTGCTTCTCGCAGAAGGCGTAGCATACTCGTCCGCACACCACCGCGAACGGGTTGGTACGACGATGGATCTCGAGAGCCTCGTCGTAACGGCCCTGGGCGGTAAGGGCGATATAGGCTGCCGCATCCACTCCTGCCGGGCAGGCGCTGTTGCACGGAGCCACGGTGATGGTGGGGCACTTGCCTGTTGGGCAGCGCCCGTCCTCAATGTGCGCCAGGTACTCGTCCGGGAAGAAGCGCAGTGTGCTTAGCACCGGCGCCGGAGTCAACTGGCCCAGGGCGCAGAGCGACGCGTCGCGCATTTCAGCGGCGATCTGCTGAATGGCGTCCAAGTCCGCAGGCGTCCCCTCGCCGCTCGAGATTCGCCGGACTATGTCCAGCATGCGCTGGCCGCCGACGCGGCACGGTACGCACTTGCCGCAAGACTCTGACGAGGCGAACTCCAGGAAGAAGCGGGCGAACTCCACCATGCAGGTCTCTTCGTCGACGACGATCATCCCGCCCGAGCCCATCACGGCACCGGCGGCAGTGAGCGAGTCGTAGTCAATCGGGGTGTCAAGCAGCGACGCCGGTATGCACCCGCCAAGCGGGCCACCCGTCTGCACTGCCTTGAACTTCTTCCCCTTGAGCATCCCCCCGCCGATGTCGAACACGATCTCCCGCATGGTGATGCCCATCGGCACTTCAATGAGGCCGGTGTTGTTCACCTTCCCGGTGAGCGCGAACACCTTGGTGCCCTTGCTCTTCTCCGTTCCGATGGAGCGGAACCAGTCGACGCCCTTCAGGAACACCTGCGCCACGTTGGCCCAGGTCTCCACGTTGTTGATGTTAGTGGGCTTGCCCCACAGGCCCGACACCGCCGGGAAGGGCGGTCGCGGACGGGGCTCGCCTCGGCGACCCTCGATGGAGGCCATGAGGGCCGTTTCCTCGCCGCACACGAACGCGCCGGCGCCCTCCTTCAGATGAAGGGTGAAGGAAAAGTCCGTCCCCAGGATGTGCTCGCCAAGGAACCCATACTCGGTAGCCTGCTCGATGGCGCGCGTTAGGTTCCGCACCGCCAGGGGGTACTCGGCGCGGCAGTAGATGTACCCCTCGTCAGCGCCAATGCCGTACGCGCCGATGAGCATGCCCTCGACGACGCTGTGCGGGTCGCCTTCAAGGATGCTGCGATCCATGAACGCGCCCGGATCCCCCTCGTCGGCGTTGCAGATCACGTACTTCTTGTCGCCGCGGGCATTACGCGCGAACTCCCACTTCAGGCCGGCCGGGAATCCGGCGCCGCCCCGGCCGCGGAGCCCGGCCTGCTTGGCCAGGTCGATGACCTGCTGCGGCTCCATTTCGGTGACCACTCTGGCCAGCGCTGCGTAGCCGTCCCGCGCGATGTACTCCTCGATGCTCTCGGGGTTGATCACCCCGCAGTTTCGCAAGGCGACGCGCACCTGCTTTCCGTAGAACGGAATCTCGGTGTAGTTGGCCACCGCTGCGCGAGTCTCCGGCTCCCGGTACGTGAGGCGGTCGACAACGCGCCCCTTGACCAGAGTCTCCTCAACCAACTCGGCCGCATCGGCGGCGGTGACGCCACAATAGAAGATGCCCTCTGGGTAGATGGTGACCACCGGGCCCATGGCACAGAAGCCGCGGCACCCTGTTTCCAGAACCTGTACCTCATCAGCTAGGCCGCGGCGCGCAACTTCGGCCCTGATGGCGGCCAACGTCTCCTTGGAGCCCGATGCCTGACACCCGGTGCCGCCGCAGACCAGCAAACTGGCCCGATAAACCTGAGCCATTAGTTCCCTCCCGTGTCCAGCCGGCCGACGACCCATTCTTCGACCACGCGCCCACCGACGATGTGCTCCTCGATGATGCGATGCACCCGGTCGGGGGACACATTGCCGTAGGTGATCCTCGGGCTGCCGGCCTGCTCTATATCCACCAGAGGCTCGTTGAAGCACATCCCGATGCAGCCCACGGTGTTCACGTTAGCGTCGATTCCGCGCTGTGCCAACTCGTCCAGAATCGCTCGCATGGTCTCGCGGGCGCCGGCAGCAATGCCGCAGGTCCCGAGACCGACCGTTATTCGGGTTCCGCTACTAAGGCGGACCTTGATGTCCTTCTGTGCCCTATCCTTCAGGGCCCGCAGTTCCTCGATCGAGCCTATCTTGGGCATCGCCATAGCTCCTTTGTCAGCTGCTGCTGCGCGTAAGTGCCTCGATCCCCGTGGTCAGGTAATCCCTCACCCAGCCGGATACGTCCATCGCCGTGAGCTGTCTGCCCGCCGCCTCTTCTGCGGAGGCGGTGTCGAACTCGAACTCGTCTTCCCCGGACCGGTGCCGGTACATAAGCCGGGGGGCACCCTCAAGTAGCATAAAGGTGACTAGAGTACCCACGATGTCCCCCAGCGGCGCCCTGTCAATGTGGGACAGGCCAAACGTGGCCCTCACCACAGTGTGCCCGGGAGCCGAGTCCACGGTTGCACTACCACCGGCGCGTTCGGCCGCCGCCCGCAAGAGCGGCAGACCTAGCCCGACCTTTCGCGTCGTCCGTGTGGTGAAGAAGGGATCAAACACGGTGTCCACGGTATCCGTGGGGACACCCCTCCCATCATCCTCCACACGCAGCTCCAACTGATCTGCCTCTGGGCGCTCATCGATGGCCACCAGAACGTTGGCGGCCCCGGCGCTGCGGGCGTTCTCAAGCAGATCCAGGAGATGCAGCGAAAGCTCACGCACTTGCGTCTGGTTAATCCCCCGCCGCGAGCTTGTCCACCACCTTGAGCATCCGGTCGGGTGTGACGGCGCCCATCACAGTGCCGTCCACCACCACCACCGGCGCCAGCGCGCACGAACCCAAGCAGTAGACGACTTCGAGAGTGAACAGATGATCGGGCGTCGTCTCGCCCGCGCCTATGCCAAGCCGGTTTTCCAGAGCCTCCACGATCTTGGGAGTGCCGCGAACATGGCATGCCGTTCCGTCACAGCAACGAATGATATGTTTGCCTCTGGGGTTCAAGTAGAACTGAGAGTAGAACGTCACCACTCCATACACCTGGCTGAGCGGTACGTCCAGGCGTTCGGCTATGGCGGCAAGAACCTCGCTGGGCAGATACCCAAACTCGTTCTGCGCTGCCTGCAGTACCGGAATCAACGCTCCGGACGCCTCACCGTGGCCGGCAAACACGCCCTCCAATCTGGCCAGGTCCACCGTCGCCTCAGAAGCCATAGTCTCGCCTCATTTCACCTGTCCTGTCCGATCGGTAATCCGCAGGGCGGAGCAATCCCCCGCCTGAAAGCACCGCACAATCTCTTCGGGCTCCGCTCGCCCAACCAAGCACTCAGTGCGCCCACCCAGTTCGTCGAGTCGGTGGGCATCTCCGAAGGAGCCGAGTAGCATGCCCCGCAGCTCCGGGTGACGATCGAGTAACGAATCCACCCTCGCGTATCGAGAGAGCTCCACGCCGTCCAGGGCCAGGCCCTTAGGTATGAAGCCCAGGTTAGCCAGAAGGCTGCGGCTGGGCCGGTCCACATGAGCGGCGACGGCCACTCCCCCGCAGCGGTGAACCAACTCCACCGCCGCCTCCAACGATAGGTCGGTGCGCGCCTGGAGCAGCAGATCGTTCTCCCGGAGAGGATACCCGGCCGCGTCCACCACTATCTGTTCGCCGAAGTACTCGGGCCGGTTTCGGGCCTCGCCGAGTCCAGCATATACCCGCTCCTGCGCCCTAAGGGCTCCGTCCAGTGTAGCGAACAGCGCCAGCAAGTCCACTTCCTCGGCGGTCTGAATCTCCATCCCGGGCACGACCTCTAATCCCGTGCCCTTGGCGGCCTCCTGCACGGCCGACGCATTCTCGGCCGAATTGTGGTCAGTGACGGCAATCGCAGCAAGGCCCAGGTCGCACGCTCGCCCCACGATGAGCGGTGGAGTCATCTCCATCTCGGCGCAGGCCGACAAGACCGTGTGCACGTGGAGATCGACTCGCACCCACCTGGCCAACATTCCTAGCCCGGCACGCCCAGTCGCACCAAACCCGCCACCACGGCAAAGGTGTCTTCCGCCGATCCAAGCATAGCAATGCCCGACCGCTCGGCAACCTCGATGGTCTCCGCATCGGGGTGGGCGCCCTCGGTGATAATGACGCACGCCACCTCGGTCAGCGATGCAACCGCCACCACGTTCCGGTGCGCCTGCAGCGTGACCCAGGCGTCGCCCGGCTTTGCCGCAGCCATCGCGCAACTCAACAGATCGCCGGCGTACCCGCCTGATATCTCCCGGTCTAGTCCACCATCGCCCGAAGTGAAGCGCCGCAGACCCAGCCCGGCAACGGCATCGCGTACCTTCATCTTGCCTCCAGGTGCGGTCACGAACGAGCCGCCCGGCCCAGGCGGTTTCCCTGCCCCAGATAGACCACTACGTGGAGCCGCGTGCCGGAGCCCAGTTCGGAGCGTAGCTCGAACTCGTCGCTGCAGCGCCGGATGTTCCCCAGGCCCATGCCGGCGCCAAACCCCAGATCGCGGATCCAGTCGGGCGCCGTGCTGAAGCCGGCCTCAACGGCGCTGTCGACATCGGCGATGCCCGGTCCCGCGTCTGTAGCGGTGATGCTGACCCGGTCCGGCCGCACCTCGACGAGAATCTCACCGCCCTCGTCGGTGTGAATCACCAGGTTCATCTCCGCCTCATAGCACGCGACGGCCACCCGGCGCACAAGCTCGGCACGACCGCCGAGGCGCTGTAGCGCCCGCTTGACCTTAGCCGAGGCCTCGCCACTGTGGTTGAAGTCACGTGGCCGTACCGCATATCGCAGCGTCAGACTAGTGTCGTCGGAGGAGATATCTTGGAAGATGTGGCTGGCCCGGTAATGGCTGACTTCGTCGCCTCGGTAGTTCAGATCCAGTGCCCGCAGAAGCCCCCGGGTTATGTCGCCGCCGGTCAGGATTCCAACCAAGCTGCCTTGCGCGTCGACCACCGGGATCCTGCCCACCGGCCGGCGGGCGAAGGCTTTGACCGCCTCGATGACCGAATCGTCCTCTCGCACCGTGAGCAGATCGACCGACATCCACTTCCGGACCGGGTCGTCTCGCCGGCCATGTTCCAGCGAGTTGATGAGGTCGTTCATGCTGACCACACCTACAAGACAGCCCCCGTCCAAGACAGGGGCTCCCGCTACCTTAGCCTCTTTTAGTACTTCACCCACCTCATGCATCGTCTGCTCGGGCGACACAGACACCACCGGCGTGGTCATGACTTGCCGCACCGACAGCTCATAGACCAGTTCCTGCGCTTTCGTCAGGTCACTGGGCGCATGGGCATCCTGGGAGCTCGGCCTACCTATTGAGCTCAACACCGTTCAGGCCCGCGGAGTAGAGCCGACCTGCTACTGTGAACATGGTCTCCTTCGCCCACAAGAGAGGCATACCGATGTCCTGCGCCAACGCCACCGTTTCGCTCTGAGGTCGTTTACCACGCACAAGAAGGATGGCCGCCATGTCAGCCATATCGGCGGTGCGCACCACCTGCGGCTGCATCAGTCCGGTAAGAAGCAGGGCGCCCGGCCGGGAGAGGGCCAGGACGTCACTCATGAGGTCGGCGCCAAAAGCACACGTCACCTCTCGTTCCAGATCGACACCGTCGGTGAGTACCTCGGCGCCAACCACTCTGATCACTTCGCGAAGCGTCAAGCCACCGACCTCCAGTCATCAGGAGCAGCCCCTGAAGCGCGGGCCCTCTCATAGCCAGGAAAACGCCTGACTCGCCGGCCCAAAGCCGATCGGTCAGGCAGTCGCATTAGTGAACCAGGTCACAATTGGGCGCTACATTACCACAAAGGAACCGACCTCGCAAGTAGCCGCTAGTCCGATGAAAGGGTGAAGCTCCGCCCCAGGATCACCTTTATGTCTACATCGTCAGTCCGGGGGCTTCCCACGGAGCTTCGGATGTCCTGGCTCGTCAAGCCAAGCGCCGATGCTAGCGACGCCACCGTGGCCGGCTTCTCGGCGTAGATGATCATCACCGAACTGGTGTAGTCCTGCCTCTCCATGTCCATCGAACCCTCGACGCTGAAGCCGAGAGCGCGCAGGTACTCGGCGGCCGCCTCCGCCAGCCCGGGCCTTCCACTGCCGTTGGCCAGAAGGATCGTCGCTCTCTCGGCTGCGATCTGAGGCGAGGCCTCGAGCTCGTACTCCGGGGCGGACGCCGGAGCGTTCGGGCTCAAGCGCAAGAGCCGGTCGACCACCGCCTCGATCTTCTCCGGGATCGGCAGGAGCACGTCCCAGCCCTCGGAGGTGATGTAGCGGCTGGTCATGGTGGAGTCGATCACCGCCGTCTCCACATTGCTCAGGTCCAGGCCGGCGGCGATACGGGCCAAGCTGACAAGCTCGTCCAGGCTCAGATCGGTCTCGATTCGGTCGGAGAAGGTCCGATAGAGAGCAGGAAGCTTCGGGATCAGTCCGGTGACCGAGCCGTCTTTCAGGTACTCGTCGCGAAGGGCGATAAGCAACTGCTGCTGCCGCTGTGCCCGGTCGAAGTCGCTGTTGCCATGGCGCGAACGGGCGTACTGAAGCGCCGTCTCTCCGTCCATGAGGTGCACGCCGGCAGCGATCTCGACGGTTTTGACGCCGCCGTTGCCGTCCGGGTAGTCCGCATCGTAGATGTCGCGCTGTACGCTTACGGTCACACCCCCGACGTAGTCCACCGCCTCCTTGAAGGTGGCGAAGTCCACGGTGGCGTGGTAGTCGATGGGAATGCCGAGGTTCTGCTCGATGGTTGCCCGAAGCAGGCCGGTGCCGCCGCCCGGGTAGTTGCGGGTCTCTCCAATGAAGAACGCCGTGTTGATGCGGTTCTCGCCATAGGGGCCGATGGGCACCCACAGGTCGCGCGGTATGGACAGCAGGTTCACCGGGCCGCCTGAGGGATCGATCGAAACGACGATGATCGAGTCGGTGCGGGCAGGTTCGGCACTCCCGTCGGGGACGTCCAGACCGAGGATGAGAAGATTGACCCGGTCGTGAGCCGGGCTGGCAAGCGCCGCAGCTAGGGCCGACCCCGGCGCCTGTCCCGGGGATTCGGTCCCCGCTCCCCCTGCCTGAGCAGCGGGTCCCTGCACCACCGGCATCGAGGGTGGATTAGGGAGCTCAAACTGCGCCGACACAACCATGTCCCGCGCCGCAGAGTAGATGGTGGTCCCCAGGAAGCCGCCCAAGACGACGAGAATGAGCGCCAACAAGAGGGTAACATACCGGGGGAAAGGGCTGGTCAGATGCATACGTGCCATCCCCAGAGAGGCATTTGTGTCTTCAGAGAGTACCCCATTATAGCATCGCCTTCGGTCGAGGCAAGAGAATAGCGGGACAGATCGGCCTTTCCGCACCGCGATAGTCTGGCCGGCGGGCAGGCGGCATTCTCGCACGCCCTTTGACCGACCGATACGGTGTGGGTATATTGGCCGTGTCGTAGCCGATCCGATAGAAGGTGCTCCTGGTCCGCAGCGCCGGGGCCAAGTCCTACTCGGGGAAGCACGGCATCGCCGTCCAGGTCGACGTGGAGGCAGCGGATATTGATCCGGCGATGCTCGACCGCGCCCTCATCGCGTACCTGAACCGCCGGGCCTGACCGGCTACAACCGATATGTCCGACCACGGAGAGACCGCAATGACGCAGCTCAACATCAACCGCAGCATGTTCCGCGCCTATGACATTCGCGGCGTCGTCGGCGAAGACCTGACGGTTGACGTGGTACGCCGCATCGGAGTGGCGATCGGGACCTATCTAGGAAACCGCGGGGCGCGCACTCTCGCGCTCGGACACGACGTCCGGCCCAGCTCAGTGGAGTTCCACGGTGCCATGTCGGAGGCGCTCTTGAGCACCGGCATCGACGTCCTCGATATCGGTTTGGTTCCAACGCCTCTCATGTACTTCGCCGTCAAGCACTTCGGCACTGACGGCGGCGTGGTCATCACGGCCAGCCACAATCCGCCGCAGTTCAACGGCATCAAGGTGCGGCAGGGCACGGAACCTCTCGTAGCCGACGGCCTGCAGGATCTGGCAACCCTGGCAGTGGAAGGTCCGTTCCGTACCGGCCGCGGTACCGTCCGCCAGGCCGACATCATCGCGCCCTACATCAACACGGTGTCTCGTAAGTTCCGGCTCGCTCGTCCACTGAGGATCGTGCTGGACGGCGGCAACGGCTGCGCCGGGCTGGTGGCGCCGCAGGTGCTCTCCGCCATCGGATGCGAGGTGGTCCCTCTCTTCATCGAGCCGGACGGCACCTTCCCGAACCACCACCCGGATCCGATGAAGGAGGCGAACCTCGCTGCCTTGAAGGCCAAGGTTGCCGAGGTGAGAGCCGATCTCGGCGTCGCGTTCGATGGCGACGGCGACAGAATGGGGATAGTCGATGAGCTCGGGCGGCTGGTGACGCCGACGGACTTCATCGCTCTGCTCGCCCGCCAGATTCTGCCCCGGCATCCGGGCGCGAAGGTGATCTTCGAGGTCAAGGTGTCTCGCATGCTGATCGAAGAGGTGGAGCGCCTGGGCGGCGAGCTGGTAATGACAAAGGTCGGCTACCCGTTCCTGATCGCCGCCATGAAAGAGCACCGCGGGCTGATAGGCGGCGAGATGAGCGGCCACTTCTACTTCGACGATCCCGACATCGACTTCGACGACGGCACCTTCACGGCGGCTTTCCTCGCCAACACTCTGGCCGCCCAGCCGAAACCGCTTTCGGCGCTGGTCGATGAGCTTCCTCGGTACCCATCGACGCCGGAACTCACCGTGCACTGCCCCGACGAGACCAAGTTCGACATCGTCCATCAGCTGACGAACTTCTTCTCCGGCGACTACGACGTGATCACGATCGACGGGGCGCGGGTGATGTTCAACGACGGCTGGGGCGTGGTACGGGCGTCCAACACCGAGCCCCGGCTGACGCTAAGGTTCGAGGCGGAGACAGTAGGAGCGCTGTCGCGGATCTCGGCGCTGTTCCGCCGAGCGATCGAGGAAGTGGGGCTGAAGCCTACCTTCTAGAAGACCGGCCGCATCCGCGGCTCGACCACGGCCTAGGGAGAGACGCACGAGAGGAGCGCCAAGCCGCGCTCCTCTCGTTGCCTCTAGCGCGCAATCTCGGCGGTGCTGCGAGCGCGTGAGCTAAGATCGCCCAAGTAGGTGCGCATGTCCTTGGCTTCCTGGATATGCCCGTCCACCAACTCGTAGATGAAGTCCGCGTAGTCCTCTACGGTTGGGTCGTGGGTGGCCATGACCAGCGTAACACCTTCCGAGTCGACGATGTCGCGGAACAGCTCCAGAATCTGGCGCCCAGTCACGCTGTCCAACTCGCCGGTGGGCTCGTCGGCGATGACCATCTCGGGCCTATTCGCCAGCGCCCGGGCGATGGCCACGCGCTGCTGTTGACCACCGGAAAGCTCATAGGGTCGGTGGCCGGCCCACTTCAGGAGGCCCACCAGCTCCAGGCACTCCCTCACCCGTCGGCTCCTCTGTCGCTTGTCGAAGCCACCGATGCGCAGCATCAGATCAACGTTCTCAAAGGCTGAGAAGGTCGGAATCAGCGCAAAGGACTGGAAGACGAAACCGATGTGCCGGCGTCGCAGCTCCAGCAGCTCGCGCTCCGAGGCGGTCCCCAGATCGTGCCCAAGGAGCTCGACCTTCCCCGACGTCGGCGCGTCAAGGCCGCTGACCACGTTGAGCAGGGTGGTCTTTCCTGATCCGGAGCGCCCCTTGAGGGCCACAAACTGACCCCGCTTGATCTCAAGGTTGACTCCGCGCAGTGCATACACGGGCTCGGACCCGAGCTGATACGTCCGCACCAGGTCCACCGTGCGCACCATCACTTCATCGGCGGGCCGTTGAACGTCCTCAAGTTGTAGCGCCGCCACCCTAGCCTCCTGCCTTGCGGGCCTTGAACATACCCGCTATGCCTCGGCGGACCCGGCCCAAAACGGCCGAGGCCCGGTCCTCGTGCTCGTCCAGTGCCATGCCCAGACCATCCTGACCGTTGCCCGCGCTTCCGGTGGGGCCGCGGCCCAGAACCGGCTTTACGAGAATGCCCCCTTCCACCAGCTCGAGCTGCGCCCGATCGTGAAAGCCAAGCGCCTCAAGGAACTCCCGGGGCAACTGGAGCCGTCCTGCCGAGTCGAGCACCACGTACTCCTGGAAGGAAGCGAAAGCCTCCTGCTCCGTGTCTTCCTCTCCGTTAGGAGACAGGCTCTCCGTCTGCCTAACCGTCTCCGAGCTGGTGCGCCCGTCCCGGATCGCCACCACTCGGTCGACCTGGCTGGCAATGCCTGGATCATGGGTGACGATCATGATCGTCAGCCCGTAGCGCTCGTTCAGCGACCGGAACGCGGCGAAGATGGCCGCTGCCGTGACTGTATCCACTTCACCGGTGGGCTCGTCTGCCAACAGCAACACC
Source organism: Anaerolineae bacterium (assembly GCA_040768685.1). GTDB lineage: Bacteria > Chloroflexota > Anaerolineae > DRVO01 > DRVO01 > Ch71. The sequence goes on from JAXGMM010000001.1 coordinate 1,603,326, forward strand.
GGATGGTTCGAAAGAGCAACAGCGATGGCGACACGCTGCTGCTCGCCACCGGACATCTGAACCAGCCGGTGGCCCTTCCGTCCACCCAGACCCACAGCGTCCAGAAGCTCCGCCGCCCACTCGCGGCGCTCCTTCTGGCCCGTTCCGGCGATCATCATCGGAAGCTCGACGTTCTCTTGCGCCGTCAGGTAGGGGATCAGGTTGCGGGCCGTCTGCTGCCACACGAAACCGACCTTACTGCGCCGGTAACGGTTGAGGGCAAAGTCGCTCAGCTTCAGCAGGTCCTGGCCATCCACAACCACCCTGCCCGCAGAGGGACGATCCAGCCCGCCCAAGATGTTGAGCAGCGTGGACTTACCGCTACCGCTGGAGCCTACGATAGCCATCAGCTCGCCGCGCTCGACAAGCAGGTCCAGGCCCTGGAGGGCCACAACCTCCAAATCGGCGACCTTGAAGATCTTGACCAAGTTGTCGCAGATGACGATGTGGTCGTCGGTTGCGCCCAGGAAGTCATGGTTCATCTGCCGCAAAGCCTCCTATGCCGACGGCAGCGTCAGCTCACGCTAGCCTGCTGTCTCTCCCAGCTTGACCGCCTGGAAGATCCGCATACGGACAAGCAGGACCATCATCGCACCCACCGCGAGCACGAACATCAGGACAAAGACGACGTAGATGTTGACTATGGCCGACCAGGCCAGTTGGACCTCAAAGGGCGGTGTGAGAGCGTACTTGCCCGCACCAACCTGCAGGAACTGGATGAACAGGGTGCTGGCCCACACCCCTAGGCCGGTGCCCACCACCATGCCTGTGCCGATGAGGAACGCCTGTTCCATGGCCAAGAAGGCCGACATCTGGCCGATCGACAGGCCAATGGCCCGCAGTATACCCAGCTCGATGAATCTCCGCTGGAACGACACGAGCGAGTACAGCAAGAACCCCAGTACCGTCAGCAGCGCCGAGGTGACGAAGCCGACCGATAGAATGCCGAAGGTGCCGGTGCGCTCCGGCTGACTCTCGTAGTCCTTGACCAGTTGGCGTGAGTCGTCGGACGACAGCACCATGAGGCCCACCGACTGAACGTTGCTGACGATCTCCTTGGCAGTGAAAGCCGGATCGGTCCTCAGCCAGACGTCGTACGGTACCTGCCCGCCGATGCGCTCGTGCAGGTACTCGAGGTTGGCGATGGCAAAGTAGCCGTCTTCGGGGTAGGCCGTTGGGAAGTGATCGGCGACGGCAACCACCGTGAAGTCGGCAGAGCCGCTGAGCCCGGAGGAACTGAGCGACAAGCGGACCTTGTCCCCAATGCCGATCGCGTAGTCCGAGAGGAACTTGCGCTCGACTATCAGCGCGCCGGTATCAAGGGCCAGGCTGTTCATCAGGCTGCCCAGCGGTCGCGGCGCGAAGTCGGAGCGCCAGTAGGACACCCGCGGAAAGTCCACACGGTCCACGCCATAGACCGTGATCTGCGCTGAGGCGCCGCCCAGGCTGGCGGTGGAGGCGAATCGACCCACGCGGGTCGCCGCCTGCACGCCTGGTGCGCGCAGGTGCTCTGTCACCGGCAGGAACAGCCACTTCACCGCAGTGGCTGCCAGAGGATCGCTTTCCTCTGAAGCCCGCTGCTCCTGCTTCTGACTGCCGCCACCTCCTCCGGTGATGGCGCCGCCAACGGAGTCCTCGGTACTCTCGCCCAGCTCCACCAGACGCATATCGCTCCCGACCCGGTAGTACACCGAGTCGGTGTTGTGCTGGTCCAGCGTCCACGCCATCGAGGCCGTGAAGGTCGCCAGGCTCAGGGTCAGAATCAGCAGGAGCAACGGACCGGTGTAGAAACTGGCTGAGCGTGAGAGATGTCGGATGGCGAGCACCATAGGTACGTTGCCGGCTCGCTGGACGAACCAGGCCAAGAACGACATCACGTAGGGGAAGAAGCGAATGAAGAAGAGCGAAGTCGAGAACATGAACAGCGCCGGCACCAGGAAGAGGAGCGGCTCGCTGAACGGGCTGCCCTCGGTGCCCAGCCGCAGGAACGAGATCGACCCCGACTGACTGAGGACGTAGTAACCGTAGAGCGGCGGCGCCATGAGCATCACATCGAGGAAGTACCGCTGCCAGGCCGGACGGCGCAACGAGCGGGCCATCTCCTGCTTGTATGTCACGATCGTGTAGCCGGCAGCGGACAGGGCAGGCAGCAGGCTGGCCAGAGTCGCCAACGCCACTGCTCCCAGGCCGAAACGGAGGGCCGTCCTGGTCATCTTCACCGGCAGCGGGGTGCGCCAGACCCACAGCAGGAAGGACTTGGTGTTGCCCATGACCATGGCAATCACCTGCCCCAGGAGCGCCCCGAGCACCAGGGCCACTGCCCCGACCATTACGCCCTCAAGCAGATACAGTAGCAGAATCTGGAGACTGGTCGCCCCGCGGCTCTTAAGCACCGCGATCTCCGCCTTCTGCCTCTGCACCACCATGCCCGAGACCAGTCCCACGAAATAGAGCACCAGGAACACCACCGGCACGCTGAACACCAGCAGGAGAACAGTGAGAAGCTGCGCCTTCCGCTGGTAGCGGATCATCGCATCCATCGGCGACACGTCCAGCGACGTGTTCTCCAAGACAGTTGCGGCGCGGCTCTGAGTGGTGACGATCCGCCCGATGAGGCCCGGCACGTTCTCCGTGTAGACGTCGGAGCCATCGAACACTAAGTACCAGAGCGCCAGGTAGATGGGGTACCGACCCGCCGGAATGACGCGGTTAGTGAAGCTCTCCTCCGAGACAAAGAACACGTCATCGAAGGACTTGGGGGTGTAGAACCAGAACTCCTCCGTGGGGTCATTGGCCACCCATACTCCGGCGATGCGCACCGGTATCTGTGATGGCTCGGGAGTCCCCGAGAAGGAGTTCTCCCCGCCCTTGTCGAGCAGGATGTACTCCTCGCCCACCTGCATGCCGGCGGCGGTAGCCAGGTTCTGACTGATCAGCACTTCTAGAGTGTCGGTTGCGCGTTGGGCCAGGGCCGGCCAGTTACCCTCGATGATGGTGATGTGGTCGGCGAAAGCGGTGACGTAGCCGACATAGGCATATGCCAGCGGCTGCCGGATGTCCGCGTACTGGGCCTCAGAAGCGGGGAAGACGCGGAAGTTGTCCGTCTTCACGTAACGGACGGTCTGCTGGAGCGGAAGCCCAATAGTGGCGGGAGCCACCTTGGTGAGGTAGTCGTCCGACGGCTGGTACTTCTCGGGCGCGATGCCCCCGTACCACGCCCCCACATAGCGGAACATGAAGGCGAACGGCGGCCGGTTACCCGTCTCCGACATGTTGCGCAGTTCTTGGCGGAGCATGTTGTAGTTAATGGCGTCCGAGAACAGCGGGATGCTCATGATGAGCGCAACGGCTACGGTAAGCCCCAGTAGGCTCATGAGCGTCAGCGTAAGGCTGGCACGAAGACGACGCACCGCCAGCCGCACTATGCCAACGAAGTTACCCAGTCCACCCATACAGAAGCCTCTCCGGTACGCCGGAACCGATAGAGGGCAGCGTGACGACCGCTGCCCCCCAAGAAAGCGCCCGCTACGGACCTACCACAACCTGTCCCTCTTCCACGCCCTCAAGTATCTCGACCCGGTCTGCGGAGGTGATGCCGATCTTCACGTCCAACCGGCGCTGGGCCCCGCCTTCGTCCTGTACTACCACGAAGCGACGACCCTCGAAGGTGCGAATGGCGGCCGGCGGCAAGTACAGCGTGTCGGCGTGCCGCTCGATGACCACGGTGACCTTTCCTAGCTGGCCGACCTGAAGGTCCCTGCCCTTCGTGTTGGTGAACTCGATGCGCGTCGACATGTCCGCCTGCTGGGCAGAGTCGGTGCGCACGCCGCCGCCACCGTAAGGGTACGGCAGCCGCCGGATGGCGCCCGCGAGTGTCTCACCCGGGGTGTCGGAGAAGATGATGCTCGTCTCCATGCCCTCGGACAGCTTGTCCATCACGCTGCTGGTCACGTCGCAAGAGAGCTCGACCGCCCCCGGCTCAGCGATCACGATCACGGCCTTGTAGGCGGTGGCCTCGCGGCCCTCAAAGGCCAGCACTCCGGTCACCATCCCATCGAACGGAGCTACGATACGGGCCGAGTCCAGCTGGGCGACCAGTCGGTCCAGCCGGAGCTGGGCGGAGTCTACGTTCTTCTCCAAGGCCGGGTCGACGCCTGCTTCGAGCCGCGCCACTTCGGTCTCGGCATTGCGGACGTTCTGCTCTAGGAGGGGATCGATGCCCTGCTGGGCACGCTGGAGGTTGAGGCTGGCCGTCTCCACGGCATTGCGGAGTAGCTCGATGTTGAAGGAAGCGTTGGTGGCCGCCGCCAGTGCTGCCTCGTACTTGGCCTGGGCCAGTTCGTAGGCGAGCAGTGCCGAGCGGTATGCCTCTTGTGCCGCCGCCGACCTCTGCGGGTCCTGAGCCGCATCGGCGTAGGCGATCTGAGCCTGCCGGAGATTGCCCTCGGCCGCCGCCAGGGCGTTCTCCGCTTCCTTTACGGAGATGCTCGGGTCACTCGCGAGCGCCTGGTTCAGCCGGATCTGGGCATTCTCTAGGTCCATCTGCGCTTGAGCTACAGCGAACTGCTGCTGTTGCTGCGCTTGCTCCAGCTTGACGCGAGCGATCTCCAGGTTGGCCTGCGCCGCCGCCAGACGATCTGCCACGGCAGTCTCCGCCTGCTGGAGAGCGATCTGGGCCTTTTCCAGGTCAAGGCGCGATTGCTCCACCTGGTTGACGATGTCCTGGTTCTCCAGTTCAGCCAGGATGTCGCCTGCCTTGACCTCTTGGCCCTTCTCCACCGAGACGGTCGCAACGCGGCCGTTCATCTTGAAGAAGAGCTCCTCCTCGCGGACGGGCGACACTCGGCACAGAAAGTCGACACTATCGATCACCTCGCCGCGCCGTACTTCGTAGACGGGCTTCTCCGGCACGACCGGAGTCGGGATCGGTGTGGGCGTCGGCTCCTCTTCCGCGGTGAGAGGCGCGGCGCAGGCAGCGAGCACGCCGACCAGCACCAGAGCCACCAAGGCCATCAGCAATCGCTTCACCATCTCCTCATCTCCTCAGCCTAGAAGGGCGACTGCCTCGCCCCGGGGTTACGAGTGAGCCGTCTCGCTCTGGCGCTACCGTGAGTCACCCAAGGAGTGTAAACCTCCAAACTGGTGTTGCCAACCGGATGCCAAACGACCCGGCCTCGCCAGTGCCCTCAGGTGCTGCTATCTTCATTGCGGAGGTGGGTATGGATGTGAGCGAAGTGGCGGCCGCAGCGGGGAAAGCCTTGGCAGAGCGGCACCTTACCCTAAGTACGGCGGAGTCGTGCACCGGCGGGCTCATCGCGAGCACTATCACCGATGTGCCCGGGTCGTCTGAGTACTTCCTTGGTGGCGTCGTGACTTACTCCAATCCGGCCAAGCGCCAACTGCTCGATGTCCCAGAGAAGTCCCTGGCCCAGTTTGGCGCGGTAAGCGCTCCGGTCGCTATCGCCATGGCCCAGGGTGCTCGTCGCCTTCTGGGCGCCGACATCGCCGTTGCCGCCACCGGAATAGCCGGCCCCGGCGGCGGCACCTTGACTAAACCCGTCGGTCTAGTATACGTCGCCCTCGCTGCGGACAACTGCCTAGTCTGCCGCCGCCGGATTCTGCCCTACGATCGCATCGGAAACAAACACGCAACCGTTGCAGAGGCTCTCAGTCTCATCTTGGAGCACAGCAGCCGGCACATCTCGCGGCGAAGCTAGACTGGGCTCTCACTCGGGAGCCCGGCCGGCCCCAGCCGGCGGCGCTCGACGGCTGCGGGCGGTACTGCCTCGTCCTGAGGCCTACCCGCTACGCCACCGCTCGTATCCGGCCGACGCGGCTTCGGGGACTCCCCGCGCAGCAGCGCGTAGAACTCCTCTGACTCCAGCGTCTCGACTTCCATCACTCGGTTGGCGATGGCGTCCAGGGCCTCGCGCTTTTCCTCGAGGATGCGGCGCGCCGTCGCGTGAGCCTCATCCACAATCCGCTTGACCTCGGCGTCGATGGCAACGGCAACAGACTCGCTGTAGTTGCGTTGCTCGCCGATCTCGCGGCCGAGGAAGATGAGTTCCTGCTTCTCGCCGAAGGTCAGCGGGCCGAGCTTGTCGCTCATCCCGTACTCGGTGACCATACGGCGCGCGAGCCGCGTCACTCTCTCCAGGTCATTGCTCGCCCCGGTGGTGATGTCGTCGAAGACCAGTTCCTCGGCGGTGCGTCCACCCAGAAGGCCGGCCAGTTCGGCCATGAACTTGCGCCGATGGCGCAGATACCGGTCGTCTTCGGGGACGCCCATCGTGTACCCCAAAGCCATGCCCCGCGAGATGATAGACAGCTTGTGCACCTTGTCCGACTCGGGTAGCGACGCCATCACGATCGCGTGACCGGACTCGTGGTAGGCAACGATACGCTTCTCCTCGTCGCTGATGACGCGGCTTCGCCGCTCGGGCCCGGCGATGACTTTCTCAATGCTCTCTTCAAGATCGCTCTGGATGATCAAGCTACGGTTGCGACGGGCAGCTATGATGGCCGCCTCGTTCAGGACATTCTCCAGGTCGGCCCCGGTCAGACCAGGCGTCTGGCGTGCCAGGACAGACACGTCCACGTCCGCCGCCACCGGCTTGCCCCGCATGTGAACGCGGAGAATCGCCTCACGGCCTTTCACGTCCGGCCGGTCGAGAACCACCTGCCGGTCAAATCGGCCGGGTCGGAGAAGAGCCGGGTCGAGGATGTCGGGCCGGTTGGTGGCCGCCATGATGATGACGTTGGTATCGGTGTCGAAGCCGTCCATCTCAACCAGGATCTGGTTGAGCGTCTGCTCGCGTTCGTCGTGGCTGCCGCCCAGGCCGGCGCCTCGTTGGCGGCCCACAGCGTCGATCTCGTCGACGAAAACGATGCACGGGGAGTTCTTCTTTGCCTGATCAAACAGGTCACGAACACGGCTGGCGCCGACGCCGACGAACATCTCGACGAACTCGGAGCCGCTGATGCTGAAGAACGGCACTCCCGCTTCTCCAGAGACTGCCTTGGCCATCAGGGTCTTGCCGGTGCCCGGAGGCCCGACCAGCAGCACTCCCTTGGGAATGCGCGCCCCAACGCGCTGGAACTTCTCCGGCTCCCTGAGGAACTCAACCACCTCGGCCAGTTCCTGCTTGGCTTCCTCAGCGCCCGCCACATCATCGAAGGTGATCGTGGGCTTGTCGCCGGTGAACATCCGGGCGCGGCTTTTGCCGAAGGTGATCGCCTGGTTGTTGCTGCCCTGCGCCTGGCGCATTAGAAGGAAGAAGAGCCCGGCCACGAAGACCAGGGGCAGGAACCCGCCCAGGAGCGCGATCCAGTTGCCCCACTGGCTACTGGGCTTCGCCTCAAAGGAAAGAAGGCCGGACAGTTCCTCACCGGTCACGCCGAAGTCGCGCAGGGTCTGCGTGAGCCCTATCGCCGGCTCTTTGTTGGCGACGTACCAGGCGCTCTGGCTGAACCGCTTGACGCGGACCTCATCGCCCGTGATCTCAATCGCTTCGACTTCGCCCGCCTTCACCCACTGTGCCAGGCGAGCCATGTCTATGCGCTGAGTCTCCGCCGCTCCCTGCGAAAAGAAGGAGAAGAAGAGCGCAACCACCGCTACCAAGATCAAGAGGTAGACGAACCCGTTCTTGAACCAACTGGATCCCACCAACTACCTCCAAACGCTCATAAGGGCGTCCAGCTCCGCCACACCGGGGGCAGGCATTTCCGACTCATAGTACCTTAGCAGATTATACCATTCCGCTCGACCGACTCCAAGAAAGGTAGCTCTCTTGGCACAGCCGATGAGAGGCCCACCATTCGTCACGGCGTCTGCGCCGGGGCCCAAGGCGTCGGCACCGCATTGGAGCGCCTTCCTGCGTCTAGGTCGGCGTTGACGCGTCCCTGTGCCTGTGCTACTATTCACCAGATTCACAGCTGTAACCGGGCGCGGAGATCCATGGCTCGGTCAAAGGAGCGCGGACATGGCCGTACTTGAGGAACTCTCGCAGGCTTTGATCAACGGAAACGCCTCAAAGACCAAGGAGCTGGCGCAGAAGGCGATCGACGAAGGCATGGCCGCCGGCCAGGTCCTGAGCGAGGGCCTGATCGTGGGGATGAACGAAGTGGGCCGCCGCTTCAAGAACAACGAGTTCTACGTTCCCGAGGTGCTGATTGCCGCCCGTGCCATGCACGCCGGCATGGGGGTGCTCAAGCCGCTGTTGTCCGAGGCGGAAGCGGCTTCGGCGGGGACGGTGCTGATAGGGACGGTGAAGGGCGACCTGCACGACATCGGCAAGAACCTGGTATCGATGATGCTGGAGGGCGCCGGGTTCAACGTGGTGGACATGGGCGTAGACGTGTCGCCGGAGAAGTTCCTGGAGGCGGTACGAGACAAGAAGCCGCAGGTGGTGGGGTTGTCGGCGCTGTTGACGACGACGATGCCTGCGATGAAGACGACGATCGAAGCGTTGAAGGAAGCGGGAGTGCGGGACTCGGTGAAGGTAATGATCGGTGGGGCGCCGGTAACGCAGCGCTACGCCGACGAGATCGGCGCCGATGGGTATGCCCCCGACGCCGCCTCTGCCGTGGACGTGGCCCGCAGGTTGGCCGGCGGGGCCTAGCGGCAACCTAGCCAACTCGTTGCCTAGCAGGGCCCCGGCGGCAGACCGGGGCCCTTTCTCGTGTCCAATCGGTTGGCAGCACATCGCCGGCTACTTGGCGCTCTCCTGGCACACGCGTGTTATACTAGTGGGACGATGGCTGGTGAGGATACGGATCACTCGGCGGAGCGTTTGCAGAAGGTCCTGGCGCGGGCCGGCCTGGGTTCCAGGCGGGCGCTAGAGGAAATGATCCGCGAGGGCCGTGTGCTAGTCAACGGAGTTCCTGCCGTTCTCGGCCAGAAGGCAGGGGCCCGCGATGAAGTCCGTGTGGATGGTCGCGTCGTAGCTACTCGTCCCGAGCGTCCGGCCTACTACGCCCTCCACAAGCCCTATGGGGTCGTCACGAGCGCAAGCGACGACGAAGGCCGAGTCACCGTTGTCGGCCTGGTGGACGTTCCCGAGCGCGTGTACCCCGTGGGAAGGCTCGACGTGGACAGCGAGGGCCTGGTGCTCCTCACGAACGACGGCGAACTGGCGCACCGGCTCACCCACCCGCGGTTCGCCATTCCCAAGATCTACGAGGTGCTCATCGCCGGCGAGGCCACCGAACATACTCTGTCGGTCCTGCTTGGCGGGGTGGACCTCGACGACGGGCCGGCACAAGCCTCACAGGCCGAGATCATCCGTTCCGGTCCCGAGAGCAGCGTTCTCCGCCTGGTGCTCACCCAGGGACGGAAGCGGGAGATTCGGCGCATGTGCGAGGCCGTGGGGCATCCGGTCCAGCGACTACGGCGCGTTGCCATCGGCCCTTTGCGGCTGGGTAGTCTGGCGCCGGCGCAGTGGCGGCCGCTCACCGATAGCGAAGTCAAGGTGCTGCGCCGTCGGGCAGGGCTGGATGAAGTGTAGACCAAGGACCATAGCCATAGACGGGCCCGCCAGTTCCGGGAAGACCACCGTCGGCGCTGCGCTCGCACGTCGGCTGGGGTACGCCTTCCTGGACACAGGGATGGTCTATCGTGCCGCGACTCTGGCCGCTTTGCGTGCCGGGGTCTCTGTAGAGGATGAGTCGGCCTTGGTGGCTCTAGTAGATCGGCCGAGCATCGGCGTGTCGCCGCCTAGCGTCTCCGACGGTCGGGTGACCACTATCACGCTTGACGGCGAGGACGTGACCTGGGCGCTACGGAGCAAACCAGTCGATGACAATGTCTCTCCGGTCTCGGCTCACCCGCGAGTTCGCGAGCGGTTGCTCGGCGTGCAGAGAGACATGGCAGCACAAGGCCCCGTAGTGATGGTGGGGCGCGACATCGGCACCGTCGTGCTTCCAGACGCGGACCTGAAGATCTACCTGGATGCTTCGGTCGAAGAGCGTGCTCTTCGCCGGCATCGAGAGTTGGTGGAGCGTGGCGTCGCCTTGAGCTACACGGACGTGCTCGCTAACCTGAGCAGCCGCGACAAGATCGACTCGAGTCGTAGCGTGGCCCCGCTGAGCCAGGCAGCCGATGCCCATTACCTGGATACTACGGGCATGGATGTGGAGGCAGTGATAGCGCGGATCGAGGAGCTTATCTGTGGTCGCAACAGCTGAAGTCGTCCTTAACCGCTGGCACCCGCCGTTGAAGCGGATTCTCCGCTTCCTCTTGAGCCTGTTCCTTCGAGTCGAGGTGGAGGGCCGGGAGCTGGTGCCGCCGGTTGGTCCGGTTGCCATCTATTTCAATCACTCGAACTGGATCGATCCGCTGGTAGCCGCGGCGGTGGTCGATCGGGAAGTGACGATCTTGGCGAAGGCCGAACTGCTCCGCGTGCCGCTCCTGGGCCTGTTGCTGAAGGCCTACGGCGTGTTCCCAATTCGCCGGAGGGAAGGCGATCTACGGGCAATGAGAACCGCTCTGGGCGTCCTGCAGCGCGGCAAGGTGCTGATAGTGGCTCCCGAGGGTACGCGTAGCCGCAATGGCGTGCTGCAGCGCGGTAAGCCCGGGATTGTGCACATGGCAGCGCGTACCGGCGCACCGATGCAGCCAGTGGCAATTGTCGGGGTAGTGGACTATCTTCATAACCTAAGGCGGCTCCGCAAGACCGAGGTTAGGGTAACGTTTGGAGCCTCGTATCAGATCCCTCGCACCTCGTCTAAGTCCTTGCGCGATGACGGGCAGGCGCTGATCGACGAAGCGATGGTCAAGCTGGCGGCGCTGATGCCCCCAGAACTGCGCGGCGTCTACGGAGACGCAGGGCGCTAAGGTCCCAGCTTAGCGGCCCACCGTGGGCCGGTGGTTGAGGCGCGGAAACCAGTTTGGAGGCGACTGTAGTGGACACAGAAGGCTTCCGTTTACCGGAAGGCGACATCGGACATCGCATTTACATCGATGACACTACCCTTCGTGACGGCGAGCAGACGGCCGGCGTGGTGTTCGCCAACCACGAGAAGCTTCACGTCGCCCGACTTCTGGCTGAGGTCGGAGTGGACCAGCTCGAAGCCGGCATCCCGACCATGGGCGGCGATGAGAAGGATGCCATTAAGGCAATCGTTGACCTGGGGCTGCCCCTGAGCGTTCTCGCCTGGAACCGCGCCGTCGTGAGCGACATTCAGGATTCCATCGACTGCGGTGTCGACGCCGTGGCTATCTCCATCTCCGCGTCGGACATCCACATCCAGAACAAGCTGCGCAAGAGCCGCGAGTGGGTGCTGGAGTCGGTCCGCAAGTCTTGCGAGTTCGCGAAGAACGCCGGCCTGTACGTCTCGGTTAATGCCGAGGATGCCTCTCGGGCGGACATGGAGTACCTAGTCCGGTTTGCGGAGAACGCCAAGCAGTCCGGCGCTGACCGGATGCGTTTCTGCGACACCGTCGGGGTGTTGGACCCATTCACTACCTACGAGCGGGTCAAGCTCATTCACGATGAGGTCGGCATCGACATCGAGATGCACACCCACAACGACTTTGGGATGTCCACGTCCAACTCCATCGCCGGCGTGATGGCGGGCGCAACTTATGTCAACACTACTGTGAACGGCCTGGGCGAGCGCGCCGGCAACGCCGTGCTCGAGGAGTTCGCCATGGCGCTCAAGTATGTGTTCGGGATTGACCTGGGCCTGCGCACCGCCCGCTTCCGTGAGGTGTGCGAGTACGTAGCCAACGCCTCGAACCGTCCCATCCCCACCTGGAAGCCCATCACCGGCGGCAACCTGTTTGTCTACGAGTCTGAGGGCCGGGCGAGCGGCGTGCTTCGTGACCCCTCCACCTACGAGATCTTCGCGCCGGGCGACGTGGGATTGCAGAGAAGGTTCGTGTTCGGCAAGTACTCGGGGCCAAGTGTGCTGCGGCAGAAGCTGCGCCAGTATGGCCGCCAGATTGACGAGGATGATGTTCCGCAGCTGGTGCACACCCTGCGCGCCAAGAGCATCGCGCTCAAGCGAGCCCTGTTCGACGAGGAGGTCTTACAGGAGTACGAGGACCTACGCCGATTGGGGGTGAACATATGGCGATCTTGACGCCGCTCGAGCAGGATATCCGTCTCATCGATACGACGCTTCGTGACGGCGAGCAGACCGCCGGAGTGGTTTTCGCCCGCCAGGAGAAGATGCGGATTGCGTCGATCCTCGACGAAATCGGCGTGCCCGCCGCCGAGATCGGCTCGCCTGTCCTGGGCGAGAACGAACTGGACAACATCAAGGCGGTCGTTGGCCTGGACCTCGGTCTAACGGTCTACGCTTTCTGCCGTGCCCGGGTGGACGAGGTTGAGTTGGCCGCCGCCTGTCAGGCGCCCGCGGCTGTTGTCTCCATTTCCACCTCCGATATTCACATCGAACGTCGGTTCGGAGAGAGCCGGGCATGGGTGTTGGATCAGACGGGCGCCGCCTGCCGCCGGGCCAAAGAACTGGGCTTGCAGTTCACCCTCAGCGCCGAGGACGCTTCCCGCACGGACTTGGACTACCTTACCGAGTTCTACAACCTGGGTGTGAGCGAAGGCGCTACCCGCGTGCGCTACTGCGACACCCTCGGCGTGGATCACGCCTTTGGAATCTTCCAGCGCGTGAGGGACATCAAGAAGGCAGTCCCCGTCCCCTGCGAGCTGCACATGCACGACGACTTCGGAATGGCCACTGCGAACGTAATGTCGGGCCTGCGTGCTGGAGCAGACGGCGTCGCCGTATCAATCGGTGGGCTGGGAGAGCGCACCGGAAACGCCTCTCTTGAAGAGGTGGTGATGGCGCTCAAGTATCTCTATGGACGCGACCTGGGCATGGACACCACTCGTTTTCGCGAGGCGGCGGAGTATGTGGCCGAGTCTAGCTCTCGCGCCATCCCGGTGTGGAAGACGATCGTCGGCACGAACGTGTTCGCCCACGAGTCCGGCATCCACGTGGACGGCGTGCTGAAGAACCCCTCTAACTACGAGGTCTTCAGTCCTGAGGAAGTCGGCCTGGAGCGACAGTTGGTGGTGGGCAAGCACTCCGGTTCCCACACCATCAGCTACAAGTTCAAGGAGTTCGGCATCGAACTCAGCCCGGAGGAGTCGACCGAGATCTTGGCACTCGCGCGCGAGATGGCAGTCGACCTGAAGCGGGCGCTCTTCGACAAGGAGCTCATGTACATCTATCGTGACCTCCAGAAGCTCAAGCCCCGAAAGTAGCAGCGACTGCAGCGGCTCGACCTCCCGCCCCGCAGCGGGAGGTCGAGTCTCGGCCGTGGCGCCCGGCTCCCCGGCTCAGCGTCTGGGGATTAAGCCGGGCGATGTTGTGTCGGCCGTAGACGGACACGAGCTCCGCGACGAGGTCGACTTCCGCTTCTATACCGCCCAGGACACCTTCACCGTTACGATTCACGACTCCAGCGGGACGGCGCGTGTCTTGGCCGTCGACCTTTGGGATGGCGACAGCCTCGGGATCGACTTTGAGGAGCCGCTCTTCGACGGTCTGCGTCTGTGCGCGAACCGTTGCCCCTTCTGCTTTGTCCGCCAGATGCCGCCCGGGTTTCGCCCCTCTCTCTATGTGCGTGATGACGACTATCGTTACAGCTTCCTTCACGGCAGCTTCGTCACGCTCACGAACCTCGAGCGGTCGGACTGGGAGCGTCTTGCCGAGCAGCGCCTGAGCCCCCTGTTCATCTCGGTGCACGCCACGGATCAGGCCGTGCGCAACCGGCTGATCGGCGCCAAAGAAGACCCGCCAATCCTGGCCAAGCTTCACTGGCTTCGCGACCACCGCATTGCCTTCCACGCCCAGTTGGTCCTCGTCCCGGGCCTCAACGATGGCGGCCAGCTGGATCGATCCTTAGGCGACCTGATGTCGTTGGGCGACGCTCTGCTGAGCGTATCGGTCGTTCCTGTAGGACTCACCCGCTGCGCCCTACCCGGTCGGCGACGCTATACCGAGGATGAGGCGGAGACAGTCATTAGACAGGTGCGTGAGTGGCGGCGGCGTTACCGTGCGGCGCTCGGGCGACGCACGGTCTACGCGTCCGATGAGTGGTTCCTGCTCCGTGGCACTGAGATTCCGGGAGAGCGCTATTACGAAGGTTATCCTCAGGTTGAGAACGGCGTGGGGCTTGTCCGCCTGCTGGTCGATGCCTGGGAGCGCGACCACGAGGCCCTGAGTCTTCGCTCCGAGCGCGTGGCCCGCTCCCGGCGGATAGTCGTCTGCGGCACGCTCATCGCGCCCGTCTGGCGGCAGATCGCCCGGCAGATGAACCGCCTCGGCGCCGATGTGATGGTTCTGCCTGTGGAGAACACCACCTTCGGGCCCAGCATCACGGTCTCGGGACTCCTCTGCGGGCGGGATGTGATGGCAGCCCTCGGGCACGTCACCTCAGGGACGACGGTGTGCCTGCCCCGCAGCATGTTCAACGCTGAGGGCACCGTCACCCTGGATGGGTTGGCCGCCGACGAGATCGAGGCGGCAATCGGGGCTCCGGTGCTTGTATGCACTGAAGCCGCCGATGCCATCGCGCCTCTACCAGCCGGAGGCTTCGAAAAGGGCGGTTAGCAGCTCGACGCGCTCCTCAGCCGTCATTGGGCGCGGCTGGGCGTAGTCCTCCAGCATGTAGGTCAGAATCTCGGTCGACAGGTGCTTGCCGTTGTAGACGACGTGCCGGTCGATGCACTCCTGACGGGTGCCCAGGCTCCACATCTGGTCGAAGAGGAAGTTGCCCAGGCCATAGTGGATGAAGCCGCCATTGTAGAACTCGATTGCCTGGGGATGGTGAGCTTGGCTGCCGCTCACTATCTTAGCGCCGGCATCGATCATCCCGCGGAAGTCCTCTTGCTGCTGTGGCGTCGGCGCGTAGTGGTAGAACTCCCAGTACTGCCACGTCACGATGGGCACACTCACGACGCTGCTAATGCGCTCCAGCTGGGCGTGCATGTAGTCGAAGTCGCAGGGAGCCGCCCCCGGATAGCCCTCGCCGGCCCAAGCGTACTCCGGGCCGACGGGGTTGCAGCCCATGAAGGAGAACGAGTTCCCGTTTCGGGCGATGAACTTAGGCGTCCTGGCATCCTCCAGATCTACACCGCCGCCGTAGTGTAGCCAGCCCTCATCCTTATACATCCGCACAGTCTGTTCGGTGGCCTCGGAGCCCCAGTCCTGGAAGTGGTTCCCGGTCAACTCGACCACGTCTGTTCCGAGGTGCCGGAGCGTTTCTATATACTTGGGGTCACTGCAGAAGACCAGGCTCTCCTGGTGCATGTCCGCCGGCGGGCACGATTGGGCAAACGGTATCTCGTTGGACACGTGAGCGATATCCGCTGTCTGCATAACCTCCGCCACGTACTGGGTCGGATACAGCAGCCCGTTCTGCTCCATGCGGGCAGCGGTTCCACGAACCATTGCCGTGACTCCGGTCATCACCAGCACCGTTATCCGAACTTCATCGCGGTTCGTGTAGGGCTCGACCGTGACCTCGCCGGCGCGCGGGCCGGTCACGGCGAAGTAGAGCCGCAGTGGCCATTCGCGCTCTGCCAGCCCCTTCTCAAGGATGTTGACGCCATCCAGGCGGAGCGTCTTCCAGCGCGGCTCCAGTCTGTCGAACGGCACGATTGACCAGGCTGCCGGCCGGGCGGCCCAGGCCTCGTCGACGAGGGTCTCAGGTTCCAGCGTCAGGATCGCCGCCGACTCGCCCGGCTCTCCCAGCAGAGCCGTCAGCGCCGAACGGATATCCTGAGTGATCATCAGGGTAGGGCTGACCTCGCCTGCGCCTAGACCCGCCAGCGCTGTTGCCTCGCCGGACCAGAAGGCGACGATCTCGTCCCAAGTGGTCTCGTCTGCCAGAGTAGGGAACGGTACCACTGGGACCAGCACCTGCTCCAGGGCGGTCACCTCAGTGGACGGGACGAGCAGCGCCTCCGCCTCATCGACCGCGTCGACACGGATCACCGCCGCGCTTCCAGTCACCGCCTCCGCCAGGCTCGTAGGCACGGCCGGATCAATCCACAGCGCTACCGGCGCCGGCGTCGGTGTCGGCATGCTGGTCGAAGTCGCCGAGGGTAAAGGGAATGGCGTGTCAGTTGAGACGGGGGCAACCGCTGTGGCGGTGGACGTAGGAGTAGGCGTTGCAGCCGGAGATAAGGCGCATCCGGTGGTTGCCAACACAAGAATCGCGATCACCACTAGAAGCGAGCTTCTGGCTTTCATTTACTGCACCGTGCACGCAGACCGACTTGGGAATGTTCATTATAGTCGCCCGTCCGTCTCCCGCCACTTGCCTTCCCCTCGGCTGACCACTCGGCGGAGGAGCCGCACCAGAGCCACCAAACGTTGCACCTGTTCCTGCGCACTGAACCACCATCAGTCGCGCTGCGGTTGCCCCTCCTAGGCGCCCTCCAGCCCTCTCGCTCGCCGTTGTTCGCGCTGACGCAGGGAGATATACTCGGCGGCAACATGGTTGCAAGAGCACCTTCACGAGTGGCGCTGGTGGCGCCATTTGGCCTGCGGCCCAAAGCCACCGTCTCGGCACGCGCACTGCCCCTGGCCCGCGCCCTGCGAGGCCTTGGCGCCGACGCGCGCCTCTTCGTGCCGCCCTGGGACGACCCGGATAGCGCCGGCGTGGTCACGGAGTTGCATGGCGTTCCCGTCCAGCACGTATCGCTGGCGGGAGGCCTGCCGGCGACAACGGCTCGCCTCCTTCATGCTGTATCTGCTTTCCGCCCGGACGTAGTACACGCGTTCAAGCCCATTGGCTACTCGGCAGCCATGGCGGAAAGCCTGCTGTGGCGACGTCGCCTCACGGGAACGGGAGTCCCTGTCGTTGTCGACGGCGACGACTGGGAAGGACGAGGCGGATGGGCGGACCTCAATCCACATCCTGGTTGGCGGCGTCGTCTGCTTTCCTGGCAGGAGGGCCGCTGCTACCGCACCGCCGGCGCCGTCACCGTGGCTTCCGATGATCTTCGCAGCGTGGTCTATAGCCTGGGGGTCCGCCCAGAGCGCGTTGTGGCCGTGCCCAACGGACTCACTGCCCCGTTGACACCGGCCACGCCTGAGGCCATAAAGCGGGTTCGACAAGAGCACCGCCTTTCGCCCTTCACAGTCGTCCTGTACACCCGCTTCGCCGAGTTTCCGCCCGAGTGGCCGGCGGTGATGCTCGCTGCCCTCCTCCGCCATCGACCAGCAGCCGTCCTCCTTGTGGTAGGAAAGGGGCTTCATGGCGAGGAGGAAGGGCTCGCCGCCGCGGCCGCCGCCCAGGGCGTGGGGGACTTCGTGCGCTACGCGGGCTGGGTCCCGTCTGACCAGGTAGCCACGTACCTTGGCGCCGCGAAGGTCGCCATCGTCCCCTTCACGGACTCTTTGGTGGCCCGAACCAAGAGCTCGGTCAAGCTGCTTGAGTTGATGTCTCTCGGCCTACCTGTGATCGCCTCCGCCGTGGGTGAGAACATGCGCTATCTCCATTACGGACGCGCCGGCGTGCTGGTTCCCCCACCTCTGGATGCGGACCGATGGGCTATCGAAGTGGACCGCATTCTGGCTTTCCCGGACGCAGGCACGGCGTTTGGCCGCGCCGCCGCAGAGAGAGTGCGTACGCAGTACCTGTGGGACCACCTGGTAGAGGATGTCCTGCACGCCTACCGCATCGCCGCCGACGCCGGCAAGCAGAGGTCATCCGCGTGAGGTGGCAGCGGACGGCCGGCCTACTCGCGCCTGCGGCGGCCTGGATGCTTCTCATTTATGTCGTGTCCGCACAGTCGACGTTGCCGGTGCTCGACGTCGGCTGGATGGATCGGGCTGTCAAGGCCGCTTCCCATGCCGGCGAGTACGCGGTTCTGGCTACGCTCATGGCGCGCTGGCCACTGCGCAACCGGGCTCGCCTAGACAGGCGCTCGGCGCTGGGAATTGCCTGTCTCTGTACCGTTTACGCCCTGACCGACGAGTACCACCAGATGCTCGTTCCCGGTCGCGTGGCGGATTGGGCCGACGTGGCTGCCGACGCCATCGGAGCGGGCGCGGCGGTCCTGCTCCTGTCTCGCGACCGGCCTGCCCGGCTGCTGAAGTGGGTGGATCCGCTGCTTTAGCGAGTGCGCTTTGAGCACGATGTCCGGCTTTCCACGGGTGCCTTGCCGCCCTTCCGCGTGCCGTCTAGAATGCACCCACCACACAAGCAAGGACCATCTGGCATGAGACTGCACGACCTGGTGGCCGAACTCGACGAGTATCTGGCCGTTCGTGACTACGACGATCGGTCCAACAACGGCCTTCAGGTGGAGGGCAGGACCGAGGTCAACCGCATCGGGCTGGCGGTAGACGCCTGTCAGGAAGCTTTCGACAAGGCGGTTGCCGCCAAGGTCGACCTTATACTCGTCCATCATGGACTGTTCTGGGGCGACCCCTTGATGGTCACGGGCGCCCATCGCCGCCGATTGTCTACCCTCCTGAAGGCGGACATCTCGCTGTATGGCGCGCATTTGCCGTTGGACGGACATCCCGAGGTGGGCAACAACGCGGTGATGGCACGCCTCTTGGGCCTGAAGGTAGAGGGCGGTTTCGGTTTCTCAAACGGGCGGCCCATTGGCCTCACCGCGCGGGCTCCCGAAGGCACTAGCCTCGAAGACATCCGGCTGCGCTTGGGACAATCCCTTGGCATCGAGGCCCATTCCTGGCCATTCCGGGAGCGGGTGAGTCGCGTTGGTCTGGTGATGGGAAAGGCCACCAGCCTTGTCTCGCAGGCCATCGACATGGGGATAGACGCCTTAGTGTGCGGCGAACTGGAGCATATGGTATATCACACACTCCGCGAGGCGGGTCTGGGCGCCGTCCTGGGCGGTCACTATCACACCGAGACAGTGGGTGTGGCGGCCCTAGGACAGCGACTGGCGTCGCGCCACGGGCTGGAGACGGTTTGGATAGAGGCGCCGACAGGTCTGTGAGAACGCTAGCTGCGGCCCTTGTCGCGGTGCTCGCCGTGGCTTTGGCAGCCTGTGGCTCCACTGAGCCCGACCCTGCCACACCCGGTCACACGCCGGGCGCCGCAAACACGCCGCGCGGTACCGCGACCGCTTTCCCAACCTGGACGGCGGAGCCGGTAACCCCCACGGCGACGGCCACGCCTACCTCCACTCCGACCCCAATCGTCTATGCCATTCAGCAGGGAGATACTCTGCTCGAAGTGGCGAGCCGGTTCGGCGTGTCGGCCTCCGATATCCAAGAGGTCAACGGCATCACCGATCCTCGTACCCTCCAGATCGGTCAGGAGCTGATCATCCCGACACAGCCGGATGCGGAGGCTCCCGGCACCCCGACCCCCACGCCGATGCCCGTCCATGTGGACGCTCAGTCCGACGCCCGCACCACGGCCGGAGACGCCGTGATCCTCGGCGAGGTCGTGAACGACAGCCCCCAGGGCGTGGAGGAGGTTATGGTGCAGGTGGACCTGCTGGACGGCCAGGGTCGCCCGCTGACCACCACCGTGACCATGGCGATGGCCGACATTGTGCCGGCCGGTGGTCGGGTTCCGTTCGCCGTAGTCGTGACGGGTGCTCCCTCGTACGCCCAGGTGGTCTCTCGGGTGATCAGGGCCTTGCCGGAGGTGCCGGCCCGCCTGACCCATAGAGGGCTCCACGTCGCCGAGGCGTCGGGGCGCGCCATCTACGACCGTACCTTCGTGGTCATGGGAAAGGTGCGGAATACGGGGCAGGACGATGCTCTGGACGCCTTTGTGGTGGTCACCCTCTACGGGTCCGATGACAGAGTCATCGGAGCGGCACGCCAGGCGCTTGAGTGCCCCATTCCCCCCGGCGACCGGGTGATCTTCGAGATGAGCTTGGTGCCCATTCGCTGGCCGGTAGAGACCTACGAGGTGGCGGTGGAGGGCCGCCGGCCGACCCCAACACCTATAGGCATGCCCCCGGCGGAGGAGACGCCGGAGTCCTAGCGAGGCAAAACCACTACCGCCGCGGCCAGGATGGCAAGGGCGATAAGAGTCACCGCCGCGTGAGTCCAGTATCGCCGGCGAAGATACCATACCGCGGCGATCGTCACGCAAGCCACCGGCACGGACACCAGGATCAGTAGCCCGGCGTTGAGCACACCCTCGGCGCTGAAGAGCCTCGCGACATGGGTCAGTTGGCCCAAAGGCGCTGCCGGGTGCGCTCCCTGGACCGGCTGTCCTTCGACAGCTAGCCAGCCAAGGCCGATGGCGATGAGGGCGAGAGCAACGCCGGTCCCGCCACGGAGCACTGTCGCCACGATCACAGATAGCTCCCCACCCGGTCCCGGCCGACCGATCGCGCGGCTCATATGGCGACACCGAGGGCGCGCATACCCATGATCAGACCGGTGTACCCAGCCACCAGCCCAAAGGCGATTCGGAGGTAGCGCGACTCGATCCGGATGGCCAGCCTCGCTCCCAGTGCCGAACCGGCGAAGGCTCCCAGGGCCGTCGCGCCACACACCACCAGGTCCGTGTACCCGCGCGAGTAGTAGACCGCTGCCGCCGAGGCGCCGGTGATCCCAACCAGGAAGATGCTGGTCGCGCCGGCCAGACGCAGGGGCACCTGCATGCCCATGCACAGCAGCGGCACATTCACCACACCCCCGCCGATCCCAAGGAGGCCGCCCAGCGTGCCGCCTGCGAACGCCCCGATCTGTCCGATCCACCAGTGAACCGGGCGGCACGTGGAGACCGTGGCATCTGGGTCGTCGGGGATGTGCCGTCCTCGCACCATTCGCCAGGCAACCCACACCAGGACGACCCCGAAGATGCCGGACAGCACGTGCGCGTCGAGGCTGCTGCCGACGATCGCCCCGAGGGCCGCCCCCGCCGTTGCGGCCAGCAGCAGACCAAAGGCGAGATGCAGGTGGACGAGGTCCTCGTGCAGATAGTGCACGGTGGCCACGGTCGACGTGGCGATGACTCCGATCTGCCCGGCCGCCACAGCCGAGTGGATAGGCACGCCGTAGAGCACCGTCAGAAGCGGCACTAGGATGAATCCGCCCCCTACCCCCAGCATGGCCCCAAGGGCGCCGGTGAAAAGGCCGGCCAGAGCCAACAGCACAAGCGACAGCAACCTGTCCTACTCCTCTCTTGCCAATGGCGGACAGCGAAGACTAACATCAAACTATAGGCCCCGGCGGGAGGCGAGGCAAGGGACCGTGGCGGCCTCTCATGCGGACAGGGCCTATCTGCGGGGGCACGATTCGATCGGACCCCGCGAATCCGGGCCTGATCCGCGTGTGGCACTTGATAGCGCTGCTCAATGTGTTATATTGGGGTTGCTGCCCAGACCGGCTCCGTCGGTCTCTACTATCGTGGAGCAGGAGGATCGTCCATGGCCACTGCCCAGAAAGACATCGTGATCGCGGCCCTTCCGAGCAAGGTTTGGAATCTGCTGGGACACGTCGCCACTTGGGAGTCCTGGAACCCCAAGGTCAAGAACGGGAGGATGTTGGCTGGAGAGGAGTTCTTCCCTGGAGCCACCTTCCAGTTCCTGTTTGATGGGAAGCCGGCGGTCGGCACCGTCACCCAGGTGGAACGGCCCAAGTCACTGGCCTGGCGTTACGGGAACGTCAGCATCTCGATCAGGCTCCAGGCTGACGGCGAGACAACCCGTGTGTCCGGGTCGGCCGAAGTGAGCGGGTTCATGGCCAAGGTACGCAAGTCCAAGAGCGAACAGGAAGCGTCGGCGATCCTGCAGACATGGCTCGACAGCCTCAAGAAGGGGTCTGAGGCCTAGGCCGGACTGCGGGACAATAGCACGAAGTTACTGGGCTTCGAGCGGCGCCCGGTGTCGTCGATAGCCCCAGGTTTTTGCAGCCACTCGCCGGGCTGCTCTGAGCGCAGAACGGATAGAGGAGAAGCACCTGTGCCCTACGGTTACGCCGGTCGGATTCTGCACGTCAACCTTACCGACGGGAGCCTGTCCATCGAGCAACCGGATGAGGTGTTCTATCGGCGGTATATGGGCGGAAGCGCCCTGGCGATGCACTACATTCTTAGCGAGGTTCCTGCGGGCGCCGACCCCCTGGGGCCCGAGAACGTGCTGGTCGTCTCAGTCGGTGTCCTCACCGGTGCGCCGATCAGTGGCCAGAGCCGGGTGATGGTCAACGCCAAGAGCCCTCTTACCGGTGGGATTGGCGATTCGCAGGGCGGTGGCTTCTGGCCGGCAGAGCTCAAGCGCGCCGGTTTCGATGCCATTGTCGTCCGTGGGCGGTCGCCCAAACCGGTGTACCTATGGCTCAAGGACGGTCAAGCCGAGCTTCGGGATGCCTCGAAGCTGTGGGGCTTGATCACCGGAGAGGCCGAGAAGGCCCTTCGGGACGAACTGGGCGACCCAAAGGTGGAGGTGCTCCAAATCGGCCCCGGCGGCGAGAAGCTGGTGCGCTACGCCGCCATCATGAACATGAGCAACCGCGCCGCCGGTCGGACGGGCATGGGCGCCGTTATGGGCTCCAAGAACCTGAAGGCCATTGCCGTCCGCGGCACCGGTCGCCCCCAGATCCACGACCGCGAAGCGCTTGCGAGTCTGGCGCGCTGGGGTGTCGACCACGTTGACGACATACGCGGCACCGCCGTCCACGGCACTGCCTTCGGCGTGCCCGGCCAGCAGGCATCGGGTGGCTTGCCCACGCGCAACTGGACCAGTGGTGTCTTTGAGCACTTCGAGGCCATCAGCGGCGAGACGATGTCGTCCACAGTCCTCAAGGAGCGGGACACCTGCTTCGCCTGTGCAGTGCGCTGCAAGCGTGTGGTTGAGATCGACGAGGAGCGCTGGAAGGTCGACCCCCTCTACGGAGGCCCGGAGTACGAAACCGTAGCCACTCTCGGCAGCTACTGCGGCGTCGGCGACCTTTCGGCCGTCTGCAAGGGCAACGAGATCTGCAACAAGTACGGCTTAGACACCATCTCGGCCGGCGCCACGGTTGCCTTCGCGATGGACTGCTACGAGCGCGGAATCCTGACCGACGCCGACACGGGCGGCATGAAGCTGAACTTCGGCAACGGTGAGGCGATGGTCACGCTGCTTGAGATGATCGGCAACCGAGAGGGCCTTGGGGATCTGCTTGCCGAGGGCAGCGCTCGCGCCGCCGAGAAGCTGGGCAAGGGAGCGGACCGCCTGGTGGTCGCCGTGAAGAAGCAGGAGCTGCCGGCGCACATGCCGGAAGTGAAGCGATCACTGGCGACGATCTACGCCGTCAACCCGTTCGGCGCGGACCACATGTCGCACGAGCACGACCCGTCGTATGCCCCCACGGCGTCTCCCCAGAGCCTGGAGCGGGCGGCGACGCTGGACCTCATCGAGCCGACCGACGCCCTCACTCTGGACCAGAACAAGGTCCGCTACGCCTACTACACCCAGTGCGTCTACAGCGCGCTGGATACGGTCGGGACATGCCAGTTCGTCTGGGGTCCGGGGTGGCAGGTCTTCGGCATGAACCAGCTGGTGGACTGCATGCGCGCGGTGACCGGCTGGGACGTATCGTTGTTCGAGCTGATGAAGGTCGGCGAGCGCCGGCTGCACATGCTCCGCGCCTTCAACAGCCGCGAGGGCATGACGCGCAAGGACGATTGGCTGCCGGCGCGCTGCTTCGAGCCCAAGAAGGGCGGCGCGTCCGACGGATACGCCATCTCAGAGGACGAACTGAATCAGTCCCTGGACTGGTACTACCAGATGGCCGGCCTCGATGATCAGGGCCGCAGCACCCGCGCCAAGCTGACGGAGCTTGGCCTCAGTTGGGTGGCGGACAAGCTCTAGAAAGGCCCTCAGAGAAACAGCGCCGAAAAGGGGGAGCCTCGGCTCCCCTTCATCCATCCACAGGCTAACGAACAGCGTTCAGGTGCGAGGCGCGATTCGGACTCAGGCTCTCCTCGACTGCATCGGCGAGCAGGTTCGTTGCCAGAACCGTCAGAGCGATGGCGGCTCCCGGCGCGAGGCCAAGCCACGGCGCTTGGCGGACGAAGGCCCGCGACTCAGAGAGCAACAACCCCCACTCGGGCTGCGGGGGCCGAGCCCCAACCCCGAGGAACGAGAGGGCCGATACCTGCATGATGGCCCCGCCCAGGTTCAGGGCCGCCACCGACAGCAGCGGCGCCACGATGTTGGGCAGCACGTGGCGCACTAGGATGCGCACAGGCGGGGCCCCAATTGAGTGCGCCGCGCGCACGTAGGCGGAGCGGCTCACCAACCGCACCTGGCTGCGCGCCAGGCGCGCGTACACAGGCACGCCGGACACGGCCACCCCCAGGACGGCCTGCTCAACCCCTCTCCCCAACAACCACGAGAGCACCAGGGCCAGAAGCAGCCCAGGGAACGCCAGCAGGACGTTATTGGCAGCGCTTATGATCCTGTCCGGCACGCCGCCCCAGTAGCCGGCCGCGATGCCCAGCCCCGATCCCACCAGCAGAGCCGCCATCACGGCTCCCACGCCCGCCGATATAGACACCCGCCCGCCACTGAGCACGCGGCTGAGCACGTCCCGCCCGAACATGTCCGTGCCGAACCAGTGAGCGCCGCTGGGCGGGGCGAGGACATTCTCCGTCTCCATCGCATCGGGCGCCCACCCTACCACCATCGGGCCCAGCGCTACGGCAAGCGCCAGCAGCCCCAGCATCACGATGGCAGTCCGCGCGGACGGAATCTCGAGGAGTGCGCGACGTTGACGGGGCAGCCGCCGGTGCGGATACCGGCGAGTAGGTATGGGGAACCGGCGGACCGCACTCACGGCTCACGCACCCGCGGGTCGAGGAAAGAAGCCGCCGTGTCGCTCAGGGCGTTGACAATCGTATAGGTCAGCGCGGCGAACATGATGCATCCCTGAGCCAGCGGGTAGTCCTTGGTGACCACTGCCTCCACCAGCAGCCTACCGACGCCTGGCCGCGAGAACACCGTCTCAGTGATGGCCGTCCCCGCCAGCAGGAAGCCCGCCTGCAGCCCGAGGAATGTGACCACTGTGGGCGCGGAATTGCGGAGCACGTGCTGCCGGATGAGAAGGCCACGAGGCAAACCCTTGGAGAGGGCAACCTGCACATGCGCTTGGGCCGCGACCTCGAGGATCGTGGATCGAGTCAGGCGTGCCACCACGCCGGCCGACGCTATCCCGAGCGTCAGAGCGGGGAGCACCAGGTGGCGCCAGGTCCCGGTTCCTCCGGTGGGAAGCCACCTCAGCCCGGCGCCGAACGCCAGGATCGCCAAGATGCCGGTCCAGTAGGTGGGCAGCGAGACGCTAGTCACAGCCAGGAGGCGTACCGCGGCATCAAGTAAGGTGCCGCGCCGAAGAGCGCCGGCCAGACCCAGGGCGCCACCCAGCAGCAGTGCCAAAGTGAAGGACACGGCCGCCAGGTCAACCGTGTTGGGGAACTGCTCGGCGATGAGCGAGACGACCGGCCGGTGATAGTAGATGGAGTCGCCCAGGTCGCCCTGGGCAAGGGCCCCAAGGTAGATCACGTACTGAGCCGCCAAGGGCCGATCCAGCCCGTAACGCTCTCGCCAGGTATCCACCATTACTGCCGGCGCTCCCGCCTCCACCAGCATCGCCTCGATGGGATCACCAGGCAGAACGCGCATCATGAGGAACACCAGCGTAACCACGGCCACGATCGTGAGGGCCGTAGTTGCCAGTCTCCTGGCTAGGATCCAGAGGGTCAAGAGGTCACGCTATCCCGTCGCCTGCCGGCAGGGTGACGCCAGCTTGAGGTCGTACAGCTTGGGGTACCAGCCGCGGCTGTCGAAGCTGAGATCGCCAACGCAACTGCGCACGCCATTGAGGTTCACGTAGTCGCGGATGGGGATAACCAGCGCCTCCGCCATAATACGCTGCTGCACCTCAACGTAAAGCGCCGACCGCTTAGACTGGTCAGTCTCGGTGCGCGCCGCGTTCAACAGCCGATCGAGTTCCGGCGAAGCCACCTGGCTCCAGTTGCGCTGGCCGATCGGCGCAGAGTGGAAGAACGATGTGAGCAGATCGCCATCAGTGCCGGACTCGGACCAGAATATGATCCCGTAGTCGTTGGCTGCGACCGCCGCTAAGGCAGTGGTGAACGTTACCTCCTCCAGCTGGAGGTCGACGCCGATGGCCTTCCACTGAGACTGCAGCATCTGACCGACTTGCGGAACCAGTCCCCAGGTCATCACCAGCGCCCGCAGGCTTAGCGTCTTTCCATCCCTGCTGCGCAGGCCGTTGGCGCCGACTCGCCAACCGGCCTCCTCCAGCAGATCGACCGCCCCGGCAAGGTCGGGGACAAGCGCACTGGCCTCAACCTCCATGTAGTCCGGGTGGTTACGGGACAGCGGTCCGGTGGCCGGCGGCGAGTAGCCCCCGAACACCGTCTGCGTGATCTCGGCGCGATCGACCGCCAGCAGAAGCGCCCGCCTCACACGGAGGTCGTCGGTGGGCGCCGCCTGCGTGTTCAGGAAGCCGACCAAGGGCAGTCCCGGAATCGCCACCGGCCGGATATCAATGCCCTTCTGATCCGCGATGCGAGCGGCATCCTGGGGCGGGATCTCACCGACCACATCTGCATCGCCTGCTTCCAGCGCCGGCAACCGCACCGCAGGCTCCACCAGGAAGCGAAACTCCACTTCCGTCACCTCCGGCGACTGGTCGCGTTCGTAGGTACCGGGAATGGGCGCGTAGCGCTCGTTTCGCACCAGCGTCAGGTGATCCTTGGCCACGTATTCCTTGAAAACATACGGACCGGTACCGACCTGATGGAACTGATACTCCGCCCCCCACTTGTCGAGAGCCGCCGGAGACGCGGGCGCCAGGTAAACCTGGCTGAACGAGTCCAGCAGGGGTGCATAGGGCTCGTTCAGTTCGACCACCAACGTCCGCTCGTCCACCACTCGGCAGCCGGCGTACGGTCCGAGAAGGGACACGGCCTTTCGCGACCCCGTGGCAGGGTCGGTGATTCGGTCCAGCGTGCGCTTCACGGCCGTCGCGTCGAATGTCGTGCCGTCGTGGAAGATCACCCCGGCCCGGAGGCGGAAGGTGTACTCACGCCCGTCGTCCGACACACTCCACGATTCCGCCAGCATTGGTCGCAGCTCGCCGCTTCCCGAACGATAGACCAGTGTGTCGTATACGCTGTTCAGGGGGATGCCAAGCTCGGAAGAGACATCAACGTGCGGGTCGATCCCGCTTGGGGACAGGGTCAAGCCGTATACCAGCTTGGTCCCTGTCGGGGCCTCCGGCTGGGCTGAACACGAGCATAGCAGCAGAAAGCCGGTGCACAGCACCAGAGCCAGTCGTCCGCGCAAATCCATCAGCCCAGCCTCCACGCCACCCCTCGGCGCCGTACCGGGCCAGGCGGCCCAGTGCGGCCCGGCAATTATACGTGACGGCCGCACCGCCTCAAAGGCACGACCTCGTCGTGCAAACGCGGAATCAGGCTGAAGCCAGGCGCCTGCCCAGGAGGTAGTGGTGCCAGGAGAGCACGGCAAGATCGATAGGATGATCAACGGAGCCGAGAACGACATCGCCGCGTCGAAGGTCGACACGAAGCAGGAACTCCCGTGACCATAGCCCGTCTTGAAGACGTCGCGGAAGACCTCAGTTAGGACGCCTAGAAGAAGCCGGCCTCTAGGATGGCCCACCTCGGCAGTGCGGCGGGCTATCAGGTTCCAAACGCCGTTTCAGCAGTACGCTCAGCACGCAACGAAGCCCGCGATAACTCGCGGGCTTCGCTGCGTGCTCACTGCTGCCTGTGGGCGAGATAGGATTCGAACCTACGACCTCACGGATGTGAACCGTGCGCTCTAACCAGCTGAGCTACTCGCCCAACAACCTCACAAGGCTAGCATAGTATAGGCGCCGGGAGCCATTGCCGCAACTCGGCGGCGGACCGTTCCAGGGCCTTTCGATTGTCGGTGAGCACGCCACCGCGCGGGCGCGTGCAGAGGTCGGCCACTGGTCCTTCGGCCTGAACCTGATGGGCGAGGATACCCATTCTGATGCGCCCACGCCCCAGAACCCAACCACCGCTCGTGGTCTCAAAGAACGAAACCACTGCTCCCCTTCTCTAGGAAGAAGGGGGGCCGGAAAACCCCTCTCCGTGTCGGAGAGGGGTTGGGGGTGAGGTTCTCGAGGGCACCGCATCGCCGAGCGGCAGAGCCGAAGAACCCTGCGGACCGCTCCACCTCATGGTCGCTGCTCGGGTCTGCCGGCAGCGTGTGCTCCTTGGCGCGGACCCGGGTAGATCCAACCGGCGCGTTCGCCGACAGATACGACCTGCCCATGCGGGTATCGCTCCCGCTCACATCAGCGGCCGGCGCTCGGGCTTTCAAGACGCTAGCTTGTCGCCTCCGTGGCTTCGGCGGACTCCGCGCCTGAGTCGGTGCCGGGCCCCTTACGGTAGTAGATAAGGATCAACGTGCTGCCATACCGTCGCTCATCTGCCAGCTTGAAGTGCTCCAGCACCTGGGCAGCGTACTCCTTGGGGTGTATCTGCACCACCACCATGTCGGTCGCAGCTGAGGGCTCCCTGTCGAGAACCGTGAGGGCACGCTCCCAGAGGCCGGCGTACTGCGGCGGCGCGACGTACACGATGTCGAACCGGTCGTCGCCGCGGTCAAGGTAGCGGAACGAATCGTCGCGTATCACCGTCGCGTCGGCAGTCAGGCCGGTGGCGATGAGGTTGTCCCGAATCGTGGCAACGGCGCGTGGGCTCTTGTCAACGAAGACGACCCGGTCAGCGCCGCGGCTCAGGGCTTCGATGCCAACCGAGCCGGTGCCCGCGAAGAGATCAAGGAGGCTGGCGCCCTCAATCTCGGGCTGCAGGATGTTGAAGACCGACTCCTTGACGCGGTCGGTTATCGGCCTCGTAGTGTCCCCCGGCACCGCCTTCAGGTGCCTCCCCTTCGCCCTGCCGGCGATCACGCGCAATGTTTTCACCTCCTTGGTCTTGCTCCCCGGCCTCGACTACAATTCCGGCCAGAACGTGATTGCCGCGAGCGCTTGACACCACTCTAGCATGGTACTACCATTGGTGTCGTCCACCCAAAGAGCGTATCGGTGACTGCGATCCCTCGTTCGGATCGTCACCAGACGAACGTAGGCAGCGACTGTCCGGCGTAACCTGTCCCCGGCCTGGAATCCAGGCAGCATTCATAGCAGGGCAAGGAGAGGAGTCGATGACTGGTAAACTCAGCAGACGTTCGTTCTTCGGTGTAGCAGGACTTGCCGGCGCCGGCGCTGCGCTCGCTGCCTGCGGTGGTACGGCCGCACCGGCGGCCGAGCCTCAAGCGGGCGCCACTGCCGCACCGGCCGCTGCTGCCGGCTCGGCCACGGTTCTCGAGGTATGGAACAACAACTGGGGCGAGGTTTACAACGAGCCCATGAAGGCCGTCGGCGAAGCCTACACAGCCGAGACGGGCATCAAGGTCAACTGGGCCTTCAACGACCAGTGGCAGGAGAAGTTGCTCACGGCAGTCGCCGGCGGTATTCCGCCCGATGCGTGCTACACCAACTGGGTAGGTCTGCCCACCCTGGCTCACCAGGGCACCTTGCTGCCGCTGGATGACTACTTCGCCGCCAGCGGCATTCAGGCCTCCGACTTCATCAAGGCTATGGTCGACGCCTGCGTTTGGGAAGGCAAAACCTACGGCATCCCCGGCGGCGCCGATTTCCTCGTGCTCCACTACAGCAAGGATGTCTACGAGGCGGCCGGGCTAGACCCGGAGCAGCCACCGGTGACGTTGGACGACTGGGTAGCCCACTCTGAGGCCATCTACAAGTTCGACAGCGCCGGCAACATTGAGCGCATGGGAATGGGCCCCACCGAACCCGGCCTCATCTACGCGGCCTTCCTCTTCGACGGCGACTTCTACAACACCGATGAGAAGCGCGTCACCTGCAACGAGGGCGGCACGGTTGCAGCCCTTGAGTGGATGGTCGAGAACTCCAAGCGCTGGCCGGTTGAGAAAGTCGCCGCCTTCACCGCCGGCATGCCCGGCTACAGTCAGCCCAACAGCGGCTTCGCCACCGGCAAGGTAACCTACATGTACAACGGTTACTGGTCCGCCGAGGCGCTGGACAAGTACGCTCCGGACCTGAACTACGGTCTGGCTTTCCTGCCCACCCTCAACGGGACGCCCGAAGAGCGCAAGAACTACGTCATCCAGGGCTGGGACTACAGCGTCCCGGCGGGCGCCAAGAATCCGGACGCCGGATGGGCTTTCCTCAAGTACAGCTTCTACGACAATGCAGCCGATCTCAGCGTCAAGACCATCAACGGCAACTGCGTGCTCGACCAGATGGACGAGTACGTGAAGGGCGTTCAGGAATGGCTTGGCCCGAACAACCGCATGACCCCGCAGTTCAGCGTGTTCAGCGACACCGGCGCGGCCGGCGAGAAGTTCTGGCCGGTGATGCCGGTGGCTTCTCGTTACCATGACGAGGTCAACCGGGCGCAGGACTTCGCTACCCGTGGCGAAATGACCGCGCAGGAGGCCCTCGACGAAGCGGCCCGTGTTACCCAGGAGGAACTGGACGCGGCCCTGAAGGCCTAGTTCTCCGGACTGGGAATCTGGGGGCTGCTGTGGAGGCAGCCCCCTCGCTCTACGGCGTCGACCCTCCCCGAGGAGGCAATTCGTCATGCTTCGGATGCGCCCAGGCGTCAGGCGCGACTTGCGAAACGGGCTGCTCTTCACGTCGCCCTGGCTCGTCGGCCTGCTGGTCTTTACGATCTATCCCATTCTGGCTTCCGTCTACTTCAGCTTCACCGAGTACAGTGTGCTTAAGCCGCCCCGGTGGGTCGGTCTGGGCAACTACATCACTCTGTTCACGACCGACACCCTGTTCCCGACCGCGCTCTACAACACGCTCTACTATGCCGTCATCGCCCTCCCACTGGGAATAGTCGGCAGCGTCGCGCTGGCGCTGCTGCTCAACCGCAAGGTCGCCGGTATGTCCTTCTACCGGACGATATTCTACCTGCCGAACGTCGTCCCGGCGGTCGCGATGTCGGTGCTGTGGATCTGGCTGCTCAACCCCAACTACGGCCTGTTCAACAGCATCCTGAAGGGCATGGGCCTGCCGGGGGTTCCCTGGCTCACCAGCCCCGACTGGTCCAAGCCGTCACTGATCCTCATGAGTCTCTGGGGCATCGGCGCCTCCATGGTCATCTACCTGGCCGGGCTGCAGGACATTCCCGAGCACCTCTACGAGGCGGCCGACCTGGACGGCGCCAACGCCTGGCAGAAGACGCGCAACGTCACCTTGCCGATGCTTACCCCGACTATCTTTTTCAACCTGGTGATGTCTCTCATCGGCGTGTTCAGCTACTTCACCGAGTCCTTCATCATGACCAACGGCGGGCCGCTCGATTCTACTCTCTTCTACATGCTCTACCTGTACCGGAACGCCTTCATGTACTTCAAAATGGGGTACGCTTCGGCGATGGCCTGGATACTATTCGTCATCGTTGTGAGCCTAACGCTGCTTGTGTTCAGATCATCGGGAAGGTGGGTGTACTATGGCGGCTCCACCAGTTAGCCGGGAGAGGCATCACGACGTGGCCCGACGTCGCACCCTTCGCGAGACTCTGTCAGGAAAGAGGGTACAGGCGCGGATGGCGACGGTCGTTACGCACCTGACCCTCATCGCCCTTGGAGCGGCCTTCTTCCTCCCTTTCTACTGGCTTGTGAGCACGTCGGTGAAGCCCAACGCGGAGCTCTTCCTGCTGCCGCCAAAATGGATTCCGAGCCGCCTAGTGTGGGAGAACTACCCCCGCGCCTGGGAGTACCTGCCTTTCGCCACGTACTTCAAGAACACGCTCTACATCTGTTTCTTCAACGTGGTGGCGACGGTAGTCTCCTGCACGCTCACCGCCTACGGCTTCAGTCGCATTCAGTGGCCTGGGCGCGAGTTCCTCTTCATGGTCCTGATCGCCACCATCATGGTTCCGTCGCAGGTGACCCTGATCCCGACTTTCTTGATCTTCAAGTGGATCGGGTGGCTCGGAACCCTCCGCCCCCTCACCTGGCCGGCGTTCACCGGGGCGGCCTTTTACATCTTCCTGCTCCGGCAGTTCTACATGACCATACCGCTGGAGCTGTCTGAGGCGGCCAAGATGGATGGGGCCGGCGAGCTACGCATCTTCGCGCGCGTCATGCTCCCCCTAACCCGCCCGGCTATGGCTACCGTAGCCCTCTTCACCTTCCTAGCCAACTGGCAGGACTTCCTTGGGCCGCTCATCTACCTTAGCCGCGAGGACCAGTACACCATCTCGCTCGGGCTTCGGGGCTTCCTCAACCGGTTTGGAGCCAACTGGGAACTGCTGATGGCGGGTACCACGATCACCGTGGTTCCCATCGTGATTCTCTTCTTCTTCACGCAGCGCACTTTCATCCAAGGCATCACCCTCACCGGCATCAAGGGCTGACGCCCATGAGAACAGGCCATAACGACGAGCGGGCGCACTGGCGCCCGTTCGTTGCTTGGCGGGCGCTGTCATCGGCATGGACCGCCTCGTCTGCGGCCACCCAACGGCCTTTTCCTGCGCCGAGTCCGCCTCTAGAAGAACTCGGCGACGACCGAGACCGACTCCTCGTCGCCGTGTGGGGACCGGTCCTCGGCCGCCTCGCGTATGTGCATGGCCAGGGCGGCGAACTCCCGGTCGTAGCGGATGTGCGACGGCCGCGGGTGCTCAAAGGGCACCGTGAAGATGCCCTTCACCCGGCCTGGACGTTGTGAGAGTACCACCACGCGATCGGACAGGAAGACCGCTTCCTGGATGTCGTGAGTCACCATCACGACCGTCTTCGAGCTGGTGAGCCAGATCCGTTGCAGTTCATCGTTCATGCGCTCGCGGCTGAAGGCGTCCAGCGAGGCGAACGGCTCGTCCAAGAGGAGCAGGGCGGGATCGTCGGCGAGGGCCCGTGCCAGCGCCACTCTCTGCCGCATGCCCCCCGACAGCTGCCGCGGGTAGGCATCCTCAAAGCCCACCAAGCCGACCAACTCCATCATCTCCCTGGCTCGGGACCGGCGCGCGTCTACAGGAATCCCATCCAATTCCAGGGGAAGCTCTATGTTGGCGCGCACCGTGCGCCAGGGCATAAGGGCTCCGCCCTGGAACACGAAGCCGGCCCGGCTGTCACCGTTGCCACCAATCACAATGGACCCGCTGCTGGGTCTCGCCAGGCCGGCAACTAGCCTAAGCAGGGTGGTCTTGCCGCAGCCTGATGGGCCCACCAGGGTGACGAACTCCCCCCGGGATACGTCCAGGTCCACCTGCGCCAGCGCCTCTAGTGGGCGCTGACCCGGGCTGTAGGTGTAGGTTACGTCAACTAGGCGGAGGGCAGCATCTGGCACGCCCTACTCCTTCGGCAGAAACTCATTGGTGAACGCACGACCGGGATCGACGGCTTCGTCGACGAGGCCGTCCCTCAGCATGAACTCGGCGGCGGCCGCCCAGTCCGTGTCCGAACTGACACCCAGGTCGTCCGTCCGCCACAGCTCAAGCGAGGCATCGAAGACGGCGCGCTGCACCTCACGCGCTCCCGAGATCTCGGGCACGGCGCGCTCGGCGATGGCGAAGGCCTCGTCGGGATTGTCCAGCGTGTAGCGAAGGCCGCGATCAAAGGCGCGCAGAAGCCGCCGTATGAGTTGCGGGTTGGCGGCGATCGTGGTCTCGTTGGTGATGATGCCGTTCGAGGGCAAAGGGACCAGGTCGTTGACTAGGATCTGGTTCACGGCCACGCCCGACGCCTCAAGCTGCACCGGTTCATTCATGAAGTAGCACACCGCCGCGTCCACCTGTCCCGACGTCAGGGCCGCCACTTGCGTATAGCCGATTGCCTGCAGCGTGAGATCATCGTCCGCCAGGCCGGCCGCCTCCGCCAAGGCCCGCCAACCTACATAGGACGCTCCGGCTAGATGGGAGATTCCCACCGTCTTGCCCTTGAGGTCCGCGGCCGTCTCAATGCCTTTATCGGCGAGCGACACTATCGAGACCGGGAACCGGCCGTACCAGTCGTAGACGTAAACGACGGGCAGACCGGCCGATCGCGCCAGAACCACCTGGTCGCCGCTGCCGATAGCGAACTGCAGTCGGCCCGCACCCAGCAACCCGAGGATGTCGGCCTCCATTCCGTAGTCCAGTTCGATCTCAATCCCCTCATCCGCGAAGTATCCCTTCTCCAGGGCCACATACATCGGAGTGAACTGCACATTCGGGACAAAGCCCATGGCGATCTTGACCGGTCCCGACTCCGCCGGGGCGGTGGCGGTGGCCCCGGAACAGCCGGTCGCCACGGCAAGTATGAGCAACGCCAGCAGTAGCCTAGATAGTCCACGCATCGTCTCAGTACCTCCATCGAAGAAGCTTGCGCTCCAGCCATAGCACTGCAACGTAGAGAACCATGGCCATGAGCATGAGAGCCACAAGAGCCACGAACATCAGCGCGGTGTCGAAGAGGCCCTTCGCGAGGTTGACGAGGAAGCCTAGCCCACGATCCGCCCCGACGAACTCGCCGACCACGGCGCCTACCACCGCCAACGTGACCGCGAGGCGCAACCCCCCAAGCAGTACCGGCAATGCGGCGGGCACCTGCAGCTTGGTCAGCACCTGCCACCGGCTGGCTCGCATCACCGCCATAAGGTCGCGCAGGTCCTCCGGCACGGACCTGAAACCGACGAGGGTCGACACCATCATGGGGAAGAAGACCACCATGGCGCAGACCGCTACCTTGCTCGAGACCCCGAACCCGAACCAGATGACCAGAAGTGGGGCCAGGGCCACAGTGGGAACCGACTGGGCCGCAACGATGTACGGGCTCAGAACGCGCTCAAACCACTCCGACGTGCTCAGAAGGTAGCCGACCACCAAGGCGGCAGACACCCCGATGACCAGACCGGCCAGCACTTCTTGCGCCGTGATCAGCGTGTGCTGGAGGAGCGTCCCGTTTGACAACACCTGCACGCCCTTGCGGAGGACCTCCCCTGGGCGCGGGATGATGAAGCTGGGGTAGTCACCCAAAACGACGACGCCCTCCCAGGCCGCCACCAGCCCCACGGCCACCGCGGCGGATGCCGTCACCTGAAGTGCTGTCCGAGCGGTCCGACTCCAGTGCACGCGTCCCGGCCCCCTTTAACAAATCAAACCCCGCCAACCAGCGGGGCCGATTCAGCCGGACGGCGCATGTGCGACGTCCAACCTTCTCTCATCCGGACTGTACCGTCGGCTCTGGAATTGGCTCCCAAGGGGAAACCGGACCAGATCAGCATACGCTCGCGGGCTCGGCGCCGAAGCGCCCTACCGCCGGTCGGGAGTCGGTGGCTCGTCCACCTCACCCTGCCCCGAAGGTCATGGTACCAGTATAGGAGCGCTCGCTGATGGTGTCAAGCAGGCACCAGGTGACGGCGCCGAAGGCCGAATGCATGCGTCTCACCCCATGGGGCCGGCTCGTTGTCGGCGGCTGTCACGTATGCTATACTGGGTTCTCTTCAGAGACCGCGCACGGAGGCACCTTGCCATGAATCTCGGTTCTGCCCCGATCCGGCTCGCCCTGCTCATTGGTGGTGCGGCCATCGTTGCGGGATGCGCGTTTGGCGGCGGAGCGCCCGCTCCTACGGCGACGCCGACCAAGACTCCCAAACCCACCTACACCGCCACCCCGGCGTTCACGGCGACCCCAACGGCGACACCACAGCCCACCGCTACCAACACGCCTGAGGTGCCGCCCACCGACACCCCGTCACCGACGCCGGAAGTGCCGCCTACCGAGACCAACACCCCGACGCCGGAACCGACCAACACGCCGTCCGTACCGCCTACTGCCACCTATACGCCAGGGCCGCCGCCGCCGACGAACACCCCGGCGCCGCCCCCTACCCCAACCCCGTTGCCCTACCAGTTCACGGGACAGGTGGTCTGGGACGAGGGGAGCGCCAACTGCGCCGCCGCCAGCATCCGCAAGGAGAGCACCATCCGCGACACGGCAGGCAACCCGATAGACGGCGTCTGCGTCTGCTACTCGATCGGCGGGTACTACTCATCGTCTCCGTCGGTGCCAAGCGGCGTGCCCGGCGTCTACGACCCGGGCCACTATGACATCTACCCCGTTCGGCCTCAGCCTGAGGCCGTGCAGGTGAGCGTCTATGTCTGCGACTGTGCTACGGGCGCCCAGAACCCCAACTCCCAGGTCGTGACAGTGGACTTCGATGGCGCAGCCAACTGCGGGCCCGGTCAGGGTGGTCACCAGGCCGCCATCGTGAACTGGACCAAGCACTGGTAGACAGCACTCACAGGACGCCGGCGAAGTGCATCGCGCGGCCCGCAAGCTGACAAACGAACAGAGTACGGCCGTCGCGGCAGCGGTGATCATCACCGCTGCCGCCCTTCGTTTCTTGGACCTCGGCCGGCTTGGGCTCTGGTGGGACGAGGGCTGGAGCATCTACTTCGCCGGCCTTCCCGTCCGGCAGATGCTTGAGGCGACCAGCCTCGACATTCACCCGCCTCTCTACTACTTCCTGCTCCATCTGTGGGCCCAGGTCCTGGGCTTTGCACCGGCTGCGGCCCGGGCCTTCTCGGCTCTGGCAAGCGTGGCAGTGGTGATCGGCGGTTGGGCTCTGGCGCGGAGACTCCTCGGAGCGCGCACTGCGCTCGTGGCCGGGCTACTGCTTGCCCTCGCCCCGGCACAGGTGTTCCACGCCCAGGAAGCCCGGATGTACGCCCTGTCGGCGGCGCTGGCCCTCGCCTCCTGGCTTGCTCTCCTCAGTCGCGAGGAAGCACTTCGCCGGCGGAGCCTGCACACGGCCGCCTACGGGCTCATCACCGCCGCCGCCCTCTACACCGAGTACTACGCCTCCCTGCTCTGGCTTGGGCAGGTCGCCTATCTCATCGTGCGCACCGGCGGCGGCAGTCCGGCAGCGCGTCTCAGGCAGCGCTCATGGACGCTGCTGCCCGTACTGCTCCATCTCCCCTGGATCGTCTGGGCGGGACCACGACTGATCGGCTACGTGGCCCAGAAGCAGGGCATCGAGGGCTATGGCGCCGTCGATCCGTTGACCTACCTGTGGCAGCATGTCTCTGCGTTCGCCGGTGGACACACCCTACCCGGACAGTCGGCGCTGCTCCCCGGCCTCGCCGCCGCGCTCCTCGTCACCCTGGCATTCATCGGCTGGCGGGCCCTGCGCGGTGATCGGCGCTCGCAGTGGGTACTGGTCGGCCTCGGAGCCATCCCGTTCGCTCTGGCCTATCTTGTCCACTTGGCCTTCCCGTTCACGCCCAGCTTCTACCAGCGAATACTGCTCCCGTTCGCGACGCCCCTGTACCTTCTCGCGGCACACGGATTGGTGGAGGGCTTCCGACGCCCCGCCGTGCGTGCCGCGTTCGCCGGGGCAGCACTGCTTCTGCCGGCCCTCAATCTGGGGCCCACGCTGAGCGTAGTGCGCTACGCCGCCACCGACTATCGGCCGCTCTTCGAGCTCATCCGGCAGTCCGGCAGCCCGGACGACCGGGTGCTCTGTGTTCACCCCTGGCAGTATGGATACGCGGTGTCTTATCTTCCACGGCGCTCCGGGTTGCCTGTCCTGGCGCCCACCGATCGGTGGCGCCGCACCGACGAACGAGCCGGGGAGCTGTCGGCCCTGTTGGAGCGGAGCCGCGTGGTCTGGTTCCCTAGCCACGAGTCGCTGGGGCGCATCCTGGAGTCGCAGATCGCTAACGATCTGGCGGAGTCCGCTTCCCAGGCCTACGCGCGCTGGTACGATGACGATACACTCCTGCTTGCCTACGCCGGAAGGGCCCCCGATCTGCTTCCTGGGGCCACCGGCGAGTTCACCGGCGGGCCGGCGTTGCTGGCGTCAAGCCACTCCACTAGCGTGTCTTCGGGCACCGGCGTAGTGCAGGTCCGCCTGAACTGGCGGTCGCCGATGGGCGAAGGATACGGCGCCAGCCTCCGCCTCGTCGACCACTCCGGGAAGGTGTGGGCGGCGTCGGATCTGGAGATCACCGGCGCTGTCCAGCACCGTGCCCTCCTCGTTCCCTGGGGAACGCCCGCTGTGACCCTCGATCTCACCCTAACTCTTTCGCATAACGGCCAGGAGCTGCTGCCGGAAGGTCATGAGAGCTCGATGCGGTCGCTGACGCTGGGCTCAGTCTCGGTCCTGCCCTCCGAAGTAGAGGCGCCGCCTCCGGAGGATTTGGGGCTCAAGAGGATCGATGCGGGGTTCGAGAACGGCCTGCGGCTGGTCGGTGCGGCGCCTTGGCCAGAGCGGTTCGCTCAGGGCGATCTGGTGCCCGTGCAGTCCCTCTGGAAGTCCGACGCCGACATCCCCTCGGAGCCGGTGCTCTTCATCCAGGCGCTGGATCGGGACGGGCGGCCGGTAGCGGCTACGGAGACCCGCATAACCAGCGGGACCTGGCCCCCCACTGCCTGGCCGAACGGTTCCTTCGTTGGCGACCGCCACGCTCTCCTGCTGCCGGCGGACACCGCGCCGGGCAGGCTGACAATCATCGCCGGACTCCTAGACCCGACCTCACGCGAGCGGTATCGCTGGCAGGAGAGCCGAGAGGTGACGCTGGGGACCATAGAGGTGGCGTCGGCTGAGCGGCTCCTGGAACGGCCCAATGTGGCCGCCGTCGCTCCGGTGGCTTTTGGGGACCTTGCCATCCTAGACGGCTTTGAGCTGTCCCCTTGCCCGGACCTGGCTGCCGGCTGCGTCGGTCGGACCGATGAGTTGACAGTTCGCCTCCTGTGGCGGGCCACGTCCACCACCGCTGTCCGATACCTATCCTTCGTCCACCTGACCTGCGGCGCCGACATCCTTGCCCAGTCCGATCGTGAACCGGGGGATACCAAAAGCACCGCGTGGCTGCCCGGCCAGTATATCGATGACAGCCATCATCTTCCGGCAGCCGGTATCCCAGCCTGCCCAGGCGGGCTGAGTCTCCAGGTAGGACTGTACGACCCGCTGACGCAACAGCGCCTGCCGCCCGACTCGCCTCTGGCCGAAGAAGGCCGGCTGCCGTTGGTGCGGCAAGAGAGCCGGTGAGCCAAAGCCCACCGGACTCGATCACCGCGTTCTGTTCCGCTGCGCGCTGCTTGCCTAGAGCGTGAGGCCCTCGCCATAGGTCTCACTGCGGAACGTTTCGGCGAAGTCCTTGCGGCCGCGCGTCAGCGGCTTCGGTCCCGCGGGCACGCCGATTGGCGTCACCGCCACCACCCTGAGGTCGGCCGGGATGTCCAGGAGCGTCTTGACCTTGTCCTCGTTGAAGGCGCCGATCCAGCAGGTACCGTAACCGAAGCTGGTGGCCGCCACGACGACGTTCTGCATGGCAATGCCCATATCCACCAAGAACCATCGCGGGCTGATCGACGGCAGTCCCACGCCGACCAGCAGAACCGCAGCGTCTGCCAACCACATCTGACCGTTGCAGGCTTCCGCCAGCGCCTTACGACGTTCCCGGTCTCGGACGACCACGAACTGCCAGGGCTGCCGGTTCGCCGCCGAGGGAGCCTGGCGGCCCGCCTCCAGGATACGCTTCAGGGCCTCGTCCGGTATCGGCTCGGCTGCGTACGAGCGGACACTTCGCCGCTCCAGCAGGATGGACTCAACCACATCGTGAACTGGCTCGCACACTCGTGCTCCTCCTATGCTCTGATCCAGTACCCGGTACTCGGGACTGCACTGCAGACAGTTGCTCTGTTCGTCAGTCGACCCAGCAGCGAGTCGGCTCCTGGTTGTTCCGGCTGCACAGGTTGCAGGATATACAGGCTGACCGCTTCGACAGCCCTAGCCGCAGCTTGCGCGGCAGATCAGGTTCGCGTATCAACGGGCGAGACAGGCTAATGAGGTCGGCCGCGCCCTCGTCGAGCGCTCCCTGCATGACCGACAAGGAGCGCATTCCTCCCACTACCGCCAGGGGCAGCGACGTATGCTGCCGCACCAGGCGCGCCCAAGGCAGAAAGTAACCCTCGTCGTCAAGCAGGCGGACCCGCTCCCTGGAGTTGCCTGCCCCCGCCCCGCCGCTGATCTCCACCAGGTCGATACCCATGCCCTCGAGCATGGCCGCTACGTGCAGCCCCTCTTCCAGCGCCAGCCCGCCGTCGATGAAGTCCGCCAGGCCCAACTTGATCAGCACCGGATAGTCCGGACCCACCTGCGCCCGCACCGCCGCCGCCACTTGCCGGAGGAACTCGGCCCGATGCTCGAGCGATCCTCCCCAGCCGTCCGTCCTGCGGTTCGCATGTGGGGAGAGAAACTGGCCGATGAGGTAGCCGTGAGCCGCGTGGATCTGCACCGCATCGAACCCAGCCTCCCGCACCCTGCGCGCCGCCTGGGCGTAAGAGCGGACTAGGCCGGGTAACTCCTCCGCGTCGAGCGCCCGGGCCACCGGCCTCCACTCCTCTGGGCGCAACGCGCTCGGAGCAACTGGCTGCCCGTCGATGTACTGCGGATTGGCCTGCCGGCCGCCGTGGTTGATCTGCACCGCTATCGCACCGCCTTCGCTGTGGACAGCGCTGGCGATACGCGAAAACGCGGGAATCTGCTCATCGCGCCATAGGCCGGCCATCCCTCGGCTCGCCTTGCCGTCTGGCCGGACGAAGGTGTGGCCGAGGACGATGAGTCCCACCTCGCCGCGGG
This sequence comes from Anaerolineae bacterium, assembly GCA_040768685.1. Classification (GTDB taxonomy): domain Bacteria; phylum Chloroflexota; class Anaerolineae; order DRVO01; family DRVO01; genus Ch71. Next base: position 1,643,967 of record JAXGMM010000001.1, read on the forward strand.
CCAGCTCGGCCATCAACTCGGCCAGGCCGGGCAGCGGAGTGCCGTCTGGCTCGGCAAGGCGCTCCGCCGTTGCCGAGCGCATGATGCGGTTGCGCAGCGACATCCCGGCGAGGCTGACGGGTTGCAGTAAGTCGGTCATCTATGACTCCTTCACCGGCCGGGATGCACCATAACCTTCATGCGACCGGCAAGACGCGCGGGGTTGATGATCGCCTCGGCCGCCTCCTCCAGATCCATGTGGTGGGAGATAAGCGGTTCGACCTGAACTACCCCATCAGTCATCAGGTCGCGTGCATAGTAGAAGGTGTAACGTAGGGCGAAGCTTCCGTATATCTCCAGGTCCTGCTGATAAACGTCGAAGGGCGAAACCCGAATTGTTTCGTCCTTGGGACACACACCGAAGAACATGATCTTTCCCGTGGGCATCACGTACTTGAAGGCGCTTTCCACCACCCTTGGCACACCGGTTGCATCGATCACAATGTCATATCCATGAGGAGCCAGCTCGGCCAGCGTTGCGTCCTGGCCGGGGCCCGCTATAACGGCGTGCCGTGCACCGAGCGCACGCGCCATTTCGAGCCGGCGCTCTTCCAGGTCCACTACAGTCACGGCGCTCGCGCCGCCGCGCGCCAGGAGTTGCGTATGCAGAAGTCCGATAGGCCCGGCTCCGAACACCAGCGCCTTGTCGCCGGACTGCGGCCGGAGGCGGCGATGACCGAACACGACACACGACACCGGCTCGATAAAGGCGCCCTCATCGAAGCTCAGATGATCAGCAAGACGGTACAGGTTGGCCGCAGGCACGGCAGCGTACTCTGCCAGACCGCCGGGCATGGTCACGCCAATACCGTTCCAGCGGAGGCAGTGGTTCCCTCTATCGGTTTTGCAGAAGAAGCACTCATGGCAGAAGACGCTCGGATCGACGGCCACGCGTGCGCCCACCTCCCAGTCGGAGACACCCTCCCCGACTTCTGCCACCGTGCCGGCGAACTCGTGGCCGGGTATGACGGGATAGCTCGAGAGGAAATCACCATGATAGATGTGGCTGTCGGTTCCGCACAGACCAGACGACTCCACTCGCACGGTCACCTGGCCGGGACCTGGGACCGGGTAAGGCACGTCGCGCACGTCGATAGAACCCACGGCATCAATAACCAGGGCTTTCACGGGCATCCTCCCTATCCACTTAGGCAGCTCGGTCAGGATAGCACAGCGGTCTTCGCGTGGCCACAGCTTGAGCGGTTGCCTCTCCTGGGGCGCCGACCTAGAATGGCCTCGGCGGGTCACATATGTAGCCCCGCTAGTGAGGACGTTATCCGATGAGTCTGACATATGTCTGGCAAGCTCTTAAGCGGAGAGCCTGGCTCCTCATCCTGACGCTGCTGGTCGGCGCTGCGGTCGCGCTCTGGTTCACTTTGGCGCAGTTGCCCCTGTATCGGGCCGAGGCAACGCTCTCCATCGTCAACAGCAATCCCACCGCCGATCCACAGGCTACCGTCAACCTGGCGGATGCTCTCGCGCCGACGCTCGTGGCCTACATGGGCACACGGACCTTCGCCGAAGAGGTGATAGTCCGTTCGGAGCTGAGCATGTCCCCAACGGACCTGCTCAAGAGCGTCACTGTCTGGCACGTTCCGGGGACGCATCTACTTCGGGTGCAGGCAACGTCCAACTACCCTCAGCAGGCCGAGAGGGTGGCCAACGGAGTGGCGCAGACTGTCCTCGCCCTCACTGCGGACCAGTTACAGCACACGATCGGCGTTGAAGCCGCATCTCCCGAACTGGCCGCCATGACCGCCAGGGCCCAGGACGAACTGAACTACTACCTGGACCTGGCGGAGGAGACGCGGGTCAGGCTGGCCGAGTACCGGTCGCAGCCCCCTTCCCCCGACCGAGACCAGGGAATCGCCGGTCTTTCGGCCCAGTTGCTCGATGTCCAGGCCACCATCGACTCGTTGCGCCAGGTGCTGATTGACTCCGGCAGCGCCGGCGGCGTTGTGGCCCCGTACGCCATCACGGTACTGGATCCGGCAAGCGTGCCGGTGGCGCCCCTTCCGCGGCCCTTCGCCAGGAATCTGCTCATTGGGGTTGCCATATCGCTCCTTGTCGGCCTCCTGCTGGCCCTCATTCCGGAGTCGCTCGACTACACGGTGGCCACGCCGGAAGAACTCGAGGACGTTCTGGGCTTGACCGTGCTCGGCGCGGTGGCCCGGATTGGCGGCCGAGATACTCAGGACGATCCCATCGAGCAGTTGGTGGCGCGCAACTACCCGCGCTCGCCCATCGCTGAGGCGTTCCGTACCCTGCGGACCAACATACGCTTCGCGCGCCCGGACATGAGGCGCGGACGTCTCCTGGTCACCAGCGCCCAGCCTGGCGAAGGCAAGAGCTTGGTGTCGTCCAACCTGGCGGTGGCCATTGCCCAGGAAGGGCGCACCGCCATCATCGTGGATGCGGACCTGCGCCGGCCGACGCTGCATCGATTCTTCGGCCTACCCAACCGCCTCGGCTTGACCAGCCTGATCATGGATGAGAGCCTTAGTGTAGACGATGCCCTCCACGAGACAGACGTGCCTGGGCTTCGCGTAATAACGAGTGGGCCGTTGCCGCCGAACCCGCTCGACATGCTGGCCTCCCAGCGGGCGCAGGATCTCCTGTCCATCCTGCGTGATCGCTGCGACATGCTGATCCTCGATAGCCCTCCGGTCTTGTCGGTGACCGACGCGATGCTGCTCGCGTCGCATGCCGACGCGGCCCTTTTGGTGACCTCGGCGAGGAGCACACGCAGGGACCTGGTGCTTAAGGCTTACGAGACTCTCAAGCGAAGCAACATCGACATCATCGGGGCGGTCCTCAACAAGGTGCGACAGTCCGAACTTGGCTACTATTACTCCCACTACTACTACGGCTATTACTATGGCACCCCTGGCGAGGTGCCCGAAGAGATCCCCGTGGTGGGTAGGATGCAGGAACCGGGCACGAAAGCCACGGAGAAGCCATGAGCGAACGCCACCCTCTGGACTACACTCGCTGTCGCTATCTGGGGAAGGCAGACGACCGCGACTCCTTCTATCACCAGGCCACGCGTCGGCACCGATGCTACCGGTGGGAGCAGCCACTCATGGTCCGCCGGCAGGATCAGGAGCAGTATTGCCTGGCGTCGCTGCACATCTCCTGCCCGCGGCTGACGGATCCCAACGCGCTGCCGGTTCCGCAGGACCAGACCCGGCGACCCCGACGTCACTCCTTCCGCATCCTTGGCCTGCCGGTGCGCCGTTTCATCGCCTATACCTTGCCGATGCTGCTTCTCTTCGCGGCGGCCGTAGGCGCAGCCACCATCCTGCTGAGCGAGATGTCCGCCCCGCCTCTGCCCACCGCCCTCGCCATGGGCGGAAGCGACGGCTCCGCTTCGGTGACGCCGACAATGACTCCCTTCCCGACCTGGACCCCTACCGGTCATCCCGCAGCGGCAGAACCAACCACCGCTATTGAAGCGACTGTGGTCTCCTTACCACCGGCCACGCCACAGCCGTCCGTGGCGCCGCCGAGTCCTGCACCGCCCCCCACCCAGGAGCCGGCAGGCACGTACCCTACCCTGCCCGCTGCCACAACCACCTTCAGCTCGCCACTGACGGAGTCGCCTATCTGGACGCCGACCTGGCCCACCCCGACTCAGACGACGGCTCTACCCGGCACGTCGGCCGCCGGCGTCGAGACTGCGACGCCCACCTTCACTCCGCAGCCTACCTACACGCCCTACCCGACAGCGTACCCCGGATCGGTCGACTTCATACTCAAGGGCGAACCGATTAAGCAACTGGCGCCGGGCACGGTAGACGTGTGTGCCAAGGTGTTCGGACGCGTCTACAACGAACAGGGAATCAACATCACCCCGCAGGTAGCTGTCGCGGTCGACTGGTGGCCCGACAATCGTCTGGTGGTCGGTGAAGAGAACTGGCCTCCCATCAACGCCGATGGCACCTACGAGTTCTGCCTCACCCGAGGCCAGTTCAACCTGTCCGTTGTCGCTTACAAGACCACCTCGCAGCAGGTCTGGATCGACCTGGATGAGCCGAACTTCGTGGGCCAGGTCATCATGGAAGTGAACTTCCAGAAGGTGCGCTGACCATGGCGCAGCGAGAACCGCAGTACTGCCCGCACCTGGGCTTGCCCCAGGACCACAACTCCTTCTTCGTCTACGCGACGCCCATCCACCGGTGCCACCGGGCAGCAGCTCCCATGGCGATCCATCCCGATGACCAGGAGAAGTACTGCCTATCCGCCGGCCACGTCGCCTGCCCACGGTACAACGACCCGAAAGCGAAGCTCGCTCCGGCCGGCGGGGGCCGCACCGAAGACGCCTATGCACGGTACGGGTGGGAGGCGACCCTCGCACAGGACAACGATCGCCGTCCTAGCGGGCGATTCCTGGCCATAGCCCTGGCAGCTATGACTCTCCTCTCCGCGGTAGTGCTTGTGTTTGCCAATCAGGCGCGGATCCGGCAAGCGCTGCAGTCTGGATGGCGGCCGCCTGCCGGCCGGCCGACAGTGGCCATGACGGTGCCCGGCGGAGGTCCTCTTGTCGGACCAGGGACGCCGACTCCGACGCCATTCTCCACCTGGACGCCCACACCGAGTCCGGAGCCAACCGCCACTGAGACGGCGACCGTGACGCCGACGCCTTCCGTCACGCCGACGCCAACGGAGATACCAACCGGCACGCCCACACCGACCAACACGCCGGCGCCCACGGCGACGGCGACGCCGCTGCCGCTGTTCATTCCGCGCAGCCCGGTGCGGTACGAGCCCAACTGCGATCGAACCGCCGTACAGGGAGTGGTGTACGATGCCTACGGCAACCTGGTGGCGGGCCAGACGCTCAAGCTGTGGAACGCGTTTGGTTACGAGTCCGTCGCGACGACAGAGGCCGCCGGCCGGGGTGAGGGCGAGGGGTACTACGAGTTCTATCTCTATCCCGGTCCTTACGAGAAGGCCGAGCGCTTCACCTTGGCAGTAATCGATCAGACTACGGGCGCCATCATCTCGCCCCAACTCAACATCGACTTTACGCCGGATCGCTGCCAGCCCGGAGAGGGAGGTCGGCAGGTCGCCGTAGTCGATTGGGTGTATAACCCTTAGCGTCCGTTCATACTGAGGCAAGACTGGAGGGATAGATGAGGCTGTGCCGTCTCGGCAATTCCGTTCCCGGCTCGGCGCTGGCGTTCTACTTCGACGACCATGTGGTGCCGGTGAGCAACGCCTACCAGATGAACCACCTGGCCATGTACTCCCGTTTGCCCCTGCTGCCCCCGGTAGAGGGTAGCGTCATCGACTTTCTCCCGCCGAACTGGTCGAAGTACGGTATTCTGCAAGACCTAGAGTCCGTCGCCGAGCTCATGTCCGACACCGACGATATGTCGCTGCCTATCGAGGACCTTTGGCTCGACGCGCCGTTCCCGATGCCCAACAAGGTGCTCTGCCTGGCGGGCAACTATGCCGAGCATGTCCGTGAGGGCGGTGGCAAGCCTCTGCACAAGGAGAAGACCTTCCCGTTCTTCTTCATGAAGCCGCCGACCACCACCATTCGCGGTCCACACGCCCCGATCGCCTTGCCTGCTTTCTCACCCGAGCACATAGACTGGGAAGTCGAGCTTACCGTGGTGATCGGCGCTCACGTGAAGGATATCGAGGTCGAGGACGCCAACGACGCCATCGCCGGCTACACGATCGGCCTCGACATGAGCAACCGCGACCTGAAGCTCAATCCCAACCGGGAGCAGCAGGAGCGGACGGCCTTCCACGAGTGGCTGTGCGGCAAGTGGCATGACGGCTTTGCACCGGTGGGGCCGTGCCTCGTCGTCAACGACGGTGACTTCGATCCCACCAACGCGGACATCAGCCTCTCCGTCAACGGCGAGGTGATGCAGTCCAGCAACACCGCCAACATGGTGTTCGACGTCTACGAGATCGTATCGTACGCCAGCAAGATCATGACGTTGGAGCCGGGAGACATCATCATGACCGGCACTCCGTCCGGTGTCGGCGCGGCGAAGAGCATCTTCCTCAAGAGCGGCGACGAGATCACTGCCACCATCGCCGGCATAGGAACCCTAGTCACGCCCGTGGCGTAGCCTATCAGCGGCCAGTGCCCGCGCTGGGGGCCGGGGCGGCACGGCAGCCTGCTCCGGCCCCCTTGTGCTGCGTCAACCCTGATGCAGAATCACAGAAGCTGTCCTAATCGTCGGCACGTGCTATACTCTTCGCCTGGAGATGCACATGGCACTACCGATCGTGGCCCTGGTTGGGCGCCCTAACGTTGGCAAGTCCACCCTATTCAACCGAATCGTCGGTCGACGACAGGCCATCGTTGAGGACCTGCCTGGAACCACGCGCGATCGGCTCTATGCCGAGGCCGAGTGGGCCGGCGTTGGCTTCTTGCTGGTAGATACCGGCGGCCTGGAAGTGATACCGGCGGCTGGGGTCGAGGGCCAATGGCAGCCTCTGGCCGTGAACTCCGTTCCCTTCGTGCAGGCCATGAAGACGCAGGCGGAGATCGCCATTGAAGAGGCCGACGTCATCGTCCTGGTGGTGGACGCGGCATCCGGCCTCAGCGCCGCGGACGAGGCAGTCACCGACATTCTGCGCCGGACCAACAAGCCGGTCGTCCTGACGGCCAATAAGGCCGACAACGCCGATCTCCGACAGTCGGCGGCTGAGTTCTACGCTCTTGGCTTGGGTGAGCCCTACCCCATAAGCGCCTTCCACGGCATCGGCACCGGCGACCTCCTGGACGCCGTTGTTCAGCAGCTGCGCGGTCTGGAGGCCCCGGAGAAGGTAGAGGCCGCCGGCGTGCAGATCGCCATCGTCGGCCGTCCGAACGTTGGCAAGTCCGCCCTACTCAACTGTCTGCTTGGCGAGGACCGGGTGATCGTCAGCGACGTCGCCGGTACTACCCGGGACGCCATCGACACCGAAGTGACATTCCAGGGCGAGACGATCACCCTGATCGACACTGCCGGCATCAGGCGCCGCGGCCGCATCGACCGGGGAGTGGAGCGCTACAGCGTCCTGCGAGCCCTCAAATCGGTGGAGCGCGCCGACGTAGCCCTCCTTGTGCTGGACGCCACACAGATGGTGACGGCGCAGGACGCCCATGTGGCCGGATACATACTCGAAGCCGCCAAGAGCGTTGTGGTCGTCATCAACAAGTGGGACCTAATGCCCACCGGCCAGGAAGCACGCAATCAGGCGCTCCTCCGCGTGCGCCAGGAACTGAAGTTCCTGCCCTACGTGCCCGTGCACTTCGTGTCCGCCCTTACCGGCGAAGGCGTGTTCAAGGCGCTGGCTACAGCGGTTGAGGTAAACGACCAGCGCCACGTTCGGGTCCCAACCGGCGACCTGAACCGGCTGGTGAGAGAGGTCGGCACTCGCATTAACCCGCCATCAAAGGGCGGACGCCGGCTTCGCGTCTACTACGTCACGCAGCCCATGGTCGATCCCCCTACCTTCGTGTTCTTCGTCAACGACCGGCGCTTGGTGCACTTCGGCTTCACTCGCTTCATCGAGAACCGCATTCGCGAGCGGTATCCCTTCACCGGGACGCCAATTCGGATCGAGTACCGGCATGAAGACGCCGACAAGAAGCTCTGAGCCCTCGTTCGTCCTGACCATGCCCATGGGTCTGGACGGCGTCGCGTGCGAGGAGCTGTCGATCCGGGCGCCCGGCGCGAGTCTGGAAGCGCACTCCAGTACCGAACTGCGCCTAAAGGGGGTTGGCGACTCCGGTGCATTGCTCGCCATGCGCTCCATCAACGACGCATGGGTAGTGCTGCGCGACTTCGCTGAGATAGGCCCTCGTTACCGGGACCTGCACACGCTGACCAGCCTAGTGTCGCGGACCTCGCTGGAACCCGTGCTCTCCGTCACGGAGCGTTCCGGGCGCATGCCCCGGACACCTACCTTCTCCCTCACATGCTCTATGCGGGACGAGAGAGCCTATCGCCGCCTGGACGCGCTGAAAGCGGTCGAGGACGGCCTGACGGCGCACACCACCTGGAAGCTGCGGCCGACGGGCGGGCCGGCCACGCTGCGATTGTGGCTGCATCTTGAGGGCGACAACGCCCGACTGTGTGCCGCGATGGCGCCCAGGCCCCTGCACCTCCGCACCAGGGCAGTCAGCCTGCCGGCGTCTCTTCCCGGCCCCGTTGCCTACGCCATGGCGCAACTGACCCGCCCACTGCCGGACGACGTTTTCGTCGATCCCACCTGCGGTTCCGGCAGCATAGCACTGGAGAGGGCCGAGAACTGGAGACACCAGTACATCCTTGCCGGCGACGTCTCCGGCACGGCAGTGGCCGCTACGGCGGCCAACTTCGGGCCCCGACACAAGCCGCGAGCCATCATGCACTGGGACGCCGCCGCACTCCCGCTGCCGCCGAAGTCCGTTGATGCGCTAGCATCCAACCCGCCGCACGGCATCCAGATACAGGTGGCAGGGGGTCTCGAGGAGCTCTATCGGGGCCTGCTTACCGAGGCGGCTCGGGTGCTAAGGCCTGGCGGGCGGATGACTTTCCTCACACCGCTTCGCGACATGACAGACCGCTTGCTCAACAGGGGCCGCCGCTTTCACATCGAGCGCTGCTTTGTCATTGACCTGCTTGGTCAGCGACCTTACCTGTACGTCCTCCAAAGGAGATGACCGTGTTTCGTCCCTCGCCGCCCTCGTCGCTGTCGCGAGTTCAGGGCTGGGTGATCGACATGGACGGGGTGCTCTACCACGACACTGAGCCGGTGCCGGGGGCCGGCGAACTCCTGGCTGCCTTCACCGAACAGGAGACACCCTTCACCCTTCTCACCAACAACTCCAGCCTAACCCCAGCGCAGTACGCCGCCAAGCTCGCGGCGATGGGGATAGTGGTTTCCCAGGAGCGTATCCTGACTTCGGCCTTGGCCACAGCCGACTACCTTGACCGCACCGCTCCCGAAGGCTCTCACGTCTACGGGATCGGTGGCGACGGGCTGTTTGAGGCACTGGCGGAGAGCAAGATGCGGGTGACTCCCGACTACAGAAAGGCGCGCTACGTGGTGGTTGGGCTCAACCGCCGGCTGACCTTTCAGCACCTGCAGGACGCCGTGCTGGCCATCGGCGGCGGTGCGGAGTTCATCGCCACCAATCCTGACCTTACGCTGCCCACTCCGCTCGGGCAGATCCCGGGCAACGGTGCCATCGTCGCTGCCATCCAGGCGGCAACCGGACGCGAGCCCGTCGTGATCGGTAAGCCCGAACCGGGCATCTTCCACTGGGCCTGCCGCCACCTCGGGTTGGCTCCCCACAACGTCGCTTGTCTGGGCGACCGACTAGAGACGGACATCCTCGGCGGCCAGCGTGCCGGGATGATCACGGTCTTTGTCCTCACCGGCATCAGCACCGAGGCACAACTTGCCGCCTACGAGCCGAAGCCGACGGCGTCCTTCCGTGGAATGGCGGACCTGCTGGATGCCTGGAGGCATAGACCCTCGTGATAGAGGGCCGCTCGGAAAGCACGCCAGACCCCGCCGGACGCCGGCGCAGCTTCTACGACCTCAGCCGCGCCGACCTGGAGGCTTGGGTGGAGTCCTCGCGTGTGGCCTCCTTCCGCGCCCGCCAGGTCTGGTCCTGGGCCTATCAGCACCTGGTTACCGATTTCGAGTCAATGACCAACCTGCCTAGCGCCGTGAGGCGGGCGCTTTCCGCCCAGTTCACTCTCGCCCCCGCGCAGTCGATCGCCAAGACCGCAGACTCGGCCGGGAGCCGGAAGCATGTGCTCCAGTTCGCGGGCGGCGAGACCGTCGAGACCGTCATGATGCAAGAGGACTACGGCTACACCCTCTGCGTCTCCAGCCAGGTGGGCTGCGCCCTAGGTTGCCTGATGTGCGCCACCGGACGCGCTGGTTTCCGCCGCAACCTGACTTCGGGGGAGATAGTCGACCAGGTCATGCACTTCGCCCGGTTGCTCGCTCGCCGCGGCAGTCGAGTAACCAACGTGGTGTTCATGGGCATGGGTGAGCCCCTGCTAAACTACGAGGCGGTGGTCAAGGCGATTGGCGTCCTCACTGACCCAGGCGGACTGTCGCTCAACCCGCAGCACATCACTGTGTCGACGATCGGGCTTCCGGACCGCATAGTTGCGCTCGCCGGGGAGCCGTACTCGGTGCGCCTGGCCGTATCCCTGCACGGTCCCGACGACGAGACTCGTGCCCACCTCGTGCCGTATGCGCGGCAGGTCCCCTTGGAGCGGCTGATCGCTGCCTGCCGAACGTACGCGCGCGTCCACAATTCGCGAGTGACCTTCGAGTACGTCATGGCGGCCGGCGTCAACGACTCCCCCGAGCACGCACGACGGCTGGTATCGCTCATCGGCGCGGTGCCGTCGCACGTCAACCTGATACCGCTCAATCCCGTGGCGGGATGCGAGCTGTCGGCTTCTTCGCTCGATACCATAGAGCGTTTCCGCGAACCGCTTACCCGGGCTAGAATACCAGTGACCATCAGATTCAGCCGTGGGGTGTCGATCGGGGCCGGCTGTGGCCAGCTTCGTGGCACCCAGGCCGCCCCGCCGCACAACAGAGGAGGAGTGTCTCGCCGTCCTCCACGGCGAGGCGGAGACAGCCGATGACCGCAGAAACACAAGCCGATGCCGGGGCCGCCGTGGTACCTGCCAAACGAGCAGTAAGCCGCCGGCGCGCCACCGTCCCTTCCTCTCCGGCTGATGTCGGCCGGGCCGTGAACACCCTGGCGTGGCCGGTCATTCTGGAGAACCTGTTCCAGACAGCGCTCGGAACGGCCAGCATGATCATGGTGGCGGACCTGGGCGCGGCCGCGGTCGCCGGTGTCGGCACGGCCACGCAGATTCTTTTCGTACTGCAGGCGGCTTTTGGGGCAGTCACAACCGGCACCACCGTGCTTATCGCCCGCGCCATCGGCGCCGGCCAAGACGATGAGGCCAACCTCATCACCAAGCAGTCGCTGGTCCTGGGCACCATCCTCGCTGCGGTTCTGGGTCTCATCGGCTACCTTTACTCCGACTCCCTGATCAGGATGCTCGGGGCCGAGCCCGATGTGGTGGCCCTGGGTGGCGGCTACCTTAGGATCACGATGGTGTCCGGCTTGGTACTGCTGGGGATGTTCGTGATCAGCGGAGCCTTGCGCGGCGCGGGCGACACGCGCACGCCCATGGTCGTTACCGGCCTGATCAACGTCATCAACGTCGCGGTCGCCTACCTGCTCATTTTCGGGGAGCTGGGATTGCCGGCCCTCGGCGTTGATGGAGCGGCCTGGGCCGCCGCTATCTCCCGGGCTATCGGTGTGGCCATCCTTCTCTGGCTGCTCGTGCGCGGCAAGGGCGTGCTGAACATACGCGGCCTAGACGGCTGGCTCCCGAACACCAGCATCTACGTGCGCATCACCAGGCTGGGCACTCCCTCCATGTTGGAGCAGCTGGCGATGAGTGGTGGCATGCTCATTTACGGCATCATCGCCATCTCCCTTGGCACCACCGTCTACGCCGTACAGCGGATCACCTTTCAGGCGCTGTCGATCTCCTTCATGCCCGGCCTGGGATTCGCTATGGCCGCCACTGCCATGGTGGGCCAGTGTCTAGGGGCTCGGCGAGCCGACCTCAGCGAGATCTCTACCTGGTACTCGGTCAAGATGGCCGTCGCCTGGATGACCATCATGGGCGTACTGATGGTTGCCTTCGCCGGACCCATCATGCGGATATTCACCGATGACTTGGAGATGATCGTCCTTGGCGTCGATGCCCTCAAGGTCATTGCGTTCTCTCAGCCTTTCATGGGCATCGCCCAAGTCCTGGCCGGGAGCCTCAGGGGCGCAGGCGACACTCAGTTCCCGATGTTCAGCACCACTCTCGGCGTGTGGGTCATCCGCCTGCCCCTGGGCTACCTCTTCGGCCCGGTGCTGGGCTGGGGTCTGTCTGGTATCTACATGTCCAACATTCTCGACGCGGTGGTCCGCAGCGTGGCGCAGTTGCTTCGCTACCGCTCCGGCAAGTGGCGTGACATAGAGGTCTAGACTCCCGCCCCGCCCGTCGGGACCTGACAACGCTCTCGACGGACCCAAGTCTCGCGCCGGAGGTTCCTCTCTTGTCCCAACAGACGAGTTCGGCCACACCGACGGCTGCCGGCGCGCCATCGCGGAGGCGTGCCGTTGTGCCCGAGTCAGCCGCCGATGTAGGCCGGGCAGTCAACAGCCTCGCGTGGCCCATCATCATCGAGAACCTGTTTCAGACCGCCCTCGGCACAGCGAACATGGCCATGGTGGGGCGCCTGGGCGCGGCGGCGGTGGCGGGGATCGGTACCTGCACCCAGCTGATGATGGTGCTGCAGGCCAGCATCGCCGCACTGACCACGGGGACCACGGTACTGGTGGCGCGAGTGACCGGGGCCGGGCATCCCGAAGAGGCCGGGAGCGTCGTCAAGCAGTCGCTCTCGCTGGGCCTAGTTGCCTCGATTGTGTTCGGCGTAGTTGGTCTGTCCTTCTCTGCTGACATCATCCGCGCCCTCGGCGCTGACCCGGACGTGGTCATTGAGGGCTCCAGCTACCTGCGAGTCGTGACCGGAGCCAGCGTGTTTCTGGTCAGCATGCTGGTGTGCAGCGCGGCCCTGCGCGGGCGCGGCGACACGCGGACGCCGATGAAGGTCACGGGCGCCATCAATCTGATCAACATCGCCGTGTCGTACGTGCTCATATTCGGGCATCTAGGCCTGCCTGCCATGGGAGTGGCCGGGTCCGCCTGGGGGGCGACGATCGCTCGCGCAGTCGGCACGGTCATCCTTCTCATTGCCCTGTTCTCCGGTAAGCACGGGGTCACCATTCGCGGCTGGTCCGGCTGGGGTATCAACCCCGACATGATCCGGCGCCTCTTGCGGCTTGGGCTCCCTTCCATGGGCGAGCAGCTGTTTGTCAGCGGGGGCAATCTGCTCTACGGCGTGGTAGCTATCAGCCTGGGCACGGTGGTGTACGCCACCCAGCGCATCACCTTCCAGGCCATCTCGCTCGCCTTCCAGCCCGGCATGGGCTTCGCCCTCGGCGCGACCGCCATGGTGAGCCAGTGTCTGGGAGCCCGACGCGCCGACCTCGCCGATCGTGCTGCCCGCCACGCGACGCTGATGGCGGTCATCTGGATGACGGGCATGGGTGGCATGATGGCGGTATTCGGCCGTCAGGTGATGAGTCTCTTCACCAACGACCCTCAGATCATCACGCTCGGAACCCAAGCCCTGGCCGTACTCGCCCTCTCACAGCCGTTCCAGGCCGTCGCCCAGGTCACTGCCGGCAGCCTGCGCGGGGCCGGCGACACCCGATTCCCGATGCTCTCCAGTTTCCTGGGAGTATGGCTGTTCCGGCTGCCCTTCTCATACCTGTTCGGCCCGGTCTTGGGTTGGGGCCTCTCGGGCATCTATATCGCCAACACGCTCGACGGCGCGGCTCGCGCTACCGCTACGACACTGCGCTATCGTACCGGCAAGTGGCGGACCATGCGCGTGTAGGAGGAGGGTATAGGCCGCATCGTCGCCCACCAAGATCCGCGTGAATGCCGCGACGCCCTCACTTTGGGTGGCATGTACTCACCCAAGGCCCCACTTCCGCACGAAGTGGGGCCCTGCTATGTCCACTGGACAGGCGGTTGAGGCACCCGGCCCGCCGGCGGTCGTTCAGGCTAGAACTGCGGCATCTTCCAGCGTCCCATCCGCAAGGCGATGAGTAACGCCAAGCCGGTTGCGCCCGCGCCGATCGCGCTCAGGCCGAACATCCACCGTGGCCCAATGTCCTGGAAGAGGACGCCCACGGCGAGAGATCCCAGCAAGCCGCCAAGACCCCACATGACCATGTTCAGCACGCCCTGCCCCGTGGATCGGAGTTCGGTGGGGAAGATCCGGTCCACGGCCAACACGGCCGCCGTGGTCGTGGCCCCGAAGGTGAGCCCATGCAGCACCTGGAAGGGCAGAGTCCACTCCGGTCCCGGTGCCAGCGAATAGGCGAACCAGCGCAGCGCCGAGCCCAGGAGCCCCATCGCCAGCAGGCCCGATATGCCCACCCTTCCGGCAATTCGGTTGGAGAGGCGCAGCACCGTAACCTCCCCCACCAGCCCTAGTGCCCAAGCAACGCTGACCATGGTAGGGCTGGCCCCCATGTCCGTTATGTAAATGGTGAAGAAGGTGTAGTACCCGGCCGAGGTTACCCGCCAGGCGAAAGCGATAGCCAATAGGATCAGGAGGGTCCGGTTCGACAGAACCTTGAGGATGTCTCCAGTGGAGAAGCCGCCGGTTTTCACCGCTCCCTCTCGCAGCCAGAGGAGAGGCACCAGGCTAAGCAGCGTCGGCACAGCGTAGGCGATGAAGATAGCCTCGGTGCCGTAGCGCGCCACAAGTCTGCCGGCACTGAGTATACCGATGGCGAAACCGACCGACCCCCACATCCTGAGTGGACCGTAGCCGGTTCGCAGCCGGTCGGCCTCCTCCAGGATGATGGCGGTGCTGAGCGGCCCACTGGCCAGAGAGAAGGCGTTGAAGAGGGCAATCAGGACAGCCAACACCGCCAGGCTATTGCCGAGCGACAACCCCATAAACGACACTGCCGCCATTGTGGACGTGAACGCCAGGAGAATCCGGACCCGCCGCGATCGATCGCCCACGACTCCCCAGAACACGGGCATGATGACGGCCAGTGCTGGGCCGATGCCGGTGAGCGTGCCGATTGCCACCGGCGAGAGGCCCTTCTCCTGGAAATAGAGCTGAAGGTACGGCGTGAAGGCGCCGGTGCCAAAGAAGTGGACCAACATGAAACTAACCACCGGAATCCACGAAAGGTCCCGGTTTGGCCGGGCGCCTCCTGGCGAAGAGCCTCCCGCGTTCGAGACCGGGTTGTTGATGGACAGCTCGGGGATGCGGGAACCTGTCATGATGCGCCTTCCTAAGGCTGATCTGCCGGAGCCGGCGTTGCCGCCGCCGCCCCTTGCGCTCTAGAATAGCCACCTTGTCCGGGATGGATTGTCGAGGGGTCCCCTCCGCTTCGCCCGGGCCCAAGGCACAACTCGGAGCCTGACGTGGACTGGAAAGTAATGCTCAGTACGTTCGCCCTGCTCTTTGTCGCCGAACTGGGAGACAAGACGCAGTTGGCGGTCATCAACATGACTGCCAAGCACAAGGCACCGATCCCGGTGTTCATCGGCGCCTTTCTCGCCCTTGGCCTAGTGACCTTCATCGGTGTCGCCTTCGGAGAGGCACTCACCAGGCTGGTGCCGGCCGAAGTGCTGAAGCGCATCTCGGCGGTGTTCTTCGTACTGATGGGCGTGCTCATCTGGTTCGACGTCTTCTAGCACCGCTCTACTTCCCCACGCAGAAGGTGCCGAACAGCCGGAGCAACGAATCCCGATCGACCGTCTTCCCAGTGATCTCGCCCAGATGGTGACCGGCGTCCCGTAGGTCCTGCGCGATCAGGTCCAGGGGGTGG
This sequence comes from Anaerolineae bacterium, assembly GCA_040768685.1. Classification (GTDB taxonomy): domain Bacteria; phylum Chloroflexota; class Anaerolineae; order DRVO01; family DRVO01; genus Ch71. The sequence continues at coordinate 1,659,478 of JAXGMM010000001.1, forward strand.
CCTTCCTCGAGCGCCTCGCGCGCCGCCAGCGCCGCCCCAAGGGCCCGCTGGGCGGCTACGGCGTGGCGCTCGCTGGTGAGCGGGGCCTCATCTCCATCGCCCTCGGCCCCGAGCGCAAGCTCGACAACGAGCTGCTCGAGGTCCTCCAGGCCCTGGCCGGTGAGGGCGGACACCGCAACCTCCGGCGGGCCTGCCGGCCTACTCTCCTTGGGTGGCGACAGGTCGATCTTGTTCCAAACCGTCAGCATCAGGGGCGACCGCTCCGCTTCCGCGGCAGCGGCCCGATCGGCGGCGCTGAGAGGGCGGCTGGCGTCCAGCACCAGGAGCGCCAAGTCGGCGCTGTCCAAGGCCCGACGCGATCGCTCCTGACCCAGACGCTCCACCGGATCATCGCGGGGGTCATCCCGCAGCCCGGCCGTGTCGACGAAGGTGACCGCCATCCCGCCGAGGTCGACTGCCTCCTCCAGAGTGTCCCTGGTGGTGCCCGGGATGTCGGTGACGATTGCTCGGTCGGAACGCAGCAGCGCATTGAGCAAAGAGGACTTGCCCACGTTGGGGCTGCCAACGATGGCCACTCGCAATCCCTCGCGACACAGCCTGCCTCGACGCACCGAGGCTGTGAGCTCTTCCAAGAGGGCAATGGCCGGCGCTAGCTCCTCCTCGATCACGTCCCGCTCCACAGCTTCATCGAGGTCGATCGCCGCCTCCGCGAGCATCAGCGCGCGTTGGAGGCCCTCGTGACACTGGTGCACCCGCGCGCCAAGGCCACCGCCCAACTGCGCCAAAGCCTGTCGCTGGGCGCCCTCAGTTCGAGCGGATACCAGGTCGCGGACAGCTTCAGCCTGCGTCAGGTCGATCCGTCCGTTGATGAAGGCACGAAGCGTGAACTCCCCCGGTTCGGCCTGCCTGGCGCCCTGGCTCAGGCACAGACGCAAGACCTGCCGCAGGACCAGTCCCCCGCCGTGTGCGTTGATCTCCACCACCGGCTCACGCGTGTAGGTGTGAGGGGCCGGCATGTAGCTGACTAGCACCTCGTCAACCTTGTCTCGTGCTATCGGGTCCACAATGTGGCCCAAGCAGAGCGAGCGCGGATGCGCCGAGGGCGACGTGCTCACCGGTCGGAAGAGGGACTCGAGGATGGCAAGGCTGTCGCGCCCGCTCAAGCGGACGATGCCGATGCCCCCCACCCCCAAGGGAGTGGCTATCGCCGCGATGGTATCGCCTAGCCCTAATCCCGAGCGCACCACGCACTCTCCTCACTCACTCCGACGGCAGCACGCGCTCGAACTCCGCATCAGGTCCCGCATTGGTCTAGTTGCGCTTGCCGCCAATGTTCCATCATGCTAATCTTCATGTCCAACTGCGCAGCCGGAGACTCGGCGAGATGCCGGACACCCAGGTTCCCGATATGGTGGTGGCGCGCCTGCCACTCTACCTTCGCACCCTCCGCTACATGGAGGCGGCAGGCATCGAAGTCACCTCTTCCCAGGACCTGGCGACTCGGCTAGGCCTCAGTTCGGCCCAGATCCGTAAGGACCTCTCGTATTTCGGGCGCTTCGGCAAGCAGGGCACCGGCTACCAGACGGCGAACCTGAGGGCGCAGCTGGAGAGGATTCTGGGACTGGACCGGCGCTGGCCGATGATCCTCGTCGGGGCGGGCGCGCTTGGCCAGGCCGTCATGCACTACGCTGGCTTCTATGAGCGCGGCTTCTACATTGCTCACGTCTTTGACAGCGACAGTGCCAAGCTCGGTCAGGTGATCTCCGGCTTCCGGGTGCATCCGCCGGAAGAGATAGCACCGACTGTGAAGTCCGAGGGCATCAGGATTGCCATAGTCGCCGTCCCCTCCGAGGCCGCTCAGTCGGTCGCCGATGAGTTGGTGGCGGCGGGGATCGAAGCCATCCTGAACTACGCGCCCATCTCGCTGACCGTGCCGCGGCGGGTCCAGGTGCAACAGATCGACCCGGTGGTCCACCTTCAGCACATCGTCTACTACCTCGCCGGCGACACCCACGCCGATCCGCACTAGCCCGCATCGGCAACGATCCCTCCACGGGCTCCGGTGGAGGGATCGATCGGTGACGCTCGCGAGCGAATCGAGTGCCTAGTACAGCATCATCGCGCGACGCATGATGGCGTAGTTCTCCAACGCCCGGCTGGCCCCTATGGCAACGCAGTCCTGAGGAGCCTCCGCCACGAAACACGGCACCCCGGTCTCCTGCGTCAGCAGACGGTCCATGTTGCGCAGAAGCGCCCCACCGCCTGTCATCACCATGCCTCGGTCGGCAATGTCCGACGCCAGTTCCGGTGGGGTTCGCTGAAGCACTCCCCGCACCATCGTGATGATCTCCGCCAAAGGCTCGGACATCGCTTCGGTTACCTCGGATGAGGTGACCTTGATAGTGCGCGGAAGGCCACTCATCTGATCGCGCCCCTTGACTTCCATGCTCAGGATCTCGTCGAGGAGCAGGGCGCTTCCGATACTGATCTTGATCTCCTCTGCCGTGGGCTCTCCCACGTGGAGGTTGTACTTCCGCCTGATGTATGCTTGGATCGCCTGATCCAGCAGGTGGCCTCCCACCCGCACCGAGCCCGAAACCACGGCGTCGTTCAACGATATCACCGCCGACTCGGAGGTGCCGCCGCCGAGGTCAACCACCATGTTGCCGCTGGGCGTGCCGATTGGCAGGCCCGCACCTAGAGCCGCCGCCAGCGGCTCGGCGATAAGGTGCGCCTCGCGAGCGCCCGCCTGAAGGGCGACATTCCGCACGGCACGGCTCTCCACGCTGGTGACGCCCACGGGCACTGTGAGCATGACCACGGGGCGCGAAAACCGGAACCGGCCACAGACCTGGTTGAGGAAGTAGCGGAGCATGGCCTCGGTGACCACGTAGTCGGCGATCACGCCATCCTGGAGCGGACGCGCAACCTCAAAGCTCTCGGGGTTGCGGCCGAGCATCTCCCTCGCCTCCTGGCCGATGGCCACGATCTTGTTCTCCTTGACGGAGATCGCGACCACCGAAGGCTCGTGCATGACCACGCCCTTGCCGGAGACATGTACCATCACATTCACTGTGCCGAGATCTATGCCAATGCGCTTTGCCAAGTGCGGACTCGCCTCCCCTAGCTGCCCTGGGTTCTCCGATATCCCTCGGCCACCTTGATGCGGGCCTCGGCGCGTGCCACCGCCTCTCTTGCTCGCTCAGCCGCCGCCTCATCCCGATCGCGCAGACGGGCCTGGGCCCTCTCGCGCGCCTGAACGGCTCGTTCCAAGTCGATCTCGGCGGCTCGCTCTGCCGAGTGGGCAAGCACAATCACACGATTGCGGCTGACCTCTAGGAAGCCGCCACCGATGGCCAGGCTGATCTCCTCGTCCTCGTCGACCGGCTGCAGCCTGAGCTCGCCCGGCTGCAGCGAGGCCAGCAGCGGCGCGTGGCCCGGCAGGATGCCCAGCCTGCCCTCGGCGGCCGGGGCGCTGACGAGCCTCACCGGGCCGGAGTAGACGAGCCGCTCGGCAGTCACTATCTCCAGGTAGAGGTCCGTAGGCAAGCCTAGCCCATCCCGTCGGCGGCTCTCAAAACATCGTCAATGTCGCCCTGCATGAAGAAGGCCTGCTCGGGGACGTGATCGTGACGTCCCTCCAGTATCTCCCGGAACCCCTGCACCGTCTGGCCGATGGGCACGTAGCGGCCCGGTCTACCAGTGTAGCGCTCGGCCACGAACATGGGCTGTGACAGGAAACGCTGAACGCGCCGGGCCCTCGCGACCACCAGCTTGTCCTCGTCCGCAAGCTCGTCGACTCCGAGAATGGCGATGATGTCCTGGAGGTCCTTGTACCGCTGCAACACCTGCTGGACGTCGCGGGCCACCTCGTAGTGATCCGCACCAACCACCGTGGGGTCCAGTATCCGCGAGTTGGAAGCCAGCGGGTCCACGGCCGGGTAGAGCCCCTGCGCGGCGATGGCCCGATCGAGCGAGATAGTGGAGTCCAAGTGGGCGAAGGTAGCCACCGGCGCCGGGTCGGTGTAGTCGTCAGCCGGCACATAGACCGCCTGCATCGATGTGATAGCACCCCTATGAGTGGAGGTGATCCGCTCCTGCAGCTCGCCCATCTCCGTGCTCAGCGTAGGCTGATAGCCCACAGCCGAGGGCATGCGGCCGAGGAGAGCCGAGACCTCGGATCCCGACATCACAAAACGGAAGATGTTGTCGATGAAGAGCAGCACATCCGCGCCCTGGTCCCGAAGATACTCGGCCATCGTTACGCCCGTGAGCGCCACTCTGAGACGGACCCCCGGCGACTCGTTCATCTGCCCAAACACCATGACCGTCCTCGGGAGGACGCCGGTGGCTTCCATTTCGTGCCAGAGCTCAGTGCCCTCGCGGCTGCGTTCACCGACACCGGCGAAGACGGAGTAGCCGCCGTGCTCCATGGCTATGGATCGGATCAGTTCGGTGATGATGATCGTCTTTCCGGCGCCGGCGCCCCCGAAGATGCCCGTCTTGCCGCCCCGGGTCAGCGGGGCCACCAGGTCAATCACCTTAAGGCCGGTCTCAAAGAACTCGGTTCGCGCGGTCTGTTCCGCAAACGACGGTGGGTCCCGATGAATGGGGTAGCGCTCCTGGGTCTCAACCGGACCGCGTTCGTCGATGGGCTCGCCTAAGACGTTGAAGAGACGCCCGAGGATCTCGGGCCCCACCGGGACAGTGATGGCACCCCCAGTCTGGACAGCGTCCATGCCGCGGCGTAAGCCGTCGGTGGTGTCCATGGCGATGCACCGCACCACGTCCCGCCCGAGGTGCTGCTGGCACTCCAGTATCACCTGGCGCTCGTTGTCGGTCACCTCGACCGCGTCGTAGATCTCCGGCAGTTCGCCCGTGGGGAACGCCACGTCGACCACTGGACCATTGATCTGGATGACCTTTCCGACTACTCCCTTCGGCATGCAGCCTCCCGGACCGCTCTATCCCGCATGCAGCGCCTCCGTGGCGCTGGCAATGTCAAGTATCTCACTGGTGATGGCCGTCTGCCGGGCCCGGTTGTAGGCTCTCGTGAGAGCGTCGGCCTGGTCATGTGCCGCCTTGGTGGCGTTCCGCATGGCCACCATACGAGCCGAGTGCTCGCTGGCCGCGGACTCAAGCAGGTAGCCAAAAACCTGCACCTCCACCGCATGAGGGAGCAGCCAGTCAAGGATCGCTTTAGCGCTGGGCTCGTAGGCGTACTCCAGGATGCCTCCTCTATTGCGTGAGCCGGCAGGCAGCGCACCGGAGGACGTGTCCTCGGGCACAATGGGCACCACCTGCACGATCCGGGGAATCTGGTTCAACGCCCCGGCGAACTCCGTGTAGGCGACCAGACCGGCGTCGATCTCCCCGCTCAAGAACGCGGACTCGAGCAGCAGGGCGATCGGGCTGGCATACTGCATCGTGAGCTCTGCCGGTATGCCCTCGAACTCCGCCACCAAGTGGCCACCGGCGCCCATGATGCCGCGTCTGGCCTCGACGCCCACTGACGCGTAGGACACCGAGGAAGGCATGTCCCGCCCGTACCCAAGCGCTGACCGCACCACGTTCGTGTTGTAGCTGCCACAGAGGCCGCGGTCGGACGCGATCACGACCATCGCCACCTTGTTCACAGGCCGGCAGCGCAGCAGTTCGTGGCTGGTTTCCTCACCCTGCGCCGCCGACAACTGGCGCAGCAGTTCGGTAGTCTTCTGGGCATAGGGCCGCGCCGCCAGAGCCCGATCCTGCGCCTTGCGCATGCGCGACGCAGACACCATCTGCATCGCCCGCGTCACTTGAGCCAGGTTGCGGACGGTAGCTATGCGACGGCCGATCTCTCGAACGTTGGCCAAGTCCTAGTAGATCCCGGTCGCCTTGAAGTCGTCGATCAGGAGGCGCATCTGGCCTTGCACCTCGTCCGTCAACCTAGCGCCGGTTGCGAGCGTCTGCATCAGTTCCGGGTTCGTTGTGCGGGCGAACTCCGTGAGCCCTTCCTCGAACCGGCGGACCCTCTCCGCAGGCAGGTCGTCCAGGTATCCGTTGATCCCAGCAAAGAGCGCCAGCACCTCAGCTTCCAGCGGCACAGTGCGATGCTGCGGCTGCTTCAGAAGCTCGGTCAGGCGAAGGCCGCGATCAAGTTGGGCCTTAGTGGCCGTGTCCAGTTCCGAGCCGAACTGGGCGAAGGCGGACAACTCGCGGAACTGGGCCAGTTCCAGCCGCAGCCGGCCGGCCACTTGTCGCATCGCCGGCACCTGAGCGTCGCTGCCCACGCGCGACACTGACAGGCCGGGGTTCACCGCCGGGCGGATCCCAGAGTAGAACAGGTCCGACTCGAGGTAGAGCTGACCGTCGGTGATCGAGATGATGTTCGTGGGAATATAGGCGGAGATGTCGCCTTCCTGCGTCTCGACGATGGGCAACGCCGTCAGGCTGCCTCCACCGTGTTCGGCACTCAGCCGCGCGGCCCGCTCCAGCAGGCGCGAGTGGAGATAGAAGATATCGCCAGGAAAAGCCTCTCGGCCCGGGGGGCGGCGCAGAAGCAGCGACAGCTCGCGGTAGGCCCATGCATGCTTGAGCAGGTCGTCGTAGACCACCAGTGCGTCCATGCCGCGGTCCATGAAGTACTCGCCCATGGCGCAACCGGCGTAGGGCGCCAGATACTGTACCGAAGCCGGCTCGGACGCTGAAGCCGCCACCACGATGGTATGCGAAAGCGCACCCGCCTCCTCCAGCGTCGCGACCACCCTGGCGATGTTGGACTGCTTCTGCCCAATAGCCACGTAGATGCAGATCAGGTTCTTGCCCTTCTGGTTGAGCATCGTATCGACGGCGATGGTGGTCTTACCCGTCTGCCGGTCGCCGATGATGAGCTCTCGCTGGCCTCGGCCGATGGGGATAACCGCGTCGACTACCTTGAGGCCCGTCTGCACGGGCGTGTCTACGTTGGTGCGGAGAACGACACCGGGAGCAGTCCGCTCCACTGGGTATCTCGCCTCCGCTCTCACCGGCCCCTTGCCGTCGAGCGGCTGACCCAACGCGTTGACGACTCTGCCCAGCAGACCCTCGCCCACGGGAACGTCGATGACCCGCCCGGTGCCGCGGACGACGTCGCCCTCCTCGATCCGGCTACAATCGCCCAGAATGATGATACCCACTTCCTCGCGATCGAGGTTGAGGATCATCCCGTAGGTGCCATCGCCGAACTGCACTATCTCCCCCGCCATCGCGCCCGATAGGCCGTTGGCGTAGGCGATGCCGTCGCCGACATGTCGCACCGACCCCACGTCGGCCCGGGCCGGCGGTGGCTGGAAGTCGTCAATCTGACGGCGGATGGAGGCAACTATGTCGTTGGTTGTCAGCACTTAGAGGTTCCTCCCTCCGTGGAGACCCGTCTCGATAGCGGTCGATTGATCCGACCGGTTTCTTGTGCAGTCCGGGCGATGGGAATTGTAGGCCAACCAGATTGGCCGCCAAACCCGCCGGGGCATCGGTTCGTTAGACCCGCCCGTGTAGGCTCCGGCGAAGCTGCTCCAAGCGGGTGGCCACGCTGTCGTCAATGAGTTCGTCGCCCACCTGGATCACCAAGCCGCCTATCACCGCCGGGTCCACGCGCCACTCGATCGCAACCCCTCGCCCGTGGCGCTCAGTGACGCGGCGAGCTACGCTTCTCTTCGTCGCCTCATCGAGCGGCACCGCGCTGGTGACCTGAGCGAGGACAGCGCTGGCGCCGTACTGGGAAAAGAGGCGAAGCTTGGAGATGATGTCATCCAGCAGGTCCAGGTGGCCGTGATCTGAAAGCGTGTGCACCAAATTGCGCAGCTCGACCTGCGACTCCCCGCCGCAGATCCGCTTCGCCACTGCCTCGCGCTCCTCAAAGGGAATGGTCCGATCGCAAAGAACGTTGATCGCACTCTCGTCCAGCCGTAGGGCGTCGCGAACCCCTTCCAGACCTGCCACCCACTGATCGAGAGCGGACGCGAGGATCGCCTGGGCGTAAGCCGCGGCCACGGATCTATCGGGCATCAGCGCCCTCGCCGTTCTCTTCCTGCAGGAACCGGCCAATCAGTCGTCGCTGCACTTCCTCGTCGATGCCGCCCTGCAGCACTCGGCGTGTCGCTTCGATGCTAAGGTCCACTATGTCATCTCGCACCGATGCCAGGGCCTGTCGGCGCTCCGTCTGTATCTGCTGCCGGGCCTCCTCGACCATATGCGTCGCGTCTCGCCTCGCTTGGTCGTGAATCTCCTGGCGCGCGCGTTCCGCCGAGCGCGTTGCCTCAGCCATCAACTCCTGGCCGGCCCGTCTGGCCTCGTCCAGCGACCGCTCGTACTCGCGTTGGGCCGCCGCAGACTGCCGCCGGGCCTCTTCCGCCTGTGCCAGGCCTTCCTGCACCCGAGCCGCTCTCGCATCAAGCATCTTGAGGGTCGGTTGGTACATGAACCTGTGGAGGACAAACAAGAGCAGCCCAAAGGCCACGAGCTGCCACAAGATGCTCCCTAGGTCGAAACCCAGCTCACCCATACCAGCACCCCGCTCTATAGACCGGTGCCCGCATCACGAGGGCCTCAGACTACCAGCGCGAGGATTAGGGCAATCACAAACACATAGATGGCCACGGCCTCAGCTAGGCCCGCGCCCAGAATCATCGTGGTGCGAACCGCCCCTTCGGCCTCAGGGTTACGGCCGATGGCTTCCATTGCCTTGCCTACGGCGTACCCGATGCCGATCGCCGGTCCCAGCGCGCCCAGACCGATGGTGAGACCCGCGGCCAGCTTGATCAACCCCTCTTGCTCCATGAATGCCACTACCCCCATTCAGGTGATGTGCTGGGCCACGCACCCCCAGCTCAGACTGCTTCCTCGTGTGCCGGCGCCGCCGCCAGCGTTATGTAGACAATCGTCAGCACCGTGAAGATAAGAGCCTGGATGAACCCGAAGAAGAGCTCCAGGCCCATGAACACCGCCGGCACCACGTAGGGCACCAGCGTGTACATGACCAGCATAAGGACCTCGCCGCCGAAGATGTTGCCGAAGAGACGTCCGGAAAGCGAGACCACGTGCGACAGCTCGCTGACGATATGGATCGGCGTCAGCATCACCGGCGTGGACAACTCCTTCAGGTAGCCTCGAAGCCCGTGTGACATCACGCCCATGACCTGAACCGCACCAACCGCTACCAGAGCCATGGCAGCGGTCATGTTCCAGTCGCTGTTGGCGGAGCGCAGAATGGGTACTGCGTGGCCCTCGAAGTTGGTCACCTTGATGAAGTGGAACCCGGGCAGCAGGCCAATCCAGTTGGCGGTGAGGATGAAGATAAAGAAGGTCGCCACCAGAGGGAACAGCCGTCGGCCCAACGCTTTGCCTGCCGACTGTTCACACAGTGAGAGCACGTACCCCAGGATCCACTCCACCAGGCTCTGGAAGCGGCCCGGCTTCTCAGCTGAGAGCAGGGAACGATACACCACCGCCACGGCCGATAAGAGCGCCACTACCAGAACGCTCGTCAGCATGGTGTTGGTTATGACCAGAGACCCGACGCGAAAGATCGGCTCCGGTGCAAGCGTTATCTCCAAAACCCCTCCTCCGCCGCCGGCCCTGCCGCCCGGCCGCCGCTAATCGCGCCGGCCGCCACCAGTTCTGCCGAACTGCTTGGTCATGTCGCGCAGGGTATCGAACGCAGCCCCCAGCCCTACCAGAATGCCGAGCATCAGGAATAGCGGGCGAGTGCCCAGCCAGCGGTCAAGCACGTATCCCCCACCCATCGCGAGGCCCAACGATGCTGCTATCGATGTCCCCAGCTGGGCCGCGACCGCAATCGCTCGAAGGGTGGCGCGGTCCAACCTCATGATCGACTCCGATGGCTGCCGAGAGTGCGCACAGCGTCCGCGAATATATCACAGCACCCCCCGAAGGACAACCACCGTCAAACTCGTGCACCGCGTCACAGGTCCTGTGGATTAGGGCGAGGCAGGCCGGCATCCGTGTGTCGCGTAGGAAGCGCCGGCGAACTCTTGCCTCGGTAGGCAATCATGCTACACTGCTTACATAGATGCAGGAACCGCATTGGCGGCCGTGGGTGGGAGGCTCACCTTGCGCGTGCTAGTGGTTGACGACGACCCGGATGTTGCCAAGACGATTGAGAATGCCCTGCGCCGCAGCCACACCGTTTTCCTGGCGCTGAGCGGCGTCCAGGGCATACAGCAGGCCCGCCAGGTAAAGCCCGACGTGATCATCCTGGACGTCGTGATGCCCGGCATGGATGGCTTTGAGGTCTGCCGGCGCCTGCGCGACGACCCGCTCCTCTCGGCCACGCCCATCCTCTTCCTCACCGCCCGCGGCCGCACCGAAGACCGCATACAAGGGTTGCAGTTGGGCGCTGATGACTACATGACTAAACCCTTCAGCTTGCAGGAGCTTGAGCTGCGAATCCAAGCGATCATGCGCCGGGTTGGTGCTGTCGAAGCCAAGCCGCCTGCCGACGGGCTCATCGAAGTGGGAGACATCAGGCTCAATACCAAGACGTATGAGGTGGTGGTAGGCGACCGCACCGCGCTGTTGACCCCTATCGAGTTCGAGCTGCTCTACCACTTCATGGTCCATCCGGGCGAGGTCTTCTCCACCCACCGGCTTCTTCAGGAGGTCTGGGACTACCCTACCGATACCGGCAGCCCGGATCTGGTGCGCATGCACGTCCGCAACCTGCGCTCCAAGATCGAGCCCGACCCGGCGCGCCCCATCTACCTGGTAACGGTATCGCGACACGGCTACAGCCTGAAGACCTAGAGGTTAGCTAGGTTGCTCCATCGGCGGTCCCGAACTACTCGCGTCCTGGCAGTCGGCGTTGAGCCATCGGTCCTGCTGGCTGCCACGCGCGGCTCGGTGGCTGGCCCGTTGCACCTCGTCTGGGCGGATTCTCCGGCTCAGGCGACCCCTCTCGTGGCGCACCACCTCCCCGACCTAGCGGTTCTCGGTCTGCCGGCAGCGCCAGGAGACGACTGGGATAGTCTTGTGCACACGGTCCATTCACAACCGCATGCGACTGTGCTTGCCTCGACGACGCCTCCTTTACAGTCTCTGCCGGCTTGGCTCACCTACCCGCGCGTGATGCAGTGCGCCGCCGAGGAACTGCCCACCCAGCTCTCGACGCTATTGCAGGACAGGTTGCATGCACCCTGGATTCCTGAGCCAGGCGTGGCCGGCGACCCTAGCCACGCTGGTGGTGAGAGCGAAGCACTGTGCGTCCGCATCCTGGCGTCGCCCACTGAGTTGGATGCCCGCTCCCTAGAGACGTTGGCGAGGGAGATCAGGGAGGTTCTCGCTGTCGAGGCGGTTCGCCTTACCGCTACCGGTATACCAATGCAGGCCGCCGATCCACAGCACCCGCCGCTGCCGAGCCTGGCCCAGACGCTGGAGGCTGCGGCGCGTCATCTCAGTGCCGTCGTCCTTCGCCCCACGGTCGGAGCAAACGTCCTAGTCGCCGCGCCCATGCTGTCGGGCGGCCAGGAGTTCGGAGTGCTAACAGTGCTGGTCTCAGCGTCCGCCGCCGAGACGGTGGATCTCCCCGCCTGCCTCCAGGCGGTCGCCAGCGCGGTCGGGGCACGTATGCAGCTGGTCCAGGAGCGGCGCGAACATGCGCTTGCCCAACGGGATGCCCAGGCGATCTGTGAGTCGGCTCATGAACTGGCAACTGTGGCCGACGTGGATGGCCTGCCCAGGAGCATCGTGCGAACCATCATGCGGCATGTCCCCAAGGTTTCGGCGACGGTTCTTTACCTCCGCGAGGGAGATGATGGCTCGTGGACGCAACAGGCCGCCGCCGGCGATCCCATGGCTATCGAAACGATAGACTCTGAGTGGCGCCTGGGCCTGGCCGACCAGGTGGCGTCGGCAGGGGTCCCGGTCATGACGGCCCTCACCTCAGTGAACCGTGGCGAGGCGATGGCGCTCGCGGCGTGCCCGTTGATCGTGGGATCGGGGCCTAATGGAGGCCTGGTAGTTGCCGGCGCCGACGGTCAGTTCTCTGATCGTGACTTGCGCGTCCTGGCAACAGTTTCCGGCCAGAGTGCGCTCGCTCTTGAGAATGCTCGCCTGCAGGGCCAGGCTCAGCGGGCGGATGAGATCGCTGTCCTCTACCAGCTGGGCCAGGCACTGAACTCCGACCTTGATCTACAGGCAACGGTTACCACCGTACTGAGCACAGCGCGCGACCTTGCCTCGGCCGCCGTGGCAGAAGTCCGGCTGACGGCCGCTGACGGCGCCTCTCTCGAGAGCGTGTTCACCTTAGGTGAACCGCCCCAGTCCACGCCCGGCGATCGGTACCGTCTGAGCGTGCTTTATCCGCAAGCCGTTCTTAGCCGCAAGCAGCCGCTGCTGCTACCGAACGTGGCTGTATCGTCGCCAAACGACGACTTCAGCCGTCGCGAGCCCTGCTCTTGGCTGGCGGCCTATCTGGGCGTTCCGCTCATCGCCGGTGGTCGCGTTATCGCTGTCCTCTCGCTCGGCTCCAGCCGCGTCGGCGCCTTCACCCCTGAGGACCTGCGTCTTCTGCAGATCGTGGCCTCGCAGGCGGCCACCGCGCTCCGGAATGCCCGCCTACATCAGGAGACGGTTCGCAGCCTGCGCGAGGCCGAGGCAGTCGCCGGAGTGAGCCGCTCCGTGGCGTCCAGCCTGGACGGGCAAACTGTGCTACAGGCAGTGACCGCCGCGCTGGCTACATCCCTTCCGTTGGCGAGGTACGCCTTCTCGTACCTCGTCGGCCCCTCGGGTACGCCCGCCCTCGCCGCCTTTGCCCCGAAGGGCGCGTCGGACCTGGAGGAGGCAGACGCCGGCATCTGGCAGTGGTGCGCCGACGGTTGCCTGGTTCGCGGAGAGTCCGTCGTGGTGGACGATACTCTCAGTCTCGGCTTCCCGTCTCAAGGAGCGGCGACCGCCCACGCTGTCGTAGCCGTACCCATGGTCGCGGCAGGAAAGACCGTCGGGGTTCTCGGGGTGGACAGCATCCTCCCCAACGCGTTTACCACTGGCGACCTGCGGCTGGTGCGCATCATGGCCGACCAGGCCGCCACGGCTGTTGAGAGTGCCACGCTCTACCAGGACCTGGAAGCCGCGTACCAGGAGTTGCGGGAGAGCGCGCAGACCCTGTCGGCCGTGTTCGACGGCATTACCGACGGCATGTACATCGTCGACCGCGATGATACCATCATCGCCGTCAATGGCCCTGAATGCCGGTTCCTTGGGGCAAGACCAGAGAGCCTAGTAGGCGGCTCCTACCGGGAGCACTACCACACCAGCGAGGGAGAGTGTGAGCACTGCGCCGTCAACGAGGCGCTTGCCCGCGGCGAACACGTGTCCTGCATGGTTTCCCACGCTGACCGGCGCCAACAGCTCGTTTGGCGCGAGGTCGACGCCTATCCTATCGGTGACGAAGAGGGTCTGGTGCGACGGGTAGTGGTCTTCGCACGAGATGTGACCCAACGCCGGAGGCTCGAGGCTACGCTTGCTGAGTCCAGTAGATTGGCCTCGGTCGGCCAACTGGCAAGTAGCATCGCGCACGAAGTGAACAACCCTCTTACGGTCATCATAGGGAACGCCGAGGTGATGCTGCTCGACGCCGGCCCGGACGACCCGAACAGCGAGACTATACGTATGATCCTCCGCGCCGCCAACCGGGCCGCGCACACCATCCAGAACCTGCTCGACCTTTCCAGCCGGCCGGAGGATGAGGCCTCTGGATTCAGCGTCCAGGACACGGTCGAGGAGGCGTTGGAGCTACTGATGCACCCCCTCCGGAAAGCCGGAGTCAGCCTGACCGTCGATCTCGCCGGGGACCTCCCTGCGCTCAGCGGAAGCCCCGGCGATCTCAAGACCGTGTGGATGAGCCTGATCATGAATGCGCGCGACGCCACCGTGGAAGCGAACAGGAGCGAGAGGCGGGTGATGGTTCGAGCGGCTCCCAGCGACAACGGAGCCGAGGTCTGCGTGTCTGTTTCGGACAACGGGGTCGGGATTAGGCCATCGCAACGAGAGCAGTTGTTCCAGCCCTTCTACACTACAAAGAAGGCAGGCGAAGCCCTGGGACTCGGGCTTTACAACGCCTACGCCGTGGTGAGGCGGCACAGCGGACGGATCGAGGTGGACTCCATTCCTGGTGAAGGTTCCACATTCCGTGTCTATCTCCCAGTCGAAGGAGAACCGGAAGACGCCGTGGACGTCACCTAGGCGCCCATCGCGTTCGGGAAGAGCACAGGCAGCATGCGGGCCGCCACGGCACGGCGGTCCACCCGGTAGCTTCCATCCTGTACCTCGCGCTTGAGGCGAGCCACGAGGGCCTCACGAACGAAGCTCGCCGGCACGGTTAGACTACCGCCATCGTCGCCTGCATGCGTACCGTCGAATCCGCGATCCCTGTCGAAGCGGTCCATATCTCGTCTCCCCCAGCGCGTGTTTCCTGTTGGTCGCCAGCCCTGCTGAGGAACTTATCGGCAGGGCTGCAAGAAACTTTACGGCTACTTTACGGAAGACGGGGCCGAACCTAACCACGGGAGTGGTCAGCGACGTACCGGTCGCTCCGTTGGCCAGACGAGGCGACTAGGCCGGGATCAGGAGACGGGCGGCGGTGGCGGACCGCCGCAGAGAGTGGCCCTGTCGCGTGAGGTACCCGCGGAGATAGACGATCGCCTTGGTGTGGAGCTGGCACACTCGCGACTCGGAGATGCCGAGTACCTCCCCGATCTCGCGCATGTTCAGGCCTTCGTAGTAGTAGAGCGAGAGCAGCACCTGGTCGCGCTCGGGCAGAGAGCCGATCGCGGCGGCGACCGCGTCTATCTGCTCGCTCCGCAGGGCTTCCTCGATGGGGTCTATCAAATCGTCGTCCGCTATGGACTCGTGGAGCGCCACCCCGTCGTCGGCGTCGTCGTAGGCAGCGGACGAATCGAGGGATACCACCGTCGCAGCGCCGTGATGATAGACATCGCGCAGTTCGGCGATGGATAGACCCAGCCGCTCGGCTACCTCGGCGTCAGTGGGCATCCGCTCGAGCTCGCGTGTCAGGTCGCCTATCGCCTCGTTGATCTGCCGCATCTTGCGCCGTACTGGCCGCGACACCAGGTCCATGGAGCGAATCGAGTCGAGGATCGCCCCCTTGATGCGCACGGCCGCATAGGTCTCGAACTTGAACCCGCGCTCGGGTTCAAACCGATCGATCGACTCTACGAGCGCGATGGAGCCATAACCGGCAAGATCACCATAGTCGAGGCTGGGCGGCAGGGACACGGCCAGGCGACCGAGAACGTGGCGAACCAGCCAGGCGTAATGCACGACCAACCGGTCCTTGATCGCGGGCGACTTGGTCTGCCCGTACTGCTCCCACAGGGCCGCCACATCCAGCGTCCCCTCCTGCTCACCGCTAATGTAGTCCCTTGCTACTAACTGGTCCGCCACGCCTCACCTCGTTCGCCACCGATATGATCTAATGGCAGAACTCTACTTAGGCGGGCAGGCTTGGTCAGTAAACCAGCCGTGAAACGACCGTAAAGAAGACGTAAAAGCCGCAGGTTCCGCACTGCAGCTCGACATCGCCACTTCAGCACGATGCCGATCGGCGCTCTCCCTGCTATGATTCGCGGCGGCGGTTCGGGCGGCGACTCACGGTCGTGAGGGAGGACCCGCCGGGGAGAGGCTCACGATGAGTCCCAACAGAGGCGAGACGTCGCAGACTGCCCGCGGCGGTCAGGCGCGCGTTGCCGCGGTTGTGAGAGGGGTCCACTCGGGTCTGGGCGGTCGAAGGTGGCTGGCCGGTTTCACAGCTCTGCTTGTCGCCTCGATGCTGGGCGACGTGGCGGTAGGTCCGACGCGTTCGCTGCTGCCGGTGTACGCCGAGGCAGTACTCCTTCGGGCCCCGGAGTTCACCTCGATGATGCTGGCCGCCCAGTTGTTCTTCTCCGGCATCGCCGCGTTAACTGGTGGTGCGCTTGTCGATGCTTTGGGCAACAAGCGCGTCCTGCTCCTCGGCTCGACCGGCCTGCCCCTTCTGGGCCTCGTGTTTCTTCTGCGATCCCCAGCTCTGGTGATTCTGCTCTGGGTCTATGCCGGCTTCGCCACCAACCTTGGTGGCGTGGGTAGGCAGACCTACGTCATGGCGGTGGTGCCGCCCCGCTTTCTGGCCACCGCCACGGCCGTGAACTTCACCGCTCTGACGCTTGGCGGTGCTCTAGGCAACCTAGCTGCCGGACCGATCGTCGATGGTCCGGGCTTCGGCGCTATGGGCGCCGGAGCCATGGTGGTTGCCGGCGCCGCCGTGTTCCTCACGGGGGTGATCGTGCCCGAAGTCAAGTCCGAGCAGGTGCGTGTTGGCTCCCGGCAGGCTTTCTCCGGCTACTCCGAGGTGCTGCAGCGCCCCGGAATGATGCTCCTCACGTTCATGCGGCTGTTCGCCACCGCCTACTGGGCCGTGGCCACCTTTCTCTTCCCCCTGCTCATCTACCGGGTGGCCGGAGTCGCATCAGCAGCCGCCTACTACGGTACGGCGAGCTTAGTGTTCGCCTCCGCCAGTCAGTTGGCCGCCGGCAGAGTGCTCGACCACCTCGGTTGCGGCCGCCCTACGGTCATCCTCACTGCCATGCTCGGGGCCATCGGCGTGGTCACGACCTTCTTCACCCATAGTCTTGTGGGCCTATACGTCTGTGGGGTGTTGGGAGCGGGAATCGCCTGGGGCCTGGCAACAGCCACCCCCAGCCTCATCGCGCAGTTGACTCCGCAAGATGAACACGGCCGTGCCATGGGGCTCACGCAGGTCGCCACCAGCCTCGGCATGCTTAGCGGCACGCTCCTCGGCGGTTGGCTGGTAGACGCGAACTCGGGCCTGCCGTTCCTAATCGTGGGCCTCGTCAATCTGGCGGCGGTGCTGCTCACACTGCGCCTGCAGGCGCCCCTAGAGGCAAGGCGGCGCGACCCAGCCACGGGCTCTGCCCGGTAGCGGCCACCCATTCGGGCGGATCAGCGGAGGGGCAACGCGATTGGAGGGCCTGCTTGAGCAGGCCCTCCAATCGCGTTCAAGTAACGGATTACAGGCCGAGCCTCTGGGAACGTCTAGCCCTCGGCGTGGCTCTCCAAGTAACGCACTGCCTCGCCCACGGTGCGGATCTTCTCGGCTTCTTCATCCGAGATCTCGCCACCGAACTCCTCTTCAAAGGCCATGATGAGCTCTACGAGATCTAGCGAGTCGGCCTCGAGGTCGTCCCGGAAGTTGGCCTCCATGGTGACCCTATCGGGCTCTACGCCCAGTTGATCCACTATGATCTTGCGGACCCTTTCGAATGCGTCCATTAAGAAGCCCTCCTACGGTATCTCGGTCCCTGTGGAGACGCGATGCGCTAGTGTAGCGGCCTCGTGTGCCGGCGTCAACGCTTGCAGAGCGCGCGAAAGCCAGCCTATCATCTAGCGCAACGAATTGCAGAAGCACCGTAGTGAGGCCAGGGTTGCGTAACGGCGGGATCTCGGGCCGCAAGGCAGACCACATTCGCATCTGCTTGGAGGAAACGGTACAGAGCCGGGTCTCCACTGGCTTGGAGAACTGGCGACTCACCCACGAAGCCCTCCCCGAACTCGAACCTGGCGAGATAGACCTCTCCGTGACGGTGCTCGGCAAGACGCTGCGCGCTCCCTTCTTCATCTCCGCTATGACCGGCGGCACCGAGGAATCGGCGGCGATCAATCGCAATCTGGCGCAGGCGGCTGAGGAACTGGGGATGGCCATGGTGCTCGGGTCGCAGCGATCGGCGATCGACGACGCCAAGTTGGCCGGCACTTACCGGGTGCGCCGTTGGGCTCCCAGCATCCTGCTCTTCGCCAATCTGGGAGCCGTTCAACTCAACCGAGGCTACGGCGTCGCCGAGTGCCGGCGGGCCGTGGAGATGGCGGAAGCGGACGGTCTTGCGCTCCACCTCAACCCTCTCCAGGAGATGCTTCAGCCCGAGGGGGATCGCGACTTCCGCGGTCTCGCTGACAAGATAGCCGCGGTGGTGGACGAGTTGAGCGTTCCGGTCTTGCTTAAGGAAGTCGGCTGGGGCCTGTCCGAGCGAACGGCGTCCCTTCTGAGCGCCGCCGGCGTAACCCTGCTGGACGTTGCCGGAGCCGGAGGCACATCCTGGAGCGAAGTCGAGGGCTTTCGAGCCGACGACGACGGGGCCCGCCGCATCGCTTCGGTCTTCGCCGGCTGGGGGATCCCCACCGCGCAATCCATCATCGAGACACGCCGCGCCGCGCCCGACGCATTCGTCATTGCCTCGGGCGGCATCCGATCTGGGGTCGATGCGGCCAAGGCCATTGCCCTGGGGGCGGACGCCGTCGGAATCGCCCTGCCGCTACTCAAGCCGGCGGTGCGGTCGGCCGAGGCCGTGGTCGACTACCTTAGCGAGGTGACCGAGCAGATGCGTTTGGCCGCCTGCTGCACCGGCAGCCGGCGCCTCGCCGACCTGCGGCAGGCCCTGCGCCCAGCGCGCGAGCCCTAGCCGGCCATCTCCCGCACGTCGAGCACTTTCCCCTGCCCCTGTCGCAAGCGCCCCTCCAACACGTCTGCCGGGATTCCCTGTATGCGAGCCACCAGGTACCCGCGTCCGGGGTCATGCGGCTTGAGCAGCGTAAGGGCGGCAATGTTGCCCCCGAGCACCTTGATCGTGTCCACCACTGAAGCCACCGCACCCGGCTCATCGGGGAGATCCACCATCACCCTGACGCCCGCCGCGAAGGCGCCAAGCGCCTCGCTGAAGCCCATCAGGATGTCGGTCTCGGTGATGATCCCTACGACTTGGCTCCCCCGCATCACCGGCAGGCCGCCCAAGTGACGCTCGGCCATGACGCGTGCCGCCTCCTCGAGCGGGGTATCCTCCGTGACAGTAACCACCTCGCGGGCCATGATCTCGGCTACGGTGAGTCGCTGAAGCAGGTAGGAGACCTCGTAGATGCTAAGCGTGGTCGCCTCTGAGGGCGAGGCCCGCAGCACATCCTTCTCCGAGACGATGCCCACCAGCCGCCCCTTGCCGTCGACGATGGGCAAGCGGCGTACGTTCTGCTCCTTCATCACCTGAAGGGCTTCCATCACCGGGAGGGTGGGGCCGATGGTGACCGCGGGAGAGCTCATTCGATGGCGAACGAACATGCTTTCACTCCCCAAGCTGGTCTCCGGCGAACCGCCTCTCTCAACGGTGCGCGGCCGCCGGGCATGCTTCAGACAGAGGCGAGTATCAAGGGCGAACCGGCGGCGGTCAACCAGACGAGTGGACTAGTCGCCTCGCCTCCGACCGATCGCGGCCGAGACCCTGTGCCAGGCGACCACGATGCCGTGCGGCCAGGCAAAGGATGGGGGGCTCGACGCCCTCGCGATTCCCGTGTTCGCCTGGCTGCCCGCCGGCATGTCAACGTCCAGCAGCTTGGCGTAGACGTAGGCGAGGATGACTCGCGCCGAGGCAAGTACCGGAGCGGCCAGGAAGATGCCGAGGATGCCGGCGAGCCGCGCTCCGCCGATAGCCCCCACCAGGACCACCAGAGGATGCAGACGCACGCTGCCCCCGATGATCCGCGGCACCAAGTAGTTGTTCTCCACCTGCTGTACCGCCACGTAGATCCCCACCACCAGGATGGCGAACCAGAAGGGCGGCAGGGCCATCCATGAGGAGCCCTGGAAGAGGGCCAGCACCACCGCCGGTATCGCCGCCACCACCGGCCCAACGTTGGGCACGACCTCCAGAAGGCCGGCCAGCAGCCCAAGCGCCATAGCGCTACGCACTCCGACGATGGCCATGAGTACGGCCACCGCCAGGCCTACAACCAGGCTCAGTAGAACCTGACCGCGAAAGAACGCTTGCCAGATCAGCCCGATCTCGGCCGTGAGCAACTGGTAGTCAAGATCGTAGCCGGGCGGAACCACGCTTCGCAGGTAGGCAGTGACGCGGTGCCAGTCGCGCATGAGGTAGAAGGAGACGGCGAACACAAAGACCGCCCACAGGAGGGCAGTTGCCACGTCCAGCAGCAGGAACAGGCTTCCCGAGATCAGTGACTTGGTCAATCCGGTGATGGAGGCCTCCATGCTCTCCAGCATGCCCGTCGCATCGAACGTGCCGCCGGAGACACGGACTAGCGCGTCGTTGACAGTGGACATGGCCCCATCGACGAGCTTCTCTAGGTCGACATCGATCTGTCTGATCTGAGCGTAGAGAGTCGGAGCGGCGATGGCCGGGATGATGCCGACGATCACCAGAGCCACCGCGTCTACCAGGAGCACAGTCAGACTGCGAGGGAGTCGTGTTCGAGCCTGCACGGCGTCGACCAGCGGGAAGAGGATATAGGCGATGATGACGGCGATCGCCACCGGGGCAATGAGGGAGCGAAGCAAGACCAGCGCCAGCATACCCAGTAGGGCCAGCCCGATGACGACCGAGCGCTTGGTGGTGTCACTCCACGGTCTTGACACTGTTTACCTCGCGATGGACCGCCGGGGGGAGAAACAGGTAGGGGCAGCCTCGCAGCTGCCCCTGTTCGATCAACTAACGCCGGTCGCGGCGTCCTTGAGACCCGCCGCCCCGTCCGCCGCGCTGAGGGCGAGAGATGGCGCGGTCGCGCTCGCGCGCTTCCTCCGGAGTCCATCCCTCCAGCACCGCCTGCCGAGACAGCCGGATCTTCCCGCTGCCGGGGTCGATATCGGTGACCATCACCATGACCTCGTCACCGACGTGCACCGCATCCTCGACGCTCTCGACGCGATAGTCAGCCAGCTGCGAGATATGAACCATACCGTCGGTGCCCGGGAAGATCTCCACGAAAGCGCCGAAGTCGGTGGTGCGAACGACCTTGCCGGTGTAGATGCGCCCGACCACTGCTTCCTGGACGAGCGCCTCAACGCGAGCGCGCGCCTCTTCGGCGGCGGCGGCATCGTCGGACGCGATGAGCACGGTGCCGTCATCCTCGATGTCGATCTTCACGCCGGTGGCTTCGATAATGCCGCGCACGGTCTTGCCGCCCGGGCCTATCACCGCGCCGATCTTGCTGACGTCGATCTTGAGCATGGTGATCCGCGGCGCATGCGGCGAGAGCTGCGCCCTCGGCTCGCCGATGGCCTCGGCCATGCGGTCCAGGATGAACAAGCGGCCTTCGCGCGCCTGTGCCAGCGCCTCGCCAAGGATCTGGTCGGAGAGGCCCGAGACCTTGATGTCCATCTGCAGGGCGGTTACACCGTCCCGCGTCCCGGCGACCTTGAAGTCCATGTCGCCCAGGTGGTCCTCCATTCCCTGAATGTCGCTGAGGACGGCATAGCGACCACTCTCCGTGACCAAACCCATGGCAATACCGGCCACCGGCTTGCTCACCGGCACCCCGGCATCCATCAGCGCCAGGGTGCTGCCGCATACGCTTGCCATTGAGGTCGAGCCATTGGACGAAAGTACTTCGCTCACCACTCGCACGGCATAAGGGAATTGCTCCTCACTCGGAAGCACCGGCACCAGCGCCCGCTCTGCCAGGGCTCCGTGGCCGATCTCACGGCGGCCGGGACCACGCAGGGGACGCGTCTCACCCACGCTGAAGGGCGGGAAGTTGTAGTGGTGCATGTAGCGCTTGCTGTCCGTCCGGCTGATGGTATCCAATACCTGCTCGTCGCTGGACGTGCCCAGCGTGACGATGCTCAAGACCTGTGTCTCGCCTCGCGTGAACAGCCCTGAACCATGTACCCGCGGTAGTATGGCCACCTCAGCGCTGATCGGGCGGATCTGCCGCCAATCCCGACCGTCCGGCCGCTTGTGATCGAGAATGCGAGCGCGCACGGTCTTGTGCACCAGCGCCTCAAACGCCTCTGCCAGACCCTTGGCGCGCTCAGCGTCGTCCACTCCCTCAACCAGCTGCGCCCTGACGCCGTCGATGGCCAGGGAGACCTCCTCCTTCGAACTGGCTGACTGGAGAGCCGCCGTGAGGAGCTCGCTGTAGCCAGCTTCGACCTCCCGCAGAAGCTCCTCGTCCGACGCCTGAACGATCATCTGACGCTTGGGCTTGCCGACTTCCACGGCCATCTGCTTCTGAGTGCGGATGCTCTCCTGGATGGCGCTGTGCCCTTCGCGAAGGGCACGGACGAGCACGTCCTCCGAGACTTCCTGGGCGCCGGCCTCGACCATGAGGATAGCGTCCTCTGTCCCTGCCATGCGCAAGTCCAGGGTGCTGTCGGCCATCACGGAAACTGATGGATTGAAGACAAACTGGCCGTCGACATAGCCGACGCGCACCGCGCCGACTGGCCCGCCGAAGGGGATGTCCGACACCATCAGTGCCGCGGACGCTGCCAGGATAGCGAGGACGTCCAGATACACCTCAGGATCGACGGAGAGAGTGGTGATGATGACCTGGATCTCGTTTCGGGTGCTCTTGTCGAAGAGGGGACGAAGGGGTCGATCCACCAGGCGTGAGGTAAGCACGGACTCCTCGCTGGGGCGCCCCTCGCGCTTGATGAAGCCTCCGGGTATCCTTCCGGCAGCGTACAACCGCTCTTCAAGGTCCACCGATAGCGGAAGGAAATCCACCCCGTCGCGCGCTCGGGTCGAGGCGGTTACGGCGGCGAGGAGTACGGCATCGCCGCAGTGGAGCGTTACCGAGCCGCCCGCCAACTGCGCAAGGCGACCGGTCTCTAGGCTGACGACCTGGTCGCCGACCTTAGTGGTGAACTGACGTTTCATGTTCTATCCTCCGTGTGCTACGGACCGAAGGATAGGCACTGGCATCTGCCACGGACGGCAGTCAGTTCCAGACGCCAATCCCTATACCCTCAGTCACCCGCTTCCCGACCCCAACGGCCGGGCCGCATACAAACGAAGCGAGTAGCGGTCGGTTCGAGCCGCTTACTCGCTTCGTCGGCTACGCATTTGTGCCGGTCTACCGGCGAAGGCCGAGCCGCTCAGTGATCGTGCGGTACCGAGCGGGATCCGTTCGTCTGAGGTAGGCCAGATGTCGTCGGCGCTGGCCGACGAGCTTGAGGAGACCTCGACGTGAGTGCATGTCGTGCTTGTGGTCTTGGAGATGTGACGCCAGGCTGTTGATGCGAGTAGTCAGCAAGGCAATCTGCACTTCCGGAGACCCAGTATCGGACTCGTGGGTATGGTACACCTGTATGATCTCCGACTTCTCATCCCTGGTCAGCGCCACGCGAAGCTCCTTTCACAACCTTGAGGCGATCCAGTCTGCAAAGTATGCTGCCTTTGGTTGACCGCCATTATAGGTTGACAAGGGGTCCTGAGCAAAAGGAGCGCGACTGAGCGCTCCAGCCGTTGCTGATCGCGCGGTCCCCAAGAGCCGCCTGCGCGGGTTCGCGTCCCCCGGCGCGCGAGGCTATAATGGTTTCTGCCCATCTTCCGGACGTTGCCATTTCCTGGCCACAAAGGCTGTGAGTTCCCCTATGCGTTGCCCAAAATGCGGTTACCCCAACCGGGAGGGCGCGGTGGCATGCGATCATTGCCGCACGCGCCTGAGCAGTCCCTGTCCCCGCTGTGGCTTCGGGGTGGACGAAGGCGCGTCGGCCTGCCCGCGCTGCGGCCAGGCTCTTTCCGAGGGCCGGGCCGCGCTCTCGGCATCCGAGAGGCAATTGTACATCCTCGGCGAACGCTACCAGGTCATGCAGCAGTTGTCTCGCGGCCGGACCTCATCTGTATACCGAGCCCTCGATCGCGCAAGCGGCAGGATGGTGGCGGTCAAGCGGCTTGACCTCGTCGCCCTTGTCACGCCCGCGGAAAAGCGCGCTGCCGTGGCTCAGTTTGAGCGCGAAGCCTCTGCCCTCGAGGCCCTGGGCCATCCCGGTGTTGTCCCGGTGCTGGACCACTTCCGAGAGAAAGAGTCCGTGTTCGCCGTCATGGGTTGGGTCACCGGCTCTACACTGGCGGACATCCGCCTCGAAGGAGCCATGGCCGAGCCGCAGGTCCGCGCGCTCGGGCTGCAACTCGCCGCCGCTCTGGCCTATCTGCACTCTCAGACGCCACCCATCATCATGCGCGACCTGAAGCCTTCTCACGTGATGGTGAACAGCGCTGGGCAGGCGGTGCTGCTGGACCTCGGCCTATCGAGGCTGTTCAAGCCCGGGCAATCCCGTGGAGAGGCCAACCGCGGCACATCTCCGTATGAGGCGCCCGAGCAAGCGGACGGAGGTTACGCCGGCCCGCAGGCGGATGTGTACGCCTTAGCCACGCTCCTTCTAGTCATGGCACGCGGAGCCGGCGGCGCGTCGACGGAGTTGTCGCCCTCTCTACGACGCGCCCTCGTGCAGGCACGCCGCAAGGACCCCGATAAGCGGACCCAGTCAATGGACCGCTTCGCGCGCGCTCTTGATTCCGGTGAGGTTCCGGCACTGCAGACGCCCACCGTCTCCGCTCCGACCGTGGCGGCAGAACCAGTCACTGCGGAGCAGCCTGAGCCCCCCGCTCCGGAGAAGCCCGCCAGAAAGCCGCGACCGGCGCGGTCAGCCACTCCCGAGATCACCGTCGTCACCAAGCGGCTGCACATCACCCGTCAGCCGGGGCGAGAGCGGGCCGGCTACCGGCTGAAGCTGCGCAACAACCTTCCCGAACCGGTCGAGATCACCGCTCGCAGTGGAGTGGCATGGCTCACCGTCCCCGGCGACCCATTCCTCGTTGCGCCTTCAGCGGAGCACTCCATTACCGTGGTAGCTGACCTGGCGAAGGCGCCGCGGGCAGGCGCCAACGTGGCCCACGCGGTGCTCATTGTGAACGGTGGTCGCCACTGGGTGGCAGCCGAGGTGACTGAACCTGCGCCCTCTCTGGTGGTTGAGACGCCGCTGCTGGACTTCGGGACCGTGGGTCCGCAGGGGGGTCTGGCTTCGTTGACCCTCCGAAACGACGGTGGCGGCCGCATCCCTGTCCGCGTTACGAGCGCTCACCCCTGGCTGTCGATCTCGAGCGGTGACCTCGCCCTTGAGGCGGGACAGGCAGCCAGCCTAGAGGTGCGCATCCGCGGTGACCAGGCGCCGGAGGCCGGCATCTTCGATGCGGCGTTGCTGGTGGACAGCGACCTCGGGCAGGCGCCGGTGGCAATCACATTCAGTCGCGGCAAACCGGAGTTGCGGCTGAGCCCAGAAGAGCTACGACTGGGCGCTATACGGCACCCTGAGTCGGCCAAGGCCGAGATCGTGCTGTCCAACACCGGCACCGCTCCGGCCCTGGTGCGATTCTCCTCCGTTCACGAAGCCCTGACTCTCAGCCACAGCGAAGTGAACCTGACGCCCCAATACCGGGTTCGAGTCTCCGCGTGTCTGGATACCAGCGGGTTGCCGCCCGGCAAGCTTCAGCTCAAGCCGGCAGTGCGAATCAGCAGTGCGGCCGGGAGCTATCAGCTTGGCCTAGAGGCCGAGGTTCTTCGCCCTCTCCTAGCGGTGTCCGATACCGACTTCGACCTGGGGCTGCTGTCCCCCGAGGACGTTGCGGGCGCACGCGCCTCTCTGGTCGTCTCCAACCGCGGCAACGCCGATCTCGACTTCGAGATGGAAGCCCAGGTCCCCTGGCTCGTGGCCGAGCCGGAGCAGGGCAGGCTTGTCGGCGGCGCCAGCACCGTCATCGCGCTATCGCTCAACGCCAAAGAGCTGCAGGCGCCGGGGCTGCACGAGGGACGTCCGGCGATGATCGTCAGAAGCCAAGGCGGATCCATCCCGCTAGTGGCCCGGCTCAAGCTCATCCGGCCGATGCTTGCGGTCGATCCGCCGTCACTGGACTTCGGTGTCGTGCTGTCTCACGGAGTCGGCGAGCAGCGCCTCGTTTTGACGAACGAAGGAACCGGGCAGTTGCCCTGGACTGCGCGCACGGACGCCGCCTGGCTGGAGATCACCCCCGCGTCGGGCGCCGGAGAGGAAGGAAGCTCAACCCCGATCACCGTGCGCGCTTACGGATTGGCTCTTCCCAGCGGCACCGATCAGGCGCGCGCGAACCTGATGTTCTCCGGCCCTCACAACCGCCAGTCAGTCCCCGTGACAGTAGCCCTCTCGCAGCCTATCTTGAATGTCGAACCGGTGGCCGACCTGGCTGACAGCCTCGATCTGGCTCCCGCACGCGGGCAGATCATCCTCTTCAACCGCGGTGTCGGCGACCTCAAGGCTACGGTCACGACCATGGAGTCCAATGTGACGCTGTCTCGCCCCGAAGTGCTGATCCCAAGCGGGCGTTCGGCGGCTGTGGAGGTCGCGGTGACGCCTGCTGAGGACTGGGAGCCGGGCGAGCGAGCGATGGCTGCCGCCCTTCAGGTGGCCTCGAACGGGGGCGACGCCGAGGTCGACCTGCGGTTCCGAGTTTCGGTCCGGCCGAAGCTGGAGGTCGCGCCCGATCGCCTCGTCTTGAGGATCGATAGCGGAGGCGCTATTATCGTCCGCAACGTCGGCAAGGCGACGGTGTCCGGAACGGTCAAGGTCTCCGATGGCTGGCTGAAGGTGACACCCGAGCGGCTCACCATTCGATCCGGTCGGCGTGCGCGGCTGGAGGTCTCCGCTATCGCCATGCCGGAGATCGAGGACGCTACGGCAACCGTGTCGATCATTGTTGAGGACATCGTGGAGACAGTAGAGGTGTCGGTCACGCAATGAGACTTCCTGAGGCTGTTCTGTTCGACTTCGACGGTACCCTGGTCCACATCACCATCGACTTCCAGGCCATGCGTCAGAGCGCCGTTGATGTCATCCATCGCTACGGCCACAGCGCCGAAGGTGGTAGCCGGTTCACGCTCGAACTGGTCGAGTCAGTACGCGACCGGATAGCCGCCGTCGACCCGGTTCTGGCAGCGCGCTTCCACGAAGACGCACTGGCAGGCATCCGCGATGTCGAGTTGGCCGCCGCCGTGGAGGCCGCCCCTTTGCCCGGCGTGATGGACACCCTCCTGTGGCTACGCCGGCGAGGAGTGGGGATCGGCATCGTCACCCGCAACTGCCGTCCTGCCGTCCTCTCGGTCGCCGATCGCCATCAGATGCCGTTCGATGCCCTCCTCACTCGCGACGATGTGAAGTACGTGAAGCCCCACCCCGAGCATCTTCTGCAGGGACTGCGTGTTCTCGGAGCAGACCCGTCGAACTCCATGATGGTGGGCGATCACCCGACCGACATCCAGGCGGCACAAGCAGCCGGAACGGTGTCGGTGGGAGTGACAACCACTCGGGCCGCCGATGACTTCGATGTGGTTCCCGACTTCATGATCGATCGCATAGACGAGCTGCTACCGCTGATCACCCGCGGCGAGTGGCAGGCGCGGAAGGGCGGAAGGGGTTAGCGATGGGGGACCTGTCGGCCTGGCGAGATGCTTCTCTCGTGCTTCTTGCGCTTGAGTGCTTCGTGATCGGCCTGCCGATTGCCGCTGCCGGCTACTTCGCCGTCAAGTACCTGCGCATCGGTCAGCGCTGGCTGGCGGCGCATTTCCCCATCTGGCAGGCGGCCGCGGTTCGGGGCCGAGATTATGTCGAGGAGTACTCGCGCTACGCCGCCGTGCCGGTGGTGAGCGTGGCTTCCTTCGCGGCTGCCGTCCGATCGGTAACCAGGCTGGGCAAGTCCACCGAGAGCACTGGCTGGAGATCTCGCTATGAGTAAGCCCTCAACTACCACACTGTTGTATGGAGCCATCCTTGGCGGCCTAGTAGGCGCCCTCCTTGGCGCGGTGATGGCATCGCGCAGCGCCGACCGTGAAGGCCGCGCGGGCAAGCGCCCGACCGCGAAGGAGGCAACGGCCATCGGCATAACTGCTCTTGGCCTGGTCAAGCAGCTACTCGACGCCTTCGTCTAGGCCTCTCGAGCACCGATGCTCCGGCGCCTGGACGCCCCCGCTGAATGAGTAACTGCGCTCTTTGCCGGCACGCCGAGGCGCCCCACATGATCCTGGGCGCCGAGGTGATGGCATGTTCGCACCCTTAGAGCGTCACACCCCACGCGGATCGCGCCTTCGGAGGCGGCACTTGTGCCCGGCCGCTCCCCCAGTCGCCGTCAAAGCGGTCCCTGGTGCGCCCCTATCAGCCGTCGATCAGGGACCCGCAGAAGGTGCACGGCGGCGAACTACGTCAAGCTAGGGCATTCTCGGCAGCCGCCGTGTCTCAGAGCGACGTCCGCTGAGTCTCCGTCCGCGGCGCCAGTATACTCGTTGGGAGGCCACTTTGTACGAAATCGTAGCTAAGGAGCGACTCGCCCCGGTGACTACGCTGTTGAGGGTCCATGCGCCGGAGATAGCCCGGAAGGCGCGGCCCGGGCAGTTCGTCATCACGATGGTGAGCGATCACGGCGAGCGCATCCCCCTCACTCTTGGCGACTGGGACGTGGCCGACGGCACCGTCGAATTGGTCTTCCAGCAGGTCGGCAAGACCACGACGCATCTCGGCACCCTGGAGGCGGGCGATCGTCTGTACGCCCTCACCGGACCTCTCGGCAGGCCGACCCGCATCGAAAACTACGGGACCGTCGTCTGTGTCGGAGGGGGTGTCGGGGTCGCCGCCGTTTATCCCATCGCGCGGGCTCTGTACCACGCCGGGAACAGAGTGCACACCGTGATGGGCTGCCGCAGCCGGGACCTCATCTTCTGGGAAGACAAGATGGCGGCTCTCACCGACACTCCCATCGTCTGCACCGACGATGGCTCCTACAAGCGCAAGGCGCTCGTCACCGAGCCGCTGGGCGAAGTCCTCGAGAAGGGGGGCGTGGATATGGTCTGGGCCATCGGCCCGGCGATCATGATGAAGTTCAGCGTCGCCACGTGTAAGCGCTACAACACCCCGGTCACCGTGAGCCTGAACGCTGTGATGGTGGACGGCACCGGGATGTGCGGCGCCTGCCGTGTCGAGGTCGCGGGCGAGACTCGCTTCTCCTGCGTGGACGGCCCCGAGTTCGACGGCCATCTCGTGAACTGGGATCTTCTCCTTGATCGCCAGCGTCTATACCAGTCCAAGGAGAAGCAGGCCCTGGAACTCTTCCGGGAGCATCAATGCCAGTGCGGCAGCGAGCAGAAGGAGCACGTACATGAGCCGGCGTGATCTCCCTCGTCAGGACATGCCCGAGCAGGACCCAAGCCTGCGCCTCGGCAACTTCGACGAGGTCGCCCTTGGCTACACCGCCGAAATGGCCGATCTGGAGGCCCGTCGCTGTCTACAGTGCCGGCGACCGACCTGCATCGACGGTTGCCCGGTGGGCGTGCTCATCCCTCAGTTCATACTCGCCCTACAGGAAGGCGATCTGCCCGAGTCGGCGCGCATCCTCAAAAGCCGCAACAATCTGCCTGCCATATGTGGGCGAGTCTGCCCGCAGGAGACGCAGTGCGAAGCCACGTGCGTCATGGGGCGGCGCGGCGAGCCCATCGCTATCGGACGGCTGGAGCGCTTCGTCGCCGACTGGGAGCGTGAGAACGGGTTACAGGCCACCCCGGCCCCTTCGCACCCAAGCCACCGGGTCGCCGTCATCGGGGCAGGACCGTCCGGCCTGACGGTCGCCGCCGATCTGGCGCGTGCCGGGCATTCGGTCACCGTCTACGAGAGCCTGCACCGTCCGGGCGGAGTGCTTATGTATGGCATTCCCGAGTTCCGCCTCCCGAAGTCCGTGGTGGACGCGGAGGTGCGCTATGTGGAGAGCCTTGGCGTTGAAATCAGGCTGAACTCCGTCATCGGCCGCCTCTACTCGGTCGACGAGCTGTTGGAGACCCACGACGCCGTCTACCTCGGCACCGGAGCCGGCCTGTCCACCTGGATGGGCATACCGGGCGAGAACCTCAACGGAGTCTTCAGCGCCAATGAGTTCCTTACTCGGGTCAACCTTATGAAGGCGCACCGCTTCCCCGAGTACGACACGCCGGTGCACATGGGAAGGAGGGTCGCGGTCATCGGCGCCGGAAACGTCGCCATCGACTCCGCCCGCACCGCTCTCCGACTCGGGGCTGAGGAAGTGCACGTGGTCTACCGGCGGTCGTCCGACGAGATGCCCGCCCGCGCCGAGGAGGTCGCCCACGGGCGCACCGAGGGAGTCTTGTTCGACTTCCTTGCCACGCCGGTCGCGATCCTTGGCGATGAGAAGGGATGGGTGACCGGGATGCGCTGCGTGCGTATGCGCCTCGGCCACGTGGGCGAGGACGGTCGTCGAGTCTGCTACCCTATGGACGGGTCCGAGTTCGACATGGAAGTGGACATGGTGATAATGGCCATTGGGACCCGCCCCAATCCGCTGGCGTTCACCGAAGCGACCGGCCTTCAACGCACCCGCCTCGGCACGGTGGTGGCGGACCCGACGACCGGGCGCACCAGCCGCGAGCGGGTGTGGGCCGGCGGCGACATCACCACCGGAGCCGCGACGGTCATCTCCGCCATGGGCGCCGGCAAGCGCGCCGCCGCCGACATGGATGCCTATCTGCGGGCGGACGCCCCGCTGTGGGAGGTACCGCAAGCGGTCTGACGTCGAGGCTCCCCATTAACGGAGGTCAGCACAGATGCCGAACGACAGGGCCGGTAAGAAGGCCGACGGGCCGGACCCGCCGATATGGTTCCATGGTTCGCTATGCGACAACCCTGCCGAGTCGGCCGTCGCTTTGAGGCAACTCGGTGTGTCCCGGCTGGTCTACGGAAGAAGCGCGGACCAAGTAGCGGAAACCCGTGCCGAGGGCCTCGAGCCATGGGTCTGCCTGGGCGCCTTCTCGGTTCCACAGGCAGATACGCACCTCCATTGCCGTTCGCTTGATGGTGAGCCGCGATGGTGGTTTGGGTCCGGCTGTCCCAGCCATCCGGAGGTGCGACAACGGCTTCTGGACTCCGTGCGCGAGGCCGCCTCGTGGGGCGCGGCGGGAATCCTGCTGGACGGGATCCGATTCGCCTCTCCCTATGACGGGCCGGACACCTTCCTGACCTGCACCTGTCGCTGGTGCACCGCCGCGGCCGCCGACCACGGCATCTCCATGGCCCGCGTGGCCGGCAGCCTCCGCGAGGCACGCAACCGTTTGGCGGCGTTGCCTGAGGCCGACCTCGCTCGGATCGCCGATGGCACCGAGTCTCCTGCCGATCTCCTCGCGGTGCTGCCCTCGTGGGAACCGCTCCTACAGTGGCTGCGTTACCGCGCCGACGTCGTCTGCGACATGGTCGGCGAAGTGCGAGCGGTACTCCGGGCCGTTGCCCCGGAGAGCAGGCTTGGGGCGTACGTGTTCACGCCGAGCCTGGCTCCCCTCGTTGGCCAGGACTACGGCCGACTGGAGGCGACCCTCGACGTCATCTCTCCGATGATCTACCGGCTGGGCGACGGGCCCGCGTGCCTGGCCCCCGAGGTACGTGGCCTGGCGACGTTGCTGGCCGCGGCCGGAGGCGGACCACGGGAAGCCCTGACGTTGCGCCTTCTTGGCCTGGCTCCCGCTGGTCGGCCGGGCATTCTGCCCGGGCCCGAGTTGGGAGTCGATGCGGTGGCCATCGAGGCTCGGCGGTCTCGGTCGCGGCTTTCAGGCCGGGCGGAGTTGGTACCCATCCTCTGGCTGGACGACCCGGACGTTGTCTCTTCGGTCGCGGCCACCCTGGCCGCGTCTCCGGCGGGAGTATCCTTCTACCCAACCGGCGACCAGCGTCACCTTCGCTTATCGCAGGTGAGTGCCTTTCTTGAGCAGCGCCGCCGTTCTGGTTGATGGCGCTAAAGGCCGTAGGGTCGCCCAGGCTCCCGCAGCCATCACCCGCCCGAACCAGGCGCCGGCTGCTTCGGGCCCTAGCCCTTGCTGCCACCGGTCTTGTAGTTTGTAACCCGCCCCAGCCTCTCGTCGTTCTGGGACCGCAGCGGCATCCCGCCGGCTGTGCCCCCATGATAGGCGTCCACACCCGCCTCACGGACGAGGTCGAGGAGTGGAAGATCAAGCGCACGCTCGAGCTGGTACGCGAAATGGGAGCGCACTGGATTGTGGAGTACTTCCCGTGGGCGTACCTGGAGCCCCTCCCGGGCCGCCATGACTGGACCCACGCCGACCTGGTCATCGACCACGCCGTCCGCCAGGGACTGCACGTGGTGGCCCGGCTGGGCTTCGTGCCGGAATGGGCCCGCCCCGCCGACACCGCCACCTCGTATCTCGAGACCAAGCGCCACGCTGACCTGGCTCACTTCTGCGGCCGATTCGCGGCCCGCTATGCCGGTCGGGTCTCCCACATCATCGTCTGGAACGAGCCCAACCTAGCCCTCGAGTGGGGCTTCCGGGATCCTGCTCCGGAGGACTACGCCGCCCTGCTGAGCCGCTGCTACCAGGCAATCAAGCGAGAGGCCCCGGCGTCGACGGTGCTGGGAGGAGCCCTTGCTCCGGTAGCCCTCTCCCAGGCCGGTCCGCTGGCCATGGACGATCTCACTTATCTCGCCCGAGCTCTAGATGCCGGTGCGTTTGAGAGCATGGACGCCCTAGCCGTACATGCCTACGGCTGGAGCGCTCCCCCCGCCGATGAGCCGGATCCGGACCGTGTCAACTACCGTCGCACCGAACTGCTCCGCGAGTTCCTGGTACGGCATGGACACGGCGACAAGCCGCTGTTCGTGACGGAAGCCGGGTGGAACGACCATCCGCGCTGGACGAGAGCAGTGCGCCCGGGGCAGCGCGTCCAGTACACCATCGATGCGTACGATCTCGCCGGCGCGACCTGGCCCTGGTGCCCCATGGTCGCCATGTGGGCCTTCCGCTTCCCTTGGGCTCAGAGCTCGTACCAGGACTACTTCTCCTTCGTGACGCCCGAGTTCCTGCCTCGCCCCGTCTACCATGCCGTCCAGGCCTACGCCCGGCGCTGTCGGTAGCCTGTCCGTCCGGTAGAGGCTATAATCCCGCCATGCGCCGCCTGTTGCTCGCCGCCCTATTGGTTGGTCTGGCCGCCGTCCTGTTTCTCGC
Organism: Anaerolineae bacterium; assembly: GCA_040768685.1. Taxonomy (GTDB): domain Bacteria; phylum Chloroflexota; class Anaerolineae; order DRVO01; family DRVO01; genus Ch71. Next base: position 1,692,343 of record JAXGMM010000001.1, read on the forward strand.
GGCCCGACCCGGGCCAGGCGACGCATCATGGCAGACGGTGCAAGAGCGAGGCGTATTGAGGGTAGGAATGGACGCGTCCTTCCCGCCGTTCGAGGTGGTGGGGGCCGACGGCTCCGTGCAGGGCCTGGATGTGGACCTCTCGCGTGCTCTGGCTGAGAGCCTCGGCCTCGAGCTCCAGGTGGCCAACATCGCCTTCGACGGCCTCTATGATGCGCTTGCCGGCGGCACCGTAGACGTGCTGGTGTCCGCGCTGCCCTACGAGTCCCGGCGCACTGAAGATGTGCGGTACAGTGCGGCCTACTTCGCTGACGGCCTTGTCTGGGTCTACCCAGCGGCGTCAGCGGAGTTCGACCCTGACTCGCTTGGTGGCGAGAGGATACTCGCCGAAGCGGGCAGCGAAGCTTCCGTGCTGCTCCGCCATCGGTGGACGGATCTGGAGGTGGTCGAGGCTGCATCAGAGTCCGAGGTGCTTGCGTCAATCGGGACGCTGGCGCCTGCCGGGGTGGTCACTCGCGTGAGCGCGTGCGGCGCCGCCGATGAATACGCCCTGGCGATTGGGGCGCACCTTACCCAGGCGCCGTACGTGGTGGCCGTGAACGCGCGGGCCAAGGCCCTGGCTGACAGGATTATGTCGACTATGACGGACGTGCTGAACTCAGCGGAGTGGACCGCGATCCGGCGTCACTGGCTTGGAGACGCCTGCTGATGGCAAAGGCCACCTATGAACGCGCTGCGGCCGAAGGGACGATGTCCACGCTTGAGCACCTCGTCCGGTCGGTTGGGCCCCGTCGCGCCGGGTCTGCGGCCGAGAACGAGGCTGCCCGCTACGTCCACTCCCGCATCAGCGCAGCTGGAATCACGGCCGAGCTTCAGCCGGTGATCGTATCCACCCAGCAGCACCTGCCCAATATCATCGGCTTCGGCCTGCTCGTGGTGTCCGCGATCCTGCTGTCGCCCGCTGCGCCAATCGCCGCTGCTGCTGCCCTTGCCGGTCTGGGAGTACTGGTGGCGGAGGCCGTCGCCACGCCGGTCTTGGCGCGCCTACTGCCGCGGGCCGCTTCGCATAACGTGGTCGGAAGACGGCCGGCCCGCGTGGAGGCCAGGCGTGCAGTTGTGTTCACGGCCCACCTGGACACGGCTCAACCCACTCTGTTCGCCGAGCCACGCGCGGCATTCCTGCAGCGACAGGCTTTTGTGTTCGCCCTCAACTCTGGGCTGATCCTGCTCGTCCTGGCCGTGGTTGCGACCTTCACCGGTCTGGAGGGGCTGATGTGGATCGGCTTCGCGGCCGGCCTCTACCTGATCCTTCACCTTGCCGTCACCGTGCATGGAGTCCTCGACCTGCCGCCATCACCCGGCGCCAACGTCAATGGCAGCGGGCTAGCGGTCCTCGTCGACCTGGCGGAGTCGCTGCCCGCGCTCGACTACGTTGATGCTTGGTTCCTTGCCGATGCAGGCCACGAGACAGGCATGGCCGGGCTGCGCACCTTCCTAGCCCGCGCCGGGCTGAATCGACCTACGACCCTGCTTGTCAACTTGGAGGCGGTCGGCTCAGGGACAGTGACCGTCAGCCTCGTTGAGGGCTTCGCGCGGGCCGTGGCCGTGCCTCGCTCCGTGCTTGGCATCGCCGCTGAGGTGATCGCCCGGTTGAAGCTGCCGGCACAGGCCCGCCCCTTCCAGCAGAGCAACTCCAGCGCCTACCTGGCGCTCCGCTCCGGCATTCCCGCCTTGACCATCCACGCGCTGGACCGGCGAGGCGCCCTGCCTCACTGGCACTGGACCACGGACACGCTCGACAATATCGAGCCCACCACTATGGAAGCTGCTGCGCAGCTGGCTCAAGGTCTGGCCGTTCGGCTGAACGAAGGCCTGCTCGCGCGCGCTAGAAGCACCACGGAGGAATGAGATGACCCAGACCCGAATCGAGATCATGGAGCAGCCCGAGGTACTTAGGCGGGTGATCGGTGCGAACGAGGAAGTTGCGCGCAAGTGCGCTGCCGGTATCGACTGGTCGCAGGTCAAGTTCGTGCTCATTGCCGCTCGCGGCACGTCGGACCACGCCGCCATCTACGCCAAGTACCTCTGGGGCGCCTACAATCGCTTGCCGGTCGCGCTCGCTGCACCCGCCCTCCACACCATGTACCGCACTCCTCCCAACCTGGAGGGAGCGCTGGTGGTTGGGATCTCTCAGTCCGGCGCCAGCACCGACATCGTGACGGTCCTTCAGCAGGCGCGTGAGCAGGGCGCTCAGACCCTGGCGCTCACGAACCGTGAGAATTCGCCCCTTGCCCAGACGGCGCACTTCGTCCTGCCCCTGCTCGCGGGCGAGGAGAAGGCCGTCGCCGCCACGAAGACCTACTCCTCCCAATTGGCCTGCATCGCCCTGCTGTCCGCCGTTCTTTCCAACGACAGCGAGCGCCTGGAGCAGCTCAGGCGCATCCCCGATGCCGTCGCCCAGGCGTTGAAGGTGGAAGACAGAGCCAGGGAGTGTGCCGAGCGCTACCGGTATATGCAGGCGGGCGTGGTGCTCAGCCGCGGCTTCAACCTGGCTACAGCCTCGGAGATCGCCTTGAAGATCAAGGAGATGACATACAGCCACATGCAGCCCTACAGCACCGCCGACTTCATGCACGGGCCGCTTGCCAGCGTGGACGAGGGCTTCCCGGTGATCGCCGTTGCGCCCAAGGGCGTCCTTTACCAGAACCTGCTCGAGTCCCTGAAGACGGTGAAGGATCGCCTCGGGGAGTTACTGGTCATCTCGGATGGTGAGGAGGCCCTCTCCCTGGGCCGGGTGCCCATCCGGGTGCCATCGGTGCCCGAGTGGCTGAGCCCGATGGTGGACGTCATTCCTGGGCAGTGGCTGGCTCTCTACTTGGCGCTGGCTCGCGGGTACCAGCCCGACACGCCGCGCGCCCTGAACAAGGTTACGCTGACCGTCTAGCAGACTAGATCGTCCGGCGAGGGAGGCGCAGATATGAGCGACGCATGCCACAGCATGGCACTGATCCGTGAGCCGCGATCCGACGAGATAGGCATCATCTCCGACATCGCCGCCCTCGCCTGGACGCCCATCTACGCGCACTTTTCGCGGCTTCAGGAGCAGGCGCTGGGCAAGGTCGCCCGCCGCAGCACCACCGACAACAAGCGGGCTCAGGTTGAGGACTTCGCGCAGCGGCACCCCGAGTGGGTGCGGGTCACCGAGGTTGGCGGCCAACTTGTGGCCTTCATCACCTTCACCCTCGACCGGGAGCGACGCATCGGCGCCATCGGCAACAATGCCGTGCACCCCGACTTCGCCGGCCGAGGCCTCGGGAGCCGGCAGTATGAGTACGTCCTGGATCTGTTCCGGCGCGAGGGAATGGCCTTCGCTACCGTCGTCACCGGGCTGGACGACTCGCACGCCGCCGCCCGCCGTGCCTACGAGAAGGTCGGGTTCAAGCAGGTCCTGCCCAGCGTGGAGTACATGCTCGAGCTGTAGCCGACGCCGGCGCCAAGCCGGCTAGTCAGAGGGGCGGGGTACCATCGTCTGTATCAGCCTAATCGTGTTCGGAGCGAATTCAGGGTGCCTGCGGGGCCTACCTAACCCCCCGTCCCCCTTCCCTAAAGAGGAAGGGGGAGGTCCGGAGAGCCGGCCGCTGCCGAAGAGGCCGGTTCCGGTTCCCCCTTCCGTGTAGGGAAAGGGTGCAGTGGTTTCGCTCTCTGAAACCACGGGCGGGGGTTAGGTCAGTCCGCCGGGGCGCTACAAGGCCCGCCGCGCCCAATCAGCTCGAGCGGACCGCGGTCCCACCCGCCCCTTCTCTAAGCAAAAGGGTTCCATCGATGCCTACAGCGGTTTCTGCCGCCGACTGGAAGCGGCGCTTCTTCACCGTCTGGGCGAGCCAGGCGGTATCTCTGGTCGGCAGTTCCGTGGCCGGCTTCGCCCTGGTGTGGTGGCTCACCGCCACCACCGGCTCGGCCAACGTCCTGGTGCTCTCCGCCCTCGCCAACACTCTGCCGCTGGTACTCATCGGCCCCCTGGCCGGCACCCTCGTCGATCGCTGGAATCGCCGCCTGGTCATGCTGGCCGCTGACGGCGGTACCGCTGTCGTCTCCGCCTGGCTGGCGTATCTCTTCTGGACGGCGCAGATCCAGACCTGGCACGTTTTCGTGCTCATGGCCGCCCGCGGCCTGGGCTCCGCCTTCCACTACGCCGCCTTCCAGTCTTCCATTGTCCTAATGGTGCCGGACGAACAGCTGGCGCGGGTGAACGGCCTCAACCAGACGGTGCGCGCGGCGATGAACATCATCTCGCCCCCGCTCGGAGCCGTCCTGATGTCGGTCACCAGCCTTGCGGCGATCATGCTGCTCGACGTGGTCACAGCCTCCGTCGCCGTCGGGTTGCTGGCCCTCGTCTTCATCCCTCAGCCGACCAAGACGGCAGTTCCCGGCGACACGCAGGAGTCGTCGGTGTGGTCGGAGTTGGTCGACGGGATACGCTACGTCAAATCGTGGCGGGCTCTGGCGATGCTCTTGGCAGCCTCCGCCGTGCTGGATCTGGTTATCAACCCGCCCATGTACCTGCTGCCGCTGCTGATCACCGACCACTTCGGAGGCGACGCCACCCACCTGGCCACCGTGGAGTCCTTCTTCAGCGTTGGCCTGGTGGCGGGGGGCGCCCTCCTGGCAGCCTGGGGCGGGTTCAAGCGGCGCATGGTCACGGTGATCGCGGCGCTAGTGGTGGGTGCGGCTTGCGTGGGCGCCGTTGCTGCCGCCCCGTCGGGGGCCTTCTGGCTGGCGGTGACGGGCATGGCCGGGTTCGGCTTCATCTTGCCGTTGGTCAACGGGCCGGTGATGGCGGTGGTGCAGAGCAACGTCGACCCGGCCATCCAGGGCCGGGTGATGACGCTCATCCTCAGCATTTCGCAGGCCGCAGTTCCCGTCGCTTTGGTGGCGTCCGGTCCCTTTGCCGAGGCGTTCGGAGTGCGGCCGCTCTTCGCCATCGCAGCGGCGGTCTTCTTGGCCGCAGGTTTGAGCGCCCTGCTGATTCCGGAATTGCGTCACTTCGAAGACGGCAGGCCTCCCGCTCCCTCCTCGGCAGCAGTCGGCGGTTCTGACTTGCCACTGTAGTCAGGCGCCTTCTCCCAAAGCCTGCAGCCTCGCCTGGTCGGACGGCGACGACCCGGGATACCGCCTCTCAGCGTTGATCAGCGACTTGTCGTGGGTGGCGGTGCGCACATCTTGGGGCAGAAGACACAGCCATCCGACGTCGCCTCCGTCCAGCGCAGCACCGTGTCCGGCAGGATAAGTTCAGGCTTCGGCGGCGTCCCGGCCGCGGATCTAGTGCTGATCGCCTCGACGCAGTTCAGATGAAGCACCACTATGCACCGGCGGCGCCTATGGGCGGCTCCCTCCGTCAGCCGTCAGGGGCGGATCCCGGAATGGTGGCCGATGCACTGATCCCGCACTACCGCGTGTGCCCGAGGCTCACTGCCTACCCCAAATGGGCCAACCCATGTAATCGCCGGCCGCTAGCTCGAACTCGCCATTCACGTCGGCCCAGGGAGGCGGGGCATCTATGGTGTAGGTGTACTTGCCCGCGTCCAGGCAGTAGACCATTTCAGCGTTCTTCTCGATCTTGAAGGTCACGTTCCAGCCGTCGCTGCTCCGCGTAAAGGTGACGGTGAGCACCTCGTTCATGTAGTTCTGGAACAGGAAACAGCCCTGGTTCGGAGGCAGCCACGAGGTCGGTGAAGGCGTCGGAACGGGCGGCGCAGTAGGGCTAGGCGTCCAAGACGCGGTCGGCGTCGCCGTGGGCCGCGCGGTGGGGGCCGGCGCGGGCGTCGCCGTCGCTAGCCGCCCTGTGGAGGGCGTGGCCGTTGGCGGAATGGCGCCGCCTTCGTCTCGTTCGTCATAGACGTCCTCCCATCCATTGCCCGAGCAGTTGTTGCCGCTCAGGGTCGGGTCGGCGTCCTCGGAGACGTATATCCCGTACTGGGAATTGCCGGAGCACTGATTGTCAAGGGCTTCGCCTCCGGACAAGCCGAAGTACGTGATGCCGCTGTCCAGGTTCCGGTCCAGAGTGTTGCCCTTCAGCACCGGGCGTGCCTCATCCAGTACGGCAATGCCGTCGTATCCGTTGCCGGTGCAGACGTTGCTGCCGGCATAGCCCCCGCTCTGGTCGTAGTACCCGATGCCGCTGTACTCGTTGTCGGCGCAGTCATTGTCTATGAGCTCCGGCGCCGCCGAGTCGCCGACGGAGATGCCGTTGAACGAGTTCCGTGAGCAGATGTTGCCTTCCGCCGTGCCGGCCGCCTCACCGTAGTAAGCTAGGCCCGACCACTCATTGTCCGACAGCGAGTTGGCCCTCAGTTCAGGAACAGCCCGGTCGTCCACCGCTATTCCGTTGCCGCCATTGTCGGAGGACACGTTGAAAAGCGCCTCCCCGGCGGCGCTCTGCCAGTAGTAAACCCCCGTGCCGCCGTTGCCGCCGGCGGTGCTGTGGCTAATGACCGGCTGCGCCGAGCCGCCTACCACTATCCCGAACCTGTGGTTGTCGACTGCCTCGCACTCGCTCACCTCGCCGCCGGCCGCGCGCCAGAAGCGAAGGCCGGTACCACCGGTGTTCTCCGATTCCCCCCACACGGCCCCAGTGAACCGGCAGCGCAGGAGACGCACCGACGTGGAGGCAAGGACAACATCGGCCGGCTCATCACCCACGTATCGGACGGTCAGATCCTGCGCCTCGAAAGTGCCCCCAACCGCGGAGATCACGTAGTCGGGGCCGGCGCCGACTATCTCCGTCGTGTACATGCCGGCCCCCTCCAGACGCAGCGACCGGGTCACGAGCAAAGGCCTGGTGAGCCGGTGAACCCCAGGTCCTAGGATAATGGTGCTGCCCCGCCTTGCCGCTTCCGCCGCTGTGTTGAGGTCGGGGTAATCGCCGCTGCCATCGGCCTCAACCTCGATGACAAGCGTTGACGCCGCCGGCGCCTTCGTCGGCGTGGGAGTCGGGGAAGGACGGTTGCGGCGCGTCGAAATGGCCTTCACGGCCGGCGTCTCACCGGCGGCTCCTCCGCCCAGCAGAGGGGCCGGCAAGACGCTCTTCGCGGAGACAGGCGATGCGGGTGCTATCATGGCCGCAGAAGAGACAGTCGTCAGTAGGAGGATCGTTGCCAGCATCAGCCCGACGGACGCCGCCCATAAGCTCCTTCTCATGCGCTTCCTCCCCGTCGAACTCATCGCAGCGCTATTGAACCACCACCGGCGCGCCAAGTCAACGGACGGCGGTCTAGCGCCAGGCTGTGCCGATCCTCCCGCTCGCCGGCTCAGTACCTTGCGGCTCGCCCTCCAGACTGCCCTCATCCCCGCCCCTACCCATCTCGCGCAGGCTCATGTGCCTTCGCTGCCGGTGTGGACGCAGCCCTCCTCTCCGCCTGCAAGGCCATCCCCCCGGGCAGACGCGGTGCCCGCAAGCACAAACCGCCGGCCGGCTCGTCAACCGGGACTATCTCCGCGACGCACCCCCCAGCTTGACAGTCGTTCACCACAACCTATACTGTTTACCGGCTTTTCATACAGAACTAGTCTCCCAAACTAGGTCGCTGATAGGAGCGCTTGATGAAACGATTCGGTGTGGGGGTTCGAGGCAGGCCGTGCTTCTCCATACTGGTCGCAATACTCACGGGTTGGCTTCCCGCTCATTGATCCGATCGCCGCCAAGAGTGGGGATTACGGGGCCTTCTTGTGCGGCTATGATGATGCGATAGATTCTTTGAGCCAGCGGGTCTCGGTACCGCCAGGCACCTTACAGGCTACAGTGGCGCTGAGCTTCAGAATGTACAGCAATGATAGTCTTACTGATAAGCATGATCTCCTACGGCTAAGCATCACGGATGAGAGCCACATTGAACTGCATAGTGCCGAAATAGCCAGCAACACGTCCACCTGGGGCACCTGGCTGGAGTGGGGCAGCGGGGACTTGAGCCAGTACGGGGGCCAGTCCATTTACCTCACTTTCCGCTGCACTACTGACTCTTCGGACTACACCGGGTTTTGGCTGGATGACATCACCTTCATGGCTAAGGTCCCATAGCGATGTAACCAACTTGAGACCCCTGATCCAGGGCGTGGTCCCGGCGGGACCTTGCGCCTTAGCTCCGCTCGCAGCGCCGTGGAGCCGAGCCTTACCGCCGGGAGCTCTAGAGCGCCTTTGAGTCGTCCGGACGGCAAAGAGCCGGATGCCGCCCCCCATGGGGCGGCATCCGGCTCTTACATGGGCGAGACAGGGCTCGCATCTGTGACCTCTTCCTTGTAAGGCAAGCGTTCTAACGGTCTCCGCTGCTCGCACCGCCTCTCTTGTGGCTAGTCGCCTCACTGGACAATACCCCTGGAGAATGCCCGCCGTCTGTCCGAGAGGGGTCTCCTAGCTGCGCGCGACAAGGGCACAGAACTGCGAACCCTGCTTCCGACGGCCGATGACCGGAAAGGCGGATGGGGAACCGACAGGAGAGGAGTCTGGTTGACGGAGTGGGGCAATCCAGACACCCAATGGCAGCAGACGGCTGATCGACTAGCCTTCATCCCCGCCCCTACGTCTTTCGCTCAGGCTCACGCGCCTTCGCCGCCGGTGTGGGCGCGGTGCTTCTCTCCGAGGCTTGACAACCACCCGGCGCGGACTACGCTACTCGCAGAGATCATTACAGCAGGGGTTGGTCCCCACCAGCAGATCACCGACAGGAGGGGATGATGAAACGGTTCGGTACGGTCGCTTTGCTCATCGCAGCAGTCCTTTGTCTGGCCGCGTACACAACGTACATCCCTCAGGTGGCCACTGATAGGCCGGTGACTACGCCAAGCGGCACCGCGCCCGCCGGCTCGGCCACGCCAACCCAGAGGCCCACGGGCACCGTCTCTCCGACCACGGCGCCCACCGGCACCCCCACGCCGACCACGGCACCCACCAGCACCGCCTCGCCAACCACGACGCCCACCAGCACGCCCACAACTGCGCCAACCCCTACTCCAACGCCACACTGGGTTGACCTCGTTGATGACGGGGGGTTCGAGGCAGGCCGTGCTTCTCCATACTGGTCGCAATACTCACGCGGTGGCTACTCGCTCATTGGGATGGGCGCCGCCGCCAAGAGCGGGACTTACGGGGCCATCTTGTGCAGCTATGATGATGCGGCAGATTCTTTGAGCCAGCGGGTCTCGGTACCGCCAGGCACCCTACAGGCTACAGTGGCGCTGAGCTTCAGAATGTACAGCAATGATAGTCTTACTAGTAAGCATGATCTCCTACGGCTAAGCATAACGGATGAGAGCCACATTGAACTGCATAGTGCCGAAATAGCCAGCAACACGTCCACCAGGGAGACCTGGCTGGAGTGGGAAAGCGGGGACTTGAGCCAGTACGGGGGCCAATCCATTTACCTCGATTTCCGCTGCACTACTGACTCTTCGAACATCACTATATTCTTTCTGGATGACATCACTTTCATGGCTAAGGTCCCATAGCGATGTAACTCACTTGAGACCCCTGATACAGGGCGTGGTCCCGAGGGGCTAGCGGGACAGGGGTTAGCTCCCGCTAGCAGATCACTGACAGGAGGGGGTGATGAAACGGTTCGGTACGGTCGCTTTGCTCATCGCAGCGGTCCTTTGTCTGGCCGCGTACACGACATACATCCCTCAGGTAGCCACTGATAGGCCGGTGACTACGCCAAGCGGCACCGCGCCCGCCGGCACGGCCACGCCGACCCAGAGGCCCACCAGCACCGCCTCGCCAACCACGACGCCCACCAGCACGGCCACAACTGCGCCAACCCCTACTCCAACGCCACACTGGGTTGACCTCGTTAATGACGGGGGGTTTGAGCTAGGCCCTACTTCTCCATACTGGTCGCAATACTCACGCGATGGCTACCAGCTCATTGTTCAGCTCGCCGCCAAGAGCGGGACTTACGGGGCCTGGTTGTGCGGCTATAATGATGCGGTAGATTCTTTGAGCCAGCTGGTCTCGGTACCGCCAGGCACCTTACAGGCTACAGTGGCGCTGAGCTTCTCAGTGTACAGCGGTGATAGTCTTACTGATAAGCATGATCTCCTACGGCTCAGCATAACGGATGAGGGCCACACTGAACTGCATAGTGCCGAAATAGCCAGCAACACGTCCACCAGGGAGGCCTGGCTGGAGTGGGAAAGCGGGGACTTGAGCCAGTACGGGGGCCAATCCATTTACCTCGATTTCCGCTGCACTACTGACTCTTCGGACGACACCGGGTTTGATCTGGATGACATCACCTTCATGGCTAAGGTCCCATAGCCATGTAACTCACTTGAGACCCCTGATACAGGGCGTGGTCCCGAGGGGTTAGCGGGACAGGGGTTGGCTCCCGCTAGCAGATCGCTGACAGGAGTGGATGATGAAACGTATCAGTGTGGTCGCTTTGCTCATCGCAGCGGTCCTTTGTCTGGCCGCGTACACGACCTACCTCCCTCAGGTGGCCACTGATAGGCCGGTGACTACGCCAAGCGGCACCGCGCCCGCCGGCACCCCTACGCCGACCACGGCACCCACCAGCACCGCCTCGCCAACCACGACGCCCACCAGCACGCCCACAACTGCGCCAACCCCTACTCCAACGCCACACTGGGTTGACCTCGTTGATGACGGGGGGTTCGAGGCAGGCCGTGCTTCTCCATACTGGTCGCAAAGTGGCGACCCGATCATTGATCCGGTCGCCGCCAAGAGCGGGACTTACGGGGCCTGGTTGTGCGGCTATAATGATGCGGTAGATTCTTTGAGCCAGCTGGTCTCGGTACCGCCAGGCACCTTACAGGCTACAGTGGCGCTGAGCTTCTCAGTGTACAGCGGTGATAGTCTTACTGATAAGCATGATCTCCTACGGCTAAGCATCACGGATGAGGGCCACACTGAACTGCATAGTGCCGAAATAGCCAGCAACACGTCCACCAGGGAGACCTGGCTGGAGTGGGAAAGCGGGGACTTGAGCCAGTACGGGGGCCAATCCATTTACCTCGATTTCCGCTGCACTAATGACTCTTCGGACGTCACCTTGTTTTTCGTGGATGACATCACCTTCATGGCTAAGGTCCCATAGCCATGTAACTCACTTGAGACCCCTGATGCAGGGCGTGGTCCCGAGGGGTTAGCGGGACAGGGGTTAGCTCCCGCTAGCAGATCACTGACAGGAGGGGGTGATGAAACGCCTCAGTGTGGTCGCTTTGCTCATCGCAGCAGTCCTTTGTCTGGCCGCGTACACGACATACATCCCTCAGGTGGCCACTGATAGGCCGGTGACTACGCCAAGCGGCACGGCGCCCACCAGCACGCCCACGCCAACCCAGAGGCCCACGGGCACCGTCTCTCCGACCACGGCGCCCACCAGCACGCCCACGCCAACCACGGCGCCCACCAGCACGCCCACAACTGTGCCAACCCCTACTCCAACGCCACACTGGGTTGACCTCGTTAATGACGGGGGGTTTGAGCAAGGCCCTTATGACTCAGCCTGGTTGCAATACTCACGTGGTGGCTACCAGCTCATTAGGACGGGCGCCGCCAAGAGCGGGACTTACGCGGCCTTCTTGTGCGGCTATAATGATGCGATAGATTCTTTGAGCCAGCGGGTCTCGGTACCGCCAGGCACCTTACAGGCTACAGTGGCGCTGAGCTTCAGAGTGTACAGCAATGATAGTGCTCAGGACAAGCATGATTTCCTACGGCTCAGGATAACGGATGAGGGCCACACTGAACTGCATAGTGCCGAAATAGCCAGCAACACGTCCACCTGGGACACCTGGCTGGAGTGGGAAAGCGGGGACTTGAGCCAGTACGGGGGCCAGTCCATTTACCTCACTTTCCGCTGCACTACTGACTCTTCGGACTACACCGTGTTTTGGCTGGATGACATCACCTTCATGGCTAAGGTCCCATAGCCATGTAACTAACTTGAGACCCCTGATCCAGGGCGTGGTCCCGGCGGGACCTTGCGCCTTAGCTCCGCTCGCAGCGCCGTGGAGCCAAGCCTTACCGCCGGGAGCTCTAGAGCGCCTTTGAGTCGTCCGGACGGCAAAGAGCCGGATGCCGCCCGTCGGGGCGGCGTCCGGCTCATACATGGGCGAGACAGGACTCGAACCTGTGACCTCTTCCTTGTAAGGGAAGCGCTCTGACCAACTGAGCTATTCGCCCTCGCCTACCGCCCTAATCATACGCGGGGCGGCTTCGCCCGGCAACTGCAGGCGGGCTACATTCTCTCCGGCGCTTCCATACCCATCACCGTCAATGCCCGTGCCAGGGCCACCTTCGCCGCCGCCGCCAGGCGCAGCCTCGCCCTGGTGAGTTCGACGTCCTCCGTGAGGCTGCTTACGATGCGGCAGTCGCGGTAGAAGGCGTGGAAGGCCTTCGCCAGATCGTACGCGTAGTAGGCCACGCGGTGCGGCGCGAAGTCGGCCGCCGCGTCCAGCACCACCTCCGGCAGTTGCAGCATGTACCTAAGGAGCGCCATCTCGCTGGGGTGACCAAGCAGCGAGAGATCGGCCTGGCTGTAGTCCAGTGAGGATGCCTCGGCGAGCCGCAACACACTGGCAATGCGGGCGTGCGCGTACTTGACGTAGAACACCGGGTTCTCGTCGCTCTGCTTCACCGCGAGCTCCAGGTCGAAGTCCATCTGGCTGTCCGGCGAGCGGCTGATGAGGAAATAGCGGATCGCGTCCGGGCTCACCTCGTCGATAAGCTCGCGAAGCGTCACCATCTCGCCCGTCCGCTTAGAGAGGCGTATGATCTCGCCGCCCCGTTTCAGCGTCACCAACTGGTATAACAGCAGCTGCAGCCGATCGCGGTCCAGGCCCAGCGCCTCCACCATCGCCTTCATTCGGGGAACGTGGCCCTGGTGATCGGCGCCCCACACGTCGATGACGAGGTCAAAACCGCGGGTCACGAGCTTGTCGTAGTGGTACGCCACATCGGAGGCGAAGTAGGCGGGCAGCCCGCTGGAGCGGATCAGCACTACGTCCTTGTCCACCCCCAGCCGCGTGGCCTCGAACCAGACGGCGCCGTCCCGCTCCACCACATAGCCGCGCCGGCGCAGTGTCTCCATCGCCCGCTCAAAGGAGCCGTCCTCATACAGGCCGCGCTCCGAGAACCAGCGGTCGTAGTGAATGCCCATGTCCTCGCAGTCACGCCGAACGCCGGGCAGCACTTTGCGCTGCAGCCCGTACTCGCCGATCTCGGCGAGAGCGTCCTCGTAGGGCAGGTCCAGGAAGCGCCGTCCCTCCGCGTCCGCGATCTCCCGCCCCCACTCGGTGATGTACCAGCCCTGGTACCCCTTCTCCGGCATGGGGACATCGGCGCCGAGGGCCTGGGCGTACCGGGCGTACAGGCTCTCCTGGAACTGGCGCATCTGGGTGCCGGCGTCGTTGACGTAGTACTCCCGCTGGACGTCGTAGCCGGCCTCGGCGAGCAGGTTCGCCAGCGCATCCCCGAGAACCACATTGCGGGCGAACCCGACGTGCAGGGGACCGGTGGGATTGGCGCTGCCGTACTCGACCTGCACCCGCACGCCCTTCGGCTCCGCCGGGCGGCCGAACCGCTCCCCCTCCTCAAGGACGACGTCCACTTGACTGGCAAGCCAGGTGTCGCTCAAGGTCAGGTTGATGAAACCGGGAGGCGCCACTTCCACCGATCCGATGCAGCTCTCCGCCGGTAGATGATCGCGCACTGCCTCGGCGACGCGCAGGGGCGCAGTCCGCGCCACCCGCGCCAACTGCATGGCCACCGGCGTCGCGTAGTCGCCGTGCCCCTCTTGCCTGGGCTTCTCCACCGTGATCGCAGGCACCTCGAACTGCGGCAGCGCTCCGGCCGCCTGCGCCCGCTCGATCCCGGTGCGTATGACCTCGATCACTCTATCCCTGATGGCCTGCACCGAACCTCCTCTACCTGTCCACACCGTCGCTTCGCCCCGCGACTCGCTCACCGGCCGGGCGGCGCTACATTCTACATCAGAGGCTTCTCAAGAGCGGCATCCACGCCGTCTCGACGCGCTACTTGGCCTCCAGCCAGTTGGCGCCCACCGCCGCCTCCACCCGCAGGGGAGCGTCCATGGTGAACGCGCCCTCCATGACCTCTCGAACCAGCTGCGTCACCTCGCCCGCCTCGCCCTCCGGCCCCTCAAGCACGAGCTCGTCGTGGACCTGCAGGATCATCCGGGTGGCGAGGCCGCGATCCTTCAAGGCTCGGTCCAGGCGGATCATGGCGATCTTGATGATATCCGCCGCCGTTCCCTGGATGGGCATATTGATGGCGGCCCGCTCTAATTCACCCCGCTGTACCCGCGAGACCCGCTCTCCCCCGGATAACTGCGGGAAGTAGCGCCGCCGCCCGAGCAGCGTCTCCACGTATCCCTTCTCCGCCACCGACGCGCGCGTCCTCTCGATGTACTCCTTCACCCGGGGATAGGTGCGGAAGTAGGCCTCGATGAAGATACGCGACTCCTCCTGAGTCAGGTCGGACTGGCGCGCCAGGCCGAAGGCGCTGACCCCGTAGATGACGGCGAAGTTGACCGTCTTCGCCACCCGCCGCATCTCAGGCGTTACCTCACCGATGGGCACGCCGTAGGTGAGCGAAGCGGTGCTCGCGTGCACGTCCAGACCCTCAGCGAAGGCGTGCAGCAGGTTCGGGTCCTGCGACACGTGGGCGAGGACGCGGAGTTCGACCTGGGAGTAGTCCGCCGCGATCAGCACTGACCCCGGCTCGGCGATGAAGGCCCGCCGGATGCGCCGTCCAAGTTCGGTCCGGATGGGGATGTTCTGCAGGTTGGGATCGCTGGAGGAGAGGCGACCGGTGCTCGTGGATGACTGATTGAAGGATGTATGGACGCGCCCGGTGCGCGGGTTGACCAGGGCGGGAAGCGAGTCGGCGTACGTGGACTTGAGCTTGGCCAGTTGACGATGCTCCAGGATCAGGTCCACGATCTCGTGCTCGCCCCGCAACCCCTCGAGGACCTCGGCGGCAGTGCTGTAGTGGCCGCTGGCCGTGCGGCGCAGACCGGCGGTGGGAAGCTTGAGCTGGCCGAACAACAGGTCGCTCAGCTGCTGGGTGCTGTTGAGGTTGAGCGGGAAGCCGGCCGCCCTTCGGACCTGGTCGCCGATCTGGTCCAGCCGGGTCTCCAACTCGGCGGCGAACCGGCGCAGGTAGTCCACGTCCACGCGCACGCCCTTGAGTTCCATCTCCGCCAACACCGGCACCAGGGGCATCTCGACGTCGTGGAAGAGCGAGTACTGCTCCTGAGCCCTGAGCTCCGCCTCGAGCAATGGCCGGAGGCGGAAGGTCGCGTCGGCATCGGTGGACGCGTAGGGCGCCACTCGGGCCACTTCGACGTCGGCCATCGATGTCTGGGCCTTTCCCTTGCCGATGAGGTCCACGATGGGCGTCATCTCCAACGAGAGCCGCTCCCAGGCCATCGACTTCAGATTGAGGCTGCGCGACGCCGGATCCAGAAGCCAACCGGCGATCATAGTGTCGAAATTGGGACCGGGGAGCGCCAGGCCGTGCCGTGTCAGCACCGTCCAGTCGAACTTGCTGTTGTGCGCCACCTTCTGCGGAGTCGTCCGGCGCAGTACCGGGCCCAACACCTCCGCCACCCGGTGCAAGTCCAGGTTGGTCTCACCCGGCAGGCGATGGCCGACCGGAATGTAGTAGCCCTCGCCGCCGGCCACCGACAGCGATACGCCCACCAGTCCCGCGCTCACGGCCTCCAGCGAGTCGGTCTCCACGTCCACCGCTACCCAGCCGGCCCCCGCGATAGTGTCCGCCAAGCGACGTAGGCCTTCTTCGGTGGAGACAACGTGCCACTCGGTCTCGCCCACCGCTGTGGTCTCCGCCGCCGACTGGACCGCGGACGCCTCTCGGGCGAACATGGCCAGCTGGCCCTGCGGTCGGGCCGGCGTCTCCCGGAGTTCCGGCACCCGCGGCAGAAGCGTGCGGAAGTCCAGCTCGCGGAACAACCTCTCCAGCGCCTCCGGGTCGCCCCGGCCGGGGCAGCACTCGTCCAGGCTCAGCTCGAGAGGCACGTCTCGCCGGATAGTGACCAAGTCGCGGCTGCGGAAGGCCTCGTCCCGGCCCGCGCGTAGCGCCTTCTGCGCCCGAGCGTTGCCCAGATCGTCGAGGTGCTCGTAAATGGCTTCCAGGCTGCCGTACTCCTGCAGCAGGCTCGCCGCGCCCTTCTCGCCGATCCCCTTGACCCCGCTGACGTTGTCGGACTTGTCGCCCACCAGGGCCTTGTAGTCGATCAGTTGGTGCGGCTCCAGGCCGTAGCGCTCCCGCACCTTGTCGCCGTCATAGACTACCGGGTCGGAGAACCGCCTGCCCGAGGTCAGCACCCGCACGCTGTTGTTCACCAACTGGAAAGCGTCCGAGTCTCCCGACACGATCAGCACATCCAGGCCGCGGTCCTCCGCCTGCTTGGAGACCGTCCCGATGATGTCATCCGCCTCCCAGCCCTCGATGCCGATGACGGGGATGCGCAGCGCGCCGAGCAGTTGCCGGGCACGCTCCTCCTGCAGCCGCAGGCTATCGGGCATGGCCTCGCGGTTGGCTTTGTACTCTGGGGCCTTGTCGTGCCGGAACGACCGTCCCACGTCCATGGCGACCAAGGCGTAGGCCGGTTTCCACTCGCGAAGCACATTGAGCAGCATGTTGGTGAATCCGAAGATGGCGTTGGTGGGCTCGCCCTCCCGGTTGGTCAGCGTATCGGGCACGCCGTGAAACGCACGGTAGAGGAGGGAATGCCCATCCACAACCACAAGCAACGGACGTGATGCCACCGCACTACTCCTTTCAACTCGTGCGTCGAACGACGGCCGCTGGCGGCTGCCCGGAACGCCCCGTACCCGGCGCCATCGCGACCGCGGGAGTCTGAAACGGGGGTGCTCGCCTGCGCATCATAGCACACCGAGAGGCCTCGGCCTACGAGCCGGAGAACCACACGCGCTCGTTCGAGCGCGCTGCTGCACCACTACCAGGCCGCAGCGCCGCAGATAGTCCTCCGGCACGGGGAGAAGCCCGACGTGCTGGAGGCTATTCTTCGCATGCCGGCTTGGGGTGTCTGCACCAATACACCGGACGCTGCCTGCCGGCTCAGGCAACCGCCGGAGGCGGGGGCTTAGGGCGCCGGCCCGCTCCCAGCCGCGTGCCTATCGGCGCCGCCTAGCGGCCCATCATCGCGCGAAACGCCTCCGCGTACTGCCGCAGCACGCCTTCGGCGTCGTGCTCGCTCCCCGGCGCATGGATCACTTCCACCGAGAAAAAGCCGTCAAAGCCGGCGTCGTCCAGCAGACGCAGAGGAGTGGCGTGGTCGAACACACCCGTGCCCAGCGGCCGCATCTCCACGCGCGTCCCGCCGTCCGAGTAGATGCCGTCGTGGGCGTGCAGGTGCCGGGTGAGATGCCCGATCACTCCGAACGTCTCCTGGGGTTTCTCCATCATGCGCTGGGGATGCATGATGTCCCACAGCACCCTGAAGTTGGGATGCCCCAGCCGCTCCACCACTGCCGCCACCTCACTGGAGTGCGACCAGTCGTCGTGCGTCTCCATCAGCACCACGACTCCCCGATCAGCCGCATGGTCCAGCACGCCGGCGTAAGCAGCCGCCACATAGTCAATTACGTACTTCAGCTCACGATCCCGTGGTCGCGGGCCACCGAAGGTGCGCACGTAGGGAGCCCCCAGGTCGGCCGCCAGGTCAATGTAGGTGTCCAGGTCGCGCATCTGTTTGGCCCGCGCGTCCGGGTCTGCTTCGGCCGCCCGCACACTGGTGGCGACGGCGCACACGGTCAGCCCGGCTCCCTCGACCTTGCGGCGCACCTCACGTCGCTCTGCCGCGGACAGCGAGGCCTCGATGCCGGAGCGATGCTTCCACTCCACCCGAGGTTCCAGGCCTTGGTAGCCGTGGCGGCTCAAGGCCGCCAGCCCCTCGTCCAGGGTCATGTCGGGGAATATGCTGGTCATGCCCGCCAGACGTATCATCCGCCACCCTCCGAGAGAACGTTAGTGGGCGTACAACATGGCACCCGAAGCACTCGCCTTAGGCCGCGTCGCCCTAGCTCAGTTAGTCTATGAGGCTCTCTGTCAAGGGTCAACGCCTCGCTCGGCGAGAGAGCCTAGACCGGTGCAGATGCCTTGCCAGCCCTTCCCCGCATGTGCTAGCATACCCGGCGGATGGCGTGCCGGCTTCATGGTCGGATGCTGCCCGCACTCTACCCCGAGGAGGCTCCCTGGCGTCACTGCGCCAGGTGAAGCAGGAGCCAATGCATAGCGCCGAACTCGACCTTCAGCGCTTCTCCGCGGTCGTCCCGCGCTCGGCAGTACGCCCTTCCCTTGGACGCTAGATGAACACACTGAGACGGCTGGTCAGCCGCTACCTGTTCCGATACTGGAAACAGGCAGTGGTTACCTACATCTGCATGACGCTCACCACGGTATCGGGCCTGGTGGTGCCCATGGTCATCAGGAATGTGATAGACCTCGGCCTGGCGGGGCGCGACGCGAGCCTCATCGACCGGGCGGCCGTGGTGATCATCGCCCTCAGTGCCGCCGCGGCCGTTTTCTCCTTCGGCCAGCGGTACCTGCACGCGTGGCTGGCAGAGAGCATGGCGTTCGACATCCGCAACGACCTCTACGATCATCTGCAGCGCCTCTCGTTCTCCTTCCATGACCGCACTGAGACCGGCCAGCTCATGTCCCGTTCCACGTCCGACGTGGGCGCGGTGTTGCGGTTCGCGGGCTGGGCCATCATGCAGGCGATCAACATCGTGCTGATGACCGCCATCGCGCTGGGCATACTCTTCAGCACCGACTGGAAGCTGGCGGCTGTATCAATACTGCCCCTGCCTGTGGTCGGGGTCCTCGCAGTTGTGTTCCGTCAGCGGATTCGCCCCATCTTCCGCGCCATCCAGCAGCAGTTCGCCGTGATGACAACCGTGCTGCAGGAGAACTTACTCGGAGCGCAGGTGGTGCGCGCGTTCGCGCGAGAGCAGTTCGAGATCGGTAAGTTCAACGTCGAGGTGGACCGCGTCCGCCGGAACCGACTCCAGGCCATCCGCTACTGGGTGACCAACAACCAGGCCAACATCTTCCTGTTCAGCCTCTGCACCACGCTCCTGCTCCTCTATGGCGGCCCGCGAGCCATCCGGGGCGAGTTGACTGTGGGCGTGCTCGTCGCCTTCAGCAGCTACCTGGCGCTGCTGGCAGGCCCCATCCAGAGCATCGGCGAGATAGTGAACTCGGCGACGGAGGCTACTGCGGCTGGGGAGCGCATCTTCGAGATTCTCGACACCGAGTCCGAAGTCGCCGACTTGCCCGGCGCGGTCACCGCCCCGGTATTCCGTGGCGCCGTCTCCTTCGACAAAGTGAGCTTCCGCTACACCAGCAAGGAGCCCGGCCGAGAACTGCCCTACACCATCCGCGACGTCTCCTTTGTGGCGGCTCCCAATCAGACAATCGCCATCGTCGGGCCCACCGGCTCGGGCAAGAGCACGCTGGTTAGCCTCATACCCCGCTTCTACGACGTCACCGCCGGCGCCGTGCGGATCGACGGGGTGGACATTCGCGAGTACACACTGGAATCCCTTCGCAAGCAGGTAGGGATCGTGATGCAGGAGCCCCTGCTGTTCACTGGGACGGTCCGAGAGAACATCGCCTACGGGCGGTCTGACGCTTCCGATGAGGAGATCATCCGCGCTGCGAAGATCGCTCAGGCGCACGACTTCATCAGCGCCTTTCCCGATGGCTACGACACTTTCGTGGGAGAGCGGGGGTACACTCTCTCCGGCGGTCAGCGCCAGAGAGTCTCGATCGCGCGTACGGTCCTGCTGGATCCACGGGTGCTGATCCTCGATGACGCCACTGCCTCCGTGGACACGGAGACTGAGCATCAGATTCAGCGGGAACTGGCGTCGGTCATGTCGGGGCGAACCACCTTCGTGATCGCGCAGCGGCTATCGACGGCCAAAAGCGCGGATCTGATCCTTGTCATGGACCACGGTCGGGTTGTGCAGCGCGGAACCCATGTTGAGCTCCTGCAGCAGGATGGCCTCTATCGCCGGATATATGACATGCAGCTCCGGGACCAGGAAGAGCAGATGGCCCGTGAAGGGCTAGTCCCCGAAGTGAAGACCGGATCCGGGCCCACCGTTCCGAGCGGCGCAGGGGAGGGCTAGGCCGATGGCCGAACGCGACCGAAAGGACGCCTCTTCCTCTCGCCCCGATCGAGCCCAAAAGGCCGCCGCCGTCGTCGAGAGGCCGGACCAGGTGGACGATCGCTACGCGGAGTACGACCCCGATGTGGCCCGGAGGCTGGCCGGCTACATCTTCCCCTACCGGCGACAACTGGCTCTCGGAATGGTACTGGTGCTGTCGGCGTCCGCGCTCAGCTTGGCCGGTCCCTACATCGTCAGCCTCGCCATCGACGAGGGCATCGCGGCCAAGAACTGGGCCGCCCTGATGCTGGCTGTGGCCGGGTTCACGGCCCTCAACCTCGTCGCCTGGCGGATACGGGTGAAGCAGGCCGACATACTCTCCCGTACCGGCCAGTCCATCATGTACGACATCCGCACGCAGATGTTCGCCCATCTGCAGCACCTGTCCATGAGCTACTTCGACACCCACGAGGTGGGCCGCGTCATCTCCCGTATGACCTCGGACGTGCATGTGCTGGAGGACTTCGCTACCTGGGCCATCGTCCAGGTGGTGAACGACGCCTTTGTGCTCTTCGGCATCTTCGGCGTGATGGTCTACATGGACCTCAAGCTGTCGCTGCTGACCTTCACCGTCCTCCCGCTGATGGCCGTGGGCACCTTCATTTGGCGCGCCAAAGCTCGCGACAGCTATCGCGACGTCCGGCAGGCCATCTCCCGCATCAACGGCAGCCTGGCGGAGAACATCAACGGCGTGCGCGTGGTGCAGTCGCTCGTGCGCGAGACCCTGAACTTCACCATCTTCCGAGGCATCAACCGTCACAACCTGAACGTGAACCTGTACGCCGCCCGTCTCTCGGCCATCTACTTCCCGGCCGTTGAGTTCACCAATGCCGTCGCTGTGGCCATGGTTGTGTGGTTCGGAGGGCGCGAGGTGCTGGCAGGCAACCTCACCGAGGGAGGCCTGGTTGCCTTCTTGCTCTACGTCGGCCGCTTCTTCCAACCCATCCGGGACTTGGCCATGCGCTACAACTCGCTGTTGGCCACCATGGCCTCCGGAGAGCGCATCTTCCAGCTGCTGGACACCGCGCCCCAGGTCATCGACAAGCCGGAAGCCGAGCCGCTGGCGGAGATCGACGGCCGAGTGCAGTTCGATGACGTGAGCTTCAGCTACAGCCCCGACAAGCCCGTCATCCAGAACATCAGCCTGGCGGTGGAGCCGGGCCAGACGGTGGCCTTTGTGGGTTCTACCGGCGCGGGAAAGACGTCGCTGATCAAGATCTTGGCTCGCTTCTACGATGTCACCGGCGGCGCCATACGCATCGATGGGCGTGACATCCGCGACGTCACACAGGAGTCTCTGCATCGCCAGATCGCCATCGTGCTGCAGGAGAACTTCCTGTTCTCGGGCAGCGTGCTGGACAACATACGCTACGGCCGACTGGAGGCTTCCGAGGAAGAGGCCATCGAGGCGGGGAAAGCGGTTGGCGCGCACGAGTTCATCAGCGAGCTGCCCTACGGCTACCATACCGAGGTCCAGGAGGGTGGCGCGATCCTTTCCACCGGCCAGCGCCAGCTCATCGCCTTCGCTCGTGCCCTGCTGGCCAACCCGCGCATCCTGATTCTCGATGAGGCAACCGCCAACATCGACACCCAGACGGAGAGGCTGATCCAGCTGGCCCTTAAGAGGCTTCTGCAGGGCCGCACCTCATTCGTCATCGCGCACCGTCTCTCCACGATCGTGCAGTCGGATCTGATCGTGGTCATCGAGCACGGGCAGGTGCAGGAGATGGGAACGCATCAGCAACTGCTGGCCAACCGCGGCCGCTATCACGCGCTGTACACTTTGCTAAACTCGCGTCAACGCGGGGTTGAAGACGGAATCGCCTAGATCTCGGTTCCGGGGTGGTCTGCAGCGGAGGCAGCCACGGGAGCGAAGCTGAAGCGGTGGAGCGGCGTCGGTCCGAGAGCTGCCAGGCGCTCCAGGTGCAGGGCGGTGCCGTAGCCCTTGTGATGCTCAAGGCCGTATTGGGGGTAGACCCGCGCCAGCTCGGTCACCATCCGGTCCCGCGTGACCTTGGCCACGATCGAGGCAGCGCTGACGCTGGCGCTATGTCGGTCGGCGCGGATCAGGGCACAGGCTCGGTACAGCGCCGGCACGGGGCCGAGACCATCAACCAGAACGATCTCGGGCGCTGGAGAGAGATTCTCCAGCGCCCGCTTCATGGCCAGTAGGTTGGCCTGCTGTATGCCTATGCGGTCCACCGTGCCAGCGCTGGCGGCGCCCACACCGACGGCCAGGGCAACCTCGCCGATCCTGACCCGCAGTTCGGAACGCGTCTGCGGCCCGATCAGCTTCGAGTCAGACAGTCGCGGTAGGAGGGCTAGATCAAATCCGGGCGGGAGGATCACCGCGGCCGCCACCACCGGCCCGAACAGCGCCCCTCGGCCCGCCTCGTCCACCCCGGCAACAAGGCGATAGCCCTCGCCCCACCAAGTCGACTCGATGTCCAGGCCCGTGCCCATGCGGCTGGCGCGCCCGCTACTGCGCCCTAGCGCAGCCGCGCCTTCTTTCCCGTTCGGTCACGGAGGAAGTACAACTGCTTGCGGCGAACCTTCGCACTACGTAGCACCTCAATGCTGGCCAAGCGCGGCGACAACAGGGGGAAAGACCTCTCCACACCGATGCCGTGGCTCGCGATACGACGCACAGTCGCGACCGGTCCGATGCCCGTGTTGCGCATCCGGATCACTGTACCCTGGAAGGGCTGCAAGCGCTCGCGCTGTCCCTCAACGATGCGAACCTCAAGACGAACCGTATCTCCACTGCGGAGAGTGGGGATCTCCTTATTCGCCACTTCGGGCGATACCACCGACAGCAAGTCGGCCATGGCGCTAGCCCTCCTCATAACTGCTCACACGAAGAAGGAATATACCACGCTCGAACGTTTCTGAGCAAGGCCTGGCGAGTCCGGGAGACGAGCGGCGCTTGACGGCGTCTCCGCCCGCCGCTACCCTGCTGACATCGACGCTTCGAGCGGTCCCTTCCTCAAGGAGCACACATGGCGACTATTGTCACCTTCGGTGAAGCGATGATTCGCCTCTCCCCGCCCGGCTTCCGCCGTTTGGAACAGGCCACGAGCCTGGACATTACCGCGGGCGGCGCGGAGCTCAACGTGGCAGTGGCGCTGGCTCGGTTGGGGCACTCGGCCGCCTGGGTTAGCCGCCTCCCCGACAACGCCCTCGGCCGACTGTGCCGCAATCAGGCGCGTGAGTTGGGCGTGGACACCTCTCACATCCTCTGGTCCAAGGACGACCGGATGGGACTCTACTTCCTCGAGTTCGGTGCCGCACCCCGCGCCAGTTCCGTCCTGTACGACCGGGCCGCCTCCGCCATCAGCCGCATCCAGCCCGGCCTGGTGGACTGGCCGGCGGTGCTCACGGGGACGAGCTGGTTCCACACCAGCGGCATCACCCCTGCCCTGTCGGAGAGCGCCGCTCTGGTGACCGCCGAGGCAGTGGGCGCCGCGGCGGCGGCCGGATGCACGGTGTCTTACGACCTCAACTACCGTGCTCGCCTCTGGTCACAGGAGCGCGCCCGCGAAGTGCAGGTGCCGCTGATGGAACATGTGGACGTCCTATTCACTACCGAAGAGGACACAAAGCGCGTCTTCGGCATAACGGCCGAGACTTACCAGCAGGTCGCCGAGAAGCTGGTCGAGCGCTTCGGTTTCGAGGCCGTGGTCATCACCCTGCGCGAGGATCTCTCCGTCTGGAAGAACCGCTGGTCGGCCCTCCTCTACACGGGCGGCACGCATTACACCGCCCCCAAGTACGAGGTCGAGATCGTGGACAGAGTAGGCGCGGGAGACTCCTGCAGCGCGGGCTACATGCACAAGGTCCTGTCCGGAGCCGGCCCCCAGGAAGCCATCGACTTCGGCGTGGCCTATTCGGCCCTCAAACACACCATACCGGGCGACTTCAATCTGGCTACCGCGGAAGAGACCGAGCGGCTGCTGGCCGGCGGCGGCCTCCGCATCGCCCGCTAGGAGGACAAGTGGACAAGCGTAGCATCGCCGAGCGAATCGAGCAGGCCGGGGTGGTGGCGGTGGTCCGCCTGTCGCAGGCCTCGGAATTGGCCCGCGTCGCCGACGCCATCCGCGCCGGCGGCGTGGACATCATCGAGTTCACCCTCACTACTCCCGGGGCCCTGGAGATCATCCAGCAGTCGGCGCACAAGTTCGGGGACGACGTCCTCTTGGGTGCGGGCACCGTGCTGGACTCGGAGACAGCGCGTGCCGCCATCCTGGCGGGGGCGCAGTTCATCGTCTCCCCCACAACCGACTTCGCCACCATCGAGCTCTGCCACCGCTACGGCAAGGTCGTCATACCGGGGGCCTTCACGCCCACGGAGATCCTGGCCGCCTGGCAGGCGGGCGCCGACTTCGTGAAGGTCTTCCCGGCCGGGGTGGTGGGGCCGGGCTACCTCAAGGACATCCTGGGCCCCCTGCCCCAGGTCAAGCTGGTGCCGACCGGAGGCGTTGGCAAGGCGAACGCGGCCGACTTCATCAAGGCCGGCGCCGCCGCCTTGGCCGTCGGCGGCGACCTGGTGAACAATAAGCTGGTGTCCGCCGGGGCGTTCGATCAGTTGACCGCCAACGCTCGCGATCTGGTGGCGGCGGTGAGCGCCGCCCGCGCTCAGTGATGGCCGGTTGCGGCGACGCGCCCCCTAACGACTCTGCTGAGGTCAGAGCGGGTGCGCGCGCCTACTCCCTGATGCGCAGTGGGTTCTCCTGAGCAGAGGCCGTGCTGCTCGCGGTCGGCGAGCATCTGTGTGGCGAGGTACCCGGTGATGTGCTGCGTTCTTCGGCCGGGTTTGGCGGCGGCGTCGGTTCCACTCGCTTGGAGCTGTGCGGCGCGTTCACCGGCGGCGTGCTAGCTATCGGCCTCCGCTATGGTCGCAGCGATCTGACGGGCGACAAGAGCCGCGCGGTAGAGCTGACCAAACTCTGGCGAGTTCGCTTTCTCGAGCTTTTCCGCCATCTGCAGTGTCAGCCCATCTATGACTTGGTGCGCGAACCAGGTCAGCCCGGTACCTGCGCCGTGATCGGGCAGGAGGCGTCCGCAGCCCTGGTTGGGCTTCTGGAGGAGACTCAATGCTCGACCACGGAATAGCCATAGTCCAGGCCTGGAGGCGATGAGCGCCCCGGATCTGGCGCAGTTCCGGGGGTCCATCTATGGCCTTGCCATCGGCGATGCCCTCGGGTGGCCGATGGAGGGCACCGGCCCCGTTCGCGCCTCGGGGCCGGTAACGGACCTGCCCAGCCCCGCGCTCTACACCGACGACACCCAGATGTCGCTCGCCCTCGCCCGGGCCCTGCTCCGTGCTGGGGAGGGCGACCACGGCGCGCTGATGGCGGCGGTGGCTGAGGAGTTCGTCGCCTGGGGCGTCTCGCCCAGCAACAATCGCGCGCCTGGGGGCACCTGCATGCGCGCCGTGGAGCGGCTGTGCGCCGGAGTCTCATGGCGGGAATCAGGTGTGGCGTCATCCAAGGGCTGTGGCGCCGCCATGCGCACCGCGCCGGTGGGGTTGTACTACCACGGCGAACCCGTGCGCCTGCGGGACGTGGCCCGAGACAGCAGCCTCATCACCCACGGGCATCCGTCTGCCCTTGCGGGCGGCATCGCCACTGCCTACCTGGTTTCGCTGGCTCTGGACCGAGTCGTGCCCGCGGACATGCCAACGTCCCTCCTCGCCTTCGCCGGCGACGCCTCGGAGGAGTTCGACGCCCGCATCCGCCAGGTCCAGGAGTTGCCCCTCGACGGTGAGCCCACTCCGGCGCTACGGCAGCTGGGCCAGGGCTGGGTAGCCGAAGAAGCTGTGGCCTTAGCCCTGTACTGCTTCCTGCGGTCGCCCGACAACTATCGCGCCACCGTCGTCACCGCTGCCAACGTAGAGGGCGACAGCGACAGCGTGGCCTGCATCGCGGGAGCCATCAGCGGGGCGTACAATGGCGAGGCCGCCATTCCATCGCCGTGGCTGCACGCCATCGAGGACTCCGAGCTTCTCGGTGAGGTTGCCGGCGATCTCCATGCCGCCTGGGCGCGACGTCAGCATCCGCGTTCCCTGGGAGGGGATGAGCAATGAAGTTGGTAATGTTCTCCAAGCACCTGGCCGAGTTGTCCATCGAGGAAGCCGCCCGTCGCGCCGGTGAGATCGGCTTTGAGGGGCTGGACCTAACCGTCCGCCCCGGCGGTCACATTGAACCCGCCGAGGCCCTGGTTGCCCTGCCGCGGGCGGTGGAGCGCGTGCAGGCCCTGGGCTACGACATCCCCATGATAACCACCGGCGTTACCAGCGCCGACGAGCCCTACGCCGAGGATATCTTCCGGGCCGCCTCGGAAGCGGGTATCCGTGACCTCAAGCTGGGCTATTGGCGTTACGAGGGGTTCGGCAACATGCGGCGCCAGATCGAAGAGGTGCGCGACCTGCTTGACGGCATCGCCGACTTGGCCGCCAAGTACCAGGTCCGCGCCAACATGCACATCCACAGCAACGCCTTCATGACCGCCGAGGCGCCCGTCGTGTGGTACCTCCTGTTGGGCCGCGACCCGGACGTCCTGGGCGCCTACATCGATCCCGGTCACATGACGGTCGAGGGCGGCGCCGGCGGCTGGAAGATGGGCATGGACCTGCTCACACCGTGGATCAACTTGGTGGCGATCAAGAGCATGGCGTGGTTCCACCACCACGACGACGAGATTGGCCAGGAGAGGTGGGTCACCAAGCTCGTGCCCCTGGCCCAGGGCCTGGTGCCCTGGAAGGAGTGCTTCCGCTACCTGCGCGACATCGGCTACGACGGAACCGTCTCGGTCCACAGCGAGTACCAGGGCTCTCACTCCTGGCGCGACCTCAACCTGGAAGAGTTGATCGCCCAGACGGCGGAGGACCTCACTTTCCTCAAGGGCGTCATCGACGAGGTTTTCCGCGAGGAGTAGCCGCACCCGCCTGTCACAGCACAAGGCCCCCGGCGATCGGGGGCCTTGCGTCTGCCGGACTGTCGACGAGCGGGAGGCCTTTCTAGGCGCGTGCCTGGTCCCGGAAGTAGTTGAGGAGACCCCCGGCCAGGATCACGTCCACCTGCCTCTCGGTGAGGGCGTGGCGGACGGCGACCGTCGTCCCTTTGGTGACGTTGGTGATCGAGAGGGGTCTTCCCTGGCTCAGGGCCTCGCGCAGGCCAACCAGCCAAAGGACGTCCCCCTGCTCCACACTCTCGGCGTCAGCGGCGGTGGCAAACTCCAGCGGCAGAATGCCGAAGTTCACCAGGTTCGCGGCGTGGATGCGAGCGAATGATGACACGATCACCGCCTGAACGCCGAGGTAACGCGGGGCGATGGCGGCATGCTCGCGGCTCGAGCCCTGGCCGTAGTTGGAGCCCCCCACCACGAAGCCCACGCCGGCCGCTCGGGCCCGGGCGGGGAACTGCGGGTCGACGCGCGAGAAGGTGAACTCGCTGATGGCGGGGATGTTGGATCGCAACGGCAGCACCTGGGCGCCGGCCGGCATGATATGGTCCGTCGTGATGTTGTCACCGACCTTCAGGAGGACTGGCCCCTCGACGGTGTCCGGCAGTGGACCCATCTCCGGAAGCGGCGCGATGTTCGGTCCGCGCACGATCTCAACGCCGCTGCCGTCCTGCGGCGGGGCGATGATCATGGCGTCCTCGCTGAAGTACAGCGCCGGTTCGTCGATCGCCGGCGGCTCGCCCAACTCGCGGGGGTCGGCGATGCGGCCCGCCACTGCCGAGGCAGCGCACACCTCCGGGCTGGCGAGGTACACCTGGTCTCCGGGGGTACCGGAGCGCCCCGGGAAGTTGCGGTTGAAGCTGCGCAGCGAAGCGCCGGCTGTCGGGGGCGCCTGCCCCATGCCGATGCAGGGGCCGCAGCCCGATTCGAGCAGGCGAGCGCCTGCCCGCACCAGATCCGCCAGAGCGCCATTGGCGGCCAGCAGGCCCAGAACCTGCCGTGAGCCGGGGCTGATGGTCAGGCTCAGGCGCGGATGCACGGTGCGCCCGCGTAGAATGGCGGCCACCGTCATTAGGTCGCGGAGGGAGCTGTTGGTGCAGCTACCGATGCAGACCTGGGCCAACTCGACGTCGGCCAGTTCCGTCACGGGGCGCACGTTGTCCGGGCTGGACGGACAGGAGACCTGAGGCGACAGCGCCTCGAGGTCGATCTCCACGCTCTCGTCATACACAGAGCCGGCGTCCGCGGCCAACGGCTCCCACTGGTCCTCGCGCGCCTGCGCCCGCAGGAAGGCTCGGGTCCGGTCATCGCTCGGGAAGATGCTGCTCGTAGCCCCAAGCTCCGCTCCCATGTTCGTGATGGTAGCCCGTTGCGGAACAGAGAGGGTTGCCACTCCCGGACCGTAGTACTCCACGACCTTGCCCACGCCGCCTTTGACCGTCAGGCGGCGCTGCAACTCGATAGCGATGTCCTTGGCGCTGACCCACGGCGAGAGCTTGCCCACCAACTTGACGCCCAGGATGCGCGGCATCTGGATGCGCACCGGCACGCCCGCCATCGCTGCCGCCACATCGAGCCCGCCCGCCCCGATGGCGAGTGAGCCGATGCCGCCGGCGGTAGGAGTGTGAGAGTCCGAGCCGAGCAGCGTACGTCCGGGCCGCGCAAACCGCTCCAGATGCACTTGGTGGCAGATGCCATTGCCCGGCCTTGAGAAGTAGATGCCATAGCGAGCCGCCACGCTTTGAAGGTACCGGTGATCGTCAGCGTTGCGGAAGTCGGACTGCAGCATGTTGTGGTCGACATAGGAGACGGAGAGCTCGGTCTTGACCCGATCAAGGCCCATGGCCTCAAGCTCAAGGTAGGCCATGGTGCCGGTGGCGTCCTGTGTCAGCGTCTGGTCGACCCGGAGTGCTATCTCCTGCCCCGGCTGCATGGAGCCCTCAACGAGATGGGCGGCGATGATCTTCTGCGCCAGCGTCAGTGACAAGGGAAACCCTCCGCGAGTGGGGTCCAGAACTAGCAGGCAGTATAGCATTCACGCCGTACGGGCGGAAGTGGACCGAACGGCATCACCTACCTGCTCTGTGGACGTCTGGCCCCTGCGCGGGCGAGGCCGTAGAATCGCACAGCGGCCGTCGTTGCCGGAACGTCCAGTCCGAGGAGCACGCTCATGTCCCTAATGCTGGCCTGTGGTCAGTTCGCGCCCGTACCGGGCAGTATCGAGGCCAACCGCGCCACCATGCTCTCTCAGATGGAAGAGGCCAAGTCCCTGGGCGCCTCGCTCATCGTGTTCCCCGAGCTGGCTCTCACCGGCTACCTGCCCCCGGACGAGGTCGGGCCCCTGGCCGTCCCCGTGAACGGGCCGGAACTGCGCCCCCTGCACGACGCCGCCGCCAGGCTGGGTGTGGGCGCAGCAGTGGGTCTGGCGGAGCTTCACGGGGACGTGCGCTTCAACAGCCTCGCGTACATAAACTCACGGGGCCAGGTGTCGCACGTCTATCGCAAGCTCCACCTCTGGGATACGGAGCGGACATGGGCCACGCCGGGGCGCTCACTGGACACCTTCGACGCCGAGGGCGTCCGCACCGGCATGTGGGTCTGCTACGACACCCGATTCCCCGCGGTCGGGCGGCTGGTGGCCGTCGGTGGGGGATCGCTGGCTCTGGTAGCCACGGCTTGGCTCGGCCCGGCGGCGGAGTGGGAACTGGCCCTCAGAGCGCGCGCCCTGGATAACGGCATTTACGTGGCGGCCAGCGCCCTCCAAGGCGCCTATGCCAACAACCGCTTCGGCGGGGACAGCTTGATAGTGGACCCGCACGGCAACGTGCTCGTTCGCTGCCCGGAGGGCCGGACCGGCGTCATCACGGCGCCGTACGACAGTGAGGTGGTAGCCCGATTCCGCGGTCGCGTACCGCTCCTGCGCCACCGCAGGCTGGACGCCTACAACGCCCTCTCTCAGGAATCGGAATGGTGATCAGCGGCAGCGACGAAGGCGGCGAAGAGCCGGTGGGCATGCTCAACCACGTTCACCAGTTCCTCAGGATGCCATTGCACGCCGATCACGAACTCGGCGCCCGGCATCTCGACCGCCTCAAGAGTACCGTCGGGCGCCCACCCCACCGCTCGCAGGGCCGGCGCCAGGTCCTTCACCGCCTGGTGATGCATCGTGTTAACGGCGACCTCCTCGCCTCCAAGGACGCTCGCCGTGATGCTTCCCGGCTCCAGCCGCACAGCGTGAACGAGGGCCTTCCTCTCCCGGCCGCGGTGGTCGATTGGCGAGTGCGGCCGATCGCTTGGCAGGTCCTGATAGAGGCTCCCGCCCAGGGCGACGTTGAGCACCTGCATGCCGCGACAGATGCCCAGAATCGGCAGACCGCGTTCCAGGGTTTCTCCGATCAGAGCGATCTCGCTCTCGTCCCGCTCCGGGTGGGTCGGGCCGCACTCGGGCCGTTGCCCTTCCCCGTACCGCGCCGGCTCGACGTCCGGCCCGCCTACCAGCAGGACGCCGTCGAGGTGATTGAGCAGGCGCCCAATCGCCCGCCGGGAGACGTCCAGCGGGATGATAACCGGTTCCGCACCGGCCCCGAGCACAGCTCGCAGGTACGGCTCCGGAATGCCCTGGATGGAGCTCCCTCCCGACGACGAGATCGACCTTTGCGCCCCCATCCCTATCAGAGGACGATCCAGCGCCCGATCAGCGCTGTCGACTCTCGATGACATCACCTAGTTCCTCCCCAGACGCCGGCGTCTGCTACACCTACGACGGAGTCTTCCTTGAGCACGATATGCCCACCCACCCGGAGTGCGCCGACCGGCTCAGAGCGGTGCATGCCCGTCTGGCGGAGACCGGAACCCTGGACCGGATGCGATCGGTGACCGCTCCGGCGGCACCCGACGAGTGGATAACGCCCATCCACGACCCGGCCTACCTGACCTGGCTCCAGGCACACGCGGTCGCGCCCACGCGCTATGTCGAGCCCGACACTTACATGGGGCCAGCGTCCTATCGCGCCGCCAGGCAAGCTGTCGGTGCGGCCGTTGCCTGCACTCGCGCCGTCCTCGATGGCTCGGCGCGTCGTGGACTGGCGCCCGTGCGTCCGCCCGGACACCACGCTCTTCGGGACCGCCCGATGGGCTTCTGCCTGCTGAACGGCATCGCCTGCGCCGCCGCCGATGCCCTTGCCGCCGGCCTTGAGCGCGTGCTGATCCTCGACTTCGACGCCCACCACGGCAACGGCACTCAGGAAGCCTTCTGGGCCGATCGGCGCGTCCTCTATGTGAGCATCCATCAGAGCCCGCTGTTCCCCGACACCGGCTCGATCCGAGAGCAGGGCGGGGACCAAGGAACGGGCTACACCATCAATCTGCCACTCCCGCCGTGCAGCGGCGATCAATCCTACCAGTACCTCATGGACCGGGTGATTGTGCCGGCCGCCGACAGCTTCCGGCCCGAACTGGTGCTGCTCTCCGCCGGCTACGACTCTCACTGGCGCGACCCGTTGACCTCGCTTTCCGCTTCCCTCCAAGGCCTGACCACGGTGGCCGCCCAGGCCGTCGCTCTGGCAGACCGGCACTGTGGCGGGAGAGTGGTGGCGGTACTGGAGGGTGGCTACGACCTTGAGGCCCTCGCCCTTTGCGTCGGGAACCTGGCCGAAGTGCTGCTCGACACCCCTGAGCGCTGCGTCGATCCTCTGGGGCCGCCGCCGGCAGCGGAAGCATTCGACTCACGCTATCTCGACGGACTCCTTGAGCAGGTGATGCTCCTCCGCTGAGGTCAATCGGACGCGAGCATGTAGTCCAAGATCAGTTCGTGAATAAGATCCTCTACCGGGGCCCGGTCATCCGTGAGCACCAACCCCGGCTCAACGTTGGCCCGCACGTTTGAGGCCACCCGGCGGCCCACCTCCACCAAACGCGCGTCGGTCAGCTGGGCCAGGTTCTCCTCCAGGTCATAGTAACTGGTGGTCTGCACTGTGCCGACGACCATGCTATTGCTCAAGCCAGCCGATGACACCGGCAGATCGACGACAAATACGCTCGCGAACACCTCACCCATGGTGGAAGCCAGCGCCCGGACCAGCTGATCGTCTCGCAGCGAGCGGCCGACATTGATGGCAACCACGCCATCACCGCTCAGGCGAGCCGCCGCCTCCCGGAAGAACTCGACCGTCGTCAACTGCGGCGGAATGTAGGGGGGACGGTAGGCGTCGATAACGATCACGTCGTAGTCGCGGCCAGAGTGCGCCAGGAAGTAGCGCCCGTCGGCGGCGACGGCGTTGAGGTTCGGCTCGTTCATGTCGAAGTACTGCCGTCCCACCGCGATGATCTCCGGGTCGATCTCCACCCCGTCAATCGTGATTGGACCGTAGACCTGGGTGTACTGTTTGGAGATCGTTCCCGCCGCCAAGCCGATCAGGCACAGGCTGTCGACCTGGTCGGGAGCGTAGCCCGGCGCCCCGAAGTAGGGCGCCAACAGGAAGAGGTCCCAGACGCTGCCCGTCAGCACCATCTCGGGATGGTAGACCGAGTGTATGCCCTGGCTCTCGTTGAGGTACAGAGTGCGCGTCATTCCGCGCTCCACCACCTGAATGTAGTTGTAGGGGGACTCCCGCTCCGCGATCATGTTCGGCACCAGCTTGACCGGTCCCGTAGGCCAGACCGTCGCCACGATGAGCAGGCCCAGAGCGGCGCCGACATGCCGGAGCCGCAGGCCACCCTCCTGTCGTAGGCCCAACAGGCTGATGATGAGGAGCGGCAAGGCGAGCACGAGGAAAGTGACCCGAGTGCCGAGGGCAGGGATCAGAAGCAGCGACGTAGCCCACGTGCCTAACAGGCTGCCCAACGTGGAAAGGGCGTAGATGCGGCCCGAGTCTCGCCCCGACGAGCCGACAGCCTGCACTGCCAGGCGCGTGGCGAAAGGTGAGATGCCGCCCAGTAGCACCATGGGCACGGCGACCAGGCCCATCGTTCCCACCACCGATCCGGCCAACACCCCGGCCGAATAAACCTCCAGGGCTTCTTGCCCGAGGCGCAAGATGGGCTGCGAGGCGAAAGGTATTGCCCCGACGCAGAGCCCGGCCCAGAAGAGCATCGAGTACATCCGGCCGGGCTGGGGAGCGCGGTCGGCCAGGCGACCGCCCACGTAGTTGCCCACCGTGAGGTAGATGAGGATCAGCCCGATGAGGACCGCCCACACGATCTGTGAGGAGCCGAAGTAGTTATTCAACAGCCGCGACGTGGCCATCTCCAGGCCTAGGCTGCAGAATCCTCCCCCCATCGCGGCCAGGTACAGGCCGGACCTACCTCTCATCGCTTGCCTCCCCGGGCAGGGGCGATTATAGAGAGGGTGACGGGCGGCGGCAATGCTCTGGTAGAGGTAGCGGTGCTCAGTTCTCGGCAGAGTCTCATCGACTACGACAGCGCGATGCTGGAGGCAGTGGCGCGAAGCCGCGGCATCGACTCCACCCAGGAACGAGAGGCGCTCATTGAGGCTCTTGTCAGTGCCTCCACCGGGCCGCTCGCCATGCGTCTCCTCTGGGACGAACTCACAGTCGATGAGAGACGAGCCCTAGCCTACCTCGCCGGCAAGGGCGGCTGGCTCCCCGCCGTCTACCTTGAGAGCAGCTTCGGATCTGTACGCCCGTTCGGGCCCGCCCGGCTGTTGCGGGAACGGCTGTGGGAACAGCCGTCCTCCACCACCGAGGCGTTGTTGTTCCGTGGTTTGGTCTTCCGCGGCTTCAGCCCCGACCGCCGCTTCGACATCTGGTACATTCCCCCCGACATCCGCGAGGCCCTCCCCGACTCCGAGTTCGCCCTCTTGGCCCAGGCGGAGGCTCCCGCGCCGTTGGGCGCTGAGGCTCGCGCCACCCTTCCCGCGGGCGATTACCTAGTCCGCAGCGTGTACCACGCTGTGGCCGCTGCCCGGCTCGGTGAACATCCGCTTGCTGCCGCCCTGCATCGGCGTATGGCGGCAGAACCGGGCGCGCCCGACGACGAACGGCTCGAACACATGGGAGCTCTGGCTGCGGCGCTGGCTCGGGCTCTGAGCTTCCTCGAGAACGATCGCATCCGGCGCGACGCAATGCCGGCAATCCTGTCGTGGCTCAAGGCTCCTCGCCGAACCGCTCTTCGGGCGGTCGCGCGAGCTTGGTCTACCTGCGAAGAGTGGCATGAGCTCCTGCACGCGCCCGGCCTCATCTACGACGGCGGGCGCCTGCCCTCCGCCGTCCCGGCAAGGCAGGACCTGCTTGCGTCGCTGCGGCAACTGGAGATCGGCCAGTGGTACTCTGTGGTCGACCTTCAGAATTGGCTTCGGCACTCCCAGCCGGACTTTCTCCGCCGAGACAGCGACTTCGGCGGCCTCTACATGAGAGCGGAGGCGGGCGGCGAAGCCCTGGACGGGATAGGCGCCTGGATGCAGGTGGAAGGCCGTTTCCTGGAGGAGGTCCTGGTGGCGCTCAATGGGTTGGACGCCGTCACGTTGGGCGCAAGCGGCGAGACACGCGCCTTCCGCGTGGAGCCGGCGGCCTGGTGGCACGAGCCGGCGACACCTGAACAGCCGCGCCGCCGCCCTTTGACAGTAAGGCCCGGATTGGTGCTCCATCTGACCAATGGGGCTCCATTCATGACTCGCTACCAGTTGGAGTCGGTGGCGGAGCAGACGGGGCCGTCAAGCTATCGCGTCACTCGAAGCACCGTGCTCCGCGCGCAGCAACGGGGCATCACGCTGGAGGGCATCGCCCGTTTCCTGGCTAAGTCAGCGGTGGGGTTCGGCGAGCGCGAGCAGCAGGCTCTACAGGCGCTGGCCGGTCCACCGGCGGTCGGGGCGCGCACCGGCATGGTACTGGAACCGGAAGATGACGATGCCTACCGGTCCCTGCTTTCCGACCCCGGCTTCCGCCTGTGCCTGGACACCGAATTGCCCGGCAGACGGCTCCTCGTCCGCGCCGGCCGCTGGCCGGCGGCGGAGGCCCGGCTTCGCGCCCTGGGCGTGGACCTGAGGGCGAAAGACGAATAGCAGCCGTGCGTGTGCGGTTGACCCCTCATGGGGACCCACGTAGACTGGAGGCGTGCATGGGGGCCGCCGGTTGCGGCCCCATTTCGTTAGGTGGGGGTGTGACATGATTGTTGAGATGCGGGCAGGCGCCTCCCAGGAACAACTGGATGCGGTGGTCAACCGAGTGCACTCCCTGGGCTTTGAGGTGCTCGTCAACGTCGGCACCGACAAGTACGTCGTGGCAGTGCTGGGCAGCAACACCGGCCGGGTGGCCACCGACGTGTTTGCCGTGCTGCCGGGGGTGGCCGGCGTCACCCGCATCATGCGCCCATACAAGCTCGCTTCCCGCGAGTTCCGCCCCAACGACACCGTGGTGCACGTCGGGGCAGTCACCATCGGCGGCGCCAGCCCGGTAGTGATGGCGGGGCCGTGCTCGGTCGAAGGGCTTGAGCAGATGCTCTCGACGGCGGAGGCGGTCAAGGCGTCAGGGGCGGTGGTCCTCCGTGGCGGCGCCTACAAGCCGCGCAGTTCGCCCTTCAGCTTCCAGGGGCTGGGCGACCAGGGACTGGACATACTGCGCGAGGTCAAGGAGCGCACCGGGCTCCCGGTTGTCACCGAGGTGATGGACCCCCGCCAGGTGGAAGGGGTGGTCCAAGTGGCCGACATCTTGCAGGTGGGCGCGCGCAACATGCAAAACTTCGCTCTCCTACGCGAACTGGGCCGATCCGGCCACCCGGTGATCCTCAAGCGTGGCCTCTCGGCCACGATCGAGGAGTGGCTGGAGACCGCCGACTACCTGCTGGCAGAAGGAAATGACGATGTCATCCTCTGCGAGAGGGGCATCCGCACCTTCGAGACGGCGACTCGCTTCACCTTGGATGTCAGTGCCGTCCCCGTGGTGAAGAAGAACAGCCACCTGCCGATCCTGGTGGATCCCAGCCACGCCGCCGGCCACTACGAACTGGTGCCGTCGCTGGCGAGGGCGGCCCTGGCCGCCGGCGCCGATGGTCTCATCATTGAGGTCCACCCCAATCCGGTGGAGGCGCTCTCCGACGGCCTGCAAAGCCTCACCTTCAGCGACTTCAGCCGGCTCATGGGTGAGCTGAGAGAGCTTGCGGCCGGCCTCAGGCGGCCACTCCAGTTCCCCGCCTAGACCCCGAGTGCCCTAGTCCACATGCCGGCTTGGGTCCGCCACTTGCACCTTGTTCAGGCTGAACATCACCCCGCCTGCGACCCATAGCAGGCTGGAGAGGGCCATGACCGGAACGAGGCCGAACTTCTCCGCCAACCCCACGGCCAGGAGAGGGAGAACGAAGGCGAAAGCGTTGTTCACGGAGCTGTAGACCGAGATGTAGGTCGGTCGACGTTCCTGCGGGCTGACTTCCAGCAGCGTGTTGTAGTGGCTAAGGTTCAGGCCTGGTGACACCACACCGTACCACAGAATCACCAGAATCACCCCGTTGAGCGACCCGGCAAGGGCAATCAGCAGCGGGTAGAGGCCGGTGATCGGGAAGGTGCCCCGCAGTGCCTTGCTCTCGCCCAGGCGGGGCAGAAGCCGCCGCCAGGCTACGTAGCCGATCATGGCCGCCAGGTTAGCGGCCAGGGTCGCGCTGGCGATCCAGCCGTCCGACGCATTGAGGGTGCGGACGTAGTAAAGGATGTACAGCGGGCTGGCCAGGTAAGCACCCGAGTTGGCCACCAGCGTATTCGCCAGGAAGCGCATGTACTCCCGATTCCCGGAGACCGTGTCCCACAGGTCGCGCGGATTGAGAGCGCTCCTTTTCGGCGCCGGAACACGCGGCACCGAATCCGGTACGCGAATGCGCCGGAGGTACATCTGGCTCACCATGCCTGCCAAACCGCCGACGAGGTACACGACCTGGTAGTTCAGAGGGAACACCGCGATCTCAAGCCAGGGCCGGATAAGCGCCAGGGAAGCGATCACCGCGGCCGTGGCCATAATGTTGCGCCAGGCGAACACCTGCGACCGCAACCGCGGCGGGATCATGTCGGCTAGTGCCGAGTCAAACCCGGCCGAGAAGAGGAGAATGGGCAGGAACCGGAAGGTGAGTAGCGCCACTAGGGCGGGCGCCTGATAGGGCTGCGGCACCAACCAAGGGATCAG
The DNA here is from genome assembly GCA_040768685.1 of Anaerolineae bacterium. Lineage (GTDB taxonomy): Bacteria > Chloroflexota > Anaerolineae > DRVO01 > DRVO01 > Ch71. Next base: position 1,729,683 of record JAXGMM010000001.1, read on the forward strand.
AACGATAGGGAACCAGAGAAGCCGCGTGATCCCTAGGCTGCGCAGCATCATCGGCCAGCGCCGCTGCTGCCGCTCCACGATCGCCGAAGCCGGTATCATGCCCAGCATCGTGATCAGGGCCGGCAGCGAGGTCATCAGCCCGATAAGCGAGTTGCTGGCGCCCAGGCGGAGCGCGAAAGCACTGTTGAAGTTGGCGGCCGCCGACAGCACCGACGCGGCCGCGATCTCGACATAGAGCAGAGCGACATTCCGCTCCTGCACGTCATAGCTGCCACGACCTCGAGCGATCTCGTAGAGGCCGATGATTCTGTTCGCGTACAGGCGCAGACCACTGCGCATGGCATACCTCTCGTGCACTCCGATACTGCCCAGCCGGCAAGCCGCCGATGATGAGCAGGTCGGCACTATAGCAGGGTATTGGACCCAGCGGAAACCGTGCGCTCGGCCTGCCGCCTATGCGCCTAGTGACGCAGGCCACTTCCCTCAAGGCCGCGCCGGATGCCAGCCCAGTGCGACCTGCTTCAGAAGAGGTGCCCGCGCTCCTTTCACCGACGGAAGGCGGCACTCGTAGATCGCAATACTGGCGGCAGGACACTCACCGGGAGCTCCGCCAGTGCGTGGTCGGAGATCGCTGCATCGTACACGGTGCCATACCCAGACCGGCACAGCCAGCGAGCGAGCTTGCCAAGCATCGCGTCGGCGACAAGAGCTGCCGGCTCCTCCATCACGGGTCTACCAGTCGGGCCTCGACGAGCCGCGTGTGTACTGCCCCCGTTGGGCGCAGCTCACTGGCCACTAGACAGATGGAGCGAACCTCGAACGAGGTAGGCGCCACCGGCCAGCTTCTATCCAGAAGCTCGGAGACCAGCGAGAGTTCGGCCGGGCGGAGTCCCTGCCGCACGCGCCCAAGCGTGAGATGTGGAGAGAACGCGCGATCATCGGCGGCGTAGCCGAGCCGAGCCAGTTCCCGCTCCAGCCCGCCGTGCAAGTCGCGAAGAGCGACGGCGTGTTCTCCGGCGTCAATCCCCACCCAGATCACTCGCGGACGCCTGCGGTCCGGGAACACGCCAACCTCGCCCAGAGCTAGGGTGAATGGCTCAACCTGTCTGGCAGCGGAAGTCAGGGCACGGCCGACGGCCCCCACGGCCGTTTCCGGCGACTCGCCAAGGAACTTGAGGGTCAGGTGCGTCTGGTCCAAGTTCACCCACCGCACATGGCGTCCCGCCGGATGCGTGGCCATCTCCCGCATCACTAGGCCCAGGGCCCGGCGCGCCTCGTCCGGCAGCTGCACGGCCACGAAAAGCCTCAACACGGCGCCTCTCCTTTGGCTAGCAGGCCAAGTACCGTCGCGCCCAGCACGCCGCGTTCGACCTCGGGGGGCAGGCCGGCGTCCTTGACCCTCTCCACCAACCCCGCCTGCGGAATGAGCGGGAAGTCGGTGGCGAAGAGCAGCTTGCCCGGAGCGGCTGCAGAGACCACGCGGAACACCTCATCACGATAGAGCAGCGGCCAGGCAGCAGTGTCATAATAGACCCGAGCCAAGACTCGTCTGACCTCCGGCATCAACTCGTAGAAAGGCAGGCCCCCGCCCACGTGGCCACAGATCAGCGTCAGACCCGGCCGCCGCTCGGCCAGAGTAACGATCTGGGCCGGAGTTACGGTGCCTTTGCCCGCGTAGATATGGCCCACCGGCTCGGAGACATGCAGGAGCACCGGCACACCCGCTTCCTCCGCCACGTCGAGAACGGGATCCATGGTCGCCGGGTCGTCCACACGGTAACCGGGGCCGTCGGGCATCAGTTCGCCGATCCCGCTCAGCCCGGCTGCCAGGGCTCGACTCGCCTCCGTCGCCGCTTCCCGCGGGCGGCAGGGGTTCACTGTCGCCATGCCAATAAGGCGATCGGGGTAGCGGCGGCAGGCGTCGGCGACGTAGTCGTTCTGCTCGCGGCACATGCCCGGGTCCTCCCAGCCGAAGCCCACGGCCACCGAGGCGTCGATCCCGGCGGAGTCCATTGACGCGACCAGATCCTCAGCGGTGGCCATGCGGCCACGAGGGCCCCGGAAGAGCAGGCCGAAGTAGCGGTCCCTCTCCAGCAGCGTGGCCTTGGTTGCCAACCACTCCGGGGGGTATATGTGTACATGGGAATCTACTATCTTCTTCTGCGCCATCCTGTCTGCCATGGCACCAGTCTAGCAGCGTTGGACACTTGAGCCAACGGCGCTATACTGGCAGGGGCCACGCGGGGGAGAGAGCACCAACAATGGATGGCAAGGGCCGGATTCTCGTAGTAGACGATGAACCGCAGTTTGCTGCTGTGGTAGAACTCATGCTGCGGCAGGAGGGCTTTGAGGCTATCCTGGCCCACGACGGGCTTGCTGGCCTGCGGACGGCGTTTGAGGACAAACCCGACCTGGTCTTGCTGGACATCATGATGCCCCGCATGGATGGCTGGGAACTATGCCGCCGCCTGCGCGAGGTCAGCGAGGTGCCGGTCATCGTCATCAGCGCCCGGGGACGCGAGGCCGACATCGTGAAGGCCCTCGAGTTGGGCGCCGACGACTATCTGGTCAAGCCGTTTGGCGCCACAGAACTCATCGCTCGCGTCTACGCCCTGCTCCGGCGGACCGGGTTCCGTCAAGCCACTTCCTCTCGCCCCCTCACCTTCGGCAACGTGTCCGTCGACCTCAAGCGCCGCCGAGTGAGCAAGAACGGCGAGGACGTGCCCCTCACTCCCACTGAGTTCCGCTTACTCTCGACTCTAGTGCGCGGGGCCGGCCGAGTGCTGCCGCACCGCTATCTGCTTACAGAGATATGGGGAGCGGAATACGGGGACCAACTGCAGTACGTGCGCCTCTACATACGCTATCTGCGCGAGAAGCTCGAGGACGATCCCAGCAACCCGAAGCTCATCGCGACGGAGTGGGGAATCGGGTACCGCTTCCGCGCCCCGGATGACGTCCCCTAGCGTTCCACTCGCACCGAGAGTAGCTCGAAGTAGGCCGCCGGCTCGGTAAGCCCGAGGCCGACCAGCGCCTCCGCCACTCCGATGTCAGTCCACTCCTCCAATGCCCCGCCTGCCTCCGCACCGGCCACGCCAATGAACGCGTGCGCACAGCGAAAGCAGCCCCGCAAGTCCCCAGCCGCGCCCAGTCCCCGAAGCGCGTCCACGGCAGCCGGGGTCAAGCTGAGAGAGGCCTCGTCGGCGACTGCCCCGGCCACAATCGTGCCCGGCTCCAGTGCTGCCACGTACGCTCCTAGCGCATCGCAGGCGCTCGGGTCGGAGTGCGTGTCGAACGCAAGTGCTGACAGGATCGCGCCGTCGTCTGGGTTGATGGCCACCAGGTTGTAGCCCCGCCCGTTGGGGCTTACGTCCACGCCGGCGACGTAGATGCGACCCAGGTCGCCGAACTCCTCCCCTGCTGAACGCACGTAAATGTCAACCGGCGACCGAATGCCGGTAGAGCCAATGTAGCGCTCGATTGCCAAAGCACTAGGGTCGTAGGCCTGCTGAGTGACAAGCTCGACTACTTGCACCGGCTCGTCCGTCTGCGGGAGAGCCACGGTGCATTCGCTTGCGGCCGACTGGAGCTCGCAGCCGCCGACGTATCGCCCTTCAACTCGCACACGCAGACTGCCGTCTCCGCCCAGCGCCTGAAGAGCGAGGGTCAGCCGGCTCGGCGCCCCGCCTGGCGCCACCACCCTGGATGTAGTCCTCACCGCGATCGCCGGCGATTCCCGTCTGCCCCACCCCTCTGCCAAGGCAACCGAGAGCGGGATGTCGAGACCCGCTTGGCTGTGATCCACCTCGTATAGGCGCCTGCCGTCGCTCTCCTCGATCAGCCGCACCGGCAGCACCTCCTCGATGTATCGAAGAAGCCCGTCGCTGACTGGGGGCGAGTGGATGACCACGTGGCTCACGCCCAAGGTCGCCACCACGGCCGGTGCCAGGAGGCGATCGCGATCCTCCGTCTCCGGCTGCAGTGAGCGCCCGGCCTCCAGCGCTACGATCGATTCCAGCACGGGCATCTCGGAGAAGTACTGGAACTTGAACTCCGGGTTGCGGCTGGTGTTGCCGCCGACGAGTCGTTTACCGTGGAAGGTCTGATAGTACTGCCCGAACATGATGGCGACATCGTGCGCCCCAGTCACGCGGAAGCCGTTTCGCCAGGCGAGAGGCAGCTCCAGTACGGCCGTGTCGCTTTGGTCGGCGGCGAGGGTCCGGTAGACGCTGGGCACCGTCATGTCGGACAGTGGGAGCGGCGCCGACAGGTTCTCGAGGACGAAGACGGCGCCAAACAACCCGGCGAGCCACGCCCGCTTCTTCCGGCCCATGAGCGCCGCCAGCCCCCGCGCACCCAACGCCCCTAGGGCGAGCGCCACCATCACACCGTAACGGCTGGGGTATCGGTTCGCCTTGAAGAAGGGCAACTCCTGAAAGACCTGGAACGGCATTGGAGCTCGGATCTGCGCCCCATTCGCTTGCAGGACCGGGCCCAAAGACAGCGAAAGGAAAACGAGGCCCGTGACGGCCCAGAAAACGACCCGCCTGTCTCGCGCACGGACGAGGGCAGTTCCCGCCAAGACCCAGACTGCGAAGCCAAACCACAGATGCTGTCCTTTGTCGAAGTACAGGATTCCCGTGTACCGCGGCACAACCTCGCCCAGCCAGGGATGCAGGATGGTCGGCACAAAGAGCCCCGCCAGGTCGGCGGAGAACACGTCGGCAAAGCCGCCGCCGACCACGCTGAAGTCGCCTTCCACGAGCATGTCGGGAATCATGGCCGCCAACAGCGGGCTGATCAGGGCCACGAAGACGGCAGCCGCAATCGCCAGCGGCGCCGCCACGCTTGAGAGGTAGGACCGCCAGGAAGCTCGGTCGACAATGGCCTCGGCCAGCCTGCCCACAGCGATCAGAACAGCGAAGACCACCAGGAAGGAGGCGTAGGTCATCTCCGCCCAGGCCTGAAGCGCCAGGAAGAGGCCGGCTAAGACCGCCGGAGATCGTCGACCCCGCGTGGCCGCCAGGAGCGTCAGCGCCGCGAAGGGCGCCCACTGAGAGGACGCCACATTGAACTGCCCCAAAGCGGCGTAGAACAGCTTGGGGGCAGCGAAGGCGTATACGACACCACCGAACCAGGCCGCCGCCATTCGCGCGGAGCGATCCCGGCCCGACAGGAGTTGAACACAGAGCAGGAAGGCGCCGTAGCCGGAGATGACGTAGGAGGACAGAAGGACGAGGTTGCTGGCTGTGACCAGCCCGATGGCCGACTGTAGCGGCCCCGACAGGGCCCCGTTCAGCACGGTCAGGGTGTAGAAGGCCAGGTTGATGCCGATGGGATGGAACATGTAGTCGCAGTGGAAGAGATCGCGACCATTCAGCAGCGAGTCCCACACCCACCAAAGGTTCCAGGTCAGGGCCGGATCGTCGATGCCGTCGCCCGGCACGTGCGACCCGAAATGGAGTACTAGTGGTGCGGTCAGCGCAACAGACAGCAGGGCGTACGATGCCAGCACCGTGAGGTGCACCACCCAGGTCCGTGGTGGCCGCTCCTGTCGCCCGACGCCGCGCCGCCGTCCGGCCATCTAGCTGCTCGAGGATGAGATCAGGGCAACCAACTCGTCCTCGGTGACGTCATCGAATACGCGCACGTCGCCAAGAGCCAAGGGGAGCACCACCCGGAGCCGCCCTGAGAGACGTTTCTTGTCGGCCTGCATGGCGCTGATGAGGTCGACGGGCGCGCTATCAGGTGGTTCCGTGGGGAGGCCAACCGACTCCAGGCACCGTCGAAGCCGGCTGACCATATCCTCGTCACAGAGACGTCTGCGCCGGGCCAGCTCGGCGGCGAGCACCATCCCGATAGCCACCGCTTCCCCATGACGGAGCCGAAACCCGCTCAGCCGCTCGTAGGCATGGCCGAAGGTGTGACCCAAGTTGAGCACGGCGCGGCGACCCTGCTCGTGAGGGTCCTCCTGAACAATCACCGCCTTGACGCGGACCGACCGCTCTATCACGTCCATCAGCTCGTAGGAGCCGCTCCCGAGCATCTCGAACAGCGCCGTATCGGCTATGACACCATGCTTGACCGCCTCCGCCAGTCCCGCGCGGCGTTCTTCGATGGGCAGCGTCGACACGGCCTCGGCATCGATGAGGACCATCTCCGGCTGCTTGAAGGCGCCCAGCAGGTTCTTGCCGGCCGGCAAGTCGACCGCGACCTTGCCGCCCACGCTAGAGTCGAAGGCAGCCAGCAGCGTCGTCGGCGCTTGCACCAGACCGACGCCGCGCATGTAGAGGGCAGCTACCAGTCCCGCTGTGTCCCCAACCACGCCTCCGCCTAGAGCCACCACTGTGCAGTCGCGGCCCAATCCCGCCGCTGCCATCTGAGACGCCAAGTCCTGCACCGTCGCCAGCGTCTTGTGCTCCTCACCCGCCTCAAACGACACGAGTGCAGCCGAGAAACCGTGCTCCGCCAGGCTGGCGGTTACCCGCTCCCCGAACAGCGGCCCGGTGGCGCTATCGCATATCACCGCCACACGGTCGCCCACTCCGCGGCCGCGCATGTACATGCCCAGGGCTGCCAGGCCGCCCTGGGTGATGAAGACGGGGTACTGGCCGTCCGGGTGGTCGACAGTGAGGCAGCGCTCGCCGACACCCTCGGCCGTCTGAACCACTAGGCGCACCTTCTCCGCCGCCTCGGCCACGGTCAGAACGGAGCTGTCCACCTGGTGCGGGATGCTACGGTAGTGCGGCTCGCGCTCCGCAAGCAGCGCATCGAACCGTGCTCGCCGGTCATGTGCCTCCAGCATGGGACGGCCACCAGTGCGCGCGACGCGCTCCCACAGTACGTCCGGGCCGGCCGTGAGGCGGATGAGCAGCGCTGTGTGCTCCAAGGCCGCCCGGTTGGCGGGGTCCACAAGCGCTCCTCCACCGGTGGCGACCACGTAGCCGGCTGTCTGCGAGATCTCATTCACCAAGGCACGTTCGGCGGCGCGGAACGCCTCCTCGCCCCTGGTGCGAAACACCTCCGGTATGGGCATCCCGAACCGCTCGGCCAGCACGTCATCCATGTCGAGGAAGGGACGTCCCAGAGACGCCGCCACCGCCCTGCCCACGCAGGACTTGCCGCTGCCCATGTAGCCGGTGATGACGACATTCCGTGGGGCGGTCATCATGCCGACTCGCCACCTCGGAGCAGCGGCAGCTTCGCGTAACGCTCGAGCGCGTCCCGGAGTGCATCCAGTGAATCGCCCCCGAACTTCTCCAGGACCGCGTCGGCCAACACGAGGCAGGTCATTGCCTCCGCCGCCACAGCGGCCGCGGGCACCGCACAGACGTCCGAGCGCTGGTACACCGCATCAACCTGTTGACCAGTAGCGAGGTCGATCGACTGCTGGGCCAGGATTGTGGTGGGGATCGGCTTCATGGCCGCTCGGAGGACGAGCATCTGCCCGGTGGTGATGCCCCCCTCCAGGCCTCCGCTGCGATCGCCCCTGCGCAGGGAGCCTGCGTCGGCCACCGTCCACGCCTCAGGTTCGCCGTGCGCCAGAACTGCATCGTGCACGGCGGTACCCAGACGACAAGCGTTAGCGAAGGCAGGCCCGATCTCGACGCCCTTGATCGCTTGAACGCTCATGAGCGCTTGCGCCAGCCGTCCGTCCAGCCGTCGGTCCCACTGTACGTGCGAGCCTAGCCCAGGCGGAAGACCCTGCGCGAGCACGACCACTGTTCCGCCTACGGAGTCGCCTACGGTGCGAGCACGGTCGATCTCGTCTCGCATCTGCGAGGCTGTTGAGCCGGATGGACAGCGGACATCGCACCGCTCCGCCAGTTCGGTCCACTCCCACTGTGGCTCGCTGTCGTCAAGCGCCGCGTCGCCGATGCGTTCCACGTACGAGCCGACCCGCACTCCGCATTCGGCGAGCAGTCGTCTCGCCACCGCTCCCGCCGCCACTCGAGCGGCAGTCTCCCGGGCGCTCGCCCGCTCCAGAATCGGCCTGCAATCGCTGAGCTCGTACTTGAGCGTGCCCGCGAGATCGGCATGTCCAGGGCGGGGGACCGAGAGCGTGGGAAGCGGCTTATCGCGCCAGTTGGCCCAGTCTCGATTGGCCACCAGTATTGCCACCGGCGCCCCCGTGGTCCGGCCCTGGATCACGCCCGAGACGATGTGGCCGGCGTCCGCCTCGATGGCCATCCGCCCGCCGCGACCGTAGCCCACCTGCCGGCGAGCTAGGTCATGGGCAATGTGCTCCGGCAAGAGCGGGACCCCGCTGGGCATGCCCTCCACGAGAGCCACCAGGGTCTCCCCGTGGGACTCGCCGGCAGTGAGGAAGCGCAGGCCACTCATCGCCGCAGCGAGTCCAGCAGCTCGAAGAACCCGGGGAAGCTATCAGCGGCGCACTCGGCCCCTCGAATGGTCACGGGGCCATCGGCGACGAGGGCAGCCACCGCCAGGCACATGGCCAGCCGGTGGTCTCCGTGGCTGTCCACCTCAACGCCGTGAAGTCGAGTCGGCCCCTCGACGATGTACCCGTCCTCGCGCCCGGTGATTCGTGCGCCCATCCGAGTGAGCTCCGCCACCACGGTGGCCACTCGGTCACTCTCCTTCACGCGAAGCTCGCTGGCATCGCGGACCTCGGTGACCCCGGCAGCCTGAGTGGCAAGCACCGCGACGAGCGGCAGCTCATCAATGGCCAGGGGAATGAGGTCGCCGCTCACGAGCGTGGATCCCAGATCGGCCGAGCGCACCACAATGTCGGCCACCGGTTCGCCGCCCTCCTCGCGCTGGTTCTCCAGGACCACCCGTCCCCCCATGGCGGCAAGAATGTCCAGGAAGCCGGTGCGGGTCGGGTTGACTCCCACGCCCCTCACCATGACTTCGGAGTCAGGCGCCAATGTGGCCGCGCCAATCAGGAAGGCGGCCGACGAAAGATCGCCCGGGACCCTGATATCGAGGCAATGAAGTCGTCGCGCCGGTTGCACTCGCACCCGGCCCTCAGTTGTGGACACCGTGCCGCCCATCGCCGCCAGCATTCGCTCCGTATGGTCGCGCGTGGGTCTCGGCTCCAGAACGGTGGTGGCGCCGGCGGCGTAGAGACCGGCCAAGAGGATTCCCGACTTGACCTGAGCACTGGCCACGGGCATGTCGTACTCGATGCCGGTCAGCCCGCCCCCGCGAATGGTGAGCGGCGGCAGGCGGTCGCCGGCGCGCCCCAAGACACGGGCACCCATCCGGCGAAGGGGATCTATGATGCGGGCCATGGGGCGGGATCGAAGGGCAGCGTTGCCCGTGAAAACGGAAGTGAAGGGCTGCCCGGCCAGGAGACCGGCCGCAAGCCTCATCGTCGTGCCTGAACCGCGGCAGTTCAGGACGTCCTCCGGTTCGCGCAGTCCCCCCAATCCGAGACCCCGCACCTGCGCCGTGTCGTGGTCCAGCAGAGACACCTCGGCGCCCAGAGCGCGCGCCGCCTCAACCGAGGCCTGGCAGTCTCCACTGTCAAGGTAGCCGCGCACCACGGTGTCGCCATCCGCCACCGCTCCCAGGAGAAGGGCCCGGTGGGTGATCGACTTGTCGCCGGGAACGCCCGCCTCGCCCCGAACCGAGCCACCCGGGCGGACGGTCAGCTTCACCGCGCCCTCCGCTCTCGGCGTGCACTCTCGAGGTAGGACGCCAGCCATGCCTCGTCACCTCTCTCAAGCCCGCTCTCAAGTCGGCCCAGCTCGTCGCGCATTTCGCGTACCGCGCCACGGATCGAGTCTCGGTTCGTCATGATGATGTCCACCATCATGGCCACATCGCCGGCGACGAGGCGCGTGGTATCGCGATATCCGCCCGCGCTCAGCGCCTCGATATCGTCCGGCCGAACCGCCTTGGCGACCGCTCGGCTCACGGCCGCCGACACCACATAGGGGAGATGGCTGGTGCGCGCGACCACGGTATCGTGCCAGGAGGCGTCCAGAATGAGAGTGCGGGCCCCTACGCCCCTCGCCAGGCGGCTGACCGCCTTCACGGTGTCGGGCAACGTCTCGCGGCCTGGGCACAGCACCCAGGAAGCACCGCGGAAGAGGTCGGGGTCGGCGGCCTCCAGGCCATGACGCTCCCTGCCGCACATGGGATGGCCGCCCAAGCATTGGCCCGCAACAGCCGTTCGGTCCATCGCCGACGTGACCGCCTGCTTCGTGCTGCCGATGTCGGTGAGCACCCCACCTTCGCGGAGAAGCGCGCCCGCCTCCGCCACTTGGGCAACGATGGTGCGGACAGGGGCGGCCAGGACGGTGAGGTCGGCCTGGGGAACCACCTCCGCCAGCGACAGGCCCCCGTCGTCCACCAAGCCGCCTCGAAGCGCCGCCTCCAACGTCTCCTCACGTCGAGCGACGCCCAACACCCGCACTTGCGGCTGATCTCGGCGCAACGACGCCGCCAAAGACCCTCCCATCAGGCCGAGGCCGACGACGGCAACGGTGTAGCTCTGCGGCAGCGCGGTACCGGTAGCAGCAGTCACTAGACCTCCCTGTCAAGCGCCTCAGCGATCGCCCGGACCGACCGTACCAAGCGGGCGAAGTTGCCCGGCTTCAGGCTCTGGGCCCCGTCGGAGAGCGCTTGCGTCGGATTGGGGTGCACCTCGACCATAAGACCGTCCGCCCCTGCCGCGATTGCCGCCCGCGACAAGGGTTCCACCAGGTCCCACCGTCCTGTGCCGTGGCTGGGATCCACGGTGACCGGAAGGTGCGTCAACATCTTAAGCATCGGCACCGCATTTATGTCCAGCGTATTGCGGGTGTAGGTCTCGAAGGTGCGTATGCCGCGCTCGCAGAGAACTACCTGGAAGTTGCCGTGCGAAAGGATGTACTCCGCCGCCATGAGGAACTCCTCCATGGTGGACATTAGCCCCCGCTTGAGCAGCACCGGCCGACCCGCCTCGCCTACCGCATGAAGCAGGGCGTAGTTCTGCATGTTACGGGTGCCGATCTGCACCATGTCGGTGTACCGGGCCACCAGACCCACCGTCTCGGGGGCCATCACCTCGCTCACGATGGGCAATCCCGTCTCTTCGCGTGCCTGCGCCAGGAGTTCCAGCCCCTCCTCTCCCAGGCCGGGGAAAGCATAGGGCGAGGTCCGCGGCTTGAAGGCGCCGCCGCGCAGAATGGATGCTCCCGCCTCCTTCACGGCCCACGCCGTCTCCATCACTTGTCCACGGCTCTCCACGGCACAGGGACCGGCCATGATCGCCACCCGTTTCCCGCCGACCTTGACTCCTCCCACCGGCACCACGGTGTCGGCCGGGCGGAAATCGCGGCTGGCCAGCTTGAAGGGGTGGAGGATCGGGATGACGCGCTCGACGCCGCTCAACAGCTCTAGGCTGTGTTGGCTGACGTTCCGCTCGTCTCCGATGAGGCCGATAATGGTGCGCTCCTCACCCTGAGACAGGTGAGAGCGGAACCCGAGTGCCTGGATCTGGCGCGTGACGGCACTGATCTCCGCTTCCGACGCCCCCATGCGCATGACGATGATCATTGGTGCCTCCTAACGACCGCCGACCAGATCGGGCCGTAACGACTTCGCTCCATGCAGGTAGACGTGCACGATATCCTTCTGAGACTTGGGTGTGTTCCACAGTACCATGACACGGATGCAGCGATCGAGGGCCCCCGGCACCGGGATCTCCCGCGTGCACATCAGAGGCACGTCGTGCCAGCCCAGGTCGCGCGCGGCACGAGCGGGAAAGACGGCATCCAGATCAGGTGTCACACTGAAGAGCGCGCCGGCCACATCGTCGGTGCTGATTCCGTTGCCGTCCACCAACTCCCGCAGCATCTCCGCGGTGGCCTCGAGGATATCGTCGGCCGTGTTGGCCCGGCATGTAGTCGCGCCCCGCACTCCACGCGTCATCATCACCATCCCATCACACTCCCCAAACGACAGAGGGCGTGGACCCTGCCACGCCCCTGTACCGGTGTGCCTTCCGCTGGGGCCGCACTGACCGAAGTCCCCCGGCGACCCTCGCCGGCCCTCGACCTCGGTCACCGTCGGCGTGACCCCTCCGATCATTGCCTGGCGGAGAGGGTACTACAGAACAGCCCGCGTCGCCAACCAAACTGGACAAGAACGGCTCACGAACCTATACTAATGGATTGAGTAGCACCGCTAGGAGGGCTAACCCATTGGCACACACTATCTCCGCCATCAAGGCTATTCGGCAGAATGAGCGCAGGCGCCGTCGCAATCGCATGGTGCGGTCTGCCACGCGCACCCAGGTCAGAAAGGCGCGCATCGCCCTGGCCAACAGCGACCCGCAGGCTGCCCAAGGAGCGATTCAGGACGCCGTGGTGGCGCTGGATAAGGCGGCCCAGAAGGGCGTCATCCACCGGAATGCGGCCGCTCGCCGGAAGTCCCGGCTGATGAAGCAGCTCAACCAGCTGAGTCAGGGTTAGTCCCCGCCCGAATCAGCTCCTACAGCCCACTGGCGAAGCTTGCCCTCGGAGTCCCGGGGGCTCTTTGCTTCTCCCCTACCCGGCCGTCAGGTCCACGACCAGCCTGGTCAGGACGCTGGCCTCCGAGAGGTCGGCCCCGCCCTTGAGCGTGCAGTCCGCTGCGAGAACCGCCTCAAGGGCCTGCTCCAGTTCGGTCACCGTGAACAGGCGACTCTGGGCCACCAACCTCCTCACCAGCCAGGACGGTGCACCCAACTCCCGGGCCAGGTCGGCCTGCCCAGCGTGCCGCTCCATTGCGTCCTTCGCCACGATAAGCTGCCGGAACTGCCGCGCAACCATCGCGAGCAGGCCCTGCGTCGACTCCGACCGCCGAAGAAGAAGGTCCTCCAGTTGCCGCGCCGCCACCGAAGGGTTGCGCTTGCCGATCGCCTCCACAAGGTCAAACACGTTCGTCTCGGGACTCGGCGTCACCAGCTCGCGGACGTCCTCGGGCCGGATGGCGCCCGAGTCCAGTGCATACGAGGCGAGCTTCTCCAGCTCGGATCGCAGCACCACCGCGCCGGCGCCCACCCGACGATGCAACTCGGCGGCCGCGGGAGGCGTGATCGTGACGCCAAGCGCTTGCGCCTGTTTGGCCAACCATTCCTCCACGTTTCCCACAGCGGCCACTCGGAACGGCAGCACCTCGCCCTTCCGGCGCGCCACGTCGTGCAGAGGGTGTGACTCCGGCTTTTCGTGAAGGTCCGGCTCCACCACCAGCAGGTCGGTCGAGGGCGGAAGGTCCTCCAGCGCGGCCACCAGCGCCGTCCTGTCGTCCTTGGCGACGGCCTTCAACCGCTCACCGAGCCCACGGACAACAATCACCCGCGTGCCGCCGAAAAAGGGAAGGCTTCGCGCAGCGACCGCGATCTCGGTCAGGTCGGCCGAAGCAGCATCGAAGCGAAGGACGTTCATCACGGCGGCCGATTCCCCGCCCTGCGTGGTCATCTTCGCTACCGCGGCATCCATGGAGACGCGGTCGTCTCCGTATAGCAGCCGCAGCATCGGCTAGGACCAAACCACCGGCACGAAGTGCACCACCGGCTTGCCCTCCTGGCGCCTGATCGCGCCCAGAACCGCCCCGCCGACGGACGGGCTGGTGGTAACATACTTCTGCACCAGAAGCCCGAGCGGTTGCGCGATCATCACCGCCCAGAGGGAGGCCAACAGCACCTGCGGCAGCGCTGCTATCCGGCCCCGAGCGCGTCCGCCGCCCGCGGCAAAGCCGGCCAAACCGGCCAGCACTCCAGTCACCGCCAAGTTGGTTCCGCAACGAGGATGCACCGCCAGGTCCGGGTCGGCGGCCAGTCTGGCAAGGGCTTGCTTGGCCGAGCTCTCAACCAGGGCCGTGTCTTCCGGTCCGTAGAGGTAGAAGCCCGAAGGCGTCGTGCGACCCACCACCTTCACTTTTGGGTCGCGGCGCACCATTAGATGAACCGTGGCGTGCTCCAACGCATGATTGCCTCTCACGCGCGATAGGAGCCCCCTTGTGGCGCCCGCTCTGTCACCTGTCGTTACTCGTGCCGCCAAGCCGTCCTCCTTAGGCCCCACGACCGCCGCGCCTCAGGGCCGCAGCACGACGTTGTCGATCAGCCGGGTGCGCCCGATACGTACGGCGACGGAGAGCATCGCCGGTTTCGTGACCATGTCCAACTCGTCCAGCGTCTCGGAATCGGCCAGCGACACATAGCCCACCCTCGCCAGCGGCTCCGCGGCCAGGGCCGCCACCACCTTACCGCGCAGCGCGGCGGCATCGCGCACCCCGGCCGCGAAGGAGTCCTGTGCCGCGGAGAGGGCACGCGGGATCACGAGCGCCGCCTGCCGCTCCTCCGGTGCAAGGTAGCGGTTGCGGCTGCTGAGCGCCAACCCGTCGGCCTCTCGGACCGTGGGAACAGGGACCACCGTCACTGCAAAGCCCAGGTCACCGACCATCTTGCCGATCACCCGCAACTGCTGCCCGTCCTTTTCGCCCATGTACAGGCGATCCGGCCGGACCAGATTGATCAGCTTGGCGACAACAGTGGTGACGCCGCGGAAGTGACCGGGCCGCGCCTCACCCTCTAGCCGGGAAGTGATCCCTCCCACCTCCACCGAGGAGCTGAAGCCGGCAGGGTACATCTCATCCGCCGGCGGAGCGAAGACGACGTGGACGCCTTCCCGCTCGAGCGCCGCCAGGTCAGCCTCCAGGGTGCGCGGGTACTTGTCGAAATCCTCGCTGGGCCCGAACTGGGTGGGGTTGACGAAGATGCTTACCACCACCGTGGACGTCTCTTCCCGGGCTCGGCGCACGAGCGCCAGGTGACCATCGTGCAGGCAGCCCATGGTCGGAACGAGGCCGATCGTGCCGGTAGCGGAAGCGCGTGCCGCGCGCAATTCGCTGACTGTTGTTACGACGCGCATTTCGCGCCCGATCACCGTCAGAGCTCCTTGGCAAGGTCCTCGAGGAGGGCCGGATCCATGGAGAAGCTTTGCTTCGCGGTGGGGAACTGACCGGAAGAGACCTCGGCGACATACTCGGCCACGGCTCGCTTGGTCTCCGCTCCCAACTTCGCGTACTGCTTGGCATGCCGGGGCACGAAATCGGTGAACATGCCCAGAAGGTCGGACACCACCTGCACCTGGCCATCGCAGTGGACGCCGGCGCCGATCCCAATGGTAGGTATGGTCGACCGTTGGGTGATCAGCTTGGCCAGCGGCGCCGGAATGCACTCGAGCACCACGGCGAACGCGCCCGCTTCCTCAAGCGCGTGCGCGTCCTCGATGAGGCGCTTCGCTGCGTCGACGGACCGGCCCTGCACCTTGAAGCCGCCCAGTTGGTTGGCCGACTGCGGGGTGAGGCCGATGTGGCCCATGACCGGGATGCCGCATTCCACCACTCTCTTGACGGTGGGAGCCATGGAGACGCCGCCCTCCAGCTTGACGGCCTGCGCCCCGCCCTCCTGAATCATGCGCGCCGCCGAGCGCAGGGCATCCGCGGTGCTGGTGTGATAGGTCATGAACGGCAAGTCGCCCACGATGAGCGCCTTCTCTGTGCCCCGAACCACGGCCTTTGTGTGATGGATCATGTCGTCCATGGTGACCGGGATGGCTGAGTCGTAGCCCAGTATGACCATGCCCAGGCTGTCGCCCACCAGGATCAATGGGACTCCGGCCTCCTCAATCAGCTTGGCCGTGGAGTAGTCGTAGGCGGTGAGCATTGAGATGCGCTCACCTTTGGCCTTCATTGTAGCCAGCTCTTGGATCGTTACTCGCATGACTCCCCCTCTATCTCATCCAGCAGCCGCCGGATCTCGTCGGCCGCCGACACACTCAGGGTACCCTTATCCAGCCCAATCGGGATTGTGCGGCGTCCCAACTCGCGGTACACCGGAAGCAGTTCGGGCGCTGCCGTCTTGAGCGCGACCATGTGCTTGCGGACGGTACCGGCGTCGCCCCGCGCTATTGGTCCAGTCAGGCCGGCAGGCAGACCCACCGTCTCCAGGTTCGCCAGCGTCCCCCGCACAAGCGGCAGAAGCGCTCGCGCCGCGACCTGCTGAGACACGCCAAACGCGTCCCAGAGTCCTGTGGCAAGGGCGAAGAGCGTCACCAGGTAGTTGCAGGCCACGACCGCGGCGGCGTGGTAGAGGGGCTTGTCCTCGGCCCGCAGCAGGACGGCCGTTCCGCCCAGAGCCTCAACCATGTCCCCAAGCACTGCCGAAAGCCCCGCGTCCTCCGCCTCCAACCCGAACGTCGAACCGTCGAGGGCGTCGGCTGCCCGCTCGGAGTCGGCGAAGGTCTGCAGCGGATGTAACCCGCCCACTGCCGCCCCGATTCGGCGGGCCGGCTCCAGAACACCGGCGGCAAGGGACCCACTGCAGTGAACCACCATCTGGCCTGGTCTCCAGGCCACTTCCGCCGCCACCGCCGCGATCGCGTCGTCGGGGACGGTGACGAACACGAGGTCGCTGACCTGCGCCACCGAGTCCACCCCGGCGAAGGTGCGGCAGCCGTCCACCTGCGCCTCGAGCCGTTGGGCCGACGAGAGGCTGCGGCTGGCGACCGCCACGACCGGATAGCCGGCCCGCGACAGGGCCAGCGCCATGGCCGTGCCGACCTTTCCCGCCCCGATGAATCCCACCTTCGGTCGTGCCGACTGAGGGCGGCGCGAATCTGCCATCTCATGACCTTCCCGTTCGCCGATTGTTCGGCGCACGTCCGTCGGTCAGTATAGCACCATGGCCGAAGCGCACCATAGAGCCTGATCCGAGATCGATGGGCAGAGAGGCCTAGTGACCCGCTGTCAAGCCAAGTGAGGTCGGCGCCGGATGCAAGGTGCGCCATCAGACCGCGCGGACGTCGTCCTGGTCGGGATGCAATTGCCCTGTCTGGGAACCGCAGTCCGGCCGAAGTTGGCACGAAAGCAGCAGACAACTGGTGTGTCGAGACCGGTCGGTGATGCGAGCCGGTCTGCGAGATCAGGGCGTCCTGCGACGAGCGTGACGGATGGTGCTACGGAGGACGCGGGCATGGTACATTCTGTGCAGCTTATGTTGAGGTGCAACGGGCTATGAGGATGCCGGTGCGTGTGTCGCGTGTCACTGACGTCACGAGGCGCCCCTGGTGGGCGGGCCCTCGGCTGAGGGCCCTGCTGGCCGCTACCGCGCTCTTCATCGGTCTGATAGCCGCCGTGCAACCGTCCCGCTCAGAGGCCCAGACCGGCGTTGCCGCCAACCTGACCCGCAACTGGTCGTTCGAGACCTTCGAAGGGACCACGTACGACCAGAGAGTCGGGCAGTACTGGGTTGGCTTCCAGTTGGCCGGCACCGACGTGGAGTTCCGCCAAGGCACGCAGTTCGCGGGCAGGAACGTCGAAAGGATCGACGGCTTCGACAGCCAGATCATCAAAGGCGACGAACCGTATGATGCCGGCGTATACCAGATCGTCTCGGGGCTGCGCGCGGGCCAGTGGTACAGTGCCATCGCCTATGTGCTGTCGGTCTTTCAGACCTCGGCCGTTCAGAACCCGAGCGAGTTCGACGGTACTATAGTGAAGCAGATTGGCGTGGACCCAACCGGCGGCCGTAACCCGCTTTCGCCCAGCATCATCTGGGGTGAACCCGTCGACAAGAACATGGACCGCGACTCCTGGGGGCATCGTCTCACGTTTGAGGCCCGAGGCCCCTCAGCCACCTTCTATATCCGTGTCCAGGCGCTGCAGGGCGTATCCCATCCCTCTTACGACAACGTCGCGTTCATCGACGGGGCCCAATTACGCCTGGCGCCCGTCAGCCAGGCGATCGTGCCCGAGAGTACGCCTCCCGGTCCGTTCACCGTGAGCTGGAAGTCCGTGGTGCCCAACGCATGGCCCCAAGAGGCCACCGTGATCGAATACGACGTCCAGTTCCGCGATGGGCTAGGGCCGTGGCAGGACTGGCTGGTGCACACCAGGGCGGCAGCTCAGACCTTCACAGCCGTAACTCCCGGTCACGAGTACTCGTTCCGGGTACGCGGCTGGGCCCAATACACCGGCACTCCTGCCATTGGCAGCTACGCCGAGCTGTTCGGACCCTGGGCGGAGTCGGCGCCCGTCCGCCTGGGCCGGGTCGTGCGCGCCACCGCCTATGACAACCGCGGCTTCCCCGTCTACCAGGTGCCGTTCGACCTCCTGCTTGACGGCTCCGTCGTGAACAGCACCGTTACCGATGGAGCCGGAGACGCCTTCCTCTACGACGGTGAAGGCGGAGTCTTCTCGGTAAGGGCACGCGACACTCTGTTCAAGGCTCCCCCTCCCATCCATGACGTGGTCATCGGCCCGGGCGTCTTGCCGGTGGGAGTGACCCTGCTGCCCCCCGATGATGTGGTTCCCGACGGGTCTTTTGAGGCCGGGACTCCCGGCCAGATCCCGGCGGGCTGGTCGGCGTCGAGCGATCTCGCTCGCGTCACCGACTACCGCTACCACGGGGGCCGGCGAGGCGTTGAGCTCTCCACCGACTCAACGAGGACGGGCGTCTGCCTGGCCCGCTCGTTCTCGCTGACAGAGGCCTATGTGCCCGTGCTGGCGTTCTGGTACCGGCTCGACCCTCCCCAGGGTGGCATGCCCAAGGTCCTGCGAGTCCGAGCGTTGAATGCGGATGGCTTCGTGCTCGCAGAGGCGTCCCTGCGCTCCGATCTGCCGACCGATTGGCTCGCCGGGCGCCTCTATATCACCCGCGATGAGGCGCCCTGGACGGGCTCGGTAACCGCCGAGTTCTGCCTGCGCGACCCCGAAGGACCGACCACGTCGGACGTTACGGTTCGTGCCTACATCGATGACATCAGCTTGGGCAGTTCCGCCGGTGGCCGGGAGAAGACCTACCTCCCCATGTCGCTCAAGGCTCCGGGCGGGTAGGCCCGGCCGCACACGGCTGCCCGCAGGTTGCCCAGGACCGGCGCCTGTGGCAGCCTCTTCGTCGAGTCGCGGCGGTAGCTTCAAGTACCCGCCGGCCTTCGCTCCACCTGGACGCCTGGCGCCCGAGGCGGTCCGATTCCCGGAGGGATAATGGAGATACTGCGAGACCTGATCGAATGGACTACCGGTTGGGCGGCCACGCCCTATGGCGGTGTCGCCCTTTTCATCATCTCCTTCGTGGAGTCGTCGTTCTTCCCCGTTCCGCCCGACACGCTTCTCATCCCCTTGGCTCTGATGCACATTCCGAGAGCGCTGCTGTTTGCGGCCATCGCCACCGTCGGGTCAGTCGGCGGCGGGGCATTCGGCTATCTGCTCGGGCTCAAGGGCGGCCGACCGGTCTTGCACCGGCTGTTCAGCGCCGAGAAGATCGCGCTGGCCCAGGGCTATTACGCCAAGTACGACGTCTGGGCGGTCTTCGTGGGCGCCTTCACTCCCCTGCCCTACAAGCTGTTCTCCATCTCGGCCGGCGTCTTCGGCCTCGACCTCAAGCGATTCATGCTCGCCTCTCTAGTGGGCCGGGGCGGGCGCTTTTTCGCCGTCGGCACGGTCATCACCCTCTTCGGCGAGCCGGTGAAGCACTACCTAGACAAGTACTTCGATGTTGCCGTGATCGCCTTCACCCTGATGCTGGTGGGCGGATTCCTCGCCGTAAGCCTGCTTGCCAAGCAACGCGCTCGCCGCTCTCGGTCGCCTTTGGCCACCGGCGAGTAGAGGAGCCGCCTTGTGTTCGCCTGGAACGCGGATTCCGGGCGCTTGGTTTTGACACGGCCGACCTAGTGGGCTATCATGCTTTTCGCCTTGGGGCTGTGGCTCAGCTGGGAGAGCGCCACAATCGCACTGTGGAGGCCAGGGGTTCGAATCCCCTCAGCTCCATCAACAGAACACGGAAAGGCGACGACGGGGAGTAGTAAGCCAGCCTCCCAGAGAGCCGGGTGGAACGGTGAGACCCCGGCGCGGGTGCAGGAGGCCATCCACAAGGCGGAACTCGCCCCCGAGCCGCGTCGCTGAGTCTCGATCGTAGGCGACGACGCGTAGTGCCCGTTACGCACTTCCGAGTGGGTGGTGTGCTCGAAACACAACTCGGGGCTGTAGCTCAGCGGGAGAGCACTTGTCTGGCAGACAAGGGGTCAGGGGTTCAAATCCCCTCAGCTCCACCTAGCCGAAGGTACACCGTCAACCAGGGTGGTACCGCGAGAAAGCCCTCGTCCCTGATGGGATGGGGGCTTTTGTCTTGACGCTGGGAGGGAAGATGGCCGAGCCGTACAGTCCGCAAGACATCGAGCGCAAGTGGCGCGATCGCTGGGCAGAGGACCGCCTGTACAACGTCTCCCCCAGCACCGACAAGCCCAAGTACTACTACCTCACCATGCTGCCCTACACCAGTGGCGACCTCCACATCGGCCACTGGTATGCCATGGCCCCCGCCGACGCCAAGGCCCGCTACCTGCGCATGCAGGGCTACAACGTGCTCTTCCCCATGGGCTTCGACGCCTTCGGCCTGCCGGCCGAGAACGCCGCCATCAAGCGCGGCATCCACCCCATGACCTGGACGCTAGACAACGTGGCCCGAATGCGCGAGCAGCTCAAGAGCATGGGCGCGATGTTCGACTGGGACCGGGAGATGGTCAGTTGCCTGCCCGAGTACTACCGCTGGACCCAGTGGTTCTTCCTGCAGTTCTACAAGCACGGCCTCGCCTACCGAGACCGCTCGCCGGTGGACTTCTGCCCAACCTGCAACACCACCCTCGCCCGCGAGCAGGTCTGGGGCGAGGACCGACACTGCGAACGCTGTGGTACTCCGGTGGTCAAGCGGGATCTCGAGCAGTGGCTCTTCCGGATGACCAACTACGCCGAGGAACTCCTCGACTTCAGCAAGATCGACTGGCCCGAGCGCGTCCGCTCCATGCAGACTAACTGGATCGGCCGCAGCGTCGGCGTGCAGTTCAACTTGCCGGTAGTCGACAGCAACCTGAGCATCCCCGTCTTCACCACGCGCCCGGACACCGTCTTCGGTATGACCTTCGCGGTGCTGGCGCCGGAGCACGAGCTGGTCGACATCTTGACGACACAGGAGTGCCGCGCCGAAGTGGAGCAGTACCGCCTGCAGGCCTCCCGCCAGAGCGAGGTGGAGCGACTCAGCACCGAGCGCGAGCGCGACGGGGTGTTTACGGGTTCCTATGCCGTCAACCCTATGAACGGCGAGCGCGTTCGCATATTCGTCGCCGACTACGTCCTGACCGGCTACGGCACCGGAGCGATCATGGGCGTCCCCGCTCATGACACGCGCGACTTCGACTTTGCCCGGCGCTACGGGCTGCCCATTCCGGTTGTCATCGCTCCCGCGGACTGGGACGGCAAGCCGCTGCCGGAGGCCTACGTTGAGCCGGGGACTATGGTCAACTCGGGCTCGTTCAACGGGCTTCCTTCCGTCGAGGCCTGGGACGCTATTGCCGACTACATGCAGAAGCACGGCATCGGTGAGCGAAAGATCAACTACCGCGTGCATGACTGGCTGATCTCCCGCCAGCGCTACTGGGGCGCGCCCATACCCATAGTGTACTGTGAGAAGTGCGGCACGGTGCCCGTGCCCGAGGATCAGCTGCCGGTGCTCCTGCCGGAAGACGCTGAGTTCCTGCCCACCGGAGAGTCGCCCCTGCGCCACCATGAGGAATTCCGCTACACCACCTGTCCCACTTGTGGCGGCCCTGCCGAGCGCGAGACAGACACCATGGACACCTTCATGTGCTCATCCTGGTACCACATGCGCTACACCAGCCCCGGCTACGACAAGGGCCCCATTGACCCGGTGGAGGGCAACTACTGGCTCCCAGTCGACCTCTACACCGGCGGAATCGAGCACGCCACCATGCATCTTCTGTACACGCGCTTCTTCACCAAGGCTTGCCGCGACATGGGCTTCTTCGAGTATGACGAGCCCATGCTGAAGCTGTACAACCAAGGCATCATCCTGGGCGAAGACAACGAGAAGATGAGCAAGTCGCGAGGGAACGTGGTTAACCCGGACGACTACGTCACTACCCTCGGCGCGGACTCGGTGCGCGCCTACCTGATGTTCATTGGCCCTTGGGATGAGGGCGGGCCCTGGAGCACCCGCGGCATCGAGGGCATCTACCGCTTCCTCAGCCGTCTCTGGGCGGTTGCCACCGAGCCCGCTCCGGACAGGCCCGAGGCGGTAACCGACATGGCACAGGCGGAGCGCAGCCTGCAGCGCATTATGCACAAGACCATCCGCAAGGTCACCGACGGCTTCGAGGCCTTCCGCTTCAACACGATGATCGCGTCCCTGATGGAGTACAACAACTACCTGGTCAAGGCCAAGCAAACGGCCGTCGCCGGCAGCCCGATGTGGCAAGAAGCGGTCGAGTCTATGGTCTTGATGCTGGCTCCCAGCTGTCCCCACATCGCGGAAGAGCTCTGGCAACGTCTGGGCAAGCCTTACAGCATCCACCAGCAGCGGTGGCCGGCTTGGGACGCGGAGCTGGCCCGCGACGAGGTGGTCGAGGTCGCGGTGCAGGTCAACGGCAGAGTGCGCGACAAGATCGCCGTGAGCCCGGACACGCCCGAGGCGGAAGTGCAGGCGATGGCGCTGGCAAGCGAGGGTGCTCAGAGGCATACTGAGGGCAAGCAGGTCATCCGGGTGGTGTATGCCCCCGGCCGGCTCGTCAACATCGTAGCCAAGTAGAGCAGGAGGAACCCATGTCTTCCAGGCGCAACCTCAACGCCCAGGGAGCTCCCCAAGCCATCGGACCCTACTCGCACGCCGTGGTCACGGGCAATCTAGTCTACACCGCCGGCCAAGCCGGCATGGACCCAGCCACTCGCACCATGACCGTTGGTATCGAAGCGCAGACCCGGCGGACCCTGCAGAACATCGCCGCCATCCTTGAGGCCGCCGGCTCCTCCATGGCCAAGGTCGTGAAGACCACCGTCTTCCTGGCCGACATGAACGACTTCAAGGCCATGAACGCCGTCTACGCCGAGTTCTTCCCTGAGAACCCCCCGGCGCGGACCACGGTGCAGGTGGCCAGGATCCCTCTGGACGCACTCGTCGAGATCGAGGTGGTCGCTGTCCTCGACTAGCCGCCGCACTTGGGAGCGGGGCAAGGGGCCTCGCTCCCCTTCTTCGCCTCTGTTTGTGACTGCAAGACCCCGGTACGGTAGTATGGCTTATCACTAGCCTGGGGGATCTAACCCCTGCGCCAGGAGCCTCGCAGTTTGTCTGACCTGGAACAGAAGTGGGAACGTCTGCAGACGCTACTCAGGGATCTTGACCGGGTGGCTATCGCTTTCTCCGGCGGGGTGGACAGCACCTTCCTTCTCCGTGCCGCCATCGACACCCTCGGCCGGGATAACGTCCTTGCCCTCACCGCCCGCTCCCCGGTTGGGACAGACGCCGAGATGAGGCGGGCCGTGGACTGGGCCGCTGCCATGGGCGCCCGACATCTCGTGGTGGACTCGGACGAGTTCTCCCGTCCCGAGTTCGTGGCCAACGAGCCGGACCGCTGCTACGTCTGCAAGCACGCTCGGTACAGCCGGTTGCTGCGCTTGGCCGGGGAACTGGGCTTCAAGCGCCTCCTCGACGGCGCCAACTCGGACGACGCCGGCGACTACCGTCCCGGCACGCGGGCGGCGGTCGAACTGGGAGTGGCGAGTCCTCTGCGCGACGCCGGCTTCAGCAAAACCGACATCCGCGAAGCCTCACGCGCGCTCGGTCTCCCCAGCGCCGACCTACCCAGCTTCGCCTGCCTCGCCTCGCGCGTTCCCTACGGCACTCCACTCACCGAAGAGACCCTGCGTCGCATCGAGTCCGGCGAGCAGGTGCTCGCTGCCCTCGGACTGAGCCAGTACCGGCTTCGTGACCACGGGGACGTAGCCCGCATCGAAGTCCCCGCCAACGACCTGGCCGCTGTGCTCGATGCCCGGGAGAGGATCGTGGCCGCGCTGAAGAGCCTCGGCTACCGCTACGTGTCTCTCGACCTTCAGGGCTACCGCACCGGCAGCCTGAATGAGGTGCTGACATGAACGATTCCACCCTGCGCACGCTCCTGGAGAGCGTGCGCGCGGGCGACATCACGACCGGCGAAGCCATGGAAAGGCTGCGCAACCTGCCCTTTGAGGACATCGGATTCGCGCGGATAGACCATCACCGTCAACTGCGACGCGGCTTCCCGGAAGTAGTCTACGCTGAGAGCAAAACGCCGGAACAGACGGCCGCCATCATGGCGCGACTGGCGGCCGGCGGATCCCAGGCGCTGGCCACCCGTGCCGATGCGTTGCACTTCCAGGCGGTGCAGGCGACCTTGCCCTCGGCGAGGTATTACGACGTGGCCCGGGTGATTGCCATCGGCGAGCCCCCGGAGCCGACGGGCGATGACTACATCGCCGTTGTCAGCGCCGGCACCTCCGACGCGCCCGTGGCCGAGGAGGCAGCTATACTGGCACGGCACTTCGGTTGCCGAGTCGAGTGCGTGTACGACGTGGGCGTGGCCGGCCTCCATCGCCTCCTGGATCGGTTGCCGGTGATCAGCGGCGCCGCCGTGGTCATCGTAGTCGCCGGAATGGAAGGTGCCCTGGCCAGCGTTGTGGGCGGGCTGGTTCGCGCACCCGTGGTGGCGGTACCCACCAGCGTCGGCTATGGCGCGAGCCTGGGCGGCCTGGCGCCGCTGTTTACCATGCTCAACTCATGCGCCGCCGGTGTAGCGGTAGTCAACATCGACAACGGGTTCGGGGCCGCTTACTTCGCCTGCTCGATCCTGCGGGCCATCCGCGCTCGAACCGAGAGGGGGGAAAGTTGAGGGTCTGCTACTTCGATTGCGCCGCTGGAATCTCCGGCGACATGGTCCTGGGCGCCCTGCTTGATGCCGGCCTCAGCGTTGCCGAGCTGAAGGCGGAACTGGGCAAGCTTCACCTCCACGGGTGGGACATCGCGCCCACTACGGTTCGTCGGGCCGGTCTGCGGGCGACTCTGGCGGGCGTTAGCGCTGAAGAGCACCACCATCACCGCCACTACAGCGACATCGCCGCGATGATTGAGGCCAGCGATATCAACCCGCGGGCCAAGAGATCGGCCCTCACCGTGTTTCGCCGCTTGGGCGAGGCGGAGGCGCATGTTCACGGCGTGTCTCTCGAGGAAGTTCACTTCCACGAGGTCGGCGCCGTGGACAGCATCATCGATATCGTCGGCTCCTGCGTCGGCCTAGACCGGCTGGGCATCGAGGCCGTGTACGGTTCGGCCTTGCCCTGGACCCACGGTCGCATCAAGTCGGATCATGGGCTGCTGCCGGTCCCCGCCCCCGCCACCGTCGAACTGATGCGCGGCTGGCCGGTGAAGATGGTTGATGCCGAGGGCGAGTGGGTCACCCCGACCGGCGCAGCGCTGCTCACCGGCCTCGCCGCAGGAGCCGCCTTGCCGCCGATGACCGTTGAGGTGACCGGCTGCGGCGCCGGAACGCGCGATCCCGAGGGCCGGCCCAACGTCCTGCGCGCTGTCATCGGGCAGGTCTCCGAGGCCTCGGAGCGCGACCGCGTTGTCGAGGTTCAGGCCAATCTGGACGACATGAACCCGGAGTGGATGCCGCGCGCCATCGAGACCGTCCTGGAGGCCGGGGCCCTAGACGCCTTCTTCACGCCCGTAAGCATGAAGAAGGGCCGACCCGGGTTCGTCGTGACCGCCCTGTGCAACGAGGGCAAGCGCGATGCCGTGGCCGAGGCCGTCCTGCGCCACACCACCAGCCTGGGCGTCCGCTACCACACCGCCGACCGCATCAAGCTGCGCCGCGAGAGCCTGACGGTCGAGACGCTATGGGGTCCGGTGCGCATGAAGCTGGGGTACCTGGGTTCCGAGAGGCTGAACGCGGCGCCCGAATACGAGGACTGCCGCCAGATCAGCGAGCGCACCGGCGTGCCGCTGAAGGACGTCTACGCCACCGTGCAGGCGGCCTTTCGGCCGTGACTAGCCGGGCGCCGGCGCCGAAGCTCCAGCCGGCGCCGAGCGCGGTTCTTGCACCGGGAGGCCTCACCTGGTAATATCGCCGTCTAGCTGGCCCATTCGTCTAGGGGCCCAGGACGCCGCCCTCTCAAGGCGGAAACAGGGGTTCGATTCCCCTATGGGCCACCAGCTCAAGGCACCACCTGTGGCGTAACCCGGGTGGTGTTCTTTTTCGGCGCAGAAGGCCGCTTGCCGCTTACACCGCAGTGTCGTGCTGGCAGTGGGCCGACGCGCGTGCGGGAGGCATCGAGGTGCGGGACTGCAGGATCTACCCTGTCAATCAGCTGGGAACCTATGAGTACGTGGTGGTGATCTCCCGGTACCAGGGCAAGCTTCTCCTCAGCCGCCATCGGGATCGCACCACCTGGGAGACCCAAGGCGGACACATCGAAGCGGGCGAGACGCCGCTGCAGGCAGCCGAACGCGAGCTGATGGAAGAGTCCGGCGCCATCGAGTTCACCGTCACCCCGGCTTTCGATTACTGGGCCGCCGACGACACATCCTGGGCCAACGGCATGGTGTTCCTGGCCGACATCCAACGGCTTGGACCACTGCCCGACAGCGAGATGGCGGAAGTAGGTCTGTTCGAGACGCTCCCCCCGCTCCTCACCTACCCCTGGATGACCCCCATGCTGGTCGAACGAGCCGGGTTGTGGTCCTAACGCGGGCGGGAGGTCGATCGTCTGTTGTCGATGCCGGTTGGGCTCGGTAACCGTGACCGAGCTATCAGCACCCGTCCCGTCCCCACCCGCTTTGTAGTGCGGTTCCCATCGCCGGTATAATGGCGTCATGTTAAGCGACGACGGTCTTCGCTCCATGACGCCCGGGAATACTCCGGCAGATACCATTGAAGAGCTGATCCGGCGAGCGGCGTCGGCACGCCGGCGTGCCTATGCGCCCTACTCCTCCTTCCATGTGGGGGCGGCGGTTCTCACCGGCGACGGGCGGGTATTCACCGGCAGCAACGTGGAGAACGCCTCCTACGGCCTCACCATGTGCGCCGAGAGGGTCGCCGTCTTCGGGGCGGTGACCGCCGGTGCCGGCAAGCCCGTTGTCCTAGTGGTCAGCGCCGAACCCGGGGTCTGGCCCTGCGGCGCCTGCCGCCAGGTTCTGGCCGAGTTCGCCGCGCCGGAGTGCCCGGTGATCGTGGCTGAGGGTCTTCGTGAGGTTGCTCGCGTGACGGTCGCCGACCTGCTTCCGAATGCCTTCGCGCCTGTGTTCCGGCCTCCCACCCAGTCCGGCTAGGGCCGGCCGCGCATGTACCTGCCCAAAGCCCCGCCCATCAGCAAGAGACACCGCCTCCGCACCGCACTACTCTACCTATTCGCCATCGCCGCCCTGCTCTACGCCGCCGGCCGCCAAGTCCCCTGGTTTCGTGACCGCAGTCCCACTCCCACGCCGACGCCTTCAGCCGGCTACTACGTCCGCGTGGCGCACGAGGCCCGCAGGTCGGGCGACCTTGATAGCGCCTTGGCAGCCTACGATCAAGCGCTGGCGCTGGACCGAGCGGATGCGGACTCGCTAGCCGCCCGGGCCCAGATACTTGTGCTTCGCGAGCACTACGCGCGGGCCATCGAGTCTGCCGAGCAGGCCTTGGCAGTGCGTCCCGGCTTCAGCACCGCCCTGGCGGCGATAGCCCAGGCCCTGGACTGGCAAGGCGACCTTGAGGGCGCCCTGCAGTACGCGCGAACGGCAGTCGGCGAGGACGACTCCGATGTATATGCCTATGCCGTCCTCAGCGAGGTGCTTACCGATAGGGGAGATCTCGACGAGGCCTGGCTGGCCTCGGAGGAGGCCCTGGCTCTCGACGAAGAGGACGCTATGGCGCAGCGGAACCGCGGCTATCTTTTGCAGCGCCTTGGGCGCTACAACGATGCCATCGAGGCATACCGCCGGGCGGCGGAACTGGACCCGGGCCTCTTCTTGTATTATGTCAATCTTGGCTACACGTATCTTGGCATGGCCGACAACGACCAGGCCATAGCCCAGTTCGAAACCGCCACCGGCAAGGACCCGGGCAGCGCCATGGCCCTTCAAGCCCTCGGTAGGGCTCTGCTAGCTGCCGGTCGAAGCAGCGAGGCAGTCACCGCGCTGGAGAAGGCAGTCCTGGCCGACCCCGAGCACGTGCGCGCTCACGCCGACTTGGGTGCGGCGCACTTCACTCGGCTCGCATACGAGAAAGCCATCCCCTATCTGCAGCGCGCCATCGACCTGGGCTCCCGGAACCCCGTAACCTACGCGCAGTTGGGGCTGTGCCTCGCCTACACGGAGCAGTGCGAAGCCGCTGTTCCCGTGCTGCAGGCCGCGTTGTCGCTGGATCCCGCTTCGGCCAGTGCCGCCCGCGGCCTCCAGGTTTGCCCGCCTTAGGGGCATGCTCTACACTGAATTGGGCTTGACTCGCACCGGCAGGACGCTGTCTTGCACCGGCATAGCCTCAGGTAGCTGTTCTCCTCGGGCCCGGATGCAGGTCTTTGTGATGAACGGTGCAAATCCACGAGCAGGAGCGCGACGCATTCCGCAACGCCTCTGAGCCCCCAAGAATGCCGCTCAAGCCCCAAGAGCGGATTTGCGCAGTGGCAGCCCCTTGAGTATAGTTACGACGGTTTAGCACTCCGCACGCTCGAGTGCCAACAACATCCCCAACCGTAGTGCAGGAGGTCGTCAGATGGCATCCAATCTCAAGCCTCTAGCCGACCGCGTAGTGGTCGAGCCCCTCGATGAGGAGACGATGACCGCGACCGGTGTCTACCTTCCCGACACCGCGCAGGAGCGTCCCATGAAGGGCAAGATCGTCGCGGCCGGACCCGGTCGTCTCGATGACAATGGCAAGCGTGTCGCGCTCGAGGTCAAGGTGGGCGATACCGTCCTCTACGCCAAGTATGCCGGCACCGAAGTGAAGGTTGCGGATAAGGAGCTCCTGGTTCTCAAGGAGACCGATATCCTCGCCATCATCGAGTGACCATCACTTCCCAGACACCGACAGGAGGAATCGTAGATGGCTAAGCAGTTGGTGTTCCGCGAAGAAGCTCGCCGGAACCTGAAGAGCGGCGTCGACAAGCTTGCCGAAGCCGTAAAGACCACCCTCGGCCCCAAGGGCCGCAACGTCGCCTTGGACAAGAAGTACGGCGCCCCCACCGTCACACATGACGGCGTCACCGTTGCCAAGGACATCGAGCTCTCGGATCCCTACGAGAACATGGGCGCGCAGCTCCTCAAGGAAGCCGCGACCAAGACGAACGACGTGGCCGGTGACGGCACGACCACAGCCATCGTCCTGGCCCAGGCGATCGTCGACGAAGGCCTCAAGAACGTAGCCGCCGGCGCCAATCCCATGCTGCTGAAGCGCGGCATCGAGAAGGGCACCGCCGCTGTCGTGCAGGCCCTCAAGGACATGGCCGTCGAGGTCAAGGACCGTCAGGAGATCGCCAGCGTCGCGGCCATCTCGGCCGGCGACAGCGAGATCGGTAACCTCATCGCCGAAGTCATGGACAAGGTCGGTAAGGACGGCGTCATCACGGTCGAGGAGTCTCGCGGTATCGAGTTCGAGACCGAGTACGTCGAGGGCATGCAGTTCGATCGCGGCTACGTTTCGGCCTACTTCGTCACCAATGCCGAGACCATGGAAGCCATAATCGAGGAGCCCTACATCCTCGTCACCGACAAGAAGATGTCCGCCGCCGCCGATGTAGTGCCCGTGCTCGAGAAGCTCGTGCAGTCCGGCAAGCGCGACATCGTTATCATTGCCGATGACATCGAGGGCGAGGCCCTGGCCACGCTGGTTCTCAACAAGCTGCGCGGCATGTTCAACGCGCTGGCCGTGAAGGCCCCTGGATTCGGTGATCGCCGCAAGGCGATGCTGCAGGACATCTCGGTACTGACCGGCGCCACCGTCATCTCCGAGCAGACCGGCCGCAAGTTCGAGAATGTGGCCCTGGCCGACCTCGGTCGGGCCCGGCGCATCTCGGCCACCAAGGATGACACCACCGTCATCGAGGGCCGTGGCGACGAGAAGGAGATCCGCGGTCGCATGGAGCAGATCCGCCGCGAGATCGAGACCACCACTTCCGACTACGACCGTGAGAAGCTGCAGGAGCGCCTGGCGAAGTTGGCCGGCGGAGTAGCCATCATCCGTGTCGGCGCCGCCACCGAGGTGGAGCTCAAGGAGAAGAAGCACCGCGTAGAGGACGCCCTTTCCGCCACCCGCGCCGCGGTTGAGGAGGGCATTGTCCCCGGCGGTGAGATCGCTCTGATCACCGCTGCTACGGCTCTTGACGCCCTGAAGGAAGAGGGAGACGTAGCCACCGGTGTGGAGATCATCCGCCGCGCCCTCGAGGAGCCTCTCCGCCAGTTGGCCAACAACGCCGGCCAGGACGGCGCCGTGGTTCTCGACAACGTGCGTCGCCTCCAGCGCTCGCGCCGAAGCAAGACCATCGGCTTCGAAGTCGTGAATGAGCGCTATGTGGACATGCTGGAAGCCGGTATCCTCGATCCGGTCAAGGTCACCCGCAGCGCCATGGAGAATGCCGCCTCTATCGCGGCCATGATCCTGACGACTGAAGCCCTGATCACCGATATCCCGGAGCCGGAGAAGGCCCCCGCTCCGCAGATGCCCGAGTACTAGACGTACCTCTCTGCGCTGCCACGGAAAGGCCTGTCCCCCTGGGGGACGGGCCTTTCTCTTCTCCACTTCGCTTCCTGCCGCGAGGACGACTTCCCCACGGGCTTTTGTGCTGCGCCCGGCACTCTCGCGCGCCCGCTTCGCCAATGCCCCCGCCCGGAGGCGGTCTGGGCGAGAGACGTATGCTATAATGCCGTAGTTGGGTCGGTGGCCGGCATACGGACCCCGACCGGGAGACTCACCCTATGCTCTTCGGCAACTTCACCGTCGCCCAGTTGCTGGCGACGGTCATAGCTCTGTTAGTTGCGTTTACCGTGCACGAGGCGATGCACGCCCTGGTGGCGTACCGCCTGGGCGATACCACCGCTCAGCGAGCCGGCAGGCTAAGCCTCAACCCGGCCGTCCACCTGGACCCGATGGGCACCCTCTTGGTGCTGGTGGCGGGGTTTGGTTGGGGCAAGCCGGTGCCCGTCAACCCCTGGAACCTGCGTCCCGCGGGTCGCGCCGGAATGGGCATGGTAGCCGTAGCCGGTCCCCTCTCCAACTTGCTCATGGCCTTCCTCTTTGCGGCGCCTTTCCGCGCTGATATGATCACCCGGGAGATGATGGGCGGCAGCGCCCTGATCCCTGGGATCGGGCAGATACTGCTGTCCATTGTGGTACTCAACGTGTACTTAGCGCTGTTCAACCTGCTCCCGATTGCTCCCCTGGACGGTTTCAATGTGGTCATGGGCCTAGTACCCGATTCGTGGGCGCGGGTGCTCTGGGACACGCGGCGGTACGGCCCCGTTATCCTGCTGGTCCTGGTCATCTCGGGCCGCTTCCTGCGGTTCGATCTGCTGGGAGCAACGCTGGTTCCGGCAGCCAACGCCATCTTGCGGCTCATCATCGCGGGTTAGCAGACCCTGGCAGCTTGAGGCGCCGACATGGGCAGACCGACCGGTCACAACGTGACAGAGAGGGTAAGCCTCCGGGTGGGAAGGTTCATCCGCACTGCCCGCCCCAACTTGACCGACATGGACCGGGCGCTCGCGGAAGAGTGGCTGCCTGACGAACCTCTGGTTCTCTTCCTGAGCCAGTCGGAAGCGGACCAGCGCCACGCGATCTCAGTAGCGCGCCTGCTCCTTCGTACCGGCTACGTTTCCCGCGACCTGATTGCGGCCGCGCTGCTCCACGACGTCGGGAAGCGTGGCGCCCGGTTCACCCCTTGGCACCGTACGGCGATCGTGCTCCTGGAGGCCATCGCGCCGGCGCTCCTCCGCTGGATTGGACGGTGGGGGCGCCACAGCCTGCTGGCGCCGTTCGCGGTGCACCAGGCGCACGCCGCCCTTGGCGCCTCTCTGGCCATCCGAGCGGGAGTGTCCGACCGCACGGCGCAGCTGATCCGAGAGCACCATCGGCACGGACAGGACGACGAGGAGTTGCAGATGCTGCGCTGGGCCGACGACCATGCCTAGAGCGGTGCAGAAGCTGACCATCGTGGGACTCGGGGCGACCGGACAATCCCTTGGCCTCGCCCTGCGCGCCGCCCTACCCGACATCGATGTGGTCGGCCACGACCGTGATCCCGACGCTGCGCGCGCCGCCAAGCAGGCCGGCTCCGTCAAGTCGGCACACTGGAACTTGGTCAGTGCCTGCGACGAGGCCGCGGTTGTCATCCTCGCCCTTCCTGCTCGCGAGTGCATTTCCACGCTCCAGTCTCTTCGGGACGAACTCGCGCCAGGGACCGTCGTCACGGACACGGCCCCGCTCAAGCTGCCTCTCGTTCGCTGGGCAGCCCAGAATCTGCCGCCCACCGTCCACTTCGTCGGCGGCCACCCCCTGGCGGTGGTCGACCCACCCCGTGCCGGCGCCTTCAGCGACTCGATCTACTGCCTCACTCCGGCGCCGGACGCCGACGCGGACGCGGTAGCCGTTGTGTCGCGGCTGGTGGAGTCGATCGGCGCCCGCCCCGCCTTCACCGATCCAACGGAGCACGACGGTCTGATGTGGGAGTTGGTCGGCTGCGGAGCGGTTGCGGCTTCGCTGACGTTGTCGGGCTTGGTTGATGCTCCCGGCAACATCGATGTCGCCTGGCTGGCCCAGGCTGTGCCCCAGGGTGCGCTGCAGCTGGCGTCCTTGGGGGAGAAGATGCTCTCCGGGCTGACGGCGCCCGAAGACTGGGCGACGGCGCGCCGGTGCCTGGTCGAGCTCCGGTCCGGGCTGGATGACCTTATCCGCCGGCTCGACGAAGACACGAGTTCCGGCCAGTCCGTTGCCGAGGCTCTTCTGCAGGGCCGCCTGGCGGTGCTACGAGAGCGCCCGGCGGGGTCCGGCGGCGTCTATGACGAAGCTCCACCGGAGAGACAGTCCTCTTGGCGCAGAATGCTGGGAATGAGGTGACCAATTGGCAAGCACACTGAGTCTCACCATCGCCATGCCGGCCTACAACGAGGCGGAGAACATCGAGGGCATGCTGGCCGACACCGTCAGAGCCGCCCAAGCACTGACCCCCGACTTCGAGGTGGTTGTTGTCGATGACGGCAGCAAGGACGCCACCGCCGACGCGGTGCGCCGCTTCGCCAGTGCCGATCCGCGCGTCAGGCTGGTGCAGCACCCCAAGAACCTAGGTTACGGGGCGGCCGTCTACAGCGGCTTGACGGCAGCGGGCAAGGACTGGGTCTTCTTCACCGACTCCGACCGGCAGTTCGTTCTTGACGAGATAGCTCTGCTGCTTCGGCACGCCGACAAGGCCGACCTCGTCGTCGGGTACCGCGCCCCGCGCCGGGACCCACCGCTGCGGCTGCTGTACGGCTGGGGCTGGAACTTCCTGGTGTCGCTATTGTTCGGGTATACGGTTCGCGACATCGACTGCGCGTTCAAGCTGATGCGCCGAGACGTGGTGCAGAGACTGGCGCCCCATGTACTCAGCCGCGGCGCCACCTTCAGCGCCGAGTGGATGGTGATGGCGCGACGCCACGGCTACCGCATCGTAGAAGTGCCGGTGACGCACCGCCCTCGGCAGGCCGGGAATCCCACCGGGGCGCGGCTACACGTGGTCTGGCGTGCCTTCCGCGAGCTGGCCCGCTTCCGGTTGCGTCTCTGGCGCGAGGGCGCGCCCAGCCGCACTTAGCCCGTGGGTCTGGCACAAGGCCGGTACGCACGACTGTGGTGGCCTGGCCTTGCACTGCTGGCCGGGTTGGCGGTGGCGGGCCCGCTTCTACTGCGGCCCCTTCCCGCCACCCACGACGGCCTCCACCACCTTTTCCGCCTCTTTCAGTTGGACCAGGCGCTGCGGTCGTGGAGCCTCTATCCACGCATCTTCGCCGACATGGGCTTCGGCTACGGCTACCCGGTCCTCAACTACTACTCGCCCCTTGCGTACTACGTAGCCTGGGTGGCCACGGCCCTCGGCTCCGGCTACCTTGGCGGCATCAAGATCGCCCATGCGCTGGGTCTGGCTCTGGGCGCCGTCGCCATGTACGGCTGGGTGCATCAGTCCTTCTCCCAGCGGGCCGCCCTCCTTGCCGCCGTCGCCTATTCTGCCTTCCCCTACCGCATTGCCGACGTGTATGTGCGAGGCGCCCTGGCAGAGTCACTGGCGTTTGTCTTCCCGCCGCTTCTCCTGTGGCTGG
This sequence comes from Anaerolineae bacterium, assembly GCA_040768685.1. Classification (GTDB taxonomy): domain Bacteria; phylum Chloroflexota; class Anaerolineae; order DRVO01; family DRVO01; genus Ch71. Next base: position 1,763,818 of record JAXGMM010000001.1, read on the forward strand.
GCACGTCGCTGGTGCGTCGCGGACAGGCCCGCACGGTTCCGGCACTGGCCCTGGCCGCGGCCGGGTTCGTGCTCACTCACCATCTGACCGCCTTCATGTTCGCTCCTGTCGTGGCAACCTACCTGGTTGCCGAAGTCGGCTGGCCAAGCACGGTCGACCGCCGCCGCACCTATCTTCGCGTGGTCGCGGCGGCCGCTGTCGGGGTGGGGCTCTCCGCCTTCTTCTGGCTCCCGGCCCTGACCGAGGTGCGCTACGTCCTCGCCGGGCAGGTGGGCGGGGAGGCGGATCTCGTGGGCAGGCTACAGCCGCTAAGCCAGTGGCTTTCCCCCTATCCTTTGCACCGTTACTTCCCTTACCAGGGCACCGCGGCCGAGCACCCGCTGGGCCTGGTGCAGGTACTTGTCGCCATCGGCGGCGCCGCCGCGCTCGTCGTGCACCGCTCCTCGCTGTCCCGGCCGGCACGCCTTCTGGCGGCCCTGTCAGTCGCCATCGCGGCGGCCTGCGCCTTGCTGCTCCTGCCTCTCTCCGCGCCGGCCTGGGAGAGGCTGCCCTTGCTCCACTACCTCCAGTTCCCCTGGCGCCTTCAGGCAGTGCTTACGCTGGTCACGGCCGTGCTTGCCGCCGGCAACGGCCTGTGGTGGAGCCGCAGACGTCTCGGCGCCGGTCTTGTGGCCGCAGTTGCTGCAGCGACAGTGGTAGGCGGTCTGGGCGGCCTGACAACAGAGCCGGCACACATGCCCGGGAACCAGGCCGTCCTTAGCGAGTCGGACATCTCTCAGCAGGGATTGATCGAGTACGACTTCCAGACCGCCCTCTGGCTGCGGGAGCACGGCGGCGAGTGGCTCCTCGAGTACCTGCCCGTCTGGGCCTTGCCTCGTCGCTCCGATTTCTTCCTGCCTGCCGCACCCGAGAGTGCCGAGCCACGCACGGCGAGCATCCGTGAAGCCGCAGTTCTCTCGGCCGGCCCCTTGAGCCTCGACCTGCGGCTCACACTGGACTCTCCCGGTTCGTTCACATGGCACCGCTTCTATTTCCCCGGCTGGACAGTCACAGCGGACGGGCAGCCCGTTGCGCCCCGACCCGGAGGCCCTCTCGGTCTGCTAACGGTTGACCTCCCCGCCGGCGAACAGCGGGTGGAGCTTGGGCTCGGATACACTGAGCCCATAGCCTGGGGCGCCGCGGTAGCGGCTGCTTCCGTAGCGGTCGTCGTCGGGTGGTCCTGGCTCTACCGTCGCCGCCTGCTTCTTGGCTTAGCCGTGAGTGTGGCTCTCGTGCTCGCCTTGGTGGCCGGGCGAGCCCACGCGTACCCCACCACCCGCAGCCCCATGCCAGTCGACGCCGCTCTTGACCAGACCATCAAGCTTGTGGCGTACGATGCCGCCGCTCACGGGCCCCAACTCGAGGTGACGCTGTATTGGCTGGCTCTTCAGTCGCCCGATCGGGACTACCGCGTGTTCGTGCACGCCCTCGACGCCGAGGGCAACCTCGTGGCGCAGCACGACGGGCAGCCGGGCCTTGAGTTCTCTCCCACGACGCGCTGGATGGCCGGTGAGATGGTCATCGACCGGCATTACTTGAGCGTTCCGCAGTCGCCGGTCACCCTGTACACGGGGATGTACACCCTGCCGGAGGTCCGCAACCTGCCGGTGGTGCAAGGCGGCGCCGACGTTCCAGACGGCCGAGTGACTCTGGGCCAATGGAGCCCCCAGTGACCCGGCGGCTGCGTTGGGCGGCGATGGCGGTAGTCGCAGTGGGCTGGGGTCTGCGGGTGAGCAACCTCGGCGGACCGGAGCTGTGGTTCGATGAGGCGGCGTCCCACTTCATCGCCTCGCGCCCACCACAAGAGATACTGTCCTACGTAGCCTCCGCTCCCTTTGAGCATCCCCCTCTCTACTACCTCTTTCTGCACGAGGCCATGCGCTTCCTCGGCGACACCGAGTGGAGTCTGCGGTTCCCTTCAGCCGTGCTGGGGATGGCGCTGCTGCTGGGACTGTGGCGAGCCGGAACCTCTATGGGAGGCATGCCGCTGGCGATGACGGCAATCACCTTCGCCGCCGTCTCGCCCTTCCTGATCACCTACTCGCAGGAAGCGCGCATGTACGCTCTCCTGCAGTGCCTGGGCCTCCTGAGTACCATGTTGCTTCACCGGGCGCTCTTGAAGCCTGGACGGGCCGGTTTGGGCCTCTACGGCCTCTCCATGGTGTTCGGCGTAGCCACGCATTACTTCTACGTTTTCCTCCTGCCGGCGCACGCGCTGATGGCCGCCATACTGAAGCCCGGCGCTTCCCGACACATCCTCCGTAGGGTCGTGCCGGTCTGCCTAGCCGGGGCTGCCGTGGGAGCCACTGCCCTGGTGCTCCTGCCAGGCCCTCGCCTGGCCGCAACCCAGATGCTGCAGGAAGGCCTCTGGGGCAAGTCCCCTGCCGCTGTCGGTCGACTGGTGATCGACTGGGCCTTCGGAGGGGCGATCATCACAGGACTCCCAGTCTGGGCCGGCCCCCTGTCGGTCGCCTCTCTGGCGCTGCCGGCGTTAGGGCTTGGCGCTGCACTGCTGCCGCGGCGAACCCGCGCCGCCCTGGGGGTATGGATCGCGGTCCCCGTCGTCCTGGCCATCGCTGTCCCCTACGGTGGGCTGGTGCTCCGGCACTTCTCGTACGTGGCGCCCGCTCTGTGCTTGCTGGCCGCCGCCGGGCTGCTGGCCTTGGCTCGACGTTCGCGTGTGCTGGCCGCGATCGGCGTGCTGGTGGTGGCTGTGACTGCCGTTCCGGGCCTGATCTGGCTGCAGAGGGCCGACAAGGGGCAGTACCGCGCGGCCCTTGAATACATCACCGAGCGCCATCGCGAAGGGGATCTAGTCCTGTTAGCCAACCCGCACCAATGGGTGCCCTTCACCTACTACAACCGCGCTGGTCTAGACAGTCGGCCGGTGGGAGACGGCCGAGAGGTGCCGGCACGCGACATTGCCGCCGCCAGACGCCTGTGGCTGCTCGAGTGGGAGACCTGGGCCGTGGACGACATGGCCACCGTGCGAGACACACTCCGGCAGTCGGCAGCCACGGCCTACAGCCTCGACCTCTCGCCGGACGTTCGCCTCAGCCTGCTCTACCGCGTCCCAGAGGAACAGCCGGCGCATCTACCCGGCCTCTCCTGGTCGGATGGGTATGCGCTGGCTGGCGCCGGGATCTGGGGCCGAGTTCTGCAGCCAGGCGATGCCGTGATGGCGAGCCTTTGCTGGTCTCAAGGCATCCCCACGGAGGGCGAGGCGGTGGTGGCCCTGCGCCTCGTCGACGCTCAAGGGCGCTCGTGGGCCGAGTCTCTCCAGCCGCCCGTTCCCACCTCCGACACGGGGCTGTGCACCACTCACGCACTCGCAGTCCCAGGTGGCACTCCGCCCGGCGCCTATCGCGTAGAGCTGGGGCTCATCGAACTGGCAGGGGGGGCGCAACTGGCGGCTACCGCGGCGGATGGTCAAGCGTTGGGTCCCTGGGCGCAGATCGCCGCCGTCGACGTTGGCCGCGCCTCCTATCCGCCGCCCCCCGTCATCCCCGGCACCGGCGGCCATCTCAGCGAGGCAATGCGCCTGGTGGGGTCAGAGACGGACGTGACGATCCTCAGTGCCGGATCAGCGTGGGAGGGCTTCATGCAAGTTGAAGCAACGCAGCCGGGGCCAACCGCGGCGCTAAGTCTGCGCGTAGTTGGACCCACCACTGACCGGGACTTGGCCCCTTGGAGCGTCAGTGCCGCTGCCCTGCCGGCAACCGAGTGGCAGCCTGGGGAAGTCTGGCGCTGCCCAGTGGAGGTTCGCCTGCCCGCGGATATGCCCGCGGGCCGCTATCGCCTGCAAGCTAGATCGGCCGCAACGGAGGCTCAGTCATCACTCCCGGCGCGGTTGCTCCGGCGTGTGAATGGGTGGATCACGCTGGACACGTTCGATGTCACGGAGCGCACCCGCAACCGCGTCGAGACGGAGCCCAGCGCTAGCCTCGACGTCGTCTTCGGCGGCGCCATCCGCCTGTATGGGTACGATCAGAGCCTCGAGGGCAGCAGCCTGACGATCACGCTCTACTGGGAGGCTCTGGCGCCCGCGGCGGACTCTCACAAGGTCTTCGCGCACCTGGCCAGGATGGGCGCGGGCGAACCCGTTTCCCAGGATGACCGTCCTCCCGCGTTGACGCCCACCAGCGAGTGGCTGGCGGGCGAGACCTACGCCTCCGTGCATACGCTGAGTCTGCCGGAAACGCGCGAGGGCCTCGTGCTGCGCGTCGGGCTGTACAGTGAGCGCACTATGGCCCGACTCCCCGCCGCCGGACGCGGAATCCAGGCGGATCACCTGGAACTGAGGGTTGGGCGCGACGGCATCATCCTGAGCCAGTGAGGGTGATCTCGCCGAGGTTCAGTACGTCGCCCGCAGACACGTCGCCGGCGGCAATCGGCCACCACTTCTCCTGGCCGAGCGTCTGGACGCCGACTTCGACCGAGTACTCCCCCGTGTTCACCGGCTGCGGAACGGGCACCAACCGTCGCCCAGGCACCACGTCTCCCGGAATCCAGCAGTCGGGGGCGTAGGCGCCGCCGTCGGGAACGCCGCGCCGCCAGGCAACCACTTCGCCGCGTTCATCGAGAAGCCGTATGGTCAGCCACACATCTGCGGGCAGTGGTTCGCGGGCGCGCCACCAGAGCCGGACGCTGGGTCTAATCACCGTGTCCTCGGCGACAAGTTCCCAACCGAGCAGCTCGAGCCGGCCGTCGAAGACCGCCCTGGGAGCTCCCGACGGCACGTCGCGTCCTTCAGGAGCCGGGGCGTCGAACACGGGCAGGATGCCGCCGAAAAGCCCGTAAAGGTTAACGACGACCATTGACAGGACCAGCACCGGCGCGGCTATCCGGCCGACGCGCCGTCCCATGCCATGCACCGCCGACGCGGCAAAGAGAGGAACCAGCGCCGCGGCGGCGGGGTAGAGCAGCCGCGCCTGGTCGGTGCCCATCACCGCCATAGCCCAGCGCACCCACGACACCGCGAATCCCAGGGCCCAGATCAGCAGCACCGCTGCCGCCGGCCGCAAGCGGCGCGACGCGCTGCGCCTCAGCCCGATCGCAGAGGCTACCAGAAGTAGGACGACGGGGATGAGAGAGGCCGGGTAGAACCACTGGGGCAGCCTCATGCCGACGTACGAGAGCCAATACGAGCGGTAGAGTCCGGTCACCTCCGAGAGCCAGAGCACCGGTCCCTGGCGGACGGCGTTGGTGTCGGCCACAAGCGCCCACGCCAGTGGATGCCCGTATCGAGCGACGTTGACCGCGAACCAGGGACCCGAGATCAGGGCCAGGCCCAGGCAGAGAGCAGCCAAGTCTAGAGCCGATTCGCGCACACGCCGCGGCAGGGCCGAATCGCCACGCCCGATCCATACCGCCGTTGCCAGACCAAGCCCAGCCGCCAACAGGCTCACTTTGGCCAGAACCGCGAGGCCCCACACCATCCCCAGTGCCGCCAGTTGCGCCCGCCCCACCGGCCCCCGGCTGATACGGACACCCTGAAGGACCAGCAGCGCGCCCAGGGCCAGAGCCAGGCTATCATTCGTAGCGGCGCCGTGCACCAGAGAGAACTGGGGCATGAGGGCGAGCCCCGCCACCGCGAGCGCCCCGGCGGCCGGCCGGCCTCGGCTAAGCAGCACTGCGGTCTGGAAGCAGGCATAGGCAGTGACGGCGGCAAGCGTGGCCGAGAGCATCCGCATGAGACGCCAACCCATGGCCCATCCGGCGTAGGGGAACCGCTCCTCGGCCGTGTGTACCAGGAGAAAGGAGGCGCCGCCCGGTTCAAGGGCAAAGTCGGAGTTGGCTAGCAGCGGCAAGCGCTCCACATCGCCCAGCCCCACCAGAGGCGACGCCAGCGCGTAGAGCAGCGGCGGCTGGAAGGACTCGTGCTCCTCATCTGCCTTTGGGAGGCGCTGCTCCGAGGCCATAATGCGCGCGTAGTTGTAGTGGCCGGGCTCGTCCGGCGCCTCTCCCAGGGGCACCATAAGGCCGTAGACAAGCGCCAAGCCAAAGGCAAGGGCCACAACTAGCCGGCGCCACCCGGTCGTCGTCAAGGCAGCACCTCAACGTAGCCCAGCAAGGCGCGCTCCTCGCCCGCTTGCTCGCCCCCGGAGATCGGCAGATTGCTCACCGCCGGCCAGCGGTAGAGTCCGGCGTAGAGGGCGTGTCTCCCCGGTTGGGCCCCAATCGGCACCGTGAGCAGACGGCTGTCGCAAGTCACCTGTCCGGCCACCATACGCGTGGTGTGCGTGTAGCCGCCAACAGGATCCCCGTCGGACTGAGCGAGAACCTCGCCCTGCGGCGACTGTAGATGGAGGAAGACCTTGTAGCCCTCCTGGGGAGTGCGGCGCGCCATCCAGTACAGGTCTACTGACAGCGGTTCGCCGGCTCGGACATCGGGGTCTGCACGCCAACCGGCAAGGGCCATGTCAGACTCAAAAGGCAGCCACATCGCGTTCACCGGCGATTCGGTCTCCCCAGGTGCCAGAACCGTCAGCGCCACGCCAAGCGCGACGGCGCCGGCAATCAGCCGCCGGCATCCGTCACCCCCGGCCGCCAGCACCACGAGCAGGGCCGCACTGAGCGCGGTGATGGCGCGGCCAAGCCACACCCACGGAGTCTCTCCGGCGCGCCAGCGCACATCGTGTGTGCCGGGAGCGATCTCCGCCGAAGCTAGGCCGAGATCAGTGTATGGCTCCGCATCCACCGGCGCGCCGTCAACGGTGATCTGCTGGCCGGGATAGTAGAAAGCGTGCCAAGAGAGGCGAGCCGGCTCAGGGAGGTCCGCCCGAAGGCGCAGCGAACTTGGCCCGGCGCCGGTCACGACCAGCCTAGCCCCCTCCGGCAGCGAGGCCACCGGCGGCCGGTCGGACTCGACCGCATCCCAAGGCATCGCCGAGCGATCGACGGTGACCCAAACAGGCACATACTCAGCCGTCCAAGTGGCCCCGACCTGTCCGATGGCAGCGTCGTGGTCCCACATGTCCTGCACCCAGGTCCGCTCCGAGACGGCAACGCCAGTTCGAGGCACGGCTCCCAGGGCCACAGCCGCCATCACGGCCATAATTGCCGCCACCACTCCCACGGTCAGGACCCTGTTGCCCTGCCGCCGCCTAAGGGCAACTTCGAGGGCAGCCCCCTGAAGCATAGCCGCCGCGAGAGCGAGAGGGCCCATGAGGCGCCACGGAAACTGCAGAAAGCCCAGGAGCGGGGCTGCCTCCCAGACCGGCGCCGAGGCATCGAGCTGCAGGCCCCAGCACACCGCCGCCACCGCCAGCCATAGGGCGAGAACGCGGCGTGCTCTGTCCCCAGGTGGCCGGCGCACCCAGAGCACGGCCACGCTGATCATGAGCAGGGCAGCCGGCGCCAGTCCGAGAGGATACTCGTGGGCCACGCCTTGCTGCGGGAAGTACTGGTAGACCAGGCTTCTGGAAATAGTCTGGCCCAGGGGTGCCAGGAATCTGGCCCAGGCGTCAGTGGAAAACGTCTGTCCGAGGCCCACCAGCCGCACCTCGGCCAGAATCGGCAGCCAGTAGAACGCCGCAAGCATTCCGCCCGCCGCCACCGCGGACAGGCTCGCTGCCAGCCTGCGCCAGTGGCTCCAGCCCTCCGCCGCCAGGTACACGATTAGCAATGGGGCAGCTAGGAAAGCCGATAGGTGGTGAGTGAGAATCAGCGCCGCCCAGACCACAGCCAGCGTTGCCCAGGCTCGCCGATCACCCCGGCGGACGGCCCTCTCCCCGGCCAGAAGGAGCAGCGGCAGCAGCGCCAAACCCCAGTGCTCCGCGAAGGCGCCCCGGACGTACACGTTGGCCAGCCGGTACGGGAAAAGCACGTAGGCCGCCCCGGCGAGGGCCGCGCCCTTGGGCCCCAGCCGCCGGCGGGCCAAACCGTAGGCTCCCACACCCGAGACGGCAAAGCCCAAGTACCACGACAACTTCAGGGCCGCTTCGGCGCCCAGCCCAACCAGCATCGCCGACGTGGCCTGGTAGTAGGAGGCGGCCCCGTAGAAGGCGAACACCGGCTGACCGTAGCCAAAGGCAAACTGCGGCAACCAGCGGGGAAAGCCGAAACCCCCGGCCACGGCGTCCTGCAGGGCCATCACCCGGAAGAAGTGAAAGAGCCCGTCATGGGTATCTGGGATTCCGCGGCCGGCCAGCGGTGCAGCAGCCGCGATTGTGGCGGCAAACACCAGCAGCAGCGGCCAGAGCGACCTACGCAGCCTAGGCAGGGAATCCTCCCAAGAAGAGCCGTGACCGACTACCGCTCAGTCCAGGAGACGCCGGTTAGGACTGGGCAGGCGCCGTTCCCGCTGAGCAACGATGCCGTCTCGCCGGCCTTGACCTCAATCTGCACGTCCGGCACGTCCCGGCACGACACCGTGAACTGGGCTGAGACAGCCCCTGCCTTAGCGAGGATGTCGCAGCCGGCGCAACCCATCCTCTCCGGCTGCCCATCCGACATCCGGACCGACCCCCAAGCGCCGTCTAGCCAGGCGTACGCCCGAACCGTCTGAGGCCGATCGATCCGGTAAACGGTCAGCCGCTGGTCGGCGTGCGCCGCCGGCCGGTCGCCCAGCAAGCGCTGCGTCAGCTCAAGCGTGAACCGGCGCTCCACTCCCCCGGGCATCTGGTAGAGGTCGAGGACGATGTGCGTCAGGCCCAGATCAGCGGCAATGGTAGCAAAGGTCTCCGGATCGGGGAAGGGGAGCACGTCGTCACCGAGCGAGCGCAGTTGCTGGAGACCCGGGTAGCTCTCCACCGGAGACCAGGGATTCCGCCGCGAGGTATAGCCTGAGGTCAGCGGCCGGCCATGGACTGTCTGGTACAGCAGGTACTGGGGCCGGTCCCAGTTCACCGGCAGGTTGAGGATGGCACCGGTCTCCTCCCCCGCCTCGACTCTATACCAGTCAGGCACGTCGGGCGCGGCGAGTGGATAAGGAGTGGGCACGAACTCGAACAGGATCAGAGCCGCGGTGATAGCGGTAGCCGGGATCCAGGCTCGTCCGAGGCGGGCGATGACGAGCCGTAGCCCCAAAGCGGCCAGGACGGCCACTGCCAGTTGGGCAATGACGGTGTAACGGCTTACGGAACGAGCTATGGTCAGGAACGGGACCCAGCGGTATAGCATCAGGCCGGGCAGCACAACCGGCCGCCCGCCCACCTGTACTGTCTCCCCTCCCACGTGCAGCACCGGGCCCAGAGCCAGGGTGGTAAACGCAAGGGCAGCCCAGACCAGGGGCCGCGACTTCCTGCCGCCATGCCGCCACGCGATGGCTGCCAGCAACAAGGGCACGATCCCGAACGACAGCATGCGCTCCGAGGTGCTGCTTGTGAACCGCCCGGCCACCGCAGCCGTGGCCTCTCCCCATAGCGGGTGCATCTCCTGAGGCAGCACCAGCCCCACCAGGTCGGCGCTCAGGCTGACGATGTGCTGCTCCCCGGTGACCATGTAGTCGGCCTGCGTCGCCTGTAGCGCCATCGGCAGCAGGAGCGGGCTCAGCAGCACCGCGCCGACCGCCAGCACCGTCGCCGGGGCGGCCAACGTCCGCAGTCTGGCCCGGCGACTCTTAGCATCCCAGGCGAACCAGACGACCCAGAGCACCGTCAGGAGGCCAAGGTAGACGAGGTTGTACCAGTCGGTGAGCGAGGCGATCAGCAGAGAGATCAGGGCCAGGAGCCACGGGCTGCCGGTTGGGCGGCCGGTGCGTATGCCATCGAGCAACGACCACAGAGACAGAACGTAGAAGGGGAGCCACTGGAAGGAGAACACCTGCATGTGGCCAAGCAAGTGGGCGAAGTGGAAGGGCGAGAAAGCGTAGACGGCCCCGGCCACAGCGGCGGCCGCCCTTGCTCTGTCAGAGCGCTCCCTTAGCACTCGCAAGGCCAGGAGGTAGGCGCCAAGGCCGCCCAGGGCAAAAGAAAGGAACACGGTCAGGTTGTAGGCCGGCAGTAGCCCACCGATCTGCTGCACCGGCAGAGAGAGCAATCCGTTGGGGAGGTTCAACGTGTGGTAAAGCAGGCTCACGCCGCGAGGGTAGTCCAGCATAGCCGTGTGCCAGAGGGACTGCCCTTCCCCCAGCGAGGCCCGATCCACCCACCAGAGGTTCCACAGATTCTGCCAGCCATCGAAACCGTCGCCGGGGATCGCTTTCAGCAAATGCAGCGGCAGGGGCCACAGCAGCATCAGGCCCAGCACGCCGTAGCCCAGGGCAAGGAGCCCGGTCGAGAAGGAAATCAGGCGGCGCGACACCCGCGACGTCACGCCAGCAGCAACTGGCGCAAGAGGCCAAGCAGCCAGTCCCGGGCGCGCAACCAGATAGTCACCTTGCGGCTGAGCAGGTAGGCCGCCGTCGAGCCCAGCAGCGCCCCCGCCAGAATGTCGCTGGGATAGTGCACTCCGCAGATCACACGGGCGAGCGTCCACAAGCTTGCCACACCCAGCGCCCATCGCCCTAGCCGCCGGTCGCTGAGGTAGATCGCGGTAGCCACCGCGAAGGCGAAGGTGGCGGGGTTGCTGGGGAAGGAGGAATCCCAGGGGCGGTAGAACAACAGATTGACGGAGGCGTCGGCGTCAAACGGGCGGGGCCGGAAGTAGAGCAGGTTCACCGCCTTGAGGATCACGTTAGCCGCGAATTGGGCCGCGATCGCGTTCAGCACCGCTGCCGTGTCCCTGTGCCGCTGCATTGGAGCGCGCCCGCGAAACCACAACCACACGAGCATCAGTGCCAGGGTAGTGGGCGCCAAGTAGTCGTTCACGATCAGGCGGGCCAGGCCGTCCAGGAGAGGCCACCGCCCCGCCAGGCCGTTGAGCGCGTGGAAGAGGGCGCTATCGAGACCCGACACCGGCGCCCTCCTCGTTGCCGGCCAGAACCTCGCTGACCCAAGTCGCCGCGCCCTCGACGAGCGAACGGTGAGCGATGCCGGCAAGCGTGCGAGAACCCACTGTCGGCGCCGACTCAGCGTCCAGCCACGAAGGCGCGCGGAAGCAGCCATCGTCGACGCTGACGAGGAGTTCCAGTCTGCGGCCCACACGCACCGGCAGCTCCTTCGCAGCGATCGCTTCAACGAAGGATCGCCTGTCCCAGGCCCGCTGCCACCGCCAGGCGTCCACAGCGTTCATCGCAGACAGCAGCGCCAGGCCGGTCACCAGGTTCTCCGGCTCCAGCGCCGGAGCCACCGCCAGAACACGAACGATTCGCTCGTCGTCGGCAGCCGCCCGTACGGCCAGAGCAGCGGCGGCTCCGGCGCCAATGACTATCACCTGAGGTTGTTCGCCGCCGTGAACGGCGATGCACATCGGAATGGCCGCCAGGGCGTCGGGGTAGCGCGGGACTCCGTCACGGCCCCAGCCCACCAAGTAGCAGCTCAGCCCCGCTGCGGACACGGCTTCACACAAAGGCAGCATCGAGCTCTCGGGGAGATCGGGATCGCTGAGGACGATTGCGAGTCGCCTTGGCGCTTCGGCGCCCGGCCACACGCGGTAGGTATAGCCGGCTACCGGCAGGGCGTACTGCGGCACGCTATCAAGACCCACTGGCGCCTCACTGTCGGTGGTACACCACATGCCGCCCAGCAGCGACACGATGCCGGCCGTGAGTACCCCGGCGCCGAAGACCAGCATCAGCTCACTGCCGGCAAGACCGGGCGAGAGCAGGTCAGGCGAGAGCCGGACGAACAGCCCTGTAGCCACGATCGCGACCGCAGCCAGCACTCCCAGCGAACGTGCTGGGAGAACCATCCTTCCACCGAACAGGAGGCCTCGAAGACGAGACGCGTTGGCGGCGGCCTGGATGGTGGCCAGGGCCACCACGGCCACGAGGAGGTAGTAGTTCCGGGCTACGTAGGCGGGGAAGAGGTAGAACACTCGTCGCGTTCCCTGAGCCTAAGGCGCGGGCCGGCCGTACAAAACAGGCGGGGTTGACCCGATCATGTCGGAACGATGGCTTGTGCGCCCGTCGCCGAATTGCAGACGATGATCTCGCTGGCGATACCCGTTTCTTTACGGTAGCGGCGGCTCACCGAGTCGGAAAAGGCCTCAACTTGGGAGTCTTCAACCACGGCCACAACGCATCCGCCCCAGCCGGCGCCCGTCAGCCGGGCCCCGACACTGCCCGGCGCCGCGTTGGCCGCCTCTACCATCGCCTCGACCGGTCGGATGCTGACCTCGTAGTCGTCCCTAGCGCTGGCGTGCGCCTGGCCCATCAGGCGGCCGAACGCCTCCATGTCGTCCAGACGGAGGGCCTGCGCGCCGTCGATGACGCGCCGGTTCTCGGTCACCACGTGGCGGCAGCGCTGGCGCACTCGGTAGGGACGGGACCCGTCCACCTCGAAGCTGGCGGGCATGTCGGCGGCGACCTCGGCGGCGATGCCGGAGGCGATTAGGTCACTCCCAAGTACAGCTTCGGGGAGAAGATCACTGATAAGCGAATCGATCTCCGACCGCGACAGGCCCAGATGTTCCTCCGAGACGTCCCGAAGGTGACGCACCTGAGTGAGGGTCTGTCGGATCATGTAGGCGGCAACCCGGCACTCGAATACGCGCGAGTTGAACTCCGAGCGCGTGTTCTCGTGGCGGACATTCGTGCTGCAGACCACAAGCCGATACCCAGTTGGGAGCGGAATGAGGTCCATTCGGTACCGCGCCGGACCCTCGGGCATGCAGTCCAGGAAGAGAGCATGGCCTCCCCGGCCCAACACCGAGGCGAAGTGATCCATCACCCCGCCGCGCGTGCCCACATACCACTCGGCCTGACTGGCCAGCTCGGCGAGCATCTGTCCGGATTCGTGCATACCGTTCCGGTGGGCGATGGCCAGGGTGGACACGACGGTAAGGGAAGTGGATGAGCTAAGTCCAACGCCCATCGGGGTGCCGTAGGGCTGCGTGCCGGTGAACACGGCGTCCATCCCGAGGAGCGGTCGCCCGGCCGCCCGGGCCAGCCTCTGCGCGGCGCCGCGAGGGTAGTTGCTCCAGTGACCCACCGGGCCGCTGACAACAGACTGGCTGATGTGGAACTGGAAAGGCTCGAAGCGCTCGCCATCGACGTTGGCAGCGCGAAAGAGATCGTCCTGGCGCGGCCGGGCAGCGATGACCACATCGCGGTCGATCGCCGTGGGCATCACGTAGCCGAGGTTGTAGTCGGTGTGTTCGCCGATGAGATTCACCCGGCCCGGGGCGCGGTAGAACCGAGTCGGCTCGAAGCCGAAAACCTCGACGAAGTGCCGAGCGGCCCCTGCGTAACGCTCGCACTGCCGGCTCAGGTACTCGTCATCGTGGACGTATACCTTGGCCAGCAGCGCCCGCAGGTCGTCGACACTCAGCATCGCGTTCCTCCCCAACGATCCCAAAACAGACGGATCCACATTATACCGATGCCCCCCACGCGACGGCCAACTCATCCGCGCAGCCGACCGGCCGGCGCCACACGGGCGCGCCGATGCCGGCTTCTGTTGCTGCCGTGGTCATGGCGGGACACGCCGCAGGCGGGTGAGGAAAGGGGGAGCCCCCGTTCGGAGGCTCCCCCGCGGCTATCGCTTACGAGAGGCCTACCACCTGCCCATTGGCATCGACGTCGATGTTCATGAACACCGGGCGGCTCGGCAATCCCGGCATGGTCCGCATCTCGCCGCAGAGCGGATAGAGGAAGCCCGCTCCGATGGAGGCGCGTACGTCCCGAATCGGCAGGCGGAAGCCCTTTGGCGCCCCCTTGAGTGCGGGGTCATGCGACAGAGAGAGATGGGTCTTCGCCATGCAGATGGGCAGTTTGTCGAACCCGAACTTGGTGAAGGTGGCGATTCGCGCCTCTGCCTCTGGGGTGTAGTCCACCCCGTCGGCGCCATAAACCTTGGTGGCAATGGTCTCGATCTTCTGCTTGATGGTCAGATCAAGCGGGTAGAGGAAGTCGAACTCGCTCGGCTTCTCCGCCGCCTTGACGACGGCATGAGCCAGGTCGACGGCGCCCTCTCCACCGTCCGCCCAATGGCTGCTGCGCACAGCGTCCTCGGCGCCGGCTCGCACCGCCGCCTCCCGGACTAGCTCCAGTTCGGCGTCGGTGTCATCAGAGAAGGCGTTGACGGCTACCACCACCGGCACACCGAATAGCCTAGCGATGCGGATGTTGGCCTCCAGGTTGGAAAGTCCCTGGCGGAGAAGGTCCAAGTTCTCCTCGCGGTAGGCTCTGTGCAGCGGCCTTCCCGAGACGACCTTGGGGCCACCGCCGTGCATCTTCAGCGCCCGCACCGTGGCTACCAGCACCACGCAGTTCGGGATCAGGCCCGAAGCACGGCACTTCACGTCGAAGAACTTCTCCATGCCGATGTCGGCCCCGAAGCCGGACTCAGTGACCACGTAATCGCCCAGCTTGAGGGCGATCTGGTCCGCCACCACCGACGAGTTGCCGTGGGCGATATTGGCGAACGGCCCAGCATGCACGAAAGCGGGCTGGCCTTCCAGCGTCTGCATGAGGTTGGGCATGAGGGCGTCCTTCATGAGCACGGTCATCGCTCCGGCTACGCCCAAGTCGTCCGCCGTGATTGGGTTGCCGCCCTTGCTCGTGCCCACCACGATACGGCCCAGCCGGGCACGCAAGTCCTGCACCGACGTTGCCAGAGCCAGAATGGCCATCACCTCGCTCGCGACGGCGATGTCATAGCCGGTCTGTCGCGGGCGACCGTCATCCTTGGGACCAAGACCGATGATCACCCTGCGCAGGGCTCGATCGTTTACGTCGACCACGCGATTCCAGGTGATGGAGTAGGGATCGATGTCCAGACGAGTCAGGCCCATCTTCGCCAGGCTCTCGTCCGGCAGCGTGTCCTCATGGAAGATGCGCGAGTCCAGCGCTGCGGCGAGGGTTGTGCGCCACGCTGACGGCATGGATGTCGCCGGTGAGGTGGAGGTTGAAGTCCTCCATGGGCACGACCTGGGAGTACCCGCCGCCGGCCGCGCCGCCCTTAATCGAAGGTCGGGCCCATAGACGGCTGGCGGATGAGGTCACCGGGTTCTTGCCGATGAGCCCCAGGGCCTGAGTCAGGCCGACGGTCGTGGTCGTCTTGCCCTCGCCCAGCGGCGTGGGTGTGATGGCGGTTACGTCGATGTAGCGACCGTTGGGGCGGTTCTGGAGTCGTTCCCTGACGTCAAGATGCACCTTGGCCTTGCCAGCGGCCGTACATCTCCAGTTCACTCTCCTTGAGACCCGCCTTCGCCGCTATCTCGGCGATGGGACGCAGTTGCGCCGCCTGAGCGATCGCCAGGTCGCTGGGTACTTTCTTGGTCGAGGCCATCGGCTTCCTCCCTTGTGTCCGATCCGTGTTTCACGGGCCGTCTGCGGCCCGCCATGGTCCGAAAGGTCAGGCGCGTGTCTTGGCCGCCTGCACCACGTTGCGCATGAGCATTTGGTTGGTCATCGGGCCGGTACCGCCGGGCACGGGCGTGATCCACGCGGCCCGCCGGCGGGCGCCCTCAAAGTCCACATCGCCCACCATCTTGCCATCCACGAAATTGACGCCGAAGTCCACCACGGCAGCACCCTCAGCGACCATGTCGCCGGTGATCAACCCGGCCTTGCCCGTCGCAGCGACGAGGATGTCCGCTCGCCGGCACTGGTCGGCCAGATCCACCGTGCGCGAGTGGCACACGGTCACGGTGGCGTGCCGGTGTAGCAGGAGCAGCGCCATCGGCCGCCCGACCACGTTCGACCGGCCAACCACAACGGCGTGCTTGCCCTTCAGTGCCACGCCGTGCCTCTCGAGCAGCTCAATCCCGCCGGCAGGGGTGGCGGGCACCAGCGGCTGACCGGCGTTCTGCAGCAACAGCCCTGCGTTCAGGGGATGCACCCCGTCCACATCCTTCACCGGCGAAAGCGAAGCGATCACCGCGTCGCGGCTGATCCCCGCTGGGAGAGGCTCCTGCACCATGATCCCGTCAATGTCGTCGGCCGACGACAGCCCCCGCACCAGTTCGACCACTTCGTCCTCGCTCGCCGTTTCCAGCAGACGCGGGACGAACGTCACACCGACCTGTCCGCAGCTACGCTCGATCATCTTGGCGTAGCTGACCGACGCAGCGTCCTCGCCAACTCGAACCACCGCCAGGGCCGGCGCTCGACCGAGAGCGGATGCCAGGGCCGACACCTGAGCGGCAGTCTCCTCGCGCAGACGAGCCGCTGTTGCCTTTCCGTCAAGAAGCTGAGCTGACAATACGTCCTCCTTACTGTCGTCCGGCACGCAGCAAGCCGGGACGGCCTGTTAGCCGGCCATCACCTTGTCTACCACAGCCAGTGTCCTCTCCTTGAGCGGCTCCAGGCCCGACAACACGCCCTCCAGCGCCGTTGCCTGCTCGGCCACGTAGTCGGCGTCCTTCAGCCAGGCGAGGTTGACCCGTACTTGCAGGCCGGCCCCACGCGCGCAAGCCTCGGCGAGCACGGCGGCTACGCCCACGTCCGTGACGGCACTGGCATTGCCTTTCTCGGCCACGGTCGGCGAAAGTTCCAGCAACCTTCGCGACGCGCGGGCGATCTCCAGCGGCACCGACGTGCATTCACGAAGAGCCGCTTGCATGCAGATGGTGCGTTCGCGACGCTCCTCCGGAAGGCCCCGGGGCATCCGCTGTGCCTTGACAAAGGAGCCGTAGGCGGCCATGTCCTGCTCCGCCAACTCGATCAGGTGGTGGCGAATGTGCTCGCTCTCCGCCAGGACGGCGCGCACCTCTTCTTCCACGTCGGCGAACTTCTCTTGGCCCACGGTAAGGTTGCACACCATGCTGAGAAGACCGGCAGCGATGGCGGCTGCCATTGCCGCGGCGCTGCCACCGCCGGGGGTCGGCTCAGACGTAGCGAGCGCGTCAAGGAACCGGGTATCGATAAGGCCGGATGCCATGGGCATTCCTCCTGATTCTGGCCCAGACACACGCCGGGCGCCTAAGGCACAGGCGCCCGTGCGCGAGTCAGCTCGGTGATGATCGACTGCTCGCCGGGTCGCGCTCGCGGAGCGAACCTACTCCGGCTGCAGGTAATCCCTCAGGCGACGGCTTCGGCTGGGGTGGCGAAGCTTGCGGAGCGCCTTCGCCTCGATCTGCCGAACCCGCTCTCGGGTGACGCCGAACCGGCGGCCCACCTCCTCAAGCGTGTGAGAATGACCGTCCTTCAGTCCGAACCGCATCTGCAAGACACGCGACTCCCGCGCGCTCAAGGTGGACAGGACTTCCTCCACCTGCCGCCGCAGAAGCTCATTGGAGGCGACCTCGTTGGGCATGAGGCTCAGTTCGTCCTCGATGAAGTCGCCCAGGGCGCTGTCCTGTTCCTCGCCCACCGGCATTTCCAGGGAAAGCGGACGTTCACTGATCTTCATGATCCGCTCGATCTGATCAGGAGTCGTGTCGAGATCGGCCGCGATCTCCTCCGGAGTGGGCTCACGCCCCAGTTCCTGCACCAGTTTGCGCTGGGCCCGCATCACCTTGTTGATCCGTTCCGTCATGTGGACAGGCACGCGGATCGTCCGGCCCTGGTCGGCGATGGCGCGGGTGATGGCCTGGCGGATCCACCACGTGCTGTAGGTGCTGAACTTGAATCCGCGCCGCCAGTCGAACTTCTCAACAGCGCGGATGAGGCCGATGTTCCCTTCCTGGATGAGATCAAGGAACGACACGCCACGGCCCACGTACTTCTTAGCGATGCTGACCACGAGGCGAAAGTTGGCCTCGATCAGATGCCGGCGCGCGCGCTCACCCTCACGTACAATTGCCTCGAGAGTGTACCGCTCGTCATCCGCGTAGTTCTTGTCGGTCAGGCGCTCCTGGGCGGCCACGCCGGCCTCTATCTTCTGCGCCAGATCGACTTCCTGCTCGGCAGTGAGCAACGGAACGCGGCTGATCTCCTTGAGGTACAGGCTGACCGTATCATCCACGCCGATCTGCGATAGGTCTACCACGGCCGCCTCCGGTTCCTCCTCGGCCTCGGCCTCCGCCTCTGCTTCCTCTTCCTCTTCGCCCTCCATCACCTCGATGCTCTCGTTCAGGAGAGCGATATAGATCCCGTCGAGGGCGTCCAGGTTGTTCTCAGCATCAGGAATGACGGCCAGGATATCCTCCTGCGTCACGAAGCCCTGCCTGCGCCCCTTTCCAAGGAGCTCGTCCAGGCCGAACTCCTGGTCCGAGTCCTGTTGTTCGTGGCTGGCCACGAACTCCTGATCTTCTTGTGCAACCATTCGGCTCAGTGCCTCCGCCATCCCGGCGTAGCCTCATCCCCGTTCCCTGCCGACTGGCGGCAGAAAGAGGAATGGATATGTGCTAACGACAAGTCCCTAACCCACCCAGTATAGCACCCCTTGCCGGGATGATCCAACCCGGCCGCCAAAACGCGCCAGGGCCATCGCATCCAATGGCCGGCCGTCATGCTAAGCGTGTTCGCGGGCCTGTTTCAACCACGTAAGGGCATCGCGCCCAGTTCTGCGCCCGCCCGGTCCTTGGCAACGGGTAGAATCCTCGGCCCCGGCGACCGTCCCAGTGCAGTGTCGGGACTCAGAATGACGCGGTGAGGCCAGGCGCCAGTTTCCGACACGCCCTGTTGCACGTACGGTCGCCGTCTTGGTCAAGATGCAATCGCCCTGCCACAACGCGACGGCCTCTACTCGCCGGATTCTAGAGCGTTCGCAGCGGGCGCTCAACTGCGTCAGGGCAGTCTGCTGCGGCAAGCATGTTTCGCCCTTGCCTTGCGGCCGGCCAACCGCGACAATCATCCTCACAACTCCCCTGGGTGAGCTAGTGCAACATGCCCCAAGCACAGCCGCAGGCCCCGACCAGCCGCCTCCGGAGATCACTCTCGCACCCCCTGGTTCGAGGCTTCCTGCTCTTGGCCCTGGCAGCGGCAGCCGTTTGGGCCATTGCGCCAGAAGCCCTCAACCTGCCTGCGCTCGCCTCTCACCTCCGCGCTGCTGACCCTTGGTGCGTGGCCGCGGCGGCTCTGGCGCAGGTGGGCCGCTATGCCGGGGCCGGTCTCTTGATGACGCTCTCCGCGCGGGCGGCCGGCGCCTCCGCCCCGGGGTGGCTCAGCACCCAGGCGGCTCTGGCCTCCGGAGCCGCGGCGCGGATCATTCCCTTCGCCGGGGCGGGCGGGATCGCGGTACGTGCAGCGTACCTCAACCGCCGAGGAATGCCCGAGGCGGCCATCGCCGGGTACTTCGTCCTGCAGAACCTGCTTGGCACTGCCTGGCTGCTGGCCACGCTCGTCCTTGCCATCGCCCTCGGAGCCGGCGGCGGAGTGTCCGCCGGCAGCCTGGTTCCCCTTCTCCTGGTCCTATTCCTGGGGGTGCTGGCGGTGGCCTTTCCCGTGCTCCGCCAGGTCCGGGCGCGCAGCCTCGCTGCCACGCTGGGACGCCGCCTGGACAACCTTCTGCGGTCGCGCGGCCGGTGGTCTACCCTCGAAGAGAGACTGCCGCACTACCTAGATCAGGCCGTCGCTGCCCTGCGGATCGGTTTGGTCGTCAGGCACGGGCTGGTGCTGGCGGCGCTCTTCTCCTCCGCGACCATCCTGGGCGACATGGCCAGCCTCCACTTCTGCACCTGGGCGCTGGACATACGAGCGACGCTGTCTCAGACGGTGCTGGCCTACACTGCCGCCAGCCTGGCCGGCTCGGCCGTGGGCATGCCCTACGGCATGGGCGTCACCGAAGGCGCTATGCTGGCGAGTTACGGCGCCATGGGATTCGATCTGGATCGAGCCCTGTCGGCGGTCCTTGTGTTTCGCGCCCTGTCGTTCTGGCTCACCATTCCTCTGGGGATGTTGGCTGCCTGGAGCTTGCGGCGAGTGCGGGCGCTCTAGGCGCGACAGGGTCTCCTTGAAGAGGTTGCCTGTATGGGGCTACAATCGGGCGGCCACGAGCAGGAGGCTCCCGATGAAAACGCGTTACTGGATTGGGTCGATCCTCTTTGCGGCCGCCCTCACCGGGTGCGGACTGTTCTCCAAACCAACCCCGACGCCGGAGCCGGCTACCGTCACCTTCGTCTACCCCTCGGACGCCCTTACCGCCCACTTCCAGGCTCTGGAGGCCGAGTTCGAGACCGACCACACGGGCGTTGACGTGGTCCTTCGCGCCTCCAGCCCCTACAACTACCTGACCGGCAGTAGCCGCGCCGACGTACTCATGATCGACCAGTTAGCGATCGCGGAGGCAGCGCAGGCCGGCCTCATTCGGCCCATCGACCCGCTGGTACAGGAGGACCTGACTCTCGACCGGGAGGCCTTCTACCCTGGTACGCTCGACGCCCTCACCTGGCGTGGTCAGCTCTGGGGTCTGCCGGCGGACGTTGATCCCTGGGTCCTGTACTTCAACCGTGATCTCTTCGACGCAGCGGGATTGGCGCATCCGTCGCCCTCCTGGACCTGGGACGACTTCCTCGAGGCGGCGGTGATGCTGACCGACTTGTCCGGTGCGCAGCCGGTCTACGGTTTCCTTGGCGACATGGGCCGGGCCGACTTCCTGCCCATGGTCTACCAGAACGGGGGCACCTTGGTCGACAACCTGGTCGCGCCCACTACCGCTACTTTCACGCACCCGGCGACGGTGGAGGCCGTCGAGTGGTACACCGATCTGGCTCTTCGACACGGCGTCATGCCTACCCCGCGGGAACTGGACGCTTTGGGGGGCCTGGAGAAGGCCGTTGTCTTGCAGCAGGGCGCCATGTGGTATGGCAGCATCACTGAGCGCGGGGGCGTTCTGACCGGCCGGGAGTGGCCCTTCGAGTGGGGCGTGATCGCCCCGCCGGGCAATGTCGATCGAATGACGCTGCTGTCCATGCGCACCTACGTGTTGTCGTCTCAGGCGGAGAACGCCAAGGCGGCCTGGGAGTGGCTGGCATTCATCGCCAACCGTCCCCCCTCTTCCCTCAGCGTTCCGCCGCTGCGGGCCGCCCTGGAGTCGGCCGACTTCCGCGGCGGCTATCGAGCCGACGTGGCGGAGGCGGCCCTCGCGGCGCTCGAGATCGGGCACACCATCCCTCCCACGACGTGGGTGGATCAAGTCGGGAGCTGGATCTGGCAGGCGATGCAGCGGGTGTTCGCCGGGGAGATGTCGGTCTCGGATGCCCTAGTCGAGATACAGGAACAGGCAGCCCCTTACATCGAGCAGCACTCGGCCCGCTAGGTCACCACTCCCATAGGGGCACCACAGCCGCCGGCCCGATCGGGCCGGCGGCTCCTGAGATGCGGCTCTGTTCGAGCTGGGCGCGGCGGCACCTACGACTCTAGATGCGCTGCAACCAACCCTGCTGCACCATGAAGTCCGTCAGATACGGGATGTCGAACACCTTGCCCTGGTATGCCTCGTAAGCGTAGTAGACCATGGGAACCAGGGGCAGCAGCGGCAGCACGGTGGTCACGCAGCAGAGCAGGCCACCGCTCAGGCCGCCGAGGATGGCGCCCACGATCGCCGCCACGATCTGATAGATGACGTACACCACCGCCAGACCCAACCCCTGCGTGGCGTGGAACTTCTGGAACGGGCGCGCCTTGTTGCTCTCACTGAGCAGCACTATCGCGGACCCGATGAACGGCAGAATGTACGACAGCGCCCCCATTGTCTTGTCGTTGGGAGCCACTTCTGGATCGCCACTCATGGGCATGATCGGCTCCGGAGTCCCTTGTTCCACCATCGCATCGCCTCCTGCTATGTAGTAGGCTGCTCGCCCCACCGAGCCCGACGCCCGGGGGTATCCTCTGCTCCTCTCCGGCTCTAGGCCGGCACCGCCACATTGAGGCCTCGAGCTACATCGCTCAGTTGATGCCAGGTCTCCTCATCGATCTCGATTCCCTGCTCGCGTCGTCGCGCCTCCGTCCGACGCTCCGGTTCGCCCGGCAGCAGCACCTCGCTGAAGCCCACCGCCGGAGGGCACGACTTGAGGCTGGCCGCCAGGTCATCGACCTCGGCGTAGTACTGCTCCCGGGTTACGAAAGCATCCACTCGCACCGCCTCGATGAACATGGCGTTGCCGATGCGTTCGTGCCGGGGGCTGCTGCACCCGCCACCGCTCAAAGCTCCGCTCATCACGTCGATCAGCACGCTCAACCCATAGCCCTTGTGTCCCAGCGGGCCGCCAACCGGCAAGAGCGCCCCGGGCGGGTCTGCGTACAGGGCGTTCGGGTCGTTGGTCGGCCGCCCGGTCGCATCGATGAGCCAGCCGTCCGGCACCGGCCGGCCCTGGTTCCGCAACACTCGCACTTTGCCCTCGGCTACAACCGCGGACGTTATGTCGACCAATAGCGGATTGCCGGACGTTGGCGCAGCGAAAGCGACGGGGTTAGAAGACAGCCGTCGTTCGCGGCCGCCGAAGGGCGCCACTTGCATCGCGGCGCCATGATTGTTGAGCGTGATCAGGCCGATCATGTCGTTGCGGGCGATCTCCTCTACATACTCGCCCGCGCGTCCGACGTGATTGCTGGAGTGCAGCGCCACCGCCGCCAGGCCCGATTGCCGTGCCTTAGCGATCGCCACTTGGGTGGCTTCCCATGCCGCCACCTGGCCCCAGCCCCAGTTGCCCGTCATGGTCGCGGCACAGGACGACTCATGCTCGATGCTCGGTTGAGCCGCCGCGTCTATCTGTCCGGACCGAATGCCCGCCATATACTGCGGAACGCGGATCACGCCGTGAGAGTCGTGCCCCACCAAGTTGGAGCAGACCAATGACTGGGCCACCCTATCGGCATGAGATAAGGGAGCGCCGGCAGCCACGAATATGTCGCGGATGAACGGTACCAGAAGACCGACGGAAATGGTGGGCAAGGCACTGGACTCCCAAGTCACGTTACTCTGTCGTAGCGGCTACCGCCCGCCCCTCTGCTGGGCGTCTGCTAGTCTAGAATGACCGCCGGTCTCGGTCAACGTCGCACAGGCGCCTGTGGACTGGTCGAGCCGCGCCGTTCTGCCCGCCCGCGGCTAGGACGCCGATCTGGGACCGCGCTCTGCCAGAACAGCGGCCACCCTCTCCTGAAGCTCGTGGGGTCCGAACGGCTTGGTGATGTAGCCGTCGGCCCGCGCAACGTGGAGCGCCAGCATCCTGTCGATGCTCTGGGCCTTAGCGGTTACCAACACGACCGGCGTGTCGCGCAGTAGCGGGTCTTGCCTGAAGCTGCGCAGGACTTCCCAACCGTCCATGTTAGGCATCATCAGGTCCAGGAGGACCAGATCGGGGACGCGCCGCCGAGCCGCCTCCAAGCCCTCCGCGCCACTGGTGAAACCCCGAAAGGTGTAGCCCTGCATCTCCAGTATCAGGCGGATGAGCTCGATCATCTCGCCGTCGTCCTCGATGCAAAGGATATCTGCCTGTCTGGCAGCGACCATCAGTCCTCCCCCTCCGGCCGCGGTGCAGCGGAAATGACGGTTGACAGGACCGAGTACTGGTGTCCACCCAAGTGATGCAGTGGACGAGCATTAGCGTCGTTCAGCAGCCAGGTCTCGCCGAAAGCGCTGTCGTCCGCCTGCGCGCCCACGACTTCCGCAACGAACAGCGTATGCTCGCTGCCCGCTTCGTACGCCTCTTCCACGGCGCACTCCAGGTGCCCCAGGCATTGGTCCACCAGTGGCAGCGACAGGGCATCGCCCGAAATGGCCCTGAGGCCGGCCTCCTGCCACTTCGAGTCCACCTCTTTGCCGGTGAGTAGGCCGGCGTCGCGGACCTGCCTCAACAAGGCCGGCCCCGGAATGCTCAGGGAGAACTGCCCGGTACGCTCGATGAACTCGTGGCTGAGGCAGCCGCGTTGCACGGCCACCGCCACCATCGGTGGTTTCAGGCTGATCGGGGTCACCCAACTCAAGGTCATGACGTTGGATCGGTCACGGTACCGGGTGGTCAGCAGGGTGACCGGCCCTCCACCGAGGAGCCGATGGGCGGCCTCTAGCTCAATAGCCCTCATGACCATCTCGGTCCTGCCCCCATCCGGATACGCTCGCGGCGAGGCAACAAGGCATGCCGGTCAGGCGGCTGCAACCTTCTGCCACAGACTGACTATCGGCAATCGGCAGGCCAACCTTGAGCAGCGCTGCCCCTACCTGGTCCAAGGGAAGCCCCATGACGCCGGCGACGCAGCCATCTATCCTGGTGACGAGCCGAAAGCGCCGGTCCTGGACAGCATAGGCGCCCGCCTTGTCGTCGGGAATCCCGCTGCTGAGGTACTCCACCATCTCCTCGGGCCGGAGCGACCGGAGGCTCACACGACTCACTTGCACCCCCTGCTCGCAGCGAAGCGACTGCCGATCAAGCAGCGCGAAGCCGGTGTGTACCAAGTGCTCCCGGCCGCCGAGCGCTTCCAGTATGGAACGAGCGTCCTCGCTATGAAGAGGCTTGCCGAACACGCGCCAGCCGCCGTCCTCAGGTAGGCTCACGGTGGTATCGCTCCCGAGCACGTACCGCGGGCCGTCTCCCTGAGCCACTCGTGAGGCCTTCGCTAGGCTCAGGCGCAGGACCATGTCGGCGGGCGCCTCGCCCTCCAGCGGGTCTTCACACACGTCGGCCGGCCGGACTTCGAAGGGCAGCCCCAACAGGGCCAGTAGCTCGCGCCGTCGAGGCGAAGTGCTGGCAAGGGTAAGCGATGGCGGCTCGATAGGAGGGACTCCGGCTCAAGGGCTGGCTCTATGGTAAGCGGCCGCTCGTCAGCAGTCAATAGTCCGCCGGCTCGGGGCACTGTCTTTCGATTCGGCCGCAAGCCGGCGCAGTACCTTGCGGTTCGCCCGCCAGAGGGCCAGCGCCAGGCCATCTCCTCTAACTGATCCGCCTGGCG
Organism: Anaerolineae bacterium; assembly: GCA_040768685.1. GTDB lineage: Bacteria > Chloroflexota > Anaerolineae > DRVO01 > DRVO01 > Ch71. The sequence continues at coordinate 1,788,614 of JAXGMM010000001.1, forward strand.
GCCTCTTCACGCCTTGGGGAACTGACCTAACCCCCGCTCGTGGTCTCAGAGAGCGAAACCACTGCTCCCCCTCCCGCGTAGCGAAGGGGGAACCTGAGTAGGCCTCTTCCGCCCGAGCGCGGCTCCCGGCCCCCCTTCCTTCCTAGGGAAGCGGGTTGGGGGGTTAGGTTCCGGCCCGCTGGCGCATCATATGAGTATCGTCGCCCATCAGACTGGAGTAGACGCACCGCTAGGCGTGGCGAAGCCATGCCGCTTGGGCCGCCCTCTCCGGACGCCCCCCGGCGGCGTGCTCACCGAGAATCGAAAGACCCCCGGCTCGGCGTAGCGTCCGCCGAGTGGCAATCGCGGCGCCTCTCGGATAGATTGGAGCCCTATGGACGACACCGAAATGTCCTGCCATCGCGCCGGCGAGAGCATCCGGCTAACGACCATGGCCAAGGCGGCCGGCTGAGCGGCCAAGCGGCCGGCGGCCGCTCTGGCGCAGGTCTTGCGCCCGTTGGCCGGGTTGTTCCCGCCAACCGAATACCCCCAGGTGCTGGTGGGCTTGGCCCGGCCGGACGACGCTGCCGCCTACGATCTAGGCGACGGCCGCGCCCTGATCGCCACTACGGACTTCTTGACCCCGGTGGTGGACGACCCCTTCCTGTTCGGCGCCATCGCCGCTGCCAACGCCATGAGCGACGTCTACGCCATGGGCGGCGAGGTCGTCATGGCCCTCAACCTGGCCGTCTTCCCCGAATGCCTTGCCGACGATGTGGTCGGTCAGATGTTGCGGGGCGGCGCAGCGAAGGTCAGGGAGGCCGGAGGAGCGCTGGTGGGCGGCCACACGATCGTCGGACCGGAACCCGTATTCGGTCTGGCCGTCGTCGGGATCGCGCCGAAGAATAGGCTGTGGACCAAGGGTGGGGCCCGTCCCGGCGACCGGCTCCTGCTGAGCAAGCCCCTCGGCTTGGGTCTGGTGGCCACTGCCCTCAAGGCGGACCTGGCTGCGCCGGAGGATGTCCATGAAGCCACATCTTGGATGGCACGACTGAATCGGCAGACAGCGCACCTGGCCCGGGAGGCCACGGTGCATGGCGCCACCGACATCACCGGCTTCTCCCTTCTTGGCCACGGATGGGAGATGGCTCACCACAGCGGTGTCGGTCTTCGCCTACACCTGGATAGTCTGCCGTTCGTCTCCGGCGCCAAGCGGTACGCCTACGACTGGCTGTTCCCGGCGGGCGCCAACACCAACGAGGCGGCCTACGTCGAGCACGTTGTGTTCCCAAGCTCCTTGGAGGATGAGCTGCGGCTGCTGCTCTTCACCCCCGAAACCTCCGGCGGGCTTCTCCTATCGGTCCCGGAGGCGGCGGTTGGCGGCCTACTCGAGGCCGCGAAGAGGCTGAGTACTCCGCTCTGGCTGATCGGCGAGACCACCGAGGCGGCCGGGGTGGTCGAGGTAGTGGACTAGTCCAGCGGGGATCTAAGCGGCCGATCCGGCTCGATCACGGGCTGTAGGGCGAGGAACTTATCGTATGATGCCTGGGTAAGGGGCCGAGAGGGAAGGAACCGGCAAGGCGGCTGGCCGTGAGCGCTCAGATCGTAGGTGCCGATCCGCCGCGCCAGGCCCATGATCTCGACCTTGTCCAGGCCGATGAGCGGGCGGAAGATAGGTAGCGACGTGCCCGCCGATATCACCCGCATGTTCTCCAGGGTCTGGCTGGCCACCTGCCCGAGCGAGTCCCCCAGCACAATCGCCTGCGCCCCCAGTTCCACCGCCGCTCTCTCCGCCTCGGCGACCATCGCGCGCTTGCAGAAGAGGCAGTTCCACCGGTCTTCCCGCTGCTCCGCCAGCAGATCCGACACAGCGGACAGTGACTCCTGGTGCGAACGCAGCACCGGACGGAGGAGCCAGCCCTGAGACCATCCCTGGAGCACTTCACAAATGGCCTTGAAGCGCTGCACCATCTCGTCCGATCCGGAGAAGTGCAGCGGAATGACGGCGCAGCCACGCTTCATCATCATCCAAGCCGCCACCGGAGAGTCCAGCCCCGCCGACATCAGCACTACCACGCGGCCGCTCAGCGGGACCGGCAGCCCACCCGGCCCGGGTACGGTCTCGGCGAACACGAGGGCATGGTCCTGATGGATCTCGACGCCCACGGTGAAGTCGGCGCCGTCGGATAGATCCACCGCCGCGTCCGTCGCTTCCACGATGTACTCACCCACAACGCGGTTGATCTCGGGGGAAGTGTACGGGAAGCCTTTGAACGATCGGTGCGCCCGCACACGGACGCTCTTGTTAGGCCCAAGACCGCTGTTGGAGACGCCCGCCAGCGCCGCCTCTTGGATCGCCGCGATGTCCAGCGGGACCCTCACCGCCGGGCTCATGGACGTCAGGCCGAACACTCGCCCGAGGGCCTCAAGCGAAGCTCCGGTGTCCCGAGTGGTCACATGCAAGCGCCGGCCCTCGGCGACCACTTCCGCGTCCACCGAGGCCCGGCGCAGAGCTTCACGCATGTTGCGGCGGAGCTGCCGCAGAAAGACGGGCTGGTTGCGCCCCTTCAGGGCGATCTCGCCGTAGCGAGCAACCACTAGCCCGACGTCGGCACTCATCAGCTCGTGGCGGGCGCATTGCGGCCGAAGAGGCGCCGCAACCACGCCGACGCCTCGCCTGTCTGCCAGACTACAAGCAGAGGCACGGCGTTGAAGATCGAGGAGTAGGTGCCGCTGATCATGCCCACCAGCATGGTGGCCACGAACTGCTTCATAGTGGCGCCGCCAAAGAGCAGGATCGCCACCAGGATGAACATCGCGTTGAGCTGCGTGGCCAACGACCGGTGTAGCGTCTCGAGAACGCTCCGGTTGACCACCAACTCGTACGGCTCACCGCGGTGCTTGAAGATGTTCTCGCGTATGCGGTCGAAGACGACGATGGTGTCCTGGACCGAGAATCCCACCACAGTAAGGAGAGCAGTTAGGAAGAGGGCATCCACTTCCCACCCCGCCACCAAGCCCATAATCGAGAACAGGCCGGTGGTGACGAGGATGTCGTGTCCCATGGCGGCTATGGCGCACACGCCATAGCGGAAGGCGTTCGGCACGCCGCGGAAAGAGTAGACGATGAAGACAAGAATGGCGCCGGCGGCGGCGATCACCGCGATGGTCGCCGCCCGGGTGACCTCCCGTCCCACCGTCGGGCCCACGGACTCGTAGCGGAGTTCGTCAGCGTCGCCGAACCGGTTTCGGAGCTCAGCGAGGATCTCGGCCTTGGTCTCCTGGTCAAGCTGCTTGGAACGGATGAAGGCGGTGTAGCCGTCGTCCGCCGACTGCACCGACGTATCCAGCAACCCGCGATCGATGTAGACATCGCGGACCTCAGCAGCAGCCACGACCTGATCGAAGCGCACCTCCAGCAGAGAACCGCTGGTGAAGTCGATGCTCAGGCGTAGCGGTGACCCGACCGTGACGGTCGAGTAGACCATGGCTACCAGTCCCGGAATGATCACGGCCAGGGAGATGATGAAGTACCAGCGTCGCTTCCCAACGAAATCTATCACAGGGCCCCCCGGTGTGGACCTAAGCTCCGAGCGCCCAGTGGCGCTCGCGCAGCCAATTGCCGGCGAAGTGGAAGACCACTCGCATCAGCGTATGCGTAACCACGATGGCGGTGAACATGCTCACCAGAACACCGATGGCAAGGGTGATGGCGAATCCCTTCACCTGGGTGGCGCCGAAGTTGGATCCGAACCAGAACAGCACCACACAGGTGATCAGCGCCGAGAAGTTGGAGTCGCGTATGCTCGTCCATGCCCGGCTGAAACCTGCCTCCATGGCGCTGGCCAGTGGCCGACCCCAACGCAGTTCTTCCTTCATCCGCTCGAAGATAAGAATGTTGGCATCTACCGCCATTCCCGTGGAGAGCAAGAAACCGGTGATGCCCGGCAGGGTGATCGTCACGGGGATGGTCTTGTAGAGGGCTAGGTTGATCAGCGCATAGATGATCAGTGCAATAGCGGCCAGAGCGCCGGGGACCCGGTAATAGACGATCATGAAGAGCAGCACCACGGCCAGGCCGGCGATGCCGGCTTGTATGCTCCTCGCCACCGAATCCTGCCCGAGGGTGGGGCCGACGAGACGCGTCTCCTCAACGGCCAGAGGAACCGGCAGGGCGCCGTACTTCAGTTGGATACTGAGCGCGCGCGCCTCTTCCAGGGTGAATGTCCCCGAGATGCGAGCCTGTCCATCGGGAATGACGCTCTGGATGCTTGGTGCGCTGAGCACCTGGCCGTCCAACACGATCGCCAAGATCCGGCCGATGTTCTGCCTGGTGTAGTCGGCAAACGCGGCGGCTGCCTCGGAGGTAAACTCCAGGGTGACCTCAACGCCGCCTAGCCGGTCAGTCGCAACGCCGGCCCCGGCAAGATCCTTTCCGGTGAACACAGTAGTGAACACGGTATTGGGCAAGTAGTAGCTGTCGCTCTCGGCAACTGCCGCCGCGCCCAGTTCCTCGCGATAACTGGTGCGAACTACGACGCCCTGCGGCAGTTGAGTCGACCCGGCGTCGACGAACTCCAGCAGGCCGGTGCCCTTCAGCGCCTCGATAGCGGCGTCCGGATCCTGGATGCCGGGCAGTTCCACGACCAGGTAGCGATCGCCCTGCAGCTGGACAAGCGGCTCGGTGACACCGAGAGCGTTGACCCGATTCTCAACGATCACTCGCGCCGCCGTCATGGCATCGGCCGACACTGCCTCGCCGGGGGGCAAGTCCGCGCTTAGCAGAACTCGCAGACCTCCGCGCAGATCCAGGCCCTGGTGCAGTTCGATGGGCTTGTTGATCTTGATGGGACCGAGGTTGACGTGTATTCCCGGGTTAGCGGGCCAGGTGATCCACGCGACAGCCGCGGTGATCACAACGATGACCGAAAGCATGCGCCAGACGGTTGCTCGCACTTCACCTCCCAGTGGACCGCACATCGGGGATGACGAGTCGCGGTGCGCCGCCCTCGCCAGGCGCGATTATACGGGCCTGGAACAAGGCGAGGCAAACCGTTCGCCACGGACCAGGACCGGCCGGCGCGGCTGTTGTTCCGCTGACCGCGCGGGCCTATAATCGCGGGCACCGTTAAAGGATACTGGGAGGCTGGTTCATGCTGAGATCGGGCACCTGCGGCGAACTTACGGCAGCCAATGCCGGTGAGACGGTAGTACTGGCAGGCTGGGTCCATCGACGGCGCGACCATGGCGGCCTCGTTTTCGTGGACCTGCGCGATCGCTATGGCCTCACGCAGATCGTGTTCGACCCCAGCGACTCTCCCGAGGCCCATGCCGTCGCCGAGTCTCTCAAGGCCGAATTCGTGCTGCAGGTGACTGGCGTCGTTCGCAGGCGACCGGAGGGAATGGCCAACCCGGACCTCGCCACCGGTGAGATCGAAGTTCACGCGCAGAGCGCTACCATCCTGAACCCCTCGCGTGTGCTCCCTTTTGAGGTGGCGGACGATCACGCTGCCGATGAGGCTCTCCGCCTGCGCTACCGCTACCTGGACCTCCGGCGACGGTCGATGCAGCGCAACATCATGCTGCGACATCGCGTGGTGAAGTTCATCCGCGACTTCCTCGATGACCATGGGTTCGTCGAAGTGGAGACGCCGATGCTCATCAAGAGCACGCCCGAGGGAGCGCGGGACTACGTGGTCCCCAGCCGCGTCTACCCCGGTCAGTTCTACGCCTTGCCGCAGTCTCCTCAGCAACTCAAACAGCTGCTCATGGTCTCCGGATTCGACCGCTACTTCCAGATCGCGCGGTGCTTCCGCGACGAGGACCTCCGGGCCGACCGACAACCGGAGTTCACCCAACTTGACCTGGAGATGTCCTTTGTCGAAGAGGAGGACATCTTCAGCCTGACTGAGCGCCTCTTCACGGAGATGGTCCGGACGGTCGCGCCGGAGTGGCGGATCATCTCTCCCTTCCCGCGCCTGACGCACCGCGAGGCCATGGACCTGTACGGTAGTGATAAGCCCGACCTGCGCTTCGACATGCGTCTGCACAATCTGGACGATGTCGTGAAGGACAGCGGCTTCCGTGTATTCCGGGAGACTGTGGAGGCCGGCAACACCGTCCGGGCCATCGTTGCGCCCGGAGTGGGCGACTACACCCGCCGGCAGATCGACGAACTGACCGAGATGGCCAAGAAGGCGGGCGCCAAGGGGCTCGTCACCATCGCCGTTGGCGATGGCGAGGTCCGCTCGCCGATCGCCAAGTTCCTTTCGCCGGAAGAGACCGCGGCCATACTCGAGCGCACGGAAGCGGCAGTTGGCGACCTGGTACTCATAGTGGCCGACGAGGTGCCAGTGGCGCGCAGCGTGCTGGGCGATCTTCGCCGCACCTTGGGCGCAAGACTGGAGTTGGCCCCGAGGGATCTGCTCGTCTTCGCCTGGATTAAGGACTTCCCCTTGTTGGAGTGGGACAAGGAGAAGCAGCGCTGGGACCCCAGCCACCACGCCTTCACCATGCCCAAGCAAGAGGATCTGCACCTCCTCGATACCGACCCTGGATCGGTGAGGGCGCAGTGCTATGACATCGTCTGCAACGGGTTTGAGCTCTCCAGTGGTTCCATCCGCTGCCACCGGCGCGACATCCAGGAGAAGGTGTTCCGCCTGCTGCGGTACGAGCCCGAAGAGATCGAGGCCCGCTTTGGCCACCTCTTGCAGGCGTTCGAGTTCGGCGCGCCGCCGCACGGAGGCATCGCTCCCGGCATCGATCGCCTGGTCATGCTCCTTGCGGGCGAGAGCAACATCCGCCAGGTGATCGCATTCCCCAAAACCCAGAGCGCGACCGACCTGATGATGGGCGCGCCAGGCTTCATCGACGATGTCCAGCTCCAGGAACTGCACCTAGCCATCTGCCTGCCCGCGAACGACAAAAGAGAGGCGGAAGCCGCGCCGGCATAGTCAGTTGGGGCGGCGAGCCCGCGTGGGGCTCGCCGCCCCAACGTTGACCGACCAACCGGTCTCGCCTAGAATCCGCGCACTTCAGCCCCGGAGGGCAGCAATGCGGTACGTCATGGCATTGGACCAGGGGACGACTAGTTCCCGTGCCATCCTCTTCGACGAGTCCGGCACGGCGGTGAGTTCGTCCCAACTGGAGTTCGTCCAGCTCTACCCACGCCCAGGCGAGGTGGAGCATCGGCCCCACGACATCTGGTCCAGCCAGCTCCATGCCGCCCATGCCTGTATCGAACAGGCGGGGGTGGATGTGGCTGAGGTGGCGGCCATCGGCATCGCCAACCAGCGCGAGACTACCCTGGTATGGGACGCGGCCACCGGAGAACCGCTCTACAACGCCATCGTCTGGCAGGACCGGCGCACCGCTCCGATCTGCGACGGACTGCGATGCGCCGGGCTGGAGCCTCTCGTCACCGAGCGCACCGGCCTGGTGCTTGACCCGTACTTCTCCGGCACCAAGCTGATCTGGCTGCTACGCCAGCTGCCCGGGCTGCGGCAGCGCGCCGAGCGCGGCCAGGCTCTCTTCGGCACCGTGGACACCTACCTGCTTTGGCAGCTCACGGGTGGCCGCGTGCACGCCACCGACCCCAGCAACGCCTCTCGAACTCTCCTCTACAACCTACGGACCGGCTCCTGGGACGACGACCTCCTGCGGGCGTTCTCCATTCCTCGCGCCATGCTTCCTGAGGTCCGCCCCACCGCAGGCGTGTTTGGGGAGACGGACAGAGCCCTATTCGGGCGCTCGCTGCCGGTGGCGGGTATGGCAGGCGATCAGCAGGCGGCCTTGTTCGGCCAGATGTGCCTAGACCCCGGCCAGGCGAAGAACACCTACGGTACCGGCTGCTTCGTTCTGCTCAACATCGGTTCGGAGCTCATTCAGCCTGGCGGCGGACTCCTCACCACCGTGGCGTGGGACCTGGGTCAGGGGCCGGTGTACGCAATAGAGGGCAGCGTCTTCATCGCCGGGGCGGCGTTGCAGTGGCTGCGCGATGAACTGGGCCTGTTGCACACGGCCGCTGAGAGCGAGATCCTGGCCGCCAAGGTGTCTGACTCGGGCGGAGTCTACTTTGTGCCCGCCTTCGTCGGGCTGGGCGCCCCCTATTGGGACCCTTACGCCCGCGGCCTGCTCGTCGGTCTCACGCGCGGCACCAACCGGTCGCACCTGGCGCGGGCGGCCCTGGAGGCCATCTGCTACCAGAGCCGGGATGTGCTGGACGCCATGGCGGCGGGGGCGGGACTGAACCTCCAGGTGCTCCGCGCCGACGGCGGCGCCGCCCGAAACAGCCTGCTGCTACAGATCCAGGCCGACGTCCTAGGTGCGCCGGTGGAGCGTCCCACGAACATCGAGACGACCGCTCTAGGAGCAGCCTATCTGGCAGGGCACGCCGTCGGCGTCTGGCCGCGCCTCGACGACTTACGCTCGCGGCGACAGGTGGATCGCGTGTTCACTCCAGCGCTAGACGCCGGCGAACGAGAGCAACGCTACCGTACCTGGGCAAAGGCGGTGAGGCTGGCCCGGGGCTGGGCTGCACCAGCATAGTTCGGTTGTGGAGACATCAGGTATGGGATCGAACTGCTCCAGCATGTGGGACCTCGATACGCCCGTGCTCGTGCTCGATCTGGATGCCCTGGAGGCGAACATCGCCTACATGGCTAACTTCATGGCCGGCGCGACCGCCAACCTGCGTCCGCATTCAAAGACGCACAAGTGCGCCGAGATCGCCAAGCGGCAGTTGGCCGCCGGCGCCGTCGGCATCACCTGCGCCAAGCTCGGGGAGGCCGAAGCCCTCGCGCCCGTCGCGCCTGACATCCTCATCGCCAACCAGATCATCGGCCCTACCAAGATCGGGCGGCTGGTGCGGCTCCGGCGGCACACCGACGTGATGGTCGCGGTCGATGACCCAACGAACATCGATGAGCTCTCCGCCGCCGCCGTGGCCGCCGGCGTGACGCTGCGTCTCTTGGTTGAGGTCGACATCGGAATGGGGCGTTGCGGCGTGGACACACCCGAGCAAGCCCTCGAGTTAGCCCAGCGAGTCGACCGCGCCCCCGGCCTCGTCTTTGCCGGCCTTCAGGGCTACGAAGGTCATGCGGTCATGCTGCCGGAGCGGGAAGCGCGCCGAGAGGCCGCCGAGAAGGCGATGGGCAAGCTAACCGGCGTGCGGTCCTTCATCGAGCAGAGCGACCTCCCGGTGGCCATCGTCAGCGGCGGGGGGACGGGGACCTACAACGTCACTGGCAACTTCCCCGGCGTCGATGAGGTGCAGGCGGGCTCGTACGCCACCATGGACGCCCGCTATGGCGGCCTACTGCCCGAGTTCCGCCCGGCACTCAGCGTTCTGGCCACTGTGGTGAGCAAGCCGACCGTCGACAGAGTGATCGCCGACGCCGGCCTGAAGAGCATCACTCCGGAGTTTGGCATGCCGGTAGTGCTTCAGCCCGAGGGCCTCACAACCGCCAAGCTGTCGGAGGAACATGGGACGCACGGCGGGCCGGGAGCGGCCGGTCTGCGGCTGGGAGACAAGATCCGCCTTCAACCCACCCACGGCTGCACCACCATCAACCTGCACGACCGCTACTTCGTCGTCCAGGGCGAGCGGGTCGTCGACGTCTGGCCGGTAGACGCGCGCGGTCGATCAGCCTAGATCCGGACGACGCCAGCGCCGGCTGGCGGCCCTCGGCGATCCTCTCGGCCGCCGCCAATGCCGGCGGGTTGCTGCTGCGCGGGAGACGGAGGAGGTGACCCCAGTGTCGGTTGAAGTGCTGCTTCTCAATCACCGGATCCGACTGGCCTGAGAGCGGTGGGGCCGGCAAGGTAGAAGATCGAGAGCCCAGGGATCCCCGGGCTCTCGATCTCCAATCCCTAAGAACACGCCTTAGAGCAAGCTACTCCCAGGGCTCGAGCCCAACCATGTGGTTGGCGGCACGGTAGGAGAAGATCAGCCCTGCGCCAAGAGTCGCGCCGCATGCTGCGTAGCCGGCGCCAGGGGCACCTATGCCTGAGTTGTTTCCAGCACAGTAAAGCCTGGGTATAACCTGATCGAATGGGTTCAGGACTTGGGCGTCCGTGTTCACTCTGGGCCCGCCGACGGTCCCGATGTCGCCGACGCCGCACTCGATCCCGTAGAACGGAGGCGTCACCAGTGGCTGGAGGGGCTTTGCACCCCCTAGTCCACAGAAGAGCCACTGGCATTCGCCGCGTCCGAACTTCGGATCCTCGCCTTTGCGGGCGTACGCGTTGAACTCGGCGACCGTCGCGGCAAGTCCATCCGGGTCAATCTCGAGAGCGGCGGCCAACTCCTCTAGAGTATCGGCCTGCTTCACCCACTCCGGCAGCGGATCCTTCGCCGGGTTAGCACGACCCATGAACTTGTCTTTGAAGGCCTGATCAGCGATCAGGTAGTAAGGGATGTTGCGGTAGCCTGGGGGTTCGCCCCAGTTGTCCCAGGTGAAGAACGAGCGCCAGATAGTGTCGTAGTCCACCGCCTCGTTGCAGAACCTTTCACCAAAGCGGTTGACGAAGATCATACCGGCTGGCAGCCGGTAGTCGCTGAAGAGGTCAAGCCGCGAAGGCTCTCCCTGGGCATTGGCTATTCTTGCCTGCTCAGCGTAGACAGGCATACCCCAGCATTCGTTCATGTTCCGGAGGTCCGCGCCAACAGCCATGGCCATGCGCAGGCCATCACCGGTGTTTCCGGGCACGCCCGTCGCATAGGGGGTGGGACCGCGCAGGAAGTGCTTCTTGAGCTCGAAGTCCCAGTCGAACCCTCCCGCTGCGAGTAGAACGCCCTTCCGGGCCTTGATGTTGATCTGCTCACCGCCGCTTTCGGCTACTACGCCCAGTACCTCCTGGATCCCATCGGGCAGCATCCTGGTGATGAGCCGCTTAGCCGGTGTTTCGAGCAGCACTTCGACGCCCGCCGCCTCCACACCCGCCAGCAGGTCCTTGGCAAGTTGCCACCCTCCCCCGAACTCGTACATCTTCGTGGGCGACTTGGAGGGATCCTCGCGCACAGGGCTCACGGTGCGCCCAATTCCCGAGGTGGACCAGGCGCTGTGGTAGTCACATGAGACGGCATCAACCTTCAGAGGCGAGTTCGCCAGGAGGAAGTCCAGCATCTCCGGGCCCGTATCGACATAGGTCTCGATCATTTCCGGTGTGCTCTGTCCCTCGGCACACATGGTCATGTAGGCGATAACGTCCTCTCTGGACTCCCCCACGCCTAGCTCCTCTTGTGCGGAGCTCAGCGGGACGTATATCACCCCGCCGCTGATGCCCATGCTGCCGCCAGCCCGCGCCATCTTCTCAAGCACGATGACCTCGTCACCGGCTATGGCGGCAGCTAGGGCGCCGGCTAGTCCGGTGCCAGAGCCTATCACGACCACATCCGCTTCCTTGTCCCACTTCTCCGGGACGCCAGAGGCCGCGGAGGCGTCCTGAGCAGCGGCGGTCCTTCCGAGGGCGCCAGCAGCAACTCCCGCAGCGCCAAGGGCTGCGCCCCTGAGCATCTCACGCCGGGGCAGTCTCTTGCCTTCGCTTTCCCGTGCCATTTCACTCTCCTTCAGTGGTTCGTTCGAATGCAGGTAACGCGCCGTCTCCTTCGTCCGGCTCATCCACATCCCTCCTTGCCGCTCGTAGCCCACGGTTTCACATCAGTCGCACTATCCCAATGGATACGACATCCCTGGGCGTCCACGTTACCGGTCAGCCCCTGTTGGCGAGCCGGCCTTCGCCGAGCAACCTACGACTACCACCTGATTACACAATGCTACTGCTTGCTTACTCTCGCGTCAACAGATCATGCAAGTTCACCAGCGCGCTTGCATCTTACCGGCCAACGAAGGGGGCTAGGTAGTCGGGGTCCCAACCGGCGACCTTGCGTTTGGTCTTGAGCCTGGTGGTATAGTAGACGGTCTCCCTTTCCTTGTCCACTATCGCCGGCGCGATGGCCTTCTGACAGCCCATGGCATCGTTGGTCACGGTGCAGCTCGTCAGCGACAGCAGACGCAGCAGTTCCGACATGGCGGCGATCTCATTGGACCTGTCGTCTACCTTGACCTGACCTAACACCAGGTGGTTGCTCGAGGCCCAGGCACTCGCCAGGTGAATGGCCGCCTCTCCCCTTGCCCGGTCACCCGATCCACGCACGGTCTTGCCATCGATAGCCACAACCTGACTCTTGGTCGCCTCTTGCACCGACGACATCCAACCGCGAAAACAGCCGGCAAACGCCTCCGGATCAAGCATGGCGAACACTTGGCCAAAGGTGTCGTGTGAGGGAATGCCATGGCCCAGCTCCAGCCACTGGCGGAGCCAGGCCTCCTTGCTGCGACCAAACAGCGCCACGTCCACCCAGTTGTCCGCTCCGCAGATCACGGCACAGACAGTGATGGCCACGATGTCTATAAGCGCGTGCCAGCGGGTGCGCTCTACCCGCGGATCGACCAGATCGGCAAAATGATCCACCAAAGCGATACCGACCATGGCGGTCTCCGCCTCCAAGACTCGGACTGCCTCTGTCACTGCAAGACTCTCGCCGTCACCGCCTGTCTAGGTGCAATCGCTCTGGAAAGATCAGGCCCACACAGTATAATGTATACAGTAATGGTCAAACTTAGGAGCAACAAGGTGGTGATCCGAGAGAACATGAGAGCAGCCGAGGCCCCTTGGTCCTAGTAGCGGCTACAAGGCAACTAGGACGGAGTGCAATGATGGCCAGGCGAGAGCACACAGCGCTGGTAGTACAGTCCAGGATGTAACCCCCGCCCACCTGGCCCAGGTGGGTGCCCGGGAGCCGGTGGTGAACCTAGTCTCGAACTCGGTGAATAGACCAGCACACACCAAGACCGCGTAAAGGCGCGCGCTGACCGGCTTCGTGGCTGGGGTGCACCGAGACCGACCTCGGAACGCTCAGCAAGACCGAGGAGCGGTACGCGGCCAATCTGGACTTCACCTGTCGCCCCAGGGGAGGGGTTTCATCACCATATCGAGAGACTGGGTGAAATGCCGCGAGAGCAGGCAGGGCAGGACTCAGACCACGCGACACTGTATTGAGCCCTCGCCGATGCCTAGGCGGGGACGAGGCTGCACGGACATCACCGAGGTCCACGGGCACTGCCTCAGCGCAATCTGCGCCACTCATCGAACATGGCCAGTGAGTTCTCCCACGGCCAGTGCGCCCGCGTTGATGGCACAGCGCTAAGCACCAGTCCCCTAGGCCCGAAGACCCCGAAGGCATCGCGCACCGCCTGCCGGACGATCTCCGGAGTACCCTCGCCGATGTGTATCGGCCCAGACACGCCACCCCAGATGGCGTGACGGCCGCACAATCGCTCGGCCACCACGCTCATGTCCTGGTTTCCGAGAACCGGTTCGATGTCGCGGAATCCGTCAAAGTCCAGCTCGGCCAACACGTCCAGTATGGGCATGACGCCCGTCTCCACAGTATAGGTAACAGCGGCTCCGCCGGACTTCATGGCCGCTATCTCCTCGCGCAACAGAGGCGCCAACCACTCCCGGATCTGGCGAGGGCTCCAGAAATCGGTGGTCTCGTAGAAGCCGTTTCGCCGGATGATGTCCACTCCCCAACCGGCCATCACTTCCGCCCGCTTCATGGTGGTCTGGTGCTCGATCTCCAGGAACCGCTGTATCATCTCCGGGTTGTCCATGGACACCATGACCGCCTGTTGGGCCCCGAAGAGCTGCAGGGCCGAGGTAAGCCCTGTGCCGCAGTCGGCATGTGTGGCTAGCCCGTACCGGTCGGCTTCGCGCTTGGCCTGGCGGTACCTCTCTTCACCCTCGACGATGGCCTCGTCAGAGGGCGGCATGTGCACGAAAGCGTAGCGCTCCACGTCTTCCATGGTCTCAAACCAGGGCTTCACGTAGCGAGAGACATTCCAGTCACTGGTTAGAGGGATGTCGTCCTTGTGCGCCAGGTCCTCCGTGACCCTGATTGCGGCGCTCAGAGGTCCATTGGGGGTGCGGATCTCCTTGTGGAGAACCGGCAGCTCTCCGGGGCGGCACTCTCGCCAGACGCGGGAATCCACTTCGGGATGCCATGAGGCCTCGATCCCCACGTGCACCACCGCGTCCAACCCCAAGTCCACCACCACTCGCTCCAGACTGTCCGCGCGGCCGCTCCAGGTGAACTGAGGGCCGGCCAGTGAGGCACTGAACGAGGGGCAGCAGGGCACATAGTCCACGTCCTGGCGCCGCAGGGCGGCCAGGAGCCGTTCCCGAGAGGTCATTTCAGCAGTCATTTCCACTCCTCAGACAATGGTCTAGCCAGCTGTACCGCCTTTGGCTGCAAGGATCTCCTCCGGGTCGGCAGTATGGTGTCCTAGTGACTGCGGCACACCTCATAGCCTCCATCGACATGCTCGGAAGCGGGAACGATACAGTCGCGGCCGCCGTTGTTGCATCACAAAGCCCGGTCTGGCACGTCGCTCAGCTTGCGCTTCTCAGGGCCGAGGGCCAAGGGGAAGCCGCACCACCTCTCCTGGCCCACCAAGGCGCTCTGCCGGCGGTTCAGGACGGCCGCAGAATGGACCACACCGGGGTGATGTCCACACGGGCATCGCCAACTCCCATCGGTCCGTCCCCTCACTCACACTGCACGCCGTCTCTATACTCCGCCGAGTAGCGTGGACAGGTTGCCGGCCGTGATCTTGTCAAAGGCGGAATAAGAGAGCCGTTCGGTATCGCGCAGCATCTTGAGGTAGCCAAGCTGAGGCATCAGGCCGGTGTGGAAGCCAAAGCCATTCCAGGTCGCCTCGGATAGGCTCCCACGTTGCTGTAGCTCGGCCAGAAGGGCGTCGATAGCCAGCTGCTCTTCATCGCGACGGCCGAAGTCCCGTGAGATGATGTCGGTCCCGAACAGGAGGCGATCCTGGAACTCGTTGACGAATCGCACCCCGTAGTCGAAGTCGCGTGACAGCGCATTGAACGCGCTTGCGGCCGAGAGGTCGGCGTATAGGTTAGAGTGCCGGCGAAACAGAGACGCCAGCGCTCCCTCCTCGGAGATCGGCCCCCGGGCATACCCGCGCTTCTCAGCAGGACAGGAGATGGGCGCAATCTCAGCCCAGAAAGCAGGACCGTGGCCGATCACCACTGCCTGGGGGGCGGCCTGAAGCAACCGCGCCAGCCTAGGCGCCCCTGGCTCATCCTGGAAACCCAACCCCCAGCCCATGTCGCACGTCTCTACTGTTACCGGCAGCCCCCGTTCTCCCAGCTGCTGAAACGTGTTGATCGTGCGGGGGTCGTCGAAGGGAATGTTGGCACAGACCTCGCCCATACCGCGGCACCCGTGCTCCTGGAACCAATCAAGAATGGGGCCGAAGTCGGTGTCGGCGCGGTTCCCTCCCCAGCGGGGATCGATGTTGCCGAAGGCGATTATGCGGTCAGAGTAATGCGCGGCATCAAGCACCTGGTCCCGCACGAACATGCGATCGCTGTGAAAGAAGCCCCAGGGCGTCTGCTCCGGCGAAGCATTGTAGACCGGCAGCAGCACGGCTTTGTCTATGCCCTCATCATCGAGACGGGCGATAAGCCGGTCCCAAGTCATAGGGATTCGGAAGTCATTGGGACTCCAGCGAAAGTCACCAACATGAGCGTGGGCGTCAACAATCATCATGGATACCTCGTTGTCTCCCTGGCACTGCCAGGCACCCGAAGGGATGTCGGATGCCTAGCCGCCTCGGTGTCTTCGGAGTGGCCGTCGCCGTCCGGTCAGAACGGGTGGCCGAGTTCCGGCTCCTGCCCGGCCTCGTAGTACGGTAGCTCGACCGAACAACGGCCCAATTGGCGCCGAGCGACTACCCCCCGCCTCGCTGCCTCCCGAATCGCGTTGGGGGCCGTGGCCGGACTGAGGTGCACCGCGCCACCATTGTGGAGTCGATTCTCGCCCGCCGTCAGGCCAGTCGCCGATCCACGTCTCACACCCTACTTCACAGCCCCCGCTTCGATGCCCGGCGCCCGATGGCACTCGCTTCGTCGCACGCAGCAGGATCCCCGGTCACGGCCACACGAGGAACGCCGAAGGAGGGAGCGCACATCATGAACGCGGCTGACTCGCCGACGGCAGCCCCGTTGAGTACTTGCTCCTCGCCAGCGAAGGAATCTGGTGTGGCATAGGTGGCCGCCGTCGGTATTGGACATGGCATGCTGGCCCACGAACACAACGGCGTCGGAATCACTGTCAAGGCCGAAGCAGAAGGCGAGAGGCGACCGGTGAGTAGCCGAGTATACAGTGCCAATCCAGGACACCATCCCCGCGGCCGTCTACCACCAATACCCCGCCGCCCCTGCCTCCAGCGCCCCTCGACAGCGGCATTGACTTCGTAGGTGGCCCGCTCTCGCGCCGGCGCCGGACGAGGCCAGCCTGCGAAGATAGCGTCGTCGGCCGAGACTACCGCAGCAACCCCATCGAGACCAGTCATGGTGTAGAGACCCACTACGCTGTTCCTTAGGCGACCAGAGCCGATCCCAACAGGCGCAGAACCGCTCGACACGGTGCACACGGTGGACACGCACTCGGCCTTCAGACAGCCGGCCCGGTGCTCCTTGACCGGGCCGGCCACTCAACGCGGTGCTGCTTCGATAGCCGGCAGTCGGCCCCCTAGCTCACCCGCCTCTTGGCCAGGTACAGATCAAGCTGCGGCTGCACTCTGTCGCGGACAGCGGCCAACCCCTCTTCTGGGGTCTTCTGCCCATGGATGATCAGGTCCACTTCCTCTCCCAGAGCGTCCATGTACTCCGATGCCACCGGGCTGTTGGGGAAGACCTTCAGGTTGGGGTGCTCCTGGATGTCCATCGCCACTGCCATCTTGCCTCTTGCCATGGTGCGCAGCTTCTCATCCCGCAGTGACGACAGGTTCTGAGAGGGACAGGGGAACAGATAGCACCATAGCAGGGTACACTCATCCGACATCAGGTGCTCGACAAAAGACCAGGACAGATCCACGTCCTTGACGCCCTTTGGGATGTAGATGTGAGCCGCCCCAGTTTCGCTGGAGCCCTTGAGCTCCTCCCTGCCCGCTGGGTAAGGCTGCATCACGAGGTCGATGTCATCGAGCGCATCAGGTGCATTGCGCTCGATGTAGCCCAGGCGGTACTCGCCGTCCATCCGCATGGCAAGCTGGCGCTTGATCATAGGGCTCTCGGAGGTGGAGAAGCTGCCCCAGCCCGCCTTGAACAGGTCGATCTGCTCGATGTCGTACCGCCCGTAGTAGTCCAAGCACCACTCCAAGGCCTCAATAAAGCCGTCCGAAACCGGCGTGACTTCCGTCCTCTCGGCGTTCATCAGTTCGGCGCCGAAGGTGAACGCCATGGCGTACCCTGGACTCACCAGCATACCCAGCTGGCTGAAGCTGCCGGCGTCATCGGACTTGGTCAGGGCTTTGTGATAGTCCATCACCTCGTCCCATGTCTCTGGCGGCGCATCAAACCCGGCCTCGGCCAGCATCTTGTTGTTGTAGTAGAGCTCGTAGGTGGCTCCAGTCCATGGCAAGGACCAGGTCTTGCCGTCCAGCTTGCCTTGCTCCAGCAGTGCCGGAACCACGTTGTCGATGTCGAACCCGGTCTTCTCGATGAGCGGATCAAGCTCAGTCAGCAGTCCGTTCGCGGCCCACGTGCCGCACACGGGAATGCCCCAAGGCCAGGCCACGTCGGGCGGGGCGCCACTGGCAAGGGCTGCGATGAGCTTGATGTTGTCGGCGCCGGGGACCGTCTCGATCTTTACATCCGGGTACTTGGCAAGGTAGAGATCGATCTGTTTCTGCGTCACCTCCACATGCTCGGCTGCTCCTCCACCATGCCAGTACACCAGAGCCTGTGGGCCCGACGGGGCTGCTGCCGGCTCCGATGTCGTAGCGGGCACCTGCCCGGAGGGCACCTGCGTCACCGGAGCGCATGCCGCCAGGGCCCCGGAAGCAGCGAGTGCCGTCGCTTGCAAGAGAAACCCTCTTCTGCTCACTTTCGAGAACTTCATCTTCTCACCTCCCCTTCCACTGTCTGTCGTTGCGCGACCTCGGACCGACCCGCTGTTCTGACCCATAGACAGCCTCCCATTAGGCCACGTGCGCCCCAACCCTTGGAGAGGGCCTCTCGGGCCCCCGGTTGCGTCATTTGAAGCCTGTCGTCGCTATGCCTTGCACGAACGCATCCTGAGCGAGGAAGAACGCCAGGATCGTCGGGATCGTGAATGAGACAGAAGCGGCCAGAAGGAGGTTCCACGATATCTCGCCGTGCCGGGTACTGAATTGGGCTAGGCCCAGGGAAATCGTCCAGCGAGAGGGTGATTGCAGGTACAGCAGCGGCCCAAAGAAGTCGTTCCATGACCAGATGAAGGTCAGGACCGCCACCGTGGCGATGGCAGGGAGAGAGATCGGCGCTATAACTCGAGCTAGGATGCCCAGTTCACCACAGCCATCGACTCGAGCCGCATCCACCAGCTCCGCGGGAATGGTCCCGAAGAACTGCCTCAACATGAAAATGAAGAAGGCACTGCCAAGGAATGAAGGCAGGATCAGCGGGTACAGAGTGTTGATCATGCCCAGCCGGTGCCAAATGATGTACACGGGAATCATCGTGACCTGTCCCGGGAGCATCATCGTGCTTAGGAGCACCAGCAGCGCCACGTCTCTACCCGGCCATCTCAGGCGGGAGAGCGAGTACGCCGGGAGGGCACAGGAAACCACGTGTCCCACTACAGCCATCACGCAGATGATGACCGTGTTGCGCAGGTAGACCAGGAACGGCATCAGCGTGAGCGCGTCGGGATAGTTCTTCCACTGTATCACGCGCGGAATGTAGTTGCGCGGGTAGGTGATGATGTCCGACAACGGCTTGAGGGATGACGCCACCAGGTCCAGAAACGGCGCCAGGAAGAACAACCCCACTCCCGCTACCAGCAGATGCTTGCCGATGTCGGCCACCGCCCGCCGCAGAAACCGTCTTCCGGCTACACGGCTCGCACCCACGGAGTGCCTCTGAGTCCTTCGAGCTTCTACCATCGACTCATACCCCCGGCTGCCTGGGCATGCTCCAGCGAATCACCAGAACGGTGAACACGAAGATGATGAGAAAGAGCAGCCAAGCCAGGGCGGAGGCATACCCCATGCGAAGGTAGGTGAAAGCATTCGCATATAGGTAGATGGTGTAGAAGAGCATCGACCCCTGCGGCGCCCCTCTGATAGCTGCTCCCGCGCCTTCTCCGGTCGAGGTCTGAGCCAAAACGTAGGGTGTTGTGAATATCTGGAAGGTGCCGATGATGTTCATGACGACGTTGAACAGGGTCACTGCCGTGATCATAGGAATGGTTATGTTCCAGACCCTCGCCAGGCGTCCCGCGCCGTCTATCTCCGCACTCTCGTAAAGCTCCCTAGGCACATCCTGAAGCGCCGCCAGGTAGATCAATGTGGCGCTGCCCAGTGACCAGACGCCCATGAGAATCAATGCTGGCTTGGACCACAGAGGACTGAGCAGCCATGGTGGCCCGGTAATGCCCACCAACGACAGTAGGGAGTTCACCAGCCCGAACCTGGGGTTCAGGATAAACGTCCACATGAGCGCCGCTGCTACGGGAGGCATCAGATAAGGGAGGAAGTAGATTGTGCGGAATGTATTCTGCCACCTAACCCTGAGGTTCAGCAGCGACGCAAACAGGAAGGCGCTCACCTGGTAGATAGGAGTACCGATAACCACCATGTACAGCGTATTGCCCAGGGCCTGCTTCACCAGAGGGTCGGCCAGCGCCTGCACGTAGTTGGCCGTTCCTACCCAGCGAGGTGTTGTAACTATGTTGAACTCGGAGAAGCTGTACCAGATCGAGGCCAGCATGGGGTAAGCCGTGAGCGCCAAGAAACCAACGAGCCAGGGGCTCAAGAACAGCAGGCCGATTGTGAGCTGCCTGGCGACTGTGCCCCTCCGCCTGCCGGCGACTCGAGATCCTGGTCGAGTGAGCTCCATCTCCTTGGCTCCTCACGCCCTCGTCGTAGTCAGCGGACTACTCCACCGTAGACCCACGCTTGTCCAATTGTACCGAGTCTGACCACCTACTCCCATCCGTGGTTGGACAGCTTGTGGACAGACTGCGGACATGGTGTCAGAATCGGCCTATGGTGACTCCCTCCAGCAGTGTGAGTGAAGCTTCCTTACCTCCGCCGCCCGAATTCACGCACCTAGTCCGCGACGCGCTGCGGCACCTGTACGATCCGGCTTACCTGCTTGGACACCCGCTTGCCACCCAACTTGCTTCCCAGCTTCCTGAGGTCGGCAACCCAGCCCAAAGCCTGCGAGTCTGCCTGCTCGATGCCTTGGAGTGCCTCGAGCCAAGCGGGGAGGCGAGTTCCGAGAAGGAGCAGCGGCCCTACAAGGTTCTAGTACACCGCTATGTTGGCGGGCTCTCAGTCGATGAGATCGCCGATCGATTGAACGTGGGGCCGAGGCAAGTGCGGCGCGAGCACGAGAGGGGCGTAGAGGCGCTAGCCGCCTATGTCTGGCGGCTTGGCTCCCCCTCATCCCCGGCGGCAAGCTCATCACCAGCGCCGCCGCCGTCCGGCCTCCAAGAGGAACTAGAGTCTCTGGGCCTCGTGCTCGAGTCCGTGTCGTTGCATGACGTACTTGTGACAATAGAGGATGCCGCTCAGGCCCTCATCCACGGCTACAGCATGGCTTTCCAGGTGACCATGAGCAGCGCGGACATGCCCGTGCTCGTGGACCGCACGCTGGCCAAACAGGCTGTGTTGTCTTGCCTCCGTGTCCTGGCCAGTCGGCAGCCTCGCTACGTCGAGGTATCCGTCGTCGCCCAACGAATGACTCCGGCCCTACGCATTCAGGTCCGGCCGACACTGGAAACAAACAGCGTACAGCTTCTGGAGGATCTTCACGCTTGCCGCACCCTGTTGGCTGCCCAAGGCGGCCGCGTTCGGCTCTTGTCTCCCAGTGACGGCCTTTGTGCCGGGGTGGACCTGCTCTTCCGGCCGCAGTCCCGAGCCTACGTGCTGGTGGTCGACGACAACGAGAAGATGCTCCAGCTGTACACCCGTTACCTGGCGCGAGGCCAGTACCAGGTAAGCACCGCCACCTCGGCCCAGGAGGCTATGGCACTGCTGGACAGAGTCATCCCAGACGCCATCATCCTAGACGTGATGATGCGAGACGTGGACGGGTGGGAGTTGCTGCAGAGCCTGCGCGCTGCGCCTCACCTGCGTGACGTCCAGGTGATCGTGTGCTCCGTTCTGGACGAGCCCGATCTAGCGCTGTTTCTGGGAGCACAGGCCTATCTCAAGAAGCCACTAGTGCCGGAGGACTTGCTGACGACGTTGCAGAGGCTGCTGGACGAGAGTAGTCAGGGGGAGCGGAGTCGAGCAGAGCCCTAATGCATCGGAACCACTCGTTACCACGAGGAAGCGCCTTCTTGCTGAAATGCAGCCTCGCCGGGTAGATGACCGCCAGCTCTTCCGCGTAGGCAGCGCCGCTCACAACGATAACCCTCGTTCCCTCCAGAAGCGCTGATTCCCGCGCGCGGCGAAGCAGTTCGACCCCGCCCAGTTCGCCCGGCATTACCAGGTCCAGAAGCACCACATCGTATCGCTCCCGCGACAGCAAACGCATAGCCTCGTCTCCGCTGGGGCAAAAGCTCAGTCTCGCCGTCGGGCATGCTACTAGAAGGGTCCGCTGCATCAGAGTACGGAACGCCGGGTCGTCGTCCACTACCAACACCCGAGATGGCGCCGACCCATCTGGAGCGATCGCCTTCACCAGTCGCTCCGTCGCCACCGGTTTGGCAAGGTAGCCATCGGCTCCCAGCAGGCGGCGTACCAGACTCTCGTTGGGCCACTCGTACTCCACCACCCCAAGGTCAAGCCGGCCGGCTGCTTCCCAGAGCTCTTCTGGGGTGGGAGAGGCATCGGGCTCAAGCGGGTCCTTCACAACGATCAGGCCTGCCGGGTGCTCGGCCTCAACGGTCTCTCGCAAGGATTCCATCCCGGTGACGATAATGGTTCGATATCCTTCAATGCCTCGGGCGACCATCCTGGCGGTGGTTTCGTCCGAAGCCAGTATTACCACCGACCGCCCCAACCGGTCCTTGGGGAGCGGAGGCAGCCAGCCTTCGGGGGAGTGGTACGCCAGTCGGGACCGTGCCTTGCCTTCCTTTGGCAAAGGCAGGGTGAAGCGGAAGGTGCTCCCCTGCCCGACCTTGCTCTCGGCACTGATGCGGCCACCGTGAAGGTGCACGAACTGCCGGCATACGGCCAGGCCCAGGCCCGCCCCACCTCGCCCGGCAGTGATGGGGCCTCCCGCTTGGCTGAACTCCTCAAAGACACGAGATAGGTCCGCAGGGGCTATGCCCACGCCGGAGTCTCTCACGGCAATCTCCACCTCACCACCACGCACCGCCGCCGAGAGGGCAATGTAGCCGGAGTCGGTGAAGCGTATGGCATTGTTGAGAAGGTTCAGCAGGACCTGGCGGATGCGCGTCGGATCTGTATCCACGTGGGGTAGGTCGGCGGGCACGTTGACCACTAGCTCAACAGGGCGTCCGCGTAGCAGCCCGCGGGCAGTGGCCACGGCGCCGGCCAGGACGTCAGTGAGATCGGTTCGCTCCAATCTCAGGGGCATACGCCGTGCCTCGATGCGAGACAGATCCAGTATGTCGTCTATCATACCCAGTAGGTGACGGCTGGCGCGGTACACTTCATGTATGTCCAGCCGGAGTTCCGCCGGCCAAGTCAGATCCCCATAGACCTCCGGGGTCTGGTACATGACTCGGCTGAAGCCCATGATAACATTGAGGGGAGTCCTCAGCTCGTGGCTGATATTGGCAGCGAAGCGAGCCTTTGTCTCCTTAGCCTCTTCAGCCTCTCTTCGAGCTATCTCCAGTTCCCGGTTGGTTCGCTCCAAGGCGGCGTACATGTCCCGTAGTGCTTTCGAGGTCTGCTGCAACTCCCCGCAGCGCTGCATAGCCTCTCGCGCATGCTCCCAGGACCTCCGTTCGCTCTCTTCACCGCGGATCAGGGCCTCGAAGATACTGCTGCCCGCAGCCCAGATGAGTACGGTTCCCAGTGCTGCGCCACGCACCAGGGCCAGGCGCTGGGCCAAAGGAACTGGAACCACGAGGGCGAGAACGATCAGCACCAACGCCGCCGTGGTGGCCCGTTGTGGGCCCGAGGCCAAGCCGGCAACCATCGCCGCACACAACGCCAGCCAGCCCGCAGTCATCTCGTGACCAAGCGCGGCTTCGGCCAGCGCCGCCATGCTCAGTCCGGCGACGAAGACCACCGTCGATGCCCAGTACCTGGGCGACAACCGGATACTGAGGGCCGCCGCCACACCTATCAGTGACGGGCTAAGCAGAGCGGGCCAATGCGGGCTGGGGTGATGGCCCACAAAGGCGGGAACCGCCCAGGCATAGGACAGCAGCATGCCGATCACCGCCAGCCGCCAAATGGTGGGTCTCAACACCTCGGACAGCCCCTGGCGGGGTCCGGGGCCCATCGGCTGAATCGACGGCAACTCTCTAACGCCAAGCTGATCCACCGTCTCACCTCCCGCGAGGCAGTGCCCATGCGAGTCCGAGTCTGCTCCTACGCACACTGGCGAAGCCGGTCACGGTACCTAGACCTCTTTGGCGAGCCTACCCTTCGTGTCTGGAAGACCCGGTTGGCCGCCAGGCGTCGGCCGACTCCCAGGCACGCTTGTCGTCTCTCTCTGAGCCCGTGACTCTACAGCTCTCGGAATCACGCGGCGAGGCCAATCCCCCGGTGAACGACGCTCACTACCCACTTGACAGCCTGTCGCCCCGCACTAGGATCGCCTCCAATTGATATCACGCCAGTGACAAGGAGCGCCCGGTGTTCGTCGACGTCCACGCTCATGCCTACCGTCGCCAACCGCCACCCATGCCCGTCCAGTTCTGCACCGCCGAGGAACTGATCGCCCGCTACGACGAAGTGGGCATCGAGCGCGGCGCCGTCCTGCCCATCGTCAGCCCTGAGATCTACCTGCCCCAAGCCAATGAGGACATTCTGGACATGGCGGCTCAGTACCCCGACCGCCTCATCCCCTTCTGCAACATCGACCCGCGCGCGTTGACCAACTCCGCCGACGCTCCCCTAGGCGACCTCCTCCGCTACTACAAGGACCTGGGTTGCCGCGGCCTGGGTGAGGTCATGCCCAACCTTCCCCTAGGGGACCCCTTGGTGCAGAACCTGATGAAGCACGCCGAAGCGGTCGGCCTACCGGTCACCTTCGACGGCTCCGACCAGCTCACCGGCGACTTCGGCCTTTACGATGATCCCGGCCTGCCCCAATTGGAGCACACCCTGCAGAAGTACCCCGATCTCATCCTACTGGGTCACGGCCCGATATTCTGGTCCGAGATCGCGCGCCTGACCACGCCCGGCGAGCGGGGCTTCGTATTCGGGCCCCGCGGGCAGGTCGGCCGGCTGCCCACCGGCCCGGTGCTGGAAGAGGGCGTCGTCCCTACCCTGTTCCGGCTCTACCCTAACCTGTACGGCGACCTCTCCGACTTCACGGCCTACAACGCCTTCAACCGGGACCATGACTACGGCCCCCGGTTCCTCACCGAGTTCCAGGACCGCATCCTGTTCGGCACCGACATCTGCTACTACACCATGCCCATACCGCTGATCGACCTGCTCCAGAACTGGCGCGAGTCCGGCAAGATCAGCGAGACGGTCTTCCAGAAGGTGGCGCGGGAGAACGCCATCAAGCTGCTCAAGCTCGACTAGTCGACTTCTAGGACGGCGAGGCCACAGAAGGACACGGCCTCGCTCACCTCCACCTCCAGCTCCCCGGGGACGGTGCGACTCGTGCACTCGAGCGGCCGCACCGTGCCATCGGGGGCGAACAGGAGCGCCTCCTTCAGGGCCGTGGCTGCCGGAACAGTCGCGACCGGTCGCTGGCCGTCCAGGGAGGCGTTGAACAACACCACCTGCCGCGAGCCGGGACCGCGGAAATCCAGCGGGAAGGCGAAGGCCGCACCTCCGACCATCACCGGCAAGTCGCGCCTCTCGGCTAGATGGCCTATCAGGCGCTGTACGAGCCGTTGCCGGTTGACTGACAGCGTGTAGGCGTTCGGCTCCGTGGCAAGCGGCCAGGCGCTCACCGCCACCCGGCCACCAAGCTCGTTCGCCCCCACCGCCAGCCCCACACCCAGCCGCCGGTCGCGCGGGTCACACAGAGTCGACCAGGCGGCCGCGCCGTCGCTCAGTTCGAGGCAAGCGACTCGCTCGAAGGAGTTGACGCTCATGGCAATGTGCGGCTCCAGCCCGGCTGCCCGGTCCGCAGGGCGCTCGACGCTGTAGTTCATCTCCTCCCGCTGCCACCAGTGCCGGTGCACCGCCGGAAGGTATGCGCCGAGGCCGCGCTGCTGCAGGATAGCCGCCGCCTCCGCGTCCAGCCAGAGGCCGCCCCCGAGGAAGCGGAGGAGGTCGTCCTCAGCGCATGCCCAGGCGGCCTGCCCCCACAGGCAGTTGACGGCACCGGGCCTCGCCTGCACCGCAATGCCCAGCGTTTGCAGAATCTCCGCCGCCGGCGTGAGCGGCACGTGGAGTTCGGTCATGCTCCGGCCGGCCACCGTGCGCACGTGAAGAGAGGCGTCCGGCCGCCAAAGGACCCCGACGCCAGATGACGAAAGTGAGTCAGGGAACCGAGCCGCCAGCGCGTCCAGCCCCGGGCGCACCCGATCGAGAAACGCGCCTACCCACGGCTCGTCCGCGATGTGGTGCACCTCGAAGCTGAAGATGTCCAGCATCTGCGCGCCGGCGCCATGCACCTGCGCCAGCGCCATCTGCCCCCACGTGACCGTGTCCGACTTACTGAAGGGGGTCATGGGGTAGTTCTCGAGCTCGGGCGTCACCTCTATCTCCAGATCGGTGGGACGTAGCTCCTTCTGGTAGTCGAGCATGAAGGAAGAGCGCGCCAGATCGCCGCGGGCGGAGTCCTGATAGCCGGCGAAGTGCGGACGATGGACGGTCCGTCCTCGGTTAGCCATGCTGCGGAACAGCGCTGCCCAGTCCCGACCCTCGGCGCTGTGGCTGGTCGGGTGCGAGCTCATCAGGCCGACTAGGGTGTCGGGGCAGGCCCCCACCGCAGCATCACGGATGACCTGCGCCGCCTCGATCTGGGCCTCGCGCCAGGTCTCCAGCCATAGCGCCCGCCAGGGATGCGGTTCGCCCGGCCGGAGGATCGCCGCCACCAGCTCCTCGCGCGCCACCTCGCGCCCGATCTTGGCGGCGAAGCGACCGAGCATGGCGGCACTGAAGTCGCCGCCCCAGGTCAGCGGAGCGTGGTTGTGGTAGCGGAAGTCGTCCTCGATCCAGACGACGCGGAACCCAAGCTCCGCCAGCCGTCCGTACAGCCGCGCAACGTACTCTCGCCAGCGTGGACAGGCGAGGGAAGCCACCGCCCGCGCCGCCTCACCGGTGGGCGAAACCATGGGCGTGAAGGCCCAGCCCTCTGGCTGGTGGCGGCCCCGATCGGTGTGGAGCACGGTGTACCAGGGGTTGAGGCTGGAACGGACGCCCGCGCCGTCCATGGCCCCCTTGGCCACGCCGAGCGCCGCGAACCACTCCTCCGTCTCCCCATCGCTGAGGAAGCCGTTGTTGGCCGTCTCCGCGTCCACAAAGAAGACCGCCTCTTCGATCTCGTGCTCGACGCAGAAGCGCGCCAGCGCCGACGCTCGCTCCTGGATATCAGGGCCGGGGCGGAGCTGAATGCGCAAGTGATACTGGGCCCGTTGCGTTTCCATGCCGAGGACTCCTCCTATCCAACCGAGAGAGCCACCAAGAAGGGCGACTGCACCTAGCGCGACGATAGCACGAGCGGCGATGCGCCTCAACGCGCCTTATCGGCCCGATCCGGCCTTGGCGACTCCCGGTCCGGCCTCTATCATGCGGGAGAACCGCGGCTATGAGTGCACTCAACAGGAGGGTAGCCATGGAAAAGTACGGTTACCGGTTCTCGTTCGGCCCCTGGAACATCCACTCGGGCGCCGATCCCTTCGGCCCACCGGTGCGGCCCTCGCGGGCCTTCGCCGACAAGCTGGGCCAATACCGTGCCCTCGGCTTCGATGCCGTCCAGTTCCACGACGACGACGCCGTTCCCGGCCTCGATGAGTTGACTCCTCTGCAGATCCGCCGGCGAGCGAAGAAGGTCCGTCAGCAGGTCGAGGAGGAGGGCCTCGTGGCGGAGTTCGTGGCGCCCCGTCTGTGGGAGAGCCCACAGACCGTGGACGGGGCCTACACCGCCAACGACCCGGCCGCCCGCCAGTACGCCATCGAGCGCACCAAGCGGACCGCCGACATCGCCGCCGAGTTGGGCACCGACCTCATGGTCCTCTGGCTGGCGCGCGAAGGCACGTATATGCGGGAGGCCAAGGACCCCGTACGCGCCACGGGCCACCTGCTGGAGGCGATCAACGCCATTCTCGAGTACGCGCCCGGGCTGCGCATCGCCATCGAGCCCAAGCCCAACGAGCCCATGGACCTGGCTTACATCCCCACCATGGGGCACGCCCTCGCCCTAGGCACCCAGACCGTAGCCCCGGCGCGCATGGGCGTGCTGATGGAGACGGCGCACTCGGTGCTGGCCGGGCTGGACCCCTCGGATGAGATCGGCTTCGCCATGGCCTTCGGCAAACTGTGGAGCGTCCACCTCAACGACCAGAACGGCCTCAAGTTCGACCAGGACCGCTCGTTTGGAGCGGTGGACCTGCGGCGGGCGTTCAACCAGGTGCGCGTGCTCGACGATCACCGGTTCTATGAGGTCGGTATCGTCGGCCTGGACGTCAAGGCGATACGCACTCAGCCGGCGGAGCGGGACACTCAGCATCTGAGCAACAGCCTGCGCGTGTTCCTGCGGCTGGTGGAGTTGGCGCGGTCGCTCGATCGGAAGGCGGTCCAGCAGCTGATCGACGCTCGCGACTACGAGCAGCTGGACTGGCTGATCCTCAACCACCTGATGGGCGGCTAACGCCCGCACCTGCCGAGCGAGTATAGGGGAGGAGCGCCCGATGGTGGGCGCTCCTCCACATGGTGTCGAGTCACATATCGAGCCGACGGCTAGTCCAGGCCGGCGACCCGCCAGCGGACACCCGCGCGCGGGATGCGCACCCCCGCCAGACCCTCGGCATCCTCGGGGGCATGGCCGTACACGGCGACGAACTCCTGCTCAAGCCTCTCCTCGAGCGCGGTGGGCTCCCCCAGCGGCAGATCCATCCACACGTTGCCGCGCCGAGCGCTTTCGCGAATGGCGTAGCAGAGCTCCAGATCCTTGCGGGCGTTTCGGGGTCCATAGACCGGCTCCCGGCCCTCAGTCACGGCCCGATGGAAGCCAGTCAGCAGCTCCATCCGCGCCACCTCGTCCTCGTCGTCGGCGCCGAAGGCGCGGAACGGGTTCCTGAAGACCACCGGCTGGTCGGTGTCTACCCCGACGCTCTCGAACACTCGCTTCCCATTCTCCTCACTGTACTCGGCTACGAACGGGAAATGTCTGGACTCGGCCTCGCGCGTGCCGATATACAGATCGCTGCCCGAGAGCTGCCCCTTGGCGCCTTCGACATCCCAGCGCGCCGTCATTCGGCCCCGGGGCGGATCCTCGAACAGGCAGGTAAGGCCGCCCTCAAACTCGATGGCCGCCGCATCCCAGAAGTCCTCGGTGACATTGTCGCCCTCGTACCCCACGAAGGGAGGCACCGGCACCCGGCCGCCGAAGCCGAGCACCCGCCGGGCCTCGCGGCCGATGAGCATGCGGATGCCGTTGAGACCGTGATAGTCGGCCTTGTTGGTGTACCACAGACGCGCATGGATGAGGTCGCCGATCAGGCCGGCGTCGCGGATGCGGCGCTTGAGTTGCTCGCGCGGCCAGAGGAACACCTGCTCAGTGACCTCGAGCTTGATGCCATAGCGCTCCGCCGTAGCGATCATCCAGTCAGCTATCCGCAGAGTCGGGGCGATGGGGATCTCGGTGAGGACATGAACACCGCGCGGAGCACAGAGGCCGAGAACCATGGAGTTACTGTCCGAGGGCGCCCCGTTGAGCACCACGTCGGGCCGCGCCCTGTCGAGCATCGCGCGCACGTCGGTGTAGCCGGCCACCCGCCAACGGGCCTCGTTCTCCCGGGCCCGCTCCGGTAACGCCTCAGAAAACGCGCACAGCTCGTAGAGATCGCTGTGCTCAGTGAGCTTGGTGAGGGTGGACAGCCAGCTCTGCCCTCGCCCGATCCCCGCCCCAACCATAGCAATCCTAAGCTTGGCCAAAGTATGCCTCCAGTCGCCGGAATGCGGCGGTAGTTGCAGCGGCCCCTAACCTGCGATCGCCGGCCGGCACGTCATTCGCCGTACGGTAGAACCACAGAGAAGGCGATGGTCGGTTGCCGGTTGCCGTCGCGCAGATTCACCTCGGGGTTAGCGCCGTAGGCGGAGTGGAGAGTGGCCCGGCCCCGAACCGGCCTCGCCAGGTACAGCGTAGCGTCGCTCTCATCTCCAAGGTCCAGGTTCGCCATCGGGACCCAGCCCTCGTCGTCCTCCAGGCTGAAGTCAGTTACCGGCCCCACCGTCGTCCACCCTCCCGAGACACCGGTGAACCGCATAGCCACGGTTCGGCAGTCGTCCGCCAGCTGCGCGTGCGCGATCTCGGCGAACTGGTGCAGAACCGGGCGGCCATAGACCCGCCCCAGCGCCACGCGGGCGAACCGTTCGCCAAGCATCACCTGAGCCGCGGCAGCATTGTGGATGTTGTCGGAGAGGGACAGGTCGAGGGTAGGCACAACGGCGACCTGCGGTAGTTCTGCTGCCAGCCGTCTCTGCGCCTCGCGCACCACACTCCAGCCGCGGTCCGCCTCGGCGTCGCATCGTCCCATCGGGCTGAGTGCCACCGAGGGGGTGGTGAAGCGGTTCAGCTGGGCCGTGAGGATAGGTAGATGCGGATCGTCCAGATCCCGACGCAGAGAAGCGGCAAAAGAGCGGAACCGCTCCTCATAGGAGGCAGACAGGGCCGGGCCACAATCGGATTCGCCCTGATACCAGACAACTCCGCGCACCTTCCCACCCGCCAGGCCGACCATGTCCAGCATGTTCGCGTAGAGGTCGGCGGTGCCGGGCTCGGCCGGATTCCACCGCTGCAGCGGCGAACCACCCAGGGCAGCCGGGATCAGGCCGATAGGGTACCCGAGGCCACGCTTCAGGGCCTTGGCAAAGGCAAGCCAGGGCGAGTGTCCGTGGTAGATGCCGGTCATTGTGATGGGGTGCAGCGTCGCCGTAGCGTCCTCGAGGGGATGGGTGGCCAGTCGCCACGTCTCGTCGTTGCCGAAGAGGTGCACTCCCAGTTCCGGGCCGTCCTCGGCGATGCCGGCGCCGGTCCCGGACGCATTGCTCTGCCCAGCGATACACCACAGGTCGCCCACTCCGAGGCAGTGGATGTAGTCGCCTCGCAGCGGGCGGTCATCGCCCAGGCCGCGGCGCCGCACTCGCGTCTCCACCCGGTACAAGCCGCCGGCCGGCACCTCAACCAAGGAGGCAGACCACCGGCCGTCGGGGGCCATCTCCGCCGGCGTCCAGTCCAGGTCCCTGGTCACGGGGCAGGCCGACGTCTCATACACGAGACGAGCCTCAACCACCTGAGTCCCCGACTCCGGCGCGTCTCCCTCGAAGGGGAACCACCGGCCGGATACCCGTAAAGTGGCATGGCCGGTGTCGTCCTGTTGGATGATCTGCCAGGCCGCCGGCCCCGCCTCAATCGTCACTCCGATGCTCATCGCCACGTCCCTCCCCCACGGCAGGCACGTCACCTGCCGCCGCGCGCCAGGCCGGCAGTGTACGCGTTCACAGGCCGGGGCATCAAGCGCAGGCAGGTAATGCTGGAGCGGGGTGCACGGCTTGGACGAAGAGGGAGCACAGGATGCACTAGAGACAGGCGCCGACTGAGGAGGGTACTTCCGTGAAGAGGTGGGCCCACTCGGATTCGAACCAAGGACCAACCGGTTATGAGCCGGCCGCTCTGCCGCTGAGCTATGGGCCCTAGGAGCCACCCATCGGACTTGAACCGATAACCTGGCGCTTACGAAGCGTCTGCTCTGCCATTGAGCTAGGGTGGCCTACTGCGCGTCGGATTATAGCGCGCTCTGCCGCCCGGAGCCAATCCGCCGAAGCCACGTCGCCCAAGCGCTCTAGCCGACCTCGGCCATGGTGACGGCGGTCGCCGGCTCCAGGGACACTACCCGGTGCAGCTTACCGGTCGCGACCACCACCAACTCGCCCGGCCCCAGCACCTCATCCCGCCCATCCGACTGGACCGCGAGGCGCCCCTGATGGCACAGGATCAACTGCTCGCCCTCGTGCCGGTGCCAATCCTGCGCCCCCAGGCAGACCTGCACGCTGATCGCCAGCCCATCCGCAAGCGCAACACGACGCGGACTATACACGTCCGTGATTCGAGCAGCCTGCTGTGCCAGGGACACCGGCTCGACTTGGCCGGTGCTGCCGATGTGGGCCTGGTGTCCATTGCGCCTGCCTGCCAGCCCGCGAGTTTGAACGAGCACGACTACCGTGGGCGCAGCGGAGTAGCACCGGTGCGGTAGGCCCTTGGGCACCCGCACCAGGTGCCCAGGGGGCAACGCGGCGTCTCCCCAACTGGTCTCCACGGTGGTTGTTCCCGTGTAGCCGAGGAACAGCTCGTCCTCGTCCAGGTGCCGGTGCCAACCCATCGCGCCCAGGCGAAAGTACAAGCTTACGCGGTGGTAGCCGACCGTGGCCAAGCCGGTTACTAAGAAGGGCCGCGTAAGGCGGACGGCCAGGCGATCGATGCTGATCTTGGTCAATGGGGGCGATCCCACCGGCGTGCAGAGTCCCGGTCGGCCGTCATCTGCAGCAGCGAGTCCTGGAGCTCCCAGCCCTCCGACAGCAACATGGTCCGGAGAAGCTCGAGCGATGCGGGTAGATCGACGATGAGACCGACGCCGCGCGACGCAGCGAAATCGCTCAGCTCCGCAACCACGGCGGTCGCGACCTCGACCGGCAGGCCGGCCGAGCAGATCACCGTTGCCCGGGCGAGGGCCTCGTCGACCGGGACGATCGCCAGACCGGCCGCCACCGCGCGCTCCCGCACTAGCACGCGGCGGGACGCTACGTGAGAAGGTGCGGACAATGAGAGCAGGCCGGCCGCTCGCTCAAGGAGACCGGCTCGGAAAGGAGTCGTCGGGGAGGGTCGGACCATGCGGGCCGGGCCGGGCAGCATGGTGGCGGCGATGTCCGAGAGGTATCGAGCATCGCCGTGCCGCAACGACCGCCAGCTGTAACCCGAACGCGCCCCTTGCGTCGATGGTCGCCGAGACCAGCCCCGTCCGACCTTCAGCCGACACACACTTCCCACCGGCTCAAAGCCCAAGGACCGGTACAGGTGGAGGGCAGCCTCGTTGCGCTCCCATACCTGGAGCATGATGAAGTCGCCGCCGCTGGCCCAGACATGCTCGACGCAGGCCTCCACCAGGCGGCGCCCGATGCCACGGCCACGCAGTCGCTCGTCCACAGCCACATTGCTGAGAATCCAGCGCAAGCCGCTTACACCGGCTGGGGCGATGTTGGCGTTGCCCACCACCCGGTCCCCCTCCAGCCAGACGAACCCGCCCATCGTGCCGTCGAACCAGGCGTCGAAGCCGAGCCAGACCCAGCCGATTCGAGGATACCGTTGCATCCAGCGCACCAACCGTGCCGACGACGCCGACTCGAGCGAGAGCTCGGGCCCGAAGACCGTGGAGAGCAGCGCCGTCACCCCGGCAAGATCGCGGAAAGGGTTGAAGGGACGCAATCCCGTCGTGACACCGACCGGGGCTCCAACAGCCGCCATGCCGCTAGCCGTCCCCCTCGTCCTTGCCCAGAGTCCCAGAAGAAAGCCCCTCGGAGGGACGAGGATTGAGCTGGTCCACGTACTTGAGCAGGGTGCGCCGCCAGGCGAGGGCCCAGTTGGGGCTCCGGGGAGTGCGCTCGCGAGTCAATACGATCTGCCGGATGGAGTCGTGGAGGCGATCGCGTCGATCATCCTCAGTTGGCATCGCCTGAACCCATCCTGGCCTCCGCCACGACCTCGCCAACGGCGTTGAGCAGCCGGATGGTCTCGTCCGGCCGGTTCCACACCGCTTCCGTCAGCCCCCAGTACAGGTCGGTGGCCGTGTCTTCTCCCGACGTGGTATGCACGCTCACCGTTCCGTTTCGCCAAAGGAAGAGGTTGGGGAACACGTAGGAGTGGCCGTCCTCGTCCTCCAACCTCCAGCCCTCCAACGCCACGCCTTGCGAGCCACGGTTGACTAGGCGGACGTGCTCCAGGGCGAGCGTGCCCGGGTCGACCACTGAGTCGATCGTGACCGGTGACTCGCCGCTGTCCGGAGTCGCCACCGGCGGCATGGTTGGTCCTGGCCGCGGCGTGTTCGTGGGGACAGGCGTGGCGCCCCCGGTCGGGATCAGCAGCGTCTGCCCAACCACGATGTAGTTCGCATTGTCGATGCCGTTGGCAGCCATCAGCGCGTCCAGCGTCACCCCAAACCGAAACGCGACCGATCCCAGACTGTCGCCGCTCTTGACCACGTAGGTTGCCACCGGCACAGGCGTCGCCTCCGCCGCCGGGGTGGCGTCCGCCTTAGTCGGCGTCCCCCCCGGAGTCACATCCTGGCCTACGACCACCGCCGGCTCTGTCGCGGAATTGCGGTAGCGCTCGAATACGAGCACCACCGTTAGGCTGATTACCAGCGCCAACACGGCATTGATGATCACCAGCACCACTGCCTGCTGCCTGGTCACAACCGGACTCCCCCCAACATGGTCTGTACCCCCACATTATAGGCGTCGCGGAGTCCGGCGCCACCCCTATCGGGCGCAGTTCCTGCCGCCGATTGCCGATCCGCCCACCGCCTCGGTCCAGGTGCTTTGCCGCGGCTACCGGCCGGATGCTACTATTGCAGTTTGCTGGTTTGACTCACGACCGACAAGGTGGGATTCCCACATAGCGCATACGGAGCCATGACCGAGAAAGCAGTCATCATCCGCGGGGCCAGGCAGCACAACCTCAAGAACATCGATGTCACGCTGCCTCGAGACAGACTAGTGGTGATCACCGGCCCGTCCGGCTCGGGCAAGTCCACTCTCGCCTTCGACACAATCTACGCCGAAGGCCAGCGGCGTTATGTAGAGTCGCTGTCCGCTTACGCCCGCCAGTTCCTCGGTCAGATGCAGCGCCCCGACGTGGACTTCATCGACGGCATGTCGCCCGCGATCAGCATCGACCAGCACGGTCTGGGACACAACCCGCGGTCCACCGTGGGGACAACAACGGAGGCTTACGACTACCTTAGGCTTCTGTACGCCCGCGTCGGCGTGCCCCACTGCCACCGCTGTGGTCGCGAGATCCAGAAGCAGACGGTGCAGGACATCGTAGACGTCATCACTGGCGTCGCCCCGGGCACCCGAATGATGATCCTAGCGCCCCTCGTGACCCGCCGGGCCGGCAGCCACGAAGACGTCCTTGAGCAGATGAGGCGTGGCGGGTTCGTCAGGGCTCGCATCGACGGCATGGTGATGCCGCTGGACGAGCCCATCCTCCTCGATCCGCAGCAGCCGCATAGCATCGACGTGGTGGTCGACCGGATCATCGCCCGGCCCGAGGACACCGACTCCGCCCGCCTGACCGATTCGGTGGAGATGGCGCTGCGGCTGGGTGACGGCTTCGCGGCCCTGGTGGAGATGCCCGGCGACCGCGAGGAGCGGGAGACGTACTTCTCCGAGCAGTTCGCCTGCCTGCACTGCGGAATCACCCTGCCGGAGATCGAGCCTCGCTCCTTTAGCTTCAACAGCCCCCAGGGCGCTTGCCCTGCCTGCGCCGGCCTCGGCCTGCAGAAGGATTTCGATGCTTCGCTGGTGGCGCCTGATCGCGACGTGTCCCTGCGCCAGGGCGCCGTCCGGCCCTGGTCTCGCGGCCGGCGCCTGATGCCCTACTTCGAGGCGCTGCTGGAGAGTGCCGGCGCCGAACTAGGCATCCCCTTGGACGTGCCGCTGAACAAGCTTTCAACGCGGCAGATGGACGTTCTCATCCACGGCGGGCCGCGCGACAAGCCGATCGCTGTGTCCTTCGTGGGCCGGGATGGCAAGGAACGGCGCCTGAGTATGCCCTACGAGGGAGTCATGCCCTACCTTCGGCGCCACTACCGCGAAGCCGAAGACGAGATGGAGAGGGCTCGGCTG
Organism: Anaerolineae bacterium; assembly: GCA_040768685.1. Classification (GTDB taxonomy): domain Bacteria; phylum Chloroflexota; class Anaerolineae; order DRVO01; family DRVO01; genus Ch71. The sequence goes on from JAXGMM010000001.1 coordinate 1,823,851, forward strand.
GAGCGCTACATGACCAGCATGACCTGCCCGGTCTGCGAAGGGAAGCGGCTGCGTCCGGAGAGCCTTGCCGTGACGGTGGCAGACAGCAACATCAGCCAGGTCTCGGCCCTCAACATCGAGCAGTTGGCCGCCTGGGTCAGCGACCTTCAGGGTCAGGCCGGGACGCATGTCTTCAGCCGGAGAGACTCCGCTGTGGCCAAGCGAGTTCTGGTGGAGCTCGATTCCCGCCTCCGCTTCCTTCTCGACGTGGGGCTCCATTACCTCAGCCTGGACCGCGCCACCGACTCGCTGTCCGGCGGCGAAGCCCAAAGGGTACGCCTGGCCACCCAACTGGGGTCACGCCTCATGGGAGTGCTCTACGTGCTCGATGAGCCGAGCATCGGGCTCCATCCCCGCGACGGTGCTCGGCTGATCCGCACGCTCGAGCAACTGCGCGACCTGGGCAACACCGTGATCGTGGTGGAGCACGACGAGAGCATCATTCGGGCGGCCGACTACATCGTGGACCTCGGCCCGGCCGCGGGCGAGCATGGCGGCCAAGTGATGGCGGCGGGAACGGCGGCGGAAGTCATGGCCGAACCCGCCTCGCTGACCGGTCGCTACCTCAGCGGGGACCTGGCGGTCCCGGCCCCACCGCGGCTCCATCCAGGCGACGGCAAGAGCCTGTTGGTCCGTGGCGCCCGCGAGCACAACCTGAAAGGCATTGACGTCAGGTTCCCCCTGAAGCGCTTCATCTGTGTCACCGGTGTCTCGGGGTCCGGCAAGAGCAGCCTGGTGGTAGACATCCTGTACCGAGCGCTCGCCCAGCGGCTCTACTCGGCCAAGGCGCGACCTGGCGCTCACGACGCCATCGAGGGGATCGACTTCATCGACAAGGTGGTCAATGTGGACCAGTCGCCCATCGGACGGACGCCGCGGTCCAACCCGGTCACCTATACCGGCATCTTCACGTCCATCCGCGACATGTTCGCCGGCCTGCCCGAGGCGAAAGCGCGCGGCTACAAGCCGGGGCGATTCTCCTTCAACGTCAAGGGCGGGCGCTGCGAGGCATGCCGGGGAGAGGGCATGGTGCGCATCGAGATGCAGTTCCTCCCCGACGTCTACGTCACCTGCGACACCTGCGGCGGCAGCCGCTACAACCGGGACGCCCTGGAGATACGGTATCGTGGCCACAGCATCGCCGACGTTCTCGACATGACCGTCGATGAGGCCACGGGGTTCTTCGCCAACGTGCCGGCGATCCGCAATCGCCTCAAGGTGCTGGCCGATGTCGGGCTGGGCTACCTCAAGCTCGGCCAACCGGCGACGACGTTGTCGGGTGGCGAGGCCCAGCGAGTGAAGCTGGCCAAGGAGCTCTCCCGTCGCGATACCGGTCGCAGCTTCTACATCCTGGACGAGCCCACCACTGGTCTCCACTTCTCGGACGTCGCCAAGCTGTTGCAGGTGTTGTGGCGACTGGTCGACCAAGGCAACACCGTGGTCGTGATCGAACACAACCTCGACGTCATCGCCTCGGCTGACTGGGTTCTCGACCTTGGCCCCGATGGAGGAGACGGGGGCGGCTACCTGGTGGCGGAGGGAACGCCGAAGGATGTAGCCGGGACGCCCGGCTCACATACCGGCCTCTACCTGCGGCAACGTCTCCATCATCCTGCAGCCGCCGGAGGGTAGCATGGGCCGCCCCGATCGCGGACTCTCAGGCAGCCATGGACCGTCTCGCCCACGGGCGTCTCGGTACCACATCTGGACGGTCGGCTGCCAGATGAACATGGCCGACTCGCGACGCTTGGCCGAACTGCTTGAGGCCCAGGGGTACCGCAACGCAGATGACGCATCTCTCGCCGACCTAGTGGTGCTCAACACCTGCGTCGTCCGCCAGAGCGCTGAGGACCGTGTCCTGGGTCGACTCAACGCTCTCAAGGGCTTCAAGGAGGAGAAGCCGCACGCGCTCGTGGCCGTCATGGGCTGCTTCGTGGGAACCGAACCTGAGGAGAGCGGTCTTCCCCAGCGCTTCCCCTACGTCGACTACTGGCTGCCGCCCTCGGCCCACGAGACTCTGCTCAAGCACATCCCGCCCGCTGGCGAACGCGGGCACCTGCCTTGCCCAGTCGCCCGCTACGTCACCATCATGCAGGGATGCGACAACTTCTGCTCCTACTGCATCGTCCCTTACCGGCGGGGTCGTGAGCGCAGCCGGCCAGTCGAGGACATCCGGCGCGAGATGAGCGAGTTGGCTCATCTGGGCGCTCGGGAGATCACTCTCCTCGGGCAGAATGTCGACTCATACGGACGCGACCTCGAGGGGCGGCCGACGCTCGCCTCGCTGCTACGCGAAGTGCACGACACCGAGGGCGTGGCTCGCATTCGCTTCCTCACCAACCATCCCAAGGACATGTCGGACGCGCTCATCCACGCAGTCGCGGAACTGCCCAAGGTCTGTCAGCACATCGAGTTGCCGCTACAGTCAGGCAGCAACGAGGTGCTCCGCCGGATGAACCGCCACTACACGCGCGAGTCCTACCTCGCTCTGGTGGACCGCATTCGGGCCGCCCTCCCGGACGTCTCGTTGGCCACCGACGTTATCGTCGGGTACCCGGGCGAGACCCACGAGCAGTTCATGGAAACGCACGCCCTCCTGGAGCAGGTGGGCTACTCATCCATACACGTCGCCTGCTACTCCCCAAGGGCAGGCACCGTAGCCGCCCGACTGTCCGATGACGTGCCCGCCGACGAGAAGGATGAGCGCCGGCGCCTTGTCGAGAAGGTGCTTGAACGCCGAGCGGCTCAGGAGAACCGAGCGCTGCTGGGACGCGAAGTCGAGGTGCTCGTCGAGGAGAAGAGCAAGGGCAAGTGGCGGGGACGCACGCGCACCAACAAGCTTGTCTTTGTCGAAGAGGACGCCGAACTGCGTGGGCACCTCGTGCGCGCGCTGGTGACCTGGGCCGGTCCTTGGTCGATGCAAGCGCGCCTGCTCAAACAGGCAAGCGTCTGAGCCCATGAGCGCTCACGCCTGGCTCATGCGTGTCGTGCGCAGCCGTTTCGTCGCTCCCTTGGTGCGGCACGCCTTCGCTCACTTGCCGGACCGGACTCCCGGGATCTTGGCCCGTACCGGACTGGTGCTGGCCTTCCGGCATCCTCACCCCAGTCACCGGACCCACATCCTCATCGTGCCTCGTCGACCGATCGCCAGTCTGATGGCCCTGAAGCCTGAGGACGCGCCTGTTTTGGCCGACGTAGCCGCCGTGGCGCAGGTACTGATACGCGAAAATGAGCTGGATGCACGTGGCTACAGGTTGGTCGTAAACGGGGGCCCGTACCAGGAGGTGGGACAACTGCACTTCCACCTGGTCTCGGACGGGCCCCTGGCCCCTCCGCTAGGCGAGCCTCCCCTTTAGGCGATGGGATCGGGCAGGTCCCGCTCGATCTCCGGTAGCCGATAGCCGAATCCGGCTCCCCTGATGCTGGTGAGGTCGACCTGTCCGCCGCGGCGGCGGTACAGTCCGGGATGGACGCGGGCCTCCGCGTTCGAAGCCTCGGGGTAGAACTGCATCGCGTTCGTCTCCACGCCCATGATCGTCCCCGCGTGGGCGGCGAGCAGCACGTGCGGCACCTGGGCGAGCATGGGATTCGTCAGGTCCTGCACCATCAGCGTCATGCCGTGGGCCTTGGCCCAGCACAGGCTGAGAAGGGCTCCCGTCTGCGTCTTGCACGTCTTCAGCGCCACGCCCGTCCAGCCCAACTCCCGCCCGCGCTTCACCAAGTGCCAGTCGTGGGCGCTCTCATCCATAAACAGCGGCTTCCGCGCCGACACGCTGTGTACCTCGATGGCGTGCGTCTCCAGCTCGTATGGGAACGGCTGCTCCACGTACAGGATCATCCCGTAGATGCGCGGGTGCTCGGCACAGAGGCGGTCGAGGATATCGTTCACGTAGCCGGGATCGGTCACGGTGCAGTTAAAGTCGGTCGAGAGCCACTCGACGCCACGGGCATCGGAAATCTCCCCCACCCGCACCATACGCCGGTAGTCCCACTCGGCATCGTTGCCGCGCAGCTTGATCTTGAGGCACTTCAGTCCATCGCGCTCGATCCAGTCGGGCAGCAGCACCGGGTAACCGTCGTCGGGCTCGCTTCCCGTCAGTTGGGCCGGCGCCAGCGGGTCGACGCCTCCCACCAGGTGCCAGGCCCGTAGTCGCTCGGGGCGCGGGTAGACCAGGTAGTCTTGGGGATAGCGCCCGGCGAAGCTCACGTTCGTTCCCGCCGCAGGCGTCAGGTAGGCCGAAAGATCGGCGTTCATGAACTCCGGACCGTAGGTGTCGTAAACCGGCCGGCCCGCCAGGTTGCCGAAGGCGTCGTGAAGAGCAATGTCGAAGGCGGAGCAGCACACCAGAGCCGCCAGCCAGGGCATAGCTTCTGCTCCCGCTCCGGCAGTGCTGTTGTGCTCCGCCAGCTTAGCGGGCAGCACCTGCTCCTGGAACTCGTGTCCAACCTCCAGTGGATGTCCGGCGACCGCGAAATCGGCCCAGGCTGAGGCGAGGCGTTGACTGAGATCCACCAGGCGGTCGAGTCGGGCCTGGTACGAGAGCGAACTCGGCCACACCCACTGCACGCTGAGCGGAGTCTCGCCCCATCCGTCGGCGCGGCGACCGGAGCGATCCTCCACGGTCACCCGAGCGCGAGCGCAGGTGACTGCCGTCAGCACCTCGGTGCCGAACTTCAACGGCACCCGGGTCTCAACGGGAAGCAAGTAGAGGCTGGTATCCACCACACGAACGTCCGTGCTCTTGCTCATGCCCAACTCCCTATAGGGCCGGCCGTTTGTGCGTCACGGCGGCCGCTCCCCTAGGCTAGCAGCGGCAGCGAGGCAAGTCCAGCGTCGCTTGACGCCGCCCGACTTGCCGCCGAACATCGCTCCATCATCCGAGTGTGGGCGTCGCGAAGGGAGGCAGGTTGTTCACGTTCTCGTACTCAGGCCGCGGTCGTAAGGTGCTCTGGCAGGAGATGTGGCGCCACGAGTTCGAGGAGGCACTCTGCCACGACCCGGTGGTGATAGTCCCCACCGGATCGGTAGAACAGCATGGCCCCCACTGCCCGGTGGACGTGGACATCAGTACGCCCGTCTACCTGGCGGTAACCGCCGCGCGGCGAATCGACGACTTCCCCGCCATCGTGGCCCCGCCGATGTGGTTTGGCCTCGCCCACTACAACCTGGGCTTTCCCGGAACCATCAGCCTCAGCGCGGCCACCTACATGGCGGTCCTCGCCGACGTCTGCCGCAGCATCCACCGCAACGGCTTCCAGCGCATCGTGGTCGTCAACGGTCACGGAGGCAATGACGCCCCCAACCGCGTGGTACGCGATATCCTCGCCGAGGAGGACATCTTCCTGGTCGCCTACAGTTGGTGGAGGTCGGTTGAGCAGGAGATGCTGGCCTGGAGCGAGGCCGATGGGGGCAGCGTCGGACACGGCGGCGAGTGGGAGACGTCCGTCCAGTTGTACCTGCGGGAGCACCTAGTCGACCGCTCGCGGATCAACGCCGATGTCTTCCCCAACCCTTTCAGTCCCGCACTGCAGCACTTCGCTCGCTTCGCCGAGCGCCGGCGCGATACGGTCGCCCACACCGGCACCATGGGCGACGCGACCGCCGCCACGGCGGAGAAGGGCGAGCGCATCTTCCGGCTCGCCGCCGACCGGCTGGAACAGGCGGTGCGCGAGTATCACGTCCAGCCGGTCCGCCACTACCGCGAGTTCGGCTCGCATTCGGACTAGCGCCGCATTTCATCCGCCTTGAGAGGAGTGCACTTGAGCATCTACACAGAACTGGGAGTCCGTCCTCTGATCAACGCCTCCGGTCCGGTGACCGTCCTGGGCGGCTCGTTAATGCCGCCCGCGGTAGTGCAAGCGATGGCCGAGGCGGCCACCGCCTTCGTCGACCTCAATGAACTGCATCTGGCAGCCGGCCAGCGGATCGCCGATCTGGTGGGAGTGTCGGCGGCGCACGTCACCGCCGGGGCCGCCGCCGGGATAGCGGTCATGGCCGCGGCTTGCATGGCGGGGCCCGACCCCGCCAGGGCGCGGCAACTCCCGGACACAACCGGGATGCGGGACCACTTCCCGTTTCTGCGCAGCCACCGCAACCCATTCGACCAGGCGATACGCGAAGCGGGCGGCAGGCTGATCCCGGTGGACGCTTCGGTCGATGCGCTCAGGTCCGCCCTCGACGATCGGACGGCGGCGGTGTACTACACGGTCGGGCGCTTCGAGAAAGGCGAGAGCCTGCCCCTGGCCGAGGCGGCAGCTATCGCTCACGGCGCTCACGTCCCGCTCATCGTCGACGGGGCGGCCCAGGTGCCGCCGGTGGAGAACCTGCGACGCTTCCTGGACGAGGGCGCCGACCTGGTGACCTTCAGTGGCGGCAAGGCCCTGCACGGTCCACAGTCGAGTGGCCTCATCCTCGGCCGAGCCGACCTGGTGGAGGCCTGCCGGCTCAATGACAACCCTCACTCGGCCATCGGGCGACCGATGAAAGCCAGCAAGGAGGCCATCGCCGGACTGGTGAAGGCGGTGGAGCTGTACCTGGCGCGGGACCATGTCGCCGAGGCGGCGGAGTGGAGGCGGCGCGTCGACCTGGTGGTGGACACGCTCACCGGCCTGCCCCACGTAGCGGCCTGGGCGACGGTGCCGTACGGAATCGCCCAACAGGCTCCGGTGGCGGCCGTAACTTGGGACCAGGCGGCGCTCGGGCTCACTTATGAGCAGGTGGTGGCGCAGCTGCGAGACGGCGAGCCACGCATAGCCGTTCGCACCCGCTCCCGCAGCGCCGACCGAGTGTACGACGCTTACTACGAGGACGAGATCCGCATCTACCCCGACAACCTGCAGCCCGGCGAGGCCGAGATCGTGGCCCTGCGCCTGCGTCAAGTGCTGGGGCAATAGGCCCCGCCGGCGGAGGCGTTTCTCAGCGCGCCTCGGCTGAGGCGCGGCCACTCACCAAGAGATGGCGGGATCCCGCCGTCTCTTGGCCTGGCCTGGCTGACGGTGAACCCGGGTACGGCTTTGACATCATCCGACCTTGGTCTGTAGAAGGCATTCGAGCGCGACGCGAGCGTCTTCTACTCCGGTGGCGTTCTCATACCAGCCGCGCTTCCGCAACTGCCCTTCGGGCTCGAACGCGACCGCGCCGCCCGCGACGTTCTCCAGCCGGCGCCGGAGGCAATCCCACCAAACCAGCACACCGCCGCTCCCATCGGAGTAGCCGGTGACAAGCCCGCGCTCCGGTGGTTGGGGCGCGCTGATGGAAAGCAGGGCAGTGGCACGCCTTCGGAGCACCGGCGAGGGCCTACCTTCACCATGTCGCCGTAGAGGCCCACGCGCGGCACACCATTCCGGACTTGGCGAGGATCGGACGCCATCCCCACCCCTCGCGACCCCAGCCGGCCCGGCCACTCAGATGGAAGGCAGTCCCACCGCGCTAGAGCGCCTCTCCAATTGCCCGAAGGGCCGCCAGGCCCTCGCGCTCGGCGGCCCCCGCCGCACGCGCCAGAACGGCTGCTTCAGCGGACTCCAGCCCGACGGCGAGATCGAGTTCGGGGCTCGGCGGATGAAGCGCCACCATCTGGGCGAGGGCGTCGCGTGACTGCGAGTAGGCGGCCACGGCATCGTCGAACGCGCCATCGCACACTCCGGCGATCCGACCCCTCGCCTCCTTCAGGAACTCAACCCCGTGCCTACGGCACTCTCCCCACGCTTGGGCGTTGTAGATATGGCCGTGGTGGCTGGCTGTACCGCTCTCCAGCGCCCGGGCCCACACCTCGAAGCCCTCTGGCCCAGCGGTGTAGCCTGGCGACGCCAACCTGGCCGCCGTGTGAGCGACCTCCAGCACGGCGTCGATCGCCCGCTTCACCACCTCTCGGTCGGCGACGGGCGTAGACAACTCCAGGCGGTACACCTCGATCAGCGCTACGCCCCAGTCGCCCAGCTTGTCCCAGGCGAGGGGTCCGGCAACCGGCTGGCCGTACCCGCTGTAGTAGTAGCCGGCGTCGTCGTATCCGCAGATGACGTAGAAGTCGGGTATCTCCAACTGCCAGCCGTAGCAGGGGAGTCCTGCGTCGATGGCATCGCGCACGAACTCATACGCGTCCCGCTGTTTGGCGCGGAATCCGTCGCCCAACTCGTGCTTCCAGCCGAAGACGCCTCTGGTCCGGTAGCCGAGGTTGGCGCCCAGGTGATGGAGCATCGCCGTGCGCCACGCCGTCGGCCCACTGCGACAGAGTGTCGAGTGGATGTTGTTGATGAAGGCATGCCCCGTGCCGCCGTACAGCCACCCGTCGCTGACGTCCGCTCCCAGGTACCGCAAGCACGACTGCACACAGCCGAGATGGGTGATGAAAGCCTCCGACGAAGCCAGTCAAGTCAGCATCTTCTTCACGTCCACCTCCTGCGGGCCGGCCAGGCCCCCAAAGCGCCTCGACGAGCAGCGCTGGGTTCGCCTTCACCAGGCCCGGACGTCCATGGGACCGGCCTCGCGGGCTTAGGGATCGGCGGCCACCCTCTAGACTACTGCATGTCGAGGCCCCCAATCAACGGTTAGAAGCGGTCGGGTTCGCGTCTTCTACGCGCTTTGACGACGGCGGCGCCGGCGTATAATGAGCGCGGCAGTGGGATCGTGCCGCGAATCGTCTGGTGCGTCCGCCGTAGATGGATAGGCTCAAAGGAGCGTGCTATGGGAGTTAGGCCAATCCGCCGTTCTGAGAGTCCGCTCTTCTCGCCGGCCGCGCCGGCGGCAGAGAGCGGAAGCGCAGGTGGGCCGACGCCGAACCGGCAGCCGATGCAGTCCGCCGCCGGAAGTGCAGGTGATCGGCCCACCGTGAAGGTGGAGCGCCGCCGGCGACCGACCACCCCGGCCGGCTCACGCGAGCGCGCCGAGGCGCCCCACCGCGACCGTCCCGGCTCCCCCCGCCCACCCACCAGCTCGGGAGGTGGCGGCTCTTCCGGCGGGGGTGGCAGTACCGGCGGCGCCGGCGGCGGGGGAGCGGCCGGCTCGCCGCTAGGCGGGATGGGCCCGATACTCGGCGGCAAGCTTCCCCTCGCCATCATCATCGTGTTGCTGGTCGTCGTGCTTGGCGGCCTCTTCATCTGCCGGGGGTGCGGTGCCCGTCCCGCCGCGAACCTTGGAGCCGCTGCCACGCCCTCTAACGGTGGCCAGCAAGTCGGTCAAGCCACCCCGGCCGCGCTCGCGACTCGCCCACCGGCCGTGCCCGCGGCCACGGCCGCGCCCGGCCAAAAGTGGCTGGTCATGCTCTACCAGGACGCGGACGACAAGGTGCTGGAGCAGGACATCTACCTCGACCTCAATGAGGCCGAGAGGGCGGGTTCCTCCGACGCCGTCCAGGTCGTGGCGCAGATAGACCGTTTCCAGGGCGGCTATCAGGGCGACGGCAACTGGACGTCCGCCAAGCGCTTCTACGTCACCCAGGACGATGACCTCAAGGCGGTGCATTCCCAGGAACTGGCGGACTTGGGAGAGGTGAACATGGCCGACGGCCGCACCCTGGTGGACTTCGTCACCTGGGCCATGGCCGCCTACCCGGCCGACAAGTACGCCCTCATCCTGTCTGACCACGGCATGGGCTGGCCGGGAGGATGGAGCGATCCCACCGCTTCCCGATCGTACGGCGCCGAACTGCCGCTGGAGCAGAAGCTGGGCGATCACCTGTTTCTTGACGAGCTGGATGAGGCCCTGACGACGATCCGCCGGCAGACCGGCCTGGACAAGTTCGAGTTCATCGGCATGGACGCATGCCTAATGGGCCACTTGGAAGTCCTCAGCGCCCTGGAGCCCCATGCTCGCTACTCGGTTGCCTCCCAGGAGACCGAGCCGGCGGTGGGCTGGGCCTACGCCAGCTTCCTCAGCGACCTCCAGCGAAACCCGAACGTGGGCGGCGCCGAGTTGGGCCGCTACATCGTCAACAGCTACATCGATGAGGACCAACGCATCGTGGACGACCAGGCACGGCTCGAGTTCGTCGGTGGGGGCCGTGGCCTCTTCGGCGGCGCCCCCTCTGCCGGCGCGCTGGCCGACCGGCTGGGAGCCAACGTGACACTGGCCGCTGTCGATCTCTCCGCCCTGCAGCCGGTGATGGAGAGCCTGAACGAACTGGCCTTCCAGATGCAGCAGGCGGCGCCTAAGGAAGTCGCCCAGGCCCGTACCTACGCCCAGTCGTTCACCAGCATCTTCGGTAGCCAGGTGCCTCCTTCCTACATTGACCTCGGCCACTTCGCGCAGTTGGTGATCCAGTCCACGCAGGATCAGCGCACCATCGATGCCGGCAATGCCCTCTTGGAGTCGCTGGACAAGGCGGTCATCGCCGAGCGGCACGGGCCGGACAAGCCGGGCTCGACGGGCATCTCAATCTACTTCCCCAACTCGCAGCTCTACACCAACCCCGTCAGCGGCTACCAGTCCTACCTCGGCCTGGCGAGCCGCTTCTCCCAGGCGTCACTGTGGGATGAGTTCCTCGCCTATCACTACACGGGGCGCAACTTCGACGCTTCGTCCCAGACCGCGGCCGTCCCGCAGCAGGCGGTGAGCAGCCCGGCTTCCGGCGGCATCCAGGTGTCGCCCATCCGCGCTTCCGCCAACACCGTGGCAGTGGGTCAGACAGTCGTCTTGAGCGCAGACATCTCCGGCGAGAACGTCGGCTACGTCAGGCTCATGGTCGGCTTCTTTGACAAGGACGCCAACTCGCTCAACATCGCCGATCAGGACTACCTGGAGAGCCCGGACACACGCGTCCTCAAGGGCGTCTTCTACCCGGTGTGGCCGAAGGACGGCTTCACTCTGGAGTTTGAGTGGGAGCCGATCGTCTTCGCCATCGACAACGGCACCCAGAGCGTGCCCGCCCTCTTCAAGCCGCTCACCTACGGCGCGTCGCCCGAAGAGGCCGTCTACACAGTCGAGGGCATCTACACCCACACCGAAGATGGCAGTTCGCGCCCGGCGCGCCTGCACTTCCGGAACGGAGCGCTGGAGCGCGTCTTCGGCTTCACCGGCGACGGCACGGCGGGCGCCCCACGCGAGATCCTGCCCGAACGCGGCGACAAGTTCACCGTCCTGGAGCAATGGCTGGACTTCGCCGCGGAGGCCGGCGGCGCCGCCACTCCTGTGACGGAGAATGGCGCGACCCTGACCTTCGGCGATCAGCCGTTCACCTGGGTGGACATGAACGCGGCGGCGGGCAACTACATCGTTGGTTTCATCATTGAGGATGTGGACGGGAAGCAGTATCCGGTCTACACCCAGATCGCGGTGCAATAGAGACAGAGCCGGCGCGAAGCCGTCCGGAGAAACAATCGTGGCTCGCCACCAGGCTGGTGGCGAGCCCCTTGTGTCCTGCACCAACTGCCAGAGGCGAACCTAGGCCTTGGTCACCACGCTGAGGGCGGGCAGCAGGATGTACGGTAGCTGCATTCCGCCGTACACCCACTCCGTCTCCCGACTCAGCGCCGCGATTGACTTCAGGTCCTCATAGACGTTCCCGGCTATCGATACGTCCTTGACGCGGCCCACTACCTCGCCCTTTTCTATCTTGAAGGCAAGGCTCAGGCTGTTGGAGAAAGCGCCACTGATCACGTTGCCCTGGCCCAAACCAAGCGGGCTTTCGACCAGAAGCGCCTCGTCGAGGCCGGAGATGATCTCCTTGACCGGGGAAGTCCCGGCCCTCACCACCAGGTTGGAGAAGGACGGCGAAGGGGGCGCGAACAGGCTGCGCTCCCCGTTGCCGGTGGGAGCGACGCCCGCCTGGGCTGCCGTCTTCAGGTCATACAGATAGCCTTGGAGCTTCCCCTTATCTATCAGGGCAGCCCGCCGATGACGCACTCCCTCGTCGTCGTGGGTGGCGCTCCCCGGGCGCCCGGGGAGAGTGGGATCGTCAAGCAGCGTCAGTTTCTCGTCGAACAACTGCTCGCCGACCTTGCCCGCCATAGGCGAGATGCCGCGGTGGACGTGCTTGCCGTCCAGGCCCAGCATCAGAGGCAGCCCGAGAACCACGGCCCCTGGCGGCGAGAACAGCACCGGCATCCTGCCCGAGCGCAGAGTGGCGATCCGGCCGGCGAGCCGCAGGCTCTGGGCCAGGGACTCCGCCGCCCGTCGATAGTCCTCGTTCAAGTTCGCCGTACTGAGGTAGTGGTAGATCAGCAGCACGTCCTCGGATTGCACCCTCTCGACCCGGAAGGTTATCGACAACGTCGACTTCCGGGACGGCACATCGGCCCCATTGCTGTTCAGGACCTGCGTGCTGCGAACCTGCCGCTCCAGTTCCATCGAGACCAGCGCCGCCGGTTCGGCTTCACTGATGATGTCGATGATCTCGCGGCCGATCTCGATGAGCCTGTCCGTGGGCAAGGCAGCCAGACGCTCATCGTAGACGTTCACCGCTGCGCCTGGGTCTGCGCCCGGGAAGCGCAAGTTCACGGCGTCACCGTACCGCGCCGAGTCCATCGCGTTCTCGGCTAGGCGATCCAGCGCCCCCAGGTCACCCGAAGCGGCGAAACCCAGCCGCCCCTCCACCATGACCCGGGCGGCCAGCCCGCCGGTCTGACTGACCTCGAACGACTTGAGCTTGCTCGCCTCGAAGCCCACGGAAGTAGATTCGCTATCGATCTCGAAGACCTCGGCCTGCTCCGCGCGACGAGACAGGCGTTCCAGCATCGCTGCAGCGTGATCGCTCATCCTCAGTCCCCCCCGATGGCAACGTCGCGAATGCGGATGTGCGGAGCGCCGAGGGCAACGGGCAACCCACCGCCCTGCCCCTTGCCGCACATGCCGAAGTCAGCCCACTGGAAGTCGTTGCCCACCGCCTCGATGCTCATCAGCGTGTGGAAGAGGTTCCCCGCCAGGGCCACGTCGCGCACCATCTCCGCGATGCGCCCGTCGCGGATCATGAAGGCGTAAGCCGAAGTGAAGGAGAAGTTCTCCAGGGCCGTTTGACCGCCAAAAGCGTCGCAGGCGTAGACCCCCAGTTCGATATCGCCGATCATCTCGTCGAATGAGGTCTCGCCCCGCTCAACGTAGGTGTTGGTCATGCGGACGATCGGCGGATAGCGGTAGCCGGTGGCGCGGGCATTGCCCGTGGGCTTCTCGCCCATCTTGGCGGCTGTCTCGCGGCTGTGCAGCCGGCCCACCAGCACGCCGTCCTTGATGAGGTCGCTTCGCCTTGTGGGCACGCCCTCATCGTCGTACTTGTGTGTGCCCCGCAATCCGGGGATGCTGCCGTCATCGATTATGTTGAGTATGTCCTGCCCGAAGCGCCGGCCCAGAACCATCATCTCCCGCGCCTGGGGATTGGAGTAGACGAAGTCCGCCTCCGACAGGTGACCGAATGCCTCGTGGGCAAACACGCCGGCTAGTCTGGGGTTGCACACGACCGTGTACCGCCCGCCCTTCACCCGGGGCGCCGAAAGCAGCGCCACCGCCCGCTTGGCAACCGCCAGGGCCATTTCCTCATGTCCCACCACCGCCCCGAAACCGGCCACCTTCGACACGCCCTCAAAGGCCCGCTGGACGTTGCCGTCGCGGCGCGCCATGGCGCTGACCGAGACGTTGACCATCGGCCGCTCCTCCTCGATGAGCGTGCCCTCGGAGTTGGCGTAGGTAACCCGGCTGAAGGTATCGGAATAGCCGGTGCTGGTGTCGACAATCGCCGGATCGTAGCCGCGGACAATGTCGTTGTAGTCCGACGCCAGCTTGCGCTTGTCGCTCAGCGGCACGCCGCGGAAGTCCCGCTCTAGGGACACGAGCACCGTGTCCTCGGTGACCTCCGCCGGCGCCAGCTCGATCGGCTCGCTCTGGATGGCCCGCGCCCCCTCATAGGCTTGCTCGACGCGCCGCTCCAGGTCGGACAGATCGTTGAATGTGGCCAGGCCCCAGCCGCCGCCATGCACGAGGCAGCGGACTATGCCGCCTTTGTCCAGCACCGTGCTCGCGGTCTCCAGTTCCGGCCCGCGAAACGAGACCCGGCTGGCCTCGCGCTCCTCTACTCTGATCTCAGTATAGTCGGCGCGGCTCGACTTGATTGCCGCCCGAATCAGGTCCTTCATCGCGGTGTCCCTCCCGTGGCTTCGCAAACTAGACCAACCACTCAAGCTCTAGGTCAAGTAGTCGCGCCTTAGTCGGCGCTCCGGTATCGCGGTCCCAGCCGCAAAGCTCGTAGTACAGCCGGCGAGCGTCCTCGAACTCAGTGACGTCCAGCTTCTCTCCCTGTAGCGGACCGTTGCCCAGCGGCTCAAAGAAGCGCCGCGGCAGCTTGTCGTCGTCCGCGTCCAGGCCTTCCCGGTAGTTGAACACGCGGTACATCGCCTTCGCTCGCTCCGCCAACCGCAGCATCTCCCAAAGGCTGGTCGGCCAACCGGTGACGGCACTGTAAAAGTCGACCAACTGATCCAGCCTTATTGGCCCCGACGGCGCGGCGGCGAAGGTGCACATCCCGATCACATTGTACGCGCCCCACAGAAGCTGCAGCACATAGAAGGCGCGCACCTTGCGGTAGGACAAGTCCATCCGATCAACCGGCTCGTAGAGGCCGAGTGGCCCCAGGCTAGCGTTGCTGAGGCCTACCGTCTCCAGCAGAGGATCGTGCGGCGCCTCCATGTGATCCGCGCCCGTGGGCGAGAGAGCGTACGACAACGCCAGTCCTTTCTTGCCCCGCGGCTCGTGCAAGGGAGTCTCCTGCCCCTTCACGTGCATGGCCAAGCTTTCCGCCTCTGCGGGAAGACGCTTAGCCGCCCTGGCTACGCCCTCGGCGAGGAGGTCCCCCAGGCCTTCGCGCTTGCCGATGCGATGGATCATCTCCACCATGGCCTCGGCGTTGCCGAACCGCAATTCGAGGCCTCCCGTGTCGGCATCCGTGATGAGGCCGCGCTCGTAGCACTCCATGGCGAACGCTATGGCTACGCCCGTGGAGATAGTGTCGAGGCCGTACTCGCCGCACGTCTGATTGCCCTTGGCCACGTACTCCAGGCTGTCGATGCCGCAGAGCGACCCGAGCGATCCGATCGTCTCGTATTCCGGCCCGCCGTACTTGCGGGTCACCCCCATCTCGGGGACATCCACCTCGCGCTTGCACGCCACAGCGCATGCGTAGCAGGTGCCCCGCCCCACGAGGATGGTCTCGCTCATTGTCTGCCCCGAGATCTTGTCCGCCCCGTCGAAGGCGCCGTCAACGAAGTTGCGGGTAGGGAGTATGCCGTCGGCGTTCAGGCCGGGCACGCCCCGGGCAGTACCGTGTAGGTGTATGCTGGACTCGTTACGGTTGTAGGAGGTGCGAAGGTCCTTGAGGATGGCTTGCGCCCGCTCTTCGTTGACGACGACCGGCTTGCCGGTCCCTCGCACGCCGATGGCACGCACGTTCTTCGAGGCAAGAACGGCGCCCAGACCGCCGCGTCCATTCCAGTGGCGCAGTTCGTTGGTGAGGGCGGCGAACCGCACCCCCTTCTCCGCCGCCGGGCCGCACTGGAGCACACGCGTGCGGCGGTCCCCGCTGCGCTCCACGATGGCGTCCTGCACGTCGCCCGTGCTCTTGCCCCAGAGGTCGCCCGCCGGCAGCACCTCAATGTCTCCGTCGCGGATCATCAGGTACACGGGGCTGGGCGCACGCCCCTTGAGCACCAGACCGTCGAAGCCGGCCGCCTTGAGCTCCGGGCCCCACCAGCCACCTGCTTCACTCCGAGCCAGGCCCATAGTAAGGGGGCTCTTAGCCGCCACGACGTAACGGTTGGCGCCCCACAACGGAGTCCCGCTCATAGCCCCGGTCATGAAGACTATGATGTTGCCTGGACCCAACGGATCCACGCCGGGCGTCAGTTCCCGCAGCAGATAGTACAGCGCCAGGCCGCCGCCACCGCCATACCGACGATAGACCTCGGCCGCCGGCTCATCTACTGTGGTTGCGCCCGAGCCGAGGTCAACGTGCAGCACGCGCCCAGTGAAGCCTCCAAACGCTCTTTCCGCCGAAGTCATCCGCAACGCTCCCTGTTTGCGCGTCTGCCAACGCTGGTCCACAAATGAGTGACTCGCCCCCACTAGGGGCGGGCGGCGCCGATCGCCTGTCGCAGATAGGACACCGTTCGACGCAATTCAGCCGGCCGATCGGGTCCGAACCCGCACTCTAGGGCCATATACCCGTCGAACCCTATGTCCGACAGGGCCCGGAATCCGGCGTGAAAGTCGGTATGACCGGTGCCGGGCGTCATGCGGTTGCTGTCCGCCAGGTGCACGTGCCGCAGCCACTGCCCCGTCTGACGGATAGACCGGGGCACATCGGCCTCCTCGGTGTTCATGTGGAAGAAGTCGGCCATGAGCGCCAGGCCGGGAGACTGCACCTCCTCACAGATGGCGCGCGCCTCCTCCAGCCGGCGGATGAAGGGAGTCTCATACCGGATCAACGGCTCAAGGAGCAGGCACACGCCCTTGTCCGCGGCGTAACCGGCCAGGTCCTTGAGGATGGCGACGGCCATGCGGGCCATCAGATCGCGCTCGGTGATGAGCGGGCTGAGGTCCGGGAAGCGGACGCCGGTCCGTATCGGCACAACAATAAGTCCTACGGCCCCCAGAGCGGCGGCGCCATCGAGCAGCCGCCGGATCTCCGCCAGCCGTCCGTCGCGCTCGGTGCGGTCGAG
Source organism: Anaerolineae bacterium (assembly GCA_040768685.1). Lineage (GTDB taxonomy): Bacteria > Chloroflexota > Anaerolineae > DRVO01 > DRVO01 > Ch71. The sequence goes on from JAXGMM010000001.1 coordinate 1,840,522, forward strand.
GCAGAGGATGTCGTGCCGGCCGGAGCCGCACACCGTGCTGACCCGCACCGGGCTGGACTCGAGCGCCGCTCGCATCTCGTCGAGCCGCTCAAGAACGCTCAGCCAATTGACCTCCAGGCCCTCGAAGCCCAGCGAGTGAGCCGACTGGAACTTCTCAGCGAATGAGGCTCCCGGCGCCATAGCTTCCTGAACAGCCAGTTTCACGTTCGCACCTCACACAGAGATGGGCAATGCTAGGCATTACCATCGCCTAGGGTCAAGTCGCGCCTCACCGGCGACCGGTCGAGCCGCACAATGCGCGCATCAGCGTCGTGCTTGACGGTCCCCATACCGGCAGTCAACAATGACTCGATACTGTCGGCGAGCGATCATCTCAGCGCCGACATCGCGGTCTGTGCGGAGGCTGCCAGGCCGCGATCAGGCAGGCTGGCGATGGCGCTCATGGGGAATTGCCCGAGTGGGCCGAGCGCGCCGCTAGGCGAAAGGAGAACCAAATGCAGTACCGCAAGATGGGCAAGTGGGGGTTGAAGCTGAGCTGCCTGGGCCTTGGAAGCTTCCTTACCATCGGCTACAAGATCGACCAGGACACGTCTCGCGCACTGGTGCGCCGGGCGTATGAGGCAGGCATCAACTTCATCGACACCGCCAACGCCTACAACCGTGGCGGCGCCGAGGAGGCCCTGCGGCCTCTGCTGGCGGAGTACAGCCGCTCGGACCTGGTCGTACTCACCAAGGTGTGGGCTCCCATGGGGCCAGGCCCCAATGACAGAGGATTGTCGGCCAAGCACATCAGGGAGCAGTGCGACGCAAGCCTGAAGCGACTTGGGATGGACTACGTGGACATCTACATGTGCCACCGTCCAGATCCAGATACCCCGCTAGAGGAGACCGTCCGGGCAATGGATGATCTTGCCCGCGCGGGCAAGATCCTCTACTGGGCGGTGAGCGAGTGGCCTGCCACCTTGATGATGGAAGCGAACGCCATCGCCAAAGACATGGGTGCGCTACCGATCAGTTGCAGCGAACCGCGGTACAACCTTCTGTTCCGCTACCCGGAGCAGCAACTGTTCGATAGCACCATCAAGCTCGGCATCGGCAACGTCACCTTCTCTCCTCTTGCCCACGGTCTGCTCACCGGGAAGTACGAGCCGGGTCAGGAAGCGCCCACAGGAAGTCGCGCCGCCGACCCGGACCAGAACGCCGTGATGATGGCCATGTACTGGACAGAGGAGAACAAGCGTAAGGGCAAGGAACTGCAGAAGATCGCCTCGTCGATGGGCACCACCGCCGCCACTCTAGCGCTTGCTTGGTGCCTCCGGCACCCGGCCGTCACCAGCGTCATATTGGGGTGCAGCAAGCTCTCCCAGCTCGAGGAGAACCTGAAGGCGGCCGAACTGGAGCTGACCAGCGACGTCCTGGCGGCGTTGGACGAACTCTACCCGCCACCGCCTGCGGTGCCCAGCGCCTAAGCCGGCGCGTCGGCTAGCGGCTGTCTGTCCTGGCCGTTCACGGCAGAGCGGCGGCCTGCCCTTGCCTATAGAGACGCCGCGCGTTCGGCTTTCTCACAGCCCTGGGGGGAACTGACCTAACCCCCGATCCCGCTTCCCTACGCGGGAAGGAGGAACCGGAGTCGACCTCCTCGGCACTGGCGGCGCTTCCGGCTCCCCTTCCTCTCTAGGGAAGGCGAGCAGTGGTTTCGCTCTTTGAAACCACGAGCGGGGGTAAAGTTCCCGGCTACAGGCTCACCAAATGGATATCGTCGCCGATCAGATTGGAGCAGGTGCACCCGTGTCCGCCCTCTCGAGACGCCCGCTCAGTGGCGTGCTCACCGGGAATAGAAAGGTCCTGCAATTCGGTCGCACGTGTCTTGACCGGCAGGCCGGCCGCTGATATTGTTATTCGGTTTGGCCGCCAACCCATACGTGGAGGGGTAGTTGCCCAAAGAGCGCGTCGGAGAGCAGGTGTTCGTCTTCCTCAGTGAGGCGTACGCCCAGGTGACGTCGACCGTCATTCTTACCAACCGCGGCAACGTGGTGGTCGACTCCCTGCTATACCCGAGTGAGGCGGAAGAGGTTCGCGCTTTCGCCAGCCGGGGCGGCAGGCCTGTAAGCTACCTCATTAATACGCACGGACACCTGGACCATGTCGCCTGCAACTACCTCTTCCGCGATGCCACCGTCGTGGCCCACGCGCAAGTGCGCCAAGCGATGCAGGGCGTGCTGTGCTCGGACCTAGGCCAGGCCGCCGAGAGCATTCCCGAACTCCGAGGCGCCAGGATGCGGCCGCCCAACATCACCGCCAGCACCGAGGTGGTCCTCCGCCATGGCGGCCTCACGTTGCGCCTCATGCCGCTGCCCGGCCACTCTCCGGACAGCATGGGCGTCTACATCGAGGAAGAGAGGATCCTGGTCGCTGGGGACGCCGTGTTGCCCGTCCCCCACTTCGTCGCCGGAGACCCTGACGACCTGATTCGGAGCCTGCACCGCGTTCGCGCTCTGACTCTGAACACCATCGTGCAGGGTCATGGCGACGTTATCCTCAAGGGCGAGGTCAAGGAGGCCATAGACTACCGGCTCCGCTACATCAAGCAGGTCCGTCGCCACGTCAACGAAGCGGTTGCCGCCGGCGCAAGCCTTAAGGAGGCGCTTCAGGCCGACATCGAGGCCTACGGCGGCTCGCGGCTGTACCTCGGCGGCCTGACCCAGCAACTGCACGAGGATAACGTCCGCTACCTCTACAACCGCTTGAGGCAGGCCGAGTCGGTTCCAGTACCAGCCTAGCCACCGACGAGTTGTCGCCGGTCGGGCCTCGTGGTAGCATAGGCCCCACAAGCGAATAGCATCGCGTTGAACGAGAGTAGTACCCGCGCAGGCCGCGACAGAGACGGGTGACGAAGGCTGAGAGCCGCCCGACACGGTACGGTGGGGAAGTCGCTCGGGAGCCGGGAGGCTGAGACGGAGTCCTAAGCCTCCCCAGGTGCGCCTGTTACAGCGCCCCGAGAGCCGAACCGCCGTGTGCGGTCCGGAACCAAGGTGGTACCGCGCGAGGTAGTGCCCTCCCGTCCTTGAGGCGAGAGGGTTTCGTTTTGCTGGCTTCAGGACCGAGTCTGCCGAAGTGAGGTGCACTGTGTTGCCGTACAAGAGCATCGAGGACCTGCCCAAGACCTGGCAGCCGGAGGAGTTCGAGACGCTTCTCTACGACTGGTGGGAGGCCCAGGGCTACTTCCAGCCCACTGCCAATCCGGACAAGCCCAGTTTCACAGTGCCCATGCCGCCGCCCAACATCACCGGCGCCCTGCACATCGGCCACGCCCTCACCGCCTCCATCGAGGACATCCTGGTCCGCTGGCACAGGATGCTCGGAGACAACACCCTGTGGCTGCCGGGCACCGACCACGCCAGCATCGCCACCCACGCCGTGGTGGAGCGCGAATTGGCCAAGCAGGGCCTCACCCGCTGGGACCTGGGCCGCGACCAGTTCGAGCAGCGCGTTTGGGAATGGCGCGAGCAGTATGGTCGCCGCATCACCCAGCAGCATCGTCGCCTTGGCGCCTCGTGCGACTGGTCTCGCGAGCGCTTCACCCTGGACGAGACCTGCTCTCGCGCCGTCCGCGAGGCCTTCACGCGTCTTCATGACCAGGGGCTCATCTATCGCGGCGAGTACATGGTGAACTGGTGCCCCCACTGCGGCACTGCCGTCTCCGACCTTGAGGTGATCCACGAAGACACGGCGGGCCACCTGTGGTACATCAAGTACCCACTCGCCGATGGGCCGGGGTACATCGAAGTGGCCACCACACGCCCCGAGACCATGCTCGGCGACACCGGCGTGGCGGTGAACCCCGACGACGAGCGCTACCGCGAACTGATCGGCCGGCATGTCATCCTCCCGCTGGTTGAGCGGCGGATACCCATCGTGGCCGACGCGGCCGTCGATCCCGCCTTCGGCACCGGCGCCGTCAAGGTCACACCCGCCCATGACCCGACCGACATGGAGATCGGGCGGCGCCATAACTTGCCCCTGGTGGACATCATGACGCCGGAGGGCGTGATGTCCGACGCCGCCGGCAGCCGCTATGCCGGTATGGATCGCTTTGAGGCGCGCAAGGCCGTGGTGGCCGATCTGGAGACCGAGGGCCTGCTCTCCCGCATCGTCGACCACACCCACTCGGTCGGCCATTGCCAGCGCTGTGCGACCATCGCCGAGCCACGCATCTCCACCCAGTGGTTCGTCCGCGCCGAGGAGCTCGCCCGCCCGGCCTTGGACGCCGTGCGCGAGGGCAGGATCAAGATCATCCCGGAGCGGTTCGAGCGCGTCTACTTCAACTGGATGGAGAACATCCGGGAATGGTGCATCTCGCGCCAGCTCTGGTGGGGCCATCGCATTCCGGTGTGGTACTGCCAGGGCTGCGATGAGGTCATCGTCGCCGTCGAGGCCCCGACAGCCTGCCCCAAGTGCGGCGGCCATCGCCTGGAGCAGGACCCCGACGTGCTCGACACCTGGTTCTCTTCCGGCCTGTGGCCCTTCTCCACGCTGGGCTGGCCCGAGGACACCGTCGACCTGCGCAGCTTCTATCCGGCCGCGGTCCTCGAAACGGGCTACGACATCATCTTCTTCTGGGTCGCCCGGATGATCATGATGGGCATCGCCATGACCGGGAGGGAGCCCTTCCCGTACGTGTACCTGCACGGCCTGATCCGCGACGAGCAGGGCCGCAAGTACTCCAAGTCGTTGGGCAACGCCCTCGATCCACTGGAGATCATCGACCAGTACGGCACCGATGCTCTCCGGTATGCGCTGGTGACCAGCAGCACGCCGGGTAACGACACCAAGCTGTCGCTGCAGCGCATCGAGGCGGCGCGCAACTTCGCCAACAAGCTGTGGAACGCGGCGCGGTTTGTCATGTCCAACCTGCCCGACGGCATGGCTGCGCCGGACCGACCAACGGGCGAGGGCCTGTCGCTAGCCGATCGCTGGATCGTCAGCCGGCTGGACTCGGTCAACCAGTCGGTAGACCGCCTGCTCACATCCTGGCAGCTGGGGGAGGCCGGCCGACAGCTCCAGGACTTCCTCTGGGGCGACTACTGCGACTGGTACATCGAGATTGCCAAGTCCGACCTATACGGCGAGGACGCGGAGCGCCGTCGGACAGTGGCCGGGGTGCTGGTGTACGTGTTCGAGCGGGCACTCCGTCTGCTCCACCCGTTCATGCCTTTCGTCACCGAGGCTATCTGGCAGTACCTGCCCCACGAGGGCGAGGCGCTGATAGTGGCAGCCTGGCCCGCGCCCGGCGCCCCAGACGCCGCCGTGGAGGAGCAGTTCAGCCGCGTCATGGATATCGTTCGCGGCATTCGCAACGTCCGAGCGGAGTACAAGGTGGACCTGGGCAAGCGGATCCGCGCCGTCATTGGGGCCGGAGAGTGGACCCAGTCGTTGCGTTCCCAGGCGGCGGTCATCTCATCCCTTGCTCGCGTTGATGATCGCACCCTCCTCATCGAGGAGCAAGTGGAAGCGCTGCCCAAGTCGGCCACAGTGGTGGGCCCCGGCGTTGTGGTCTACCTGCCCTTGGCCGAGATGATCGACCTTGACGCGGAAAGGGAGCGCCTGGCCAAGGAGGTGGCGGCCGCTGAGGCCGAACTAGCGCATTCCCGGGGACTCCTGGGCAATGACAGCTTCGTCAAGAGAGCGCCCAAGGCAGTCGTGGAGCGTGAGAGAGCCCGTTGTCAGCAGGTCGGGGAGCGGTTGGCCGGACTGCAGCGCCGCCTGTCTGAGCTATCGTGAGCGGAAGGACAGTGACCGGCCAAGGAGACCCAATGTTCGTGCTCAGCGGATTCGGCGATGAGATAGCGGCCGAGCTGGACCAGCAGCTGGATGCCCTACTGCGGATGGACATCCACCACTTGGAGCTGCGCGGAGTGTGGGGCAAGAACGTGCTCGACTTCTCCAACCAGGATGTCGAGACAATCGGCGCCGCCCTAAAGGCGCGGGGGATGGGCGTCTCAGCGATCGGGTCGCCCATAGGCAAGGTGCCCATCGACTCGCCGCTGGAACCTCACCTCGATGACCTCAAGCGGATCATGGAGATCGCGCACCTCCTGGACACCGCATACGTCCGGCTCTTCTCGTTTTATGTCGAGCCGGGCGCGGCCGACAACCATCGCACCGAGGTACTACGACGGATGGAGGCGATGGTGCGTGCCGCCGAGGGCTCCGACATCGTGCTGCTCCATGAGAACGAGAAAGACATCTACGGCGACACCCCGGAGCGCTGCGCCGACATACTGCGTTCCGTGGACTCGCCGGTGCTTCGGGCGGTGTTCGACCCCGCCAACTACGTCCAGGTTGGCGTCGAGCAGCCGTTCGAGCGCGGTTGGCCCCTGTTAGGGGATTACGTCGTCTACGCTCATATCAAGGATGCCCTCCTGGAGGACGGGCGCGTGGTCCCAGCGGGCCAGGGCGACGGCCAAGTCCGGGAGTTGCTGCGGGCGCTGAAGGATCGCGGCGACCGGTGCTTCCTCTCCCTTGAACCGCACCTGGTCTTTGCCGGCGCCAGCCAGGGCTTCACCGGCGAGGATCTCTTCCGCCAGGCGGCAGAAGCGCTTCGAGAGCTGCTCTTGCCGCTCTAGTGGACCGCCACCCGGCCCTAGCTGCCCCTCCCGGCCCTGCTTGCGCTTGACCGGCGGGGGCAGTTGCCTTAGAAACGCGGTGGTTCGAGAGATGATCCAAGCCGCCCGATACCGACGCCTCGGGCGCCACTTCTGGAGGAGGAACAAATGGAGCCTCCGTGCCCCGGCTGCAGTACCGCCGAGTCAGCACCTGCCCTGCCTAAGGTGACCTTCGCTGGGCGACAGGTTAGCCGCATGTTGCTGGGCGGAAACCCGTTCTCCGGCATGGCCCACCGCCCTGAGGACCCCGATGCCGGCAGGCGCTTGCGTGAGTACTTCACCGACGCCAAGGTGCTGGAGACGATGACGATCGCCGTCAAAGCGGGCATCAATGCCTTCCACGGCCGGGGCGACGGCAACGTGTTCCGCTGGCTGGACAACTACCGCGCTTGGTCCGAGACGCAACCGGACCGGCCGGTGCTTCACTGGCTGGGGCAGACCGCGCCCGACCAATACGTTGACGGGCGAGTCGAGTCGAACATCGAGACTATGGCCAAGCACGGGCCCATGGCCATCTATGTCCACGGCGCCACCGGAGACAATGCCTTCGAGGACGGCCGTCTGGGTTACCTGCGCGACCTGGTGGCTTACATCAAGAGCCTTGGGCTTACGGCCGGCATTGGCGCCCATCGCCCCGCGGTGATTCGCGCCGCCGAAGAAGGCAACGTCGGAGCCGACTTCTACGTGCTGCCCCTGCGACACATTCCCCAGTCGCCCGACATCTGTCGGGACGAGCTCCTTGCCGCGGAGACCATTCGCTCCGTGCCCAAACCCTTTGTCGCCATCAAGGCCCTGGGTGCAGGCCGCTTCGAGCCGGAGCCTTGCTTCCGTTACGCCGTCAGCGTCCTCAAACCAGGCGACGTCATGACGGTCGGCATGCGGGATCACGAGGTTGAGCCCAACGTGCGCATGGCAGCTGCGGCATTCGCTGCCGACGAGGGAGACGATGTCTGACCTGGTCTGCACCGGTGAAGTCCTGATCGACTTTCTGGCCGACCGGCCAGGGATATCGCTGACTGAGGCTCGATTGTTCACGTGGGCTGCGGGCGGCGCGCCTGCCAACGTGGCCGTGGCCGCGGCTCGGCTAGGCATCGACACCGCCTTCATGGGCAAGGTCGGAAAGGATCCCTTCGGCGTCCACATCCGGGAGACTCTGGCCGCCTCGGGGGTGGACGTCAGTCGCCTCCTGGCGACGAGCAAGGCACGCACTTCGCTAGCCTTTGTCGCCCTGCCCACGCCAGACGACCCCCAGTTCATGTTCTTTCGCCACCCCAGCGCCGACATGCTCTACCGGCCGGACGAGCTTGACGAAGCCTTCCTCCGCTCCTGCCAGTGCTTTCACTTCGGCTCCATCGCCCTCATCGCTGATCCCTGCCGGTCCGCCAACCTAGCGGCGGCCGAGATGGTACGCAGTGGCGGTGGCTTTGTCAGCTTCGACGCTAACTACCGCCCCGCCCTGTGGCCGCCGGCTGCTGCCCGCGAGCGCATCTTTGCCACCCTTCCCCTGTGCGACGTGCTGAAGGTGAACGAGGGAGAGGTGCGCTTGTTAGCCGGCAAGAGCGATCTGGTCGCGGGCGCCAAGGACCTCCTCGGGTTGGGTCCCAAAGTCTGCCTGGTGACTCTGGGGGCCGAGGGCTCCATCTACGTCACGCCGCGCAGCAGCGGGCAAGTCCCCAGCTACACGGTCCGCTCGGTGGACGCCACGGGCTGTGGCGACGGGTTCATGGCTGCTGCCCTCAAGGGGATCATGGCCCTGGGCGATCCATCGCTTCTGGGACCGCTGGACCTAGAGGAGATCCTGCGCTACGCGAATGCCGTTGGCGCACTGACAGCCACGAAGAAGGGCGGGATACCCTCTCTGCCGACGGCAGCACAAGTGGCCGCGTTCCTGGAGGAGTTCGCTTAGGAGCGTGACCGCCGCGTCAGCCGGCGGCGGATCAGCGCGCCCGTCTCTCTTATCAGAGCGCGTGGCGCCTCTCGGGCGGAGAGCAGCCACAACTCCCTTTCAGCTCGCCGCCAGCCGCTAATCGGCCGGCCCTCGCTGCGCCCGTAACGCCACGCCTCGTAGGCCGATGCTACCTCACCCAGAGCGGCCTCGATCGTCACCGGGCCGTCTGCGCCTCGTTCCCCATCGGGGTACAGCTGGAGCGCCCTCACAGCCAAGGCGGCGGCGTACTCCCTTGGCGTTGATGCCGCTTCCCCCACGCCCAGTCGTTCCCCCACCACCTGCATCCCCCAATAGGCTCGAAGGACCGGATTGGTAGGCACTCGCCGCCGGCGCACCCACCAGGCCGTGGCTACGACCCCCGCCAGCACGCCGCCGAGCCCCCCACCCACCGGGTGGGTGCTCTACGCCTCGCAGCGGCGACGGTGCGAGAAGGGGGCCGCCCGGCTCCACTCGCGTCCAAGCCGAGGGGCCGCTGTATGCTGCTCTGGATGACCGTGGGCTCGAACTCCACCCAGCCGAACCCGGGGAAGTAGGCCTCGGGCCAGGAGTGCGCTTGGCCGGCAGTGACCACGTACCGTTCCATCGCCCAGTGCGACCGGCTCGGCAACGGCATAGAGGAGTGCCTCGTGCGGCAGCAGAATCCGGAACTCCTGCGCCACCTCTTTGCGTGGCCCCTCCGGCACCTGCACCTTGTCGCCGACCGCCAGCGCCACGACGTCGGTTCGGGTGTTGGCCCAGCCGCGACCGGTGTACACGTCGTAGGTCGTTCCACGCCAATAGCGGCTCGGAGCCACGTCGGCAAGGACCTCACCCAGACCAAGCTGATCCGGTCGAGGCTGTGGAGGAGGATCACTGGTCGAGACGTACATCACGACCGCGTCGCCCGGACTTGCCGGCGCCGCCAGTTCGCGGGCCGTCGGCATGACGGCGCTATCTCCTGCCTCGATCCAGGGCGAACCGGTCGCTCCCGGAGGGCGACCATCGATAGGTGCAATGCCTCAGGAGCGTTTGCCAATACTCCTCACCCAATCACTTACAGGATTGACTGGGGGTATAGCAGTCAGCGGGAAGCCCGAACCAGCACAGTCGCTACCGGGACCGGCCCAGCGTCGCCGTTAGGGCCTGTGCCGTCCCGGATAGGCAAAGGGCGGTCCAACCGGTCGTCTCCATCGCCGTGAAGCCGCGGTCGTAGGCCTCGGCCAGCCCGCAGTCCCACGCCCGAAAGCAGCCGGTCGGCAACTGCGCTTGTGCCACGCCGCGGATCGCCTCCTCCACAAGCGGAGCCACTTCGCCGGCAAGATCGGGCAACGCCCAGCCGGCTAGGGCCAATCCCTCGGCCACGGCGCCTATCGCGGGCAGAGAGCGCAGAAGGCCGCTCCACCGCTTGAAGAGCGCCTGGTACCCGCGGAGAGGCCTCTCCCAACCACCCGCCGGGTCCGCTAGGTGCATCTCGGAGAGGAAGGCCAACGCCGTTCCCATCTGATGCGTCTCGCCGGAGACGTCCGAGTAGTCCACGTAGCGGGCCTGGGGCTCGCGTTCTCGCCAGCGCGTCATGAGGGCGGAGTTCGTGCTGTCGTAGACGAAGTAGAAGCGGCCCTCCGGGTCGGGCTGCATGTACAGCATCTCAGTCAGAAGCAGGGCCGCTTGTCGCGCCCGCTCATGCCAGGACATCCGCAGTGCCACGCGCCCCGCCCAGGCGCTTGTGAACGCCTCTACAAGGCCGTGACCCTGTCCCGGGTCCATGCCGAAGAAGCCGCCACAGCGGTGCTGGTACGACATCACGCGCTCCAGCGCCGCCCGGGACATGAGGTCAACGCGGCCGCGCTTGGCGGCGGCAAGCAAGAGGCATGACGACCGCCACAGGCTCCTTTCCCGCTGGCGCTGCGGCTCATCCAACAGGTGGTACTCGCCGGGAGCCACCATCCAGTGCCGCGCCGCGTGGTCGAGCAGATGGGACACGGTCTGCGCGTCGCCCAGGGTAGCGGAAGCCAGCAGGCCCGCATACCCGTCGCCGAACGCGGCCGACGGAGGGAGGTGCTGCGCCTCCTCGATCAGCCTTGCCTCTGCCCATGCCGTTGCGCGCCTAGCGGCGTCGGTGCACCATGACGCCCACATTGCCGTTCCGTCGTTCGCGGTTACCACCCATTACTCCGTTTCTCAGCCGTCCTGTCGGAACCGGCTGCGCGAGATCGGCGAGGCGGCGGGGACACCCTCACTCGTCCAGCAGCTGGACGCCGGCCCCGGCCAGCGCGGCCGATACGATCGACTTCAGCCGGGCCAGATCCTCTAGTGAGTCTGCTTCGCCCCGGACAGTCAGCAGCGGTTCTGTGATCGAGGGACGCACAAGCACCCAAGCGCCGTCCCACTCCAGGCCGATTCCACTCGCTCCCCGTTCGACTATCGCGCCGGGGCAAGCCTGCTCAATGGCATCGTAGACGGCCGCCGGTTCGCCCGCAAAAGGCAGGCGCATCTCGTCGAGGCTGTGCACCTGGGGAAGCGAGGCCACCAGGTCCGCCAGGCTGCCTCCGGACCCGACAAGACGAGCCAGCCGGAGGGCGGCATAGAGCCCATCATCGTGTCCAAGATCGCCGAAGAAGTAGTGGCCGCTGGTCTCGCCGGCAAAGGAGGCCCCGTGCTCCGCCATTGCCGTCCTCACCAGAGCATGGCCGGGATACGACCACACCACTGTCACGCCGCGCTCCTGAAGGAGGTGTGACAGGGACCGAGACGTGCGGACGTCCAGCACGATCGGGGCATCGGGATCCGTCTCGGCAGACTCGGCGGCGAGGAGGAAGGACACTACGTCTCCCGGCACCCGGGCGCCCTCACCATCAACGAAGACGGCCCGATCCCCATCGCCATCGAAGGCCACGCCCAAGTCGGCCCCGAGGCGCTCGACCTCACCGGACAGCCCGCTGAGGGCCCCTGGGGCAGTCGGATCCGGGCCGCGGGAAGGAAAGCCGCCGTTCACCTCACCGTTGATCTCGCTCACCTGATGGCCGGCGGCAACCAGTGCGCGGGCCGCCAGTCCAGAGAGGCAACCATTGCCCGGATCGACAACTAGGCGCAGCGGGCGCGTCGCCGGCGCCAGGCGCGACAGGCGCCCAACGTAGTCGGTCACCCAGGCCGACGGGTCCGCCGGGCGGATCTGCGCCGGAGCAAGCGCGCCGCCTTCGGACAGGATCCTCTCCGTCGACAGGCGCAGCCGCCGAAGATCATCGGCTGTAGGTGGTCTCTGACCGTGCAGCAGCTTCAGGCCGTTGTAGTCCGCGGGGTTGTGGGAGGCGGTGACAATGAGCGTCCGACCGAGCTGCTGCTGCCGCGACACGAAGTACGCCAGTGGAGTGGACAGCGGCCAGGAGACGGTCACCGGATCCGGCGCCAACCCGCCCACCAGAGCCGAGATCAAGCTGGGAGTGCTGGCGCGGACATCGCCCACCACAAGGGTGGAGCGCGACCCCGGCCAGACCTCAGGCAGGCCGCGGCCGATGGCGCCAAACAGCGCCTCGTTCACCGCCGTGGGGTAGCGACCACGAACGTCGCATGACATGAAAGCGGACAGCCGTTCCGCCTGATTCACCCACCGGCCTCCGCACGGGTCCCCCAAGCACAGATCGGGCCGGGGACCTGTGGTCCCCGGCCCCGATCCGGCGGACAGGCAAGCACTACCAGCCGAGAGCCTCGGTGGTGTAGCCCGTCACCATCACATCGAAGGAGTCAGCGTCCCCGAAGTGCTCTGGGAAGTAGCCCTCGAACTCTGTCTCGTCGCCGGGTTCAAGGACCTCGTCCAGTACGATCCAGTCCAGGGTAGCATTGACGACGTCGCCGTACTCGTCATACAGAACCGAGTAGACGCTGATCCCGCCGATGTCGTGCCTGGTCTGGTTGCTCACGGTGCCCCAGACGTAGAAGACACCGCCCTCGACGCCTCCGTCGAACTCCTCCACCGTCAGCTCGATGTCCGGGGATGGCTCATCGGTCACCCACAGGACAACCTCGTACTCGGCCACATCATCCTCGGTGTACTCGCCGAGGGACTCAGCGACTATGGGCACCCAGAAGGTGCTGGCCTGGCCCGGCTCGATGATCGGTCTGTCGAGGTACGCCGTCATGTCGCCATCGCCGATCACGTTGCCGTCATCGTCGTAGAGGTAGACCTCCACCAAGACCATCGTATCGATGGTCTCCTCGGACACATTGACTGCCTCACCGACCACGTGGAGTCCGCCATACCTGGAAGCGAACCCGGTATGGCTGGTCACCTCGAAGACACCGTCTGCCGAAGAGAGCCCGCTCTCCAGCTCCGCCTTAGGCGGCACATACCCGACCACCACGACGTAGTACGAGTCCGCCTCCTCGTAGTTGTCGAGGAAGTAGCCCTCGAACTCGGCCTCTTCACCGGGAGCTAGGGGCTCATCCAAGTCCATCCAGTCCGCGGTCACGTTGATCACCGCGCCGTCCTCGTCGTAGAGGGTGGAGTAGACCCGCAAGGTGGTGAACTCCATCTCGGTCTGGTTGCGCACCGTGCCCCGGATAGTGAAGGTCCAGTCTTCTTCGGCGCCCTCTGCCTCAACGACCTCTAGTTCGATATCCCGGACCGGATCCTCAGTTAGCCACAGCGAGATCTCATAGTCCGCGACATCGTCGAGCGCGAGTCCGCCAAGCTGATCCTCGTAGATGGGTACCCAGAAGCTGGAGACATCGCCCGGCTGCAGGGACGGCCGATCGAGATAGGCCATCAGGTTCTCATCTCCGAGTGCCTCACCGTCTTCGTCGTACAGCGTGATCTCAACGAGGACAGCGGTGTCCAGAGGCGCGTCGGAGATGTTCTCGGCCTCTCCCACGATGTTGATGACGCCGTAGTCGGTCGCGAAACCGGTGTGGCTGACGACCTCAAGCACGCCGTCCGCAGCCTTGAGTATGATCGGATCGCCGGTCAGTTCGAGCTGGCTCTCTATGTCGTAACCGGTCACGAAGACGTAGTACGAGTCGGCATCCTCAAACTGCTCGTAGAAGAACCCCTCAAAGTCGACCTCGTCGCCGGGGGCCAGGGGCTCATCAAGCCAGACCCAGTCCAGAGTGGCGTTTAGAACGTCGCCATCAGCGTCATAGAGGGTGGAGTAGACGGTGAGGCTCTCGAAGTCCAGATCGGTCTCGTTAAGCACCCGGCCCCCAATCCGGAAGAAGCCGTCTTCTTCGCCACCCTCTACCTCGGTGACCGTCAGTTCGACGTCCGGTGAGGGCCGATCACTGACCCAGAGGACAATCTCGAAGTCGCTGATCTCGTCCACCGAGACTCCGCCGAGATCCTCCTCGTAGATGGGCACCCAGAAGCTCGAGATGCCATCTGGTTCGATGACCGGTCGGTCGAGGAAGGCCTTGGCCGGTGCACCGATAGGCTCGCCGTCTTCGTCGTACAGGAGGACCTCTACTACGACCAGCGTGTCAACGGTCTCATCGGAGATGTTCACCGCCTCGCCGACGATGTTGATCCCGCCGTACTCCGACACGAAGCCGGAGTAGCTCGCCAACTCAAACACGCCGTCAGCAGAGGACAGCCGGACGGTGTTGTCGGCGTTCCCGATGTCCGGGGCGGATCCATAGCCGGTCACGAACACGTAGAAGGAATCGGCATCCTCAAAGTGATCGTAGAAGACGCCCTCGAACTCCATCGAGTCGCCAGGGGCTAGGGGCTCGTCGGGGAAGGCCCAATCCAGCGTGGCATTAATGACCTCGCCGTCGGCGTCATAGAGCGTGGAGTAGACGAACAGGACGTCGAAGCTGAGGTCGGTCTGGTTCTCCACCTCGCCCGAGATCATGAAGTAATCGTCTTCCTCCCCTGCCTCCGACGACACGACGGCAAGCTCAACTTCCAGCGATGGATCCTCACTGATCCACAGGGTGAGCTCGTAATTTGAGATATCGTCCGCCACTACATCGCCGAGCTCGCCGGCGTAGAGAGGCATCCAGAAACTGCTGGTCTCGCCGGGCTGAATCACGGGACGATCAAGGTAGGTGCTGAAGTCGCCCTCAACTACATTGCCGTCGACGTCGGTCAGAGTGGCCACGACGCTGACCAAGGTGTCCACTGCTTGGTCAGAGACATTCACCACTTCACCGACAATGTTGATTCCACCCTCGTCGGTGATCCACGCCGTATGGCTGCGGATGGACAGGACCTCTGCCGGCTCATCGGCCGGACGCTTCACCGATCCACCGGCTCCGCGCCCCGCGGCCGGCGTCGAGCCGGGGGTGACCGTTCCGGCCACCAGAACCATCTGCGCGTTCCCGACGTCGTCGCCTACCGACTGCCAGCCGGCCGGCGAGGGGCCGGCGTCGCTGAGTACCAAGCCGCTGACGCTCGCCGGCGAACCGGCTCGAACCGATGCGTCCTGCACGGCGGGGGTGGCGCCACATGCCGTGAGCATGAGCGAGAGGATGATCACCAGTACTACCGCCAACCTAGTGCGCATGTGACCTACTCCTTGCGGGTCAATTGTCCTCGACTCGGTGCCGATCTACTCGACGTTCCGAACCGCTGAAGGCAAGTGCCAACCCTGACTGAGATACTACCATGTGGTGACCGCCGCAGTCAGTATCGGCACTCCGAACCGTCACTTGAGTTACGCAGTTCCTCCATTACAGAGCGCCGATCGGGGCGGTGGCCACGATCGCCACTTCCTGGCCCGCGACCGAGGTCAGCACCACCTGGTGAAGCGCCACCGGCGCCATAAGCGTGACTGTGCGGAGTTCCGCCAGCGCCTGCTCTATGGACAGCCGACTCAGGGGCGTCTTGCTGCGCACCGGCGCCACTGGTGCTGCGCCGCCAACGACACGCACCGTGGTCGTCAGCACGCGCCGCGGATCGCGCACCTCGGCCTCGCCGAAGGATGTGCCGCGGCGGCAACTCGCTCCCTCCACCTTCACCGTCTCCGGCAGTACCCGCACCTGGAGCGGACAGCCTCTGGGGCACGCGGTGCAGATCACCTCATGGGTCTCGCCGGCAGCACTCACTGCTCCTCCATGTCCACCACCACTTCACCCCCCGGCCGAATCGCCGCGGCCGCCCGCTCGCCCAGCCGGATCTCGGTCATCTCGCCCGGCCGGGCGTACTCAAGCGAGCGGCGAGCGATGGTCTTGCCGTCGGTTCGAAGGACGAGCCGGCATCGACGCTCTACCGGTCGGCGCACCCGCAGGGCAAGTCCGGTACCGGAATCGGCCGGCAGTCGGAGACGTTGCGGAACCACCGAGCGCACGCCCTCGCCGGCGCGAACGGCAGCCCAGGCGAGGCCCATCTCGTGATCGAGGGCATAGCGCGCCGCCGCGCGGCCGGCGACCTCGCCCATCAGGCTCACGTCGTCAGCCAGATCGTGGACCTGAACCACATTGCCGGCGGCGTATAGCCCGGCCACTGACGTCTGCATCTGGTCGTCCACGCTGGGCCCGCCCGTGACAGGGTCAATCCGGGCGCCCAGGGCGCGCGTGAGCTCATTCTCCGGGATGAGCCCAACCGAGAGCAGAAGCGTGTCTGCGGGGACGAAGTGGGCCGTGGCCGGAATGGGGCAGAGCGCCTCGTCCACCCGGCAGACAGTCACGCCGGTGAGCCGGCTGTCGCCATGGATCTCGGTGACCGTATGGCCAAGGTGCAGAGGGACGTCGTTGTCCAGCAGGCACTGCACGTAGTTGCGCCGGAGCCCGGCGAGGTAGGGCAGCAGCTCGTAGACGCCCACCACCTCCGCGCCTTCCCACGTGAGCCGCCGGGCCATGATCATGCCGATGTCTCCGGAACCGAGGACAGCGAAGCGCTTGCCCGGCATATGGCCGTGGATGTTGACCAACCGCTGAGCCGTCCCCGCGGTCATCACGCCCGCCGGCCGCGTGCCGGGTATGGCAATCGCTCCCCGGGTCCGCTCCCGGCACCCCATGGCAAGCACCACAGACCGCGCCTGGACCTCGGTCAGACCGGAAGACGGTCCGGTGACCCACACGGTGAACCCGGGGGACACCGAAACGACCATGGCGTCGGTGAGTCGCCGCACGCCGTCTGCCTGCGCTATCCACCGATGTGCATACTCGGGCCCTGTCAGTTCCTCACCGTAGAGCTTGAGGCCGAAGCCAGGGTGGATACACTGGGGCAGAACGCCGCCCAACTCTCCGTGACGCTCCACCAGCAGCGTCTCCGCTCCGGCCCCAACAGCCGCCACCACGGCAGCCAGCCCTGCCGGCCCCCCACCGATAACGGCCACATCGCAGGTCACGCGGTTCACAGGTAACGCTCCCGTCCCGCCGGGCTGGAGCCGACGAGCGCGGGCGATCCAGGCCCGGACTTGGTGACCTCGTAGGGGCTCATCCCCAGCTCGCGCGCCAGGATCTCGACCACGAGCGGAAGGTCGAAGCCTCCCTGACAGCGCCCGGCGCCCACCCGCAGCCGCTTCTTCAGGGCATCGAGGGTGGTAGCCGGTACCGGCGCGTGGATCGCCGCCACAATCTCACCCTCGCTGACCTCCTCGCAACGGCAGATGATGCGGCCGTACGCGGGCTCCCTGGCCACCAGGTCCGCCCGCTCCTCGATGCTCATCTCCGTTACCCGACGCGGCGCCGAACGCACTGGACTGAAGCTGGGGTTGGGCGCAGTCTCCAGACCGGCTTTAGCCAGCATCTCCACCGCGGTCTGAGCGATGGCCGGGGCCGCCGTCAATCCCGGTGACTCGATGCCGGCGAGGTTGAGCATGCCCGCCGGCCTCTGCTCCAACCGCACAACGAAGTCGCGTGAGCCCGAAGGCCGGCTGCCGGCAAACACCGAGATGCAACGCCGCAGATCCAGCGACGGAACCATCTTCCTGACCTGCTCCTCCACCACGGCCAAACCATCGCCGTCCACCGGCGGATGCTCACGGTAGGACGTCACCGTCGAGGTCGGACCAAGGAGCAGGTTCCCCTCAGTCGTGGGGGTGATCAGAATGCCTTTGCTGGCCGGAGTGGGAATCGGGAAGATGACGTGCCCAACTAGAGGCTCACCCTCGCGGTTGCGGCCGGGCTCCTGACTGCCGGGCACGCGGTCCGGCCGGTCGAGCACGAAGTAGTCGCCGCGCCGAGGCCGAAGACGGATCTCGTCAATGCCGGCCAGCCGCATGATCTCGTCGGAGTGCGCCCCGGCGGCGTTAACCAGGTAGCGACAGCGATACTCGCCCCGATTCGTGGCGACCCCGCTCACCCGCCCGCCGTCAGTTGCGATTCCGGTCACCTCGGTGTTCAGCAACAGGGTCACGCCGTTGGCGACAGCGTTCTCCGCCGCCGCGATGGTGAGCAGCATCGGGTTGACCACTCCCACGTTCGGCGCGTAGAGGGCGGCGACAGCGCCCTCAGAAAGGGCCGGCTCCATCTGGTGCAGACGGTCGCCCGCGACTATCTCCAGCCCTTCGTCGCCGTTGGTTATCCCCCGGGCGAGAAGGCCTCGCAGCACCCTGACCTCGCGCTCGCCCAGTGCCACCGTCAACGCACCGACCGGTCGGAACGGCACGGCGAGGTCGCTGCACAGCCCGGGCATGAGACGGCGCCCTTGAGAGCAGTAGCGAGCCTTGAGGCTCCCCGGGCGAGGTGAAGTGGCGGCATGAACAATGCCGGAGTTGGCCTTACTCGCACCACTACAAACGTCGGCGCCCTTTTCCACGAGGAGCACCCGGACGTTGTAACGGCTCAGTTCGCGGGCGCACAGGGCGCCCACCACGCCCGCACCGATCACTATGACATCGAAGTCTTCCACGTCCCCTCTCGTCGTCCGAGGAAACAGGCGGCCTCAGCCGGCCAACTGCACACCGGCTGAGGCCGAGAACCTTCTCAGCAGGAACTGGCTCGTCGGCACGGCCTTAGGCCATGATCTGCAGCCGCTCCCAAGTCACCGCCATCTGCAGAGGCTCGCCCGCGAAGAAACGGGCCATATCGAGAGCCACGCCCTCCACTAGACGCGCGCGAGACTCCGTGCTGGCGCCGGCCATGTGCGGCGTGGTGAACACGTTCGACAAGTCGCGCAACACACTGTCGGCCGCCAAAGGCTCCTTGCCGAACACGTCAAGGTACGCCTGGAACCGCCCCTTCTTGAGTTCCTCGACGAGAGCCTCCTCATCGAGTACCCAGGTGCGAGCGCTGTTGATGAACAGCGCGCCGTCCCTAATAGACGCGAAATGCTGGGCGGTGATCATCTTGGCCGTCTCGGCGGTGCTCGGGGCATGGACGGAGATGATGTCGGCGGTGGACATCAACTCCTCCAGGCTGACTCGACGAGCGCCCAACTCGGCCGCCGCCACGTCGCTCAGGTAGGGATCGTAGACCATCACGTCGCAGCCCCAGGGCGCCAGCAGCTTCATGACGCGTCGACCGACCATGCTCGCGGAGACGATGCCCACTCGCTTGTAGTAGACCTCGTGGCCCCAACCGTCCTCGGGGCGTTTCCAGCCCCGCTCGACGCGCATGCGGTGATCGTAGCGATAGAGGTTACGCTGCCCGCTCAGCATTGCCCAGATGGTGTATTCCGCCACAGCATCGGCGATCACGGCGGCAGCGCTCAGCATCACAATGCCGCGGTCGTAGCCCTCCTTAGCCATCAGGTGCTTCACCGATCCGGCGGCGTGCGCCACTACCTTGAGCGACTCCGCCGCCCGCAGCAGGTCCGCGGTCAGCGGAGCCGAGCCCCAGGACGTGACCACGGCCTCGACGCCCGGCAGAAGGGCGCGCACCTCATCGGGCGCGAGGTTCTGGTCTGTCTCATTCCAGATCACCTGACCGAGGCCCTCAAGGATCGAGCGCGCCTGAGGCGAAAGGATGTCCGCCGACAGAGTCCTGGGCGGCAGATAGAGTATCCTGCGCTCCGCCATCAGTTCCCCCTAGATCATCCCAGCCAGGATGTCGTCTGCCAGCGCCATGCTCCGTGCCGCATCGGCGAAGCTACAGTCGCTGTCCACCCCGGCCTTGATGCAGTCTATGAAGTTACGGCTCTCACCGAAGAACCCATAGAGCTTGTGCCACGCATCGGACTCGGCCGCCTCCTCCGAGGTGATGGTCAGCGGATCCTGCCCGGCGCGGTAGATCACCGCCCGCCCGCCCTTGTCCGGGTTGACGAAAGCGGCAAATCCGGGGGCATGCATCTCGAACGTGTGCACGCGGGCGCCGGAGTCCCAGTTGGTCAGAAGCACGCCGGTGCCGCCGTCCTCAAACTCCATCACCGCCATCCAACGGTTCAGGCGCGGCGTTTCGCCACTGCCCGAGACGTGCGAGGCCACTGCCACGGTGTCGCCGCCCATCCAGCGCAGCGCATCGACGGCATGAATAGCGTCACAGTGCAGAACATCGATGGCGCCATTGTAGTACAGGGCGTCCGGCTGCGCTTTGTAGAAGGTAGACACGGCCAGGTTGAGGTCCCCCGCCTGCTGCTGCATCTCCCGCGCCCGAACCATGAGGGGGATGTAGCGGCGGTTGAAGCCGACCTGGGTGACACAGCCCTTGGCTTCCGCCCAGTTGGCCAACTCGAGGGTCTGGAACGTCGTCACTGCCGGCGGCTTCTCCACGAAGACGTGTTTGCCCTGCTGCAGGCAGTAGACGGCGGCATCGAACAGGTGGTATGGCGGCATCAGAACATAGACAGCGTCGGGGTTCTCTTTCTCCACCATCTCCCGATAGTCGGAGTACGTGCGAGGAATCGCGAAGCGACGGGCAGTCTCCTCACGCTTGTCGGGCACCAGGTCGCAGAGCGCCACCATCTGAACGTCGTCCATCTCGGCAAGAGACGGGTAGTGGACCGAGTTCGCCATCGAGCCGGCGCCGATCAGAGCTACCTTCACCTTCTCCATCGCGTGGCCTCCTGAGTGGCCGTCCGTAGTACGAGCCAACGGATGCTAGCATAGGGATAGGGGGGCGGCAAAGGCATTTGACCATCCTCCCCGCTCATCGTATACTCCCCCACAAGCAACCGGAGTCGGACAGGTGGTGTTGGCGAAGCCGATACGACTACTAGAACGAGGAACGACCGATGTGCCGGCTACCGCCTTTGGGGTCTGTCCCAAAGGTTTTTTTGTGCCGCCGGCGCGATGCTCTAACACACGACATGGAGGGAATGATGGGAAACCCACTTGCCGGTAGAGACATCATCGAGATCCCGGCGCTCACCCGCGCGGAGATCGACCTCGTTCTGGCTACATCTCGGGACCTTGAGGCGCGGCTTCAGCAAGAGCGCACCATCCACCTGCTCGACGATTACATCCTCGCCACCCTCTTCTACGAGCCCAGCACGCGTACGCGCCTTTCCTTTGAGGCGGCAATGCACCGCCTGGGCGGGCGGGTGATCAGCGTGGCCGAGGTCACCAGCAGTTCGGTGGCCAAGGGCGAGTCCATAGACGATACCGTGCGCACCATCGAGCAGTACGCCGATGTGGTGGTCATGCGCCACCCCGAGTCCGGCGCCGCTCAGGTGGCCGCCGACGCCATGACCATCCCGCTCATCAACGCCGGCGACGGTAGTCGTAACCATCCCACCCAGGCCCTTCTCGACCTCTACACCATTGAGCGCGAGCGGGGAGGAATCGACGGCCGCACCATCGCCCTGGTGGGCGACCTGAAGTACGGCCGTACCACCCACTCTCTCGCCGAGGCCCTGGTCCACTACAGGGCCAAGGTCTTGCTGGTATCCCCGGGCGAACTGCGCATGCCGGAACGGATCCGTGAGCACCTTGGCAACCACGGCGTAGAGTATCGCGAGACTGAGGACATCGACGACGCTGTGCGCGAGGCGGATGTGCTGTACGTCACCCGCATCCAGCGCGAGCGGTTCCCCTCGCCGGCCGACTACGACCGGTTCAAGGGCGTCTTCCACATCGATCCGCCACTCCTCGCCCGCTCGGCCCGTCAGGTCACGGTGATGCATCCCCTGCCCCGCGTGGATGAGATCTCCCACCAGGTGGATGCGCTGCCCCAGGCGGCCTACTTCCGGCAGGCTCGCAATGGCGTGTATGTGCGCATGGCCCTTCTTGCCCTCGTCCTCGGCGCGGTCTGAGGTAGAGCCATGGGCTACTTTCACCGCCTGCGAAGGAGAGCGGAATCGCTGAACAGCTGGGTGTGCGTGGGGCTGGACCCCGTTCGCGATCGCCTGCCGGAACACCTGCGCGACCGCGAAGACGGACTGCTACGCTTTCTGACCGAGATCGTGGAAGCCACCCTCGACGTCGCCTGCTGCTACAAGCCCAACCTAGGGTTCTTCCTCGCCGAGGGCGCTGAGGGCGTGCGCACCCTTGAGCGGCTCCGGCAAGCCATCCCTTCGGACGTGCCCGTCATCCTCGACGGGAAGTTCGGCGACATCGGCAGCACTGCATCCGCCTATGCCCAGGCCGCCTTCGAGGTGTGGGGCTTTGACGCCGTGACGGTGTCCCCCTACGTGGGCGACGACGCTGTCCTCCCCTTCGCCTCCTACGAGGACAAGGGCCTATACGTCCTGGCGCGCACCTCCAATCCGGGCGCTATGCGCCTGCAGGATCACTATGCCTTGTGGATCAAGGTTGTCGAGGGGGCCCGGGAGTGGAACAAGGCGGGCAACGTGGGCCTAGTCGTCGGCGCCACCAGGGCGCACCAACTCCACGCGGTGCGCAATGTCACGCCGGACCTGCCCTTCCTCGTGCCCGGGGTGGGCGCTCAGGGCGGCGATCTCCAGGCCGCGCTTCAGTGGGGCTTCACAGCCGCGGGCGACCCGCCGATGATCAACTCGTCGCGCGGCATCATCTTCGCCTCGGACGGGCCCGATTTCGCCCAGGCGGCTCGCGCGGCGGCTCTGAGAATGCGTGACGACATGCGCGCCTTGCGCCCAGGAGGAGCCGGTGGATAACCCTTTCCAGAGCCTGATCGAGGGCCTGTACCAGATCGGCGCCGTCCAATTCGGAGAGTTCCGGCTCAAGTCGGGCCTGCTCTCGCCCATTTATGTCGATCTGCGGCTGCTGCCGTCGGCGCCGGCTCTGCTCAAGCAAGCGGCTCGCGCCCTAGCACGGGCGGCCGCTCCCCTCTCGTTCGACCGGGTGGCGGCGATTCCCCTGGGCGGACTGCCGATCGGCACGGCCCTCAGCCTGGAGATGGAGCGCCCCCTCATCTACCCGCGGCCGGAAGTGAAGCAGCATGGGTCCAAGAAGTCCGTCGAGGGCGCCTTCCATGCCGGCGAAACCGCCCTCGTGGTGGACGACCTTATCTCCACCGGCGGGGCTAAGCTGGAAGCGGTCGAGCAGCTTAAGGCCGAGGGCCTGGTGGTGCGCGATGTGCTGGTCCTGATCGACCGGCAACAGGGCGGCCGCGAGGAACTGGCGTCGGCGGGCTGCTCTCTCCACGCGCTCTTCACTCTGCTCGAAATGACCGCGGCGCTGGAGTCGGCCGGCAGCATCACCGCCGAGCAGGCGAGGGCCGTGCGCGACTACTTAGAAGGCAGTCGCTGATGTCACCGGAGGATGTCGACCTCTCCACTACCATCTGCGGGGTGCGCCTGCGCAACCCCACAATGCTCGCCTCGGGCATCGTAGGGCTCAGCGGCGAGGTGCTGGCTCGGGTGGCGCGCTGCGGTGCAGGGGCGGTCGTAACCAAGTCGTGCAGCCTAAAACCCCGCGTTGGGCATTCCAACCCGGTAGTGGTGGACTACGGCGCCGGAGTCATCAACGCCGTCGGCCTGTCCAACCCGGGCGTCGAGGCTATGGTCGGCGAGATCCGCGAAGCACGGCAGTTCCTCGGCGAGCACCAAGTGCCCATCGTGGCCAGCATCTTCGCCCACTCCGTCTACGACTTCGGCACCGTGGCGCGTTACATCTCCGAGGCGGAGCCGGACCTGATTGAGGCCAACATCTCCTGCCCCAACGTCGAGGAGGAGTTTGGCCAGCTGTTCTCCTCCACCCCCTACGTCGCCGGGCAGGTCACGCGGCGGGTAAAGAGCGCCACCAACATCCCGGTCGTCGTCAAGCTCTCGCCCAACGTGCCCAACATCGCCGAAGTCGCGCGAGCAGTGGTGGCCGCCGGCGCCGACGCCATCAGCGCCATCAACACCGCCGGACCGGGCATGCTGCTGGACGTGGAGACGGCGCGGCCGGTACTGACCAACCGCGTCGGCGGCATGAGCGGCCCGGCTATCCGCCCGCTCGCCGTCCGCTGCGTCTATGACATCTGCAACGCCGTGTCCGTTCCGGTGATCGGCATTGGCGGGCTCACCGATGGTCGCGACGTGGCCGAGATGCTCAGTGTCGGAGCGGTGGCCGTGGGCGTGGGCACCGCCGTGTACCGCCGGGGCATGGACGTGTTTCAGTGCATGACGTCGGAGCTGGCCGCCATCATGGCCCGCCTGGGCATCGCAAACGTCGAGCAACTACGCGGACGAGCCCTGCCCTCCGGCGCGCCCGGCCGCTCCGGGAGCGCAGTGCAGTGATTCCGCAGATGTCTCACATCACTCGGGTTCTGTTCGAGAACCGGAACGTGGCCACGTTCGAGCTGGACACCAGCATCGAAGCCGAACCGGGCCAGTTTCTCATGGTGTGGCTCCCCGGCGAGGGCGAGAAGCCCATCTCCATCATGGACACGGATCCACTGACCATCACCGTCGCGCGGGTGGGCCCGTTCTCCACCGCCCTCCACCAGCGTCAGATCGGCGACGCCGTCGGTTGGCGCGGACCGTTTGGCCGCCCGTTTACCGTGGCCGGGCACAACCTGCTTCTGATCGCGGGCGGCTATGGTTCGGCTCCTCTTCACTTCCTGGCGCGACGCGCTTGTGAGCAGGGCATCGCCACCACTCTCGCCATCGGGGCGCGCACCGGAGAGGATCTGGTGCTGGTGGAGCGGTTCCACGCCATCGGCTGCACCACGGTGCTCGCCACCGACCGCGGCGACGTGGGCTACCGGGGCTTCATCACCGACGCCATCCTTCCCGAACTGACCCGCTTCGACCGGGTTGCCGCCTGTGGCCCCGAGGCCATGCTCTACGCCGTCGCGCGCATGTGCTGGGACACCGGGATATCCGCCGAGATCAGCCTGGAGCGCTACATGAAGTGCGGCTTCGGCATCTGCGGCCAATGCGCCATGGGCGACAAACTGGTATGCAAGGACGGCCCGGTGTTCGACATCCAGGAACTACGCGACAACCGCGACTTCGCCCGTTTCACCCGCAATGCCGCCGGCCGCCGAGTGGCGCTGTGAGAGAGCGCCGCCGGCTGCTCCGCGGCTGCTTGGTTGCCACCCCTGAGTCGGCCGCAACGGCCGATATTCTCATTCAGGGCGAGTGGATCGTCGCCGTGGGCCCAGGGCTGGACGCGGCCGGGGCCGAGGTACTGCACTGCGCCGGCCTGGTAGCCCTTCCGGGGGGCATCGACGCTCACGTTCATTTGCGGGAGCCGGGCGCCGAACACAAAGAGGACTTCACAACCGGCACCTGCGCTGCCCTGGCGGGCGGCTTCACCACCGTCCTGGACATGCCCAACACGCCCGTGCCCACCACCACCCTGGAGGCGTTCCGGGCCAAGGCGGCGCTGGCGGAGGCCAAGGCGTGCTGCGATGTCGGCCTCTTCTTCGGGGCCACTCCTACCAACACCGACGAAGCCGCCAAGGCCACGCAGGCGATCGGGCTCAAGGTGTACATGGGCTCCTCCACCGGCGACTTGCTGGTGGCCGACTTGGCCGACCAGTTGCGAGTCTTCGAGCAGTATCCCGCCGATCGGATGTTGGCGGTGCATGCCGAGGATGAGGACGCGGTGCGTCTCTTCAGCACCGGTGAACGGCGCCCGCCGATCTGCGCCGAATTGTCCGTGAGCCGGGCGTTGGCTCTGGCGCGGTATACCGGCCGCCGCCTGCACATATGTCACGCCAGCACGGCGGTGGAGTTGGCCGCCATCGGCCTGGCCCGTTCGCAGGGGGTGCGCGTCACGGTCGAGGTCTCGCCTCACCACCTCTATCTCTCCCGCGACGTGGAGACTCGCCTTGAGGCACGCGCCGTGATGAACCCGCCGCTGCGCCGGCAGGCAGACCGTGACGGACTCTGGCAGGCTCTCGACCAGGTGGACCTCATCGCCAGCGACCACGCCCCGCATACTCCGGCAGAGAAGGCCGGCCCCAAGCCTCCATCGGGCGTCCCCGGGCTGGAGACCACTCTGCCGCTGCTGCTCGATTCGGTTGCTGCCGGAAGCCTGCCGCTTGCCCGCCTGGTGGAACTGATAGGGTCAGGGCCGGCGCGCGTCTTCGGGCTGCCTCACAAAGGCCGCCTCGCACCCGGGCATCACGCGGACATCACCCTGGTCGACCTCAACCGCCGGACAACGCTTGGCGAGCGCCTGTACACCAAGTGCGGCTGGACGCCGTTCGAGGGAATGACCGTGCGCGGCAGCATTGCCCGGGTGATCCTGCGGGGCCGGGATGCGGTGGTAGAGGGTGAGATGCTGGCAGAGCCGGGCCAGGGAAGGCTAGTGAGTCCCCGCGCCAGATGAACTGCACGGTGTGGTCCCTGCTGGCAACCATCGCAAGCGTCTTTGTGGCCGCCTATACACAGGGTGTGACCGGTTTCGGCTTCGGCATAGTCGCCATGGCCCTTCTGCCGTTGTTCGGCGATGCGCGCCAGGCGTCGGTGCTGATCGGCGTGCTCAGCCTGGCAAGCACCGTCACCGTCTTCTGGAGCGTGCGCACTTGTCTGCACTGGCGGGACATGGTCTATCCGCTTGCCGGCATGGCGGTGGGCGTGCCCCTGGGGGTCTACGCCCTCACCGTGTTGGACGAGCAGTCCGCCAGGCGCTTTGTGGCCCTGGTGGTGCTGTTTGCTGCGCTGCAGGTCAGCAGCTCCCGCCTGAGGCCGCGCGGGCATATCGCTTCGGGATGGGGGACATTGGCCGGCGTCATCGGCGGAGTGCTCGGTGGTGCATTCGGTATGGGCGGCCCACCGGTCATCGCCTACGCCACCATGCAGGACTGGGACGGTGGCCGCTACAAGGCAATGCTATGCTCTTACTTCACCATCTCGAACGCCTACCGGCTGGTCCTCCTGATCAGCGCGGGTCTGATCACCAAGCCGCTCATCCTTACCGGAGCCGCTGCCCTTCCGGCTCTCTTCCTGGGCAGCTACGTCGGCATCCTCACCTTCGGGCGCCTTTCCCGGGAGACCTTCCGCAAGGCGGTGGCGGCGACTCTGGTCGTCCTGGCTCTGACGCTGCTCATCCTCTAGGGCGGAAGGAAGGAAGCCGAGGCCGGCCGAGGGTGCCGAATCACGGTAGGCGACGGCGAGGAGCTCGCGCGCCGCGGCGCCCGCGTCACCAAGGTCCTGGATCTTCGGCCCGAGGACGTCAGTGACTCCCGGAGGCCGGAGCACGAGCAGCACGAGTGCTTCATTACGCGAGGCAAGCGAGGGCGACATGACAGTAGCTGAGCGAACCACAACCGACCTATTCCGTCTCGATGGCAAGGTCGCTCTCGTCACCGGGGCCGGCCAGGGCCTCGGCGAGGCTATGGCCATGGCCCTGGCCGGAGCCGGGGCAGATGTGGTTGTCGCCGACGTGCGCGCCGACACCGCGGGGTCGGTAGCCGAGCGAATCAGAGACCTCGGCAGGCGGGCTATGGCGGTGCCGATGGACGTGAGCCGGCCGGAGCAGGTCGAGCGCGCCGCCGACACCGTCCCCGAGCAGTTCGGAGCGGTCGACATCCTCGTCAACAACGCGGGCATCAGCCGCCGCGCCCCCTCCGAAGAGATGAGCCTCGCCGACTGGCAGGCCGTGATCGACGTGAACCTCACCGGCGTCTTTCTCTGCTGTCAGGCCTTCGGCCGGGGGATGCTCGACCGCGGCCGGGGCCGCATCATCAACACCGCCTCCATGTCGGCCCTGATCGTCAACCGCGACGTCCCCCAAGCCCCCTATTACGCCTCAAAGGCCGGCGTCGTCATGCTGACCAAGGCACTGGCCGCTGAGTGGGCTCCGCGGGGCGTCACCGTCAATGCCATCGCTCCGGGGTACATGCGCACCCCGCTCAACACCGGTTTCCTTGCCGATCCTGCCCGCGCCGCCCAGTGGACGGACGCTACGCCGGTCGGCCGCATCGGCGAGCCGTCCGATCTGGGCGGGGTGGTCGTATACCTCGCGTCCGATGCGTCCGCCTTCATGACCGGCCAGGTCCTCGTCGTGGATGGCGGATTCACCCTGTGGTAGGTTGCCGCCGCCTACCCGCTATGCTAGCATGCCGTTTGGTCTTGTAACCGGTAGCGCCATTCCCGCGCCGCTCAGGGGGTGTGGTAAGTGCCTCTCGGAGAGTATGTACGCATTGCTCGACAGCGAGGCTGGATCGTCATCGTGACGGCCTTGCTTGGGGCCGTCAGCGCGCTCATCTTCAGCCTGGCGCAAGAACCCACCTACCAGTCTACCGTCGCCCTCAACGTGATCGGCGCCCGGCCCGACCTGGGTCTGTCGCAGACACTCAAAGCCCAACTGCGCAACTATGCCAGCCAGATCCGCTCCTACGACACCGCCGTAGACGCCCTTCGATCCATGCCGGAACCCCTAGATCTCACCCCGGAGGACCTGCTGGACAAGGTGAATGTTCAGGCGGTGGAGTCCGACCTCCAACTCATCATCGAGGTGGAGGATCGCGACCCGGTGATAGCAAACATGATCGCTCAGCAAATGGCGGAGAGCTTCATCTGGAACATCAAGGAGTTCAACGACAAACTTGACCAGAGCGATCGGCTGAGCGTCTTCACCTCCGGGCCCGCCACTCCTGGGGCCAAGGTGCGGCCGCAGAAGAAGATCAACACGCTCGCCGGCGGTATCCTGGGCGCCGTGGCCGGGCTGGGCATCATCGCCCTGCTCGAGTGGCTGGACTCGCACTTCGTGCGCCGGCCCGAGGACATCGTCAAGCACGCCGCCTTGCCAGTGCTCGGCACGGTCCGCACCACAGGAGAGCCGCTGCCCAGCTTGGCCGAGAGAGCGTTGGGCCCTTCCGCCGGCGTCTGGGCGTTACCGCTCCTGGGTGGGATCGCGCTGGGTGTACTGGTGACCAGCCTCGTCTACCTCGTTTTCTAGGGAAGGGAAGCTCGCGTCATGGAGAGAACCACTTCGCCTGAACTGGTGCTGCTGAATGACCCAGCCTCCCCTCGTGCGGAGGCTTTTCGCGTTCTTCGGGCGCGGCTCAGCCACACCGACTCCGGACAAGCCCCCCGCTCGCTACTGGTAACCTCGCCGACTACCCAGGAGAACCGTCACGCGGTAGCGATGAACCTGGCGCTCGCGATTGCGGAGACGGACGAAGCCGCCGTCGTCGTCGATGCCGACCTACGTGATCCGAGGCTGGCGGATTGGCTCGGGCTGACTACCGGCCGGGGCCTGTTCCAGTGCCTGGAGTCGGGTGCGACACCGACCGATGCCCTCCAGGACGGCCCCCTGCCCAAGCTCGCCATCCTGCCTGCCGGTGGGCAGGTTGACGTCTCCGCACCGCTTCTTGCCCGCCCCGCCCTTCCGGCTGTCATCGCCGAACTCATCGCGTCGGGCAGAACCGTGGTAGTTGTCGGTCCGCCGGCGCTGCCCGCCGCCGATGCCGGGCTGCTGTCCGCGCACGTGGACGGCGTGATCCTGGTGGTCAGCTCCTACCGCACCACTCGGACAGCCGTGAATGAAGCTGTCGCTCGGCTGGAGGGCGCGGGCGCTCGTATCCTGGGCGCGGTCCTCGACCAGGTTGGCGGCTGATAGGACCACCTTGACTCAACCAGCACAATTGGCGTTCCTTAGCATAGCTGGCGGCCGCTCTCGGTCCGCCCGGAGGGTATTCAGGTGAAGGCACTGATCCTCAGCGGTGGCCGCGGCACCCGACTCCGCCCGATCACCTACACGAGCGCCAAGCAGCTTGTGCCGGTCGGCAACCGGCCGGTGCTGTTCCGTGTCATCGATGCCATAGTTGATGCCGGCATTCGCGAGATCGGCATCGTGGTGGGCGACACCGCGGCGGAGATCATAGCGGCGGTGGGCGATGGCAGCCGTTGGGACGCCGAGGTCACCTACATCCGCCAAGACCAACCGCTCGGTTTGGCCCACGCCGTCAAGGTGTCCGCCGACTTCCTTCAGAACGATCGGTTCGTGATGTTCCTGGGCGACAACGTCATCCAGGGCGGCATCCGGGACCTGATCCGCGACTTCTCTGCCAGCGACTGGAACGCTCAGATCGTCCTCAAGCGCGTCCCCGACCCGCGGCAGTTCGGAGTCGCCGTATTGGATAACGGGCGTATCGTGAAGTTGGTCGAGAAGCCCGCTGAGTTCGTCAGCGACCTCGCCCTCATCGGCATCTACATGTTCGACAGCAACATCCTGGAGTCGGTCAACAACATCAAGCCTTCCTGGCGCAACGAGCTGGAGATCACCGACGCCATCCAGGACTTGGTGGATCGCGGTCTGGCCGTGTATCCCCACGTGCACGAAGGTTGGTGGATAGATACCGGCAAGATGGGCGACCTGCTGGACGCCAACCGCCTGATCCTGGACGACATCGCCCCGGCGGTGCTGGGCACGGTTGATGAGCAGTCGCAGATCATCGGCAAGGTCGTCGTCGAGCCGGGAGCGGAGGTACACAACAGCGTCATCCGCGGCCCGGCTATCATCGGCGAGCATACCCAGATCGTGAACTCCTACATCGGCCCCTTCACCAGCATCTACCACCACTGCGAGATTCGGGGGAGCGAGGTCGAGCACAGTATCGTCATGGAGGGCTCGCGCATCGACGGCGTTGATCAGCGGATTGAGGATAGCGTCATCGGTCGCAATGTGGAGATCACCCGCTCTTCGCTCAAGCCGAAGGCCTACAAGGTCACCTTGGGCGACAACAGCCGCGTAGGACTGATAGGCCAGTGAGCGAACAGGGTCGGACCAAGGTGTACCGAGTAGAGGTCGAACTCCGTCCCGGTCTGGACGACTGGCGTGGAAGGGCTCTCCTGCCCGACGTCGCCGCCCTGGGCATGGCTCACCTCGACCATGTGGAGGTCGCCGACCTCTACTTCCTTGCCGGGAACCTCAGCGAGCAAGCTGCGGATCGCATCGCCGGGGAGTTGCTGAGCGATCCGGTGGTCACCACTTATCGGGCCATCGCGCTTGATCGCGGTCAGCCGGCGGCCGGCGCGGAGGACTGGTGGGTTGAGGTGTGCCTGCTTCCCGGCGTCACCGATCCGGAGGCCGAGAGCGTCCTCGCCACAGCTGCCCGCATCGGCGCCGATGGCCTGGAGGCCGCTGCCTCGGCTACCCGCTACCGCCTCTATGGCGATCTGACGGAGCGCGACGTGCACCTGATCGCCCAGCGGCTCCTCTGCAACTCCGTCATCCAGCGTTACACGATCGGCCCCCTAGTGCCCGACCTGTCCATGGCCACTCGGGCAGCCGGCGATCGCGTGGACACCGTCTCCCTTGAGGGTCTCAGCGACGAGGAGTTGGCGCAGACCAGCCGCGACCGCGTCCTGTCTCTCAGCCTCGACGAGATGCTCGCCGCTCGGGAGTACTTCCGGCGCGAGGGTCGCGACCCCACCGACGTGGAACTGGAGACCATCGCTCAAACCTGGTCTGAGCACTGCGTCCACAAGACCTTCCGCGCTACCATAGACTATGAGGAGCGCACTGCCACGGGCGCGCGCTCCGAGCGCATCCACAGCTTGCTGCGCACGTACCTGGCCTCGGCGACGCGCGAGGTCGCCAAGCCCTGGGTTCGGTCGGCTTTCGTGGACAATGCCGGCATCATCGACTTCGACGAGGACACCGAGGTCTCCTTCAAGGTGGAGACCCATAACCATCCGTCGGCGCTGGAGCCGTTCGGCGGCGCCAACACCGGCGTGGGCGGCGTAGTGCGGGACGTGATCGGCGTCTCCGCCCGGCCGATCGCCAACACCGACGTCCTGTGCTTCGGCTACCAGGACCGTTCCTTCGACGATCTGCCGGAGGGCGTACTGCACCCGCGCCGCATCTTCGGCGGCGTGGTGGCCGGCATCGAGGACTACGGCAACAAGATGGGCATTCCCACCGTCAACGGGGCGATCCTGTTCGATGACGGCTACCTGGCCAACCCGCTGGTCTACTGCGGTTGCGTCGGCATCGCACCCAAGGGCCTTCACCCGCGCGAAACAAAGACCGGCGACTTGGTGGTCATGATGGGCGGCCGCATCGGGCGCGACGGCTTGCACGGAGCTACCTTCTCCTCGGCGGAACTGGCCCACGACACGGGCTCCACAGTGGGGTCCGTGGTGCAGATCGGCAACCCGATCACCGAGAGGAAGATGCTGGAAGCCATCATGCAGGCGCGCGACCAGCGTCTCTACAGCGGCATCACCGACTGCGGCGCCGGCGGCCTCTCCTCTGCCGTGGGCGAGATGGGCGAGAGCACCGGCGTGAGCGTCGAGTTGGCGCAGGCGCCGCTCAAGTACCCGGGGCTCGATCCCTGGGAGATCTGGCTGTCCGAGGCGCAAGAGCGCATGGTGCTCTCCGTGCCGCCGGCCAACCTTCCGGCCATGCAGAGCATCTGCGACCGGCTTGACGTGGAGATGACCGTCATCGGGCACTTCACCGATGACCGCCGGCTCCGGGTGCACTACCAGGACCGGCTCGTCGCCGACCTGGACATGGAGTTCCTGCACAAAGGCATCCCCACTCGCCATCTCCAAGCCGTGTGGGACGAGCCGGCGATTCGGCTGGCGCCGCCGGCGCCGCCGGCCGGCGATCTCTCCGCGACGCTCCTTCGCGTCCTAGCCGCGCCCAACGTTGCCTCCAAAGAGGGGGTCATCCGCCGGTACGATCACGAGGTGCAGGCGGCGACCGTTATCAAACCCCTAGCCGGGCAACAGAACGGTCCCGGCGACGCCGCGGTGCTGCGCAGCACGTATGCCACCGACCGCTGGCGCGGAATCGCTCTCGGCTGCGGCGTCAACCCGCGCTACGGTGCTCTCGATCCCCTGGCCATGGCGGTCTCCGCCATCGACGAGGCGGTCCGCAACGTGGTGTGCGTCGGCGCCGACCCCGATCAGACCGCTATCCTGGACAACTTCTGCTGGGGCAATCCAAGCCTTCCGGACCGGTTAGGATCGCTGGTGCGCGCCGCCAAGGGCTGTTACGAGGCCGCCCTCGCCTTCGGCACCCCCTTCATCTCCGGGAAGGACAGCCTCAACAACGAGTACACCGACGGCACCACCGGCCGTCGCATCTCCATCCCTGCTACCCTGCTCATCTCGTCGATCGGCATCGTGCCGGATGTGCGCCACGCGATGACGATGGATCTCAAGGGGGTGGGCAACCGGCTGTACCTGATCGGACAGACGCGCAACGAACTCGGTGGCTCGCATTACGGGCTGGCGCTGGGCGAGGAGTGGGGAGTACCGCCCCAGGCAGTCGCCCAGGGTCTCGACACGGCCCGGGCCGTCCATACGGCTATCACCCAAGGCCTCGTGCGCGCCTGCCACGACTGCAGCGAGGGCGGCCTTGCCGTTGCCGCCGCCGAGATGTGCCTCGCCGCAGGCCTCGGCCTCGACCTAGATGCGCGAGCGATTCCGCTTGACGACGATGCCCGCAGAACCGACCTGGCCCTGTTCTCCGAGAGCAACTCTCGATACCTGATCGAGGTTGCCGCCGAGGACGCACCCGCCTTCGAGTCCGTGATGGTAGGCTTCCCGTGCGCTGCCATCGGGGCGGTCACTGCCGAGCCTCGTCTCAAGGCCGTCGGCCTCAACGGTGAGACGGCGCTTGACCTGTCGGTCGAGGACCTGCATCGCTCCTGGTCGGATCAGTCATATGCCAGACCCTAGCGAGGCCATCGAGTCGGCCGTTCGTCAGGCTCTGGCCGAAGACATCGGTCCCGGCGACTTCACTAGCCTGTGGACTCTTGCGGAGGACAGCCGCTCACATGCCGTGTTCCTCGCCAAGGCCGAGGGCGTCATCGCCGGAACCGCCACCGCTGAGACGGTGTTTCGGCTGGTTGACGAGCGATGCGTGTGCGACTTCTCCGTCCGCGAGGGCGACCAGGTCTCGGTGGGTCAGGTGTTCGGTTCGGTCGACGGGCCGAGCCGCGCTCTCCTTTCCGCCGAACGCACCGCCCTCAACTTCATGCAGCGCGCCAGCGGCATCGCCACCGCCACTCGGCGCTACGTCGACGCCGTGCGCGGCACCAACGCCGTGATCCTCGACACGCGCAAGACCGTGCCCGGCCTCCGCTACCTCGACAAGCGGGCCGTCGCCGCCGGCGGCGGGGGCAACCATCGCTTTGGTCTTTACGACATGGTGCTTATCAAGGATAATCACATCGCCGCTGCCGGCAGCATTTCCGCGGCGGTCACCGCGGTGCAGAGCCGCAACCGGCAGAAGCTCCCGGTGGAGGTGGAGGTCACCAGTCTGGCTGAACTGACTGAGGCCCTCTCGTTACCCGTGGATCGCATCCTCTTGGACAACATGTCATTGGAGGATATGGCCGAGTCGGTGCGGCTGGCGGCAGGCCGAGTGCCGCTGGAAGCCTCCGGCGGGGTAACGCTCCAGACCGTGGCGGACGTCGCCCAAACCGGAGTGAACTTCATATCCGTCGGCGCCTTGACGCATTCGGTGAAGGCACTCGACATCAGCCTGGATGTTGTGGAAGTGAAGGCTCATACCTCAAGATAGAGGCCGCCTAGGCCATGCAGGCCTAACCCACGCGGTCGTGGGCACGGATGGCGCGGGGCCGCGCCCTGCCCCGAGAGCATCCGGGTCACTGATCCAGTAAGGAATTGCGAGACATGTCACTGCAGAAGGTGCGCCCTTTGGAAACGCCGCGCGAGTACCGTGCGCTTAGCGTGGAGGAACTCCGTCGCCGCTGTTGGGCGGCTCGTCGAGAACTAGGGAGCAGTACTACCATCCTGGCGCATCACTACCAGGCGGATGACATAGTGGAGTTCGCCGAGTACCGCGGCGACTCGTTGGAGCTATCGCGCGTCGCCGCCCAGGCGGACTCACCCTTCATCGTGTTCTGCGGCGTGGACTTCATGGCCGAGAGTGCCGCGATCCTCAGTGCTCCCGGCCAGTCCGTCATCATGCCCGCCGGCGAGGCCCCCTGCCCCATGGCGGCCATGGCCGACCTGGGCGGCCTTGAGGTCGCCTGGAGGCGGCTTCACGACCTCTGGGGCCCGGGCTTAGTGGCGCCCCTCGTCTACCAGAACTCCAGTGCCGCCGTGAAGGCCTTCTGCGGCCGCAATGGCGGCGCGGTCTGCACCTCGTCCAACGCCGAAGCGGCTATCCGTTGGGGGCTGGACGGTGGCAGGCGAGTGCTCTTCGCCCCCGACCAGTACCTGGCCGCCAACTCCGCCTACGCCTTGGGCTACACGCCGGACCAGGTGGCCCTCTGGAACCGAGTCGATGGCGTTCTCGAGGCTGCCGACCCGAACAAGGTGGTGCTGGCCGCCTGGGATGGCTACTGCAGCGTTCACCGCCGCTTTACCGTGGAAGACGTCGCTCGTGTGCGTGAGGAGCACCCCGGTGTCCGCCTCGTCGTCCATCCGGAGTGCACCCCCGAAGTGGTCGCGGCCTCCGACGCGGTCGGCTCCACTGCCTACATCGTGAAGTACGTCGCCGAGGCAGAGCCCAGCGCCGTGATTGCCGTGGGCACCGAGTTGCACTTGGTGCTCCGCCTGGCGACCGAGAACCCGGATAAGACGGTGCTGCCCCTGCGGCGGTCCGGCTGCGTATCCATGTCCCGCACCGACCTGTACAACCTTTGTTACTCCCTGGAGAGTCTGGCGGCCGGCACGCCGGTAAACGTGGTGGCCGTGCCACCGGAGACAGCCGCCGAGGCGCGCCTGGCGCTGGCCCGCATGCTGGAGATCAAATGAGCGGCCGCAGCGACCAGATCATCACCGACGTCCTCATCATCGGAAGCGGCATCGCCGGCGGATCGGCCGCGCTGCGCCTCGCCGAGCAGTCGAACGTCAAGGTCACGATCGTCTCCGCGGCCAGCGACCCTCACGAGGCCAACACCTACTACGCTCAGGGCGGCATCATCGCTCGCGGACCGACTGACTCAGCGGGGCTTCTGGCAGAGGACTTGTACCGCGCCGGCGCCGGCATCAACAACCCGGAGGCCGTCGACCTGTTGGTCACCAGCGGCCCCGTGCTGGTAGAGGAGTTCCTCCACCATAAGCTCCGCGTTCCCTTCGCGGTCGGACCCGACAAGGGACTCGAGTACGTCAAGGAGGCCGCGCACTCCACCGAACGCATTGTGCACGTGGAGGACAGCACCGGCCGGGCGATCGAGGAGAAACTGGTCGAGGCCTTGTCGGCCCACAAGAACATCCAGCTTCTCTCCCACCACACCGCCGTTGACCTCCTGACCCTTTCCCACCACTCTGT
Organism: Anaerolineae bacterium; assembly: GCA_040768685.1. Lineage (GTDB taxonomy): Bacteria > Chloroflexota > Anaerolineae > DRVO01 > DRVO01 > Ch71. The sequence goes on from JAXGMM010000001.1 coordinate 1,876,491, forward strand.
CAATCCCCTCGACGCCTACAAGCCCCTCACTTGCGTGGGCGCCTACGTGTTCGACCAGCGCACGCAAGAGGTGCTCACCATCCTGGCCAAGAAGACCATTCTTGCCACCGGCGGGGTGGGTCAGATCTACCTCCATACGACTAATCCTCCCATCGCCCGCGGCGACGGGGTGGCGATGGCGGCCCGGGCCGGCGCCCGCATGCTGCACGCCCAATTCATCCAGTTCCACCCCACCGCTTTCTACCATCAGGGCAAGGCCGAGTTCCTCGTGTCCGAGACGGTTCGCGGCGCGGGCGCCCTCCTGGTGAACCAGAACGGCGAGGCCTTCATGGCGCGCTACGCTCCGGAGTGGAAGGACCTAGCTCCCCGCGACGTCGTCGCTCGCAGCATCCACTACGAGATGTTAGCCACCGGCGCCCTCCACGTCTACCTGGACCTCAAGTCGCACCTGGGCGCCAAGGAGATCAAGGCGCGTTTCCCCTACATCTACGAGAACGCCCTTCGTCTCGGGGTAGACATCACTCACGAGCTGATCCCGGTCGTGCCGGCGGCGCACTACTTCATCGGCGGCGTCTGGGTGGACGCCTGGGCACGCAGCAGCATCCACAACCTCTATGCGGCCGGCGAGGTGGCCTGTACCGGAGTCCACGGCGCCAACCGCCTGGGTAGCGCCTCCCTCCTAGAGGGCATGGTCTGGGGACATCGCGCTGCCGACGACGCCACCCGCACCCTGGGCGACCTTCCCGTCAACCCGGCGGACATACCCCCGTGGGCGGACCCGGGCTCCGTCGAACAGGTGGACCCGGCGCTCATCCTGCAGGACCTGACCACCATCAAGTACATCATGTGGAACTACGTGGGACTGGTCCGCAGCCAGCGGCGATTGGAGCGGGCGATGGAGGACCTTACCCAGCTTCGCTCCGACATCTTCCGCTTCTACCGGCGCGCTCGCCTGAACGACTCTCTCATCGGCCTGCGCAACAGCATCGAGACCGCCATGCTTATTGCCTCGGCTGCCTGGGAAGACCGGCGCAGCATCGGGGCCCACTACCGAGAGGACTGAGGCCATGAAGCCGCGCGTGCTGATTCTGGTAGCGTCCGGCACCAACCGCGACCGCGATTCCGTGGTGGCCTGCCTAGAGGCCGGCGGAGACCCGGAGGTGGTCCACATCAACCAACTCCGCGCCGGAGAGCGGCGCCTGTCGGATTACCAGATGCTCCTGTTGCCGGGCGGGTTCTCGTACGGCGACAACCTGGGCGCCGGCCGCGTTCTCGCCACCGACCTTCTCTACTCCCTCGGCGGGCGCACCCTAGGAGCGGCCCTCACCCACGGCCTCGGCGACGACCTGACCACCTTCGCCGGCGCCGGCAAGCCGATCCTCGGCATCTGCAATGGCTTCCAGGCGCTCGTCAAGTCCGGCTTGCTGCCCGGGCCGGCCGGGCAGGTGCGGGCTACGTTGACGACCAACGCCTCCAACCGTTTTGAGTGTCGCTGGGTGCACCTGCAGCCCAACGCCGACAGCCCCTCGGTGTTCACCAAGGGACTCAGTGAGCCGATCTACTGCCCCGTGGCTCACGGAGAAGGGCGGTTCCTCCCGCTCGATCAGGCAGCGCTGGACGACCTGGAGGCGAATCAGCAGATCGCCCTTACCTATGTCGCTGCGGACGGCGGGGCGCCGGCCTATCCGGACAACCCCAATGGGTCTGTCGCCGACATCGCCGGCATCTGCAACGCGGAAGGCAACGTCATGGGCCTCATGCCCCATCCGGAGGACCACATCTTCGCTGAGCAGCACCCGGGCTGGACGCGCGGCGAAGGTGGCCACACCGGACTGGCGCTTTTCGCCAACGGCATCCGCTACGCGGCGCAAGTCTAGCGGGGTGGCGGAGCCGGTGAGCCAGTCGTTCGACCACGAGACCTTCCTTTCCCCGTTCACCTGGCGCTACGGAAGCCGGGCCATGCGCACCGTGTGGTCGGAGGCCAACAAGCGCAGGCAGTGGCGGCGCGTCTGGGTGGCGCTCGCTCAGGCGCAGTCGCGAGCCGGTTTGGTGTCGGCCGAGGAACTGGAGGACATCCGCGCCCACGCGCAGCAGATCGACATTGAGCGCGCCGAGGCCATCGAGCGCGACATCCGGCACGACCTCATGGCCGAGATTCGCACCTTCGCGGAGCAGTGCCCCGTAGGCGGCGGCAAGATCCATCTCGGCGCCACCAGCATGGACATCGAGGACAACGCCGACGCCCTCCGCCTCAAGGACGCGCTTGGCCTGGTTCGGTCGGCTCTCGCCGGCGTGCTGACGGCGTTCTCAGCGCGGATCAGGGCCGAGGCCGGCACCGCCTGCATGGGCTTCACCCACATTCAGCCGGCTGAGCCCACCACGGTTGGCTATCGCCTGAGCCAGTACGCTCAGGACTTTCTGGAGGACCTGCGCCGCGTCGACCACACCCTCGCCACCATCAGGGGCAAAGGCCTGAAGGGCGCGGTCGGCACGGCAGCGTCGTATCGTCGCCTGCTGCAAGGAACGACGGTCACTGCCGACGAGCTGGAAGCGTGGGTGATGGCGGAGCTGGGCCTGGAGGCCTACCCAGTGGCCACGCAGATCTACCCCCGGAAGCAGGACTTGGCGGTCCTCGAGGTTCTGGCAGGCATCTGCTGCTCCGCTCACAAGTTCGCCTTCGACCTGCGCGTGCTGCAGTCGCCGCCCATCGGCGAGTGGAGCGAGCCCTTCGGCCGCCACCAGGTCGGTTCGAGCGCCATGCCCTTCAAGCGCAACCCCATCACTTCTGAGACCGTCTGCTCGCTGGCCCGCTACGTCTCCACCTTGCCGGCGGTTCTCTGGAACGACGCCGCCAATTCGCTGCTCGAGCGCACCCTGGACGACTCAGCCAATCGGCGCGTGGTGCTGCCCGAGGCGTTCCTGGCCACGGACCACGTCCTGACCTCGGTCAAGCGCCTCGTGGAGGGGCTGAACCTGCACTCGGCAGGGATCGCGCGCAACCTATCCGCCTACGGCCCCTTCGCCGGCACGGAAGTGGTGCTCATGGAAGCCGTGATAGCGGGGGCGGACCGGCAGCAGATGCACGAGGTGCTGCGCGAGCACGCCATGCAGGCCTGGACGGCGGTTCAGCAGGGCGAACCGAACCCGCTGGGGTCTCGTCTCGCCGCTGACGAGCGGATAACGCGCTACCTTGAGCCGGAAAAGGTGCGGTCACTGATACAGGACCCCGACCACGCCGGCAGTTCCGCGGCCTGGGCAAACCGGATGGCCGACAACATCGACCGCTACCTGGATCAGAGAGGATAGGCTGCATGATACCCTCCCACGACGACATTCTCTGCGCCCGCACCCATGCCCTCCGCACCGTCAACCTCCCCGAACTGGGCCAGGTTCAGCGCGGCAAGGTGCGCGACAGCTACATTCTGGGAGATCGACGCTTGCTGATCACCACCGATCGGCTGTCGGCATTCGACCGGGTGCTCGGTGTCGTGCCCTTCAAGGGGCAGGTCCTCAACCAGCTGAGCCGCTACTGGTTCGACGCGCTCCGCGACGTCATCCCCAGCCACATGATCAGCGTCCCCGATCCCAACGTGACGCTGGCTCACGAGAGCGTCCCCTTCCCGGTTGAGGTCGTCGTGCGCGGGTACATCACCGGCGTGACTACTACCTCGCTCTGGTACTCCTACGAGCGCGGCGAGCGGGAGATGTACGGCCTTCGTCTGCCCGACGGACTGCGCAAGAACGACGCCCTGCCTGCGCCGGTGATCACGCCCACCACCAAGAGCTCGGCGCCCGGCGCGCACGACGAGCGCATCACCCCCGCGGAGATCGTTGAGCGAGGCTTGGTGCCGGCCGAGGACTGGGCAGCTATCTCCCAGGCGGCGCTCGGTCTCTTCACCAAGGGGCAGGAGATCTGTCGCCGGGCCGGAATCATCCTGGTGGACACCAAGTACGAGTTCGGCCGGGTCGGCGACAAGATCGTCGTGATAGACGAGGTGCACACCCCCGACTCGTCCCGCTTCTGGAAGGCCGATACCTACGAGGGCCGGCTGGCTCAGGGCGAGGAGCCGGAGAACTTGGACAAGGAGTTCGTCCGCATGTGGTACGCCGAGCAAGGCTACCGCGGCGATGGCGAGCCACCGCTCATGGACGACGATCTCACCGTGGCCGCGGCCGAGCGGTACATGCGGCTCTATGAGGCCATCAGCGGCACTGGCTTTGAGCCCGCTGAGTACCCGGCGGAGGCCCGCATCCGCGACGCACTGCGCGCCGTAGGCATCCTCAACTGATCGAGCAGGAGCGAGACGGTGGCCGGTAAAGTCATCATCATCATGGGGTCAGGCTCCGACCGCGAACACGCTGAGCGGATCCGGCAGCCCCTGAGCGACTGGGGTGTGCCGGTGGAGATGCGTGTGGCCTCGGCGCACAAGAGCGCCGCGCACCTGCTGGCCCTGCTGGGGCAGTACGAGGCGGAGAGCGGGCCGCGGGTGTACATCACCATCGCCGGTCGCTCCAATGCCCTCGGCGGGCTTGTCGACGCCACGGTGACGGCGCCGGTGATCACGTGCCCACCTTACTCAGAAGCCTTCGGAGGGTCCGACGTGTTTTCCTCGCTGCGCATGCCCGGAGGTGTGGCTCCGCTTCTCATCCTCGAGCCGGCCAACGCGGCGTTGGCGGCGGCCAAGATCCTTGGGTTGAGCGATCCGCGGCTGGCGGACCTGGTGCGCAGCCGGCACGAGGCCGGGGAAGCACGCATACTCAGCGACGATAGAGCATTACGGGAAGGCTAGCCTAGCAGTGAGCATTGTGGACGGATGTGACATGTACTCTGACACCCCGCGTGAGGCCTGTGGCGTCTTCGGCGCCTTCCTGCCCGGCGCCAGCGTCGCCCGCACCATCTTCTACGGCCTGAGCGCGCTCCAGCACCGGGGCCAAGAGAGCGCCGGCATCGCCGTCTCCGACGGCCAGTCCGTGCGCGTTCACAAGGCCATGGGCCTGGTCATGCAGGTCTTCAACGAGGGGAACCTCCGCCCGCTTGAGGGTTACCTGGGCATCGGGCACAACCGATACAGCACCAAGGGGTCCTCACGCCTGGTCAACGCCCAGCCGTTTGTGCTCGAGTCTTTCTTAGGGCCGCTGGCTGTGGCCCACAACGGCAATCTGGTCAACACCGGCTCACTCCGGCGACAGCTGCTGGAGAAGGGCGTCGGCCTGACCACCTCGTGCGACAGCGAGGTGATAACCCAGCTCATCGCCGGCGGCAACGGGGACAACTGGACCGATCGCCTGCGCTCGTTCATGGCCCGCACCAAGGGCGCCTACTCCCTCGCCGTGCTGACCCGCAACGCCCTCTACGGACTGCGCGACCCACAGGGCTTCCGTCCCCTATGCCTGGGGCGTCTGGGCGAAGGCTGGGTCATCGCGTCCGAGTCCTGCGCCCTCACGACCGTGGGCGCCGATTTCGTTCGGGAGATCGAGCCCGGTGAGATTGTGCGCATCGACCGAGACGGCGTGGCCAGCATCCAGGGACGCGAGGCCGGCAAGCCGTCTCTCTGCATCTTCGAGTTCATCTACTTCGCCCGGCCCGACAGCGTCCTCGACGGTCGCTGGCTCCACACCGTGCGCCGGCAGTTGGGCGCCGAACTGGCCCGCGAGCACCCCGTCGATGCCGATATGGTCATCGGCGTGCCCGACTCAGCCACGGCGGCCGCCATCGGCTACGCCCACGCCAGCAACATCCCCTTCAACGAAGGGCTGACGAAGAACCGCTATATCGGGCGCACCTTCATCCGGCCCGATGACCGGCAGCGGGCGGTCGGCGTCAGCCTCAAGCTTAACCCCCTGCCTGACAACCTGCGGGACCAGCGCGTGGTAGTAGTAGACGACAGCATCGTGCGCGGCACCACAACCGGCCGCATCGTCGACCTGTTGCGGGACGCCGGGGCGCGCGAGGTGCACGTGCGCATCTCCTCACCGCCGCTTCGCCATCCCTGCTTCATGGGCGTGGACATGGCCACCTACCAGGAGCTCATCGCGCACCGCCTCACCGTGGAGCAGGTGCGACAGCACATCCACGCCGACAGCCTCGCCCACCTGTCCCTTGAGGCCATGATCGCCGCGACCGGTCGCGCCGACGGGCCCTTCTGCAGCGCCTGCTTCACCGGCGACTACCCGGTGGAGTTGGAGCCGGAGCAGAACAAGCAGGCCTTGGAAGCGCTGCGATGAGGGTCCTGCTTATCGGTTCCGGGGGCCGAGAACACGCCATCGCCTGGAAGCTACGCCGCTCACCTTCAGTGAGTGCGCTGTTCATCGCTCCCGGCAGCCCGGGGACAGCCGGCGAAGGCGATAACGTGGCCGTGGCAGCCGACAACATACCCGGGCTCTTGGCCGTAGCGCGAGAGCGGTCCATCGATCTCACCGTGGTGGGACCGGAGGCGCCGCTGGCCCTGGGCGTTGTCGATGCCTTCGCCGAGGCCGGCCTGCGCATCGCCGGGCCCAGCCGGGCCGCTGCCGAGATCGAATCCTCCAAGGCCTTCTCCAAGGCCTTCATGCAGCGGCACGGCATCCCTACGGCCACCTATGGGGCCTTCAGCGACTACGACGAGGCTGTCGCCTTCGCGCGTTCGCTCCCCCTGCCGCCCGTCGTCAAGGCCGATGGCCTGGCCGCCGGGAAGGGCGTGGTAGTCTCCCAGACCTACGAGGAGGCGGAGGCCGCCCTGCACAACATGCTGCTCGATGGCGAGTTCGGTCCTGCCGGCCGGAGTGTGGTGGTGGAGGAGCGCCTGGACGGGCAGGAAGTGTCCCTCCTTGCCTTCACCGACGGCGAACGAATCGCGCCGCTGGCGCCCGCCCAGGATCACAAGGCCGCCTACGATGGCGATCGCGGGCCCAATACGGGCGGCATGGGCGCGTATGCCCCCGCCGCCGTCCTAACGGCCGACCTCTACCAGGAAGCCGTTGACAGGGTACTTGTCCCCGCCGTTCGAGGCATGGCAGCGGAGGGCCGACCCTATCGCGGCGTGCTCTACGCCGGGCTCATCCTCACCTCCAGCGGATTGAAGACACTTGAGTTCAACTGCCGCTTCGGCGATCCTGAGGCTCAGGTAGTGCTGCCCCTACTGGAGGCCGATTTGGCCGAAGTTCTGTTGTCCTGCACCGAGGCAAGGCTCGATCCGGCAGCCGTGCGTTGGGGCAACGGCGCCTGCGTGTGCGTGGCCGTGACTTCCGCCGGGTACCCGGGTCGATACTCCACCGGAATGCCGATTGAGGGCATCGAGGAAGCCGAGCGCCGGGGTTGTCTGGTGTTCCATGCCGGGACCCGCCATCAGGATGGCCGCCTCGTCACCGCCGGCGGCCGGGTGTTGGGCGTGACCGCCGCCGGGCCCGACCTCCAGACGGCCATCGCCGCTGCCTATCGCGGTGTTGAGGCCATCCACTTCGAGGGCGCTCACTACCGCACCGACATCGGGGCCAAGGGTCTGGCCTTCAGCAGCCGATAGCAGGGGACGTCGGGCTCACGGTGCGGCCATACTGCGACCGTGCTACGCCTAAGGGAGATTGACACAAATGGGCCAGCCGACAGACAGCGCCTACATCCGCGCCGGCGTGGACATCGACGCCAAGATGCGCGCGCTTCGGCTCATCACCGATGCCGTGCGGTCCACCTACGGGCCGGAAGTACTGGGAGGCATGGGGCACTTCGGCGGGTTGTACTCCGCCGCCGCCCTAACCGCCATGCGACATCCAGTACTGGTGGCGTCGACGGACAGTGTGGGAACCAAGACCATGCTGGCCGCGCGCGCGGGCCGGTACGAAGGCCTGGGTGAGGATATCGTCAACCACTCCATCAACGACATCCTGGTGCAGGGCGCCGAGCCGCTGTTCTTCATGGACTACCTGGCCACCCCCAAAGTCCAGCCTGAGGTTATCGCGGCCCTGGTGGCGGGGATGGCGAAGGCCTGCCGCGAAGGCGGGTGCGCCCTCATTGCGGGCGAGACGGCGGAACTACCCGGGGTCTACCAGGCAGGTCAGTTCGATGTCGTCGGCTCTATCGTAGGCTTGGTCGAACGCGACCGAGTCATCGACGGGAGCCGCATCGTTTTGGGAGACCAGTTGATCGGCCTTCCCTCCTCAGGGCCCCACACCAACGGCTACACCCTCATACGCAGCGTGTTCGCCGACCGCGACCTTGGCGAAGTGCATCCCGACCTTGGCGCCAGCCTGGCCGATGCCTTGCTGGCTCCCCATCGGTCCTACCTCCCTCACGTGCGCCGCATACGCGAGGCGATCGAGATCAAGGGCTTGGCCCACATCACCGGCGGCGGCCACTACGACAACATTCCCCGCATCCTGCCTTCCGCTGTCGCCGCACGCGTTCGGAAGGATTCCTGGCAGGTGCCCCCTCTCTTCCGCCTCATCGAGCGGCTGGGCGGGGTGGAAGAGCACGAGATGTACCGCGTCTTCAACATGGGCATGGGCATGATCGTCGTCGTGTCCCCCGATGACCTGCGCCGCGCCCTCAGCCTGGCCGGCCCCGGCGCCGCCCACATCGGCGATGTCGTGGAACGCCAAGACGCGGCCGTGGTGCTGGTCTAGTGGGTCCCACCGGGGGTGCCGCTCTCGCCGGCCACAGGGCACGTCTGGCGGTCCTCGTCAGCGGCTATGGCTCGAACTTGCAGGCTATCATCGACGCGGTAGAGGCCGGTCTCATCCCCAACGCTGAGGTTTGCTTGGTCGTCTCCAATCGGCGGGACGCGTTCGCCATCGAGCGGGCGCGGGGGGCGGGCATACCCGTCGAGTACTTCCCGCTGAAGCGCTACCGGGACGCCGGCCGGCCTCGAAGCGAGTACGATGCCGACTTGGCGTCGTTGGTGGCTTCGCACGAACCGGACTGGATCGTGCTTGCCGGCTGGATGCACGTCTTCACCGAGGCGTTCATCCAGCGCTTCCCGGGCAGGATCGTCAACCTGCACCCGGCTCTGCCCGGTCAGTTCGCCGGAACGCACGCCATAGAGCGCGCCTTCGACGCCTACCACGAGGGGCGCATAGAGCATACCGGTCTGATGGTTCATCTAGTCCCCGACGAGGGCGTGGATGCCGGGCCGGTCATCCTCACCGTCGACATTCCCATCCACCCGGACGACACCATTCAGGATCTGGAAGCGCGCGTTCACGCCGCCGAGCACGAGGCCTTGCCTCGTGCACTGGCCCGGCTCATCGCCGGCGGCGCCGACAAGGACATGGAAGGAGGCTGAGCAAACCCATGACCGTGAAGAGAGCCCTGCTGAGCGTGTACGACAAGACGGGTCTGGTCCCTCTTGGACGCGCCCTGGCCGAACTGGGCGTCGAGCTGATCGGCAGCGGCGGCACCGCCCGCACCTTGATACAGGCCGGCCTCGATGTCCGGGAGGTCAGCGACCTTACGGGTTTCCCTGAGGTCCTCGGTGGTCGCGTGAAGACGCTGCATCCGGTCATCCACGCCGGCGTGCTTGCCCGCCCCACAGCCGAGCACATGGAGGAGTTGGGGCGACTCGGAATCCAGCCGATCGACCTGGTAGTGGTCAACCTCTATCCCTTTGCGCGCACCGTCGCCACTCCGGGCGTCACCCTTGACGAGGTCGTGGAGCAAATCGATATCGGCGGCGTGGCTCTAATTCGCGCTGCCGCCAAGAACTTCGCCCGCGTCGGCATCTTGGTTGATCCAAGCGACTACCCGACGGTGCTGGCCCAACTCCGGGAGGCTGAGGAGATCGACGAACAGACGCGCTGGCGGCTTGCCTACAAGGCGTTCCGGCATACGGCCGAGTACGACACCACTATCTCGCACTACTTCGGTGAGATCGGCTTCGCTCGCGAGTAGACGGCCGGCTCAGCGACCAACAAGAAGGGCCACCTCCGGCGAGGCGGCCCTTCTTGCTCCCAGCGAATGTCCAGCCCTACTTCGGCCGCTTAGCGCCCGCCTCCGCCGTTACCCCGTGCGCCTCCAGGTCCTTGCGCATGTGGCAGTGCTTGTACTTCTTCCCGCTGCCGCACCAGCAAGGGTCGTTCCGGCCGACGCGGTCCTTGGCGGTGGCCCGCACCGGCGTCCTGGCGCCCCCGTCGTCAGATCGGTTGGTCCGCAGCCGAGACGGGTCGATCGTCGGCGGGGGTGGAGCAGAGACCAACTGCGCCCTGAACAGCGCCGAGACGACGTCGCGCTGAATGGTGGCGTTGAGTTCCTCGAACATAGCGTGTGCCTCGCGCTTGTAGGCCACCAGGGGGTCCTGCTGGCCAAAGGCGCGCAGGCCGATCCCCTCACGCAGCGCGTCGAGGTCGGTCAGGTGCCGCACCCAGCGGGTGTCCACCGCCCGCAGGATGATCATCCGCTCCAACTGCCGCATGGACTCCGGCCCGTACTGCCGTTCCTTCGCCTCATAGGCCTCGCGTGCTAGAGTCAGCGCCCACTCCTCGATCTGCCTCGCTTCCTTGCCCTCGAAGTCAGCAGGCTTCGTGCTGGCAGGCAGCGGAAGCAGCACGCTCACTTCCGACAGGTAGGCCTCAAGGTCCCACGACTGCGAGTCGAGGTGACGCTCGCCGATGGCTGCCAGCTCGTCCTCAAGCATGTCCCACACCGTCTGCTCGAGGTCCGCCTCGCCTAGCACCTGTCGACGCTGCTCGTAAATGACCTCGCGCTGGGTGTTCACCACATCGTCGTACTGGAGCACGTGCTTGCGTATGTCGAAGTTGTGGCCCTCCACCCGCGTCTGAGCGCTCTCGATCGCCCGATTCACCAGGCCGTGGGCGATGGGCACGTCCTCCTCCACCCCCAGCCGGTCCATGAGGCCCTTGACGCTCTCGCCTCCGAAGCGACGCATCAGGTCGTCCTCCAGAGAGAGGTAGAAGCGCGAAGAGCCGGGATCGCCCATTCGTCCCGCACGGCCACGCAACTGGTTGTCTATGCGCCGTGCCTCGTGACGCTCTGTGCCGACGATGTGGAGACCACCCGCCGCGACCACCGACTGCCGATCGGACTCGGTGATCGCCCGCGCCCTCTGAACCGCTGCGTTCCACTCCTCCGGCGACACGGTGGTCAGGTCCACACCCGCCTTTCGCAGTTCCTCCCGGGCGATGCCCTCCGGGTTGCCGCCGAGGAGAATGTCGACGCCGCGCCCGGCCATGTTCGTGGCGATGGTCACCGCCCCCGGCCGGCCTGCCTGCGCGATGATACCCGCCTCGCGCTCGTGCTGCTTGGCGTTCAACACCTCGTGCGGGATTCCGCGCCGCTTCAGCAGCGCGGACAGCATCTCCGAGCGCTCGATAGACGCCGTGCCCACCAGAATGGGGCGCCCGACTCTGTGAGTCTCGTCGATGTCGGCAAGCACCGCCTTGTACTTCGCCTGCTCCGTCTTGTACACCAGGTCAGGCTCATCCTGCCGCACCATGGGCCGGTTAGTGGGCACAGTGACCACCTCCAGGCCATAAATGCGGCTGAACTCCTCCGCCTCAGTGGCCGCTGTTCCGGTCATGCCGGCCAGCTTGTCGTACATGCGGAAGTAGTTCTGGAAGGTGATGGTCGCCCAGGTCATCGTCTCCCTCTGAACCCGGACGCCCTCCTTGGCCTCAATGGCCTGGTGCAGACCCTCAGAGAAGCGACGGCCGTGCATCAGGCGGCCCGTGAACTCATCGACGATGATGACCTCGCCCTGCTGCACGATGTAGTCGCGATCGCGCTGGTAGAGCACCTGGGCGCGGAGGGCGTTGTCAAGGTACGGCGTTAGGTGGAAGCTCTCCGGCGAGTAGAGGTTGTCGACCCCGAGTGCTGCCTCTATCTGCGCCACGCCGTCATCGGTCAGCGTAACCAGACGGTCCTTCTCATCCACCACGTAATGACGCTCAGCGCGCAGCCGCGGCACCAGCCGCGAGAACATCTGGTAATGCTGCGCCGACTCCTCCGCCTCGCCGGAGATGATCAGTGGGGTGCGAGCTTCGTCGATCAGGATGTTGTCCACCTCGTCGACGATGGCGTAGAAGAGGCCCCTCTGCACCCGCTGGTGCAGGTCGATCACCATATTGTCGCGAAGGTAGTCGAACCCGAACTCGTTATTGGTGCCGTAGGTGATGTCCGCGGCGTAGGCTTCTGCCCGCGCCACCGGCCGGAGGTGCTGATACCGGTCGTCGTCGGCCTGGAATTCCGGGGCGAACACAAACGATCCCAGCCTTCGGTCAGCAGCGGCGTTCTGGATCACGCCCACACGCATTCCCAGTAGGTGGTAGACCGGGCCCATCCACTGCGCCCCAACCTTAGCCAGGTAGTCGTTCGGCGTGATCAGGTGCGCCCCACGTCCGGCGAGAGCGTTCAGGTAGAGCGGCATAGTGGCGGTGATGGTTTTCCCCTCACCGGTCCGCATCTCGGCGATCATGCCCTGGTGCAACACCACTCCGCCCAGGACCTGGACGTCGAAGATCCGTTGCCCGAGTGTCCGCTTGCCCGCCTCGCGCACCAGCGCGTACGCCTGCGGGAGGATCCTCGCCAAAGCGTCCTCTTCCGCCGATCGGATCCGCTTCCGCACCTCGGTCAGCTCCCGCTGTATACGTTGCGGATCATCCGAGCCCACGCTCGCCAGCTCCTCGAGCTCCACCTCGCGGGCGCGCGCTTGCGGATCGACAGCGCCGATCTCCTCCCGCCACCTCTCGGTCAGCCCGACCATCTCCGCCTTGCTGAGCCGCTCGTACTCGGGCTCCAAGGCGCTCACTTCATCCACGATCGACTGCAGCTTGACGAGCTGGCGCTGGTTGCGGTCAGGTATCACCTTGCGAAACAGGTTCTTAAGCATCTACTTCCTGCCTGATGAATGGGCCGATGTACGAACCATGGCTACCATTCCCATTATACCATCAACTGGCTATCTGGCCGTCACGGACACCAGCCGGCGCGGTCGCGCCGCCTTGAGACATGGTGGGATCGACTGTAGACTCAGCCTGGTGCGATCACCATAGACTCACGGAGGGCAGCATGAAGCTGGGTACGGTAACGTACAACCTCGCTAAGGACTGGGACATCGAGACCATCGTCGCGAAGCTGAGCGCCAACGGCTTCGAGGGAGTTGAACTGCGCACCACGCATGCGCACGGGGTCGAGCTGTCTCTCTCATCCGCTCAGAGGGCCGAGGTGAAGCGCAGGTTCCAGGACTCGCCCGTCGCCCTGGTAGGCCTGGGCGGCACCTACGAGTACCACTCGGCCGATCCTGAGGTACTGCGCGCCAACATCGAGGGGACCAAGGAGTACGCTCGCCTGGCCGCCGATGTGGGCGCCTCCGGCATCAAGGTCCGCCCCAACGCCGTGGAGGACGGCAAGGGGATACCTCGCGAGAGAACCTACGAGCAGATCGGTCGCGCCTGGGACCAGTGCGCCGCCTTCGCCGCCGACTACGGCGTCCAGGTCCGCATGGAGGTGCACGGCCACGTGACCCAGGAACCGGCCAACTTCCTCCAGATCCTCCAGCACGTCGAGCACCCTAACGCCAAGATCTGCTGGAACTGTAACGCCCCTGATGTGACCGAGGCGGGCACCATCAAGCCCAACTTCGACAAGATGGCGGACCGCATTGCGCTCGTGCACATGCGCGACCTGTGCTGGCCCGACTACCCCTGGCAGGAACTCATGGTGCTGCTGCAGGGCATCAACTACCAGGGCTTCTGCCTGGCCGAGATTCCGGAGACCCCCGAACCCGAGCGCATAATGGGCTACTACCGCTCGCTCTTTGCCGCCTACAACGAGGTCGCGCGGCTGCGGCGCGCCTAGACGCACTGCGGGCGCGATCAAGAAAGCGGCTAGACCGTGTTCGGTCTAGCCGCTTCTTCTTTGCACAGGACCCGAAGCTTGTCTGCCCCGGCGGCGGGACTAGCGACGGGAGACCAGGTCCTCCGCCAGCAATCTCTGAAGGGCGCGCCGGAAGGCCCGCACCGTCTCCTCCACGTCGTCCTCGTCGTGCGCGGTGGAAACCCATCCGTGGTCACTCAGGACGTCCACGCCTTCCAGAAGCAGAGCGCGCTTGAGGTGCGTCGACACCACTCCCTTGTTGTCGGCGAGCAACTCCAGTGGGAAGTCCGAGGGAATCAGTCCCTCTTCGGTCAGCGGCGGGCAGCGATCGGGCGGAGCGAGGAGCAGGTGCAGCATCGAGCAGTGGCCGAAGACGCGGCCGCTGACGTCCAGTTCATCTAGGGCTTCGTTCATCTTCCGACGCAGATCCTGGGCCGTCGCATTAGCTCGGAGGTGCGGGAGGCCGGTGGCCACCGCCTCCAACATCACCACGCCGGCGGCCGCGGCCAGCGGATTGGCGTTGAAGGTGCCGGTGTGAGATACCCTGCCGGCCCGACCAGGCTCGGTCGGTCGTCCGTACTCGAGCACCTCCATCACGTCAGCGCGGCCTCCGACAGCGCCGGAAGGCAAGCCTCCGCCCACGATCTTGCCGAAGGTGGCGAGATCGGGCGTGACTCCGAAATACTCCTGCGCACCGCCGGGGCTATAGCGGAACCCGGTGATCACCTCGTCGAAGATCAGAACGGCGCCTGCCTTGGCCGTCTCCGCTCGCAGGTCACGGAGGTACTGGCGATCCACCGGCAGGAAGCCCCCGCGGGCGCCGCCGGCCTCCAGAATCACCGCGGCGATGTCGCCCCCAGCCAGGGCCTCTCTCACGGGCTCGATGCGGTTGGGCGGAAGCACCACAACCGACCCGAGTTCGGAGTCCGTCAAGCCCAGGCTGGAGGGACAGTCGTAGGGATAGGCCATGGCCTGGTAGACCTGGTCGTACCAACCGTGAAAGTGCTCCTGGAACTTGATGATCTTCTGTCGGCCGGTGTAGCCCCGGGCGATGCGGAGCGCCAGCATAACGGACTCGGTGCCGCTCATGGTGAACTCCACCCGGTCGGCACAAGGCACCAGCTTGACGATCAGTTCCGCCCAGCGGACCTCCTGCTTGTGCGAGAAGCCCAGGTGCGTGCCGCGCGCCATCTGCGCCTGCACGGCGCGCACGATGTCCGGATGGCTGTGCCCAAGGAACAGGGCCCCATGTCCTCCGGCATAATCGATGTACTCGTTGCCGTCGACATCCCACTTGTGGGAGCCCTGTGCGTGACTCATGTACAGTGGGAAGGGCTCCAGATGGCGGGCATCATGTGTGACCACCCTGGGAATCACCCGCGCCGCCTCGGAGGCCAAAGCGGCAGACTGGGGGAAGCGCTGGCGATAGCTTTCGTAGACCGTGCTCCGATACTTGGTCATGCTTGAGTCACCTTGAAACGGATTCCGCACCGTGATGGGCGACTGCCCCGGCGCGACTGCTGCCAGAACCTCGTCGAGACAATTGAGTCAGTGTCCCGGTGGTGATAGACTGAAAGAGTCAGGCTGCTGCGAGTACAGAGCGCGGCCACCGTAAGGATCGCCCCGGAATGCAGGAACGCAGCCCATCTCAATCGTTCAGCAGGCTGGTGCGCATGCTCATCATAGCGCTGCTCACCGCCGCTGTCATTTACGTGCTGGGGCAGCTCTCCCAGGTGCTCCGGCGCTTCCTCGACATCCTGCTCCTGTTCGGTATGGCGTGGCTGGTGTCCTTCATCCTCAGCCCTGTCATCAATTACCTCAACCGACACCCGGTGCCCACCGCACTCGTAAGCCTGCTGCGAGGGCGGCTGCCTGCTGGAATCGTCGACCGAATCGATCGCTTCCGCTTGCCGCACACTATGGCCGTGGTGCTCGTATACGTTCTCGTCCTTGTGGTCTTCGCCCTCTTCATGCTGGTGGCCATCCCCGCCATCGTCACCCAGTCGGTGAACCTGGGCCGCTCTGCTCCCCGGCTGATCGAGGGAGTGCCCGATCTGGTCGCCCGAGCCCAGCAGGAACTCGCTGCCCGCGGCATCGAGATCGACGTGTCTACTCTCTATCAGCCGAGCCAGTTGATGGCGCGCGCCGAGGCCTTCGGCGCCCAGATAGTCCAGCAGGCCTTCTCCCTCGCCACTGGACTCGCCTCTGTCCTGGTCAACGTACTCGTGATGCTCACCATCGGCCTGTACATGAACCTGGACGGGCCCCGGCTGGCGCGCCAACTCCACGCCATCATCCCCGACCATTTCCATGGTCAAGTCAACCTGCTCGGGCAGTCAATCTCGCGGACCTTCGGGGGCTTCCTCCGCGGCCAGCTTCTCCTAGCCGTCCTCTACGGCCTTCCGGCGGCCGCAGTGCTTGCCATCGCCGACGTCGGCCTAGCAGTGCTCATGGGGATTGTGTGCTCCTTCTTGATGCTCATCCCTCTGATTGGCGCGCCGGTCGCCATGGTCCTGCCTGCGCTGGTAGCCCTCGTGCAGCAGCCCGAGGCCGCCCTGTGGGTATTCATCGTGATGACCCTCTATCAGCAGATCCTGCTCCAGGTCCTGGCGCCGCGGGTGATGGCCGACGTGCTGGGCATGCCGGCCCTTCTGGCCCTAATGGCCATCATGCTCAGCACCCGCGTCGTCGGATTCTGGGGCCTCGTCTTCGGCCTTCCAGTGGCCGGAGTCATCTACGCCGTGGCGGTAACCTTCCTCGAGCAGGGCAAGATCAGCCGGGAGACCCTTCCGCGTGGGCTCGAAGCCTCACCAGATGGTCGAGCCTTCTTGCTCGCCGCCATGGGTCCAGGCTGCCTGCTGGTGCCCGATCCGGCCACCGACCCGGAGGAGATGCGTTCGGTCGGCAGGTACCTTGCCGCCCGGGGCATCACCTGTCTGGGAGCAGATCCCTATCCGGCAACACTGTACAACTCCTGGGAGACTTGGTACTCCGCTGTGCTCCTTGGGCTCGACCGCCTCTGGCGCGAGTGCAGCGAGGTGTTCCTGATCGGCAGGGGCGTGGGAGCGCTGCTGGCTTTGCACGCTGCCTCTGAGTTGCCGGTAGCGGGGGTGGCAGCGGTGGACCCGCCCCTTACGCGCGACGGGCGCTATCCCGTGG
Source organism: Anaerolineae bacterium (assembly GCA_040768685.1). Lineage (GTDB taxonomy): Bacteria > Chloroflexota > Anaerolineae > DRVO01 > DRVO01 > Ch71. The sequence goes on from JAXGMM010000001.1 coordinate 1,893,448, forward strand.
TGGAGCGCCCCCGGGGCGCAAACCCCGACGCCACGTCGTTGATCCACCCTAGCCGCCTGCCGGGCTTCCGCACTCAAGCCGAGGCGGCCAAGCTGCAGGAGCGCGTCCACAGCGAACTGGCGGCCGCCACCTGCCCGGTTCTGTTGGTGCACCCGGGATCGGACTCAGGCACTCCCGAAGACGTCCGCTACGTGCTCGAGCGCCTCGGCACCTCCCACAAACGCATCGAGTGGCTCGATCCGGCCGACCCTCCCGAGGTCTGGGCCGCCACCGCCCAGGCGGCCTACGCCTTCTTCCGGCGGTACTTCCGCTAGCCGCACCCGCCGCCGCTGCGGGGGCCTTTGTGACGCCCCTACCGGTATGCTAGCATAGACCTCGCCTGGGAGGTCGCATGTCAAGATCCCGCCGGTACGTTCATCTGCTCGTGCTGCTAACCTACGTCCTCCTCGCACTTGCTCTCACCTTCCCAGTCGTGACCGATCCCGGCCGTCTGGTGCCCGGCTCCGACACATGGGCCTACGACGAGTACACGTTCCTCTGGAATACCTGGTGGCTCAAGCACTCCGCGATGGACGCAGGCGTCAGTCCCCTTCATACCGACCTGACCTTCTACCCCGTCGGGGTGCCCCTGGTTCTGTACACCTTCAACTTCGTAGGGTCAGCGCTGGCGCTGCCGTTGTACCTGATCGGCAACCTTCCCCTGGCAACCAACCTTGTCCTCTGGGCGATGATGGCCTTGAGCGGATACAGCGCCTATCTGCTCTGCGCCTACCTGATGCGCCGCATGGCCCTTCGCGCCTCTGCCGCGGCCGGGCAGATAGGCGCCTTCGTGGCCGGCTTGGCGTATGCCTTCCCGGCCAGCCGCTTCATCTACCTGGCGCTTGGTCACTACATCTACGTCATGGTGGCAACGCTGCCGATCTTCGCCTACTTCGTGCTGCGGACCTTCGACTCCGGTGTCGCCTGGAAGCGCTATGCCGTATTCGCCGGCCTGTGTTTCGCGATCACCGCCCTGGTGGAGATGACGTTCGCCCTGTTCATGGCGATCCTTCTCGGCATCCTCGCCCTCTTCTACTGGCGGCGGATGCCCCTGCGGAGCCTGATCGCCCGCCTGGCGCTCATCGTGGGCTTGTCGCTGCTCTTCTACAGCCCGCTGCTCATTCCCGTGCTCTGGGAGAGCGTCCGAGGCAACTACGCCATTACCGGCTGGGGGGACGCGCTGCGCCTCTCCGCCGACCTGGTGGGGCTGCTGGTGCCCACGGCGTTGCACCCGCTCTGGGGATCGGACTGGCCGCAGCACCTTCGCGACAGTTTCACCGGTGCCGGGCGCTTCAGTGACGTCCACACGCTGTTCCTCGGGTTCGGCACACTGGCCCTGTCGGCCGTAGCCCTGGTCAGGTATGGGCGCCGCCTGCTTCCATGGCTCATCACCGCACTGACCTCCGTCGTTCTGGCTCTCGGGCCTCTGCTGCAGATCAACGGCCGCTACGTATTCGACCTGGACGGCCTCAGTGCTACAGTCCCGATGCCGTTCATCCTCCTTCACTACATCCCATTGGCGAGCGCCGGGCGCGCGCCCAACCGATTCGGAGTGTTGGCCGTGCTTGCTCTGGCGCCGCTGGTGGGCATCGGCGCCTACTGGCTCCTCAGCCACTATCGCAGGTGGTGGGCTACCGGACTAGTCGGGGCACTGGCCGGACTCATCGTCCTCTTGGACGGGTTCTCCGTGCCCCTGCCGACGACCGATGCTTCCGTTCCCATGTTCTACCACAGCCTCGCCCAGGAGGAGGGCGACTTCTCGATCCTCAGCCTGCCCTTCGGCGTGCGCAGTTCCTTCGGCACGCTCGGAGCAGAGCGGACCCAACTCCAGTACTATCAGAGCGTGCACGAGAAGCGCTTCATCGGCGGCAATATCAGCCGCGCACCCGCCATCAACTTCAACTACTACCAGCGGGTAAGGCCACTGGCTCAGCTCCTTGCTATACAGGGCTACCAGGCGCCACCCGAGTTCGATCGGGCCGAGGAGCGGCGCCAGGCGGCCGAGCTGGCGGCGCTCCTCGACCTTCGCTATCTGGTGGTGCAGGCGCCGGTCAGCGGCCGTCTCCCGTACGAGGACACCTTCGACGAGGCCTTCGCCTACGCCGCCTCGGTCTTCGACCTCACCGAGGTGGCGAGGGATCCCAAGGGGCTCCTGGTGGCCTACCGGGTGCGCCAGGCCGAGATCCCGCCCGATCTCACTCTCGACCTCAGCCAGGACGCCACGAGCATGTACCTAGGACAGGGCTGGTCCTACCCCGAGTCCATCGCCGGGGCGCCCGGCCGTTGGATCGAGGGCACGACCGCGGAGGCGTACCTGCCTGTGGATGAGCCCGGGGAACGAACGCTGACGCTCACGGCAGCGCCGTTCACCTTCGCCGGCGCGCAAGAGCAAGGTCTGACCCTGTCGATCAACGGGCACCGCGTCGGCCGGCTCACGCTCGCTCCTTCCTGGCAACAATACTCGGTCACGCTGCCTGCAGAGGTGCTTCGAGCCGGGCTCAATCGTCTTCAGCTTCGTTTCAGCTATGCGGCCCGCCCAGTCGACGTCTCGTCATCGGGGTATCACATCGGTGGCACGGGGGTGCAGGCTCCCGTCCACCTTGAGGTGAATAGCCGTCCCGAACTCGCCTATATCACCATCGGCGATGCCGATGGCTCCCGCCACGCGGACGGCATCAATGTTGCCCTTTTCGATGCGACGAATGGAACCCTGATCGGCAGTGCCGCATTCGGCTGGGACCAGGGCGCTGGCCTGTTCAACTACCTGCAGCGCGCGAAGACGGGCACCGGCGTTGCCATCGCCGTGCAGGGCCGGGTGCCGGCGGCGGTGGACTCCAGCGTCTGCAGAGCCTTCCAGGTAGCCGGAGCCACGTCTTGCCCTACTCACGGCAGCGATGGCTATGCCCTTCTGGGCGTGACCGGGGCCACACCGGGTTCGGCAATGGAAGCGACGGGCGAGTCGGGATACCTGCGCATCAGCCCTGATGATCGGGCGCTCTCGGCGGCGGTCTCTAGCCTGAGCTTCGCGGCTCTGCCCTAGGCCATGACCTCCAGCGACCGCAGGCTGGAGCGACACCGGTCCCCCGCGCTGGACTGGCTGGCGAGCCTTAGCGTTGCCCTCCTCACGCTGGCGGCGTACCTGCCTACCGTGCCCGCCGAGGTCTTGCAGGGCGACCCGGGGGAGTTCCAGCTTGCCGCGACGATCGGCGGGCTGGCCCACCCCACCGGTTATCCTCTCTACCTTCTGCTAGGCTGGTTCTGGACCAAGCTCTCCCTACTCGGGTCACCCGCCTACAGCCTGAACCTGCTTTCGGCCATCTTCGGGGCGGCCGCCGCCGGGCTGACCGCCCGCCTAGTACTGGCCTTGGTTCCCACCTCGCCGGCCTGGCTGGCTCTGGGCGCTGCCGGCTGGGCCGGCGTCTCCCTGGCCTTCGCGCCCACCTTCTGGTCGCAGAGCATCGTGGCCGAGGTCTACACGCTGCACTGCCTCATTTGGGCTGCCCTCGTCCTGGCGACGCTGCGGTGGGGGAAGCGGCCCTCACGGTGGTGGCTGATTGGCCTGGTGGCCGGGCTGGGCCTGGCCCATCACCGGATGACGCTGCTGTACCTCCCCGCCGTGGCCGCCCACCTCTTCCTGCAGCAGGCGACTGGGCCCAGGCGGAGACACCTGGTTGCCGCCCTGGCGGCGACGGCCCTCCCCTTGGCCCTGTACGCCTACATACCGCTGCGCGCGCCCCACACTCCGTATCTGAACCTGGCGCTGACTCCCGGCGACACGCTCGTCCTCTACCAGAACGACCTGGCGGGCTTCCTCCAGTTCGTGTCGGGCCAGGCCTTTGAGAGCGCCCTCACCGTCGATGGCCTTGCCGATCGATTCTGGGCGGCAGTCAGTTGGGCCGGCGCCGAGATGGCCCCCGGTCTCCTGGTCCTGGTCGCCGCCGTCTGGCTGGCGCGCGTCCGACCCAGAGCGGCCGTTCTACTCGTGGGAGCCCTGGCCGCCAACATCGCCTTCAACCTTGTCTACGCCATCGGCGACATCCACGTCTTCTACCTGCCCGTCTATCAGACGGCGGCTGCGCTCGCGGCGGCGGGCGTTGCCGGCTGGGGCAGTGGCAGCCGCGCGCGTGCCACGGCGGCGGGGCTGCTTCTGCTGGCCCTGCTAGTCAGCGTCGGGGTTCGCTTTCCAGCGGCCAGGCAAGAGGCCCTGGCCACCGTCCCCGCCGCCCCGCAGGACTATTGGCAGCCGGCGCTCGGCTCGGCCCCACCCGACGCGATACTCCTCTCCAACGATCGCAACGAGATCGTACCGATGTGGTATGAGCAGTACGCGGAAGGCAACCGCCCCGACCTCCTCGGGCTCTTCCCGCTGATCTCCCCCGAGCCGGCCTACGCTCACATCGGCGCGCTTGCCGACCGCGCCCTCGGCACCGACCGCCCTGTCTGCCTCATCAAGGACATGCCCGGCATCGAAGTAGGGTTCCGCCTGGATCCGGCTGGATCGCCGCTGCGGTGCCTGGCGGGCCTTTGGGAGCGACCCCCCCAGGGTGAGGCACAGTGGCTGTCCGAAGAACTGCTTCTGCTCGGCGCTGATGTGCCCAAGGGCGCCCTGCGACCCGGAGCCGACTTCTTCATCACGCTGTACTGGCAGGCCCGGTCGCCGCTTGCCTCGCCCTATTCCACCTATGTGCACATCCTTGACGAGGGCGGCAATCCCGTGTGGACAGGCAGCGACCACCGTCCGGGTGGAGACTACCTGCCCGCGGATCTCTGGCTGCCGGGCCAGGTAATCCGGGACGAGCACACCCTGGCGGTGCCGACCGACGCAGCGCCCGGCGACTATCGACTCCTCGTGGGGATGTACGAGTATCCCTCTCTCCAGGGCTACGGCTCGGCCCTCGTTGCTGGAACGCTCTCCGTTACCGCCGGCGAGCCCTAAGCGGCCCTGCCGACATCGACTCCGATGCCGAAGTGCCCGTCCGGGCCCTAGCGGCTATACTTTCCGTTTGGATAACTATGAAACGAGATGGAATACGCAATTTCTGCATCATAGCCCACGTCGACCACGGCAAGTCCACACTCGCCGATCGTCTGCTTGAGCGCACCGGCACCATCTCCGAGCGCGACATGACCGAGCAGGTTCTGGACAGTATGGAGCTGGAGCGCGAGAAGGGCGTTACGATCAAGGCGTCGGCGGTGCGGCTCAACTACGATGCTCGGGACGGCCGGAGCTACCAGCTGAACCTGATCGACACGCCCGGCCACGTGGACTTCGGCTACGAGGTGTCGCGGGCGCTGGCTGCCTGTGAGGGCGCGCTGCTGGTCGTCGATGCCTCGCAAGGGGTGGAAGCCCAGACCATCGCCAACCTCTACCAGGCGCTGGAGCACGACCTCACCATTATCCCGGTGATCAACAAGATCGACCTCCCCAGTGCCCATCCCGAGGAAGTGGCCCGGGAATTGGCGGACCTCTTCGGCTTCGACGAAGAAGATGCAGTACTGGTGTCGGCCAAGGATGGGCGCGGCAGCGAGGAAGTGCTGCAGGCCATCGTAGAGCGCATTCCACCGCCCCGTGGCTCGAGCGTGGAGTCGCCGCGAGCGCTTGTCTTCGATACTCACTACGACAGCTACAAGGGCGTGATCGCCTACGTGCGCGTCTTCGACGGCGAACTGAGCACACGATCGCTGTTGGTTCCGATGGCGACCCGTGAGCGCTTCGAACCGATCGAGGTCGGCATCTTCGCGCCCGGGATGAAGCCGGTGGATCGGCTCACCGGCGGTGAAGTAGGCTACATCGCCACCGGTCTGAAGAGCGTTCACGACTGCGGCGTCGGCGATACCATCACCCTGGCCGCGGACCCCGCTCCGGAAGCACTGCCCGGGTACCGGCCCGCCAAACCAATGGTCTTTGCCGGGCTCTACCCCTCTGAGGGTGAGGACTACACCCAACTCCGGGACTCTCTTGAGAAGCTGAGCCTGAATGACGCCTCTTTCAGTTGGCAGCCGGAGACCTCCCAGGCGCTCGGCTTCGGCTTCCGAGCCGGATTCCTCGGCTTGTTCCACATGGAGATCATTCAGGAGCGGCTTGAGCGCGAGTACGGCCTTGATCTGGTGGTGACCGCCCCCAACGTCGAGTATGAGGTGGTGACTCGCCGGGGCGAGACTCTACGAGTTGACAGCCCCGCGGACCTGCCGCCCGAGGGCGACATCGAGGAGATCCGCGAGCCATGGTCCGAGGTCACCCTGGTCACGCCGGCGGAGCACGTCGGCTCCGTGATGGAACTCGCCAACCGCCGGCGCGGCCTGCAGAAGAAAATGGAGTATCTGGACCAGAAGCGCGTGCTGCTGACCTATGAGATGCCGCTATCCGAGGTCATCATCAACCTGCACGACCAACTCAAGTCGCGCACCCGCGGCTATGGCAGCATGGACTACCACATGAGCGGCTTTCGCGCCGCCGATCTGGTTCGCGTCGATGTGCTCGTGAACGAGGAGCCGGTCGACGCGCTCTACCTGATCGTCCACCGGGATGAGGCCTACCGTCGCGGTCAAGCCTTGATCACCCGTCTGAAGGAACTGATCCCCCGCCAGATGTTCGACGTGCCCGTACAAGCAGCGGTGGGCAAGCGCGTCATATCGCGCGCAAATGTGAAGGCCATGCGCAAGAACGTGACCGCCAAGTGCTATGGCGGCGACATCACCCGCAAGCGCAAGTTGCTTGAGAAGCAGAAGGAAGGTAAGAAGCGCCTGAAGCAGATCGGCAGCGTCGCCATCTCTCAGGAGGCCTTCATGGCCCTTTTGTCCATCGAGGAGTCATAGCCGGCACCTGTTGCCGGAAGCGTTGAGGCCCCACCCTATCCAGGTGGGGCCTCAACCTTTTCAGCCGGAATGCGTCACGCAGCTACCGCCCGGCGGCGGCCAGCCTCTGCAGCCGGTATTCGGCGCCAAAGGCCGCCCCGTCGTAGCCGGGTTCATCCACGCGGAGATCGCTCAGGTAGCGGCGAGCCCCGTCGTTCAGCCACGACTGCCGTGCTGCCATAGCGATCAGCTCGGGCACCACCAACTCCTCGAACGAGAACGGGGCCGGCGCCTCACCTGCGAAGTAGGGCAGAACCGTCTCGAGCAGAGCCCGGTAAAGCTTGCCGGCGTCCGCTGAAAACTGCGATACCTCGCGATCGGTCACCACACTGGCGTAGAAGGGCAGCCAACGGCCCCCGTGAGGCCTACCGATGGTCAATACGCCGCGCCGGCCGTCGCTCCACACAACCTCAATCTGACGCTGCCCGTTGCTGCCGAGGTACCGCACGCTCTCCGCGCCCGGGCCCATCAGCGCGACCAGGAGCGAATAGGCGTGGATGCCGTAGTTGAACTCGTCCACCCCGCAGCCGACGAGGGCGATCTGGGGAACGCCGCGCTCCTCGACGGGCCGGGCAAGGTATTGCTTGACCTCGTTGCAGAAGCGCAGCGACGACCCGCCGCTGATCCGCGCCCCCTGGCGCACCCAGTCGCGCACCGTGAACACATCGGCCAGGTTGCCCACCATAGGCTTATCGATCAAGACGGCCTTACCCGCTTCCACGAACGGCCGGGCGCGCTCCACGTGCTTGTCCCAGTCGGCCGTGTGCACGATAGCCACGTCTACGTCGGCCGCCATGCTCTCCAGGCTGTCATACACCGTGGCGACTTCAAGCTTGTCCGCGAACTCGCGCGCGTAACCTGCCGGGAACACCCCTCCCGCGTCGAAGACACCAGCGACCTCGTGGCCGAGATCGCGCTCGATGGGAATCCAGTTCTGCGGATGAGAGGTGTCTAGATCTACGTGTCCAATGCGCAGCTTTGCCATGCTAAGAGCCTCCATCACTTCTGGGTGCAGGCTCGTCCGAGCCTGCACCAGTGAGCTTCATTGTAACCACTGCCTGGTTCTTTTCCACTGCGCCGCCCGCCTCGACGTGGACTTGGGTCACCGTTCCCGGGCCGGGGGCCTGAAGAGGGTTCTCCATCTTCATGGACTCGAGCACCACAAGCGTCTGTCCCGCGCCAACCTCCTGCCCGGGTGCAACCGCCACCGTCGCCACCAAGCCGGGCATCGGCGCGCGGATGATCCCGTCCGCGCCCTTGCTCGGTCCACTGCGAGACCCGGCCAGAGACTCCTCGGAGTGTACGTGTACGGTGTACAACTCGCCGGATACGATCACGCTATACTGCGCGTGCCCATCGTCCTCGACGCTGACCTCGAAGGACTCGTCGCCGATCAGCAACGAGTAGAGCTGCAGATCCCCAATCTGGCGGACATCCAGGCGCATTGGAGCCCCGTCCACCCGCACGGAATCGCCGTCAAACTCGATCTGGTACCGCCGTCCCTCAACCTCCGTTATGTACCTCATCTAGTCGCCCATCGCCTCGCGCCGTCCGACCAGGCGCCACGCGCCGCCGGCAACCTGACGATCGCGCCAGCGTGCTGTGCGACGCCCGCGCTTGGCGTTTTCGACGTAGGCCGCCGCCAGCGCCGCCGTGAGTTCCTGAGCCTTGCGGTTCTCTGTGCTGAGGGAGAAGCGGCTCTCCAAGTAGGTGGTGTCGAACTGACCACCGATGAATGAGGCGCTGCCGAACACCTGCTGGCAGAAGGGGATGTTGGTCTTGATGCCGGAAATACGGAACTCGTCCAAGGCGCGGAGCATCCGAAGGATGGCGTCGCCCCTGGTCTCGCCCCAGGAGATCACTTTGGCAATGAGGCTGTCATAGTACGGCGTCACCTCGAAACCGTCGTAGACGCCGCTCTCCACTCGGATGCCTGGGCCCGCCGGCTCGTACACGCCGGTGATACGACCGGTGCTGGGAGCGAAGTCGGAATACGGGTCCTCAGCCAGGATCCGGCACTCGATAGACCATCCGCGCGGCTGGATATCCTCCTGGCGGTAGCGCAGCTTGCGCCCCGCCGCCACCCTCAACTGCTCCTTGACGATATCGACGCCCGTCACCATCTCGCTTACCGGGTGCTCGACCTGAAGCCTGGGGTTGACTTCCAGGAAGTAGAAGGACCCGGCGGCGTCTACCAGGAACTCGATCGTGCCGGCCGATCGGTAGTGCACCGCGCGCGCCGCCCGCAGCGCCACGTCTCCCATCCGTCGCCTTTGCTCCTCGGACAACGCTCGCGACGGAGTCTCCTCGATGACCTTCTGGTGCCGGCGTTGGATGGAGCACTCGCGGTCGCCGAGGTGAACCACGTTGCCGAGCCCGTCTCCGAGGATCTGGAACTCAATGTGGCGGGCATCGCGCACAATGCGCTCGAGGTAGACGGTGTCGTCCCCGAAGGCAGTGGCCGCCTCGCGGCGCGCCACCTCAAGAGCGGGACCCAGTTCCTCCAGGCGCCGCACCAGCCGAATACCCTTGCCGCCGCCGCCCGCCGCCGCCTTGATCAGAAGCGGGTACCCCAGATGCTCGGCCGCCTCCTCTAGGCTGCCGCCGGTGTGCTCATCGCTACCGGGTACGATGGGAATGCCCGCCTCCCGCATGAAGCGCCGCGCTTCCACCTTGTCGCCCAGCAGCCGGATCGTCTGGTAGTCAGGCCCGACGAAGACCAGCCCAGCCTCTTGGCACGCCTGGGCGAACAGAGGGTTCTCGGCGAGAAAGCCGTAACCGGGGTGGACGGCGTCGGCGCCGGATCGCACCGCCACGTCCAACAGCCGCGGTATGCTCAGGTAGGACGAGCGCGGCGGAGCCTCGCCGATAAAGTGAGCCTCGTCCGCCACGCGCACGTGCATCGCCGTGCGGTCCACATCGCTGAACACGGCCACGGTGGCTATGCCCAACTCGCGGCAGGCCCGAATCACTCGGACGGCGATCTCGCCTCGGTTGGCGATCAGCACCTTCTTGATCATCGTGAGCTACCGTCCTGAGCCATCAGAGCGGGATGTTGCCGTGCTTGCGTGGCGGGTTCCTTCGCCGCTTGTTGCGGAGCATGTGTAGAGCGTCGATCAGCCGTGCCCGGGTGTGCCGCGGCTCAATCACGTCATCGACCAGGCCCTGCTCGGCAGCGGCAAAAGGATGGGCGAACTGGCGACGGTACTCGGCCACCAGACTGGCGCGCAGTGCCTCGCGCTCGCTCTCCGGCGCCTCCGCCAGCGCGCGCCGGCGAACCACGTTCACCGCCCCCTCCGCCCCCATGACAGCCAACTCCGCCATCGGCCAGGCCAGGGTCAGGTCCCCGCGCGTCGGCAGCGAGTTCATGACACAGTATGCCCCGCCGTAGGCCTTGCGGGTGATGACGGTCACGCGAGGCACAGTGGCTTCGCAGAACGCGTACAGCAGCTTGGCGCCTGCCCTAATGATGCCGCCGTGCTCCTGGTCCAGCCCGGGCAGGAAACCGGGCACGTCTTCAAAGACCACTAGAGGAAGATTGAAGCAGTCGCAGAAGCGGACGAAGCGGGCCGCCTTCTCCGAGGCCTTGATGTCCAGCACCCCAGCGAGGACCATCGGCTGCGACGCTACCACTCCTACCGGGTGTCCATCAAGCCTCGCCAGCCCCACCACGATGTTCTGGGCGTGGTCGGCATGAACCTCCAGGAAGCGGCCGTCGTCCACTACCTGCCCGATGACCTCGTGCATGTCGTAGGGCTGCGACGGGTTCGCGGGTACCACAGAGTCCAGGACCTCGCTCTCACGGTCCCGGGAGTCGTCCGGCTCCAGGTACGGCGGATCCTCCAGGTTGTTCTGGGGCAGGTAGCTGAGGAGCATGCGCACCAGCCGCAGGCACTCCTCGTCGTTCTGCGCCCGGAAGTGGGCCACGCCGCTCTGGCCCGCGTGCACCGCGGCGCCTCCCAACTTCTCGAAGGTGACATCCTCATGCGTGACCGAGCGCACTACGTCCGGCCCGGTGACGAACATGTACGAGGTGTCCTGCACCATCACCACGAAGTCCGTCAGGGCCGGCGAGTAGACGGCGCCGCCGGCGCAGGGGCCCATGATGGCGGAGATCTGCGGTACCACGCCGGAAGCCAGGGTGTTCCGCAGGAAGATCCCGGCGTACCCTGCCAGCGCACCGACGCCCTCCTGGATGCGCGCGCCGCCACTGTCGTTGAGCCCCACCACGGGCGCTCCGTTCTGCGTCGCCATATCGAGAAGGCGGCAGATCTTGTCGGCATGGGCCCGGCCCAGGGAGCCGCCCATGACGGTGAAATCCTGGGAGAAGACGTACGTGAGCCGGCCGGAGATCGACCCATAACCGGTTACGACGCCGTCACCGAGGGGGCCCTCGCCGTCCGCCCCAAAAGCATGGCCACGAGAGCGGACGAACTGCCCAATCTCCACAAACGAGCCGGAATCCAGCAGAAGGGCCAGCCGCTCTCGCGCGGTCAGCTTGCCCTTGGCGCGCTGTGCCTCGGCCCGGTCCGGCCCGCCACCGGCCAGAGCCTCGGCGCGCAAAGCATCGAGGCGCTCGCGCCAGCGAGGCGGCGCCCCGGTCGTCTCTTGGTCCATAGGCCTACTGCCCTCCCTGTTTGCCCGCCCCAAGCAGCTTCTGTATCGAGGTCTCCAACTTGCGGCGAGTGTCGGCAAGGCTCTCCGGAATCACACGAGTCTGAGCCAAGATGGGCATGAAGTTCGTGTCTCCGGCCCACCGCGGAACCACGTGAATGTGACAGTGGGCCTCGATGCCGGCGCCGGCAGCCGCGCCCAGGTTCACACCGATGTTGAACCCGTCAGGCGAGGCCGAGTTTCGCAGAGCAGCGACGCTGAGGTTGACCAGCTTCATCACTGAAAGCAGTTCGGCCTCGTCCAGCAATTCGATCGTGCTGGTGTGGCGGTTGGGCACCACCATCACGTGGCCGTTGTTGTAAGGATACCGGTTCAGCACGACGAAAGCGTGTTCGCCCCGGTACGCCACCAGGCTCAGGTCATCGCATGCTTCGGCCAGGGCGGTGCACAGTGGGCAGCCGGGAGGCCGCTCCCCGGTAAGGTATTCCATTCGCCACGGTGTCCAGAGATGATCCATCGCCCACCCGCCCTCCTGAATAGAGACATTCTAGCACCGGAATGGTGGCCCACCCAATCCCAGGCTGTTCCGATTCCCGGCGAGCACGCCGCCGAGCGGCCGTCTGGAGAGGGCGGCCACGAGTGCATCGGCTCCAATCTGATGGGCGACCACACCCATTTGGTGCGCCTGCGGCCCGGAACCTAACCCCCCAACCCTCCTTCCCTAGGAAGGAAGGGGCCGGAACCCCTTCTCCGTAACGGAGAGGGGTAGGCGTGAGGTTCCCGAGGGTACTGCGCCGGCAAGCGGCAGAATCGAAATACTCTGACCCAATCCGTTCGCACTCAACCCGGATAGCGCTGTTTGAGGGAACGATCTGCTATAATGGTTATGTAGCCTCAGAGCTAGCGTGCGGGGCTCAGGGAGACGCACGACGCATGGTCGACATCCACGAACTTGCCGCCAAGGCAGCGCAGTTTCCCTGCCAGCCGGGCGTCTACATCATGAGGGACTCGGCGGGCCGTGTCATCTACGTGGGTAAGGCCAACAGCCTGAGCACCCGGGTGCGGTCCTACTTCCAGGCCGCCAACGCCCACTCCCCCAAGGTGCTGCGCCTGCTCGAGTCCATTGCCGACCTCGAGTTCATCGTCACGTCCTCCGAACTGGAAGCGCTGATACTCGAGTGCACCCTGATCAAGCGACACCAGCCCCGCTACAACGTCCGCCTGAAGGACGAGAAGCGCTACCCTTTCATCCGTGTCGGCCTGAACGAGGACTTCCCCACTGTCACCACCGTCCGCCGGATCACCCAGGACGGAGCGCGCTACTTCGGCCCCTACACTTCCTCCTGGGCCATGCGCGAGACGCTGGATCTGCTGAGGCGGCTGTTTCCCTACCGGACCTGCGGGGACACCATGAACAGCCGCACTCGCGCCTGTCTCTACCACCACATACGGAGGTGCCCCGGACCCTGCATCAACGCCTGCACCAAAGAGGAATACCGGGATGGCATCGATCAGCTCTGCCTCTTCCTGCAGGGCAAAGGGGCCCAGGTCATACGCGACCTGCGCGCCAAGATGGCCGTCGCGGCGGAGGCGCTCCAGTTCGAGCGTGCCGCCGCCTTGCGCGACCAACTCCAGGCCGTCGAACGCGTTGTGGAGCGACAGAAGGTGGTTTCCGCCTCCCTGACAGACCACGACGTCATCGCCTTCGCCCGCGCCAACGGTTCCGCCTGCGTACAGGTGTTCTTCCTGCGCGAGGGATTCCTCGTCGGGCGGGAGTACTTCGTCCTGGAGGGCGCCTCGGAGGAGCAGGACGCCGAGATCCTGTCGTCCTTCTTGGAGCAGTTCTACTCCGAGGCCGCTCATGTGCCTTCGGAGGTTATCGTGCCCCAGGTGCCCGACTCAGAGACGGTCATCAGGTCCTGGCTTAGCGAGCGGCGCGGCAACAAGGTCACCGTCAAGGTGCCGCAGCGAGGAGAGAAGCGCGACCTGCTCCGCCTGGCGCAGGAGAACGCCGATGCCACTCTCGCGTCCCTTCGCGCCGAGTGGGAAGCGGACGAGGGCCGTGCCATAAGGTCCCTGGAGGAGCTTCGCGAGGCACTCGGCCTCGCCGAGGTTCCAGCCCGCATCGAGTGCTATGACATCTCCAACACGCAAGGCAACTACGCCGTGGGCAGCATGGTGGTGTTCGTGAAGGGAGTGGCGCGCAAGAGCGACTACCGCCGCTTCCGGATTCGTACAGTGCAGGGCGCCAACGACTACGCCATGATGGCCGAGGTCCTTCGGCGCCGGTTCCGGGCTGGAGCCAAAGGCGAACGCGACGAGTCCTTTGGCACGCGACCCGACCTCATCGTCCTGGACGGCGGCAAGGGCCAGCTCAGCGCCGTCCTCGAGGCGCTGAGCGAAGTCGGGGCCGAGGGCACTTCGGTCATCGGGCTGGCGAAGGAACACGAGGACATCTACCTCCCCGGGCGATCCGACCCGCTGCAGTTGGCACGCGGCTCGCAGGGTCTGTTCTTGCTGCAGCGCATTCGCGATGAGGCGCACCGTTTCGCGCTGCGCTATCACCAGAAGCTGCGCGGCCGGGCGTCCACTCGCTCCAAGCTGGAGGACGTGCCAGGCATCGGGCCAAAGCGGCGGCGAGCTCTGCTCAAGCACTTCGGCAGCCTGGATTCGGTGCGCAACGCCACGGTGGAGGAGTTGGCCGCCGCCCCGGGAATGACCAAGAAAGCGGCCGTGGCGATCAAGGAGAGCCTGTAGGGCAACCGCCCTGCCAGAGGGACCTATGCCAGCGCAGCCCGGATCAACCTGGAGCCGAGTACTTCGGCGCCTGCCCCTCTTCGCCGCTCTGGCGCCGGAGGACATGGAGGCGCTGGCGGCCATTGCCGTACTGGAGGAGCTGCCCCCGGGGCGAAGGCTCTGGCGTCAGGGGGAGCCCGGCAACCGGCTGGTTGTCGTCTTGCGCGGCCAGCTGGAAGCCACGCGCGTCAACGCCGAGGGCGCCATGGAGACACTGCGGCGGTTCGTCCCCGGCGACTGCGCCGGCGAGGCGTCGCTGCTCCTGGGCGACTTGCACGACGCCACTGTAACCACCCTCACACCCGTGAAGCTGCTCAGCGTCCCACGGGAGGCTTTCGATCGCCTAACGCGCGGCCGCCCCTCGCTGGCGCGCTCCATCCGCCCCAGAGAGGATGTGTGTGCCGCGCTGGAGGCCCCGCGCTTCCGTTGGCAGGAGCAGGGCGAGAGAGTGACGCTGCTGCAGCGACGCCATCCCTGGGTGTTCTGGCGCTCCGTGGCCTGGCCGTTCCTCTTCGCGGCGCTCGTGTCCCCCGCTCTGCAGGCCCTTTCGCTCGGTGTCGAGTTCCTGGTATCGACCGCGGCGATCGCCATCGCCTGGGTTACTTGGCTATGGCTGGAGTGGCGCAACGACTCGTTGGTGCTCACCACCAGGCGCATCGTCCGCGTGGAGAGGCAACTGCCCTTCTACGAGCGCCAAGAAGGCGCCTATCTGGACAAGGTTCAGGATGTGTCGGTTGAGCGCCGTGGCCTAGCAGCCGCCATTCTAGGCTTCGGAAACGTTACCGTGCAGACAGCGGGCGTCACCGGACAGATCGTCTTCAGCCACTCGCCGCAGCCTGACGCGGTGAAGGAGGCCGTGTTCCGCGGCGTCAGCCGATTCGCCAGCCTTCAGAGAGCGGCACGCCGCCAGAGCATGGAGTCGCAACTCCGCCAGCAGCTCGGCTATGGCCCGCCGCCTGCCGAGGCCGAAGAAGTGCGTGAGGCGCCACCGTCGACTCTGCCGGACCCGGAGAGCCGCCTGGATGAGTTGGCTCTCCGCCTGACTCACCTCATCAACACGGGTTTCCCCAGCCTGCGCAGCCAGGACGGCGAAGTGATACTGTGGCGGAAGCACTGGGGCGTTCTGCTCCGCGCGCTGCTGTGGCCCGGCATAGTGACTGCCGCCATAGCCGGCCTTCCCCTGTTCGTCGGCACCAATCTCCCGCGCCCGCTGTACCTCGCCGCGGCCGCCATCCTGCTCCTCTGGTCGATCTGGCAGGTGGAGAATTGGCGCAACGACGTCTACGTCCTTACGCCCGACCGTGTCATCGACATCAAGCGGCTGCCCCTGCGCCTACGAACCTCGCAGAGAGAGGGGCACCTGCTCAACATCCAGAACGTCACCTACGAGGTGCCCGGGCCCATGGCGTCGCTGCTCAACTACGGCCACGTCACCATCGAGACGGCTGGGCAGGTGGGCAATTTCACCTTCCGGTCGGTCTTCGACCCATCCGGGGTGCAGGCGGAAATCTTCCGTTACACGGAGATGTGCCGCACGCAATGGGATCAGCGGCAGCAGTCCACACAAAGTGAGGCGCTCGCCGACATACTGGCTGCCTACGAGCGCCTCCGAACCGAGACCGGCACAACTAATGGATACCCGCCAAGCAGACGGGCCTAACTGCGCACTATCCGGGCGAAGCGTCGCCGGCCCACCCGCAGCACCTGCGGTGCATCCCCCAGGGCCACTTGTGCCTCCGGTCCTTCGACGCGCTCGCCGTCCAGGTAAACGCCCCCCTGCTCAATGAGCCGACGCACTTCGCTGCGGCTCTGGGCGAGGTTCGCCGCCAGGATCGCGTCCAGGACGGCCGTGCCGGCCGCCACCCGGAACTCCGGCATATCCTCAGGCACTTCCTGCTGCTGGAACACCCTCACGAACTCGGCCTCGGCCGACGCAGCGGCCGCCGCCCCGTGCATCTGGGTCACCAGTTCGCGGGCCAGGCGCATCTTAAGGTCACGGGGGTTGGCGCCGCCGGCCACGCCGGCTTTCATCTCCGCGATCTCGTCATCAGGAACGTCCGTCACCGTCCAGAAGTAGTCGAATAGGACGTCGTCGCTGAGAGACATGACCTTCCCGTACATGCTGTCGGGGGGCTCGTCCAGGTCGATGGTGTTACCGGCGGACTTGCTCATCTTCGCCCCGTCGGTGCCCATCAGTAACGGTACGAGCAGCACATCCTGCGGTCGCTGTCCCATGGCCGCCTGCAGGTCCCTACCGGCAAGGTTGTTGAACTTCTGGTCTGTGCCCCCGAACTCGACGTCCGAGTGCACCATTACCGAGTCGTAGCCCTGCAGGAGAGGGTACATCAGCTCCATCAGGGTGACAGGGAGGCTGTTCTCGTAGCGCTTGCGGAAGGTCTCGTGGGCGAGCACCTGGGCCAGCGTGTAGCGCGACGTCAGCTTGAGGACATCTGCCAAGCGAAAACCCTCGTACCATTCGGTCTGCCACCGGACCTCGGTGCGATCGCGATCCACAACCTTGAAGAACTGCTGCATGTAGGTGTCGGCGTTGGCCAGCACCTGCTCCCGACTCAGCATCTGCCGGCTCTCGTCACGACCGGAGGGATCGCCTATCTGGGCCGTCCAGTCGCCGACGACCACGACCACCGTGTGACCCAACTCCTGGAACTGCCGCAGCTTGCGAAGACCTACCGCGTGCCCGATGTGGAGGTCAGGCTTGCTGGGGTCAAAGCCCTGCTTGAGCCGAAGCTTCTCGCCCGCCTGCAGACGGGCCTCCAACTCCGACCGCACTATGACTTCCGCGACCCCACGCGTTAGTAGACGATCCCAGTCCACCAGACCCCTCCATCACCGTTGCAAGGTCTCAACGCCTGTTAGTATACCACAGGCTGACGCTCTGGGCGGCCCCGACGATTGGCCGTCGGCCCGGTTGCGAGCGGGTTGTTCGCACCGACGGGTGAGCTGCAGTGCTCACGTTTCCAGCGATCGCCGACGGCTAGAAGCTGCAAGAGCGTTTTGACAGGCGTCTTGTCGCCAGCCTAAAATGCGGGTCGGCTCGCGGTTTGATTCCGCCCCTTGGCGTGGCGGCCGCGGCCGCAGTTTTTCTGCGGAGGGTCCTCCACATGGCGATGAGCAGCGCCGACATCAGGCGCTCATTCCTAGAGTACTTCCAGGACCATGGTCACACTGTGGTGGCCAGCGCTCCTCTGGTCCCTGTGGGCGACCACACGCTGCTCTTCACCAACGCCGGCATGGTGCAGTTCAAGGGCATCTTCCTTGGCGTCGAGCGCCCCTCGTACAAGCGGGCCACCACGTCCCAGAAGTGCCTTCGCGTCAGCGGCAAGCACAACGACTTGGACAACGTTGGGCCCTCTCCTCGGCACCACACGTTCTTCGAAATGCTGGGCAACTTCAGCTTCGGCGACTACTTCAAGCCCGAGGCGATAGGCTTCGCCTACGAGTTCATGACTGAAGTGCTGAAGCTCGACCCCAAGCGGCTCAGCTACACTGTGTACGAAGATGATGATGAGAGCTTCGACCTCTGGCAGTCCGTCGCCAAGGTCGGGCCGGAACGAATCTTTCGCCTCGGGGCAAAGACCAACTTCTGGAGCATGGGCGACACAGGGCCGTGCGGCCCCAACACCGAGATCATGTACGACCTTGGCCCTTCTCACTGCTCCTGCGGCCAGCCCAACTGCTCTCCCGGCCTGGACAACGACTGTAACCGCTGGCTCGAGATCTGGAACCTTGTGTTCATGCAGTTCAACATGGGAGCAGACGGTTCCCTGTCTGAGCTGCCGGCCAAAGGCGTGGACACAGGGATGGGACTTGAGAGGGTAACAGCCATCCTGCAAGGGGCGGAGACCAATTACGAGACCGATCTCTTCCTGCCCATGATGGACGAGGTACAGCGGCTGCTGGGGCACAACGCAGCACAACGGCAACAGCACACCGTGCCCTACCGCGTCATCGCCGATCATACCCGCTCTATCACCTTCATGATCGCCGATGGCATCTTGCCCGCCAATGAAGGTCGCGGCTACGTGCTGCGACTCCTGTTGCGGCGTGCAGCACGCTTTGGGCGGATGATCGGCTTCGCGGATCCGTTCCTCTCCAGCGTCGCTGATGTTCTCATTGGCCACATCGGCTCGCACTACACCGAACTGCCTGCCCGGCGAGACTACATCCTGCAGATCATCCGCCAGGAGGAGGAGCGCTTTCAGCAGACCCTATCGACCGGCCTCAGCCTGCTGGCGGAACTGGCGGAGACGCTGAAGGAAGAGAGCGCCACCCAGATTCCGGGGGACGAGGCGTTCCGCCTCTACGACACCTTCGGCTTCCCCATCGACTTGACCGTCGAGGTGGCCCGCGAGGCCGGGCTATCGGTCGACATGGACGGGTTCCATCAGGCGATGAAGGAGCAGAAGCAGCGGGCGCGGTCGGCGCAGACCTTCGCCGCCGGCGCTCCGGAGCTGGAACGCTTCCGCCGCACATTCGATCGGTTGATCAACAGCGGCGCTCTGCCCCCTACCGGCACCGAACGCCTGCATCTGGACACCACCTACGCGCAGACGGAGATTCTGGCGCTGCTCGGAGACGACCAGGACGTCGTCTCCGTACGCGAGGGCGACCGCGTCGGCGTGATCCTGCGCCACAGCCCCTTCTACGTGGAGAGCGGTGGCCAGGCGACCGACGACGGCTTCATCGGTGTCTATGCCGGCGATGACCTCGACGAGATACCGGTGGCGGCGATTGACGTTCACGATGTGAGTATGCCCATCCCCGGCCTGGTGGTGCACTGGGGCGAGGCAACTCACGGCCGTCTAGAGGTCGGACAGCGAGTGTGGGCGGTGGTTGACGACGATCGGCGCATGGACCTCGCCCGCAACCACACCGCCACGCACCTGCTCCACGCCGAGCTTCGGTTCGTTCTCGGGGAGCACGTGCAGCAAGCCGGCTCTCAGGTCACTTTCGAGCGACTCCGGTTCGACTTCACCCACTCGGGTATGCTTACCCAGGAAGAGCTGTACCGAGTTGAGCAGATGGTGAATGACGCCATCCTGGCCGACTATATTGTGGTCTGCGAGGTCAAGCCGTACCGAAAAGCCGTCGAGGAGGGCGCTATGGCCCTCTTCGGCGAGAAGTACGGCGACGAGGTTCGGGTAGTATCGATCGGCGAGGCGGACAGCGACTTCAGCAAGGAGTTGTGCGGCGGCACGCACGTCGACCATACCAGCCAGATAGGTCTCTTTCACATAGTCTCCGAGGGTAGCGTCGGCTCTGGCGTGCGACGGATCGAGGCTGTGACTGGTCGCGCCGCGCTGAACCTGATGCTGGACCGCCTCCACGCCGTCGAGGGCGCAGCGACGTTCCTAGGCACCAAGCCCGAGCTAGTGGATCGCCGCGTGCTTCAACTCATGGAGCGGATCCAGTCCCTAGAGAAGGAAGTCTCTGCTCTGCAGCGGCAGGTCTCCACCACCAAGTTGGCTGGGGCGCTGCAGAACGTGGTCGACGTTGGGGGCGTCAAGGTCCTGGCCACCCAGGTGGATGCCGCCGATGTCGATGCCATGCGTGAGATGATCGACTTCCTGAGGGACCAACTCCAGACGGGGGTCGTCATACTCGGAGCCGTGATCGACGAGAAGCCCGCCTTCGTCGCTTCGGTCACCAAAGACCTGGTAGGCAGGGGGCTGAGCGCCTCGCGCTTGGTCAAGGACGTTGCCAGGGTCGTCGGGGGCGGCGGCGGCGGCCGCGATACCATGGCTCAGGCCGGCGGAAAGGACCCCAGTAAGGTAGGCGAGGCTCTGGCGGGTGTCGCCGAACTGGTGCAGGCGGCTCTGCAGGGCGGCAAGGCTTGAGCCGAGGTCCCCGATGGATCATCTCCGCAAAGGCCGCCCCTTCGCCGTGCTGGACCTGGGCACAGGTTATGTCAAAGCCCTGCTCATCCATCGTGGGCCGACAAGCAGCTGGTCGGTGGTGGGTGCAGGCACCGTGTCCTACCAGCGACCGCGCGGAGCAACCGGCAAACTCGTAGCCTCTCAGCTAGACGCCGCTGGGGAGGCGCTCCAGCGAGCCGGCAGCAGAGCACAGCGATTGGCGGGCCGTACGATACGGCCCGCTACTTGCATTATCGCCGTGGCGGCGCCGCCTGCTAACGCGCTCCTGCACCGGCACGTGATCTCGCGTCCAGCTGACCGCGGTCCGATCACCCGCCGCGAGGCCCTCGAGATGCACGCCGAGGTGGACGGCGCCGCTCTGTCCGCCGCCTACGAGCGCTACCTCCAGGATCATCCTGTCTCAGCGCCGCACTGGCTCGGGGCGTTCTCCCGCGCGATGTCGGTGGATAGTCGCCCCACCACGGCGCTGGAGGGGATGCGCGGGGGATCGATCTCGGTCGAACTGGGGGTGTCCTGTGCAGACCGATCTGCCCGGCAGCTGGCACACTGGTGCGAGGAGCAGGACATGGCCCCCCTCCTGGTGGCCGAGGCCGCTTGGCGCAGCCGGGCCATGTCGTCGCGGCCCGAGCATGCACTCCTCGATCTGGGCGCGCGGCGCACTCAGCTCGCATACCGCGACTCTCAGGGGGAACTGCACGAAGTGACCGTGGCCGCCGGCGGTTACCAGTTCACCCGCTTCCTCTCGCTGTCGGCAGCAGTGTCGCCTTCACGCGCCGAAAGGGTGAAGCTCGCGTACTCCACCCGCCGTCTCGAGGAACCCACTTTCTCGCGCACCGGAAAGGTGATGCGGCGCGCGCTGGAGAGCTGGTCCCGCAGGCTTATGCAGGCCATAGATGGGGCGCCCGGCATCCTGCCCGGCCGCTGGCTAACCTGCGGGGGCGCGTCCGCCCTTCCGGAGATGACGCTCTTGCCCGGCCTGGTAGCCGGTGATAGCATCTCCAGGCTTGACCGATACCCGGTTGTTTCGCCCCTTACTCCGGGCCACGTGTGCCACTATCTGGCGCCGGGCCCCGAGCGCGTGGGTCCCTCGCAGGTGGTGTCGCTGGCCCTCGCCGACTGGTGGCTTAGCCTCAGCTTTGAGCGGGCGGCTCGCGCCCAAGCAAGCAGACTGGCGGAAGCGGCACGCCTAGTTGGATACGAGGTGGATGCAGGTTGGCTGAGGTAGTTAACGCACTCCCCGACGAGCCGCTTGCGGCGATTCGCGCCAGGGTGCTTGCGCCGCCCGAGAGGGTGGTCATCCTGGTAGTGCCGCGCGGCACTCGCGCCCTTCAGACCGCCGTGGGCGCCAAGGTGCTGGCTCGTGCGGTGCACGACTTCCGTCTGCGGCTGGCGGTCGTTACCCAGGACGCCGAGGTCTACTCTCAGTTGCGGGCGGCCGGGCTCTCGGTGTTCGCGTCCGTGGAAAGAGCGGAAGCAGCGCGCCGTTGGGCCGTCCCGCCCCGCCCTCAAGGACCAGAGAGCCGGCGGCCAGATACCGACTTCGCCTCGCGGGCCGCCCCCGACGCCAACCGCTCGTGGGCAGAACGCGTCCTCGGGCTAGGACTGCTCTTGGCCTTGCTGCTCAGTGTCGGCGTCGGCGCCGGCCTTCTGCTGCCCGAAGCTACCATCCGCGTCCGCCCGGCCACTCAGGATTTGGCGGCCGAAGTGCGACTCTCGGTCGCGCCTGACCTTGAGGAACTGGACTACGAGACGGTGGCCATCCCCGGCCGCCGGATAACCACAGTGATCACCGGCACCGGCAGCCAAGCGACCACCTCCCGGCGCGATGTTCCTGACGCACCGGCCACGGGATCCGTCTTGCTCATCAACCAGAGGGCCGTTCCGGTGACCGTCCCGGCGGGCACCACCTTGGCCACAGGCGCGGGGGTATCGGTTCGCTTCCGCACCATGAGCGACGTCCAATTGCCGGGACAGGTCGGCGCGTCGATGTCCGTGCCGGTGGAGGCGATCGACCCCGGCCCGGCCGGAAACGTCGGCCCCTACCTTATCAACCGCGTCGAGGGCGCCCTCGGCACGCAGCTGAGCGTAGTCAACGAGCAACCGACGTCGGGGGGGACAATGCGCCAGATCGGCGCCGTGACTGAGACCGACCGCGAGAGGCTCCGAGAGTCGCTCTTGCAGCGGCTCGAGGTAGAGGCTCGGTCGGCCCTACAGGCTCTCCTGCAGCCCGGTGAAGCGGCGATCCCGGGAACGCTCGCGCGCACCCGGATCCTCGGTGAAGGATACGACCGAATCCTCGGCGAAGCGGCGGAGCAGATCACCCTCACTCTGCGCGCGGAGTACGAGGAACTGGTGTTCAGCGAGGCCGACGCCAGCCGGATCGCTCTGGCCGGGCTGCAGGGGGCCGTGCCCGCGGGCCACGAGCTCCTCGCTGAAGGCCTTAGTTTCCAGGTCGGCTCCACCGAGGTCGATGCGTCCGGGACGCCCGTGATCTCCGTGGTGGCGATGGGTCGCGTTCGCGCCCTGATCGAGCCGGACGAGGTGGAAGAACTGGTCTTGGGTCGACCCGTACCGGAGGCTGAGTCAATCCTGAATGGCAGCCTACCTCTGGATGAGCCGGCCATCATCTCCGTCAGTCCCGGCTGGGTGCGTTCTGTCCCCTCGTTTGGGTTCCGCGTCCATACCGAGCTGGTGTACTAGCATGCCGGTGGCGCTCGCTCTGGACGTAGGCGATGTTCGCATCGGCGTCGCGACGGGCAGCACCGAGGCGCGCCTGGCGCGACCACTGGCCGTGTGGCGCAGCCGGGGACGGGCCAAAGACGCGGCTCAGATCGTCGAGACAGCGCGCCGACTGGGGGCCGAGCTGCTGGTAGTCGGGCTGCCTCTGCAAGAGGACGGCCTGCCGGGGGCGCAGGCGGACCGCATCCGGCGCTACCTGGAGTCCATGTCCGGTGAACTCCCCGTGCCGGTAGTATTCGTGGACGAGACGCTCTCCACCCAGGATGCCCAGGCGTACCTGCTCGCCGGCGGCAGCCGCCGGGTCCGCCGTCAGGGGCTTGAGGACGCGACGGCCGCCGCCGTTATACTGCAGCGATACTTCGACAGCCTCCCAGCGCATGGAACACAGCACCGATGAGCCGAAGGACACCTAGAGTCGATCCCCGCAGCATTCGCCCTCACCAACCACGACCGCTTTCCGCCCGATTGCTCAGCTTCCTCGGGGCATTGCTAGGCGCTCTGGTACTGATCGGGGCCCTCGTCTTCGCCTTCTACCGACTGGTGATCGCCCCGGCCCAGACCAGCTCGGCGGAGTTGGCTCAACGTCCCGAGGTCTCTCGGAGTGGCGGGCTGAGCTCTCTGGCGGTGCGGGTGCTGCTCGCCACCATGGGCGAGCAGTTGGAGCCCGTCACCAGCGACCCCGACGCGCTGCCCGTGACCTTCGACATCCTGCCCGGTGAGACGGCGTCCGACGTGGGGGTAAGGCTGCAGAACGTGGGGCTCATCCGTGATGCCTCCGCCTTTGGCCTTTTGCTGCGCGAGTACGGCATCGACCGGCGCATCGAGGCCGGGCGCTTCCAGCTCTCGCCGGCCATGAGCAGCCAGGACATCGCCATGGCGCTGCTGGAGGCGCAGGGCAACGACACCATCTTCGTCACCTTGGAGGGTTGGCGCCTAGAGCAGGTCGCCGAAGCTGTGGAACAGGCCTTCGGTGTCGGCGAGGAGTTCCGCCAACTGGCCGCCACTGCGGCGACATCTCCTCCCGAGTGGGTGGGCACTCCCGAGGGCGTGACCAGTCTGGAAGGCCTGCTCTTCCCGGACACCTACCGCCTGGAGCCGTCCTCCGCCGCCGATTCCGTCCTGGCAGCTATGCTGGCGAACTTCGAGTCCCGGTTTGATGACGAGCGACGCGCCCGGGCGACCGAAGTCGGGATGACGCCTTACCAGGTCCTCACGCTGGCCAGCATCGTGGAGCGAGAAGCTGTGGTCGCCGAGGAGCGCCCAAGGATAGCCGGTGTTTTCCTCAATCGCCTCGCCGTTGGCATGGCCCTCCAGGCCGACCCCACGGTGCAGTACGCCCTCGGCTGGCAGGAGGATTCGGGCGGCTGGTGGAAGGTGCCGCTGTGGGCTGCGGACCTCACCGACACCGACTCACCCTACAACACCTACATCTACCCGGGCCTGACGCCTGGACCGATCTGCAGCCCCGGCCTCTCCTCCATTGACGCCGTGCTCTGGCCGGAGTCCACCGACTACCTCTACTTCGTTGCTCGCGGGGACGGATCGCACGCGTTCAGCGCCACCTTCGAAGAGCACGTGAGCAATGTGGCCCGCTACCAGGGCGGGTAGGCGGCGCCTGCTCGCGGCCGCCGGCGCCGTGGCCGGCTATGCCGCGTTGACCGGGATTGCCCGCCGGCAGCGCTCGCCGCGGCTGTATCGCATCGGACTGGCGGCCCCGTTCGAGGGCTTCTTCCGGAACGACGGCTATGACGCCCTCGCCGCCTGTCGGGCCGTGGTTGCCCAATGGGACGCCGAGTTCAGCGCCCTCAATGTGCGCCTGCAAGTGTGGGCAGTGGACGACGGCAACGACCCGGATGTGGCCGTTCGCCGGGCGATGGAACTGGCGGGCGATCCGCTCGTGGTGGCCGTGATCGGGCATCTCACCCCCGAGACCAGCGCTGCCGCAGCGCCCACATACCACGATGCCGGTCTTCTTCAGGTCTCGCCACCGCCGCTTCCTCCCATCTCGCCGCCGTCTTCCGCCCCCCTCCCCATGAGTCTCGGAGTGCCATCGAGCGCGCCGAGCGCAGGCTCAGGTCACCTCACGTCCGAATCGCGCACCGATCTGCTGCACCTGGCCCTGTCGCTGGGCTCGACAGAGGGCCCAGCGAGCGTCATGCTCACCGCCGGCTACTGCTCGATACCGCTGGTTCGGACCTTCCCGAACGTGGCCTTCTCAGCGATAGTGCCGGAAGACACCCCCTCCCTCGAACTCCTCGTGGCAGCGGCGATGCGCTGCGTCCTAGACGCCATCACCGCGGCGGTACGCGAAGGAGCGCTCAGCAGAGAGGTGGTCCTCCGGGCAGCGCAGGCATCAGCCGGTGATGAGGGTTGGGTACAGAAAGGATCGGCGCTCTACCGCCCGCACGTGATTCCTCGACTCCAATCGTGCACAGCGACGTCAAGGCCCTAGCGAGCGGCTGAGTCCCGCGGACTGAGTTCGTCCTCCAGACACCGTCGTGCTATAATGAACTCGGTGAGCAGTTGGTCGGACGGTCGCGGGCAGGAGACTGCTCGAGGAAAGTCCGAGCTCCACAGAGCAGGGCGCTGGGTAACACCCAGGCGGGGCGACCCGATGGACAGTGCCACAGAGACATACCGCCGCAGGAAGCACGCCAAGCGAGCCGATCGCGGCAAGGGTGAAAAGGTGGTGTAAGAGACCACCGGCATGCCGGGCAACCGGCGTGGCCAGGCAAACCCCACCCGGAGCAAGGCCAAACAGGAGCGGGCCGCATAGGCCGGAGGTTGCTCGCCTCTAGAGCTCCAGGTAGGCCGCTAGAGCCGGCAGGAGACTGCCGGCCCAGATAGATGACCGTCGCCGCTCGGGGCGGTTCTCCGCCCCACAGGCACAGAACTCGGCTTACAGACCGACTGCCGCCGGCAGGGGGCCAGAACCCGGGCCCCCTGCCGGTTTGCGCCACTACCCCGACCCCTAGATGCGCACTTCCGCGCCGCACTCCGCGGACAGGTAGGCGGCATCGAGAATCCTCATAACCTCAAGCCCCTGTTCACCGGTCGCCGAAGGAGCGCGCTCCTCAAGTATGCAGCGAGCGAAGTGTTCCTGGGGCGTCTCGATGTGCTCCGGCAACGCCGGCATCACCGTCTGGTACTGCCCGTCACGCTCGCCGAAGATGCGCGCCTCGAACTCGTATCCCTCTCCGACGTTTCGATGCACCACCCCGGCCTTGGTGCCGTAGACCTGAGTGAGCATCTCCTCTCTCCGCTCTCCGTTAGCGGCCCAACTCGCCTCGAGAACCAAGCTTGCCCCGTTCTCAAAGCGAACGAACGCCGAGGCCATATCTTCCACATCCAGAGCGCTGCCGCTGCGGGCCGCAAGCTCAGAGCCTAGCTGGTGAAAGGTAGTCGCAGAGACGCTCACGGCATGTGGGTAGCCCATCAGCCAGAGAGCAAGATCAAGGCGGTGGACGCCCAGGTCGACCAACGGTCCGCCGCCGGCCCGCTCTTTGCTAGTGAACCAGCCGCCGAGGCCGGGGATGCCCCGGGTACGGTGCCACCACGACCGGGCGTGGTATGCGTCCCCCAGCCCGCCGGCCTGGACGAAGTCATGGAGTGCTACAGCGGGAGCGGTGAAGCGGTAGTTAAAGTGGATCATGAGCCGCCGATCCGCCCTCCTAGAGGCGTCCAGCATCTGCTCTGCTTCAGCGGCCGTCCGCGCCATCGGCTTCTCGCACAGGACATGCTTGCCTGCCTGCAGAGCCGCAATTGTCACCGGTGCGTGCAGGAAGTTGGGTAAGGCCACCACCACTGCGTCTATGTCCGGCCTGGCCAGCAACTCCTCGTACTCAGTCGTTCGCCACCCGACTCCGAACTCGTCGCCTACGCTCTTCAGCCGTTCGGGGTTGGCGTCGCACACGCCCACCAGACGGGCGTGCTCCGCGGGTACTATCCGCTGGATGTGGTGGCGCCCCATGCCGAGGCCGATCACCCCAAATGCTACCTTACCGTCTCCCATCTGCCTGCTCTCCGCTGATTCCGTTGTAGTCGGGAGCGGATTCTAGCTGCGATGATCTCAGCCAGGCAACGCTCGCCATCCGCAGGCAGTGCCTGCCATGGGGCCGGCACAGCCATCAGGCGCACCGAATGCGGCTGCACGAGCAGCCCGACGAGACACCCATCCCGTCGCCCATCGCCCACGGTGAGCCTCCTGTGTTGGAACACCATCAATGTGGGCCCGGCAAGCCACAACTGACAAGGGCTTTGGGATAGGTGCGCCATCCGTGCCCGAAGCGGCGCCCTTAGGGGATCATCACCACCTTGAGCGAGTCGTCGCCCTTCTCAGCGATGGCCAAGGCCTCGGCGTAGCGCTCCAGCGGCAGGGTGTGCGTCACCAGGGCCGGGCCGTCGACTGAGCCGTCCTGCAGGAAGCGAATCGCGTTCGGATACGAGTACGGGCCAAGGTGCGACCCGAGGATATCAAGTTCCTTCTGGTCGCCGATGATCGACCAGTCCACCGCCGCCGGCTCTGCCATCACGCTGAACTCGACGAACCGTCCCAACTTGCGGATCATCTGCAGTCCCTGATGGACCCCCTTGGGTGAGCCTGTGACCTCGACATAGACATCGCAGCCGTAACCTTCGGTCAGGTCCATCACCCGGGCCACCACATCCTCGCGGGCCGGGTTGAGTGCTAGGTCGGCGCCCAATCGCCGCGCCAGCTCCAGCCGCTTCTCGCGCACGTCCAGGCCGATAAGCCTCTGCGGCGACTTCATGCGGGCGACCTGAAGCATGCACAGCCCGATGGGCCCCATGCCGGCGATCACGACCGTGTCCTCCAGCTGAATGCTCGCCCGTTCCACCGCGTGAATGGCGCACGCCAGCGGTTCGACGAGGGCGGCGACCTCCACCGGCAGTTCGCGCGGCACCTTGTGGACAACGCTGTCGGCGGGGTACGTCATGTACTCGGCCCAGGAGCCCTGAGCGCGCTGGCGGAAGCCGAAGATGTCGTGCTGTTCGCACATCCAGTACTGGCCTCGCTTGCAGTAGCGGCAGGCCCAGCAGGGCACGATCTGCTCTGCCACCGTACGGTCCCCGAGGGCCACCCCATGCTTCTCGGCCGCCCCATCGCCAAGCGCGACCACCGTGCCGACGAACTCGTGGCCGGGGATGACAGGCGGCTGAATGTAAGCCGGAAACACGTCCGAGCCCCAGATGCGCCCGGCGCCGTGTGCGGCCTTTACGTCGCTAGCACACACGCCCGTGGCGTCAACATGGATGAGCACCTCTCCCGGGCCCACTTCTGGTACTGGAACCTGCTCCAGCCGATAGTCTCCCACTCCGTGACAGACCACCGCCTTCATCATCTGCCTTGCCACGCGACACCTCCCCTGATCATTGCAGACAGCAGCGTTATTCCGGCTGCCGACGAAAGCCCGACTTGACCACACTGCTCTGGCCCTGAAGTTGCAGGTCCTCACCCTCGCCGGGGCGGTCAGGCTGGAGTCCAGCCGCGCCGAGCTCGAGGTTGCCCCGTCCGACAGCCGCACCTTGAAGGAGTCTAGCATGGAGAAACGGTTTCGCGCTCTCCGAACCATCGGCACCCTGCTGAAGATCCTCGCCTGGTTAGTGATCGTCGTAGCCGTACTCGGCGCCATCTTCGTTGCCATCGCCGGAATCGGTGGTTCGATAGGCATGATCGGCGACGCCGTCGGTCAGGACGTTGCCGGCCTCGCCGTGGGCGGCGCCTTCGCCGCCATCCTCATGGGCGGAGCGATGCTGCTGGCCGGCGTGATCTACTTCATCCTCCTGTACGCCGCCGCCGAAGCGATCTACGTGATCCTCTCAATTGAGGAAAACACTCGCTTGACCGCCATGGCAGTATCGGGACGAGCGGCTATGTAGAGACCGCCTCGACGCTCTCCAGCACTTCGTTCGGGATCGCCCGCATCCACTGGCTGACGATAAGGCAGATCGCCGCCACCGCAGCGCCGAAGACGAAGGTGGACTGGAAGCCAAGCCGCTCCCAGACCAGCCCACCCAGGGCCGGCACGAAGAGCGCCGACACATGGTTGATAGTCTGCGACATGGACATGTTCGCCGTCACCTCCGATTCCGGGGCGATCTTCCGGAAGTAGGAGTTGACGGCGATGCCGAATCCGGCCATCACGCTGTCGCCCACGAACAGCACGTACAGAAGCGGAAGCCAGCTCACGTAGGCGTAGCCAAGACAGATGAGCACGATAACGATGAAGTATCCGGTCATTGTCGTCCGCTCACCCAGATCGGCCACCAGTCTGCCCTGCAGGCCGGCGATGTAGGTAGCCAAGAGACTGCTGGCCAGGTAGAGTACCGCGGTCGTCTGCGCGGGAATGCCATAGTTGCTGACCAGAAGGAACACGGCGAAGGTGCTGAATATGTGCCGCCGGCTGCCCATGAGGAATGTCAGCGCGTAGAAGACCCAGTACTTGGCTCGGAAGACCACCTTCTGCTGTTTCTGCAGGGCCTGCACCCGCTGCCCGCTCCGGAGACAGAACAGCCCTCCGAGAACCGTCACCGCACCAGCGACCGCCAAAGTCCATCGAAAGCCTAATGGCCCTACCGCGAAGAAGACGAACGCAGTCGCTAAGACGGCAGCAATGGCGTTGACGGAACCCATGCGGCCGAGCAATCTTGGGGTGTCTCCTCCACGGGACTGCATCAGCGCCACCGCGGAACTGGCGGGGTGATAGACATGGAAGCCGGTGGAGAAGATGATCAAGTACACGAGGAGACTGACCACGCCGGTGGCGAGGGCCATGAGCGCCAGACCGGCCCCGGTGCCGATCACACTCAGCGACGCCAGAGTCAGTTCGGGAAGCAGCATAGCCAGGTAGCTGGTCGTGAAGCCGAGCACCCCGGGCACCTCGCGCAGCGACTGCAACATGCCCATCTGCGCCGCGCCGATGGACAACTCCTCCACAGCGAAGTTGTTGAACACGGCCATCCAGACGTTGAAGCCGATGCCCATGAAGAAGCTGCTGATCAAGAGCGTACGCACCGCGCGGTTCGGCTTCATGCATCTCCTCAGTCGGCCGGATGAGGCGGCAGTCTACGCCAGAGGTGGAAGCGGCGCCAGGCCGGCGACTGAGGAAGGCTCGGCAAGCGCACGCCACAGGGAGGCAAGCAGGTGGTGGATGCTGCAATCGCCAGGGCGGTGCTGGTGATGGCGGGGGCCCGCCCGGTATTCCGGCGGCAAGGCGAAGTGCAGCGCGACGAGGAGACACTAGCCATGATCAAGACGCCGGCAGCCGCTCTCCTGGCGCCGGAAGCTAGGCTGCCGCAGCCGCATCCGCGTGCGCTGCCGGAGACCCTCGCCATCGCGCCGGCCGAGTCGAGCGCTGGTACTTGGATCGGCCGAGGAGCAGCGTTGGCGGCGAAGGTCCAGCGCCCGGCCCTGAGAGCCCTCCCCTACCTGCTAGTGCTGGCAGCCCTGGCTCTCCGCCTTCACGGCCTCACCTTCCAGAGCCTCTGGCGCGACGAGGTCGACGCCATCCGCTTCGCCCAGACTCAGGCCGTGACCTCGCTCAGCCAGCTCGGATGGAACGGTCCCCTCTACACCCGGCTGCTGGGAGTCTGGCTGAGTTTGGTGGGAACATCGGAGTTCGCCGCCCGGTTCTCATCGCTCCTGGCAGGCGTCCTGCTGGTCCCCGTGGCCCAGCGGGTCGGGAGCGCGCTCTTTTCGCGCACTGCCGGGCTGCTGGCCGCCAGCCTAGTGGCAACCTCGGCCTACCTGGTCTGGTACTCCCAGGAACTGAAGATGTACTCCCTGGTGGCGCTCATGGGGGCCGGGTCCACCGCCCTGCTGGTGCAGGCTCTGCGATGGGGTGGAGCACGACGCTGGTCTGCCTACGTGGCTACCACAGCGCTGATGCCTTACGTGCACGTGCTGGGGGTCCTGCTGATTCCAGCGCACGCAGCGGGATACCTACTGGCTTGGCCCCGCCGGCGTCCGCGAATGCGCGCTTTCGCCTTGAGCCTGGCGATACTGCTTCTTCCCTACGCGCCCCTGGCCGCCTGGCAGGCGCCGCTTCTGCTCAACGCCTTCCAGACCGGCCACCCCTACTACCCGCTGACGGACATGCTCAACATTGTCTGCCGCGGCTGGACCT
Source organism: Anaerolineae bacterium (assembly GCA_040768685.1). GTDB lineage: Bacteria > Chloroflexota > Anaerolineae > DRVO01 > DRVO01 > Ch71. The sequence goes on from JAXGMM010000001.1 coordinate 1,924,532, forward strand.
TGGGCATCGTAGCCAGCGCCGATCCCCGCCTGATGCTGCCCTTCGCCTTCGCCCTGGCAGGCCTGGCGCTCACCCCCCGGTTAGACCCACCGGTCCGATTTGTTGTCGGTTGGACGGTTATTCCCTTCGTGCTGGTTCATCTGATCTCGCTGCGATCGCCGATCTTCACGGACCGCTACCTGATCGCGTCCGTGACCGCCTTCCTGCTGCTGTCGGCCCTCGGTATAGAGCGTCTGGGCAGGGCTTCACGGGTCCTGGCAGCGTTCCTGTTGGCAGCCGTCTTGGCCGTGCAGCTGCACGCCGTGAAGCAGCAGTCGTCTTACAGCATCAAGACCGACACTCGCAGCGTGGCTCGGATTGCCGGCCGGCGGTGGCAGAATGGCGACGTCTTCGTGTTGCAGATACCTTATCTGAGCTACTCGATGGAGTACTACCTCGACGGGGAGTACCCCCTGCTGGAGGGACCGTACACCAACCACGGAATGTCGCCGAGCGAGGTGGCCCAGTACATGGAACTGAGCACCCGCGGCTACGATCGCGTATGGCTGGTTCTCTCTGAGGCGGAGATGTGGGACGCGCGTGGGCTCACCGAGGCATGGCTTCGAGACTCGGCCGTCGTGCTTGACGAATGGGAGCTGGCCCGCGTGCGGCTGCTCTTGGCGGTCAGGAATGAATGACCGAGGCGATGAGACCGTTAGCGCGCTAGGCGCCCAGCTTCCAGTACCAGTACCCCACAACCTCCCGCAAAAAGGCCTTGGGCCCACGCCGGCGAAGAACGGCTAGGCCACGCCGGAGGCGCGCCCCCCAGGTGTGGCCGCCAGACCCGGCACTGACGTTCCGGCAGTCGAACAGAGGCCACAGTTCCGCCGGAACCCTCGCCGCGAGCGCCTTTAGGTCAGCCGCCGTGGGAAGGGCCGCTCTCTTCACCGCCAGGATCGTCGCGTACTCCGTCTCCCCCGGTCGCCACTCAGCCACCGCCAGGGCCAAGGCCCGCGCTAAGCGACGCACCGCCGCCTCGTGGCCGGCCGAGCCCGGAACTCCGTCCGCGACGCTGTCGAATGCGACCTGTCGGAAACGGAAGTCCTCAACGTGGAAGTGGTTGGCTATGGCCGGAAGCACGGCGGCCCGGCTGCAATCCTCATTGGCGGAGGGCTCGGCGCCGGTGGCAGGCGGACCCTGTGGCACGCCGAGATGCTTGCCGATGAGACCGCTCAGTTGCCAGTACTGCGGCTGGCTCTGCACGTGTTCGTCCACCGCCAGGACGCCATCCACCCGCAACCAGCCCGCGATCTGAGGCATGACTTCAAGCAGGTCCGGGACGTGGTGCAGGCTGTGGAAGGCGAATACCGCGTCCACCGAGCCGTCGGCGAAGCGAAGGTGCCCGGGAGCCCCGCATACGTAGTCCGCCGGCGTGCCCTGCTGCATGGCGTAGCGCTTGGCCTCCACCAGGCTGGCCATGGCCGGCTCAACGCCAACGGCGGAGAACCCCGCCCGCGCCAGCAGGAGGGTTGTCCAGCCGCTGCCGCACCCGAGGTCCAGACACCGTCCGCGGTCTCGCAGAAGGGGATGTTCCAGCAGGAATCTCTCCGGGTCGTAGGCATTGCCGTCTCTGCCCCGGCGCGCCAGTTCCGGCTCCATGAAGGTCAGGTTGCCCTTGGCCGCCTCACCCGCGTAGTACCGTCCCCAATAGTCGGCGTCCGCACGCACGTCCTTGGGCAGGGCAGCGGCGAACGAAGGGACGTAGTCCTCCACCGGAAAGCCCGCCCCGCATGCGGCACAGGTCAGCCGGCCGCCAGCCATTTCTCTACGAGGGCCATCGGCGTATTCGACCTCGGCCCATTGCACATCGCTTGGCACGAGTGCGTCTGGGCTGGAGCAGCTAGGACAGCGCAGGAGCGCGAGTGTAGTCTCAAGCAAGTGTCGTCCCTTTCCTGGTCAGATGTGATGAGCGCTCCGCCGGGCGGCGCGCCCAAGATGGGGCGGTCAGCCGAGCATCGGTGGGATGTCCACCGGTTTGCCCGTCTGTACCGACTCCTCCGCCGCGATTGCCAGCGCCGTCGAGTCATAGGCGGCCTGAACGCTGGCCCTGGGCTCTCGCCCCTCGACGATGCAGTCCAGGAACTCCTCCATGATCCGCAGGTCGCCTCCGCCGTGGTGCCCTCCAGTGTACACCGGACGGTACTCGTCGGTGTGATCCCCGAACCGGTGCTGCACCCGGATGAGGAAGTTGCCCTCGTTGTTGTAGAGAGCGTAGAGCTTGCCGGTCTCACCGACGAAGGTGAACTCCCGCGTGTACTCCGGGGTGAAGTGACATTCGGTGAATGTCGCCCGGGTGCCGTTGTCGTAGCTCACCGCCATGACGGAGTTATCGGGCACGTCGGCGTCGCTGCCCCACACGCAGAGATCGTCGATCTCCACGGTGGCCCCATAATCCATCACGAACCGATCATGGTTCACGTAGAAGGGGCAGGTATGCGACCGCTCACAATCCCGGCAACGCTTGTCGCTGGGTTCAAGACGGCCGTAGTAGTCGAGGCCGCCGTAAGCGAACACCTGCTTGGGGCTGCCTCCCATGTACCAGTTGAGCAGGTCCAGAGAGTGGCAGGCCTTCTGAATCAGCAGGCTCTTGATGTAGTCCCGGCGGCGCATGCGGTTGTGGTAGAAGTAGTTGCCGCCGACCGACACGTTGTCGATGCCCAAGCCCAGGAGCACGCGCCCGATGGCGCCATCGTCCAGCAACTGGCGGACTCTCTCGAACAGCACGCAGTGGCGCAGCTCAAGGCCGATCATGAACACACCGGATGCGCCTGCCGCCGCCCGCGCCATCGCCTGACAGTCGGCTATGGTCTGCGCCATGGGCTTCTCCACCATGACGTGCTTGCCCGCTTGCAGCGCCGCCACCGTGGGCTCCGTGTGGTGGGGGTCGTCGGTGGCCACGATCACGGCATCGAGTCCCGGCGTCGCCAGCAGATCCTCCAGTCGCGTCCGGTAGGCAATGCGCTCGCCCCAGCGACCACGCACAAAGTCAAGCCGTTGCTCGGATAGGTCGCACACGCCCACGAGGCGCGAGCGAGGGTTGTTGCCGTACAGGTCGCAGAAGTAGCGGCCGCGTCCACCCAGGCCCACCACTCCCACTCCGATCGCCGCCGCCATCATCCGCCCCCAGAGCCGGTATCTCTCGGCCCGGAGTCTGCCTCAGAACGGCGCGGGCGTCCAATTCTCCCGCCGCCACAACTAGCCGGGAGCAGCGATTGCTCGCTGCTCCCGGCAGGGAACACGTTATCGCGGCGCCCGGCTCCAGGCTCCGGCTTGCCGGACTACGCCTCTTCCTCAGCTGCCCACTGGCCCGCCAGGTAGCCGTGCGTCCAGGCCATGCCGTGGCTAAGGCCGGGGCAGATGACCGGGTAGCCGCCCTTGAAGCGACGACCGACGGTGTTGCCGGCGCAGTAGAGGCCGGGGATCACGTTGCCTTCGGCATCCAGCGCCTGCAACTTGTTGTTGGTCAGAAGGCCTCCCAGGACTACGAGTGCGGAGCTCGGTGCGCCCATGAACGCCGTGTAGTATGGCGGCTCGTCGACCGGCGTCATGCGATCAGCACGCTTGCCGAAGTCCCTGTCCTCACCCACGTAGCAGAGCTCGTTGTAGCGGTCGATGGTCGCCTGCAGCGCATCGGCGGGGACTTCCATGAGCGCAGCCAGTTCCTCGATCGTGTCCGCCTTGAGCAGCCGGCCCGCTTCCACCTTGGCCTCGAACTCGGCGATGGTCACGTCGTTGACTACAGCCTGCCGGAAGAAGCCGAAGCCCATCTTGGGCATGTCCTCCTGCCAGCTGCTGTCCACGATCACCCAGCCGCCGCCCTGCTCATAGTACTGGTTGGCGATGCTCTCAGTGTCGGCGTCCTCGTTGTAGAAACGCTTGCCCTGCTTGTTGACCTGCAGGAAGGCATTGGTGCCGAAGGTATGGAAGGCATGGCTCATCGGGCAGCAGGGAAGCTGCTCCATCACCGCCCCGACCCACATCCCCATTTTGTGCCCATCGCCGGTGCCCGTCTGCACCCAGCCGGGGAAGAGCTTCTCCGGCGTGTACTTGGCAACCATCTCCGGATCCGCCCCAAAGTCGCCGGTGGCGAGGATCACGGCCTTCGCGGCGTTGACTTTGATGTAGTCGCCGGCCTCGTTCTTCACCACTGCAGCGGTGACGCGGCCGCCCTCCTCGCGGATGAGCTGAACGGCCTCGTTGAGGAAGTGCGCCTCGACGCCCGCATCGATGGCCTTGGTAAGAATCGTGTTGATCCACAAGCTCTGGTCGGTGTGCACGCTGCCGAACCGGTGGCAGGTGGGGTACTCCACAATCGTCTCGGTCCGGTAGTCCCAGCCGTGCAACGACTCGGGGCGCGGCCAGCTATCGATGACGGCAGCGGCGTCGTCCGTCCGGTCCGGAACCACCAGATACGTGTCCAGTCCCTCCTCGGCCAGCATGTCGGCGATCTTGTCCAGCACCATACCGCTGTTGTTGGCCCAGAGGTAGAGCAGCTCCATGTTGATGCGGCCCTGACCCCAGTGCCAGAGTTGACGAACGATCTCGTGCTTGTCCAACTCGATGCCCAACTCGCGGTGCTTGAACGAGTCGATGGCGCTGTTGTCGCCGCCGCGGCCGGACGCCTTGCCCGTCTTCTCGACGATGACCACCTTGGCGCCCGCCTCATTGGCGGCCACCGCGGCTAGGACCCCAGCCACGCCGGCGCCGATCACCACCACATCGGCGTCGATAGTCTCCTTGATGTCCGCATCCGCGATCGGCTCAGGAGCCGTCTCCCAAGCGTACTTGGTCTCTTCCTCGGCATCCTGCGCGCCGACGGTGAGCAGGCCGGAACCCGCGACGGCAGCGGCACTGGCCGCCGCACCCATGACGAAGGAACGACGCGTTACCTTGAATCCCTTGTCAGCCATGAATCCCTCCTGTTCCGCATTGGTTGTGGCTCATCCGTGATCGCCGCCTCGATGCACGACCCAGTGACTCGATACCGACCTCCTTACCACCAACCGAACCCGTAGGGCGACACGCTTGGTCCGGCGTCGGAGGAATGAACAGAGGCAGCCGGACGAAGATGGACGGGGGTGTTACACCGGCAGCCGTTGCAAGTGGTGGCCGGTAGGTGCCGCGGGAATGCAGCATCCCTTTGGGCTTGGTCCAGTCGTCTGACGCCGGCATGCGCATTCTAACGCAACCGGGGTCCAGTTGCCATGCCCTTTCGGCAGTTGACCCGAGCTCCCGGGCGCCTTGGTAGGCGCAACCTACCGGCCGAGGTAGCGCGCTGCTCCGTAGCGATTCGGGCGTTCGCCCGTTCCGGTGTATGCCCCGGTGTCGTCGCCATAGGGGTCGCCGTGACGGTTCATGAGCCGCCACAACCTGTTGCGCATCTCCGCCGCCACCTCGGCGTATGCCGCGTCATCGACTGCATTATGCAGCTCGTGGGGATCGGCCTCAAGATCGTATAACTCGTCGAAGTCAAACCCATTGAAGACGTACTTGTAGCGCTCTGTTATCAGCATCCTCTGCGTATAGACGAACTCACCGCCGTAGAAGGCGCAAAGCAGTTCATCGTCCCAGTCGGTGCGCGCCGGCGACTCCAGCAGCGGGGCCAGGGAGCGCCCGTCGGGGAAGGCCAGCGGCGCCAGCCCAAGGAGGTCGACAAGGGTATGCCCGATGTCCATGGACTGCACCAGTCTGGGCGAAACCGACCCCGGCGTGATGTGACCGGGCCACCGCATGACCATAGGGATGCGATAACACTCCTCATACGGCATCCAGCCCTTGATCCACATGCGGTGCGCTCCCACCATGTCGCCATGGTCGGTCACGAAGATCACGAGGGTGTTCTCGGCCTGCCCGGAACGGTCCAGGCGATCCAGGACGCGCCCGATCTGGGCGTCGAGTTGCTCGCAGTAGGCGAAGTAGTGGGCCAGTCCCTCCCGCACCGTGTGCTCATCCACCTCCCCCCAAGTCCGCGACTCGCGTTGGTGGAGGCCGGGCTTGCCGCCGAAGGTGTCGTAAAACGAAGGCGGCAGCGGCATGTCGTCCACACGATAGTGATCCAGGTACTCTCGAAGGGGTCGGTAGGCGTCGTGGGGCTCGGGGAAGTGCACTTCCATGTGCCACGGTCCGGGCTCCGCCGTGAGCCGGTCGAGCATGCGCTCGGCGCATCCTGCCAGGAAGGCCATGTGGGTGCCTTCCTCCGGCCCGTCCATAGTGGCCCACATGGTGAAGGACTCGCTGCCGGGCCAACTGAACCGGCGTGCTGACGCCTCAACCACCCGGTCGCGACCGGGATGGTTCGACCATCGATCCTCGGGCGCCATTCCGCCGGGCGCCAGCATCGACTCGTAGTGCGGAGAGAGGCCGGCGACGTAGTCGAAGCCGAAGTCCATGGGGCCCCGCTCATGAGAGGCGTGCCACTTGCCCACGTGGCCCAGCCGGTAGCCGGCCTCACGGAGCCGCTGCGTGTAGGTTACCACGTCCGGGTACATGTCTCGGCGCACCGACGGCGAGGAGTGCACCTGGTTGAACACGCCGTTGTGCCAGTGATAGGCGCCGGTCAGCAACATGGCGCGGGCAGGACAGCAGAGGGCACACGGCGTGTAGGCGCGGTCGAAGAGCAGGCCCCCGTCCACCAACCTCCGGACGTTCGGCATGCGCGCGGGGCTGCGCCCGGCGATCGTCTGCCACTGCTGCTGGTCCGTCATGATGAGCAGCACGTTAGGGCGATCCAGCCTATCCACCGGGCGGACCTCCAGCGATCAGGATGGATGACACTCGGCGGCAGCGAGGCCGGCGGCGAATGGGAGGCTACACAAGCAGGCTCTCGAGGTAATCGAGCGAGACCCGTCGCCGCCGCTGGATCTCCCGCCGAGAAGAGAGCAGTGTCAGGCTGAAAGGCAGGGCCGATGCCATGCCGCGCAAGCGGGCGCGAGCCGCTTCTCCCCGCCAGGCTCGGAGAGCATCCAGCGCTACCCGGCCCTGCGCGGCCACGATCCCTCGCCAGTGCCGGCGGAGCAGCGGCGCGGGCATGTCCTTCAGCAGAATCGCCACCGTGTTGCGGCCGGTGTAGTAGCTGGCTAGGGCGCCGCCACCGGTGGCACTCAGGCGATGGAACACGACCGCGCCCGGCTCATAGAGGCAGCGGTGGCCCAGCATCTGGGCCCGCCAAGCCATGTCAACGTCCTCAAGGTACATGAACAGGCGCTCGTCGAACAGACCGGCATCGAGCAGCACACTCCGTCGATAGGCAGCCGCTCCGCCACAGGGCCCGAAGACGTAATCGCGCCGGTCGTATTGCCCCTCGTCCTCTTCCCAGACTCCCCGGTTGCGCGGCACGCCATCTCGCCCGAACTGGTCGCCGGCCGAGTTGAAGACCCGACGCCGATCGAAGAGCATGATCTTCGAAGCCACCATGCCAACGCCGGGTTCGGACTCGAAGGCAGCGAGCACAGCCGCCAACCAGCCAGGGGCCGCCTCCACGTCGCTGTTGAGAAGGACGATCACGGGGGCCTCTGAGGCGCGAATGCCAGCATTGACGCCGCCGGTGAAGCCTAGGTTGCGCTGGAGCTCGACGACACGTACGTCGGGGAATCCCTCCTGAAGGAGGGCAACCGACCCGTCGGTGGAGGCGTTGTCCACCACGATGATCTCGAAGCTCCGCTCGGTCTGGCGCCGAAGCGACTCGAGACAGGCGGGGAGCAGTGCTGCCCCGTTCCAGTTGGGGATTACCACGCTGGCTAGAGGAAGAACGTCAGTCCTCACGGCTCAGGTAGTCCGCCAACGCCTCTTGCCAGGGCCGCAGGCGAATCCCCAAGGCCTCGGCGGCGGCGAAGTTACGCAACGGCGCGTAGGGAGGCGGAGAGGAAGCGCGCACGTAGTCCTTGAGCAGGATGGGGGCCAGCGGCACCGAGGAGAGCCCACCCCCATCAAGGACGGCGCGGGCGAACTCGTAGCGGGAACACTCCCCTTCGTTGACGAGGTGGTAGATTCCGTAGCGACCACTGTCGACCAGCCTGCGCACGGCGTCGGCCAGGTCGGGAGCATAGGTCGGGCTGCTGACTTCGTCCGTGACGACGGAGAGGGCGCGACCCTCGCGGGCCAGGCTCAGCATTTTGGCGGGGAAGTTGTTTGATCCCGGGCTGAAAAGCCAAGCGATGCGGACGATGTAGTATCGGTGGAGGAGAGCCCGGACGTAGTATTCCCCGGCCTCCTTGGACCGCCCATAGGCGTTGACGGCGCCGGTCCGGTCGGTCTCCAGGTAAGGGCGATCCGCGGCGCCGTCGAAGACCTCGTTCGTACTTATGTACACAAGAGGGCAGCAGAGCCGCTGACACGCCACGGCGAGGTTCTGTGTGCCTAGTGCGTTGACGCGGAAGGCCAAGTCAGGGTCCTTCGCGCAACCGTCAACGTTGGTGTAGGCGGCCCCGTGAACCACCAACTGAGGCTCGAAGGCCACCACCGCTTCGACGATGTCGGGATAGGCAGTGATGTCGTGTTCGGGCACATCCACGCCCAGCACCTCGTGGTCGGCAAAGGCGCGCAGCAACTGACGACCCAACTGGCCCTTGTGCCCCGTAACCACCACTCGCATCGTGCGTCCCCCCTGGAGAGCCGCTTGGCGACGGCCGTCATGCCCCCATATGCGTCGGGCGATGGGGAGAGCCCTCATCGCCCGAGCACCTACCATCTGAAGCTCAACAGCCTAAAGAGGCTCAAACGCGTCCTTAGGCTCACCGCACTCGGGACACTCATAGTCGTCCGGCAGGTCCTCAAAGGCCACGCCGCCGTTCTCCTCGGGGTCGTACACGTACCCGCAGACGGTGCAAACCCACTTCTGCATCTGTCCCACTCCTGAGCGGTTCTAACGCCGGAGCAGCCTACGCTCCTCTCGCTCCAGCGAATCTAGCACAAACAGCGACCACCGTCAACGCGCGCCGGCCTCCCTTCCGCTCCGGCGACCGAACCGAAGCGGCTTGGTTGACACCGATTGGGTGCATGCCATACAATTCCGGGCGGTTAGGGCATACTGCGACGCGCGGGCGCCGAGGTGGCTGGTTCCGCGCGCCGTTTTGTGACTGAACGGGCTTTGAGCGACAACAACAGCTGCGATCCTTGGAGGCATTGATGGCCGCCTACCGAACCGATCAGATTCGCAATGTGGTACTGCTGGGGCACGGCAGCTCCGGCAAGACCTCTTTGGTGGAGGCCATGGCGTTCGACGCCGGCGTCACCAACCGCCTGGGGCGCATCGAGGACGGGAACACCGTTGCCGACTTCGACGAAGAAGAGATCCGTCGTCACATCTCAGTCAGCGTCGCCGTGGTCCCGTGCCCCTGGAAGGAGACCAAGATCAACCTCCTTGACACTCCGGGCTACCTGGAGTTCGTGGGCGAAGTCCTCAGCGGTCTTCGCGTCGCCGAAACGGCCCTTTTCGTGGTGGACGGGGCGGCCGGCGTAGAGGTGGGCACAGATCTCCTCTGGAGCCACGTCGACCAGCGCTCGCTGCCTCGCCTGGTGGTCATCAACAAGCTGGATCGCGAGAATGCGTCGTTCGCCAATGCCTTGGAGTCGCTCCGGAGCAGTTTCGAGGCCCGCTTCGTCCCCATTCACCTGCCTATAGGGCAAGAGGCATCGTTCTCGGGTGTTGTGGACCTACTGCAGGAGAAGGCCTTCGTGGGGCCGGGCGGCGGCCCTTCGGACATCCCCGAGTCCATGAAGGGCGAGGCCGAAGAGGCAAGGTTGCAGCTCATCGAGGCGGCAGCCGAGGGTGACGACGAACTGCTGATGAAGTACCTCGAGGGCGAGTCCCTCTCCGCAGATGAGGTCATGCAGGGCCTCCGCAAGGCCGTGCGGGCCGGTAGCGTCGTCCCTGTCCTCGCGGCGGGCGCGGCAGCGAACCTCGGCGTAGTACCCCTGCTGGACGCCCTCCGCGAGTTGGCGGTGTCCCCCGCGGATGCCGGTCCCATCGCGGCCCTCGATCCGGCAAGCAATGAGCCCATCGAACTCACCGCGGACCCCGCCGGACCCCTGGCGGCGCTCGTCTTCAAAACCACGGCCGACCCCTACGTCGGCAAGCTCACCTGCGTGCGCGTCTACTCGGGCACATTCGCCTCCGACAGCCGGCCCACCAATGCCCGCACCGGACACGAGGAGCGCGTCGGACAGCTCTTCTTCCTCTCCGGCCGAGAGCAGACTCCGGCAACAGCGCTGGTAGCGGGTGACATTGGCTCCGTCTCCAAACTGGCCGAGATTCACACCGGTGATACCCTGTGCGACCGAGGGAAGCCCATCTCGTTGCCCGGCATGGACAACCCTAAGCCTCTGTATTCGGTGGCCGTGAATGCCAAGTCCCAAGCCGACTTCGACAAGATGAGCAGCTCCATGGCCCGACTGGTGGAGGAAGACCCTACCCTGCACCTGGAACGCGAGCCAAGCACCGGCGAGCTTATCCTGATGGGCATGGGTGAGTCTCACCTGGACGTGGCCATCCGGAGACTGCGGCAGAAGTTCGGCGTGGAGGTTGTCACCACCATGCCTCGCGTCCCCTACCGTGAGACAGTAACGAAGACGGCTCAGGCGCAGGGGCGGTTCAAGAAGCAGACCGGCGGCCGTGGCCAGTTCGGCGACGTCTGGCTCCGCATCGAAGCCCAAGAACGGGGAGGCGGTTTCGAGTTCCTCGACGAGGTCTTCGGCGGCTCGGTGCCCCGCAACTTCATTCCTTCGGTGGAGAAGGGCATCATCGAGGCACTCGAAACGGGCATTCTGGCCGGCTATCCCGTCGTCGACGTGAAGGTGGCGCTGTACGACGGGTCCTACCACCCGGTGGACTCGTCCGACATGGCTTTCAAGTTGGCCGCCCAGCTCGGCTTCCGGAAGGCCGCCGAGGCTGCCAGCCCAATCATTCTTGAGCCCATAGTCAGGGTCGAGATCGCCGTGCCCGAGCAGTTCATGGGCGATGTGATGGGGGACCTCACCAGCAAGCGCGGGCGCGTACTCGGCATGGAGCAGGTCCGCGGGAACAGCGTGGTCAGTGCTCTCGTTCCGCAGGCGGAGATGCGACGTTACGCTACCGACCTCCGCGCCATGACCCAGGGCCGCGGCGTCTTCTCCATGGAGCTGTCCCACTACGACCCGGTGCCCTCGCACATCGCGGAGCAGATCATCGCGGAGTCGAAGAAGGAGAAGGAGGCCGAGCAATCCTAGCCCTGCGGTCGACGGTATCGACCGCCGTCGGAGCTAGCGCACTTCCGAGGCCGGTGGCAGCAATGCCTCGGCCTGATCGGCTCTCTTTACGCTGTCCTTACGCACGCAACGGTTCACAGCCGGCTGCATCTGAACGATAACTAGCCAGCAGAACCTGCCTCTGCGCTTGGCCGGCGACACACGGAGACTGGGCAGCGCCATCGAACCGTTACGGCGCCGCCCGCCAGTGTGATGGTTCGCTGAGCGCGGACATCCCGACTGCGGAGGCTTCCTGTGTCCGGTGCAAAAGTGATGATCGTCGAGGATACCCCTGGCGTGGCGAAGCTGGTCGCCGCCTATCTAGAGGCGGCCGGCTTCGTCCCCGTGATGGCTCAGAACGGCCAGGAGGCGCTCGACCTTCAATCACAGAGCCGACCCGACATTTTCGTCATCGACGTCATGATGCCGGGCATGGATGGCTTTGAGTTGACGCGCCGGCTGCGTGCCGACAAGCGTACGTCCACCATCCCGATCCTCATCCTCACCGCCCGGGACGCGATAGACGACAAGATCCGGGGCTTCGAGGCGGGCGCCGACGACTACATGGTGAAGCCTTTTGAGGCGCCCGAGTTGCTCGCCCGGGTGCGTGCTCTGCTTTCCCGCCGAGCGGCGGCGCCGGCAGTCGAACATGACAATGGTCTGGGCGCCGTCGTCGCCAGCTTCGGCCTTCGCGGAGGGGCCGGACGCTCTGTTCTGGCCGCCAACCTCGCCGTGGCATTGGGCACCGCCGAAGGGCACGACGTGGCTGCCTGCGACCTATCCCTCGAGTCGGGACACCTCGCGCTGATGCTCGATGCCCGGCCCCTACACACCATCGACCAACTCATCACCCGCTACGGTGGCGCCTTCGAGCCGGACGTGCTGGCAGCTCACCTCTCGGACACGCGTTACCATGTCCAGCTGCTGGCGGCTCCCATGTCGCCCGCTACCGCTCCTCTGGTGACTGCCGAAGGGGTCAGGGCCGCCGTTGAGATGCTGCGCCACTCGCATCCGCTAGTGGTGCTCGACCTGGCGCCTTCCTTCAGCGAGGTGAACCTTGGTGTCCTGGAGTCGGCCGACGTCGTCCTGGTAGTGAGCACGCCTGAGGTTGCCGGAGTGCGGGCGGCGGCCGCCACCCTTGAGGTGCTTGAGACACTCGGCTTCCCGCAGAAGGATACGCTGCTCATCATGAACCAAGTGTCCAGCGCCCGTCCGCTGGCGGACGGCGACATTCGAGGGGCCCTTGACCGAGCCATCACCGCCACCATCCCGCACGACGCTCGCGCCTTTGTGGAGTCGCTCAACAAGGGGGCTCCGCTCGTGGTGGCCGCGCCCCGATCGGCCGCCGCGAGGGTGATTGCCGACCTTGCCGCGCAACTGGCGAAGCGCGCTGTGGCGCTACGGTCGGCATCGCCATCCAGTACGATCGTGAGATGAGCGGGGCCTCCTGCCGCGTACGCTGACGTCCATGCAACAAGCGGCCGGAGCACTTCTGCCAGCCGCACCGTCCTGAGGTCGTAGGCTGATCGGGTGCGCCATTCCAGAGACGGGCTATTCGCCCTCGGCGGCGCCGGCCAAGAAGACATCCTGAGCGGAGATTGTGCACGGCCGTCTGCAACAACGGGCCGGCCCCTGTGATTCACTGTCAGACCCGCTCTGTCGATCCCGACACCGCCGTCGGATATCACTTGTGATGGATCAGTCGGTGAGCAACAACAAGGATGCTACGGGAACTCAGAACTGCGAGGTTGGTGACTCGCGAGAGGAGCTTCTCCGCGAGGCAGAAGACCTCCTGGACAAGGCACTTGCCCAGGCTGCCAGTCTGCGGCACAGCGGCTGCAAGGAAGAAGCAGCCGACCTGCTGCGCTCGACGCACTCCTACAAGAGCCTGACGGCGTTCGCCGGCGCCGCCGCGGAGAGCAGCCTGGCCTCCAGGCTTGAGGACTACCTGGAGTCAGTCTGGCGGGGCACCGTTGTGCCGGACCACTCGGCCGACGACCTGGCGCTCCGTTGCCTCTCGGCCCTCCGGAACGGTCATCGGTCATCGCCCGGGACGGCTGACGGCTATCGTCAACTTGAGGCCGAGATCACGGCGGTGCTAGAGTCACTGCCCTTGCCGATGGCTTCGACGCAGGTCGCCGCCCCCCCAACAGAGGCGCCCTCGCATTCCGAGCTCAACGTCCGTCTCAATCTGGCCGAACTCGAGGAGATGTACGCAATGTGCGCCGGCATGGTGCGCATGGCGCACCGCCTTGCTGAAGCCCAGGCGACGCCGGACGCCCATCAGGCCGAGTTGGTGGTCGCCCTACAACAGAGCGCTGAGGCGCTCCGGGCGACGATTCGGCGCCATGCCCGCCTCGGGCTCAAGGCGTTCCTGCTGCCCCTCGCCGGGGGGCTTCAGGCCATGGCCGCCAGCCAATCAAAGCGGGTTTCGGTGCGCATAGACGCGCCGGACGGCGAGATCGAGCGGCCCCTGCTGAAGGCCATTCGTCCCGCCCTCTTACACGTTCTGCGCAACGCCGTTGCTCACGGCATAGAATCCGCGGAAGAGCGGGTGCAGGCGGGCAAGTCCGCCGAGGGACACATCCGGATCTCCGCGAGTATCACTGACGGGTGGCTGCGCGTATCGGTGACGGATGACGGCCGAGGCTTCGACGCCGAGGCCCTACAACGGGCGTCGGCTTCCACTCCAGGTTACGTCGGATCCGGTGCCGACCACCCTGGCTACGGCGATCTGCTAAGCTTGGCGTTCGTTCCCGGGTTGTCCACCGCAGAGTCGGCGGGCGAACTGGCAGGCCGCGGAATGGGCCTGTCGGTAGCGGCGGAGGACGCGACGGGACTGGGCGGCACGGTCAGGCTGGAGTCGCGACCGGGGCACGGTAGCCGAGTCACACTTTCGGTGCCCCTACCGCGTCGCCGCGTCGAGTGACGTGGGGCACAAGTCGCACGATTGCCGGCCTAGGACGTCAGCGATGGTTGCGGCAAATGCGAAACGCTGGTACTCTCTACGCATCGGCTGCCGCTGAGCACCAGGCCCGGCGCAACGGCCGCACCGGTACTCTCAAGGTGCCGGGGGAGCGTAGATGGACGAGCCACCGAGTAGTACCAAGACCAGCCGCCCTGAGACTCGGGCGTCTGGCCTGAACCGCCGGCCTGCGGCCCTGCAGGCTGACGTGGTAGAATCCTCCAATAGCGGCTACACCTATAGCAGCCCGACGGGTGGGCACGTTTCTGTGTCTGCCCGCTCTGTGTTTGCCGCCTCCCCGACCACTCAACCAGGCCGAGACGCATCATCTCTTGGCTCACACCCTATTGACACAAGGAAGTGCATCTGATGGGAGCCCTTCGACGTCTAGTGCTCGACACGCTCAAGCCTCATGTTCCCAACATCGTGGAAATGGCCGTCCAACTTAGCGACCTGACCGGCGTAGAGGCAGTCAACATCTCTATCTACGAGATGGACCTCCACGTCGAGAACGCCAAGGTCACCATTGAAGGGCCTGCAATAGACTTCCAGCAGGTCGTCCAGCGCATCCGCGACGCCGGCGCTACAATCCACTCCATCGATGAGGTCGTGGCCGGCCGAAGCATCATTGACGACGCCGCTACCCCCCAGGACCCTTACCAGGGCTAGTATGCGTCGTCCAACAAGGATCACGATTCGATCATGAGTCCCCTAACCAGGTTGTCCCTCCGGGTGGCGCAAGTGCGGGAGTTGGGCGCCCTTGCCGACGCCGGGGAGATCGCTCGGCGCTACTTCGCCATGAACGCGTTCGACGGCGTCCTCACCATCATCGGGGTGCTCGTCGGCAGCTACGCCGCCAGGATCTCCAGCCCGGGCATCGTCCTCACCACCGGGTTCAGTACCGCCCTGGCCATGGGCATCTCCGGGCTCTGGGGCGCCGCTCTGACCGAGTCCGCCGAACGGAAGCGATCGCTCAAGGAACTGGAGCAGGCCACCCTGACCGATCTGGGCGACACCCGGCTAGCCCGCGCCGGGCGCGTGGCGGTGGTGATCGTCACCATGGCGGACTCGCTGGCTCCCGTCGCCGCCTCGGTCCTGGTGCTCACGCCATTCCTGTTCGCCGGCGCATTCGGCAACATCCGGGCCAGCTACATCTCCGCTGTTGTCATCGGACTCGCCACGCTCTTCGCCCTAGGAGTGTTCTTGGGACGTATCTCACGAGAGAACCTGGCCATCTCCGGGTTGAAGACGGTGTCGGCCGGACTCTTCAGCATTCTCATCGGGCTGGCACTGCACCGCGTCGGCGGGTAAACTGGCGGCCACAACTGCCCAGGAAGGGGAGCGTATGGCCACCGAAGTGTCTCGTCCGCGCCGGCGCCCCATCACACTGACGCTTGCCCTAGTGCTTGGGTTCGCCCTTGCCTGCGGCGTCCTGCCCGACCCGCAAACACCGATCGCCTCGCCTGACCCTGAGACAACGGCCGCCCCCGTCGTGACAGCCACTGTTGCTCCGGCCGCTCCCGCGACGTCGTCCACCCCGGCATCGGGCGGCGCCCCCGGCACTCCCGCGGCCGCGGTCGATCCCGGACCCGCTCCGCCTTTCGCCGAGGTTGCCACTACTCTGGCCTCGTACGCCGGCAAGGTCGACGGAAGCCCGGAGGCGTTGGCGGTGGCGCTGCGGGCCTGGGGCATGGTGCCGGAGCCTAGCCCCGGACTGGCTGCGCTTGCGCTCGCCCACGAAGTGGTCGCCGCCGACATCACCGGGGACGGACAGGAGGAACTGATCGTCCTGGCCGCCAATCCGGATTCGGAGCAGCCGGCCGGTGAGGGGACGCTCGCCATCCTGAGCCTGGTCGGCGCCACCTACCGGGTTGGTTACGACTCAGCGTCGGCCGGCGACTCCCAGGGGCCGGTTGCCCTTCTGGCGGTCAAGGATGTCAATGACGACGGCAGGGACGATGTCGCCTACATGAGCGAGACCTGTGGGGCCCACACCTGCCTGGCCGACGTGCGAGTGCTCTCGTACCGCGACGGGGCCTTCGCCCAGTTGGCCCAGGGAGTCACAGCCGCCTATCCCGACAGCATCGCGCTTGACGACCAAGACGGCGATGGCGAACTGGAGATCGTCATTCACGGGAACGTGATCGGCTCCGTGGGCGCCGGCCCGCAGCGCCCGTCCACGCTGGCCTATCGCCTGATCGAGGGCCTGTACCGCCTGGCAGCCGTGGAGTACGACCCGTCGGAGCTCATCTACTTCCGGATCGTGGATGGCAACATCGCATTGGCGCAGGGGCTTGTCAACGAAGCGATCGCCGTATACACGGAGGTGATCCAGAACGCCGCGCTGCAGCCGAGCGGGGTCTTTGAGACCGACGAGGAGGAGCAGCAGGCACTCCGCTCCTTCGCCCGCTTCCGCCTTATCGTGGCCTACGCCATGCAGGAAGAGCCGTCAACCGGGCGCGAGTTGGCCCTCATACGATCCGAGGGCGGCCCATTCCTGCCGGCCGCCGAGGCCTTCTGGGCCGGCTACGCCGAGACGAGGAGCATCGAGGCCGGTTGCACAGCGGTGACCGACGTCGCCCTGGTCAGGCCGGAGATGCTGGACATCCTCAACCTCTACGGTTATGCCAACCCCTACTTCGCTCCCGAGGATCTCTGCCGGGGCGCCGGCAGTGGGCTGCCCGAGCCGGTGACCGAGGCCGTTGACCCGGGCAGTTGTGCCGGCTGCGGATAGACACCGGCCACGGTTGGCGAAGCAGGAGGGGGCCCGATGGGCCCCCTCCTGCTTCAGGCGCGGTGCCGTCCGAGGGCGATCAAATGTTGGACAGATGCGCGAGGCGGTTCGTGTACTGCTTCTGGTAATAGGCGCGGAAGGCGCCGCTCTTGATCTTGCGCCACCACCACTCGTTGTCGAGGTACCAGCGCACCGTCTTCTCCAGCGCCAACTCGGTCGTGTGGCGGCCGGTCCAGCCCAGCGCTTGAATCTTCTGTGAGTCGACGCTGTAACGGCGGTCATGCCCGGGCCGATCCGCCACGTGCCGAATCAAGGTCTCCGGCTTGCCGAGCAGGCGGAGGATCATGCGGGCAATGTCGATGTTGCGCGTCTCGACGCCCGTACCTACGTTGTAGACCTCGCCCGGCTGCCCCTGCGTCAAGACCAGGTCGATAGCCTCGCAGTGATCGAGGACATACTGGTAATCACGCATCTGGGTGCCGTCGCCGTAGATGGGCAGCGGCTCGTCGTCGATGGCGTTGGTGATGAAAAGCGGTACCACCTTCTCGGGGTATTGGTAAGGCCCAATGTTGTTGGTGCAGCGAGTGATGGTGACCGGCAGCCCGAAGCTGGTGCTGTAGGCCAGGCACATAAGGTCGCCGCCCGCCTTGCTCGCCGAGTATGGGCTGCGAGGCTCGAGAGGCCAGTCCTCACCCGCCGAACCATGCATCACCTCGCCGTACACCTCGTCGGTGCCGACCTGGTGGAAGCGCTCGACGTGGTACTTGCGGGCCGCTTCCAGCAGAACGTACGTACCGAAGGTGTCGGTGTGCACGAAGCTGCCGGCCTCGGTGAGCGACCGGTCCACGTGAGTCTCGGCGGCGAAGTTCACCACGGTATCGATGCGGTAGGCCCGCATGACGTGGTCCACGTTCTCCTCGTCACAGATGTCGCCCCACACAAAAGTGTAGCGCGAGTCGTCGGCCACGTCCTCGAGGTTATCGAGGTTGCCGGCGTAGGTGAGCTTGTCGTAGGCGATCACATGACAACGAGGATGCTTGCGGAGGACGTAATGGACGAAGTTGGAACCGATGAAGCCGGCGCCGCCGGTTACCAGTATGTTGCGCACGTAGTCCCCTCTGATGCCTTGGGCTAGCGGCGCCCTGAAGGCCATGTACGGCCGATGTCGCACGCCGGACGCCGCAGGCAATGTTACCCAAATCGGCCCCTAACGGCAAACGGCTGCACCGGCTCAGGCGGCCCAATCGCCGGCGGGCTGCCGGTTCTGGCATGCAACATGCGCCTGTCTATACTCAGTCACTGCCCAAGGACACAGGAGCCGGCAATGGACGACAGAATCGTTGAGGCGAGAGAGATCGGTTTGGCCCTACTGAAGCCCAGCCGGAAGCAGCTGGAACACGGCCTTGAGCTGCACCGGGCCTCCACCGTGGTCGAGTCGTACGGGTTCGCCCCGCGCGGCCGCGTGAACGGCGATGCGCTCCGGTCGGCCATCGAGCAGGGCGCCTCCGAGCTCGAGCTACAGGACATCCTCGAACAGAGCTTGTTGGCCGGCTTCCTGGAGGACGACTCGGTGCAGGCGGAGATCATGGAGGCCTGGGAGGCCGCTGGAGTCACGTGCATCGGTCAGAACGCCGGAGAGGAAGGCCAGTCCATAGAGCGCCTAATAAAGCGCCTCGCCTGGCTCACTCGCGTTACCGACGACATCCCACACCTCATCGGCAAAGCGACCACACCGGCGGACATCAGGCGGGCGAAAGCAGAGAGCCGGCACTGCCTCTACTTCACGGCCAACGGCGTCCCCCTTCCGGAAGACTGGGTCTCCGTCCAGGATGAGATGCGCTACATCAGCGCCTTCTTCGACCTTGGTTGCCGCATGATGCACCTCACCTACAACCGCCGGAATATGATCGGAGACGGCTGCATGGAGACCGCGAACGCCGGCCTCAGCGACTTTGGCCGGGCGGTGGTCCAGGAAATGAACCGGGTGGGAGTGATAGTGGATGCGGCTCACTCTGGCTGGCAGACGTCTCTGGAGGCGGCCCAGGCCTCGCGCGCACCGATGGTGGCCAGTCACTCCGGCTGCGCTGCCCTCAACCCGCATCCTCGGTGCAAGCCCGATGAGGTGATCCGCGCCATCGCCGGCACCGGCGGCTACCTAGGCATCTGCTGCATCCCCCACTTCCTTGGCCGCTCGGGCGACATCAACGCAATGCTCGACCACATCGAGTACGCCGCCAGGCTGGTGGGCCCCGACCATGTGGCCATCGGCACCGACGTTGCCTACGTGCCCCGAGCCCACAGCGCCGAGATGGCTAAGGCGTCGTCGCGCCGCCGGAGCCGACCGCATTGGGAGAACTTCTGGCTGCCGGGCGCCGCCGGGGTTGGGAGCGATTGGGGCACGGCGGAGCAGGTGCAGAGCATGGCCTGGACCAACTGGCCGCTGTTCACCGTGGGCATGGTGCAGCGCGGCTTCGCCGACGACGATATCGCCAAGATCCTCGGCGGGAACGTCCTGCGGGTGGCGGACGCCGTGCTGAACGCCCGCCGGCAGCCGCAGGAGTAGCCGTCCACGATCGCCGGTGCCGCCCTTGCGAGCTTCGCTCGCCGCATCTACACTGAGGTCGATCCAGCGGCCCCTCGGGCGCGACACGGCACAGGCCGGCCCCCGACCGTCAGTGATGCGCGGTCTACGAAGCGTGTGAAGAACCGCGCCTTGTCGTCACCTTTCATGTCGGGACCGTCTGCCCGAGACCTTACACGCACGAGCTTGAGGCGCGGATGCCTGCAGAGCTCCGCGACACTACCTGTCTGGGCGAAACGGCCTTTGACTTCCCGGACCTGCGCATCTGCATCGCTCACCTAAGGGTAGACCACATGTACACCGCGCTCGTCTTGGCGGAGAAGCACCGCAACATGTCCCTTGACGCTGCCTCCCTCGGGCACTTCGCCTCGCGCTTCTTCCCACCCACTGCCCCGACGGCGCTCAGCGACGAGGAGCAGGCCAAGGTACTTGGCCTCGACGCCTGCGGCCTTCTCGGCATAGACCGCATCCTATGACCGCAGAGCAGTCGGCCATGGCGACCGGCGAGAGCCGGGCCGTGACCCGGGGGGACATAGAGGATGGGCTCCAGCGCATCGGCCTAGCGGCAGGCGACACGGTGCTGGTACATTCTTCGCTGCGGTCTTTCGGCCGGATCGATGGTGGTGCGGACACGGTGGTCGCCGCGCTGCAAGCGGTGCTTGGCCCACGCGGCGCCCTGGTCATGCCCACGCTCACACTGGGCGCACGGGAGGACCAGATCGTGTTCGACGTACGGAGATCGCCGTCGACCTCGGGCACGCTTACCGAGGTGTTCAGACAGAGAGACGACGTCTGCCGCAGTCACCACCCGTTCAGCTCCGCCGCCGCCTGGGGCTGGGGCGCCCGCGAGTTGTGCGCCCATCACGATGGCCTCCCTTGCTCACTCACTTCGCCCTACGGTCAGGTGTACCTCCGAGCCGGTTACTCCCTCTTCATGGGCGCCGGCCTGGCCTGCAACACAGTCTTCCACGTCGCGGAGGAACTCGAGGGCCCCTCGTACCTCCGCTACGCCGTCTTCCCCGACGTCATGGTAGTGGACGAGCAGGGCATCGAGCGGCGGGTAACGGCCCGGAGGTACAACTGCTACCAGACGGGCATTCGCCGGCACCTGGAGCGCATGGAGAGCATCTTCGACCAGGCCGGCGTCCTGTCGGAAACATACGTCGGCCTCTCCCGCTGGCGTCTGCTCTGGGCGCCCGGCAACGTGCGTCTGTCCCGCGACGTCCTGCGCGAACAGCCCAGTTTCATCCTGGAGCCTGGCGATGATCATTGACGGCCATGTACACATCAAAGGCGGAGACGTCTTCCGCCGCGAGCTGGATCCGGATCGCACCCTGGCCCGCATGGACGAGGCCGGAGTCGGACGCTCCTGCGTCTTCTCCATCTGCCTTCCCTCCTACGAGAGCAACCAGCTCACGTACGCCGCCGTCCGAGGGCGCGACCGGCTCATCCCCTACGCTCACGTCGTCCCGGAAGAGGGCGTGGCGGCACAGCTGGAGCTGGAGCGAGCGGTGGAGAAGCTGCGCTTCCAGGGGCTCAAACTGCACGTGGGCGAGGTCCGGGGCGAGCCCACAGTAGATCTGTTCCGGCCCGTGCTGGAGCAGTGCGCCTCCTACCGCCTGCCGGTGCTCTTCGACTGCATCGATCGGCCGGAGCTTGCCGACGCCTGCGCCGCGGCAATGCCCCAGACGGCCTTCCTGATGGCGCACCTAGGCTCTTCCAGCGACCAATTCATGGTGGACCGCTTCATCGACATAGCGTACCGGCGAGACAACGTCTGGTTGGACACGGCGTACAGCAACTGCCCCTGGAAGATCGCCGACGCCGTGCGTGTGCTGGGGCCTCACAAGCTGGTCTTCGGCTCCGATGGCGGCGGCGACTACTACCCGCCGATGATCGAGCTGGCCAAGGTGCGGGCCTACGTTCAGGAATCGGCAGCGCTGGAAGGAATCCTCGGCGGCAACCTGGCGGACCTGCTCGCTCAGGTTCGACAGCCTAGGCCGTCTCAAGCCGGGTAGTCACCTATGTGAGGGACGGATCGGCCCTCACGCCGGCTACCCTCGCGCCCCATCAACGAGTACAATCAGAGGCGGGCACTCGCACACCGGCATCTCCATTCGACGCAGGCACAGGAGGTTCCGTTGGCCAATCCACTCTTCTCTTCGGAAGCATACCTCGCCCGTCGTCTCGACGCCGTCGGGCGAGGCCTGGCGTTCGACTGTCGCTCCAGCGCCGAGCACGCGATCTGGCGAGCCCAACTCCAGGGCAAGCTCCGCGAGCTGCTGGGTGTTGATCGCCTCGTCCCCGCCGATCCCTCGCCTCGGGTGACTGAACGCGTGTCACTGGACGGCTACACCCGTGAGCGCGTGGAGATCACTACGGAGCCGCGTGTTACCATGCCTCTCTATGTGCTCGTCCCGGACAACCTCTCTGGACCGGTGCGCGCCGTCATTGCCCCTCATGGCCACCACAGCGGAGGCAAGCTCTCGCCTGCCGGTGTCGCCCTTACGCCGGCCGTGAGCGACGCCATCAAGCAGTACAACTACGCCTATGGCGTAGAGGCGGCGAAGCGCGACTACGTTGTCTTCTGCCCTGATGCGCGCGGCTTCGGAGAACGCCGGGAGTCGCTCAGCGCCAGCGACGAGCAGCTTCTACAGTCGTCTTGCCATCAGCTGGCTCACATGCTCCTGCCGCTCGGACTGACGGTCGCCGGAGTCTGGGCCTGGGAGCTCAGCCGCGTCATCGACTATGCCCTGAAGCGGCCGGAGGTGCGGGGAGACGGCGTCGGATGCATAGGTCTCAGCGGCGGCGGCATGCAGACGCTTTTCCTGTCCGCCCTCGATTCCCGGGTGCAGTGTGCGGTGATCAGCGGCTACTTCCACGGCGTCCTCGACTCGCTTCTGCACCTATCGGGCAACTGCGACTGCAACTACGTGCCTCATCTCTGGGAGTACGCCGACATGGGCGACATCGGTGCTCTCATCGCGCCGACACCACTTCTGATCGAGGCCGGCACCCGCGACCCCCTCAACGGGCGCCGAGGAATTGAGAACGTCCTGGAACAGTACGAGGTCACCCGTGGTGCCTATGCTCTGTTGGGTCATCATGACCGTCTGGCCATCGACGTCTTCGAGGGTGAGCACCTTTGGCACGGGACAGTGGCTTGGGATTGGCTGAAGAGGTGGCTTAACTGAGACAACGGAGCAGTCGGCCGGCGGAAGTCGACGACCACTCCCACACTGCAGGAGGCATCATGCCCAGAGAGACCATGACGCCGAAGGAGCGCTGGCAGGCCGTCCTACAGAGCGAGAAGCCCGATCGCATCCCTATGGACTACTGGTCGACGCCGGAAGCCACCGACAAGCTGATGCGACACCTGGGCGCCGCTTCCGTACGCGAACTCTATGAGAAGCTGCACATTGACAAGGTGATCATGGTGGGTCCCCAGCTCATCGGGAACACAGCCGGCCCACTGGCAGACAAGGACACGGACGTTTTCGGCTGCCGCTCTCGGCTAGTGGACTACGGCGCCGGCGTCTACAACGAGATCGTGTACCACCCCCTGGCCCGGTACAACTCCGTCGACGAGATAGAGGCCGACTACCACTGGCCGCAGCACGACTGGTGGGACTACTCCGGCATCGCCGACCAGATCAAGGGGTGGGAGGAGTACCCCATCCAGGGCGGCGGCTCGGAGCCCTTCCTGACCTACAAGAGCCTGCGCGGGATGGAGCAGGCCTATATGGACCTGATCCTCAACCCGGAGATGGTCCACTACTGCCTGGATAAGCTGTTCGACCTCGCCTACGTCCGCACGCAGCGCATCTACGAGCAACTGCCGGGCAAGGTTATGTTGAGTTACGTCGCCGAGGACCTCGGTGGCCAAACGGGGCTGCTGTTCTCGCCTGGGCAGATCCGCGAGTTCCTGCTGCCGCGGATGAAACGGATGATGGACCTGGCGCACGAGAACGGCGTCTACGTGTTCCATCACACCGATGGCGCCGCCCGCGACATCATCCCCGACTTGATCGAGACCGGCATTGACATCCTGAACCCGATCCAGTGGCGCTGCCCCGGGATGGAGCGGGAGGGCCTGAAACGTGACTTCGGCCATCGACTGGTCTTCCATGGAGCGGTGGACAACCAGTACACCCTCGCCTTCGGCACCGTCGACGAGGTGCGCCAGGAGGTCCGCGACAACATTCGCCTCTTGGGCGAAGGCGGCGGGTACATCATCGCGCCCTGCCACAACATCCAGGCCGTGAGCCCGCCGGAGAACGTCGTGGCGCTGTACGAGGAGGGGTATGAGGCGGGGTGGGTGTAGGGGTGTTGCAGGAGTTCTGTCCGGGGCCTTTCGCTTCTCGGTGGGCGCGCCGCCCAGCGGGCGTCTGGAGAGGGCGGACACGGGTCCATCGGCTCCAGTTGACTAGGACTGGTAGGCCTTTTGGCGCCCTTGGGGGCTGACCTAACCCCCGCTCGTGGTTTCAAAGAGCGAAACCACCGCTCTCCTTCCCTACGCGGGTGGGTGAACCGGCATAGGCCTCTTCGACACTCGCGGGGCTTCCGGCCCCCCTTCCTTCCTGGGGAAGCGGGGTTGGGGGTTAGGTGAATCTCCCACAGTGCGAACCTTCGGGTACTGCGCCACCTTGCGACAGAATCGGAAAACCCTGCCCTACCCTCCCCCGCACTTGGACGGACGTTGCCCCGGCACTATAATCGCTTAGCACGTCACGGCTAAGAGGTCTCTCCATGTACCAAGCACCCCGGGGCACGCAGGACATCCTGCCCGAAGACCAGGCATACTGGGAGTTCGTACGCTCCACGGCGGCTCAGGTGTGCCGTCGTTACGGTTTCGAACGGCTCGACATCCCCCTCTTTGAGGAGACCTCGCTCTTCGTCCGCGGTGTCGGCGAGGGCACCGACATCGTCGACAAGGAGATGTACTCCTTTGAGGACAAGGGCGGCACCGAACTGACCCTCCGGCCGGAGTTCACCGCCGGCGTGATTCGTGCCTACATCGAGCACGGCATGCACACTCGCCCCCAGCCGGTGAAGGTCTTCAGCATCGGCCCCGTCTTCCGCTACGAGCGACCCCAGGCCGGTCGCTACCGCCAGTTTGACCAGATCAACGTGGAGGCCATCGGCGAGCAGGACCCGCTTGTCGATGCGGAGATCATCTCCGTCATGTGGTCCTTCTTCCAGGCACTGGGCTTCCGCGGCCTGCTGCTTCAAGTCAACAACATCGGGTGTCCGGCGTGTCGTCCCGGCTACCTGACGGTGTTGAAGGCCTACTACCGCTCCCACGTGGGTGAACTGTGCGAGGACTGCCGCCGCCGCCTCGAGCGCAACCCGCTCCGCTTGCTGGACTGCAAGGCGGCTGGGTGTCAGCCCCTCATCGCCGCCGCGCCCCACAGCGTCGATCACCTCTGCGCCGACTGCGCCGAGCACTTCGCCCGCCTGCGAAGCTACATGGACGAACTGGGGCGTCCCTACGAGCTCAACCACCGCCTGGTTCGCGGCCTAGACTACTACACCAAGACCGTGTTCGAGGTGTGGGCTGAAGGCATAGGCGCTCAGAACGCCGTGTGTGGGGGCGGCCGGTATGACGGCCTAGTGCAGGAACTGGGCGGCCGGCCCACGCCCGGCATCGGTGTGGCCGGCGGCCTGGATCGGGTAGTCTCGCTCCTTCGCCAGCAGGAAGTGCCCGTGCCGGCCCTGGCTCAGCCGGCTGCCTACTTCGCCTATCGGGGCGAAGCAGCGCGGCTGGCGGCCTTGCGAGCCGTCGAGGCATTGCGCCTTCGACGTATAGTCGCCGAGATGGCCTTCGGCGATCGGAGCCTCAAGGCACAGATGAAGGCGGCCAACCGGTCCGGCGCCGCCTGGGCCGCCATCCTCGGCGACGATGAGCTGTCCCGCGGCGTGGCCGTCCTGCGTTCCATGCGGGACTCGGAGCAGGTCGAGGTGCCCGTCGGCGAGATTGCAGACTGGGTGTCGGCGAGGGTCTCGGCCTCGTGAGCACACCCGAACTGCGGCGCTTCGGCATCCTCCACCACCCCAAACTCCCCCATTCCCTGGAGTTGGCCGGTGAGATAGCCGCTTACCTGGAGAGCACCGGCCGCCGGAGCTGGGCCTTGTCCTCTTGGGACCCCGAGGGCATTCGTTCCCACCTTCGGGAGGCGGACGCGGTCATCACCTTGGGGGGCGACGGCACGATCCTGCGCACGGCGCGGGTATGCGCACCGGCCGGCGTTCCCATCCTGGCGGTGAACCTTGGCCGGCTCGGGTACCTGGCGGAAGTGGCCCCCACCGAGTGGGAGCAGGGCTTGCGAAGGGCGCTTCAAGGCGACTACTGGGTGGAAGAGCGCATGATGCTCACGTCCGAGCACACGCGCGCGGGTGCAGTGCGCCACACGTTTCAGTCGCTCAACGAGGCAGTCGTCGGGCGCGGCCGCCTGGCTCGCGTGATACGCATCGCTGCCCATGTGGACGGGGCCGACCTGGCGCGCTACGTTGCCGACGGCCTGATCGCGGCCACGCCCACCGGTAGCACCGCCTACGCCTTCGCCGCCGGCGGGCCGGTTATGCCACCCACCCTGCGCAACATCATCCTGGTGCCCATCGCGCCCATGTTCGGGCCCGCCCGTCCGATCGTACTCAGCGAGGGAGCCCAGGTCCGCCTGACAGTAGAGACGGATCACGAGGCCATACTCACCTGCGACGGTCAGTCCGAGGTGCCGATGGAGTCGGGCGATGAGGTGGTGGTAAGGGCGTGGGAGCACTCGGCCCGCTTCCTGCGCCTGCGTTCGCCCTCCTACTTCTACGAAGCCCTCTCCAACCGGCTGCGGGCAGTGTAGCGAACCGTGATGCTCACCGTGGTCCGCCGGCCCTCAGCTGCCCTCACCGCCTCGCTAAGTGCGAACGGGTAGCCATGCTGGCTGAGATCACCATCCGCAACTTCGCGATCATCGACCAAGTCACAGTGCGTCTGGCCCGCCGCCTTAACGTGCTCACCGGCGAGACCGGAGCGGGCAAGTCCATCATTGTGGACGCCCTGGCCGCCGTCCTCGGCGAGCGCACGTCGCCGGACGTCGTCCGCGGCGGCGCGTCCAGCGCCCAGATCGAGGCCCACTTCGAGCTCACTCCGGCACTGCAGGACCGTCTGGCGCCGATCCTAGAGGAGCAAGGCCTGGCCGGCGATGACCCCCGGTACTTGATCCTCTCGCGCGAGATCCGCGCCGCAGGTCGCAGTATGGCGCGCGTCAACGGTCGGCTGGTGTCAGCGGCGGTAGTGCGTCAAGTGGGCGAGCTGCTTGTCGACATCCATGGCCAGACGGAGCACCTCTCTCTGCTCCGAGTGCCCGAGCATCTCGGCTTCCTGGACCGCTTCGCCCGCACCGGCGACCTCCGTGCCGAGATGGCCCGGCTGGCGGGCAACGTATCTCGCCTGCGGGCGGAGATCGTGGCGATCCAGGAGAACAGCCTTGCCAGAGAGCGCCGCCTTGAGCGTCTGCGCTACGAGATGGACGAGATCGAGGCGGCCCGCCTAGCCGACGGCGAGGAAGAGGCCCTGCGGGCCGAGCGCACCCGGCTGGCCAACGCCGAGAAGCTGAGTGAGCTGGCAGGCTCTGCCTACGAGGCGGTCTACGGCGGCAGCGGTGAGACCCCTGCCGGATCGGATCTACTCGGTCAAGCCCTCGTCTGGCTCATCGACCTGGAGCGCATCGACCCGGAGCTGGCCAAGCTTCGCGAGCGGTTGGAGAGCCTCGTTGAGGGGCTGGACGACGTCGCCCGGGAGCTTAGGCGGTACCGCGATGCCGTAGAGTACAACCCAAGCCGTCTGGACCAGGTCGAAGAGCGTCTGGCCCTGATCTCCAGCCTGAAGCGCAAGTACGGCGCCGGCATCCCTGAGATCCTGGCATACGCTCGACGCGCGTCGGCCGAGTTGGAGCAGCTCGGCGGTGGCGAGGAGCGGCTGGAGAAGCTGATCAGTCAGCTTGCCGAGGCCAAGACCGCCGCCGCCACTGTCGCCCGACAGCTCTCGCGGCGAAGGCACGCGGCGGCCGCCGACCTGGCCGCTGCGGTAGAGTCGCAGCTTGCCGACCTGGCGATGGAGCGGGCCCGCTTCTCCGTAGGCATCGAGCAGGAACCCGACCCTGACGGGCTGGAGATCGAGGGGCAGTCGCTCGCCTTCGACCGCACCGGGGTGGACCGGGTGGAGTTTCTTCTCGCCCCCAACCCCGGCGAGCCAATGCGACCCCTCGCCCGGATAGCGTCGGGTGGCGAGAACTCCCGGCTGATGCTGGCCTTGAAGACAGTGCTCTCCGAGGCGGACGACACCGGGACTCTCATCTTCGACGAAGTGGACACCGGCATAGGCGGGCGCCTAGGTCACGTGGTGGGCGAGAAGCTGGCGGCGCTCGCATCCACTCATCAGGTCCTCTGCGTCACCCATCTTCCGCAACTAGCCGCCTTCGCCGACATCCACCTCAGGGTGGGCAAAGAGCTGGCGGAGAACCGCACGCGCACCGTGGTGGCGGCGCTGGACCGCGAGGAGCGACTGGCGGAGCTGGCCGCCATGCAGGGCGGCGTCAGTCCGGGAACGTTGCGCAGCGCCGAGGAGATGTTGGCGCGGGCGCAGCGGGCTTGAGGCCGGCGCCGCCTACACGCGACAGGCCGCTCCGCGTCGCGGCGATTGTGGCGCCGGGCGCCCTGCACTATCATCACTTCATGCACCGGCGGACGGCCGGCTCGGCTCCCTGACGGCAAGGGCAGCAGGAAAGCTGGAGAGGACGCGGTGCACTCCAAGTCCTTGGATCGGTGCGCGCTTCCGCGCCGGCGGGCATTGCCGCCCGCCTGGCCGCCTGTGGGGCGCAGCCGGCGCCTGTGGGCGGTGGTGGACGAGTTAGCGATGTCGATGGTTGCAGGAGAGACGTCATGGAGAAACGCGTACTAGGTCGTACGGGCGAGAGGCTCTCGGTGATCGGCTTCGGCGGCATCGTGGTCATGGACGAGACCCCCGAGTCCGCCGCTCAGTTGGTGGCACGCGCGATCGAGCGGGGCATCAACTACTTCGATGTGGCCCCGAGCTACGGCAACGCCGAGGAGAGGCTGGGCCCCGCCCTCGAGCCCTATCGCGAGTCGGTGTTCCTCGCCTGCAAGACCGGGCAGCGCGATGCCGAGGGAGCGGCGCGCGAGCTCCAGCGCTCCTTCGAGCTGCTCCGCACCGACCACTTCGATCTCTACCAGCTCCACGGCGTCACCAGCCTCGCCGAGGTGGATCAGATCTTCGCGCCCGGTGGAGCCATGGAAGTCCTCCTAGACGCTCGCGAGCGCGGAGTCATCAAGCACATCGGCTTCTCCGCTCATAGCGATGCCGCTGCACTGGCCTTAATGGATCGCTTCGATTTCGACAGCGTTCTCTTCCCCATCAACTGGGTCTGCTGGCATCAGGGCGGGTTTGGCCCGAGCACGGTGCAGCGCGCCACCGAGAAGGGCATGGGCATCCTCGCCCTCAAGGCTCTGGCACGTCGCCCCTGGAAGGACGGTGAGGCGCGGAGGTGGCCCAAGTGCTGGTACTCGCCTGCCGAGTCCTTCGAGGAGGCGGCCACGGGGCTGCGCTTCACCCTCTCGCGCGGCGTCACCGCGGCCGTGAGCCCCAGTCACGCCGAGTTCCTGTGGTGGATGTGCGACGTCGCGGACAGGGGGATCACCGCCCTCAGCGCAGCAGAGGAACTGGCGGCCAAAGAGCAGAGCGCCGGCGTCAAGCCGATCTTCCCCCACTAGTCCTAGCGTAACGCGATAGAGGCGCCGGGTCTGCCTCACCCTCCCGAGCTGCGGCGCGGCACGCCGGGATCGCGACCCTCGCTTGCGGCAGTCGGATCTCCACTGCCGGGCGGCCGTGACAACGGACTGCGGCCGCGGACCCTCGGGGGGTGCTCGACGCCCAGTTGGCCGGCGTTCACTTGCCCTGGGTTTCCATCAGTCGCAACAGTGCCTGCACGCACGGCGCATCCCAGTCGCTCAGCATCCTGCGGGCTCTCGGCATGACTCTCCCTCCAGGAGCCCGTCGGCTTGGGGCTCTCTCGCTTAGAACACAAGGGAGCCGCCCCAGACCGAGGTGGCTCCCTTGTGTCCACATCTCTTGACGACTTGGCAAAGGCCCCCGGCCTTGGCTCCTTGTGCTGACCGGGCCCCCTCCCGTGACTTCGTGTGTCTACCCCACGATCATGCTGCGTCGCCCCACTGCAAGCCTGATGTCCTCTACGATCCGGTCAAGGACCCGCTCTCGCTCTGCAGACGTATCGTAGATCGTGAAGCCATGCTTCCTAAGATGGCCGGTCATGGATCGGCTGAATGGGATAGCCTCTTGAACGGCGTATTCCCTTAGCTCGTCATCGCTGAGACCGTATGTCCAATCGTCCCTGGTATCGTACTCCCTGAGGTCTCTGACAAACTCATCAGGCGTCTTGTTGTTCTGAACCAGCCCCACGAGCAAGAACCTGTCCCCAAGTTGCTCCATCCCATACTGCTTCAGGATCGGCAGCATCTTGTCGAGATTGAAGTAACCACCTTCCAGAACGAATCTATTTCCCTCTACACAGTGCGCCCGCAGGTTGAGCTCATGCGCCACGCCGAGATTGGACGAAAAGGCGCCGAGAAAGTGGGCGAGGAACGGAGCTATGTTGTCCGTGGTCGCCTCTCTGTTCCAGTTGAGCCTGATGTTCAACTGCGGGTATGCGCCATGGAACGTGGCGACCAGTTTGTCGACACTGATCACAAAATGACCCAGCTCTCTGTTTAGTTTCCTCGCTAGTGTTGTCTTACCGGTCCTGGAAGGCCCGGCGATGATCACGTTCTCCACCATCAAGCACCCCCGGCCGAGGGCCGTAGTGTAGCAGCCCCCTTTGTTGGCTTGCGTCGGCACGGGCATCCTGCCATACGGTCATACCGGTCTGGACTCAGCGGCGGCCAAAGACAAACACCGCAGCTCCGTTGCAGAGCTGCGGTGTCTACCTGGCGGAAGCGACGGGATTCGAACCCGCGGTCTCTGGCTTGACAGGCCAGTGTGCTTGGCCGCTGCACCACGCCTCCACTAACGTAAGTCACTATACCATAGGAGCCCGCCCAAAGCAAGAGCCCGGTCACCGCCGGTCGGCGCCAAGGGCATCTAGGCCGGCTCGAAGCCGGCCCGCCTGGATGGGACTCAGCCCCGAATCTCCACGGAGCGGCGCCCAGTAGAGGTGGGAATCCAGGGGGGAGTCCGTCTCGGCGTTGTGGACAAGCCGCTCCCCTCGGCGTGCTTGCAGCAGGGCGAAGATGGTAGATGCGGCGGCGGACGCGACGAGAGACCGCGGCAGTAGGTATCCAGGCCTGCACATCAACCTCCGGCTGCGCTCACGAGGCCGTGTCCCCCTGACGGCAGGCGATCCGAGCGTAACCCTCCCGCTCCTCCCTGCGGCGAAAACCCCTGTCCCGGCGCACCGCACCCTCGACCCGCGCAGAGCCCGCGCAGAGCCCGGCCGGCGGCTCGACCCACCCGGTCACCAAAAGGTCGCTGGGCGGCAGTCGCTCATCCAGCAGGACCAGCTGCGCACTACAGTCACCGCCTGCAGGCCCGTTTCCCCCTTGACCTCGCGCAGAAGCGCAAGCGGAACCGGCTCGCCCCGCTCCACCGTGCCGGCCGGCAACTGGGCGCCCGAGTAGCGGTGCCGGAGCCCTGCTGGGGCAACGCCAAGGAACTCACTCCTTGTTCGACAGCAAGGCGCCGGCTTGTCAGGGCCGGCGCCTATGAGTCGGCTGCGTGGGCCGGCGCTACTTGGCGTAGGCGAGAATCACCTTGCGCAGAGCCGCGCCGACCTGGGCCGCCTCATCCTCCGACAGCGTCGGGAAGGCGAAGCAAGTGAAGGTGTGGCTCTGGTGCCACACGGCGTTCGGAACCTTGACGTTGCTGTAGTCGACGCTCGCCGGTGTGGCGTACTCCTTCGACGTGAAGGGGAAGCCCGAATCACCGAAAGCGTTCTTGTGCGTGAAGGCGCCCTCGGTGTGGCACTGGGGCCAGAACACTTTCCACACCGGCGCCCCTTCCGCCCCTGCCGCCGCCACGAACTGGTCAATGTCGCAGTTCATGTTCTCAATGTCCAGGGAGAAGGCAAGCACGTACCAGCCGTTGCGCCGCTCCGGAGTGTCAATGGGAGTGTAGAGCACCTGCGGCAGGTCCTTGATGGCGTCGATCACCGCGCGGGAGTTGCGCCGCCGGGCCGGCATGTTCCAGTTGTCCATCCGGTTCAGCTCCGCCAGGCCGATGGCCGACTGCATTTCGGTCATGCGGTAGTTGAAGCCCACCATGTTGTGGATGTAGGGCAACTTCTGCTCCAGCTCCAGCAGGCTCATCCGCGCCTTCACGTCGTAGCCGTGGTCGCGGAAGCTTCGCGCCTTCCAGGCCAGGTCCTCATCGTCGGTGGTGACCATGCCGCCCTCACCGCCGGTGGTGAAGGTCTTGTTCTGGCAGAAGGAGCAGGCATTGATGTGCCCCAAGGTGCCCGTCTTCTTGCCCTTGTACTCGCCGCCGAAGGCCTCGGCGTTGTCCTCAACGACAAACAGGTTGTGCTTCTTAGCCAGGGCCAGGATCGGATCCATGTCCGTCACGTTGCCGTACAGGTGCACCGGCACGATGGCCTTGGTGCGCTCGTTGATCAGCTTCGCCGCCGACTCCACGCTCAGGCAGTGGTCGTCGCGGTTGACGTCGGCGAACCGGGGGATCGCCCCCGCTTGTACCACCGAGAAGCTGGTGGCGATGAAGGTGTAGCTGGGCACGATCACCTCATCGCCCGGGCCGACGCCCAAGGCGCTCAGGGCCGTGTGCAGCGCCGCTGTGCCGTTGGACACGGCGATGGCGTACTTGCTGCCCTGCCACTGGGCATAAGCCTTCTCGAACTCCATGCCCTTGCGGCCGGTCCAGTAGTTCACCTTTCCCGAGCGCAAGACCTGCTCGACAGCCTGAATGGCCTCCTCACTGAACTGAGGCCAACCGGGCAGCTTGCCCTTGACCGCCTTCGGTCCTCCGTCAATAGCCAGCTTGTCCATCGCTTCTCTCCTCGTGATCAGGACCGTCGTAGTCTCGACCTACTCGTCCCAGTGCGGTATCCGGACGGCGGCGCCGCCCTTGGTGGCGCTCTCATGGGCGCAGAGGCCCGTCACCGAGATGTCCCAGGCCATGTGCACGTCGATCGGGGTCGGCGTGTCGTTGCGCACCGCGTCCATGAAGTCCTTGACCATGAAGTACTCCGCCGTGCCGTGTCCACCTAGAGCCGCCTCTCGCCCTAGGCCGGGTACGTCCGTGTTCAGCGGCAGCTCGATCATGTTGTGGAGATAGGGGACTGCCTGCAGGTAGGCGTTGGTGCGCGCTCCCTGGGGCGGACGGGTGGTCTCCAGCGTTCCCTTGGTGCCGTACAGGGAGTAGTAGTGGAAGGCCGGCTCCCGCATCATGCCCTGCCCGCGGAGCAGCTTGATGACGCCGTGACTCTCCGTCTGCACGATGGCGACCTCGAAGTCGTAGAAGGTCGGCAGATCCGGCTCCATCTTGCTGCCCGTGTGGAGCGCCGACACCGAGACCGGCCGCTGCCCGGTGATCTTCACCAGGGGGCCGAAGCTGTGCGTGCAGTAGATGATCGGCGGCCGGTAGGCGCGCCAAGTGGGGCTGCCGTCGGGATTGCGAAGCAGCCCGCGCACGTCGTGCACGTACTCCGCCTCGGCGTAGATGAAGTCGCCGAGAAGTCCTTGCTTCCACATCTCCGCCCACGACATGATATGGGCCCAGTAGCAGCAGTTCTCCGCCATCATGAACTTCTGCCGCGGGTGCGCTTTCACCGCCTTCACGATGTCCCGGCAGGCGTCCACGCTGTCCGCAAGCGTGACCTCCTGCAAGACGTGGCAGCCCGCCTCCAGCCCGGCCACCGTCTGGTCCCGGTGCACGGGAATGGGCGTAGCGACGACTACGATGTCCAGGCCACCGTCCAACATGGCCTCATAGGTGCTGAAGGGCTTGGCCGCGGGGAACTGCTCGACCGCCCGGTCGAGCGTCGCCTGGTTCATGTCACAGAGAGCGGTGACTTGGCAGCCGGGCACGGCATCGAACACGCGCGCCAGACTGAGACCACGACGTAGACCGACGACACCCACATGATAGTTCATACTCTGTGCGACCTCCTAGAGTGGGAGGAGCTGCGCTGCACCTTGAGGAAACGCCCCCTGCGAGCCGCCTTATCGGGGCGAAGGGTGTCCAGAACCGTCAGCCCGGCGCGGCCGCTCACCGGCGGTTCGGCGCCGATGTCGTAGCCCTCGCGCACCTGCGCCGCGCTGTACCCAGCAACGCCGCCGGAGGCGTACACGCCGAGGGTGCCGCCGTCGGCGCCGCGGACCTGCAACACGTTCTGGGCGGCGTCGTCAGGCACGTTGAAGTTGACGTCCACCACGCCTTGCGCCCAGTTGGTGAAGTGGACGAGCACGGCAGCCGAGCCCTTGACCTCGTACTCGAGGATGAGCGTACCGGTGAGCGCGGCCACCCTGTCGATGGGCGCGATGGGCCGCTCCAGCAAGTCCGGGCAGTACGTTCCTATGTCTACGAGCGCACCCCCACCGCCCTTCCGGGATCATCCTACGGTCAGCGATGCCGCTCGCGCCCAACACGCCTCATCCCAATGCCATGATCACGGTTCCTTGGACCGACAGCGGTTGCGGGCGAGGCTGACCCCACAGAGACTGGCCAGGAGCTTTCAGGCCGTGAGTCTAGTCGCGAGGGCTGGGGTTGTCAACGGGGCGCATCAACCCATCCAGAATGTTACCGAAGGGGCTATGGTTCTCTCAGATGAGAATGCTACCGAGGTACCATGCCGAACAAAGAGCGGATGACGATCGATGAGCGTTACAGACGCCTGCGGATGCAGCAGGGGCGCTATGAGCAGGCGGCTCGGCCTCGGTAGCACCCTCAAAAGACAGAA
Source organism: Anaerolineae bacterium (assembly GCA_040768685.1). Classification (GTDB taxonomy): domain Bacteria; phylum Chloroflexota; class Anaerolineae; order DRVO01; family DRVO01; genus Ch71. Next base: position 1,959,067 of record JAXGMM010000001.1, read on the forward strand.
TGAGCGCCCAGGTAGCAGTATCATCTGGCTGGACGCGGATTCTGTCTCTTCCAGGCCACCGCAGAGACAGAAAACGGGCGACTCCGGCGGAGTCGCCCGTGAAGCTGCGTGCCTGCGCTGGACGCTAGCCGATCAGGTGCGCCTTGCTGCGGGTCATGGCCGGCTCGATCTCGACGCGCTCGCCGCGCATAAGCGCCTCGGCGATATCCAGGTCTTCCTCCGCCTCGTAGGCGCTCATCGTGCCCAGCACCACCATGTCGGTGGGCTTGCACGAGCCGAGCACGAACTGCAAGCCGGTCGGAGGCAGGATGCGTCCGGCGGCGAACGGCTTGATGCACATGACCGGCTTCTCGGTGCGGTTGATCACCCGCACCACCCAGTCGGTCTCCACGTTGCACAGAAAACCGATGGAGTTGATCGGCTGGATGTAGGTCTCGATGTCGTAGCCGGCGGCGTCGCCCACGGTGATGGTCTCCGGCCGGTGCGTGCTCAGCCCGGGGATCATGCCTAAGGAACGGATGCGCGCCAATAGCGGTTCCACGCCCCTGATAACGCCCTCATCGACCACCAGGTTGTTGTCGGTGTAGCTGACGTGCGGCATGCAGAAGGTGCCGCCCAACTCTCGACTCCAGTCGATGTCGCCCTCGATGCCTCCGGGGTGGTTCTTCCCCGGGGTGACAATGTAGTGGATCTCCTGCCCCGTGCGGTCCTCGGTTATGTCTATGGCCTGTCGTAGCGAGTCACGCGGCGGGCCCATGATGGCATTGACGCCACGCCGGGCGAAGACCTCCATCACGTCGGCCATGCGTTCCGGGGTGAAGTACTCGCGCAGCCAGCGGTCCCTTGCCTGGCTCATGTGCGAGTAGCCCAGGAAGCTGTTGGTGCCGATAATGACGCGAGACACCGCCACACCACCGACCGTGGTCATCGGGAAGCCAGGCATATCCCCTCCTCGCCCCAGATCAGAATCTCCAGTACGGTCACAGATCCCGCCGCCCTTCGCTCCTATAACGCCGGGCCGGCCACGGCGAAGGCTACTCGGTCGGGCTGGATGTATCGCCGCCCCGCCTCAAGCATCTGCTCGGCGGTGATGGCGGCCACAATGTCCGGGTAGCGGCGCACGTAGTCAAGCCCCAGTCCGAAGCTCTCCATGCTGGAAAGCGCAGTCGCCAATCCCTCGTTCGTCTCCAGCCGCATGGGCATGCTGCCGGTCAGATAGGCCTTCACATCGGCAAGTTCCTCTTCGGTGACCGGTTCAGACGCAATAGCCACCGCCTCCGCGCGGATCGCGGCCAGGGCACGCCCCACGTTCGCCGGATTCACGCCCGCTCGCACGCTCCAGGGACCGGCTCCGAAGCCGGCATCGAGCCGGCTGTAGACGTAGTAGGCCAGCCCCATTTGCTCCCGGACGCGCTCGCCCAAGCGGCCCATGAGGCCCAACTGGCCCCACACTACGTCCAGCAAGTGGGCGGCGTAGTAGTCAGGATCGGTGCGTCTCAGGCCGACGAACCCCCAGGCGATGTCCGCCTGCGTCTTGTCCGCGAGAGCGACCGAGTCACTCCGCGAGGACTCCGGGTTCGCGACCGTGGGCAGGTTCCACTCCACAATCTCACCTTGCGGTCGCCACTGGGCGAGGCGCCCCTCCAGTTCCGCGAAGGCCCTCTCCGGGTCCATGTCGCCGACAACGAAGATGGTCATGTTCCGCGGATCGTAGTAGCGGCGGTAGAACGCCTCCAGATCATCCCGGGTAAGCGCGCCCACGCTGGTCACAGAGCCGGAAGCACGGTGGTGATACGGATGACTGGCCGGGTAGAGCAGTTCGCGGAAGCGCTGCGAGGCCACGTAGCCGGTGTCGTCGTCCATCTCCTTCAGATCGGCCAGTATCTGGCCCTGCAGCTTGGAGAACTCGCCGGCCGGGAAGGTCGGCCGGCAGACGACCTCGGCCAGGGCATCAAACAGCAGGCCGCTGTCCTCAGCCAGCGACTTCCCTACGATTCCTGCCGTGTGGCCGGCCGCCCCCACTCTCAGAGAAGCCCCCACCGCCTCCAGATCGGCGCTCAGCTCCTGGAAAGTCCGTTTCTCAGTGCCCCGCTCCAGCATGGCGCCGGTGAAGGTTGCCAGGCCCCGCTTGTCGTCCGGGTCGAGCACCGCCCCAGCTTTCACCTGGGCCAGCGCCACCACCGATGGCGCCGAGGCATTGCGATAGGCCAACACGGTGGCCCCGTTGCTGGTCTCGCGGCGCAGCATCGTCTCGGGACCGAGACCGATGCCCTTGGTACCGGGACCGGTCAGAAAGGCGACCCACGGCCACGGTCGACGTTGCACTCCGCCGGCGCCGCCATTGGCGGGGGCCTCGCCGGTCGGGATGAAGTGACCGACCGTACGGTTGTCCTCGGTCAGGTAACGGCGCGCCACCTTCAGCACGTCGTCGCGTGTCACCCCAGAGAGGGCCTCCTCGAACTGGTCGAAGCGCTCGTGGTCGCCCAGCATCTCGAAGAAACCCAGCCAGTAGGCCTGGTTGGCGACGCTCTCCAGGCCGTAGGCCAACTGCGCTCGGGTCTGCTTTCGGGCCCGAACCAACTCCTCCTCAGTCACTCCGTCGCTCAGGAGCCGGTCCACTTCGGCCAGCAGGACCCCCTCCACGTCGTCTATGTGCCGCTCCGGGCGCGCCGTTACGTCAAAAGTGAACAGGCCCGGGTCCACGGACAGCGAGTAGGTGGAGCCGGCCGAAGTGGCCCATTCCGTGTCCACCAAGGCGCGATAGAGGCGGGCGCTGCGGTTGCCCGACGTCGGCCGCGATATGCTCATCGCCTTGGCGCCGGACAGCACCGAGTCGAGCACGATGAGAGCCGCAGCGTCCGGATGGCCGGCTTCCGGCACGTGGTATGCGACCTGAAGATAGGAGGTGGGGCCGGCCTGCCGCACTTTGACGCGTCGCTCGCCCCGCTGACGCGGCTCCTTCGGGATACGTGGCGGTTCCACCGAAGCGTTCGGCAAGTCGCCGAAGTGCTGTTCAACCCGCGCCACGGCATCGTCCAGGCCCATATCGCCCACCAGCACCAGGACGGCATTGGAGGGAGCGTAGTATCGACGGTAGAGGCCGTACAACTCGTCGCGAGTCATGCTCTCCAGGTCCGCCTTCCACCCGATGATCTCGTGGTGGTAGGGATGCACGCGAAAGGCAGTGGCAGTTACCTCTTCCGCCAGCAGAAACTCCGGCTCGTTCTCCAGCCCCTCACGCTCGGAGATAACCACGGTTCTCTCCGACTCGACCTCGCCGGGCTCAAAGAGAGCGTTCACCATCCGGTCGGCCTCGATCTCGAGGGCGAGATCGAGCTTGTCGGAGGGTAGGGTCTCGAAGTAGCAGGTGTAGTCGGTGTGGGTGAAGGCGTTGAAGGTGCCGCCATTCCGAGCCACCAATCGGTCCAGTTCGCCCCGGCCGTAGCGCGGCGTCCCCTTGAACATCATGTGCTCCACCCAGTGGGCCGCTCCGGTCAGGCCGGAAGGCTCATACCGGCTGCCGACCCGATACCAGAGCCAGGACGACACAATAGGGACCGCACGGGACTCCCTGACGATCACGGTCAGTCCGTTGGGCAGAACATGCTTGCGTGTGGGAATCGAGGCCATCTGAATAGGCTCCTTCTATGCTTGGATACAGTGCCCGATCGGTGCGGGCGCTACGGCAAGGCTGACTCGGCGAGATGGCGCGCGAAGCTCATCAGGCCAAGCTCCGCGGCGGTCAAGATCAGGCCCCAACTGAGCAACTGGATGACGTCCCGTGGGCCCGTCCCCTTCCGATCATGGCGCAGGATAACGGTCACCAGCATTCCGTTGACGGCCGTTAGGACCAAGAGCACTGAGAACGTGAGCATCGCCGTGAGGGGACCGTAGAACCAGGCCGGCGCGTGTGTAGCAGCGAAGTAGGCCAAGAGGAGTGATGCCGGCAGCGCCGCCAGCGCCTTGCCGCTCAAGGCGCGCTCGTCGGGCGCCTCGCGCCACATGGTGTAGTTGAAGAGCGGCAGCAGCACCGCTGCTATGCCCGTCCCCAGCAGCAGCCCGCTGAGCAGGCGAAGCCGATTGTCGGGCTCATAGAGGCGTGGCAAGAGCGGGAGCGCGCCGGCGTAGGAATTCGCCCCGTCGACAACGAAGAAGACCGCGCCCAGGGCGAGCACCACAAGGACCGCCGGGTGAGGCAGGTACGTCCCGCGGCGCCGATGGGTGGCCAACATGGAGCCCAGCGTCGCCAGCGCTCCTAGGTAGGTGCCGGTATCCCGCGCACAGAGCGGCAACTGCCGGCCACCGACGAAGAAGGACCGGTCGGCCTGTTGGTGGCACAGGCCGTAGCCGATCTGCCACGCCTTCTCCGTCAAGGCGTGCGGCGGCGCCGCCAGGAAGGCAAGCAGGATGAGCGCCGCCAGGACGGGCACCAGCGCGGCACGCGAAAGTCGGTGCGGAGCCGTCCCGGCGGCGTCCGGCACTAGCCCATCAGGTCCTGCGAGAGGAACATGGCCAGGGTGAACTGCTCAGTGAAGCGCACGTGGTTGGTCAGTTCCACGTACTCCGCCCGCTTGGCGATCTCGGCCGCATGGCGGCGCGCGGCTATGGACAGCAGGGCCATTCTGGCGCCGGCACCGGCCGCGTTGCCCACCTGACGGAACCGATCGAGCGGCAACTCGGGGAACATGGCGATGTCCATGGCGCTTTGCACATCGATGTAGGTACCGAATGCGCCCGCGACTACGAAGCGCTGCACGTCCTGCGCTCCGATGCCGGCCTCATCCAGCAGCACATTGACGCCGGCGCGCATGGCGGCCTTGGCCAGCTGAATCTCGCCAACGTCGGCGCGGCTCACCACGATGTCTTGCCCGGTGCCCGATTCGGCGGCGGAGACGAGAACAAACTCGCGGCCGCCTTCGGTGCTGCGCACACGTGCGTCCCCCTCCCGCATGCCGCCCTTCATGTCGAGGACGTCATTCCGGTATAGCTGGGCGACAACATCCAGGATGCCTGAACCGCACAGGCCTACTGCCGGGCGATCGTCGATCGTCTGATACTTGACGACGTTTTCGCTGATCTCGACCCTCTCGACGGCGCCCTCGGCCGCTCGCATGCCGCAGGAGATGTGCGCCCCTTCAAAGGCCGGGCCCGAGGCGGTGGAGCAGGTGATGATGCGGCCCTGGTGGTGAAGGGCGATCTCGGTGTTGGTGCCGATGTCGAGCACGATGGCCGTCTCGTCCGTCTGATCCAGTCCGGTCGACAGAATAGTAGCCACGTGATCCGCCCCAACGAAGCCGGCGATGTTGGGCAGAAGGTGAACGTAGGCCCCGGGGGCGAACGCCAAACCCAAGTCGCGAGCCTTCACGTCCAGCGCATCGCTGGTGGCGGCAAGGTAGGGGGCGTTACCCAACTGCCGGACGGGCAGCCCGAGGAAGAGGTGGTGCATGGCGGTGTTGCCCACCACTACCACCTCGACGATCTCGCTGGGGTCGGCCTCAGCCTGGCGGCACAGCTCGGCGGCCAGGTCGCCGATACCGGCAACGATGGTAGTCTCCAGCAGGTGGGCCTTCTCGCTGCTCTCCAGGGCGAAGGCGACGCGAGCCATCACGTCCTCGCCGTAGGAGATCTGCGGGTTCATAATGCCCTCGGAAGCCAGCGTGGACCCCGTGGTCAGGTCCACCAGGTAGCCGGCCACCTTGGTGGTCCCCAAGTCGACCGCAAGGCCCAGAGGGGCGCGGCCCGCCCTCAGTGCGGCGACGACCTCACCGTCGCGGACGGCGAGGTTCGTCTGCCAGTCGTGCGCGCGTATGTCATCCGACAGAGTGCGAAGTACGCCGAAGTCCCAGGTCAGGTCCTCGTCACGACCATCATCAGCGTGCTCAGCGATGCGAGCCGAATCAGCCTGCAGGTCGGTCAGTCGGGGTCCCTGCATCGATACCGGCAGGACAGTCACCGCCGGCTGCACGTCGAAGTCCATCGACTGTCCTTCCACCTGCGTGCGCTGCTTCGCCGTCAGGGAGGTAGGAGGAACGTGCACCTTGACCGAGCCGCGCACCAGTGTCTGGCAGGCAAGCCGCATCCCCTGCTCCGCCTCGTGCCCGAGAGCCCGGCGCTCGGTATCGTTGATCGGCGAGACCTCGCCCTCAAGGATCTTCACCCGGCAGCGGCCGCAGGTTCCTTTGCCGCCGCAAACGGCGCTGATGCTGATGCCGGCCTCACGGGCGACGGTCAGGAGATCGGTATCAGGGCGGCAGGTCGCTCGGCGCCCAATAGGCTCAAAGTCGACGCGACAGGTTTCCTTGGTGATCACCCGGCGCCTAACCCTGCGCCTGTCTAGAGCGGAAGTCGGTTATATACCGCATGGCCCACTCGTCCTTACCCAGCAGGACGTCGGCCGCAAGAATGTAGGTCCGCGCCTTCCCGGGATCGACGATGGGAGCGTTGAGCCCGTTGCCGATGGCCAGGGCTAGGAAGACCCCGTTGAGTAGATCCCGGTCCGGAAGGCCAAACGAGGCGTTGCTGGCCCCGAGGGTGAGGTTCACACCCAGTTCCTCGCGCACCAGGCGCATGGCCTCCAGCGTCACCGCTGGAGCAGTGGGGTCGGAGCTGCACGTGAGAGCAAGGCAATCCACCACCAGGTCCTCGGCCGGTATGCCAAGGGCGGCCGCCCGCTCGGCGATCTTCCGGGCCACCGCCAGGCGACCAGCCGCGTCGGCCGGTATTCCGCCGTCATCCATGCACAAGGCCACCGTCGGCACCTTGAACTCGGCCACCAGCGGCAAGATCTCGGACAAGGAACGCTCCTCGCCGTTGACGGAGTTCACCAGGGGACGGCCCGGGGCGACTCTCAGCGCCGCCTCAAGGGCCTTGGGGCGAGTGGAGTCCACCGCGATGGGCACCTCCACTTCCTCAGCCACTGCCTGGACCGCCTCAACCAAGAACCGGTCCTCATCCACGCCGGCGGCGCCGACGTTGACGTCTATCACGGTAGCGCCCGCCGCCACCTGCTCGCGAGCGTAGCGCCTAATCAGGTTCAAGTCGCCCGCCACCATCGCGGCTGCCAACCGACGCTTGCCGGTGGGGTTGATCCGCTCCCCAATCATCACAGTCGGGTTGCTCGGCGATATGACGACCTCGGCCGTTCGGCCGGCAAGCTTCGTCTCCACGAGTGCGACTCCTTGGTCATCTTATGGGGTGATCCCCAGGGGATGTTAGCATACGGCCGAACTGAGCGGCAACCACTCCGGCCCCACCGGCCATACTCTCACTCTCCTTGAGGCTCGCTCCGCGAGGTCGTATAATGCCGGCCGAGCGCTCTACAGTCACCCATGACAGACAGCGCAGGACTAGGTCCCAAATGATCGCGGCGATCTTCGACTTTGACGGCACTATGGTGCGCAAACCGGTCTGGCAGCGGTTGACTGTGCGCATGCTGCGCGAGCGGGTCAACCTCGGCCCGGTGCTGGCCCACACACTGTACCACTACCCGCAGTACCCGCTGACCAAGATCCGCTTGGTGGATCGGCGCAGACTGCGCCGGGCCTGGGCGGAGCACATGCCCTGGCTGGTGCGAGGCCTGCCGGTGGCGGAAGCGAAGCGGCTGTTCGACCGACTCGCACGTGAGGACCTTCTGCCCGATGCCCGTCCGGAGGTGCTGGAGCGAGTGGCGCACCATCGCCGGCAGGGGCACCTGGTGGTGCTCCTTTCCGGCGCGCTCCAGCCCCTGCTGGAGGCCTTCGCCCCGCTCGTCGGCATCGATGCGGTGCTGGGTACACAGCTGGAGATCCGCGCCGGCGCCTACACCGGGCGTCTCGTGGCGCCGTCTACCTACGGTCCCGGCAAGGTTGTCAGGCTGACCCAGTTCCTGGAGGAGCAGACCGACCCGGTGGACCTGAGCCGGTCGTACGCCTACGCCGACAGCCTAAGTGATGAGCCGCTGTTGCGGCTTGTGGGGCGGCCGATCGCGGTCGCACCAGAACCTGGATTGCGCGCGATTGCGGAACGCTCCGCTTGGGGCGTCATCGGATAATGCGCACTCGTCCGCCCTTGAGAGTAGCCTATGGATACTGAGCAGTTCGCCTGGCGCGAGATCGTGCTGCGCATCTTCGAGGGCTTTGACACCCAGCGCGACGTCTCCCCTTCCTGGTTGACCAACCCGGAGACCGGACGCCCGCTCAAGCTCAACTACCTCCTGCCCGAGGTCGGCATCGCTCTGCGGCTGGAGGGCCTTCGCGGCCGCGAGCAGCGCCGCGGCCCCGACGAAGTGGAGCGCCTGCGCCAGCGGGAACGAGAGGTCGCGCGGGAGAAAGCGTGCGACGAGCACGGCATCCGCCTTGTCCGCTTTGAGGTGCACGAAGAGCCTGCCGGCATCTTCCGCGCCCTGAACATGGCTCTCGCCTGGGCCTCGCGCCAAACAGCTAAGTCCGACCTGGACCAGGACAAGAAGCTCGCTCTCATGGAGCGGCTGCGCCTGGCGCGCGAGCGGAGTGAGGAGATCCGCGCCGCCGTCCACTCTCCTCGTGACCTGCAGACCTGGGCCGAGCTCTCCATAGACCGCGCCTATCAAGAGGCGCGCAATGCCCCTGCCCCCGTTCCCACCGGACCCACACCGCGGTATGCCATGCAGATGCGGGTGCGCCATCGCGACTTCGGTACCGGAAGAGTGTCGGGGCTGTCCGACGAGAACGGCGACCAGATCGTCACCGTGCGCTTCGACACCGGCGAGGAGAAGCAGTTCCTGGCGCGGCTGGTGTTCGACAAGCTGCGGCCGGCCTAACCCCCGGCGGCCAGCGAAACGGGCGGATACACCGGATCGCCCAGACCGGTACCGGTCTGGGCGATCGTGATCTCCGTGCCGCGTGGTCCTGCTAGAGCAGATCCGCCGGCTTGATGGTCCACGCCTGCAGCCGGGTAAGCTCGATCAGATCCGGGGCATCGAAGCCCTCCGGGAACGGCGTCCAGTTCCACATCCCCGGTCCATTCTTAGCCACGTTGTCCTCGAGGGCCACCCTAGCCTTCGGGAAGGCAACTGCGGTATCGCCCTTGGCGCCCGCACTCACCGCCTTCAGAGCGCCGGCGGCAGCCGCGAAAAGGGCCTCGGGGCCGAGAACACCGCGCCCCGCTTCCACCGACATGGGAATATGCCCCTCGGCGCGGATCGCCGCCAGTGCTGCGTTGGCCGCCGCCGCTGCCTGCGCCACCGTGATGGTCCCGCTGACCGGCGCCGCGGCCGTGGCTATCGGGCCCAGAGGCGACATCACCTCTACCTTCTCGGGAACACTCCCTGACAGATCCCATCGGGACAGTGCTTCAAGCAGGCCAGTGAACACCTCCGCCGGAGAGAGGGCACCGGCGGAGCTTCGCAGATAGGTGATGTCCTTGCCCATGGCGCTCGCTGCTGCAACCAGCTCCTTCACGGGCACGGCGCCGCTGGGGGCGCCGCCCCTGTACAGCCCCAGTAGTTGAGTGGCATCCACCACATCGACGCTCGGGTGGTCCAGCGCCAAGTCGAGCAGGACGGCAAACAGGTCCAGTCGCGCCTGGGCCTCGGCCCGATCGAGAAGCGGCGATCCCCGCCACTCACTAGGGGCTGGGTTGTTGCCCCGGCTGAAGTTGACCCCGTCCCAGAACTGCGTCGTCGCGAACTCGCAGGGGTGGTAGTAGACGCTGATGAAGCCACCGCCCGTCGCCTCCAGGCCCGCCACCGCCGCATTGAACTTGGTTCGGGCCGCCTCGAAAGCCGCTGCTTTGTCCGCCTTCCAGATATCGGCTCGGACGCAGTTCTGCTGCAGGTTGAAGGCGGTGAAGACGTTCTGGAACCAGAAGGGCTGCTGCTCCAGACCCACGTGATGCCCCTCGTCCAGGTACATGGGCACCCCCCACCGGGTCAGCACGTGGAAGGCCTGCGGAGACCACGCTCCACCCGGCTGCCCGTAGCAGGACACCTGCCCGAACTCCCGCCGCAACTCCTCCAGGCCCGGCCGCTCTCTGCGGTCGAACTCCTCCGCTCCAGCCTTCCACCCGAGCCCGGTCACATACTCCGAGATCACCGGATGCCGACTGTGGTTGTCCGTATGGTAACCGACGTCCTGCCGGTGTAGGAGGTCCATTATGTCGGCCCGACCCCGCTTCTTGAGGACCCGGTACTTCTCCCCCACTATCTTCCACGTACCGGTGACGCCTCGCTGGACAAAGATATCCAGCAGCGATTTCAGAGCATCGTCGCTCTCCGGGGTGATGTAGTCCTCGACGTCAAACCAGAAACACGTACTCACCCTACCCATGGCTCTCCCCTTACTGCGGATCTCGGCGCTCTACGCCGACTGCGTCTTCGTTCCGGTGATCACGGCTACTCCGTAGGCCCCTAGGACGAGATCCTCGCCCGCGATCTCCGTCAGGTGGTCCACGCCGGGCCAAGGCAACGACACCGAGACGCGCTCCCGACTGCCGTTGACCAGCACATAGGCATCGCCTCGGCGGGTGGCGCGTACCTCGAGCGGCAGGCCGGGCAGCGCCGGGGCTACGCCCGCTTCCCGAGCGATCCACCTGACAAGCGCCGCCTGTAGCTCATCATCCAGCCAGGCGCCCACGTAGTAGACCCTACCGCGGCCGAAGTAGTGCATGGTAACGGCTGCCTGACCATCCAGCCAGCCGTTGCCGGCCTCAAATCGGCCCAGCACTCTCGTCCCTTCGTCCGGCGCAAGCCACTCGGCCCATACGCGCGCCTGGCCGCGCAGATCGTCTCCGCCCAGGCTAAGGGTGACATCCAGCGGCTCGCGGAGGGCATAGTACTCCTCGACGTGCATCCCCGCCGCCTGCTGAAGCAGAGCCGGTTGACGCTGCGTCTGAAGGGCATTGTGCGTGTCCTTGAAGCCGCTCCTCACCGACAGGACCAGGTGGCCGCCTTGCCGCACGAAGGTGATCAGTTCGGCGGCCAACTCGTCGTCCATGATGTGCACCGGAGCCCCAATGACCAAACGGTACCCGTGGTCGACCAGGCTCGCCCTCGTCGAGATCACATCGGTGGGGATGCTCAGTGAGGACAGCGGTCGGTGGTAGTGCAGAAGATGCTCGGCGGGGTCGAAGTCCCGGTGGTGGCGCTGACCGTCGATGGCCCAGCGGTCCTCGTACGAGTGCAGCAGAACCACTTCCGCCTGGACGGAGTGCCCATCCAGCAGGTCCCCCACCTGACCGAGGTCGTCTGCCAGGTCCCTCACTTCGCGATAGAACGGGCGTGGCTTGCCGTCGGGCCCCACCAAGGTGCCGTGGTACTGCTCTTGCCCCCCGAGGGCTGAGCGCCACTGCCAATACAGGACGGCATCTGCCCCGTGCGCGATGCCGTTCCAGGCCATGGCCCGCGCCTCGCCCCGGTCCAGAACGTTGTTGATCGGCGACCAGTTCACGCAGCCAGGCTGCGTTTCCATCACCCAGAAGTTGCCTCGCTTGAACCCGCGCGTAAGGTCGTGGATGGCCCCGGCCCGGTCCAGGTCCAGGTGGCCGCTGCCGATGTAGTGATCCCACGAGGCCAAGTCCAGGTCCTCGCAGATGTCGTAGTGGTCGAACCCGGGGAAGAAGCCCATGAAGTTGCTCGTGATCCACTGAGAGGGATCGGCGTGGGCACGGATGGCGAGCACCTGTGCCCGCTGATGCTCGCGGTAGGCGGCGGTGATGTAGCGGTGGAAGCTGAGGACGAGACCGGGGTTGTGATTGTCTTCTGCCGGAACGGGTATCTGCGCCCAGTCCGTGTAGCGCTCGCTCCAGTACGACGTACTCCAGGCCCGGTTGAGGGCCTCCAGCGAGGGGTGCCCAGCGTCATCGTGGAACTGCGTCTGCAGCCAGAGGCGGAACCCTACCGCCGCCTGCCGGCCGTAACTCACGCGATTGTACTCGTTGTCGATCTGCCAGCCGATCACGCCGGGAAGGCGCCCGAATGCCTCGGCCATTCTCTCGGCGATACGGGCACAGAAAGCTCGGTACACGGGGCTGGAAACGTCGAAGTGGCAGCGCTTGCCGTGCTGAGCGGGGACGCCGTTCTGGTCGATCGCAAGCACTTCCGGATAGGCGCTGGTCATCCACGCGGGCGGCGCCGCCGTCGGCGTGCCCACCACGACGCTCAGCCCGCTCAGGTGGGCCATCTCGGCAGCGCGAACCAGCCAGTCGATGTGGAAGCGGCCCTCTTCGGGCTCCAGGTCGGCCCAGGCGAACTCCCCGATCCGGACGACCGTCAGGCCCGCAGCGCGCATCAGGTCAAGATCGGCCTGCCACCGGGACTCGGCCCAGTGCTCGGGGTACCAGGCAGCGCCAAGATGAATTGCCATGCCAACCGCTCCCAGAAACGCTTAGTCCGCCGGCAGGGGCCGACGGCGAGGTGGGTCTATGGTAGCGTTCGGGGAGCGAGCGAGTCAACGGCCCGCGGGGGGGTGCCGACGAACAAGATGCGGTCCCGGGAGGTGCCGCAGGGGCAAGCCAACGCGCTCAAAAACAAACAGAGACCCCTTGGCGATGTCCTACTCTCCCACCCAGTTGCCCGGGCAGTACCATCAGCGCAGAAGGGCTTAACTGCCTGGTTCGGAATGGAGCAGGGTGTTTCCCCTTCGCTATAGTCACCAAGGAGTCTCTGTATTGTTAAGGTTGGAACCCTAAGTACTGAACAGGATGCTTAGCGGAGAAAGGTAAATGGTGTTGTTCAAGCCCTCGGCCATTAGTACGGCTTAGCTCAACGCATTGCTGCGCTTACACACGCCGCCTATCAAACTGGTAGTCTACCAGCGGCCTTACCCAGTTACCTGGTGGGGGATCTAATCTTGGAGCGAGTTTCCCACTTAGATGCTTTCAGCGGTTATCTCTGCCCGACGTAGCTACCCAGCAATGCTCCTGGCGGAACAACTGGCACACTAGAGGTCAGTCCACTCCGGTCCTCTCGTACTAGGAGTAGCTCTCCTCAAATCCCCTGCGCCCACAGCGGATAGAGACCGACCTGTCTCACGACGGTCTGAACCCAGCTCGCGTACCACTTTAATGGGCGAACAGCCCAACCCTTGGGACGTACTCCCGCCCCAGGATGTGACGAGCCGACATCGAGGTGCCGAGCGTGGCCGTCGATGTGAACTCTTGGGCCACACTAGCCTGTTATCCCCGGGGTAACTTTTATCCGGTAAGCCACGGCCTTTCCACACAGAGCCGTAGGATCACTAAGCCCGACTTTCGTCTCTGCTCGGCTTGTAGGCCTTGCAGTCAAGCTCCCTTGTGCCTTTACACTCAACGGCTGGTTTCCATTCAGCCTGAGGGAACCTTTGGGCGCCTCCGTTACCTTTTAGGAGGCGACCGCCCCAGTCAAACTGCCCACCTGACACTGTCCCCACACCGGATAACGGCGCAGGTTAGGGCCAAGACTTAATCAGGGTGGTATTCCACTGGCGGCTCCACCGAGGCTGA
>JAXGMM010000001.1:1977500-2091889 GCA_040768685.1 Anaerolineae bacterium
CGGGCTCCCGTCCTGGGCCCCCGCGGCTCAGCTCTCGCCGGCCGCCTCACGACACGAGGGCAGAGGCTAGCACCGGTCCCAAGGATGGGCAAATCCGGTTTGCGCTCCCAACAAGCATCCTGTGGCGCGCCGCAGGTCGCCCTCAGGATCACCTGCCGGCTGGAGTTGAGTGCCCTCTCTGGAGTACGATGCTGCCGCAACCACAGCTCAGCCCATGGGAGTGCACCACACATGGCCACCGCCACCATCCACGCCGGCATCTGCGGGTTCACCACTACCGTGAAGGCGACGGCCCAGCCCGAGGGTGACGTCGCACTTGCCATCGCAAGTGACTGCCCATCTGTGCGGCGCCTGGCTGTCCACCTCACTACGGTAGACCCCCTTCGGGAGATCAGCTACCGCGGCGAGATCCCCGCCGTGCTGGAAGCGGCCCGCGCCCACTTGCCTCACCCGGCCTGCGTGGTACCCTCCGGAGTGCTCAAGGCCGTCGAAGTGGCGGCCGGGCTGGCTCTCGCCGCCAACCCGACCATCGTAGTCAGCGCTGCCGACAACGAATGACAGCCGCCGCTCGGTCGAGCGGCCAACAACGTGCCAGAGAGGTGTAGCCGTGTCTGATCCCTACTCGACGCTGCCGGCCGGCAAACTCCCCAATGATGTGTTGGGGAGCCTACTTGCCCGCTACACCTTCTCCTCAGAACGAGTTGTCCTTGGCCCAGGTGTAGGGCGCGACGCCGCCGTGATCGACATGGGCGGCCGTTACCTCGTGGTCAAGACCGACCCGATCACTTTCGCGGCGGACGAGATCGGCTGGTACCTCGTCAACGTCAACGCCAACGACATCGCCACCACGGGCGCTCAGCCCAAGTGGCTCCTCTGCACCGCGCTCTTCCCGGCCGGCGAGACCGCACTTGCCGACGTTGAGGCCGTGTTCGCACAATTGAGCGCTGCGTGCCGCTCTCTGGGCATCGCTCTCTGCGGCGGCCACACCGAAGTGACGAGCGGCATCAGCCGGACCATTCTGGTCGGCCAGATGCTCGGCGAAGTGCTGCCCGACGACTTGGTGACTCCGGATAGGCTGCGGGCCGGGGACTCCATTGTGCTCACCAAGGGTATCGCCGTGGAGGGCACCGCCATCCTCGCTCGCGAGCGCGGTGCTGAACTGGAGGGGCTCGTCCCGCACGAGGTAGTAGAGCGCGCCGCCGGCTTCCTCCACCGTCCGGGCATCAGCGTGGTGCGCGAGGCGCGCGCCGCCACTCGGGTAGCGCACCTCCATGCCATGCACGATCCCACAGAAGGCGGTCTGGCGACGGCGCTGTCGGAGCTGGCCATCGCGGGCAACGTCGGTCTCCGCATCGACGCTGCCAGTGTGCCGGTATTGCCGGAGACAGCGCTCCTTACCCACCACTTCGGCCTCGACCCGTGGGGAACGATCGCATCCGGCGCGCTGCTCATCGGGTGCGCCGCCGGCGACGCTGCACGGGTGGTGGATGCCATTCGGGCCGAAGGCATCTGGGCCGGCGTCATCGGCGAAGCTACCGAGGAGCCCGGCGCGCTTCTGGTGGACGAAGAAGGAGCCGCGCAACCCCTGCCCGTTTTCGCGCGGGACGAGGTGGCTCGACTCTTTGAGGAGGGCTGATCTCGCCGCAGTGGCCCTCTAGGATATGGCCGCGACCATCTCCCCCACTCTCTTCACCCGCTCGATGTCGCCGTCAGGCGGGATCTCGTCCGATATTCCCAGGACGAGCCGGGGATGGAACAGCTTCACGACCTGCTCCGCGCACTCCATCAGGATGGATTCCGGGTACGACGGCAGGAAGTAGATGGCAGGGATGCCGTCCAGCAGCACTAGGTCACCAAGCGCCTCCTTGATCTCCTCCAGTGTCACGTCACCCTGGGGCTCGGGAGTCGCCGCCTCGATGCCGTCCCAGGCGCAGTCCTGCATGTGCGTGAGTATCGGCTTCATGGCGCCGTCGACGTGAATGTGGGTGTACTTCCCCGCCGCTCGCAGCTGCTCCGTGCGCTTCCGATACCAGGGCGCTAAGTGCTCACGCCATACGGGCGGCGGGTCCAAGTTGGCGTCGATGTTCTCGCCTAGGTTGCAGATGGGGACCGGACAGGTGCAGATCACCTCGTACATGGCGTCGTCCGCCTTGCCGGCGATCTGCACATACTGGCGAATCCGCTCACCATGGTCCGTCAGCGCCAAGATGGTGGGCTCGAAGCCCATGTGCTCGATGAAAAGCCCCTGGACCGGCGTGCGACGCGGGTAGAACTGCGGCGCTCCCCGTTCGCCTACCCTAGCGAGGTCGCGGCTGAACGCCTCCGCGTCCCAGTACCATTCCTCATCCTGCAGAACGTACTCCAGAATGCGCAGGTCATCCAAGGTCTTGATGCGGTACTCCGAACGGGCGCCGCTGAGGCGGAGACCGTCGTAGGCCCGCACCTCCCGGAGAGTCCCGATCGGAGTCTCCAGGTAGTGCGCCTGGTGCGTGTCATCGAGCCATTCGGTGCGCTGCTTCACTGTATGGTAGCGCACCCTCAGCGGGCTGGTGAAGTAGCGCACCGACGCCCGGCAGTCGTCATACACATCGAGCAGACCGGCATCGCGGTACCGCCGCGGCAGAGTCCCTCGCGCCTTGTTGGCTAGGTACCAGAACTCCAGACGGGGCTGCCACAGGACTCCGCCGGGGTCCTCGCCTCGGAAGATGGCAAGGTTCATCTCCGCGAACGATCGGGAGCGACCTGCTGCCACTACTTCCTCTCCCCGTACGACCAGTTGTCGCGCACCGCCTCGTACATCGCCTCCATGTTCTCCGGCGGGGCGCCGGCCTGGATGTTGTGCACCTGGCAGAAGACGAAACCGCCTCCCGGCTTGAAGATCCGCATCCGTTCCGCCACGTGTTCGTAGACCTGCTCCGGTGTGGCGAAGGGCAGCACCGCTTGCGTGTCGCAGCCGCCTCCCCAGAAAGTGATGCGGTCACCGAACCGAGCCTTGAGCTCGGCCGGGTCCATTCCGCGGGCCGAGGTCTGCACCGGGTTCAGGACGTCGCAGCCGGCGTCGATGATGCCTTCGATCAGTTCGGCGATGCCGCCGCAAGAGTGCAGGAAGATCCGGCAATCGGATAGGCGGTGGATCTCCTGCCAGAAGGCCTTCTCCCGCGGCTGCAAGACCTCGTAGTACCATTCCGGCCTGACCTGGGGGCCGGCCTGCGTACCCAGGTCACCGCCGACTTGTATGAGGTCGATTCTGTCGCCGACCGCTTCCAGGTACCGGCGGACGTTCGCCAGGTTGTTGTCCAGCACTTTGTCCAGGATCGCCTCCGCGAGAGGGCGGTCGCCGGCAAGGTCAACCAGGAACTGATCCCAACCCCGCAGGCCCTGCCCAGCCTCCAGAAAGGCGCCGCCGAAGCCGCCCATGATGGCCCGGTCGGTTGTCGCCCTGAGGCGCATGGCCTCGGCCTCAAGAAGCCGAAGGCTGTCGTCCGACATGGCGCCCATCTGGTAGGCGTCCACGTCGGCAGCGGTGATCTCGCCCGCGAGAGGCGTGTATATGGTGTCGAAGTAGTAGCTGTCGGCCGGCTTGTGCCCGACCCGGCGGCCTGCGGACATGCTGTACCAGCCACCCTGGCCGTCGGGCTCAATCTGGAAGTCGCCGCGCAGAAGCGTGGCGGTACCGTCCGCCAGCGTCCACGGCTGCCATCCAACCAGGGTGCCGAGGTCTAGAGGCACTACATCTGCCCCGTACCGATCAAGAACCGCGTCCTCCACCAAAGCCAACTGCTGCCCCGGGTCGAAGACCAGTATCTCGCCTTCGTCTATGCCCAGGTACCGCCTGAGTTCGGCGTAGGCCAGCGCCATCACGCCGGTCGATCGCATGCCGCCCAGGTCCACCGGCACCCGGTCCGCCTCCTGATGATCTATCGCCGCTAGGACCCGTTCTCTCGATGTCACAGCGAGCCTCCTCCCAAGCCAAGCTCCTCCGCTCTAACCGGATTCTAAGGCTTTGGGCTGAATCGTCTAATGAATGAAGCCTAGACTTCGAGTGGGAGTGAGTGGAAGGCGTTCCCGCACGTTGATGCTTTGGCGGACTCGCGCCCAGCAGACTGTGAGCCCGCCAGAGGAGAGGACATGGCAGCGTACCGTCTGTCTACGGCCATGGACGCCGACTTCGCCCGGCGTTCATCGCCCGACTACTCGCAAGCGATGGCGGTGGCCCTAGGCTTCTACCTCTTCGGTCACCTGGCCGACCTCATAACCACTCTTGGTTTTCTCCAGGGTGGGCTGCCGGAGTGCAATCCGCTCCCAGCTCTGTTCCTGGGCACAGTGGGCCTTTGCGGCCTCGTGCTTATCAAGGTTGTGGGCGCCGCGGTCACTGCTTGGATCTTCTGGCGGCTCCGGGCGCGGTTCTTCACCGTCATCTTCACCTCTGCGCTGGCGCTCCTCATCATCTTCGTCGCGTCCATCAACTCGCTCGATGCGATCGATGCGCTCGCCATGGCCGGCACCCCATAATCGACCTTCCCGACTCAGACGCATACTCATCCGACAGGCGGACCGCCTGTAGCGCCGTGTCCCCGGGGAGACCTGTGAGGGCGCGGTGCTCTTGTCGGTTGTCAAAACCGCCCAATCCTGTTAGCATGCAGTCCATTTTGATGTTGAGGCCGTGGCGCATCGCCGCGGCCCGCGCCTCCTCAGGGAACCAGCGTGAGGACGCCGGCCGCGCTGCCTCATGTCTACGGCGATCTCCAGTCAATAGTGGCGGAGGACTTGGATGAAAGTATCGTGCCTACAAGAAAACCTGGCCCGGGGACTCAGCATCGCCGGACGAGCGGTCAGTTCGCGCATGTCTCTGCCTATCCTCAGTAACGTGCTGGTGGCCACCGACGAGGGGCGGCTTCGCCTGAGCGCCACGAACCTGGAGATCGCCATCACCTGCTCGGTGGGGGCGAAGGTGGAATCCGAGGGAGCGATCGCTGTGCCCGCCCGAACCTTCGCGGACTTCGTGTCCACCCTCCCGGCCCAGCCCCTTACTCTCGAGGCGGACGCCGCCACCCAGACGCTGCACATCCGGTGCGGACGCACCAAGGCCAATCTCAAGGGCAGCCCGGCGGAGGACTTCCCCAGCCGCGTGGTGGCCCCACCGGATGGTGTCATCGAGCTGGACTCCGAACTGCTGCGCCGCATGGTGTCGCAGGTGACGTTCGCTGCGGCCCCTGACCAGGAGCGCCCCATACTGGCCGGCGTACTTGCCGAGTTCGACGCGGATCTTCTCACCCTGGTAGCTGCCGACAGCTTCCGCCTTTCGGTGCGGCGAGCCCAGCTGGCGTCGGCGGTGGCGAACACCAGCCGCAATATCATCCCCGCCCGGGCCCTCAACGAGGTAGCGCGCATCGCCGGAGAGGTGGATGCACCGGTCCGCATGCAGGTTCTCGATGAGCGCTCGCAAGTGCTCTTCCGCATCGGCGACGTCGAACTGGTCTCCCAACTCGTGGTCGGCGTGTTCCCCGACTACCACCAGATCGTGCCCAAGACCTACCTCACCCGCACGGTCGTGGACACCAAGGAATTGCAGGCGGCCGTCCGCCGGACGTCCATCATCGCGCGGGGGGCCAACAACATCATCAGGCTCCAGATCCATGCGGAGGAAGAGGGCCGACCTTCCCATCTGACCGTCTCGGCCGTGGCGGCGGAGCTGGGCGACAACGTGGTCGATGCGGATGCCCTTGTCGAGGGCGAATCGACGCGCATTGCCTTCAACGCCAAGTACCTTAGCGACCTCCTGGACGCCATCGGCACCGAGAACGTCGTTCTGGAGACGAGCAGCCCTTCGAGCCCAGGAGTTTTCCGGCCGGTAGGGCCGGACGCCGACGACTTTACGCACATCGTCATGCCCATGTACGTAGCGGACTAGGGAGCCGAGCGCGGCCCCCCCGGCGGGCCCCCGGCAACCGGCCATGTGGATAACCCGCCTGACCCTGATCCACTTCCGCAACTACGCCCAGGAAGACCTGCGGCCCTCCCCCGGGGCCAACGTCTTCCTGGGCAGCAATGCTCAGGGCAAGAGCAACCTCGTTGAGGCAGTAACCCTCCTGAGCACCTCGCGCTCATTCCGAACCAGTGTCGACTCCACCCTGATCAACCGCAGTTTCCTCGATGAGCCGATCGTGCACGCTCGCGTGGCCGCGGAGCTCCACGGGGGACCATATCGGCAGATCGAACTGGTGATCACTCAGGAAACCACGAACGCCCTCGGTACGCCCGGGCCCACGCGGAAGCACCTGCGGTTGGATGGGGCTCCTCATCGCCTGCTGGACGGGCTGGGCGTGCTGCCCACCGTGCTCTTCACCCCGGAGGACGTGTCGCTCGTTGGGGGAGCGCCCGCGGGACGCCGCCGTTTCCTGGACGTCCTGCTGTGCCAGGCGAGCCGAGAGTACTGCCGCGCACTCGGGCAGTACAATCGGGCGCTGACCCAGCGGAACCACCTGCTGCGACTGATTCGACGCCGGCGCACCGACCCGGAGCAGTTGTACTACTGGGACCGTCTGCTCGCCGGGAGTGGCGCCGAAGTGACTCGCCGCCGCGCGACGGCCATCGCGGCCATGAGACAGCCGGCGGCCGAGACCCACTCAAGCTTGGCCTCCGAAGAGAGCCTAGCCATTTCATACTGCCCCGGCACCCCGTGGCGCGGCCATGATGCAGGCGAATCGGCCACGGAAGAGGAGTTGCATACCATCCTAGAGGGCAGTCGCCAGGCCGACCTGGAACGTGGAGTGACCACGGCCGGCCCGCATCGCGATGACCTGGCGATCCTGATCGACGGTTCCGAGGCCGCGTCCTTCGCGTCACGCGGGCAGATGCGTACTGCCGCGCTCACCCTGCGCCTGGTCGAAGGGCTCTACCTGGAGCAGGCGCTGGGTCGCCGGCCCATACTGCTCTTCGACGATGTAATGTCGGAACTGGACTCGCGGCGTCGCCGGGCTCTGGAATCGGTGATGGTCGACTCCAGCCAGTCCTTCATCACAGGGTTGGACGCCGCCCCCTTCACGAGGGCGTTCCTGCGCACCGCGCGAGTCTGGACCGTGTGCGATGGCGCCGCCGGACCGCTTAGCGGTCCTGGAGAGGACGTCGCGCCGGTAGTCCCGCTCGACGCGGATACTGGGGAGGCGTGAGCGTCTCCTTTCGGATCACCACCAGCGAGCGCGGCAGCGCCGTGCCCGGCACCTCCACCTGCCGCACCCTCTCCAGTCGGCCGCCCAGAACGCCGATCGCGTGGCCCGCGCGCCCCACTTCCTCCGCCACATCATCGCCCTTCTGCGCAATGACCACGCCTTGACGGCGGGCAAGCGGCAAGCAGTACTCGGCCAGCACCGGCAGGTCGGCGACGGCGCGCGCCAGGACCACGTCGTAGCGCTCCCGATGGGCTGGGTCCTGCCCGGCGTCCTCGGCGCGGGTGTTTACTACCTGAACGCCGGCAAGGCCGAGATCCCTCGTCACTTCCTCGAGGAAGGCGCACTTCTTCCCCACCGACTCCAGTAGGGTGAGCGACGCCTGCGGCCAGACTACCTTGATAGGCAGGCCCGGGAAACCGGCGCCGGCGCCCACGTCTACCAGCCGGCACGCCGAGCCCTGCCGTGCCGCTTCGACAAGGGAGGGCACGCCAAGCAGACAGGTCAAGGAGTCGGCGAAGTGGCGGACAGGGACAGACTCCTCGTCCGTTACCGCGGTCAAGTTGAACCGCGCGTTCCACTCCACCAGCAACTTGAAGTACCGGCTGAAGAGCGGAAGATGCTCGGGACGTACCGGTAGGCCGAGGCCCTCGGCAGCGCGCATCAGCTTGTCCATGGCCCGGATTCTAGCCTCCGCTGCGCTCGGCGACCAGCGCTCTGCCTCTACCGTCGCCAGTTGACTAGAATCACTCCTACCAGGGCCAGTAGACCGCCCGCAAGCGAAAGCGGGGCCGGCACCTCGCCCAGCCAGGCCCAGGCGATCACCGTGGCGAGTGGCGGAGAAAGGAAAAGGAGCGCCGACGCCCTTGAAGCCGGCATGCGCGAGAGCACGTACGTCCAGGCCACGTACGCGACGGCCGCGGGGAACACACCAAGGTAGAGGACGGCGAGCGTGGCCGAGACGGGAGCAGCCGCTATCGTGGCGGGCAGCGACCCGGCGAAGGGCAACATGAGCGCAGTGCCTGCCCAAATGCAGTAGGTCGTCAAAGGAAGGGACCGGTACCGGGCCAGTAGGCGCTTCTGGAGAACAAAGTAGAGGCTGGTGGCAAGAGCGGCCACCAGGATTAGGAGGACGCCCGGCTCAAGCGACAGCCGTTCGCCCTCTCCCAGGGCTATCAGGCTAACCCCGGCGAAACCGGCGACGATGCCTACCCACCCGCGCGCCGATATCCTCTCTCGCAGCCATAGCCACCCCAGGATCGCCGTGATCACCGGCGCGGCATTGACTAGGAACGCCGCCGGGCCTGCCCCTACGGTGACCTCGCCGTAGTTCAGCGGCAGATGGTAGGCGGTGATGCCCAGGAACCCGGCCAGCGCCAGAACGGGCCAGTCTGCCCGCTTCGGCAGCGGCATCCGCACCGCCGCCGCGTACAGCGCCAGAACTAGCGACGCCACCAGGAAGCGGAACACCGCCAACTCGCCGGGCGGATAGCCGGTGAGTCCAAGGCGAATGCCGGCAAACGCAGATGCCCAGAGCACCAGTGTCACCCCGGCCGCGAGAACAGTACGAAAACCCCACTTGCGCCACTGCACCAGCCCCTCCCACCGCGAAGAATCGCTATCGTGAAGCAGGTGCCACAATCGCGCAACCCGACGCCCGCCTGGTCAACCGCCCGGTTGCCGAGGCGGCTGGACACCCCAACCGGTCATCCCTATACTTCAGTGCTGAGTACCTTCCACAAGGATTCAGGAGGTTCCTTTGATCGATCCCACGCGCTTCCCCGGCAGAGGCAAGGTGGCCATCCTGCGCACCACCCCCGAGACCGTCCTTCAGGACGTGGGGCGGGTGATGCAGTTGTCCGGGTATCGAGAGGCCCTGCCTCAGGACAAGCGCACCATACTCAAGATCAACATCTCGTGGCAGCAGTGGTACCCCGCCTGCTCCACCAGCCCCTGGCAGCTTGAGGGGGTCATCACCCGCCTGCTCAAAGACGGCTACGACGACATCGTGGGGGCGCACAACCGCACCGTAGTCGTGGACGCCTACGTGGGCGAGGTCCACAACAAGCACAAGATGGTCACCGACAAGCACGGGGTGCCCTGCGTGCACCTCTACGAACCGGAAGTGGAGTGGGTGGTCTACGAGCCCAAACAACCCTTCCTTGTCCTCGACAAGATCTTCCCCGATGGGGTCCGCATCCCCAAGATGTTCCATGACACGAACATCATCCAGCTTCCCACTGTGAAGACCCACGTCTTCACCACTATCACTGGGGCGATGAAGAATGCGTTCGGCGGCCTCCTGAGCGAGCGAAGGCATTGGACTCATGCCTCCATCCACGAGACTCTGGTGGACTTGCTCACCATCCAGCAGGACATCCACAGCGGCCTCTTCGCCGTCATGGATGGCACGTTCGCCGGCGATGGTCCCGGTCCCCGGGCGATGCGCGTGCATGAGAAGGACATCATCCTGGCGTCGGCGGATCAAGTCGCCATCGATGCCATGTCCGCCAAGCTGCAGGGATTCGATCCCATGTCGATTCCCTTCATTCGCCTGGCCCATGAACGCGGGCTCGGCGTGGGCGACCCGCGCGAGATCGAGGTCGTCGGGATGGACGTGTCCGGGATCGACTGGCACTTCGAGACCGCCGAGACTTTCGCGTCTCGCGGACAGAAGCTGATCTACCATGGGCCGCTGAAGCCCTTCGAGAAGCCGCTTCTCCAGTCGCCGATCGTTCCCTGGTCCTTCTTCGCCTCCCGCGCCTACTATGATGGCTTCTGGTATCCCTTCATCGGCTACCCACGCGTGAAGGAAGCCCTCCGAAGCAAATGGGGGCGCCTCTTCAACGAGTACGGGGGCGTCCCGGCGCACATAGACCCGATCTACCCGCCCCAGGCAGCACTCGGTGCTCTTGCCGGTCTGGCCGTTGCCGGGCTCGGCCTTCTCGCCGCTCGCCAACTCCGATGCCGCCGCAAGTGACCGCGGCGGTCTCGCCCGCGGGCGTCCTGAGCGTTGACCTGCACGTCCACACGCTCTACTCCAAGGACTCCCTGACCTCACTGGACTCGGTGATCGAGGCGGTCCAGCGGGCCGGCCTCGGCGCGGTGGCCATCACCGACCACAATCAGATCGAAGGGGCGCTTCGCCTGCGCGACCGCGCCCCCTTCCCGGTGATCGTGGGCGAGGAGATCAAGACCAGCCAGGGCGAGATCATCGGGTTGTTCCTTCGGGAGCGAATAGCGCCGCTGCTCTCCCCCGAGGAGACCATAGACGCCATTCGGCGCCAAGGCGGCCTGGTGTACGTCCCGCACCCCTTTGACCTGGTGCGGCGCAGCACCATCCTGCCGGCCGCCCTAAGGCGAGTGATCGGCGCAGTCGACGCGCTGGAGGTCATCAACGCTCGAGTGATGAGCGCCGCCCCTAACGACGAAGCGCGCCTCCTCGCCGAGCGGTACGGTCTCGCTCAAGGCGCCGGCAGCGACGCGCACACCCCGGGCGAAGTCGGCATGGCCTATGTCCGCATCTCGGCCTGCGACTTCGACGACCCGGCATCGTTCTTGGCTGCCTTGGCTGCCGGTCAGCCCATGGGCGGCCTTAGCGGCCCGTTCGTGCATCTCCACAGCACTTGGGCCAAGGTAAGCAAACGCATCGGATTCGCCACGCCGCCCAGGCATTAGTCAGGAGGCCGTAATGCGAGACATCGTCGAGCGAGCACTGAACGTGGCACAGCTTCAGGGCGCCGAGTATGCCGACGCCCGGCTGGTGTCCATAGACGAGGAGAGCATCCGCACCCGCAACGGCGTGGTCCGCGCCGTCCAGCGATCACAGACCACCGGCATCGGCGTCAGGGTGCTGGTGGACGGCGCCTGGGGCTTCGCCGGCACATCAGCCGCCGACCTGGCCGGGGCCGAGTCGGCCGCTCGAACGGCAGCGGACATCGCTCGCGCCTCCGCTGCGCACATCCGCCGGCGAGTGGACCTGGGCGAGCGGGTGACAACGGTCGCTCGTTATGAGACTCCGTGCCGGCAGGACCCCTTTGCGGTGTCGCTCGAGGACAAGGTGTCCCTGCTGTTGGCTGCCGATGCCGCCATGAAACTGCCCAAGGTCTCCGTCCGCCAAGCCAATCTCGTCTCACTGAAGCGAAGTCAGGTGTTCGCCTCCACCGAGGGCAGCTACATCGAGCAGGATATCGTGGAGACAGGCGGCGGCATCGAGGCGCTGGCGGTGGACCAGGGCGAAGTGCAGCAGCGCACCTACCCCAACGCCTTTGGGCGGGACCAGGCCACTGCCGGTTTCGAGTTCGTCACCGGCATGGACTTGGCCGACCATGCGCCCCGCGTCGCCGAGGAAGCGGTCATGCTCCTCACGGCGCCTGCCTGCCCCGAGGAAGAGGCCACGCTGATCCTAGGGCCGACGCAACTGGCCCTCCAGGTGCACGAGTCCTGCGGTCACCCCACCGAATTGGACCGTGCTCTGGGCTCCGAGGCGGCGTACGCCGGAACCAGTTTCCTCACCCCCGACATGCGCGGCGCCTTCCGCTACGGCAGCGATATCGTGAACCTTGTCGCTGATGCCACCGTGCCCGGCGGCCTAGGCACCTTCGGCTTCGACGACGAAGGCGTGGCCGCTCAGCGCTCCTACCTTGTCCGCGACGGCATCTTCGTCGGCTATCTGATGTCCAGAGAGACGGCGTCGCAGATCGGCGCCGTCAGCAACGGGGCCATGCGCGCCAGTGGCTGGGACCGAATCCCTCTGGTCCGGATGACGAACGTCAACCTCGAGCCGGGCGAGTGGACGTTCGACGACCTCCTGGCTGACAGCGAGGGCGCCCTGTATCTGGAGATGAACAAGTCCTGGAGCATCGACGACAAGCGCCTGAACTTCCAGTTCGGTACCGAGGTAGCCTATCGGGTCGAGGGAGGCCGCCTGGGAACGCTCTACAAGAACGCCGTCTACACCGGCATCACGCCGCAGTTCTGGGGCGCCTGCGATGCCATCTGCGACCGTGACCACTGGGCAGTGTGGGGCACGCCCAACTGCGGTAAGGGCCAGCCGGGCCAGGCGGCTCACGTCGGCCACGGGGTGTCTCCGGCTCGGTTCCGTCGCGTTCAGGTTCGCCCGGGTAACTAAGGAGGCCGCTATGCTCGGTACAGAGAAGTCTCGCGCCATCGTGGAACAGGCGCTCTCCTACGCGGGCGCCGACCAGACCGAGGCGCTACTGCTGGTGAACGATTCGGCGCTCACCCGCTTCGCTCAGAACGATATCCATCAGAACGTGGCGGAATCGGACGCGGTGTTGCGCGTCCGCGTCGTCGTCGACAACCGCATCGGCGTAGCCTCCGGCAATGACCTGTCGGCCGAGGGGATTGCGGCCCTGTTCAAGCGAGCCCTGGCGGCAGCCAAAGTGCAGCCTCCCGATCCGCGGTTCCCCGGGCTCCCGAAGCCGGCCCCCTACCCCGCCGTGCCCTCCATCCCAGAGGACGAGCAGCCCATCGCGCCCACGGTGCGTGCCGGCCTTGTGGGCCGCACCTGCTCGCTGGCGGCCGAGCACGACCTTGTGGCAGCGGGCGCGCTGACGACGAGCATCCACGAGATTGCCGTCGCCAACAGCAACGGCGTCTTCGCGCACCACGCCGGTACAGAGGCGGAGTTCGTCACCGTCGTCATGTCGGCTGACAGCAGTGGCTACGGGTTCGATCGCGCCAACACCCTCACCGAACTCGATGTCGACACGGTCGCCCGACGCGCCGTCGACAAGGCAGTCCGGAGCCGGGGCCCGCGGGCCTTGCCGGCAGGTCGCTATGCAGTGGTCCTTGAGCCCGAAGCCACGTCCGACCTCCTGGGCAGCATGGCCTATACCTCCTTCGGCGGCTTGCAGGTCGAGGAGGGGAGCAGCTTCCTCAGCGGCCGCCTGGGCGAGTCGGTGCTGGCGCCTCAGGTCACCATCATCGATGACGCCCTCAGCTCCGCGTGCCTGCCAATGCCCTTCGACTACGAGGGTTCACCCAAGCAGCGTGTCACCGTCATCGACCGCGGTGTGGCGCGCGAGGTGGTGCACGACAGCTACACCGCGGCCCTCGCGGGCACCCAGTCCACCGGGCACGCCTTCCCGGCTCCCAACCCTTACGGGCCGCGCCCGACTCACCTTAGCCTACAGACGGGCCAGTCCAGTCTGGATCAGCTGATAGCCTCGATCGACGAGGGGCTCCTGGTCACGCGGTTTCACTACACCCGCGTCGTCCACCGGCCGACCGTCACCGTAACCGGGATGACGCGCGATGGAACGTTCCTGATCCGTGGCGGTGAGGTCGCCTTCCCGGTGCGCAACCTGCGTTTCACGCAGAGCTACGTGCGGGCCCTGCAAGAGGGCTGCGTCGTCGGGAACGCGGCGCGCTTCTGCGGCGAGTATGGCCCCTACCTGTGCCCGGCGGTGCTGATTCCGGAGTTCCACTTCACCGGTGTCACCGAGTTCTAGCCGAGGCGCCGCGGTTCGCGCCTCCTGAGCCTGGAGGGAGCGGCAGCAATGGAGTTCAAGCACGACTGGGATCAGGCGCAGACCCGTACTCTGGCTTGGTGGGCCGGCGAGATAGTGGATCGCCCCTGCCTCCAGATCACCGCTCCACGCGAGGGTCTGGAGGCGGTTCGCCGACAGGCCACGGAGCGGCCATCCGGCGTCTCCGTCGAACGGTGGTGGACCGACGTGGACCTGGTGGTCGAGCGCACCGCCCGGCGAATCGAGACCACCTACTACGGCGGCGAAGCCTTCCCCCTCTTCAACCCGAACTTGGGGCCGGACCTCTTCGCCGCCTACCTGGGAGCGCCCGTTCGCTTCCTGGACACCAACACCAACTGGGTCGGCCATCACCTTGACGACTGGGCCGACGCCGCCCAGCTGAGCATCGCGGATGGCAACCGTTGGTGGCGGCTGCAGCTCGACCTGCTTACACAAGCGCAGGAGGCCGGGCGCGGTCGCTGGATCACCGGCATCCCCGATACCCACGCCGGCGGCGATGCCCTCTCCGCCCTTCGCGGAAACGCTCGCCTTTGTACCGACCTCTACGATCACCCGGACCAGGTCCGCTCCACCTTGCGCCGCCTCGACGGTCTTCTCACTGCGGCGTACGACCGCTACTTCGCCATCATCGAGGCCGAGCGGTACGGTAGTAGTAGCGGGTGGCTGCCCTCGTGGACAAACGGGCGCTCCAACGCCGTCCAGTGCGACTTCATCGCCCTGATCTCGCCGCGGCAGATGGAGGAGTTCATCTTGCCCTCCATCGTCCACGAGGCTCGCCTTCTGGACCGGGCGATCTTCCACCTAGACGGCCCCGACGCTCTCGTCCACCTTGACACCCTCATGGCCGTACCGGAGATCCACGCCATCCAGTGGGTGCCCGGGGCCGGCCGGGAGCCCATGGCCCGATGGGTGCCGCTGTTGCGGCGCATCCAGGCGGGAGGCAAGAGCCTGCACATCTCCTGCTCGGCGGCGGAGGTGCTGCCGCTCTTGGAGGCCCTGAGACCGGAAGGGCTGATGATCGCCACTGGGGTGGCTTCCGAAGGAGAGGCGCGCGCCTTGCTGCACTCCGTTGCCCGCCTCCGCCAAGCCTGACACAGGAGGCGCGAGCGTGACGGCAATCCCAGCCAGTGACGCGGAGACACTCAGGCGCTTGGCCGGTCTCATCGCCGAGGCGGCCGCCCACCCGGAGCAGGAAGCGCGTGCGAGGCGCTGGTACGCCGTCAACTCGCTCCGCCCGGAGCGACCGGTCGTCTTCTGCTCTCCCGAAGGCGCCTGGGAGGAACTGCTGCCGGAGAGCGCCTGCACCTGCACGGATCCCCTGGCCCGCACTTGGGAGCGAAGTCTCCGCATGCGGCTCTATTCCTGGGAGCACTTCGACGATGACCAGGTCCTCGACGACCGGTTCTCCGTCGGTTATGTGTACGAGGACTCCGGCTGGGGCCTCCAGCCGGAGAGGACCTACAGCGATATGGCCCGGGGCGCCTACCGCTGGCGCGGCGCTCTCGCTGACGATGACGATCTCCGGCGGCTGCACCGGCCCGGAGTCGTCGTCGACCACGCGGCGACGCGGAGCGTGCTCACGCTCGCCCACGAGGTATTCGGCGACCTTCTCCAGGTGGAGCTTAGGGGCCGCTTCTGGTGGTCCACGGCGCTAATCGGAGAGCTGGCCCAACTGCGCGGGCTTGAGCAGGTCATGCTGGACATGTGCGAGCGTCCGGCCTGGATTCACCGGGTCATGCGATACCTGATGGAGGGGCGGCTCGCCTGGCTCGCCGACCTAGAGGAGCAGGGGCTCCTGTCCCTGAACAACCGCAACGACTACGTCGGATCGGGCGGCTTCGGCTGGACCGACGCATTGCCCGCACCCGGCTTCGACGCCACTCGCGTGCGTCCCATCGACATGTGGGGCTTCGCCGAGGCCCAGGAGATCAGCGGCGTGTCGCCGGCCATGCACGACGAGTTCGTGCTTCAGTATCAGATTCCCCTTCTGGAACGCTTCGGCCTCAACTGCTATGGCTGCTGCGAACCACTGGATCACAAGTTCGAGCTGGTGAAGCGAGTGCCGCGACTGCGACGCATATCGATCAGCCCCTGGTGCGATCGCCGGGTGGCCGCCGAGGCGCTCGAGGACCGGTACGTCTATTCGTGGAAGCCCCATCCCGGCTATCTCGCCGACGTCGTCTTCAGCCCGGACGCCGTCCGCTCCTACATCCGGGAGGCGCTCCAGGACGCCCGCGGCTGCGTCGTGGAGATGATCCTCAAGGACACACACACCTGCCACGGCCAGCCCGACCGTTTCGACCAGTGGACAAGGATCGCCAAAGAGGAGGCGGAGCGGATCGCATGAGGGCGGCACGCCGCTGGTGGGCGCGCCCAAGGAGGATAGCTATGAGATTCGGTGGACCGATCCTCAGTCAGTGGCAGGGGCCCGATGAGTGGGTGGCCGCCCACCGGGAGCGCGGCTACACCGCCGCCTACTGCCCTCTGGCACCCGACGCGGACGACGCGACTATCGCGGCCTACCGGCAGGCGGCCGATCGCGCCGGCATCGTCATCGCCGAGGTCGGCGCCTGGAGCAACCCGCTGAGCCCCAACGATCTCGAGAGGCGCGCCGCCCTGACCAAGTGCCAGGCACATCTCGCGCTGGCCGACAGAATCGGCGCGCGGTGCTGCGTGAACATCGTCGGCTCGCGCGGGCCCAAGTGGGACGGCCCCCATCCGGACGATCTCACCGACGACACCTTCGGGCTCATCGTCGACTCCGTCCGCGAGATCATCGACGCCGTCAAGCCCACGCGCACCTACTACGCCCTCGAGTCCATGCCCTGGATGTATCCCGACTCCGCCGACAGCTACTTGGCGTTGCTCAGCGCCGTCGATCGCCCGGCGTTGGCCGTCCATCTGGACCCGGCCAACCTCATCAACAGCCCGTCGCGCTTCTTCGGCAATGCCCATCTGATCCGCGACTGCTTCGCCAAGCTTGGGCCCTTCATCCGCAGCTGCCACGGCAAGGACGTCGTCCTGCGAGACACCTTTATGGTTCACCTCGATGAGGTGCGTCCCGGGCTTGGCCGGATCGACTACGCGACCCTCCTACGTGAACTCTCGCGCTTGCCCGCAGAGACGCCGTTGATGCTCGAACACCTCCAGACCGAGGAAGACTACCGGCTGGCGGCTGAGTACGTTCGTTCTGTGGCCGCCGCCGAAGGGTTGGCCCTCGGCTAGCGGGGGATGTCGCTTGACGAGGTACTTCGCGAGCCGGAGGCCTTGCCCGGCCCTGCGTCGCCGCCGGGGATGGCCCGCTTCGGCATTGGCGCCTAACGCGCGCTCGTAGTGACGAGCGACTATTGCCTCTCCTCGAATTGGGCGAACGCGAAGCCGCAGAGCCTCGCCCGCGCGTTCGCAAGGCGGTGAATTGGGCCCTGCGCCGGATCGGCAAGCGAGGCAGTCGGGCGGCGCTTGCAGATGGCTTAGCCCGCCGCTAGCCTACGCTGCTGAGGAGCAGCAGTGGGCAGGCCTGTCGGTAAGGAGGATCTAAGACCATGTACCTCTACGTGCGCGTGCAGGAACCGGAGAGCTACTATCGCGAGGGCCCGGAGGGGCGCATCAAGGCGCGGCTCGAGGAGGCCTCGGGGGAGCGCTGCCTCATCGTCCCCTACCGCGAGTTCAACCTCAAGGTCGTGGAGGAGCTGCGGCCCCGAGCCATCGCCATGAGCGGCTTCGGTGGTCACTTCCAGTCCCGCGAGGTCTCCTGGTTCTACGGCATGGACGAGGTCCTGCACCGGGCCGATCTGCCCATCATCTGCTTCTGCGGCAGCCACCAGGTGCTCGGCTTCTCCTTCAACCAGGACCTGCACGCAGTCGAGCGCCTCTACGATCTGCCCATGCGGCGCATGGGGCCCACCGAGGACCTGCCGCGGCGGGCCCAGGGAAGCCCGGACTACGACCTCTCCAGCTACTTCCTCGCTGACGGTTTCTACCCCATCACCCGGTTGACCGAGGACCCCCTCTTCGCCGGGCTACCTGAGACCATGATAATGCGCTGCTCCCACTACTGTGAGGTCAAGGAGCTGCCGCCAGGGTTTGACCTGATCGCCTCCAGCGGACACTGCCGCATCGAGGCCATGCGCCACCACGATCGGCCCCTCTATGGTACCCAGTTCCACCCCGAAGCTTACGAGGTCCCTTTCCTCGACGGCCAGAGGCTGCTCAAGAACTTCGCTCGCCTCGTCGACGACTGGTGGAGCGGCCGATCCGCACGCTGACTCCTGGACCTGACCGAGGAGTAACCCGACCATGGGAGTTCAGACCATGCCAGAGATACGAGCAACAGAACTGACCGACGAGATCCAGCAGAAGATCCGGCGGGCGGTGCGCAAGACGATGCGCGCCGAGGCCGCCGTGGTCTCCGAGAGTCTGGTTGGGGCCATGGCAGCGGGCAACGACGCCAGTGTCTCGAGGGGACTGTCGCTGGCCACCATAGCCGGACATGACACCCTTATGGACGCCGCCGGCGCTTCGGTTGCCGTCGTTGGCCACGACCTCAAGATCAGCCAAGGCGGGGCCGGCATCATGCTTGTGGCGGGCGACGCTCAGGTGGACCGCGGCCTCATCGGAGTGCTGGTTGCCGGCAAGGCAAGCCTGACCAACGGCTCCCGCGTGTTGATGACGCTGCCCGGCGCTGTCGCCTTCGGCGTCGCGATGGGTGTCGCCTTCGCCGTCGCAGAGGCCCTCCTGAAGGGCCGGTTCGGCGCTCGGCGTTAGCGCGTCCCTGCCGAACAACCACGGAAACAGTCATGGCTTCTTTCACCACCAGACCGGTTGTGATGGGCAGAAAAGGGGTGGTCGCCTCAGGACACTACCTAGCCAGCGCGGCTGGGTTCCGCATCCTGGAGCAGGGCGGCAACGCCTTCGATGCGGCGACGGCCGTGTGCCTTTGTCAGAATCTGGTCGAACCGCAGAGCTGCGGCATCGGCGGCGAGGTACCCACCTTGATCTACCCGGCGGCCGCCGGCAGGCCTTACGCGTTGAGCGGTATGGGCTGGTCCCCGGAAGCCTTCACGATCGATTGGTGCCGCGAGCATGGCATCGACCTCATCCCCGGCGACGGCTTCCTGCCCGCCTGTGTCCCCTCCGTCGTGGGTAGCTGGGCACTGGCACTGGCCCGCTTCGGCACCATGAGCTTCACTCAGGTCTTGCAGCCGGCCATCGAGTTGGCCGACGAGGGCTTCGCCCTCTACCCGAGCCTGCAGCAGGCCCTCAGATCCGGATATGAGAAGTACACGGAGCTCTATCCGACCACCGGCGAGGTCTACCTGCCCGGCGGCCGCATCCCCGACGTCGGCGAGGTCATCCGTAACCCCGACTGGGCGGGCGTGCTCAAGGGGATGTGCCGGGCCGAGAAGGAAGCGGCAGGCAAGGGCCGGGTGGCCGGCATCGAGGCGGCCGCAGCCTACTTCTACCGCGGGCCGGTGGCGGAACGCATCGTCGACTTCATCAGGTCCAACCCCGTTGAAGATGCCAGCGGCGTCGCCCACCGGGGCCTGCTCTCGCTCAGCGACATGGCGGATTGGGAACCGCGGCTCGAGTCGCCGGTAAGCTACCACTACCACGGCCTCGATGTTCACAAGTGCCCGTCCTGGACGCAAGGACCCGTGTTCGTCCAGCAACTGGCGCTGTTGGCCGGCTTCGACCTGCCCGCCATGGGACACAATTCCGTCGAGTACTTGCACACCCTCATCGAGGTCGCCAAGTTGGCCTATGCCGATCGCGAAGCCTACTACGGCGACACCCTCTTCGACGATGTGCCCATCGAGCGCCTGCTGTCGGCGGAGTACAACGACGGGCGTCGGGAGCTGATCGGCGAGCGTGCCGCCATGGAGGTACCTCCCGGCGACATGGGCCGGGGCGTACCGGCGTTCGCTGCACGGACTGTCCTGGAGGACAACCGGTGGGCGCTGGAGATCGCCGGTAGGCAGGTGCGCGACCTTGGCCTCGGCCACGCCCACGTGGGCGACACCACCCACCTCGACGTCATCGACCGCTGGGGCAACATGGTAGCCGCCACGCCGAGCGGTGGCTGGCTGGGTTCCTCGCCGGTAGTGAAGGGGCTGGGCTTCCCCCTGGGCACTCGCGGCCAGATGTTCTACCTTAACGCCGATCGCCCAAACGCGCTGGAGCCGCGCAAGCGCCCCCGCGCCACCCTGACCCCGACGCTGGTCACTCGCCACGGACGTCCGTTCATGGTGTTCGGCACCCCGGGCGGCGACTGCCAGGACCAGTGGACATTGCAGTTCTTCCTCAACTACGTCCACTTCGGGATGGACATGCAGGAGGCGCTCGATGCGCCCACGGTTCACAGCATGCACTTCCCTTCGTCTTTCTACCCGCGCGAAGGCTTCCCGGGGAAGATGGTTGCCGAAGGAAGGATCCCTGCCGGCGTGATAGAGGGTCTGCGGGCGCGCGGTCACGAAGTAGAGGTGACGGGCGACTGGGTGAACGGCAAGACGATGGGCATCCGCCTGGACGAGGAGCGCGGCGTTATCCAGGGCGCTGTCGCCCCCAAGGGCATCATCGGCTACGCCATCGGCTGGTGACCCCCTGGCGCGCCGGTTTGCACGCCTGGAAGGAGGTGCGATGCGACCACCGGGTACGGCGCGTTCGACTTGAGCTGCACCACGCTCTGCCCGGCTGATTCCGCGGAGCGGGCACAGAGCGCGGCGGTCTTGGAGGCGATGGGTCATTTTCGTCCTAGATCCAACGCCATAGTGACCGGCGGGCCGAGGGAAGGCTAAAGGAATGACCAAGATCGACTCGAGCTGGTACGAGCGGCCGCCGGGCGTTGGCGAAAGGACCGGGGCCGGCGGTGTCGTCATTCGCCGTGATGCCGGCCGGCTGCTGGTGGGGCTGGTCCAAGAGGACGGCTTCCCGGAGTACATACTACCCAAGGGACGGCTGGAGCCGGGCGAGGAGATCGAGGACGCCGCTCGACGCGAGATCGCCGAGGAGGCCGGCCTGACCGGCCTGCGCCTGCTTGCCAAGCTCGGCGTGCGCGAACGCCTCGACTTTCGGCGCCGGCGGTGGGTGATCACCCACTACTTCCTCTACAGCAGCGATCAGCCCGAGACCGCCCCCACCGACACCGAGCACCAGTACCGGCTTCATTGGTGCCCCCTAGACGATCTGCCCGCCATGTTCTGGCCGGAGCAGCGCGAACTGCTGGAGTCCAGCCGCGAGTCCATTGCTCGCTTGGCCGCCGAGGGACCCGAGGCTGCCTGGCGAGTTGAGCCCCTGACCCGGGAGCGCTGGCCCGACCTCGTCGAGCTCTTCGGTCCGCACGGCGCTTCCGGCGGCTGCTGGTGCATGTGGTGGCGCCTGCCGAACGCCGAGTTCATGCGCGGCAAGGGCGACGGCAACCGAGCGGCGCTGGAAGCGCTGGTTCAGGCGGGTGGTGTTCCGGGCCTGCTCGCCTACGACGGGGAGCGGGTGATGGGCTGGTGCTCGCTTGGGCCACGAGACGCCTTCCCGCGGCTGGCTCGGACGCGCATCCTGAAGCCGATCGACGACACGCCGGTGTGGTCCGTGGTCTGCTTCTACGTGGACCGCGGCTACCGGGGACGCGGCGTGACATACGCCTTGCTTGAGGCGGCCAAGGACCACGCCCTTCGCCAAGGCGCCGCCATCCTCGAAGGCTATCCCATCGATGCCGGCGCCCGGCGCGTCGTACCCGCCTTCGCCCACACTGGGCTCGCCTCCGCCTTTGCCAAAGCCGGCTTCGTAGAAGTCGCCCGCCGGTCCCCCACCCGTCCCATCATGCGTTGCGCCCTCTCCGGTCCCGGACCGGGTTCCGGATGAAAACGGAGAGGCCCGCGCCGGAATCCGGCGCGGGCCTCTTTCGTCTCTGCGGCGCCTGTACCGGGCCGCTAGTTCTGGCTGTCCGTCGCTTTCTCCGCCTCAACCTTGCCCTTGCGGGCGGCCTTGCCATTGCCAGAGACCGGGTCAGCCGCGGGCAGCACGATGGCCTCACTGTGCGTCAGCTCGTTGGCGATGTAGCGCTCCAGGCGCTCTCGAGCCTCGTCATCGGTCAACTGCATCGGCGGGCTCTTCATGAAGTACGCGCTCGGAGCCTCAAGAGCCCCAGCGATGCCGCGGTCAAGGGCCAGCTTGCAGCAGCGAACGGCGTCGATCACGACACCGGCGGAGTTGGGGCTGTCCCACACCTCAACCTTCACTTCCATGTTCAGGGGCGCGCCGCCGAAGGTGGTGCCCTCGATGCGGATGTAGCACCACTTGCGGTCCTTCAGCCAAGGAATGTAGTCGCTCGGGCCCACGTGGATGTTGTCGGCGCCCAGATCGTAGTCCAACTGGCTGGTGACGGCGTTTGTCTTGGATTCCTTCTTGCTCTGCAGCCGCTCCCGCTCAAGCATGTTGTAGAAGTCGGTGTTGCCGCCGAAGTTCAACTGGTAGGTGCGGTCGATGCGCACGCCGCGGTCGCGGAAGAGGCGGGTCAGCACGCGGTGGCTGATGGTAGCGCCCACCTGGCTCTTGATGTCGTCACCGATCACGGGTAGGCCACGCTGATTGAAGCGGGTCTGCCAGTACCCCTCGCGCGCGATGAACACGGGAATGCAGTTCACAAAGCCGCAACCCGCGTCCAGTATCTGCTCCACGTACCACTTGGTGGCCATCTCGCTCCCCACGGGGAGATAGCTCACCACCACGTCGGTCTTGGTATCCTTAAGAATGCCGACAATGTCAGCGGTAGCCCCCGGCGCCTTCTCGATCTTCTCCTTGAGGTACTTCCCAAGGCCGTCGTGCGTCATACCGCGGGACACCGGCACGTTGAGCTTGGGCACATCGCAGAAGCGGAGCGTGTTGTTGGGCTCCTCCCACATAGCCTCGGAGAGGTCCTTCCCCACCTTGCGGGAGTCGATATCGAACGCGGCCGTGAACTCTATGTCGCGGACGTGATAGCCCCCGAGGTTGACGTGCATCAAGCCGGGGACGAAGTCGTCATCCGCGGCATCGCGGTAGTAGTGCACGCCCTGTATGAAGGCCGAGGCGCAGTTGCCCACGCCGATCACAGCTACCCGGACCTTGTCACCCATCATACCTCCTCAACATTGAGCGACCGGCAATTCCCCGGTCGCCCTTCATTCGGCGATCGGGCGGCATAATAGACACCCGTTGTCCAAGAGTCAAACACCCGTGACGGCGCGGAGTTGCTGAGACGACGCGCTGTTGCCGGCTTCAGGCCTCGTCCTGCCGTAGAAGGGTGATGGCGTCCTCCAGCGCCGACAGGGCTTCCTCGTCCAGCCGGCTCAGTGCCATAGCCGCCAGCACGTAACGGTTAGACTGTGGCCGGCGCATGAAGAGGCTCGCCTCGCGGCCTTCGCCCGAGGACGCCGTCGCTTCCCCTGGGGGAACGCCCTGGCTCAGCCACTCCTCGGGCCTCTTGCCATAGAGCGCCGCCAGGCCTTCCACGTCCCCGAGAGATAGGGACAACTCCCCGCGCTCGACGCCCAGGAGCCAGTTCTCGGGCAACCCGACGCTGGCCTCTGCCGCCTCCACCGATAGACCACAGGCCTCCCGATCGGCAGCGAGCGCGGCTCCAAGCGCCTTCCGACGCAACACCAGGGCCCTGTCTGACAAAGCCCCGGGCGAAGGAGCGGCTTCGACGGCCCGAAAGGCTTGTGCCGGCGAGACGCCAAGATGGTGCGCCAGCAACCAGAAGCCCTCCGTCGGCGCCGGCTCTCGGCCCAACTCCACCGCCTTCAGTTCGGGTTCGCTCAGCGAAAGGACGCTCGACGCCTCCCCCGCATCCAGGCCATACCGGTGCCGCAAAGCCCGCAGCCGCAGGCCGGCGATCTTCTGCCGGACCTGCCGAGAACGCGCAGTCGCCTCCATCGGCCCTCTCCTGTGGGTGGTCTCTAGCCCCGGAGGTCGTGGATACCGCCCTCGCAGCTGTCCGTATCATACCAGCCATAGGTCGATCGGCCTAGCCGCCCCATGACCTCCCCCGGGTTCAGCCCAAGGGAGGCGCCATGTCGCACCGCCTCCGCGCGGTGAGAGTGGCCGTAGAAGACGGCTGCAAAGCCCCCACCGGCAGCTAAGCGGCGACCGATCTCCTGATAGTGAGTCACGGCCACCAACGCTCCATCCAGCTTGAGCTCTGCGTACTGCCCGTGTAGGGTCACGTGCCGGTGCCGGCCGGCCACCCGCGACAGCAGGAACTGGTCGCCGTCGTTGTTGCCGAAGACGACCTCGATCGGACCGGCGAAGCCTTCCGCTATGGCCTGCAGGGTGAAGGGTGAGCAGAGATCACCGCATACGATCAACATCTGCGACCCGTCCTCGCGGATGTTGGCCAGGATGTCTTCCAGCTTCCACACGTTGTCGTGAATGTCGGAGATGGCCGCTACCTTCACGTTGCCCTCCCGGTCACGATCTACTTGGGGCCGGGCCAACTGGCCAGAGCCGCCTCAACGGCCGACTCCAGGCCGTCCACAGGCACTACCTCGACCGCGCCGCCCCAACGCGTCTTCAGCTCCGCGCCGCCCGCCTTCAGGCTGCGGGCGCTCACGGTGACTCGCACCGGGAACCCGAGCAGGTCGGCATCATTGAACTTCACGCCGGCGCTCTGCTCGGTGCGCTCGTCGTAGAGCACATCCCAGCGCTTGCTGAGCCGCCCATACACGGCCTCGGCAACCTCAGCGATCTCCGGACGATCGAGGTTGAGCCCCACGATGTGCACCTGGCACGGAGAGATCGCCGGCGGCCAGATGATGCCCTTCTCGTCGTTGTGCTGCTCAATGGCGGCGGCCAGGAGCCGGCCGATGCCGATGCCATAGCACCCCATTACGATCGGCTTCTCCTGACCATCGGGGTCGAGGTAGGTCGCGCCCATAGCCTCGCTGTACTTGGTGCCCAGCTTGAAGATATGTCCCAACTCGATGCCCCGCTCATCCGCCAGTTCGCCGCCGCAGTTGGCGCAGGCGTCCCCATGGCGGGCCAGAGCGATGTCGACCACCAGATCGGCGCGGAAGTCCCTCGGGAAGTTGACGTTGCGATAGTGATACCCGTCTCGGTTAGCGCCCGCCACCAGGTTGGCTGCCCCCACCAAGGAGTCGTCCACGACGACCCTGACGCCCGTCACTCCGATGGGGGAAGCGTACCCGGCCACGATCCCGGCCGCGGCCAATTCCTCATCGGTCGCGGCTCGCAGAGCCGTCGCGCGAACGGCGTTCCCCAGCTTCACCTCGTTCACATCCAGGTCGCCGCGGATCACGGCGAAGACCACGGCTCCGTCCTGGTCCACGTAGAAGACCGCCTTGGCCGTCTGGCTAGTCTTCACTCCGAGGAACTCCGCCAACTGCTGGATGGTCTTGATCCCCGGCGTTGCCACTTCCTCAAGCGGCAGGGGGTCGCCGCCTACCGCCTCGCCCTTGGCGAACCGCGCCGCCTCGGCATTGGCCGCGTAGCCACAGCCCTGGCAGTAGATGAGCGTGTCCTCGCCCGACTCGCTCAGCAGCATGAACTCATGCGAGGATGTGCCGCCCATCATGCCCGGATCAGCCTCCACCACCACGGCATCGAGCCCGCAGCGGCGGAAAGCGTTCTCATAGGCCTGCCGAACATGCGGATAGTAGCGATCCAAGTCCTCGAAGTCGTCGTGGGCGCTGTAGCCGTCTTTCATGGTGAACTCGCGCACGCGCACCAGGCCGCCGCGCGAGCGGGGCTCGTCGCGGAACTTCACCTGGAACTGGTAGATCATCAGGGGCAATTGCCGGTAAGACGACACCTCACGCCGGAGCAGGTCGGTGACCGGCTCCTCATGAGTCATCGCCAGCACCATGTCGCGTCCGCCACGGTCCTGGAAGCGCACCAACTCCGGGCCCACGCTGAACCAGCGGCCGCTCTCCTTCCACAGGTCGGCGGGGTGCACCACCGGCATCAGCACCTCTTGCCCCTCAATAGCGTCCATCTCCTCCCGGATGATGGTCTCGATTCGTCGCATGGCACGGTATGCCAGCGGCAGGTAGCAGTAGATGCCGGCGCTGATGGCCCGCACCAGCCCGGCGCGCACCAGGAGACGATGGCTAACCAACTCGGCGTCCGCCGGGTCGTGCCGAAGGGTGGTGCCGAACAGATGACTCATCCTCATGTTCACACTCCACGCTCAACCACTTGACCTGGAAGGACCCGCCCTCCAGGCGATTCGTCCTACAGCTACCTGCCGACTCAGCAGCTTGTTGACGTCGTCGGGCGATGCCTATAATCCCGGAGAGTCGATGACAAGCTTGACCGCAACACCCACTGTGGGAGTCTGCCGTTATGCTCGAGTGCTTGCCGCTTGGCCCCCTGCAGGCCAACTGCTACCTGTACGGTGACGAGAGCGAGGCCGTAGTCATCGACCCCGGCGATGAGCCGGACAGAGTCATGGACCTGGCTGGCGCTCTCGGCGTCACTATCCGCGGCCTAGTCTGCACTCACGGCCACTTCGACCACATCGGGGGCCTCTCAGGGCTTGCCCGCGCGACCGGCGCTCCCGTTCTTATCCATCAGGCCGACCTGGGGCTGGCCCTCAGCGGCGGGCTGGTTCCCGATGGTGACAGTCGGGATGATTTACCCGGAGGCCTACCGGTCTGGTTGGCCGAGCCCCCTGACCTGCCGGCAGATCCCAAGGTGCTCGCTCACGGCGATATAATAGCCGTCGGGACTCGCTCCCTATCCGTAATCCACACCCCCGGCCATAGCCCGGGGAGCATCTGTCTCCACGAAAGCGACGAGGGCGTGCTCTTCAGCGGCGATACGCTCTTCCGCCTCAGCGTAGGCCGGGCCGACCTACCCGGGGGTCACGGTCGCACCCTCCTCACGAGTATCAGGGAGCAACTCTTCGTCCTCCCCGACACGACGCGGGTGTACCCCGGCCACGGTCCCAGCACGATCATCGGGCTGGAAAGGCACCGCAACCCGTTTGTCCGCCCTGCAGTGCCCTAGTCGTAGCGCGGCGCCCACTCCGGCGGGGCCAGCCATCGACCGAGGGCCAGAGCCCCGTCGGGATCGGTAAGCCTATCCAGCAGCGAAGCCGCGGCATCACTTGGGCGATACGCGAACCATATCCCACCCATGAGCGGGTAGTCACCGTCGCGAACGCGCTGCGGCTCCGGTCGTCGTTCCTCCACAGTGAGTGCCCTCACGCCCTCACGCAGACTGGAAGCGGGCACATAGCCCACAGCCCCCGGATTGGCGGCCACATAGTCTAGCACGGCC
The DNA here is from genome assembly GCA_040768685.1 of Anaerolineae bacterium. Classification (GTDB taxonomy): domain Bacteria; phylum Chloroflexota; class Anaerolineae; order DRVO01; family DRVO01; genus Ch71. The sequence goes on from JAXGMM010000001.1 coordinate 2,004,454, forward strand.
TCATCGCCGGCGGCAATGGGTGCTCCGCTGGACGGCAAGCCGTCGTCCATCACGGCCTCTTCCAGTAGCGCGCGCGTGCCGGCCCCCTTCTCCCGCATCACCGGCACCACTGCTCCAGTCGACTGACCAAACGCCTCCCAGCCGGACACCGAGCCGCTGAAGAGCCCCCTGAGGTCGTCGATGCTCAGAGGCCCGGTCTGGTTAATCGGGTTCACGACGAAGGCCAGGCCGTCTGATCCGATTGCCTCTACCACCAGTCCCTCGCCCAGAGCCGGGCGCAAGCCCCACACCACGGCGACATCCACGTACCCCATGGCGAGGCTCTCCAGCGCCGCCTGGTCCGACGAGACCGAGATGGAAGCCCCGTCTCCCCACGGCACGCCCTGACCCGTGGCCAGCGCCTCCAAGCTGGAGGAAACGGCTATACGTACCGAGGGAGACGAAGAGGCGACCACGTTCCCGCCGCCCAGGACCCTACCGCAGCCACACAAGGCAGCCGCCCCGATAAGGGCCACCACAAGAGCCGCGGCTCGGGCACTCAGCCTCTGAGCAGACTCAGTAGCAGGCATAGGCCCCCGAAAGCCCAGCAGTAGTATGCGAAATGCATGAGGCTCTGTCGCCGGAGGTATCGCATCAGGCCCCCGATGGCTGCGTATCCAACCACGGCTGCGACCAGCGCTCCTATGGCTCCCAGCGCCAAGCTGCCGCTGTCTCCGTCCAGCACGACTTTGGCCACCTCGAGCAGACCACCGGCCGCGATCACCGGAATAGCCAGAAGGAAGCTGAACCGAGCTGCCTCCGGTCGCGGTAGGCCCCGCGCGAGTCCGGCCGATATGGTGGCACCGGAGCGGGAGATACCGGGCGCGATCGCCACCGCCTGCGCCAGACCTATAATCAGCGCATCGGCGACGGAGTGGACCTCACTGATCCGCGCGGCCCGCCGCGCCAGCGCCTCGGCCAGCGTGAGGATCAGCCCCGTCACGAGCAGCAGGATCGACACCAGCCTGGGCGTGGAGAACATCGCCTCGAACCAGTCCTCCAGCAACACGCCGGCGATTCCGGCGGGGATGGTGCCCACAATCACTAGCCACGCCAAGCGGCCGGGACCGTCATCGATGCGCCGCCGCCGGATGGTCCCCCACCAGGCGGACAGCATAGAGAGGACATCGTCCCGGAAGTAGTACAGTACTGCCAGCAACGTCCCCACGTGCACGGCCACGCCGAAGAAGAGGTCGTTAGCGTGCCACCCGAGTAACCAGGGCACGAGAACCAAGTGCGCCGAGCTACTGACGGGAAGGAACTCCGTTGCCCCTTGCAGCGCCCCCAGCACCATCGCCTGCCATGCACTCATCGACCTTGACTCCTCCTTCGAGCTTCCACATTCGCTCGACGCACACCAGGATCCACCGTGCGATACCGTGCCAGGAACTCGGCCTTCTCTTCTGCAAAGGACCCGTTCTCGATCGCGCTTCGGATCCGCTCCATCACGCGCACAAAGAAGCGCAAGTTGTGGGCGGTGATCAGCCTCAGCCCGAGAATCTCCTCCGCCTGTACCAGGTGCCGCAGATAGGCGCAGGAGAAGTGGCGGCACGCCGGGCAGTCGCAGTCATCCATCAGCGGCTCCGGGTCATCGGCAAAACGGGCATTGCGCAAGTTGGCGCGGCCGTCCCAGGTGAAGGCGGCCCCGTTCCGGGCCACCCGGGTGGGCAGGACGCAGTCGAACATGTCTATGCCCCGCTCCACGCACTCCCAGAAGTCCTCCGGCGAGCCGACGCCCATCAGGTACCGCGGCCGATCCTGCGGCAGCCTGGGCGTGGTCATCTCGAGGATACGGTGCATGTCCTCCTTGCTCTCGCCCACACTCAGCCCACCGATGGCGTACCCGGGGAAGTCCAGACCGACCAGGTAGTCGGCGCTGGCGGCGCGCAGGTCCTCGTACACGCCCCCCTGAACGATGCCGAAGAGGGTGAGGTCGGGCCTCCTCTGGGCCTCCCGGCACCGCTCCGCCCAGCGATGGGTGCGATCCAGCGCCACTTCCAGGCCGGGCCGGTCGTGGGCGTCGGCGCAGACGTCCAGGCACATGATGATGTCGGCACCCAACTCCTCCTGCGCCCGCACCACCAGCTCCGGGGTGAAGTAGTGCTCCGACCCGTCGATATGCGAACGAAAGCAAACGCCGTCGTCATCGAAGCGGCGAAGATGCTGAAGGCTGAACACCTGGAAGCCGCCGCTGTCAGTCAGAATGGGGCCGTGCCAACCCATGAAGGAGTGCAGACCGCCCAGACGGGCGATCCGGTCGGAGCCCGGCCGCAGATAGAGGTGGTAGGTATTGCCGAGCACAATCTCGGCCCCGAGGTCGCGAACCTCCCAGGGAGCCATGGTCTTGACCGTTGCCCGCGTGCCCACGGGCATGAAAACGGGCGTGGCGACTGATCCATGGGGCGTCCGCATGAGGCCGCGCCGTGGACCCTCTCCGCCTGTGAGCAGCTCAAACCCGAACTTCACCGCTTATCCCTTGGACTCCGCCAATGCGTGAGGCCATCACCCCTGACGAAAAGAGGCGCAGGCCACCTCACCTGCGCCCCTTGAGGTCGTGGCTCGTTCTGCTACGGGACCATGCTCAGGACAGCGACCGAACGCGAGGCCAGGTCCACAAGCGGCTGGGGGAAGACGCCGATCGCCAGAGTCACCAGCGCGGAGATCACCAGTCCCACCTGCACCAGCCGCCCAACCGGCACTGCGGGCGCCTGTTCCGGCCCCGCCACCAGGAACATGGTGCGCACCACGTTCAGGTAGTAGTAGGCGCCTACCACACTGGTGAGCATGCCCACGCCGGCCAGGAGCAACCCGAACGGCCCGGCCTGCATCGCCGGTCCGAACACGAAGATCTTGCCGAACATGCCGCCCGTGAACGGGATGCCGGTCAGGGAGAACAAGAAGTAGGCGACCAGGCACGCCAGTCCGGGCGAGCGCCGGAACAGCCCCGCGTAGTCGGCGATCTTGGTGCTGTTGGTGGCGTTCTCGAAGGTGATGACGCCCAAGAACAGCCCTACGTTGGTGAAGAGGTACACCATGGCGTACACCAGCACCCCGTTGAGCCCACTGAAGCCGACCGGGTCGAGGCCGTGGGTCACAAAGCCGACCATGATGTAGCCGGCGTGGGCGATGCTGGAGTAGGCCAGCATCCGCTTGATGTTAGACTGCTGCAGCGCCACCAGATTGCCGAGGACCATGCTGACGATGGCGAACGCCCCGAGCACTCGGGCCCAAGTAGGCTGGAAATCCCCCAAGCCCACCACCATCACCCGCATGAGCACCGCGAAGCCCGTCATCTTGGAAGCCACGGAAAGGTAGGCCGTGACCGGCGTGGGCGCGCCCTCGTAGGCGTCCGGCGCCCACTGATGGAACGGGGCGATGGCGATCTTGAAGGCGAATCCGGCCAACAGCATGATGCTCGTCGGTATGGCCAGGGCGGACAGCGGTCCGCCGCCCACCGTGAGGGCCGCCGCGATGCCGTGCAGCGTGGTCGTCCCCGCCGCGCCGTAAAGCAGGCTCATCCCATAGAGCATGATGGCAGAGGCCACCGCACCATACAGGAAGTACTTGATGCCGCCTTCGACCGACAAGTCGTCTCCCCGGAGGTAAGTCACCAGGACGTAGCTTGCCAGACTCAGGAACTCGAAGGCCAGGTACAGGCTGATAAGGTCGGTGGCGGCGGTTGCCAACATCGACGCCAGCGTGGCCGAGAGGAGCAGGAAGTAGAACTCCCCCTCGCGGCGGGCCCGCTGCGCGATGTGACACCTGGCGCCCAGGATCACCAGCGCCGTCGCCCCCAGGGCCACGAGCTTGAAGAACAAGGCGAAGTCGTCGACCGCCATCATCTCGCTAAGGATGGATTCCGTGCAGCCATAGATAGCCGCTGTGGCCGCCATCGCCAGCACCGTCCCTGCCAGAGCCAGGAACGGCAGCCACGGCCGCCGCCTGTCGCGCCATACCATGTCGAGGGTGAGCACGATTAGCGCGGTTACCAGAACCAGTATCTCGGGCGTTAGCAGCCCCAGAGTCGTCCAAGCATTCATGCGGCTGTCCCCTACAGGAGGCCGGCGAGCGCGGTCGTTGCCGTGTTGATCAGGTTGACTAGAGGAGTCGGGTAGACTCCGAAGAAGACCATGAACGCCAGCAGGGGAGTGAGTGAGATGATCTCCCAGGCGTACATGTCGGGCAGGTTGCGCCAGCGCTCATCGAGCTTACCGAAGAAGAGGTTCTGCATCACCTTCCACAGCATGTAGCCGGCCGCGAAGATGAGTCCCAGCACGCCAATGACAGCGAAGACAGGCGCGATCGCCAGCGTGCCGCGGAAGACGAACAGTTCGGCCCAGAAACCGGCGAGGCCGGGCAGGCCCAGGGAGGCGAAGCCGGCCACCAACATAAACCCGAAGTAATACGGCACGACGGTACCCAGGCCCCCAAAGGCCCGCAGGTCGCGGGTATGCGCGCGCTCGTAAAGCACGCCCACCAGGAGGAACAAGGCGCCTGTGATCACCCCGTGGTTGAACATCTGCAGCATGGCGCCGTTGAGCGCCAGGGCCACGCTGGTCTCCTGTCCCACGAGCCCCAGACCGGCCGCCCCCGCCGCCACGCCCAGCATGACGAACCCCATGTGCGAAACGGAGGAGTAGGCGATGAGCCGTTTCAGGTCCCACTGGGCCATGCACACCAGCGCCCCATACACGATGCTGATCACCGCCAAGGCCATGATCAGAGGCGACCAGTACTGGAAGGCCGACGGGAACACGGGCAGCAGAATGCGGACAAAGCCGTAGCCGCCCAGCTTCAGCAGGACGCCGGCCAGAATCACGCTACCGGCGGTCGGCGCCTCGGTGTGCGCGTCAGGCAGCCAGGTGTGGAACGGGAAGAGCGGCAGCTTGATAGCGAAGGCGACGAAGATGCCCCAGAACACGAGGCTCACGATGCCCATGTTCTGCGCGAAGGGGCGAGAGGCCTCAAAGCCGGCCGCGATCTCCGGGACTCCGAAGCTGCCGGTGGTGAAGTACAGGTAGAGGAATCCCAGCAGCATGAAGACGCTGCCCGCCAGGGTGTAGATGAAGAACTTGATGGCCGCGTACTCGCGTCGTTCTCCACCCCACAGTCCGATCAGGAAGTACATCGGGACGAGGCCAAGCTCCCAGAACACATAGAACAGCACCAGGTCGAGGGCGCAGAACACGCCCAGCATCCCCGTTTCCAGCACAAGGAAGAGAAGGAAGAACTCCTTGACCCGCGTGTTGATGGTGAAGGCCGAGTACAGCAGCGCCAGCGGCGTCAGCAGGGTGGTCAGGAAGATGAGCGGCACGCTCAGGCCATCGGCGCCCATGTAGTAGTTGACGTCGATGGCCGGGATCCAGCGCGCCAGCTCCACAAACTGCAGACCGCCCGTCGACCGGTCGTAGGCGCTCCAGATGATGGTGCCCAAGCCCAGACCGACCACGGCCGTTCCCACCGATATCTGCTTGATGGCGCGCGTGTTCTCGCGCGGCAGCATGAGCACCATGAGCGCCCCCAGCAGGGGCAGGAACGTCACCAGTGACAGGATCGGGAACACCGCCATCTATCCATCCTCCTAGCCGACCATGAACTCTATCTGGGAGCGCCGCCGCGCTACAGGTATAGGAACACCCCGAGGAGCAGCAACACGGTACTCGCGACGACAAGCAGGTAGTCCTGCACTTTCCCGGTCTGCACCGGCCTCAGCGCCCGGCCCGCCGAGTCGGCCAGACGAGCGACGGCGTTGACGGCGCCATCAACGAAGCGCATGTCGAAGCGGCTGAACACTTCCGCCACCCGACCGGCGCCGCGGCCAACCGCATTCACGAACGGATCGATGACCCAGCGGGAGTCAATCGCGGCAAAAGTGGCCGACAGCCAGTGGACGCTGCGGATCACCGTCGCGTTGTAGAACTCATCGACGTAGTAGCGGTTCTCCAGCACCGGGTAGAGCGAGCCCAGTACGCGCCGCAAGGGATCGGGCTGCCCGGCCTCGAGGGGCCGGCGACCGTAGACCACCCAGCCCAGGAACAGACCCGCCAGCGCCAGCGCGAGGGACAGGCCCATCACCAGCCAGTTGACCCCGAGGACTTCGCCGTGGCCGCCGCTGAGTTCGAGCATCTCGCCGATGTAGTGGTGGAACGGGTTGCTGCCCAACAGCTTGCCCAGGACCGGGAAGTCGGCCGGAACGCCCATCAGACCGAGAAGCGTGGCGAACACGCCGAGAATCGCCAGCGGAACGTACATGAATGGCGACACCTCGTGCGCTTGCTCGGCTTCATGGCTGCGGGGTTTGCCCAGGAAAGTCAGGCAGACCTGGCGCCCCATGTAGAAGGCCGTCAGCAGCGCCGCCAGTGTGAGGGTCAGGTACACCAGCCACTGCCCACCGTGGAAGGCCTCTGTCAGAATCTCGTCCTTGCTCCAGAACCCGGCGAAGGGGAAAACCCCCGCCAGCGCCAAGGTGCCCGCCAGGAAGCTCCAGAAGGTGATCGGCATACGCGTCCGCAGCCCACCCAACTTCATCATGTCCTGCTCGTGGTGAGAGCCGGCGATCACGGACCCGGAGCCAAGGAAGAGCAGCGCCTTGAAGAAGGCGTGGGTGATCAGGTGGAAGACGCCCGCCACGAAGGCCCCGATGCCGAGGCCCGCCATCATGTAGCCCAACTGGCTGATAGTGGAGAAGGCGAGCACTCGCTTCACGTCGTTCTGGGCCACCGCGATCGTGGCGGCAAACAACGCCGTGAAGGCGCCGATGGCGGCGACCGTGTTCATGGCCGCGTTTCCGTGCCCGGCGGCGGCATAGAGCGGGAACATGCGCGCGACCAAGTAGACGCCCGCCGACACCATGGTGGCAGCGTGGATGAGGGCGCTAACCGGCGTGGGGCCCTCCATCGCGTCCGGCAGCCAGACATGGAGCGGGAACTGCGCCGACTTGCCTACCGCCCCACCGAAGATCAGCAGTGCCGCCATCACAGAAACCGGCACCGCACCAAGGAGGGGAAGCGAGACGGTAGTCTCAGCGAGGTGAGTGAGCGACTCCGGGCGGAAGATCTCCGAGAAGGTCAGTGTGCCCGTTCGGGAGTAGAGCAGAAGCAAGCCCAACAGCATCAGCGTGTCGCCGACGCGCGTGGTAAGGAACGCCTTCAAGCCGGCCCGGTATGCGCTCTCCTTCTCGAACCAGAAGGAGATCAACAGGTACGAGCACAGTCCCATGATCTCCCAGAACACATAGAGGAAGAGCAGGTTGTCGGACACGATCAGGCCGAGCATGCCGGTGGCGAATAGCGAGACGTAGGCGAAGTAGCGGCTGTAGCGCGGGTCGCCGTCCATGTAGCCGCGCGAGTAGATGAAGATCAGCAGGCAGAGGAAGGGCACCATGAACAGCATCATGGCGGTGAGCGGGTCCACCATGAAGCCCAGGCGCAGGAACTCAGCTCCCGTAGGCAACGACAGGATGCCGACACGCACGGGCTCGGTGGCCAGATGCGAGTGGCCCCACGTGCTCACGAAAATGGCCCACGAAAGCAACCAGGCGGCGCCTATGGCCAGCCACGCCGCCCAGGTGGCGGCCCGGCGGTCGCGCCAGAGCACGATGGATATGGCCGCGAAGGCCGTCAGGGGAAGTACCGGAACGAGCCACACCAGGTTGAGCATCAGAGTCTCTCGAGCCTCCTAACCGGCACCCGACTAGCCCTGCAGTAGGTCGATGTCGCTCAGGTCCACCGACCGGCGAGATCGGAAGACCCCGATGATCAGCGCCAGGCCAACCGCCGCCTCACAGGCGGCCACGGTGATCACGACGAGCGCGAACACCACCCCGTCCAGCTGCGCCGGCCCGACGTGGCGCCAGAAGGCAACCAGATTGATATTGGCGGCGTTCAGTATGAGCTCCACGCCCATGAGAATCGACACGGCGTTACGGCGCGTGAGCACCCCATAGAGGCCGATACAGAACAGCGCGGCCGCTACTACCAGGTACCAGGTCAGGGGCACGGAGCCCACGATATCCTGCATGTTGTTACCCTCGAAGAGCCGCCTAGGGCTCGCGTGCTACGTAAACCGCGCCGACCAGTGAGACCAAGAGAACCACCGAGGCTACCTCGAACGGGAGCAGGTACCGCCCCCCGAAGGCCTCCCCCAGGCGAGCAATGGTGTCCGGCGGAAGAGCGGTGGAGACCACCGGCCATGCCGAGGTGATCGACACACCGGCGAGCACCAGAAACAGAAACCCCGCCACGGCCGCCGTAACCACCCGATGGGGAACGAAGGCTTCTGAGCTCGTCTGCTTCATAGAGCGCTGGCTGACCATGACCGCCAAGATGATCAGCACCGAGATGGCGCCCACGTACACCATCACCTGCACCACCGCCAGGTAGCCCGCACCCAGCAGCGCGTAGAGGCAGCCCACACCCAGGAGCGCGAACACGAGCGCCAAGGCAGCGTGCAGCACCTTGGGCAGCGTCACCACCCCGATGGCCGAGACAAGCGTGATTAGGCTGACAAGGACGAACAGGACCTTGCTCATATCTCCACCTGCCCCCACGCCTCTCCTGAGTGCTTGATGCCGCTCTTGTCGCCCAGCGCCAGCATCTCCTCCAGGCCGAGGGTCTGGTCGGGCGTGGTGCTCACGAACTCGTACTCGTTGCCCATCTCGATGGCGTCAAACCGGCAGGACTCTACGCACAGGCGGCAGAAAATGCACCGGCCCAGTTCGTAGGTGTACGTCTTAGCTCGTCTCTCCTTGCCCTTGCCCTCACCGGTAACGCTCAGAACGCCGTGGGGGCAGGCCCGCACGCAGGCCATGCACGCCGTGCAGCGCGATTGCCCCGTCTCCGGGTCGCGCAATTGCACGAGAATACCGCGGAATCGGGGCCACATCTCATACTTCTCGAACGGGTACTGGAGCGTCAGCATTCCCTGAACGGAAGGCTCCGGCCGCGCCACCGGGTTCTCCAAGTAGCGCTTGGGGAAGCGGCGAGGGCCGCTGGTGAAGGAGGCAATGGTGTGCTGAAGCGTCACCCACAGCCCCTTCAGCATTCCGCGTCCCAGCATGCTACACCTCCCCCAATACGAGCGCGCGAGTCCGGCGAGAGGTGCTCCGGCGCGCATACCGCACCAACCCGGCGCCGATCACAACCAGCAGGCCGACATTGACCGCCAGGCTGAGCAGCGAACCGAGGAGTCCGCCGTTCGCGACCTTCCACACCAACGCCACCAACATCAAGTTCGCCAGGTTGAGGGGAATGAGCATCTTCCAGGCGAAGTCCAGCAACTGGTCAATGCGCATTCGCGGCCAGGTGCACCGGATCCACATGACCACGTACACCACCGCCATCGTCTTGATCAGGAACCACAGGTATCCCGGCAAGATGGGGCCACGATAGCCGCCGAGGAATAGGGTCGTCGTCAGCGCGCCAATGACGAATATGTGGGCATACTCGCCGATGTAGAACATCGCGAATCGCATGCCCGAGTACTCGAGGTTATGCCCGGCGACGATCTCCGATTCGCCCAGCAGCAGGTCGAACGGCGACCGGTTCGCCTCGGCCAGGGAGGCGAGGAAATAGGTCACGGCCGCGATCGGCATCACCAGGGCGAAGGGGACCGCCTGCGCCTCCACGATCCGCACCGTGCTCAGGCTGCCCGTGACAAGCACAACCGTGAGGACCGACAGCGCCATCGGCAACTCGTAGCTGATCAGCTGCGCCACCGAGCGGAACATCGACACCAGCGAGTACTTGTTCCCCGACGACCAGGTCGCCGCGATCATGGCGATGACCGCGAGCGACCCAATGGCGACGGCGAAGAGGATGCCGACGTTCAAGTCGGCCGCGATCATCCCCCGTCCCACAGGGATGACGGTGAACAGCAACAGGGTGGGGATGAGCACCAACGCAGGGGCAAAGCGAAACACCTGCCGGTCGGCTGCGGCGGGAATGATATCTTCCTTGGTGAGGATCTTGATGGCGTCCGCGAAGGCGACGACGAGCCCGTACGGCCCTGCCAGGTTGGGCCCGTACCGGTCCTGACCGCGAGCGAGCACTTTGCGCTCCAGCCAGGTCAGTACGATCACCGGCAAGATGGCCACCACGAGGATGAGCACCACCTTGATCAACGCCACCACCAGTTCGACTCCCCAAGCCGGCATGACCTGGCAGAGCAGTCCACGCAGCCAGTCCATCACGGTTATGGGGAGGGTGTCTAGGAATCCCATAGAGTGACCTCGCTACCGGTCGATGTCGGCGACGGTGCAGTTGAGGCTGCCGAAGATAACCACCAAGTCCTGCAGCGTGTGGCCGATAAGCATGTGACGCAACGCGGTGAGGTTGATCTGCGCCGTGCTGCGGATGCGGCAACGGTACGGTTCTCCCCCGCCCTCGCTGACAATGTAGAAGCCCAGGTCGCCCTTCGGAGACTCGATCCGACCGTAACTCTCGCCCTTGGCAGGACGCAGGCGCCGCGCCTTCTCGTCCATGATCGGCCCCTCGGGCAGGCCGGCCATCGCTTGCCGAATGATCGACAGGCTCTGCCGCATTTCCGCCAGGTACTGGAGGTACCGGTCGTACGTGTCACCGTGGGGCCGGGTGAGCACTTCCCACTGGAAACGGTCGTAGACACTGTACGGCTCAGCGATGCGCACGTCGTAGGGCACGCCTGAGGCCCGAAGCACCGGCCCGGTGAGGCTGCAGTTGATCGCCACGTCCGCCGGGAGCACCCCGACATCGATGGTGCGCGCCAGGAAAACCTCGTTCTCGGCGGTGAGCGTCACAAACTCGTCGAAGAAGCGCTCAAGGTTGTCCGTGACCTTGATCGCCAGCTCCAGCCATCCGGCGGGCAAGTCCGCTGCGACGCCGCCCGGACGGATGTAGTTGGTGAACATGCGCGCCCCGGTGACCATCTCGAAGAAGTCGAAGATGAACTCGCGCTGCCGGTAGGCGTAGATCATGGGCGTGAAGGTCGCGCCCAGTTCGTTCCAGAGGAAGCCGACGGCCAGCATGTGGCTCATGATGCGCGTGAGTTCCGCCATGATGACGCGGATGTACTCGGCGCGCTCCGGCACGGACAGCCCCGCCAGCTTCTCAATAGCATGACAGAAGGCATGCTCGTTCGTCAGCGGGCAGACGTAATCCAGGCGATCAACCAGCGGGATGGATTGCAGGTAGGTCCGCTGTTCCATCAGCTTCTCAATGCCGCGGTGGAGATAGCCCATCTTGGGCTCCACATCCACCACGGTCTCCCCGTCCAGCTTCACCACCATCCGGAAGATGCCGTGCGTGCTGGGGTGATGGGGACCAAGGTTGATGCTGACGGTTTCGGTGTCGAGGCTCTGTGGTTCAGCAACGAAGGCCATCACCCTCTCCTTACCGCTCAGTCTCCGGCGGCATGGTCGCCCGCATCTCCTCGTGGGAGTAGACGCGGTTCACGAAATCCTTCCGCAAGGGGTGGCCGGGAAACCCTTCCCACAGCAATATGCGCTCCAGGCGAGGATGTCCCTCGAAGACGATGCCGAAGAGGTCGTATACCTCCCGCTCCTGGAGGTTGGCGCCCTGCCACACGCCGGTGACGGACGGCAGCCGCGGATCCTGCTTATCGCTCAGGCGCACCTTCAGCGCCAGGGGCGGGGCAGGATTGGCGATCGAGTAGAGGTGGTAGACGACTTCAAAGGCGTCCTGCCGGTCGACCGCGGTCAGGTTGGACAGCAGGTCGAAGCCGTGATCCTCGCGCAGCGCGCGGGCCACCTCAACGATGCTCGACGCCGGCACCAGGATGGTGAAGTCGATGCCCTCCTGCTTCTCCAGGCCGGCAGCCGGGAAGCGAGCGTGCAAGGCGTCTAGGGTCGCCTGATGGCTCAAGCCTGCCCCTCCTTCCGGTACCACGACACCGTCTTCAGCGACTGCTGCCCCACCATCTCGTGAAGCTTGGTGAAGGCGTAGATGAGGGCCTCCGGGCGCGGTGGGCAGCCAGGCAGGTAGATGTCCACCGGGATCAGCTCCGCCGCCCCCTGCACCACGGCGTAGGAGTCGAAGGTGCCGCCGGACACCGTGCAGGCGCCCATGGCGATGGCGTACTTGGGCTCGGGCATCTGATTCCAGAGGCGCACGACCTGCGGCGCCATCTTGTGCGTGATGGTGCCGCTGATAATGAGCAGATCGGACTGCCTCGGCGACGAGAAGGGGATGTCCATACCCAGTCGGCCGTAGTCGTAGCGGGCCGCGCCGGCAGCGATCATCTCCAATGCGCAGCAGGCCAAGCCGAAGGTCAGGGGCCACATGGACCGTCGCCGGGCCCAGTTGTAGGCCGCATCTACCGAGGTGAGGAGGGCGTTCCTTTGTAGGTCCTCGGGGACCAATGTCTCTGGAACGGTCAGGCTGTGCTGGAACTCTCTATCGGGCATTCCTGTGGCCTTTCCCACTACGTCCACTGCAGATCGCCCTTCCGCCAGGCGTAGGCCAGGCCGAAGGCCAGGATACCGACGAAGATGAACCCTTCCAGGAGCGCGAAGAGCCCCATCTGGTTGTAGGAAACCGCCCAAGGATAGAGGAAAACGGTCTCCACGTCGAAGAGCACGAACAAGAGGGCGTAGATGAAGTACTGGGCGCGGAAGCGGATCCACGTCTCTCCGCGGGTCGTCATACCGCTTTCGTAGGTGGTGGTCTTCTCGCTGTTGGACCGCTTAGGCCGCAGGAAGTAGGCCACAGTGAAAGCGAGGAAGGGAAACAAGACGGCTACCAGCACATAGATGACCACGAAGGCTGTATTGGGGCTCACCACCGCCCTCCTTCACTCTTTGTCGCGGGTAAGACCGATGGAGATTGTAGCACACCGAGTTCTCCTCGCAACCAGGAGAGCCTCGCTTTCCAGGGTGTTTCGATTCCGTCGGGAGTAGCCCGATGCGGGGGGATCCTGGTAGGGGCGGCACCGGCCGCCTTTTGTTAGCCCTTGCACCATACCTCAGCACGGCCAAAACCCCGGTGGACCCATTGAGAACCCCAAAGGCCCCGCCTCGCCTTCCGTCCCCTCCCGCCCGCACTCAGGCTACGCGCCGTCGGTCGAACCGGCCCGAGCGAGAGGCCCTACCTTGCGCGGGCTACAGACCGGCCCCCTGCATGGCCGGCACGGGCAGCGTCATGTCATGCACCACCGCGGCGAAGGCGCGGAGCGTGGCGGTGACTCGCGGTTGGCCCCAGATGTTCCGCCCGATCGTGGCTCCCCTGGCCCCGGCCTGCATCGCCTCAAGCGTCATTGCCAAGGCTGCCTCCAGGCTCTCCTGCTGCGGGCCGCCGGCGATCACGATCGGCACCGGGCACTGGTCGACGATCTGCCTGAAGGCGAGCCGGTCACCGCAGTACGGGACCTTCACGACGTCCACGCCGTTCTCAGCGGCGCACCTCACCGCCCAGGCGATGTCCTCTGGTGCGGTGCTGATGGTGGCGCCGCCGGCGAATCCCCCTTTGGCGTCCGCATCGAATCGCCTCGGATAGACGTGCGCTATCACCGGGAGGTCGAAGGGCGTCGCCTCCCGCACCAGGTCCGCCACCGCCCGCAAACGCGTCGCCTCCGTGGCGCCGCGAATGAAGGCGGCGATGGCGACAGCCTCGGCGCCCAAGCGAATGGCGTCCTCCACCCCCGCCGTCTCCTCGCAGGCCGTGTCGTCGGGTCGGGCGATGGCGGTCTGCAGAATCCAGGGGATGCCTGCGTGGCCCCGCCAGTACCCTTCAGCCACGCCCCGGTGCATGGTGACCGCATCCGGTCGCCCGGCGGCGATGGCCTCAAGAGTCCTGCCGACACGCGCTAGGCCGGGATGGATGCCCTCGTCGTAGTTGATGTAGTGATCCACGGCGACGGAGCACAGACGCCCTGATCTATGCCCGAAGAGTCGCCCTAGACGAATGGCCTTCCCCAGACCCATGCCGCCCTCCACTGAGTTCCGGAGCCGGACTGTCGCTCCGGCCTGTCTTGACACCCCAACGGCGCCGCCTATTCTAGCCGCAATCCGCTTTCCCATCCAGCGCTCTGACCACCGGCGAGGAGGCCCCGACCGTGCCCAAGACCGTCGTCCTCTGGCAAGACGACTTCCCCTTCTACGACACCCTCCCCCTCTCGGAGGCCATGCTCGACGCTGCCTTTCCGGGGGCGGCCCACGTGCCCGCCGACGCTCTTGCCGAGGCGCTGGCCCAACCGGACGTCTCCCTGCTCGTCCTGCCATACGGGTCCGCCTTCCCGTTCCAGGCTTGGGAGGCGATCGTGCGCCACCTGGCCTCAGGGCATCACCTGCTGACCATCGGCGGCGCTCCATTCAGCGTGCCCATCCACGCCCAACGGATTGGGTTCTCGCCGGGCCGCCCCACAGTCGCCTTTCAGCGAGTGCTGGGCATCAACGACTTCACCGCCATTAGCACTCTCGATCTCGACCTGACGCCGGCACACTCGTCCTTCTCCAACATCGGCGGCGGCTGGCGGGCGCGGCGGTCTTGGGCCCTTCAGGTGCGTCTTGCCGATGAGTCACACTACGACCGCCTAGGCGGTATGGGCCTGCCGCACGCCCGGATAGAGGCGCTTCTCCGCGCCCGGACCGCTGGTGGCCGGGTGCTGGCCACGCCCGGCATCCTTCTCGACCACTTCTACGGTCGTTTCGCCGGCAGCCGCTGGGTGATGCTCAACTTCGAGGCCGAGGACGGGTTCAATGGCAGCGAGGAGGCTGTGCGCCTCTACTCTGCCGCCCAGCGCGTCGCCCTTCGGGGCCCGCTGCGGCTCGACGTAAGGCCTGACCCAGCCGTGGTCGCTCAGGGGGAGCGGCCCTCGCTGCTGCTCCACGCCCAGGCGTGGCAGGAGTACCCGAACGCCGTCGCGCGAGTGGTGGTGTCCGGCCCCGACAACGCCACGCTGCAGGAGAGTCAGCAGCCCCTGTCGCTGGGGCTCGCGCCCCAGTATGCGGCGATTGCTCTGCCGCCGACCGACGCGCCCGGGCTCTATCGGGTGCAGGTGCGGCTGCGCTCCGGCTCTCAGTCGCTCGGGCAGTACACTACCGGCTACTACTGCCGCGATGTCGCCGCGCCTTGGACCGGCCCGGGGCTGAACGCCGGCCCGGCCTTCCTGGAACGCGACGGGCGGCCGTTCCCCATCGCCGGCACTACGTACATGTCCCGCGATGCCCACCGCCAGTTCCTAACCCGGCCGAATCCCGCCCACTGGGAAGAGGACTTCGCCGCCATGGCGAAGGCGGGCATCAGCTTCGTGCGCACCGGCATCTGGTCCGGCCACGATCAGGTCATGCGCGAGCCGGGCATCATCCGCGAGGAGGTCCTCCGCGCCTTCGAGGCCTACCTGCTGGCCGCCGGCAGCCACGACATCGCCGTTCAGTTCTGCTTCTTCGCCTTCCAGCCCGAGGCCTTCGGTAACGGCAATCCGTATCTCGACCCCGATGCCGTCGCTCGCCAGCGCGACTTCATCGCCGCTTTCGTCCGCCGCTTCCACGATGTGCCGCACCTGAGCTGGGACCTGATCAACGAGCCCAGTCAGTTCGACCCGAGCCACCTCTTCCAGCAGCGACCCCTCTACGATCGCTACGAGGCAGCGGCCTGGAACGCCTGGCTTCAGCGACGGTACGCTAGTTATGTCGATCTGCTTCGGGCCTGGAACGCAGCACCCGACGACATCGGTCCCTGGGGTACGGTGCGCGAGCCCCGGACCGAGGAACTCACCTTCCGCCAACGCTGGGGCGACGACAAGCCGCTGATCGCGGCCGACTGGCAGCGCTTCTCCCAGGAGACGTTCGCTTCCTGGGCTCAGGGTATGGTCGACCTGATCCGCAAGTGCGGCAGCACGCAGATGGTCGCCGTCGGGCAGGACGAGGGCGCCGTCGATGGCCGGCCCTCCCCCTTCTTCCACGGCGGCGCCATCGACCACGCCTGCGTGCACACCTGGTGGCTCAACGACGCCCTGCTCTGGGACCAGCTCTGCGCTTCGGTTCCCGGTAAGCCGCTCTTGGTGCAAGAGACGGGGATCATGCACTACGAGCGGCTGGACCAGGGCACCCGCCGCGACGAGCAGAACCGCGCCCATCTACTGGAGCGTAAGCTGGCCCTGGCGTTCGGGGCCGGCGCCGGCTTCGTCCAGTGGCTCTGGAACACCAACACCGATATGCCTGAGGACAACGAGGTCGCCATTGGGGCTCTCCGCGCGGACGGCAGCGAGAAGCCGGAGATGGACGTCATCCGGCGCGTTGCCGCCTGGTCGCGCACCTTGGCCGACCATGCCGGCGCCTGGGAGCCGGAACCGGTGCTCGTCGTCCAGTCGCAGTCGCTCCTCCACTCCGTTCAGCGCGACCTCGCCATCCGCTCCACCCAAGCCGCCGTGCGCACCCTCGCCTACCGGCTGGCGAGCCCGTGCCGCGTGCTCGGCGAGAACTGCCTGGAACAGGCAGGTGCGCCCCGTCTCATCATCGCCCCCTACCCGCGCGCCCTCTCGGAGCCGGCTTGGCAGGCGCTGTTGACCCTGGTGCGGAGGGGCGCCACCCTCGCCCTCAATGGACCGCTCGGCGATGAGCACGGCCACCCAACCGATCGCTTGACCCCCTACGGCCTCGCCGCTTCGATCTCGCCGGTTACCGCTCGGCACTGCCTGCAGGAGACCCCTGACTCAGCGGCAAGGCTGGCTTTCTCCGGTGAGAGCCTGAATCGCGTGGACTCCTGGCGATTCGCCGACGGGACAGCCTCCTGGTGGCAGACCGACCTCGGTGCCGGGCGCATTGTGGCTGTCAGTTATGCACCGGAGTTGAACGACGACGAAGAGGCGACAGCCGACGTCTACCGAGCTCTGCTGTCCGCCGTCCGCTCGCCGGTCTCCCCCTGGCTCACGGTGCACGCCTGTCCGGACGGGACCCTCGTCTGGCCGCGCCGGTTCCCGGGCGCTACGCTGTTCACCATACTCTCCGAGTCGAGCACTCCGGGAGAGGTCGCCTTCCGGGATGAGCGAAGCGGCGCCGAGGTGAGGATCGATCTCCAGCCGGAGAGGGCGGCCCTGCTGCTGCTCAATGCCGATGGCGCCCCTGTTTCAGCATGCCTCCATGGTCGCCTTGAGGTTGCCGGTAGGCTATGGTGGACGGGCGACGAGGCCGTCGTCAGTTGGGCCGAGGGCGGCGGCACGCCAATGCAGCTGGTGGGCCACTGACGGCTGCGCGGCGCTGCCCGGGCGACTGCGATGATGTTAGAATGCCGGCGTCGGACGTCACTCTATGGAGACCAGCCCCATGTACTCCATTAGCATCGGCCCGCTCACGCTGTCGCCCTACTCAGTCAGTGTGGCCCTCGCCATTGGCGCTGGGTTGGCGCTCCTGTGGTGGACGTGCAGGCGGCGAGGCCTGGACGACGGAATCGCGTTCGACGCGGTCTTGGGGGGCTTGCTGCTTGGAGTGGTGGCCGCACGGGCGGAGACGATTCTTACCGCGCTTGAGTACTTCCTCGAGCGGCCGTCCCTGGTCTTCTGCCTACGTCAAGGCGGCCTGGGAGCGAGAACGCTGCTGGCGGTGCTGGTCATCACGTACGCTGTCGTGACCATCCGCGCCCGTCTGCCCTGGCGCTCGTACCTGTCCGCCCTCACACCCGCCATCGCCGCGGCGGCCGGCGTGCTCTGGCTAGGGGCGCTGTTCTGGGGCGGCTTCGCGGGCCGACTGGATTCGGGCTGGGCCGCGCTGTCCCTACCTGACCGCTACGGCATCGTCGCGCCCCGCCTGCCTTTGCAGGCCGTCATGGCCCTCGCGAACGCGGTCATCGCCATCTGGGCCATGGCGGGGCTTGAGCGCCTCTTGCCGGCCGGCATGAGCCTGGCGCTCTGGGGCGCCGCCACCTCCGCCTTGGCCGCCTTTCTCGGGAACTTGCGTCACGAGCCGGCCGCCACCGTCGGCCCTTTCCCCAGCCCGGTGGTTGCCGATGCGGTCCTGGCGCTGGTCTGGGTAGCGCTGGCGCTGTGTCTCTATTCTGGGGCCGGCCACAAGCGAGACGCCGCCTAGCCGGCTGACCCCGGCCTCGCTAGATCTGCTCCAGCACCATCACAGCGACCGACAGGTAGATCAGCAGGCCGGTTGCGTCCACCAACGTGGAAATGAGAGGCGCCGACATCACCGTCGGGTCTATTCCCACCGCGTCCGCCAGCATCGGGATCAGCGATCCCACCGTGTTGGCCCACAGGCAGACCGCGAAGACCGTTAAGGACACGACCACCGCCAAGTCCGTCCCCACGCCCCAGAGCGCGACGCGGGCAAAGGCAGCGGCGGCCAACAGCGCTCCCAGCATGGCCCCGGAGACGATCTCGCGACGCAGCACCCGAAAGAGATCGCGACGCTGCACCTCCTTCAGCGCCAGGGCGCGGATCACGGCGGTGACGGTCTGGGAGCCGGCATTGCCGCCGGTGCCGATGAGCAGCGGGATGAAGAACGTCAGCTCCACCACCGCCTGAAGCTCCGACTCGAAGTACTTCAAAACCGTGCCCGTTAGCGTCTGCGCGGCGAAGAGCACCAGCAGCCAGGTGAAACGCGACCGAACCACCTCAGTCAGGCGCTGGGACCAGTACGGCTTGTCGCCGATGGGCCCCGACTCGATACCGCCCAGGTGGAGCAAGTCCTCGGTCGTCTCTTCCTCGATGACGTCAATGATATCGTCGTGGGTGATCACACCCCTCAGGACCTTGTCATCGTCCACGACAGGGAGGGCAGCCAGGTCGTATCGCGCCATCAGGTGCGCCGCCTCCTCCTGGTCCACGTCGGTCGTGACGTATATGACGTCGTGGTTGGTGATGTCCACGATATTGGTGTTCGGCTGCGCCATCACCAGGTCACGAAGTCCGACCACCCCCATCAGGCGCTGATCGCGATCCACGACATACAGGTAGTAGGTACCCAGACCCTCCGCTTCGTTGCGGCGAAGGAAGTCGATAGCCTGCGCCACAGTCGTGCGCGGCCGGAGGGCCACAAAAGCCGTGGTCATCAGACCGCCGGCCGTCTCGTCGGCGTGGCGCAGGAGCGGGATCACCTCATCGGCGTCCTCCATCGCCGCCAAGACGTCCAAGGCCTGCTGTGCCGAGAGGTCGCCCAGGATGTCGGCCGCCTCGTCCGGGTCCATCTCGTCGAGAACGTCAGCGAGCATCTCTGAAGACAGGCTGGACGCCACGTTGACCGCATCCTCGTCGGCCATCTCCTCGAGCAGGTCGGCGGCGTCCGAAGCCTCCATCTGCGGGATGAGCGTCGCCTGATCCTCATCGTCCAGGTCAGCGAAGGCGTCGGCGCGGTCGGGGAGCCGCATGCCGCTGAGCGCCTCTATGGCGTCATCGATGCGGCCCGACTCGATGGCGGCCTCTATCTGCTCAATGACCGCCCTGATGTCGCGTGTCTCCATCGATCCTCCCGAGACGCCTCCAGTATGGAGGCAGGCGGTGTCGGCGTAGGGCACGCCCGCTTACGTGGCGGGCGCAGGCCGCAAGTAGACTCTCTCTCGAGCCATCGCCAGCTCGTGCGGCCGGCCAAGGAGTCGCCGAGTATCGGCAGATGCGGAGGGCGCCTACTCCCCTGGGCGTTGAGCCTGCGGTCGCGCTCCGGGCGAGACCAACGGGGCAAGTCGCGTAACGCCGATCGAGCCATTTTGCTCCTGCGGGACGGCAGAAGCAAGTGCCCGCGCCGACCTAGACTCGCCCGATGGATGTCGTGTTCATTGTCCCCTGCCGCCCGCTTCGGGCATAGTCCCGCCGACCGTCGTCTGCGGCGACTTGTGGTCGCTTCCACCTACGCGATATTTCACGGGGGACACCAATTGAGCCAAGGAGCCGTCAAGTTGCCGGACCCAACGGCGCTCCGCGAGCAACTGCGGCAGTTCATCTGAGCCGTCATCGAAGCGACGGGCGTCCGGCACGAGCACTTCGAGATCACAGGGCTCGTGCATCCGCTGTTCGCTTGCTTCGCCGTGAGCGACCATCGCCGGCGCGGAAACGTCATCGCCCGCGCTCGCATAATGGTGCTGTTCGATCAGAGCGAGGCCTTCGGCGGCCCAGTGCTCGGCGCGGGCAACAGAACGGAGATGCTGCTGGGCTACTCCGCCCTTTTCGGAGGCAGCGCCTGCGCCCTCGCGCCCATCGGCGACCTTTACAAGGGCCAGGTGCGGCAGTTGGCCCGAGGGCTAGGCGTGCCCGCCGGCACAATAGAGAAGCGGCCTAGCGCCGATCTCCGGCCGGGACAGACCGATGAGGCCGAGCTGGGCCTGACCTACGACGAGGCGGATGCCATCCTCCACCTCCTCTTCGACGACGGCCGCTCACCCGATCAGGTAACAGCCGCCGGCCACCCACCGGCCAAGGTAGAGCGGGTCTGCGATCTCTTCCGCCGCAGCCGGTTCAAGCGTCGACTGCCTCCCGTGGCCCGGGTTAGCACCTGCACCGTGGGCTACGAGATCGCACCCGGGGTCGTCCCGCCTTACCGGCAACGGCTGTAGGTCGGCGCACCGCAGATGGTAGAACAGAAAGGGGGACGGCCGGTAGCCGCCCCCCTTCAGAACCCTCGCTGGGCGAAGGCTACTGCAGCGCGATCTTGGCGCCTTCCGCTTCCAGAGCGGCCTTCGCCTTCTCGGCCTCTTCCTTCGTCACGGCTTCCATCAGCTTGGCCGGAGCGCTCTCCACCAAGTCCTTGGCTTCCTTCAGGCCAAGGCTGGTCAGCTGACGCACGACCTTGATGACCTGGATCTTCTTGTCGCCAATCTCTTGCAGAACCACGTCGAACTCGGTCTTCTCTTCGACTTCCTCAACCACGGCCGCCGCACCGCCGCCGCCCGCAACCATTACCGGGGCAGCTGCGGAAACGCCGAAGCGCTCCTCGAGAGCCTTGACCAGCTCGGCGAGCTCCAGAACGCTCATGGACTCTACGGCCTGTATCAGTTCTTCCTTAGTCATCTCCCTTGTCCTCCCTAACCTGAAGCTAGGCCGCCTCTGACGAGGTCGAGCCCTCTAGCTGATCGACACGTGCCTGCAGCACATACAGCAAGCTGCGAAGCACTCCGCTCAGTACGCCCACGAAGCCGGTAATGGGGGACTGCAGGGCATACACCACCTTGCCCAACAGCTCCTCACGGCCCGGCAGGGTCGCCAACTGCTGGAACTGCGCCGCACCCATGGTCTCGGCGCCCAGCAGGCCGCCATAGACCACCAAGCGCTCTATCTCCCGGTTGAACCCGGACAGCGTCTTGGCGGGCGAGGTTGGGTCTCCCAGACAGAACACCGCCATGGTGGGTCCGTCCAGCACCTGGGCTGCCCCCGGCTTGCCGGCCGACTCGGCGGCGAGACTGAGAAGCCGATTGCGGACCACCTCGACGCGCGTTTCCTCGCGCGCCATAGCATCCCGCACACGCTCCATCTCCGCCACGGTCATGCCGGTGTAGTGCGCGAAGAAGACGGCGCTACTGGCGTTCAGCCCGTCGATGTAGTCTTGGACCAACCCCTCTTTCTTCTCTCTTTTGATCGCCATCTACGACTACCTCCATCTGCTCGCCGGACGAGAAAGAGCCCCTGCGCCAGCGACGCAAGGGCCCATAACAAACGGATCTGGGGTCCTCGCCTCGGCAGGCACACATTAAGCGTCGATCGACGCGCCGGCTGTCTTCGGCAAGCTCCTATTCGGCTCCGGCCGGTCTCTAACGGCCGGTACAGGGCAATACTAGCGCAGGTTCTGCAGCTCCGCCACATCCACCGGGATGCCCGGCCCCATGGTAGCAGCGATCACCGCCTTGCGGATGAACTGGCCGCGAGCTGAGGGCGGACGGGAGCGCTGCACCTCGGCCATAAGCGCGGTGAAGTTCTCCACAAGCTTCTCAGCGTCGAACTCGGTGTTGCCCACCGCAACGTGAAGGTTGGCGCCCTTGTCGACACGGAACTCAACACGACCACGCTTGGCCTCGCCCACGACGCGGGGCAAGTCTTCCGGCTGAACGACCGTGCCGACGCGCGGGTTGGGCATTAGGCCGCGAGGGCCGAGGATGCGCCCGAGCCGGCCGACCTTGCTCATCATCTGCGGAACGGCAATAGCCAGGTCGAAGTCAGTCCATCCGCCCTGAATCTGCGCCACCAGCTCATCACCACCCGCGAAGTCAGCCCCGGCTTCTTGCGCCGCTCTCTGTGCGTCGCCCTCGGCAAACACGAGCACCCGGACTTGCTTGCCGGTCCCGTTGGGGAGCACCACGGTGCCACGCACCTGCTGGTCCGCATGACGCGGGTCCACACCCAGGCGCATGTGGACTTCCACCGCACCGGGGAACTTGCTGATGCTCGTCTCGCGCACCAACTGCATCGCCTCAGCGACGCTGTACGCCCGGCTCTGGTCGACCTTGGCCGCCGCCTCTAGATACTTCTTGCCTCGCTTAGCCATCTTGACTCCTTTGTGGTGTTGGCGAGCTTGCGCTCTCCCACTGTTGGCCTACCGGCCCTACTCTTAGCCCTTGTCGATCCGGATGCCCATGCTGTGAGCGGTCCCCGCCACCTGGCGCACGGCCGCTTCAACATCACGAGCGTTCAGGTCCTTCAGCTTCGTCTCGGCGATCTCACGAATCTGGCGCTCGGTCACCGAACCGACACGCTGCGTGCTCGGCTCCGCGGCGCCCTTATCCACCCCAGCCGCCCTCTTGAGAAGGTCGCTGGCGGGCGGGCTCTTGGTCTCGAACGTGAACGAGCGGTCCTGGTAGACCGTGATCACGGCCGGAACGATGGAGCCGGCCAGGCTGGCAGTTCTGGCGTTGTACTCCTTGCAGAAGCCCATGATATTCACGCCATGCTGACCCAGCGCCGGCCCGACGGGCGGGGCCGGAGTTGCCTTGCCGGCGGGAATCTGAAGCTTGACCACCGCCATTACCTTCTTTGCCATTACTGCCCCCTAGACTGCCGCTCCAGCGAGCGGTTGGTCAGATCTCCTCGACCTGCAGAAAGTCCAACTCGATGGGTGTATCGCGGCCGAAGAAGTTGACCATCACCCGCACCTTGCGCCGGTCGTTGTCGATGGTATCCACCGTCCCGATGAACTCGGAGAACGGCCCTTCGGTGATGCGCACCTTGGAGCCGGTGCGGAATGACACCTTGACCCGCGGCGCTCCGGCCTCCATGCGCTGCATGATCTTCGCCACTTCGTCGGCGAGGAGCGGCGTCGGGTCTTTGCCGCTTCCCACGAAGCCGGTGACACCTGGGGTGTTGCGCACCACCGTCCACGAATGGTCAGTCAGTACCATGTTCACGAGCACATAGCCCGGGAAGATCCGCCGCTGCACCGTCCGTCGCTGGCCTTGGTGCAGTTCTACCACTTCCTCGGTGGGGACGATCACGTCATGGATCAGGTCCGCCGCCGCCATGGAGTCCACTCGCTGCAGCAGGTTCTGCCGCACCTTGTTCTCGTAGCCCGAGTACGTGTGGACCACAAACCAGCTTGGCCCAACTTCCTCAGACTCCGCGCTCGAAGGCCTCGCGTCCTCTGCTGTCGCGTCCTCGGCCTCTTCCAACCCCGAGATCTCCTCGAAGTCGTTCTGCTCGTCCATGTCTACCATAGTGCCAACCGCACTCACCTAGCCCCTACTACGACCTTGTCCGCCGACTCATGAACCACCAGACAATCGCCGCGACCGCAAGCACCGCGGCGACCCCAATAGCGATAATGTCATACGCCAGCACTCGGCTGATGAACCACGCGAACAGATAGTCGACTAGCGCCAAGAAGGCGGCCAGGGCAGCCGTTACGGCCAGCACTATGCCCGTAAGCCGCAACGCCTGTTCACGAGTCGGCCAGGTGACCCGGCCAATCTCGGCCCGGGTCTCTTTGACGTACGCCTTGACGCGAGCGACAAGTCCCTCGGTCCGCTTGGCACGCACTGCGGTCTTGCTCACAAGCTCACCTGCACGGTCAGAATGTCCATGATCAGTGCACCAGTGCCCTTCAAGCAGACACCGCCTTTCGGGGCGGTGTCGGGTGGTCCCAACTGCGGATATCCAGGCAGGCCAGGCAGGACTTGAACCCGCAACCTACGGTTTTGGAGACCGTCGCTCTGCCAATTGAGCTACTGGCCTACACGAGAGACCTAACGGGTCTCTCGATGAAGCTTATGGGACTGGCAGCGAGGGCAGTACTTCATCAGCTCAATGCGGGACGCATCATTACGACGGTTCTTCTCCGTCGTGTAGCTCCGCTCCTTGCACTCTTGACACTCGAGGGTCACTATGACCCGCACGGCTCTCTTGGCCATTATTTACGCTCCGCTGCCGGATGGCAAATCAGTTCTGGATACGGCTGCTACCCGGAGATCTGGGTGATGACGCCGGCGCCTACCGTCCGACCACCCTCGCGGATCGCGAAACGGCTACCCACTTCCAGCGCCACAGGCGTGATCAGCTTCACGCCCATCTCGATGTTGTCACCAGGCATCACCATCTCTACACCTTCAGGTAGCTCGATCGACCCGGTTACGTCCATCGTCTGCATGTAAAACTGCGGCCGGTAGCCAGGCAAAAACGGCGTGTGTCGTCCACCCTCTTCCGCACGCAGTACGTATACCTGCGCCTTGAACGTGTCGTGAGCCTTGATCGATCCCGGCTTCGCCAATACCTGACCCCGCTCTACATCGTCACGCTCGATGCCACGCAAGAGACACCCTACGTTGTCTCCCGCCACCCCCTCGTCCAGAATCTTGCGGAACATCTCTACACCCGTCACTACCGTCTTCCGCGTCTCACGTATGCCGATGATCTCTACTTCTTCCCCGACCTTGATTCGACCTCGGTCAATTCGACCGGTCACTACCGTACCACGTCCCTTGATCCCAAATACGTCCTCGATCATCATCAGAAACGGACGGTCTACGTCCCGCTCCGGAGTCGGTATGTACGCGTCCAACGCATGCATCAACTCCCATATGCACGCGTACTCCGGCGCATCCGGATCCGTGCTCGTGCTCTCCAATACTCGCAACGCACTCCCACGGATGATCGGCACTTCGTCGCCGGGAAACTGGTTCGCGTCTAACAACTCTCGCAACTCCAGCTCTACCAGCTCCAGAAGCTCCTCGTCTTCCATCATGTCGACTTTGTTCAAGAACACTACCATCGCCGGCACTTCTACCTGCCGAGCCAATAGCACGTGCTCTCGCGTCTGAGGCATCGGCCCGTCCGGCGCCGCTACCACCAAGATCGCTCCGTCCATCTGGGCCGCACCCGTGATCATGTTCTTGATGTAGTCCGCGTGCCCAGGACAGTCGATGTGAGCGTAGTGTCGTGTCTCCGTCTGATACTCAACATGCGTGATGGCGATCGTGATCCCACGCTCACGCTCTTCCGGCGCGTTGTCGATCGTGCCAAACTCACGGTAGCTCGACATCCCCTTCAACGACAGCACTTTCGTCATCGCCGCCGTTAGGCTCGTCTTGCCGTGATCTATGTGCCCAATCGTCCCCACGTTTACGTGCGGCTTAGTGCGTACAAACCGCTCCTTCGCCATCGGTACCTCCTGGAATCTCGTGAGGCGGGCCTACCCAACCTCGATCTGCCTAGATAACGCTACAGGCTCGCAAGCCCATGATCGGATTCGAACCGATGACCCCGTTCTTACCAAGAACGTGCTCTACCGACTGAGCTACATGGGCGAGAGACCGGGGTCACTGTGGCGCCCCGACGACTATGAACGGAGAGGTGGGCAGGGAAGGATTCGAACCTCCGAAGGCACTGCCAACTGATTTACAGTCAGTCCCCTTTGGCCGCTTGGGTACCTGCCCACGCTTCTGAGGAGCCGACGGTGGGAATCGAACCCGCAACCTGCGGTTTACAAAACCGCTGCTCTGCCGATTGAGCTACGTCGGCGCTCAGGCACCGAGCAAGTATACCAGCTCAGTCGGGCGGGTCAAATAACGCGCCGAATCTGCACCGCACACTCCGGCCAGGGAGTATACGAGAGGGCGCGAACCTGGGCAAAACGAGGCCGCCAAACCGGGTGCCGGCTACCCGGCATCCTGGGGTGTGGGTCGTTCACTACGGGGACCCCGCTCCGCGCTTTCGCCGCAAGCACGCCTGGCGACCCGACACAGCGGTCTGCAGCGCCGCGATTCGTCTTGCCTCTAGCCTGGTACATCACTTTATCGAAGCAAAGGGCAAGCGCTGCGCAGGTGACCTGGAGGCGCCCGCAGAGAACGGCTTTCAGCGGGGGCAATCTAGATCGGCTGGAGTGGCCGGCTTGTCAGGCCTCCTCCACGGGCGCCGCGGGATCGGCGCATCGCCCACGGGATGCCCCAACACGCCCGCCGGCGCTACCCTTCTCCGCCCACTATCTCGATCCCGTAACCGGGCGGCGCCAGTTCCACCCACGTGCGCCCCGGCTTGAGGGCGATCTCCTCGCCGTCTGCGTTCACGAAGCGAGTCAGCTGGTCCTTCGCCTCCCTCTCCCAGAAGCCTCGGACCACAATCCCGTCACGGAGTATCCAAGCCTCGCCCCGGCCCGTCATTACCATACGGATGGAGGTAGCGCCGTTGGAGTCCTCCACTATGTCGGTGGCCTGGTGCTCGACGAACTGCACGATCACGTTGCTCACAGCCAACTGATCGCCGCTGATCCGGTCGGTATGGGGCGCCCCATTCACCCAACGCAGGTAGGCTCCGCTCGAATCGTCGTACTCGAAGGTCACCGCGGCGCTGCCCGGATAGGGGATGTAGATGCTGGTTGCCGCTTCTCCCTGCGGCGCTGCCTCCGAGAACAGGAAGCCCTTCAGTTGCACCGGAGCGTCCCAGCCCTTCTCGGCCAGGTACTCTCGGATGGCGGGAGCGGACGTGTGCAGCCGGCCCATCCACCCGAGCCCATCCACATAGTAGAAGGGCCGGGGATGGAAGAACTCGTCCAGATTGGTGAACGGTTCCTGGGAAATGAACCAGCGCACCTGGTCGCTGGCGCCGGAGTGCACCAGCGCACCCCGGTACTGGTTGGCCAACTCGATGCTCACCAGACGCGCGCTGCGTATGGGGCCGATGACCTCCGGATCCTCCGACAGGAAGATGCCGGTTAGGCGGGTCACCGACCAGCCGTCCATGATGTCCTCGTAGACGATGTCGGCATCGCCCAATCCCGCCTGGGGCCGGATTGGTGCGTCATTGCCGATGCGGGCAAGGATCGGCGGCCGCTTCAGCAGGGACGGGTCATCCACGGCTAGGCCGGTCAGAGGGTTGATGTTGGGGTTAGGCGTGGGCGTGGGAGACGCGGTGGGAGTGGCCGACGGAAGAGGAGTCGCCGTCACCGTGGGGGTGAGGGCAGCGGGCACGGGCGTCGCACTCGCCGTGGCCGTCGGGGTGGGCGTGGGTGTCGCGCGCGATCCGCAAGCCGACATCGCCAGGGCCGGGAGGAGCACTACCAGCCCAACTGCCGCCAGCACCCATCGACTCCTTGCGATCCGCCGCACCGTGTCGCCGATCATCTTCGCCTCCCGTGTGGGCCCTGTCCTGCTGGAGTCGTGGCCCCTTGCCACCGTTGCAACCACTATGTAACATGCCCGGCATGGATAGCAACCCCAACCGTATCAAGATCGCACCCTCCATCCTCTCCGCCGACTTCGCGCGGCTAGGCGAACAGGTCGCCGAGGCGGAGCACGGCGGCGCCGATGCCATCCACGTTGACGTGATGGATGGCCGGTTCGTTCCCAACATCACCATCGGCCCGCTGGTGGTCGAGGCTGTGCGCCGATCCACTTCTCTTCCGCTGCACGTTCACCTGATGATAGAGGAACCGGCACGCTACGTGCAGGACTTCGTGAGTGCCGGCGCCGACATGCTCGTCGTGCATCAAGAAGGAAACTGGACGCTGAATCGGATCATGGAGAGCATCAGGGAGGCGGGCGCTCAGCCGGGCCTGGCGCTCAACCCCGCCACGCCGCTCTCCCTCGCCGAGGAGATCCTCCCCTTCGTCGACCTGGTCCTGGTGATGACGGTCGACCCCGGCTTCGGCGGTCAGAAGTTCATACAGTCGATGTTGGACAAGGTGCGACGGCTGAGGGAGATGGCCGACGCGCGGGGCCGGAACCACCTGGACATAGAGGTGGATGGGGGCGTCAACCGAGGGACGGCGGCGCCACTTGTGAGCGCAGGCGCCAACGTGCTCGTCGCGGGGGCAGCCGTGTTTGCCGGCGGCCGGCCAGTGGCCGAGGCCGTTAAAGCACTACGGGCAGCCGCTGCGGGGCTGCCCGAAGAGAACGATAGGCGCGGTGCGGGCTAGCCCCGGTGCACAGTCCGCAAGCACCGAGTGCATATCACCACGTGCTGCGGCCGGCCGTCTCGGACGACGACCGTCTTCTGCAGATTGCCTCCGAATGTACGCCTGGTTGCCCGCTTGCTATGGCTCACGTTGTTGCCAAAGACGGTGCCTTTGCCGCATATTTGACACTTGGCCAACGTAATCACCCCCAGTACGCTGCGATTGGCGGCCCTTCGGCTACCGAAGAGCGAGGATATCACACCAGCCGCGGCTGGGGCAACTGCGGGCCCCTACGGGACCAGCCGGGGCGGAGGCCAGAGGCGTCGCTCGGCGAGCATGTCCACATGGCTCGAAGGTCGGGCCGTCGATTGCCGGACCGCTATCAGTCAGTCCCCCGCACAACCTAGGAGTACCATGAGCGATACTGGAAGCATCGAGGTGTCCCCCACTGCCGTAGCCACCATCGCCGCTGAGGCGGTGTCGGAATGCTATGGAGTGGTGGGCATGGCATCCCGCACCGCTTCTGAGGCCATACTCACCGTTCTCCGCCGAGCGCCCGCGACCAAGGGCATCCGCGTCCAGTTGCGGCCGGACGTGGTGGTGGTGGATGTGCACGTGGTGATCGAGTACGGCACCCGGATAGTCACCGTAGCGGACAACGTCATCGACGCGGTACGCTTCCGCCTGGAACAGGCGCTGGGTACCTCAGCCCTGCGCGTGAACGTGTACGTGCAGGATGTCCGCGTCGGCACTCGGCAACCGGGAGCCTAGCATTGGAGGAAACGCAGTTGACCGATCTGGCTCCGGCAGCCGCCGTGGAAGCCGGCGAGGAGAGCCGAGGTGCTTCGCAAGTCGCGCTCGGGCGCTGTGACGGCAACGCGCTGCGACAGGCACTCGCCTCCGGCCTCGCCTGGCTTGAGCACCACTCCGAGGCCATCAATGCATTGAACGTCTTCCCCGTGCCCGACGGCGACACCGGCACCAATATGGTGCTCACCTTCCGGGCGGCGGTGGCAGAGGCAGCCGCCGTGGCCGACGGCAGCATCGGTGAGGTAGCCCGGGCGATAGCCCGCGGCGCCCTCATGGGTGCACGCGGCAACAGCGGCGTGATCCTCTCTCAGTTGCTCCGGGGCATGGCGGACGCCCTGCAGGCGGCCGGCACCCTTTCCCCGCGCTCTATCGCTGACTCCTTCGTGGCCGCCCGAGACACCGCATACCAGGGCGTGATGCGCCCGGTTGAAGGAACGATACTTACGGTGGCCAAGGAGGTGGCCGTGGCCACCTCCCGTGCGGCGCGCAATGAGAACATGGACGCGGCGCAGTTGCTCTCCGTCGCGACGGAAGCAGCGCGACACGCTGTCGCCGCCACCCCCAGCCTCCTTCCGGTACTTGCCGAAGCGGGCGTGGTGGACGCCGGCGGCCAGGGTCTGTTCATCATCCTGGAAGGTATGTACCGGCATCTCACCGGGCAGACCGTGGAGATGAACGGGACGCTCGAACGGAAGGCTGACTTGTTCAGCTTCGCCGCCGAGAGTGAGTATGGCTATGATACCCAGTTCCTGCTGCACGGCCGCCAACTTGACGTGGATTCCATCCGCACCGCGCTCGAACCGATGGGCGACAGCCTGCTGGTCGTAGGCGACTCAAACACGATCAAAGTCCACATTCACACCGACCGCCCCGGGGACCCGCTCAACTACGGCGTGGGCATCGGGGCGGTGAGCGACGTGGTCGTGGAGAACATGCAGGAGCAGTATCAGAACTTCATCTCCCAGCGGGCGAAGGACAAGGAAGTGCGGCCGGCCAAGGCTTTGGGCATCGTAGCTGTGTCCCAAGGTGAAGGCTTCCGGCGCGTCCTTGAGAGCCTGGGGGCCGACCTCGTGGTGGAGGGCGGCCAGACCATGAACCCCAGTGTCGAGGAACTGCTGGCGGCGGCTGAGTCGATCGGGAGTGAGCACGTGGTGCTGCTCCCAAACAACAAGAACGTTATCATGGCCGCGTCCCAGGCGCTTCCCCTGTCGAAGAAGAGCATCGCCGTAGTGCCGACAAGGACGGTGCCGGAGGGAATCGGCGCTCTGCTCGCGATCAACTACGACGTCGACCTGGAAGAGAACGTGGACGCGATGACCCAGGCAGGGCGCCAGGTGCAGACCATCGAGGTCACCGTGGCTACCCGCTCGGCCCGGGTCAACGGGATGAGGGTGAAGGAGGGAGAGTTCATCGGCCTCCTGAACACCGAACTGGTCGCGACCGGAAACAACCTATCGCGAGTGGTGCTCAAGGCCTTGAAGGACTGCGAGGCGGAGAATTACGAGATCGCTACCATCTATTCCGGGCACGAGGCCACTGAAGAAGCCACGGATCAACTGCAGGAGGCGATCGCCAAGCGCTACCCGGAGCTTGAACTTGAGGTTGTGGCCGGCGGCCAGCCTCACTATCACTTCATCGTCGCAGTCGAGTAGACCAGCGCGTCGGGGCCAGGCATAGCAGGAGCGTCAGCACAATGAACAGCGTCCGCATCATCACCGACAGCGCCGCCGAGCTGTCCCCCGAGGAGGCTCGCGACCTGCAGGTCGATGTACTACCGCTCCGCTACTCGGTGGCCGGCACCGTCTACCGGCAGGACCAGGATATCGCCGGTGAGCGACTGCTGGACATCATTGCGGAGGGCAAGGCGCGTGTCACCGTCATGAGCCCGGCGACGGAAGACATCTCCGCCATGCTGGAGGGTGTGACCCGTGCCGGCCAGGTGGCGCTCTTCGTCCACGTGGCCAATGGGCTGGTTCCCGTAGCCCAGCCGGTCCAGGAGATCGCCCGCGGCCTCTTCGGGCGCGCCCGCATCGAGATCATCGATTCCCGCTCGGTGAGCTATGGGCTCAAGCGCATAGTCCAGGTGGCCGCCGAGGCCGCCGCGAGAGGCGCTGATCTAGCGGAGGTGGCCCAGGTCGTTCGCTCGCTCGCCTCGCGCGTGTACACCCTCTTCTACACCGAGGACTTCGAGCCCCTGGAACAGACTGTCGACATCCAGCCTTCTCAGGCCATCCTGGCCAGCATACTCGGCGTTCGGCCCCTAGTCGTGTTGGAAGAAGGCCGCCTGATCCCGCTGGAGAAGGTAACGCCGCGCACCACCCCGGTCGACAAGCTTACCGAGTTCGTGATGGAGTTCGCCTCTGTCGCCGAATTGGCCGTCCTCACCGGACCATCGCCCTCGGGGATCAACGTTGACGCACTCCGGGAGCGCATCGAGCAGAGCATCCCCGGGCTGGCAGTGCCCACGGTCCCCTATGGCCCCCTGGTAGCCGCCCGTGTCGGCCCGCGCTGCCTTGGTCTGTTCGTATCCGAAGGGCTGGACGGCGCATGGTGATTCCGGCCGCTCCCGACCCGAAGACGGTCGCCCTGCATCGGCTCGCCGTAGTGCTGCGCGAGGAGCGCGATCGCGGCTATCCCGACACGGCCGCCACCGGTGGCGTGGAGGGCTTCGTGGCCGACTGGTGCGCCCGCGCGAGCGAGGACGGGATCGATCCCGAGGTGGCCGGCTATGTGGCGGAACACCTCACGGGCTACCCGTTGATGAACCGCTATGAGCGCGAGCAGTCGGTACGCCTGGTGATGAGCACCTTGCGAGACCGTTACGGGGCCGGCGCCCGCCCCGCTGCCTCCGCCGAACCGCCCGCGCCCGAGTCGGAACCCGCTCCGAGGGTGTCTGCCGACGACCCGGTGGACCGGCTGTCCGGCATTCGCGATGCCCGTAAGCGCCAGCTGGCACGCCTGGGCGTGTACACCGTACGCGACCTCCTCTACCTGTTCCCGCGCCGCTATGACGACTATTCGACCCTCAAGCCGGTGAGCCATCTGCGCGTAGGCGATGAGGTGTCGCTGATCGCTAACGTCAAGGACATTCGGACGCGGCAGACGCGTCCCAACATGCACATCACCACCGCCATCCTGGCGGACGCGTCCGGGACGATTCGCGCCACCTGGTTCAACCAGCGCTCACTGCAGGTGCGCCTCAAGCCCGGGCACGAGATCATGGTATCCGGCAAGGTCGGGCTGTTCCTGGGCAGGCTCAACCTGGAGTCTCCGGAGTGGGAGACCCTCAGCCACGAGCATCTGAACACGGCCCGCCTCGTGCCTGTCTATCCGCTCACCCAGGGGCTGGGGCAGCGCTGGCTACGACGCGTGATCCGGCGCACGCTGGACGAGTGTCTTGCCGGCATCCGAGAGACCCTGGCGCCCGACGTTCGGCAGCAGTACGGCCTGGCGGATCTGCACTGGGCCCTGCGTGCCATGCACTTCCCCGATACCTGGGAAGACCTGGATCGCGCGCGCCGTCGCCTCGCCTTCGATGAGTTCCTGCTCATGCAGATAGGGCTCCTGCAGCGACGCCTCCGCGCCCGACAGGCCGTCGGCACTCCCCTCACGGTGTCCGACGAGTGGCTGGAGCAGTTCGGGGCCGGACTGCCCTTCTCCCTTACCGGCGCTCAGCAGCGCGCCATCGCGGACATTCGGCAGGACCTGGCCGACCTACACCCCATGTCCCGCCTGCTGCAAGGAGATGTCGGCTCCGGAAAGACGGTGGTGGCGTTGGCGAGCATGTTGGCTGCTGCCGCTAGCGGCAAGCAGGCAGCGCTCATGGCTCCCACCGAGATCCTTGCCGAGCAGCACTACCGCAGCATTCGGCGCCTGCTGGATCAGGCCCAGGGGACGCCGTTCCGGTCCGCCCGCGTCGCCCTGCTCATCGGGCGCCTGCCGGCGCCTCAGAAGGCAGCCGTTCAGGAAGCGGTGGCCTCCGGCGAGGCCAACCTGGTCATCGGCACCCATGCCCTCATTCAGGAGTCGGTCAGCTTCAGCGACCTGGGGCTGGTGGTCGTGGATGAGCAGCATCGTTTCGGAGTACAGCAGCGGGCCGAACTGGTGGCCAAGGGCCGTCACCCCCACCTGCTCGCCATGAGCGCCACGCCCATCCCGCGCACCCTGGCCCTTACGCGCTACGGCGACATGGACGTCACGGTGCTGGACGAGCTGCCGCCGGGCCGCCAGACGATTCGCACCGCCTGGCGACGCGACGCGGACCGCGAACCTGTCTACACCTTCATTAGCGCTGAAGTGGGCAGAGGCCGGCAGGTCTACGTCGTCTGCCCCGTCATCGAGGGAACCGAGTCGGAGGACTCGCGGGCGGCAGAGGAGGAGTATCTGCGCCTGAAGAAGCAGGTCTTCCCGCAGTTCCGAATCGGCCTACTGCACGGGCAGTTGCCGCCCGACGAGAAGGATGCCGTGATGCAGAGCTTCTCGCGGGGAGAGATCGACATCCTGGTCTCTACCTCCGTGGTGGAGGTGGGCATCGACGTGCCCAATGCCACGGTAATGCTCATCGAGCAGGCTCACCGCTTCGGTCTCGCCCAACTGCACCAATTCCGCGGCCGAGTGGGCCGCGGAGAGCACCGCTCCTGGTGCATCCTCATGTCGGATCACCCCGGCGAGGTCGGCGAGCGGCGTCTCCACGCCATCGAGCAAGAGACCGATGGCTTCCGGCTGGCCGAGATCGACCTTGAGCTGCGCGGTCCCGGTGAGTTCCTGGGCACCAGGCAGAGCGGTCTACCTACGCTCAACATCGCCCGACTGAGCGATCTGCACACTGCCGACCTGGCGCGGAGCGCGGCCGAGCAGTTGCTTGACCGAGACCCGACACTGTCGGCACCCCAGTTGCAGGCCCTTGTCGATGAACTCAGGCGCTTCTGGAGTCGTGCACCGCTGACCGCATAAGGGGGCAGCAACTTGGCAACCGCCATATACCCGGGCACCTTCGATCCCATACACTACGGCCACCTGGACATAGCGCGCCGAGCGGCGTCTCTCTTCGACAGACTGGTCATCGGAGTGTACGATAGGCCGAACAAGGCCGTGTTGTTCACAGTCGATGAGCGGGTCGCCCTCTTTCGCGACGCCGTCTCCGACATAGAGAGTGCCGTGGTGGTCCCCTACTCGGGGCTAACCGTGGCCTTCGCGCGAGATCAGGGAGCTAAAGTCGTTGTTAGGGGCCTGCGGGTCACCTACGACTTTGAGTACGAGTACCAGATGGCGCTCACGAACCGGAAGCTCGAACCGACCATCGATACCGTGTGCCTGATGACGAGTCTGGAACACGCCTTCCTCAGCTCCACGATCGTGAAAGACGTGGCCCGAGCCGGGGGAGACATCAGGTGCATGGTGCCGGCGCCGGTGGCTCAGGCTCTGCGAGAGCGCTACCATACGGCATCAACGACACCTCCCAAGGGCCTGGAGGGCTGAGGATATGGACATCCTCCAACTGGTGGATCGCCTGGAATCGCTCCTGAACCGCAGTCGCCGCCTGCCACTGACGTCAGGTGTGGTCGTGAATGAGGAGGAGTTCCTCGAGATCATCGACCAGCTGCGCGTTGCCGTACCGGAGGAGATCAAGGCCGCGAGGCGCATGCAGCAGGATCGCGCCCGCGTGATCTCGGAAGCGCAAGACGAGGCCGAGAGGGTGATGGAATCTACTCGGCAGCAGGTCGCCGCTCTGGTGGACCAGCACGAGGTCGTGCAGTCCGCCCGTCTGCGCGCCGAGCACATCATCAAGCAGGCGGAAGATCAGGCCCTAGCCATGCGGCAGGGCGCAGACGACTACGCCTTGCAGGTCCTTCGGCGCTTGGACCAGCACCTGAGCAGCGTCCACCAGGAAGTGCGGAACGGGTTGGCTAGCGTCGGCGGAGACAATAGCAGGTCGACCGATAGGTAGGTCTCTCCAGGTGAGCCTCAGGACGCGCCGTCGGCTGGTCCGGCGGCGTTGTCATGTCCGGCGAAAGCTAGCGGTTCTTTGCGGCAGCGCACCGGCCGATGCTATCATGCCCGGTCGGAGGGCGTGATGCAGTACAACGTGGCAGAACTCCTCAAGGGCAGCGTCGGCGGCGTCAGGCACTACGCGATCGACGAGAAGCCCGAGTTCAGCCTGGAAGGAGCGCGCCTCGTCGGTCCGCTGAGCGGCAAGGTGCACCTGATGCGGACCCAGGACGGCGTCCTGGCTGAGGTCGAGGTCCGGGTGGACATCGAAGCCGAGTGCTCCCGATGCCTCAGGCCCGTCATCACCGAGATCTGCGCCGGGTTCTCCGACGAGTATCGGCCCACCGTAGACATCCGAACCGGGTTCCGCATCTGGCCTCAGCCCGATGATGAGACCGACGAGGAACTGGTGATCGGCGTCGATCAAGTGCTGGAGCTCGATGACGCGGTGCGACAGGAACTCGAGGCCGCGCTGCCGGTGCAACTGCTTTGCGACGTGGACTGCGCCGGTTTGTGCCAACAGTGTGGTAAGGATCTGAACGAGGGGCCCTGCCAGTGCCAACCGGAGCCGGACGATCGCTGGAGCTGCCTCCGCGACCTCTTCGCTCAGGGCGCGACTGATTAGGACTTGGGGTGTTATAGGAGAGGAAATGGGAGCCATACCGAAGCGAAAGATCTCCAAGGGACGCCGGGATCGGCGCCGGTCACACGACGCGCTGTCGAGGATCAACCTCATCCGTTGTCCACAGTGTGGCGAACCGCGCCTTCCCCATCACGTCTGCCCTTCTTGCGGCACCTACAGGGGTCGCGAAGTGGTAGACATGGGGCAGAGCTAGTCTAGTACCGTCGATCGCGGGCCGAGGCTTACCGGCCGTGCGTTATGTGCGCACGGCCTTCTCTTTCCCCCACCCTCCAGGTACCGCTGCTCACCTCAGGAGGCGAAATGATAGTCACTCCGTTGTGCGACCTGCTGGGCATCAAGTACCCCATCCTGCAGGGAGGCATGGCTTGGATCGCCACCGCCGAGTTGGCGGCGGCGGTATCGAATGCCGGCGGCCTGGGAGTCATCGGCGGCGGAGACTGCCCGCCGGACTATGTCCGCAGCCAGGTTCGCCTCGCCAAGACCCTCACCGGCAGGCCTTTCGGCGTCAACGTCCCCCTCTTCTCACCCCACGTTCCGGATGTTCTTGACGTGTGTATTGAAGAAGGCGTGAAGGTGATCATGACGGGCGCCGGCAATCCCGGGCCTTTCGTGTCTCGGCTCAAGGACGCCGGCATCGTAGTGATACCCGTCATTGCTTCGGTTGCCCTGGCGAAGCGCTTGGAGCGCTCCGGCGTGGACGCACTGGTGGCCGAAGGCGCCGAGGCCGGAGGCCACGTCGGCGACGTCGGCGCCATGCCCCTTGTCCCGCAAGTCGTCGATGCGGTCAAGGTGCCGGTGATCGCCGCCGGCGGCATCGCCGATGGGCGAGGCCTAGTTGCTGCGCTCGCTCTCGGGGCCCAGGGCATCCAGATGGGTACCCGGTTCGTCTGCACCACCGAATGCACGGCGCACGACAACTACAAGCAGCGGATCGTCCGCGCCGGCGACCGTTCCACCATGACCACCGGTCACTCGCTGGGGCATCCCGTGCGCGCCATCAAGAACCGGATGACTCACGAGTTCGCCCAACTGGAGCGCAGCGGCTGCACCGAGGAGGAAGCCATCCGCTTCGGGACCGGGCGCCTGCGCCGCGCCGCCATAGAGGGCGACGTGGACACCGGGACCGTCATGAGCGGACAATCCTGCGGCCTTGTCTCAGACGTGGTCTCCTGCCAGGAGGTTGTGCAGCGGATCATGCGCGAGGCAGAGGAGACTCTGACCGGCCTGAGCCGCTTCCTGGTGGGTGGCGCCGGCTGATGGCGATCGGCGGAATCGGCCTGGTCTTCCCCGGCCAGGGCACGCAGCACGTCGGCATGGGAGCCGACCTTCACCGTTCCTACGTCGAAGCGCGCGCCCTCTTCGATGAGGCTGATGCTGCCCTGGGCTACTCCCTAACCTCGCTCTGTTTTGAGGGGCCGGATGAAGTCCTTCAGCGGACCGAGTACGCCCAGCCGGCCATCGTGGCCGTCAGCACCGCCATCTGGCGCGTGCTCACCGCTCGTCTCGACGTGGTCCCTGTGGCCGCCGCGGGGCACAGTCTCGGCGAGTACAGCGCATTGGTGGCCGCAGGAGCCTTGAGCGTGGCTGATGCCCTGCCGCTGGTTGCCGAGCGAGCACGCTGCATGGGCGCTTCTGCCGGCGAGCCGTCGGGCATGGTTGCCCTTCTCGGCCTCGCCGATGAGGCGGCCTTCGAGATCTGCCGCCAGGCGTCGTCCGAGACGGGCGGCTCTGCCGGCGTGGCCAACCTCAACTGCCCGGGCCAGTTGGTGGTGGCCGGCCACGACCGCGCCTTGGAGCGCGTGCAGGAGCTGGCGCGTGAGCGAGGGGCCCGCCGTGCATTGAGGCTCGCCATCAGCGTGGCGTCACACTCCCCCCTCCTGCAGCCGGCCTGCGACCTCCTGGCGCCTCTCGTCCACCGGGTGCCGCTGACCCGGCCGGCCTTCCCCGTGGTGGGGAATGCCACCCAGAAGCCGCTGCGCGACCCCGACGAGATACGCGCCGAGTTGCCGGCTCAGCTGGTCAAGCCCGTGAACTGGCCCGCCGTCGTCGCTGAGATCGCCAACCTGGGCGCCGCCGGCCTCTGGGAACTGGGGCCGAAGTCCGTGCTGAGCGCACTCAACAGACGCATCCCGGGAGCACCTCCGGTCCGCGTCCTGACCGGGGCAGAGGAGATCGAGACGTTACTCAGCGAAGTGGAGGTGGCGCCATGAGCGGGCAGGACTTCGAGGGGCGGGCCGCCCTCATCACCGGTGGCTCGCGCGGCATCGGGCGGCAGACAGCGCTTGACCTGGCCGCGCGCGGAGCCGACGTGGTGGTCAACTACCGCGGGAATGCCGCAGCTGCGGCCGAGGTCGTCGCCCAGATCGAGGGCATGGGGCGGCGCGCCTTTGCCATGCAGGCCGACGTGTCCGACTTCGCGGCCGCCACCAGCCTCGTCAACCAGGCAGTGGAGGCTATGGGCCGACTGGACGTGTTGGTCAACAACGCTGGCGTCACCCGGGACACGCTGCTCTTGCGGCTCTCCGAGGCCGACTGGGACCTGGTGGTCGACACGATTCTCAAGGGCGCCTATGCCTGCAGCAAAGCGGCGCTACGCCCCATGATGCGTCAACGCTATGGCCGCATCATCAACATCGGTTCCGTTTCGGGGCTGGGCGGCAACGCCGGCCAGACGAACTACAGCGCCGCCAAGGCCGGTCTGGTCGGGTTCACCAAGTCCCTCGCCAAGGAAGTCGGCTCGCGAAACATCACCGTAAACATGGTTGCTCCCGGCTTCGTGGATACCGAGATGACCGCCGGTCTGCCCCCGGAGCTGGTGGCCGAGGCCCTCAAGGCCACTCCCCTGGGACGGCTCGGCCAACCAGGCGACGTCTCGGCAGCAGTGGCTTTCCTCGCTTCCGAGGCGGCCGGTTTCATCACCGGCCAGGTCCTGAGTGTTGACGGTGGTCTGCTGATGCATTAGCATCTCGGCAACGGAGGAGATCATTGCCGAACCAGTCAGACCGTATCGTCGTTCATCCCCGCGTTGTCGCCACCATCGCAGCGCTCACTGCCGTTTCGGTGCCGGGCGTCGCCCGCATGGAAGAGAGCGGACTCGAGCGGATCCTGCGCGTTCTGCGTGGCCGCCGAGCACCGGGAGTTGAGCTCCATCTGGACGGCAACAATGTAGCCATCGATCTCCGGCTGGTGGTGAGCGCCGGGTTCAGCCTGCTCGACGTCAGCCGTCGCGTGCAGGCGGCGGTGTCGCGGGCCATCACGGAGATGACGGACATGCAGGTCCGCCAGGTCAATGTCCAGATAGAGGGGGTCCGGGCGGCAACCTACGCCTGAACCATATGAGACCGCGACGCATGGCCCGCACCTTAGCTCTGGAAGTGCTCTACGAGTCCGAAGTCGCCCGCCGAGCGCCGATGGCGGTGTTCGCCCGCCGGCAAGAGGACGTGGAGTACGCCCCCGAGGTGCTTGAGTTCGCCCGACAACTCCTCGCCGGCGCCACTGAGCACAGGGACGCCCTGGACGCGGCCATTATTGAGAGTGCCCCCGGGTGGCCTTTGGATCAGGTAGCCCCGGTAGACAGCAGCATTCTGAGACTCGCTGCTTTTGAGGTGCTCTACGGCGACTCTCCTACCAAGGTGGCGATCAACGAGGCCGTCGTGCTGGCCAAGCGATACGGATCCGATAGCTCGCCACGCTTTGTGAACGGGGTCCTGGGGGCCATTGTGCGCCGCCGGCAACCGGCAACCAAGGTCAGGAGTGCCTAGGAGCCTATGAACTTCTTCAACATCGGGCCCGGCGAGTTCTTCCTCGTCCTGGTCATGGCCCTGGTGGTGTTCGGCCCCCAGCGCCTCCCCGAGGTGGCGCGCCGTGCCGGCAAGGCGGTTCGGGACCTGCGCGACATGGTCAACAACCTCGACCCCGAGCTGCTGCAAGACTGGCGGGAGATCACCCAAGACCTGGACTCGGTGCGCGACGAAGTCAAGAGCATGCGCTCGGACCTTGTCGGTATACAGCAGGACCTAGCGTCGGCGGCCAAGGACGTGGGTTCGTCGGTGGACGAGGCGGTCAAGGACGCCACGAAGACCGTCAACGAGGTCGTCCACGACAAGCCTGGGGCGCAGCCTGCTAAGGCCGCATCGGACATCGCTCCTGCCCAGGGTACGGCCACGGCGCCGGCGGCGAAGCCGGCCGGCGCCACCGCCGGCGCCACAGCGCCTGGGGCGGCCAAGCCCATCACCTCCGCACCGGCGACCTCGACGGCCGCCAAGCCGGTCGCGGCTGTCAGTACCGCGCCGGCATCCTCTACCTCCAGGCTGAGCACCGGTTCGCCGACCTACAAGAAGTCCGGCATCGCCGACAGCAAGGACGAGATCGTGGGATTGCCTCTCACCCGCAACAGCGAAGGTCAGTGGGAGGTGCTCGAAGAGGTTGTGGGCAAGAAGATGTTCCCCGTCTGGAAGAAGGCGCCCCAGGCGGTTGCGTCCAGCAATGGTCACCGGGTTGCCCTGGAGCACGTTCAGCCCCAGGCTCGCATGGCCCACCTGTCCGCGCGCAAGATCGCCGAGCGACGACCCCCGGCCGTGTCTCGTCCGGCGCTGCCGCACCGATCCTCACGCCCAACGGCAACTGTCCGCCCGGGAAGGACTAGACGTGGCTAAGATCCGCACCATTCTTGACCTAGTGAAGCGTACCGCATCCGACGAGGAGGAAGCACTAGTCCCGGCCGTCGCCGACGAGGACGCTCCACCGGACATGGTGGAAGCCGAGATGACCCTGATGGATCATCTCATCGAGCTTCGAGACCGCATCATGAAGGCAGCGCTCGGGCTGGCCGTTGGTACGGTGGTAGGGTTCATCTTCGCCCGGAAGGCCTTCGACCTGCTGATAAGCCCGCTGCCGACCGAGGCTCAGGTCATCGCGCTATCTCCGACCGACTCGATCTTCATGTACTTCCGGGTGGCCCTCATTCTCGGGCTCATCCTCTCAATGCCCGTCATCCTCTATCAGATCATAATGTTCATCATCCCGGGCCTATACCCACACGAGCGCCGCTATCTCTATTGGCTGCTCCCCACGGCCACCATCGCCTTCGCCGCCGGAGCGGTCTTTTCCGCCTTCATCGTCATCCCCTTCTCAATCCGCTACCTCAGCGGCTTCATGGCCGACATCATCTCGCCGACCTACCAGGTGCAGAACTACATCGGCTTCGTCACCACTCTGATGTTCTGGATCGGCGTCGTCTTCGAGATGCCGCTGATCATCTACTTCCTCAGCAAGCTCGGGGTGGTGGACTATCGCAAGCTAGCCTCCGCACGTCGGTACGCGATCGTCGGCATCGCCGTGCTGGCCGCAGTGATCACTCCAACGCCCGACCCGGTGACCATGATGCTGGTCATGGGACCGCTAGTCCTGCTGTATGAGATGGGCGTCCAACTGGCGCGTCTCGCCTAACCACAGATTCTGCTCGAGGGGTCCACATGTCTAAGAGGAAAGTCCTAATCCTGGGTGCCGCCGGCCGCGATTTCCACAACTTCAACGTCGCCTTCCGAGAGGACCCCAATTCCACCGTCGTCGCCTTTACGGCCACCCAGATCCCCAACATCAGCGACCGGCGCTATCCTCCCGACCTAGCCGGGCCTCTGTACCCCGAAGGCGTCCCCATATTCCCGGAGGCCGACCTGGAGCGCCTGGTGCGGGAACTGGAGGTTGACGAGGCTGTCTTCGCCTACAGCGACGTGTCACACGAGCAGGTGATGCACCTCGCGAGCCGCTGCCTGGCGGCGGGCACCGACTTCCGGCTCATGGGACCCGCATCGACTGCGCTGACCTCCAGCCTGCCGGTTGTATCGGTATGCGCGGCCCGCACCGGGTCGGGAAAGAGCCAGACCACCCGTCGCATCTGCGACGTACTGGCCGCCTGGGGCCGCCGGATTGCCGTGATCCGCCATCCCATGCCGTATGGCGACCTCTCCCGGCAGGCCGTCCAGCGCTTCGCCAACCTGGACGATCTTGACCAGCACGAGTGCACCATCGAAGAGCGGGAGGAGTACGAGCCCCACATCGAGCGCGGGCATGTCGTGTATGCCGGCGTCGACTACGCCGCCATCCTCCGGCAAGCTGAGAGCGAAGCCGACATCATTGTGTGGGACGGGGGCAACAACGATCTCCCCTTCTATCGGCCCGACCTACACATCGTGGTGGTCGACCCGCTGCGTCCCGGGCACGAACTCCGGTTCCATCCGGGCGAGGCCAACCTGCGCATGGCCGACTGCGTGGTCGTCAACAAGGTGGACAGCGGCACACGAGCGGACATCGACACCGTGCGCGACAACATAGCCTCGGTGAACCCTAACGCCATGATCATCGAGGCCGCGTCGCCCATCGCCGTGAACGACCCGAGCGCCATCCGGGGCAAGCGCGTGCTCGTCGTTGAGGACGGCCCAACCGTCACCCACGGTGGGATGACCTACGGTGCCGGCATCCTCGCTGCTCGGCGTTTCGGCGCCGGTGAAGTCGTGGATCCCCGGCCCTATGCCGTCGGCACCATCGCCGACACCTATCGGTCCTACCCGAGCCTGGGCGCGGTCCTGCCTGCCATGGGGTACGGGCCGGCCCAGATGCAGGAGCTGCAGCAGACTATCGAGCGCACGCCCGTCGATCTCGTGATCGCCGCGACGCCGATTGACCTCAGCCGCGTGCTCGACGTCAGCCGTCCGGTCGAACGCGTGCGTTACGAATTGCAGGAGATCGGTCAGCCTTCGCTATCCGAGGTTCTCTCCCCTCTGGCGCGGATCCGCCGCCGCCGCGAGAAGGACCCGG
This sequence comes from Anaerolineae bacterium, assembly GCA_040768685.1. Classification (GTDB taxonomy): domain Bacteria; phylum Chloroflexota; class Anaerolineae; order DRVO01; family DRVO01; genus Ch71. The sequence goes on from JAXGMM010000001.1 coordinate 2,046,984, forward strand.
CACTGGAGTGAGGAGCGTCTAGCCCCATGGACAACAAAAGCCCCCATGTGCGCCTGGCCGAGCGGGCCATCAGGACGTACGTGGAGAGGGCCGAGGTGATTCGCGTGCCCGACCCGGTTCCTCCCGAACTGGGTGGGCGCGCCGCTTCCTTTGTCTCTCTCCACCTTCGTGACGGCAGCCTGCGCGGGTGCATCGGAACGGTGGAGCCCGCGGCCGCCACCCTGGCCGAGGAGATCATCCAGAACGCCATAAGCGCCGCCAGCCGCGACCCTCGCTTTCCGCCGGTTAGGCCGGCCGAACTGGACAACTTGGTGATCTCGGTGGACGTGCTGTCGGAGCCCGAACCGGCCCGCTCTCCGGCGGATTTGGATCCGAAGCGCTACGGGGTGATTGTGCAGTCGGGCCGCCGGCGGGGGCTGCTTCTTCCGGACCTAGAGGGCGTGGACTCGACCGAACGTCAGGTCTCGATCGCGATGCAGAAAGCGGGCATCGGGCCTCACGAGCCGGTCACCCTGTTCCGCTTCACCGTCACGCGCCAGCACTAGGACGTACCCGGCCCTCGTCCAGGAGTCCTAGATAGGGCAGATTCCGGTACCTCTCACGGTAGTCCAGGCCGTACCCGACCAGGAAGCCCTCTTCCAGGGTGAAGCCGCGGTAAGCTATCGGGAGGTCGATGAACCGGCGGCGGGGCACATCCACCAGGGCACACACCTTGAGGCTCGCCGGGCGCCGAGCCGACAGAGTGCGCAGGATGTAGTTGAGCGTCATGCCGGTGTCGATGATGTCCTCGACAAAGAGCACATGCCGGCCGGTGATGCTGACGTCCAGGTCCTTCACAATACGCACCACGCCCTTCGTCTTCGCCGTGGGACCGTAGCGCGAGATGGCCATGAAGTCGACCACCAGGGGAATGGGCGTCGCCCGGACCAGGTCGGCCATGAAGATGAACATACCCTTCATCACACCGACCAGCACCGGCTCCAGCCCGGCGTAGTCCGCGGCGATCTGGGCTCCCAGCTCCTTCACACGCGCCGCGATCTCGCGCTCGGAGAGCTTCATCTGGGTGTCCGCGCCGAGCTGCTCTCCCGCGGCGCCGCTCATTCCTCACCCTCAACCGGAGGCTTCGCGGAAGCGTCTATCCCGTACTTAGCCAGCAGGGCCTCGTAGTCGCCCCGGTAGATCAGCTTCACGTTCACCTCAGGGTACAGCTCGCGCAGTAGCCGTAGCTTGCGGTTCTTGCGGTTCACTAGGCTCTGGCGCATGGTAGTGAGCTCGATGAACAGATCCTCTTGGGGCAGGTAGAAGTCCGGCGCGAAGGCCTCCAGCACACGGCCCTGCTCGTCCCAACGGAGGGGAAAAGACCGGGGCTCATAGGTCCAATCGATGCGGTAATAGTCTAATAGTCGGGCAAACTCGATCTCGCTCGGGTTGACGAGACGCGGAGTCCCGTCCTTCAACTTGCGACTTACTGCCGGCTCCACACTCCCTCCCCCAACCACTGGACCGATCTTAACGGACAAGCGTTTTGCGTGCCAGCACGTACACGATGGGAACCCCAGCCGCCTGCCGTGCGTCATTCTACCAAGCGCCGCAGGAGCGTGAGGGGCAGGTTCCCGACGAGAGGCATTTGACCGAGCGATAGCTGCTGTCTACAATCACGCTTGCGAACAGGCGGCCCGAGCACAGGTTAGCGCCAACACCGCGGACTCGCCTGACAGTGCCCCGGCGCCCACCACGCTATGGTCAGCAAATGGAGACAGTTCAATGTCCGCAGTGCATCTAGGAGTGATTGGCGGCAGCGGCCTCTACCACATCGAGGGACTCTCGGATGTCTCGGAGACGGCCGTTGACACGCCTTTCGGGGCCCCGTCTGACGTGATCACCGTGGGTCGCCTCGGCGATGTCGGCTTGGCCTTCCTGCCGCGGCACGGCCGCGGACACGTTATCAGCCCCACCGAGATCAACTCCCGCGCCAACATCTGGGCCCTCAAGTCTCTTGGGGTCAGCCATGTGCTTGCCGTAAGCGCCTGTGGGAGCCTGAGGGAGCACCTACGCCCGCGCGACGTGGTGGTTCCCGACCAACTGATCGACTTCACCCGGCTGCGCCGCGACAACACCTTCTTTGGGGAGGGCATCGTGGGCCACATAGGCTTCGCGGAGCCCTTCTGTCCCCACTTCAGCCGGCTGCTGGCCGACGCGCTCCGCGACGGCGAGGAGGCCACCGTCCACGAGGGCGCAACCTTCATCACCATCGAGGGCCCTCGCTTCAGCACCAAGGCCGAGTCGCACGCGTTCCGCTCCTGGGGCGCAGACATCATCGGCATGACCGCCTCCCCCGAGGCGCAACTCGCCCGGGAAGCGGGCCTCTGCTATGCCTGCATGGCCCACGTGACCGACTACGACGTCTGGCACGAGACGGAGACGGCGGTGACGGTAGAGGCCGTCATCGCCAACGCTCAGGCGAACATCGAGGTCGCCAGGCACGCCATCGCTCGGCTCGCCCGTATGCTCCCCATCGAGTGCGAGAGCCAATGCCGCCATGCGCTGGACAACGCCGTCATGACGGATCCGGCGCGCATCTCCCAGACCACGAGACAGAGGCTGGCGCTTCTCCTTGGCTAACGCGCTCCCGGATGCCGCCGCAATAGACCGCGCCAGGTGCCGAGACTGGCTGGTGCCGGCGCCGTCCATGATACTAGTGCTGCAGACGGTGGCGGCCGCCGCAATTGCCGCCTACCTCCGCGGCCAGGGCTATCCCACGGCTGGCCTTCTGGCGCTCATAGTGGCGGTGCCGCTTGCCGGCTGCCTGATCAGCGTCGACCTCTCACTGCTGGCACCGGCCGCTCGCCTCGGGCTCCTGCCCACCGCCGTGGCTCTGAACCTTCTCGGGCTGTTCGTCCTCGCCGTGGTGGCGCCCAAGTTCGCCTACCTGCAGAGCCTGTGGTCGTTGATCTCACTCTGCCTCTACGCGGTGGTGGCCCGATATGCGGGTGACGCCGCGCAGCTCCGCCGGCTGAGCGTGCCGCTATTCGCGGTGTCCCTGGGCCTCGTGCTCCTCACCTTCACGTCCGGGGTGAACCCGTCCGGCGGGGCGCGACGTCAGTGGTTGGACATCGGCCCCGCCTACTTCGAGCCGTCGGAGCTCCTCAAGTTGGCGCTCGCGCTGCTTCTCTCCCTGCACCTCGCCGGCTCGAACACCGCCCAGCGCCGTCCCTGGGCCTACGGCGCCGTCGCCGTCAGCCTGGCGGTGCTGGCTCTCCAGGGAGATCTGGGCGCCGCCCTGATGGCGGCGCTTGTAGGCACGCTCATCATGTTCGCCGCCGGCGGACGATGGCAACGCCTGTTGTTGGGGATGGGGGCCGTCTCCATTGGGGGAGCCCTGGCCTATGTCGCCATGCCCTACGTCCAGGTTCGCTTCGATGCCTGGCTGGACCCCTGGAGCGATCCCACGGGTGCGTCCTACCAGATCGTTCAGGGGGCGCGGGCGTTGGCCGAGGGCGGCGTTTGGGGCGTTGGGCTGCTCGCCTCCGAGACTGTCCACGTGCCGGCCGCCCACACCGACAGCATCATCGCTGCCATCGGGGAGCGCCTGGGCCTGGTTGGCTCACTGGGGGTCGTCCTGCTGTACGGAGTGCTCCTGATGCAGTTGCGCCGCGCCTACCGCCGCGCCGGCAGCGCCTTGGAGGCCCTTCTCGCAACCGCCGTGGCTACCCTGCTGGTGGGGCAGGCCGTGGTGATAATCGGGGGCAGCACGGGACTGCTCCCTCTTACCGGCGTTACCCTGCCCCTAGTCAGCTATGGCGGGTCTTCCCTCCTCATGTCGTACCTGGCTCTGGCTCTCATCGGCGGCGCAGACAGCGATCCCGTGGACGCCTCCGGGCCTACTCATACCCGCGGGCAGAGCATCGTGTATGCTGCCCTTGCGATGGCCCTCGCTCTTGTGGCTGTCTGGCTGGCCGCCTGGCACCTAGCAGGCGCCTCGATCATCCAGCACCTTGTCGGCGCCTGAGCCAGTCCACTACTCGATCCGCGATCCCCTCCACATCGGCGACACCATAGACCGGACCTACGCCGGCGGGCGCGTCCCCCACCACCGCTACCACCGGCCTGGTTCCACCGAGCTCGACTGCGTCCGTGGGCCGGCCTCCGGTAACCACGATAGCAGGGTGAGCGCTGCTCTTGAACCCCTCCGCCAGGACGATGTCCACCTCCATCTGAGCGGCTAGCGCCTCGGGACTGCCGCCCGTGTCCCGCCACATGAGCAGTGTCCGGTCCGGCGCGAGCACTCCGAGGGCGTCAATGCCCGCTTCCCAGAAGCGATCGGTATCCTTGCCCTTCTGGTCTAGGGCCAGCGCACTGCCCAGGTGCTTGATGACGCCTACCCGATACCCTCGGCTGCGCAGCTCAGGAACAAGCGCCTCAATCAGCGTCGTCTTGCCGCTGTTCGATCGCCCCGTGATCACCAGTATCGGGGCCGCCACGTGCTGTTCCGGCATCGTCTCACCTCAAGTGGGATCCGCCCGTCGGATAGCGCCTTGACCGGCCGAGAACCGAATGGTAAGGTGCGGACCGACAGGCCGCCAATACAGATGAGAGCTACCCCACAGGAGGTGTCGGCGATGGCGCCGCGCGATGGGTTTCTCCGCCTGACGTTGGTGTCGATGGCCTTCGGCGTCTGGTTCATGTTGACCGCCTGCGCCGTGCTCTTGTGGTGCTTCTTAGTGGGCCCGCCGCCGCGAGCGATCGTGCAACTGGCGATCGCCAGCGGCATGGTCGCGGTGGCCGCCATCTTGGTGTCGGTGGCCGGCTGCTGCGTTCCCAACCGAAGACAGCCTCCCGACCGCTCCGGCCACGAGTAGGTCGAGGCTCTCAGGAGACCCTAACCTGGTCGCGCTCCAATCCTTCGTCGTGCTGATCCTCATGGCGTACCCTGCCGGCTACCTCGCCGGCAGGGCGTATGACCCCCTCGCCGATGAGCCCGTATGGGCCCGAATCGCGGTTCGATTGCTGCTCGGCCTGGCTGCTTGGACGCTCGCCGTCGCCCTGGCCGCGGTCGTGGGCTTGCCGCTGACCTCTACCGTGGTTCGCGCCTACGCCGCCGTCAGTCTGCTGGCGGCAACCGCCGTCCACTTCCTTCGCCGCGATAAGGGCGCGCGCCCCGGCTTCGGCGGCCACGAGTGGGCGGTGCTTGCGGTGGTGTTGGCGACGGCGGCGCTGCGTCTGTGGCAGGTACGCAGCGTGGTCTGGCCCCTCTGGGGAGATGCTGTCAACCACACTGCCGCCGTCTCCCTCTTTCTGCAGCAGCAGGGCCTTCCCTCCGACTGGGGCGCCTACATTCCCACCAGCACGACATTCTCCTACCATTTCGGCTTCCATGCCTGGGCGGCCGCCATCTCCTGGCTCACCGATGTCCCGGCATGGTGGGCGGTGTTCTGGACCGAGCGGTTCCTGAGCGTGCTCGCTCCCCTGGGCGTCTACCTGCTGACCTTGACCTTCTTCGGCGACCGCCGCGCGGCGCTGGGAGCCGCCCTGGCAGTCGGCCTGTGGACCAAGATGCCGCAGTATTATGCCAATTGGAGCCGCGACACCCAGCTTCTCGGCCAGACGCTCCTGCCACTGGTTTCTTACCTGCTCGTTGGGGCCGCCCAGCGACGGCGCCGGGCGGCAGCCGGAGTTCTGGGCGCTCTCTCCCTCACCGCGATGGTGTTTGCCCACTACCTGGTCTACATGCTCGCCCTGGGCTTAGTGGTTGCCACCGTCGCTCTGCTCTACCAGCGCCGCCACCGCCTTGCGGCGCTGCTAGCGCCGGGGATTGTCGCCCTCGCCGGGGCGCTGGTGGCAGCGCCCTGGGTATGGCGCGTCCTGCAGACGCAGCAGGCCGTGTGGAGATCAGCACACGTGACCTACAGCGCCGACTTCGGGCGACTCTTCTTCGAGGCGCCGCCCATCCTTGAGTACGAGACGCTGCCGGTACTCCTCTTGGGAGTCGCCGGAGCTGTCACGGGCCTTCGCCGTCACGCGCGCCCTACCTTGGCGCTGCTGATCTGGCTGGGCTGCATGTTGCTGACCGCTAACGGCTACCGGACCCCCATCCGCGCCCTCCATCAGGTCAACTACATCGCCGTCTACATGGCCCTTTACCTGATCACCGGTCCGTTCATCGGGGTGTTCCTGGCGGAGGCCGCCGGCTTCCTTCACGCTCGGGTCAGGGTCTCGCCGAAAGCGCTCGCCGCAGCCGCCGTGGTGGCGGGCTCCGCCGCCGGCCTTCTGTCTTATGGCAACATCATCAACGAACTCTACGTGCTGGTTCGCGCCGAGGACGTCCGCGCATTCGCTTGGATCGAGCAGAACACCGATCCGGAAGCCAGCTTCCTCATCAACTCCTTCTCCGCCACGGGACAGGACGGCCTGGTTGTCGGGTCCGACGCCGGCTGGTGGCTCACCATCGCCACCGCGCGGCAGGTGACGGTACCGGTCATCAACTACCAGACGGAACTCGTCACGGCGGGGTACGTCTCCCGTATGCGATCGCTCTCCGCCCTCGACACGGCCACCCTTCTGACCGACCAGGGGGTCGCCCAGCTGTGCCGCGAGGGTGTCACATACGTGTATGTCGGCGCTGTCGGCGGACCGCTGGACGGGATGGCCCTTGCCCAGTCGCCTCTCTACCGCCCCGTGTATGAGGATGGCGCCGCTAGGGTTTTGGCGATAGACTGTGCCCGCTAGCGTGCCGTCGGGCCCGCCCGCGGTCCGATTCTTGCAGGCACCCCAAAGTCAGTGAACGTGCGGCCGGCAGCAAGGCTCCTGGAGTCAGTGTTGATGAGCGGTAGCTCCCTCGACGTGTCTGTGGTCATCTGCGCTTACACCGAGGAACGGTGGAACGAGCTTGTCGCCGCCGTGCGCTCCGCAGAGCAGCAGACGTTGCCGCCTCGCCAGGTGGTACTCGTGATCGACCACAGCCCAGCGCTGCTGGCTCGCGCCCGTGCGGCATTCCCCAACGTCACCGTGGTCGAGAACGTGGAGCCACGCGGCATCTCGGGCGCCCGCAACTCCGGAGTGGCCGCCACGCGGACACCCATCGTTGCCTTCCTAGACGACGACGCCGAGGCGGCCCCCGATTGGCTGGAACGCTTGGCGACGGGGTATGCCGACCCCGACGTTCTCGGGGTGGGCGGCAGTCTGACACCGTTCTGGCAGACGCGAGCGCCCGATTGGTTCCCCACTGAGTTCTACTGGGTCCTCGGCTGCAGCCACAGTGCCATGCCGCGGACGGCATCGCCCACGCGCAACCTCATCGGCGCCAACATGTCCGTCCGGCGGGAAGTGCTTGACGCTCTGGGTGGGTTTCGTCACTGCTTCGGCAAGGTCGGGACCAGGTTCAGCGCCGACGAGACCGATCTCTGCATCCGCGGGGTACAGCGATGGCCCCAGTGCTTCTGGCTCTATGAGCCGGCTGCCCAGGTTACCCACCAGGTACCCGCCAGTCGGACCACGAGGCGCTTCTTCGTCACTCGCTGCTACGACGAAGGGGTGAGCAAGGCGAGGCTATCCCAGTCGGTGGGCGCGGAGCGCGGTCTGGCCAACGAGTACTGGTACACGTTCCACGTGCTGCCGCGAGCCTTTCTGCGGGCACTGGGCGATACCCTCCGCCGCCGCCGGCCATACGGCATCTCTCGAGCCATGGCGATCGCATGCGGCTTCGCTGCCACTGCGCTGGGGTATGCCCTGAGCACGGTGCGCGAACGGGTGCGGAACTACCGCTCGGCGCGGCTGCTCGCCGCCTCTACAGATCCCTGTGTTGCTCACGCAGAGTCGGTTGCCGCCCGCGAGAGGGCGGCAGGCCGAGTCGACGCGTGATCCGCGGTGCGACTGTGAGCTCGAGGGGTCCCCGGTGAGCCGGAGCGGCTCTCTGCGCCTGGTGTTCCTCCTCAACCAGAGCCTTGAGTACCCGTCCGGTCTGGGCCGGTACTGGCCCCTGTGCAAGGAGCTGGCGCGCCTTGGCCACCAGCCGACCATGCTCTGCCTCCACCCCGACTATCAGTCGCTGACCACACCGCGGTTCGTGCGCGACGGAGTACAGGTGCACTACGTGGCGCAGATGCACGTGCGCCAGCGGGGCAGCGTCCGCACCTACTACCCTAGTTGGCAACTGCCCTTCGTCGTCGGGCGAGGGATGGTCGCAATGTCGCGCGCCCTGCGGTCCCTCGACGTCGATGCCTGCCACATCGCCAAGGCGCAGCCCGGCAACGCTCTGCCGGTACTGACTCGCCCGGGCTGGTGGCGCCGGCGGATCGTGTATCTGGACAGCGACGACTACGAGGCAGGCTCCAACAACTTCCAGTCCGCCGTCCAGCAGCGGGTAGTGGCCCGCACCGAAGACAGCTTCGCTCGCCGGGTACGCGCGGTGACGACGAACACCAGCTTCACCGCCCAGCGCCTTCAGAGCATCGGCGTGCCGAGGGAGCGCATCCTGCTGGTCCCCAATGGGGTCGAGCGCGATCGCGTGCGATCGGTGCCGGCCGGCCTCCCGCGGCGACTACGCGAGCGACATGGCTTCAGCAACACGCCCCTGCTGGCCTACGTGGGCAGCCTGAGCCTCGCCAACCACTGTGTCGACCTGATGCTCCGAGCCTTCGCCGCCGCCCACCAGGAGCGGCCGGACCTTAGGCTGGCTTTGGTCGGCGGCGGCGAGGACATGGAGAAGATGCGCCGCCTGGCCGCCGACCTCGAACTGGGCCCGGCAGTGCTCTTCGTCGGCCAGGTCGATCCGGTAGAGGCCCTGGCATGGACCGCCGCCGCGGACATATCGCTGGACCCGGCGGTCGACGACCCCGCCCATCGAGCGCGCGCCCCGCTGAAGATCCCGGAAGCCATGGCGATGGGCACGCCCGTCATCACCTCGGATGTGGGCGACCGGCGGCAGGTCATCGGCGGGGACGCCGCCGGGTTCCTCGTTCCGCCCGGAGATGCTCAAGCCCTGGCGCAGGCGATGCTGGACGCCATGTCAGACGACGAGCGGCTGCGAGCCGTCGGCCGGCGAGCCGCCGAGATGGCCGAGGCGTACTATTGGGACCACCTCGTCCACGAGTTCCTGAGGGTGTATGACCTGGCAGGCTGAAGCACGCACCAATACGTCGGAGTCGCTCTGATGAGTACCGCCTTGGTTGTCCTCACCTGGAACCACCTGGACGACACCCTGGAGTGCCTCTCCACCGCCGTCGCCATGCTGCCGCGCCCGGAGCATATCGTCATCGCCGACAACGGGTCGACCGACGGCACTCCCGAGGCCGTGTCGCACGCCTATCCGGAAGCGGTGGTGGCGCAAAGCCCGACCAACCTGGGCATTGCCGGGGGCTACAACCTGGGCATTCGGGCCGCCGCCGACCTGGGCGTCGACTACGTCCTGGTCACCAATAACGACGTCGCCTTCGAGCCCGGCATGTATGGCGCCCTGATGCGCGCCGCCGCGGCGCACCCGGACTGCGGCATGTTCATGCCCAAGATTCACCACTACTACGGCAATCGCACCAGGCTGTGGTGCGTCGGCGGCTACTGGCGCCGCTTCCCACCCGACGTGAAGATGATGGCGCTCGACGCCGCCGACTCGCCGCGCTATTCGCACTCAGGCCCGCTTGAGTTCGCCCCCTCGTGCACGCTGCTTATCGCCACGCGTGCCCTGGCCCAGATTGGCGGGTTCGATGATGGCTACTTCTTCTACTATGACGACTGGGACTTCTCCGCCCGGCTCCGTCAGGCGGGCTTGGGCATCCGCTACGTCCACGACGCCATCGTCTACCACAAGGTCTCCGTGAGCACGGTGAAGACGGAGCGTCCCGCTCGCTGGTGGGAGACCAACGGGCGCAGCAGCGTCCGCTTCTACCGGAAGCACCACAACGCCGTCGGCCTCGCCACCATGACCGCCTGGTTCGCCGCTCGGGAGACCGCCAAGCGCAAGCCGATGCGCGTGCCGCCTTACCTCCGTGGCGTGCTGGCCGCCTGGCGACGCCAGCCTGCGGCTTGGCAATGACCCTGGCCCCCGGCTTCGAGACCATCGCCTGCCCTCTGTGTGGTTCGGACAGGCTCTGCACCGTCCTTCGACGCCGCGACCTCATGCTGTCCAGTGAGGGCGAGTTCACCGTCAGCCAATGCGCTGCCTGCAGGCACCAGTTCCTCAATCCGAGGCCGACTCGAGCCGCCATCCACGAGCATTACCGCGAGGAGTACGACCAGTATGTGGTGGCCGGGCAGGGCAGCCGGCTGTCACAACTCGATCACGACTACGGGCAGCGCAAGCGCCTTCGGATGCTTAAGCGTCACATCGAAGGCGGGCGGCTCATCGATGTAGGGTGTGGCGGATGCGCCTTCCTGCTTTCCGCTGCCCGCAGCGGCGACTGGGATGTCCTGGGCGTCGAGCCGTCCCGCGTTACCGCCGAGGCCTGCCAGAGCCAGTTGGGCCTGCCCGTGCTCGCGAGCACCTGGGAAGACGCGACCGTCCGAGACGAGACCGCCGACGCGATCACCCTCTGGGAGGTCCTGGAGCATCTGCATGACCCGGTGGGAACCATCCGCAAATGCCGCCGTGTGCTGCGGCCCGGTGGCGTCTTGGTCATCTCCACACCCAACCGCGACAGCCTCGACGCCCGGCTATTCGGACCGTACTGGGTGGGATACGAGTTGCCCCGGCACCTCCAGATGTTCCGGCAAGCGCAGCTTGAGGCGCTGCTAGAGGCGGAAGGATTCATCATCGAGGAGGTCTGCTTGCCGGACAGCGCCTTCTTCGCCTTCAACACCTCGCTCCGGTTCTTCCTGCGCGACCGGGGCGCTCCGACGTGGCTCCAGCGCGCGATCTTCTCGCTCCCCCTTCGCGCCATCGAGGCGCCCTTCTTCTGGGTGTCCGGCAAGCTGCTGCTGGGTTCCAGCCTCACAACCGTGGCCAGGAAGCCGGCGTGAGCGCCATCTGGGCGCGGGTCTCGACCAGCCGCAGGCTTCGCTACGCCATCATGGCGGGTATGCTCGCCGGCTCGCTGTTATTCGGCTACCTCGCCTTTTCCGGAAGCGCTCGCGCCTTCCTGGATCTGTCTTCACCGCCGCGTCTCGACTATCTCGGCCTGGCGCTGGCCCTTGTCGGCTTCAACCATGTGCTCCAGTCCCTCGTCTGGCACCTCTATGCCCGCGACGTGCACCAGGAACGCGACGCTCTCAAGGATGTGCTGCGCTACAGCGTAACTGCCCTCACCCGCAACCTACCCGGAGCCTTCTACTGGTCAGTAGCCGGCCGCGTGCTCCTCTATCAGCAGGACGGACGGCCGGGCTTCGCCACCCTCGCCACCGGAGCCGAGCTCGCCCTGCAAACCATCAGCGGCGCGGCTCTGACGCTCGTGTTGCTCGGCTGGCCGGTGGGAATCGTTCCGGCGATCGCCGTTCTTACCCTGCCGCTCCTGCCGGGCACCAAGGAGATGTGGCATCGATTGGCAGAGCACCGCCGGATATCCCAGCGCTGGCCCCAAGTGGGAGCGGCCTTCGCCGACGTGGCGCGCCTCTCCCGGCGGACGCTGGCCGTATCCCTCGCCGCCTACACCCTCATGTGGATGCTCGGCGGCCTCTTTGTGGAAGCCCTCATCCTGGCCATCGGCGCTAGTCTGCCGCCGCGTCTGCCGTTGTACGGCATCTGGGTCGCCACCTCCCTCGCCGGCACCGTCGGATCGGTGCTCCTAGGCGGCCTCGGGGCCGTGCGCGAACTCACCCTGGCCGGTCTGTTGGCCCCGCTGCTCAGCCTTCCCGTCGCGACGATCGTCTCGCTCCTCAGTCGGGCGGTGCTCGTGCTGGGCTCCTGGCTCTGGGGCGCCCTGACGGCGCTTGTCTGCCGGTTGGCAACACGCAGAAGGAGTGACCCATGAACGATCTGGTCGGACTGATCCCCGCGGCCGGGGCAGGCACGCGTGTGGCCCCACTGCCGTCCAGCAAGGAGCTGTTCCCTATCGGGTTCCGCTGGCGAGACGTCAATGGCCAACGCCGGCTGTCGCCTAAGGTGGTGAGCGAATACCTAATGGACGCGCTGATCGCCGGCGGCGCCCAGCGCATCTTCATGATCGTGAGCGCCTCCAAGGGCGACATCCTTCGCTTCTACGGCGATGGACACGCCCACGGCGTAAGCATGGGCTACTTGGTCCAGGAGCAAGCCACCGGAATGCCCGCCGCCCTGGATCTGGCCCGCCCTTGGCTCGGCGAGGCGACCGTGCTTTTCGGCATGCCCGACACCATCCTGCAGCCCGAAGACTGCTTCGCCCGGCTCCTGGAGACTTATCGTCATCGGCAGGCCGACGTCGCCCTCGGTCTGTTCCGCACCGCAGAGCCCTGGCGGTTCGGCATGGTCCAAGAAGACGCGCAGTCTCACCTGGTGCGCTGCATCGACAAGCCCCGGGAGAGCGACCTGGAGTACATGTGGGGGATCGCCGTGTGGGGCCCCGACTTCACCGAGTTCCTCGGCCGCTTCTGTGCCGACGCGAACCTTCGCAGCGGTTCCGAGCTCCTGCTCGGCGACGCGTTCAACGCGGCGGCCGCGGCCGGCCTCACCGTGGTCTGCCACCGTTTCGTGGAAGGCTCCTATCTGGACGTCGGCTCCCCGGATGACCTTCTCGCCGCCTCAATGCGCTTCTGTCGGCACCCCGAATCGGACCAAGGCGTCTCAACCCCTATCTAATACCCCCCGGCTAATACCAAAGTGGTATTGATCCGGGCCGCCTTCGAGCCTAGATTGTATCGTGTGAAGCGGGCCACACGGCCTACCGCGATTCCCATACGGTTTGGAGGACAGACATGTCGCACCGCCTCAGCAGAGTGATCGCCATCGCACTTGTCATCGGCCTGCTGGCCGCGCTGGTTCCTATGGTCGCCCTGGCGCAGACGACCACCAAGGCGCCCGGCACCTGGGTGAGCAGCATCAACATTCAGAACCCGACCGATCCCGGCGGAGAGGCCGCCAACGTCACCATCAATTTCTATAGCGCCGAGGGCAACCTGGCCCTGAGCTTCCCGCTCAGCTCGGCCATCGCCGACGGCGGCTCCCGCTCTATCTTCGTGCCCACTGAGGTAGCGGGCTTGGCCGACGGCCAGTACAGCGCCGTGATCCAGAGCAACGTCCCGCTGCTCGTGGTGGCAAACTCCAGCTCCACCGCCCCCAGCACCGCCGGCGCCTACAACGGCATCGACGCGGCTGAAGCCGGGACTCTGCTCTACTTCCCCGGCACCTACAACGATTACTACGGGTTCCGTTCCGAGCTGGTGCTGCAGAACACCGCCGCCACCACCGCCAACGTAACCATCCGCTTCTACTCGAGCAGCGGCGCCGCCGCGGGCACCAAGAACGGCACCATCCCCGGCAACGGCTCCCGCGTCTACGCTCTCCAGGACCTGGGCCTGCCGACCGGTACCGCCGGCATCTTCTCGGTGCAGGTTGAGTCGAGCACTCCGCTGGTTGGCGTCTGCAACATCTGGAGCCCGACCAAGTACGGTGAGTACTCGGACTACAACGCCTACACCAGCGGCACCACCCTGGCCTACGCGCCGTCCCTGCTGAATCAGTACTACGGCTACGTGAGCGCCCTGACGGTGCAGAATATCGACACCAGCGACGCCACCATCAAGGTCACCTACTCCAATGGCGTGACCGAGACCAAGACCCTGGCGCCGCGCACCTCGGTGGAGTACTACCAGCCCAACAACCCGAACCTGCCCAGCGGCAACGCCGCCGGTATCTTCTCGGCCAAGGTGGAGTCCACCAACGGTCGCAGGATCGTGGTTCTGGTGAACCAGGAAGACAAGAACAAGGGCCTGCTGGCCTCCTACAACGCGCCTACTCAGGCGGCGACCACAGTCAACGCTCCGGTCGTCCTGAAGGCCTTCTACGGCTGGTTCTCGGCCGTGACGGTCCAGAACGTCGGCACCGGACCGGCCAACATCACTCTCACTTACTCGACCGGCCAGACCCGCACAGCCAACAACGTCCCGGTCAACGGCACCTACAACTTCATCCAGATGGCTACTGCCGGCGATCCCCTGCCTGACGGCAGCAGCGTCTCCGCGAAGGTTACGGCCAACCAGCCGCTCGTGGTGACTGTGAACGAGAACAGCGACGACCGGTATGCGCAGGCTCCGGGCGACTACCTGCTCGCCTACACCGCCGTACCCGCTCCCTAGACAGTCTAGCTGAGCCGAAGTACTCCAGGGCCACCGGTAGTGCCGGTGGCCCTTCACCTTAGGGCCGTCTATACTCACGCCCAACCCCGCCTAAGGAGCTAGCCTCCATGCGATCGAAAGACCTTCTCATTCTGCTCGCTCTGGCTCTGGCGCTGGCCGCCTGTGGGCGATCGAAGCCGGCGCCGACCGATACACCGGTGCCCGCGCCCACCAGCGCTCCCACCGCTGCGGCTGTCGCGGCTACACCCACCCTTCCGGCGGCGCCAACGGAGAGCGTGCCCGCCTTCGTGAGTCCCATCTCGCCCATACCCAGCGCTCATCGCGGCATCTCCCTCGACTCAGGTCGGAGCGCCTCGGCCCTCACCTGGCTCGATCTGGCACAGACCTCCGCCCGCGCATGGGACAGTGAGGCCGAATTCCTGGGAATCTCGCCCTCGTTCATCATGGAACGCAACCTGCCCTTCCTGCCCTCGCAGTCGGGGTGGTTCTACCGCTTCGGCCGCGCCGTCGATGCCCTGGAGTTCTACGTCCAGGTCGTCGACGGCGTCGTCTCCGGCACGACCGAGGCCGAAGCAATCGGCGACAGGCCCAAGCCGGTGGCCGTCGATCCGGCCGCGGTAGCCTTAGACTCCGATGATGTACGGGGGATCTACCTTGCCACCGCCGATGGCGCAGGGGCGCTCGACTCCGAGCTCGATTACACGCTGGCATACGACACCAATCTGGGGCGCGCCCTCTGGTGGATCTGGAACGTGGCTGTCAGCGAGGAAGCACCGGTCTTGGCGCTCGACGCTGCCTCCGGCGAGGTCGTAACCGCTCAGTAGGCGCCGGCCCGATAGCATCCGCGCACAAAAGAGAGGCCGCCGACGGGTATGTCGGCGGCCTCTGGATGTCCGCGTTGCCGGTGGGGTAGTGTCGGGCTACTCCGCTGCGGCCGTCACCGTGAAGGTCTCACCGGCACTGTGACCGTAGACATCGGGGAAGTACATCTGGTAGGCCTGTGCCGGCCGGACGTTGAACTGCCCGGCGATGCTGGCCCGCATGTAGTAAGTGTACTCGTAGGTGCCCTTGGGCAGATAAGTGGCAAACAGCACCACCTTGTCGTCGCGGACCTCGGTGTGGCTGAACCACCACCAGCCCCACGGCTCGTCCACCGCCCGGAACTCAGGCTGCACGCCTACCGTCGCCGTCGTCCGCAGGCTGGTGTCCAGGCCTTCGCAGCCCGCCGGCAACGGGTCCTCCACCACCACGTGCCACAGGTCCATAGGCGCCACGATGGTCACCTTAACCTGGACAGTGTCGTTGATCCCGGCCTCGTGAACCACGGCGGCATCGCCACCGGCCGGCCGGTATTGGCGGGAAACGATGATCCCCGAGTCCACTGCCGCGATCTCCTCGGCGGGAGCGTAGTAGGCCAGACTGGCGGTGTAGTACATCGCGCCCGCGTCCGTGCCTGTGTCCGCCAAGGGCGAGCGCGTCAGTACTAGCTCGTTCGGCTGCTGGCTGAGAAGCCGGTAGACGTCGACCACCAGGGTCTCCGCCTCATCCAGGTTCTCAGCGTCGAACGCGCCCGAACCCACCTCGCGCCCATTGACGTCCACGCTCCAAGCGTAGCTCGCCAAAAGCTCCTGCTTCGCCACCATGTACTCGGTCAGGCCAAGGAGGCTGACAGCGGTCTCATACGTGCTTGTCCAGTAGCCCTGGCCGCGAACGGTCATCAGCCAGCGCACCGCGTTAGGCAGCAGAGGATGATCGGGAGAGACCCGCGACAGGGCCTGAATCACCGTTGCCGTGGCGATGGCGTCCGTGTTCATCAGCCGCCACTGCGCCTCGTCCTCCCAGTGCGTCGTGGTGGCGGTCAACACGGCCCCGCCCTCCAGTTCGTCGACCAGGGTTTCCAGCCGGCCGGTCTCCTCTGGGCTGAGCATAGCCAGCGCCATCAGCAGGTGGGCCTTCGCCCGGTAGCTTAGGCCCTTGCGGTCCTGATACAGACGCACCGTGGCGCCCAGATCGCCCTGCCCGGCCTCGGCCAGTACGTAGGCGATGTAGGCCTTCACCTCGGGGCCAAGCTCGTGCGCCTCCTGGTCCGACCGAGCATCCAGCTCGAACATGGCCGATCGCAGGAACTGCACGCCGAGATCGATAACGTACGGCTCGACCGAGTAGCCGGCCTCCTGCGCCTTCACCAGACCCCAGACAACGTAGGCCGACAGGTAAGGGTTGCTCTCGTCGTTGTACCACCATCCCCAGCCGCCGTCGCCGTGCTGGTTGTAGTACAGCCGTTGCAGGCCTATGCCGACCTGCTGCGAAAGGTCACGGACAAGGGCGGCGTTGTCGAGGCCGACCTCGGCCAGGGCCTTGGCCGTAACCACGTTGGGGAGGAAGCGACTGAGAGTCTGCTCCACGCACTCATAGGGGTAGTGCCTGAGGTAATCCAAGCCGGGGAGCATTCCCGCTACCAGCGACGCTTCCACCGTCACCGAGAGTTCGCCCTCGGTGTACTCCGACGGAAGAACCACCTGCTCCACTACCGACTCGCCCGCTGCGACCTCGCCACTCGTCGCCACCGTCTGCGGCGTCATCATGGCGTAGACGGGCAGTTCCATCCGCACCGCGTCCTCTAAGTCGCCGCCGCGAGCGGAGAAGGTGGCCACCGCGGCGCCTCGGGTCGTGGCCTCCACACTCCACGTAACCAGTTCACGCGCGCCTGCCTCAAGCGTGATCTGCCGGGGCTCCGTGTCCGCCTGAAGCCCGGACAGGTCGGCTTCCACCGTCACTTCCAGGGTGGTGTCGGCGTTGTTCTGCACCACCACTCCCAGATCTGCCGTGTCGCCGATCACTAGGAAACGCGGCAGAACCGGGCGCAGGAGCAGGTCCTTGGTCGCCACGATCTCGATGGACTGTTGACCAACAAGGGTGTCGGCCGTGATTGCCTTGACCTCGAAGGTCCACGTCGTGAGGTTGTCGGGGAGCACGACCTCAGCAGTCGCCTCTCCGTCCTCGCCGGTGCGGAGCGCCGGCTCCCAGTAGGCCGTTTCCGGGAAGTCCTCGCGGACGCCTCCCTCGCCTCCGCCACCGCCGCCCTTTCCTTCGGCCGCCGCCAGTTGCCGCAGTTCACGAGTGTAAAGCGTGTACAGCGACGCCGTCTGGACTCCCAGGCCACGCCGGCTGTAGAAGAAGTCGACCAGGTCGACATCTGATCCGCTGCTGAGCGCCAGGAGCGCCTTGTCCACCAGGGTCACCGACATCTCGGCATCAACCGGGTTGCCGTCACTGTCTGTAGCCGCGATGCTGAACTCAGCAGTGTCGCCCGGCTCGTAGGGCCCGTCCCTATCTGCGCTCAGTTCCAGGCTGATCTCCAGAGCGTCGGTGGCGACCTCCACTCCGACGTAACCCACCTGGAAGGGCGGCAGGGACGAATCCGCTTCGGCTCCCCGCACAAGCACCGCCGTAAAGTACACGTTGGGGGCGTAGTCCTCAGTGATGGGCACCTCGACTACCTGAGCACTACCCTCCAGGTCCAGGACCCGGTAATCCAGCACCTGGCCCCGCTCGGCAGTCAGTAGCACCGCTACCGTGCCTTCATACGGGCTCGGTATCATGATCTGGGCCGTGTCCCCGACCTGATATGACTTCTTGTCGGCCACCAGCTCAAAGGTGAAGTCCTCTTGCATCGGCCAGGCGACGTAGCCGCTGCCGGTCACCCACAGGTAGGTAGAGGAGCGAACTACGTTGCCGCGATCGTCGGTGCTCTCCGCCACTACCCGGTGGCTGCCCGCCGACTCCGGCACGAACACCGCCACCGCCTTGCCCTCGGCGTCGGTGGTCACCGTCTGCCGGCCGACTTCAACCTCCTCTTCGGTGGTTTTCCACTGGTGGTAGCCGCTCACTTCTTCCCAGGCGTTGTACCATCGGTGCTCGTAGAGCGTGACCTCCACCCGGCGATCGGGTACCGGGTTGCCCTCGCCGTCAACGGTCAGGACCTGGATGAGGGTATCCTCGCCGACCTCCGACACATATGCCTCCGGTTGCAGGCCGACGAAGTACTCGCCCTGCTGCACGGGAACCGACGTGCGCCCGCTGACCGCCTGTCCGTTGATGTCCGTGACCGTGGCCTCGATGGTGAACGTTTGGCTGGTCAGGCGATTGGCGATGTCGGCCGGGAAGCTGATGATCAGCCTGCCCTCCTCGTCCGTGCGCCCCTTTCCCTCCGTCACCACGTTGGCCCCGGGACCGTAGAAGCCGCGATCGCGCGTGTAGTCGTAGTCGGAGAAGTCGTAGTAGCCGCCGCCGGCCCAGTGGAAGTACCAGTCCTGGGCGAGGACGGTCCACTGCACTTCAGCGTCCGCCACCGGGCTGCCGAAGTAGTAGAAAGCCTCGATCGCGGCCGTCACCTCATCGCCCTGGACGTAGCGGTACTGATCGGGGGTGACGACAACCTCGTACTCAGGCCGCCTGTATTCGGCGACCTCAAAGGCCGACCAGGCGCTCAACTCATCCTCGCCGGACACGTAGAGGCTGAACTGACCCAGTGTCGCGGCCGGCGACAGCGCCAGGCTCCCGTAGAAGGTACCCATCTCGTTGATGGTGTACTCCTCCCGCATTATCTCCTGGCCCTGCGCGTCGTAGCACACTAGCTGGAACGGAGGAAGGTCGGTAGGCACGCTGTACCGGGCGTCGTCATCGGCCCGCACAATGCCCTTGAAGTAGACCGTCTGCCCCGGCCGGTACACCGGCCTGTCAGTGTAGATGTGCACGGCATAGGGACTGCCATACCAGGCCTGGTAAACCCCGTAACGCCACGGGGAGATGCCGTTCGTCCAGCTGCTGAGGGTCAGACCGAACTGGTCCGACCCCGGTTCACCCACGACCACGCCATAGGCAAGCCAAGGAGCTTGTTGGGCGGCCAACTGGGATTGCGCCGTGCCGTCTGCGGCCGTAGTGGCCTCGGCGAACTGGCGACCCTTGCTGTCCAGGAACACCACCGGCAGGTCCTCCGCCGGGCGGCCGTCGTGCCAGCCCGTAGCCCAGACCAGAGCGGCGTCGGTAGTCCATTTCATGGTCAGGGCGTGAGAAGCGACTATCACGACTTGGCCCGGCTGCCCCTGCAGCGACGCGTCGGCTGAGTTCAACCGCACGTAGTACAGGCCGGGCGCCAGCGGACCGCCGTCTTCCGAGAGCGGCTCGGCGATGGTGGTCCACTGGTTGCGCTCGGCGTCGGTCTCGACCGTCCACCGCCGAATCAGGTCGTCCTCGTCGGGCCGGTAGCGATCGCGGAACTGCCAGTCATCACTATAGTAGCGAACGCCATCTCCCAGGCTCATCTCGTACAGTGCGAGGTCGATGCTGTCGACATTGAGGAACGACACAAAGGCGGTGGCGATCTCCTGGTCGCCGAACGCCCACGGCTGCCAAGCGTCGGGCAACTCGATCGACGGGTCATAGTCCGCGGTGCGGAAAGTGATCGAGATCTCTTCGCCCAGTCGGCCGCCGCGAGTATCCTGCAGGTCGGCCCCGAGAGTCACGGTGTACTCGGTTCCGGCCACCGGGTAGAAGTCCACGTAGACCGCCGTCTCGCTGGACCACCAGGTGTAGAGGGCATCCGTCTTCGGCGCGACCGAGAGCTGTTCCCTGAAGGAGTCGGGGTCCACAGGCGCCGAGAACTCCAGCATCACCGACGATCCCGGGTACACCTTGTCTTCCGCGTCGGCCGGATAGCTGGCAACGAGGGCAAGCTTATCAACGACAGGGAACGTCCACTCTACCGGGGCCATGGCGGCGCCGCCGGCCGCAAGCGCTCCGGTCAAGGAGACCTCGACCACCGCGCCACGGGTCCAAGGCTCCGCCGGCGTGAAGACGAGCGTGTTGGCGAACCAGTGTACCCGGCCGGCTATCGGGTCCATCCCGTTGGCGACGTAATGAACGCTGAGGCCGGCCTCAACGCTCTCCCGGTCCATAGGCTGGGCGAACGAGATCTTCACGGGCTCATTCGGCCACGCGCCGCCCACCCTCCGCTCCGGCGTCCATTCACCCGGCGCCACGGGCGACATGCTGCGCACGTGGGGGGCGACCGTGGTGAACGACCACTTCGCCAACCCGCCGACCAACGCTCCGGCGGCATCCGTAAGGTCCGGCGCTAGGGAGACGGTGTAGGTGGTGGACGGCTCCCAACCGGTTCGCGGAGTGAACCGGTATGTCGAGGTGTTCACCCACTCGCCCGTACCCGCGCGCGGAGGATCGAGGACGATAGGTGATGGGAGAGCCAACTGATCGGCTTCCGGGCCCAGCGCCACGAGCGGGCTGCTGAAGACGACTGTGATCAGCGAATCCAGCGGGACATCGGTAGCTCCGTCTTCCGGCTGAATCACCGTCACCTGAGCAGGCGCCTCCTCAGCGAAAGAGACGGCCGCCAGCGCCGAAGTCGAGACCAGCATCATCGACGCAAACGCCAGAAGGGCAACCAAGGCTAGTATGCGAATAGGGCGTGTGGCTGACACTTCATCCTCCTCAATTAAGCGCAGCAGAGGGTAGTTCGGTGGGACTTGTCTCGGTCCAAGGTGGCCATCCAGCACAGTGAGACGATTCCAGCGCCCGAGGGCGCCCCAACAGACGGACAGACCCAACGTCCACAAGGGTACCCTGTGCGCCGCACCGTGTCCACCCATAGGACGTGCTGAGAGCGCTTTCCGGTTCCACCATCTCGCACATCTCGGTCGCCACTATCGTTGCTCCCCCAGTATCCGCGGCTTATACTGGCGTGCGCCACAACACCTCTATCGGAGCCTGAAATGACGCCTGTAAAGGTGATCCATCTGGGAGTGGGCGGGGTTGGCGCCGCTCTCCTGGAGCAGTACCTCTCGCTCAGCCGCCGCGATGCGGCCGCCATCAGCATGGCTGCCGTCTCGGACATCTACGCCGCGCTCTGGGCCACTGACGCTGTCGATCGCGCCGTCCTCCGCCGGTTGGTGGACCTCAAGGCCAAGGGACGAGGAATCGACGCGCTTGCCGGTCACGGCAATCTGGACGCGTTCTATGCCTGGGCGGCGGAGCAAGTTAGCCCCGGGGCCGCGCCCGCCATCGTGGTGGATACCACCGCCAGCGACGACACGCTGCCCCTACTGACTCGCGCGGCCTCCAACGGCCATGGAGTGGTTCTTGCGAACAAGCGACCCGTCTCGGCGGCCCAATCAGTGTGGGACACGCTGACGGCTCGCGGCCGGTTGCGATATGAGGCGACAGTTGGGGCTGGGCTTCCCGTCCTGTACACACTCGACTACCTCCAGCGCACCGGTGACACGGTCACCGCCATCGACGGCATGCTCAGTGGCACTCTCGGCGTCGTCTTCTCCCGTCTGGAGCAGGGCGACACCTACTCGGGCGCCATCGCCTTGGCCCGCGAGCAGGGCTTCACTGAGCCCGACCCCCGCGACGACCTGGGCGGGATGGATGTGGCCCGCAAGGCACTCATCCTGGCACGCACGGTCGGCCGGCGGCTCGAGTTGAGCGACATCCCGATTGAGGCGCTTTATCGTAGCGAGTGGGCCTCTCTGTCGGTTGACGAGTTCATGCAGAACACCCTGGCTGCCGACCAGGAGTACGCCGAGCGCCTCAAACAAGCCGCTGCCAAGGGCGAGGTGCTGCGCTACCTGGCCCAGGTGAACGATGGCGGAGTCTCGATTGGCGTCCGTTCGGTGCCTCGCACGTCCCAGTTTGGCGCGCTTTCCGGCCCCGATAACCTGATCTCCATCACCACCGCCCGCTACAGCGCGACGTTGCCGCCGCTCCGAATCATGGGGCCCGGCGCCGGCCGGAGCGTCACGGCCGCCGGCGTCCTGCGCGATGTGCTCGACCTGGCGCAGGCAATGACGGTCGAGGGGGCACTCGAGATCGCATGAGGCTCGACGGCCCTTTTCCGCTCACAGCCTTCTTGGGAGACCTGTTCGTCTACCGCAACCTAGAGCCGGTCGACTCGACTCTGCCGCGCTTTGCGGAGTCGGCGGCGGCCCTGGGACTACCCGATGGACGCCTGCCGCGCAAGACGGAACTGGATTACGCCCGCGTGGTGGCCCACATCATTCGGCAGGCGGCCGAGGCGCGTGGGAGCCGGCCTCCATCCCGGCTGCTGTCGGTGGGCGACACGCGCCTCAACGACGGCACTGCCTTTCGCAACCTACAGGCCGTCACCGGCTGGGAGGGCGCTGCCATCATCTGCACCGAGAAGCCCTCAGCCGCGCCCGCCCTGGACGAGGTAGAGCCGGGCCTGTTCCTGGCCAACCAGTGGGGGCTGCTGGAAGCCTTCGATCGAGCGCTTTCCGAGCGCGGCCTAGTGGTGTCCGACGGCGCCGTGGCAGTCATCGATCTGGACAAGACGGCCATCGGGGCCCGGGGCCGCAACGACCACGCCATCGATCAGGCCCGGCTGGACGGAGTTCGCGCTACTGCGGTCCGGTTGCTGGGCTCGCAGTACGATGAGCCTCGTTTTCTGGAGGCCTACCATCACCTTAACCAGCCGCCCTACCACCAGTTCACCGCCGACAACCAGGACTACCTTGTCTACATCTGTCTGATCATCGGGGCGGGTGTAAGAAGCCTGGAGGAGGTCGCGGCCGGGGTAGCCGACGGTACTCAGACCGGGTTCGACCAGTTCATCAACTGGGTGCAGGAGCACCGCTCGGCGGTCTCCGGCACGCCGCTGGCCGATGTTCACGACGAAGTGCACGGCCGCTTCACCAAGGGTGACCCGACACCTTTCAAGGAGTTCCGGCGCCAGGAGTTCCGAGCGACTATCGCGCGCATGGGCTGTCTTCCGGGCGCCCCCGCCGTCGACGAGGCCTTGTCGAGCGAGATTGTCATCACGCGCGAGGTGGCCGAGTTGGTGGAACGCTGGCAGGAGAAAGGGGCGCTCGTGATAGGCGTCTCGGACAAGCCCGACGAGGCCGCGCTTCCTACGCCGGAAACGGCGGCCGAGGGCCTGGTCGCTCTGCATGATGCCGCTACGCACCGGGTAGGAGAGAGCCTGAGTTGACCGAAGGGAAGCCGGTGGCGCCCAGCGTGTGCGAGGTGTGCGGCAACGAACTGCCCGCCCCAGGCGCCGAGTGCCCGTACTGTGGCCACAGCAATGACATCAGCAGCGTACTCCCGGCCCCGCGATCAGCTAAGGCCGAGTCGGCTTCCGACCCACAACAGCGCGGTCGTTTCCGGACCTGGCTCTACGCCCTCATTGGGCTGGTGGCGCTGCTCGTCATCGCGTCTCTTGCGGGGGCCTACGGCATCTACTCCGGCCTCCAGGACCGCGAGCACATCAGGCAGACCACCGTCGCGGAGCACTACGAGCGTGGACTAGCCTCCCTGGACACGCACCAGTATGAGCTGGCCCTGGCCGAGTTCGAGTACGTCGAGCGGCTGCGCCCCGGCTACCGAGACACCACGACCCTCATCCAGCAGGCCCAGTCGGCCATCCTCGCGCAGGCCACGCCGACGCCTGGGGCCCGCGACGAAAGCGCCGCCGGCCTGCTGGCGCGCGCTCAAAACGAGATGGAGCGCGAGGCCTGGACCGATGCCATCGCTACCCTGCAAGAACTCAGGAGCCTCGATCCCGACTTCCACGCCGAGCAGGTGGCAGCGCTTCTGGCTCAGAGCATGTACAGGGAGGGGACGGCCTCCCTCGCCGACCTGGACGTGGCGCGCGCCGCGGGGTGGTTCCAGCAAGCTCTCGATCTGAACCCGGAGAGCGCCGACGTCCGGCGCCAGGTGACACTGGCCAATCTCTACCTGCAGGCACTGTCCTACTGGGGCAACGACTGGCCGCGGGCGATAGCCGGCCTGACCCGGCTGCACAGCCTCAGCCCGAACTATGTGGACGTCGAGGAGCGGCTGGGCACGGCCTACATGCGGTACGGGGACGCCCTCTCCGCCGATGGAGAGTGGTGCCTGGCCTCCGAGCAATACGCCCTCTCGGCTGAGATTCGCGACGGGGATTCGGTCGAGACGAAGGCCGAGTTGGCCGAGCGCTACTGCAAGAATCCCCCTGAAGCCACGCCGGAGACCGAGGGCACGCCCAATGCCCAGGGCACTTCCCAGCCCGGGGCCGCCGGGACGACCGCTCTGCCGGGCTCAGGCACGCTGTACTTCACCGCCGTTGATAGCGCCACTGGGGCCGTCAGTGTGCAAGCCTTCCCCGGCGGCGGTCAGCGCCCGCGCGCCCTCATCTTCGGGGCGGAGCAACCCGCCGTCCGGCAGGACGGATCGGTCGCCTACCACAACCTTTCCCCCGATCGCCTGGGCATCAGCGTCGCCTCCGCCGACGGCAGCTTCGCCGCCGCCGTGTCATCGCACTCGGAGGACCAGTACCCCACCTGGGAGAGCGGTAATGCCCGGCTTGCCTTCGCTTCCACTCGGGAAAGCGACCGCAAGTGGCGCCTCTATGTCGCCCAGTCGTGGACTTCGGGCGAGGACGTGACCATGATCGGCTATGGCAAGTCCCCCGCCTGGGGGCCGGACGGAACGATAGCGTACAAGGGCTGCGACCCGATGGGCAACGCCTGCGGCCTCTACCGGTCCTTGCCGGACGGCACACCGTTGGGCCGCCTTACCGACAACGCCAACGACGACATGCCCGCTTGGTCGCCCGACGGCGCCTCTCTGGCCTTCAGTTCGCCCCGGGCGGGGACGTTCAGCATCTGGGTGAAGGACCTCCAGAGCGGACAGACCACCCGTATCACAGACGACCAGGGGCTGGATGCCGCTCCGGTATGGTCTCCCGACGGCCGGTATGTCGCGTTCCTCTCCAATCGGGGCGGCGATTGGGCCATATGGTTGGTGGAGTCCGGCGGCGGCGCCCCCAGGCGCCTAGTCTCGCTCGGGCAGATCCCGGGAGACTGGGACCTGTACCAGATGGCCTGGCGTTAGGCGCGGCCCTGCACCGCCTCCAGGGCGTCGAACACGATCGACAGTGAGCGGATGTTGTCCTGGCAGGTCGTCGCCGGGACCGGGCCGCCCTGGATTGCCGCCACGAACTCGTGCAGCAGGTAGCCCTGGCCGGTGCGGTCCGGCGTCACGTGCGGCACATCCTCCCACTCTGATCCGGTCTGTTGCAGGCGGACCCGGTCTCCCTCCAGCACGACCACACCTCGCTCGCACTCGAACCGCCACTCGCCGTTCCAGGGCGTTTCCGCCCCCTGCGAGCACCAAGACGCATGGTACCCGGCGTAGACGCATCCCCCAAAGCGCAGTACGAGCATGGCGGACGCCTGCCCGCGGAACCAGCTCCAGGAAGGATTGAAGGCGAACCCTCGCACCTCCTCCACGTCCCGGCCGAGCAGATAACGCATCATGTCGAAGTGGTGGATGCTCATGTCAACGATCAGCGGGTGGGCCATCTCCTCGCGAAAGCCGCCAAAGTGCGGGCCGCGGAAGAACCGCACCGCCACTGCGCCCACTCTCCCCAGGGGCTCCGCGTCGAGCACCGCCTTGAGGGTCTGCGCGGGCACGCTGTAGCGGTAGTTCTGCGCCACCATGTGGAGGACGCCGGTCTCGTTCGCCACCGCCACTATCTCCCGCGACGCCTCCATGGTATCGGCCAGCGGCTTCTCACTGAGCACCGGCAGGCCCGACCGCAGCGCCAGCACCGACTGCTCGCGGTGGAACTGCGGGGGCGTGATGACCAGAACCCCGTCGGCGGAGACAGACCTCATGGCGTCCACGAGGGTGGGATAGACCAAGGCCGGGTCGAGCCCGTAGGCATCGCACTGCTTGCGCGCGGTGTCCCCATTCACCTCAACGAACGCCGCGTACTCGGCCTCTCCGGAGGCAAGCACCGTCTTGAGCCAGGTGCTGCCCATGCCGCCCATGCCGATCTGAATAAGCCTCACCACCGGGCGCCTCCGCCGTTCAGTGCTGCAGCTCTACTCACGCGCTCCTTCCTCTCGTCCACACCCGCCCTTCACCTCCTCCCACAGAACGTCCTGCTCCGCCAGGCTGAGAGACGCGAGATGGATCCCGCGCCGCACTGCGAGGGCCTGCATGGCCTCGAAGCGGGCGCGGAAACGTGCGTTCGTCGTCCGCAGGGCAGTTTCCGCGTCGATCTCGAGGTGACGCGCCAAGTTCACGATCGTGAAGAGGAGGTCTCCGAGCTCGGACTCGCGGCTTTCGGGAGATGCGCCACGTAGCTCTGCGGTCTCCTCCGCCAGCTTGTCCCAGACGCCGTCTACATCTGCCCAGTCGAAGCCCACGCGCGCCACCCGCTTCTGGTAGGCGTTGGCCTGCGCCAAGGAAGCAAGGCCGCTCGGTACGCCCGCCAGCAGGGAGCGAGAGTCGCTTTCGCCGCGTTCCGCCTGCTTGATCTCCTCCCAGTTGCGCAGCACCTCTGCCGAGTCGCTCACTGAGGTGTGGGCGAAGACGTGTGGATGGCGGCGCCGGATCTTCTGGTTGATGCCGGCAACAACATCATAGATGCCGAACATGCCTGCCTCAGACGCGATCTGGGCGTGCATGCAGATCTGCATGAGCAGATCGCCCAGTTCGATGCGCAACTCGCGCCAATCCTCGTTGTCGATCGCCTCCAGCACCTCGTAGGTCTCTTCGAGCAGGGCCTCGCGCAGCGACTGGTGGTCCTGCTCCCGGTCCCACGGGCAGCCGTCCGGAGCTCGGAGCCGGGCCACGGTGTCCTGGAACGCTTCCAGGCTGGATGGCGTGGATCGGGGCGGCACGTACAGGGAGGTGAGATGGTCGATGTCGTCCTGCCGGTCAATCTCCGACAGAGGTAACCGCCGCACCTCTTGCCCCGGAGTGCCTGCAGCCCTCACCATCATCACCTCGTGTTCATCGGGGTAGGCCGCCATCAGTACCAGCTTCACGGTGGAGGCCGTCGCTCGGTCGTACAACTGACTGAGCACCGCCGGTCGATCTACGATGAGATCAGGGTGCCAGCGTTGCGCTAGTCCGAGCGCATCCACGATCTGGAGGTCCGCCCCGTCCACGCCGAGGGCGACGAGTAGCGATGACAGAAAGGACTCGCTGGGGATGATCCGCACCGGCACGCCTTCCTGGTCGGCCAGGGCGCTGATACGCTGCACGCTCGTCTCCGCGACGAGCGGGTGCCCGGGGACGGCATAGAGCACGCCTTCGGGTCGCTTGCCCAGCGCCACAACCTGCCGCGCTATCTCCTCATAAACCTGCTCGAAGCTCCCGCACGTCTCGTACACCTCGTCGAACGAGCGCACCGTGTGCTCTCCGGGCAGCGCCGGCACTGTGGGGTGGCGAGCGGTGCGGACCCACACCTCAGAGGCGGCCTCGATGGCGCGCCAGGCCGCCACGCTCATGTGCTCCACCTTACCCGGTCCCAGGCCGACAACCGTGATCTGCATCCCCCCTCCCACAAAGAGGGAGCAGCCATCGCTGCTCCCTATCGAGCAATCGGAAGCCCTCTAGTGTCCTACGCCCTCAGAGCCTCGGCGAACGACCGCAACATGATGGCCGTGGCGGTCGCCCCTGGGTCCTGGATCTCCGCCGCCCGTGGCCCCAGCCAGGATGCCCGCCCGAACTTGGGCGTCATGCCGGCAGTAGCCTCGGCAGCAGCCATGGCCGCCGTCGCCGCGGCATCGAAAGCCTCGGCCGCGGACAGCCCCTGTGCCTGCGATTCCTTCAGGGCAGCGATGGCAGGAGCCATCGCGTCCAGCATGGTCTTGTCGCCGACCTCCGCCTTGCCTCGGTCCTTGACCCCCTGGAACGCGCCTTCCATGGCCCGGATGAGGTCGCTGAGGTCGGCCTGCTCCTGGCCCTTGAGTTCGCGCCCGGCGCGCATCATCGCAGTTGCCAGCAGGACGCCGAACGTGGAGGCAGCCGCCTTGTTAAACGTCATCCCTGCCCTGGCCAAAAGGCCGCCCAGATCGCTCTCCTGCAGCGAGGGCAACGCCTCGCGGACGGCCGTCCACCCGATGGTCATGGTAACGCCCAGGTCGCCGTCGCCGGCCGCCGCGTCCAGCTGGCGGAGCGTCTCCGCATGTTCGGCTGCCTCCAGGCCGACCCGCCGGAGCGCCTCACGCATCCCCGCGACCGTCAAGACAGCGCTCATCTGGCCGCTCTCAGCTGCAACAGGAAGGGGGAGAAGCAAGGCGCGTCCACCCAACGCCTGAGATCATCGTCCAGCTTCAGGAGGCTGATAGAAGCGCCCGCCATCTCCATCGAGGTGGCGTACTCGCCGATGATGGCTTTGTGGATCTTGATGCCATGATCGTCCAGGAGCTGGTACGTCTTTCGGTAGAGGATGAACAACTCCTCCGGAGGCGTCGCCCCCAGCCCGTTCACCAGGACGGCCACTTCGTCGCCGCGCCCGAAGGGCAGATCCGCCACCACGCGCTCCACGATGGCGGTAGCGATATCGTCGGCCGGCTTGAGCTTAGAGCGCTCCAGGCCGGGCTCGCCGTGGATGCCCATGCCCAGCTCCATCTCGTCCTCGCCGATCTCGAAGGTGGGCTTGCCCGCCGCCGGCACGGTGCAGGACGAGAGCGCCACGCCCATGCTGCGGGTGAGGTCGGCCGCCCGCTGGGCCGCCGCCGCCACCTCGTCCAAGTTCTTGCCTTCCGCCGCGCAGGCCCCGGCGATCTTGTAGGGGAAGTAGAGCCCGGCCACGGCTCGCCGGCGTCGCGCCTGCTCGGGCGGGGCGGACACGACATCGTCATGGGCGAGCACCGTCTTCACGGTGATGCCCTCCATGTCGGCCATCTCCGCCGCCATGTCGAAGTTCATCACGTCGCCGCCGTAGTTGCCATAGAGGTAGAGCACCCCCTCGCCGCCGTCCACCGCCTTAGTGGCCGCCAGCATGGCGTCCGGCGGGGGCGAGGAGAACACGTTGCCGACAGCCACACCATCGCACAGCCCCGGGCCGACGTAGCCCAGGAACACGGGAATGTGGCCGGAGCCGCCGCCGGTGCAGATACCCACCTTTCCCTTCACCGGGGCGTCGGCGCGGACGAGCGCCCGTCCGTCGCCCTCCGCCCGCTTGAGGTGCCAGGGATAGGCGAGCAGTATGCCCTCCAGAACCTCATCAACAAAGGCAAATGGATCGTTTATGATCTTCTTCATGGCTTCCTCCTCGAAGGGCCGACCGGTGCCGTGTTCGCCGTGAGTATACGGACGGTCGGGTCATCGTTCAAGGCAGCAGCCGGGGCATGTGCCTCGCCCGCCATCTACGGAAGCGCCTATAATGCGCTCAACCACTCGCCGGCCCGAGCCCATGACCGCGCCTAGACCACAATCGCAGATCAGTCGGACGCTCCACCTGAACTCATGCCGCGCCTTGTACTGGCCGGCAGTATCGGCCGCCGTTCTTGTGGTGGCGGTCTTGGCGGGGCGGCAGGACCGCCTTCTCGCCGACGACGCCTACATCACCTTCCGCTACGCCCAGAATCTCGCTGCCGGCTACGGCCTCGTCTACAACGTCGGGGAGACGGTGCTGGGCACCAGTACCCCCCTGTTCGCCCTACTCCTAGCGCTCGGGGCGCGGCTGGGCCTAGACCCGCCCGCCACCGCGGTCTGGATAGGTGCCCTCTCGTGGATGGGCGTGGTGATGCTCCTAGCCTGGTCGTGGCGCCGCCGACCAGCAATCACGATCGCGCCCCTGATGGTACTGGCGGCCAGCGTCGCCTTCGTAAACAACCTGGGCATGGAGTCCGCACTGTATGCCCTGCTGTGTCTTGCCGCTCTGAGGATGGCCGGAACCGGGCGCGGTATTCCGGCAGCGGTCCTGGCAGGACTCGCATCAATCACCCGCCTGGACGGTGGTCTGGTGGCGGCCGCCGTCCTGATGTGGCTTGCCTTGCGCACCCGACGCCTGCCGTGGAAGGAAACGGGCGTGGTGCTCCTGCTGGTGGTTCCTTGGTACGCCTACGCCTGGTGGACCTACGGCTCGCCCTTGCCGCAATCCCTGCAGGCCAAGGCCGGCCTAGCACACTCCCTTGGCTTCGGCGGCGGCGACTTCGTTCAGGGCGGACTGGCCCTGCTCCGGGCGAGGCTGTCGGCCTGGTCTCTGCTGTCCGTGTATCTCGCTACCGCCGCGCTCGGCCTGATACTAGTGCGAAGGAACGTCACGTGGGCAGCCTATCTGATCTGGAGCCTGCTCTACACGGTAGCCTACTGGGCCACGGGAATGCCGCAGTTCGGCTGGTACTACGTGCCGCTGGTCCCTTGCGTGGCCGTGCTCGCCCAGGCCGGGCTGTCGCACCTCTCGGGCTCCGGGCGGCGAGCCCCGAAGGCGATTGCCGTCATCCTGGCGGTGACCATGCTGATCGCCGCGGCGCAAATGGCGGCCCACTCCTTCAGGTCCGCAGCAGTCTCCCCTGCCCGCGCCGCCGCCTACCGAGAAGCCGGCGACTGGCTGGCCGCGAACGCCCGACCCGACGACAGCGTCGCCCTCCTGGAGATCGGCGTGGTGGGCTACTACTCCGGGTTGCGGGTGGTGGACACCATGGGGCTGGTATCGCCTTACCTCGGCGAGCGGTTGCTGGACTGGGGACAGAGCCTCGTCTTGGCGCTCCAGCACTTCTGGCCGGAGTACGCCCTGGCGGTCGAGACCACCGCCTGGGAGGCGGTCGAGCGCCAGGAGTGGTTCTCCCTCGCCTACAGACAAGTGGCCGATCTCGATCACTCCCAGGCCGGCGATCCGGCCGCACGCCTGCGCCTATACCGGCGCACCGACCCTTATCCCCCGGCTGCTGTGCTCACCGAGATGTCCGTAAGGCCTCAGGAAGGCCGTAGCGTCGGGCTCCGGTCGGCGGGGCTGCACGGCCCGCCCTTGCTCGCCCCAGGGGCGCCCCTGCACCTGGACCTAAGCTGGGTATGCTATGAGGAGGTCGCGTCCGATCTGCCGGTCACGGTAGCTCTCGTGGACGGCGCGGGATCGAAGCGCACTCTGCTGGAAGAGCCATCGCCGTTACGCGGCAGCCTGCCCACGAGCCGGTGGCGGCAGGGAGAGGTGATACGCGAAGGTCTCTCACTCGTCCTTCCGGTCGGCCTGCCGTCGGGCCGGGCGTCGCTCGTGCTGGCGCTGGGCGAGGAGGAGATGGCTTCCCTCTCCGTGGCGGTAGCGCCCGCGCCGGCGGAGGTGCGACCCTACCTCCGAGAACGGGAGAGTATCAGCTTTGGTGAGTCGCTGACCGCTTTGGGCTGGACCGTCCAGGACGAGCACTTGAGGCCCGGCGGCTCCCTGGTCGTCACCGTTGCCTGGTCGGCAGAGGCCGGCCTAAGGGCGGATTGGTCCATCTTCCTCCACCTCGCCGGCGAGCAGGAGCGTCCGCTGGCTCAGTTCGACGGCTACCCGTTCGGCGGCTGGTTGCCCACGAGCCAGTGGCAGCCTGGTCGCGTCTACGCCGACACCTACAGCCTCCCCCTGCCCGATGATCTGCCGCCGGGACCGTACCGGCTATTGCTGGGGGTCTACGACTGGCAGAGCGGTGACCGGCTCGCCCCCCAATCCGGGCGGGCTCTGCCCTCCGGAGCGGTGGACCTCGGCGCCGTGACGGTTGGTGAAGGCAGCGGGAGCGGCCGTTAGCGCACGCCGCGGTGTACGGCAACCGTGCCCAGGGCGAGAGTCCGGAAACTGACTTCACGGAATCCGGCGGCGGCCATCCGCTGTGCCAGCTCCGGAGCAGTAACGAAGGCGGCCACTGAGCGCGGCAGGTAGGAGTAGGCCTCGGCATCCCCGCTGACCAGCCTTCCCACCAGGGGCACCAGCCGGCCGAAGTAGAGGGCGAAGAGTTCGCGGAAGAGAGGCAGACGCGGCCAGGTGATCTCCAGGCAGACGGCCGCGGCCCCCGGCCTGAGCACGCGCCGCAACTCGGCCAACGCGGCGTCCAGGTCGGCGACGTTGCGCAACAGGAATCCGTTCACCAGCCCATCGAAGCAGCCGTCGGGGAAGGGCAGCGCGAGCGCGTCTCCGGCCACCAGCGGCGCCGACGCGCTCGCGCCCGTCCGGCGCCGGCGCCCAGCCGCCATCATCGGAACGCAGAAGTCCGCGCCCACCGGCCGGCACCCGCGTGCCGCCAGCAGTTCCAGGAAGTCGCCGGTGCCCGAGCCGACGTCAAGAACCAAGCTTCCGGGCTGCGGATCGAGCGCAGCCACCGCGGCTCGTCGCCAGCCGCCATCGAGACCGACCGACATCAACCGGTTCATGAGGTCGTAGCGCCTGGCGATCGCGCCGAACATGCGGCTCACGTAGGCGGACTTGGCCTCCGGCGTGGGCAGGCCTACTCCAGGAACAGGTACGGGCACAGGCGCCTCTCCAGTTGGTCGATGAGAAAGTAGAAACCCAGGCCCAGGAGGCTCATGGCCGCCACCCCCGCATACATCTCCGCGTAGGCCAGCCTCGTCCACGTCTCCACCATGATGTAGTAGCCCAGGCCGCTCTCGGTGGCGAAAGACTCGGCGAAGAAGAGCACCGCCACGGCCGTGCCTACGCTCAGTCGGAGCGCGGTCAACACCGCCGGCAGGCTGGCGGGCAAATAGACGTGGCGGAAGAGGGCCCGACGCCCGGCCCCGAGCGAGCGCACCGAGTGGATCAACTCCGGCCGCAGCGTGGCCGCCTCGTCGCGCACTACCACCAGCACCTGGAAGAACAGGATCAGCGTGATGATGAATACCTTCGAGGTGTTGCCAATCCCCAGGAATAGCAGGATCAGCGGCAGGAACACGATCTTAGGGATGGGGTAAAGGACGTAGACTACCGGCGAGAGCAGCTGGTTGAGCTTCCGGCTCTGGCCGAGAATGAGGCCAAGGGGCGTCGCCAATGACACGGCGATGACCATGCTGGCCGCCACCCGCCCGGCACTGGCCAGGAAGTGACGTCCCAGCCCACGCGGCAATTCGCGTATCAGCACCTCAGCGACCCGGACCGGTCCGGGAAGGATGCTGGAGGACACCAGCCAGGCCATCGTTTGCCACACCGCCACGAGGGCCGCCGTGGCGATCAGCAGGTCACGGCGCCTCACTCGGCCACCTCACCGGTCAAAAGGCCGCGCACTTCAGCGCACTTGGCGCCGGCGTCCCCGCACCCGCCCGCGTTCTCCACCACCACCGTTCGCCGGTTCGGCGGCCGGCCAAGCACCAGGATGCGGCGGCCCACAAAGACCGCCTCCTCGATGCTATGGGTAACGAACACCGTAGTCGCCCCCGCCTCCTGCCCCATCGATAGCGTCAGCCGCTCCATCTCCTCGCGCTGCAGCGTGTCCAGGGCAGAGAAAGGCTCATCCAACAGCAGCACTCGCGGGCCCAACGTCAGGGCGCGGGCGATAGCCACGCGTTGCCGCTCGCCGCCCGACAACTGGCCCGGATACTTGTCCTGCAGGTGGTCGATGCCGAGTCGATCCAGCCACTGCTCCGGCGGCACGGCGGACTCAGGCGCTTTGAGGCCGTACATCCCCCGAATCCTGAGCCCCAGGGAGGCGTTCTCCAGCACAGTCGCCCAGGGGAGCAGGCCGTAGTCCTGGAGCACCAGGCCCACCGCCCCTTGGCGCAGCACGCGCGAGGCTCGTTCGCCGCCGATCGTCGCTGTTCCCTCGGTAGGGTCGCGCAGCCCGGCTACGAGGTACAGCAGCGTGGTCTTGCCGCCACCCGAGGGACCGACGACTGCCCACGACTCGCCGCGCCCAACGGTCCAGTTGAACGACTCGAATACCGGCGGGCCGGCGCGACCGTAGGAGAAGGTGACGTCGGACAGCTCGATCATAACTCGTGAGCGCTCACGAACCGCTCATCCACGGAGTCGGCGTATGCCACCGGGCCCGATATCAGTGCCTTGGACAGACACCAGGCAACGGCGTCCGACCATTCTGCCTCAGTCGGCACCGACGGTCCCGGGAGCGGCGGGCATCGGTACACTCCGCGAAGCTCCTCGGGCACGCGCCCCTTGTCCACCAGAAGGTCATGGTACTGCTCCGGGTGGGCGGCGATCTCGTCTATGGCGCGCTGGTAGCCGGCCAGCACTCGCTGCACGTCGTCCTGCCTCTTGGAGATAGTCTCCGCTCGGAAGGCGAGCACGCTCTGGCTGATCTCGGGATGGGCCGAGTCATCAACGATCAGTCTGGCGCCCTGGAGTAGAGCCAGGGAGGACAGCGGATCGGGCAGCGTGGCCGCCGCCAGCTTGCCCTCCGTGAGCAACTGCATCCGCACCGGAATGCTGGGCACGCTCACCGTCCGAATGCTGGCCGCGGGCAGCCCCTCCAGGGCGAGCAGCCGCTCCGTGACGTACTCGATCACGGAGTTCTCGGAGACGGCAATCTCCACCCCTTCCAGGTCGACCGCCGCCATCACCCTGCTACCCGGCGGCGCCAAGATGGCGAACTGATGCGACTCCGGCAACGCCTGCCGGGCCCGCCGCACTATGCGAAGTCCGGGCTCGCCGGCATTGAACAGCACAGTGGCCACCAGATCGCTGACCTGCCCGTCGAGCTGGCCCGCGACCATGAGCTGATCGCGCTCGGCAGCACCGGCTGC
The DNA here is from genome assembly GCA_040768685.1 of Anaerolineae bacterium. Taxonomy (GTDB): domain Bacteria; phylum Chloroflexota; class Anaerolineae; order DRVO01; family DRVO01; genus Ch71. The sequence continues at coordinate 2,081,664 of JAXGMM010000001.1, forward strand.
CGACACCAGGTCCACGTCCACGCCTTCCTCGGTGAAGAAGCCCTCGTCCAGCGCCACATAGAAGGGGACTGACTCCGCCAGAGGCAGCAGCCCGATGCGCAGTGCCGGACCAACCTTAGCGCCTGTCGCCGGGCCCCTTCGGCAGGCGGCAGCCGCCGATGCCAGACCTGCCAGGGCCACGAACCTCCTTCGACTGACGCGCCGCTTCACCACCGACTACCGCCTAACACAAGGTCACGCTGACGAGCACGCCCACCGCGACTACCACGGCGACATAGCCGTTCACGTTGAAGAAGGCGACGTTCAGCCGCGACAGGTCGCCGGGAGTGACTAGCCGGTTCTCGTAGGCAAGCAAGGCCGAAGCAGTGGCCGAGGCGACCCAATAGGGCCAGCACAGACCCTCTGTCATCCCCAGGACCAGCAGGCCCAGCGCCGTGACCAGATGGTTGGCGCGAGCCACCTTCAGCGCCGTCTCCACGCCGAACCGTGCCGGCACCGAGTGCAGGCCCTCGCGCCGGTCGAAGTCGACATCCTGACAAGCGTAGATCACATCGAACCCGGCGATCCACACCGCCACGATCAGCCACAGCAGCCATGTCCCCGGCTCGAAAGCAGCGCTCACTGCGATCCAGCCGCCGGCCGCCGCCGCCCCGTCGGTTACGCCGAGGACCCAATGGCTCGCCCAAGTGGAGCGCTTGGTGTACGAGTAGCCGATGAGGAACACCAGCGCCAATGGGGCAAGCTTGAGGGTCAGGGCGTTGAGGCTGGCCGCCGCGTACAGGTATGCCGCCAGGCTGACCGCCATGAGCCCCCAGACCTCGCCCGCTCGCACCTTCCCGGTCACCAGTGGCCGGCAGGCGGTGCGCCGGTTGCGGGCATCGATCTCCCGGTCGATCAGGCGATTGGCCGACATGGCCAGCGTCCTGGCCCCCGCCATCGCCACCGTGATCCATACGAACTGACGCAGGGTCGGCAGACCATCGGCCGCCAGCATCATGCCGCAGTACGCGAAAGGCAGGGCGAAGACGGTGTGAGCGAACTTGATGTTGTCCAGCAGGAGGGCGAGGCGCCTAGATGCCATAGTCCTCCCACCGCTCGTCCACCCACCGGCGCACTTCCTCCACCATGAGAGCCTCGGGCGGCCACTGCCGCTCAAAGCCGTCGCCGGGCCCTTTCGCCGTCGCGTCGATCCCCAACTTGCCGCCGTAACCAGGGCGGAGGCTGGCGTGGTCCAAGTCGTCGGTCGGACCCTCAACTATCACCAGGTCGCGCGCCGGATCGACGCTGTTGCCCACGCGCCAGGCCACCTCGGACAGGTCGTGGACGTTCACCTGCTCATCCACCACCACGACGACTTTACTCAGCATCATGAGGCCAAGGCCCCAGAGCCCGTAGAGCACACTGCGCGCCTGCCCGGGATACCGCTTACGTATGGAGACAATGACCAGGTTGTGGAACACGCCCTCGGCCGGCATGTTTATGTCGATCACATCCGGCAGCATCAGTCGGATGAGGGGAAGAAACAAGCGCTCCGTGGCCTTCCCCATCCAGTAGTCCTCCATCGGCGGGCGGCCCACCACCGTCGCCGGGTAGATGGCGTCCTTCCGACGGGTGATGGCGCTCACATGGAAGACCGGATACAAGCCGGCCAGGCTGTAGTATCCGGTGTGGTCGCCGAATGGTCCTTCCAGGCGCCGCTCGGACAGGTCCACGTAACCCTCGATCACGATGTCCGAGCTGGCCGGGACCTCCAGGTCGACGGTCGCGCATTTGACCATCTCGACCCCCCTTCCGCGCAGCCACCCGGCCAGGAGCATCTCATCGATGCCCTGGGGCAAGGGCGCCGAGGCGGCATAGGTTACGGCCGGGTCGCCGCCGAGAGCGATGGCAGCGGGGAGCCGGGTCTGTCCGATCTTTTCGCCGGACCTCTGATGATCGGCGCCGCCCTTGTGCCGCTGCCAGTGCATGCCCAACGTCCGCTCGTCGAAAACCTGCAGCCGGTACATGCCCACGTTTCGTCGTCCCGTCTCCGGGTCGCGGGTGATGACCGCCGGCAAGGTGATGTAGCGCCCGCCGTCATCGGGCCAGCACTTGAGGATGGGCAGCGAGTCCAATGACGCGGAGTCCGTGTCCACGATCTGCTGACACGGGGCCCGGCTGACCATCCTCGGCAGCGCCCGCGGGACGTCCATGAGCTCGCCCAGACGCTTGAGCTTGCTCGGCAGGCTGCCGGGAATGTCGAGGGCGATCATGCGTTCCAGGTTGGCGCCCAACTCATCAAGCGAGTCCACGCCCAACGCCCAGGCCATCCGCTCCGCAGAGCCGAAGGCGTTGGTCAGCACCGGCAAGCTGGAGCCCTCCACGTTCTCGAAGAGCAGCGCCACGTTGCCCGACGCCGGTCCCTTCGAGACTCGATCGGTTACCTCGGTGATCTCCAGCTCCGCGGACACTGGGACGGTGATCCGCCTCAGTTGGCCGCTCTCATCCAGACGCCGCACGAACTCGTGCAGGTCGCGATACGCCATGGCTCTACCTCTACTAGAGTGCCGCGCCAAGCTGGATTCTAGCACCTCCCGCGCAGGCAGCCACTGTTGGAGATGCGGGGACGCCGTGCGCAGGCACGGAGCCGGGACTTGCCGCCGGCGGACGACCCGCCTATAATGGCCGCGCATTCCTCGGTAGCTCAATGGTAGAGCGACCGGCTGTTAACCGGTTGGTTGTTGGTTCGAGCCCAGCCCGAGGAGCCTGCGCACTCCCCCGTCACGCCGGTGTCGGGGGAGTGTTTCGCTTTCCGGGCGGCCTATCTCACCCGCCCGATCCCTGCTATCATGCCCGGCAGATTCGGTCCCGTGAGGCGGTACGCATGTCCATGAGCGATGGCAAGCCGGCGGCGCCCAGGCAGATCCTGCTGCACTTCCCTGGTTACGACCTCGTCCCCGCCCCTCCACGACCGCGCGGCTATTGCGGCACGATCCAGGTGAGCCACGAGATCGAGACCGTCCAGGTCAGCGTTGAGGCCGGCGATCCTGAGGCCGACGTCGCCCTTGACGGCACGCTCCTGGCGTCCGGCGAGTTCAGTGCACCCATTCCACTCGCCGAGGGCCGCAATGTGCTCCGCGGCGTCGTGAAAGCGCCCGCCGCTACGGAAGGCGCCTGCTTCGAGGTGAGAGTGTACCGCGCTCTGCCACAGCCGCGGTGGGAGCAACTGGCCCAGTCATCCCCGTGGTCGCCGCGGGATTCCGCCGGCGAACTGGTGTTCGGCGGACGACTCTGGCTCTTCGGCGGCTTCACCCCCAAGCCGGCGGCCGACGTCTGGAGCTCGGCCAACGGCATCGCCTGGACGCGCCACACCGACATCCCTACCGCCGCCGGCATCGACATACCGGTCACATTCGTCCTCAACGGGCGGATGTGGGTGGCCGACATGCGAGGCTCCCTGTATTCGTCGCCGGACGGAGAGTCCTGGACGGTGGAGCCATCTACGCCCTGGCACGGCCGGCGCCATGCGGGAGCGGTCGTCCTCGGCGAGCGCGTCTACGTCATGGGCGGGATGTGCGAGGGCCGACTGTTCAACGACGTCTGGTCCTCGAATGATGGCCGAAAGTGGACCCTGGAGACGGAGGCGGCGCCCTGGTGCGGGAGGCTCGTCCACCACACGCCCCTGGCCCTCCACGGCAAGATGTGGCTGCTGGGCGGAGGGGCCTTGGGCGCCGACTACCACCCCTTCATCGCCTGGAACGACGTCTGGTCTTCGGCCGATGGGCGCCGCTGGGAGCGCATAACCGAACACGCCCCCTGGCCGCCGCGCATCTGGGGCTCCACCGCGGTCTACCGCGATCGCCTGTGGCTCCTGGGAGGCTTCCGCTCCGAGCCGGTCTGGGAGAACCTGGGCGACGTGTGGTACTCCGAAGACGGACGCGACTGGCGCCGGTTGCCGGCGCTGCCCAGCATCCATCTCAGCGGCTCCGGCGCCGGCGCCTTCGACACCGGCGACCACATCTGGCAGGCTCGGCACGAGCATTCGGTCTACAGCCGCGACGACGGTCTCTACGTGGTCGGCGGCATGATCTGGCCCCTGGTAAGCGACGTGTGGCGCCTCCAGGTTACCGGCTTGACCTTCCTGACCCAGCCGCCGCTGGAAGCCTACCAGGGAGCCGCGTACGAGTACCAGCCGCTCGCCGACTTGCACCTCGGGGGTGGGCCGGTCCGGTATCGGCTGGTGGAGGGGCCCGCCTGGGTCGACTTCGACACCCAGACCGGGTGGCTGAAGGGAGTACCTCGCGAAGTCGGCGAGTGCGGCGTGAGGATCGAGGCGTCCGCCGGGGGGGACACCGCCGTTCAGGCTTTCACGCTCCATGTGCTGCCCTTCCGCTAGTCGCCTCCCCGAGGCCACAATGGCGCCACTGTTCAAGAAGCTGAACCGGGTGGACCAGACGCCGATCGTCCTCCTGGACGCTCCTTCCAGCTTCAAGCCCGAGTCCCGTGGCCCGAGCGGAACCGAGATCGTTCGCCCCCTGAAGCCAGCCCAGAACCTAACGTTCGCCCTGGCCTTCGTCCTCGACCGGTCTTTCCCGAACAAGCTCAAGAGGCACACGGTGGGCCTCCCGCCAACCACCTCTTCCACCACTTCCGGGGACACTACTGTTAGCGGCGGCGCCCACATCATGCCGGGCCCCGTGGCTGTGTGCCCTCGGGGTCTAGTCTCTTCTGCCGCACCCGCACCCTCAAATGCAGCTGGTTCGCTATCGGGTTCGATGTGCAGGCATCATCAGGGTTGACTCGAACGAGGATTCCGGTTCCGGCAATCGGGTGTGCGACTGTGCATACTCGCTAAGTCAGCGACTCCCCAATACCGGTTTCAGCCAAGGCCGGAGACAGGTTAGGATATAGGTATGCAGTCGCCCTGAGCCGAGGCCCTCGGTCTCAGATGGAGGAATAGCGAGCGATGTCTCAGAGACCCCCAAGACCCGCCAGTGAAAGGCGCCGCCTGCCCTTCCGCCTAGGAACCACATCCTACATCATACCCGACGACATTCTGCCCAATCTCCGGCACCTGCGCGGGCGAGTGGACGACGTGGAGTTGGTGTTGTTCGAGTCGGATGAGTTCTCCAACATGCCGTGCCCCGCGGACGTCGACGAAATGGCGAGACTGGGACGCGAGTGCGGCCTAACCTACACCGTGCACCTGCCGCTCGACACGCGCCTGGGAAGCGCCGACGAAGCGGAACGTGTCGCCTCGGTGGGCAAGTGCCGCCGCGTCATCGAACGAATGGCCCCGGTCGAGCCTTTCGCCTGGGTGCTGCACCTGCACGGCGACCACCGTGGGGACCCTCCCACCGCCGACGCTCCGCGGTGGCTACGGCAGAACCGCCGCTCCCTGGCGGAGCTGCTCGAGAACGGCCCGGCGCCGCGCACGGTCTGTGTGGAAACGCTGGACTACGACTTCGACCTCGTGGCCGGTCTCGTGGAGGAATTCGACTTGTCGGTTTGTCTAGACGTCGGGCATCTTCTGGTTCAGGGGCGCGACGTATCGTCGCATCTGGATCGCTGGATGGATCGCGCCAGGGTCTTCCACGTGCACGGCGTCGATGATGAAGGCAAAGACCATTGCCACTTGGGGCTCCTGCCCGAAGGGCTGTTGGAGGACCTGGCAACGCGGCTGTACCGGCTGCCGGCCGGCGATGAGCGCGTGCTGACGATGGAGGTCTTCGGTGTAGACGACTTCGAGAGGTCGATGGAAACGGTCGAAAAGAAAGAGCGGATGTGGCGCCTGTCGCTTCGACGATGAGGGTACGAGCCCGGGAGGCATCGGAAGTGGAAGACAGCGAAGCGACCGCCATGGCCGCTCAATCACTACTGGGGCGCGGAGCTCTTCAAACAATAGCAGGAAAACGGTGTGTGGTATCCTGGAGCGGGGGGAAAGACGCATGCCTCGCCATGTATCGCGTATCCCAGGCAGGAGGACGCGTTGAGGCCATCATCAATATGAGAGTTGAGAGCGGCGAGCGCTCTCGGTCCCATGGCCTACGGCGCGATGTGGTCGAAGCGCAAGCTCGGGAACTGGGTGTAGCACTTGAAGGCGCGGCGACGTCATGGAAGGCTTACGAGGAGGATCTCGTCGGCATCCTGCGCCGACTGGCGGGAGCCGGTATCGAGGCGGTGGTCTTCGGCGACATCGACCTGCAGGCGCACCTGGATTGGGAGGAAATGGTCTGTCGGGGGGTGGGCCTCACGCCCGTTCTGCCCCTCTGGCGCGAAGAGCATTTGGGGCTCGTTCGGGAGTTTGTCGGAGCCGGTTTCGAGACACGTATCGTCGCCGTTAAGGATCAACTCCTCCCACCCGACTATCTGGGTCGCGTACTCACTCCGGATCTGGCAGAGGAGTTCACTCGGCAAGGTATCGACGCCTGCGGCGAGAATGGCGAGTTCCACACGGTGGTCACCAACGGCCCCTTGTTCACCCACCCCATCGACTTGGTCCCCGGTGAACGCGTCCTGCGCGATGGCTACTGGTTCATCGACTTCGAAGTAGAGGCCGGCAACGCACGCCGGTCGGAGGTTATGTAAATGTCGGACGTTCAGAGCACCGCCGGTCAACCGGCGCCATACCGTAGAACGGAGTTCACCCGCGGCTATGTGCAAGTGTACACAGGCGACGGCAAAGGCAAGACCACGGCCGCCGTCGGTTTGGCCGTGCGCGCCGCAGGGGCGGGACTGCGGGTGTTCATGGCTCAGTTCATCAAGTCCATGCGCTACAGCGAAGTCGAGGGCTTGGAGCGCTTTGAAGGGCAGATCGTCTGCCGGCAGTATGGGCGCGGGTGTGTGCGCGGCCGGGCCACACCGGCAGATGTCGAGTTCGCGCGAAACGGCTACCAGGAGGTGCGGGACATCATCCGGTCCGGCCAATACCAACTGGTCATTCTTGATGAGATCAACGTGGCCGCTTCACTCAACCTACTCGAAGTCGATGACCTGCTGGAACTGATCGATCTCAAGCCGGACGGCGTTGAACTGGTCTTCACCGGACGCCGCGCCGACCCGCGCCTGATTGAGCGCGCCGATCTTGTGACCGAAATGCAGAACACCAAGCACTACTACCAGAGAGGTGTAATCGCGAGAAGAGGAATCGAGAGCTGATCCGGCCACTCAGCCGGCAAACTGCGTCGTCGAACAAGACCAGGGTGACGCCGGGTTGTTGGAGTCGGCCTTGCCTTGTCCATGAGTCCGGTTCCGTGTAGAGAGCCCCTCAGTGTCTCACCCGGCGTTTCGGCGGTCTCGTCGGGGGAGTTGCCGGTTCCGATATCCGGGCTCCATGTGCTACCCTTCTGCTGGTCGCCTCCCCGAGGCCACAATGACGCCGCTGTTCAAGACGCTGAGCCTGAGGGACCGGACGCCGATCGTCGTGCGGGACACTCCTTCCGGCTTCGAGCCCGAGTCCGGTGGCCCGAGCGGAGTCGAGGTCGTTCGCGCTCTGGAGGTGGCTGAGAACGCTGTGTTCGCCCTGGCCTTCGTCCTCGACCGGCAGCGGCTCGAGGACGTGGCGCCTGATCTGACGGTTCGCGCCCAAGGCGATGCCGTCGTGGAGTTCGCCTATCTCAGGCTGACATCGAAGCCCTACGAGAGCGGCTTCAACCGCTGCGAGGGTTGGGCCAGCCTTGCGCAGGAAGGGCTCGGGCCGGCGCCGCAGGTCGCCGTCGATGAGGACCGGTCCGCGGTGCGGTTCCGCCGCATCGAATACGTGAGGCCCTCCTCGCGCGGCGCGTAGCTGCTACACCGATACCCATCGCCAGTGGAGTCTCTGCAGTTGCCCTCATCGCCAGGCGAGACCATGCGGCCCGTCTACGAACCGGTGTATCGCGACCCGAACCTTCGCATCCTCTTCTGCGTGACCTTGACCGCCGTGCTGGGCGTTTCCAGCGTGACCCCGGTCTTCCCCACCATGCAGAAGGCCCTGGGCATCACCCCCCAGGCTACCGGGCTGCTCGTCACCGTGTTCACCCTGCCGGGCGTCGTTGCCGCCCCCCTGCTGGGCATCCTGTCGGACCGCGTGGGGCGTAAGCGGATTCTCGTGCCGTCGCTTCTCCTGTTCGCAGCGGCCGGCGCGGCAATCCCGTTGGCGCCCAGCTTCACCGGCATGCTGGCGCTGCGTTTCGTGCAAGGGCTCGGAGCCGCCGCTCTCGGCTCGTTGAACGTCACCATCATCGGCGACCTCTACAGCGGCCAGCGCACCACCGCTGCCATGGGGTACAATGCCGGCGTCCTCAGCCTGGGCACGGCCCTCTACCCCTCGCTTGGCGGCGGCCTGGCCGCCCTGGGATAGCGCTACCCGTTCTTCCTACCGCTGCTCGCCATCCCGGTGGCCCTACTGGCATGGTTCCGGCTGGAGACCCCGGCCATACCCGTCCGGCAGGACATGCGGTCGTACCTCTCCGACGCGCTGAGAAGCATCACCAATCGACGGATCGCCGGCCTCTTTTTCGCCAGCCTGGCCTCTTTCATCCTGCTCTACGGCGCCTACAGCACCTACCTTCCCTTCCTGCTCGCCGAGTCTTTCCAGAGCAGTTCGACCGCTATTGGGCTGGTTATGTCGAGCATGTCACTGGCGACGGCGGTGGTCGCCTCTCAGCTCGCCCGCCTGTCTCGCCGCTTCACCGAACAACGTCTGATTGTGGCGGCGTTCCTTCTCCACTCCCTTGCTCTGGCGATGATCCCCCATGTGCCGAGCCTCTGGCTCTTCCTCATCCCCACCACGGTCTATGGTCTCGGACAGGGGATGAACAACCCCAGTATCCAGGCCCTTCTGGCGCGGATGGCGCCGCCCCAGCAGCGGGGCGCCTTCATGTCGCTGAACGGCATGGTGCTCCGCCTGGGGCAGACCCTGGGTCCTCTGGTTATGGGGTTGGCCTTCACCGCCGGCGGGTATCCGGGTGTCTATCGGGCGGGAGCCGTGATAGGGGTTCTGGCCGCGGCGATGGTAGCGGCCGCCCTCGGCCGCGGTCGACACTCAGCAGCCTAGGAGGCAGCGGTGCCTTGCCCCAGGAGCGGCCCAGTGGTAGCGTGCGCACATTCATCGTTGGGGAGTCGACCCATGAATGGCAGGGAGCGCGTTTGGGCCGCCATCCGCTTCACCACACCTGATCGCATACCGCTGATTTACGGCATCTTGCCCGGCGCCGTCGACCACTTTGGCGCCGACCTGGCCCGCATAATGGCGAGGTACCCCAGCGACTTCGCCGGTCAGGACGGCCCTCTGCAAGGCTCTTTCGAGCTCACCCACTACCACGCCGGCACCGACGTGGACGCCTGGGGCTCGCTCTGGAAGAACATGGGCCTGGGCACCATCGGCCAGGTTTCCGGCCATCCCATCGCCGACTGGGACGCCCTCCGCCATTACCGCCCGCCCGATCTCGGGGCGGAGGATTGGCAGGGGTTGGATGAGATGATCGAACGGGGGCGGGAGCGCGGCCAGTTCGTCATGCCGGCGGCCGGACGGCTCTTCGAACGCATGCACTTCCTCCGTGGCTACGACCGACTGCTCTACGACATTGCCGACTGCCGGCCCGAAGTGGAGCGGTTGCTCAACCTCGTCCTGGAGCACGACCTGGCGGTGGCCGAGCTGATGGCACAGCGCGACATTGACGGTATCTCGTACATGGACGACTGGGGTACCCAAAGCGCCCTCATGATCCGTCCCGACGTCTGGCGCCAGTTGTTCAAGCCCGCCTATCGCCGCTTGGCCCAGGTAGCGCACGACGCCGGCAAGGCCTTCTACTTCCACAGCGATGGCTGCATCAAGGACATCATCCCCGACCTGATCGAGGTCGGAGTGGACGTCCTCAACCCGCAGTTCTCTTGTCACGACCTGGCCGAGCTGGCGGCGATCTGCCGCGGTCGCGTCTGCATCGCCACCGACCTGGACCGGCAGCACATCCTCCCGCACGGCACGCCCGATGAGGTTCGGGCCTACACCCGCTCCGTGGTCGAGACCTTCGTCCACCCGGGCGGCGGCCTCATCGGCCGGGTCGAAGCGGCGCCGGACACTCCGGCCGCCAACATCGAGGCCGCCTACGAGACGTTCGCCGAGTACAAGTATGACCTCACTCGGGGCAACGGCCGCACCAGCATCTCGGTCGGCTAGGCCATGGCCGAACCGACCGCATCGACAACCGATGTGCTCGTGCTCGGTGGGGGAGGCGCCGCGCTACGGGCAGCGATCGCGGCCGCCG
>JAXGMM010000002.1:0-486813 GCA_040768685.1 Anaerolineae bacterium
CCACACCTCCTCTGACCCCGATCCTTACTGGCCCTTGAACCCGCCGAAGAAGGCTGTGAAGTAGTAGAACTCACCCGTCCGTCCGACATGGAACGGATGCTCGGTGTCCCACTGGCGAACCATGTTCACAACCACGGCGTCGGCGTTGAACGGGGTCCCGTCGGAGAAGGTCACACCCTCGCGAAGGGTGAAGGTCCACTGAGTCGCGTCTTCGTTTGCTTCCCAGGCAGTAGCCAGGGCGGGCACAACGTCGGTCGTGCCGGGCGCGAACGCCAGTAGGCCGTCGAAGATCTGCGTGCAGACTTCGTAGGACTCGCCATCCGTCTCGTCCGTGCAGTCGATCGAGATCGCATCGCCGTTCTTGGCGTAGATGAGAGTATCGGAGTCGCCCTTGCTCACGATGGAGAAGACTTCGGAGTTGAGCGGGCTGGCCAACAAGCCTTGCACCTCAGCAGACGCGGCCATAGCCGACCCGCCGTGGGCAAGGGGCACCATGATCGCATACTCCTTGAGGAGCGCGTTGACCTGGTCATAGAGCGGCTGACGCATCGCCGGATCGGGGTACTGCGCCGCCTCGGCCAAGAGGGCGTAGACATCCTCGAAGGGGGCGCCGAACTGCTCGCCCGAGCCCGTGCCCATGAAGTGGAAGTCGAGCCAGTTGGTAGGATCGGGATAGTCGGCCAACCACCCGAGCAGGCCCATCTCCAGGTCGCCATCCGCGGCCGCGTCCAGGAAAGCGCCCGACTCGATGACGTCGATAGTCGCGTTCACGCCACACTCGGCCAACTGCGCCTGGATGGCTTCTGCCACCTTCGTCGGCTCCGGTAGGTAGCCGCGGAACACATCCCGCAGGCTCAGAGTCACGTCAAGCCCGCCGGCCAACCCCGCCTCAGCAAGGAGAGCCTTGGCGGCTTCGACGTCGCGGGTGTACCAGCTCAATCCCTCGGTGTAGCCCAGCATTCCGGGCGGCATGAACTGCTCCGCAACCACAGAAGAGGGTGGATAGAAGGCCTGTACGATCGCCTCGCGGTCAAGGCACATGCCGATGGCCTGCCGGACCCTGACGTCGGCGAACTTCTCTACGTCCCGGTTCATCCACAAGTAGCCGATGTTGAGGGGCGGGCGCGACAGGATCTGCAAGTTCGGGTCAGCCTCAGCGACGGCGAAATCGTCGGCGCCCAGGTTGTTGATGACATCAACCGCGCCGGCCTGCAACTCGAGGAAGCGGGCTGCGCCTTCCACGATGGGGCGCATCACCAGATTGGGGGTCAGAGCGGGCTCGCCCCAGTAGTTGGGATTGGCTTCCAGAGTAAGATGGTCGTCGCGCACCCATTCCTTGAGGATGTAAGGTCCGGTGCCGACCGGGTTGGTGCCTAGATCGCCACCGCCGCCGTACTTCTCCAGGTTCGCGGGGCTCTGAATCGCCATCGCACCGAACGCCATCTTGTAGGGAATGGCGGGGTCTGGTTTGCACAGATCGAAGCGGACGGTGTACTCGTCCACCGCCACCACGTCGATCAGGTTGCTCGCGCCGGAGCAGGCATCCGCCTCGCCGGCCGCCGCCCCTTCCTCACCGGCCGGAGCCGTGATCCACTTGGCGTAGATCGCGTCGTAGACGCCGCTGGCCCGTATCGCCGCCAGACCCTCATTGATGGCCGCCAGCAGTTCGGGCTTCTCCTTGTTGACTGCAATACCGTACTGCTCGGTAGTGAGCATGTCCTCGATCAGGCGCAGCGCCGCATCGGGGTGGTTAACCATGTAGCCCCTGGTGACGGGGAGGTCATTGACGATGCCCTCGATGTCGCCGCTGAGCAGGGCCTGGAAGGCCAAAAGCACGTCGTCGTAGCGGCGCACGTTCTCGTCGCCGTAGCGGCTGCTGGCCTCGATGTCCCCGGTGGTACCCAGCTGCACGCCAACGGTCTTGCCCGCCAGGTCATCCACACTCTGGTAGTCGGAGTCCGCGCGGACGACCACTGCCAGACCGGCATCGAAGTACGGATCCGAAAAGTCGACGATCTCCGCGCGCTCCGGCTTGATCGTCGTCGCCGAGATCACAGCGTCGAGGTCGCCGCTCTGGAGGGCAACGAAAATGCCGTCGAAGGGCGTGTCAATGTACTCGACCTCGAAGCCGGCCTCGGCCGCGATGGCGTTGAGCACGTCCATGTCGAAGCCGACGGTGTTGCCCGCCTCGTCCTTGAACTCAAAGGGCGGGAACGCCGCATCCGTGCCGACCCGGATGGTGCCGAAGCCGGTCGACTTAGCGGGCGCTGCCGCGGGTGCGGCTGCCGCAGCGGTCGGCTCGGCGGCTGCTGCCGTCGGTTCGGGAGCCTGAGTCGGCTCCGGGCTCGACCCGCACTGGGCCAACCCGACGGTGGCCAGAATCAGGACGAGCACCACCAGTAACCTTCCCCCTCTGCTCATCTGTTCCCCCCTCCTACTGATTGTGCCGGCGGAATCGGACAGGCCGGACAAAACAAATCAGCGCGAACCACCCCGGGCGCGTCGTCCGCCGCGACGGCCTGACCGGAGCGCTATACCCCGGCCGAGGCTGGGGCTGTCCGCACTGACGGTTCACTATAGAGCAGGGCGCAACGCCAGTCAACACGATTTCGCCACTCGGACACGCACAAGACGGTGGAATCGACCGGTGGGGCAACAACAGCGGCGAGGTGTGCACCTCGCCGCTGACCTCTCGTGACCCTAGAAGGTGAACCTAGAATGAGTCGTCCTCGTCATCCTCGAGGTCGTCCCAGTCGTCTTCCTCTTCCTCGTCTTCGTCCTCGTCGTCGAACTCGTCGTCCTCAGTGTCGTCGTAGTCGCCCAAGTAGCCGAGGATGAGGGGCTCGACGTCAACGACCTCCAACTCCTCGCCGCAAGAGGAACAGGTGATCTCGTCGCCGACGTCCGCCGCGCTGCTCACACGCACACTGGCGCCACACTCCGGACACTTCGCAGCTCTCATACCGCTGCCTCCTTCTGGTTATCACCGCCGATTGCCGACAATGGACCCCATATAAACCACGTGATCGGCTTTGCGCAACACTAACGCCCCGCGCGTCCGCGAGACGCCCGCAGTTGCCCGAACCTTCACTTGCCGGAGCCCAACCAGCGCTCCAGAAACGCCAGCCCACCTTCCACATCGATCTCGTGACCGCCTTCGTGAAGGTCCAGATTGGCGCGTTCGCCAAGGCCGAGACGACGGTAGTGCTCGGCCGATCGGTCGAACTCCTCCACCACAAAAGGCCACCAGGCGATGCTGTCGCCCTTCCCCGTCTGAACCTGCACCGGGCGCGGACAAATGAGCGAGATGAGATCGCTGTCGCCGAACTCCCGCAACCAGCCGGGGACGAAGACGTACTCCTCCTCGGTGGAGAGGAAGCAGCTGTAGCGCGGGTCATCGATCGCCATCTTCTTGACTCTGTCGTTGAACCAGGCGGTTACGATGCCGGCCCGGATCCGCGGCTCCAGCGGCAGGGTGAACATGGTGTAGGCGCCGCCCAGGCTGATACCCCACATGGCCGTCCGGGTCATGTCGATGTCGTCGCGCGTCTCCAGGTAGTCGAGGAGCAGCGATGTCCTGGCGACCTCTAGGCCCCACAAGGTGCCGCCAAGCATGAGGCAGAGCCGGTTGATGCGGGAGCGCGGTTTCACCTCGGTGACGTTCATGGGGGCAAGCACCGCGTACCCTGCCTCTACCAGGTGCCGCGCATAGGCGTGGTAGATGTTGGAGGGATCGTCGAACCCGAACACGCGCTCCGGCGACGAACCGATGCCGTGCTGGGCCACCACCAATGGGTAGGGCGGCCGTCCCTGCTTGGGCAAGCCGAGCACGGCCCGCGCCCGGTACTCGCCCAGGAAGGGCAGCGTCAGCCAGCGGGCGTCGACCTTGTCGTCGTCCAGGAATGGCGCCCAGTCGGCCTGGGGCAACGGAGACGGACGGTCGAAGCGGCCGACCGCGTGCAGCCAACGCTCGCGGTTCGGCTTCACGGATTCCTCAAAGGCGGCCACCGAGCTGTAGTCGCGCTGCCAGAGCGATTCCCGGCGCAGGGGCAGGGCCTCCGACTGGGCCCGCAGGTAGTCCTCGACCTCGTGGCGCATCAGACGTTGCCGATCCCCCAGCGTCCGGCGGACTTCCTCGCCGCTCATCTCATCCACGTGATCCCAGATGCTGCGCATGTTCCCCTCCCTCTGCTGCCTTGGCCGCATCTTCGTCACGCTTGGGGCGGCTAGCAAGCGCGACCTGCCAGTCGCCACGCGAGAAGCCGCCCATTCTCGGCGGCTTCCGCGATGATGGGGCTGTGCGCCTCAGTCGCGCTTGACCTTCCAGAGGGGCGGTTCCGGGTCGGGATCGGTCAGGCGGCCATAGGTCTCCGGCCGGCGCAGGCCCAGGTAGGCCTCCTTCAGCGTAGGGAACTCCCGCTTGAGCTGACCGGTGTACCAGGTGTCGAACCCCTCGTCCAGGTCCACATCGGCGACGGCGAGGCCGGGCCGGTGCGAGGTGTCCGCCCGGGTGCGACCGAAGGGATCGACGATGCGCGAGTGGCCCATGGAGCGCCCGGAGAGGAAAGGCTGCATCACGAAGTGCGACGACACCAGGTAGACTTGGTTGTCGATCGCGCGTGCATTGACGATGCTCTCGATGTGATCGCCGGTGTAGTCAAGGCACATTGTCGGGAACAGGAGGATGTCGGCCCCGTCGAGAGCATAGATGCGCCACATCTCCGGATAATGGATGTCCATGCAGATGCCGATGCCCACCCGGCCGAAGTCCGTCTCCATTACCGGGTAGCCGAGATCGCCCGGCAGCACCTCGTCCCACTCGCCGGGAGCAAGGTGCATCTTGCGGTACTTACCCACCAATTCGCCCTGACGGTCCAGCAGGACGCCCGTGTTGAAGGCCTGGTCGCCGACGCGTTCGCGCTGCGAGTAGGCCACGTACAGGCGGTTAGCTTTGGCCCGCTCCTGGAACCGCGCCAGAGTGGCCCCGCCCGGGATTGGCTCCGGCAGTTCGGCCATCCGATCCGGCGGGCAGCCGATCACGTCGGGCTCCTCCGGAAGGAGCACCAGGTCGGCGCCCACCTTGCCCGCCCGATCGATCATCTCCAGACACCGATCGATGACCGGGCTGGGGTAGCCCTCCACATCCCCTATCAGCACACTGGCGGTGGCGATACGCACTTGTCTCATTGGCCGGTGGCCTCCACGTGCAGAGTGACGGGCGCGGTGAGGTCCACCGTGGCCCTGATGACGCCAGGCGCGGCGAGGTGGGCAGGCACAGCCGCGCCGTCTACCACCAAGCTGGGCGCCCGTGTCTTGGACACCGGCACTCTTATGTCAACCGTAACGACGTGACACGCGACCGGCTGCGGGACGGGGTCCAGCCAGAGGCGATATTCGGCGCCGGCCTCCTCCACGCGAAAGGCGCGGCGACAGAGGACATAGTCGACCGCTTCCTCTACCGTGGGCAGCCACACCTCGTCGCCGCCGACCTCCAGCACCGCTTCGAGCCGCGCGCGATGCTCGTGGATGTAGACGTCCTTGTTCTCGTGCGGGATGCGGGGAGACGGGCAGTGGCAGTAGTCGATCACCCAACCCTGGGCCAGTTCGGCCTGATGGAGCCGGCGGTGAGGGTCAAATGCGGACCAGAGCGGATCGAAGCCCTGATGAAGGTTGCTGGCCCGGTTCAGGAACCACAGGTCGCCGTCCGGCCTGTTGATGTCGTCGGTCACGGAGAGGGCGCACAGGTAGCCCGCCTGCTTCAGGGCCTCGATGATGACCGGCCTCATGTTGTGGTTGCTGCCGGGGGCCGTGTACGTTGTCACCCGGGCGCCGATGGCGTCCTCCAGCACGGCCTTCGCCTTCACGACCTCGGTCTCCAGGTCCTCCGCCACGTCCAGGTGCGACCAGGAGTGGTTGCCCACGCCCCAGCCGAGGGCGATGATCTCCCGCAGCTGGGCGGCGTTCATGTGGTGGTAGCCGTTGTAGCTGGAGGCGCCGATGTTCCGCACCGTCCCCATGTGGCCCACCACCACTTCCACGTGGCCGGGCACGCCCAGTTCCTCGTGGACCGGTATGGTGTAGTCGTGGAGCTCGGCCAGCGCCTCATCGAAGGTGACGCTGTAGGCCCAACGCTTGCCGTGCTTCCAGGTGCACGGAGTTATCGCTGCCGTCATCTGCCCTCCGCAGACGCGAGATGAAAGGTTAGGCAAGGGCGCGGGCTACCGTACCGCCCGCGCCCCACAGTACTGGCTAAGCGCGGTTGCGGTCCGCTACCTCTCGCACGATGTCGGCCGCGAGCTCGCAGTGCTCGGGCTGGTACTTCGCGCAGATGCTCGACCAGCGGATGAACGTGGCCAGGAAGTCCTGCGCCGTGGGGCAGTTGTCACCGCTGTAGTGGTACTCACGCGATGCCGGCGGCATCGAGAACGGATACTCCTGGTTGGCCGACTGCTCGTGAAGGAACGTGCACGCCGCCGGCATCAAGTAGTACTTGCCCAGCCCCGCACCGGTGATGCCGCCATCCGACACCTGAGCGGCAAACTCCTCCGCGTCGATGCGGAACGCCGACGGGTCGATGCTGAAGCCGGTCATCCAGGCAGCGTAGGTGGTGACGTAGTCGGGTATGGCCAGCGGGGTGATGCCCGGAATCTCGCCCAGCAACTGTGTAAGATACCGCACCATCTTGTCGATGTGCGCCACCTGCTCGTCGATGATCTCCAGCTGACCCAGGGTTATCGCGGCGGTGCAGGCAGGCATCCGATAGGCGTAGCCGCGCTCGGTGTGCAGCCGGCCGAAGTGCGGCTTCATGCGCGCACCCCGGCTATGCCCGATGAAGCGCATCCGCTCCGCTAGCCCGTCGTCGTTGGTGACCAAGCAGCCCCCCGTGTCTGACCCCAGGGTCTTCTCCGGATCGAAGGAGAAGCCGGCGGCCTGGCCGATGGTGCCCGCCAGCCGCCCCTTGTAGCGTCCCATCACCGCCTGGCAGCTGTCCTCGTACACGAACAGGTCGCGCTTGCGCCCCAGCTCCAGGATCGGATCCATGTCGCAGAAGAGGCCGGTCTTGTGCACGCACAGGATGGCGCGAGTGCGGTCGGTGATGAGCGGCTCGATGGTGCGCGCGCTCATGTTGACGCTGCCCGGCTCGGTGTCGGCGAACACGGGAATGTAGTTCTCCGCGCACAGCCCCATGATGGTGCCGTAGTCGGTGATGGGGCTGACGATGATCTCGTCACCAGGCTCGAAGTCGAAGGCGGCCGCCAGAATAGCCAGGGCCGGGGTGCAGCCCGGCGTGGCGATGCAGTGCTTGACCCCAAGCTTCTCGGCGAAGGCCTTCTCGAAGCGGCCCATCATGTCTACCGTTAGGCCCGAGTCGATCACTTCCTGTACGTACTTGCCGCAGTTGGGCCCCATGTCCCTCGGAAAGGGGTTGGGAAGCTTGCCCCGCTCACCGGCAACGGCGGCCGCCCCGTAGCGCGCCCTCTGCATGGTCTCACGCTTCTCAGCCATCTCTGTTACTCCTCTTGCGGCGGGGCGGGTGCTCCGCCAACGCCAACGATCGTCTGCTCCGCGACTAACCTCTGTACGGTCGTCGCCGGTACCGGGCGACAGCATCAACCATCGCTCGCACGTTCTCTTCCTTCAGGTAGTCGGTGATGGAGTTGCTGCTGGAGATCATGTACCCGCCTGCCGGCGCCAGCCTCTGGATGCGCTCCCGCACCAGCGCCTCCACCTCCGCCGGCGTACCCTGCGCCAGCAAGCCCATGTCTATGTTGCCCACCAGGCCCAACTCCGGAAACCGCTCCCTGACCGCGTAGATGTCCATCACGTCCGGCTGCAGCGGGTGCAGAGCGTTCATGCCCAGGGTGGCCAGGTCGTCCAGCACCGGGTTGACGTCGCCGTCGCTGTGGTAGATCCAGGGCACATCGATGACTTCCACCGCCTTCTTCAGCCGAGGCAACACCGTCTCGCGGTAGGCCCGCGGAGACACCAGCGGCCCGGAGTCGGCAGCGATGTCGTCAAAGGCCCAGACGTAGTCGAAGCCCAACTCTTGCAGCCGCTGAACCACAATCACGTTCCAGTCGATGTAACGCTGCAGCACTTCCTCGGCGAAGCCGTCTCCGTCCAGCAGGGAGTAGGTGAAGGCCTCCACGCCCATGGTATAGAGCGTGGCGCCGATGCCCAGCCGGATGCTGCCGCACGCTGCGAACTCGCCCTTGTGCGCCAGGAACTCCACCGCCGGAGCGTAGTAGCCGTCATCGTGCGGATCGGGAAAGACCAACTGGGACAGCTTGTCCGCCGCGTCTATCAGGCCCCGGCCTACCATCACCCGCCCGTCCGCGCCGACCATCCTCTCGGCGAAGATCGGCGCGAAGGCGTTGTACATCAGGTTGTCTTTGCCAAAGGCGCGGCAGACCTTCTTCTGCTCCTCCGCCAATTGCACCCCCGACATTACCGGACGCCCGGTGGGCGCAATGTCCCACGATACCTTGATAGGCTCACCGGCGATCTTGCCGGCGATCCCGTCCTCTACGATGCCCTCGATCCAGGGCACAGCGTCTGGCTCCTGATGGGCTAGAGCCGCTAGTACTCGCTCGCGGGGCGATTCGGTCAAGAAGCACCTCCTAGGCTGTACGACAGGGCCACTGAGGCACGGAGCTCACTAAGCTGCATTACGCGCTGCGTCCCTTCCCTTTCCGGCCCGCTCCGTGTCTCTGCGCCTCGGTGGCTTATCTTCCCGCCAGGCCGGTCATTAGGATGCCTTGCAGGAAGTAGCGCTGGGCCACAAGGAACAGGAAGAACACCGGCACGGTCATCAGGGTGGCGCCGGCCATCAGCAGGTTGTACTGGGTGTAGTTCTGATCGCGGAAGAACTGGAGCCCCAGGGCCAGGGTGCGCATGTGGGGTTTGTTCATGTAGATGAGAGGCCCCATGAAGTCGTTCCAGTGGCCGAGGATGCTGAAGACCGTGATGGTAGCGATAGGCGCCTTCGCCAGCGGCACTATCAACTGCGCCCAGATGCGAATGCTGCTGGCCCCGTCCATGTAAGCGGCCTCATCGTAGTCGTAGGGCAGCGTGGAGTAGAACTGCCGCAGCAGAAAGATGTTGAAGGCGCCGCCCCCAAAGAACGAGCCGACCGTCAAGGGGAGGAACGTATTCACCCACCCGAGCTTAGTGAACAGGACAAACGTCGGTATCATGGTCACGATGCCGGGCAGCATCATGGTGGAAAGAAGAACCACGAAGAGGAAGTTGCGCTCAGGGAATCGGCGTCGGGCGAAACCGAAGGCGACCAGACTCGATGACACCACCGTGCCCAAGGTAGCCACACCAGTGACGATCAACGAGTTGCGCAGGTAGAGCATGAAGGGGAACGTGTTGAGTGCCAGGCCGAAGTTGCCCCACAACACCTCCTCAGCGATCAGCTTCGGAGGGTAGTCGAAGACAGCCGAGGCCGGCTTAAGAGACGTGCTCACCATCCAGATGATCGGGAACAAGAAGAGCAGACAGCCGGCGATGAGAATAATATGCAGCAGCACCCGGGACATGAGATGGGTGGCGCGAACAGCCGACGTCGTCTTCCGCGGCGTGACCATCGAAACTGAGACGCTAGACCGGGCTACCTGTTCAGCCATTCGGATACTCCCCTTGTCTGACCCGCCACGCTAGAACCCGGCCTCGTAGTACACCCAACGCCGTGCCAACTGAAGCTGTATGGCCGTGAAGGCCAAGATAATGACGAAGAGAATCCAGGCGAGCGCGCTGGCATACCCCATCTTGAAGAACTTGAACGCGTTGTTGTAGAGGTACAGCACGTAGAAGAGAGTCGAGTTGGCCGGCCCGCCCTGGGTGATGATGTAGGCGCCGGTAAAAACCTGGAAGGTCCCGATGATTCCTTGCACCAGGTTGAAGAAGATGATCGGCGTCATCATCGGGATCGTCACGTACCAGAAACGGTGCATCATGTTGGCGCCATCTATGTGCGCAGCCTCATAGAGCGTCTGCGGCACGTTCTGTAGCCCGGCCAGGAATATGATCGCGCCGCCGCCCGCGCCCCAAAGGCCCAAGAAGATGAACACCAACTTGGTGATCTTCGGATCGTAGAACCAGTTGGGCGCCGGTAACCCGAGGGCTCGGAGCCCCGCGTTGACCACGCCGTACTCTCCGGCGAAAAGCAGCGTCCACGTCAAGCTTGTCGCCACTGCCGGGGTGATCACCGGTAGGTAGTACAGGCTCCGATAGATGTTGATGCCGCGCGCCTTCACGTTCAGCAGCAGAGCCAACACGAAGGACGTGACCAGCCCGAACGGCACGCCCAAAAACACGTAGTAGGCGGTGTTGTAGAGGCTTAGGCGGAAGAGCCGGTCGTTGGCGATCTTCACGAAGTTGCCGAGACCCACCCACTTGGCGCTGGACAGCACCGAGTAGTCCGCGAAGGCGAAGTAGACCGAGGCCACCATCGGTCCGATGGTGAAGATGACGAAACCGATCACCCAGGGGCTTACGAAGAGCCGGCCCTCCCAGGCTTCCTTACGGGCCAGGGACAAGCGGCGTGTGCGTGCTTCTGCAGTGGCCAAGGCCACCTCCCCATCACTGCCGGACATCTCGGGGGCGGGCCGCTAAGCTCGCCCCCGAACAGACGCTACTTCCGTAACGACGATCGATCCTAGCCGACTAGCGCCGTGGCTTCCTGAGCCAACTGCGCTAGGATCTCCTCGACAGGCCGTGTCTGGAGCACCATCTCATCCCAGGCCGCCGTGTAGAGGGCGTTGAACTCGGCTTCCTTCGGCGACGTGCGGTAGGTGCGCAGTGTCGGGCGGATAGCCTCGTAGACCTCGGTGTCCTCCCAGTCGTACACAGTAGCCGGGGCCACGCTCTTTCGAGACGGGAACCGCCCGCCGCCGATGGAGGCGTAGATCTGGGCAGCGGCGTCGGAGAACGAGCGCTCCTTGTACCAGGCGAAGGCCGCGATGGGATTCTCAGGCGCCTTGCTGAAGTAGAACGAGTTCAGCGCCGCGATGGACTGCTGCGCCACTGGTCCCTTGGGGAACGGCACCATGCCGATGTCGAACAGGCCGGGCGCTCCCTCCTGTACGATACTACGGGTGTACCACTGGCCCGCCATGGTTCCGGCAACGCGGCCGTTCGTGTAGCCAATAGCCTGCTCGCCCGATCCGCCCTCACCGGGCAGCGGACACAGGTGCTCAGTGAAGAACTGCTGGATGTACTTCCACACCTGGACGTTCTCTTCCGAGTCCATGATGCACTGCGTGAAGTCCTCGTTCCAGAACTCGGTACCGTGCGCCCAGTGCAGCATGACTGCCGCGGTCAGAGAACGAGTGGAGGTCATGTCAAACCCGAATACGGGGACTCCATTCTCCTCGCCCGTCAACGCCTTGGCGTACTCGTACCAGGCCGCGTAGTCCCAGGCGCCGTCGATGTTCATCTGCTTCAGGTCGGCATGACCCGCCGCCTCGGTACGGTTCTTGTTGTACCATAGCAGCCATCCGCTGATGAACCAGGCTAGACCGAATATCTTGCCGTCGACCGTTTCCTTGGCATAGTCGAAGAAGTCGTCGGCGCCGATCTCGGTGTCCTGGGCCAGCAAGTCGTCCAGCGGTCCGACCACGTTGTTCTCGATGAACAGCGGCAGCCATTCCCAGTACCCGTAGATGACATCGTACTTGGTGCCGCCGGCGATCGAGGTTAGCAGTTTCTCAGTGAAGCCCGTCCAGGGCGCCTGATCGCGCTCAAGATTGATGTGAGGGTACTTGGCCTTGAAGTAGAGCTCAAAGTCCTTGTCCGCCTGCACCCAAGAATCCGTTCCGGTCGGGTCGTAGTCGAAGATCCTGATGGTCACATCCGCCCCACCAACTGGGGTCGCGGTGACCACCTTCTCCACTTCCACCTGACCCGGCTGGGCTGGAGCACAGGCCCCCAACACCGCGGCGCCAGCCATCGCTCCCATGCCGGTCAACAACCCACGTCTGGTAATCCGGTGCTTCATGCCGTCCTCCTCACCGTGATTGCGATCATCCGGCAACCGGAACACTCCGGTCGCCCGTCTGCGGTAGACACCTGTATAATCGTATCCGGAACCTTCCCGCCTTTGGCGCCTCTTGGTGACATCGTGATGACAGAAAGGTGACACTATGCCCGCCTCAGAGCCCGCCGCCGAGCTAGATGACCTCGTCAGCGCCCTGCGCGACGTCTTGACGCACTACTACGACCACGCCTATCTGCTCCAGCACCCCATCCTCGGCGTGCTGGGCCTTGGCTCTGCGGACCCGGAACTGGCAGTGCAGGACCTGCGGCGGCTGCTCGCCTCGGCCATCCAGCGCCTCCGGCCGCGGCCCGACACTCCCCTCTCCGACCCTGCCTGGCGACCGTACACCGTGCTGCACCAGCGCTTCATCATGGGCAAAGACCTGGATGAAGTGGAGGCCGGACTCCTTCTTGGGCGACGCCAACTGCTGCGTGAACAACGCAAGGCCCTCGAGGCAGTAGCCCTGGCAGTGCGCGCCGCCCACGAACCGGGAGTGCCCGCCGACGCCCATGACAGCCCCTTGCGCCAAGAGATCTCCCGCGTCATCGACGACCACCGTGGCGCCGACGTTGCCGAGCTTCTCGCCGGGACCCTGGAACCTATCGGCGCGCTGGCGTTGTCCTGCTCCGTGAAGGTCGAGGTCACTCCCCATCCGGGGCCGGTGTACGCCGTCTGCAACCCCTCTTTGCTGCGTCAGCTCATGCTCGCCGCGCTCTCATTCGTGGTGCGATCGGCCGCCGGCGGCCGCATCGCCGTCGCCCTCGCTACGCGTGACCGTCAGCCGGTGCTCACGGTCACCGCTCAGTTGCCCGCACAGCCCGATCCGGCCGCCATCGTCGGTGCGCCGCCGGAGTCGGTCGCCGCGCTGGCCGAAGCACAGCGCATAGGGCTTACCATCGCCAAGACGGGAAGCGGCTTCTCCCTGACGATGGCGCTCCGCTCCCCGGAGCACGAGACCGTGGTGGCCCTTGTGGAGGACAACCCCGACACCGTGCGGCTCTTCTCCCGCCTGCTGACCGGTCGCAGCTACCGTGTGGTCGGCATCACCGAAAGCAACACGGCACTAACCGCCATCACCGATCTCATGCCCGATGTTGTCATCCTCGACCTGATGATGAGCAACGTCGATGGCTGGGAGATCCTGCAGCGCTTGAAGGCCGACCCTCGCCTCCGCCGCATCCCGGTTGTCATCTGCTCGGTGCTGGACGAACCGGAGCTTGCCACCTCGCTGGGAGCAGCGGGCTACCTGCGCAAACCGGTCCGCTCGGCCCAACTGCTGGACTGTCTCACCGCTGCGCTGGGCTGCTGACGTAACGGGCCGGCAGCGTCTCGGCAAGGGCCTCCAACAGACGCACCAGTTCATCAGCTCGCAGCCCGCCGCGGCGTAGCAGCACCAACTCGCTCTGGGCGGGCGTCGCCACCTCTTCCGCCGGCCCCCTGGCGGTGACTACCGCCACTGGCGGCATCGGGCCCGTGCCCCGCGCGCGCATCCGCGCCAGGAACTCAGTCCCATTCATCTCCGGCATGAGCAGGTCAAGCAGGATCGCGCTCGGTCGCAACTCATCCAGCATCGCTAGTGCTTCCTCGCCCGACGAGACGCCCACCACCTCCGCCGCCGGCCACTCCCGGTTCAGTATCCGGCTTAAAAGGGCGAGCATGTCGGGCTCGTCGTCCACGACCAGAAGCCGTCGCGGCTCCCCGCAGAGGCGGCGCACGGCCCCCGTCACCTGCTCGGCCGTCACCGGTTTGATCATGAACTCCTCAACGCCGAGGCTGGCCCCCGCCCGGCGCTCCGTCGGGAAAGACGCCACCAGGGCCGGCAGTTCCGCCGGTCGGGCCGCGTCCGCCAGCGCTCGGGCTCGCGCCACGGCCTCTCGCACGTCCGCCCCCGCCTCCACGCCGACGAAGGCGAGCTGCGGGTGGTGCTCTCTAACCGCCGCCACTGCCGCGTCTAAGTCGTGGGCGAGGAGCACATGCAGCGTGTCCGCGTGCCGCTCCAACACCCTCCCCGCCAGAGAGTCGTGGCATAGCGCCACCACTGTCGACCGCCCTCCTCGAAGCCGGGCGCGCGCGGGCATGTCATGGAGGACAGACGGCGTCGGGCTGACCGTGCCCCTGTTGGGTAGTGGCAGGGAGAAGTGAAAGGTGCTTCCCTGGCCCAGAACGCTTTCGGCCCAGATGCGCCCGCCATGCAGACGAACAAACTGGCGGCAGATGGCCAGACCCAGGCCCACGCCCTGGTGCGGACGCCGAAGCGAAGTGTCCACCTGCTCGAATTCCTCGAAAATCAGCTCCAGGCGGTCGGGCGGGATGCCTTGTCCCGAGTCCCGCACGGTGACGTGCACCTGATCGGCATCCACGCTGGCGCTCACCTCAATGAAGCCGTTGCCGGTAGCCCGCACCGCGTTGTTGATGAGGTTCAACAGAACCTGGCGCAACCGCGTCCGGTCCAGATCCAGGGGACCTATGCTATCCGGCACCTGGACCCGAAGCTCCAGCCCGCTGTCCCTTAGCAGGCCGCTCGCGGTGGACACCGTGTCGCGAATGAGCTGAGCCAGGTCGGTCGGCTCGGGAATGATAGGCAGGCGAGACGCCTCGATCTGCGCCAGGTCGAGCACGTCGTCGATCATGTGCAGCAAGTGCTCGGCGTTCCGCCAGATCGTGACAAGGTCCTCACGCAGAGCGGGCGGCCAGGAGAAGTCGCCGTATGTCTCCGGGGAGAAGCAGACCAGTTCCGAGAAGCCGACAATTATGTTGATGGGAGTGCGCAGCTCGTGGCTGATGTTGGACAGGAACCGAGCCTTCACGCGGCGCGACTCCTCCGCCTCCAGCCTGGCCTCCTCCAATTCGCGGCTGGTGCGCGATAGGGCGGCGTGCGCATGCTGCAGCGAGTCAAGCGTCCGACGGAGTTGCTCGCGCCGTCGGATCACCTCATCGGCGGTGCGCCAGGCCCTTCCTTGGCTCTCCAGAGCCCAGCGGAGCACGGTGTAGAGATTGGTGGACGAAAGCCAAGACACCGCCACCGTCGCCCAAGTCAGGCCAAGCGGCGCGACGAGGGTGTAGGTCGTAATCCATCCTTCTCGCAGGTACTCAGAGCCGAGGGTGGCGACCGAGAGCGCCGCTGCCAGGAGCAGCGAGGTGGGTGGCCCGGCCAGCAGCAGCGATACCCCGACTACCAGGGACTCGTAGTACACCCAGGCGATGTTGCCGCTGGTATGGTATCCGATGGTCAGAGAAGCGCCGAGGCCAAAGAGCAACAGGCGCGTGCTCCAGGTGTCCCCCAAGCCGGTCGCCACCAGGACGATGAACGCCACCAGCAGCATCAGGAACGGTGGAATGAGCGGTTCGGCCCTGGGCGGCGCTCCCTGAATGGTGGCTTGAACCGCGATCCACAGCCAACTCAGGAACAACAGCACCAGGCAAAGGCCCGTCCGAATGGGCCGCCGCAGCTCCTGCAGTTCGTCCGCCCCCGCCCACGCCTTCGATCCACGCCTCACCGCTGCTGCCATAGCCACCCACCCCTCACGCCTTGCAGGCTCCGCCTCGCCGGCATTCTAGCAGCGCCTGCATCGGCCAGACACCGCGGCACGGCTTGCCAGAAACCGCGCCGTTGGGTACCGTTGCCCGCACTTCACCCAGGCCGATGCTCACCGCGCGCTCTTCTCACGTGGGACAAAGCCCAGATTCGCGGGCATATTGAGCCGGCCACTCCGGGCCACAGGAGCCACATGTCCGCCACCCGCGGCTTCAGACCGACCTTGACCGTAGTTGCGCTAGCCATCCTGGCCGTGCTTGCCGTGCTCCTGCTGACGGAGGATAGCCGGCCTAGCAGCACGGTAGAAAGCCTGACCGGACGGGTGCTTGCCGTCGTCGAGGAGGGCGCGCGCGACCAGGGCGACGGAACGATGGCCGCCTACCAGGTGCTGGTCGTGCGCATCCTGAGCGGTTCCCTGGAGGGCCAGGAAGTCACGGTTCAGGAAGGCGCTCTCGCCTCCACGAGCGAGGAACGATTCTTCCGCGCCGGCGACCAGGTGTACCTTGACCGCGTGGCGGGCCCCGAGGGAGACCATCTCTATATCTCGGATCCCGTCCGCACGCCCGCGCTGGCCTGGATAGCGGCGCTCTTCGTCTTCCTGGTAGTGCTTGTGGGCTGGGGGCAGGGGATTCGCTCGCTGGCGGGCACGGCCTTCAGTGTCATGGTGATCTTCGGCTTCGTGGTGCCCCGCATCATCGCCGGCGACGACCCTATCGTCGTCAGCTTACTTGGCGCACTGATCCTGCTGACTGTCTCCACCTACCTGGTGTTCGGCTGGAACATGAAGGCCCACGCCGCGGTGGCAGGCATGATGCTCAGCCTCATCGTCACCGCTATCCTTGCCTCCGCATTCGTCGGGTGGACCCGCCTCAGCGGCCACGGGACCGAAGAGACCAGCTACCTGCTCATGGAACTGGGCCCGGCCGTCAACCTGCGCGGAATCATCCTGGGTGGGATCATCATCGGCGCCCTGGGCGTCCTCGACGACATCTGCGTAGGACAGTCGTCCGCCGTCTTCGAGCTGTACCGCGCCAACCCCAGTCTCTCCACCTGGGACCTGATGCGCCGCGGCCTCAACATCGGCCGCGATCACATGTCAGCCTCGGTCAACACACTGGTGCTCGCCTATGTGGGCGCGTCTCTCCCCCTGTTCATGACCTTCAGCCTCTATCAGGAACCGCTACTACGCCGGCTCAACCGG
Organism: Anaerolineae bacterium; assembly: GCA_040768685.1. Lineage (GTDB taxonomy): Bacteria > Chloroflexota > Anaerolineae > DRVO01 > DRVO01 > Ch71. The sequence goes on from JAXGMM010000002.1 coordinate 16,780, forward strand.
GAGAGCATCGCTGAGGAGATCATCCGCACCCTGGTAGGCAGCATCGGCCTGATACTCTCGGTGCCGATCACCAGCCTAATCGCTAGCCTTCTGGCCCCTTACGAACAGCGCCGGCATGAGGACGCGCTCGACGCGCTGCTTGCCCTCGTGTCCGATGGCAAGTCGCACCCGCTTCCAGAAGTGGCACGCACTCTCCGCCAATCCGAGGACGCCGTCGCCCGCCGGCTCGACGAGTTGGTTGCCCAGGGCAAACTGCAGGTCATGCGCGGCGTATGCGACTCCATCCCCGGCTGCCGGCGCTGCCGTTACGGCCTGGCCTGCGCCGTCGGCCACGGGGACCAGATATGGGCCTTGGCCTTGGCTCCCCGAACCACGCCGGCGCCGGCCCCAGAGGAAGCCGCGCCGGCCGGCTAACCCGGCCAGCCGAGGCTGATCCGGCCGCGGTCAATGTCCACCTCGAGGATGGCCACCTCGATCACATCGCCAACGCCCAGGATCGCCTCTCGCGGCACCTGGCTCCGGTGCAGCAGGCCGTCCTGCTTCACGCCGATGTCGATGAAGGCGCCGAAGTCGACCACGTTGCGCACGGTCCCCTGCAGCCGCATCCCCGGTCGCAAGTCCTCCAGCGACAGCACGTCGCTGCGCAGGATCGGCGCCGGAAGATCGGCGCGCGGATCGCGGCCCGGCCGGACCAACTGCTCCAGGATATCGATCATGGTGGGCAGGCCCACGCCCAGCTCCCGAGCCAAGTCCTCCGGCCTCCGGCGACCCAGGAGGCCCTCGATGGCCGCTTGCCGCTCCGCAGGGGAAGCCTGAACGCTGACACCGGCCCGCTTCAGCACCGCCTCAGCCGCTCGGTAGCTCTCCGGATGGATGGCGCTGGCATCGAGCGGGTTGCTCCCGCCCCTGATCCGCAAGAAGCCGGCTGCCTGCTCATAAGCCTTCGGGCCCAGACCGGCCACCTTGAGCAGCTTCTTGCGGTCGCGGAAGGGCCCCTCGGCGTCGCGATGGGCGACGATGGAGCGGGCCAGTTTGGGACCGATCCCGGCCACATGGGTGAGCAGGGCGGCCGAGGCGGTGTTAGCGTCCACGCCGACCCGGTTCACCACCGTCTCCACCTCAGCGGCCAACGCCTCGCCCAGGCGCTTCTGGTTCACGTCGTGCTGGTACATGCCGACGCCGATGGACTTGGGGTCGATCTTCACCAGCTCCGCCAGGGGGTCCTGCAGACGGCGGGCGATGGACACCGCGCCCCGGAGCGTGACGTCCAGGTCGGGCATCTCCGCCCGCGCCTCCGGGCTGGCGCTGTATACGCTGGCGCCCGCCTCGCTGACGATGACGTACTTCACCCCCTCGACTTCGCGAATCACGGCCGCCGCCAGTTGCTCCGTCTCGCGCGAGGCGGTGCCGTTGCCGATGGCGATGAGGCTCACCGAGTGCCGCCGAACCAGATTCACGAGAGCGGTGCGCGCTTCGTCCGTGTGGTTCTGAGGCGCGTGCGGGTAGATGGTCGCCGTCTCCAGCACCTTGCCGGTGGCATCCACCACCGCCACTTTGCAGCCGGTGCGGAAGCCGGGATCGATGCCCAGTACGTTATGTCCACTGACAGGCGGCTGAGACAGCAGCGAGCGCAGATTGGCGGCGAACACTCTGATGGCGTGTTCCTCCGCCTCCTCGGTCAGCGCCCGGCGGACGTCCCGCTCGATGGCGGGGAGCAGCAGCCGTTTCACACCGTCGGTCACCGCCTCCAACAGCGCTGTCGCCAACGGAGAGCGAGCATCGGCCCGATAGCGTCGCTCCACCACGCCCTGCCAATCGCGCTCCGCCACGTCCAGGTTGACCCGCAGCACCTTCTCCGCCTCCCCCCGGTTGAGGGCCAGGATCTGGTGCGGCCGAAGCCGGTCGGCGCGGGCCTCGAACTCGTAGTAGGTCTGGTACACGCCCTTGGGGTCCTCGGAGCCGGGTACCATGGACGACCCCACCACTCCCCAGTGGGCCGCCTTCTCGCGCAGCGGGCCGCGCACCTCCGGATCGTCGCTCACTGTCTCGGCGACGATGTCCTTCGCCCCCGCCCAGGCGGCCTCCGGCGTGGGCACCTCATCGCTGAGGTAGGGCGACGCCAGGGATTCCAGGTTCGCTTTGTCGCGCGGTTGGCGCAGGAGAAGGTCGGCCAGAGGCTGCAGGCCGCGCTCACGAGCGATGCCGGCCCGGGTCCGGCGCTTGGGGCGGAAGGGTTGGTAGAGGTCCTCCACCTCCGCTAGGGTCCGGCTCTCCAAGAGGCGACGGCGCAGGTCGGCGGTCAGCTTCCCCTGCTCCTCGATAGAGGCGAGCACCGCGGCACGGCGCTCCTCGAGGGCACGCAGACGCTCCAGGCCGGCGAGGATCCGCCGCAACTGATCCTCGTCCAGGCCGCCGGTCGCTTCCTTGCGGTAACGGGCCAGGAAAGGAATCGTTTGTCCTTCATCCAGGAGGCTCACCGCCGCCTGAACGGAGTTGAGGTCAAGGCTCAGGTTCTTCGCTATGGTCTGCTCGATCGGCATGGGGATGTCCCTTCCTTGATGCGCGTTGGCCCCGAGGGCGCAGCGCGCCAACGGTCTTCCCTTGTCCCGCGCGAAACGCTAGACTGACCGGGCGGAGGCTTCACCGGTCCATCCGGTGCGGCCCGGAGGAGAACAGGCAATGAAAGCATGTAGCAGAGCGGCCATCTGCGCCGGCGCCCTGGCCCTCATTCTGTCAGCGTGCGGCCTACCGGGCCAATCGGCCGGAGAGACGCCGGGCACGGTAGCGGTGGTGGCGGCCGATCTGCCCACCCTGACCCCCACCGTCGCCGCCACGCCCTCCCCCACCCCCACTCCTAGCCCCGTCCCGACGGCCACAGCTACCGCTGCGCCCACTCTTCATCCTACCGTCACGCCGACTCCGACGGTCACGCCCACATCGGAGCCCACGGTGGCTCCCACGCCCACCACCGACCCCTTGTGGCTGCTGACGGACGCAGAAGGGGCGGGCGAGACGGCCACGTCAACCGTGTCGGGCGTGAGCGTGACGGTGCGCCTGGCAGCCGGCATCAGCTTGGCCGGCCGGGAGTGGTTCGCCGTGGAGTCCGTCCTCCTCAACCGCCAGGCGTACGGCGATGCCGCGGATCGGTTGGCCGAGGCGGTGTTGCGTGCCCATTGGCACGGCTGGGCATCGCGCTCGACCGACCGTAGCGGCGTGGCCTTTGAGGAGTTCGCCGCCGCCCTCGCCCGCGGCGAGGATCTCCGCTACGAAGTCATCGGCGCCGCGTGCAGCGATGGTCTATGCACCTTGGAACCGATCGCCGTGGATCCCCGCCTGCCGGTGACGCTCCTCTACACCGACGAGCCCGGCCCCATCTACGTGGCCGAAGGCGCCTCGTTCCATCTCAGCGTCGCCGGCGACGGCAGCCTCCGCCTGGCTATCCAGGCGCCGCCGCCCGTGCGTCGGTATTACGACCGCCACGTGGCCGAGGATGCCGCCGGCGCCCAGTCGTACTACACCTCGTACGTCTTCAGTCCGGCGGTCGCCCTGCATGTGCTTAGCCTCTCGCCCGAGTTCCAGCGCAGCGGGGTGCGGGTGCCCGCGGGCGCCGCGGAGGCGTCGCGCCTGGCCCTCTGCCAGGAGTTCGCGGACATAGACGACCGGCTCAGCCCCTGCCAGGGCGAGACCTCCTATCAGTCGGTGGTGCGGGCGCAGGTGCTAACGGAGTGAGGGTAAGCTAGGAGCGCGGCGGCTCCGCCCGGTTCTGAGACGCCCGCCGGGCAGTGAACGCGTAGATCGCGAGGGCGGCCGCCGCCAGGACGGCCAAGGCCACCAACTTGTACTGCCGTGCCGGCAGCATCAGCGCCAGGGCCCCGAAGGCGGCGGAAAAGGCGTAGTAGCCCAGCACTATCGACCGCTGCGAGAAGCCCATGTCATAAAGCCGGAAGTGCAGGTGGTGCCGGTCTCCCATGTCCACCCGCCCCCCGCGCAACTTGCGCCAGACGATCAGCACCGCCACGTCCAGGATGGGGATGCCCATCACCAGCAGCACCGTGGCCACCTTGGCTCCGCCGATGATGGCCAGCGCGCCCAGCGCGTATCCCAGCACGTAGGCGCCCCCGCCCATGATCAGGCGCGCCGGCGCGAAGTTGAAGGGCAGATAGCCCAGGCAGGCCCCGGCCAGCGCCAGAGGCAACAGCGACACGCTCTGCTGCGGCGGCTGCAGCCGGAAACCGGAGTGCACGAAGAGCACCAGGGCGGCGATGGCCGTCACCCCGGCGGCGAGCCCGTCGAGCCCGTCCAGCCAGTTGACCGTCTGCATCATCCCCATCATCCAGAAGAGGGTAACGGCAATGGTGATGACGAGGGGAAACTCGATGCGCGAGGTCGGATCGCTACTGAGAGGATTGTTGACGTACTCGATGAAGATGAGGCCGCCCATGCCCACGGCGGCCGCGAGGACTTGGGCCAAGTACTGCGGACCCGGCTTCAGTTCCCGCCGGTCATCGATCAGCCCGAAGATGAACACCACTGTAGTGCCCGCCAGCAGCCCAAGCAGCCGCCGCGGCTCGTTGGGGTCCAGCCGGGGAACGTCCAGCAACTGCGAGACCAATACCGCCCCCACAAACCCGAAGTAGAGGGCGACCCCACCCAGCCGCGACATCACCCGCCCGTGCCGGCGTCTGCCGCCGGGCCGGTCCGCGATGCCCCAGCGCAGCCCCCAGCGGGCGCACAAGGGCGAGAGCACAAAGGCGATCGCAAACGCCACGGTGAAGGTGACCGCGTAAGCGGGCCACATGTCGGCGGCTCTCCTAACCGGTACCGAAGAGGCGATGCCCGGCGTCCCCCAGTCCAGGGACGATGTACCCGGCATCGTTAAGCTGCCGGTCGACGGCGGCCACGTGAACGTCGACGTCGGGGTGAGCATCGCGCAGGTGCATGACCCCCTCCGGCGACGCGATCAGGCCGACGAACTTGACGCGCTTCGCCCCCCACTTCTTGAGGATGCCCACCGTGGCCGTCGCCGATCCACCGGTCGCCAGCATCGGATCGAGCACGAAGCAGACCTGCACCGAGGGAGCCACCGGCAGGTTGCTGTAGTACTGCACGGGCTGCAGGGTGCGTTCGTCGCGGTAAAGGCCGATGTGCCACACCTGCGCCGTGGGCATCATCTCCCAGATGCCGTCCACCATCGCCAGGCCGGCGCGCAGGATAGGCACCAGCCCCACGCGGTCCGCCAACTCCCGCCCTTGCACCTCACCCAGGGGCGTGGTGACGCTTATGGGCTGCAGTCGCAGGTCGCGGGTCGCCTCGTATCCGAGCAGTACGCTGATCTCCCGCGTAAGCTCGCGGAACTTCTTCGGTTCGGTGCGGATGTCCCTCAGGAGAGCCAGCTTGTGCTGCACCAGAGGGTGGTCACTGACATACAGCGCGCCCATGAGTCTCTCGCCTCTCCCAGCAATTGTGAGGGGCAGCCGTTGCAGACCACCCCACCGACGGACTGGCTCTGAGCCCACTCCTCGCCTACCCTCTCGAAGAGTCGCTCCCAGCGCCGGCCCACGTCCACCTGCAACTGCCTAATAATGTGCTGATTCTCCGGCTGGAACAAGTGCCCGAAGCGCCCTTGCGGCTTCAGGTAGTCGGCCATCGGCACTTTCACCCTGGACCGGCACGTCGCCCGCCACAGGCAAGCGGCAAAACCTGCGCGGAAACCATGAAGGCGGAGGCCTGTGTCACTCCGCGCGGCCTCCAGGGAGCCCTCGGCGAGCGAGCACGATGCAGTGCGGACGGCCTTGCGCTAGGTACGCCTACGGCTACAATCCACACAAGAGAACACTCTGCGGAGGCATTCCACCATGCCCGACACACCGATCATCGATATGCACCATCACCTGGGCGCCGAGCCCGATTACGCCGACAGGTTGGCTGCCCAGTGCGCCAAGCTGAACGTGGTCAGGATCTGCATCATGGCCTTGGAGGGGTGGAAGGCCGGCGCCGGCTTCGGCGGGAACGATGCGGTGGAGGCGGCGCTCCGCAAGTACCCCGACCTCATCTGCGGCTTCGGGCACGTCCGCGTGGACATCGAGGGGCCGGAGAAGGTTCAGGAGCTGAAGGATCGCGGCTTCACCGGCATCAAGTTCATGACGCCGCTGAAGCAGTACAACCACGAGGGCTACTACCCCGTTTACGAGAAAGCCGAGGAACTAGGCATGCCCGGGCTGTTCCATCTCGGCATAGTGGCCCGCCACCACACCGGGCACGACGTTCGCATCGACTGCAGCCTGATGCGCCCCGTCTTCCTGGACTCGATCGCCCGTACCTTTCCGGACTGGACCATCATCGGCGCGCACCTAGGCAACCCCTGGTACGACGAGGCCACCATGGCCGCACGCTGGAACCCTAACCTCTTCTTTGACCTTTCCGGCTCCACCCTCAAGTACCGCAAGCCGGAGTACCTGGGCGAGCTGCTCTGGTGGGACAGCACTACTCGCTACGGCAGCCCCGACGGCGCCAGTGCCTGGGAGAAGATCGTCTTCGGCAGCGACGTGGACTACTTCGAGATCAAGGACGTCCTGCATGACTACGAGAACGTCTTCAAGACGCTCCACCTGAGCAGCGACATTCGGTACGCCATTCGCTACCGCAACGCGGCGCGCATACTCGGCCTGGAGGTGTAGATGAAGATCGCCATCGTCTACCACTCAGAGACGGGCAACACCGCCCGCATGGCCGAGCTGGTCGCCGAGGGTTGCCGATCCGTGTCGGAGAGCGTTGACGTTCGGCCCATGACGATCGAGGCCCCGGACGTGGGCTTCCTCAAGGATGCAAAGGCCATCATCTTCGGTTCACCCACTTACGAGGCCTCGTGCTCCTGGCAGATGAAGCGCTACCTCGACACCGCCGGCTCCGAACTGGAAGGCAAGCTGGCGGGCTTCTTCGCCTCTCAGAACTGGCCGGGCGGGGGCGGCGCCAGCGTGGCGGAGCTGATGATGATCGCCGGGGCGCTGGTGCGCGGGATGCTGGTCTACAGCGGCGGCATCGCCGAGGGGAAGCCGTACCTGCACCTGGGGGCGGTGTCGGCGCGCGCCCCGGAGCAGGACCTCTACCGCCAACGGTGTCTGCACTTGGGGCAAGTGATCACCCGCAAGGCGCTGGAGCTCTTCGGCGAGTAGGCCTCGCCCCCACGGACAGGGAAAGGGAACGCCCAAGCGTTCCCTTTCTCCGCGCGGCCCTTCGGGGCCATCCAGCCTCAGTGCCGCCCCGACCTTCGGCGTCCCCAGTATGGCGCCGTCTGAGCCTTCGCGTACTGCACCAAGTGGCGGGTCATGCTGTTGTAATAGTACTACACGGCATTTGCCAATTGATTGGCGGCCTGCGTAGACTATGCTATTCCCGAGCGGCGCGGCGAAGGCGAGGATCACTTGGCTCGCTCCCCGCGAGGCGCCCGGCAGCCGAAGGAGCGTTCAAGTGGATCAGACAACTACCGTACAGGTTGACCGCAGCTCTCTAGCGGACTGGCGGCCGCTCTACACCATCGCCACCGCCGCCGAACTCCTCGAGCTGCACCCGCGCACCCTGCGCCTGTACGAGCAGGCGGGCCTCATCAAACCGGCCCGAAAGAACAATCGGCGTTTCTATTCCAACTCCGACCTCGAGTGGGTTCGCATCGCCCGCCGCCTGATCCACGATGAAGGGCTGAATCAGCAGGGCCTACGCCGCATGCTCGCCATGGTCACCTACCAACGTGTCGTCGATGGCCAGCCGCCAGAGGGTGAGGCCTGCCGCGCGCGCGCCAGCCGCACCGTGCCTTGTTGGGACCAGGCCTCCGCCAGCGGCACCGCCTGCCACTCCTGCCCCATCTATCTCGGCGCTCGCGTTGAGATCGTCTCGCTGGACAGCAACGAGTCGACGAGTTCATAGTGTCCCCCGCCGATAGGCGGGTGGGGTTCGACTACATCGCCGTCCTCGACGGCCTTCCCTAACGGCTGAGGATGGGAGCCTCGCCCGGTGCGAGGCCCAGTTCCACTGCCAACTGAGAGATGAGGGCGCCGGCCGGCACCCTCATCTCCCTTCCCGGGGTCCGCGCCACTTGCTGACGAAGCTCGTGACCCGGACGTACGATCGCACGAACAGCGCGTGGGCGCGGGGCTCAACTCAGGTGCAGAGCGCCAACCACCCAGGCCACGTCGAGCTCCTCCAGGGCAGCCCGGGCCGGGCGTCAGGGGCGGCTTGGCCCCCATAGTGCTACGAGCCGAGCCGGAGATGGGATCGCCGGAGACCACACCGGTGGCGGACGCCGGGATGCTGTCCGGCCCCGGGGGATAGACGCCGGCGGACATCGCCGGCAGCAGGTGTCGAGGATGGTGCTGCGGCTGCCGAGCGTCCGGCGGAGGTAGGCTTCATCCCGCACCTCCACCCGGACAGTGCCGCCGGTCAGCTTATCGCGTAGAAGTTCGCCGCTGTAGGCAAAGGGCATGGACTGACGCTGCCCTAGAGACGGCGCAATGATCGGACAACCGACTCTGCGAACTCCCTCGTGGTCCCTCCCCCGCCTAGGTCGGGCGTGAGCATCTCCTGCGCGGCGGTGGTTTGCTCCAGCGACTTCATGACCAGCGCCGCAGCCTCGCCCTCGCCGAGATGCTCAAGCATCATCGCTCCCGCCCAAATGGACGCGATCGGGTTGGCCACTCCCTTGCCCGCGATGTCGGGCGCCGACCCGTGCACGGGCTCGAACATGGACGGGTAGCGCTTCTCCGGGTTCAGATTGGCGCTCGCCGGCACGCCCAGGCTGCCTTGGAGGGCGCCGCCCAGGTCCGTGAGAACGTCGCCGAACAAGTTGCTGCCTACCACCACATCGAGGGTTTGGGGATGAGTGACGAAGCGTGCCGCCAGGGCGTCCACGTGGTACTTGTCCCACTCCACATCCGGGTAGTCCGCCGCCACCTTCTCGAAGACCTCATCCCAGAAGACCATGCTGTGATTGATGGCGTTGCTCTTGGTCGCGCTCGAAACCTTGCGCCGGCCGTGCTGCCGCGCGTACTCGAAGGTGTAGCGGATGATGCGCTCGGTGCCCGCTCGGGTGAAGATGGCCGTCTGAACCACCGCCTCTTCCGGGTGGCCGCGATGCACCCGGCCTCCGGCCCCGCTGTACTCGCCCTCGGTGTTCTCTCGAACGCACACGAAGTCGATGTCCTCCGGGCCCTTGTCCCGCAGCGGACCGCGTATGCCGGGAAGCAGCTTCACTGGCCGCAGATTCACATACTGATCGAACGTCTGCCTGATGGGAAGCAGCAGGCCCCAGAGCGAGACGTGGTCGGGCACCCCGGGGTAGCCGACCGCGCCCAGGAAGATGGAGTCGAACTGGGCCAAAGTGCTCAGGGCCGTGTTCGGCATCATCCTGCCGGTCTCCAGGTAGTACTGGCAGCCCCAGTCGAACCGCTGCCACTTGAGCCGGAACCCACCGACGGCATCGGCGACGGCGTCCAGGAGGTCCATGGCGGCCGGGATGACCTCTCGGCCGATCCCGTCTCCGGCGATCACCGCGATCTCGTAGCTAGCCAATGGCCTCTCCGTTCTGCAGCAGCGGCGCGATCAAGTCATCGTAGTTCTCCCGGAGCCTCTGCGCCGTGACCGTCGATCCGTCGCGGTCCTTGCCCGACTCGTACAGGAAGGGACCCTCGTAACCGGCTCGCCGCAGCGCCTCAACGGCGCCCGGCCAGTCGATGACGCCCTGACCGGGGAGCCAATGCCGCTCGTCGACGCCGTCATTGTCGGAGACGTGCACGGTAATGATGCGGCCGGCGAGTGCGAGGATATTGGTCGCTAAGTCCTGCCCGAGATTGGCATGGTTCAGGTCAAGGCACACCCCGACGACCTCACGGTCGAGCCCGGAGAGCAGGTACTCCAGTTCGGACACGCTATTGCCGGGGCAACTGCGGGGCAGGAACTCCAGAGCCAGTCGACGGCCGAGGATAGCGCAGCGGTCGGCCAACGCGTTCAGGCTCTCACGGGCAGACGCCAAGTGCAGCGCCCTGCGGCGCTCGGGCACCGGCTCGGCGCCGCCGTGAACGACCAGCACCTTCGCCCCGAGGGACGCTCCGAGGTCGATCGCCCGGAGCGCCGCGCCCAACGCTCGGCGGTGCAGTTCCGGGTCCGGCGAGGAGAGGTCCCAATTTGCTCCGAAAGGCACATGATAGGACCAACAACGCAGCCCGGCGCCGTCAAGCAGCTTGGTCCAGTAGCCGGGCGTCACCTTCTCGTCGGCGGGCAGCGAGATCTCACAGCGAGTGGCCCCGGCTTGGGCCAGGGCCACAAGGTTGTCCTCCCTGGCATCGGCGGCGAAGCATGCGGTCGAGCAGGCCAGGTCGAATCCATTCAGCGCCAATAGTCGTCTCCTTAGGTCACCGGTCCCGGCTATAGCCCGCCGGCCAGCTTGAGCAGCCGTGGGCCAAACACCAGCAGGCCCACCATAACCGAGAAGCCGGCCGCCACCAGCGCCGCGCCGGCGGCCGCGTCCTTGGCCAAGCGGGCCAGCTCATGGAAGTCGGGCGAGATGAGGTCCACAGCCGCCTCAACGGCCGTGTTGAGCAACTCCGATGCCAGAACGACCGAGATGCAGAGCATGATCAGTGCCCACTCGAGGGTGCTCAGTCCCAGAACCAGCCCGAATAGCACCACCGCCGCCCCGATGGCGGCCTGCACCCGGATGTTGCGCTGGCTCAAGAACGTTCTGATCACGCCGTTCCCGGCACACCGGAAGCTGCTAGCGATTCTTTGCTGTCTACGCTCGGGCACCCAACGCCTCGGCTGCCGCTGCTTCCTGGCGGGCGAACATGCCCTTCTCCTCCGCCTCTTCAGCGTGGTCGTACCCGGCCAGGTGGAGAGCGCCGTGCGCGGCCAAAACGGCCAGTTCGTGCTCGACCGAGTGGCCCGCCTCTTCAGCCTGCGCCTGGGCTCGCTGCACCGAGATCACCACATCACCGAGGTAGCCCGACATCTCGCCACTCGGGTCCTCGCCGTCGAACTCGAAGGAGAGTACGTCGGTGGGCCCATCGAGACCGCGGAAGTCGCGGTTAAGCCGCGCCAATTCGGCATCATCCGCCAGGACCACGCTCATAGAAGCCTTGTCGGGCTGGACGCCGACAAGGCGCAGAGCGGCCTCCGCCGCCCTCGTCACCAGAGCTTCCACCCCCGGGATGGTGCACTCGCAGGCAAACTGCACCTCAATCACTCAGCCGACTCCTGCTCGTCCTGGGATGCCTCTTCCCTATGGCCGGAAGCGGACTCGGCCCCGCATCCGTCAGAGGACGCGGGGGCGGCCGGCGCCACGCCATGCGGGGCCGTACCGCCGCGCCGGCTGTCGGGGCGCTGCTCCACGAGGCTGCCGTCCGGGTACTGAACCCGAGGATGGAAGACGCCCTGAAGAGCGTTCACGAAAGAGACCTTGATGGCGGCGATGTCGTGGAGGGTGAGGGGGCACTCGTCAAGCTCCCCCTCCAGCAGACGGTCGTCCACGATTCGTTCCACCAGCCGGGCCAGCTCCTGACCATTGGCGGGACGAGCGGCACGGGTGCTCGCCTCGCAGGCATCCGCCAGCATCAGTATGGCCGTCTCCTTGGTCTGAGGCCGGGGGCCGGGGTAGCGGAACTCGTTCTCGTCCACGTTTTCGGCCCCGTAGCGCTTCACCGCCTCGTCGTAAAAGTAATCCTGCCGGCTGCGCCCGTGGTGTTCCGAGATAAAGCGAACCACCGCCGCCGGCAGGCGGTGCCGGCGCGCCAGGGAAACGCCCTCGCTCACGTGCCCGATGATGATGTCCGCACTGGAGCGAGGATCGAGCCGGTCGTGAACGTTCCCTACCTCTTCCTGGTTCTCGGAGTAGAAATACGGCCGTGTGACCTTGCCGATGTCGTGGTAGTAAGCCCCCACGCGTGCCAGAAGGGCGTTGGCTCCCACCCGCTCTGCTGCCTGCTCCGCCAGGTTGGCCACCATCACGCTGTGGTGGTAGGTGCCGGGAGCATGCAGCGTCATCTCGCGCATGAGAGGCTGGGTGGGACGCGCCAATTCCAGCAACTCAAGCGAAGTCACCGCGCCGGTGAAGTTGCTCACCAGCAGGTAGCCCACCGTAGTGATACTTCCGGCTAGAGCGGCGCCGACCACCGCCGCTCCCACCAGGCTCACCAGGCCGACGGTGTCATAGTTGCCGCCGGGCAGGCGGAAGATCAGCACCATGGCGACGCTGACCACCATCACCGCCCCCGATGCCCAGATGAACGTCTTGAGCCGGCGCAACCGCCCGATCGCCAGTACCCCAGCGATGCTGCCGAAGAGGCCATAGCTGGCCAACTCCAGCAACGCCCCGTCGGCCAGACCCACGTAGAAGCCGAAGGGCAACAGGCAGGTGATGAGCGCCGCTCTCGGGCTGACCAGCACAGAGACGAGCATCGGAAGGGCGGCGCCGGGGAACAAGTACGGCAGCAGCACATGCCCGGGGATCATCAGCCGGGCGACGCCGGCCATCACCGAGGTCGACACGCCCAGTATGACCAGCCGCCCCCAGTCACGGCCAAGGGCCGGCTCCTGGGTGGCGATGTAGCCGAAGACCAATAGCCCAGTAACCAGAGCGATCCCCAGCACCGAGAGGTCCGTCCACCACTCTCTGACCGGCTCCAGCAAGCCGATATGGCGGAGCGCCTCCAGCTGCAACTCCGTGACGCGCTCTCCCACGCGCACCACTGCCTGCCCGGCCTGGTAGGTCACCGATACGGGCTGTACGGCCTCGCGGGCACGGCGCCGCGCGTCGGCAGTGCGCTCCTCATTGGCGAGGGTGTTGGGCGCCACCAGATCGGTGACCAACTCCACTACTAGACCGGCCTGCCGATCGGGCACGTCGAAGGAGACAAGCATCGGCACTCGACGACGAGCATCCTCAAGGTCCACGTCGCGTATGACGCCGCGCATCGCCGCCTCGAGCACGCGCACGACCTCGGGCTCCATGGCCGCCCACTCCTCGTCCTCCAGCGAGAGCACGAGGGCCACGGACTCAGGGGACAGCGTTACTTCCTCCAGACGGCTCATGGCCTCGGAGCGGGCTTCGTGGGAGAGGGTGTCGTCGGTGCGTATGGAGTTGATGCGGTCGAGGGTCTGGTGGGCAAGGCTTACTTGTCGCCTGCCCACGGTGGCATCGGGAGCGTCATAGACGACGTCCACCTCAGTCTCGGCGACAACGCGAGCCCGCTCAGTGAGTACGTCGCTGACATACGTGACCGACCGGGGGGCGGTGACGTCCCGTGGGCTGATGTCGCCGACGCCCAGGGACAGGTCAGTAGTCGGCGAGCCGCGTACCACCAGAATGCCGCCGACCACCAGCGAAGCGAGCACCATCGCGCCCAGAAGACGCAGGCGCTCCAGCCCCGTCAGTTCGCGTTCCGGCAGTGTGTGCCGGTCGCCGGCGAAAGCGGTCGTCACGTCACCCCATCTGGATGGCGGCACGGGGCATGCGGAGGGTGTCTCGACGCGCCTGATCGCCGGCGCGCATGGCCGGTTTCAGGTGCGTCATCGGTCTCTCAGTAAGAGCCATGCTTCCTCCCGCGCAAGCGAGGCTGTTCCGGTAAAGAGTTATTATAGGTTTTCGCCGTTGGCCGGTCAAAGGGCAGCTAGAAGCCGGCTTGTCACCGGCTGGCCACACCCCTACGATGTCACTGTGGTCACCAAGGAGGTTCGGCGATGCTGAACGAGCTTAAGGCGGAGATCCGGCAGGACCTGGAGCAGTTGACGGCCCTAGACGGGGTCTCCGGCCATGAGGAAGCGGTCATTCGGGCCATGCGCGACAGGCTCCTGCCCCTCAGCGATCGCGTTCAGGTGGATGGTCTCGGCAACGTTCACGCCGTCCTCGACGGCGAGTCTGACTCCTATCACCTGATGCTGGCGGCTCACTCGGATGAGATCGGCCTGATCGTCAAGAGCATCGAGCCGGGCGGCTACCTGCGCTTTTCCACGGTGGGCGGGGTGCAGCCCGCGCTCCTGTCGGGGCGCATGGTCCGAGTAAACGGGTCGGTGCGCGGCATCATCGGTGTGAAAAGCGGCCACCTGCTCCGAGAGGATGAGCTGAACCGGCAGCCGCACCCCGACAACCTCTACATCGACATCGGCGCCACATCATCGGCCGACGTCGAGGCTCTCGGCGTGCGCGTCGGTGATCCCGTGGCCTTCGTTAGCCCGCTGATCGAACTCAACCGGCCGGACATCCTGGCGGGGAAAGCCATCGACGACCGGCTCGGCTGCGCCGTCCTCCTGGCGGTCATGCGCCACTTGCGCCGCACACCCAGCCGCACCAAGGTCACCTGCGTCATCACCACCCAGGAGGAGGTCGGCCTGCGCGGGGCGGCCGTCGCCGCCTACACAGTCCGCCCGGACTGCGCTGTGGCCATCGACACCTTCATGAGCGGGGACACGCCCGACGTGGATTTCTACCGCGAGATGCCGGCCGCCATCGGCAAGGGACCGGTCCTTCTCGTGGCCAGCGGTGGCGGCGCCCAAGGCAACTTCATGCACCCCGCGATGGAGCGCCTGCTCGAGCGGACCGCTGCCGCCGCCCAGGTGCCTTATCAGCGCGCCACCGTGCTGCACAAGGCAGCCACCGATGCCTCCGCCATTCACCTTGCGCGCGGCGGCATCCCCACCGGAGGCATCGGCCTCGCCCGTCGCTACTCCCATTCGCCCGTGTGCGCCTGCGACCTCAACGACGCTGCCAACGCCGCGCTCTGGCTCATCGCCCTCATTCGGGCGTTGGACGATCGCCCCTCGCTGGCATTCCTGGACGATTAGCAGGCCCGCGGCCTTGGAGGACAGCATTGGACCTTGACCACCTGCTGAGGGCGGCCGACGATGCGCTCGACGAGACCGTCGAGCTGTTGGCCGACATCATCCGCGTCCCCAGCGTCAACGCCGGCCCCGATGGCCCCGGCCATGAGACCGACGTCTGCCGGGTGCTGGAGCGCAAGCTGCTCCGGGACGGCATCACCAGCCGCCTGCTGGAGTCCGCCCCTGACCGCGGCAATCTCATCGCGCGCTTGGGCAACGGCGATGGGCCCCGGCTGCTGCTGATGAGCCACACCGACGTAGTGCCGGTGGACGACGCCGATCAGTGGTGCTACCCGCCCTTCGGCGGCACCGTCGCCGAGGGCGCCGTCCACGGACGTGGATCCGCCGACTGCAAGGGCCTCGCGGCTGCCAACACCATGGCCGCCATCGTCCTAAAGCGCCTCGGCCTGGCCCTCAGCGGCACCCTCATTGTCGCTGCAGGCGCAGACGAAGAGACCGGCGGGCGCTACGGCTTCCAGTGGCTGGCGCTCCATCATCCCGACATGCTGGCGGCGGACTTCGGCCTGAACGAGGGCGGCGGGAGCTGCTTTCGATTGGGCGACCGCATAGGCTACGTGATCAACACCGGCGAGAAGGGCCGCCTGGAGGCCACCGTGACACTCGACGGCCGTGGTGGGCACGCCGCCGCTCCTTGGGTCGCGGACAATCCTCTCTCGCCCCTGTCGGAGGCCGTGAGACGGGTCCTAGCCTATCGGCCCGAGATAGATCTCTCTCACCCCGTCTTCGACGCCGCCCGTGAGGTGCTGGCCCTGGACCCCGTCAGCCTGCTGCAGGCGGACTATGCCGCCCTGGATCAGAGCCGCAAGGGCCTGACCTCGGCCTTGCGCGGCGCCTCGGCCATGACGGTTACGCCTACCATGGCCAGGGCGGGGACGAAGTCCAATGCCATTCCCCCGGCGGCCCAACTGGTGTGCGACGTCCGCACTCTCCCCGGTCAGTCGCAAGCCTATGTGCAGGACGCCGTCACCGGCATGATGCGCGGATTGCCGGCGCGTGTCTCCGTGGAGACTACGGCCGAGCCCAGCGCCTCTCCGTACCCAACGCGGTTTAGCGCCCTCGTCGAGGAGGCCACCGCGGCCGTCACCGGCATGACCGACCTGCTCTGGCTGCCCGGGATCACCTCCGGCTTCACCGACTCCCGGTTCATCCGGCCGCTGGGAGCCACCATCTACGGCTTCGCCCCGCAGGCGCCGGACCCGGACACAGGCGAATCGCGCGGCGTCCACGGGCGCGACGAGTGCCTGCCGGTGGCCAATCTACGGACGATGTTGCGTACATTGCTCGCTCTGGCCGGCAAGACGATCGTCGCCCAACGTTAGCATCGGAGGTTCGCCGACGACGGCAAGGGCGGGCTCCGTCTGGGACCCGCCCTTGCCGACCTCAGTGACTCCGCGCCACTACTCCCGCAGCCGCGCTCCCAACCGCTCCACCAGGCGGCGGGCGATGCGCCCATGGGTGCGGCGTACTTCCTCCTCGCTCGGAGTCCGGTCAATTGCGCTGTATACCAGCCGGAAGGCCAGGCCGCGCTCCCCGGCGGGGATGGGGTCCCCCTGGTAGACATCGAACAGGCGGACCGAGGTGAGCAGGCCGCCGCCCGCCCGCCGGACCTCCTCCTCCGCTAGGGCCTCCGGCACGTCCTTCGATAGCACCAGGGCCAGGTCCTGGATGACGGCCGGGAAGCGGGACACCGCTTCCAGCTTGGTCCGCTCCACCCAGGCCTTCACCAGCGGCTCGAGGCTCAGTTCCCACACCATCGTCGGGCGGTCGGGCAGGCCGTAGAAGGTGCGCACCGCCGGGTGCAGCTCACCCAGGTAGCCGATCTCAGCGCCGTCGCCCAGCGACACGACCGCCGTCTTGCCGGGATGCATCCCGTCTCGCCGGGCGGCGGTGAACCGCAGAGTGACGCCCATTCGGCTCGCCGCCTCCTCCAGCGCGCCCTTGCAGTCGAAGAAGTCGAGCTGGCGGGCGCCGTCGGCTCCCCAGTAAGGCTCCTCCGCACTACCGCAGAAGACGGCCGCCACGTGGCTCGGCTCGGCAGGCAACTCCTCGCCCTCCACCGGCTCGAACACGCGGCCGATCTCGAACAGGCGGATGGACTCGGTGTAGCGGGAGTTGTCGCGTGCCGCTGCCAGCACGCCGGGCAGTAGCAGCCGCCGCATCCACTGCCGGTCGGCCGAGAGTGGATTCAGCAGGCGAACGTAGTCCGCCTCCGTCACACTCCCGTCCGGATGGAGCGGGCCCTCCTGGCGCCAATCCACCACCGAATAGGTGATGGCCTCTTGCAGGCCGGCCGCCGCCAGCAGGTTGCGCAGCACTTCCTCGCCGCGGAGAGAGCGGTCGTCGTGCTCCGGCGGCAGTTCATCTCTCATCCGGGTCGTCGGCAGGCGTTCGTAGCCGTAGGCGCGCGCGATCTCCTCGTACAGGTCCTCGCGAATGGTCACGTCCATCCGGTGATCGGGCACCCGCACCTGCCACGGACTCGCGCTGCGATCGACCTCGAACTCCAGCGAGCGCAATAGCCTCTCGATCTCCGCGTCGGCAAGGTTGAGGCCCAGAACCTGGCGCATCCGGTCGGTCTCCAGGGCCACTGTGACCTGCGGCTGGGGAGCCGGATAGGCGTCGACAATGCCCTGTTGGATGACGCCGCCGGCAAGGGTGCGCATGAGCTCCGCCGCCCTGGTTGCCGCCTGGTCCGTCAGGGCCGGAGGTACGCCGCGACCGAAGCGCATAGCCGCCTCCGAACTGAGGTGAAGCCGGCTCGACGAAGTGCGGTTTCCGATCATGTCGAAGGCCGCCGCCTCCAGCAGCACGTCCCTGGTCTCGGGGCCGATCTCCGATTCGAGCCCACCCATCACTCCGGCCACCGCCACTGGGCCGCCACCGTCGGTGATGAGCAGGATGCGCGGATCCAACTGCCGTGCCTGCCCATCCAGCGTTGTCATCGTCTCTCCGGGACGGGCGCGGCGCACGAGTATGAGCGGCTTGTCCTCCGGGGAGGTTCTTCCCGAAGGGCCCCGCAGACGGCGGTAGTCGAAGGCATGGAGAGGCTGCCCCCACTCCAGCATCACGTAGTTCGTTATGTCGACAATGTTGCTGATGGGGCGCACACCGCACAGCTGCAGGCGTCGCTGCATCCAAAACGGGGACGGGCCCAAAGTGATGCCCCGGATCACCGTCGCCGTGTAGCGCGAGCAGAGGTCGGGATCGGCGATCTGCACGTCCACCTGATCGGCGGCGGGCGGCCCCTCGGCCACCATCTCCGGGCGCTTGAGCCGAAGCGGCGCGCCGGTGAGGGCGGCCACCTCGCGGGCGATGCCGATGATGGACAGGCACCGGGCCAGGTTGGGCGTCAGGTCGATGTCCAGCACAGTGTCGCCCAAGTAGTCGACGAGAGGCACGCCCAGCGGGGCATCGTCGGGCAGGATGAGAATGCCCTCGTGCTCGTCCGACAGGTCCAATTCCTTCTCGGAGCAGACCATGCCCTCGGAGGCCACACCGCGAATGCGACCGGGCTTTAGCGTGATCCAGTGCCTCTCATCGGAGTGCCCGTCGATGAGCCGAGCTCCCGTCAGGGCGAGGACCACCTTGGCGCCCTTCTCCCCCACCTTAATGCTCGGGGCCCCCGTCACCACCTGGATGGGCTGTGGGCCGCCGTAGTCCACCAGCGGCAGTGTGAGGCGGTCGGCGTTGGGGTGTGGGTCGACGCGGACCACTTTTCCGACGACGATCCTCTCCCGGTCCCACCAGTCGCCCACGCGGTCGATGGCTTTGACCTCGAGACCAGCCAGGGTGAGGCGCTCCGCCAGGCCCTCGATCGGCAGACTTATGTCAACGTATTCGCGCAGCCAACTTATCGGCGCTCTCATTCTGTGCCCCCCTGCCTCACAGGTTGCCGAACTGCCGCAGGAAGCGGAGGTCGTTCGCGTAGAAGTGACGTATGTCGTCCACGTCGTTGAGGATCATGGCAATGCGCTCCGGCCCCATCCCGAAGGCGAAGCCGCTGAACTGCTCTGGGTCATACCCTCCGTTGCGCAGGACCGTCGGGTGCACCATGCCCGCCCCGGCGATCTCCACCCAACCGGAGTGCTTGCAGACTCGGCAACCCTCGCCGCCGCAGAGGATACAGTCCATGTCCACTTCCACGCTGGGCTCGGTGAAGGGGAAGTAGCTGGCGCGGAAGCGCATCCGGCGCTCCGGCCCGAACATACGCCGGGCGAAGGTGGTCATCACGCCCTTCAGATCGGCTAGGGTGATGTCCCGGCCGATAGCCAGCCCCTCAACCTGGTGGAACATGAACTCGGAGCGGGCGGTGACCTGCTCGTACCGGTAGCACTTGCCCGGCACGATGACGCGCACCGGCTCGGGGCAGTAGTCCCGCATGGCGCGCATCTGGCCTGGTGAGGTGTGCGTCCGCAGCACCACCGTGTCGCTCACATAGAAGGTATCCCACATGTCGCGAGCCGGGTGCTCCGGCGGCATGTTGAGGAGCTCGAAGTTGTAGAGGTCGCTCTCCACTTCGCGCGAGCGATACACTTGGAAGCCCATCTCGCTGAAGATGGCGCTCATCCGGCGGAGCGTTAGGGTGATGGGGTGCAGCCCGCCCGTCCACGGCCGCCGTCCAGGCAAGGTGACGTCCAGTGTCTCCGCCACCAGCGCCTGCGCCAACTCCGCCTCGCGGATCTCCGTCTCGCGCGCGCTGTGGCGAGCCTCCAGCTCTTGCCTGAGTCGGTTGCCGGCCTGGCCGGCTTGCGGGCGCTCCTCGGCCGGTAGCGAGCCGATACTGCGCATGTACACCGTCACGCGGCCCCGCCGTCCGAGAAACTCCTGGTGCCAAGCCTCCAGTTGGTCGCTGGTCGAAGTCGCCTCCAGCGACGCCAGCGCCTCCCGCTCCATGGTCTCCAGTTCCGTGGACACCTGCTTCCTCCTTCGCCATCGCGAACGCCAGCCACCGGCCGACAGAAAAGCCGCCGCCTCTCCCTTAGGGACGAGGACGACGGCCTCGCGGTACCACCCTAGTTGGTCACTGTGACCCACTCTGCCCAACGGCCGCGTTGGCGGCTTATTGGCTGCCCCGCTAACGGGGGGCGCCCGGAACGGACTACGCACGGCGCGTGCCGCTTCACCCGTCGGCTCAGGAGCGAACTTCGGCCGGCTACCACCCAGCCGGGCTTGCAGTCAACGACCCGGCCTCCCTGAGGGCTTCCCCCGCGCCTACTCCTCTCCGTCACTGCCTTTCAGCGGCAATTCTAGCAGTTCCGGGGAGCGCCCGCAACGCCCACCACTACACGCCGCGGGGCGTTTCGATTCTGCCGCTCGCTGACCGAGTACCTTGCGGTTCGCCCTCGAGAGGGCCGGCACGGGGCCGTCTGTTCCAGCCAATTCAGCCTGGTGGGCCTTGTCGCGCCCCGGGGGAGACTGACCTAACCCCCCAGCCCTCCTTCCCTACGAAGGAAGGGGGCCGGAAGCCACGCCGGTGCCGAAGAGGCCGGTTCCGGTTCTCCCTTCCCGCGCAAGGAAGGGGAGCAGTGGTTTCGCTCTTTGAAACCACGAGCGGGGGTTACGTTCTCGGCCACAGGCGCGTCACATGGGTATTGTCGTGCTCACCGAGAATCGAAAGGCCCTGCTACACGCCGGCCGGAGATCACCCGCGTTGACGCTCTCCCACCCTCGTGCTAGCATTCAACGGCTCCGGTTGCCCCTTCAGCTTGGCCACCCCGCTACGCTTGCGCAGATGTCTGCTTCGGGAGGAATCGTGAAGATCAACACCGTGAAACAGAAGCTGGCCGCCGGTCAGCCGGCCGTCGGCACGTGGCTTGGTATGGCGTCGCCTATCTCCGCCGAGCACATGGCCCACATGGGCTGGGACTGGCTGGTGGTGGACACCGAGCACAGCCCCGTCGGCTTCGAGACCACCGTGCAGTGCTTCCAGGCCATCGCTACCACCGACACCATCCCCATGGCCCGCGTGGCCTGGAACGACCCCACCCTCATCAAGCGCCTTCTCGACGCCGGCGCCCTCGGGCTGGTTGTGCCCATGGTCAACAGCAAGGAAGAGGCAGAGAAGGCGGTGGCGGCCATGAAGTACCCGCCCGATGGCTTCCGCTCTCTGGGCGGCGGCCGCTGCCTGTTCTACGGTGACGACTACTTCGCCGAGGCTAACAACCAGGTGGCCTGCATCGTCCAGATCGAGCATATCCAGGCGGTGCGCAACGCGGAGGAGATCCTCTCGGTGAAAGGCGTGGACGCCTGCTTCATCGGGCCGAACGACCTGGCCGGCTCCATGGGCATTAAGCCCGACCTAGGCGCCGGCGACCCGCGCCACGAGGAAGCGATCCAGGAAGTGCTCCGCGTCGCGAAGAAGGTGGGGACGCCCGCCGGCATCCACGTTCCCAACGCCGATCACGTCAGCAAGCGCATCGCCCAAGGCTTCCAGTTCATCGCCATCACCAACGACGCCGGCTTCATGAAGGCCGGAGTCAAGCAGGCGCAGGCCGCCATCAAGGGCTGGACGCCGCGCGCCTAGTCCGCACCGTCTCCCGCGGCCGTCCAAGGCCAGCACAGGCGCGCCGGCCTTGGACGGTCGCCTAACACGCTCACCTTCGCCGCCGGCGGGAGCGCTAAGGCACCCGGTAGATGGCTACCACGCCGTTGTCGAAGACCCTCTCCAGGCCGCCCATCGCGGCCATCTGCGCGAACTTGTCGCTGACGGCCTCTCCGTAGGCGATGCGCTCCAGTTGCCCAACGTACACGTAGGTCACGCCCAGCCGCCTCGCCAGGTCCAGCGTCTCAGCGGGATCGGGGCTCTCGTAGAGCAGGCGCACGAGCGTGGAGCGCGTGCCCAGCGGCGCCTTCGGGCGCTGCTCCCCCTCGTGTTGCGGTCCCAGCGGGATGGGCAGGCCGGCGTAGGTGGCCACCCGCGAGCCGCCCTCGCGATAGTAGCCCAGGGCCGCCTCCGCCACTACCGGCGCACCCGCTACATTCTCGCGCAGCCACTGCAGCGCTTCCTGCTCGGGAGCCCAGACGATGGGGTGGGTCTCATCGGGCCAGTAGTGCTCCCCCACCGACATGAAGGCGAAGGCGTCCAGCGTCCCCACGGCCGGACTGGCGTTGGGGAACCGGCTGCTCAGGCGAGTCGATGATCCCAAGACCGGATAGACCGCGGCCAGGACCGCCAACCCGAGCACCGGCAGCCGCCAACCGCCAAGGAAGCCGGCCCGCTCCACGGCTCGGGACCGGCGCAGGAACAGGGCGCCGCCGCCCGCCCCCAGCAGCAGCCAGGCCTGGATGCCGAACTTGAAGACGGTGTTCATGCGATAAGCGCTGCCGCCCGAGAGCCAGTCCTTTAGGTAGAACAGCTCCGTGCCCAAGAGCACCGCCCATCCCAGAGCGACGAGGCCGAGGGCGAACGAAGTCCGCCTCCCGTCGGCTGCCACTGCCGCCAGAGCGGACAGGAGCGCCAGAGCGAGAGCCGCCGCTCCCGCCGCCCGCCCCGCCGCCACCAGCGCGGCTGCCAGCACCAGCGCCGCCAGAGCCGCTGCCCCGGCTGCCGCCGTCAGCCGGCGGCCACCCTCGGTGCGTTCCGTCAGGTCGAGGACCCGGGGCAGGCGACGCCACCGGCGCGCCGCCAGAGGGGCGAAGGCCGCCAAAGTGCGAGCCGGCCGTCCCTCCCTGAGCGCCTCCCCGGCAACGCCCAGCGTGACGACGGCGAACAGGCCCCAGACGCGCAGCCAATGCATCAGCGGGCTGCCGTTCTCCGCCAAGGCGAACCCTCCCGGCGGCGGCTGATAGCGGGCCAGGAAGGGGTAGGCGAGGGCGACTCCCGCGACGCCTGCCGCCGCCACGGACGCGATCCCACGGCCGAGGCCGGGCGTATCGGCCCGCGCCCACGCCAGAGCCGCCGCTCCCAGCGCCAGGGCCGCCAGTGCGGGGGCATCCCAGGTGTTCGTGGCCACCGCCGCGCCGATGAGCAGCGCCAACAGGCCCAAACGACCTCGCCGCTCCCAACCAGTACGCGATCCGCGGTACAGGCACAGCACCACCCCTGCCGCCGTCAGGATCACCGGCATGTCCAGGACGTGCGGGTGCAGGTCGCCGTACAGGAAGCTGAAGAAGGGGAACTCATTGATCGTGTCGGGGATAACGCGTGAGGGGCCCCAGAAGTCATACTCCGGCCCGGCGCGACCACCGCCCAGCACCGACGCCAGTCCGGCGATCATCCGCGGCAGCCAGCCAACGAGCGGCAGCTCGCCGCCCGGCGCGCCATCTCCCAATTCGGCCCAGCGCCGGATCAACAGCAGGCCGCCCTCCAGGTTGCCCAGGACCGTCACCGCCGCCGCTGCGCCGAGGCCGGCCAGAGCCGCCCGCCGCTTCACCAAGCTGGCGCCCAGTGTGAAGGCCGCCGAGAAGGTGAGAGCGAAGAACAGCGCCAACGCCAGGTTGAAGGCTACCTCGGGACGGATGCCGCTCAGCTTGGTCAGACAGGAGACCAGGTAGAGCCCGTAATAGTAGTAGTTGATGATGCCGCCGGCGTAGAAGGGGTCGTACGGGGGAAACTGGGCGCTCTTGAGCACGGCCCAGAAAAAGCCCATCTCCATGGGCCGCTCGCCGCCCCACCAAGGGTGCCACAGGTCGGGGTTGAGCAGGCGCACGCCTACCCACGCCAGGTAGGCCAGCAGCGCCACTCCCTCGGCGACCGCCATCTGCCCCAAGTGCCCGCGCACGAAGGCCAGGAGGCGGCCCCGGCCCCTCCAGGCGATGATCGCCGACGCCAGCGCCAGAAGGACAAGAGCCGTCGCCAGCGACCCGACGGTGTTTGCGCTCACCCCCAAGTTGGCCAACAACCATACTGGATAGGCAATCACCAGTAGTCCGACTACTCGAGCGAGAGCCCAGCCCCCAGCCCACAACGGGCCCAGCAGCCGCTGTGTCAGAGGCCAGGCGGCCAGGCCCACGGCGGTGGCCGCCAGCCACCACCACGCCGCCGCAGGCAACCCGTCCGTCGCCCAGCGGTTCCAGCCGAAGTCGCTCACCGTAGGGAACCGGTCCACCGCCACCGGCAGCAGGAGGTCTTCGCGATCGGCGCTGCCTCCCCGGAGGTAGGGCTCAAAGAGGGCCCGCAAATCGCTCTCGGAGAGGCGGCCGGTGCGGCCGAAGATCATCACCTTGGGGTGGTCATAGACCGTGAAGCTCTCATCGGCCTTGTCGTCGGGGAAGACAATCCCCGCGAGTCTCGGGTAAGAGACGAACTCCCTGGTCAGCTCGAAGCCCAGTTCGCCCCGGAAGAGGAGTTCATAGTAGCGGCTTGAGACCGGGAACCGTTCCTGCAGCCGGGGCAGCCAGCCGTAGAAGCGGTTGCTGCTGACGATGATGTAATCCGCCCGCAGCAGGCGGTCCACCAGCATGTCCACCTTGGCCTGGTTGTCCGGCTCCTGGAGGCTGAAGGCCAGCACCTCGAACCGGCTCTCCGCCGACAGGCCCTGGCCGTCGATCTCCATGCTGTAGGGGATGAGATCGTCCCACTCCTCCTTGGTGATGACGCTGCCCGCAGGCAAGTTGCGGTAGATCCATTCCGAGGCCTCGTGCCGCGTGAAAGGGTTGCGGTAGATCGATGAGAACGCCGCCGACCAGAGCACGGCGTAGACCACGGCCGCCACGGCGATGACGCCGGCGACGGCGCGACGGCGCGTCGCCAACGACGCAAGCATCCCCGCCCCGAGCACGTAGAGCGCTGGGATGAGGGGGGCGGCGTAGCGCATGAACTTCACCATGAAGCCGCCGGTGAGCAGGAAGTAGGGCGCCGCCCAGGCAAGGACCAGCCACACCCCGGCGCTCGCCCGGCCGCGAAGCGCTCGCACCGCCGCCCAGGCCAGCCCGCCGAAGGCCAACAGCGCGGGGATCCAGCCCATGCCCCAGCGCAACTGCTGCACGATCGGGTAGAGGTACGCGATGGTGCCGCGATACTGGCGGGTGTAGGGGAAGTCGAACGTCCCCCGCACCATGCCGCCTTCTTTCTGGAAGCTATCGAGGAACATGGGCAGGTCAAGCACCACATACGGGCTGACCAGCACGAAGGTGACGGCGCCGGCCAAAGCGCTCAGCAGCGCCAGACGCACGCGCTGTCCCCACCCGCCCGGCCCCTCTCGCAGGGCGAACGCACCGATCCAGGCCAACCCGAGGGCGGCAGCACTGGACTTGGAGGCCACCGCCAAGGCCAAGCTCGCACCGGCCCAGAACGCCTCGCGCCGGCCCCCGCCCTGTGCCACGCGCACCAACCAGTACAGAGTCAGGGTGACGAAGAAGGCCAGCACCGTGTCCACAGCGAAGAAGTGCGAGAGCTGGACATGGAGCACCGTGAAGGCCAGCAGAGCCGCGGCCAGGAGGCCGGCCCATCTTCCGAAGAGCCGCCGGCCAAGAGCGTAGACCACCACGATGCCGGCGGCGTCGGCCAGGGCGCTGAGCACGCGGCCCACGAAGACCATCTGCCAGAGGCTCGTGGAGCGCGCCAGGTCGGCGGCCGCTTCCTCGCCGATGAACGGGCGGAGAGGTCCGGCCGCCTTCTCCAGGAAGGCGCTCAGACCCTTCAGGACGTAGACCGGGAGGTGACCGTAGGCGAAGGTCTCCGGTTGCCGCTGGCCGCCGGGGCCAGGCCGTGAGAACGGGTTGAGCGGGCTAGAGCGGACGTCGAGGAACTGCTCCAGGCTGTCCGGCCACTCCACCGTGTCCGCCACCATGAGGACGTGGCGCTCGTCGGGGTGAGCGAGGTGCCCGTGGTCCCAGTCCAGCTTTTGCAGGCGCAGGAACAGGCCACAAGCCACCACCGCCAGCAGCAGCACAGGCTCGATCGCTACACTCAGCCCCTTGCGCAAGCCAGGCCCCCTCGACGAAGATCAGCGTGGGCATTCTACGAGCCGCCTCCAGTCGCGGCAACCGGTGCCATCCGCCTCACTGCTGCCCCAGAAAAGCTTGGCCGGCAGCCGTCCTCGAGTTGCGGCAGATCACCGGCCTGGCTATCATGTAATCGGGCGGGCCGGTACGCCAACCCCGGGCCTGCCCGTTTTCTTTGCCTGTCCACCCTGCCTGAGCGCGAGGAGAAGGTCGTGAAGTACATCTTCTGCACCGGCGGTGTCGTGAGTTCGGTCGGAAAGGGCGTTACCGTGGCCGCCGTGGGGCGGCTGCTTCGTGCCCGCGGCCTTCGCGTTTCCGTTCAGAAGCTGGACCCTTACCTTAACGTCGACCCCGGCACCATGTCCCCCTACCAGCACGGCGAGGTCTTCGTCACCGACGACGGCGCGGAGACCGATCTCGACCTCGGCCACTATGAGCGTTTCGTTGACACCAACCTTACGAAGCACAGCAGCGTCACCAGCGGGCAGATCTACAGTAACGTCATCGCCCGCGAGCGCCGCGGCGATTACCTGGGCGGCACCATCCAAGTAATCCCTCACGTAACCAACGAGATCAAGCGCCGCATCGCTTCCGTGGGGAAGGCCGGCGATACCGACGTGGTCATCGTCGAGGTGGGCGGGACGGTAGGCGACATCGAGGGCCTTCCCTTCCTGGAAGCCATCCGCCAAATGCGCAAGGACGTGGGCCGCGACAACACCCTCTACATCCATGTGACCCTTCTGCCGCACATCGGCAGCACCGGCGAACTGAAAACCAAGCCCACCCAGCACAGCGTCCGCGAGTTGCGCAGCATCGGCATCCAGCCGGACGTGATCGTCTGCCGGGCGGACTACCCCGTTCCCGATTCGCTCCGCGAGAAGGTTGCCCTCTTCTGTGACGTGGACAACGAAGCCGTGATCCCCCTGCAGAGCGCTCAGTCGATCTACGAGGTTGTCCTCATGCTGGCGCATCGGGGCCTAGGCGATCTCCTGGTGGAGAGGCTGAGCCTGAACGCCAGCGCCAGCGACCTTAGCGACTGGGCCGCCCTTGTGCACGAGATCCAGCGGCCGAAGCCCCCGTTGACCATCGGCATCGTCGGCAAGTACGTCGAGCTCCACGACGCTTACCTGAGCGTCCGGGAAGCGCTCTTCCATGCCGCCGTCTCCGTGGGCCGGGAGTTGGACACACGCTGGATCGCCGCCGAGGATCTGGAGCGCCAACCGGCGGAGGAACTGCTCGCCGGCCTGGACGGCGTTGTGGTGCCCGGCGGGTTCGGGGACCGAGGCGTGGAGGGCAAGATCGCGGCCGCCAAGTACGCGCGCACTCATCGCCTGCCTTACCTTGGCCTTTGCCTGGGGATGCAGGTAATGGTGATCGAGTTGGCGCGCGCCGCCTCCGGCAGCGACGAGGCCAACAGCACCGAGTTCGACTTGAACACCCGCCTACCGGTCATCGACCTGCTGCCGGAACAGCGCTCTATCTCGGACCTGGGCGGCTCGATGCGGCTCGGGTCCTACCCCTGCATGCTGATACCCAACACCAGAGCTGCCGCCGCCTACGGCACCGACCTCGTCCACGAGCGGCACCGCCATCGCTTCGAGCTCAACAACGAGTACCGCGACCTGCTCAAGAGCGCCGGCATGGTCTTTAGCGGCCTCTCACCGGACGGCCGCCTGGTGGAGATCGCCGAGATCGCCGATCACCCCTGGATGGTGGGCTGCCAGTTCCACGCCGAGTTCAAGTCGCGGCCCCTGCGGCCGCATCCGCTGTTCCGCGCCTTTGCCACAGCCGCCGTTCAGCACCGCGCGCAGACTAAGGCCGCCGCAGGAAAGCCGGCCGGCTAGTTCAACCCATAGAGGATCAGCGCCACCGCCAGAGCCCAAAGCAACACCGAGGCGATCAGGGGTCGGTCCCGGAGAACGATGTCCTCCGGGGCCCCGCCCATGCCCCGCACCTGCACCAGGTACATGTAGCGAAACAACCCGTAGATCACGAAGGGGATGGTCAGCATCATGGCGTGGTTGGCGGGGAGGTTGGGCGCGGAGAAGGTGTAGAGGGAGTACGCCATCAGCGTGGTAGAGGTGACCACCATGCTGAACTGATCCAGAAGGGGCACGGTGTAGTCGTCGAGCGTGGCCCGGTGGTTGCCGGCATTGCCCGCCAGCAGCACCACCTCGTGGCGCCGCTTGCTGATAGCGATGAACAGGGCCAGCAGCGTGGTGCAGACATACAGCCAGGGCGAGAACCGCGCCACGTCTACCACCACCACGCCCGCCGCCACCCGGAGCACGAAGCCCGCCGCCACCGACAGCAGGTCCAGAATCACGTACGACTTGAGGGCGAACGAGTAGGCCACGTTGACCAGAAAGTAGATGGCGGTAACGGCCAGGAACGCGGGCCCGAGAGCATAGGCGACGGCCAGGGAAGCCAGGAGCAGCACGACCACCGCCGCTTGCGCCGCTTGAGGCGACAGCCGGCCCGAAGCCAAGGGGCGATTGCGCTTGCGAGGGTGGGAGCGGTCCTTATCGATGTCGGCCAGGTCGTTCATGGCATAGACCGCGCCGGAGATCAGGCAGAACACCACCACCGCCAGAAGCGAGCGCGCCACGTAGTGCGCGTGCAGCAGCTTGCCGTCAAACACCAGGGCCGCCAGAATGAACACCTGCTTGGCCCATTGCTTCGGACGCATGGTCCTCAGGAGTTCGGCGACCACGTTCCCGCGCGTCTCGGTTGGCGTGTGCATGGGCTCATCTTAGGGCACCCGTCGCGACGGGGTCAACGTCGGCCTCTGCGACAAGGACAACGTTCACCAGGGGAGGTCTTCCCAGTGACTCAAAGCGACATCGACGGCGCCATGATCAACCAGGTCATCTACATCGGTGGGCTCATGTACGACCGATTCCTCACCGACGTGGCGGGCGGCAACGTCAGCGCCAAGGCCGGAGAGCGCATCTACCTCACGCCGCGCTACGCCGGGGCCCGCTACCACTGGCGCCTCAGACCCGACTTGATCAATGTCCTCGACCTAGAACGCAATGTCCTCCGCGGCCCCACGCCCATCTCACGCGAGAGCGACATGCACCTGGCCCTGTACGAGGCCTTCCCCCAGATCGGCAGCGTGATCCACGCCCACGCCCCCAACCTCATGGTGTTCTCCTCCGCCGAGGCGCCCATGCCGCCGGTGATGGAGTACACCGAGAAGTTCGGCGCCATCGGGCTGGTGGATGCGGCCCGAAGCCACACTCCCCAGTTGGCGGTGAACGTGGTCGCCTACTTCCACGGCCTGATGAGTGAGTTCGACAAGCATCCGGTGGGCGCCCTCCTCCCTCGGCACGGCGTGGTCGTTGCCGGCCACGATCTTCTGGAAGCCTTCGACACCCTCGAGCGCTTGGAGAACAACGCCCGCTGCATCATCGGACAGGCCGCCTTGGCCGGATCCCGCCGGTGAGCGCCGCCGTGGTCGCCCCCGTCCTCACCGTTACGCCCAACACCGCCATGGACCGGTGCCTGCTCGTCCCCGACTTCGCCCTGGGCACGACGGTCGTCGCCGAGGACGCGACGCTCGCCATGGCCGGTAAGCCCGCGGATGCCTCACTGGTGCTCGCCCGCTTGGGAGTTCCGTCCGTCGCCACCGGCTTGGTGGGTGGGAGAAGCGGCCGGGTGATGGTGCGCCTGCTGGAGCGTGAGGGCGTAGACTGCCGGTTCTTGCCCTGCCCCGGTCGCACGCGCGTGAACGTGGTCATTATCAAGAAGGGCACCGGCCGGCAAGGCACGGTGACCGTGCCCTCGCTGTTCCCCAGCCACGAGCACGGCGAGCGCCTACTGGAGCACGTGCGCGCGCTCCTTCCCGGACGGCGCTGGCTGGTGCTGGGAGGCAGCCTCCCCGATGGGGTAGCGCCCGATCTGTACGCCCGGATGATCGAAGCGGCGCACGAGCACGGTGTCCGCTCCCTCCTCGATGCCAGCGGACAGACGCTGCTCAACGGGCTGCCCGCCCGCCCCGCTATCATCAAGCCGAACCAGGTGGAACTCGGCGCCGCCCTGAGCCGAACCCTGCACACCCCTGAGGAGGTGGTTGAGGCCGCCGGTCGGCTCTGTCGCGAGCGTGGCCTGGAAGTGGTGGTAGTCACCCTGGGCGAGGAGGGCAGCATCTGCGTCACGCCGACCGAGGCTTGGCGCGTGCCTCCGCTGCCCGTGGAGGTGATCAACACCGCCGGCGCCGGCGATGCCTTCGGGGCCGGCCTGATAAAGGGCCTCCTGGAGGGGCAATCGCTGCCGCAGGCTCTCGCCTGGGGCACGGCCGCCGCCGGCGCCGTCCTGCTCACTCTGGGCACGGCCGACTGCCGTTACGAAGACGTAATTCGCCTGCTTCCGCGCGTCCGCGTGGAACCCATAGACTAGACCGCGGAGGGAAGCCATGAGAGCCGCCTTGCTCCATCGTCCGGGCCGACTGGAGATCGTCAACGTGGAGCGGCCGACGGTAGGACCGCACCAGGCGCTGGTGCGCATTCGAGCCGGCGGCATCTGCGGCTCGGACGTCCACGCCTACCGGGGCACCTCGGCCTTCCAGAACTACCCCGGCGTCCCCGGCCATGAGGTGGCGGGCGAGGTGGTGGAGCTAGGTCCCGAGGCAGAGGGCGTGGCCGTCGGCGACCACGTGGTGCTTGATCCCATGCTTCGCTGCGGCCACTGCTATCCCTGCCGGCAAGGACGCTACAACTGCTGCACCACTCTGCAAGTCATGGGCGTCCACACCGACGGCGGCTTTCGCGACTATCTGGCCGTGGACACCAGGCAACTGGTGCCCATCTCCAGGTCCGTGCCCTTCGACACCGCCGTCTTGGTGGAGCCGATGTGCATCGGCGCCCAGTCGGTCAGCCGGGGACGCGTCTCGTGCGAAGACTCGGTGTTGATCCTGGGGGCGGGGACGATCGGCCTGGCGGCCTTACTGATGGCGCGGCACGAGGGCGCCCGGGTGGCAAGCCTGGACGTGGTGCCGGAGAAGCTGGCGGTGGCCGAGCGTCTGGGCGCCGGCCTGACCATCGATCCCAACCGCGACGACGTCGAGCAGGCCCTAAAGGAGTGGACGGGCGGCGACGGCCCCTCCGTCGTCATTGAGGCAGCCGGCTCGCCCCGCACCACTCGCGCCGCTCTGGAATACGTCGGCTCCGCCGGCCGGGTGGTGATCGTGGGCATCACCACCGAGGACGTGCCCTTCCCGATCCCCATGCTCGTGCGCAAGGAGATGGACATCATCGCCTCGCGAAACAGCCGAGAGCAGTTCCGCCGGGTTGTCCCTCTGGTGGAAAGCGGCGCCATAGACCCGCGGCCGCTGGTCTCTCACCGTCTGCCGCTGGACGACCTGGAGGCCGCTATCGATCTCATCCGCACGCAGCCGCATAGCACCCGCAAGGTGCTGCTGTCCTTCGACTAGCCCCCCGACACGCCGCGGCGGCCTACTCCCAACTGAATCGCCGGGTGAACCCGGGTATCGCCTTGATCGCCTCTATGGTGATGACCCGGTCCCCGGCGAAGCTGTCGTAGAAGGCGTTGTCGTCCATCTTGTGGGAGAGGAGCCAGGGGCAGAACGCCAACAGGTAGTCAGGCAGCGGCTCACCGTTCGAGAGCGTCCCGGTGCGGAACCAGTTGTAGAGCTCGACGTAGTAGTCGCGGTGCAGGTCATCGGTCACCATGGGGAAGCGTCCGTCGTCCGTGGCGCCCCACTTCCATCCGCCCTCTCCCACGATCATCGGTGGGACGAACCCGATCTGCTCCTGGAAGTGCCAGGCAAAGACGCGGAAGCTGAGCACGGCGTTGATGTCTTCCGTGTAGTTGGGCGGGTGGTTCATCCCGTACGAGTGCGGAATGAAGAAGGTGCGCCCGAAGACGGCCTCGCCGTCGCGCGCCTTGATCGTGTTGATGGCGTCCAGGAACCAGCTCTCGGAGACGAACTGTAACCCTACGTAGCCGCCGGCGTTGTAGACCGCCTCTACCGCCAGGACCAGGTTCTCCAGGAACAGGGCCTCGTCGATCTGTCTGTCCGGCCACTCCTGCGACACGCTGGGCTCGTTGTAGATCTGCATGTACGGGACAACGCCCATGTCCTGCAGCAGCTTGATGTCTCGCCCCCAATCATAGTAAGTCTCGTAGGGCCGGAGCATCTTCCGCCACACCACCATGATCCCCGCGTCTCGGAAGCGGGGCGCCAGCTTCTGCAGCTGAAGCTCGTCACCGTACAGCACCACCGCCCACTTGATCCGCATGTCGACCAAGCGTTGCACGTTGCGGGCGATCTCCTCGTCCGAAGGATAGGAGTCGGCCAGGAAGTGCATGCCCCAGCCGTTGTCGCCGGCTGGACGCGGCCAATCCGGAAGCGACATCGCCGGCAAATCAGAGCGTAGGTCCATAGGGCGCGGCGTAGGCGTCGGCGTGGGCGAAGGTATAGGGGTCGACGTCGCTGTGGCCGTGGCGGTGGCAGGGACCGGCGTGATGGTAGGCGTCTCGCTCGGTGGAACCGTGGCCGTGGCTGGGAGTGTGGCGGTCACGGACGGCGTCGTCGCCGCCGGCATTGCGTCCGTGCTGGTTCCCGCCGGCGCGACGGTACTGGGGGCATTCCCCGGCGCATCGGGAGTCGCCGAAGTCGCGGTCGCCTCTGCCGTGGTGGGCGCCAGCGCCAGCGCCGCGGGCGAAGCCAGCTGAGACTGCCAGGCGGCATCAACGGCGGCAGCAGTAGCCGGTTCGCCGGCCATGCCGGCAATGACGCCCACTGTGGTCATCAAGATCAGCACAGCAGTGATGGCTAGGGCACGGAGGTCGTAGTCGGCTTGTTCCATGTAGTGCCTCCGGGGGAGCGGACGCGCTCACCGGCAGCGCAAATCGCCGGGAGTGAAGGTGCATCGGCCTTGAGTCTACCATAACGAGGCGGTCCGGGCACCCCGGCAAGGTGGTGGCGGCACAGGGCCTTTCGGTCCTGCCGCTCGCGGGCGTAGCACCCAACGGTTCGCGCCCTGGAGGGACCGACCTAACCCCGCAGGCGCATCATGTGGGTATCGTCGCCCATCAGACTGGCACAAGTGCACCGCTCGGTGTGGCGGAGCCATGCCGCTTCCGGTCGCCCTCTCCACACGCCCGCTCGGCGGCGTGCTCATTGAGAACCCAGAGGCCCTGACTCCGCGCTTGTACGGATTCCGGTAAGCTGGTATACTGACCTACAAGGGCGATTCAGCCTACCCGACTGGAACCGTCCGCCTGGCTGGGTGCTCCCGTCGGAGGACGGCATGGGTAGGCGGGAGCGTTCCCGCAACTTGGGTTTGTGCCACCGCGTTCCGAAGAGCCGGCGCCATCAGCTCCCGACCTATCCTGGGCCGTCCAGCCCTCGGACCACGCCCCGTCTGGTGCTGCCGGAGGTCCGTCCGGGTTACCGCTCGGCGGCTGCCCTCAGAGCAGGAGGTCTCGCATGTTCCGGCAAGGCGACAAAGTAGTGCATCCCAACCATGGCGCGGGTGTAGTCAAAGGTCTAGAGAACCCCGACCATGACGACCAGTCGCAGCAGTACTATGTCATAGAACTCTATGCCAACCGGCTGACTATGCTGGTCCCAGTGGGCAGCGCCGGGGACATCGGCATCCGAATGGCCGACAAGAGCATGGTGGATGAGGCGCTCGCGGTACTCACTCAGAGCCCGTGTGATCTACCGAGCGAGTTCAAGTCGCGTCAGAAGGAACTCATGGATAAGCTTAGGTCCGGAGACACCCGGTTGATTGCCGAGGTATGCCGGGACCTGTTCCACCGGAGTAGAGCCGGGCAACTGACGAGCACCGATTCGAGGGTGTTTGAGCAAGCCCGGAACTTCGTCGCTACCGAGTTGGCGGCCGTGCGCGGCTGCGAGCCGGAGGCGGCTTTTGAGGAACTTGCAGGCTTGCTGGACGGCAGGGCCGCAGATACCGCTCCGGCCTAACCCACCGTCCGTGATCGGGGGACGGGAGTCCCCGTCAGAAGAGACTAGGAGGCACATGGCAAAACAAGAAGACACGATCGAGGTGGAAGGTGTCGTGGTGGAGACTCTCCCCGACACCAACTTCAAGGTCAAGCTGGAGAGCGGACACGAAGTGCTCGCCTACCTCAGCGGCAAGATGCGCAAGTTCTACATCCGCGTGCTGCTGGGAGACCGAGTGCGCGTGGCGCTCACTCCCTACGACCTTGAGCGCGGCCGCATCGTATACCGCTACCGCAACCCGACCTCAGAAGTAGCACGGTAGGTGTTCGAGGGCGAAAGCCGCCGCGGGAGACGCCGGCGACCTCGGCGTTCCGGCCCCCGGCGAGAGACTACACCTACTCCGGCCGCGGCATCGGACGTCCGCCGCGGAACGATAAAGTGGTTCAACCGTGGTCGCAGCTATGGGTTCATCCAGGCCGACGACGGCAGTGAAGTGTTCTTCCACGAAAGCGCCGTAGTCCTGGGAGCCAGCGACGGTTCACTGGCCAAAGGACGAGCGGTGGAGTTCGAGATTCGCGGTACCGCCAAGGGCCAACAGGCGGTGAACGTGGTGATGTCCGGCGAAGGTGGGGAACCTGAGTCGGAGCCGGCCCAGGCTGATGCCGCTCCCACCCACGAACCGGGCCCCGTAACCAGGCCGGAGCCGGTGGAGACGACGCTGGACTTCACGAAGAAGCTTCCCAACTCCTGGAAGCGGAGGTCCGCCGCCTTCGTGTACACCTACACGCTGATCAGCGCCCGGCGCCACGGCTAGGAGTCCATGCCCGCCCGAGCGCGCGTGAAGGTCACCCCTCCGACAACCGTTCCTCCCGCCTCAACAATGGCCGCCGCACAGGCGGCCATCGTCGCGCCTGTGGTGCACACGTCATCCACCAGCAGCACTCGGCGACCTCGTAGACTGGCCTCGGCCACGAACGCCCCACGCACGTTCTCCACCCGTTCCCGGGCAGACAGGCCCACCTGCGGCGGCGTCTGCCTTACTCGCGCTAGGCAACGGCTCGGGGCGTGCAGCCCTGTCTCGGCGGCGATTGCGTGCGCCAGAAGGTCGGACTGGTTGTAGCCTCGCTCGCGCCGACGGCTTTCGTGCAGGGGTACCGCCAAGGCGACGTCGGGGCCGAGGCTCGTCAGAGGGAGGCAGGCACACATCCGTCCCGCCATCGGCGCGGCGAGCACACGCTTCCCTTCGTACTTAAGACCATGCACGGCCTCGCGCGCCACCCCCTGGTGTACGGCAACGGAGTAGACAGGCAGCGGCCAAAGACGGGATGGCGACTCCACCACGACGATCCGCGGCTTGTCGGTGACTGGAGAGCCGGCGAGGCAGTTGGTGCAGAGCCATATGCCAGGCGCCCCGCAGCCGATGCAGCGGGGCGGGTAGAGCAGATCGAGTAGCCAGTCGACGAGGCGACGAACCGGCATGTGCGGCATCTAGCCTAGATAATGGAGAGCACCCCGGAAGTCTTTACGCTGATCACCGCTGGGCCCAGAAGGACGATAAAGAGAGCCGGCATGATCAGGAAGACCAGGGGAATGAGCATCTTGATGGGGGCCTTCTGCGCCAGCTCCTCCGCTCGCTGACGCCGCTTCATCCGCATCTGCGCCGCCTGCACATGCAGGATCCGTCCGATGCTCGCGCCCAACTGGTCAGCCTGGATGACCGCGGCCACAAAGCTCTTGAGCTCAGGGACGTCGGTGCGCTCCGCCATGTCCCGCAGGGCCTCGCGGCGCAGCCTGCCCACGCGGATCTCAGCCAGAGCGCGGCTGAACTCCTGCGTAAGGGCATTGTCCCACTTCTCCGTGACCTTCGCCAGGGCAGCGTCGAACCCGAGTCCGGCCTCAACACTGATAGTCAGCAAGTCCAGGGCGTCGGGCAAGCTACGAAGGATGGCCTGCTTCCGCTGGCTGATGCGCGAACCCAGCCACATCACCGGCAGCATGAAGCCGAGGGTCCCCATCAGGACGCCCATCAGCAGGGCGCCCCCCAGTCCCAGCGACGCCGCCTGGCCGCCCACAAACACTACACCGCCCAGCCCCAGCCCGCAGAGCACGCGCAGGCCGATGAAGTCCACCGCACGTAGGCGCGCGGGACTGCCGGCCAACTCGAGCTGCTGCTTCGCCCTTTCCAGGGTCTTCTGCGGCGCCATGGAGGCGAGTTTGCGCGTCAGAGCCCCGAAGGCCGGCTTGATGATGCGCTCACTAAAGCCGCGCTCCAGCTCCAGCTCCGTGAGGTTGGAGGCGCGGGAGCCGTACTGCACTAGGCGCGCCTGCACGTGGCGGTCCGTGCGAGAGCGGTAGACGCCCAGTGACACCAGGCCGATGCTCAGAGCGATCATCAGGGCTAGCAGGACAAAAGCCGGATGCATGTGCCCTACCTCCCTACACCTGGATCTTCACGATGGCCTTCATGATCACAAAGCCGATGGACACCATGACCACGCCGGTCCCGAGCATTGCCAGGCCGCAGGTGTCCTCGAACATTTGCATCATGTAGGGCCGGTTGATCCCGAACAGGATCAGGGTTACGGCTACCGGCAAGAGGGTGAGGAGGTAGCCGGTCAGCGTCTGCTGTGCCGTCATCACTCGGATCTCACCCTGGATGCGAACGCGCTCCTCGATAGTGGTGCTGATGGTGTCGAGAATCTCCGCCAGGTTGCCGCCTACCTCGCGCTGCACGTTCACCGCCGTGACCATCATATCCAGGTCGTCGCTGGCGATGCGGCCAAGCATGTTGTTGAAGGCCTGCTCCTGCGACAGGCCCAGTCCCACCTCGCGGACGACGCGAGCGAACTCGCCGGCGATGGGCTGCGGTAGTTCCGCCGCCACCACCTCGATGGACTGAAGCATACTGTAGCCCGAGCGCAGTGAGCTGACGATCAGGCGCAACGCGTCGGCCAGTTGGTCGTTGAAGGCCCTAAGTCGCTTGGCCTGCCGCTGCTTCAGGTAGAGGCGAGGGTAGAAGAAGGCGACGAACCCCACCAGCAGCGCCAGGACGGGCGTCTGGAGAAGGAGAAGACCGAACAGCACCCCCATCACCCCAGCCAGCACCGACAGCATCATGAACTCGGAGATGCGCAACTGCACGTCGGCACGGCTGAGATCCTCCGCCAATAGCCGGCCGTAGGCGCGTCGTCGGAGCGAGCGATCCAGCCGAAACGCCATGGTGCGTCGTTCTCGACGCTCCACGACATCCACGCCGCCTCTGGTGGCGTAGGCGTCCAGCCGGTCCTGAATCACCCCCGACTGCTGCCCCGCCAGGCGCCAGATGATCACGGCGGTGGCAACGATGCTCAGAGCCAGAGCACCCGCGACTAAGACGGCGATCTGCATCGAGTCCACCGCTTAGCTCCTCCATAGCATTTCGCGGATGCCCAAGACGGACGGCGGTATGTGAATGCCGGACGCCTCAAGCTTCTCCGCGAACCCAGGTCGAATCCCGGTAGCCTCGAGGGTACCCAGGATCTTCCCGTCCTTCTCGCCCTTGCGTCTGAACTGGAAGATATCCTGCATGACCACGACATCGCTCTCCAGGCCCTGCACCTCCGCGATGCTGATCACGCGTCGGGAGCCGTCCCGCAGACGCTCCTGGAAGACGATCAAGTCGATGGCAGAGGCTATCTGCTCCCGGATGGCTCGCAAGGGCAGGTCCATGCCCGCCATGAGAACCATGGTCTCCAGACGGGCCAGAGCGTCGCGCGTGCTATTGGCGTGGAGGGTCGTCATAGAACCATCATGACCGGTGTTCATCGCCTGCAGCATGTCCAGCGCCTCTCCCGAGCGCACCTCGCCGACGATGATGCGGTCGGGGCGCATACGCAGAGAGTTGACCACCAGGTCACGGATGGTGATCTCTCCCCTTCCCTCGACGTTACGCTCCCGCGTCTCGAGCGTGACGACATGCTCCTGCTGCAATTGAAGCTCAGCCACGTTCTCGATGGTGACAATGCGCTCGTCATCGGGCACAAACGAGGACATGACATTGAGCAGGGTCGTTTTACCGGAGCCGGTGCCTCCCGCGATCAGGATGTTGAGCCGCCCGCGGACGCACAACTCCAGGAACCGCACCGCATCGTCCGACAGCGACCCGAAGCGCACCAGGTCATCGGCCGAAAGCGGTCGCTTGGAGAACTTGCGGATGGTCAAGACCGGCCCGACCAGCGAGACCGGGCTGATTACGGCGTTCACGCGGGAGCCGTCGGGCAGACGGGCATCCACCATAGGGGAGGACTCGTCGATGCGCCGGCCGATGCGTGACACGATTCGCTCGATGATGCGCATCTCGTGCTGGACGCTCTCAAAGCTCAGGTCGGTCCGCTCGAGGCGGCCGCTGCGCTCCACGTAGATTCGATCCGGACCATTGACCATGATCTCGGACACGGTCGTGTCTGCCAGCAGCACGTCCAGAGGCCCAAACCCCAAAATCTCGCTAACGATCTGATCGAACATCCGGACGCGTTCGGTCCGGCTGAGGATGATGTTCTCTTGGGCGAGGAGGTTGTCGAAGTGCTCCATGATGCGGCCTTCGACTTCGTCCCTCTCGCCGAGGTCCACATCCTCCAGTTCGTTGATCAGTTGCGACTGGATGCGCCCCTTCAGTTCGCGGTAGGCGTCGCGGGAGTCCGCAGGCGCCGAGGTCGTCAATCTGCGGATGCGCGACGCCGGCTCCTCCCGAGTCTTCACGTCACCGCCATTGGAACCGGTTCCGCCCTGCCCGCTGCCCTCAAGTCGCCTCAGTAGTGACACTCAGCTACCCCTCTCTCCTCTCACATGCCGCCCAGGAAGGCGAATCGACGTCTGGCCTTGGGCGCCTCCACGATGCTCGGCGCCTCCACGGGTGCCGCCATGCGTGCCAGTGACCGCGCGATCTGCCTCACGGCCCGCGACGCGGCACTGTCCGGGTTGGTCTCGTAGTAGGGCCGCCCCTGGTTCATGGCCACCATTGGCGTACTGTCGTCGTATGGTATGGTCGCCGCCGGCGGTATTCCTAGACATCTCTCAAGGTCGACGGGCTTCAGAGCGTGGCGGTGCCCATCATGGCTGACGACCAGCATGTAGCGATCCCGCCCGATCGCCAGCGCGTCCAAGACTCCGAGCATCAGGCTGGCGCTCTTGATCGCCGGGACGTCCGGAGTCGTCACGAGTACGATCTGATCACTGCAGTCGAGGGCCGCCAGAAGGGGCTCGCCCAAGTAGTGCCCGCCATCCACAATAACGAACTCGGCCCTCTCCCGCAGCGCGTTCAGGGTGCGCCGTATGCAGTCGCCGGTCACCATGTCGGCCGTCTCCGGGCTCGGCGGCGCCAGGAGCACCTTGATGCCCGAGGCGTGGGTCACCGTCATCTCCTCGGCGAAGGCGGCGTCCACCTCGTCCAGGCGCCGCGCCAGCTCGCCGATGTGGCGCTGGCTCTGAAGGTCGAGGAACACGCCGACGTCGCCGAACTGCAGCGACCCGTCCACCACTATCACCCGATCCTTGGTGATCTCTCGCAAGGCCACGGCCAGATTGACCGCCAGCGTAGTCACCCCAGAACCACCGCGAGGGCTGAAAACCGTGATGATGCGCCCTTCCTCCGCAGCCTCTTCGACGGTAGGTTCGACTGGTTTCCGAACCAGGGAGTTGACCTGGCGGATCTTCTCCGGCAGGTCCTCCAGCTCGGCGGGCTTGACGACATAGTCGCGCGCACCGGCGTGCATCGCCCGGCGGACGCACAGTAGCTCCTTGTGGACCGACATCAGGATAACCTGGACCGATGGAAGGGTGGCCGTGATGGACTGGGCCACCTTCAGCCCATCCATCACCGGCAGGTCCATGTCGACCAGAGCCACATCGGGGCGCGTCTCATGCACCAACTGCAGCCCTACCTCTCCGTCCGAGGCGGACCCGACCACATCTATGTCAGGCTCATCATGAAGCAGCCGGAAGATGCTGCTCATGACCTCATTGGAGTTGTCTAGGACCGCAACTCGGATCACTACCTACCGCTCCCTCGAGTGCGCCACCACAAGTTGCTACCTGTTACCGAGGCTCCACTGACCCCTTGACCGTGATGGTGTCCGTGGTCACGTCCAGCTTGGGCGGGATAGCCACGCGGAAGCGGCGCATCAAGTACTCCAGGGTAGCGGACTCGGTCTCAGGCGATTCGACTTCGTCGCCGCTGCGAAGAGCGAAGGTGATCATCGCCTCGCCCTCGCTGGCCAGGTCCACCAGCCACTTCAGCACCACCGAGTCCTGTGGCGTCACGAGCAAGGTAACCACGTCGGATGTGGCGACCGGCGAACCTGCCGCCTGGTCCCCATCGGACGCGGCTGCTGCGGCCATCCATGGCCCAACCCGGAGCACCTCCACGTCCTGCAGGATCGTCTGCGTCACCAAGCGAGGGTACTGGTCTCCGCTGCCGTCGAGGGGCTTGCGCAGTTGCGCGTCGCGCTCCACCTCGACCATCTCTAACGTCGCGATCACGTTCACTCGGTCGCCATCGCGGACAGCGCCGGCCACCCGCGCCAGGTCACCGACGGGTACGGCCATCGCCAGGCGGCCCGGCCGAAACAGGTCCGAGGCGCCTTGCTTACCGAGGGACACGGCCGCGTCCCGGTCGAAGTACATCTCGCCCTGCAGTATCGTGCCCTGGGGGATGTCAATGGCGGCGGTCATGCCGACGGCCTTCATGGGATCGCGCACGGCGTTGGCCGGCACGGGCTCGCCCTGATCCAACTGCACCAATTGCACGGACTCCAGCCGGATCTCCTCGCCCTTGGGGATGTTCTGGGCGGCGCGCACCACCGGCAGGGGCACCGGCGTCGGGTCGGCTGCCGACTCGGCCGATTGCTGGCTGACCAACAGCAACACCAGCGCCGCGGCAACCAAGCCCATGAGGACGCCGACAATGATAATCGCCTTACCCTTCACAGATCCCTCCTCAGCGACCGGGACGGATTGAGGCCGCGCGGTCTACTGCCCGCTAGAGCTGTTGCCCACCAGAGGCAAGTGGTAGGAGCCCGACTCGGGCCCCAGTTCCGCCACCGGGAATCGTCGCAGCGAGAGGAGGTTGTTGACCTCATTCGCTTCCCGGAAACCGCCGTGCTGCGCGTTGGAACCGACGTCCACCTGGGCATACAGATCTAGCAGCCCCGCTGACGCCATCTGCATGAAGTAGGGGAAATCCACCGTCACTCGCTGGCCCGGCCCGAGGGCGCTGACCGGGATCGACCGGCGAAACGCCGGTCGCGTCACCGCACAGCCTGCCGCCGCGCAGTACCCGCCAACCGAATCAGCCGGACCGCTCGGCGGGGCCGAAACCGCGGGCCGGGCGTACACCTCAAGGATGACCTGATCCAGTCCCGCGGTCGTCGCATAGCCCGCCAGGGGCTTGCTCCCCTCATTGGCGATGACTACCCGCAGGGAGAGGTGCTGGTTCCTGCAGGGCCGGGCGGGCGAGGGTTCCATCGACAGAACCGCGAGGTCGGGCCCATTCAGAATGTCTATGTCCGTGCTCTGGTTGTCGTGGGGATCGGAGTCGACCGGCGGGCCGCCGATGTAGCTGTCTACGCGCAGGCCGAAAGTCGGGTCGTCCACGGGCACATTCGCAACCACTGCTGCTTGGAAAGTGCTGCGACGAACCTCAGTGCCCAGCCGGCCCACGTTGAGCGAGAACTCGCCACCACCCGCAGGCACCCAGCCCCTGCCCCCGCGCCACTCCAGTCCTTCGCCGAGTCTCACTCGGAGCTGCACGCCGTCTGCGACAGCCCCCCGATTGCCGTACTCCACGGTGTAGGTAAGAACATCTCCCGGCTTGACCGTCGACTTCCCGTCGCTCACCGTCACCCACAGATTGACCGGGTGGCTGACCGGCGTAATGGTCGTTCCGCTCGTCGCCGACGTCCCGGGAGCCGTTGCCTTCGCCGCCAGACCAACGATGCCGGTGACGCTCTCGCTGATCGGGTTCGCCACCCTCACCCGATATGTGACCGTAGCCGACTGCGACCCGGCCAATTGGCCCAGTTCCCAGCGCAGGGCCAGGTTCTGAGCCAGACCGTCCACATCGTCCGTGTAAGCGGGCAGGCGATCGGTTGCCACTACCATACCCGAGGTCTCTCCACCGAGATTCGTTACAGTCAACCGATACGTGAGCAGCCCGCCAGGGGGCACCGACCCCGTCGCCGGTTCTACCGACTTCGTAACTGAAAGCCGAGCCGGGACGCGAACCTGGTGCACCACTTCCGCCGTCGCCGGCGCCGAGTTGCTCGCGCCGAGCTGAGCCGCCATCGCTACCGTCTGACCGTGCACCGTATTGTCGTCAACACGGGCCACCATCTTTAGCTCTAGGGGCGCGTCCAGACCAAGGGCGCCCAGGTTCCAGGTGGCTGTCTGCCCGCTGAGCGCTGCGGGCGGATCGGTGGAGACGAGGCCCAGCCCAACGCCGAGCGTCACCGTTACCGTGGTCTCCGTCGCCACCGCACCGCCATCGTTCAGGGCGGTCAGCCGATAGGTCACGTTCTGGCCGCGCAGCACCGCGCTCCCGCCGGCGGGGTCGGCCACAGCCGACAGCAAGAGGCGTGGGTGTGCGACCACCGTGTGGGTGACCGAGCCGATGAGGGCAGCCGGTAGGTCGTTGCTTGACGCCGAGAAGCCGACAGTGATGGTCGTGCCGTTGGCGAGCGGGCGCCGCACTTGGGCCCGGAACCGCACCGTGGCCTGGAAGCCCGGTTCTACGGCATTCAGGTAGTACCAGCGAACCGTGCTCCCCTCAAGGTAGCCGCCGTCCAGAGGGGTGATCTGGACGAGTTTGGCTGTGTCCACGGGCGCGGACACGACCAGCCCCGAGGTGCTCGTGTCGCCCCGAACTTCGAGGTGTAGCTGGTACTCAATGGTGTCGGTCGGGCTGACGGCGGAACCTGACGCTGGCGTCGCCGAGGCCGTGCCGACCACCGCCAGCGGCGTCGCTGAGATAACCAGTGAAGAGGAGTCGTTCCCGGGGTTCGGATCGCCGACGGAGTTGCTGTCCAAGTCGGTCATCTCAGGGAACGAGGCGGCCACCGTGGTCACGAGTGACTCCACGCCCTCTGGAATCTGCTCTACCCGCGCCGTGAGCCTGGCGGTGCCGCCGCCGCCCGCAGCCACGTTGCCCAGAGCATAGGTGAAAGTATGAGAGCCGGGGGCCGTCTCCACCCAGTCGGGCGACAGACTGGTGAGCTGGGGTGGCAGCACGCAGGTTAGGACCGCGTTCTCGGCGCCCACGCCGCCGACGTTCTGATAGGCGGCCGTATAGGTCAGGGTGTCGCCCGGGCGAACATGGTTCTTGCTGGAAAGAAGCGAACCTACCGCCAGATCGGGCGGTGCAGCGTCATACACAACCTGGAAGGACTCCAGCCGAGGGGTTCGATTGTAATCGGGTCCAGCGCTGGTGAGGGCAGCGCGGAAACGGAACTGGGCGGCCTTCTCGAGTGCAGGAACGAACTGGTAGGTGTTCAGGCCCGCCACCGACGGCGGAAGCGCCACCCAGGACGTCCAGTCGCCGCCCATCGGTCGCCAGCTGTACTCGATGCTGAGCGACCCCTCGGGAATCACCGCATGCCACTCCACGCGGAGAACGTCCGGGGCCAGTGAAGCTACCGTCCCATCGTACAGGGTGATCTGTGGCGACTCGTAGGTCCCATCCGGGGCATAGAGAGCGCCCACGCCGGCGATGCGTCCCCGATAG
Organism: Anaerolineae bacterium; assembly: GCA_040768685.1. Lineage (GTDB taxonomy): Bacteria > Chloroflexota > Anaerolineae > DRVO01 > DRVO01 > Ch71. The sequence goes on from JAXGMM010000002.1 coordinate 60,234, forward strand.
ATGGTGGCGGTAGCGGCGTTGGCAGCGTTGCTCCCGCCCAGGACATACACCCACTCCCCGATGTGTACCATGCCGTGATAGGCGCGGCTCTGCCCGTTGGGGAAAGGCACTCCGGTCTGCCAGACGTTCCACTCGTTCGGGTCCGGGTTCCAGTCGAATAGGGGAAACTCGGGGTTGTTGGGGTCGATCAACGCCGCTTTGACATCGCTCGGGTCTTCTTCACCAGTATAGGACAGATTGGTGCGGCCTCCGGCGACGATGATCTCCGAGCCGTTCACCAGCACTGCCCCGTGCCCGTGCATGGGAACAGGAAGGTGCGCGCTGGATTCCACCCAGGCAGAAAGGTTCCCCTGCGCATCGATGTCGGCGGCGGCCACCGCCACAAGTGCACTGTTCTCGTTCTGTTGCTCGGCCTGGCTCCGGCCGCCCATCAGGTAGATGGTGTCGCGCGTATCTCCCTCAAAGACGACTGCTTTGGCCGCCGCCACGCCTGCAGCGAAGCTCGCCGGCAACTCCGAGGGTACGCCACCGGGCCCGATCAAGTTGCTCCACGGCAAGAGCGACCCGTCGGGGAGGACCACCGAGTGGAACACGTTCGGGTGAGTCGCGAAGGCGCCGCTGTAGGCGATGCCGCCGATGAGGTACACGTCCGACCCGCGGACGGCGAGGGCGCTGTAGTACATCCCGAAAGGCAGCTGCCCCCGATCGATGCGGCCCCCCGTGATGTCAGTCCACGTGCCCGTCTGACCGGTGCCGGTGTTGATAGCTGCCCGGTAGACCGCCCTCGAAATGTCCGTCCCACCGGTCAGACCGCCGACCACGTAGATGTACGGCTGACCGGACACCTCCTTAACGAAACCAGAGGCGCCTATCAACCCCTGGGGCAGCAGTGCCAGACCATTCGCAATGGCGGCTATGCTGCCGTCCGGGTTGACGCGGAGGCAGTAGACACTGGTGCGTGCCTTACCGTCCGCGCCGCTGCCGCCCACGATGTAGATGTAGTTGCCCCAGGACGCCACCGCGGATTCCTGCACCGCGGCGGGGAGCTGCCGCGCATCGGTAACCCATTCGCCCGTCAGGCCGATCGGCATCAACTGTACGCCATGGACACCCTCCTCCGGGCTGCTGACGAGCCCGGTTCGTTGGAAGGTGCCGCCCGAGAAGTCGGCCACCAGGTCGAGCACGACGTGGGTGACAAAAGCAGCGGCCGGTGCGCTGCTCAGAACGAAGATGGTTAGGGCGAGCAGAGCACCGGCCAAGAAGCGGAGGCTGCGGGCGCTCCCCATCAAGGGGCACCTCCTCTAATTGCAGACCAACGGCGTCGAACTGCGGAGATACAAGTCGCGGATGTAGGTGCCGGCCGCGGAGCCGACCGTTACCGATGGCGGGGTCTCGGACTCCGACCCGCCAATGACGTCGGTCATGATGTCGAACGTCAGACCGTTCTTGCGCATGGTGACTGAGAACGTGTAGGTCCCGGGCTCGACGTCAGGGAAGACGTAAGATCCACTCTCTGCTGCGGTGGTCTGATCGTAGAGAGCCCCGTCCTTGTAGATGGACACGGTTGCGTTCGTCCCGGCCGACTCAAACTCATTGACCTGGCACTCGCTGCCGATGTTCTGTACGCGCACCGCCAGTGACTGGTAGATGGCCTCCAGATCCGTCTCACTGACGGCCTGGAAGAAGTGCGGCTTGGTCGGGTCGGTGTCCTCGGTGGCCATAGCCCGGAGGACGTCTGAGTTGAAGTCGTCGCCTACAGCGATGGTGAACACGATAATTCCGTCCTGCTTGGCGATCAGTGCTTGTTCGATGGCATCCTGCTCGGCGGAAGCGTTGCATGAGGGAGCATTTGCCGTGTCGCCAGTGAAGCCGGTCCAACGACCGTCTACGGTGCAGTTGGCGATGCCGTCGCTGGCCACGATGAGGACCGGTACCCGACCCTCGGTGGCAACGCCGTTCGGGAGGACCGTCTGGCGGCCCATCTGAACTGCGGTAGCGAGAGGGGTTGCGCCGTTGGCCGACAAGCCATTGATGGTAGCGTTCAGAGAAGCGATCGCGTCGGTAAGCTGACTGCGCACGGCCGCCAAGTAGTAGGTGTTGTGCCACTGGGACCAGCAGGGAGTGCGGTACCAGTCCCCATAGCTCAGCTGAGGGAACGTCACCAGGCCTGCCCTGTCTCCTTCCGCGGGTGACAGAAGGCTGTTGAACTCAGTCAGCACTCGCTTGGCCGTTACGAGCTTGACCTCGCGTCCGCTCCCGCTACCCCAGCGCGAGTTCATGCTGCCGGAGAGGTCGAGCACATTGACCACATCGACTGGTACGTGCTCTGTGCCTATCTGGACTTGTTCCTTCAGTTCAGGCTCCCAAATCGACACCACGCCGGCGATGCTGTGCTGTTCCACCATCGGCTGCCGCAGCTTGACCGCACACACCCCCATATCGGCGCAGCCCGCTTCGCCTGATGGCTCGACCCAGCGCTCGAATACGCCGGCCAGGTACTTGTCGCGCCCCGTGAGGCTGTAGTCCGTCAGCCTCATGCGTGCGAAGCCGACCACCCGGTAGGAGACGTTGGAGCCGTTACCCTGGACCGCATTATACACCGGTACGGTCACCGTGGGGTCGTCGCTCGCGATGATCGCGTCCAGCGCTGCCCTCACCGAAGAACTGCTCTGCACGCCGGGCCCACATGGAATCCAGTCGCCTACTCGCCACTGCCCGCTGTTGGAGGGGTTGTTGATGTTGGCCACCAGCGTGCCGTTGCTGGTGTGTCCGGGATTGGTGTTCCAGGACAACCAGCCGAAGTTCCCCGGAGCGGTCTGACTCCCCCAGAAGGTATACCGCTGGCCGATATACGGAGTACCGTCGTTGGCCGAAAACGCATCCGCCGAGATGGCCGCCGGGAAGAGGTTCCCCGCCGAGCAGGAGCCGCAAGACACCCAACCCATCGAACTGCCGGCGGAACGGAGAGTATCCACGCCCACCACCCTTGCCAGGTAGGTGACCACCTCTCCGCGCCCTCGCACCAGCACCCCCACCACGGATTCGCCATCCACGGCCGAAGGCGGGCTGAAGCCGTCGTTGTTCACCGGCTGCAGAGCATTGCCGTCGAGGTCGCAGTACCAGACCTCGATGTCCTCCTCGCGCAAGGCATTAAGTGCGGCGTACCGCCTCACCGCGCTCAGGACGTTGGCGTTGGTGGTTGCTCCCCGCTTAGCGAGCTCCCCAGCCCCGGCCAGCGCGGCGGAGTCGACCGCATTCCGCACCTTGCGCTGCAACGCGTAAGCGTTGCCCACGTCTACGACCAACCCCGCAATGCCTATGAGAGCCACCATGGCAAACGCCAAAATGGCCATCGTCTGGCCTCTCTGCCCAACACGCGCCCGGCGCAACAATCGCTTCACTGTACCTCCCTCTACTCCACGTTGAGGGTGGAGTTTGCCTGGAGACTAACCGGCCGAATAAGGACAATGGGCTCGCCCCCGCCGAGATTGGGAATGGATAGCAGCGGCCTCGGAGCCTGATAGCGCAGCGTCACGTCCACCTGCACATGAGGCACCCGCTCCGCGCGCGAGGGCTCGATCTCGATGGTGATTCTGGACCGATCCAGCACCCCCAACTGGCCCCGCACCACCTCCTCCACCTCGGAGTCCTCCGCCAAGGGGAACCGCACGAGATAGGTCGTCCCTACCCGAGCGGCGTTGGCGATGGTTACCTGGCCATAGAGCAGGAGCCCGGTGTAGATGAAGCCCAGCAGCAGCCCGATCACCAAGGGGGCCGCCAAGGCGAACTCCAGCGCCTCCTGGCCGCTCTCCCGTCGAAACAACCGCTTCACAGCACTCACCTTATGGGAACCGTAGTTTTCCAGCGGATGGTATAGGTGTCCGGCAACCCCATCCGCCCGAATATCGGCAGGGAGATGCCGCTGCTGAACGTCCGGAGGCGGTAAACCACCGTCACGCTGATCGGATCTCCGGGGGCCGTCCCCTCGGGGGTCTCTGGCGGCAGCACTTCGAGCCTCTCCATCTTGAGCCGGCCGGCGCGCGCCTCGTTGCGGGCCACCGCCACGTACCGGCCGTAATTGGCGTCGGCGGGGTCGGCGTACATGGAGGCGTAACTGGCGCCGGCGCGGGACGCGTTGATCACAGCCACGTACGAGGAGAAAGCCATGCCGAACTCGAAGACGGCTATGACAAGCAAGATCAGGAAGACGGCCGCGAAGCTAGCCTCGACGAGAGCACTTCCTGTTTCATCACGGAGCTTGTTGCACATCACTTTCACCGTCGGTCGATGTTGCGTAGAAAGGAACAGGGCTCCATCTTGGCTATGCCGGCGATGGAGCCCGCTCATTCCCACTCGCTGGCCTCAGCAGACTGGAAGGCCGTGAGTGACACCAGGCGCAGACCTAGGTTGCGTTGATCCCGGACTCGAGACCGGAATCGATGGCCTCGAAGACGCCCCTGACGCGTCCGCCAAGCAGGATAAGCGCGGCGATCACGACCAGCGCTACGAGAACCAGGATCAGCGCGTACTCAACCAGACCCTGCCCCTCTTCCCGGCTGAACGGCTTGCGGATGGCCTCCATCGCTCTCAGGTAGTACGGCATGATAGTCCACAACATCTCGACACCCCCTTGCACGATCTCCGATCTGGATAGTCTCAGTCTGGTGCCTCAATGAATTGGGGCTTATGAACTTTCGTCGCTCCAGACTGACCGCTATCGTCACACTGAATATAGGCTCGGGCGCTGCGCTAATGAATAGTCCGTCAGTACCGCCGGCGTAAAGGCACCGTAAAAACGGCCTTGCCCCTCTAGCCGGGGCCCAGATCGTGGACGCGCACCCAGCCCTGACGCACGGCGTGCATCGCTGCCTGCGTCCGGTCCGCGACGTTCAACTTGCGCAGCACCGAACTCACATGGTTCTTGACCGTCTGCTCACTTATGTCCAGCTTTCGGGCGATCTCCTTGTTGCTGGACCCGTCGGCCAGGCTCTGGAGCACCTCCATCTCCCGCCAGGTCAAGGGCAGGTAGACGTCCTCAGGAGGCGCCCCAAGCGGTGCAATCGAGCTCAGCCGCGAGGCCAGCCACTGTCGCAGCCCGTCGGCGCTGAAAACGCTGCCCATCACCATGTAGCTTCCCTCAAGCACCTTGTCGACGGCCGAGAGGAGCGCGTCGGGGTCAACGTCCTTGGGGAAGTAGGCAGAGGCGCCCATGCGGTAGGCTCGGATCATCTGCTCTTCGTCGTGGAAGGCGGTGAGCAGGATGAGCTTGGTTCCAGGCAGTTCGGCCCGCACCAGTCGCACCACTTGCAGCCCATCCAGCGTGGGCATGTTGACGTCCACCAGCATCACGTCGGGACGCCACCGGCGCGCCTCAATGACGGCAGCGTCGCCGCTCCCGGCTTCAGCTACGACCCGGAACCGCCCCTCCGCCTCCACCACCTTGCGCAGACCTTCGCGGAAGACCGGGTGGTCGTCGGCGATGAGCACCGTTACGTTTGTCTTGTCCAGAGGCTCGCTCATAGTTCGGCACTTCCCTGTGGGCAGTACGAAAGCACTAGTACCCGATGCGCCAGTATCGGCACGCTCGGGCAGCCGCTTTAGCCCTACCGGGGTTGGCCCAATCTGCGAGGGAAGCGAAGAGGCCCGCCTGAAGACGGGCGGGCCCCGCGGCATGTGCAGGCGCCGGCGCTAGGAGGCGGGGACTATCAACTCCTGACCCACGACGACGAGGGACGGATTGGTGATGCCGTTGGCGCGGATGAGGTCGTCCGTGCTCACCCCGTAGGCCTCAGCGATGCCGGAGAGGGTCTCGCCCGACTGCACCACGTGGATGCGCGGCGTGGGCGTAGGCTCCGGGATGGGCGTGTCGGTGACCGCCGGGGTGGGCGTGGGCAAGGGCGTGTTAGTCGGCAGCGGCGTCGCCGTCGCCACCGCCGTCGCCGTGAAGGTGGGCCTCGGGGTCATGGTAGGCGTGGGCGCCCCTTCTTGCTGAGCCGCCTGAGCGGCACACGCCGCCAGGGCCAGGGCCAGCATCGGGGCTATGAATGCGTGGGGTCTAGTCAACTCTCTGCCTCCACAAGGTATCTCAGCAGCGCCTTGGTGTTGGCCTTGGCAGCCTGGTCCGTCTCGCCCACCGGGCCGATGCACGACGGGCAACCGAACTCGCAGGGACAAGCCTCCACCTGCTCCAGTGCTGCCTGCAACACCTGTGCCTGTCCCCGGTAAAGCCGCTCGCTCAGGCCGATTCCAGCGGGGACACTATCGTAGATGAATAGGGTGGGTTCGCGGGTGAAGACCGAACGCACCTCAGCGAACACCCCTAGGTCTCGGACGTCGCACATGAGAAAGAGCGCGGCAACATGTCGCGCCAGGCTCGCCACGCCCGTCAGGGCGCCCTGCGTCATCCGCGACGCCTCCGCCTGTAGGTGGCAACTGCGGCAGAGCGTGATCAGGTTGTCCAGCTCGTTGGCCTGGGCATAGTCGCCGACCGCCCCGTACCCGAACTCGCGGATCGACCGCACGTGGTGCACATCGTGCTCACGGTTGGGCGACTCGGGGGCGCCACAGCTGCGGCAACGGAACTCATCGCGCTCCCGGGCTCGCTGCCTTTGCCTCCGCCAGTCTGGGCCGTAGTCGGCCGCCGGAACGCTCCAGAGGTTGCGTTGAATCAGCGTTTCGACCGTAGCCGGAGGCAGGCTGAACCAGAACGCCGAGGTGTGCATTTGCTGCTCCGGCAGGTGGATCTGCCCCCAGCCGACGTTTTCGTGGGTGTAGAGCTTGATCTTCTTGAACACGGTCGCCAGTGCCGACACGAGCACCTCGCCGTGCGCGGCACGGGTGAGGCCGCGGTCCTCCTGCTCAAACACGTCGATGACGTTGACGTTCACCGCCAAGTCGGCGTCGGTGTAGTAGTCCACGTCCACTGCCCGGACGTAAGCCTTCGCCTCCTCCCAGTCCAGACGATCCACGTGGAACTGGCATCCTTCGTGGATGTAGATGGCATCCTCGTGGATGAGCATCGGGGCGCTGAAGCGATCCAGTTCGCCGAGCACCCGGCTGCCTTCCGTGGTGTCGATGATGACGAAGTTGTCGGTCATCCCCGTGCGCAGGGAGATCTCATTGGCGGGGTACTGCTCGCTCATCCAGAACCAGGCGCCTTCCACCTGGTGCAGGACGTTCTCGCCCTGGAGGTAGTCCAGCATCTGCGGCAGCCCCTGGAAGTTGCCGAAGCCTTCGCCGTCACGGAAGGGCAACTCAAAGGCGGCGCATTTGATGTGGCTGGCGGCCACCAGAAGGTTGTCCGGGTTGACCAGGGCCGACTCCGGGGTGCGACCAAAGAAGTAGGCGGGATGCTGGGCCACGTACTGATCCAGCGGGCTGGAGTTGGCCACCAAGACCGCCACTGAGATGTCCTGCTTGCGGCCGGCCCGGCCGGCCTGCTGCAGCGCACTGGCAATCGTGCCCGGGTAGCCGGCCATTACACAGGCCGACAACTGCCCGATGTCGATGCCCAGCTCCAGTGCATTGGTGGACACCACGCCCCGCACAGACCCGTCCCGAAGGCCGCGCTCGATCTCCCGTCGCTGCAAGGGCAGGTACCCACCGCGGTAGCCGCGGATGCTCTCCCGCGGTTTCCCTTGCGATACGGCGAAGTCCTGCAGGTAGGTCAGCAGCACCTCGGTGGTCAGCCGGCTCCGCGAAAAGACGATGGTCTGCACGTCGGCGGCGAGGAAGTTACCCGCGATGCGGCGCGCCTCCAAGATCGCCGACCGCCGAATACCGAGTTCCTTGTTCACCACCGGCGGGTTGTAGATAACGAAGTGCTTCTCGCCGGCCGGCGCCCCGTTGCGATGCACCAGCGTGACCGGCAGTTCCAGGAGCTTCTCCGCCAGCTCGCGCGGGTTGGCGATGGTGGCGGAGCAGCAGACAAACTGGGGCTTGCTGCCGTAGAACTCGCACACTCGCCTCAGGCGCCGCAGCACGTTGGTCACGTGGCTGCCGAACACGCCGCGGTAAGTGTGGATCTCGTCGATGACCACGTAGCGCAGGTTCTCGAACAGGCTCACCCACTTGGTGTGATGTGGCAGAATGCCTGAGTGCAGCATGTCGGGGTTGGTGACCACAATGTGGCCGGCCTCTCGCACCTTGCGCCGCACTTCGCCGGGCGTGTCGCCGTCGTAGGTGTAGGTGCGGATGTCGGCGCCTGCCGCCCCGATCAGCTCGTGCACCTCCGTCATCTGGTCCTGGGAAAGGGCCTTGGTGGGGAAGAGGTACAGGGCCCGCGCCTCCGGGTCATGGAGGATGCGGTTCAGCACCGGCACGTTGTAGCAGAGTGTCTTGCCCGAGGCAGTGGGCGTCACAACGGCGACGTTCTCCCCTCGACCTACGGCGGCGATGGCCTCGGCCTGGTGAGAGTAGAGCTGTCGCACCCCGCGCTTCTCCAGCGCCTGTCTCAGGCGAGGATCCAGCTCAGGGAAAGGCCCATAGACGGCAGCCCGCTCCGGGAATACGTGCCAGGCGGTGATGTTGGCCATGAACGCCGGATCGAGCCGCAGCCGGTCAAGAAGCTGAGTGAGGGTCAAGCGCCGCCGCCTGCCGGTTTGAGAAGTTCGAGGATCGCCTCGCCGTGCTCTTCCGCCTGGGTAGGCTCAAGGAGTGCGAGGGCGTCCAGTTCGGCGCGCGTCCGCGGCATCAGCTCCACAAGCTCGGCGAGAGCCTCAGAGCTGAGCACCTCATCGGCCGAGAGGCCCAACTGCTGCGCCATCTCCTTGCGCCAGCGGTTCAGCCGCTGGTAGGTGCGCCCGCGGCGCGAGCTTCGTCGACGGCGGCCATCGGGTTCGACCGGCGCCGGCTCGGCCTGCGCTTCGCGGCCGCGGCGGATGGCCTCCACCACCTCGGCGGCGCGCTCGGCAAGGAGTCGCTCCTTGCCGCCAACCAGCATCTCCAGTGCCGCCTTGGTGCGCGGCTGCATCAACGAGAGGCGCACCAGTAGGTCGGGCCGGGCGACGCGAAAAGGCGGGCGATCAACCGATTCGGCCGTCTTCTCTCGCCAGAGGTAGAGCTCCCGGAGCACGGCCAGCTGGCCGCGATCGAGATCACTAGCCCCGGGCAGGCGCACGTAGCCGTGGCGGTCGAAGGGCTTGGCATGCCACTTCACCATGCAGACGCTGCTGAAGGCGTGCCGCGCTTCCTCCATGACCCCGGCACGCGCCAGGTCCTGCTCGAGATGGTCGCGGAGCGCGAGGAGATAGTGGCTGTCGAGGGCGGCATAGGTTAGGTGGATCTCCGACAGGGGCCGCTGTCCCCAGTCGGCGCGCTGATAGCGCTTGTCGCTATCGACGCCGAAATACTTCATCAGGAGCGCTCCCAGGCCTAAGTCCGTCAGCCCCGCCATGCGCGCCGCGATCATGGTGTCGAACAGCTCGCGGAACTCGAACCCATAGTCGCGACGGAGGCACATGACGTCGTACTCGCCGGCGTGCATCACCTTCTGCACCGACGCCGAGGCAAACACCTCCCCCAGCGGCCGAACATCGACGGCAAAGGGGTCGACAATGTAGTCGGCGCCCGGGATCGAGATCTGGATGAGGCAAACGCGGGCCCGGTAGCGGTAGAGGCTGTTGGCCTCGGTGTCCACGCCAAAGGCCGGTACCTGAAGCAAGCGGTCGGCGAGGGCGTCCAGCGCCTCCTGGCGATCCACCAGAATCAGGTTGAGGTCCTGACCGGTCATTGGCACATATCTCGCGAAGGCTCGTCAGTCACGTCGCGCATTATACCAAAGGGGCGGAACAAGGGCCTACAACGTCGCCCCTGCTCGGCCACCCGCCGGATTGCCGGCTTGAGCAGGGAACCAACGGCGTCTAGAATATGTCACTCTATAGAGGAGGAGGCCCATGTCGACGGTGGACGATCTGGCCGGCCTGCAGGAGGTGGACCTGGCCCTGAGCCGTGTTCGCGCGCGGCTCATCGATATCCAAGCCCTCTACGCCGAGCCGGAGGCCATCGCACAGGGTCGCGCTCACGCCGACAGTCTGCACGCCGATCTTGAGAAGCTGCGCCGCCGTCTCCGCGGGCTGGAAGACGAGACGGCCGCTGTCCGGGCCAAGCGCGAAGCGGGGCAGAAGCGCCTCTACAGCGGCGCCGTGGGCAACCCGCGCGAGCTGGCAAGCCTGGAGGCCGAAGCGGAGGCGCTTGGTCGTCGCCTCACCCAATTGGAGGACCAGGCACTGGAACTGATGCTGGAGATCGAGGCCGCTGCCGGCGCCTATACCGAGGCGGCTGCGGCGCTAAGGGCTCAGGAAGAGGCGCACAGCGCCCTAACGGAGCGGCTTCGCCGGGAACAAACCGAACTCGAGAAGGAGAGCGCCCGCATCGAGCCCCAGGTCGCCGAGCGGCGGGCGGGCCTGCCGGCGGCTGCGCTCAGCCGCTATGACGCCCTGAAGGCACGGAAGGGTGGCCGCGCTCTGGCGCCCCTGCGCGGCGGCAACTGCGGCGCCTGCGGCGTGCAGATGCCGACGCACGTCATACAGAAGGCGGACCAGCGGCAGGAACTCGTTCCTTGCCCCTCGTGCGGCCGCATCCTTGCCCCGGAATAGGTCATAGATGCCGATTGTTGCCCGAACTGCCCTTGCGTCCCGCGTCCATTCGCAGTGGGCGGTCGTCGCTCGAATCGCCCTCACTGCGGTTCTGCTTCTCGGTGCTCTTCTGATTGCGCCCCCCGCTGGAGCCGACCCTGCCCCCGCCGCCCTCTCCGCGCCCCTGGCGCTCAAGGAATCCGGCCGGTACGAGGAAGCGGCCCAATCGCTGCTGCAGATAATCCCCAACCTGAGCGGCGACGAGGCCCGCCAGGCTCGCGTCCAGCTGGCGGAGTGCTACGAGTTGAGCCGCTCCTGGCTGGAGGCCGCCGGCCTCTGGCACGACCTCGCGATCGGCACGCTGGACCGCCATGACCGCTCCACGGCCCTCTTCCGCGAAGCCGCCGCCCGCTACGAGGCGGGGCAACTGCAGGAGGCGGCCGGCCTTTACGTCAGCTTCTACTACCTGCGCCCGGGCAGCGCCGCCCGGGCGGTGGCCCTGACCCGAGCGGCGGACGGCTTCGCCGCTCTCGATCGCTGGCCCGTCGCCGCCCATTACTACCGAGCCGCGCTCGATGAGACCGCCGGCGCCGCGGACCGGCTCGCCTTGGCCTACAAGCTCTCCGAGGCGCTGCTGCTCTCGGGTCAGGCCGACACCGCTCTCTCGACCCTAGTAGCGGAGACGGGCTCGGTGGCCGCCGACGATCTGCCCCGCTACCTGTATGAGAGGGCGCGGCTGGAACTGGCGGTGGGGCAAGAGCGGGCCGGCCTCGACCGCCTGCTCGCCCTCGTTCAGGGCTACCCCCGCTCCTCGTACGCTCACCCGGCCTTGGTGCTGCTGGTCAACGCCGAGGAGCCGGTCGACGAGCACCTGCGCGGCTTAGTCAACTATCACGCCAAGGCCTATGAGCCCGCCGTCGCCGCCTTCGAGCGCTACCTAGCCGCCGAGCCTGTGGACCGGGTAGGCAGCGCCCACTATTACGCCGCCCTCAGTTACCGAGCTCTCGGAGACACCGACACCGCCCGGCAGCACCTCGACGCCGCCATCGCTCTCTCCGACGACCCCTACACCGCCAAGGCCTGGCTCGCCAAGGGTGAGACGCTGGACCGGGCGGGCGAAGACGAATCGGCAGTGGACGTGTACCGAGGCTTCGCCGCCGCCTACCCCGGAAACGAGCTGGCTCCCACCGCCCTGCTTCACGCCGGCATCCTGCTTGAGGCCCTGGCACGGCCCAACGAGGCAATGCAGGTCTACTCCACGCTGGCGGAAGGCTACCCGGATGGCGATCCAGGCCGGGAAGGAGCCCTGCGCGCCGGGCTGAGCATGGCTCGCATCGACGACTGGGCGTCAGCGGGGACGTGGTTCCAGCTTGCCGTCGACCACTGCACCGCTTGCGCCGATGCCGCTCGCTTCTCCTACTGGCTGGGTCGCGCATACCTGGCGCAAGGCTCGTCTGAAGCGGCTACCGCCGCCCTGGAAAGCGCCGCCGGCGGCGGGACCTACTACGCTTACCGCGCCGCTGTGCTTCTGTCGGGGGCCGATCCGGCCCTCTCCGCCTCCAGTGGCAATCTCCTCTTGCCCAGCGTCGACGAAGGCCGTGCCGAAGCCGAATCCTGGCTGCAGGCTCGCTACGCCCCCGGCTGGGATCCGGCCACGGCGCCGGCCGCCCTCGCCGCCGACGGTCGCTGGCGCCAACTGCCGGAGTACTTCGAGCTGGGCCTGCGCCAGAAGGTTATCGACACGTCGCTGGCCGTCAGCCGGGACCACCTCCACGACGGAACCGTCCAGTTCTGGCTTGCCCTCTGGCTGCGGGATCGCGGCCTGTACCGCCCGTCCATTCAGTGTGCGTCCAACATCATCTACACCACTCCCGACGCCCGCACCGAGGCGCCCGCCTTCATCTGGTCCCTTGTCTACCCCACCTACTACTCCGAAGCCGTCATCGCCGAGGCCGCCAACCAGGGGTTGGATCCCCTGCTCTTCTTCGCCCTCATGCGACAGGAGAGCTTGTTCGATGCCGCCATCGGCTCCAGCGCCGGGGCCCAGGGCTTGGCCCAAGTGATGCCCGCCACCGGCGAGTGGATCGCCATGCAACTCGGCGACGCCTACTATGACCCCACTGACCTACACCGCCCTTACATCGCGGTGCGCTATGGTCTCTACTATCTCCGGGTCCAACTCGACTACCTTGGTGGGCATGTGCCCGCCGCCCTGGCGGCCTACAATGCCGGCCCCGGCAACGCTCAAGTGTGGCTTGCCCAGTCGGGCCGAGACAGCGACTTCTTCTTTGAGACCGTCGCCTTCTCGGAAACGCGCCGTTACCTCAGCACCGTGCTGCCCAACTACCAGGAGTACCTCCGCCTCTACCGCGGCTAGTCCCCGAAAGACCCTGCCGGCAACGGCGCGAATTGCCCTGTCCCACTATTGACAGCGCCACTGTCACTGGCTATAATGCGGGCATGGACATCGAACTGACTATCGAGGAACTGGCCAAGCGGGCCGGAGTGCCCGTGCGTACCGTGCGCTACTACATCGCCGAGGGAATCCTTCCGCCCGCCAGCTCCCGGGGCAAGAGCGCCACCTACGGGGAGGAGCACCTGGTCAAACTGCGCTTGGCTAGGCGGCTGTCCGATCGCCGCGTGCTGCTGGCCGACATCCGGGATCAGGTCTCCCGTCTGACGCTCGACGAGACGCGCGAGTTGTTGCTCCGCGAGGAAGCGCGTGACCGCGCCCTTGACAGCGCTGCGCCCAAGTCGCCGCGGGAGTTCGTGTCGGCGCTGCTCGAGCAGGCCCGCCGCCCCGCGAGCCGGCAGAGGGATGCCGACATGGCGGGAACCTCGGTTCTTCGGCAGTACTTGGCGCCCTATCCTGCTGCGTCCCCAGTGCAGCAGGAGTGGCACCGGCTGGAGTTGGCTCCCGGCCTGGAACTGCACGTTCGCGCGGACGTGCAGGCCCGCCACGCCGAGTTGATCCGGCGGATACTGGAAGAGGCCCGGTCGCCGTAAGGCCGCCACAGGAGGGTCGCTCTGCGGCCATAGTGGGGTTCAAGTGACCGCCCCCAAGCACAAGGTGCTCACCAGGATACCGGCAGACCACGCCTAGGAGGCGTTCCGAGACTGGATCACCGGGTTCTACACCGCCCTGATCGGCAAGGAATAAGACGGGAGGAATGTCAGCGAAGAGGAGTGGCAGCGAAGAGCAAGGGACTTCTGGAAAGAGGCGGATTAACAGGCCGGCAGCACCGACAACAATGACAGGAGTGAATGACAGAATGCCCGACATGGGAGTCTCGATTCGACTCAAGGCATCGCCCGATGCCCGACTGGTGCCCGAGAAGGGTGACCAGCGGCATGTTGACTTCCATCTACGCGTGGACGACCGCAAGGCGCGGCACCGTCCAAGCGTACCGCAGCGACCACCCATCTCCGTGGCATTGGTCATCGACCGCAGCGGCTCGATGCACGGCGACAAGGTGGAGACGGCCAAGCATGCCGCGCTCCAGGTCCTCGACCAATTGACGGAGCAGGATCGGGCCTCCGTGGTCGTCTTCGATAGCCGCATCGACGTGCTCTGTCCGGCCACCGCCGTCACGCCCCGGCTGCGCGACGAGATGCGCTCCCGGCTGGCCGGCGTGGCTGCCCGCAGTAGAACCGCCCTGCATGAGGGCTGGCTGACCGGCGCGCAGACCATCGCCGACGATGGCGAGGGCGGCACTGCGACTCCCGCCCGGGTGCTGTTGCTCACCGATGGGATGGCCAATGTGGGCGAGACCGACCCGGAGGCCATCGCGACGCAGGCAGCCCGGGTCTACCGCCTGGCCGGCGTGGCGACGAGCACATTCGGGATCGGCAGCGACTACGACGAGACCCTACTCGGGCCGATGGCGGTTGCCGGCGGCGGCCAGTTCCACCACCTCCGCACCCCCGACGAGATCATCGCTACCTTCGGGGGTGAGTTGGGCACTCTGCTGGACACCGCCGTCACCAAGGTCAACCTAGAACTGGCGGTCGGGTCCGGCACGACGATGGAACTGGTCAGCACGTTCTGGGTAGACCGGACTTCGCCCAACTCCATGGTGGTGCGGATCGGGGACCTTCCCGCCGGCGAGGAGCGACACGTCGTTGTTTGCCTGACCCTTCCGGCGGGCGCCGTGGCCAGCGGGCGCGAGATCCGGGCGCGGGTGACCTGGACAGATGAGTGTGGACCGAAGCAGAGCGAGTGGCAGGCGGTGCGCTTCACCTACGCCACGGACGCCGACGCTCGCGCCGAGCAGCCCGACATCGACGTGCTGCGAGTGGCGAGCGAGCACGAGAGCGCCCGCGCCCGGCAGCAGGCAGCCCAACTTCGCAAGGAGGGCCGAGCCGCCGAAGCGCGTGACGCGCTCTACTCCACCGGCGCCCGGCTGGCTCGTGCCTCTGCCTTCAGCCCAGCCGCGGCAGCCTTCGTCGACGACCTTTCTACGTTAGGCGACGAGATGACCTCGCGGGAGTTCTCCTCCGATGAACTCAAGGAGATGCGCTTCGTTAGCCAGACCATCAGTCGCGGCCAGCGCGACCTCCGCCGTCGCAAGGACAAGGGCGACAAGTAGACAGGCTTCCTAGGCCGAGGGCCTGGTAGATTGCCGGGGCCACGTGAGTGATGTCCGTGGCTCCGGCGAACTGCTCCGCGGCCGGTCCTATCACCAGGAGCGGCACCGGATTCCGGGTGTGACCGCCGCTGCTCAGGTCCTCCAGATTGCCGTGATCGCTGCATAGCACCAGGCCGGCATCGCTCGGCAGGTGATCAACCGCCGCGCCCAGGAAGCAGTCCAGCAGCGACAGGAACGCCAACGCGGCATCGGCATCCTTGCGATGCCCCAAGCGATCGGGCTGGAAACACTCGAAGAGGACCAGGTCATGCTCCGCCGCCAGGCGCGCCAACCTCTCCCCGGCCACTTCCGCCACCACCGCCGGCACGTGCTCGTAGCCCGGTCGCTGCTGCAGTTCGGTGTTGGTGATGTCCCAGAACACCGCCCTGCCGGCCAGCAGGTCGTCTAGCAGGCGGAAGGTCAGCCCCGCCGCCAGGACGCAGAGAGTAGTGGCGGAATGGCGCAGCTTGCGCGCCTCCACCGCCTCGAAGTACTGGCTGCTGTAGGCGTTGGCGAAGGTGGCGCGGCCGCCCGCCTCGGCAACGTGCTTCAGAAGGTTGTCCTCGTTCAGGATGCCCTGAAGCAGCCGATTGGGGTAGGCGGCCAGGTGGTAGCCCAACTCCCGGGCCGCGTTCCGGCCGGTGAACAGTGAGACCTGCCCGGTGGCCGACTGGGGAGTACCTTCCACCCCTAGGGTGGCGTCCAGCGGGATGAGCAGCCGGTCCGCCTCCCGCACCGTCTCGCCGAGCACCGGCCGCGCTCCCACGGCGGCGGTCAGGTGTGGCCATTCACAGATGGACAACGGGTTGGAGGGGCCGGCGGGACCGAGGCCAAACCCGTCCAGGAAGACGAAGAGGACTCGCCCCAAGAGCCTACTGCTTGTAGCCGAAGCGGCGCAGAAGGGCCTTACGGTCGGCGACGTCCTGCTCCGATTCGCGCCCGGCGCTGGCGTACCCGTCCACCACGCCCGTGACGCCACGGCCCTGTTCCGTTTCCACCACCAGCACTTGGACCGGATTGGCGGTCGCGCAGAAAACGCGGCACACCTCGGGCACCATCTTGACGGCGTTGAGCACGTTGACCGGATAGGCGCCCGGGCCCAGGACAACGATGAAGAAGTGCCCGGCGCTCACTGCCAGGGCGTTCTTCACCGCCAGTTCCGTCAGGTCGTCGTCCGTGCCGGTGGAGCGGACCAGGCAGGGGCCCGACGCCTCGCAGAAGGCCAGCCCGAACTTGATGCCCGGCACAGCGCCCACCAGAGCCTCGTAGAGATCCTCCACCGTCTTGATGAAGTGGCTCTGCCCCAGGATCACATTGGCGTCCTCAGGCTTCTCGATGGCCACGGCAGTTATGTTCACGGCATGCCTCCTGCTGAGTTGGCCCCATTCTAGCCCGCGCTCCCGCCGGGGCAACAGCCTCATGGCGCCGACCCCGCGGGCGACCGTCTTTCACCACCGGGCCCGATCATGCTAGAATGTCGCGACTTGACACTCCGCATTGACAGGACGACACCCTGATCGGCCACAAGTGGGCGCTGGACTACCTCAAGCGGCAGCTCCAGGCCGGGGCGCTGCGCAACTCGCACTTGTTCCTTGGGCCGCCACACGTGGGCAAGACCGCGCTGGCGCTCGAGTTGGCCGCTATGCTCAACTGCCAGGCCGAGGACGAGACACTGCGACCGTGCGGTCAGTGCTCGGCCTGCCGCCGCATCTCCCGCAACACCCATCAGGACGTGGCCGTCATCGCGCCCACCGGGTCGACCTTCACCATCGCCCAGGTCCGGGAAGTGGAGTCTGACCTTCCTCTGAGCCCGCAGGAAGGGCGCTACAAGGTGCGCGTCCTCACGGAGTTCTCTGATGCCAACCGGGAGGCGCAGAACGCCCTGCTCAAGACGCTCGAAGAGCCGCCCATCCACGCTGTGCTCATCCTGACCGCCACGGCCAAGGAACTGCTCTTGCCCACCATCGTCTCCCGGTGCCAAGTCCTCACCCTGCGACCGGTGCCCGTGCCGGAGGTGCGCGCTGAACTGGTCGCGCGGGGCGTTCCGGAAGACGACGCCACCGCTCTGGCTCTCGAATCGGCCGGGCGGCCCGGCTGGGCCTTGATGGCGGTGGAAGACCCGTCCCTGCGCCGGCAGCGGCTGGACGCCCTGCAGGCGGCGGCCGACCTGCCGCACCGGCGCCGAGCGGATCGCATCCGGCAGGCGGAGGCCTGGGGTCAGCGTGGTCGCGAGGCGGTGCTGGACGACCTGGAACTGTGGCGGCTGTGGTGGCACGACCAGATGCTCGCCCAGGCCGGCGCTGCCGATGGCTACCTCATGCCCGCCGCCGAGAGGCCGGCCGCTCTGCCCCGCCTCGACGTCGCTGGAGCGGCGCGCGTGCTCAACCACATAGGCGACATCGACGAGAAGATCCGCCGCAACGCCAACCTTCGCCTGGCCCTGACGGTGCTGGTGCTGCGGCTGCCCCACCTACCCGAGACCATAGGAAGCTGATTCCCATGCCTTTGATCGTCTCCGTCCAGTTCCGCCCCAAGACCAAGCCCTACTTCTTCAGCTGTGAGCACCTGCCCGACCTTGTCCCCGGCGACTACGTCCTGGTGGATACCAGCCGTGGACGAGACGTAGGCGCGGTCATCTCCGGGCCCAAGCACGTCAGCAACAAAGAAGTGGTCGGCGACCTCAAGCCCGTCCTGCAGCGGGTGGGCAACCGCGAACTGGTGGAGATGGAGCGGCTGTACCAGGGCGAGGAAGAGGCGTTGCGCCGCTGCCGGGAGCTCATCCGCGAGCACAAGCTGCCGATGAAGGTGCTCAAGGCAGAGTACAACTATGACGGCAGCCGCCTGCTCTTCTACTTCGCCGCCGAGGGCCGGGTGGACTTCCGCGACCTCGTGCGCTCCCTGGCGCGCATCTTCCGCACCCGCATCGACCTGCATCAGGTAGGAGTCCGCGACGAGGCCAAGCTCATCGGCGATCAGGGGATCTGCGGCCGGCTGCTCTGCTGTCGAGACTGGCTACAGGAATTCAGCAAGGTCTCCATTCGCATGGCCAAGCATCAGAACCTGTCGTTGAACCCGCTGGAGATCTCCGGCGCCTGCGGAAGGCTGCTCTGCTGCCTCGCCTACGAGGACGATTACTACGTCAAGATGCGGGCCGCCATGCCCAAGAAGGGGGAGGCAGTAACGACCCCCGAGGGACCGGGGGTCGTCATTGATGTGAACGTGATTCGGGAGACTGTTTTCGTCCGCCTGGAAGGGGAGCGAACGGTGCATGTCCCGATGGAGGACGTTACTCCCGCAGGCGCGCGCCGACAGGCGAGCAACGACGAAGCCTAGGCTCGCGCTCCTCGGAGCGGCGCCTTCTCCATCTCGAGGAGGCGCTCCACGTGTTCCCAGGGAAGGGGCGCGCTACCCAGACCGCCCGTGGTCATGACCTCATTGCCGTGGAAGTCGGTGCCGCCGGTCTGCAAGAGGCCGTGCCCCTCCGCTACCTGGCGCAGGTAGCGGATGTCCTCGGGGGCATAGGCCCCGTAGTACACCTCCAATCCCATCAGGCCGGCGCGGATCAGCGAGGGGAGCGCCTGCAACACGTTGATGGGGTGCGCCAACACCGGTATGCCGTGCGCCTCCAACACCCAGGCAACCGCTTCCTCGGCGGGGAGGGACGGCGTGGGTATGTAGGCAGGGCCGCCCTTGCCGATCAGGTCGCGAAAGGCCCCGTTGACGTCCTCGGCGTAGCCCGCTTCCACCAAGGCTCGCGCCACGTGCGGCCGACCCACGCTCCCGCCGCCGGCGATATCCAGCACTCGGCTCCAGGACAGGTGCAGTCCCAGTTCCTTCAGGCGGCGCACCATCGCCTCGCCTCGCCGGTCGCGGGCCGCCCGCCTCTCGCTTAGGCGACTCACCAGCGACGCGTCGTCGTACTCGAGGAAGTATCCGAGCACGTGCGCCTCGCCGTGCGGTGTGCGAGCGTTGAGCTCCACTCCCGGTATAAGCCGAATCGCCGTCTGCTCGGCCCGGTCGAGCGCCTCCGCAACCCCTTCGGTAGTGTCGTGGTCGGTTACCGCCAGTACCTCAAGCCCAATGCCCCGGGCCATATCCACCAGCTCGGCGGGACGAAGCATCCCGTCCGAAGCGCTGGTGTGCGTATGCAAGTCCGCACGAAAGGTCATCTAGGTTCCACGATCAGCTTCACGGCGGTGCGGTCCTGCTCGTCTATCTCCACCTCGGCGAACTCGGGGATGCATATGACGTCGATCCCATCCAGGGCCAAGTACCCGCGGGCGATGGCCACTGCCTTCACCGCCTGATTCACAGCCCCGGCCCCGATCGCCTGCACATCGGCACGCCGCTTCTCCCTTACTACCCCGGCGATCGCCCCTGCGACTGACGTCGATCTTGAACGTGCGGATACCTTGATGATGTCCAATGCGCCCGCCTCCTGTGCCTCGGCCATCTCCGATGAACCACAACGATGAGCCCAGTGGAGCCGAACAGCGCCGCCAGCAGCCTCGATCCCCGATCAAGGAGGCGGCCATCGTCCGCCGTCAACCGCTTTTTTAAGCATAGCGCCTATCATGCCGGCTGACAACCACCGGCGGTCGAAGCCCAGGGTCTTTCGATCGCCGGTGAGCACGCCGCCGCACGGCCGCCTTCTCCAGGCGCCCGCGGGCATTTGCTCCAATCTGATGGGCGAGAATACCAGTTCTGATGCGCTTGCGGCCCAGAACCCAACCCCCCTTCACCCAGGAAGGAAGGGGGGCCGGAAGCCCCTCTCCGCATCGGAGAGGGGTTGGGGTGAGGTTCCCGAGGGCACTACACCACGCAGCGGCAGAATCGAAAGGCCCTGGATACGCTTGAGCCCGCGGTCGACATCTCGAACGTATGAGCGTACACTAGCGGGTCACGATAGCGCGGCAGATCGGCCCCAGGGAGGGACACATGGCGAAGAGAGCGCAGTTCAACCTGGTGGCGCCCTATCAACCTACCGGCGACCAGCCGGCCGCCATCGAGGCCCTGCTCAAGGGGCTCGAGGCGGGGTACCGCGACCAGACGCTGCTGGGCGTCACCGGCAGTGGCAAGACGTTCACAGTGGCCAGCGTCATCGAGCGCTGGGGGCGGCCCACCCTCGTCCTCGCCCACAACAAGACCTTGGCCGCCCAGTTGTACTCCGAGTTCCGAGAGTTCTTCCCCGACAACGCGGTGGAGTACTTCGTCAGCTACTACGACTACTACCAGCCCGAGGCGTACATCCCCCGCACCGACACGTATATCGAGAAGGACGCCTCCATCAACGAGGAGATCGAGAAGTTGCGCCTGGCCGCCGCCCAGGCTCTCCTCACCCGCGACGACGTCATCATCGTCGCCAGCGTCTCCTGCATCTACAACATCGGCGACCCCAGCGAGTACGGCAACATGATGATCGAGGTAGCCCGCGGCCGGACCCTCCGCCGGGACAGCCTGCTCCGTCGCTTGGTCGCCATCTACTACGACCGCAACGACGTCGCCCCGACGCGCGGCGACTTCCGGGTCCGCGGCGACACCGTCGACATCTTTCCCGCTTACACCGACACGGCCCTCCGCCTCGAGTTCTGGGGCGACGAGGTGGAGCGCATCACCGAGATCGACCCACTGACGGGAGAGATCCTCCACGATCATGCCTCCGTGTCCGTGTACCCCGCTCGCCACTTTGTGACCCGCACCGACGTCATCGCGGACGCGATCCACGACATTGAGACTGAACTTGAGGATCGACTCAAGGTGCTGCGCGCCGAGGACAAGTTGGTGGAAGCGCAGCGCCTGGAGATGCGCACCCGCTACGACATCGAGATGATCCAGGAGATGGGGTTCTGCTCCGGCATCGAGAACTACTCCCGCCATCTGTCTCGACGACCGGAAGGCGAACGGCCCTGGTGCCTGCTCGACTACTTCCCCGACGACTTCCTGCTCATCGTCGACGAGTCTCACATGACCATCCCCCAGGTGCGGGGCATGTACAACGGCGACCGCTCTCGCAAGCAGGTGCTGGTCGACTACGGCTTCCGTCTGCCGTCGGCGCTGGACAACCGGCCCCTCCGGTTCGAGGAGTTCGAGTCGCTGGTGCACCAGGTCATCTACACCTCCGCCACCCCCTCGGCGTACGAGCTTCAGCGCTCAGCTCAAGTGGTGGAGCAGATCATCCGTCCCACGGGGCTGATCGATCCCGACGTGGTGGTGCGACCGACGCGCAACCAGATCGACGACCTCATCGGCGAGATCCGGGAGCGGGTCGGGCGAGGAGAGCGGGCCCTGGTGACCACGCTGACGAAGCGCATGGCTGAGGACCTCTCCGCCTACCTGACAGAGACCGGCACCAAGGTGCACTACCTGCACAGCGAGGTAAACACCCTGGAACGGGTAGAGATCCTCCGCGATCTGCGCCTGGGAAAGTACGACGTCGTGGTCGGCGTCAATCTGCTGCGCGAGGGGCTCGACCTACCCGAAGTGTCCCTGGTGGCCATCCTCGACGCGGACAAGGAGGGGTTCCTCCGTTCCGAGGGGGCCCTCATCCAGACCATCGGCCGCGCCGCCCGCCACGTCCACGGCCGGGTAATCCTCTACGCCGACGTCATGACCGACTCCATGAAGCGAGCCATCGATGAGACCAACCGGCGCCGGACCATCCAGATGGCGCACAACGAGGAGCACGGCATCGAGCCCATCAGCATCATCAAGGCCGTCCACGACCTCACCGAGCGAGTGCGCGTCGCGGAGGAGAAGGCCGAGTACAACGTGGACGTCGCCGATGTGCCCGCCGCCGATCTAGAACGCACCATCAAGGAACTGGACAAGCTCATGCGGGCCGCCGCCGCTGAGTTGGAGTTCGAGAAGGCCGCCGCCCTCCGCGACCAGATACAGGACCTGCGCCGCCAGCAGCAGGACCTGCAAACGCCGGAGTGGGAGCAGCTCTGGAAGCTCCGCGGGCGCGTGCCGGCCCAGAGGTGAGCGGATATGCCGCCGAGAACAACCCCGGCAGCGGGCCGGCTCTGCCGCAGCTACCCGATGGGCGAGATGCTGTGGAACCAAGCTACCTGAAGCTGCATCGTTCAGGGGAGTTGGCAAAGCGGGCCCGCCAGGCGTGGCTGAGCCTGGCTCGCTGCCGCCTCTGCCCCCACGACTGCGGCGTAGACCGGCTGGGCGGCCAAGCCGGCGTCTGCCGCATGCCCGCCGATCCCATGGTGGCCTCCTGGAACGTCCACCACGGAGAAGAACCGCCCATTTCCGGCGCCCGCGGCTCAGGGACCATCTTCTTCTCCGGCTGCAGCGGGCGCTGCCTCTTCTGTCAGAACTACCCCATCAGCCAGTTGGGGGCCGGGCAAGTAACCACCGTGCAGCGCCTGGCCGGCCTGATGCTGGAACTACAGGGCCGGGGCGCCCACAACATCAACCTGGTCACGCCCACCCACTTCGTCCCCGCCATCCTCCGCGCCGTGGACGTGGCCGCCCGGCGAGGGCTGCGCCTGCCGCTGGTCTACAACACCAGCGGCTACGACAAGGTGGAGACACTGCAACTGCTTGAAGGCGTCATCGACCTCTACCTGCCCGATGCCAAGTACGCCGACGACAAGGTGGCGCGGGAGGTCTCCGGCTTCCCCGACTATGTCGCCGCCAATCGGGCTGCGCTCAAGGAGATGGCCCGTCAGGTGGGGCCCACGCTCACGCTTGATGGGAATGGCATCGCCGTGCGCGGGATGGCGGTTCGGCACCTGGTCCTGCCTCACGGGCTGTCCCAGACGCCCGAGGTGATGAAGTGGCTGGCCGAGGAGGTCTCGCCCGCGGTGCCGGTCAGCCTGATGTCGCAGTACTTCCCCGCCCACAAAGCGTTCGGTCACCCTCTGCTGGCGCGGAAGGTGACCAAGGCGGAGATGGACGCGGCGGTAGAGGCCTATCACGCCGCCGGCCTCGGCGAGGGCTGGCTACAGGAGCCCTTCGAGGACGGCGATCACGAGCAAGTGTCGGACTGGGAGAGAGCCAGGCACAAGGACGCGTAGCCGGCCGCGCCCCGCACCAACTCGTCCAGGTCGATGCTCTCGTGCACGGTGTGCACGGCGCTCTCCTCACCCGGGCCGAAGCCGACGGTGGGAATGCCCGCCCGCATGAGGTGGCCGCCGTCGGTGGAGAACCGCCACACTCCCACCTCTGGAGGCGTCCCGTAGGTGGCCGCCAGCGCCGTCCGGGCCCGGGCGAGTAGCGGATCGTCGGCGGCCAGGCGATAGGCGGGGAATACGTTAGGCAGCCGCTTCCGCAGGCCGCAGTAGCTCACCATCTCGCTGGTCTCAATCTCCACGTGGCCGGTACAGCCATCGGTGAGGCACTCGTCCAAAACCGCCTGCCAGGTCCGCACCACTTCCTCTTCCCGCTCACCGGGTATGGTCCGGTAGTCCAGGTGCAACACAATCCGCCCCGGCGTAACGTTGCCCGCCTTGTTGTCGCCCACGATAACCGTGGGGGCCACGCTGGAGCCGCGGAAGTCCACGTCCTGGGGAAGAGACACGTCGCGCAGCCGCTCCGTGAACCGGGCGATGCTGAAGTGAGGATTGGCCCCGCGCTCGGGAGCGCTGGCGTGCACGGACCGCCCTTCGACGATCACCAGCACCTCCAGCCGGCCGCGATGGCCGCGCCGCAACTGGAGCCCGCTGGCCTCGCCCACGACGGCGCTATCCGCCCGCACCCCGTCCGCCACCAGCATCTGAGTGCCCAGGCCGCCCGTCTCCTCGTGCACCACGGCCGCGACCAGGACGTCGCCGTCCGGTTGGCGGCCGCTCTCCCGCAGGAGCGCGACGGCGTACACCTGCGCCGCCAGGGAGGCCTTCATATCTGCTGCGCCCCGCCCGTGCAGCCGACCGTCAGCGATGACGCCGGCGTAAGGTGGGTGCTGCCAGGCGGCCGGCGGCCCGGGGTCCACATGGTCCATGTGGCCGTTGAGCATGACCGAAGGCCCGTTGGCGGCGCCCTTGAGCCGGCCGACGACGTTGCCCGTGCGGTCCGTCCACACGTCGTCGTACCGTAACGCCTTCATCTCGGCCTCTATCAGGTGGGCCACGTCGCCCTCCTGACCGGAGAGGCTACGAGTCTGCACCAACCGCTGGGCAAAGCCGATCAGCCTAGGTCGCGCCCTCTCCGCCACAGAACTCAGTCCGATCATTCTCATCACCTGTGGGCTCTAATGCCGCTATTGTAGAGGTTGGCAGTCCGCCGGGCCAGAGGTCCGCAGGGCAACCGCACTCGGACCAGAACGGCGATCGCGCGGGCCGAGGGTGGATTCCTTGCTTCGCTCGAAGTGACAAGGGTCGGGCCGGCGCAGAATCCCCGCGCGGCATCCTTGCGCGGTCGAAACAGGCCTGCGGACACCCTTAGCGTGACGGCTAGCCGCTAGATGCAAACGCCCTGCGGCTTTGCCTCGTCTACTGGGCTCGCCTATAATGCGTTCGGCATTTCGGGCATCCGCCCCTGGCGACCCAACGGCAGAATCGTTCCCCGTGAACGCCTCTGATCGAGCGGAGTATACCAAGGAGGTACTGTACAATCATGGCTGATAAGAAGTGGGTGTATTTGTTTGACGAAGGGAACGCGTCCATGCGCAACCTGCTGGGCGGCAAGGGCGCTAACCTGGCCGAGATGGCCGGCGCCGGCCTCCCCGTGCCTCCTGGGTTTTCCATCACCACCGAAGCCTGTAACGCCTACACCGACTTGGGCAACAAGTTCCCCGAGGGCATGTGGGCGCAGGTATTGGAGAGCATGAAGGTTGTGGAGCAGAAGACGGGCAAGAAGTTCGGCGACCCGTCGAACCCCCTGCTCATGTCCGTCCGTAGCGGCGCCCGCGTCTCCATGCCCGGCATGATGGACACCGTCCTCAACCTGGGCCTGAACGACGAGACCCTCAAGGGCATCGCCGAGGGCACCGGCAACGAGCGCTTCGCCTACGACGCCTACCGGCGCTTCATGCAGATGTTCTCCCGCATCGTCCGTCGTCTGGACGCCGAGCCGTACGAGCACATCCTGACGGAGTTCAAGGAAAAGACGGCGGGTAAGCAGGACACCGACCTGACCGCCGACATGCTCAAGGAAGTCGTCCAGCGCTTCAAGGCTCACTTCCGCAAGGAGACGGGCGAGGACTTCCCCACCGATCCGTACGAGCAGCTTCGCCAGGCCATCGCCGCCGTGTTCGGCTCCTGGATGGGCAAGCGCGCCGTGGATTACCGCAACTTCCACAAGCTTCCCCACGACTGGGGCACCGCCGTCAACGTGCAGACCATGGTCTATGGCAACATGGGCGATGACTCCGGCACCGGCGTTGCCTTCACCCGCGACCCAGCCACGGGCGAGAACCGGCTCTACGGCGAGTACCTCCAGAACGCTCAGGGCGAAGACGTGGTCGCCGGCATCCGCACTCCCAAGAAGATCGCTCAGCTCCGCGCCGACATGCCCGAGGTGTACGATCAGTTCGCGACCATCGCGAAGAACCTGGAGCGGCACTACCGCGACATGCAGGACATGGAGTTCACCGTAGAGCGCGGCACGCTCTACATGCTCCAGACCCGTACCGGCAAGCGCACCGCCGCCGCGGCCGTCAAGATCGCCGTGGACATGGTGCATGAGGGCCTGATCAGCAAGGAAGAAGCTCTCCTCCGCGTCGAGCCGGAGCAGGTTGTTCAGCTGCTTCTCCCCAGCTTCGACAACAAGTCCAAGGCAGCGGCTCAGGCCGGCAACGCCTTCCTGGCCAAGGGCCTCAACGCTTCCCCCGGCGCGGCCGTGGGCGCAGTCGCCCTGGACGCCGACACCGCCGAGGAGTGGGGACTGGCCGGCAAGGCCACCATCCTGGTGCGCCCGGAGACCTCCCCTGACGACGTGCACGGCATGCTGCGCGCCAAGGGCATCCTCACCCAGCACGGTGGCGCTACCAGCCACGCCGCTGTGGTCGCCCGCGGCCTCGGCCTCCCCTGCGTTGCCGGCTGCGAAGCCATCCGTATCGACTACAACACCCGTACCTTCCGCGCCAGCGGTCAGACCATCAAGGAAGGCGACATCATCTCCCTTGACGGGACCACCGGCGAAGTCTTCAAGGGCGAGATCGCGCTCGTCGAGACCGATTACGCCGAGCAGCATCAGCTGGTCGAGCTCCTCGGCTGGGCCGACGAGTTGCGCCGCATGGGCGTGCGCGCCAACGCCGACTACCCGCGCGACGCTGCTCGCGCCCGCGAGTTCGGCGCCGAGGGGATCGGCCTCTGCCGCACCGAGCACATGTTCTTCGAGGAAGAGCGTCTGCCTATCGTTCAGAAGATGATCCTGTCCGAGACGCAGGAAGAGCGCCAGAAGTGGCTGGATCAGATCCTGCCCTTCCAGCGCAGCGACTTCGAGGGCATCTTCCGTGCCATGGACGGTCTACCCGTCATCATCCGCCTGATCGACCCGCCCTTGCACGAGTTCCTGCCCTCTCATGAGGACCTCCTGGTCGAGATCACTCGCCTTGAGTGCACCGGCGGCAGCGAGAAGGAGCTGGCTGAGAAGCGCGCCCTTCTGAGCGCGGTCGGCGCCATGCGGGAAGCCAACCCCATGCTGGGTCTGCGCGGTTGCCGCCTGGGTCTCATCGTCACCGGCATCGTTGAGATGCAGACTCGCGCCATCCTTGAGGCGGCGGCCAACGTCGCCAAGGAAGGCGTCGAGACTCATGTCGAGATCATGATCCCTCTCATCAGCCACGTGAACGAGCTCGCCGAGACTCGCTCCCGGCTGGAGAAGGTCGCCAAGCAGGTGACCGAGGAGCAGGGCGCCAAGATCGACTACATGTTCGGCACGATGATCGAGATCCCGCGCGCCGCTCTGACCGCCGACAAGGTGGCCGAGTACGCCGAGTTCTTCTCGTTCGGCACCAACGACCTCACCCAGACCACCTTCGGCATCAGCCGTGACGACGCGGAAGGCAAGTTCCTCCTGGAGTACGTGGACAGCAAGATCCTGCCTGCCAACCCCTTCCAGGTCCTGGACCGCGAAGGCGTCGGCCAACTCGTGCGGATGGGAACGGAGCGCGGCCGTCAGGCCCGCCCCGACCTCGAGGTCGGCATCTGCGGCGAGCACGGCGGCGACCCTTCGTCCGTCGAGTTCTGCCATCAGGTAGGCCTGAACTACGTCTCTTGCTCGCCGTTCCGCGTGCCTGTCGCCCGCCTCGCCGCCGCTCAGGCGGCCGTCCGCGAGCGAGTGAAGGCCTTCAAGGACGTCTGATCGGCGCCAGCCGCCTCAGATTGAGAGTGCTAGCGCACAGGGGCCCGCGCTTTGCGGGCCCCTGTCGTCTTCATTTAGGAGAGTGCTATGGCCTGGGCGCTGGAGCAAATGGGCAACGAGCTGTGGCGGCAGCTGCTGGAGCAGGGCCCCCTGCTTTTGCGCGTTCTGGTGGCCACTCTGCTTGGCGGCGTCCTCGGCTGGGAGCGCGAGAAGCGAGATCGCCCTGCCGGTCTGCGCACCTTCATGATGGTGGCCATGGGCTCGGCTCTCTTCACTGTGCTCAGCAAAGTCGCCTTCCACGGCGGCGATGAGGCGCGCGTGGCGGCAAACATCCTCACGGGCATCGGCTTCATCGGGGCCGGTACCGTCTTCCGCGATCTAGGGGCCGAGCAGGGAGCGCAGCCGGAAGCCAAGGTCCGCGGTGTGACCACCGCCGCCGCCATCTGGTCTTGTGCCGGCATCGGTATGGCGGCCGGCGCCGGCATGTACTCCCTGGCCGTCTTCACCACCTTCCTGACTTACGCCCTGCTGACCGTGATCCGCCGCCTGGAGCGCGCCTCCGTCGGGCCCCGCAGACGACGACACACCCGGCGCCAGCAAATCGCCGCAGAGGCTGCCGGCTTGGCTGAAGAGGAAGAGGGCCGCTAAAGCCGTTCTAGCGAGTTCCCTTCTGATCGGGATTTACCTGAACGGGCAGTCGCGCGAGCCCTCAACGCCGTGGCTGCCCGCCACACCCCACTCCTGCAGCTTGGCGTGCCCCTCGATCAGGTATCCGGAGGGGAACCTCGGCGTGGGCCTCCATCTGCCGGTGGACATCGTTCAGGCAAGCTTGTACCCGGCCTCCTCCCCCAACTCTTGCTTCGACTCGTCGAAGTTCCAGCCGGGCATGGACTTGTGGATGAACGGGGACATGGCGGCGTCGGCGCCGTGGTAGCCGAGAGCGCACTTGCCCATGTGCGTGTCGTCCCGCACATAGGTCTGATCCTCGATCCGTATCTGCACCGTCTTGCCCTCTCGCCCGCCCAGAACGCTCCGGCGAGTGATGTCAGATTGCCGACTCCAACGCGACGCTCTTCTAGAGAAGAGGCTCCAGCAGCCTGATGGCCGCCTTGATATCCTCTATCTGCTTGGGACCGCTGATCTCGCGCTCAATAGTGAGCGCACCCTGGAAGCCCATGGATTTGAGCTTCGGCACCAAGCGCGGGAAGTCGACCCGGCCTTCGCCCAGCGCCTTCTCCGGACCCAGCTTGCGCCCGTTGGTGGGATAATCGCCGTCCTTGGCGTGCACGCCACGCACATACTTCCCGAACACGTCCAGGGCGTCGACCGGATTGGCCTTGCCGTACATGAGCAGGTTGGCTGGGTCCAGGTTGATGCCCAGGTTGTCGGTGCCGATGTCCTCGATGGCGCGCAGGAGCGTCACCGGCGTCTCCTGGCCTGTCTCGAACCAGAACCCCAGTCCTCGCTCGCCGCAGTAGAGCGACAACTCGGTCAGGGCATCGATGGTGCCCCGGTAGCGCGGGTCATTCGGGTCCTCGGGAATGAATCCCACGTGGGTGGTGATGCTCGGCGCCCCCACCTTCTCGGCGAAGTCCGCTCCCGCCTTCAGGGCCGCCAGGCGCTCGGCCCGCGCCCACTCCGGCACCAGACCGATGGTGCGCGGCCCGGTAACGAAGTCCCAGATGCGCCAGCCGGGCGTCCCCGCCCAGATGGTCGAGATCTCCACCTTGAACTCGGCGCAGGCGGACAGCAGCCGGTCCACCATCTCGTCGGTGTACAGCGTCGGGTCCCAGTTGGAGACCTGGCACGTGGGCAAGCCCAACTCGTGCACCTTGGCCAGTTCTTCCTCCGGTCCCTTGCCCAGGCTCACCATGGTCCCCAGCTTAAGCTTGGCCACGTCTCAACACCTCCCCTTGCCTGATGCGGCCCGGCCGGGTCTTTGTGACCCGGCCGGGATGCCGTTTCTCACGTCCCTCTAGTAACCGGCTTTCCTTAAGACGCCGTTCATGTAGGCGAGGGCCTGCTTGCCCGCCTTGGTGGCGCCTTCGGCATCCTGCGGGCCAAGGGTCTCGATCAGGCACGGGCCGCCGGCGAAGCCGCCCTTGCGGAGGACCTTGAAGACGCCCTCGAAGTCGACCTGGCCCTCGCCGGGGGTCACGTTGACGTCTCGCTGCAGGCTATCGCCCGAACCGGAGACGATGCAATCCTTCACGCAGACGCCCACGCAGATGCCGTCGAAGTACTTAGCCTCTTCAACGGGGTGATACTGCTTGTAGTAGAGGATGTTTCCGGGATCGTACCAGGCCCGGAAGCCCGGCTGGTCGACCTTGGCGACCACATCGGCCGTTTCTTTGCCCGAGGTGGAGAGGCCGCCATGCGGCTTGATGCCGATGATCATCCCGCGCTCGTAGGCGTAAGGGCTGACGGCCTTCATGATCTCGAAGTAGCGGTCGAAGGTGGCCGGGTCATGCGCGCCCATCTCCAGGAGGTGCTTGGCGCCCAGAGCATGCGCCTTGTCGATGAACGTCCGGTAGCGGGTGATGGCCTCGGCCTTGGGGACATCGAAGGACACCCGGGCAAGGACGGCGTGCAACGTCATGCCGCGGCCGGCCACCGCTGCCTTCATCGCCGCGATCTCGGAGTCGGGGGTGTCCCAGTCCACCATGATCCCGCCGCCCGCCCTACCCAGCGTTCCGGCATGCCTGCTGCCCGCCGCCAGCATAGCATCCAGCGCCTCCTCCAGAGAGAGCCCCACCCAGGGA
This sequence comes from Anaerolineae bacterium, assembly GCA_040768685.1. GTDB lineage: Bacteria > Chloroflexota > Anaerolineae > DRVO01 > DRVO01 > Ch71. The sequence goes on from JAXGMM010000002.1 coordinate 90,453, forward strand.
CGATTGAAGAACCCCAGCTTCGCATCCATCACATTGACCTCGGATCAATAGGTTGGGCCGTCTCCGCCGAACGGAGCGCGGCCAGCGAGACGCGCAACGCCGCCAGACCATCCTCGCCGCAGGCGCCCGGTTCACCCTTGCCCCGGGCCGCTCGGGCGAAGGCTTCGGCCTGCTTCACCATGGCTTCAACCATGACGTCTTCCTGGTACGGGCCCAATGTAGTGGTCTCCCCGCCTTCGGTCAACACCTCGATCTTGTCAACGTCCGGCCGGAGCAGCCCCTTGGCGCTCCAGATCTCTCCCGTGGTGGCCCCGTTCACGCCCGGCGGGAGGCCCCAAGTGATGCTCAGGCTGCCGACATCGCCGGAGGCGTAACGCACCAGCAGGGACACAGTGTCGGGAGCCAACCGCTCCAGCCCCGCCAGTTCCTTGCGCCCCCGCCCCAGCGTGAAGCCCTGCGCCTCCACCTGGACAGCCTCGGAGCCGAAGACCTGGCTCCAGAGGTCGAAGCGGTGGGGGCAGAAGTCCACCACCGGGCCGCCGTTGCCGGTGAGCATGTCGTGCATGGCCAGCTTGGGCCGAATAGGCCAGGCGTACGTGTACACCCACATGGCCGGCCGACCCACCGTGCCGTCGCGGAAGATGCGCTTCAGGTCGCGAGTGCTCTGTAGTTGGCGCAGCTGGAAGCCGATCCCGAGCTTCACCTGGTTCGCCTTGGCCGTCTCGATCATGGCCTGCGCCCGCTCGGTGGTGAGCGCGATGGGCTTCTCGCAGAGGACGTGCTTGCCGTGCGCGGCTCCGAAGATAGTCACCTCGGGGTGGAAGTAAGCCGGGACGCACACCGACACGATGTCCACATCAGCGCGGTCGACGGCGCAACGGTAGTCGGTGTAGACGTTCTCGATGCCGTACTCCGCCGCCAGCGGCCCGGACCGGCTCTCGTCCAGGTCGGCCAGCGCCACCAGGCGCGCCCCTTCCACCTGGGACCAAGCGCGCACGTGGTTGCGCCCCATGGCGCCGGCGCCGACGACACAGACGCCCAGTGTAGCTTCCGCCATCACAACCTCCTCCAGGATATCTCGATTCTGACGCTCGCCGGCGCAGTACCTGATGGTTCGCCCTCCAGAGGGCCGGCACGAGGCCCTCTGTTCCAGCTAGCTCGGCCTGGTGGGCCTTCGCGCGCCCTGGAGGACTCACCTAACCTCCGCTCATGGGTTCAAAGAGCGAACCCACGAGTGGGGGCTAGGTTCTGGCCCGCGGGCGTATCGAATGGGCATCGTCACCCATCAGATTGGAGCAAACGCACCGCTAGGCGCGGCGAAGCCATGCCGCTCGGGCGGCCCTCTCCAGATGCCCGCTCGGTGGCGTCCTCACCGGGAATCGAAAGGCCCTGCACCCTCCTCTGTACTGGTTGACCGACCGTCGCTGCTGTGCTACCAATGCCGCACTCTTCGCATCCGAAACGGCCCCCGTGGGCCAGGAGGACCTTCCCATGCAACGACCACCAACTGCAATTCCGGCCGAAGAACTGGGCCAGGGCAGTCCCATCGCCCTGGAGATCGTGGACACGGACATCGATCTCTATCACCACCTGGCCTGGACCATGCTGGAGGCGCTGCAGGCGAACAACGCCGCCGGCCGTTCCACGGTCTTCATCGTGCCGGTGGGCCCTGTCGGCCAGTATCGCCGATTCGCGGCGCTCTGCAACCGGCTCCGCGTCTCCTGCCGCGACCTGTTCTTCTTCAACATGGACGAGTATCTCGACGATGACGGCGCGTGGGTCCCCGCCGACCATCCGCTGAGCTTCCGCGGCTTCATGGAGCGGGACTACCGCCTGCGGCTGGACGAGGACCTCCGGCCCGCTCCCGACCACGTCATCATCCCTCACCCTGCCCGCCCGGAGGAGCCGGCCGCGCTCATGGCGCAACTGGGCGGCGTGGAGATCTGCTTCGGCGGCATCGGTATCAACGGCCACATCGCCTTCAACGAGCCGCCCGAGCCTGGGGTGGACATGTCGGACGAGGAGTTCCGCGCCCTGCCCACTCGCGTGCTCACCCTCTCGCGCGAGAGCCGCACCATCAACTCCGTGGGCGGCGCTTCCGGCGACATCCGCACCGTGCCCAAGCTCTGCATCACCCTGGGTATGAAGGAGCTGCTCGCCGCCAAGCGGATGCGCTTCTACTGCAACCGGCCCTGGCAGAAGTCCATCGTCCGGCGCGTCCTGCACGGTCCGGTGACCGCCGCCATCCCGGCCACCTTCATGCAGACCCACCCGGACGCCAAGCTGACCATCACCGCCGAGGTAGCGCAGACGCCCGTGGTGCGGCTCACTTGACCGCCCCGCCCCTAATCGACGGCCACGCCCATCTCGAGGCGGAGACGGGTTACGTGGGCGCCCTCCTCCGGGAGTGCGACCGGCTCGGCATCGCGCAGGTGTGCGTCAGCGGATTGGGCTCGGCCTTCGCGATGGCCGACAACGACACGGTTGCCGAGGCGGTCCGGGCCCATCCGGACCGCCTCATCGGCTTCCGCTACCTCCGCCTGGGCGTGCACCGGGTGCAAGACGTGGACCTGGCCCTGGACGGCGGCTTCCGGGGCCTCAAGTTCACCATCCCGTTGCGCCCCTATGACGATCCCGACTACTTCCCCGTCTACGAGCAGGCACAGCAGCACGGCCTGCCCTGCCTCTTTCACACCGGCATCGTCACCACGAGGCGTTACCTACACGGCGTGTCCTCTGCCAACATGCGGCCGGTGCATCTGGACACTATCGCGCACGAGTTCCCCCGCCTGAACCTCATCTGCGCCCACCTGGGCATGCCGTGGTACGAGGAAGCGGCGGCCATCGCCCGCATCCTGCCCAGCGTTTATGTCGACCTCAGCGGCGCCCCTCTCGGCTGGCGGGCCCAGAAGGACGTCGCCTTCTTCCGCAGCCTGTTCTACCGCCCCGACGTCTGGGCCAAAGTCATCTGGGGCTCGGACGTGCATGTCCACGACCTTGAGGCAGCTCTGCGCCGGGACCAGGCGCTAGCCGAGGATCTGGCCCTCTCTCCAGAGCAGCGATCTGCCTACTTCGGGGGGACGCTGCTATCATTGCTGCCGAGTCCGTGACCGCGACCGCGCCGGTTTCCGGCCGTCGCGCCGCCCGGTTTGGCTCCCAGCCTAGTGAGGTGCACCGACCATGAGTCAGCCTGCCCTGTCGCTTCGCTTCCTCGGAACCGCCGCCGCCGAGTCCTTTCCGGCGCCCTTCTGCACCTGCGTCAACTGCTGCGCCGCCCGCCGCAACGGCGGACGCGACATCCGTCGCCGCAGCGCTCTCCTGGTCAATGACGACCTGCTCATCGACTTCGGGCCGGACGTCTTCCAGTCATTCCAGGAATTCGGCCTGGACGCCACCAACGTGCGCACCCTCCTCATCACCCACGGCCACTCCGACCACCTGGCCCCCGACACCTTCATCTATCGCACCCACGGCTTCCGGCGCTTTACCGAGTTGCCTCGCCTCGACGTCCATGCCCCCGCCGATGCGCTAGACCAGGTCCTGCACCTGATGGGCGACCAACTCGAGGACGCCGGGCTGCGGCTCCTCCCCCTGAAGGCGGGAGACACGGTGGAAAGCGGCGGCTACGTCATCCGGCCTCTGGAGGCCGTCCACGGCGGTGACGAGCACGAGTGCGTCACCTACCTGGTAGAGCGCGCCGGCGCCCGCTTCCTGTACGGCACCGATACCGGCCCCTTCCCGGAGTCGGCGTGGGCGATCCTGGCGCAGTACCCACCCCATTTGGCCATCATCGACAGCACCATGGGGCGCCTGACCGGCGGCAGCCACATGGGCTTCGACCAGGTCAAGGAGACCGTCGCACGGCTGCGGAGCCTGGCAGGGCAGGAGATGCGCGCCATCGCCCACCACTTCTCCCACCAGGCAAACGGCACCCACGACGAGTTGGTCCGCGTCTACGCCGGCGACCACATCGGCGTGTCCTTCGATGGCATGATTGTGGACGTGACCGCCTGAGCCGAGGGGGGAGCCGACACTGCGACGAGGGCCGGCGACGAGCCGCTTGCGTGTAACCATGCGCCTGCTATTATGAGGGGCACTGAAATCGCCAATGGCTAAGGTGAAGCCCTCGCCTAGCGTCGGCCCCTCCCTCTCGCACCCGTCCGGTGGGGGCCGTTCCCTTTCTCAGGAGATGTGCCCGTGGTAGACGTATCCCCCGTCCAAGCCGCCGCCGATCGTGTGCGCGAGAACGTGAACAGAGTCATCGTGGGCAAGGCCCCGGTGGTTGACCTGCTCTTGGTGGCCCTGTTCTCCCAGGGCCACGTGCTGCTGGAGGATGTGCCCGGTATCGGCAAGACCACCCTGGCCAAGAGCCTGGCACGCTCCCTGGGCGCCACCTTCCACCGCATCCAGTTCACCCCCGACCTGCTGCCCTCGGACGTCACCGGCGTGAGCGTCTACAACCAGAAGACGGGCGACTTCGAGTTCCGCCCCGGCCCTGTGATGAGCCAGATCCTGCTCGCCGATGAGATCAACCGTTCCTCGCCCCGCACCCAGTCCGCCCTGCTTGAGGTCATGCAAGAGGGGCAGGTGACCGTCGACGGCGTGACCCGCCCGGTTCCACGGCCGTTCCTGGTGCTGGCGACGCAAAACCCGGTGGAACTCGAGGGCACTTTCCCCCTGCCGGAAGCTCAGATCGACCGCTTCCTGCTCCGGCTGGAGCTGGGCTACCCCGACCTGGACGAGGAGCGCGCCATCATCCGCCGCTTCCGCCAGGAAGACCCCTACGAGGCGCTGCAGCCCGTCCTCTCAGCCGAGGAGATACTCCGCCTGAGCGACCTCTGTCGGCGGGTCTACCTGCATCCCGTGGTGGAAGACTACCTGCTGGAACTGGTCCGTCGCACTCGCCAGAATGACGCGTTGTCGCTGGGCGCCAGCCCGCGCGGCTCCCTTGCGATGATGCGCGCCTCCCAGGCCCTGGCCGCCTTGAGGGGAAGGAGCTACGTCCGCCCCGATGACCTGCAGGAGTTGGCGCTCCCAGTGCTGGCTCATCGTCTGATACCCAGCGTCCGCACTCGCCTGCGGGGACGCGCCGGCAAGGAAATCGTCTCCGAGATCCTCGCCCAGGCGCCGGTCCCAGTGGAGGAGGACTGGTCGGCCGAGGCCGCCGGATGATCGGAACGGCCTGGTGGACGCTGCTGCTCTTCCTGGTCTTCCTGAGCGCCGCCACCCGTGATGCTCGGCTGTTCCTCTTCGTCGTGCTGCTCGCCGTCGGATCCCTGGTCTCGGTCCTCTGGTCGCGCTACTCCCTCTCCGAGCTATCCTACAAACGGCGGTTCGGGCGGTCGCGGCTGGAGTACGGCGAGGAGACGGACCTCACCGTCGAGGTGTACAACGCCAAGCCGCTGCCTCTGCCCTGGGTGCTTATCAGCGATCAGTATCCGGACGGGGTGGAACTACTGACCGGCGAGTTGGGTGTGAGCCGCGCCGTCAGCTTCAAGAGCGCCCTGGTGAACTTCTTGGCACTGCGCTGGTACGAGCGCGTCCGCCGCGTCTACCGGCTGCGTGGGTCGAATCGTGGCGTGTTCCCCTTCGGCCCCGCCGAGATCTACGCCGGGGACGTGTTCGGGTTCCGCCGCCAGAACCGCCGCGACACTCACCTCGACCGTCTGGTGGTCTACCCCCGAATCGTGCCTCTGCAGATGCTGGGGCTGCCGGCCGCTCGGCCCTCCGGCGACTTCGCCGCCACGCGCCGCATCCTCGAGGACCCGTTGCGCTTCCGCGGAGTGCGAGAGTACCGCGCCGGAGACAGCATCCGGCACGTGCACTGGAAAGCTACTGCCCGACAGGGGCAGCTCCAGACTCGCGTCTTCGACCCCAGCGCCGGCCGCGTCATCATGCTTCTGGTGGATGTCCAGACCACCGAATTGCCCTATGGGCTGGTCCCCGAGTACCTGGAGCTTCTCATCTGCGCCGCCGCATCCCTGGCTAGCGCGAACCTCGCTGCCGGGCACGCCGTGGGCCTGATGGCGAACTCCGGCTCCGCCACGAGCAGCGACCTCATACGGCTTCCGCCGGGGCGCCGGCCGGAGCAGTTGGGCCTGCTGCTGGAGGGAATGGCCGAACTCACCGGGTTCCGTCTCACCGCTCTGACGCGCCTGCTCGGGGTCATCGGGAGCGACCTTCCGTACGGGTCCACCCTGGTGGTGTTCACCTCCCGGCCGGAATCTACCCTCTTCGAGCAACTTGCCGCTCTTCAGGACGCCGGTCATGGCGTCGTCCTCATCACTGCCGGCGAAACCCCGCCCGACGTACCGCCAAGCATCGTTGCCTACCATTTGGGCGGGGCCGAGAGATGGAATGAACTGGAATCGTTTGAGTTGGCTTGATCATGTATTGATCCCGGCCCTGTCCGCGTCAATGCGGGCGGCCTGGCTCGTGCCCTGGGTGAACGCCCTCCTCGGTACGGCCTTCTTCGCTCCCGAGGGAGTGACGCTCCCGTTCTGGATCCCCTTCCTCGTCCTGTTCCTAGGTTCGGCGCTCGCCCAGGCCCTGAGCAGTTCCATCGCCGGCAGAGTCGGGGTTGGGCTCGCCGGCGTCCTGGTAACCGGCATGGTCATCCGGCTGGTGGTGCCGGCGGCCGACGACGGACTTCGAGCCTGGCTGATGGACATCTACCGGCAAGCTACCCGTTGGGGCGACTACGCGCCGGCAGTCTGGGTCATCTTCTTGGTGGCAGCCGGCCTTTGGCTGCGCGCCATCACCATCGACTGGACCGAGGCGGAACCCCTGCGCAAGGGCTTCGTGACCGGCGTAGTCGCCCTCGCCCTGCTCATGGTCTGCCGCGGCGCCGGCCAGAGCCTCAGACTGGGCCTGATCGACGGCATAATGGAGCCGGTGCTGGTCTTCGTTGCCTCCGGCATGGGCGCCATGGCCCTGTCCGACATCAGCCGCACCTTGCGGCAGAGCATGCGCACCAGTGGACTGGCGCCGCGGCTCGGCAGCTTCTGGTATCTCGTGGTGGTGGGCGTGGTGGCAGCCGTTGTCCTCTTCGGTTGGATCGTCACCTATCTGGTCGACCCCGACACTGTGCGGTCCGTGGTCGGCTGGTTCTCGCCGGTGCTCAACCTCGTGCGGGACGTTCTCGGCTACATCATCATGGGGATCGCTTACATCATCTTCAAGCTTCTCGGCCCCTTCATCGACTGGATCAACAGCCTTGTCCGCGAGCAAGCCGAGGAGGAGGCGACCCAAGTAGTCGAGGAAGCCACCGAAGAGATCACCGAGCTGGTTGAGGCGGGCGAAGTCAGCTTCCAACTGCCACCCTGGGTACAGACGGTGGCGTTGGTCGTGTTGATCGCCCTGGTGCTGCTGCTCTTCATCGCCGTCCTTCGCCGCAGGTTCGTTAGCAGCAAGGGCGGCGTTCAGGAGACGCGCGAGGTGGACTTCTCCTGGGGGCTGATGAAGGAGCAGATCGGCCGGTGGTGGGACCGTCGCCGGCCGCGGCGCCGCTCGGAGTACGTGCCGCTCGGCGATCCGGAAAACCCACGGGCCGCCATCCGGCAGGCCTACCGGCGCCTGCTCACCCTGACCGCCGAGCGCGGGCTGAAGCACCGCCGTTGGCAAACTCCGGCCGCCTTCGCCCGCTCCCTAACACGCCGCCTGCCCGAGATCGGCGGGCCGGTGGATCGGCTGACGGCGTCGTATTACGCGGCCCGCTATGCACCCGAGGAGCCGTCTACCCAAGAGGTTGCGGCAGCGCGCATGGCTCTGGCCGAGATAGAGAAGACTCTCTTCCGCTACGAGGTGGCCGAGGGGACCAGCTCCGACTCCGAGGATGCCGGCAGCCTGAGCCCGGGGTAGACGTCCAGGTCCCAGCCGACTCGGACGCTCTCCTGCTGAAAGTAGCCGGCCGCCGCCACCATGGCGGCGTTGTCGGTGCACCAGCGCTTGGGCGGATAGCGCAGCGGGATGCCCTTGAGGCTCTGGCTCATGACCTGGCGCAGCCGGCTGTTCGCCGCCACTCCGCCGGCCAGGAGCACCTGCCGCACCTCGTACTCCTCTGCCGCCTCCACCGTCTTGTCGACCAGCGCCTCCACCACCGCCTCTTGGAAGGCAGCGGCGATGTTGGCTACCGGCAGGCGGGAGCGGCTAGCCTCGTCGCCGCGGGCGCCATACGACTCGGCCAGGCGCAACGCTGCCGTCTTGAGGCCGCTGAAGCTGAAGTTGAGGCTGTCGCGCATGCGCATCCGCGGCATATCCACAGCCGATGCCAAACCGTGCGCCGCCACCTTCTCGATCTCCGGGCCACCGGGGTACGGCAGACCGAGCAGCCGCGCCACCTTGTCGAAGGCCTCGCCGGCGGCATCGTCCACCGTGTGACCCACCGATTCGAAGTCGCTGTGGCTGCGCATGAGGACCAAGCTGGTGTGGCCGCCGCTGACCACAAGGACGAGCAAGGGGAAGTGCGGCTCCGGCTCCACCGGCTCCCCGCGCTCGGGCTCACCGGGCAGAAGCCAGTTGGCGTAGATATGCGAAAGTACGTGGTTCACCGCCAAAAGCGGAAGCCCACGCCCAAAAGCCAGGCCCTTGGCCATGTTGACGCCCACCAGGAGCGACCCCGCCAGGCCCGGCCCATGCGTCACCGCCAGCGCGTCCACGTCCTCCCAGCCGTTGGGCAGAGGCTTGACCGCCTCGTCCAGCACCAAGGAGATGGCCTTCACATGCTCCCGGCTGGCCATCTCAGGGAAGACGCCGCCGAACTCGCGGTGGATATCCACCTGGGAGGCCACCACGTTGGAAAGAACGCGCCTGCCGCGGCTCACCACCGCCGCTGCGGTCTCGTCACACGAGGTCTCGATCGCCAGTATCGTTTCCATTGTCGCGTACTTCCCAGGGAGGTGAGGGCAGTATATACCGGTGTAGGGCCGCCGGTAAAGCCGCGCCGGAGAACAGCCCCAAGGGCCTATGCTGCGGGCTAGGGCGGGGCAGAAAGAAGGTGTCCGGAGGTCACAAGCCGGCGTTTTACAGCGGCGCGTGAACTTCTCTGCCCTGTGGTCGCCTCCCCTAGAAGAACGTCGTGTGGCCAGCCGTTAGGGAGAGGGGTTGGGATGAGGTTCTCCAGGGCGCCGTCGGCAAATCCCTCCCGTGCGCTCGGAATGAGCATGGGTCCCGAAGGGCGCCCCATGGCGGTGCACTTGACCAGCGGCCGGGCGCGTAGATACTGGCCCTCACTCGCAACCTTGGAGCATTGGCCATGGAGATGATAAAGACCGGCATCGCGTACCACGGCAACCGCATGGTGTCGCACTACCGCGACGACATCCGTGACATCATCGCTCACAATTGCACCTACGTCGTACACATGTTCAGCGAGAACGACTACATGCGGCACCGCGAGGTGCTCAAGGACCTGGTGCGCATCACCCACGAGCACGGTCTGGAAGCCTGGATCGACTCCTGGGGAATGGGTCGCATCTTCGCTGGCGAAGTGTCGGGCTGGCTCGCCGAGTACCCCGACTCCCGCCAGGTACTGAACACCGGCCAGCCGGTGGGGAGGGCCTGTCTCTACAGCCGCGACTACCGCCTCGCCCTCCAGGGCTGGGCCGAGGCCGCCATCGCCACCGAGGCGGAGATGGTTTTCTGGGACGAACCCCACCTCGCCTTCAGCTCCGCCATGGATGGCGGCCGGCCGTCGTGGGGCTGCCGCTGCACGCGCTGCCAGGCCCGCTTCCAGGACACCTACGGCTACACCATGCCCACGGAGCTGACCGAGGACGTGATGGACTTCCGCCACCAGTCGGTGCTCGACTTCTTCCGCGAGATGACCGACTTCGTGCGCGCCAAGGGCAGCCGCAACTGCATCTGCCTCATGCCCACCACCGACGCTCGCTACGGCGACCGCAACTGGGACGACTTCGCCGCCCTGCCCGCCGTAGATAACCTGGGCACGGATCCCTACTGGTACGGCCAGCGCATCGGCGTGCAGGGCTTCGTGAGCGACTGGTCGCGGCGCCTGCTGGAGACCTGCACTCGCTACGGCAAGGACCATCACCTGTGGCTGCAGTCCTTCGCCGTACCCGCCGGCCGCGAGGTTGAGATCGTGATGGCCGCCGAGGCCGCCTACGCCGCCGGCATCCGGAACCTGGCCGCCTGGGGCTTCCGCGGCTCCGACGCCAACGACTACCGCGCCCTCCGGCCGGAAGTGGCCTGGCAGGCGGTGGGCGAGGCCTTCCGCCGCGTCCTCTGGCGCTGGTAATCACCCGCAATACGGGGGCCGCCGCGTCGCCACTCGGGCGGCCCCCGTGTTCTCTCAGGAGCTCGGTATGACACCACGTGAGCGCGTACTCGCCGCTCTGTCCCACCGCGAGCCGGATCGCGTCCCCTTCGACATGGGCAGCACTCAGGTTACCGGCATCAGTCTGGTCGCCTATCGCAACCTGCGGCGCTACCTGGGCCTACCTCCAGTGGAACCGATCGTCCCCGACGCCATCCAGCAGTTGGCGCTGCCGGACCAGGACGTGGTCGATCGGCTGGGGATCGACGTGGGCGGCCTCTTCCCTCTCAACGCGCACAACTGGAACGTCGCCAACGAGGACGCCGGAGACTGCTGGCGCTACACCGACGAGTGGGGAATCGGCTACCACATGCCCAAGGTCGATGGCCTCTACTACACCATCGTGCACAGCCCTCTGGCCGGGCCGGAGGCGTCGCCTGCCGCCATCGCCGCCCACCCGTGGCCCGACTGCGGCGATGCTCAGCGCATAGAGGGGCTGCGCGCCCAGGCGCTGGAGTACCGCCGCCAAGGTCGCGCCGTTATGATCAAGGGAGTGCTGGCGGGCATCTTCGAGATGGCGCAACGGATGCGCGGCACCGAGAACTTCATGGTCGACCTCATCGCCGACCGCGCCTCGGCCGAGGCCCTGCTCGACCGCATGGTCCAGTGTAAGCTCGACTTCTGGGAGATGGCCCTGCCCCGATTGGCCGACGTGGTCGACGTCGTCTCCGAGGCGGACGACTACGGCACCCAGATCTCGCAGCTGATCTCGCCCCGGCTGTTCCGTGAGGTGATGAAGCCGCGCCTGCAGATCGTGAATGAGCGCATTCACCAGTTGGCGCCCCAGGCGAAGCTGTTCTTCCACACCTGCGGCAGTGTGCGCGAGATCCTGCCCGACCTGCTGGAGATCGGGGTGGACGTCCTCAACCCGGTGCACGTCCGTGCCGCCGGGATGGAACCGGCGGCCCTGAAGCGCGACTTCGGCGATGCCGTGGTCTTCTGGGGCGGGGGCGTGGACACTCAGGGCGTGCTGCCCAACGGCACCCCGGCCGAGGTACGCGAGGATGTCCGGCGAAACATCGAGGCGCTGATGCCCGGCGGCGGCTACGTCTTCAACACCATCCACAACATACAGGCCGACGTGCCGCCCGAGAACGTCGTCGCCATGTGGGAGACGGTGATGGAGGTCGGCCGCTACTAGGGTTCTCTTGTTGGCCTTCGCCCGAGGACGGCTCCCCCGAATGCGTGGGGGAGCCGCCCTTGCGCCGGGGCGCCGCTTCGGCAGCGGTGGCCGATGCCTACATCATCATCTCGCGGAGGACGCGCGAATTCCAGTTGCTCAGATACCCGCGGTACGGCGCGATCGCCGTCTCGACGGCCTTCTGTACCTCCTCTACCTTGTCGTCCTCCGTCTCCATCTCGACGGAGTAGCGCGGCGACGCGCTGGCCCGGTAGACCTTCACTCCCGTTACGCCCGGAATCCTCCGTGCCGTGCCGATCGCCGACCGGCCCTCGTAGCCGTCGATGGACTCGTAGGTGTCGAAGCTGATCACTACTTTGGCCACTTCGTCTCCTCCTATTATCAGTGCGGGCTCAGGGCGTCGCCGCCCGGCCCAGCGGATGCCGCCGTTTCTACTTGAGTGCAGTTCGCACTGCCGCCATCAGATCCCCGTCTTCATCCGGGAGCACGGTCCGGGGATCGAGCAACACGGCGCCTTCCTCGGCGCGGACGACCACCGGCGGCGACCCCCGGCGGAGTCGGGCCGCCAGGGCGTGCGGCTGCTGCGTGGGGATCGCCCAGACCACGGTCGGCAGCGTCTGGCCAGGGAGGGATCCCCCGCCCACGGCGCTGCGCCCCGCGCGCACCTCGCCCACGCCCAACGCCGCAATCCACTGCCGAACGCGCGCCTCCAGTTCGGGCAGGCCGGCGGCGATCATCCTCCACACCGGCACCTGCTCCAGTTCCCTGCCGCGCCGGTACTCCGCCAACGTCGCCTGCAGCGCCGCCAACGTGAGCTTGCCCACCCGCACGGCGCGCATGAGCGGGTGCCGTCGCAGCCGGGCCAGCACCTCTTCCCGCCCCACCACTAGACCGGCCTGCGGTCCGCCCAGCAGCTTATCGCCACTGAAGCTGACGATGTCGGCCCCCGCCGCCAAGCACTCCTGCACCGTGGGCTCGTGCGCCATGCCGAACGCGGCCGTGTCGCGGAGGGCGCCGCTGCCTACGTCAGCGTAGAACAGGGCGCCGGCGGAGTGCGCCGCCGCGGCCAGATCGGCCAGGTCCGGCTCATGCACGAAGCCGCTCAAGCTGAAGTTGCTGCGGTGCACGTACATGAACAGAGCGGTGTCGGCGGTAGCCGCTCGCTGGTAGTCCTCGACGTAGGTGCGGTTGGTCGTGCCCACCTCAACGAGCCGGGCGCCGCTCTGCGCCATCACCTCGGGGATGCGGAATCCGCCCCCGATCTCCACCAGTTGTCCCCGGGATATGACTACCTCGCGCCCCTGCGCCAGGCCCATCAGGACCAAGAGAACGGCAGCGGCGTTGTTGTTCGCCACCAAGGCCGCCTCGGCGCCGGTGACATCGCGAAGGAGCCGTTCGGCGTGGACGTGGCGCGAGCCGCGCTCGCCCTCGGCGAGGTCGTACTCCAGGTTGCTGTAGCCGCGCCCCACCGCCCGCAGTTCTGCCACCGCCGCGACACTGAGGGGAGCCCGTCCCAGGTTGGTATGGATGATGACGCCCGAAGCGTTGATCACCGGCATCAGCGTGGGACGCATCATCTCGGCCAGCGCCGCCGCGATGGCCGCCGACCAGTCGTCCGTGGGTTCCTCGCCCGCCAGTAGGCGCCGCCGCTCCGCGTCCGCGGCCAGGCGTGTCGCCTCCACCACCAGGCCTCGACCCCAAGCGCCGATCAGCCCCGCAACGCCCGGCCGGTCCAGCAGGGCCGACACGCTGGGAATGCCACGGAGCGCCTTCTGCTTCGGGTCCATTCTCCCCCGGATTTCGCCAGTGCTGCTGACTACTGTATCCATTGGTCACCGCTCGGTCAAGGTACAGCGAGGCTCAGCCGGGCGGTTGACAGGGTCGCCTACGCCAGCGATACTCCCCTCAGGACCTGTCGCTTCCCCACCAGTGGTTGAGGAGCACAACATGGCCGGACGTTTCCTTGAGATCTACACCAACTGCTACGGCAAGTTCGGCTTGGCCGCCGCCATCGCTCACGCGCCCACCGTCGGCGTCACCCACCTTGAGGTGGCGCTGCGGAAGCATACCGGGCACTTGGTCGTGCCCGAGGAGGTCATCCTCACGGACCGCAGTTCCCGCGCCGAAGTCGATGCCGCCCGATCTGCCTTCGCTCGCGCCGGCATCACTCCCAGCACCTGCGGCGGCGGAGAGGACTGCACCACCCCCAAGGGACGGGACAGTCTAAAGCGGCGCATCGACATCGCGGCCCAGCTGGGCTCTCGCCGGTTTACCGGCAGCACCGGCCACACTGAGAACAAGCGAGACCTGTACGAGGGCACCCTCGAGATCGCCGACTACGCTCAGTCCAAGGGCATCCTCATCTGCCTGGAGACCCATCCGCCCCTGGTCACCAACGCGGACGTGGCCCTAGCTACCCTGAGGGACTTGCAGCACCCCAACATCAAGGTGAACTGGGACACCGGCAACATCTACTACTACAACGAGGGCCTCGACGGCGAGGAGCAGCTGCAGAAGATCGCCCCCTACATCGGGCACGTCCACTTCAAGGACAGCCGCAAGGGTTTCAAGGAGTGGTTCTTCCCCGCCCTCGGAATGGGGACCATCGACCTGAGTCGCTGCCTGGCCATCATGCGCCAAGCCGGCTTCAACGGCCCCTTCAGCATCGAGATCGAAGGCGTCGCCGGCGATGGCGAGCAGACCCTGGAGCAGCGGCAGGAGAACGTCCGCAAGTCGGTGGAGCATCTCCGCGGCCTGGGCATCGAAGATCTCGACTAGCCCGCGCCCCGACCCCTTTTGCCACCGGGCCACGACCTCACCCAGGATCGGCGCGGTCGTGGCCTTGCCCATTCCCGGCTGATGATCTCCTGGCAATGGAGGAGCCTTACCATTGGCCCAACAGCTACTGGTGGTGGATGACGACCGGGAGATAGTGCGCGTTCTTCGCGCCTACCTGGAGCGCGAAGGCTACCGCGTGCTCACCGCCTACACCGGCGAGGAGGCCTTGCACGCCATCCGCCGCGAGCGCCCCGACCTCATCCTGCTGGACCTCATGCTCCCCGATCGTGACGGCTGGGACCTTACGCGCCTCGTCCGCGCCGACACCGGGCTTCGCCACATACCCATCATCATGCTCACCGCCCGCACCGAGGAGGCCGACCGTGTGGTGGGCCTGGAACTGGGCGCAGACGACTACGTGTCCAAGCCATTCAGCCCTCGGGAGGTGGTGGCCCGCGTCCGGGCCGTGCTCCGGCGCTCGGCTCCCGATGCACCCGCCACGCCGCTCTTGCGCGTCCGCGACCTGGAGCTGGACCTCGATGCTCGCCGTCTGCGGGCGCGAGGCCGGGACGTTGAACTGACGGCCACCGAGTTCGAGGTCCTCCGCGCCCTCATGGGCGCACCCGGCCACGCCTTCACCCGCCTTGAGCTCATCGAGGCCGCCATGGGCTACGCCTACGAGGGCATGGAACGTACTGTAGACAGCCACATCAAGAACCTGCGCCGCAAGCTCGGCGGCGACGAGGATCCTCAGGCGCACATCCAGACGGTCTATGGCGTCGGCTATCGGCTCCGGGGCGACGATTGAACCGCTTGTGGGTCCGACTCACCCTCTCCCAGGCCGCCTTCCTCATCATCGGCATCCTGGTGGTGACGGTCGTCACCGGGCAGGCGCTGGAACTGGCGCTGCGACGAGAGGCGGCGAAGCAGGCAATTGAGGGCACCGACCTCATAGAGCGGCTCACGGAGTGGAACCGGTCCGCCGGGCACGGGATGCGCTGGATGGGTCGCATGGGCCAGAACGCTCGTATCATCCTGGCGGACCGCAACGGCGTGGTGGTCTTCGACCGGAGCGGCGAGGCGGGGCGCACCCTCACAGCGCTAGAGCGCCGGCTGGCGGTGCAGCTTACCGACGAGGGCAAACTGGCCGGCTACGTCCTTCCCTTGGCCACCTCCGCTCTGTCTCGCGAGTTCTCTAGCGTCCTGCAGGTGCTCCGCCGCACCATGCTGGTTGCCGCCCTCATTGCCGGCGCCTGGGCCCTCTTCGCCAGCCTGCTCGTCAGCGAGAGCGTGGCGGGGCCGCTGCGACGCCTGGTGGCGGGGGCTCGCGCTCTGGCCGCCGGACAACTGGACCACCGCATCCGGGAGGGTGGCCCGCAGGAGACCCGCGAGATGGCTCGGGCCTTCAACCAGATGGCCGCCGACCTGCAGGAGGCCGAGTCCAGCCGGCGCGAGCTGACGGCGGACATCGCTCACGAGTTGCGCACCCCCCTCACGGTGCTCCAGGCCAACCTGAGCGCCATGATCGACGGCGTCTACGACATGGGACAGGAGGAAGTGTCGGCCCTCTACGATCAGGTGCTCCGTCTGAACCGCCTGGTCGCCGATCTGGGCCAGTTGGCCGCCTTCGAGGCCGGGCACCTCGCCATCGAGGTTGCTCCGACCGATCTGGGCGCTGCCCTCGAGCGCTCCCTGGCGCTCTTCCGTCCCGCCGCCGAGGCCAAAGGCGTCGCCCTGACAATCGGCCGGCCTCCCGAGCTGCCGGCGGTGCTGGCGGATGGATCGCGAGTCGGCCAGGTGCTGGCGAACCTGCTCTCCAACGCTCTCCGGCACACGCCTGCGGGCGGAACCATCACCGTCTCCGCGGCGGCCGTCGGTGAGATGGTGGAGGTCAGCGTGTCGGACACGGGCGAAGGCATCACGGAGAGCGACCTGCCGCGCGTCTTCAAGCGCCTCTACCGGGTCGATCAGTCGCGCTCCCGCGAGCACGGCGGATCGGGTCTCGGGCTGGCCATCGCGCGGCAACTGGTCGAGGCCATGCATGGGACCATCGGAGTCAGCAGTCGGCCGGGCCAGGGTTCCCGCTTCTGGTTCCGCCTACCACCCGCACCGGTCCCGCCCGTCGACCGCTAACCCCCTCGGCGGCCGCTAGAAAGCCAGCTCCCGGCTGACCACGTTAACCAACGGCTCCCCCGCCAGGTGGCGCCGCACATTCTCCGCGAACAGGTCCATGAGGCGGTCGTAGTAGCCCGGGCTGAGCCAGGAGATGTGGGGAGTGATCAACAGGTTGTCCAGGTCCCAGAGCGGGCTGTCACCGGGCAGCGGCTCCACTTCCGTCACATCCAGCGCCGCACCGGCGATCCAGCCGTCCCGCAGTGCGAGCGCCAGCGCCTTCTCATCAACGGCGGTTCCTCGGGAGAGGTTGATCAGCAGTGCTCCCGGGCGCATGAGGCGCAGCCGCGCCTCATTGATCAGATGGTAGGTAGCCGGCGTGCTGGGAACCGACAGCACCACCACGTCGCTTTCGCCCAGCAACGTGTCCAGATAGTCCGGGTCGCGCAGGACGTCCGGCAGGACGCCTTGCGGATCGCCGGCGCCGGGAAGGGTGTAGCCCAGGTCCGCCGGTCGGTCCGCTCCTATCATCGTCGCCACCAGGCGCATCCCGAATGCCTTGGCCAGGCGGCCGATCTCGCGCCCGATGCTGCCGTAGCCGACCACCCCCATGGTGGCGCTGCGCAGGTCGCCCACGGAATGGCCGAGCGAGTCGCCGGGCAGCCACACGCGCCGGCGCTGGCGCTCGCGCAGGTACGGAAGGCGATGCCGCAACGACAGAATCGACCCAAAGGCCCACTCCGCCATGTCGCGGACCTGTATGCCGCTGGCGTTGCAGATGGGGATATCGCTGAGCCAGAGTTCCTTGCCGAGCAGCAGGTTCACGCCGGCGCTGGCTAACTGCACCCAGCGCAGGTTGGGGGCCAGCACCGGGTCGAAGTTGTGGTTGCCGTCGACGATGGCGATGTCCGCGTCTCCCACGTTGGGCCCCACCTCAGCCGGGTCGCTCGCGGGCGCCTGGCGGATCTCCACGCCCGGGGCCACGCTCCGCAGCCGATCCCACTGGGCCTCGGTGAAGCGCATCGATGAGAAGATGGACACTGGGCGGTGATCCATTGCCGGCCTCCGGTGTGCAAGTGCGCCGATTGTAGCACAACCCCGGCAGCGTCCTAGCCGGCTGATCCTTCGACACACCCATTCTTCCGGCCGAGGCACGAAGGTTGCAGGCTACCACTATCGAGTAACCACAGCCCAGCAGTGCCAAGAGCGCGAGCTTATGCCGGAAGAGGACCAAGCAGCACCGATAGAGCCTGTCGAGGAACCTGCCGTAGAACAGGCGAAACCTCCCCTGGACGAGACCCCTCCCGCAGAGGAACTGGTGATCGAGACCCAGGCCCTGTCCGTGTTCTACGGGCGCCGGCGGGGCATCGATCGCCTGAACCTCGCCGTGCGCCGGGGAGAGGTCTTCGGCTTCCTCGGCCCCGATGGCGCCGGCAAGACGACCACCGTGCGTGTCCTTCTCGACGTCATCCGCCCCAGTGTCGGCCGCGCCGCCATCTTCGGTCTCGACTCCCGCCGCGATGGCGTCGCCATCCGCCGGCGCGTCGGCTATATGCCCGGCGAGCTTAGCCTGTTCCCCAACCTCACACCCAACGAGTACTTCGGGCTGGTGGCAGGCGTCCGCGGAGACGACTGTGACCCCTCCTACCGGCAGGAGCTACTCGAGCGGCTCAGCCTCGATCCCGGGTTGCCGATGCGCACCTACTCACGCGCGAACAAGCAGAAGGTGGGCCTAGTGGCTGCCTTCATGGGCCGGCCCGACCTTCTGCTCCTGGATGAGCCAACGGAGGGCCTCGACCCCCCGGTGCGGCAGCAGGTCCTGGCCCTGGTGCGCGAGGCGCGCGCCGAAGGCCGCACGGTCTTCTTCTCCTCGCACAACCTGTCTGAAGCTCAGGCTGTCTGCGACCGGGTAGGCATGGTCCGCGGCGGGCGCCTCATAGCCACCGAGAGGGTGGAGGATCTGGTGCGGGGCCAGTTGCACCGCCTGCGCCTGCGCTTCGAGCATCTGCCGCCGCCGGGCGTGTTGGAGGCCGTAGGCGCGCGCGAGGTCGGCCGCACCGATCAGGACGTCATGGTCGAGGTGCGAGGCGCCCTGAACCACTTGCTGGCCCGGGCGGTGGAGTACGGCGTTCTAGACCTGGAAGACCACCCGTTCACCCTGGAGGACGTGTTCCTCGCCTACTACGGCGTGGGCACGATAGACCCATATGCGTAGCCTCATCCTTCACGAGATCCGACGTCGCCTGGGCACCATAGCCGGATGGGCGCTCGGTCTGGCCGCATTCTGCTCGGCCCATGCGTTCATCTTCACGCTGCTGCCTAGCGAGGTGCGCGAGAGTGACGTCCCTGCCGCAGCGCTGCTGGAATCCCTCGGGGTGGAGACGTTCTCCACCTTCGAGGGCTTCGTCCTCAGTACCGCCTTCAACCTCTTGCCTCTGCTCGTGGGGACACTGGGAGTAGCACTCGGCATCAGCATCCTCGCGGCCGATGAATCTGATGGCACCCTGGAGCTCCTGGCCGTGCTGCCCGTGTCGCGGACGCGGCTCCTCCTCAGCAAGGCGCTCGCCGGTTCGCTAATGCTGCTGATGATCCTGGTCCTGGCGGGAGCCACCGTCGCTGGGGTGTTCACCGCGCTCTCCATCGACACCCCCGTCACCGCGCTCGGCCTCTTCTCCACTGTCGTCAGCCACTGGCTCATCGGCTTCGTGTTCCTGGCCTTCAGCCTGCTCCTCGGAGCCTACCTCCCCAACCGCCCGGCTGCCTCTGCCGCCGCCGCCACTGTCTTGCTCCTCAGCTTCTTCGGCGATAACTTGGCCGGCCTGGCCCCAGAGCTGGAGCCGGTGCAGCCGTTCCTGCCCCACTACCACTTTGAGAAGATCGCCCGCATGCCGACCGGACCGGTAGCCTGGCGTGAGATCGCGCTTCTGGCGGCACTCGGTCTGGCGGCGACCATCCTGGCCGTGCTGGCCTTCTCCCGGCGCAGCCTGACGGCGGCCGCCTGGCCCTGGCGCCGGTCCCGCCCTCCTCGCCGGGTCCGCACCTTGGCGCCCCGTCCCACTGAGGTAGACCGCAGCCCGCTGCAGGTCCTCTTGGTAGTCGTCACCCTAATCGCCGTTGGCGCGATAGCAGTGCGGTCTCTAGTGCCGGTCGCCGATGCGCCTACCGCCACTTACACTCTCCCCCCGAGCGCTCCGCTCGCCACCGCCATCCCGGCCACCCCAACACCGTCGCCGGCGCCCTCAAACACAACGACGCCCACCGACACCCCTACCGCCACACCAACGCCGCCGCCCACCGCGACGGCAGCCATCACTCCCACCCCCACCGCCACACCCGTAACCCACACGGTGGCGGCGGGCGACACCCTCGCCCAGATCGCGCAAGACTACGGCACCACGACCGAAGCCCTGGCCGAGGCGAACGACATCGCTGATCCCTCGCGCATCGAGGTCGGACAGGTCCTGATCATCCCGCCGGCGCCGTAGCACCGCGCGTCATCTGCCCAAGGTTGACTGCCACCCGAACGCCGACCACAATAGGCACAGTCCTTCCACAGACGAACCTAGGGGGTAACCGATGTCTGATAGCATCCGCGTGACGGTCTGGAACGAGTTCAGACACGAGAAGCAGTCGCCCGAGATCGCCGCCATCTACCCGGAAGGCATTCACGGGGCGATCGCCGGCTTCCTCCGTCAGCAGTCCGGGATCGAGCCGCGCACCGCCACCCTCGATGAGCCGGAGCACGGCCTCAGCGAGGAGGTCCTGGCCAACACCGACGTCCTTATCTGGTGGGGCCACATGGCCCACGGCGAAGTCAGCGAAGAGATCGTGGACCGCATCCAGCGGCGGGTGGTGCTCGAGGGCATGGGCCTGATCTGCCTGCACTCGGCTCACTTCTCCAAGATCTTCAAGCGCCTAATGGGCACCACCTGCAACCTGCGCTGGCGCGAGATCGGCGAGAGAGAGCGCCTCTGGATCGTCGAGCAGGGCCACCCCATCGCCGCCGGCTTGCCGGAGTACTTCGAGGTGCCGCACACCGAGATGTACGGCGAGCGCTTCGACATCCCCGCCCCCGACGCGCTGGTGTTCATCTCCTGGTTCCAGGGCGGAGAGGTATTCCGCAGCGGATGCTGCTACAACCGCGGCCGGGGCAAGGTCTTCTACTTCCGCCCCGGTCACGAGACGTTCCCCATCTATCATCAGCCCGAGATTCAGAAGGTGCTCACCAACGCGGTGCGCTGGGCGGCGCCCAACGGCGGGCCCGCGCCCACCTTCGGGAACGTGAAGCCGCTCGAGGCCGTCTAGTACACAGTGGATCCTGAGCGGGCAGGCTGGTGATCGCGAGTCTGCCCGCCCCGGACCTTGAGGGTTGAGGACGGGGAGGAGAACATGCGGCGCTGGCAGCGGATGGCGATCCTGGGGGGCATCGCCCTGACCGTGGCGGTTAGCCTGAGCGGTTGCAGGATGACCGCCACTCCGGCTTCAGGGTGGACGTGGCCCACGACCGGACCAGTCACACCAGCGCCCACGCCTCTGCGCGTCACGCCGGCGATTCTGCCCACTCCCACCGCGCGCAACCTTACCCCTGCCACGGCCGTCCCCATCGCTCCGACTCCCACCGCGACCGCAACGGCACTACCCACCCTCGCGCCTACAGATACCACCGTTCCGCCCACCGTGGCGCCGCCTGCGGCCACAACGGCTCCGCCCACGTCAGTTCCTCCTGCTGCCACCGCGGTGCCCACGGCCACCGTCACCGTACCCACTCGGGCCCCGACCTCGACGGCGATACGCGGCACACTAGTCCGGCCCACGTCGGGGACCTCGACCGCCGTAGCGACCACGGCAGCGACTCTACCAGTGGTCATCGAGCCGACCCCGACGCCCGCCTATCCCATCTACGAGGCTTTCCGCTCCGCCTGGCGCGAGTACCCTTCTGTGTTCGCCGGCAACGTCAGCGCGAACCACCTGGGCCAGCCGCTGGAGGCGCCCTGGACGGAGCAAGTGTCGCGCCAGTTCTTTGGTTCCTTCACGCGGACGCCCTGCACCGCCGCCTATGCCCTACTGCTCTGGCGAGAGTCCACCAGCGAGATCTACTTTCTTGCCGGCAACAGTGCTGCCCCCGGGGGCGATACCTGCCTCGACACCTGGGAAGCATATCCTGACACCTGGGCCACGGGGCAAGGCAACAACGAGGACCTGACGCCCCCGCCGGGCCTGGTGACGCCTGTGATGGGATTTGGACGCGTGTGGCGGGAGTTCTTCTACGGCCGAAGCGATGCCGGGCTGGGTTTCGCCACTGGCCCGGAGCTGTACACCACCGCCACCGTGCAGCGCTTCGAGAACGGGGTCGCTCTGCACTTCCCCGACACGGACGAAGTGTACGTCCTCTTCCCCGCCTACCGATCACTGGACGCCCGGGGCGAGGCCGTAGGCCGGGTCTGGTTCCGCAACCCCCGAGGAGACATCCCCTCCCGATAGCGTAGAGGGGAGTCTCCGCCGGTCTGCTAGCGTCTTCGGCTGCCGGAGTGCTTGGCGCGATGCGCCTGTCCTACAGCGCCCCGTACTTGAGCCCGGCCTCGATGTAGCGGATGGCATTGGCGGTGAAGCGCGGGGTGTGCCGCTCGTGGGGGGCTGCGGAAGGGAGCAACACCATGTGCTGCTTGCCGCCATCCTCGATGGCCCGGCGCACCGCCTCTTCGATGTAGTCCGGCTCCGCCAGGTCCAGCCAGCAGAACTCGATGTTGCCGTAGAGGGTCATACGCCCGTCCACGTGTCGCTTGGCATCGGCGAATTCGATATCGCCCTGCGGGGGTGGCTCCACCGGGTCGGTGGAGTCCACGCCCAGCTCCATCCACGAATCCAGCAGCGTTCCCATGCGGCCGTGACAGTGCACGTGGATCATGGCCTCCGGGTCCCGCTCCTTGATGCGGCGCATGATCTCGCCGTCGTAGGGGACTACCAGCTCGTTCCACTGCTTGGGGCCCATCATCGGCGGCGCCGCCCGCTCGACGCCGTTGAAGTGCCAGAACGGCCCCACGCCCTGGGAGAGGAGGAAGTCCACCTTCGCCCAGGTCCGTTCGAGCCAAGCGTCGGCGAGTATCTTGATCAGGCTGGGCTCGGTTAGGACCCACTCCAGCACCAGCTCGTACTCCATCATGCCCACCAACATGGCCACCATGGAGTTGACGCCCGCCCCGCCGAGGCAGTCTCGCCCCATCTCGCGGCGATGGGCGCGGAAAGGCTCGAACAGGGCCGAGTCGGGCTTGTCGAAGGTGAAGGGCACGCTCATCAGCTTCTCAACATCCTCGGGCGTCTCGACGGTCTTCTTGACGTCCCAGCTAGTCTCGATGCCCTCGTCCTCTTCGTACGCCCAGGTCAAGTCGCCTTTGGGAGTGGGCAGAACGTACGTGTGACGGCGACGAATCCCGCCCACGCGCTCCACCGGCTTCTCGATCACCAGGTCGTCGGAGACTTCGCAGAAGCGCTGGTACCCGAGTCGGGAGAACACTCGCGGGAAGTGGACCGCGTTGAAGGGCGGCTGCACGTCGCAGTGCTCCTCCACCAGGCGCGCCAAGCGGATGTAGTCTGGATCCGCCCGCCAGCCACCCGGTTTCTCCACATCGATGCTGCGGTGCGGCCGCCAGGTGCTCGGCGAGATGATCGGTACGCGGTCGGCCGGCTCGCCTCGGTAGGCGGCCATGATACGACGGCTGGATGCCTTGAGATCAAACACGGACTCGCTCCTCTGCTGTCTCGTCCATTTCCGTGAGTTCCATCACGCCAACCGAGGGCTAGTCGACCAGCGTGGGCACAACGAAGGGCCCCTCGGGCAGCACGCCGACGCGCGGCCCCTTCTCCGCCACCAACCGCGCCACCGTCTCCTCCAAGCCCACAGCCGGCAACAGCAGCGCCTGTCGGATCTGCTCGGCGCTTAGCCCACTGCTGTGCACGTAGATGTCGGCGTGGAGCTGCAGCTGCGCCTGTGTCTGGGCCTGCCACTGGTCGTGCACCGGCTCGCTGAAGGAACGCACTGTCTCCAGCAGCGCCTTTGGCGACTCCGCGCCGCAGATCATCTGGGCGTAGCGTCCGTGCTCCGGCAGCCCGTCCCAACACTCCGCCGCCATCACGATGGCGCCACCGGGCCGCACCACCCGGGCCGCCGCGCTCATCCCTTTGATCGCCTGATAGAGGTTCAGGTCCAATGGGTAGCCGCCGTTGCCCGTTACCACCACATCGAAGGGCCTCTCCACCGGCAGAATGGCCGACTTGGCCACCGCCTCCCGCGCTGCCCGGTGCGCGGTGAGCATGTCTCCGGCGTAGACGCCCGCGATGCGCTTGTCCCGATTGAGGGTGACGTTCAGGACGAAGCTCGGCTTGGTAAGCAGAGCCGCTCGCTCGATCTCGGCGTACATCGGGTTGCCGTCCACCTTCAGCCAGGTGGAGCCGGGGTGCGAGACCATCTCGTAGTCGTGCGCCCGCAAGATGGTATCGATGCCCGCCACCCCGGGGAGCACGGCCTTCGGCCCGCCGCTGAAGCCGGCGAAGAAGTGGGGCTCCACGAAGCCCGTGAGAATGCGGACGTCGGCCTCCAGGTAGGCCCGGCTCACCAAGAGAGGATGGCCGCGCTCACTGGCGCCCACCTGCACCAAGCCGTCCTGGTCCCAGGCGTCGTGCTGCATGATCCGGTACCGGTCCACAATCGTGTCGCCCAGCATGCCCCTCAGTTCCGCATCGGTCTGCGGGCGGTGCGTGCCCAGAGCGTTGATGAGAAGCACGTCCTCGGGTGGGACCTGATCAAGTTCGGCCAGCAGCACCGGCAGCACGCGATCGTTGGGCATCGGCCGGGTGATGTCGCTGAAGACGATGGCGACCTTGTCGCCCGGCCGTACCAGGTCGCGCAGCGGGGGCGCCGCCAGCGGCCGGCGTAACGCGGCGCGGATCGCCTCCGCCTCGCTCGGCACAGGCGGAAGGTCCTCCCGCTCCAGCACGGTCACCTCGCCCGCCAGGTCCGGCTCCAGCCATCCCCGCCCGTAGGCCACCTTCACCCGCATCTTGATGACCCTCCGAAAAGAAACGCCGCCCCGGTGTTGCCCAGGGCGGCGCCTTGACAGTGACTAGACGCGCTCGATGGTGACCGCGGCGCCGTTGGGCACCTTCTTGAACACTTTGGGGTCGCCCTCCAGCTTGCCCAGCACGTTCACCGGGCTGGCGGCCCGCACTTCGCCGGGGCCGCTGACCGGGGTAGCGCCGAAGAAGATGCAGAACGCCGACCCCGGCGGCCAGTAGGCGATGTCGCCCAGCTCCACCACCTCGTCGGCCTCAGGCTCCAGTCCGGCACGCACCGGGATGCTGAAGTAGATCTCCTCCCCCCAGGTGTTGCCGCGCCCCTTGATGGGCAAGGCCTCCCAGAGGGCGTTGGCCGTGGGGGTGTCCTTCAGGGTAGCTTCCGCCGTCACACTGCCGGCCGTGATGGTGATCTTGCGCATGATCCAACCCTCCGTTCATCGGGCCAACCTAACCCCCATCCCTCTTCCCCAAAGAGGAAGGAGAAGCAAAGGACATCTTCCAGTTCCCTCTCCCATGCACGGAACACAGACGAAGACGCCTCCGGATTCCCCCTTCCTTCTTAGGGAAGGGGGCGAGGGGGCTAGGTCAACCCCTCAAAGAGCTACGACACCTTCTTGGGAACTGCCACCTTCTTCAGGTAGGAGTACTTGGGCAGCGGGCCGCCGATCAGCGGCTTAGCGTACTTGATGAACGCCTCGGTGACGTCGTTGCCGGCCGGGCTGAGGAACTCGTCCGGGATAAGCTTCTCGGCGTTGGCCACCTTGTCCAGGTCGGCCAGGCCGTACCGGCTGCGGTACGGATCGTCGCTGACGCGCTCGATGGTGACCATCTTGCCCGTGACGCCGGCGATGGCTTGGCGCACGGCTTCGGCGCCCGCGCCGTAGGCCTCGTCGCGGTCGACCGACGACTGCAGGGCGGCGGAGACGCGCTGAATGGTGCCCGGCTTGTCGAAGCGAGCCTTCAGCTTCAGACGGTCGGCGATGACGGTGCACAAGTAGTCGGCAACGCCGCCCATCTGCGCGTGCCCGAACGAGTCCACATTGATGGCCGAGGTGGAAGCCATGAGCGGCTTGCCGTCCTCACCCTTGACGCCTTCGCAGACAGCGATCAGGCAGTGGCCCAACCGGTCGTACACGTTCTGCACGTCGGCCAGGAAGCGATCCAGGGTGATGGGCTTCTCCGGGACGTAGATCAGGTGCGGCGCGGCGTTCTCATGGTCGCGCGCGAGGGCGCTCGCCGCCGTGATCCAGCCGGCGTTGCGGCCCATGATCTCGACAATCTTGATCTTGTCCACCACGCCGATGGCCTCGGTATCCAGGCCCGCATCGCGGACAGAGGAAGCCACCCAGCGGGCCACGCTGCCGAAGCCCGGGCAGTGGTCGGTGAAGGCCAGGTCGTTGTCGATGGTCTTGGGGATACCGACCGACCGCACCTCGTAGCCCTTCTCCGCGCCCATACGGCTAACGCGAGCGGCGGTGTCCATGGAGTCGTTGCCGCCGATGTAGAAGAAGTAGCGGATGTCATGGGCCCTAAGGACCTGGATGATGCGGTCGTAGTCGGCTTCGGTAAGCTTGTGGCGGCACGAACCGAGCGCCGCCGCCGGGGTGGTGGTCAGGCCCGATATGGTGGCCCGCTCCTCCTGCGCCAGGTCGATCAGGTCCTCGTACAGGACGCCCTCGATGCCGTGCAACGACCCGTACACGCCGGTAATGACATCGGCGTTCTTGAAGGCCTCCTCGGCCACGCCCGCAACGCTGGCGTTGATGACGGCGGTGGGGCCGCCGGACTGCGCCACTACCAGGTTGCCCTTGAGCTTAGCTGCCATATCCTCTCTCTCCTCTCTTCGCCACTAAAGAGAGCCACTCAGCCACGCTGATGGACAGGGGCCGGTGGCTCTGAGTTCAGATCCACTCACGCCGGTGAGGGCCGCGACGCGGCCCTCACCCGTATCACTCGCTTACTCGTTGCAGCAGCAGCAACCCTCGTCACAGTCGAGGTACTTGTGCAGCCAGTCCATGTCCTGACCCCGGAGGCTCATCAGGACCTCAACCGCCTCGTCGGCGCTGATGCCGTCCTGCACGATCTTCTGGATGGCCATCGCCACCGCCATCGGGTCGTCGTTGCCGGGGTAGAGGACGTTGCGGCCCACGAGAGCGCCGCGGACGTTGCCGCCGGCCTTCATGCCGTTAGCGAACTCGCCCAGCGTCGGGGTGGGATCGCCCTTGGCATCGCCGCCCAGCATGAGGATGGGCAGGGTGGTGGCGTTGGCAACACGGTCGTAGCCGTCGGCGTAAGGCAGCTTCAGCCACAGGTTCATCGAAGAGTCGCCGAGGGCGCTGGCAACGCCGGCCACGCGGGCCAACTCGTCCGCGTTCTTCAGGACCGGGTACTTGGCGCCTTCCTTCCGGACCGGTAGGGGCTCCAGGAAGGTCGGGAGGCCGTAGGCGTTCATCTCGCTGATGGCCTGCGCGCAGTAGTCGATGGTGGCCAGGCTATCGGGGTTGTCGATGTCGAGGCGGAACATCATCTTGGCGCCGTCGAGGCCCAAGCGCGCCATGCTCTCTGCCGTGAAGGAGGTCATGCGGTCGTCCATCTCGAAGGCCGCGCCGGCCAGGCCGCCGCGGTTCATGCAGCCGATCATGACCTTGTTGTCGAGGAAGGAAGGGCCGCCGCCCTTGCGGACGAGGTAGTTCATGATGAACAGGTCCTCGATGATGTCCGTCGGGCCCATGACGCCGTCGAACTCGCTGGCGGCCATGACGCGCAGAACTCGGCCCAGGTAGCCCAAGCGATCGGCCATCAAGAAGGTCTCGCTGCCGACGCCGGTGACGCGGCGGGCGGGATGGTCGGTGGCCAAGATGCTCAGCTTCCCGTTGGTGGTGAGGGTCGTTCGCCGGCGACGCGCCATGGCTTCCGCCTGTACGATGCTGGGGCGATCAACACGCACGGCCGTGATGGCATCCTTCATCGCCTGCGAGAAGAACGCGGTCGAGTCGAACTTGAATCCCTTCAAATCGTAAGCCATCTCGTCTTCCTCCTGAGTGATAGACGGTTTGGTTCTAGACTGTTACAGCTCGAGCTTGGCCCACGCCTCGCGCCAGGTGCGCTTGAGGTTGGCGATGACCACCTCCGGAGTCTCGTGAGACAGAGGCTTGGCCTCAAAGGTCACCACGGGCATCGGAGTGGGAAGCTTCTTGGAGAAGAAGCCGATCTTGAACAGCGCCTTGAGGTAAGCTACCAGCTCGGGGACGTCGTTCTCGCCGCCGGGAACGCCGAACCCGGGATGCTGATCGCCATATCCTTCCTGCTGTTTGTCCTGCATGATCGCGTTGCCGAGGTGGATGTGGATGACGTGCTCAGCAGCCGCAGTGAGGGCCTCGTCGGCGGTCTCGCGCAGCAGCGGAAGGTGGCTCAGGTCGATCGTGAGGCCGACGTTCTCGTGTTCCTTCTTCACTCTGCCAATGAGCTCTGCCGCCAGCGCGGTGGGCCCGAGCAGGGAGTTCTTCTCGATGTCGTTGTCGAAGTTCTCCAGCGAGATGTAAAGGGTGTATCCGTTGGCCTTGCTCTTGTCCTTGGCGTACCGGCAGAGCTCGCTGAGCGACTTGACCAGCGCGTCCTTCGCGGCCTCAACCTTGTCCTCGCCGGGATAGGAGTTGGGGCCGTCCAGCAAGGCGAGAATGCGCGCACCGACCATGTAGGCCTGGTCGATGCTGTTCTTCACGTTGTCCACTGCCTTGGTGCGGGCCTCTTCGTCCAGGGCCGCCAGGTTCAGCTTGTTGATGAGCAGGCCCGGCTGAGCGCCGAAGCCGATCAGCATGTGCGCCGACTCCGCCAGCGACTTGAGGTCCTTGAGTACGGCCGTGTCCTTGACCGGACAGATCTCGATCACCTCGAAGAAGTCATCCTCGGCGATCTTCCGCGCCGTCTCCAAGATCGGGCCCTCTCCCCGCATCACTTCGGGGTAGATCATGAAATGGACTATGCCAAGCTTACAGAAGGCCTGCCAGGGTTGATTCATCGCTATCCTCCGCACCGCGTGTGGTGTTCTCAGCCGCTGTCATGGACTGCGGGACGCTGCAAGACCGCCGCAAATCGCCCGCATTATAGCAGCGACTGTCGGATGGTGCCAACCCCCCTGCGGTAGGCGGCCAGGGCCTTTCGATTCTGTCCGCGCACGATGCGGTGCCCTGCGGTTCACCCTCCCGAGGGCAGGCGCAGGCCCATCTGCTCCAGCTCAATGGGCGACGATACCCCTTTTGATGCGCCTGCGGCCCAGAACCTAACCCCCTTTCCTAGAAAGGAAGGGGAGCCGAAGGCCGAGCCCGTGCCGGAGAGGACGATGCCGGTTCCCCCTTCCCGCGCAGGGAATCGCTCCTTGAAGCCACGAGGGCGGGTTAGGTCAGTCCCCCACATCACGAAAAGGCTCACCAGTCCAAGTCAATTGGAGCCGATGGACCCCTGTCCGCCCTGTCCAGACGTCCGTGCGATGGCGTGGTCACCGAGAATCGGAAGGCCATGTACGCCAGGGGCCCGTCCCAGGCGGCGCCTGGCGCTTGCCTGCTCGGTCGCTGGAGTCCTAGCATAGCGGCCTAGGCGACGGCTTACCCGGATTGCAGCCGGCCACCGGCGCCGCCTGGAGGCCATGCATGTCCACCGTCCGGAGTATGTTACGGAATCCCCTCAACCTCCTTCTCTTCGCCATTCCGCTGGTGGTCATCGCCGAGTTGGCGCACTGGAGCGGTGGACTAGTGTTCCTCCTTGCCGGTCTGGGAATCATCCCGCTGGCCAAGCTGCTGGGGGACTCCACTGAGGCCCTGGCCTCTCATACCGGGCCTCGGATCGGCGGCCTGCTCAACGCCACCATGGGCAACGCCGCCGAACTCATCATCGCTATCATGGCCGTTCGAGCCGGCCTGCTGGACCTGGTCAAGGCCTCGATCACCGGATCGATCCTCGCCAACCTTCTGCTGGTGATGGGAGGGGCGATACTCGTGGGCGGATTGCGGCACGGGACTCAGCGTTTTGACCGCTCTCACGCCGGGCTGGCCGCTTCGCAGATGGTGCTCGCCGTCATCGCGCTTGCCCTTCCGACGCTCTTTTCCCAGGCCATCGAGCCGGACCACCACGCCATCGAGCTTCTCAGCGACAGCGTAGCCCTGATCATGCTCGTCACTTACGGCCTCTTCGTCCTCCATACGCTTCGCGGTTCGGCCAACCACGCTGCCGACGCCCCACGGGACGACCACACTGGTCCCCACTGGCCGGTGCGCACCGCGGTCGTGGCGCTCATCCTCAGCACAGCCGTCCTTGCCTGGATGAGCGAGGTACTCGTCGGCGCCGTCGAGGAGACGGTCGCCGTCCTCGGCCTGTCGGAGTTCTTCCTCGGCATCATCGTTATTCCCATTGTGGGCAACGCCGCCGAGCATTTTGTCGCGATCACCGCGGCCGCTGAGAACCGCATGGAGCTATCCATGAGCGTCAGCCTCAGCTCCTCCATGCAGATTGCCCTGCTGGTGGCCCCGCTGCTGGTGTTCGGCAGCCTGTTCATCGGCCCACGCCAGCTCGACCTGGTGTTCAACACGTTCGAGATCGTGGCGCTGGCGGGCGCGAGCCTCATCACCTCCCTTATCGCAGTGGACGGCGAGAGCAACTGGGTGGAGGGTGGCCAGTTGCTCGCCGTCTACGTTATCACGGCGATCGCCTTCTTCTTCCTTCCCGGCTAGGCTAGACGACGCCCAGACGGGCCTGGAGGTGGTCGGTCGACTCTCTTGTACCGGATGAGGGTGCTGAGAAGGTCGCCGCTTCTTTGCCAGAAGTGCGTCTCCAGTGTAGTGTGCGTGCGTTTGCGCCCGCGCTGACGCGACAACCCACCCACATGATCCTCCGACGTTCAGCGAAGTCGCAGACGTCTCGTGCCGATGAGGGCAGGGGGCGACGCCGTCCCGATGACCGCCGCCTCGGTCGCGTGACGGTGGAACGAAGCGTCAGCGGAGGAGTGGAAGCCTAATGACAGGCATGGTCCTCGTTCTCGCCGTGGCGGCTGTGCTCCAGGGGGAGGCCGGTACCATCGGTCCTGCCGGGATGGAGGCGGTTGCCGACACGATGCTGGCCAGGATGGCCAGGCCCGAGTTCCACAGCACCTGGGAGGAGGTACTGGAGGCCTACTACGCCTCGGACGACCCGGGAGCAGATGCGATCGCCATCGCCTATGCCGCTGTCATGCATCCGTGGGAACCAGGGGAGTATGTCTTCGCCTACTCAGATGAGGATTGCCGCCGGCAGGGCTGGCGGCGGGGAGATGTGACGATCCCCGGTCCGGTTGGCAACCTGCACCTAGCCAGGCAGTGGCCGGGGAGACGCTAGACCATCCGCCCTCTTGGTGAGCAAAAGGAAAGGCCTCCGCGGTGGCCACCGCGGAGGCCTTTGGTTTCAGTTGCCGCTAAGGCTAGAAGAAGAAGCCCACGAGCTGCTCAATGGAGCCAGCCGGTATGGGTTCATCGGTGAAGCCTATGCGGAGTCCGACATCGAACTGGTTGACCGAGGTCAGCGCGGTCTCAGCAGCCCAGCGTACAAGGCCGGGCGAGCTGAGGGCAGTTACGCCGTACTGCTCGCCGACGAAGTCGAGCGCCAGCCCGATAACGTTGGCACGAGTCGCCTCGTCCCACACGATCCGTACCTGCTTGCCGTCCACGCCGAGCGCCAGACCGGTGGGGCCGAGGTCGATTGACAGGCCCTGAACCGGACCGAGCGCGGCCGCGAACGACTGCACCGGAGCGGAGACGTCCAGCCCGAGCGCGGCCAGCGGCAGAGGCTCGCCAGCAACGGCGACCTTGCCATCAGCGCGACCGAGGGTAACGTCAGCTAGCAGCGGAGCGGCAGCGCTTCTGTACGCCAGAGGAGCGGCGATGGCAGAAGCATCAGCCGGAGCGCTGTCGTCGATAGTTAGACTGGCAGAGAGCTGGGTGTCGCCCAGGATCTGCTCAATGATGCCCCATGGCAGGATGTCCCCCACGAACGTGCTGGCCACTGAGCTGAAGAAGCCTTCCTCAAACTCGATGGCAGGCATCGACTTGTCGCCGATCGCCAAGCGAGCCTGACGGGAGGCCCCGTCCCAGACCACGGCGGCCGAGCCGATCTGCTCGACGTAGCCGAGAGTGAGGTCATCGACTGCGAAGCCGGTATTGAAGCCCTCCACGACGAGAGCCTTGTCCTGGATGTTGATGCTGACGGGGCGGCCGATACTGACCACCGGCGCGCCTTCGGCAGACTCGTCCGCCAGGTAGGCACCCACATGGACTTCCGTGTCCTTGAACCAGTTCAAGGCCAGGTCAACCATCGACTGATCGAGGGTAAACCCAGCCATTCCGGCCAAGGCGTTCGCGTTCTTGGCTACATATTCGGCATCCCAATCTACTGCGACCCACTCATCACCGTTGGAGGACACCGAGAGGCCATTGGCGTCTACGGCAAGATCAAGCTGGTTGAGACCCAGCCGGTCGATTCCGAAGCTCGTCATCCAAGACATGTCGATCGCGCCCAGGTCGAGCCCAAGGTCAGCCGGCGCGATGCCACCGATTGATACGATCTTCCCGTCCGGGGTAATGGTGGCGCCCAAGCCAATCTGATTGGCGCGGGTTTCCGCCGGTGCGGCGGCTGCCACTGCCTGCCCCAGGTCCAGAACGTACCGCTCCCCCTCACCGTTCGTGGGGAAGTTCAGGACAACAGCAAGATCGGCGCCGTTGGCCCACGAGATGAGTCCCTCCAGCTCGGGCACGAACTCCATCGCTACCTTCGAGACCGCCGCGTCGGAAAGCGCGACTTCAGTAGCGGGAATGCCGTTGATGAAGATCGTCGACTCGTTGCCGTTCTTGACGATCGCCAAATGCTGTATGCCGCTGTTCGAGGCCAGGCCGATCATCGATGGATCTATCACCAGAGGCGGCAGAGCCAGCGAGAATCGATTGGCCAGCGAAGATACGTTCGAGGACGACAGCCCGAGGTCCGTGGTCCCAAGCTTCAGGACCCAGTCCCCAGATTCCTGCACGTCGATCTCGATATCGGCGGCTCCCACCGGCGTAGGGCCTTCCGAACCCGCTGCCATGACCGACGTTGCCCCGAAGAGGAACAACGCAATCACCAGCGTGAGGCCCAACGACCGTAGCACCCATTTCCTCATCGTGCATTCTCCTTGACTGCTAAGAAACCAGGAAGCCGCGATGCAGAGAATGGTGCTACGCCGATCACGGGGGTCGTGCTCGCGCCCAGGCTCCGGCTCGGTACCGCCGCAGCTTTCGCGGCTGCGGTGGGCCCGTAGTCCGTGAACCTAGCGCGGACTCCCCCTCTGGGGCCAGCAGGTAACGCACCTGCGTGCACCCCGGAAGCGGAAGCTTCCGCGCGTTCAAAGGTTCGCCTCCTTCTACCGGTATTTGGCGCCGTCCGCTCCGTCGGCCTCGGAAACTCGAGTACGGGAGCGGTGAGAGGAATCGTGCCTAAGGGGAAGAAGGAGTGGGCGGCGCGTCTCGGGGCGCACGAAGACAGCACAGCCGTGTTACGGCCGGCGCATTGCGTCACCCAGACGAAAGCAGTCACCCTCTCCTCCCGTAGCCGGCCGCCACACAAGCAACGGCCGTAGCAGCGCCCACCATCCACCGATATACGGCTCTGGCCGCCGGGCTGACCTCCCAACGACCGGATCGTGGTGCGCTGTTGGCGTCCTGTCGATACAGCGAAGACCGACTATCGCCCAGAACACCGAAAAGCGAGTGCGCCTCAAGCCGCAAAACAGCTGTGCTCGCTCGCCATTGCGCCGAGGGTGGCACCCAACCACCCTCGTTACAGCCCAATTCTACCGAGACACCCGGGCGATTACAAGCGCTGCGAGGGGGAGTTTACCATATGAATTGCCTACGTTCCTCCTTCGCCGGACTCACGCCAGGCCAAACGCAGTAGGAGGCCGCCCGCTCGGGCGGCCTCCTACAGGGCGCCGGGGTTCGTCGGTTACGCGAAGTCCCGACCGAAGTCCAGCCCGGCCTGAATGAACTCCAGGTAGTTGCTCACTTGAGTGGGACTGGCGGTGGACCATTCCATGAAGCCGCTCGTGGGGCACAACACGAACCCTCCGCCGCGCGCCTCTTCGATCGCGGTGCGCACCAACTCCCGTATCCGGCCCGGCCGCGCGCGGAAGAGATCGTCGGCCTCGATGTTGCCCTCCAGGCACATGGCGTTGCCGACACGCTCGCGCACCTGCCTCATGGTCAGGCTACCCATCGGCGGCGGTTCTATCGGGTTGAGAGCCGCCACACCCATCCTCTGGAGGCCGTCCAGCACTGGACCCATGTCTCCGTGGCAGTGCAGCCAGACGAACCCGCCGGCATCGCGAATGTGCCGGATGATCTCGCCTTCAGGGCCGACCACGAACTCCTCGAAGTCCTGCGGGGTCATCAGAGGCGGGATGCAGAGCTCCGGTCCCACGTAGCCGTAGGCGGGTCCAACGCCGTTCTCCAACTGATGAACCACCTCATGGAGAAGCCGGGTAGTCATCGTCTTCACCATCTCTCGCAGGAGGTCACGCCGGTCAATGCTCCAAAGAGCCAGCCGTTCGCTACCGATCATCTCGTACACGGCATAGACAGGCGAACCCATATAGGCCATCACCAAACCAGCCTCGCCCAGCTCCCTGGTCTTCTCAAAGAACGGAGTGACGTCAGGTCGAGCTGCCACGTAGGGCGCGGAGAGCCATAGCTCGGCCTCCGCCTCGCTCTCGATGAAGAACTTCATCACCCGGCCCGGCTTGTGCTCGGTGCTGACGGCCTCTATCTGCGTCAGCTCTCCACCCGGGATCCGGTAGGTGGTCACCCGGTCCACAAACCCAGAGTGCGAACCAGGACGATCGGACACAACAACATCGATCTCGCTAGACGCGGAGTGAAATATGTTGGACCACGTCCCCCAGCCGGTGACGATGTCGGTATGCTCAAGAGCAGCGTCGAGTATCGGCTGGAAGGACGGGTGCCAGACCTTCATGCTCGGCTCGGCGCCCCAAACCCTGATGGGGACGCGGTCCACCGGCTGGCAACGGTAGGCGGCAAGGAGCCGCTCCCGCGGCGTCATAGTCTCGCGCATACGGGCCTCCGCAGTGCTGAGAAGTGAGTAGTCACCGTCGATTCCTGATCATCAGCCCTTAAGGCCGGTCAGGGCTATGCCCTCGATGAAGTTCCTCTGCATCGCCAGGAATACAACCAGGACGGGCACGAACATGATCGAGGCTCCCGCCATCTGGAGGTGAGTCTGCGCTATGTACTGCTCTGTGAAGCGCGACATGGCTATCGGCAGGGTCCAGAGCTTCTGGCTATTGATGATGATCAGAGGCCAGAGGAAGTTGTCCCAGCTCCCCAGAAAGGCAAAGATGCCCAGCGCCGCCAACGCCGGCTTACAGAGGGGGATCATGATGCGAGCGAAGATGTAGGGTTCCGAGGCGCCGTCGATGCGCGCCGCCTCCAACAGCGGCCTCGGGACCCCCATCATGAACTGACGCATCAAGAACACGCCGAATGCGGTGACCATCGAAGGCACGATGAGCCCCCAGATGGTGTTCACCAGCCTAAGTCGAGCCATCATGATGAAGAGAGGGATCATGATCACCTGGAAGGGAATCATCATTGTGGCCAAGATGATAAGGAAGATGACATTGCGGCCGGGGAAGTCATAGCGCGCGAAGGCGAATCCGGCCATGGCGCTGGTGAGAAGCTGAATGATAGTGATTGTCACAGCCACGAAAGCGCTGTTGAAGAAGTAACGGGAGAAGCCGACTCGCGACCAGACCTCCATGTAGTTGGCCAAGGAGTATCTGTCAGGCGCAAACCAGACCGGCGGCACCTTGATCACTTCCGAGAGGGGCATAAGCGATGCCGAAATCATCCAGACCAGAGGCAGAAGCATCCATATTGCGCCGAAGGTGAGGACCACTAGGCCTAAACCCACACCAAGCTTCTCTCCCAGGTTGAGCCCGGTCGTCAAGCCTCTCCGCTTGTGTACGGCGGAGGTTGCCGCCTTACTGGTAGGCATAGCTATCGTCCCTCATGGCAGCGCATGTCGAGAGAACGGGAGCCACAGTACTAGGCATACTCAAACTCCCTCTGAGTAAGCCGCAACTGGATGATGGTGATCACCAAGATGATCGCGAACAGGATAAACGCCAGCGCGGCGCCGTACCCCAATCGGTTGGCGCGGAAGGCCATGGAGTAGATGTGGTACACCATGACCCGAGTCGAGTTGATTGGCCCGCCGGCTTCCCCCTGCACCGTGGTCATGATGACCGCCGGCGTAAACACCTGTAGCGATCCGATGACGGCAGTCACCGTGAGGAACACGATAGTCGGGTTCAGGAGTGGAAAGGTGATGTTGACGAACGACTGCCAGCGGTTCGCCCCGTCTATGCGAGCCGCCTCCATCAGTTCCCGGGGGATAGTCTGGAGACCGGCCAGGAATATCACCATGTTGTAGCCCAGGCCTTTCCAGATGGACACCAGCATGATGGCAGGCAGAGCCCACTGGGGTGAAGCTAGCCAGCGGATACCGGTTACGCCGATCAGCCTCAGGGCGCTGTTCACCAGACCATACCGCGGCTCGAACATCCAGATCCAGACGAATGAGACGGCCACCCAAGAAGTGATGACTGGGATGAAGTAGGTTGTGCGGAAGAGAGTGCGAAACGGCAGCCCGTCCTGGTTCATGACGATGGCGAGCAGCAGAGAGAGGGCCAGACTGACCGGTACGGCGCCGATGGTGTAGATGAAGGTGTTCCTGATGCTCTTGATAGTGAGAGCGTCGCCAAGCGCGGTGCTGTAGTTCTCCAGCCCGATGAACGGAGTCGGTCGCGGTATGAGACTCCAGTCGTGCAGGCTAATCCAGAACGCGAACATTATGGGAAACAGCAGGAGCATGACGAGGAAGAAGAAGGCGGGCGTCAGGAACGCATAGGCCCAGGCCGTTTCCCTGCGCCGTTGGCGGTTCCACCCCGTCTTTTTGGCCTTCAACTCTCCTGCCTGAGATGCCATACGATGGGCTCCCTTCTCGCTCACGATGGAGGTGTGGCAAGTCCGTAGCCGCGGCGGGCGGGGGGTTGGGCCCCCTCCCGCACGAAACGTCAGCCCCGGACGGTGTGAGTCTCAACCACCACGTTCAGGTTCTCGATCATGGTATTGAACGACTGCCTGGCGTCCTCGTTGCCGATCACCACGCGGTCGTGGGCGTCGCCGAACTCCTTCACCCACTCGGCCCAGCCGATCCACTCCCACGGTGACGCGTACTTCAGCGAGTCCATGCAGACCTCGGCGTTAGCGTCCTTGCGGAAGCGCGGGTCGTCCACCAAGCCCTGGTGGCTGGGCAGGTCGCCGCCTACGTCGGACCAGACGATCTGAGCCGGCTTATTGGTGCAGTAGTTGACCCAGTTCCATGCTGTCTCATAGTCGGGAGCCCACTTGCCCACCACCCACATCCAGTGGCTGCCAGCGGTGTAGAGCTCCTGGCCCACCGAGCGAGGCGGGAAGGGGTTCACGGTGTAGGCGAGGTCAGGAGCCAGCATCTTGAGGGATCCTCGGTAGACGGGGTGACTTAGGTTAATGGCGGCCCGCCCCAAGGCGAAGCGGTCCTGGCCGGACATAAAGGCCACATCAAAGACGTCGGCGGAAAGCTCGACGTACCACGAGAACACGTCGAAGATCTCCGGGTAATCGTTGTAGACCAGCTTATTCGTAGCCGGGTCCACCCAGGGAATCCCACCCTTCTCGCGCTGCAGGAACTGCTGGAACAATGTGGTGAGCCACACACAGTAGTAGCTAACGTCGCACCCAACCTGGTCGAACTCATCGCCGGTCTTCTTGGTGAGCAGCCTGGCCTTCTCAGCGAAGTCGGCATGATCAAGGAATGGCTCGGTGGGATCGAGGCCCGCCTCCTCGAAAAGCTCGTTGTTGCAGTACATCACCAGCGTCTGTACGTCCAGCGGCAGGCCGAAGTACTTGCCGTCCGCTTTGGCCCGCTGCACCGTCCACGGGAGGTAGGTCGCCTCGATATCGGCTGCAGACATGACCAAGTCGCTGATCGGCACCAGGCTGCCGCCGGCGACGTACTCCTCCACCAGCCCCATGGGGATCTGGAAGACATCGGGCGCCGATCCCGCTCCTGCCGCTATGCCCGAGGCCAGCTTGCCCCAGTAGTCCGACCAGGGTATGGACTGGAAGTCGATGGTTACGTTCGGGTTCTCGTCCTCAAATCGGGCCTTGAACTGCTCCACCACTTGCGACCGGCTGTCCGAGTGATGCTGCCAGTGGATCAGGGTGACGGGAGCTTGCTCAGCGGCCGCAGGAGCCGCGGGAGCCCCTTCCGTCACCGGCTGCTGGGTGACCGGAGCACAGGCTGCCAAGACGCTGGCGCCACCGGTAGCGGCTGCCAACCAAAGGAAGTGCCGTCTGTCCATTCGCTTTGCCATCTTGTCCTCCCCTACCAGATAGCCGGCAGTCGTCCACCGGCCTCGTGACCGTTCGGCGCCGCATGAGCAGCGCTGCGAACGGCATTCGTCCCTGCCCCTCAGTATAGCCACCCCCAGACACCATCGCTTGACAATCCCGTGACAGAACCTGACAATGCACCAACTCGCGGCGCCGCAAAGGGTCCAACCGTGAACGACTCCACTCAGCCCGCCATCCCCCTAGAGGAGATGCGCCAGGCTCTTCTCTGCTTGTATCGGCCGGACGACCTGGTGCAGTGCGCCCTCGCCAAACGCCTCGTTCGTCATTCCAGGGAACCCGGCATCACGCTCCGGCGCCTGCTGCTGGATGCCGTCGAGGCGCTCCGGCCTGGCGGCCGCATCGCCCCCTCCGCGTCCGAGTACCGGGCTCACCAGTGCTTGACCTTACGCTACGTCGACGGACTCGCCGTCGACGAGATCGCGGAGGAGTTGGGCCTGAGCCCCCGACAAGTCTACCGGGACCTGCGTTGGGGCGAGGATCGGCTGTGCGAGGCTCTCGCCCGACCCTCAGAGGCGCCGGTGCAGCGGTCGCCCTCCGGAGCGCTGGCGGAAGAGATCGAGGCCCTTGGCCGCACCTCCGAGCGCGTCGACCTCGCCGACATCGTGACTGATGCCCTGTCCACCATCGCGCCACTGGCGAGATCAAGGGGAGTTGCGACCTGCCTACATCAACCCGCCGAGGCGTGCATCACTAGGGCCAGCCCGGGAATCCTTGGCGAGATCATCACCCAGATCGCGAGCGCCCTCGTACAGGGTGGAGTGTCCAACATAGAGGTCGACCTGTCGCTACAGGGAGACGAGATCCGGCTCTGCTTGCCTGTCGGGCAGGTCGAGGAGCATCCGGGGCCCGGTCTTCTGCAGGCAGCCCTCAGGGTCGCGGAGTCCCAGGGGGTGCGCCACCACATCGAGCGCGACGGCCATCGGCGCCGGCTGTGTCTAGTCTTCCCCCGCTGCGCGGACCGACGCGTGTTGGTCGTCGAGGACAACCCGGCCGCCTTCGCCCTCTACGAGCGCTACCTGTCGAACAGCAACTGGCTGCCGGTATTGGCGCCCGACCCGCGATTGGCAACCGATATGGCGCTGGGCAGCGGCGTTGAGGCGGTGTTGCTGGACATAATGATGCCGGAGACCGACGGATGGCGCGTCCTGCAGGCGCTCCGAACCGACGAGCGCACGCGCCGCCTGCCGGTGATCATCTGCTCCGTAGTGGACGATCCGGCACTAGGGCTGGCTCTGGGCGCGAGCGACTACCTCACGAAGCCGGTGTCGCGGCCTGCTCTTCTGAACGCCCTAAGTCGGGCTGTCCACCGAGACTCACCGGCCTAAGCTGAGCCAGGCAGACCCGCAGGAGCGCCAGAGTGTCCTCCTCGCGGAATCCGGCGCTTGAGGTCACCGCGAAGGAGTGCGGACTCCCGGAAGGTCCTTCAAGGCCCGGCTGGACTGCCGTCACCGCGATGACGGCCGGTGGACGGTCGGGGTGCACCTCGCGCAGGGCGCGGGCCACCGCGCGACCGTCCAGTCCGGGCAAGGCAATGTCCAGCAGCACCACATCGGCGCCGTCCTTCTCGAGCGCCTCCAGCGCGTCATCGCCCCGATGCGCCCAGTCCACGGCGTAGCGACCGCCCTGAGCCTCCAGGATGCGCCGCACCAGCCGCACGAAAGCCCGGTCGTCATCCGCGACGAACACCCGCCGGGCGTCCGCAAAGGGGGCCAGCGCGGCGAGCAGCCGCTCGGACGTGATAGGCTTGACTAGCCAGTCGTCGAACAGCTGACGCTCCAGCGTTAGCGTGGGAAGAGAGCACTGTACCACGGGAACAGGCTCCGCCAAGATAGGCGGCAGCGCGGCTGTCGTAGCCCCCTCATCGGGCGGCGGTGCATTGATGATGATCGCCCGCGGATCCTCTTCCCTTGCCAGCCTCCGCGCGGCAAGCAGGTCAGGGACCGCCAGAACGCGGTACCCCTCCAGGTGACGTTCCAGGAACACCTGGCCCAGACCACCACCGACCAGTACCACCGCCGGCTCGTAGTCCCCTGCCGGCAACCCAGTCGCCGAGGGCGCCGCCAGGCTGACTACACGCTTTTCCTGTAGAGGCAAGGTGAAGTGGAACGAGCTTCCCTCACCCACCACGCTCTCGGCCCAGATGGCGCCGCCATGCATCTGCACAAACCGCCGCGCGATGGCCAGGCCTAGCCCCTTGCCCGCCACCTGCTGCTCGTCCAGGTCGCGTCCGTCCTCCTGCCGGAACTCCTCGAAGATGGCGTCCAGTTGCTCTGACGCGATCCCAGAGCCCGTATCCGAGACCGTCACCAGTAGGTTGGCCTCCTCCAGCCGTACCCCGACCTTGATCTCGCCCACCGAGGTGAACCTGCAAGCGTTGGCGAGGAGATTGAGCAGCACCTGGCGAATCCGTGTCTGGTCCACGTATAGTGGAGGTAGGCCGTCCGGCACCTCAGCCCACAGGCGCACTGCTTCCTTCTGCAACAGCAGCCGCCCGGCAAGGCTTACGACCTCGTCTACCAGAGCCTTCATGTCGGTGGGTTCACGATGGATGGGCATCCGCAGTGCCTGTATGCGCGCCAAGTCGAGGATGTCGTCCACCAGCGACGACAGGTACCGGGCGCCGCGCTGAATCTCACCCAGATCGCGACGCAACAGAGGCGTCCAGTTGACGTCCCCGTAGATCTCGGGGTATTGCTGCATCACGTCCACAAAACCCAGGATTATGTTCAGAGGCGTCCGCAGCTCGTGGCTCACTGTAGTAGCGAACTGCTCCTTCAGGTGGCGAGCTTCCTCGGCCTCCCGAGTGGCCAGCGCCAACTCAGCCAGGCTCCGCTTCAAGAGGCCGTTGGAGACGCGCAGCGCCTTATTGAGTTGGTTGATCTCCTCCTGCCGGGCACGTACCTCCCGCACCAGATCCCCGGTGATTCCCACATGACGCCAGGAGTCCTCCAGCGCCTCTCTCAGTCGCCATGACACCAGAACCCCGGTCGCCGCGACACCTAGGTACAGGGCATGGTAGGCCCAGAGGACGACGCCCCCACCGGGCGCCGCAAGGCCGATGCCCACGCACGTTGCGATCGTCAGCCCGATCGCCAAAGGCGCCGCCAAGGCAAGTGACGCTTGCAGCAACGGCACGACGACAAACAGCAGAGCGATTCGATAGCCGAACACCCAGTAGCAGACCAACGCTCCGGCCAGCGACGCCGAGACCTGAGCCACGTTCGCCCAGGGCCCAACAAGACGCCGCCACCAAAGGGGCGCAAGACAAATGGCGGTGGCAAGCAACAGCACCACCACCACCCGGCCGTCCCATTGGGGGGCCAGCAGGGCACGATACCAGCCGTACCAGGCCAGCAGTGCCATAATCAGTGCCATGCGCCCGGCTATCTCACCCTGGATAGCCTCCCAACTGGCCAACTGCTTGACTCTCGTGCCCAGACCCACCTCCCGCCGGCGCTCTCCTTGTCCCCGTCCGCCTACGCCATGCCCAGCAGCCTCAGCCCATTGCCCGACATTATCTTCTCATACGCCTCGGCGCCCAGCTTACCTTCGGCGAGCAGCTGCTTGAGGTACCCCAACTGGGGCGCCCGGCCCTGCTCGTCCGCGAAGCACACGTCCGTGCCGAAGAGGATCTTGTCCTGGAACTCGTTCAGGAAGGCAATCCCGAAGTCGGGGTCGCGCGTCAGGGCGTTCCAGCCGCTCCCGGCCGACGTGTCCGCGTACATGTTGGGGTACTCGCGAAGCAAGCGCGACACCGCCCCCTCGCGGGGGATCGGACCCTTGGGATAGCCCCGCATCTCCTCCACGGTCGTGATCCCGGCTATGTTCGCCCAGAAGCCCGGCCCGTGTCCTATGACGATAGTGTCCGGCGCCAACTGCAGCAGACGCTCGAGGTGCGGCAGGCCTGGGTCATCCTGGTACCCATAGTGGCCGGGGCCGAAGGTGCAGCTCTCGATGGTGACAAGCATGCCCCGCTCGCCCAGCTGCCGGAACATGTTCACGTTCCGCGGGTCGTCGAAAGCGACGTTGGCCGTGATCTCCCCGACGCCGCGGCAACCGTGGTCCTGGAACCAGTCGAGGATCGGACCGAAGTCGGTCCTCGGGCTGTTGCTCCCCCAGCGCGGGTCCATGTTGCCGAAGGGGATGATGCGGTCCGGGTAGAGGCCGGCGTCCACCACCTGATCACGCAGGCAGGCGCGGTCGTCGTAGAGCATAGGGAAGGGGCAGCCCTCGGGCGAGGTGTTGTAGACGGGCAGGAACACCGCCAGATCGATGCCCTCGTCGTCGAGGCGGGCCAACTGGTTTTCCCAGGTCATGGGCACGCGGTCCTCGCGGCCCATCATACGAAAGTCGCCCACGTGTAGATGGAAGTCAATGACCATGCCGTCCTCTCCTACTGTCACTCGTACTGCCGAGCCACGTCGATGAAGGCTCGGATGTTGTCGTGAGGAATGCCTCGCCCGCTGATGTCGGCTTCGATGTGGCTCGCGCCGCCGGCGACCTCTTCCTCGTAGCGCCGGCGAACTCCGTCCGGCGTGATGAGCGTGAGGTCGTCCACGGGGAGGAAGTAGCGTGTGAAGGGTATGTCCGTCTGGGCTCGAATCACAGGGCCGGTGAGGAGCTGGTCTGCCCCGGGATCGAAGTGATCGATCTTGAGCTCGGCCAGGAACTTCAGGTGCTGATCGCGCAGTAGCTCCGAGTGCACCACCCGGCGGCCGGGTCCCAACTGCTCGAAGATGCGCCGCCAATAGGGCAGGACGAACTCCGGCCACATGGCGGGCGAGATCAGCCCGGCGAAGTCGTCGGCGATGCCAACGGCGCCGCCGCTCTCGCCACTGAGATCCCGGGCATAGCGGACGTAGGCTAGGTACGTCTCCGTGACCACGTCCAGCAGGTGATGGGCCGCTTGCGGCGCCTCGTACAGGTCGATCAGAAAGGCCTGGCCGCGGAGGAGTATGGCCGTCGTAATCGGCCCCTCCTGCCCGGCGGGGATGCCTACCTGGACGCCGGCCTCGCGCATGATGAACTCGCGCACCTCCAGCATCCAGGCGAAAGCAGGGTCGGCGGCCGGATCGGGGACAGCCAAGGCCATGGCCGCCGCGGCCGTGGGAACTACCCTCCCCTGGTCCTCCAGCATCGGCGAGCTATCCTCGGGGTAGAGGATGTGCGCCCCCAAGGCCGCCGCACCGATGTAGGCCGGGACGGC
Organism: Anaerolineae bacterium; assembly: GCA_040768685.1. GTDB lineage: Bacteria > Chloroflexota > Anaerolineae > DRVO01 > DRVO01 > Ch71. Next base: position 133,619 of record JAXGMM010000002.1, read on the forward strand.
CACATGGGGCCGCGTCACCTCGATGCCGTAGAGGGCCAGGAAGCGCTCTCGCGCCCTCTGCTGGGTGAGGAGCATGGTCTCCGGATCGGTGTAGTACGCGCCCAGCTTGGCGCCGGCGTACTCGGTAAGCACCTCGGGCGCCACTGCGAGGCGCCATGTTACCCCTTTCCGCGGGGAAGGACCACTCATATGCGGCTCCAAACAAAGGGCGGGCAGGGCGCCGCCCCGCCCGCCCCTGGGGACACAGGTTAGCTGCGACGCCACACCTGGAAGGGCCAGGTGAGACCCTCCTGACGGATCGCCGGCACGGCCAGGCCGTTCTCCAGCACGTTGACCAAGTCATTCTTGACGATGCAGGGCTGCAGGTCGATGTTGCACACGCCAATCACGTAGATCATCTCGTTGTGCCGCTCCAGGATCTTCTGGCCCCACTCCAGTCGCTTAACGGGATCAGCCTCACTGCGGAGCGCGTCGTACCACTCGATGATCTCCTTGATCTCCGCGGGCGGCTCCTCGCCGGCGCTGCCGCCGCTGGCCTGCCACTGCGCGAAGGCGCCCGCCCAGTAGCAGAAGCCGTAGGGGACGTACCACCCGGGGTCCAGCATCCATAGGATCTTGTCGATGTCATAGGCGGGCATGTCCATCTCGTTGGCGCTCACGCGCTGGCTCCAGAGCGATCGCTCGATCTCCTTCGCCTGAGCGTCAATGCCCACTTCCTGCCAGTACATGGCCACCTGACCGAAGATATCGATGGCGGGCACCCCCATCTCGCTTGGGTAGGCCTCCATCAGCAACTGCAGGCGCTTGCCGTCCGGGCGCAGGCGGTAGCCGTCGCCATCGCGCTTGTCCAGCCCGATGGCGTCCAGCATCTGGTTGGCCTTCTCCGGGTCGTACTCGACGGCCGTGGTGCCGAACCCTTCCTTCCAGAACGGGTCGCCTGGGCCGGCGCAGGGATGGCTGGGGATGGCTAGGCCGTGCCAGAAGAGGTCGTTGCACTCGTCCCGGTTGATGGCATACGACAGCGCGTGGCGGAAGTCCTTCATCGCCAGCACCTCGCGCTGCGCCGGGTCCATCGCGCTCTGGTTGGTGTAGATGCACGGGAACGGGCCGCCCACCCACTCGCGCACCCGGTAGTCGCCGCCTTCTTCGTTCTCCTTGAGGAGCGAGTAGTTGGCGAAGCCCATGTGGCGGTACTGGAAGTCAACCTCGCCGGCGATGGCCTTCATCATGATCACTTCGTTGTTCTCGGCCAGGTCGCTCACCAGGCGCTCGAAGTAAGGCAGCTGCTTTCCTTCGGTATCCACCTTCCAGTAGTAGGGGTTGCGCACGGCCACCATGCGCTGAGCCGGGAAGGGAGTCTCTACCTTCCAGGCGAACAGCACCGGCCGATCGGGGTTGTTGCCGTGGCTGTTGCGGTCGCCGAAGAGCTGGTACCAGTGCTCGAACTCCGCCTGCTTGACCTTGGCGGCCAACTCGTCAGCGTCCGCATAGGCGGGGTGGAACTGCTGCAGGTAGTGCTTGGGAGTGAGTATGCCTTCGCCCCGGAAGCCCATCACTTCCAGCAGGATGCCATAGGGCTGGGCAAAGCGGAAGGTCACGGTGTAGTCGTCCACCTTCTCCACTACCACCGGCTTGCCGGCCACGCTTAGCCAGCCGGGAAAGACCGGCGACAGCTCCTGATTGAGGGCCACGTCCTCATACCAGAACATGATGTCGTCCGCGGTAAAGGGCTCCCCGTCGGACCACTTCATGCCCTTCCGCAAGTGGAAGGTGTAGAGGGCCCCATTCTCCTGGATATCCCAGGACTTGACTATGTTGGGGACGATCTTGAGTTCGCCGGAGCTGTAGTCGAAGCGGGAGAACGCTTCCTGCACCATGTGGTAGTAGCCCGACATGTCCGACGGGCCGGTGAGTACTCGGTGCAGGTCATCGCTGTACTGGCCCACCTCGTCGATGCACTCGACCACCAAGGGCTCGCTGGGCACCCGCTCCTCCACCGGAGGAAGGTCTCCCGAAGCGACCAGGGCCGCCAGTGAAGGCGCCTCCTGGTACTTGCCGGCCCCAGCCGCCGGCGCGGCGGGCGCGGCGGTCGCCGCCGGCGCGGCCGGGGCCGTGGTCGCCGCCGGGGCGGCACCGCCACAGGCCGTGGCCACCGCGGTAGTAGCCGAAACGGCCGACAGCAGCATGAACTTGCGCCGAGTAGTACGCCCTGTACTCATAGCTCTCTCCTTTGGCGGGGGTTCCCGCCACGACCAAATGATGACCGACGCGTTGCCCACCCTCTGTCCGGCGGCGCGCCGTTCGGAAAGCGCAACGACAAGAGCCAGTCTGGTGTAGCATCAAGGGAGAGTCAAGCCGAAGGGACAGGCTGCGGCGACTGCGGGTGAGGGGCTCCGGAGCGCTAGCCCCTCTTCCGTAGGCGCGCCAGCCCGGGGCCGAAGCGGCCCTCCAGTTCCCGGCGCGTGTCGCGCATGGCCTTGTCGAAGTGCGGATAGGCTGTCAGCGTGGTGCCGACGCCGAATAGGAGGCCCGTGCCCAGGCGCAGAGGCCAGACGCTGGTGCGCAGGCCCGCCAGCTGGGTGACGCCGTCAAGCGCCACGGGCACGAGGAAGACCAGAACGTAGACCGCCACGTTGCGCAGGCGGATCCGACCACCGCTGGCGGCATAGGCGACGCCACCCAGGAAGAGGCCCAGTTGCACGCCCACGTCGCGCTGGCAGAAGGCGACCTGGTACCCGTCGATGAAGAAGGAGCGCTCCGGCAGTTGGTGGCAGGTGACTCGGTAGGCGCGGAAGATCGCCTGGCCCGGCCCCTCCAGCCCGGCAGAGCAAAGCAGCGGGGAGGCCAACGCGAGGCCGACAATGAGCAGAAACACGGAGTTGAACACCAGCGCCCAGTGAGACGTCATCCAGTAGATGGCCCGATCGGCGCCAATAACCAGCCGGCGCTCCCACTCGGGCAGGGCCGCGCTTTCTGTCGGAGTCGGACGACCCTCCGCCACGCTACTTGCCGCTTTCCACGTACTCTCTGACGCCTTCCATCGTCAGAGGGCCCAGATGGGCGGCGGTGATCACCCCCTGCGCATCGATGACAAACGACTGCGGTATCCCCTCCACGCGGTAGGTCCGGGCCGCCGTCGCCCGATCGTCGACGACGGCGGGGAAGGTCAGGCCCAACTCGGCGTGGTAGGCCGACACCTGGGCGGCGGTCTCCTGAATGTACACGCTCAACACGGCCAGGCCGTCGATCGTTGCGTGGGCCTCCTGGAGTATCGGCGCCTCCTGCCGGCAGTACCGGCACCAGGTGGTACGGAAGTTGAGCAGCACGGTGCGTCCGCGGAAGTCGGCAAGCCTTACCTCGGCGCCACTGAGACCGGGCAACTGCAGATCGGGAGCGATCGATCCGACTTCAGCGGCCACCGCTCGATCCGGACCACGCCAAGTGCGGTAGGCCGTCTGCGCCGCCAGGGCGAGGAGCACGCCCAACGCCGCCAGCGCCAGTGAAGACAGGGTGCTGCGCCCGCGCACGGGAGGTTCGGCGTAGCCGCCAGCTTCGTCCACTTAGGCCCAACTCCTAACTAACGGCTCACTGGAAACCAAGGAAGCTGCCGTAACGAGCGAGGATCACGAGCGCGTCAAAGAAGACTGCCAGGCCCACAGCGATCACCAGCAGCCCGCTCACGAGCTCGATCCAGCGCGCCGCCCGGCCGAGCCGCCGTAGCCGTGGAACCAGCCCGCCGGCGAAGACCGCCACCAGCAGGAACGGAAGGCCCAGCCCGGCCGAGTAGGCGGCCAGCAGCACCACGCCTTGCCCAAGGGTCTCGCTTACCCCCGCCAGCATGTAGATCGCCATGAGCACCGGGCCCACGCAGGGCACCCAGCCGGTGAAGAGGAACATGCCGGTCAGGAAAGAGGCCAGGTAGCCGGCGCCCGGCCTGGCGGAGCCGCTGAGGCTGCGGGTGCGGGCCAGAAAGGGGACCTGAATCACGCCCATCAGGTGCAACCCCAGGACTACCAAGGCCAGCCCGCCCACGCGTTGGAGCCAAGGCAACTGGCGGGAGAGCGTCCGGCCCAGGGCCGTGGCGGCCGCACCGGAGACGATGAACAGCAGGCTGAAGCCGAGAACGAAAAGGAGCGCGTGCAGGAGGACGTGCCGGCGATGTGCGGCCCATCCCTCCAGGCTCAGCCCGGCGAGCATGCCGAGATAGGCCGGCACCAGAGGGAGCACGCAGGGGGACGCGAACGACGCGAGGCCGGCCAGCAGGGCCACCGTGACCTTGACTCCCTCAGCCTCCATGGACAACCGCCCGCCTGCCGGTCAGCATAGCAGGCGATTATACATCAGCGTGGGCAGCCGTGACAGGCCCTGCCCTGAAGCTAAGCAGCGTCGCTCGGCGTAGCCTTCTCCCCCAAGCGCCGCTCGGTGCCGCGGATCAGGCGCTGCACATTGTCACGGTGAGCGATCCAGATGGCGAGGCAAGCGATGACGCCGTAGCTCACCCAGACGCAGTCACCACCGACACGAAGATAGTAGATGAGGATGAATACGGGCATGAGCGTCGCGGCGGTGAGGGAGGCCAGCGACACATAGCGAGAGGCGAACACGACCACGCCGGCGACCAGAAGCAGAGCCAGGGCGCACGGCAGGCAAAACACGGCGAGCGCCGCGAGGGCAGTGGCCACTCCGCGTCCACCGCGCCAATTGAGGAAGGGCGTGTAGATGTGCCCCAGCACCGCCAACGAGCCGCCCAGAACCTGGCCCCAGCCCGTGCCCAACAAGGTATTAGCCAACCAGATGGCCGCCACCGCCTTCAGCCCGTCTCCCGCGACCGTCAGGGCCGCCGCCACCGGACCGCACGTCCGCAAGACGTTGGTGCCGCCGGTGCGACCGGAGCCCCACAGGCGAACATCCTTGCCCCAAAGCCGACCGACCAGGTAGCCGCTGGGGAAGGAACCTAACAGGAACGCTCCCACTGCCGTGCCCAGAACTTGCGTCGCCAACTCTTCGATGGTGAATCCTCCGCCCTCTCGTGTACCGGTGATAACACCGCTGCCTCGTTGCCGGTTCGGCGCTGGCCGCCTCGCCGGCCTATCCGAGCCGCCTGCGGTAAGCGGTCAGTCCGCGGTACACCGCCTCCAGCTCGCCGAGAAACTCACCGGTGCTCTCCTCCGGGGGCAGGAACAGCTTGCTGTAGCCGGGCACCGCCTTCTGCGGGACGTTCACTCGCCCCCGCACCGGCACATAGGAAAGCCGGTACTCCGGGTCCAGTTCGCTCAACGGGTAGTGCATGGCCGACCAGCCGCCGCTGGACAGCTGGTTGCCCATGAAAGTGTGCACGCCCACCTTGCGCGCCACCTGATAGGCGTCCTCGATCTGCTCGTCGGTGCCCAGCCCGTACTTGACCATGACGCGCAGCAGTTCGCCCGCGCCCCAGCCTACCTTGCACTTCGACGGCCAGAGATAGCCCTCCAGCGGCTGTCCGGCGTCGAAAGACAGGAGCGACACGGCTGCCTCCAGGTAGGGCCGTGCCTTCTCCTCCCCACCCCACTGGTCCCGCACCGCCTCGTAGAGGACCGCCAAGTAGGCCATGGTAGTTCCCGTCTGCCAGAACTCCTGTTTCGGCAGACTCGCGTCCACAAGCCTCACGTAGCGCTGTCCCGGCGCCGCATCGGTGAGCAGTGCGCCCTCAAGGTTGACGTTGCTGTAGAAGATGCCCTGCGCCATGGGCTCGCGGTTCAAGTCCACGAAGCGGCGCAGGAACTCGCCGGTCGCCAGAGCGCGGTCCTTGTCGCCCAAGCCGAGCATCAGGTGGCCGAAGAAGGAGGAGTTCAGCGTTCCCAGGGTAGCCCGCGGCTGCACTTGGAGCGGGTCCTCGCCGATGTAGTTGAAGGTCCCGCCTGAAATGTGCTGGTACTGGTGAATGCGCTGGATGACGTTCGCGTTGCGCGCCAGGGGATGGTCGATCCAGACCGCTACCTTGAGGAAGGTCAGGGGCCGGTAGACACGCTGGTCGATGCGGTATTGCGGCTCTTCCTCGGGAAAGAAGAAGTCGCCGTTAGGCTGCAGGGCCTCGCGGCCCACCCAGTCCAGCACTTCGGCCAGGATCGAGTGATCGACTCCGCCCGCATACATGCCCCAGACGGCCTTATGCATATAGCTGATGTTGCGGTCGTGGCAGATGGGACCGGTCGGGAAGCGACGGTGCGCCAGGTACTCACCACCGGCGGCCAACGACTCTCGCATGGCTCCCAGCAGGAAGTCCACCTCGCGCTTTCGCTCGATCCGCTCTCCCCCGCGACGCTCCATGCTCCCTCCGACCGTAGGTGCCTAGGCGACAGTATAGCGCCGGCCTAGGGCCGGAGCCAAGACCTGGGAAGGGATCAGCTCGACTAAGGGTGGGCGACAGTAACGGGGATGGGCAGGTAGTGGCAGGTCTCAGCGATGCCGTCGGTGGCACAAGCATAGATGAAGTAGTCGCCCGCCGGGACCGCCGACATGTTGAGAACGGCCCTTGTGAGGGCCAGGTCGGAGTCCGTCATCAGCGGGCGCAACTCGGCTACGGGGCGCAAGGCAACCAGGGGCAGGTAGGATCGCCGGCCGAGCCCGGCAGCCTCAGCCGCCGCTTCTGCCGCCAGGCCACTCTGACTCGTCGAGGAGAGCGGACGGCCATCGAATCCATGGTTGTCCGTGTCGTAAAAGTAGCTCAACGTGACGGGGTGGCCGTCCGCGTCACCCACCCCCAGGTCAAGCTTCATGCTCCTATCGACCACCGGATCGGCCAGCAGCCGGATCTCGTCGATGTGGAAACGGGTGTCGACGGAGACCTCGAGCGGGTCGAAGCGCATGTGGCTAATGGACCCGCTGGCCTCCCACGATCGCGCATTCCAGGTCGGCTGGTAGCCGATCGGCCAATCGCGCGCCTCCAGGTCGATGAAGTAGGTGTTCCAGCCCTCGTAGTAGAAGAACTCATCAGTGCAGAAGCCATCGACATGGATGTCGCCGTTCCACCACACCACCCGGCCCACCCAGCCATCAAACACGCGCTGGGACAAGGTGCGATTGCCCGGTTCGTCCACCCACATGCGCACCACCAGGTACCGGTACTTGCCGGTGTCCACCGGTTGTGCCCGGTCGATGGTGGGCCAGAGCTGCACGTCGGACTGCCTCCATACGCTGTAGTGCTGCTGGGCGTAACTGGAATCCGCCGTGGCCGAGAACACCCCGTCCGTGAAGTCGTAGTCGTAGAACTGGCGCAAGGCGTAGAGTTCGGGCGAGCTAAAGAACTCCTCGCCCAGGTTGGCCAGGTCGGTCGGCCCCGACATGTCCCAAGGATCGCGCAGCACGGTGGCGGCGTAGTCCTCGCCGATGGTCGAGAGGTCCCACCGAAGGACGGGGGGATTGTTGATGCGAAGCCGAGCACCGTAGTTGCTCACCACGTCGCCCGATTTGATGTAGACGTAGTAGTCGCCGCCGGGGAGGATCGAAGTGAGCAACTCGTACCGGCCCGCCGAAGCGGGCACCGACGCCACCGCCATACCGTCATAGCCGCGGTTGTCGGTGTCCACGTATACCTCGACCGAAGCGCCGGCCGGCAGGCCGCTCTGCTGCCAGGTCACCGTGTAGCGCGGCGACGTGGTAGGGTCGGTGAGGCGGATCCAGTCGACCTTGACGTCCACCACCACGCGGGAGTCGTAGGCAGCGGAGGCCGGGTTGGGGTCGATGCGGATGCCATACACCGGCCCGCTCTGCCAAGAGCCGGCGCGCGCGCCGGCGTCACCATTCGCGGCGGTCATGTCCCAACTGTAGAGCTTCCAGCCGTTGGGGCCCCTGTCGGCCAGCGCGAAGTAGTCCGATCCCGTGGGCCAGTCGACCTCATGGGTCCAGTAGACGGCGTGGTTGCCGGCAGCGCGCTCGCTGACATACATGCGGTATGAGAGTTGAGTGTAGCGGCTGGTGTCCACCGGGTAGTTGGCGCCGATCTTCCCCACCGGCCAAGCGGTCGGGAAGCCCTGGAACAGGGGGAAGAGGTAGCCGGTGTTGCCCCCCGCCGGGTTCGTGACGTCGATACGACCGGACCAGATGCCGTCCACGGTCTGGATCAGACTGAAGTTCTCCTCCCAGCCTATGTCTCGCCGCTGCTCCATGTCCCAGGGGTCCCCGAGAACGGTAGTGGCGAAGTCGTCGCCGTTGCTTAGAACCGCGTCCGGGGCGTGGAGGACAAGGCTCCCTCCGGCCGCTTGGGCGCCCTGCACCGGCCGCAGGGCGGCGAGCGCGACCAAGGCGAGCGCTAGGTAGATGAGACGGATGCGCATAGCGAAGGTTCTCCCTCTCTCCAACGGACCTGCCGGAGGCAAGGCAGGCCCGAAAATGCTGGTGTGCTCGTCTGGTTATCGACCGGAGGATGATGAGAGAGGAGTGGGACGAAAGTACGGCCCGGAGGCGCCGGCTCAGGCGCCTCGCCGCCACGCGACGTATGAGCGGATGTCGCGAGCCAGTTGACTGAGGCCGCCCTGACGCAGGCTGTCGAGCGCCTTGAGCGCAATCCCTCTGGTGGCCGCGGCGGCGCCGGCGGCCACATCCTCCGCGAAACGATACCCGGCGGCCCGATCGGGCGCAAAGGCCGGGCGGCGGCAGAAGTCCATCAGAGGCGCGGCACAGCGGGGCCAGACGAGTTCCGCCGCCATAGCGCGCGCCTGTTTGCTCATGTCGCCTCGGCCGCCGTCGTCGGCCAGGCCCAGCAAGGCCTCCGCCACGGCCTCGGGATCGCCGGGAGGCAGCACCTTCCCGATGCCCCGTCGATCTATCGCTTCGGCGAAGGAGTCGCCGGCCGTCGCCACGATCGGAAGCCCCGCCCACAGATAGTCCAGGATGCGAGTACGGAACGAGTAGGCCGTCTCCACCTGCTCGTGATGGAGGCTGATTCCCACATCGGCGTCGAGCAAGTAGTCGGCCCGGTGTGCGTAGGGCACCCAGTCGTTGAAGAACACGGACTTCCCGGTTAGCCCCATGGAGTCGGCCAACGACAGGCACTCGTCGACCACCTTCATGCGGCGGACAGCCGGATTGGGGTTGCGTACTCCCAAGAAGAAGAGCTTGATGGCCGGATTGCCGGCCGCCGCCAAGCCCGTCCCGCGGATGGCGGTCAACGGATCGAACCAGTCGTACACGCCCCCACCCCACACGGCCACGAAGTCATCGGGGCCTATGCCCGGGTACTTGCCCTTAAGCGCCCTGTCCACGGTCATTGGCGGCGCCTCGGGCACTCCGAACGGGACTACGTCCACCAGAGCGCGTAGCGACGGGTCCAGATCGTAGTTGTGCGGATTGAGGCGCCCGGCCGCGTGCAGCATCCCCATCCAGAAGTCGCGCTGCTTCTCGCTGGCGCACAGGAAGTAGTCCCCCAGCCGCAGTTGGAGCAGCAAGGCGCGAAGCAGGCCCTCGCTGTCGTCGATGCGCACCGGCATGTCGCGGGAGGAGAAGAGCTGCAGGTTCTCAAGAGTGAAGGGGGCGTAAACGTCGACGACCAGGGGCACGCCCGCCTGCGCCAGCGCCGGGCAGAGCGCCACGGTCAGGCCACCGACGATGGCCACGTCGGCGGCCGCGGCGAGGCCGGGCAGGTCCGGGTGCATGTACTTGACGGTGCGCAGGCCCAGGTCGACGGAGCAGTCGTTGGGGCCGGCCAGAGTCACGTCGTGCTCCTCGGCGAGCACCCGCGATAGCTCGACAGCGCGGATCGCCGGACCGGCCATTCGCTCCCCGAGGACGTCGTGACTGACGACAAGCACCCGCCCCATCAGCGGCTATCGTCCTTCAGCGGCTGCCCGAGCAGGCTTTCGATGTCGGTGGCTCGCACAAGTGCGTTGAGGCAGCGATGGTAGCGGGTATCGTAGAAGTTCAGGGCGTAGGTCATCCGAAAGAGCTTGGATACGTCGGCATCGCTTCGCCGCCGACGCGCCTGGATCCACCGCCGTTTCTCCAGCATGGAGGGGTAGAGGTCGGCCACATCAGCGATGGCCAGCAGGTGGGCCATGCCGATCTCGGGTACCGTGAGTCCGCCCTCATTGACTTCGGCTCGCTTTCTGGGCGCACCGTAGGGAGCCGAGCCGCCGAAGCTGAAACGGCGCCCTAACTCGGCCCAGACGCGCTTCCCCAGTTCCCAAATCCCATCGTTGCGCAGGGTTCGCACTGCCTCATCCACGTAGTAGCGCACTCCGAACACCCCGGCCGAGGGGGCAACGGCGTTGGGCGGCGTCCGCCCGATACGGAACCGGCCGGCATCGACTCCGGTGGCGAGGAAGGCGCGCTTGGCCGCCAACATCAGCGCCACGGGCAGGGCCTGCTCCAGAGTGGCCTGCTCGTAGTTCTTTATCAGCGAGAGGAGGGCATTGCGCTCGTAGAGCAGGCGAGTGCGCTCCTGTCCCACCCGGCTAAACGACCCATGATGGCGGTGATAGACGATAGACGTGGGCACAAGCAGGACATCGTGCCCAAGCACCCGCAGCCGCCAGCCCAGATCGACATCCTCGTAGTAGGCCCAGAAGTCCTCATCGAAGCCGCCCACTTCCAAGTACACGTCGCGGCGGACGAAAGTGGCGCCCCCGCAAACGAAGAGCTCCTCCTGATCCTCCGCGGGAAGCCAGGACGCCGGCCCGCCGTGATAGGTCTGGTATCCAACGCCGAGAAAGTTCATGGCGCTGCCGGCGAAGTCGATGCGCCTCCCATTCCAGGAGAGAATGGCCGACCCGAAACAGACGCACTGTGGATGACGGTGCGTCGCGGCCAGCAGCTCGGTCAGCCAGTGGGGATCCACCCGCATGTCGGTGTTGAGCAGGGCTACCCACGTTCCGCGGGCTTCTCGCGCTCCCCAGTTGCAGCCGCCGCCGTAGCCAAGGTTGGCGCCCGGATCCACCGTGCGCACCCAAGGGAAGCGATCGCGAACCAGCTCCAGAGCGCCGTCGTCTTGGCTGTTCATCACCAGGACGAACTCCACCTTCTCAAGCGGGACATCCTGCTCCGCGATTGACTCCAGGAGAGCGGGCAGGTGATCAAGACCGCGGTAGTAGGGCACTACCACGCTGACCAGGGGTTGCTCCGGCATCAGCTCGCCTCCACCCCGCCCTCTTCAGATGCGGAGTCCCGCACCCAGGCGCCGGAGAGCGATACGGCTCCGAAGCAGCGGGGAACAGAGCCCGGATAGACGTCGAAGCCCAGGCAGTACTCCCAGTGATCGTAGGCGTGCACCAGACGGTGGTCGTACAGGCTGACGGCAATGAAGTAGCGCCCGGCTTGCAGCCTTGGGTCGGGCACCACATACCTGACCGTTGCGCCGCACGCCCGCACATCGAGAGTATGGCCGTCGAACCTCGTGTTGGGCCCGCTGAGCAGGTAACCGGACTGGTCTCGCAGGCCCAGCCCAAGCACCAGTCCGTCAACCTCGCCGGTGCGGCGGTAGCGCACACAGATCGCCAGCGGGCAGCCCGCGTCGAGACCGGGAGTCCGGCGGCCCTGTGCGTCTTCCAACCACACGTCTTCGATGGCGGCCTCGCCGGTCCCCCAGCGTTCCTCGCGGCCCTGGGGCGCAGTCGGCTCGGAAGTCTCGGCCAGCCGCCGCAGATACCGGGCGATCACACGATCGGTGGGCCCATCCTCCATCGGGACGCCTCGCTCCAGCAGCACGGCGCGCTCGCATAGGCCGCGAGCCGACTCGAGGTCGTGGGAGACGAAGAGGATGGTGGCGCCCTTCTCTTTGAGGCCGTAGATGCGGTCAACGCAACGCTGGCTGAAGTTGCGGTCTCCTACGGCCAGGACCTCGTCGATGAGCAACACATCAGGGTCCACGGAGCTGGCCACAGAGAAGCCCAGGCGCATGGCCATGCCGGACGAGTAGTGACGCACGGGAGAGTCGATGAAGTCCTTCACGCCCGAGAAGTCGACAATCTCGTCGAACCGCTTCTCCATGTCCTTCCGGGAGTGTCCCATCAGGGCGCCGGAGAGGAAAACGTTCTCGCGGCCCGTCAGGTCGGGATGGAAACCGGCCGCCAGTTCCAGCAGGGCCGAGACCCTACCCTCGACGCACACTCTGCCGGACGTCGGCTCGATAACCCGGGAGGCCAGCTTCAGAGCGGTGCTCTTCCCGGCCCCGTTCGCTCCGATGAGCGCCACCGCCTCTCCGGCGCCCACTGTCAGATCCAAGTCGCGCAGAGCCCAGAACTCCGACTTGGGCTCCTTCCGCCGAACAAGCCCTGTGAACACGTCCAGGAATGAGCGAGGTCGCTCCCGGCTCCAGAGGTAGCGCTTGGAGACTCTGTCGAAACGGACTGGAGCGGACGCCGTCATGGGACAAGGATGTACAACGGATTGACGTCCAGCTTCAGAGACACCTGACCATTGAGCAGGCCATCGGCGTCACCCGGCCCACCGTCCAGCACTTCGGCGAGCGTCAGCACATCGGGGTTGGCGGCGTTGAGGCTCAGGTGGCTCGTCAGCATCACCCTCCCGCCGGGAATGACCAGGTCGCTGATGCTGTCCGGGTTGGACGCTACCGGGTTCGCCCAGGCGACAAGCAGCCGAGCACCGTCCGCAGCGCGACGGAACTCGTACGCTTCATGGTCCCAGAGCGATGACGACGCCCCGCCCTCGACATAGTAGGCTGAGTGATAGGTGAAGCCTTCCAGTCGCATCGCCATGGTCTTGTAGGCCCAGAAAGCGGGCTTAGCGTGACCGTAGTCCAGCAGGTGATCGCGGAAAAGGCCGTGAGCCTCGGTAGGATGCTCAGGAGAGCCGTCGAAGACGGCGAACCAGGCCAACCGCTGCACGTTGTTGGCCAAGCCGCGAACGAACATCTGCACCAACCGGCGCGCTTGCTGCGACTCGTCGCTCACTCCAGACGACCAGTACCCCATCTCGGGCGAGATCACCGGCAGAGCGCGCAACTGGGCCTGCGAGCCGGCATCGTTGACGGTGCCATAGAGTTGGCTGAGCTTCTGGCCCCAGTCGCCCATGGTGATGGGGTAGTAGTGCACCGCCAGCGCGTCCATCCGGGGACCACCAGGCCAGGCGGCCACGCCGGCCAGGAAGTCGCGATCATAGATGCCCGGGGCGCTGTTATAGGAACTCTGGATGAACCAATCGAAGGCCACACCGCCATTCATGACCACCGCGTTGGGAGACGCGGCCCCGATGGCAACCTTGGCGGCGGCCAGCATGGACGCGTAGGCGGTTCCGTTAAGGCCCCAGAGGCCCTTGAAATCCTCCCCGTACCCGGCGCGCACAGTGCACTTCCCGCCCACCAGCACTCCGCAGTAGTCCGGCTCGGCGAAGAGAGTCCAGTACTTGACCACCGGGCTCCCCGGAGCATCGGCGTTGCCGTCGCCGTCGTAGCGCTCCGCGGCCGCCCCCAAGAAGCGGACAAGGGCGTCGATGTTCATCTCCGGACAGCCACCAGAGTTGGTGCAGGTGCCGCGCGCCCAGACGGGCACGTCCAGGACGAGGACCGCCACATCCATGCCCGCCCGCTTGGCGGCGAGGAATTGCGCATCGTAGCGGGACCAGTCCCGCTCACCGTTGGTTGGCTCGACCTGCGCCCAATGGAAACCGGTCACTACCCAAGAGGCGCCCGCCTCCTGCATCCGCGTCAGGCCGGCAGCGTCACTGATGCCGCTGTACATGACCACGCCAAAGGGGGACGTCCAGCCCGGGTAGCCGACATCTATGGGGAGGTTCCGTCCTACCAGAGGCAGGTAGGTTGAGGTTGATCCTTGCGCCTCGGAGGCGCCACTGGTTAGTGCGATTGCCAGTCCGACGGCTAAGGCGCCGTGCACAACAGGCAGAAGACGTCGAACACCGGCAGCCGCAAGACTTGAAAGGGTACGCAAGTGGTCGTCCTCCATAGGTCAATGGTTCGTCAAGAGGAATGTATCGGCCACGGTGCCGATGAGGGCGTGCGCAGACAGGGCGCTCATACCGATCACGACGAGGGCAAGAGCAGCGCGCCCTCTGCGGGTGTTGGCCGAGGCGCCACTGCCATAGCCGGCCAGAACCGCCAGGGGAATCAGAGCCGGGAAGAGGTAGCGCCCCTGAGAGAAGTTGCCGTAGGGAGAATAGTAGACCACGAAGGTGCCTAGCACAAAGCCGAGGGCCATCAACGCGGACACGCCATACAAAAGCAGCCCTCGCCGAACCCCCCGCCGCAAAGTAGTGACTCGCTCGGGCATCACAAGGCGGGCCACTAGCCCCAGGACCAGAGCCACCGACGCCACCCCAACGGCCGCGTACGTCGCGTCCGCCATGCGGATGTTCATCCAGCCAAAGCGTCCCCAGAAACTCTCAAAGGTCATCGCGATCCAGAGCCGGTAGTTCTCCAGCCGGTCCGGCTGGTACGACTCGGCGGCGAAGATCGCCGTCCACTTGCCGCTCAGCGATTGCAGGTGAACGCTGCGCGGGGTGAACAGCAGACCAGCCGCTAGGAGCACCAGTGCCGATCCGGCGCCCAGCCACCAGCCTAGTCGGCTGCCGTGCCGCCGTCGCGCCAGGGAGACGATCGCGACCAGAGTGACCGGTATCAAGAACAACGCTGTGTTCTTGCTCAGCAGCGCCAGCACTGCCAGGCCGCCCATGAGCACGGCGCGTCGAGCGGTGAGGCCCCAGCGTGCCGCTCCGGCCAGGGCCAGGAAGTAGCCCGCCGCCAGTGCCGCCGTCAGGTTGCCGTCACTCACAGACGCCGTGAGGTGAGCGTGCTGGGGCAGGAGCGCCAGGAAGGCCGCCGCGGCCACCGCCGGCCCCACGTCCTCGGGTATGAGGACCCTAGCCGCGCGCCAACCCATCCACACGATGACCGGTAGCAGCAGGACTGATGCCAAACGCAGCACAATCAACTGCAGGCCAACATCCTGATGCCGGATCGGCCAGAGAATGAGGGCGTAGGGTAGATAGGAGAGGGACGGCCTACTGAGGGTCCGGCTCTGACCGGCGAACGTGTTTAGATCCGCCAGCCGCGCCGGCATCTGATCCGGAATCGCGTGGGGCACAAAGTCCCAATAGCGGTTCTCGTAGAGCGACGCGATGATCTCCAGTTCTAGGGCCGGGTCGGCCTCGATGCCCTCGGTCAGTACCCATCGATCGGCAAGAAGGCGAGAGTGCTCGAAGTGGCCGGGCTCGTCAGGAGCTTGCCAGGGGGGCACCATCGTTGCGTAGGCGATGCCGTGGGCAACGGACAGGGCCAGCAGCACCGGCAGAGCCCAGCGCTCCAGGAGAACAGGCCAGTCGACCCTCAAAGGCTTGCGCTCGCGGCCATGGCATCGATGGTCCGCCAAAGGCCTTCCTCCAGTGACACGGTCGGCCGCCAGCCCAGTTCGTCCCGCGCGCGGCCCGACTCAACGGACATTCTCAGGGTCTCGCCCGGTCGCGCCGGCTGGTAGACGGGCTCTAGCGGGTAGCCAGTGACATCAGCCATCACGCGGAAGAGCGCTTTGATGCTCGTCCCCACGCCCGTGCCGAGGTTGTAGGCCCGCTCCTTGCCCCTGGAAGCCGCCAGTACGTTCGCGCGGGCGCAATCAGGGGCATAAACGAAGTCGCGCTCCTGCTCGCCGCTCCCGTATATCACCACCGGCTCACCCTTCAGCATCCGGCGCGCGAAAATAGCCACCACGCCCCCTTCGCCGAGCGGATCCTGGCGCGGTCCATACACGTTGGGATACCGGAGGACGGAGTAGTGCAGGCCATGAACGGCCCAGAACTGGTGCAGGTAGAGTTCCACTGTGTACTTGCTTACGCCGTAGGGCGACACTGGTTGGATGGGATGCGCCTCGTCGGTCGGCAAGTACTGGGGCTCGCCATATACGGCGCCGCCGCTGGAGGCGTAGATCACGCGGTTCACCCCCGCCTGCACACAGGCCGACAAGAGCCGCAGACTGCCGATGATGTTGGCGTCGGCATCCATGCCCGGGTCGGCGACAGACTGGCGGACGTCGATCTGGGCGGCGTGATGGCTGACAAGATCGTAGCGCTCATCCAGGAGCAACTGGCCCAGCCGCCCGTCGCGAACATCCATCTTGTGCAGTGGGACCGACGGGGGAAGGTTAGCCGCTTTGCCGCGGCTCATGTTATCCAGGGCGTGCACCTCGTGGCCCTCCCTAAGGAACGCCTCCACCACGTGCGAGCCGATGAAGCCCGCCCCGCCGGTGACAAGGACTTTCTTCGGGCCTTCGTGGATCATGTGCCGCCCATCTTGAGCACCACACCCACGGTGCGGAGAAGGATGGAAACGTCAAGCATGATCGACTGGTGCTTGATGTAGTAGAGGTCGTACTCCAGCTTGATGCGGGCGTCCTCGACGGTGTTTCCGTAGCGGTAGCATACCTGCGCCCACCCGGTCAGGCCCGGCCGCACACTGAGCCGCGAGCGATAGTAGGGGATCTGCTCCTGCAACTTGGACACGAACTCCGGCCGCTCTGGTCGCGGCCCGATCAGGCTCATCTCGCCCCGCACCAGGTTCCAGACCTGGGGCACTTCGTCCAGGCGCGTCTTCCGCAGAAACCGCCCGACTTTGGTGATGCGCGGGTCGTTCTCTTGCGCCCACTGCGCCCCGGCCTTCTCTGCGTTGGGTATCATCGACCGCAGCTTGTAGACCCAGAACACCCGTCCGTTCTTGCCCGAACGCTGCTGACGGTAGAAGACCGGCCCCGGACTCTCCAGATAGATAGCGGCCGCCAGAATCGGCAGAAGGAAGATAAAGCCAAGGCCGGCCACAGCCGCGAAGACCAGATCAATGGCGCGCTTCACCACCTGGGTGATGATGTCGGGCGGCTGGAACTCCATGAACCACTGCTCCGGCAGATGGTGCACCGGTGTGCGGTCCAGGGTGCTCTCGTACAGCGCTGCCAGGCTGACCACGCCCACGCCCGCCTGCTGGCATAGGAGCACGTTGGCGAACAGCTTAGGCGAAATGCCGCGTGTGATGGCCACTACCAGAAGATCGACCTCGTTGATTCGTACCAGATCGAGCAGGGCGAGACCATCCCCCAAAACCCTCGCTCCGCGGATGGCCAGCCCCTGCTTGTCTCGGTCGTCGTCCACTAGGCCGACGAGCACGCATTCGCTGCTCAGGTGGTCCTGTAACACCTGTACAGCCGCGTGCCCGGCACCGCCTGCGCCCACCACCAGGGTGCGCCGCCGGAACCGCGGCTGGGCGAACACCACCGATAGGCCGGCTCGGGCCGCGAACAGGACCGGTGTCGCGATGACGGCGTAGTAAAGGACCAGGCCTCTCGGTAGGGATCGGGGCGTAGACACGAAGTAGACGATCAGGTAGACGAACAGGAGTACAGCTTGCGCCCTTAGGAGGCGGCGGAGCAGGTCACGCACTCCACCCATCAGGTTGGGGCGATAGAGGTCGTTAACCACCGCGGCCACCAGCCAAATCAGGGTCAGAACTGGGAACCACTCCCAGTGAGCGCGCAGGAATCGGTGGTCGAAAGGCACTTCGGCACGGTTGGCCCACACCGCAAGACCGCCGGCCACCGCCGCCAACACGATGACAAGGTCCACCCCAAAAAGCAGTGCGCGCCGGCCGGCAGGAGACAGTAGACCGGTACGGCGTGATGCCACTGCCTCAAGTCCCAGGGCGGCAGAATGCGACTCGCCAGCCATCTACTACTCCTTCCCCTGGTTCTCCACGAGCCTGACCTCACGGACCTGGAGGTTGTCGAACATCGCCAATCCTGTCCCGAACAATCGAACCAGCGGTCGCAGCGGGTCGTCATCAGAGCTAGCCGGGCCACATACCCACGCTGCGTGGCGCCATTCACCAGCTGTCCAATCCAGCCGCTTGTCGTTCTTCCAGCAGGGCGATTCCTCGTCGGACAACCATATCGTGGGCAACGGTTGGCCGCCATCCTCGACAAGGTAATCCAGCGAAACGATGTAAGTGGCGCCCACCTCCACCGGCAACTGCCTTCGGTCGCCTTCAGAAGCGTCAAAGAGCCAGTATCCGGCTCGCGATGCGTGCTTCTCAGGGTCTGACTGTTGCCACACACCTTGCACCCACACGCTTTGATCACCTAGCGCACGCACGTCGTCAGCACCACCGACGTAGAGGCCCAGGTTCCACGGGTCTCCCGTCGCCATATCGGACCAGATCCAGCCCGAAGGCGCCCCTGCATCCCAGGTGGAGAAGTCGCCGTTGACTACCAGGTTGTCGCCCAGCACGACCTCGTCCACGCGCAGGTTCAGCATCTGCGCGGCAGAAGCCACGTCGACGCCTTCGGTGCGGCGGACGAGCGCGGATGCGGACGCCTCTGCTGCCTCAGTCTGCCCTAGCGCGAATTCCACCTCGGTTTCGACCGCCAGAGGCCATAGATCATCGGCCGCGACGGCAGCGTAGGCCCCAATCGCCTCGCGCGCCGCCGCCCATTGCTCTTCATTCATGCCGGTGCGGGCCCGCTGCAGTTGCGCCGTGGCTCGCCATCGAAGCACCGAAGGAGACCCCGCAAGACGGGGATCCGCCAGCAGGTCCACCGCCTCAGAAGGCCGGCCGCATCGAACCAGCGCCTCAGCCAGCAGGAGCACCCATTCCTCACGAGCGGGCTCAGACTCGTGTAGCGCCCGCGCCAGGTGCACTGACGCCGGGTTGCCCAGCATAGCCCAGTACCGCGCCGTACCTGCCGTCACCTGCTCGTCCCAGTACCCGAAACGGTGGAGGAGGATCGCTCCCTGGGCCTGGTACTCCGCCAGGCGCGCGTCCGAGCCTTGCGCCAGTGCCCGACGTGACGGATAGCGGGTCCCCTCTCGGTAGGGGTCCGCCAACGGATGGTCTCCCTCCACCGCGCTATCGTAGGCCGTGACCACTACGGCCAGAGCGAACAGATTGTCCGGGTCTACCCGCAACACTGTGTCCCTCAAAATAGGAACGGCGGAGAGGGGATCCCCCGCCTGGACGTGGGCGGAGGCGATCTTCGTCCCGTTGACCAGGATTCCGTCGCGGCGAAGGGTACCGCCGCGGCCGGCAGTCCAAGCGTCCAGCGCCTCACGCGAGGCGCCCAGTCCGTCGTACGCGTCCCCCAACAGTAATTGGTACAGGTAGCTATGCGGCCTAAGCTCGACGGCTCGCGTCAAGGCATCGCGCGCGGCGTCGTTCTGTCCCAGAGTCAAGTAGACCTCGCCCAGCCGTCGCCACGCGTGTGCGTTGGTGGAGTCCCATGCGATCGCTGCGTGGTAGTTACGCAGCGCCTGGTCCAGGTATGGATTGGGCTCCGATGGGCTTTCGCGAAGCATCACCAGACCCCGATCCGAGGCGATCCCGCCGATCTCCGTACGCAATGCCGACATCGCACCACGGTGGCCCAGCACGAGAGCCAGCCCCAATAGCAGGGGGATCACCGCGATGGGCGTTATGTGAAGTCTCTTCGCGTCCCCTGCCATGACCCCTGGCGCCTCGGTACTTCCGCACAGACGAACGCCATTCTAGCCCTCAGGGGACCCTAACACAAGGAGACCGGTTCCTACTGCCCCATCCAGATGGGCGGCGTCCAGGCACGATCGCCGTCGTCTTGCGTCGCACGAAGCCAGAAAGGCGAGGCGGGCGCGGTGAACAAGGACTCATGTCCCGAGGTCGCTGTCCACTGCCCGAGGGCGACCCCATTGAAGTCCAGCAGTTCGAGGGTTGCCGCCTCCCCTTGGCCATCGGCGTAGAAGGCGCGGCAACTGTCGCTCGGAACACCCCCGCCGGAGCCCATCCAAGCATCTCCACAGGTCCACGCCACTGCTAGATCACTGTCCTCGCTGGCGAAGGCACGCCGCGCCGCCAATGCTGCCAGAACCGAGTCTTCGGCTAGGCTGGGCGCCCACACACCGGTTCGGATGGCCGATCCGCTGCCCCAGAGCCAGTCGTGGACGTCTGACCCTGCCGTCGGGGCCACCATCCAGCCGTTCCTCCAGGCGGTCAGAAGCTCCTGCTCGTGCAGGCGGGCATCCGACCCAGACTGGTTGCGGACCTCTTGAAGGGCCACGGTCCGGTAGTTCGCATCGGCCGGCCGCCGGCTCACGTAAGTGCCGCCTACGCCGGGGTGGTTGACCTGGGAGAGAGCCTGAGGACGTGCGGCCAGCCACACTAGAAGTGAGCCCGGGTCCAGCGTCTCTGTCTGCTCGCGCGATGTTCGATCCTTGGTCCCGTACACATTCAGGTGACCCTCTGTCGGGTGGGTCCACTCGAAGCCTGCTAGGGCGAGGAACCTCCCCGGGACGGTCGAATCGTTGGCGGCGGAACGCAGCCCCTCCCACTCCACGTCCCGCAGCATGTACCCGTGGTCGGTGATGGCATAGAAGTGCAGCCCAGCCTGGCGCGCCCGGGCGAAGGCTAGTTCCGGCGGCCCGGCTCCGTCGGAGTAGGAGGAGTGGGCATGCAGGTCCCCCCAGTACAAGTGCAGGCCGTTCCACGAAGGTCCAGATGCAGGCAGGGGCGACTCCGGCGCCTCCAAGGCCAGGCCGGGGCTCGGTCCCTCGCGTCCGAAGTCCAGGCTCATGTCGTCCCGGTCGAGGAGGCCGACGCGATGGATCGACAGAGGCAAGGGCGCGGTCGCGCTTCCCTCAAGCCCGACGAGTCGGTACTGGCCGGAGCCGAACGCTGCCGTGTCCACGATCTCATCCGCCGGGCCCAGCAACAGCACCTCGTCCCCGGAATCGGCCAAGCTGAACGTCCCCCTGCCCCACGAGGAGTACCGGCGCATGTTCGGACACTCGGGGAAGTCGGGGCATGCGCCCAGCACGAACTCATAGTCCGGCAGGCGGCCGAAGCGGGCGGCGAAGTCGGCCGCGCAGCGAGCGACCACGATCGTCTGCCCTGCCGGGATCGCGCCGGGCGGGAAGGCATACATCCCCTCACCGTCGCCGGCGTACTCCGCGTCGCCGACCTTGTAACCCTCCAAGTCGATCGGGCCGGCCGTCGTGTTGCGGATCTCCACGAATTCGTCGCCCTGGTTGGCAGTGGCGCCCTGGTAGAGCACCTCGGAGATGAGAAGGGAGGCCACGACGGGTGAAGCGGCGTTCGACGAAGCTATGGGCAGGTAGAGCGATCGGACAGCCTGCGGGAGCGTAGGGTCCGGAGTGGCCGTGCCCGGTCCCGAAGGGAGAGTGGGGGTGGCGCTCGGCTCGGCTGGGGCCGTAGGCGCCGCCTGCAGGCATCCCGGCGCCGGAGTGGACGCGGACCACGGTGCGAGGGCGGAACCGCTCAGGTGCCGGGCGAGCGAATGGCCCGGCGGCGCCAGGGGCACGATCCCCGGCGTGCCCGCGCCGCCGTACTCCATCAGATCGTGCTCCGTCCCGGCGCCGTCCTGCAGGCTCACTCGGTCGGCCAGGTCGGCGAGTCCGTTGCCGAGGCACGCCGAGGTCACGAAATGGACCTGGGCTCCGCAACCGGCCACCAGTTGGCTACCGGCTGGGAGTACCACCGCTACTGACCCAGGGGCGAGAGTCAGCTGCAGTGCCGTGGTCGTGGTGTTGTCGCCTAGCCGCCAGCCATCCAGCGCGATCTCGCGCGAGGTGAGGTTGGCTATCTCCACCCACTCCTTGACGCAGTCACCCTGGTAGTACACCTCAGTGAGGGCAACCGACCCGACAGAGACCGTCGCCGTGGCAGTTGGCGTGATGGTCGGCGTCGCCGTCACGGTGACGGTGGCCGTTGGGGATGGCGCCTGCTGCAGACAGCCGGGCCCGGGCATAGACGCCGACCACGGTCCCAGAGTACCGTCCGGGAGCAGCAGACGGGCGAGGGACTGGCCGGAAGGCGCAAGCGGGACTGCCGGCATGGGTCCGTACTCCACCCGGTCCAGTTCACGGACGCCGTCAACCAGCGCCACGGAGTCGCCGTCATCGGCGAGCCGGATCGCCATGCATGCCTCAGGGGCGGACCAGAGCGCAGCGCCACAGCCGGGCGTGACCGCTCCCTCCAGCCCCCGCACTACCAGGACCTCACCCGGTGCTAGTACGCCGTCCAGCGCCTGAGCGCTGACACCGTCGCTCAGCTGCAGGCCGGCGAGTGGGACCACCGCGGTCGATCTATTGACAATCTCCACCCACTCGTCCCGGCAGGCGCCCTGGTAGAAGACCTCGGTGAGTAGCAGTTGTCCAGCAGCAATCGTGGGAGTCGGAACGGGCGTAGCGGTGGGGACCGGCGGCGCGCCATCAGGCGACGGCACTCCGGAGGTGTAGGCGCAACTGCCTGGCTCCGCCCACAGAGGGTACAGCTGCAGCGACTCGCCAGGCGCCGCGACTAGGCCTCTACACAAGGAGGTGTTGCCGCCGTAGGATACCGCATCAACGGTGAAGTCCGACGGGTCCCTTAACTCCAGGTAGTCCCCGGTATCGCTCAGTCCGACAGTTATGTTGACAACCAGGTACTGATCGGCGGCGATGCTGCCGGTGAGCACGATAGGAGCCGGGGCTCCGTAGACGTGGAGATGCCATCCGGTGAGGTCCACCGCGGCGGGGCCGCGATTGAGCAACTCGACCCATTCGCCGTAGTAGTACACTTCGGAGATGACAATCCCCGTTGCCGCCTTGCTCTCCGTGGCACGGGCGTAGGCCGGCCCGAGCAGCAGGAACAGCCCGGCGACGATCAAGGTAGCCTGGCGCAGGCGAGAGGGGTAGATGGCGCACCTCCTGCACAAACAGCCGCCACGGCTGCCGGAGCCGCAGCCGCTCAGACCCGGTGGATTGCCCTCGGCAGTGAGAGGAGGTTAGGCAAGCAGCGCCGAGCCGTCAACCGCCCTTCCCGAGTCGAATCGTTGTGGCCCCAACTGGGCGCTGCTATCATGCCGCGAGAGAACCCGGATGCAGGGCAGCTTTGTGTGCAGGAGCTCTACGTGAGCGAAGTGGACATCGTAAGGCGACGAGTCCTGATCATGGGCGGGGCGGCCGTGGTGAGCACGCTCGCCTGCGCGGGCACGGTGGTGCTGGGGACGAGGGTTCCGGCAGTACCGTTTGTCACCTCGTCCTGCGGGGCGGCGGACGCCAAGCGCGTGCTTATCGCCTACGGCAGCCAGTACGGTTCCACCGGCGAGGTCTCTCAGGCCATCGCCGACCGGCTCTGTGCTCGGGGCCTGGCAGTCGACGTGCGACGGGTCCAGGAGGCCGGGAACCCGGCCGACTACGATGCCGTGGTAGTGGGGAGCGCCGTGCATGCGGGGCGCTGGCTGCCTTCCGCGCTCAGCTTCGTGGAAGAGCACGCCGCCGCCCTCTCCCAGGTGGCTTTGGCCGTGTTTTGCGTCCACATGACCTACCTGGACGGCAGCGAGGAAAGCGCCACTAGGCGTGCCGCCTACCTAGACGGCGTCTACGCCCATGTGATCCCGGCACAAGAGGGATTCTTCGCCGGTAAGCTCGGCCCCATGCCCCTGCCCGGCCACCTGGCCCTGCAGTGGGTCGGCTTGCCCGAGGGCGACCTGCGCGATTGGAGCGCTATCGCCGCCTGGGGAGACGCGGTTTTCCCCAATCTCGCCTAGCCGGTCGAGCGGACCGGACTACGCCGGTCCCGAAACGCGCAACGGACGCCTCGCCGACAATCGGCGAGGCGTCCGGCGTGCCGACAGCAGGAAGAGCACTACTCCTTGGCCAGGTCCATCACCCGCGCCGCATTCTCCGAGACCTTAGCGAACGCATCCACGAACTTCCTCATCAGGCCCAGGTCATTGGGCGGGTACACCCCGCTGACATAGGAGTGGGCGTCGATGAAAGCGATGGTGTTGGGGTACTCCGCGGGGTCGTAGGAGATGCCCTTGCGAGAGTACTCGCAGCTCCAGGGGCAGCCTTTGCCGTAGCCCACCATGTCCTTGAACACATCCTGCTGCGGGACGGGCATGTTCTGCCACTGGCCGATGTGCACTCCCTCGGCTCGCAGCGCCTTCTGGGCCGCCCGCTTCCACTCGCCCGGCGTCACGTCCAGGCCCACTTCCTGGGGCCGGAACTCGATCACGTAGCTGAAGTAGCAGGGGTCCGCGTATACGGGAGTATGCGGGCCCTTGATGCCCGGGACCTTCTCCAGTTCGGCCGTCAGGAAGTTGGCGAACTCGCGCCGCTTGGCGTTGTTGTACTCAAGGCGATCCAACTGCGAGAGGATGAGCGCATTGACGAACTCGTGCGGGCGGTACATCCAGCCCAGACCGTAGGCATTGTACTCGCGCGGGACGTCAGGCAGCACCACCTCGCCGAACTCGCGCAGCATGGCCGCCTGGCGGTAGTAGTGCTCGTTGTTCGTCGTCCACAGGCCTCCTTCGCCGCCGGAGAGGTTCTTGGAACGGTTGCAGCTGAAGCAGCCTATGTCGCCCAGCGCCCCCGTCTTCGTGCCCTTGTAGGTGGCGCCGTGGGCCTGGCAGGAGTCCTCGATCACGATCAGCCCATTCTCGCGCGCCACGGCGTTGATCGGGTCCATGTCGGCGGGCATGCCGTGGATGTGCACTGGCAGGATCGCCTTGGTGTGATCGGTGATGCGCTCAGCGATCAGCGACGGCTCGATGGTGAAGGAGAGCGGGTCGATGTCGACGAAGATGGGTATGGCGTTGTGGTGCAGGACGGCGGCGGCGGTGGACCAGTAGGTGAAGGCGCTGGTGATCACCTCATCGCCCGGGCCGATGCCCGCTCCCGCCACGGCCATGTGGATGGCGGCGGTGCCGCTGTTAGTGACCAGGGCGTACTTGGTGCCGATGTACTCCGCCCAGCGGCGCTGCAGTTCCAGCGCTCGCGGCGCCGAGGTGCCGTGCAGATGCCCGCTGTCGAACACCGCCAGGACCGCATCGCGATCCGCCTGGGAGAGGGGTGGCCAGCTCTGTACCGCCGCTGCATCTACAGTGGGGGTACCGCCGTCGAGTGCCAATCGCGAAGCCATTGACGCACCTCCGTGTGTGCCGCAGTTATCTGGCGCGACGAGGCGAATGATACCACCAAGTGCGGGAGTGTCCTAGCGGCCGGCACTCCGTTGGTTTGGTTACTCGCGACTTGCCCTCCCGGCCCCTCAGGTCTACACTCTGCCTAACCATTCGGAAGGAGGCGTGATTATGACAGCCCTCAATCACACTGCATCGGTGGCCGCGGATACGCCTGCTTCCCGCACCGGTCGGTAGTCCCCGCCTAACAGCCTCGGCTACAACCTTCACGGTCCCAGGCGTATCCCGCGCCCCCTCAAGCGCGGGAGCGGAAACGTTCGCCTGTGGGCCGTTTCGCTTTGCCTGCGACGACGCTCCCCTCCCCCCGACGGCAACCACCTGCGGGCGTACCGGGCTGTCACCCGCCCCGCTGCTACGGTTCAGGGAGACCAAAGTTGCACCAGAGCCAGACCGAATTCGACGACGCATTCGACTACTACGAGACCCGCCACGACCCCAGTCTGGCCAACGAACTCCGCCAACTGCGGATTCGGCCGGACCATCGCCGCCGCAAGACGGAAGAGCAGATCCTGGCCGAGATTGCCGAGACCGGCGCGCTGGACGGCGGCTTCAACACCACCTACCAGCCTTCGCGCTATGAGGCGGGCTGGCTGTTCGACTCGCTGCGCGGCTTCTTCGAGCAGGACTTCATCACCGACGTCCTCGCCATGGTCAAGGGCGGAAAGGAAGCCAGCGTCTACTGCTGCCGTGCTCACCCCTCCACGGGCGAGAAGCTCCTGGCCGCCAAGGTCTATCGTCCCCGTCAGTTCCGCAACCTGCGTAACGACAAGATGTACCGCGAGGGGCGCGAGATCCTCACCGCGGATGGCAAGCCGGTGAAGAAGACCGATACCCGCGTCATGCGTGCGTTGCGCAAGAAGAGCGCCTTCGGTGTGCAGGTATCGCACACCTCGTGGCTGATGTACGAGTACACCACCATGCAGCGGCTCTACCGCTGGGGCGCCGACGTGCCTCGGCCCTACGCCGCGGGCGGCAACGCCGTCCTCATGGGCTACCTCGGCGACGAGGCCCAGGCGGCGCCTACCCTCAGCGAAGTGGACTTGGGCCCGGACGAGCCAGAACGGCTCTTCGACCAGGTGATGGACAACATCAATCTGATGCTCAGCCACGGCCTGATCCACGGCGACCTGTCGGCCTATAACCTGCTGTACTGGCAGGGCCGGCTGAGCATTATCGACTGGCCTCAGGTCACGTTCGCCGAGGCCAACAGCCGCGCCCGCTTCATCTTCGACCGCGACGTCGAGCGAGTCTGCCAGTATTTCGCCGGTCAGGGCGTCCGCTGTGACGCTCCTTCCCTGGCGGAGGAGATCTGGCTGCGTCACATCGGCGACCGGACGGAAGAGCAGGCGCTGGAAGCTCGCCTGATGCTCGATCGTCGGCAGGCCCGGAACGCCGACGACGATTGAGTAGGGTCGCACTCGTCTATCACGACGTGAGGGCGGGCGGCGTCTGCCCCGTGATGGGGGCCTCGGCGGCCGCCCACGGGGCAGCGGCGTCACTGCTGTGGCCCCTCGGCCCGGCATATGGAGCCGGGCTGCTGGCGCCGCTCTTCCGCGACCCCCTCATCGGCGTGATCATGGGGGCCATCGCGTTCGGGCCGGTGCCGTCGGCTGGGATCCCCTAGCCCCCGGGTGATCGGCCGAAGAAGCAGGCATGGAGTAGCTCAACCCCGCCGGGCAAACGCGGCACGGCTCCCCCCGGCGGCTGCCTAGAGCATGGAGGCGTACTTCCGGCGCTTCTCATCGAACTCCTCCTCGGTGAGAAGCCCGGCAGCCTTCAGGTCCGCCAGTTCCTTCAGGAGGCGCACCACGTCTTCGCGGGTTGCGGCGGGTAGCTCGGCCTGAGCCTCCTTGGGCGCATCCCAGATACGGGCTAACTCGCCGGAGACGCCCATCCCGATGGCGGTGAGAATCGCCACAGTGTTAGAGTCCCCGTAGCACTACAGGAGCCATTCCTCTCCGGCCGACCGGATCGCCACTGCATCGCCATCGCGACGTACTCCCGACAGCGACGGCCAGGGCACCACCCAGGAGCGGTCTTCCTTCTCCACGCTGGTAAAGTCGTAGCCCCTGAAAAGAGCGAGCAACCCCTTGGTTAAGAGTGACGATCCCCGCCGAAGCCGGCGGCTCACCTCGCCGATGGAGTACAGATGGAGGGACTTGTCCGTAACGGCAAGGATTCCCATCCCGTACTTGCCGCCGTAACTATGGGTGGAGGTACCCTGATAGACTCCGAACCATCTCTCCATGCCCCAGTTGATGTCGCAAGGCCAGTAATCCACGAACCGCTCGCCGCCACTCCTGATGCGAGGCATGAGCCATTCATTGGCCGTGTGCGCCATCATCTTGCCCGCCCAGATCCATTGCGGGTCTTTGTCGTTGTAGAAGTAGGCGCCCTGCTTGTCCTGAAGCGAGTTGTAGCGGGCCCGATCGGCGATGTAGCTCTTGATGTCGCCCTTGGCACGGAAGGCAATCCCGCGGTTGTAGTAGGCGGCGGCATACTTGGGATCGAGTCGGATGGCCTCGGTGTAATCGGCGATGGCACGATCATTGTCGCCCTTGTCACTGAAGGCATTCCCGCGGTTGTAGTAGGCCAAGGCATACTTGGGATCGAGTCGGATGGCCTCGGTGTAATCGGCGATGGCACGGTCCGGGTCGCCCTTGTCACTGAAGGCATTCCCGCGGGCGACGTGGGCGACTGCACAGGCCGGATCCAAGTCGATTGCCTTCTGCGCCTCCTCGGCAGCCGCAGCCGTCTTGTCCAGTCGGCCGTACGCGCGTGACAACCAAGCCCGATACAGGCCTGATTGGGGCGCGAGCTGCACGGCCCGCACGAACTCCTGCTCCGCCTCTGAGTTCCGCTTGGCCTCAAAGTGCGCCTTGCCACGCTCGAACGCGACTTCAGCTTCGGTGGGCATGTTCCTCCTCCCCGCGGGCCGGTGGTGGGCGCGAGCATAGCAGCAAACAGTCGCAGATTCCACCCGGATGGCCTAGTCTGTAGCCATATTGGCCGCGCGCCGTGCATAGCACTCTGAGCGCTTGACCAGCGCCGGTTGTACAGGAAGCCCCCGGGTCCCGGAGACTCCCCTGCGTCCGGCCTGGCACCCGGCCGGCCTCTACAGCGCCTCGCCGGCATGGTACTTGGCTCTCGCACACGGGGCCGTTCTGCGGGCCTCGCGCGCTCGCTGCTCGGCCAAAAGCCGTCCATCGGGTTGCCACCGGCTCAACTCTGCGCCATGCTTATGAGAGCATAGCTCGAGGCCTGGCCGGGGGGAGCCTGTGCTGACCCTACTTGGATCCGACTTGACGTTGCCCGACGGGCTGTTGTGGCTAGCCCAGCCCATCCTCGTCTTCCTTGTCAACCTCGCGGCTTGGGTGGCGATCGCCCTCCTCGTTTTCGTCCTGGGACGTTGGGGGGTGACGCACCTCTCTCGACGCAGCCGCACCCTCTGGGACGACATCCTCGTGGGCATCGTGCGCAAGCCGGCGGTGCTGCTGGTCGTCGCCTACGGTCTCCTCCAGTCCTGGGAGTTGGCCTTCGGCGACTCCGCCATCACCAACACGCTGCAACGCCTCTACCGCGGCGTCGCCATCATGGTCTGTGCCTACGTGGGCTGGCGCGTTCTGTACGATGTGATCATCGCCTATTTGCGCCCCCGCGTCGCCGAGTCCGACAGCCAGGCCGACGACATCATCATCCCCATACTCGGGCGCATCGGCCCGGTCATCATCATCGTGGCCTTGGCGAATGCCGTGGTCGCCACTTTGGGCGGGAACCTAGCCTCGCTCCTTACCGGCCTCGGCCTCCTGGGCTTGGTCATCGGTTACCTCTTCCAGGAGCCGCTCCAAGGCCTCTTCAGCGGCACCTACATGGTCCTCGACAACCCTTTCCGCCTGGACGACCTGCTGTTGCTGGACGACGGCAGGATCTGCCAGGTCCGCCGCGTCGGCATTCGCGTCACCCAGCTCTACGACGTCAAGCGGCACGTGCTCATCTACATCCCCAACGCCAGGCTGGCGGCCACCAGCATCGTCAACATGACCAAACCCAGCCTCGAGCTGCGCCTCGTTCTACCCCTGGTCGTCGATCGGCGGACCGACATCGTGCAAGCCATCGCCGCCATTGAGGAGGTCTGCAACGCTCACCCCAACATCCTCGGCGCATGGCCGGTGAAGAAGGCGGCCATGACCCGGCGGCTGGAAGCCCTGCGGAGCTGGCGCGCCGATGTGCTCGGCCTCGGGGACACCGACCCGGAGACGATCGAGCTGGGAGAGAAGCTGCGGCGCCAGGTGGAGCACATCGAGGGCGAGATGCTGCGGCTGGAGACGGAACACCTACTCCGTCAGGCATCCGAAGCCTTCAGTCACGAGCTACTGGTCTTGATGAAGCTGACGGCCGAACTCCAGGATGGCGGGCTGGTGATGGAGGAGAGAGAAGAGATCAGCGCCAAGGCGGGCAAGTTGCTCGATCAGTTCGACGCCCTGGTCAAGCAGATCACCGCGTGGCTCTACTGGCTCAAGATAACCCAGTACGAGCTCTCCCCCGAGGGCTGCCGTCACTGCCCCGACTGCACCGTCCGCTCCCGCCTAGACCACACCTATGCCCTCGACCTGGACCTGGTCATGGCCTGCCCGACCAACAAAGGGGCGCTGAAGCCGCTCGTCCGCCGCGAGACCCTGGGCGCCATTCACTCCTCTGAGACCGAGGCGGACAAGTCGGTGCTTCGGGCGCACTTCGCAGACCGCGCCAACTACCAGGACTACTGGCGCCTCTGGACCATCTGGCACCGCAACATCGCCCACGTATACCGGGGACTGCTGCGGATCCAGAACATGGACGGCATCTCGGTCGATAACGAGCATCGACTGGATGACAAGGTGGCCGCCCTGGAACGCCACTTCGCCGATGCCTTCTTGCTGCGCGTCGGTCGATGGCAGGTGCCTTCCGCCAACCTGGTGGAAGCCACACCCGCGGGCATGAAGATCCAGCTTGAGATCTTCATCGACGACCTGGTGCGGGAGCAGTTCCAGCGCGAGGAGCGCGTCACCACCGAGCTGCTGATGGAGATCGACCGCCGTCTGCGGACGCTGGCGGAGGAAGGCGCCGTCGCCTAACAGGTGAGAGCGAGGGAGAAGCGGTGGGCGCTCCCAGTCAATCCCACCGTAGGGGTGCACGGCCGTGCGCCCGTCCCCTTGCCCCGCCCATCTGCCGCCTCCCGTGCACTCTCCCCCCATCGGGCGTACAATCCCCCATCAGCGACGCCCGCGCCCACTCAAGGAGGAGTACCGTGTTCGACTGGCCCGACGGCTACGTCACCGCCGACAACCTGCGCCTGCACTACACCCGCACCGGCGGTGACAAGCCACCCCTCTTGCTCCTGCACGGCGTCACCGACCAGGGCCTCTGCTGGGCCGAGTTCGCCCGCAGCCTGGCCTCCGACTACGACGTCATCATGGCGGACGCGCGCGGGCACGGTCTCTCCGAAGGCGACGGCATCGAGCTCAGCGTCGACGCCCTGGTGGACGACACCGCCGGCCTCATTCGCGCCCTGGACGTCGCCCCTGTGCACGTGATCGGCCACTCCATGGGCGGCCTCACCGCCACCTGGTTGGCGGCCTACTACCCCGAACTGGTACGCTCTGCGGTGCTGGAGGACCCCGCCCTCACCATCTACGACCGGCCCCTGGAAGAACGGCTGGAGTGGGCGGCCAACAGCCGCAAGGGCGCCCAGGCGGCTCGAGAGAAGAGCCGCGATGAGCACATCCGCGGCCTTAGGGCGCAGAACCCGCACTGGAGCGCCGAAGAGATAGAGCGCTGGGCCGATGCCCGCCCCAACGTCCGCGCCGACACCGGCTCCCTGGTGGCTACTACGCCGAAGCGGCCCTGGCGCATAGTGGCGGCCTACGTCCTCTGCCCGGCCCTACTGCTCTGCCCCGATCCGGCCAAGGGCATCACCAAACCGGAGACGGTGGACGAGATCGTCAGCCTCATCCCCGGCATCCAGGTGGCTCAGTTCCCCGGGGCCGGCCACTGCATCCGGCGCGATCAACCGGTGCAGTACGAGCGGGTGGTGCGCCAGTTCCTCGCCCGGGCCTAGCAGCCAGGCAGGCGATGCGCCTGGCGAGCGGGGGACCGGGTGGGTCCTGCCGGCGCCCTCGATGAGCTCCGACCACGATTGGGCCGGCGCACATGGCGTGAGGACCCGCCCCTGCCCACCGGCGACTGAGATCAGGGCAGTGACACCCGGCAGCCCACCTGGAGCCGTCGCCGGACGCACCAGAACCCTGGCGGCGGAACGGAAGCGGGGGCCGTTCCGTCTATGGACTATAAGGTTCCGCCCGCTGCGGCCGATAGCCTATGTGTTGCTCTAGGACTATCCGACCCGTGCCCGCCTCGTCAATGGAGTTAGGAGGTGTGTGAGATGTCCTATCCCTCGCGCCGGATCGCCGTTGTGCTCGGCCTCATCTTGGGCCTGCTGCTTCTGGCCTGTGGCAGCTCGCCCGCGCTGCAGCACCCTCAGCAAGAGAGCCCAAAGGCGAATGCCGCCCGATCCCTGCCCGCCATCGTGACCGAAGAGGGCCAACTCGGCCTGCAGCCGCCTAACGACAAGCCATACAAGGACACCTTCTTCGAGAACTACGGCGTCAACCCCTTCATCGACACCGAGGACGACCGCCTCTCCACCTTCGCCCTCGACGTGGACACCGGCTCCTACACCGTCGGCCGCAGCTACATCAACGGCGGCAACCTGCCGCCGAAGGACTCGGTGCGGGTCGAGGAGTACGTCAACTACTTCCGCCAAGACTACGACTTCCCCGCCGCCGGCGAAGCCTTCGCCATCTACCTCGACGGCGCTCCCATCCCCTTCTCCCAGACGGAGCGCTACCAGGTAATGCGGGTGGGAATCCAGGGCTACGCCGTCTCCAACGAGGAGCGCCAGGACGTTCACCTGACTTTCGTGGTCGATGTCTCCGGTTCCATGGACATGGAGAACCGGTTGGGCCTGGTGAAGCGGTCCTTGCAGTTGCTCGTCAACCAACTGCGTCCCACCGACACCGTCGCCATCGTCGTCTATGGCGACAACGCCCGCGCCATCCTTGAACCCACCAGCGGCGAAGAAGCCGAAACCATCAACAAGGCAATCAAGCGGCTGGTGGCGGAGGGCAGCACCAATGCCGAAGCCGGCCTGAGACTGGGTTACCAGGTGGCAGCCAAGGCCATGCGTGAGGACGCCATCAACCGCGTCATCCTTTGCTCCGACGGTGTCGCCAATGTCGGCCAGACGGGTGCCGACTCCATCCTCAAGGAGATCGAAGAGTACGCCGGCAAGGGCATCACCCTCACCACCGTGGGGTTCGGCATGGAGAACTACAACGACGTCCTCATGGAGCAGTTGGCCAACAAGGGCGACGGCTTCTACGCTTATGTCGACACCTTCAACGAGGCCCGTCGCTTGTTCGTCGACAACCTAACGAGCACCTTGCAGGTCATCGCCAAGGACGCCAAGGTTCAGGTGGACTTCAACCCCGAGGTTGTGGCCCGCTACCGCCTCATCGGCTTTGAGAATCGTGCCCTCGAGGACGAGAAGTTCCGCGACGACACCGTCGACGCGGGCGAGATCGGCGCCGGCCACAGCGTCACCGCCTTGTATGAGATCAAGCTGCACCCGGACGCCGAGGGTGCCATGGCGACGGTGTACATGCGCTGGGCCGATCCGAAGACGGGCGAAGTGACGGAGATCAGCCGCCAGTTCGGCACCGCCGACATGGCCGAAGCCTTCGATGAGGCCTCGCCCCGGTTCCAGTGGGACGTGGTCGTGGCCGAGGCCGCCGAGATCCTCCGTGAGAGCTACTGGGCCCAGGGCAGCACACTGGCCGGCGTGGTGGAAGAGGCCACCCGCGTCGCCAAGCTGCTCCCCGACGACCCCGACGTGGTTGAGTTCGTGGAACTGATGAAGTCCGCCGCCACCATGGAGAAGCCGGAGTAGACGTCCAGCGCCGAATCGGGAGGGTGAAGCGCCGGCCGCCCCCGCAAGGGCGGCCGGCTCGCGCTACTCAGCGCGGCGGCGCCCTCGGCTAGCGCTCTGCCCCGCCCGGCCCCACCCACTGCTTGTCGTAGAGATCGCGATAGACGGGACTGGACTCCAGCAATTCCTCGTGGCTGCCGTGCGCCACCAGCCGGCCCGCCTCCAGCACGTAGATGCGGGTGGCCTGCTTGAGGGTGGAGAAGCGGTGGGCGATCAGCAGCGCCGTGCGTCCACGCAGCAACTCCTCCATACCCGCCTGGATGAGCCCCTCGGTGTGGGCGTCCACGTGGGAGGTGGCCTCGTCCAGTATCAGCACCTTGGGGTCGGCCAGCATGGCGCGGGCCAGGGCCACGAGTTGCTTCTGGCCTCCTGAGAGGCGTACCCCGGCCTCACCCACCTGGGTGGCATATCCGGCCGCTAGCCGGGAGATGAACGGATGCGCCTGGGCGCGCTCAGCCGCCGCCCGTACCTCGGCATCGGTCGCCTCCGGTCGGGCGTAACGGATGTTGTCCCCGATCGTTCCGTCGAACAGGAAGGTATCTTGGGGGAACCACGACCACGCTGCGGTGGAGGGCCCGCCCCGGCCAACTGTCGCACGTCAGACGCTGTCCAACCGCACCGCGCCTCGTCCGCGTCGTAGAGGCGCGGATCAGGTTGACGAGGGTGCTCTGCATAGCGCCTGCACCCACAAGGGCCACCACCGCCCGGCTCGGCCACGAGTAGCGAGATGTCCCGCAGCACCGCCCGCGCCCGTAGCTGAAGCTGACGCCCTCCACCCTCCACTCGGCCCCGGAACCCATTGTCCGGCGTCTCCGGCCCAGCGGCTCCGCTATCTCGGCGGCCGGTCGATGTAGTCGGCGATGCGCTCCAGAGAGGCGCCGCCGCCTGCAGGGTGTTGTATACCAGGCTCAACTCGCGCAGTGGGCTGGAAGAATCGGCGGACGTATCCCAGGCCTGCCATCAGGAGACCGGATAGTCATGGTGCCGACGCCACGGTATCCCGCCGTAGCCGAGGACCAGGCCGTCCCCAGGCTGCCGGTAATAGTCATGATCGGGAATAGCAGCGAACAACACGCTGGCCTTCAGGTTGGCCTGTAGGTTGCGCAGGCTCAGGCCCTCGATCTGCTCCACCGTGAATGCCCGCGGGACAGCGCTGATTATTACCTGCATGCTGGAAACGCCTTGCTCGACTCCGGCGTTCACTGCGGCCAGTTCCTGCTGCACTTTCCGGTAGGCCTGCCGCATCTGCTTGCCCACGTACCATGCTTATCACCACGACAGGAATCACCAGGAACGTCACCAACGCCAGTTTCCAGTCCAGCAGAAGCAGACCACGATGATCCCGCCCAGGCTGAGAATGTCGGTAAGCAGGCTTCAGGACAGTTGGTGGACGCCTCTTGCCAGCATTAACGTCGTTGGTCAGGCGAGACATGATCTTGGGCCTGCCCGAACAGTGCGGCAGCGCATGGACTGGCGAAGTACTCGGTCGAAGAGGTCGCGCCTCAGATCATAGATGAATCCCTGGCCGATCTGGCTGCTGAGTACTCCTGCCAGTAGCTGGCGAACCACTGAATGCCACCCAGAGCCAGCAGGCCAAGGCGATCAGGCTTAGTCCTTTAAGGTCGCCGACCACGATGGCGAACGATGGCGACCTTCGTGAGGTATGGAGCCAACAAGGTCGCCCCGGTGATGAGAGCCATCGCCCCGAGGGCCATCGTCAGCTGGTACGATAGGGGCGCAGGTACTTCCAGAGGATCGCGAGGGCTTGCCGGCCCAGTTGCGAGAGGCGATAGCTCTCATCTTGAGACTGCAGCCTGCCCATGAAGCCGCCACGGATGCTCATAGCTGCCCCCTCCTTGGTACCGGCGGAGGCGCCTCCGCGCCTGCCCCTGCTCTCCGCCAGCCCCAGCCTGGTCTCGCCTACGCCTGGGCTCACCACCGTCTCGGAGCCGGGTTCCGCATCTGCTGCCGGACGAGCGCGCTATAGGCACCACCGGCGGCCAGAAGAGCCCGTGGGCCGATAGGCCGTTGGCGGTCTCCCTGCGTTCGACAATCTTTCCATCCGCCAGGTACAGGATCTGATCTGCCATTTGCACTGTCCAGAGTCGATGGGCGATCACGAACGTGGTTCTCCCCTGCTGCACCTGTTCCAGCGCTTGCATCTTCATCTCGGTGGCCGACCCACACTCGAAGTGGGCTCATCGAAGATGAGGACAGCGAATCCCTCAGCAGAACTCGCGCCAGAGCCAGGCGCTGGCGCTGCCCTCCAGACAACTGCACCCCCTGCTCGCCCACTGGAGTGCCGTACCCCAGCGATGACGATGAAATCGTGCAGTTGCACCGCCTTGGCCGCCGCCCGGATCTCATGTGCTGCGAGTAGCTCCCGGCTTGCCATAGGCGATGTTCTCCTGCAATGAGGCGTCGAAGATAAACACGTCTTGCATCGCGACGCCCACCGCTTCCTCAGCGACTTGATGGTCACCGAACGCACATCATGACCATCGATGGTGACGGCGCCCTCCTCCACGTCGTAGAAGCGGGGATGATGTACCGCGGTCGTCTTGCCGGCCCCAGCCGGGCTCACCAGAGCTACCATCTGCCCGGGCTCTGCCTCCAGGCTGACTCCATCCAGCACGCGGTTGCCACCGTCGTAACCGAATGCGACGTTCTCCGAAACGAACCCTCCCCGGGGACGGGCAGATCGAGGCGTCGGCCGAGTCCCTGATGTTCGGCCGCGCGTTCAGTTCGAATACTGCTCGGCAGCGGCAACGGCTTGTAGTGCGGTGGCCAACATCATGCCGGTCTGGCGAATGGGCCGAAAGAGCATGGCGATATAGCTTGTGAACCCGACGAGCATATCGAGCGAGATACCGCCCCGGATCACCCGCCAACCTCCGTACCAGAGGATGCGCCTGCGAAGCGCCGATCAGCACTTCGGTATACGGCATCCAGAACGACAGGACGCGCGCTGCTTCGACGTTGGCCTGGCGGTAGGCCAGGCCCTGGGTGTCGACCTTGGCCGCCTTCTCGCTTCTCGGCTCCGAATAGCTTGACTACCTGGATCCCCACCAGGCTCTCGCGCAGCGTCGCCGTAAGGCCAGCGCATCGCCGCGCCTGGGCGAAGAACATCGGTCGCACTCGGCGGGCGTAGATCCATGGCGTGGACTATGAACGGAATCATCAGGAGGTAGAGCAGGGCCAGTTGGGGGCTCCATGACCATCACGACGAGTATCCCCACGATGGTGAGCGGGGATATTCGTGACTACAATCACGCCGGAGCGGGAGAAGAACTGGCTGAGCGCGTCCACATCGGCGGTGACCCGGGACATCAGGTCGCCGGTGCGAGCCTGATCGTAGAAGGAAAAGGAGCAGCCGGCTCAGATGCTCGAAGACAGCGGCCCGGGAATGCCGAACACAATGCGCTGTCCGGCGTAGGCCGAAAGGTACAGGTGCACGAAGTCCACCAGGCCCTGCACTAGGGAGACAGCCACCACTGCTCCGGCGATGAGCCAGATGTCGCGCGCGACGCCGCCGGGTATGACGGTGTCGATGGCGTATCTGGCATCCAGGGCGGCGCCAGTTCGATCACGGTCGACGCGACGAGGGCGAGGAAGACGCCGCCGAAGAGCAGCCAGTGCGGGCGCATGTACGCCAGCAGTCGGCGCAGAATGGGCAAGACGGGCCCCTGAGGGCGGCCCCGCGTCCGAACCCGGGTATTCCTTCCTGGCCGCCAGTCCCCGCCGGGCGTCTTCCCGTTCCTTTGGCGCCACCACCGCCGCCCGATCCGCAGTTCGCTCCGCTTGGCCCTCGTCGCGGGCCTTGTCCTTTTCGACGGTTGTCCTCCTCATGTCGGATCCTCCAGGTACTGAGACAGCATCCGCAACGCGGCTGGGCCATCACCCAGAACGCGACTCCGAAGCCGATCGTAGCGGCGAAGTCCGCCGTCAAAGGCAGAGCGTGTGAGGTACCCAGCGTATGCCGAAACGCATCCACCACGTGGTGAGCGGTAGGCAGTAGGCCACCGCCAGCAGGACGCTGGGCATGCCCGAGAGCGGCGCGAACACCCCCGCTCAGGAAGAGCACGGGAACCGGCCAGTTGGCCAGCGTCATGGCATCGAAGACCCTCCTTCACCGCTACCGATACCAGCGCTCCTGCGAGGAAGACCGCTGCGCTCCAGCAGCAGCACCGCGGCCAGTGACAGCAGGAGCCCCGGCGTGACGCGTTCCACTTGCGAGAAGGGCAAGGCGATCAGAGTGATCACTATGCCAAGACCGAGCCCGAAGAGAGCCCCGGATGCCGTCTTCCCTGGGCAGTATGGTCGCCGGGGAGACGGGCGCCATGGCAAGCTGCTCCAGGGCGCCGATGCGCTTCTCAAAGGTGATGGCTACCGCTTCCATGGAGGTCGCGCCAAAGAGCAGACTGATGCCAATGAGACCGGGGATGGCGGAGCCAATATCCCCCGGATTGCGTAGGTAGAAGGCCAGCACCATCACCCCGGAAACATCAGTCCCCAACTGATCAGGGGCGGCTTGAGGTAGTAGGCGCGCAGGCCCTGCGGCAGATGGGCCAGGGCCCGCAACAACTGCTCTCTCATCGGCCACCCCCGCCCTTCTCCTGCAGCATCACCGATGCATCGAGGCCGGTGATGTGCACGAAGGCGTCCTCCAGAGTCGGCAATTCCAGGTACACATCTCGCAGGTCCACGTCCTCGCCGGCCAGAGCCTCGCCTAGCGCCTCCACGGCCCGGGCGGGCTCAAGGCCGAGCAAGCGCACCTCGCCGCTGCCCACCTCCACAACTCGCAGGCCCGCCCGGCGGCGCAGCCTCTCGACCACGCGATCGGTTGACCCCGCCAGGGTCGCCTTAAGTCCTGGCTCCTCTCCCACCAGACGACGCAGACCTTCAGGTGCGTCCAGAGCCCGGATGCGCCCCTGCACCAGAATGGCCACCCGGTGGCAGAGGTCCTGCGCCTCCTGTATGAGGTGTGTGGTGAGGAAGATGGTGGTGCCCTCCTGGTTCAGACGACGGATAGTGCGGCGCAGGTTGCGGGCGGAGATAACGTCCAGTCCCGTGGTTGGCTCATCCAAGAAGAGCACGTTGGGCTCATGAACCAGAGCCGCCGCGATGGTCAGGCGGCGTTTCATACCGCGGGAGTAGGCCCCGAAGCGGCGCATCGCCGCCTCTTCCAGGCCGAACTCCTGCAGCAGAGCGTCAGCCCGATCGACCCAGCGCAAGCGTGGTAGGCCGTAGAGCTGGGCCATAAACACCAGATTGTCTCGGCCGCTCAACTCGTCGTAGAGATTGGAGCGCTCCGGCACCACCCCAACCGCCGCCTTGAGGGCTACGCGATCGTGCACTACATCGTGCCCGGCCACTGCCGCCGATCCTGACGTTGGTCTCAGCATGCCGGTGAGCATACGAATGGTGGTAGTCTTACCGGCTCCGTTGGGCCCCAAGAACCCGAATACCTCACCAGGCCGTACCGAGAAGGACACGGCGTTGACAGCCGATACGTTGCCATAGCAGCGCCGAAGATCACGAACATCTATGACAGGGGCCTCAGGCAACATCAGCCGTCTCCTCCGGGGAATCCGGCCGCGGACCGCTCGGGGGCGCCAGGACACGGTCAAGCGCGGCTCTGCAGCAAGCCAGTGCATCAGAATTGAGAAAGTAGTGAGTGCACGCGCCGGATTCGCGGCCCACGACCAGCCCCAGGTCCTTAAACCTCCGCAGGTGTTGGGACGCGGCCGCCTGGCTTATGCCGAGGCGATAAGCCAGAGCGTTGACGCACAGCGCCCGACCGTAACCTTGCTGCTGGAGGAGAAACAGCAGCCGAAGACGTGTCTCGCTGGAGAGGAGGCGCGCCATTGCCAACGCAAGGTCGTGCGAAGGCTCCAGCCCATTCATAAGCATATGCTTATGATAGTTCCTTGGCCACGATGCGGCAATTATGAAGGGCCGAGGTATAAACTACCCCGGCCCGGGCGAGTTTCCGTCCGCTCTAGCCGGCGCGGAGTTCGGTCAGACGCTCCTCGACCGCCCGCGCCTCCGAGCGCAGTTCGCTGAGTTACCGCTCCAACCCGGCTATGTGCTCTTCGTGTTCCATCCTCCGCAGGAGCGGGTAAAGCAGCCTGGGCTGCAGAAAGCGGCGTACCTACCTCCCCATCGGGGCAGCGCCGGCTGCGGCCGCCCTCGTCTGTAGAATCTCGACCAGCTTCTCAATCACTACGCTGTTGGCGCGGCCCATCATGAAGCCGCCTTCCGCCTCGCCGGACGCCTGCCGGGTGGCACGCACCTCGGCCATGTCGAACTCAGCGAACGGCGGCTGCCCACCGTCGAATCCGCCGGCCGCCGGGAACTCGCCCCCGCCCGGCCCCATACCGCCACCGAACCCCTGAGGAGGCTGTCCTCCCGGGCCGCCGAAGCCCTGTCGAGCGCCAGGAGTACCCGCAATCTCGGGGCGCTGCATGTCGATGCCGAGCGACTCCATCACGGCGGCCATGTCCGGCGGACTGCCGTTGCGGCTGCGGATCGCCTCAAGTTGCTCCTCGGTCATGGTGAGCCGCAGCTGCCTGACCACCGCATCGATCTCGTCCTGGGCCGCGTTGGTGCTGCCATACAGGGCGTTCAGCATTTGCCACAGCGGCGCCAGCTTCGCGGCCTGCTCCGGCGTCACAGCCAATTCGGTGTCCTCCAGGAGGAGCGTACCAAGCGCCAATTCGTTCGCCGACACTGCGCCCGGCTTGAGGGGAATGACCTGTGCGGTCACGCTCTCGGCTGAGCCGAACAGGCCCTTGGCGTAGGCAAAACACACGGCGACCGCGCCAACGGCGACCACCGCCAGAACGATCAGGGCGACATGCGTCTTCTTCATAGGGACTGTGCTCCTAGCATCGGCACACACGTATGGGCCGTCACTCCCCTGTGCTCATCCTCAAGCGCAGGGGGAGCGGCGCGAGGGGAAGTGGGTTTCGCATTCGGTTCACTCGTAGCGAAGGGCCTCGATGGGATCCATCTTGGCGGCCCGGTTGGCGGGGTAGTAGCCGAAGAACACCCCCACGGCTGAGGCGGCGGTGAAGGCCAGCACCACCGAACTGGGCACGATCAGCACCTCCATGCCGCCGAGGCTGCCGGCGAAATGGGCCACACCAAAGGCCGCCGCCAGCCCAAGCAGCCCGCCGCCTATGCTCAGTGTGAGCGCCTCGAACAGGAACTGCCGCCGGATGTCCGACGGGCGGGCGCCAATCGCTTGGCGGATACCGATCTCGCGGGTGCGTTCGCTCACCGACACCAACATGATGTTCATGATGCCGATGCCGCCGACCACCAGCGACACCGCGCCCACCCAGGCCAGCAAGCTGCGGAAGGACGAGCTGGTTTCCTGGCGCGTCTGGATAATGTCGTCTTGCGTCTGAATGGTGAAGTCGGCTTCGTCGGTGATATTGTGCCGCCGGTTGAGGAGCGTAGTGATCTGGCCGATGGCCGAGTCCATCGTCTCCTGGGTCTCCGCCTTCACGTAGAGGGTGCGAAGCGATTCCCCGATCATGGCGGCCATGGGCGAGCGGCTGAACTTGTCGAACACCAGAGTAAGAGGAGCGTAGAGCCGGTTGTCGTAGTCGGTGTCGGCCAAGGTGCCCTTCTCCGCCATGACGCCCACCACGGTTAGCTTCGTCGAGCCTACCGTGATCACCTGACCCAGGGCGTTGCCGTCTTGAAACAGCTCTTCCGCCACTGCTTGGCCCAGCACTGCCACCTTAGCTGAACGATCCACATCGCCATCGTTCAGAAACCTGCCGTCCGCCACAGCGGCATCCCGTACGATAGGGTAGTCGGCCGTCGCCCCCACCAGCAGCGTGGTGATGGTGGTGTCGCCAAAGCGCACTGTCTGCTCCGGCGAGATCTGCTCGGGAGCCACGCCCGCGATACCGGTGACCTCTTCAGAGATAGCGACGGCGTCGTCGTAAGTGAGGCCGCCTCTGCTGCCGCCCATCGCTCCGCCAAAGCCCGGCCCCATAGGGGCGGCGAAGCGGGCGGCGCTGATGATGATCAGATCAGAGCCCAGGCTGTTGATCGTCTCCGCGATGGCCGCCTCCGTGGCGCTACTGATGCCTACCATGAGGATGACGGCCGCCACGCCAATGACCACGCCCAATACCGTCAGGAAGGAGCGCATCTTGTTGGAGACCACGCCCTCCCAGGCCGTCTCCACGGTGCGCCACAGGCTCATCGCCGCACCTCGTCGAGCACTATCTCGCCATCATGGAGGCGGACCACTCGGCGCGCCCAGGCGGCGATGTCGTCCTCATGGGTGACCACAACCATCGTCACTCCCTGCCGGTTGAGGCCGTCGAGGATGGCCATGATCTCCTGGCCGGAGCGGCTATCCAGGTTGCCGGTGGGCTCATCGGCCAGGATGATAGCTGGCCGGTTGACCAGCGCCCGCGCGATCGCCACCCGCTGTTGTTGGCCGCCAGACAGCTCCTTGGGGCGGTGATGGACGCGCTCGGCCAGACCGACAGTCTCCAGTGCCGCCAGCGCGCGCTCCTCCGGCGTCTCATCGCCCTCCAGGTCCTCGGGCGAGTAGAGGAGCGGCAGGGCCACGTTCTTCAGCGCTGTCATGCGCGGCAGTAGGTTGAAGGACTGGAAGACGAAGCCGATGCGCTGGTTGCGCACCCAGGCCAATTCGTCGCGGTCCAACTCGCTCACGTCCTCGCCGTCCAGGAGGTAGGTCCCCGACGTCGGGCGGTCGAGGCAGCCCAGGATGCCCATCAACGTGGACTTGCCGGAGCCCGAGGCCCCCATGATGGCGACGAACTCGCCGCGCTCTACGGTCAGGCTAACGCCTTTGAGCGCCTGCACTTCGACGTCGCCCATGTGATAGACCTTGGTCACCTCGCGCGTCTCTACCACGGCGTGACCGCCTACGGGAGATCGCGTCACTCCGGCTAGATCCGCGGGCGCTTCCGACGGCGCGGGGGCGCTAGCCACCGGAGCCTCGCCTCGGACGAACATGCTTCTCAGACCCATCCTCCCACCTATCCTGCCGCGAGAGGAGCGGGAGGCCAGGTTACCCCAGTGTCCCGCCCCGGTTACTCCGTTACTGAGGTGTTGCCGCCACCCCAACCTCGATCTGCTGCTCGCTGCCGTTGCGGACGATGGTCAGTTGCACCGTGTCGCCCACCTCGGTCTGCGTCTCCAGGTACACCGTCAAGTCCTCCATAGCCGACACAGGCAGGCCGTCCACCGCAACGATGATGTCGCCATCTACGGGGATGCGGTACCGCCCCAAGCTGACCTGTCGCTGTGCCCCCTGCACACCCGCCTTCTCCGCCGGGCCGCCGCGCGTGACGCTAATCACCAGGACGCCCGACTCCACCCGCACGTTCATCCCGGCCTCCCGCAGAATGCGGATGGTCGACGGCGTCAGGTCGACCGTCTCGACACCCAGGATAGGATGGGCATAGTAGCCCTGCTCGACGAGAGCCGGAACCACGCGCTCGACAGTGCGCGCCGAAACGGCGAAGCCGATGCCCGCCGAGCCCCCGCTGGGGCTGATGATCTGGGAGTTGACGCCAACGACACGCCCTCGCAGGTCGAGCAACGGGCCTCCCGAGTTGCCGGGGTTGATGGCAGCGTCTGTCTGGATGGCCTCGCCGATGAAGCCGTTCTGCTCCGGGCTCTCGATCACCCGGCCGAGGGCGCTGATCACGCCCAGCGTGAGGGTGTTGTCCAAGCCGAAGGGGTTGCCGATAGCGATGACGAACTGGCCCACGCGCAACTGGGTAGAATCGGCCAACTCCAACGCCTGAGGCAGGTCGTCGCCCGCATCCACCTGGATCACCGCGAGATCGTTGGCGGCGTCGGAGCCCACCACCAGCGCCTCGTAGGTGGCGCCGCTGGCAAAGGTGACCAACACCTGGTCGGCATTCTGGATCACGTGGTAGTTGGTCACTATGTGGCCTCGATCGTCCCAAACGAAGCCTGACCCGGTCCCTTCTTGAGCGCTGGAGCGCATGAAGAAGTCAGTAACGGTTCTTCGACTGGTTATGTTTACAACGGCGGGCGCGGTATTGTCGTAGACGGTGGTAACCTGCGCCTCCAACTCGTTTGCCGCCGCCACCTCGTCCAGGACTGGCGCCGGCGTGGCGACAGGGGCCACGGTAGGCAGAAGGGTCGCGGCAACTGCCCCCGCGTCAGCCGTCTGATTGAGCGCCGCGCAGGCGCCCACGGTAACCACGCCGAGAGCAAGCACCACTGCCAAACGCTGCCACTTCCTCACGACGCCGTCCTCCCTCTCCACGATTGGCGGCTTCACTGCTCGGCCCTCGCGGGTACCGGTACCTATCCGCCGGCCACCACTGACGTGCCGGTGCTGACTGTCTCCCCGGCGACGAGGCCGCTGGTGATCTCATAGTATATGTCGTCCCTCAGGCCCACCGTCACCGGTCGCAGTTCCAACTCG
This sequence comes from Anaerolineae bacterium, assembly GCA_040768685.1. Lineage (GTDB taxonomy): Bacteria > Chloroflexota > Anaerolineae > DRVO01 > DRVO01 > Ch71. The sequence continues at coordinate 177,036 of JAXGMM010000002.1, forward strand.
CCGTCGGCGCCGACCACGAACACGGCGTGTTGGCCGGGCGCCATCTCCCGCACCGCCTCCAGCGACACCAGCACCACGCCCGTCCGCTCCGCCACCACCACCTCCACGGTCGCGTTCATGTTCGCCACGAAGTCGACCGGATCGTTGCCGGGCGGATCCAGGACGGCCCAGGCGGTCACCACCGGCACCTGGCCCACCGTCGACAGACCGGGATCGATAGTGGACACCTTGCCGGTGAACACCCGGTCGCTGAAGGCATCGAAGGTGACCTCCACCGGCAGTCCAACCGCCAGATTGACCATGTCGGTCTCATCCACGTAGAAGCGCACCTTGACGTTATCCAGGTCGGACAGGGTGATGATGACCCCGTTGGCCGCCACCGTCTCGCCTACGACAGCGTCTACGGCAGTGACCTTCCCGGAGATCGGCGCCAACAGATCGGTGGCCTCCAATTGTCGCTGCGCCTCCTCCAGCTCGTAGCGAGCGTTGTCCACCGCGAGGGTGGCCGTCTCCCGCTCCAGGTCCGTCGGCCCCGCCAGCAAATCGTCCAGCTTGGCCTGGGCCGACACCAGCAGCGATTCGGCCGAGGCGATCTGGGCCGCGGTGGCTCCGGCTTGCAGTTCCTCGAGACCTGCCCGGGCCTGGGTCACCTGGGCGGCCGCCGCCTGCAGTTCGGCCGCGCTGGCCCCGGCCATGGTCGTGTCGTAGCTCGCCTGGGCCAGCTCGTACTCCGCCTGAGCGTTCTGATACGCCGCCAGGGCCGAGGCGCTCTTGCTCGGGTCGGTAGCCGCCTCGGCGTAGGTTACCTGCGCCTGCTGCAGCGACAGCCGCGCCTTCTCCAGCGCCGCCTTCGCCGATAGCGCCTTGTCTTCCGCCGGCCCCGCCGCCAGTTGGCGGTAGTTGTCCTCCGCGGTGGCCACCGCCGCCCGCGCCGCCGCCAACTCACCCTCGGACACGCCCGCCGCCAAGTCGGCGAGGGCTTCCTGGGCCGAGGCCAGGCTGGCCTTCGCGGCGGCCACTTCAGCCTCCGAGGCTCCCGCCTCCAACTCGGAAAGGTCAAGCTCAGCCAGGCGGAGGTTAACCACGGCTTGCTCCACCCGCGCCTCCGCGGTGCGGCGATCCAGTCGCGCCAGCACCGTGCCCACCTCGACCTGGTCGCCCTCGCCTACGGCGACCTCGGTCACGCGGCCGCTCTCCTCGAAGCCCAGGTCCACTTCTGATCCGGCGACCAACGTCCCGGTGCCGGTTATGGCGATCCGCATGTTTCCCTGGCGGGCGCGAGTCGTTTGCAGTGCCGGGGCAGTGGCCGCCGCGCTCCGGCCCAGGGTCCCTTCCCGGTAGTACCAGACCCCGGCCGCGATAACGGCTACGGCGAGCAGGCCCAGCGGGGCCAGGTATCGGCGCGTCTTTTTCCGTCTCATGGGTGCCTCAGCGATCAGTCTGGGAGCTAGTGTCGCACTGCACCGTGCAGCCACGGTGTAGGCCTCATATAGAACCGGTTAAGGCGCAGACGCCCTAACTGGAGAGAAAGGGCCGTCGCGCGCGCGCCCAGACCATCAGAGCAACTGCACCTCATGGCTATCCATCACGCGAAGCGTGTTCGCAGGCCTGTTTCGATCAGGTAAGGGCATCGCGCTGAGATCCTGCGCCGGCCCGTCCCTTGTCACTCCGAGCGCAGCGCCGACGCGCAGGGTCAGGCAGATGGACCGCTAGCCGCTGTCCTCAGTGGCGCTTGGGTCTGCCCTCTGAAGACACACCGCAAGGCACTGCACCGCCTAGCGCCAGGATCGTAAGGCTCTGGGCGCAGCATCCGCTGTTTGCATCTGGGCGCGTGTGCGCTAGTCTTCCCCTTGGCGCTTCCCCCACCCCGCAGCGCCTATAGGAGGCACCGTGACACAACCGTTTGCGGGCTCTGACACAGCCGTCTACCCCGACCGCCGGCGGATCGCCATCTCCGGCGTGGTCATGCAGGTGATTCTGGGCACCGTCTACGCCTGGAGTGTGTTCAAAACCCCCATCATGAAAGAGCTGGGCTGGACCAACACCGAGGTCGGCCTGGCCTTTACGTTGGTTATCCTATTCATCGGCGTCTCGGCGGCTTTCGGGGGGCGCTTCGTGGATCAGGCGGGGGCGCGCAAGGTGGCTACCATCGCCGCCTTCCTCTTCGGCCTAGGGACGATACTGGCCGGGGTGGCGCTGCTAGTGCACAGCAAGTGGCTGCTCTGGATCGGTTACGGGATCATCGGCGGCACCGGCAACGGCTTGGGCTACATCACGCCGGTGGCGGTCCTCGTGCGCTGGTTCCCGGACAAGCGCGGCCTGATCACCGGCCTGGCGGTCATGGGCTTCGGCTTCGGCGCCGCCATCATGGGCCAGGTCGCCCCGCTGGTGATGCCCGTGCTGGGCCTGGCCAACACGTTCTTCGTCTTCGGCGTGGTCTTCCTGCTGGTGCTGCTGTGGGCCTCGCGCAACCTGATCAACCCACCCGCCGGGTACACGGCGCCCGCCGCCGCTAAGCCGGCCGCTAAGGCCAACCCGCTCGGCCGCTCCCTCGACCTGAGCTCGGCCTTGCGGACGGCGCAGTTCTACATTCTCTGGGCGATCATGTTCATCAACATCACCGCCGGCCTCTCACTCATCAGCAACCTCTCGCCCATGGCGCAGGACCAGTTGGGCCTGACGGCCGTCGCCGCCGGCATGCTGGTCTTCGTGACTTCCATCTTCAACGGCCTCGGCCGCATCTTCTGGGCGGCGTTGTCGGACCGCATCGGCCGGCGCACGGTGTTCATCATCCTGCTGGCGTCGCAGATTCCGCTATTGCTGCTGCTGCCGGGCATCTCAAGCACGTGGCTGTTCACCATCGCCTGCTGCTACGTTCTGGCGTGCTATGGCGGAGGCTTCGCCACCATGCCGGCCTTCGCCGCCGACACCTTCGGCACCGCCTCCATGGGCAACATCTACGGCAAGATCCTGCTGGCCTGGGGCGCCGCCGGCGTCGTTGGGCCCATGCTGATGGAGTTCGTCAAGAACCGCACGGGCAACTTCTCCACCGCCCTCTACATCGGGGCCGGTCTCCTGGCCGTCGGGCTCATCCTGGCCGTCGCCTACCGTCCGCCGGCTTCAGAGACGGCCCCGGCGCGAGCCTAGTGCCCGCACAAGTACACCAAAGGAGTCTCTCATGACCAAGATGCAGCGACTGGCGGAGTTGGGCCAGTCCATATGGTTGGACTACATCCGCCGCTCGCTCGTCACCTCCGGCGAGCTTGCCTCTCTCATCGATCGCGGCCTGCGCGGGATGACTTCCAACCCCAGCATCTTCGCCAAGGCCATCGGCGGCAGCGACGACTACGACGAGCAGCTGCGCACCCTCGCCGGACAGGGTCTGTCGGACTTCCAGGCCTACGAGGCGCTGGCCATCCAAGACATCCAGGCGGCGGCCGAAGTCTTCCGTCCCCTCTACGACCGCACCCAGGGGCAGGACGGTTTCGTCAGCCTGGAGGTGGACCCCCGCCTCGCCGATGAGACGGACGCCACCATCGCCGAAGCCCGCCACCTCTGGCAGACGGTGAATCGCCCCAACCTCATGGTCAAGGTTCCCGCCACGCCGGCAGGCATCCCCGCCATCCGTGAGCTTATCGGCGCCGGCATCAACATCAACGTCACTCTGATGTTCTCCCTGGCCCACTACGATGCGGTGGCCGAAGCCTACTTGCAGGGGCTTGAGCGTCTGGCTGCTTCCGGCGGCGATCTGGCCCGAGTGGCCTCGGTGGCCTCGATCTTCGTCAGCCGGCTGGACACGGCGGTGGACAAGGAACTGGCGGGGCGCGGCCGCAACGATCTGCAGGGCAAGGCGGCCGTGGCCAACTCTCGGGTGATCTACGCCCGCTTCGAAGAGGTCTTCTCCGGGCAGCGTTGGGAGACGCTGGCGAACAAGGGTGCCCGGCTACAGCGCCCGCTCTGGGGCAGCACCAGCTCCAAGAACCCGGCATACCCGGACACCATGTACGTCGACGAGCTGATCGGGCCGCACACCGTGAACACCGTGCCGCCGGAGACGTTGGCCGCGTTCGAAGACCACGGCGCCGCCGCCCTAACCGTGCGCAGCGGGGTGGACGAGGCGAGGGAGCATCTGCAGGGGCTGGGCGAGGTAGGCATCGACCTCGACGCCATCACCGAGAAGCTACAGCGGGACGGCGTGAAGTCGTTCGCCGACGCCTTTGAGGGACTGCTGCAGTCCGTGGCGGACAAGAGGGCGCGCCTGGGCGGCGTCTAGGGCAGCACCCACTCGAACACGTGACCGTCCCGCGGGCGGGCTATCTCGATGACGCCCGGGTAGTTTGCCGTCCGCCCGGCTACCACGTCGGCGATGAAGTCGCCGTAGGCCCAGCGCCAGTCCGCGTCGGACCGGTAGCGGTCCCGCAGCACCAGGAAGGCGCGTTCGTACCCGCGCGCACGGGCGAAGGCGGCCAGGTGTTCGTAGGTGGGACGGTCGGTGTAGGGATAGGGCGAGAAAGACACCACCAGCGGCCGATCGAGGTAGAAAGGGATGTCCATGGTGTCGTCCCCAATGACCAGATCGGCCGCCTTGGTGTTCTCCGCCACCCAGACCAGCCTCGGCGAGGCGGCCGCCCGCGCCGCATCAGTGACAGGCGGACGCTGTATCAGCACAGCGGCCTCGCGGGCTACGAACAGCCCGGTCACCGCCACGGCCACGGCCAACGCCGGCCCTCGAGGGACGCGCAACCCGCGGGCCGCCAGCCCGGCGAGGAGTAGGGCCAACGCGACGGTCGCCGGCGCTGCCAACCGCGGCCCGATGCCGTCGAAGTGGATGAGGCTGCGCTGTCCCACCAGCAGCGCGAGGTACGCGACCGCGAAGATCCCCGGGAGCCACGTCCCCACGCTGCGCCACGCGCCAAGCTCATGGCGGAAGCCCAGAAGCGCCAGCGATAGAGTCACGGTGGCCACGAGCACGCCGGCCGCCAGGCGCGGCGGCGCAGCGCCGAGAAAGGAGCCCATCACCGTCCAGAAGGTGACCTCCAGGTTGGCGCCCATCCCGACCAGCGAAGGGTTGGCGGCATTCCCCATCAGAGAGCCCGAAAGGATCAGATTGCGCCCCACCACCGCCGCAACCGGCGGCGCCAGGCCGGCGCCGTAGGCAAGGAGCGAGGCCGGTCGCCGGCGTACTCCAGGCAGCAAGGGCGCCGCTCCCACGACCGCCGCAAGGAGAAGGTAGCGCGTGGCGAAGGCCAACCCGGCGCATAGCCCTGCCCCCAACCACATCCATGTCGAGTGTCGTCCTCGGCGCTGAGCGCGGACGACCATCAGCAGGCTCAGCAACACCAGCAGGATGCCCAGGGGCTCGCTCCAGGCGAAGCCGGCCACGTAGTACAGCGGTTGGTGCAACAGGAGCAGCGGCAGGCTGAGCCTGCCGGCAGCTTGGCCGTACAGGGCCGTGGCCAAGCGATACCCGACGAACAAGATGCCGCCGTAGCACAGCGCGGCCACCAACAAGGCGGCGTCGGCGTGAGAGGGGAGGACACCGCCGAGCGCCGCCACTGCCAGCGGGTAGAGCGGCGGCTGGGCCGTCAGGGGAACCGGGAGCGCAGCGTTCACCGGCCAACGCGATTGGTTGAAGCCGAGGGCAGGCTGGGTGAGGCCGAGGCCGCGGGAAACGTTGCGGGCCACGGCGACGTAGTTCATCGAGTCCGGCGAGAAGTTGCGCGTGCGCGTGAGCGAGTTGACCGCGAACAGCGCCAGATAGGCGACCGAGGCTAACCCCAGCATCCACACCGAGGCTCTCTCGACCGTCGCCGTCACAGTCCGCTTCGGCATGTCTCCTCCGCCAGACCAACACGGACAGGCTACTCTCCGCCGACTCATCGTCATCCGGCCCGTATCCCCTGTCAACGGCCTCACGAGTCACGGGTCACGGCTTGACGAGCGTCCTCTCCGGCTCCATGCTTGCGGCATCACGAGTTGCTGAGCCCGCCCATAGCCCAGTGGCGGCAAGTCCTACAACCAGGGGAGACACTTATGTCGACAAGAGCGGGCATCATCGGTACCGGAGGCATCGCTCGCGCTCACGCGCGCGGCTACCTCAACAATGGCGTCACCGTCACCGCCGTCATGGACGTGCACCGCGAGGCCGCCGAAGCCATGGCCGCCGACATCGAGGACGCCAGGGTATTCGGTACCTACGCCGAACTGCTCGACTCCGGGCTGGTGGACGTCCTCAGCATCTGCACGCCCCCGGTGGCCCACGATGAGCCGGCGGTGATGGCTCTGGAGCGGGGCATCCACGTTCTTCTAGAGAAACCCATGGCCCACACCATCGAGGCGGGGCGCCGCATCCTCGACGCCGCCGCTGAGTCGGACGCCGTGATCACCATCGGTTTCCGTCACCGTTACCTGCCTGCCATCCAGAAGCTCCGCGAGTTCATCGCCGACGGCACCCTGGGCGAGATCGTCCTCTATCAGAACGCTTTCACCGGCCCGGCCTTCCGCATGAAGGACCGTTGGTTCAGCAAGAAGGCCATCTCCGGCGGCGGCACGCTGATGGACACCAGCATCCACTCAGTGGATATCTTCCGCTACCTGCTCGGCGAAGTGGCGGAGCAAAGCGCCCTCACGGCGCGGCATATGGACAGCATCGACGTCGAGGACGCCAGCATGCTGCTGGTGAAGAACCCGGCGGGCGCGGTCGGCTGCCTGATGGCCTCTTGGGTGGCGGGCGTCGGCCAGAGCTTCATCGACGTCACCGGTCAGGATGGGCGCGCCCTCTTCGACTATGGCCAGGGAGATCAGGTCAAGCTGATGCGGCGGGGCGAGAAGGAATGGGAGATCATCGCCGTGCGCCCCAGCGACGGCTTCGACGAGGAGATCGCCGGTTGGCTGGCCGCCATCCGGGGCGAGGATGGCATGATCGTCACCATCCAGGACGGCTTCCGCGCCTTGGAGGTGATCCAGAACTGCTACGCCTAGAGCCGGCGGCGCCCGTCTGAAGCGCCGGCCGGAACCTACCCCCATCCCGCTTCCCTAAGAAGGAAGGGGGGTCTGCGGGCGACGCGCTTCCCTGAGTTCGTCTCTCCTCCAGACCACTGTCGCGGCGTGCGCAGTCTAGCGGCAGCGTCCCTTGGTCGCCGTCCCGCGCCCCGGGCCGGCCGCCGATCACATCCCCGGCACCCTTACGAGCGCTGTTGCGCTCGCACTCTAACCCAGTTCAGTTGGACTGTGAAGGCCGTGGTTTTCGGCCTGCTTCCCGACGGCCTACAACCCTGCCGCCGGACGTGCTATGCTGGCCCCAACGCCCACGCCGCCAGGGGAGTGATGCCATGACCCGTGAGAAGCCTCTTCCGCCGCTGCCCTTCTCCCACTTCTTCACCTACACCGAGGTGACCGACTTCGTGCAGGCCCTTGCGGCCGCCCGCCCGGACCTCTGCCGCCTCTCCTCCCTGGGTGCCTCACGGGACGGCCGCGCCCTCCACCTCCTCACCATCACCGACTTCAGCGCCGGCGCGCCGGAAGACAAGCCCGCCTATCTCATCCACGGCAACATCCACGCCACCGAACTGGCGGGCGCCCACGCGGCGCTCTACACCGCCCGCCGCCTGCTCCTCGACCACCCCGCCTCCGATCTGCTCCAGCGGGTGGTGTTCTACATCGTCCCGCGCATCAACCCGGACGGGGCCGAGTTCGCCGTCACCACCGGCGGGCAGATCCGCAGCCGCACCGACCGCTCCGAGCGCCGGGCCAACACCCTCTACCAAGAGGACATCGACGGGGACGGCCTCCTGCTCACCATGCGGCAGCAGCATCCCGACGGTCGCTTCGTCGTCGACCCCGAGGACGCGCGCCTGATGCTTCCCCGCCGCGCCGATAGCCCCGGCCCCTATTACCGCCAGTTCCCCGAGGGCATTATCAACGACTGGGACGGCGGCGAGGATATCCACGTCGAGAGCCGCGCCTACGACTGGAACCGCAACTGGTCCTATGACTGGCGGCCGGAGCCGGAGCAGTGGGGCGCGGGCGACTTCCCCTTCAGCGAGCCGGAGATGCGCGCTATCGCCGAGTTCATGCACGGGCACGCCAACCTCTTCGCCGTCCTCGGCTACCACACCGGCCCCGCCGCCGTCCTGCGCCCGCCATCGACCGGCTCGCTGGCCGACATGGACCGCGAGGACGACCAGTTGTGCCAGGACATTGCCCTCATTGGGGCGCGCGAGACGGGCTTCCCGGTGGTGCCGGTGATCGAGTACCACGGGGCCCGCAGCCGGGACATCAACCTGCGCGGGCACTTCCACAACTTCGGCTACCAGCACCTGGGCCTGTTCGTCTACGAGTTCGAGCTCGGCACCATCCTGAATAGCGCCGGCATCACCACCGAGGAGATTCTCTCCAGCCGTGTGGAGGAAGACGAGTATGGGCACCTGCGCCGGGTGATGCGCTGGCGGGACAGCCAGGCTCCCGAGTACCCGCTGTACCGGGACTGGCAGCCCTTCACCCACCCGCAACTGGGCCCGGTGGAGATCGGCGGGGTGCTGCGGCCCTACGCTTACAACCCCGCCCTGATGCACCTGCCTCGCATCGCCGAGGCCACCTACCGCTTCACCCTGGCGCACGCCCGCATGCACCCTCGCCTCGTGCTCGAGGACGTGACCGCCGAGGCAGTGGGCGGACCGGTGTACCGGGTGCGGGCGCGGGTCGCCAACCGGGGCCACTTCCCCACCCACGTCAGCAACCGGGGCAAGGGGTTGGCGCGGCTGCGCCCGACGCGCGTGGAGTTCCAGCCCTCGGAAGGGGTCAACCTGCTCTCGGCCCAGGGGCATGTGGATGTGGGGCACCTGGAGGGCGTAACCGGCAGCCGGCAGTTGGAGTGGTTCGTGGCTGCGCCCGAGGGAGCGGACGACCTGTGCACCATCCGGGCGTTGGGGGGTGCGGGCGGCAACACAGCCGTGAACGTGCGTGCCGGCCGCTAGGGCGTCTGCCCCGGCCGTCTCGGCGGTGTGCAGAAGGAAGCGGCAGCCCTAGCCGCCGTTGCCGGGGACGGCGCCGTACTCCAGGACGACCCCCAGGGCCTCGCCCGGCCGCTCCACGATCAAGTCCACCGCCTCCTCCACGCGCTCCACCGGGAAGGTGTGCGTCAGCAACGGCTCCACGCGCACCCGGCCGGTGGCCTGCAGGTGCAGCAGCGCCTCCAGGTTGTTGCGCGCATCCCAGCGCACGAAGCGGCGTGGGTAGTCCAGCCCCAGCTTGTTCCAGTCGTCCTCCCGGCTGCCCGGCCCGCGGCCGTACACCCAGCGCAGGTCGATCTCCTTGATGTGCGGGCTGGCGTCGGGGGGCGCGTCGCTGAAGTCCACATTGACCGCGCCGCCGATCATGAGGACGATGCCGCTGTAGCGCACCGTGCGCACCGCCAAGTGGTTGACGGCTTTGTTGCGCCCGCCCACGCACACGGCCACGTAGTCGGCCCCCAGCCCGCCCGTGCGCTCGGCAACGACGGCCGCCAGATCCTCGCTATTGCCGTCCACCACCGCTTCCGCCCCATGAACCAGCGCCGTCTGGCGACGAATTGAGTAGAGGTCGGTGCCGATGGCGCGGCCGCCGCTGGAGTAGATGAGCTGGGTGAGGATCTGACCCAGTACGCCCAGGCCGATGACGGCCATGGTCTCCCCCATCTGCAAGCCGGCGCGGCGGAGGCAGTGCAGAGCGGTGAGGCCGACGTTGCAGGTGGCCGCCTCGGCAGCGGTGACGCCCTCGGGCACGCGGGCCATGCCATTCTTGCCCACGAAGCCGTACTCGGCATGGTGGCCGAACCCGCCTCCGGCGCAGGCAACCACGTCCCCGATGGCGTAGGTGTCCTTGAGGTCATCGGATAGCTCGACTATGCGCCCGGCGGACTGGTAGGACATGGCCCGCTCGGTAGTCGGCTCGGCCGGGGGCTGCCCGTCGGCCAGAGCCTGCCGGGCCCGGCGCACACCGCCCAGTTCCGAGCCCTCCCCAAAGATGGAGCAGATGGTCTCCACGATGGCGCCGCTGCCCTGTAGGGTGGGCATGGGAGCGTCTTTGAGGTAGACCTGACCGCGGTTGTTGACGAACACAGCCTTCATGCGGTTCTCCTGGTGGTGTCGGCGCCGACAGAGGCGCGAGCCGATGAAAACAAGGCCGGCACGATGGCCGGACCCTTCCAATTGTGCCAGCCCATCGACACGAAGAATGCCCCATCGGTCCGGTATCCGTCCAGCGCCGGAGGTCTGCTGATCCTCCAAGGTCGCCCTTGCCCCAGTGAACCGGATGCTGGAAGCCCGCCGTCACATCGGCGCAGATCCGGAGGGCAAACCGACCATCGTCAGACGCTGGTGGCCGGCTCATCGAGACTCCAGTAGCATTCTATTCGGCATTGCTCCAGGAGCCGGTAGATGCTGTCGACATAAGTGCCGTCAAGCTTCGCGATGTAGGATCCCTCGTTGCTTATTGAGGCCGCGCCCGTGCCTGGCCGCCGGTTAGCCGTCCACCACCTTCGTGATGGCGCGCCTGACGCGACACGACCGACTTGCAGCGCCCACCTTCCGGTATACACTACCGGCAAACGGGCGGTGCGCCGCCCCCTGATCTCCCGGATGCAAAGGAGCCTTGACGATGAACGCCTTCAGGCTAGTTCCCCCCAAGTTCGTCCCCCCTCTCGACCCGGGCTTCCGTCCCGCCGTCCTTGCCACCCATGCCTTCAAGAAGGAAGTGGCCGAGTCCGGTCAGGGTGTGCCGCTCATCATCGGCCTTGAGCGTGGCCCCGGCGAGACCTCGCGCTACGAGACCATAGTCTTCCCCGACGGGCATCCGCGGGCGGCAGCCAACCTTCAGTACATCGAGCGCCTGGTCAAGTTCCTTCTCTGGCATCGCGGCGGCTGGAAGGTCATGGTCGGTGGGCCGCGGTCCATCGGCGAGCACATCAAGAAGGTCTACGCCCCCGGCGGCGAGCGCGAGTTCGACTACCACTTCATGGGCGAGGACGTCTACGAGAGGACCTTCACCGTCGTGCCGTGTGACCCCAAGGACGTTCCCCCGGCTCACGAGGCGGCCGCTTCCCTCGGCCGGCATTTGGACGGTTACCGCATCGGGTTCGACCTGGGCGCGTCGGACCGCAAGGTCTCGGCCGTGGTCAACGGCGAGCCGATCTACAGCGAGGAAGTGGTCTGGGAGCCGCGCAAGAACTCCGACCCCGACTACCACTACCGCGAGATCAGGGCGGCCCTCGAAGCGGCTGCCTCCAAGATGCCCCGGGTGGACGCCATCGGCGGCAGCTCGGCCGGCATCTACGTCAACAACCGGCCCATGATCGCCTCCCTCTTCCGCGGCGTCCCCAAGGACCAGTTCCACAAGGTGCGCAGCATCTTCCTGCGCCTCCGCGATGAGTTCGGCGTTCCGCTGGAAGTCATCAACGACGGAGACGTCACCGCCCTCGCCGGGGCCATGTCGCTGGAAGACACGGGCATCCTCGGCGTGGCCATGGGCTCCAGCGAGGCCGCCGGCTACGTCAATCTCGAGGGGTCCATCAATCCTTGGCTCAGCGAACTGGCCTTCGCTCCGGTGGACTACAGCCCCGACGCACCTGTCGACGAGTGGTCGGGTGACCGCGGCGTGGGGGCGCTCTACTTCTCGCAGCAGTGCGTCTTCCGCCTGGCGCCGGCGGCCGGCATCGCGGTCCCGGGCGGCATCACCGACGCCGAGAGGCTCAAGATCGTGCAGGAGAAGCTTGAGGCCGGGCATGAGGGCGCGCGCAAGATCTGGGAGAGCATCGGCTACTACCTGGGCTACTCCATCGCCCACTACGCCGACTTCTACGACGTCAAGCACGTCCTGATCCTCGGCCGCGTCACCTCCGGTTCCGGCGGCGACATCATCATGGCCGGGGCCAACAAGGTCATGCGCAGCGAGTTCCCTGAGCTGGCCGCCCGGGTGAACGTGCAGTTGCCCGATGAGAAGAGCCGCCGCGTCGGTCAGTCCATCGCCGCCGCGAGCCTGCCCGAGATCAAATAGGGGCGGGGACGACCTAACCCCTCTCGTGGTCTCGGAGAGCGAAACCACTGCTCCCCCTTCCCTGGGAAGGGGGAGCCCAGCGAATCGGCAGACCCGATTGGCTCTGGTGAGGGCCCTGCGGCAGTCACGCCTGTAATCAGAGGAGGAATGATGAAGTTCCACTTGCCTACCGCTCAAGCGTTCGTTCCCGACGGCGTGCCGCTGGACAAGGCTCTGGCGCGCACCACATTCCTGGGCGTCTCGGCGCACCAGGACGACATCGAGATCATGGCTGCCAAGCCCATACTCGAGTGCTACGCCCAGCCTGACCGCTGGTTCACCGGCGTCGTCGTGGCCGACGGTCGCGGTTCCCCGCGCGCCGACCTCTACGCCGACTACAGCGACGACGCGATGCAGGCCGTCCGCATCACCGAGCAGAAGAAGGCCGCCTACGTGGGCGACTACTCCGCCATCGTCATGCTCGACTACCCGAGCAAGGCGATCAAGAACGCCGCCGATCCGAACCCGGTGGCGGATCTGGTCCAGCTCCTCAAGGCGACGAAGCCGGAAGCGGTCTACACCCATAACCCAGCCGACAGGCACGACACCCACGTAGGCGTCGTCCTGCGCGTAGTGGCAGCCATCCGGTCTCTGCCCGCCAGCGAGCGGCCGCAGCACCTTTACGGCTGTGAGGTCTGGCGCGATCTGGACTGGATGACCGACGAGGACAAGGTGCCTCTAGACGTCTCCAGCCACGAGAACGTGCAGGCCGCTCTTCTCGGCGTCTATGACTCACAGATTGCCGGCGGCAAACGCTACGACTTGGCGACTATGGGCCGGCGTAAGGCCAACGCCACGTACTACGCCTCCCACGGCGTGGACACCGCCGCCGGTCTCAACTTCGCCATGGACCTGACGCCTCTCATAAAGGACGACAGCCTGGACGTCCTTGCCTACGTCAAGGGCTTCATCGACCGCTTCGCCCAGGAAGTGGCTAAGCGCATCGGCAACCTGACGGCATAGGAGACAACCTCTCCCCCTTCCTCCTCTCCCGTGGGGAGCAGGGAGAAACCCCCTTCCCGCGTAGGGAAGGGGGTGCAGTGGTTTCGCGGAGTGAAACCACGAGGGGGGTTAGGTCCAGCGCAACGCATCACCTCCGCTATCTCCCGGGAGGATCATTGCCTTGACCGCACCTGACACCCACATCGCCCTGGTAGACCTGGGCGGCACGCAGATCCGCGTGGCGGTGAGCGACGCTGAAGGCAACTTCGTCACTCGCGTGGGCCACTCGACACCTCCTGAAGGTGGGCAGGCCACCATCGACGCCGTCAAAGCCGCCATCCACGAGGCCGTCGGCGAGAGCGGCCTCTCCGTAGCCTCAATCGCCATCGTCGCCCCGGGACCACTCGACCCCCGTAAGGGGATAGTCATCCATGCCCCCAACGTGCCCGGGTGGCGCAACATCCCTCTCTCCGCCATTCTCAACCAGGAGTTCGGGGTGCCGGTGCTGCTGGGCAACGACGCCAGCCTGGCCGCCCTGGGCGAACAGTGGTACGGCGCGGCCAAAGGCCACCGCGATCTGATCTACCTGACGGTGAGCACGGGTATCGGCGGCGGCGTCATCAGCGACGACGTGCTTCTCATAGGGGCGCATGGCTACGCCGCGGAGTTGGGCCACAACTCCGTTTGGGCCGATGGCCCCCGCTGCAACTGCGGCAACCGCGGCTGCGTGGAAACGCTGGCCAGTGGCCCCGCCATCGCCCGCCAGGCCCGCGAGGCCGTCCGCGCCGGGCACCCCTCCGTGCTGACGGCCATGGCCGGCGGCGACCTTGAGGCCATCGACTCGCGCATGGTGGCCGAGGCCGCCCGCCAGGGGGACCGGGTGGCCGCCAACACCTTCCAGCGGGCCGGCTACTTCCTCGGCGTGGCCATCACCAACTTCCTCTACGCCTTCGACCCCACCATCGTGGTGCTGGGCGGCGGCGTGACCAAGGCGGGGCGGCTGCTGTTCGACCCGGTCATCGCCACAGTCCAGTCGCGTGCGCCGCGGGCTTACTGGGAGCAGTGCGAGATCGTGCCCGCCGCCCTGGGCGAGGACGTGGGCCTTCGCGGGGCGCTGGCGCTCTACCTCAGTGGCGCTGGCCTCAGCTAGACCGCGCGCATCGGAAAACAGAAAGCGCCTCCCCGTTGGTGGGGAGGCGTCTCTGTCGGTGCTGCCGAGCCGTTGGACGGATGTCAGCAGCCGGCGGCACGGCAATAGCGCTCGGCGACCACGTCCCAGTTAACGATGCTCCAGAACGCCTTGACGAAGTCGGCGCGGGCGCTGCGGTACTTCAGGTAGTAGGCATGCTCCCAGACGTCGCAGACGAGAAGTGGCTGCGCGCCCCACTGGGTCAGGTCCTGGTGCTTCTCGGACTGGAGGATGACGAGCTTGCCGTCGAAGGGGCGATAGACCAGCAGGCCCCAGCCGCTGCCTTCCACGTCGATGGTGGCGGCGGTGAACTGGGCCTTGAAGGCATCGAAGCTGCCGAAGTCGCGCGCTATGGCCTCGGCCAGGTGCCCGGTCGGGGCGGCCTTCGCCTTGGACGGCGAGACAAGGTTGTCCCAGAAGAGGGAGTGCAGGATGTGGCCGGAGCCGTGGAAGGCGGCGTTCTTGCTCAGGTTCTTGATGAGGGCGTAGTCGCCCGTCTCCCGAGCCTTGGCCAGCCCTTCCTCGGCCTTGTTTAGGCCGGTCACGTATCCGGCGTGGTGCTTGGTGTGATGGATGCGCAGGGTCTCTTCGTCGATCACGGGCTCAAGGGCGTTGTAGTCATACGGCAGGGTGGGCAGTTCGTGGGCCATACTAACCTCCAGAGAAAGCGATGCTTCCGCCCGGGGCGTGCCTTACGTCGCCACAGTACGGTATGGGGGTATTGTAGCCGGAAGTGGCCGGCAGGGAAAGTGAGCCGGGGTAGGCGACGATGGCCCAACACGGTTCTGCCTGTGAACCTCTAGCCGGGCCGATCTGGGCGCGCCAGCGGGTCTCGCCCGAGCAACAGCGCGATCCATGCCCACCAGAAGCCTAGACCCCAGGCCACGTGCAGTGTGGCGAAGACCACCGGCATCAGCGGCAGGCTTTGCAGGGCCCCTGGCTCCTTCCGAACCCGCAGTACGGAGAAGGCCAGGCTCATGAGAACGTACAGCGCGATTGCCGCCGCCCAGAGCCATAGTGCGGGGCGCCACAGCAGCCCAAGTACTAGGCCCCCCACAAGCCCGGCCACGAACAGCGGCGCCACCAACTGCCGCCACTTCAGCGACTCCGGATGCTTGCGGAGCGTCTGCACTTTCCAGAACCCGTACTGGAAGTACTGCCGCCAAAGCGCTTTCATCGAGTCCCGCGGGAAGTAGGTGATCTTGATATCAGGCGCCAGGTAGATCCGGCCGCCGGCCTGACGAATGCGGTGGTTCAGCTCGTAGTCCTGGTTGCGGATGAAGCGCTCGTCGTAGAGGCCCACCTTGTCGAACACCCAGCGGGGAAACGCGCCCAGGTAGACGGTGTCTACGTACTGGGGCCGATCGGAGTAGTGGAAGGGGGACCCGCCGATGCCAAAAGGCGACGTAGTCGCCAAGGCGACCGTCTTGTCGACGTAGCCATGCCCCTGCGCCCGCATCAACCCACCGACGTTCCAGGCGCCGGCCTCTCGGAGATGGTGCACGCAGCGTTCGACATAGTCAGGCGCCGGCTCAGTGTGGGCGTCAAGGCGCACGACGATGTCCCCTCGGGCGGCGCGGATGCCGCGGTTCATCGCCGGCGGCACAATCCGCTCCGGGTTGTCGATGATCCTGATGGCCGGCATATGCGCCTGGTACGACGAGATCACTTCCCGCGTGCGATCGGTCGACATCCCATCGACTAAGATGATGTCGGCTATGTGCCCGGCGTAGGTCTGCGCCTGAAGAGCGTCGAGCAGGGCGCCAATGTGGCGCTCCTCGTTGCGCAGGGGGATGACGATGGAGACTGAAGAATTCTGGCTCATTGTTGCAGCGGATTCGCCTCGCATATCTGGGTCAGTTCGGGTACCTGCTAAGAGTACACCAGCACACGTTTCCGGGCTCTGCTGCCTGGACCACCGCCCATCGCGACAACACCTCTAACGACTAGGCCTCAGCTCCGCCCCCGCGCGCCAGCATCACTCGCAGGCTCGTGGTGCAAATGTCCTCGGGCCGGTAATCGGAGTACCGGTCATTCAGTGGGAAACCTGCGTTTAGGACACGAACGGACTCGTCGTCCACCACAGCCTCACGGCGAACTATCCTGAGGGAAGAGCGCTGGAAGTAGGACATGTAGTCGCTGGCTCGCAGGCGATTGCAGTATGCGAAGCCGTTCCCGGCGATGTGGTGCCACTCCTTCTCACTGAAGCGGAGGAAATTGATCTTACTGATGCTGCTATCCTGGTGTTGAAAATGATCACTGAGGTCAATGAAATGGACTGCGACCCCGCCGGGAGCGAGAACCCTCTCCCCCTCGCTGAGTATGCCGCCAATGAGTTCAGGCCGTACATGCTCCAGCACCGTGACTGAGAACTGGCAGTCTATAGAGCGATCGGGCAGACCCGTGTTAGCCGCATTAGCCGGCGCGAGGTATCGTATGCCCGCTCTCTCAAGAAACGCATCCGGCTCGTTCCGAAGCTCCTCCACCAGGTCAAGCCTCTCGGTCAGTACAGGCAGCGCCACTAGGCCGTAGTACAAGGTCGCCACGGATTGGCGATGCTCGGTGATCCACTGGAGGACACCCTGCGTTAGTCCGAAGTCCACCGACCGTGCGATATCAACGGTCAGTACCGACTCGGCTCCGCATAGGAAGAACCCGATGGGGACGATGGGTATCTGCCCCGTGCCGACCTCGAAAAAGCGACGCCCCTCAACAGGAGTGCCATGGTCGACTAACCACCGGACCATCTCGGCGTGCAGAGGCAGTCTGCTCATCGGCTGAGGCTTCAGCCGACCAAGTGTCTTCTGCAACAACCGGTAGAGAGCCGTGCCCCAGGGCAGGTAGGAGCATACCCTCATTACCGCCGCCTTGCGTTGCCACCCCACCATGGTGTGAACCTCGCCATCAGACGTCAGCGTAGCCAGGATCGCGCTACAGCCTCAAGACCGGTCCCCGAACCGAGTCGCTGACACGTCAAGCTAGCGCATTAGCTCGATCACGGTTGCCCAGTACCACTTGCACACGGATGGTAGCAGGCGAGAAAGGGTGCTGTCTATCCGGGCAAGTGCTCTTCCGAGGCCTGGCCGCAACGTACGAGAGCGAAGGGCTACTCGTGGCGATACTAGCGACAATGCGAGGAGACTGAACTCGGAGAGACGCAGACCGCTGAAGCCAGTGCTCAGGAGTTCCACATCGCTCAGCCTCAGAGGCCTCTTCTCATCAGTGCGCGCGCTCGCCTAGCGCTAGGACTCTTAGCACCTAGTCCCTTGCCGTTCCCGGCTCAAGGTGATGCAGGACACCGTGACCGAACACGAAGCCGATTTGGCCCTGGGCAAACGGAAGAAACCCGGCGACCGTCTTGTCGACGCAGCCATGCCCCTGCGCCTGCATCAACCCGTCGACGTTCCAGGCGCCGCCTCAGTGTGGGCGTCAAGGCGCACGACGATGTCCCCCCGGCGGCGCGGACGCCGCGCTTCAGCGCCGGCGGCACATACCCCTCCGGGTTGTCGATGATCCGAATGGCCGGCATCTGCGCCTGGTACCACGAGGTCGCTTCCCGCATGCGATCAGTCGACATCCCGTCGATAGCGACGATGTCGACTATGTGCCCGGCGTCGGTCTGCACCCGGAGAGCGTTGAGCAGGGGACCAATGTGGCGTTCCTAGCGCGTTAGCTGTATGACACTGACCCAGTACCAGCGCGTCAGAGACGGGAAAGCCCGAGCCAACCCACGATCGAGAACTTGTAGCGCCCGAAGCAGACCCGGCCATAGCCGCGGGCGCCGTGCGACCACTCTCAGCGCTACTAGCAGTAGCGTGGTGAAACCGAACTCCTCGTGCCTGGCGTTGCTGAAGCCGGCTGCAAAGCGACTAAGGTCCTCCATGCTCAGTGGTCGCTCATCGTCCGTCCTGTCGCCTGGCGTGAGACGCCTATACAACTTCAGCAAAGGGTTGTGGCCCAGAGGCTCCAGGAAGACGGCTCGGCCACCCTCATCCAGGACGCTCAGCAACTCCGCCTGTGTCCGGACGAGATCGACGTGGTGAAGCACGCCGTGACCGAAGACTAGGCCCACCTTCCCGGAAGCGAGTGGCAGTGACTCTGCGGCGGTTTGCACCACGTGAATCGACCGCGCGCTCGGCTCGCCTCGCGCGGTGATGGCCGCCTCGGTACACATGCCGCGAGACACGTCGGTCAGGATCATGGTCATGCTAGCATCACGAAGATGGTGAACACTGAACCCGGACCCGCAACCAAGCTCTAGACCGACACAGTCCGTATGGGATGCCACGGCCTCCCAGAAGTGATCGTTGGCTTCGTCTAGCGCCCCCGCGGCGTAGAAAGCGGCAGCACGCTGACGGCCTGTGCCCGCCACCCGATCATGGAAGGCACGCTCAGAACCGTGGCGGTCCGCCAGACTATCCTCGTGCATTGGAGCCTCCGACCCGGCCTAAGAACCGGCCCTGGGTGATAGCCATCCATTCAAGCATACTCGACATGAAACCCAATCATCGACCTCTATGGGCAGCAACGACTTCCTCGTAGGTCTCCCTGGTCTTCAATCCGATCCTATCCCAAGATAAACTCGCCCCGACAAGATCCGCCACTGCATCCGACATGCGCTGCCGGAGCGGGCCATCACTAAGCACCCGAGCTAGAGCCGCAGCCAGCTCCGACACGCTTCCCGGCTCCACCAGGTAACCATGGACCCCGTCCTGGATCGTCTCCGGGAATCCTCCGATCCGGCTGGCCACGATCGGCTTGGCGAACGCCAGAGCCGTCAGGAGCACGGCGCTCTGGTCGACATCCTTATACGGTAGGCATACCACCGTGGCTCGTCCGATGACGGCCGAGACCTCGTCCTCAGGTACGAAGCGAAGGTCCCAGACAACCGACTCGCTGACCCCCAACTCCTCCGCCATCTGGCGGTACGACTCTACGGGCACAGCCGGATAGCCGGCCACTCGCAGTCGCGCCCGGCGTCGCACCGACTCCGGCAAGGAGGCGAACGCTCGGATGAGCACGTCGAGCCCCTTGTACTCCTTCAGAACGCCGAAGAACAGCACCTCCAACTGGCCGTCATCAGCGCCCGAAGCTGGTTCGCCTCGGTCCCGGTAGTAGTCGAACACACCCATCGGGATCACGCTGACCGTAGCCGGATCCAGCTTCAGCCTAGAGACGGCTTCCCCACGCGTGTATTCGGTATGGGCGATGAAATGGTCGAACCGCCGGCAAGCTCCCTCAAAGCCCCACACCTGGATGCCCTTTTTGGTGCCGTGAAAGGCATTGGTATTGTGCAGCGTGAACACGAGCGGATAGGCGCGACCCAGGAGCGCAAGCGCCGCCCCATCAATCGCCGGAAGCGGCAGCCACTGATAGTGCACCACGTCCGGCTGCCATCTTTCGGCTGCCCGGACGAGGCGAGCGGTATCCACTGCATGTTCCAGTCCCTTGACCAGCGGGCGCAGAGCGCCACCGGGCCGGCCACCAGACAGCCGGTTGGTCAGGCGGTAGAAGTGTTCCCATCGCTGGTAGCCGCCTTTCTCCTTCCACTCGCCGTACAGGAACTCGCTGCAGACCAGAGCCACCTCGCAGCCGGCTCGGGTCAGTCCTTGGCAGAGGCAGTGGTCGTAAGGAAGAGTGAAGCTGGAGGGATCGACGACCAGAACGCGCATCACTTGTCCCCGATACCGGGCGGAAGAGGCGGCTGTGTCAGTCGGGATGTATCCGCCCGTAGCCGTGCTGGACGTCCCGAGAAGCGGTACCCGCCGTCAACGTTCCGGGGCGGCCTGGTGAAGCCCGTGGCGATCCAGAGCATAACAACAAGGAAAGCCGAGGTGGTCATCATGCCGATGATCCAGGTCACCAGCGAAGTCCGGAAGGCGTTCAGGCTGTAGAAGTAGACCGCCAGAAAGATGACGTTGACGCCGGCGTTCTGCGGATTCAGGTTTCTGTACTCATACACCAGCCGCATTGCCAGCCCCCACAGAAACATGCCGCCGATCACGCCCGGGAGCGAGAGCTGCCAGTACAGCTCGCCGGGTATGGTCATGGTGGAGATAGGATTGCTGAGCGGGTCGATTCCCTGAGCCTCGACCAACATCCAGTTGGTGGAGACCACTGGTTTGGTCGGCCAGATAGCGCGTGGGATGGGCGCTACCACTAGGGCGAAGATGGGCAGGCCGTAGAGCAGGTCCAGCGATCCCTCGGATACCGACTTCAGCACGAAGGCGGCGCCATCGAACGGAGAGAGCACGCTGAGAATCTGCGCTACCATAAAGCTCGGATCGAGGACAGTGGACAGCAGCTCCGAAGTCCGCCCCGGTCCATAGTGGCGGAGAGCATTGAGACCGCCAACAGCCACGAATCCTGCTGCCCCCAGCACCACAGCGTCAATCACTCGTAGCCGATGCCTCCAGGCGTAGTGCCAGAGGCCGATCAACACCAGCACCTGGATGATCACGTTCGCACGCAGGCCGGATAGGTAGCCCACCGCCGTGGATGCCAGGAATAGCATACCAACGACCACCTTGTCTCGAAAGCTGATGCTCTCGGAGAAAGCGGCCCGCGCCAGGCCTATCCAGGCGGCATAGGAAAGCGCCGACATGGCCAAGAGCACGTAGCCGCCGCCGACCTTCAGCGCGAACTGTATGGCGACGGGGCTGTTGAGGGCCGCCGCGAGCCCCCCGGGCACTTGCTGCACGGCCATCGCCAACGAGATCGTCACCATTGCCAACGCCCCGAGTGTCAGGACCGTGAAGCCGCGCGGGCGGAAGTGAGGCCGAGGGACCGGCAGAGCGCGCGCCAACGCTCCTGCCAGCCTGGCCCGGTACCCGACTCCGAAGGCCGCTAGCCCGGGTACACCCATCCACAGCACCGTTGCGCCTACCGTCTCCGGCTCTATAGCCGTTCTGGGATCCGCGAAACCCAGAGCCAGCGCCAACGGCCGGAGGCCGAAGAAGAGAAGGAAGAGCGCCGCGATGCCGTAGGCGGGGTCAAGCAGGTCCAGCGTCCTACCGGAGAGACGCGATAGCACCACCACGACGGACAAGCCGACGAGCACAACTAGGGCCAGTACGAGCTCTAACGACATGCGTTGACATCCGCTTCGGTACTCACCCGGCCATCAACTTCCAGATGCCGCGGCATCGTATGCCTCCTGAATACCTCGGAGCATAGCGTCGGGGGAGAAGCGCACCACCCGTTGCTGCCCAAGTCGGCGCAGGCGATCCGCCATTGCCGGGTTGGTCACCACGGCCGTCATCGCGTCCGCCAGCGCCTCCACCGAGGCGGCCCTAAACGTCAGTCCAGCATCACCCACGACCTCCGGGAGGCAGGAGGCGTCGGAGACAATGGCCGGGATGCCATACCCCATCGCCTCCAGTGGAGGATAACCGAAGCCCTCGTATAGCGAAGGATACACGAACGCTGCCGCCCCACGGAAGAGCGCCGGCAGGTCTTCGTTCGGAACCGCACCCAACCGCAGCACCTCGTTGGAGAACTCGGAGGCCGCCACCTCCTTGGCTACGTCCGCTGCTCCCCATCCTCCCGGCCCCGCTAGTACCAGCCCGTGCGGAAGGCGCGTCCTCTGTTTCACCAATGTAAAGGCCCGGATCAGGGTCTTGAGGTCCTTGCGTGGATGCATGGAACCCGCGTACAGGAAGTACTCAGCCGGCAGCCTATATCGCTCGGCCACGTCTTCGGGCTGCGCGTCGCCCTCACCGAGCGAGATCCAGGGATAGACCACGCGCACCTTGTCCGGAGGCAGGCCATAGTACCTCAGGACATCGCCGCGCGTGCACTCAGAGTCCGTGACCACCACCGCCGCCCGCTTCAATGCCTCGGGCAGGAAGCGACGCCAGTAAAAGAGCGCCGCGCGGGAGAACATGTCGGGATAGCGCTCAAACGAAAGATCATGGACGGTCGCGACGGTGGGAGCGGCGCAGAGCAGTGGCGGCGGTGCCAACAGCGAGTGCCACACGTCAAACCGGCGGGACAGGGCCCAGACGGCCGGTGAGATCTGGCTCCAGTAGTGCTGCAGCCGCGGCGGTGTTGAGACTCGGCGCACCGCTATCCGCGCTTGGTCAGGAAGCCGAATCTCCCGCGCGCCTCGGTTGAGGATGAGCTCGTAGTCGTGTCTGCCGCCGTCCGCTGCGAGCACGTCCAGCACCTGCTGAACATACCGGTTGAACCCTCCTCTCATGCCGGAGAGACAGATGGCGTCCAGAGCTATGTGCATGGATTCTCCGCGCTCTGATTGTTGTCCGGGGTGCTCACTCCAGACCGCCCTCTTTCTCCGCTACTACGACCAGGTTCTCGCCCAGGCTCCAGGGCAGAAAGCCCACCAGGAGCTGGAAGACCGAATTGATTGGAATGAGAACCAGTTTCTGCAGTACAGCTGGTACGACAGTTCCGTACGGCATATCCCAGAGGCAGTCGGTCCCGGACTGCACCCGGCCGAATCCTGACTGCGACACGATCTCCAGCCAAGCGGCGTGTGGCCGAAGACCGATGTGACTCTCATCCCGCCACATGAAGGACTGGGGGCGACGCTGCTCGTAAGCGCCACCGTCGAGGTCCGCTCGCCTCCCCTTGACCCGGGCACCCAAGGAGCTGAGATTGGGAGTTGTGGCGATCAGCAGGCCACCGGGCCTGAGCACACGGCTGGCCTCAGCCAGCAGGCGCTCAGGAGCCGCCAGATGCTCAAGAACATCAAACGCCACGACTGCGTCGAAGGAGCCCTCCATGTAGGGCAGGTTATCCCCTGACGCAAGCGTCAGAGCCGCCGCGCCGGTCCGAGACGCCGCGATACGGAGTGCGGCCCACGACAAGTCTACCCCAAAAGCGCGATGAGTGCCCCCAAGCCGGCTCAGAAAGAACCCGGCACCGCATCCGATCTCAAGCACCTGCGCGTGGCCGCCGGCGCGCCTCCTAATGAAGCGCTCCCAGTAGGCATAGGCGAAGACGCGATCCCCCCTATACCGCCTCAGTACCCGGCCGCGGCCCAGGTACCTGTCGTCAAAGTAGGTCTCGCCGTACTGGTCAGCCTTACTCACGTTTGTCACTTTGCCGCAGCCGGCCGGTAGCGGTCCAGCAGCCGGAGCAGCACCCGCCGATCCTCGGCGCTGAAGGCCACCATCCAGGCCACGAGGCCATAGGCGGTCGCTGCCGCGATCCCCACCGAACCCACTACGGGCGTGCCAAGCCCCAACTCAGTGGCCGCCGTCACTAGTGCGAGCGACACAATCAGGCTGACGGCGGCCACCGGGATGCGCTCGTGTCGCCAAATACCTGGGTCCAGGTGCCCTGAGCGCAAGGCTACCAGACCGACTAGTAACATATCGAGCACCAGGCGGAAGGCAGCCGCCAACCCAGCGCCCGAAACCCCGAATCGTGGAATCAGCCACCAGGCGAACAAAAGGTAGATCGGAAGCTCCACGACCACTAGTTTCGACATGACGTCCGGTCGACCGATGCCGTCCAACAGCGTGTACGTCACCCAGGCCACCGAGTTGGCGAGCGCCCCAATGCACAGCCAGCGGAAAGCCGGAGCCCCGTGAACGGCGAAGTCCGTCCCCGATAGGATGGTGAGCACCTCTACTGATAGCGCCACCAGGATGAGTACCAGCAAGCCCATGATCACCAGCATGAACTTGGTCGCCTTGGCATAGACACGGGCAAGGCGATCTCGATCCGAGGCGATGGCGCTGATAGTCGGAAAGAGGGTCTGCACGACACTGGACGGGACTATGTGCGTACGGTTCACCGTCTCCACGGGAGCCGTGTAATAGCCCACGGCGGCGAGTGACTGCCAAGCCCCGATCAGAAACCGATCCAGGTAGTTCAGCAGCGGTGCGATGGTGTTCGCCACCATCACCCATCCGCCGAACGAGGCCAACCGCTGAAGCTCCTTCCGGTCAATTGCCGGCATCGAGCGCAGACCGGGATGGCACCTCAGCACTGCGGCACCCCAGGCCAGAGCCGACAGCCATCGCGCCACGACGAGTAGAGCCATGATGGCGGGCATTCCCCAGCCTAGAAGCACCCCAAGCAATGGAGCCAGGTAGTTGGCCGAGCTGGACGGGAGGCGGATCGCGTTGACCACGTCGAACCGCTGTAGTGCCTCGAGAGTGCCGCGCAGAGACCCCGAAACCATCACGGCAGGAAGCGCCAGCGCGATCGTCTGCAGGCTCGATAGCGAGTCGGCGAGCAGGTGGTCAGGTGTCCGTAAAACACGAGTGACCAGCAAGGGAGTGACGGCCAGCGTGAGAACGGCGCCAACCAGACTAAAGCCGCACTGAACTAGGACCGAAGTCCAGACCACCCGCGGCACCCGCTCCGGCTGCCCTGCGCCTAGGGCCTCGGCAACAAACCGCGTTGTGGCTCGTCCCAGGCCCAAGTCAAAGACGCTGGCGTAACCTAGCACCACCCAGGCGATCCCAAGCAGACCGAACCGTTCTGCTCCCAGACCACGCGTCACCAGGGGCATCGAACCGAGCGCTACCAGCAGTGGGATGGCCTGCCCGGCGAGGTTCAGGACAGTGTTGTGCGCCATACGCGAGCCGTCCAGCTCTATGGTCGGGTCCGCTGGCGCCGAGGCGGCGTTCACGAGCGATTCTCCGCGAGTCGTCGACCATCGGAACCAACGCCCGGTTGCATGCCGCGAAGAGCTCTCCCCTTGGTGATCGCGCGACACCTTAGGGCCATTGGTCGTCGGCCGCCTGACGGCCAGACGCGCTGGGAAGACGCTTGGGGGACTCTCCCCACCACCAGGACTCCCGCCGATCCACTACCCGCTTCGACTCCCCCGTGCTCCCCTCTATCCTTCCCGGCTCCACCAACCGCACCCGCGCCTTCAGCCCCAACAACTCCGTCTGCTCCGCCAGATATACCGCATAACCAGCGCTAGACACCAATACCGCCGCCCGCAGGCGTCATGCCAACCGGGCGCCCCGGTGAACAGGCCGCAGCCCATGGAGATATGCACCGGGGCGTCCGACGCAACCCCGGCCGCCCACAACCCCCGGGCGCACATCGCGCCTCGCCATGGGGGCGGCGGTTATCGGGTTCGGCGCCCCACAACCCCCGGGCGCACATCGCGCCTCACCTCCGTAGATTGTCGCGCACACTCATCGATCCCGCCAGCCGGTGCGCGGGCGTACTTCGCCTGCAACAGAGCGCTGTGCTCATCGCCGGCCGCCGCATCGACTTGCTTGGTCTGCCGGCAGGGCTGGATCTCATCGGTCCGGCCCCGCCGCGCCCGCCCTAAGTTGACAGGAACGGCTCGATCGAGAATCATGCCGTCTCGCCTGAGAGGGCGTGCCCATCGCCCAGTGATGGTCCGAGGCCGCGGCGATGCTTGCCTCGCGATGGGGATCAGGCCAATACTGTACATCGACGATGCGTCTTTGAGGCATATGAGGCAATTCCCCACGATTGTCGGCGTGGCCAACCGCGGGGACGCGCGCCGGCGGGGGAGTAGCCGATGATCTGGGACCCGAAACACGAGACTATGGCCAGGGAAGACCTGGAACGTCTGCAGGCCTCTCGCCTGCGGGAGTTGGCGGCGCGCCTGTACGAGAAGGTGCCCTTCTACCGCCGGGCGTTTCAGGCGCGAGGGGTGCGGCCGGAGGACATCCGCGGCCTCCAGGATCTGCCGGCGCTGCCCTTCACCGCCAAGGGCGACTTTCGGGACAACTATCCTCTGGGGTTGGCGGCCGTGCCTCAGGAGGACATCATCCGCATCCACGGCTCCAGCGGCACCACCGGCAAGCCCACCTTGGTGGCCTACAGCGCCCGCGACATCGAACTATGGTCCGAGGTGATGGCCCGCTCCCTCACCGCTGCCGGCGTCGCCAGCAGCGACATCGTGCAGAACGCCTACGGCTACGGCCTGTTCACCGGCGGCCTCGGCATGCATTACGGCGCGGAACGAGTGGGCGCCACCGTCATCCCCGTCTCCGGCGGGCAGACGCGCCGGCAGATCATCCTCGCCCAGGACTTGGGCAGCACCGTCCTCACCTGCACCCCCTCCTACGCCCTCTTTATTGCGGAGACGGCCGAGGAGATGGGCGCCAGCCTGCGCGAGACCAAGCTGCGGGTAGGCATCTTCGGGGCCGAGCCTTGGTCGGAGCGAATGCGCTGGGAGATCGAGGACAAGACCGGCCTCATGGCGCTAGACATCTACGGCATCAGCGAGATCATCGGTCCCGGCGTCGCCATCGAGTGCGAGCACCAGGCCGGCCTCCACATCTTCGAGGACCACTTCCTGCCCGAGATCGTGAACCCCGCCACCGGCGATCCCCTGCCCTATGGCCAAAAAGGCGAACTCGTGTTCACAACCCTGACCAAAGAGGCGATGCCGGTCATCCGCTACCGCACCGGCGACATCACCTCTCTCCATCCGGAAGTGTGCGCTTGCGGCCGTACCATGGTGCGCATGGACAAAGTCAGCGGTCGCACCGACGACATGATCATCGTCAGAGGCATCAACGTGTTCCCCTCGCAGGTCGAGGCGGTGCTGCTGCGCGTCAAGGGCGTTCAGCCTCACTACCAGATCATCGTCGATCGGCAGAAGACGCTCGACGACCTGGAGGTGTGGGTGGAAGTCTCGGAAGAGGTCTTCGCCGACGAAGTGCGGCAACTGGAGTCCCTTGAGTCCCGGCTCAAGCACGAGATCCACGAAGTGCTCGGCATCAATGCCCGGGTGAAGTTGGTGGAGCCGCGCTCCATTCAGCGCAGCGAGGGCAAGGCCAAGCGGGTGATCGACCGGCGCGACGTCTACCAGAGCTAGCCGGCCGCGAACCTGCTGCCAGGACCTAAGCCCCTCAGAGAGGAGGAGTGGAGATGATGAAGGCTACGCAGATCTCGGTCTTTCTCGAGAATCGACCCGGCCGGCTCCTGCAGCTGCTGCAGGTCTTCGGCGCCGCCGGGGTGAATCTGAAGGCGCTCTCCGTCGCCGACACGGCGGACTTCGGGATCGCTCGCGTCATCGTCGCCGATGTCGACGAGGCGATGGCGGCGATTCAGGCCGCCGGACTAACGACCGCGACCACCGAGGTGCTTCGGGTGGAGTTGCCGGACGAACCCGGCGCCCTGGCGAACCGGGTGGTGAAGCCGCTGGCCGAGGCGGGCATCAATGTCGGATATGTCTACGCGTACAGCCAGTCCGTCGGCGACAAGGCCGTGGTAGTGCTTAAGGCCGACGATATCGATCGGGCGGTGGAGGTCCTCAGCGCCCTGTAGGCGGCCCCCGATCGGAAAGGAAACGGAATGCACCCTGCTGACTTGGCGGGCCTCAGCGGCCCGCCCGTCCCGCCCCTCACCGGAGGGCGCCGATGAAGCGCCTACTCCTCGGTAATGAAGCCCTGGCCCTGGGCGCCCGGGCCGCCGGCGTCACCGTGGCCACCGGCTACCCCGGTACGCCCAGCACCGAGATCCTGGAGCACTTCGGCCGCTACCCGGGCGTCGCCGCCGAATGGTCGGTGAACGAGAAGGTCGCCTACGAGGTGGGCGTGGGCGCCTCCCTGGGCGGCGCCCGCACCATCGTCACCATGAAGCACGTCGGCCTCAACGTGGCCGCCGACCCCTTCTTCGCCTCCGCCTACACCGGCGTGAACGCCGGTCTCGTCATCCTCTGCGCCGACGATCCAGGCATGGACTCGTCCCAGGGCGAGCAGGATAACCGCAACTACGCCAAGTTCGCCAAGGTGCCCCTCCTGGAGCCCTCCGACAGCCAGGAGTGTTTCGACATGGTGGCGACTGCTCTGCAGATCAGCGAGGACTTCGACACCCCGGTGATGGTGCGCACCACCGGCCGCGTCGCCCATTCCCAGTCGGTGGTAGCGATCGACGAGGACGCCTTCGAGCGTCCGCTCCCACTCAAGCCGCCGTTCGCCCGCAACCCGGCCAAGCACGTCATGCTCCCTGCCAACGCCCGGCAGCGTCGCCTGGCGCTGGAGGAGCGGCTGGTACGACTGCGCCGATACGCCGAGGCCAGTCCCCTGAACCGCGTCCTCCGACAGGACCGTCGGCTGGGCATCGTGGCCGATGGCGTCGCCTATCAGTACGCCCGAGAAGCCTTCCCGGAGGCCTCCTTCCTCAAGTTGGGCATGCCCTACCCCTTCCCCGCCGCCAAGGTCATCGACTTCGCCCACCAGGTGGGCACCCTGGTGATCGTGGAGGAGCTGGACCCCTTCCTAGAGGAGCAGATCCGCGCCCTGCCCGAGCTGGCCGGCAAGCAGATCCATGGGAAGGACCTCTTCCCCGGGATTGGCGAGCTGAGCGCCAACTTGGTGCGTGCTCGCGCCGTCCAGCAGGGGCTGCTGACTGGGCCCGCCCCCGAGCCGGCGGCTCCGAGCCCCGTGCCGCTGCCGCCGCGGCCGCCGCTGCTCTGCGCCGGCTGCCCCCATCGCGCCGCCTTCCACGCGCTCTCCCGGATGTACGTCAGCGTCCCATCCGGCCCGGAGGGCGCCGCGACCAGCCGAGAGCGCGTCATCGTCACCGGCGACATCGGCTGCTACACCCTCGGCGCTCTGCCGCCGCTGAGCTCGATGGACACCTGCACCTGCATGGGCGCCAGCATCGGCGCCGCCCTCGGCATGGAGATGGCAGGCTACAAGGGCCGGGTCGTGGCCGTCATCGGCGACGGAACCTTCTACCACTCCGGTATCACCGGCCTGGTAGACGTGGTGGCCGCCGGCGCCTCGACCACAGTCGTCATCCTGGATAACGGCACCACCGCCATGACCGGCGGCAACGTCAACCCAGGGACCGGGCTCCATCTCGACGGATCCCCCGCCCCCCGCGTGGACCTGGAGTCGATCTGCCGCGGCGTGGGCGTGCGGGACGTGGTAGTGCTGGACGCCTACAACCTGAAGACGATCCGCGCCGAGATCGAGCGGGCCTTGGGCACAGATGAACCGACGGTTCTGATAGTCCGGGGGCAGTGCCGGCTGAAAGTGCGCGGCCCTTCGGCCGAGGTGGCCCTGGTCGAACCGGCCACGTGCAACGGCTGCGAGACCTGCCTTCGTATCGGCTGCCCGGCGCTGATCCGTGCCGAGGGCAACAAGGTGGCGGTGCTGCCGCACATGTGCACCGGCTGTAACCTCTGCGTGCAGGTGTGCCCGCGGGAGGCCGTCAGCCTCGTGGCTCGCGAAAGGACCAGATCGTGAACGCGATCAACTTCCTCATTGTCGGCGTGGGCGGCCAGGGCATCCTCCTGGCCGGCGACGTGCTCTGCCAAGTGGGTCTGGCCGCCGGGTACAACGTGAAGAAGACCGACGCGCACGGCATGTCCCAGCGCGGCGGCAGCGTCGTCAGCCACGTGCGCTTCGGGGAGCAGGTGCTCTCGCCGGTGGTGCCCGCCGGACAGGCCGACTACCTGCTGGCTCTGGAGCGCCTGGAGGCGGCCCGCTGGATCGGCCAACTGCGCCCGCAAGGCACCGCCGTGGTCAATGACGAGGCCATCCCCACCCTGGCCGCCTTCTCCGCCTCGCCCCGTCGACCGGATCGCGGCGGGCCACAGTACCCCAGCTTGGAGACGGTGACCGGTCTGCTGAAGCAGCGCGCCGGCAGGGTGATGTTCGTGCCGGCCGGACAGGCAGCGGCGGACCTTGGCAACCATCGCGTCGCCAACGTGGTGCTGCTGGGGGCGCTCTCCACCGTGCTCGACATACCGGTCGATGCGTGGCACGCTGCCCTTCTGGAACGCGTGCCGGCGCGCTTCCTTGATGTCAACGTGCGGGCCTTCGCCGCCGGCCGCGAGGCACTGGATCCGACCTCAGGAGGATATCGCCGCCTAGCAGACAGCGTGGCGGCCGGGCGGCCCGACCGCCACTGTCAACCTCCGACCGATCCTTGACCCTCAGCCTGTCGGCGCCGCCTTCAGCGCGGCCGCCAACTCCTTGGCCCATGCGTCGATGGCCTCCCAGTCGCGGGCATCGATTGCGGGCCGGTCGCGGAGCGGGCTAGGTGGCAGCTTGGTCAGCACCTTATCCACGAAGCCGAGCCGGGTGGGATCGAACTTGCCGCCGAAGAGCCCGGCCTTGATTGGCTTCAGCCACGAGTATCCGGCAAGCTCGGCGTCCCACTGCTCCTGCGCTCCCTCCGCCAGGTCAGACGGAGAGAGCGGGCCGAGCGACAACACCGCCACCGGCATCCGGGCGAGAGCCTCCCGGTGAGTAGCCAGGAACCGGCGGGCGTCTTTAGGCCAGTGACCGATGTACATCGGCGCCCCCAGCAGCACGGCGTCGAAGCCCTGCAGCGAGGTCACCTCCTTCACGGGTTGCACCACCGTCTCCAGCCCGGCCTCTCGCAGCGATCTGGCGACCGCTTCGACGACCTCCGCGGTTGAGCCGTAACGCGTGGAATACGTGACCAATACTGTCTCCACCATAGCGTACTCCATGTCCCCTATCGGAGCGCTCAGTCGGCCTGATACTAATCCTTAGCACAAGTCCTGTCCCGTGTCACCTCCTTGGCAGGGTAAGGCGTGCGTCAGTACTTGGGTGATCAGCGTGAGAAGACCTCTGCTGCAAGCGGCGACCGGACTTGGTCAGCAGAATGGAGGACAGGTGTTGCCTTGGGCGTGCTCCTGGCACCGGGCAAGCGCGTTGTGCAACCTGGTCGCCCCGCCATGAATGGCCGGGGCTACGAGTAGGCAAAGCCCGCCCTACGGCGGGCTCGGGAGCCGGCGCAGGCCGGCTTCGCCGCCTGTAGCCCCGCGGCTTCAGCCCGGGGGCGACTCTGGTCCTGGACGAACGCCGCCCAGACTCTGACGCACACCCGTAGGGTAGACTGAGACACGAAGAGAGGGGGATGCAGTGTCGCGCCCCTCTCCCTTAGAAGCTCTCTAGCGGCCGGGCGACCCCGGTCCGTACCGGTCAGGAGCGCAGACGGCGCATCCGATCCGCGGCCTCCTGCAGCGTGGCCTCGCGCTTGGCGAAGTTGAAGCGCAGGCGGTTGTGACCGAGGCGCCGCCCCTCGTAGAAGCTGGAGCCGGGCACCACCGCCACGCCGATCTCCCGCGCCATGTACTCGGCGAAGGCCCGATCGGCCGTCCAGCCCGGTCCCATGTACTTGGCCTGGTCCCACTCCACTTCGCCGAAGTCGGCCATGATGTAGTAGGCCCCCTCCGGCTCCATGCAGGTCATGCCCGACTCGCGGATGCCGCGCACCAGCACTTCCTTGCGCCGGGCGAACTGCTCCCGCATGTCGGCGTAGTAGGCGGCGGGCAGACCGAGCGCCACCGTGCCCGCCGCTTGGAAGGGCGCCGGTGCACACACCGTCAGGTAGTCATGCACCCGGCGGATGGGCGTGGTGAGCCGCTCATCCGCCACTGCCCAGCCCACGCGCCAGCCGGTCACCGAGTAGCTCTTGCCCAGTCCACTGATGGTAACCGTCCGGTCCTCCATCCCCTCCAGGCTGCCCAGGCTGACGTGCTCCTGGTCGTCGAAGTAGAGGTGCTCGTAGATCTCGTCCACCAGGGCGATGGCGTCGAACTCGATGCACAGGTCGGCGATGACGCGCAGTTCTGCCCGCGTGAACATGCGGCCGGTGGGGTTGTGGGGAGTGTTCACCAGGATGAAGCGGGTGTGCTCGTTGAAGGCCGCCCGCAACTCGTCCGGATCGAAGCTGTACTCCGGCTCGCGCATGGGCACGAAGCGCGGGGTGACCCCGGCCAAGATGCAGTCCGGGACGTAGATCTCGAACCACGGCTCCAGCAGGATCATCTCGTCGCCCGGGTTCGCCAGGCCGAGTAGAGCCGAGATGATGGCCTCGCTTACGCCGCAGGTCACGGTGACCTCAGTGGCCGGGTCGCAGGGGATGCGGTTGTACTCCGCCGACTTCTTAGCGATGGCGGCGCGGAAGTCGGGCGTGCCGAAAGAGAAGGTGTACTGGTTGTGAGGCCCCCGGATCGCGGCAACGGCCGCATCCATCACTTCCGGCGGCGAGTCGAAGTCGGGCACGCCCTGAGAGAGGTTGATGGCGCCAACCTCGTACGACAGCCGGGTCATCTCCCGGATGACGGACTCCACAAAGGGATCGGTGCGAGTACCGATGCGTGGTGCGTTGGGCGTGCTGGGAATGCTCACGTTGAGGTCTCCTCCTGATCAACGGACCGGCTTCGTGCGGCCGGTGTTCTCGGCCATAACCCCATCCGGCGCCGTCGACGGAGGAATCAGTGCACCTGGAAGCCACATTATGGATTCAGTCGGTCAACCGCTCAAGATTGTGCGGAGCGGGACGCCCGCAACCACGCAGTCACGCGGCGAGAGGCCGACGCCCCTACCCGCCCACCATGGCGATGGCCTGCGTGGGACAGAGCTCAACGCACAGGCCGCAGCCGTCGCAGCGCTCGTTCACCACGTATGTGCCGTCCCCAGGGACAGCGGCGGCGTAGATGCACACTCGCCGGCACAGGCCGCACTCGGTGCAGAGGGAGGCATCGATGGTCGCCCGGAGGACGTGATCGCGGAAGACGTCCTCCATCCCCACGATCCGCCGGCACACCGCGCCTTGGAAGTCGCTGAGGCCGGCGTAACCCCTCTCGTCCATCCAGCGGGCCGGTCCCTCGTTCATGCGGGTGATCTCCTGGTAGCCACCCATCACCACGGCGGTTACGGTTTGAGCGACGGTGGCGCCCGCCAGGATGGTTTTGACGACGTCCTGCCAGCCGGACAGCCCGCCGCTCATTGAGAGAGGCACCGTTACGGCCGGGTAGATAGCGGTGAGCCAGCGCAGAGTGTACAGCAGCGACCAGGGCCCACCGTGGCCGGCATAGCCGCCGTGCATGATCGGCCGTTCCGTGTCGATGTCGATGTCCAGGCCCGTGAAGCGGTTGAAGGTCACGATGGCGTCTGCCCCCGCCCGCTCCAGCGCCACCGCCACCCCGGGCGGGTTGTTGAGCTGAGGCGTCATCTTGGGCATGACCGGGATGCGGCGGGCGTCCTTCACCAGCCGCGTCATATCGATCATCTCCCGGGTCACGTCGTGGCCCTCCATCAGGTGCGGGCCATGCGGGCAGGAGAGGTTCAGCTCCACCGCATCGGCCCCGGCCTCCTCCATCAGTGCCGAGTAGCCCAGCCACTGTTCGGGGGTGAGGCAGTTGATGCTGGGAATGATGGGGATGTCGAGGGCGGCCTTGGCTTGCCGCACTTCCTCGGCGTAACGGTCCGGGCCCCACTCGCTGGCCTGCTCGTAGGAATAGAGAGCGAAGCTGCGGTTGCGCCCGTGTCCCCAGCGCAACACCCGGAAACGCGGCGTGGGAGCGATGCGACACACCTCCTTGGCGAAGAGGCTCTTCATGACGATGGCGCCGGCGCCGGCGTCCTCGGCGCGCTTCATTCCGTCAACGGCGCCCGTGATGCCCGCCGACCCGGCAACGACCGGCGTCCGGAGTCTCACCCCGGCGAAGTCCACTGAAAGGTCAGCCAATGTCCGCGCTCCTTATCGACGCATCCGGACCGAGTCGATCCCGAGAAACTCCATGGCGGCCTGCCGCAGGGCACTATGGGCCAAGCGGCGCGACCGTCCGAGGCGACGGCAACGTCCGGCTCAGTTGAGGGGACCGCGACCAGCGAGGAAAGTGCTCAGCACCTGCGTGAGGTGGTCCTGGCAGTAGACAGCCCCCTGCGCCTCTTCCTCCTGGGCCTGGCGGAGAAACTCCTCCGGCCCCGTGAAGCCCCGCATCGCACAGACGGGCCCGCCCTGACGATGAGGCTCCAGGCCAAAGGCGAGGCCGATGCCGTGTAGGCTCAGGCGCCGAAGCACCAGGCGCTGAACTGTCGGGCCCTCAAAGCCCCGCACCCAGTCGCTCGAGATCACCGCGGCCAGACCCGGCCGTGCCGCCAGAGGCAGCGTGGTCGGCGAACCCTCTCGCCGAAGCGGCCGGCGGATGAGGGAGAAGTCGAAGTGATGGGACTCCTGCTGCCAGGGTTCCTCTTCCACAAGGTCGAGATAGCGGTCGGCGTCGACGGCGTCCGAACCGGCCATCATGGCCGTCTCCACGTACCAGTCGAAGCTGGAATAGGGCGCGCCCTCCCGCAGGGCGGGAATCACCCAACTCCCATAGGGGCGTAGGCCGACAATCGGGGAGATCAGCCCCCAGGGCCACCGGGTGTAGTACAGGGAGGTGATCACTCCCACTATGGCTGCCAGGCTGTTCACGGCGTCGTCGTCTACCACTTCCGACGACCACGAGACGGAGATGCTCTTCAACGGCGCCCACCCACGTCACATTCTCGCCAACGATCGTGTCGAGAGGATACACTGACGGCCGGATGCGGGTCAAGGGATTGTGCCCTGACCTAGTCATGCATCCGGCGCCGTGCGCGAGGCCCAACTCATGCCCTCAATTGCCGTAGTAACCCTGGGCTGCCCCAAGAACCAGGTTGACAGCGAGTCCCTGGCCGCCGATCTGGCGCGCCGTGGGTACACGCTCACCGTCAACACCCGGCGGGCCGACGTCATTCTGGTTAACACCTGCGGCTTCATCGCTCCCGCCCGCGAAGAGTCCCTGGGCGAACTGCGCGACCTGGCGGCGGCCAAGCGCCCGCGCCAGTTGCTCGTGGCCGCCGGCTGCCTTGCCGAACTGAATCCCGGCCTCATACAAGAGAGCGTCCCCCAGGTGGACGGCGTCCTCAGCACCCGTCGCTGGCACGAGGCCGCGGCCTTCCTGGATCAGCTGCGCCGTCGCCGCGAGCGCCTGGTCTGGACGGGCGACAGTGCCTCAGCCGCCCCCGACGTGCGCCGCACGCCGGCGGGCGTGTCGGCTTATGTCAAGATCTCCGAGGGTTGCTCCGGGCCCTGCGCCTTCTGCACCATCCCGAGCATCAAGGGCCCTCACCGCAGTCGCCCCCGCCGGGACGTGGTCGCCGAGGTGGCGGACCTGGTGGACCGCGGCTACCTGGAGGTCATCTTGGTGGCCCAGGACACCACTGCCTACGGGCGCGACCGGGGCGAGCGCGAGGGCACGGCCGAGCTGGTGGAGGCGATCCTCGCCGCCGCACCCTCGTTGCGCTGGCTCCGGCTCATGTACGCCTACCCGCAGCACATCACCGACCGCCTCATCGCCCTGATGGCGGCGGAGCCCCGCATCTGTCACTACGTTGACCTGCCCCTCCAGCACGCTCATCCGGAGGTGCTCCGCCGCATGAGGCGCCCGGCGGACGTGGAAGGCGTCAAGCGACTGCTCGGCCGCCTGCGGGAGGCGATGCCCGACGTGGCCATCCGTACCGCCTTCATCGTGGGCTATCCGGGCGAGACCGAGGCTCAGTTCGAGGCCCTGCTCAACTTCGTCCGCGAGATGCGGCTGGACCACGTGGGCGCCTTCACCTTCTCACCCGAGCCGGGCACCTCCGCCTACGACCTTGCGCCCGCCATCCCGGAGGAGGTCAAAGAGGAGCGCCGTGGCCGCCTGATGGAGGCGCAGCAGGGTATCTCGCTCGAGATCCACCAGTCACTGGTCGGGCGCGAGATGGACGTACTGGTGGAAGGCGCCGGCGACGGCATGACGGTGGGCCGCACCTATCGCGACGCGCCCGAGGTGGACGGCCTGGCGCTCCTGCGCGGCGAGCATCGGCCGGGCCGGATGGTACGCGCTCGGGTTGTGGAGGCGATGGAGTACGACCTGGTGATGGAGGCGGTGGGGACTGACCTAACCCCCGCTCGTGGTTTCAAAGAGCGAAACCACCGCTCCCCTTCCTTCTCAGGGAAGGGGCCGGGGGTTAGGTTACCCCCCGCGGAGCCGGACCGGATCTACAAGCCTTACAGCCCATGACCGAGGGGATAGAGACCGGGAAGCTCGACCGGGAGGCGTCCGGAAGCGATAGCCTCACCGCAGAGGACGCGCGCCGCCCCGCGCAGCGACGGCAGCGTCTCGCCATAGGCGGCGACGAACGCCTCCACCTCGGGGAACGCCAGCAGGTCATAGGGCACTCCCACCGCCAGCACCGCCGGCCGCCGATCGAGTAGGGCCCGCACCAGTTCCACCTGCGCCGGCCGCCGCCACGCCTCTTTGGTGGCCACCACCACGGCGTCCGCCGCCTGAGCCGCCGCCACCGCCGTGGCGATCTCGTCTGCCGTCGGCTCCGCCCCCACGATGAGGCCGGTTGCCTGCGGCCGGTAGGCCTGCACCTGCCCCACCAGCGCCTGCGCCGACTCCGGCGCGATGACCAGCAGCGTCCCTTCAGCCGCCACAGGCAGCAGTCCGGCATCGTTCCGCACCACCGTGATCGCCTCTTCCGCCACGGCATCGGCCAGGGCCAGGCTTTCTCTCGTCCCGACGAGGCCGGACAGGTCCTCTACCTCCACCGGCGCCCAGTCCAGCAGGCCGTACTTGGCCTTGAGGGACAGCACGCGGCGGACCGACTCATCCAGCCGCTCAGCGGTGATGGCGCCGGCGCGATAGGCCTCCAGGAGGGTGGCGTAGGCGTCCTTCTGCTCCTCGGGCATGTGGCCGAAGTCGGCTCCAAAGGCGAGGACATCGGCCCCGGCGAGGAAAGCCGCCAGTGCCGCCTCGCCGATGGCGTAGCGCTCCATCAGAGCGCCCATTCCCAGGGAGTCGGTCATGACCACGCCCTGGAAGCCCAACTCCTGCCGCAACAGACCCTGGAGCACCGCCGGCGACAGCGTCGCCGGCAGGCCCTCAGTCACATCCACCGCGGGCAACTCGACATGCGCCGTCATGATGGCGTCCACGCCCTCGGCGATAGCGGCCCGGAAGGGGTACAACTCCACCGCCTCCAGGCGCTCCCGATCGTGGGCGACCACCGGCAGGCCGAAGTGCGAGTCCACCTCGGTGTCGCCGTGTCCGGGGAAGTGCTTGGCGGTGGCGATCACTCCCTCATCGCGGTGGGCGCGGATCACCTCGATGCCCAGCGCCGCTACCGCCTCGGGCGACGAACCGAAGGAGCGCAGCCCGATGACCGGGTTCGTCGGGTTGCTGTTCACGTCCACGACCGGCGCCAGGTTGCAGTTGACGCCCACCGCCTTCATCTCGCGGGCGGTGATCTGCGCCATCTGGTAGGCGCGCTCCGTCGAGCCGGTCGCTCCCACCGCCATGTTCCCCGGCGAGACGGTGAAGCCCTGCCGCAGCCGCACCACCGTTCCGCCCTCCTGGTCGGCGGCGACCAGCAGCGGGACGCCGCCGGAGGCGACCGCTGCTTCCTGGGCACCGTTGATGAGGGTGGCCAACTGAGCCGGGTCCACCACATTGCCGGCGGCGCTGAAGAGCACCAATCCGCCGACGTGATAGGTCTCGATCATCTCGCGGAGGTCTTCGGATACGTCGGAGCCCTCGAAGAAGATGAGGAAGAGCTGGCCCAGCTTCTGCTCAAGGGATAGGCGCAGGAGGAGGTCGTCGACGCGCGGGTCGAGCGCTGGTGTTGGGGCGGCCGGCTCCGTGGCCGGGAGTAAAGTCGGAGGCGCGGCGGGCGTGGATGTCGCCTTATCGCGCGGCCTCGCCGTCTCAAGAGGAAGGCCCACGCCGGAAAGCGTACTATTTCGGGCCCGAGGCTCGCCGCTGCAGCCGGCAACACCGGCCACAACCGCCGCCAGAAGCAGCCTCCGTCCCCGCGAGTGTGCGATGCTGCGAGAAGACCTCACTCTCGCGGGGACCGGGGCACGCGTATCGTCACTAACCCTTGATCCCGGACATGGTGATGCCCTGGATGAAGTAACGCTGGAAGAAGAAGAACACGGCCAGACAGGGCAGCATGACCAGGGTCGAGTACGCCATGACCAGTTCCCACTTGGTCAGGTACTGAAGGCGGAACCCGATCAGCCCCAGAGCCAGTGGCCACTTGGACGCCCGCTGCAGGTAGATCAGCGGCGCCAGGAAGTCGTTCCAGTGTCCGATGAAGGAGAAGATGGCCACCGCCGCCAGTGCCGGTCCGGCCAGCGGAAGGGTGATCTTCCACCAGATGAGGGGCGGATTCGCCCCGTCCATGATCGCCGCCTCGTCCATCTCCTTGGGAATACTGAGGAAGAACTGCCGCAAGAGGAAGATGTAGAAGGCATTGCCGAAGAACGTCGGCACTATGAGTGGGTAGAATGTGTTCACCCAACCGATCTTGTGGAATATGACGAAGATGGGGATCATCGTCACTTGCCATGGCAGCATCATGGTACCCATGAGGATGGCGAAGAAGGTCCGACGCCCTCGCCATTCCAGTCGGGCGAACGCATAAGCAACCGACGAGGACGCCACAACGGTGGCAGCGGTTGGAATGAGCGTGATGATCAGGGTGTTCTGCAGGTACCGGAGCATCGGCACTTCGGTAGCCACGTCGATGTAGTTCCGGAATACCACCGGATTCGGTATCCAGACCGGAGGCTGGGCGAACACCTGGGTGGGCACCTTCAGCGATGTGGACAGCATCCACAGGAAGGGGAAGAGGAAGGTAACGCCGAAGACGGCCATGAACCCATAGAGGATAATCGCCCTGAGGAGTGCAAAGGTGGTCCAGCGGGCTCCTCGGCTTCGTCTTCCCTTGCCGCTCACAGCGCGAGCCAGTCGCGTAGTCACAGCTGCCATGTCACGCTCCGACCAAAAGCACTGTCTCCACTGGTACCCATGGCTACACCCTCGCTGCCGCCGGTGTCGGCGTCTCGTAGTACACCCAGCGCCCGGCTATCCCGAACTGGATCAGGGTGAACACGAGAATGATGAGGAAGAGGATCCAGGCCATCCCCGAAGCGTAACCCATATCGAAGAAGCGGAAGGCATTCTGGTACAGGTAGAGCACATAGAAGAGCGTGGAGTTGACCGGTCCGCCGTTGCCGTTCGTCATCACGTAGGCCGACGTGAATACCTGGAAGCTGCCTATCATGCCCATGATCAGGTTGAAGAAGATCGTCGGTGTGATGAGCGGCACGGTCACGGCGCGGATCTTGCGGAACCACCCGGCTCCGTCAACTTCCGCCGCCTCGTACATCTCCTGGGGGACGCCCTGAAGCCCGGCGAGGAAGATCACCATCTGCCCGCCGATGCCCCACATGCTCATTACGATGAGAGCCGGTTTGGACCAGACAGGGCTCTGCATCCATAGGGGCCCACGGATCCCGAACCAGCTCAGGACCTCGTTCACCAAGCCCAGGTTCGGGTCGAAGAGCCAGAGCCAAAGCATGGCCATGGCCACGCCCGAGACGACCGACGGCATGTAGTAGATCGTGCGGAAGACGTTTTCGCCCGGCATCCCCTGATTCAGCAGGATCGCCACCGTCAAGGCCAATACGATGGATATGGGTACCTGAAACACCGTGTAGTAGATGGTGTTTCCCAGAGCGGTCATGAACCGAGGGTCGTCGGTGAGCATGATGCGGTAGTTCTCGATCCCGATCCAGGCGGGTGGTTGAAGCACAGTGTATTTTGTGAAGCTGAAATACATGGAGGCAATGATCGGCGCGAGCGTGAGAACGAAGAAGCCGATCAGCCAGGGGGAGGCCATGATGTAACCCCACATCTGCGTGCGCCCGAATCGCATAGCCACCTCGAGCTGGGCTCCGCGCCCCGAAGGGCACGGGCAGAGCGGGGCGGCGGCAAGTCGCCGCCCCGTGTCGGCATCAGCTACACAACCAAGTCGCGCCTAGGCAGCGGTGTCGGGCCACTCCGGGTAGTCCTTCATGATCTCGTTGCACCCGGTCTCCATCTCGGCCAGCGCCTCTTCAGCGGTCTTCAGGCCCAGCGTGACCGCCTCGATGTTCGGCTGCAAGACCAGGCTGAACTTCTGCCACAGAGGGATGATCTTGAAGGGCTCGCCGTAGCTCGCCATGTTCGACTCGACCTTCTTCATCACCGGATGCTGCATGTACTCGGCCTTCGCTGCAGAGGACTTGCGCGGCGGGATGAATCCGAAGCTCTCGTTGAAGGCAGCCAAGGCGTCCACGTCCATCTGCAGCTTCATGAACTCCCAAGCAGCGTCCGGATACTTGCTGGTTACGGCCAGGGCGAGCCAGTCGGTGTTCATCTTGCAGACGCGCCGCGCCTTGAGCGGGGGCTGTGGGACGACGATATCCTCCGTGTGTTCCGGCGCGTACCGCTTCACATTGGTCCAGTGTACGCCTGGGTGGGCATAGGCGATCACTAGCTGACCCGTGGCGATGTAAGGAATCGGCGACTCTGCCAGCGGGGCCGTGCCTTCGGGCGATACTGCGTGGTTGCGCGCCTTCACCCACTCCAGACTAGCCAGCCCAGCCTCGTCGTTGAACGCTGCCTTGGAGTTCATGATGAGCTCACCGCCAAAGGCGCTGAGCACTCCCCACCACTCCTGCATGTCGTTGGCGTAGGTGCAGCCCATACGTACCAGCTTGCCATCCTCGATGATGGTCAGCTTCCCCGCGGCGTCCAGCATGTCGTCCCAGGTCCATTCGTCTGAGATCTCCACGCCCACTTCGTCCGTGATGTCCTTGCGGTAGCAGTAGTGACGGGGGCTGGTAAGCTGAGGCAGACCCCAGAGCTTGCCCTTCCAGCGGCAGTTGTTGATGGAGGCAGGGTAGAAGTCGTCCTCAGTTCCCCACTCTGCCATTCTCTCGTCCAGCGTCAGGGATAGGACGTTGTCGGCAGCGATGGGGACAAAGGTGGCGCCCATGCGGAACAGGTCAGGCATGGCGCCGGCAGCCTTGGAGGTGAGCAGCTGCTCCTCCAGGCGGCTCCAGTCCAGGGGGATGATCTCCACGTTGGACCCCGGATAGATCTCCTTGAGCCGCGGGTTGAGCTGCTCCTCCGAGTACTTGATGTAGTCGTCCTGGAAGTCCACCATCATCTCGAGGGTGAACTTCTCCTCGGCCGCCGCGGGAGCGGTCGTGGCCTGCGCCTCCGTTCCGGCGGCCGGAGCGGCCGGAGCTCCACCGCACGCACCCAGCGCACCCGCGCCCAGCGTTCCTAGACCGATGGCGAGTCCCTTCAGCAAGTTACGACGAGACACCCGGTTCATCCTCTGACCTCCCTGTGCTATGGATCCGGCGGATACGCATCCGATGAACGTGGCGACCAAGGACAGCTTCTCACCTCGGTGCGGCCACTCCATGGCCGCCGGGCGGAAGCGTGAAGGCCCTCCCTCGAGCGACCTTCGTAGCGAATCGGGCTGGATACACACTCGCCGCGCCAATTGGGCGCGGCGATCTACAGGCTCTCTACAGTACTCGGTACTCCCCCTCAATCACTTCGGATCCGTCATCCCCTGGGCTTTCCGGCCACGTCCCCCGCACACGGGCCCACTGCTCTGCCACCACCGCACGCGGCGCCCAGGACTCGAATAGCTTCAGCGCTAGGAGAATCACCACCAGGTCGTCGATCTGACCGAGGAAAGGGAATAGGTCGGAGAGGAGGTCAAGCGGCCACAGCAGGTAGGCAACGGCCAGGCCGGGCACGGCAACCTTGAGGAGTGCGGGGACGCGCGGATCGCGCACAAGACCCCACCACAGCTTGAGATGCTGCAGTAACTCGCGCAACACAGCCGGACTAGCTGTCGTCGATCTCAGAGTCACACCCTCGTGGCTGAACCGATGGATAATACTAGTCCAGAGTGGGCGTACAATGCAAGAGGATTCGCGGACCCGGTACGGCCTCTCCCGCCAACGGCTGGATCGCCGATCCGGCTGCCCAGCCGGGCGCCACGCGTCCGCATCGCCGCTCCACCCCGGCCCGTTGCCGTTCAGACCGTTGACATCCCCGCGGCCCACGTGCTACGGTTGTTGTTGATGGGGCGGCGCCGCGAACCGTCCGAAGGGGTCTGGACGGCCGCGCCGAACCCCACGGTCCCACTGGAGGGTGTTTTGGCTGTCCTGTGGCTGGTCCGCCTCCTAGGCATGCTCGGCTTTGGTTTGCTGGGCTGGCATCTGGGCGTTCTCCTCGCCGGCAGTTTCGACTCTGCCCCGCAAGACGTGGTGGCCCTGGCCCTATTGGCTTCCGGTTTCGGGCTCATCGTAAGCCCCTGGATCACCATCCATCCCTACCGGTATCTGCGGGATGGCCTCCGATCGATGCCCGCGGAGGACCTTGCCGCTGCCACCGTAGGTCTCGTCACCGGCCTGGTGCTTGCCGCCCTACTCTCCATCCCCATTTCGCTTCTGCCCTCGCCCGTGCGGGAGGCGGGCGCCCTCCTCCTCACCGTCGTCCTCTGCTACTCGGGCGTAGCGATAATGCTCATGCGGCGGCGCGAATTGGGGCGCTTCCTGAACTATGCCCGCCTCCGGCTGCCGGCGGAAGGCGCCCCCGGCGGCACTGCCGATGACTTCGACCAGAGCGTCCTCCTCGACACCAGCGCCATCATCGACGGCCGCATCGCCGACATAACCCGCACCGGCTTCATCCTGGGCAACATCGTGGTGCCCCGCTTTGTCCTCAACGAGCTCCAGCACATCGCCGACTCGTCCGACTCCCTGCGCCGCAACCGGGGCCGCCGCGGTCTCGATATGCTCAGCCGTCTGCAGAAGGAATCCGTCACCCCGGTGAGCATCATCGAGTACGAGGGCAACGGCCCGGAGAACGTGGACGAGCGCCTGGTGTCCCTTGCCAAGGCCAATCGCTGGCCGGTGATCACCAACGACATCAACCTCAATCGGGTGGCCCAGCTTCAGGGCGTGACCGTCCTCAACATCAACGAACTGGCCAACGCGGTGAAGACAGTGCTCCTCCCCGGGGAGATGGTGCGGGTGCGTGTGATCCAAGAAGGCAAGGAAGCCGGGCAGGGCGTCGGCTACCTTGACGACGGCACCATGGTGGTGATCGAAAACGGCCGGCGTTACATCAACCGCGAACTGGATGCCGTGGTCACCAAGGTGCTGCAGACCGCGGCCGGCCGCATGATCTTCGCCCAGATCCCGTAGATCCCCTGACCCGGCGGCGTCCAGGCACTCCGGAGCCCGCGGCGCACTCCAGGCGCGTGTCCTCGGGCGCCTGCGGCCCGGAAGCCCCTCTCCGTAATGGAGAGGGGTTGGGGTGAGGTTCTCGAGGGCACTGCATCGCCGAGCGGCAGCATGGA
This sequence comes from Anaerolineae bacterium, assembly GCA_040768685.1. GTDB lineage: Bacteria > Chloroflexota > Anaerolineae > DRVO01 > DRVO01 > Ch71. The sequence continues at coordinate 220,218 of JAXGMM010000002.1, forward strand.
AGAACCCTGCCTCCCTGCCTCCGGGCATTGTGAGGACACCCCTTCCTATGGTATGTTTGTAGGCTAACATCGGGACTGCACCGCCCCTCCCGGCGGCTGTAGAAAGGGGTCATGTATGGCACTGCACGTCTTCAACAGCCTGGGCCGCCGGCTTGAGGAGTTCCGCCCTCTGCATGAGGGCTTCGTCGGCATTTACGTCTGCGGTCCCACCGTCTACGACCATGCGCACATCGGGCATGCCAAGTCCTACGTGTCGTTCGACGTCATCGTGCGCTACCTGCGCTTCCTCGGCCACCAGGTGCGCTACGTCCAGAACATCACCGACGTGGGCCACCTGACGGACGATGCCGACGAGGGCGAAGACAAGATCCTGCGCAAGGCCAGGGCCCAACGCGTCGAACCCATGGAGTTGGTGGAGATCTACGCGCGCAGCTACTTCGAGGACATGGACGCCCTAGGCATCGTCCGGCCGGACATCTCCCCCCGTGCCAGCGGCCACATCCCGGAGCAGATCGAGCTGGTGCAGAAACTCATCGACAAGGGCTTCGCTTACGAGGTCAACGGGTCGGTGTACTTCTCCGTCGAGTCGTTCCCCGAGTACGGCATGCTCTCCGGCCGCCGCACCGACGAACTAGTCGACGGCGCTCGTGTCGAGGTCAACCCGGAAAAGCGTAACCCGGCGGACTTCGCCCTTTGGAAGCGCGCCGAACCCAACCACATTCTGCGCTGGAACAGCCCCTGGGGCTGGGGCTTCCCGGGCTGGCACCTGGAGTGCTCCGCCATGGGCGCCAAGTACCTCGGCCAGCCCTTCGACATCCACGGCGGCGGGCTGGAGAACCAGTTCCCTCATCACGAGTCGGAGATCGCTCAGAGCCAGGCAGCCCATGGCGAGCCGCTGGCCCGCTACTGGCTGCACAACAACATGGTTACCGTCGGCGGCCAGAAGATGGGCAAGTCGCTTGGAAACGCCATCTATCTCAAGGACCTCTTCAAGCGCTACGACCCGCTTGTGGTGCGCTACTTCATACTTAACAGCCATTACCGTTCGCCCCTCGACTTCACAGACGAGGCCCTTTCAGCGGCCGAACGGGGGCTGGCGCGCCTTCACAACGGCGTGCGCGCCCTCCGCCGCGCTCTCAGCCAGGCGGAAGACGGCCCGCTGAGCGACGAGGTGCGCCGCACGGCCGAGGATGCCCGCGCTGCCTTCATCGCCGCCATGGACGACGACTTCAACACCGCTGCCGCTCTTGCGTCCCTCTTCGATCTGTCCCGCGCCGCCAACGCCCTGCTGGCCCGCGGCGGGGCCAACCGGGAGGAACTCGCGGCCCTTGAAGGCGTCTTCCGCGAGTTGGGTGGAGGCGTGCTCGGGATCGTGCCCGACCAACTGGCTGAGGAAACAGTCGCCGGCCTGGAAGAGGGGCTTATCGGCCTGCTCATCGATCTCCGCCGCGACTTCCGCGCTCGGCGCCAGTGGCAGGAGGCCGACGCCATTCGCGATCGGCTGGCCGCCCTTGGGGTGCAGCTGGAGGACAAGCCCGAGGGGACCACCTACCGGCTGGAATCCGCCGGATGACCGAAGTTCTCTACGGCCGGCAGTGTGTGCGGGAGGCCCTCAGCGCCGGGAGGCGGCAGTGTCGTGCTCTCCTCCTGGCGGAGGGGATCAGGCCCGCTCCTATCCTCAGCGACATCGCGCGCTTGGCGCAGGCAGCGGGCGTTCCCATACAGCCGGTCGGCCGTTCTGTCCTCGATCGGGTCTCGTCTCAGCATCAGGGGGTGGGGCTGGAAGTGGGAGACTACCCCTACACGGAGTTCAGCGACGCCCTCCAGTGGCTGGACCGGCGGCCGGTTCCCTTAGTGCTTGCTCTCGACCTGCTGCAAGACCCGCAGAACGTCGGTGCGCTCCTTCGCTCCGCCGAGGCGGCCGGGGTGGACCTGGTACTCCTGCAGGACCGCCGGCAGGTCGAGATCACCCCCGCTGTGAGCCACGCCTCCGCGGGCGGAGTGGAGCATCTGCGGGTGGCCTCGGTCGTGAACCTGCGCCGGGCCCTGCAACAACTGCAGCAGGCCGGCTTCTTCGTCTATGGTCTGGAGCGCGACCCTGCCAGCATACCCTACACGGACGTCGATCTCCGCGGCAGACTCGTCCTTGTGGTCGGCAGCGAGGGAGAGGGATTGCGCCGCCTCACCCGAGAGACGTGCGACCAGTTGCTGGCCCTACCCATGCACGGTCACGTTGGGTCGCTCAATGCCTCGGTGGCGGGCTCGATCATGCTCTTCGAAGCCCTGCGCCAGCGCTCAGCAGCGAGCGCCACTGCTTAGTGCGCGGCCCGCTACGTCTTGTGCCCTTGCGCATCTACAAGCGGTTCCCCATAATGACACAATCGGCAGGCAGGGCGATGCGCCCCACGGCAATTCCGCTTGCACGGCTGTCCAGTGAGACCTGATAATACATTCTGTTGCCTTTGGATCGCATCAGGCCTTGACAGCCCATCGTCAAGGCGTAATACTAAGGCACTCGACCGCAGCAATCGATTACGCCCGGTCCCCCTCCTCCAAGGACGTGGGGCCTCAGTCGGAGCACGGGCTCGCATTGAGGCCGGCCCGGTTGGCTAGATACCCGCAACTATCGATGTTGGGGTGCTGACCAGTCACTTGCGACAACTAGCGACGCGGTAGGGCTGCTTCCGAACCTTACGAGAGGTAGAAGAGATGGCGACGGCACAGAAGGAGAGGGACCTTCTCATTGAGGTCAAGGGCCTCAAGACGTACTTCTTCCTTGATGAAGGAACAGTACGGGCGATCGACGGGGTCGACTTCGACATCAAGCGAGGCCAGACGCTGGGCGTGGTGGGCGAGAGCGGTTGCGGCAAGAGCGTGACCGGCCAGTCCATCCTGCGCATCGTCCCCAGCCCCGGCCGTATCGTGGAGGGTAGCATTCTCTTCCATCGCTACTCTGGTGGGAACGGCGCCGGCGAGGTCAAGACGGTGATCGACCTGACCAAACTCGACGCGATGGGCGATGAGATTCGCTCCATCCGTGGAGCCGAGATCGCCCTCATCTTCCAGGAGCCCATGACCTCGTTCTCTCCGGTACACACCATCGGCAACCAGATCATGGAAGCCATCCTCCTGCACCAGGAGGTTACCGAAGACGAGGCTCGCGAGATCGCGGTCGACATGCTTCGTCACTGCGGCCTCCCGCGCGCCGAGGACGTGATCAACCGGTACCCCTGGGAACTCTCCGGAGGTATGCGCCAGCGCTCCATGATCGCCATGGCGCTTTCCTGCCAGCCCAGCCTCCTCATCGCCGACGAGCCTACCACCGCTCTCGACGTGACCACCGAAGCCCAGATCCTGACGCTGATGCGCGGGCTACAGGCGGAGATGGGGATGGCGATCATGTACATCACCCATAACCTGGGCGTGATCGCCGAGATGGCCGAGGAGGTCATCGTGATGTACTTGGGCAAGGTGGTTGAGCGCGCCAGCATCGACGACCTGTTCCACGACGCCAAGCACCCCTACACTCGCGCTCTGCTCCGTTCCATCCCCAAGATCGGCCAGAAGACTTCCGAGAAGCTCGAGACCATCAAGGGCATGGTTCCGGACCCGTACAACATCCCCTCGGGATGCACCTTCCACACCCGGTGCCCGAGCTACACGCCGGGAGTGTGCAACGTACAGGAACCGAAGATGGTGGACGTGGGTAACGGTCACCTAGTCAGTTGCCTGCTGTACAACGGCGAGTGAGGGAGAGAGAGCGACAAATGGCAGCAGCAAACAGCAACGGAAACGGCACCAAGCCCATCCTGGAAGTCCGGAACCTGAAGAAGCACTTCCCCATCGTGCGCGGCTTCATGCGGCGCGTGGTCGGGCACGTGAAAGCCGTCGACGGCGTGACCTTCTCGGTTCCCGAAGGGAAGACGCTCGGTCTGGTGGGAGAGAGCGGTTGCGGAAAGACAACCACCGGCCGCTGCATCCTCCGGGCCGTCGAGCCCACCAGCGGTGAGGTCATCTTCCACGACCAGGACTTAGGCGCTATCGACGTGGTTCAGGCCGACAAGGAAACCGTCCGCCACATGCGCCGCAACATGCAGATGATCTTCCAGGACCCGTACTCATCACTGAACCCTCGCATGACCCTCCTGGACATCGTCGGCGAGCCGTTGGTAGTGAACAAAGTGGCCCATGGTTCGGCTCTGGAAGACCGCGTGGCGGAGCTCCTCCGCGTAGTCGGCCTCCGACCCGAGTACATGCGCCGCTACCCGCACGCCTTCTCCGGCGGCCAGCGGCAGAGAATCGGGATTGCCCGCGCCCTGGCCCTCAACCCCCAGCTCATCGTCTGCGACGAGCCCGTCTCCGCTCTGGACGTGTCGATCCAGGCCCAGACGCTCAACCTGCTTGAGGACCTGCAGGCGGAGATGCACCTCTCCTACCTGTTCGTCGCCCACGACTTGAGCGTGGTCGAGCACGTCAGCGATGCCGTGGCCGTGATGTACGTCGGTAAGCTGGTGGAGACGGCCGAGACCGAACAGCTCTACATGAACCCGTTGATGCCCTACACCGAGGCTCTGCTTTCCGCCGTGCCTCGCCCTGACCCGCGTATGGAGAAGAACCGCATCATCCTGGAGGGCGAAGTGGCCGACCCGGCCAACCCGCCCAGCGGTTGTTACTTCCATCCTCGTTGCCGCTACGCGCAGCCGATCTGCTCCCAGGAAGAGCCCGCTCTGCGTGAGGTCAAGAAGGGCCACTTCGCGGCCTGCCACATCGCCGAGGAGCTTTCGCTCCGAGGGGTGGTTGAACTGAGCAAGTAGCGGTCGGAAAGGTCGTTGAATGGTAGCAACAATGGCTAGAAGTATCGGTAGGTGCTTCCTGATCTATGGCACCTGGATCCTATCATCGGCGCTGGCGCTTTTGGATTTCGTCTTGGTGCGCCAGGCGATCATGAACCTGGCCGTCAAGTTCGTCGGCAAGTGGGCTCGCTCTGCAGTCGTCAACTGGTCCATGCTCGTGTTCGGCCTGGTCTGGCTGGTGGCAGTGATCTTCCTGGAAGCGTACTACCGGGAAGGCTTCGACAAGGGCCTGCTGGCCCGCCGATTCGGGAAGGCCACGCTGTACCTGCTGGGCGTGGCAGCGGCGGCGGCGCTGATCATCCAGTTCGTCGTCTAGGCACGCTCGTTCAGTAGTCTCGACAAGCAAGGGCCTCGCCTAGTGCGGGGCCTTTGTCTGTCGAGCATGCCCCCAAGAGCAGCCTACCACTCCAGCGGCAGTCTCGCTTGCATCGGTGGTCGCCGCCCGGCCAGCAGCACGAACGGGGCGCAGGCCTCCGCCCGCACTCCCAACCTCGCCAACTGACCCAACTCGCTCAGGCGCACCTGGCGCCGGGCCGCCACCAGCCGTTTGGCCCCCGTCGGCCCGATCCCGGGCACCCGCATCAGCGTGCGCTGATCAGCCGTGTTGACCTCCACCGGAAACCGCTCCGGATGCCGCAGTGCCCACGCCAGCTTGGGGTCCGCTCGCCCATCGAGCGAGCCGTCATCCTCGAATGCCATCTCCTCGGCGACGAAGCCATACTGCCGCAGGAGAGCATCGGCCTGGTACAGCCTATGCTCGCGCAAAGCGGACATCGGCGGCACTTCCTCGAGCGGAGAGCCATACACCGGCCGGAAAGGGCTGTAGTAGGCCCGCCGCAGACCGTGCCGTTGATAGAGCAGGTCGGCGCAGGAAAGCAGTTCGCGGTCGCTCTCCCCCGCCGAGCCGGCGACGAACTGCGTGGTGGGACCGGCCGGGGCATATCCGATCCGCTGCGACTGCAGCCGGCCGATGCGCCCCATCAGGTCGAGCAGCGCACCGAACTGCTTATCGGGGGCAATCATCGCCAGGCGTTGCGGATTGGGTGCTTCCAGGTTGACCGACACCCGGTCGGCAATGAGCCCGGCCCGCTCGACCTGGTCCGCCGTCGCGCCGGGCATCACCTTCAGGTGCACATACCCCTGGAACTGGTAACGGCTACGCACAATCTCCACCGTATCGAGCAGACGGTCCTGGGTGCGGACCGCATCGCCGCAGAGGCCGGAACTGAGGAAGAGGCCCTCCACCAGGCCGCTGCGGCGCATGAGGTCGAAGGAGCGGGCGAGTTCGTCGGGGGAGAGGGTGCAGCGGCGCACGGAGGCGCTGGCGCGGGTGCCGCAGTAGGCGCAGTCGTTTTGGCAAGCGTTGCTCAGCAGCACCTTAAGCAGAGGGGTATTGCGGGGGCGGGCTTTCGCTAAGAAGACCTCCCCTGCCATATCCCGCGCCGGTGGCGTCATCGGCTGGAACCCGGTCGACTCGACACAGGCCGCACCAACCAGCAGCTCGACTTTCTCGCGAGTGTCCAACGAGCGCATCATGGCGCCATTATACGAACATATGTTCGGGGCGTCAATGGGGGCGGACTCACCGTAGAGGACACAGAGAAGAGATCGATACTGGCCACTGACCACTATCCACTGGCCCCCTAATCCCCCGTTTCCCTCTCTCTGCGTCCTCCGTGGCGGACTCTCCCTGCTCAGTATCGCCCGTACCGCTCCGCCGCCCGCACCATGGCGCGGAGGTTGTCGTCGGGGGTGTCCCGGCCGCACTGGTCGCCGGTGGAGAGGATGAAGCCGCCGCCCTCGCCTGCCGCCTCGATGGCCTCTCGCGAGGCGTGCTCCACGTCCACGGGCGTCCCCTGCAGCATCACTTCAGTGGTGTGCAGGTTGCCCATCAGGGCGATGCGCCCCCCGTGTTCCCGCTTCAGCTCCGCCAGGTCGCAGTCGCCCATGGGCGCGATCTCCAGCGGGTTGATGCAGTCCAGGTCGGTCTCCTGAGCACACCAGCGCACCAGGTCACGCTCTTTGCCGCAGGAGTGCAGCATGGTGGGCACGCCCGCCCGCTTGGCCATGGCGGTTAGCTTCTTGATGGTAGGGAGCGAGATCTCGTAGGCGATCCTGGGAGACTGCAAGGTGATGGTGCCGGAGCCGCCCAGCAGGATGAAGTCCGGCCTCTCCCGAAGCGCCATCTCCATCTGTACCTCGCACTGCTTGTCGTGCAACCGGCGCAGCGCCTCGATGTAGTCGTGCTTCTCGTAGTACCAGTGGGCGAGATCGGGCAGGCCGCCCTTGAATAGGCCATGCCAGGAATGGAAACCGGGATAGCCCACGCTCACCCCGAAGATGCCCAAGTCGCCCAGTTCATCGCGCTGACGGCGCAGGAGCGAGGGGTTGTAGCCCACCGGCGGCGCCATCCACTTCTCCACCAGCTGCCAGTGCTCCTCAATGTCCCCGACCGGCTTGTCCGTCACCGTGGGCGGATCGCCCTCATAGTAAGTGGTGGTGGAGTGCCAGGGCAGCCGGTCCAGCAGGCCGCGGGTGGTCACCACCCAGCGGTTCTCGGTCTTGCGCATATCCTCGATGGCCTGATAGCGCTCGCCCGGGTACTGGTACTGCATGTCGCCGTAGGTGAACCAGCCGTCGATACCGAAGTGGCGCACGGCTTCGATGTAGGCCTGCCACAGCGGCGGCTGCCGGAAGTAATACACCTCCCAGAAGGGTTTGCCCGTCAGCCGGCTGGGAACCATGTTGGAGATGTCAGGCGTCGCCGGCACGCGGTCCGGCTTGCCGCCGGTCATGGCGATGAGCAGTCGTTCCCGTGGGGTCATCAGTCGCCACCTTCCGATGGTTATGTTGATGCGGTAGCGCCCTACCAGTAGGTGGGCTTCTCCGGCCGGCCAGACTCGGCGGACAGGTTGGCCGCCTCGATCACCCCGATGACGCGCGCCGCCGACTGCGGCGTCACCGGCACCGGATCGCCCAGGATCAGGTGGTCGGCCAGGCGGCGGTAAAGCGTGTCCACCTCGGAGTGCTCGGACCAGGAGTACGGCCCCTTGCCCTTGGGCCGATAGGGTCGAAGCTCCTCGGAAACGCCGTTGTCGCCGGCATGGTAGACGAGGATGTTGCCGCCGAGGTCACGATTCGGCGGCCGCACCTCGATCGCCCCCTTGGTGCCGAGCACGCGCATGTTGGCTTTGCGCGCCGCGGACAGCCCACCGAACTCGATATCCAGCAGTTGCCCGCCGGCGAACCGCACGATCATCTTCGCGGCATCGGCGATGTCTACGTCGTGCCAGCGGCGCTTCTGCGTCCAGGCGGACACCGCCGTGACATCCTCGCCGCCGAACAGGTTCAGGCCCCAGTCCACTCCGTGAGCGCCCCAGTCGTGCATCAGGCCGCCGGAGACGGCGGTGCTGGAGCGCCACCAGTAGCCGGGATGTCCGTAGCCGGCGAGGAAGAGCTCGTAGTGGTATGCCTGGCCGATCTCGCCCGAATCCACCGCCTGCTTCAGCGCCATGTAGTCGCGGTCCCAGCGGCGGTTGTGGAAGGTGGTGAGGGTGAGGCCCTTGGCTGCCGCCTTCTCGATGAGGCCGGCCGCCTCCGCCCCGGTGATGGTGAAGGGTTTCTCCGTCATGACGTGCTTGCCCGCGTCCAGCAGCAGGTGGGCTACCGGCGCGTGCACGTTGTGGGGGACGATCACCACCGCCAGGTCGATGTCCGGATCGGCGGCGAACTGGTTAGTGTCGGTGTAGGTGCGGATGCATGGCCAGTCCTTCGCCGCCAACTCCATCTGCTTGGGGTTGAGGTCGCAGGCGGCCACCAGCTCGATGCCGGGTGTAACCGAGGCGAGAGTGCCGTGGTAGTGGCCCATGCCGAAGGCGCTGCCGTAGCCCACCAGGCCCAGGCGCACGTCCGGCCGCGCCTTCTGCCCCAGGGCCCAACGGGTTCCATGGCACGTCAGGTCCAGGAAGTGGGGGTTGGCCAGGGCGACGGCGTCGTGCCCCAGGCCCAGGTAGAAGACGCGGCCCTTGCCGACCGTCTTGGCCCAGGACAGCGGCACGGGCTTGCCCTGGTGGTTGGCCTCCAGAAGGGTGTGGAAGTCGCCCCGGGGCGCAACGGTGTAGAGCTCGTCCTCGGTGGTGAAGGACTCGGAAGTGCGCCGGGTGATCTGGTGCTCGCGGTCCACGGTGCGGACGGCAAAGGGCATCTTCGGCGGATGGCCGGTGAAGTCGGCCCCGGCCAGGTCGTGGTAGATGGTGTTGGCCCCGAAGGCGGCCATCCCACCGTGGAGGAGCACCAGCGCGCCGCCCCCCTCGACCCAGGCCGTCAGCGCCCGCGCCTGCTCGCCGGTCATCTCGCCCCGGTCGGCGTAGATGACGAGGAGTTCGTAGCCGGCGAGGTTGGTGAAAGCGTCCATCTCGGTGGCCAGGTCGAGGCTGGCAATGCCCCGGCGAGCGAGCTCGGCGGAGACGACTTGGTAGGCGGCGTCGGCGGGATGGAAGCCGCCGAAGGAACGCGCGAACATGAGGCTCTTGCGCATAGCGACACTCCCGTGTGTGGGTGGAGGGATTGTGTGGGGGACGGGGCGGGGAGTCAATAGGGCAAGGGCAAAGCCTGCGGGACCAACGAGCCGTCAGGCAGCCGGTGCATGCGTGCGCCGGCGGCATCGCGTCCCAGTCGGTGCGCCATAGCCCGTGACCCACGGAAGCACGCCGTGAATCCACGCCAAATGCCGGCTCGGCCCATTATCGTACGACACGTACGGTCAGTCTCTTATCAGCTCATGTGGGGCGGATTGCCGCTCTCGCGCCGGTGCTACATACTGCGGACCAACCCAGAATGGTGAAAACGGGAGGACACACGTGGCCGGAACGTTGTTCAAGGAGGTAGGTTACACTCTCGCCAACCTGATCAGCTATATCGAGATCGGCGAGATAGGCCTGCCTGACATTCAGCGTCCGTTTGTCTGGGGGAACACGAAGGTCAGAGACCTATTCGACTCAATGCTTAGGGGCTTCCCAGTAGGTTACTTGTTGTTCTGGGAAAACGGCTCAGGCGACGGCCACAGACAGATAGGTTCCGACGCCAAACAGAAGGTTCCGCGTCTGCTGATAGTGGACGGACAGCAGCGCCTAACGTCACTCTACGCGGTCCTCAAGGGTGTTCCCGTAGTCAAACAGGACTTCCGGCAGGATCGCCTGCGCATCGCCTTCCGACCGAGAGATAGCCATTTCGAGGTCACGGACGCCGCAGTACTGCGTGATCCCGAGTTCATCGAAGACATCAGCGACCTGTGGAAGGCGGGGACGACTCGCAGCAGGTTCGTGAAGGGTTTCCTCGCTCGCCTGAGAAACTATCGGGCTGTCTCGGACGACGATGAAGAGCAGCTAACGGAGTCTATCGACCGTCTATATGACCTTCAGAACTACCCATTTACGGCTCTCGAGCTGTCACCTCTGGTCACGGAGGAGGAAGTTGCTGAGGTCTTCGTGCGCGTCAACAGCAAGGGCACGCCGCTGAATCAGGCGGACTTCATCCTGACTCTCATGTCGGTGTTCTGGGATGAAGGAAGGTCGGCACTCGAGGAGTTCTGTCGCAGGGCCAGGACGCCATCGAAGCACGAGCCGTCGCCCTATAATCGCTTCATTGAGCCTGCCCCCGACCAACTGCTGCGGGTGAGTGTGGCAGTCGGCTTCCGCCGCGCCCGACTGCAGCACGTGTACTCCATCCTAAGAGGCAAAGACCTGGAGACCGGGGAGTTCAGTGTCGAGCGCAGGCGAGAGCAGTTCTCCGCGTTAGCAGAAGCGCAGAAGATCACGCTGAACCTACAGGACTGGCATGACTACTTCAAGGCGCTTGAGCAAGCAGGCTACCGCAGCGGGCAAATGGTGACCTCACAGACCAGTCTCGTGTACTGCTACGCGATGTATCTCATCGGTCGGCGCTACTTCGGCGCTGACCACTACGACCTCCGCAACGTGCTATCCCGCTGGTTCTTTATGACCTCGCTTACCGGCCGCTACACAGGCGCCTCCGAGACCGCGATGGAGCAGGACCTGGCCCGACTGAGGGACGTCTCTGATGCTCCTTCATTCCTGGGCCTGCTCGACCGGCTAGTGGCAGACGTCCTAACGAACGACTACTGGGAGATCACGCTCCCGAACGATCTGGCGACATCATCCGCACGCACCCCATCTCTGTACGCGTACCATGCAGCGCTCAACATCCTCGATGCCCGAGCATTGTTCTCGAAGCACAAAGTCGCCGACTTCGATCCCAGCGCGCGGGCACCAAAGTCGCCTGTGGAGCGCCATCACCTGTTTCCTCGTGGTTACCTCCGTGCCAAGGAGATCACCAGTATCCGCCAAGTCAACCAAGCCGCGAACTACGCTCTCGTTGAGTGGCCTGACAACATCAAGATCTCGGATCAGGCGCCCAGTGACTACTTCAAGGAGTTCAGCAGAAGGTTCGATGGCACAGCATTGGCTCAGATGATGTACTGGCATGCCCTGCCGGAAGGCTGGGAGGTCATGGAGTACGAGGAGTTCCTAGACCTTCGACGGCGTAGAATGGCTGGGGTCATCCGAGACGCGTTTGAGCGGCTCCGCGGCTACTAGGTCAAACAGCAAACCGGGACACAGCGAGTGCCGAGCCGATAGCGCGGTCGGTGGTTCTCGCACTGACGAACCGACTGCGCCACACGTTGTGGCCGCGGTGGGCCCCATCCCCCGCGGGAGGGCCAAGTCGTACCACGCGGTCGGCGTAGCGCGCCGAGGCAGCCCGTCCGTCCGGCGTGGTGCCTACTCGCTCCCATCCGGCCGCCACCGCGCCCTGAACGCCTCTTGCTCTGCTCGCATCAGCTTCGCCATCGCCTTCAGCAAGCTCTCTGCGTGCTCCTTCGTGAAACCCTCGCCCATGGCGATCTTGGGGCGGCGACCGGCAACCCACCCAGGAAGCCTTGCCACCTCGCTCTCGAACTCGGCCACCTCTTTGGGGAAGGCGTCCAGATAGGCTGTCGCCGATGTCCCCGCCAGTCCCCAGGCCACATTGATGGCGGCCGGCTCCTCTCCCTTGGGTGGTGTCAGCGTCGCCAGGCTTAGAATGTGTATCTCACGCGAGACCACGCCGCCCTCGTGCATGCCCGTCACCCACTGGAGCGACACGCGCCCCTTGCCGGTGCTGCGCACCTCGCCGCCCGCGGCGGTCCAGCCCTCCATCAGGGCCAGGTAGATGGATCGCACGTGCGGGTCGCAGGCCTCCAGCACTAGCTGGCGCTGCGTCTTCTTGGGGGCGGGCACGCTCTCCGGGCTTCCGCCCGATGCCGCACCCAGCAGCACAAGTTCCCGCGCCAGGTCGCGCACCAGGGTGACGGTGGTCTTGGCCCCGGGCTTGATCACGACCGTGTCTCCGTACCGGTCCGTGGGCATCCGGCGCTCCGCCCAGGAGGAGAACGTTCGCACTGCCTCCGGGGGTACGTTCGCCACGTGCGCGCGCACCCTCAGGCTGCCGCAATCGTCGTACCCAAGGTCCAGCAGCGGAGAAGGGTCGTTGCGACCCGGAAGGGCCAGCTCCACTATTCGCTTGCGCGGCGCCACCTCGAATCCGGCCTCACCCCAGGCCTGGATGATCTCCTTGGCATGGGAGCGGGCCTTGCGGTTCAGCTGGCGGAACCACTCGCTCAGCGCCTCCCACTGCTTGGGGGCGAGCGGGATCGCGGGCAGCTGCCGGCTGGGTACGCTCTGCCTTTCCGCATACTGCAGCCAGTCCGGATAGGCCTGCTTCCGCGCCCAGATCGACACGGACATCACGGTCGCGATGGCGTCGTCCACTTCGGCCCAGTCCAGGCCCTCGATCGGCCGCAGCGCGACGACGTGTACGATTCTCTCGCAGACGCTGAATCGCGCCACCGCAGTTGAGTCGTAGTTGAGCTCGAGCAGCATGACCGCCAGTGCCTCGCCCCCCGGCCCCGGCGGGAGGCGCATGACGGGCGAGAACACGAAGAGGTAGGGGGCGCCTTCCATCTCGATGAGGCCCACGTGGACTTCAACGCCCTCGACTTTCAGCCGTCGCCAGGCGCCGGCCCCTCTGGCCCCCCTAGGGTCCGCACCGTGGCTGCGGAGCACCTCATCGATCAGCGCCAGCGCGCCGGCAGGGTCCGGCGGCGTGCTCCCCGCGTGGCCGCGCATGCCGTCGTCGGAGCGGCCGCCCGTCCCGTTCCCGCCGTTCGCCCTGTCGAACACGTCAGCTCTCCGACCTCACGACCGTCGCCTCCGCCGAAGGTAGCCCACACGGTGGGCCGACTCAACCCCAGGGACGCGAAAAGGCCGCCGGCGCAACCATTGCAGCAGTCCGACGGCCTCTACTAGTCGGGGCGAGAGGATTCGAACCTCCGGCCACTTGAACCCCATTCAAGTGCGCTACCTGGCTGCGCTACGCCCCGATCTCGCTCACATTATAGGTCCCCCTCCCCCTCGTCGCAACTCGCCCGCCGCCCACCCCCTCCCGATTCGACACCACCGCCCATCAATGCTATACACTCTCCACCGTAGCTCTTACACCGAACCTGGAAAGGCCTTCATCCGCATGCCCCTATCCCCCGCCGCTCTAACCCGCCAGGCGCTGCACCTGTGATCCGCTACAAGAAGATGGACCGCAAGAGCCTGGCCATCCGCCTCGGCCCCGCCGGCATCGAGGTGCGTCTGCCTCGTTGGTCCACCAGCCGCGACCCCCGCGTGCGCGAGGCCGTCATGCAGCACCTCATCCGCGCCGCCAAGCTCGTGCCGCCCGAGTTGGACCCGCCGCGACCCCTGACGCGCGAGGAGTTGCAAGTCGAGGCGATGGCCTGGGCCGACCGGCTGGGCGTCACCCCAAAACGCATCCAAGTCCGCACCATGGCCAGCCGCTGGGGCTCCTGCAGTTCCCTGGGCAACATCACCCTCAGCGACCGCATCCTGCAGATGCCCAAGCTGCTGCGCGAATACCTCATCTGCCACGAACTCCTGCACCTGCGGGAACTCAACCACGGGCCGCGCTTCCGGCAAGCGCTCGAGGAGTGCGTGTCCGACTGGAAGTTGCGCGAGGAGTGGCTTGTCGGGTGGGTTGCCCGCCGCGCGCTGCATGCCCTGGACGGCCGCCGCCCGTAACCCGAACTAGCCGTCACCCAAGGAGCGCCGATGCCCACCGATGGAGAAGTACTCCAAGCCCTATCCGCCGTCCAAGACCCCGAACTCGGGCGCGACATCGTCAGCCTCGGCATGGTCCGCGACCTTGCCATCCGCGGCAGCGCCGTCCGCTTCACCCTCGCCCTCACCACCGCCGCCTGTCCTCTGCGCGGCCGGCTCTCTCGCCAGGCGCGCGAGGCCGTGCTCGCCCTGGACGGCGTCACCGAGGTCGATGTAGTTGTCGGCGAGATGACCGCCGCCGAACGACAGCGCCTGCTCAGCCAGGTCGGCGACGACCGGCCCCGCCCGGCCAACAACGTCCGTCACACCATCGCCGTGATGAGCGGCAAAGGCGGAGTGGGCAAGTCCAGCGTGACCGCGCTCCTGGCGGTAGCCCTGCGCCGCATGGGCCACCGCGTGGGCATCCTGGACGCCGACATCACCGGGCCCAGCATCCCGCGGCTGCTGTTCTCCAACCCGGCCCGCCCGCAGATGGGCGGCATCGGCCTGCTGCCGCCGCAGACCTCCACCGGCATTGCCGTCATGAGCATCAACCTGCTGCTCGCTCATGAAGACGACGCCGTCGTCTGGCGCGGCCCCCTCATCTCGGGCGCTATCCGGCAGTTCTGGCAGGACGTCGCCTGGGGAGACCTGGACTATCTCCTGGTGGACCTGCCGCCCGGCACGTCCGACGCCTCGCTGACCGTCCTCCAGACCATCCCGCTCAACGGCATCTTGCTGATCACGTCGCCCCAGGCGTTGGCCGCCATGGTGGTGCGCAAGGCCGCCTCCATGGCCCGCCAACTCCAGGTGCCCATCGTCGGCGTGGTGGAGAACCTCTCGTACGTGGAGTGCCCCGGCTCCGGCGAGCGAATTGAGCTCTTCGGCCCCAGCCATTCCGCCGAGTTGGCCGCCGCCCTTGGCGCCGAGCTGCTGGGCCGCCTGCCGGTCGAGCCGGAGATGGCCATCCTCGCCGATACCGGCCGGATGGAGGACTACCAGGCCGAGTGGTTCCTGCCGGTGGCCGAGAAGGTGCTGTCCCGCCTGCCCAAGGAGCAGCGTCCTGCTCCCGTGCTGAAAACGTAGCCCCGTGGCCGCATCGCCGGTGCTCTGCTATCCCATCGGTCACGTCGAGAACGAGTGGCGGGAGCCGGCTCCTCCGGAGGCCATCCGCGCCACGCCGTCTCGTCTGGTGATCGATCGCGAGTTCGTCCCGGGGCTCGACGGACTGGAGCCCGGTCAGCGGCTCACGGTCGTCTTCCACTTCGACCGCGCCGACGGCTACGAGCTCAGGCAGCATCCGCGCGGGGACCATGCTCGTCCCCGCCGTGGTGTCTTCGCCATCTGCTCCCCGCGCCGCCCCAACCACCTCGGCGTCAGCTTCCCCCTCCTCCTCCGGCGGGACGACAACGTCCTCCACGTGACCGATCTCGATGCCCTGGACGGCACCCCCGTGCTGGACATCAAGCCCTTCGTCCCGCCCGAGGCGCCGTAGGCCCTCAAGTCGGCGGGTGGCGCACTACCTGGCGGCTCGACCTCCCGAGGGCAGGCACAGGCTCCGCCCGTGTAGGAGCGATCCCTCAATGTAGGGGCGGTACTCGTGGCCATGTGCTCCCTTCCCAGGGCTCCAATCCCTTACACAGCCATTACATGGCCTTGACCTGGCGCTAAAGCGACAGGGGTACATTTCTCTCGCGCGGGAGGCCCACACCACTGCCGACAAGCAGACGCGAGGAGCGATGAATGGGCAAGCCCGTCTAGAATACTGTTAGCATACAGGGTCTGATGGCCGGCGTTATCACCGGCCTCGCCTTGTCCACCCCGGAGGCCGCCGCCACGCTGGAGTCGGCCCGGCGCCGGTGCTAGAATAGGCCGGCTTCTACAACGGCCAGAGCCCAGTGCAGCACGCCGGAGGTAATCAACAATGGCACTCGTGGAAGTCAGCAGAGTCAGCAAACGCTTCGGCCAGACGCAGGCCGTCAAAGACGTCTCTCTTGCGGTTGAGCGAGGGGAGATCTTCGGCCTCCTCGGCCCGAACGGCGCCGGCAAGACCACCACGATCCGCATGATGCTCAACATCTTCCGCCCCGATTCCGGCACCATCACCATGATGGGCGGCCCGATGAACGAGGATAAGAAGTCGCGCATCGGCTACCTACCCGAAGAGCGCGGGCTCTACCGCGAACTCCCGCTGCTGGAGTGCTTGGTCTATCTGGCTCAGCTGAAGGGTATGAGAGGATCAGAGGCCGAGAAGAGCGTGCGCCGCTACCTCGAGCAGCTCGACCTCGCTGAGAGCTCCGCCAAGAAGGTCAAGGACCTGAGCCGCGGCATGCAGCAGAAGGCACAGATCATCGCCACGGTGGCCCACAACCCCGAGCTGCTCATCTACGACGAGCCCTTCCAGGGGCTGGACCCTGTGAACGTCCGGCGCATAAAGGAACTGATGGAGGAGCAGAGAGCGTCCGGCAAGGCGATCATCATGTCCACTCACCAGATGAACCAGGTGGAGGCACTCTGTGATCGTATCCTCCTGGTCAACCGGGGAGAGGGCGTGCTCTATGGGCGGCTGGCGGACATACAGACGTCCTTCGCCGGCAACGCCGTCCGCGTGAAAGTGGAGGGCGAGTTGGGCGACGTGCCCGGCGTTTTGGCCATGCAGGATGATAACGGCGGCCATCGTCTGACCCTCGACGATCACACTACTCCGCAGTCGGTCCTGGCAGCGCTCTGTGGCCGGCCCGACCTGAAGGTGCTCGGCTTCGAGGTCGCCACGCCCTCGCTAGACGACATCTTCATCTCCGTGGTCACCGGCTCCGGGGGCGACGTGCAGAGACTGCACGCGCCCGCCGCGGAGGCGGTCCCATGAGGCCCCGCGTAGTCTGGACTGTGCTAAGATCGGAGTTCCTTAGGCGCGTCAAGCAGCGCGGCTATCTGCTGTCCGCTCTTCTGATGCCGCTACTGATCATCATCGTCGTCGTCGTCGCCGGTTTCCTCGGCGCCTCCGCCGAGACCGTGACCAAGCCCATCGCCGTCGTCGACCAGGCCGGAGTCCTGGCCAACGCCGAGCCGCTGCCCGATCCCGACGAGATCCAGTTCATCGCCTACCCCGATGAAGCGGCCGCCATTGCCGCCGTCGATGACGGCACGGTTGCTGCTGCCTTCGTGCTGTCACCGGACTACGCCACCACGAGGAAGGTCACGGCCTACTCTCCCGGGGACCTCCAGCGAGGGGCGCAGAATGGCTTCCGCCACTACATGCGCTGGAACCTCGCCGCTGGTCTGTCCGAGGAACTCCGCGAGCGCGCCTCTGGCGAAATGGACCTCGTCGCTCGCTCGCTCGACGGTACCCGGGAGGTGAGCGACAAGAACTGGCCCAACGTAGTTATCCCCTTCATCGCCGCCATGCTCTTCTTCATCACCGTCATGGCCAGCGCCTCCGACGCCGTGCGGGCAGTGGTGGACGAGAAGGAGACCCGCACCATAGAGATTCTCGTCACCTCCATCTCCCCCAACGAGCTGATGGGCGGCAAGATCCTCGCCCTGTTCGGGCTAGGCATGACGCAGTTGGCGGCTTGGGGCGTCGCAGCGGCCGTGGCCTTGATCGTAGCCAGGATGAATATATCCGAGCTGCGCGACTTCCAGATGAACTGGTCCTTCCTCGTTCTCGTTCTTACCATGTTCTTGCCCGCCTACATGCTGATCGCCGGCCTCCTGGCCGCCATCGGAGCGGCCAGCACCGAGTTTCGTGAGGCGCAGCAACTGGCCGCCCTCGTGACTCTCCCTTCGATGCTGCCGGCCATGTTGTCCTTTGTCATCCTCATGAATCCCAATGGCCTCGCTTCTGTCATCATGACGCTCTTCCCGCTCACGGCCCCCCTCACTGTCAGTATACGTTGGGCCCTCACACCGATCCCGATCTGGCAGGTGATTGCCAGCTTCGCGATTCTGGCGGCTTCGGCGATCGGCTCGATCTACCTCTCGGCCCGAGTGTTCCAGGCCGGAATGCTGCGCTTCGGCCAGCGTCTGTCTTTGCGGGAGATCCGCCAGGCCGTTCGAGGAGGGTCGCAGTGAGGAACACGCTGACCATCGCACGCCACGAGTTCATCACCCTCGTCCGGCGCCCATCGTTCCTGATCACGGTGTTCGGGTTGCCCATCGTCGTCATGATCATCGTGGGCGTCCTGAGACTGACTGCGCCTAAGGCGGAGGACATCGCCGCCCTGCTCCTCCCGGCCATGCCCGATCAGGCGCAAGGCTACGTGGATGAGGCGGGGATTGTGAGCAAGGTCCCCGAGGCACTCTCGCCGGCGTTCATCGCCTACGCCAGCGTCGACGAGGCTCGGCAAGCGGTTGCCGACGGCGAGATCGACGACTTCTACGTGGTGCCGGCCGACTATCGGGATAGCGGGACGGTCATCTCCTACTCGCGCGACTTCAACCCGCTGGGGGCTCAGTCGCAGGTCACCGCGTTCCGCTACGTGCTCACCGCCAACGTAGCCGGCAGCGAGGAGTTAGCTTCGTTCCTGTGGGAGCCCGTCCTCCTCGAGGAGGTCTCCGTGGAGGGCGAGCAGACCGAGGCCACGACGGAAGCGGTCTCCTACTGGCTGCCCTACATCGTCCTGATGCTGCTCTTCCTGGCCCTGGCTTTCGCCACCGGCTGGTTGCTTCAGACCGTGAGCAAGGAGAAGGACACCCGCATGATGGAGGTGATGCTCTCCAGCGTGGCTCCGACGGACATCCTGGCCGGGAAGACCATCGGGCTAGGCGCGGCCGGCATCGTGCAGATGCTCGCCTGGCTGGGCACCGTCGCTCTCGCCCTGGTCGTCGGGGGCCGCGCGCTGGACATCCCGGAGGGTTTCTCCCTCGGGCTCGACAAGGTACTGTTGGGCGTTCTCTTCTTTGCCCTGGGATACCTGCTATACGCGTCGCTCATCGGTGGTCTCGGGGCCCTGGCTCCCAGCCTGCGCGACGCCAGCCAGGCCACCATGCTGGTCTATCTGCCCCTCTGTATCCCGCTTTGGTTCATCAACAGCATCGTCGATCAGCCCAACGGCTTGCCCGCCGTGATCATGAGCCTGGTGCCCTTCACTGCGCCCGTGACCATGCTGGCCCGCGTGGTCAGGGTGACGCCGCCCCTCTGGCAAATGGTCCTCTGCATCTTCCTCCTCCTGGCCACGGCCTATGGGGCCGTGCGCGCGGCCGCCCGCCTCTTCCGCGCCCAGACGCTGCTTTCCGGCCAGTCGGTGAGCGTAGCTGGACTCCGCAAGGCTTTGCGCGGCGACTAGCCCAGATCCCCTCCCGGCGCGAAACAGACAGTTGCGGTTGTTGACTGTCCTCGGCCCCGCTGCTATTGTTGCGTTGGCGGGGCCCAAGGGCGGGTGGTGGGGCCCTGTTTTCGCGCCGGGAGGGAGCACGAATGGCTCTGGTTACCAGCAAGGCGCTGTTGCGGCGTGCTCGAAGAGAGGGCTACGCCGTGGGCGCCTTCAACGCCAACAACCTGGAGATGATCCAGGCGATCATCGAGGCGGGCGAAGCCGAGAAGGCCCCCGTCATCGTGCAGATCAGCGAGGGGGCCATTCGCTATGGCGGCCTCACCTACCTAGCCGAGATCGTCCAAGCAGGCGCCCGCGAGGCCTCGGTCCCCGTGGTGCTCCACCTCGACCACGGCAGCGGCTTTGAGACTAACGTTCGCTCGCTCCAGGCGGGCTTCACCTCCCTCATGTTCGACGGCTCCGCCATGTCCTGGGAGGAGAACGTCGCCACCACCACTCTCATCGCCCGCGCTGCACACGCCTGCGGCATCCCCGTCGAGGCCGAACTGGGACAGGTCCTCCAGAGCCGCGACCGAGTGACCGCGCAGCAGGTATCCAGCAGCATGACCGATCCCGACCTGGCCGGCCGCTTCGCCGAGATCACCGGCTGCGACGCCCTGGCCATCGCCGTCGGCTCGGTGCACGCCATGCAATCACAGGAAGCAGAGCTGGACCAGGAGCGCATTCGCGCCTGCGCCGCGACCGTCTCCGTACCCTTGGTGCTGCACGGCTCTTCGGGCGTCACGGAAGAGAGCATCCGCCAGGCCATCGCCAACGGCGTATCCAAGATCAACGTGGGCACCTATCTCACCGCCGGCTTCTGCGAGGCGCTTCGCCGAGCCTCCGAGGCCAATCCGCGGGAACACGACATGCGCAAGCTGCTCGGGCCCGCCCGCGATGAGGTGCGCAAGCGAGTCCGCGAGAAGATTCGGCTCTTCGGCTCCTCCGGCAAGGCCGGCCGGGCAGCCGAGGATGGGGCCTTCGCCGACGATGCCGGCCCCAGCTTCGCGGCCGTTGAGTAGCTTCGACCACATTCACATGCATAGAGGAGGTGCATAGATGAACGTAGGAGTCCTGACCGGCGGGGGCGATGTCCCTGGGCTGAACCCCGCCATCCGTGGCGTCGCTCGTCGCTGCTTCCAGCACGGTTACCAGGTTACCGGCATACTGGACGGCTGGCGCGGCCTCATCGAGGCGGACACCGTGCCGCTGGATCACGACCGCGTCTCCGGCATTCTGCACGTGGGTGGCACCATCCTCGGCTCCTCCCGCACCAACCCCTTCAAAAAGGAAGCTGACCTCAAGAAGGCGCTGGAGAACGTCTCCAAGCTGGGCCTGGATGCTATCGTGGCCATCGGCGGCGACGACACCATGAGCGTGGCCATGCGCCTGTACGCCGAGCACGGCGTTCCCTGCGTGGGCGTGCCCAAGACCATGGACAACGACGTCGGCGAGACCGAGTTCTGCATCGGTTTCGACACCAGCATCGGCATCGTCACCGACGCTATCGACCGCCTGCACACCACCGCCTGCTCGCACCACCGCGTCCTAGTGGTCGAGGTTATGGGCCGGCACGCAGGCTGGGTGGCCGTCTACGGCGGCATGGCCGGCGGCGCCGACTACATCGCCGTCCCGGAGCAGCCGGTCAACTTGCAGGCGATTGTCGACAATCTCAAGCACCGGTACGAGGTCGGCAAGTGCTTCTCCGTCATCGTGGTGGCTGAGGGCGCCGAGATTGAGGGCATGAAGCAGGTGGAGGAGCGCGACGCCTTCGGCCACGTTATCTTGTCCAAGCGGGCCGTCGGCCAAACCCTGGCGGAGCAGCTTGAGGCAGCCACCGGCTACGAAGTCCGCGCCGTGCAGTTGGGCCATCTTCAGCGCGGGGGCACTCCCTCTGCTTTCGACCGCGTCCTCGGCCTTCGCCTGGGCGTGCGCGCCGCGGATATGGTGAAGGAAGGCAAGTTCGGCTACATGCCGGCGTTCAAGTGTTCCCAGATCGTCGACGTCCGCCTGGAGGACGCCCTCCGGGTCAACCGCACGGTCGACATGGGGCTTCTCGAGGTGGCCAAGGTCTTCTTCTAGATCCGTTACCGCTCAGTAGGCGCATAGTCCCTCAACGCAAGGACCCCTGGGTCGAGCCCAGGGGTCCGCGCTTTGTTCATGGCCAAGGGAGCCCTCTTCACGGGCTCGGTCCTCAGCGTGCAGCGGGCCGTCAACCTCGCAGGGCCTCCAGCAGCGCCAGGAGGTTGAGGGAGCCGGCATAGAGGAGCACCACCGAGAGAAGGCAGACGACCATCAGCGCCGCCAGACGGCCCCGAAGTCGCCAGAAGACCCACCCGGTGATGGCCGCCCCGAACACCTTCAGCGCCACCAACCCGAGCATGCCGCCCTGCTGCCAGGCCCAGCCGGGAAGGACGCCCCCCGGCTCGCAGCCGAGGCCCAGCCTACCGATCGCCGCCATCAGGTCCATCAGGTGGCCGGCCCAGTAGAAGCCCAGCGCCACCGCCATCGCTTGGCCGAAACGCGGCCAGGATCGAGGCGCCGGCGCGCCTTCTTGCAGGACGACTCTCGTGCCGCCCCGAAACGGCCTACTCAACAGTGATGCGGTCCCCAACCGCGGTGCCCGTATGGCGGATAGTGCCTGCAGGCAACTCAACCACCATTCGGCAACCCCTCTTGATCGGCCCGAAGCGGTAGGGCGCCATCTCCTCTACACAGGCGAGCACCTCGCCGTCCTCAGCCACGTAGACGGCGTCCATCGGGTAACCCATGAACCAGGTGTGGATTCCCGTCGATGGCTTGATGACCAGCCCCTGGCCGGGCTGGAGCGGCGGCCGCCCCAGAAGGCCGCGCAGACGCGTCCAGGTGTTGTCGGCCAGGCCTGCCTCTTTCGCCAGCGCCAATCCCCGCGTCTGGTTGACCACCTTCACCTGCTTCATCGGGGGTGATACCCGAAGGCGTCCGGCGGAAGAACCACGCCGGCCATCTCAATCTTGCTGGTGAACGCCGGACGGATGCCGGTGGGCGTCAGCCGGCCCGAGAGCCGCCCGTCCTTAGTGCCCGTCTGCTTCCAGGTGAACACGTCCTGCATCACGATCGTATCGCCTTCCATGCCCTGCACCTCGCTCACCTGCGTGACCCGCCGCACGCCGTCGGTCATGCGCTGCAGGTGCACTATGACGTCGATAGCAGAGGCGACTTGCTCGCGGATCGCCCGCAGCGGCAGGTCCATGCCGGCCATCAGCACCATGGTCTCGATGCGCCGCAGGGTGTCGCGCGGGCTGCTGGAGTGGATGGTGGTCATGGAGCCGTCGTGGCCCGTGTTCATGGCCTGCAGCATGTCCAGGGCCTCACCGCCGCGGACCTCACCCACGATCATGCGGTCCGGCCGCATGCGGAGAGCGTTGATGACCAACTGGCGGATAGTTACCCGCCCCTTGCCCTCGCTGTCGGCCGGGCGCGACTCCAGCCGCACCACGTGTCGCTGCCGCAACTGCAATTCGGCGGCGTCTTCGATGGTGACGATGCGCTCGTTCTCCGGCAGGAAGCCGCTGACAACGTTCAGCAGCGTGGTCTTGCCCGTGCCGGTGCCGCCCGAAATGACTATGTTCAGTCTCGCCTTGACGCACCCGCCCAAGAACTGCACCAACTCCGGCGTGAGCGTGCCGAACATGATCAGGTCCTGGGTAGTGTACGGGATGCGAGCGAACTTACGGATGTTGATCGTGGGCCCGTCGATGGCGAGCGGTGGGATGACGGCGTTCACGCGGGAGCCGTCGGGCAGGCGCGCGTCTACCATGGGCGAGGACTCGTCGATGCGGCGGCCCAGGGGCGCAATGATGCGCTGAATGATGCGCACCACGTGCTCATCGTCCTGGAAGCTAACGTTCGTCTCGACTATCTTGCCGCGCCGCTCGACGTAGACCTGCTTCGCGCCGTTGACCATCACTTCAGTGACTTCGTCGTCGTGCAGGAAGGCGTCGATCGGCCCAAAGCCGAGGACCTCCGCCATGATCTGCTCGAGCAACTGCTCCTTCTGGGCTTGGTTGATGATAATGCCCGCCTCGGAGACTACCTGCTCATAGATCTCGCGGATCTCATCCCGCAGCTCGGAGGATTTGAGCGCTGTCGGATCGCCGGCTCCGCGCCCCGCTGACTGCTGCGACATGAGCGTGACCTGCACGCGGTTCTTGAGGCTTACGTACGGCTCATCGAGGTACCTGTACTTAGGCTGTTCGGCAACACTACCCCGCGCCTCGCCGCCCGGCGGCGTAGGTTCGGGTGACACACTAGACTCGGATGTGGGCGGCGTTCTTCTAAACAAAGCCATGTTACTCCCTTCTCAGTGGTTCGGCAGGCGCGATGTCCGGGCCTGCACCTACTTGATCCGGATCGGGTTCCAGTCGTTGAACTCGTTGCTCCTCAGGCTGGTCCAGCCGCTGCCGCCGGCGAACCTCTTCCAGAAGCGGTCCCAGCTCGGCCATGGCCTGGGCATCGCCGGTCACTCAGTCCGTGCCTCAAGCAAGGCTTGCCTCTCCGCTTCTGCCGGAGGCGCGTCTCACGCCGGCACTGCCAGCGCCGCCTGCACCAGGGTCACCACCGCCCCCAGCGAAAGCCAAGGCGCATAGGCGATGGTGGACTTACGGCCGCGCCCCATGAGGATGGCGCCCAGAGCCGCCACACCGCCGAACACCACTCCCAGCAGCAGGGCGTTGAACACCCCCGGGAACCCCACCAGGAGCCCGATGAAGCCGGCTAGCTTGACGTCGCCCAGGCCCATGGCGCCGCGGCCAACCAGGGCAATGACAAGGA
Organism: Anaerolineae bacterium; assembly: GCA_040768685.1. Lineage (GTDB taxonomy): Bacteria > Chloroflexota > Anaerolineae > DRVO01 > DRVO01 > Ch71. The sequence goes on from JAXGMM010000002.1 coordinate 244,353, forward strand.
AGAGCGCCAGCCCAGCCACGCCGCCCAGAAGTGCCCGCTGCCACGGAACCGCCCACGTCAACCCGGCCACGCTCGCTGCTAGGGCCACCGCCCCCGCCGCCAGTAACACCTTGTTCAGGACGAGCCGGTGCTCGAAGTCGATCACGGTGATGAGCAGGAAGAGCGCCCCCCACGCCAACAGCCACACGGCCGTCCCCGTGGCGCCGAACCGGTAGGCCAAGGTCGCCCCGCCCACCAGCCCGGCCAGCAGCACCCACAACCGGCGGTCGAGCCGCAACGCTCCACGAGATGCCGCCGGAGCCGGCTCTGTTGTCGTATCGGCAGCAGAGTCAGCGGAGGTAGGCGCCTTCGGCGGCGGCAGGACATCGGCGCCCCAGTTGACCACGGCGGCCAGCACCCCACCGAGCACCGCGAAGCCCATCACCGCCAGGGGGGAAGCCATCAGGACCGCCGTCGCCGGCAGAACAGCTGATCCGCGATGGTCGAGGGCTTGCCGGCCCGCTTCACCGCCAGGCGCACCTTGTCAGGCGGGTAGCCCTGATCGCGCACCATCTGCCGGAAGACCCGGCTCACATGCGGCGCGGTCATCCCCGGGGTAGTCACCGGCAAGGCGACGCCGGTAGTGAGCACGGGGTCGCCCAAGGCCTCGGGCCGCTCCTCGGGCACGAGTACGCCCGGCGTCGCCTTCACTTCCTGATTGGGCTGCACCGGGACGAAGGACTGCCTTAGCTGGGTCGTGCAGATCCTATCAACCATCGCCGACTACCCTTTGCGGATCACCGTTCACGATCCGGGCGCCTCCCACCTGCCCCCGGACGAGGCAGCAGCGGTTTCATCCTAGTGTAGCTCCAGCCGGGCGGTCAACCGAGAACCGACTCGGCGCCGGGGTTTTTCGATTCCGCCGCTGGCCGGCGTACTACCTAATGGTTAGCGCCCTGGGGGACTCACCTAACCCCCGCTCGTGGTTTCAAAGGGGTGAGAGCTCCGTGCCGGGCGCTACTCCCCCACCCGCCGGAAGACCACCGCCCGGTCGTCGCGGTAGGTCTCCTGCCAGTTGGCAGAGGCCTCGGCGGCACGCACGGCGTGCTCCTGCGCCTCCAGGTCCAGCAGCAAGTAGTCCACCTCGTGCCGGGCCAGGATCTCCTCCCAGTCAAAGCGGGCATTCGATACGGCAAGGTAGTCCAGCCAGTGCTCCAAGGGATAGAGCTCAATGCGGGTGTCGATGAAGACCGGCAGCGCAGGGCAGGCGAGTATCTGATAGGAGGCAAAGCCCTGCTCCTGATAGACGCGGGCGCCCGCCGGGGCCTCGCGGCAGAGGAAGTCGACCGCCGCCACCGGCGTGTCCGGCGCGGTCCACTCCGTCATGCCTCCCGGCTGCAACACGGGGCGCAGCCAGGGCAGGCTGCCGACCAGGCCCGCTGCCATCACGATGGCCAGCAAGAGGTTGATCCCCAGTAGATTTCGCCGTTCGGGCGCCGTACCTGCTGAGCGGCGCGCGTAGAGGTCCACGAGCGCCGGGGCGAGGGCGAAACCGGCCCAGGGCAGCACCCGGTGCGCCCACAGGGCCCCCGCCGAGAGCGTCAGGAGCGGCAGCCAGCGCCGGGCGGACAAACGGGCTTCGCGCCGGCTGAGACCGACCGCAACCGCCAGGAGACCCAGGTAGAAGGCGATAGCGTCGGGCCCGCGGGCGCTCAGAGGGCTGAACTCCACGTTCCCGTTGATGGTGTGCCCAGTGCGCACGAAGCCCAGGACGTAATCGACCATGCCCGCCGGCCCCTCGGGCGTCAGGGCCGGCGCCGCCGTGCAGGCTGCCGCCACCAGGGCCAGGCGGATCAGGCCGGCGCGCTCCGCCGCCCAGCCCCGCGCCCGGCTGGCGTCCACGACCGAGCCCGCCAGGTAGAGCCCAAGGTAGGCCAGCCCAAAGATGAAGGCGCCGTGGCTGTTGGCCCATAGCGCGAAGAGGGGAACCGCCAGCCACAGCCCCCGCCGGTGTCCGCGCCCGTAGCGCTCCAGCAGCAGCACCAGCAGGCCCATGTAGAGGAAGGAGATCGACTGCGGCCGCACCGACCAGTTGCGCACGCCTACCACCACGGCCGTGAAGGCGGCCACCGCCGGAACGACCGGCGTCCCGCGGCCGGTGAGGGCGCGCTGAAGGAGGGCATAGCCGGCGGCGATGGTGCAGGCATGCAGGAAGACCACCAGGGGCAGCCCGCCCAAACGATACTGTAGGTACAGCCCCACCTGCATCAGCCACGCTTGGTTCACCCACGTCGCGCCGAAGCGGGTGAAGGAGAAGAAGTCCGTGCGCGGGATGCTCCCCTCCTCGAGGATGATCTGCCCTACGCGCAGGTGCCACCAGAAGTCGTTGGGCTGAATGACTCGAAGGCCGTTGAAGGCCAACACGCAGACGGGCACCACCAGTCGCCAGAGGAGGTCCAGCGTCAGGTGCACTTCGATGAACCGCCTCGCCCGTGCCCGCATGTGCCCCTCCTCCACTTACGCCCCTAGCGCCCGGGGCCGCGGTAGCCGCCGCGTAGCCCCGCCCAGGATGAATCGGCCGGAGCGGCCGTGTACCTTAGTGTTGCCGGTTTGGTGCCTGGTTGGCGAGGCGGGAAGGTGGGAGGCGGCAGCGCCTCCCGGCACGAGACGTGCAGCAGCAGAGAGAGTGCGTTCGGCGCCGCGTCCCGCGGACGGCTCGACGGCGAAGGAGGCGGCAGGTGTCGAGCAATCCACAACCAGTAGCCAGAGTAGCGGACAGACCTCGGCTCGCCGCCGTCCGCGGCCTCATCCTCGCCCTCGTCCTGGTGCTATTGGCTTGGCTGGGTCCTTCGCGCTACCGGAGCGGCCTGGCGCTGATCCTGGAGGTCGCCACCATAGCAGTGCTCGCTCTCTGGTGGGTCGGCAAGGTCCGGGGCCGCCAGCCACTCGTCGTCAGCTCACTGACGGCGCCCTTCTTGATCTACGCCGCCGCAGTGGCCGTGTCCGCCGCCGCTTCCGACCAGTGGCGCATCTCGTCCGAGGCACTCCTCTACCAACTGGCCATCGTCGCCTTCTTCTTCGCCCTATCAGACCGCGTCCATCTGAGCTGGGGCAATCAGCCCCTGATCATCGCCCTTCTCGGCGCCGCCACTGTGCTCATCGCGCAGGGCCTTCTTACCGTGGGCGAGTGGTACCGTTTCTGGTGGCATCTACGCGTGCCGCAGTACCCCACCTTCCCGCTGCCCTTCCGCCTGCTCAGCGTAGCGGAGAACGCCAACCTCCTGGCCGCGATTCTGGTCCTTGCCCTCCCCCTCGCCGCCGCGAACCTGTACCGGGCGAAGAACCGCCTGGCCCAGGCAGGATGGGCCGCGTGGCTGCTTTCGCTCGAGGTAGTCCTCTACTTCACTCGCTCTCGGGGCGGCACCATCGCTGCCCTCGCCGCGCTGGCGCTCTTGGCCGGTTGGCTGGTCTACTCAGAGGCCGGCGGCGACTACCGCCGCCTTCGGGAAGGCATCCGGGCCCATCGCCGCGCCCTGGCCGTGCTGGCGGTCTATCTGGCGCTCTTCGGTGTCCTAGCGTTTGCCGATGCGAGGATCTCCTCCATGGCCGTCGCCTACCACGAGGCCGGCCTTACTGCCGGGCGAGCGAGCCGTTGGGCCGTGGCCATCGGCATGTTTGCCGACAGCCCGGCCATCGGCACTGGGCCGGGCACATTCGCCCGCGAGTACGTGGGTCGCGCCGCCGTTACCCGTGCGGCCGTATCCCGGCACGCCCACAATCTAGCTCTTCAGACTCTCGGCGAGACTGGGCTATTCGGCGCGGGCGCCGTGCTCCTCCTGCTTGGCGCCGGGGGCCTGGCATTGGCCAAAGCCGTGCGCGATCAGACCCATACACTTGGCGCCAACTCGGATCGCGCTCTCACCTTGGCTGCGGCCACGTCGTCACTAGGTGGTTGGCTCACTCACTCTCTGGTGGACCACCTCACCTGGACGCCCTTCGTGGCCATCGCTCTGGTCATGGTGGCATGTGTCGGGCTGGACGCGGCCAGCAACTTGCGGAAGTCGAGGCGGCGGCTGACCCCCACATGGCTGGTTCTGCTGCCGATGGCGCTGGTGCTGGCAGCCGTGATCCTGATACCGGTCGAGGCCGGTCGAGGCCGGCTGGCCGCGGCAACGGACCAGGCCCTCAAGGGAGATTGGCTGGCCGCTGCTCAGTCTGTCGCCGCTGCAATTGGCGCCGATCCGGCCGAGCCCCTCTACTACTCGCAGGCCGCATTCGCGCGCGCCATGGCCGCCCTCCAGACCGGTGATCCCTTCGATGCCGCCGCACTCGACGCCGCGGCCGACCTGTATCGCCGCAGCCTGGCCACCGAACCCTTGTTCGTACCCAACTACCTCAATGCTGCTCATGTGTTTGCCATCCAGGGAGCCAAGGACGACGCTACCGCGCTGCTGGAGGCAGCAGCCGGACGGGGTACGGACTGGCCGCTAGCTTACCTTCTCCTCGCCGACCAGCGGCTGGCAGCTGGAGCGGGGCCAGACAGCGTTGCCCGGCTCTACGCCGAGGCCTTTCGCGCCGACCCAGGATCCGTGGCCATGGCCGCCTGCCAAAGACAGGCGCTATGCATCGCCGTGGGCACTTACTCGTCCGAAGGTGGGGCTGGGCTGCCCTCCGAGATGGACACGCTGCTCGCAGCGCTGCTGGAGAACGCCAGGTACCAGGCCGGCTTGAACCGGGCCTCCGACTATTCCCTTCAGCAGGGCGGCTACGACCACCGCTGGATCAGAGCTGCCAGGGAGCATGGCCAGCGCGGCGAGACTCGACAGGCCCTGTACTGCCTTGAGATGGCGGCCAGAAGGGGCGAGCCGCGGGCCGAGATATCGCTGGCACGCGCCGAGATGCTCGTGGTCCAGGGAAAGACCGACCTTGCCATAGAGGTGCTCGAGGAACTGGCCTTTCCGACACTCGCGCCTGAGATGCTCCGCTACAGCCTCAACATCTACGGCAGAGTAGCCTTACCGGGACTGCTACTGCCTCAGCTCGCAGCGCTGGAACGCACCGAGACCGACCTGGAAGCCTACCGGCTACTGGCCGATCTGTACTCATTGACCGGGGATGAGCCTGGCGAGTACAGGGCCAGGGCGCTCTCCGCCAGCCTCGAGGCTGCCCTAGCCCCGGCAGAGTCGCAGAGCCCGACCGGAGACTAGCTCGAGCTGCCGGGCCCCGGGAGCGAGACCCGGCGCCGCGACACTAGCCCACTACTCAGGACGCCAATCAGCAAGAGAAGGCCGATTGTGTACGCAGGTCCCGGCCACATGAGGTCCGTGATACCAGCCATATCGCCTGGCTGGAGCAGCCAGGCGGGTGCCGATGCCAGCAGTGCCGACGCCGGAACCAGCACTCGCGCCCACCGCGATCCCGCCTCTCGCCAGGCGATCAGCAGGGTGGGCAACAGAGCCGGGAAGTAGTACATCCACCCCAGGGGCGAGAGCAGGAGCATCATCGCCAGGGCGAGGCCGTAGCCGAGCTCGCACACGGCAGCGCTGTGCCCGGGCCGCGGCCAGGTGAGCCAGGCCAGCCCCGCCACTGCCGCCAGGGAGAGGCAGAAGGTCAGGCCGTGCGCCAGCCAAGGCGCATCGACGAGCGGCACATTCTCCGAGCCGCCCAGAAAGCGAGTGAAGAAGCCCAGCAGCGAGGCGTTCCAGCTTGCCGCGTACCAAGTGACGCTGCCCGTCGAGGCCAGGTAGGAGCGACAGGCGTCCGGCCCGGCGAAGATGAGGCCGATGACAACGGTGGCCGTCCCCGCCACCGCCGCCGAGGCGGCCACCCTCCAGCGCCGGCGGAGCAGGAAGTAGGCGATCGGCAGGGCGACGAACAGCTTGACGCCTGCCGCCACGCCCAGCACCACTCCGGCGGCGCCATCGTGCCCGCTCCTCGTCCAGCGCCACACGAGGACGAGCGCCAGCAACAGGAACAGGGAGACCTGCCCGAGGAGCACCGAAGCCCAAGTGGGGAAGAAGGCCAGCAGCGCGGCGAGGAAGCCCAGCACTCGCCACGGCTGCAGCGGGCCGGCCCGCGTCATCGACTCTGTCAGCAGCGCTCCGGCAATCCCCGCCGCCAGTGCCGCCAGTGACCACAGCCGAAATGCCTGCCCGTAGCTCAGAAGGGTTAGCGGGACCAGCAGCACGGAGAAGAACGGTGGGTTCAGGTTCGGGTGCAGCACCACCAGCTCTTCCGGGATCTCGCCGCCGAGCGTCGCAACGACGTTTCTGTCCATCGGCGCATAGATGTCGGCGCCCTGTCGCAGGTACTGGGCGGAGAGGTAGAACTTGGCAAAGTCGCTGGAGGCGGGCACGTTGGCCACCAGCCCGACGGTGTGTAGATAGAACGCCAGGAGCACACCGACCACGATCGCCAGAACTACGGTGGCCAATGCTCTGTGCCAGGCCCGCGACAGCAGCCCGACGTCCCGGGCGTGTGACCGGTTGGAAACCGGTCCCCGCACTACCCCCTCCATGCCTTCACCCACCGCATGCCCACATGCCCACCGTATCGGCAGCGGCGCCCCATCTCTTGATTGCACCCCCATTTCTCGGTGAGATTGCCCAGAAAAGCACTAGCGAAACGCACACATACCTGCTATGATATTGCCCAGGTGCCGGGTGGTGCTCAGCGGTTCTGCTGGGCATGTCAGCGGTAGTGTCACTTGCGAAGGGTGCGACGATTCCAGCGGCCCGTATCGAAGTGAGAATGCACTCCGGCCCAGGTCAGGCCGCCGGTGTCAAACCATCGCAAGAGAGGGGAGCATGAGGATCTACGTAGGGAACCTGCCGTACAACACCATCGAGTCCGAGATTCAAGAACTGTTTGAGGCCTACGGTGGCGTCGAGTCGGTCCAGATGATTCGGGACCGGGACACCGGTCAGTCCAAGGGTTTCGGCTTCGTGGAGATGCCGAACAGCACCGAGGCGCAGGCGGCCATCCAGGCCCTGAACGGCCAGCCCTTCCACAATCGTAACCTGACCGTGAACGAAGCCCGGCCTCGGCCGGAGCGCAGTGGCGGGTACGGCGGTGGCGGCGGCCGTGGTGGTCGCGGTGGCGGCGGCGGCTGGCGCTAGTCGGCAGCGTTCGGCCCCGGCGGGCCCGCGCACGGTGGGGCTAAGGTAGCATAGGAGAGATCGGGCGCCTGTGGTCGTATGGCCGCAGGCGCCTTGTTGTTCATCTAGGCTAGGCCGTGGCCGTAGTGCTGTCACCGGCGACGCTCCGAGCGGCGCAAAGGGCCTCGCGGTAGATGCTTCACTTCGTTCAGCACGACGTTCGGCGGGGGTAGGTCGACGCGGACTGCTGCGCCCGGCATGACTGGGAGCGGTTGACAGGCCTCCGAGGACGTGAGCCGGATGCTCCTTCCTAACGAGGCACGCCCTTGAGGGAGAACGTCCGCTCGACCCCGTCCCCGCCCTGGCATCCATGCCGCTCGACTCTCCCAAAGATGCCGGACTGGACGGCCGATCCTTCAGTCGCCTAGACGACTACCTCGTCGTGCGCCTACGATCCTGCCGGCGGCAGGTCCTCGTTCCCGACGAAACCATCCCCGTGGTCCACCCCCAGTTCCGACACCGTCTGGGTCGCGAGCCCGCCGTCGCCGGCCATATGAGCGGCAGACGTGCCCGCGGCCGATCACCTCCTGAAGCGGTCGTCCCGCGGGACCGACAAGTCACGTGGATACGAGAGCATCCCCTACGCGGTCGACCCTACTCCAGCGCCTCTCTAGCCGGCTCGAACCCGGGGCTGAGGGCCAGCGCCTGTTCAAAGGCAGCGCGAGCGGCGTCGGTCTCTCCCTTCCCCGCCAGCGTCCTGCCCCGCCAGTACCAGACCTCCTCGATCTGGTCCGTCTGGGTCATCACTTGGTCGGAGAAGCGGATGACCGTGTCGTACTCGCCCTGCTCATAGAAGGCCTGGTAGGGCTCGAACTGGTACCAGAGCATCCGGAACGGCCAGCCGATCGCTTCGGCGCGGCGGTAGGCCTCCGTCGCCTCGGCGTAACAGCCCAGACGGGTCAAGTCAGACCCCAGGTTGAACCAGGCGAACACATCCTCCGGCCTCTGTGCCACCTCCGCCTCGGCCGCGGCCAGCGCCGCCTCCCACATGGCGGCCGTGCCCACGTCGGCTCCGAGAATGCCCCGCACCGCCGGTTCCAGGGCCGGATCGTAGACCACCACATAGACCCGGTTGAAGGCGGGCCAGAGCCGCTCCACTTCCTCGTACGGAGTCGCCAGGCCAAGATAGGGCTCGGCCCCACGCAGGTTCATGGTGTCGTACGAGTCGTAGACGATCCAGTGGGCCGCGGCGTCGTCATAGCCCACCAGCAGGCGGTAGTGCCCCATCCCATCGCCGGGCTCTGGTTCGTGCCAGGTCTCGATGATCACCGGAATGCCGTTGCTAAGCAGGAGCCGCAGCTGGTCGGCCGTCGCGTTGTAGCCCACCAGCGCCTCTAGCCCCTGGGCGCGGGCGTACGCGGCCAGTTCGTCGGGGCAGACGTTCTTGTCGTCCGGATTGGGCCGCAGCACGGCAGCGATGTCTCCCTGCGTACGGTTCAGGCCGTAGTAACTGAGGTACATGGAGAGGGTGGCTGGGCCGCAGTTGTTCCACGTCTGCCAGGCATGCACCACGCCGGTGAGTTCCACTGCCGAGAGGGCCGGTTCGTAGGCCGGGGTGGGCGTCGGGTTGGGAGTGGGGCTGGGAGTGGACGACGGCGTGGGAGTGGGGAGCGCCGTTTCCGTAGCGGTCGGTTCTGCCGTAGCCGAGGGCGCCTCCACCATCGCTGAGGGCGAAGTGGGCTGGTTCTGGCTCGGCGTCGCGCCCGTCAGGTAGTGCCGATCCACGTAGCTGACGGCCAGCCAGGATGATCCACCGATGACCGCCAGAACCAAGAGCACCACCAGACACAGAAAGCCTCGCGTCATCGGGGGGCCGCCAGGGCTGACATCCGGAAGAGCGCCTTGGCCGGGGCGGGACACACGTGTTCCTGTCGCCGGCATGAGGCTAACCCGGCGCTTGAGTGGCGTCCTGCCACAACGGGTAGTTGAGGTAGGGCCACGGATCATCGCCGTCGCCGTACCAGCCGAACGGGTCCACCGACCGCCAGGCGCCGTCGATGTAGCGCTGCACCTCAAAGTGCAGGTGGGGCGTCCACGACAGCCCCGTCATGCCGCCCGTGCCCAGCAGGTCGCCTTCGGCGAGGATCTGTCCCTGGTACACGGCGATGCCTTCATCGGCAAAGTGGAGGTACAGGGAGCGCAGGCCGTCGTTGCCGTAGTCGCCGTCGCCGTTCAGATCGTGGTTGACGATGATGAAGTTGCCGTTGTACCTGCCCCAACCGACGTACGACACGCGGCCCGCCGCGGGCGCGTAGACCGGCGCCGTCAGGCCTCTAAAGCGCTCGCGGTCGCAGGCGCTGCCGGTGTGCCAGTTATGAGCGTACTCATAGTCGACGCCCCTGTGGTTGTCGTACCACATTTCGGCATAGTCGGAGCAGGAGGCCTCGTTGAACGCGGCCTCGGCACAGCCGATCACGGCGCCCCCAACGGCGGCGCAGTCGAAGGAGAAGCTGCCGGCGCTTGTCCGCCCGTCGTAGAAAACTACCGACCCGGGGGCAGGATCATGATCGAAGAGGCCTGACTCTACCGCACCCGCCACCACCGGGCGCCGGAAGACCGGCGTCCGCTCGAGCGAGGGTTGCGGCGCCTCCGTGGGGGCAACGGTGGGAGCGAGGGTGGCCGTGGGCGGGGGCGCCATGGTGGCTGTCGCTGTGGGCGTTGGTGTGGGGAGGGTCTGCGGCAGGGTGGGCAGAAACACGAGTGAGTAGATCAGGGGCAGCGCAGCCAAAAGCAGCACCAATCCGCGACCGCTAGCGGGACCGAACATCGCCTCTCTCGGTGTGCATCATGGGATGAAGTATGCCGTGTCGGTCCCGGAGGCAGCCGCTCGCACGACCGCCGCCCATTCCGCGGAAGCATCCCTTCCTTGCGCCGCTACTCGGGCCGCCTCGGCTCGCGCAAACCTCGGCAACCGGCACTGCGTCGCCTCGTGCGCCGCGGCACTCGAGTACTCACCGCTCTGACCCTCGACGGTCCAGCTGGAGTCGGCGCGGCCACCATCCTGGCGGAGGGCCACCGCGTCTCCTTCCGCTGACCATCGGGGCGCGTCCAGGCAGACACTCCCCTCCGCCAGCACCTGGTGCAACCCGCCGGCTAGGGTGACGACCTCCAAACGGCACATCCGGCGGCCGCCGACTTGTCCGGGCTCCGTCAGAAAGGCCACACTATCCCCGCTCGGGCAGAAACGCGGGTAGTTGATGCGGCCCTCCCCGTTCGATTGCTCCCAGATCACGGTTCTCCCGCCGGTGGCGAAGTCATAGCGCTCCAGCCGATGCCCGTCGTTGGTCACGTACGCCAGGCCGCTGCCGTCGGGCATCAGCGCCAAGTGCCGCTCGCCACCGACGCTCTCGCCCGTCTCAGCCAAGGTAATGCGCCGGTAGCTGCCCTCAAGGTCCACCCAGAAGGCCAGGTTCTGGCCCTCCACGGCCAGCAGAAGGTGACTGCTAGTCGGGTGCCAACCGATCACCTGCCACGTGGCGGACTCGTCCTGTGGGTGCACGGTCCCGCTCTCGGAGAGCGCGAGGCGGTACTCCGCGATCAGGTCCACCCAGGCGCCGGCGATCGCGTCGAAGAGGAGCACCGGGCCCCCCGTTTCCAGGGTGCAGGTTGTCAGAGCGACCCAGCGGTAGTCGAGCGAGGGGTAGGCTCCGGTGATCATCCAGGGGAAAGAGGCGGATGCGGGGGCCTCAAGCAGGGTCGTAGACGAGATGCCGTCTTCCCAGCGCGTCAACTGCAGCAACGTGTTCGACGGGCCGAGGGCGGCCGCCTGAGCGCACGCCCGCCGGTTGAGCCCCTCGCCCCGGCTCACGCGCTCCAACGCCGGCAGCCAAGATGCGCCCTCAGAGCCCCTCGCCAGGTCCGCCTCCGCCTGGGAGAGCAGATCACCCACGGTCGCGGCGCCGCCCTCGTCAGCGAGAAGGCTGGCGCGGTGCAGGCGGCCATCGGCGATGTTCAGGTACGCCACGGCGAGCGCCCGACGCATTCGATCCGGTGCAGCAGCGTCGTCGACCACCGCCAGGTCTTCCCGCGTCCACTGGCGGAGCTCGGCAGATAAAGCCTGGCCCTGGCGGAACAGCGCCGCCGGCCCACCCCGCTCGTCTCCATCCTCCTTTGCCGTGGCGAACCGCTCGACCCAGGCCGCCGCATCCAGAGGGAGGGCACCACAAATGGATGCCGCCGGGCTCTCGGCCGCAGGGGCAGCCGTGGTCCCAGGCGTGAGCGGGGGAACGGGGACGGCCGGCGCCGCGACACCGGTGCAGGCCGCCATCCCGCCCAGGAGCAGCAGGAGTGAGATCGGCCGGTGAAGAAGACGAGCGATGGTCGCCGGCCTCTCAGTCAACCAGGACTATGGACCGGTTCTGGTGCACCAACGCCAATGGGGAGCGAAGGACACGCACGGTGAGCGCCTGGCGGCTCTGTGCGGACGCCACCTGGGCACACACGCGCAACGCTTCCGCCAGCGGAGCGCTGTCGGACGTCGCCGAGACGGCGCGCGACAAGGCCTCACACTCCGCGGCGCTCAGCTTCACGGTGACGTATCCCTGCTCGAATCCCATCAACTTCACACAGTCCTCCTTACAATAGTCAGAATCACTATCCTTGGCGGCGATGTAGGGAGCAATTCGCCCTCCCTTGCCGGCAGGCTACGACCCTTCGTCCATGACGTCGGACATGATGATGCGTTCGGCCAGCGCCATGCTCCACTCCTCTTGCACCGGTCCAAGGATGTCGGAATAGCGGTCCAGGTTCACCCCACCCACGTCGCGCCCCTCGGCCACCGCTTTGATCAGCTCCGCCATGTAGAGGAAGTTGCGCACTGGGATATCGGGGGGAACGCCGTGGTCTACCATGGGCACGTACCCGCCAAGCTCCAACAGTTCCGGCACCTTGCTCATGACCTCTTGCTTGACGCGCTCAAAGTCGAAGCGGAGTTCGCGCTTGTCGATGCCGCCGAAGTGGACGATGTCCTTGCCGAAGCGCTTGCGGTAGGTCAACGGATCGTTGCCGGCCGCAATCTCGGTGGGCCAGGAGCCGTCGAACCCGACATCGATCCAGATGGGTATGAGCTCGCTCACGTGGCCGTCGCTGTCCACGACGATGTTCTTCACTCCCGCCTTGCGGAAGGCGTCGTTGATGCGGCGATAGTGCGGCGCCATGAAGCGGCGCACCATGGCGGGCGAGATCATGGAGGCGGTCTTGTAGGCCATGTCCTCGCTGATGATGACGAAGTCTATCCCCAGGTCGGCGACCCCCGGCCGCTCAAAGGTGGCAATGGTGAAGTCGGCCACGTACTCGAACATCTCCTCCACGAAGGCGGGATCGTCCAAGAACATGGTGCAGAGGCCCTCGAAACCTACCCAGTCGCGCACGCGCCAGAACGGGCCGTAGACCGTTCCCCGGAGGACGTGACTGCGCGGCGGCTTGTTGGCGGCTACGAAGCCCGCCCAGTCTGAGCCGAAGCGGCCGGGGGCATCGGGCCGGTAGCGCTCCGCCATCTTGCGGAAGTCGGCGCGCGTCTTGACGGGGAAGTCGACCCAGGTGCGGGTAACGAAGCCGGGCGTAACCGGGTTGGTCTGATCCAGCCGGGTCGTGCCCAATTCGTCTATCCAGATGCGCTTGTCTCCCCGTACCTCAAGGGTGACTTCCTCAAAGCGCGGCAGGGGCAGCATGTCTATGGGCACCCCACGCCAGTCGTCGTAGCCCATCTCGCGGTGCAGACTCACACCCGGCTTCAGGCCCTGATACCCCCACGCCGACATGGTGGCCTGGCGCGGCCCACCGAAGGAATAGGGAACGCGATCGGGGTGGCCGAAGGACATGGTCCGCAGAAAGCGCTCGCGGTCGGTCATGGTGCTTCTCCAGTGGTCGGATGGAGTCATGTTAGCATCTATGACGATTCTGCTCCAGAACCCTTCGAACAGCCGGCGACCGGAAATGGAACCGCCCGTGGGCAAGTGAGTCACCCACGGGCGGTTATCAGCGCGGAGGCTGCTACCGCCTGTCGACCATCGCCGCGGCCTGAACGATGAGGTCGACGCTCTGCTCGACGGACAGCCAACTGGTGTTGACCGTCAGGTGATAGAGCGAAGGGCGCTGCCAGTCGGCGGCGAAATACCGGCGAATGTAGCGGGTGCGCTCTTCGTCGAAGGCGCGCACGGTGCTGGCGGCCTCCTGGCGGTCCAGCTTCTCGCTCTCCGCTACCCGCTGGATCCGATCGCCCAGGGACGCGCAGACAAAGACGTGGAGGACGCCCGGCCGCCCACCGAGGATGCACTGGCCGCCACGGCCCACTAGGACTTCGTTCGGCTGTTCCTCGGCGATGCGCTCCAGCACCTGGCTGAGGACAGCGACGTACGCGTCATCAGTGCCCACTGCCTGCCGCAGGAGCGAGTCCTCCTCCCCGACGGCGGGCTGCTTGGGAGCTATGTATCGCGGCCAGGGCCGTAGTCCGGATGACAGAGGACCGGTTACCGCTTCCACTATCCGCCGTACGAGGCCGGGAACCTCCTGCTGCGGCAGGGGCGGCGTCGGCTCCTCCGTGGGGGCGACGGCGTGCAGGCCGGCGAACTGAAGAGCCATGTCGATCAACTCACGATCCAGGTACCGCCCGCCCAGTCTCTCCGCAACTCGATGCCCGATCTCGGTTCCTAGGGCGCCATGCTCTCGAGAGATGGTTACGGATGCCACCTTGCACCTCCTTGCCGCGGACGGCCCGTAGTTGTGGGTAGGGGGTCGATGAATGCAGGCCCCCGCCTAGCCACAACTCTCGCCCATATTGTAGCCGTCCGGTCGACGGATATCCAGTGCACCAAGAAGGCCCGCCCCTACCAGCGTTCGTACGACACCAGCTCCTCGATGGGCTTCCGCTGTTTGGGGCGGAAGTCCCCTGCCGGATAACCCAAGGGCGTGAAGGCGATGGGCCGGACGCCATCCGGCAAGCCGAGTACTTCGCGGGCGGCGACCGGGTCGAACGCGCCGATCCAGCAGGTGCCCAGGCCCAGGTCGGCGGCGGCGAGGGTGAGGTGGTCGAAGACGATGCCGGCGTCCACGTCGGTGTAGTTGGCGGCGTCGGAGGCACGGGTCCAGCCCTTCTCCGGCTCTCCACAGATGGCGATGACAAGGGGCGGTTGCAGGAACCAGTCGCGCCCGTAGATGCGCTTGAGGTCGTCCTCGCGCCCGCGAGTGTGAATGATGATGAGGCGGAAGGGCTGGCGGTTGGCAGCGGTGGGCGCCAGGCGGGCGGCCTCCAGCACCTGCGCTAGGGCGTCGTTAGGGACAGCGTCCGGCTTGTAGGCGCGGACGCTGTAACGCTTGTTGGCCAATTCAAGAAAGGACATGGTCGCCTCCGGCGGAGTGGCTAGTGGCCAGTGATCAGTGGTCAGAGTGAGACAGGCGGCTGATACTTGAGAGACCTCACAAGGCCGGCCAGAAGCCTCCCTATCTCCTGGCAATCCTCGAGCAGAGAGGCGGCATCCCTCTCCGACAGATATCCGAGGCGCCGGCAGAGCACAGTCAACGTCTCGAGTTCGCCGAGCGAGCCGCGCGCAACCCCGAGGAAGTGCAGGAATTCAGCCCTACCGTGCCGACTCTGCCCCTCAGCGATGTTTGCGGGCAGCGACACGGCTGCCCGCGTCAGTTGAGAGCGCAGACCATAGGTCTCTTCGCGAGGCAGTTGTGCGGAGCAGCGGTAAACCGCTTCTGCCAGCGCCATTGCCTTCTGCCAGACTATCAGATCCCGATAGCTCTGCACCGTGGACACTTACGGCCGCCTATCTCCCTCTGTCCACCGTCCACTATCCACTGTTCACTATCCTCTACTTCAGGAACAACTCGATCACCGGCACCGTGACGTCCGGCTTCTGCACCGGCAGCCTCAGCGTCAGCGTGTCCGCGCCGACGCCGCCCATCGTCGTGTTCTGCGCCTGCTGGTGCGGGTCGATGGGCACGATCTTGATCTCGCTGCCGTCGTTGAGCAGTTGGGCGTACTCCACCCGGCTGCCCAGCCCGTCCAGGTGCACGTGGCCGAAGGGCCAAGTGAACAGGTGCAGGTATAGTCGCTTGCCGTTCTGGGTGCAGCGGCAGTCGGGCGGCGGGGTGAACTCGGAGGCGGTGCAGCCGTAGATAGCGCGACCATGCCGGCGCATCCACTCGCCGATGCCGCGCAGGCGGCTGATGGACTTCGGGTCGAACTCGCCCCTGGCGGTGGGGCCCACGTTGAGAAGAAGGTTGCCCCCCTTGGACACGGTGTCCACCAGCATCTGCACCAGCATTTCCACCGGCTTCCAGTCCAGGTTGTCGCGGTGGTAGCCCCAACTACCGTTGAGCGTCTGGCACGCCTCCCAGAGAACCGGCTTTCCGTCCACCTGGAGCCAACCGCGCGGCTGGTACTGCTCCGGCGTCTTCAGGTCGCCGCCGATTTCCAGCCGGTCGTTGACGATGATGCCCGGCTGTAGGTCGCGCACCATCTTCAGCAGCGTCTCCGAGTCCCAGTCCTTCGCCCCCTTGCCCTTGGACCAGCCCCAGTCCGACTTGGAGTAGGAGAAGTCGAACCACATTATGTCGAGTGGACCGAACTGGGTGAGGAGCTCGCGCGTCTGGCCGTGAAGGTAGGCGCGGTACTTGGCGATGTCGCGGTTCTGGTTGGCCTCCCGGTAGGCGAGATCGTCGCGTCGAGGGTGCAGGCCATCCACGGGGAACTCCGGGTGATGCCAATCGATGACGGAATGGTAGAAGCCGAGGCGGAAGCCCTCGTCGCGGAAGGCGTCCACCAGCGGGTGGAGGACGTCGCGCTTGGCAGGAGTGTTGGTGGCCTTGTAGTCGGTCAGCGCCGAGTCCCACAGGCAGAAGCCGTCGTGGTGCTTGCTGGTGGCGACGACGTACTTCATGCCGGCGTTCTTTGCTTCCTGCGCCCAAACGGCCGGATCGTAGAGGTCGGGGTCAAAGTGATCGAAGTACTTCTGGTAGTCCTCGTCGGTGATTCGCTCGTAGTTCTTGATCCACTCGTGGCGGGCGGCGACGGAGTAGATTCCCCAGTGGATGAACAGCCCGAAGCGATCGTGGGTAAACCAGGCAGTATCGGCTCCGGTGGACGAGGTGGACATAACGCTGCCTCCTACGCGGGACTGTGAGGCACGATAGCCGAAGCGGGCCGGGTGTCAAGGAGGAGGGTTCGCCACGGAGACGCTGCGAGATAGCGACGGCTGCAACCGCGTCCGTGCTTCCGCATAGCTCGCCGCGAGACAGTCCAGAGACCAAAGGGCGATGCTATAATCACACCGTAGTTCTTGGGCGCATTCCAGCGGAGAGCGAGGCTCTCCAGCGCCAGCGGAGGCGACATGAAGACCGAGAGCGAATCGGCGAGTGCGATGCCCGGGTCCTGTAATGGCTTCGCCCACCGGTCCGAGCTGCTGGCACAGACGCTGGGCTCGCTCCTGCTGGCGTTCGCGGCCATCACACTCGGACTCTGGGTGTACCTGTGCTACGAGTTCGCCAACGCCGCTCTGCTTGGCCTCACCGTCTACCTGACGGCGCTACTGGTGGCGACTGCTCTACTCCAGCCTCGCTACCCCACAGCCGCTGCGGTGGCGCTGATGTCCGGACTGGCCGCCGGTGGGCTATGGGCCGGGATCACGCTCGCCCATCCCGCCTTACTCGGCATCGCCATGCTCGTGCCCATGGTGGCAGGCTTGCTCTTCGGGGCAACCTCCGCCCTGATCACCGGTACGATTCTGGCCGCGGCTCTCCTGTTCGGTCCTGCCGCATATGATGGGAGCGCCTGGACGGCCTACGCCGTGCTTGCCGTCGGCACGGTTTCCTGGGTCGGCCTGCGGGCATGGCAGGAAATGCTTGAGCTATCCTGTCTGCGCGGCAACGAGGCCCGCGGCCTAGTGGAGCAACTGCGCGATAGGCAGGGCGAACACAACCGAGCCATCCGAGCCCTCGACACGGCCTACCGCCTCCTAGAGAGCACCAACCATGCCCTGGATGAAGCCCGCGGAGAAGCCGAGCATCTTCGAGAACTGAAGTCGCGCTTCGCGGCCGGGCTCAGCCACGAGCTCCGCACTCCACTGAACATCATCCTGGGCTTCAGCGATATCATCTACCGCAATCCCCGGCTTTACGGCGAGGACCAATGGAACGATGCGCTACGGCGTGACCTGGCCCAGATCCAGCGCAACGCCGGCTACCTCTCCAACCTTCTCGACGACATCCTGGATCTCGCGCGCCTTGATGCAAACGCCATGCCCGTCAGGCGCGAGTACAAAGACCTGACAGCGGTCCTGGAGCAGGCCGTACGGGGTGTAGAAAGCGTGGCACACGACAAGGAAGTGACCGTGGAGCGGGCATGGGAGCCCGGGCTGCCTCTCGTCTACCTGGACGAGACCCGCATCCACCAGGTGCTCTACAACCTGCTCAGCAACGCCATTCGCGTGACGCCGCGTGGTCGCGTCGTCGTGTCCGCCCGCCAAGATGGGGACCGAGTGGTAGTTGCGGTCAGCGACGACGGCCCCGGAATACCTGCCGATGCTCTGGAGCGGGTCTTCGACGAATACCGGCAACTAGACGCCTCCAGAGTCCAGGGCGAACGCGGCAAGGGGCTGGGGCTGGCCATAGCTCGGCAGCTTGTGCGTATGCACGGCGGCCGAATATGGGCACGTAACCTGGACGAGGGCGGTGCTGAGCTGGCCTTTTCGCTACCGCTGGACGGCGCCGGTCGTCCACTGAGTCCCCCGGTCGTCGCTCACCCGCTTCCAGTCCCCCAACCCAGGATGAAGCCGCGTGTCGCCGCCCTGGCCCACAATGCCAGTGCCTTCTCGTACCTGCGGCGCCGCCTCGAATCCTATGACCTGGAACCGGTCCGCGACGTGGCCGACCTGTGCGAGCGATGGGAGGAGGTGCAGCCGCTGGCCCTCATAGAGACGGTGGCGCCCGGAGCCTCATGCGCCGGTCCAGTGCCCAGCCTGCTCGAGGCCATCCCATGCATTCGTCTGACGCTGCCCAGCCCCCACAAGGCTCTCGACGCAGCCGGGTTCGACGCCGTGCTCACCAAGCCGGTCTCATCAGATAGCCTGCTCCAGGCCGTGCAGGCGGCACTGAGTCCGCGGGTGGGCCGAAGAGTGCTGATCGTCGATGATGACAGAGGCTTCGTTGCGCTGTTGCGTCGCATGCTGGACGTATCCGGGGACGAGTACGAGGTTTGCGTTGCCTACAACGGAACCGACGCCATCCGATCGGCTCGCCGGGAACGTCCTGATCTGGTCCTCCTGGACCTGGCGATGCCGGACATGAACGGGCTTGAGGTGCTGGAGAGCCTTCGGGCAGACCCGGCCACCGCCGGCATGCGGGTAGTCGCCATCACAGGCGCCGTCTCGACAGGGTCCGAGAGCGCTGAGGCCGGCTTCGCCGTAGTCAGCGGCGAGGAGTTCCCCGAAGCTTATCTTCTTTCCCTTCTGAGTACGGCCCTGTCCCGGCCACAGACCCAGACGATGCCGTCAAACAACGACTCAGCGCCCGCAGAAGCTGCCACTGCGTAACCGGCTTGCTCAGATAGGCATCGGCGCCGAGCGAACTGGCAAGGGACGGGTCCTCAAGGACGGAGCAGATGATCACCGGGATGTGCCTGGTGGAATGATGCTCGCGCAGGGCCTTCATGATGCTCCAGCCATCCTGCCCGGGAAGCAGGATGTCGAGAACGACGGCATCGGGCTGCGTGCGGCGCGCCACCTCGAAAGCTACCGCTGCCGTGGGCGCGGACACTACCCGGTACCCGCTGGGAGCCAGGTAGCGATGGTAGAGCTCAACTACTCCGGGATTGTCCTCAATCACCAACACGGTGGCCAAGCGGCCGCAGCGGGCGCTAAGGCTCACCGACAGCGTCCCCTCAGTAGAGCTATCGATGGTCCAGCCTAGGTGCTGGGACTCGGCCATCATCCGCACGGTGTCCAGCATCTCGCTCTTGAGCGCTTCGGGCACGAACGTGAGGGCCAGTGAGACCGTGTCGCCACTCTCAAGGCACTGAATCTCAACCGATTCCCGAGGCCGGCTCTGCAACACGGCGCTGAAGAGCTGTACTAGCACCTGCCGGAGGAGCGTGCGATCGACCAGCACGGGAGGAGGAGGCGGTGCCGGCGCCGGCGGCAGTTGCAGGACTATCCCCAGTTGCTCGGCCAGCCCGCGCACCAGCCCTGCCGCCTCCACGGCCACGGTGATCAGGTCCACCTCATCGGAAGCGTCGGGCAGCGAGGCCAGCTCCTCGCTGATAAGGTCACGGCGCGGTTTGGCCGGGGCTTCGATGGGCGCCGAGGCCCACGAGTCCAGCACCCGCGCCAGCCGCTCCTCGGCATCGGCCAGGTCGCGATAGGCCTGGCGCCGGCTGAGGCTGAGTTCCTGCATCACCTCGGGCAGGGACAGGTTCTCCACATAGCGCAAGGAGAGGATGTCGTACAGGCGAGACTCGTCCGAGCCGAAGGGTACGGCGCGGGCAGGCCGGAGCACCTCGATGGCCTCCAGGAGCAGGGCCCGGGCCCGGTCGGCGCGTTCCTCCAGACGCGGAATGCCCGCCAATAGGGGAAAGCGCCGGGCCAGTTCCGCCTCAGCCAGCCGCACGTTGTCGTGCAGGGCTTCGAGGGCCTGGTGAACCTCCTCCCGGGTGCTGCCGGACACTGCCAAGAAGACCTCCGTGGGCGTCGATACTCGTGGGCAGGCTGGGATCATTATGGCACAGATCTGGCACGACCGGCTATAGAGAGTGACGCCGCCACGCAGTATGCTGAACCCAGCGGGTTAAAAGGGCACGTATCGCACCTATCCGGTCAAGTCCTATGTAGGAGGTCGGCGATGTCACAAAGAAGGTTCACTAGGCGCCAGGCACTCAGAGGGTTGTTCGCCGTGGGAGCGGGGGCGGCGCTGGCCGCTTGCGCACCCGCAGCCACTCAAGCTCCAGCGTCCCCCGGCGCAGCGGCAACGGAAGCCGAAGCACCGGCAGCGGCAGGAGAGCAGGTAACGTTGCGCGTCAGCGGCTGGGGAGACGTGCTTGGGAAGACGGAGATGCTGGAAGGCCCGTTCTTCGGCTCCTTCAAGGAAGCCAATCCCAACGTAACCATCGTCTACGAGCCCGCCCCCTGGAACGAGTACTGGACCAAGATACAGACCCAGGCCGCATCCGGCACCGTCTATGACGTCTACGCCATGAGCGTGGCTTACGGATGGGACTACGCCAACAAGGGCATCTCGCTCGATCTCCAGCCTTACATCGAAGCCGAGATCAACACCGACGACTACTTCATGGAGATGGAGCTTAGCTGTCACCGCTACCCGGACATGCAAAACGGCGATCTCTACGCTTTCCCCATCCGCTGGGTGGGCGCCAACCTCTTCTACAACAAGGACATCTTCGACGAGGTGGGGCAGGCGTACCCGGACGAGACCTGGACCTACGACGACATGCTCAACGCGGCGAAGAACCTTACCCTCAAGGAGGGGGATACTTTCAAGCGTTGGGGCATGGCCGCACCTTCAGGGCATGAGGCCGTTGACTCCCTCATCAAGGCAAACGGCGGCGCGGTGCTGAGTCCGGACTACAGGACCTGCCTGTTGAATGAGCCCATAGCCATCGAGTCTATCCAGTGGTGCGTAGACAGCATACTCACGCACGCTGTTGCCCCCACGCCGGCCGCCGCCCAGGGCTTCGCTGAGGGGACCTTCGCCTCCCAAGTCGTCGCCATGACGATCAACGGGTCCTACATGATGAACGACTGGTCCGAGGCGGAGTTCAACTGGGACGTCGCCTACGTCCCGCTGGGTAGCACCGGTCGAGTCATGTATGCCGGGCCGGACAGCATCAGCATCTACAAGGGTACCAAGGCACGGGACGCCGCCTGGGCGCTGGTCAAGCACTGGGTGAGCGAAGAGCAGCAGATGATCATGGACATCTTCCCGCCTGGCTCGGTGCCTTTCCTGCGCAAGGCCGCCTACTCCGACGCTTGGCTCGGCCGAGGCAGCATGCCCGCCGGCGCCAAGACGCTCCTCGACTCGGCTCCGGTCGGGCGGGGCGCCGACTTCGGCTCCCAGTGGATGGAGTGGCGCGTCACCATCATGAACCAGGAGCTGGACCTGGCGTACCTCGGCGAGCGCTCGGTGGAGGAGTCGGTGGCAGCCGCCAGCACGGCTATCCAGCAGGTACTCGACAGCATCGTTTGGCCGGCCTAGGCCGGCAGATCCCATCCCTTGGGGCCCGCGTGGGCCCCAAGGGCTTTCTCCTCTCCGGAAGCATGAGCGGAGGTATCTAGTGGCAGTGGCATCCGCCTCGACCAACCCAACATCGCTCTCCGCAACACGTGAGCAGCGCCGTCGCGGACTGGCGCAGTTCCTGGAGGCGCTACCCTTCCTGACTCCCACCCTGATCGGCTTCTTCGTCTTCATCGCCGGACCGGTTGTCGCGGCTCTCATTCTCGGTTTCACGCAGTGGGATCTCCTCACGCCACCAAAGTGGCTCGGTCTGGGCAACTACTCCCAGATGGCGCAGATGCCTCTGTTCTGGAAGACCGTGGGCAACACCTTCCAGTATACCGTGCTCTACCTCGTCCCTGGCGTCACCCTGCCGCTGCTGGTGGCCATCTTCATGAACCAGAAGGCCAAGGCGATCACCATTTACCGTAGTGTCTTCTTCCTTCCCGTGGTTACGTCGACGGTAGCCGTCGCCCTGGTCTGGTACTGGCTGTACAACCCGGAGTTCGGCCTGATCAACTACTTCCTGCGCCTGCTCGGCATCAAGGGCCCCCTCTGGCTGGCGAGCCCTCGCACCGCCATGCCTTCCATCGTCATCATGAGCGTCTGGAAGGGACTCGGCTACACGATGGTCATCTACTTGGCCGGGCTGCAGGGCATGCCGCCGGAGCTCTATGAAGCCGCCGCCATCGACGGGGCCACCCGTTGGCGCCGCCACCTTCACATCACGCTGCCCCTGATGACGCCGACCATCTTCTTTGTGGTAGTCACCACCATCATGAGTTCATTGCAGGTCTTCGAGCAGACCTACATCCTGACCCAAGGAGGGCCAGCCTACTCTACCACCACCCTGTCCTGGTACATCTATGTCCAGGCCTTCCAGTGGATGCACATGGGGTTCGGCTGCGCTCTCGCCTACGTGCTCTTCTTCATCATCATGGTGCTCACACTCATCCAGTTCCGCCTACAGCGAAGCTGGGTGTTCTACGGTTAGGAGGGTAATGGACTGATGGCTGCCGACTCCCGAGTTGGCTTGCGACACACGCGGCGCGGCCCTTCCGCCTGGGATGCGACGCGCCGAATCCTCAAGCCGGTTGTGGTACACAGCTTCCTCATTCTGGCCAGCCTGGTCATGGCGCTGCCGTTCATATGGATGGTGCTCAGTTCGCTCAAGTCCCAGCCCGAGATCTTCATTTTTCCGCCCCGGCTTCTGCCCAGGACGCCTCAGTGGAGCAACTATATCGAGGTGACCAAGGCGATGCCCTTCACTTGGTTCACCTTCAACAGCCTGAAGATCGCCCTCCTTTCCGTCCTGGGGCAGGTGCTCTCCGCCTCTCTAGCAGCGTACGCCTTTGCCCGACTCCGCTTCCCGGGTCGTGAGTTCATGTTCCTCGTCTGGCTCGGCTGCATGATGATCCCCAGCCAGGTCACCCTGATCCCACAGTTCGTGCTCTTCCGCTCTTTCGGCTGGCTGGACACCCACCTGCCGCTCGTCGTACCCAACTTCTTCGGCTCCGCCTTCGGCACCTTCCTGCTGCGCCAGTTCTTCATGACCATCCCCATGGAACTAGAAGACGCCGCCATAGTGGACGGCTGCTCCCGCTTCCGCATCTACTGGAACATCATGATGCCGCTGGCTAAGCCCGCCATCGCCACCTTGGCCGTGTTCACCTTCATGGGGAGCTGGAACAATCTGCTCGGCCCGGTGATCTACCTCACCACCTACAAGAAGCTCACGCTGCCCGTCGGCCTCGCCTTCTTCCGCGGGCAGTATGGTACCGAGTGGGCCCTCCTCATGGCCGGCGCCACCATCAGCGTCATCCCCATCATCGCCCTCTACATGTTCGCCCAGCAGTACTTCGTGCAGGGCGTGGTCATGAGCGGCATCAAGGGGTAGACTCACCGCATCCTTCCCTGGAGTCCATGCCATGTTCGCCGGCTTCGGCAAGTCCGACATCACCCCGCCCGTGGGCGCCACTCTCACCGGCTACCTCGCCCGCCTCGGGCCCGCCGTCGGCGTGCGCGACCACCTCTTCTGCCGCGCCCTCGTCCTCGGCCAGGGCGCCGATCAGGCCGCCCTCCTCGTCGCCGACACGCTCGGCTTCGGCATCGCCTACACCCACCAGGTGAAGGTAGCCGTCTCCCAGGCTACCGGCATCGCCCCCGAGCGCATCATCCTTGCCGCGACGCACACCCACGCCGGACCCGCCAGCGTCTACCTGCAAGGCTGTGGCGACCTGGCGCTGGACTGGCTGGAGGGCTTCCCCGCCCAGGCCGTCGCCGCCGTGCGCGCCGCCCAATCCGACCTGAGCGAGGCCGAGGTCCACTTCGGGACCGTGCCGGTAACCGGCATCGCCATCAACCGGCGCGACCCTCAGAATGGTCCCGTCGATGACGAGTTGTCGGTCCTGTGGTTCAGCCGACCGGACGGATCAACCAAGGGGAGCGTTCTCCACTTCACTTGCCACGCCGTGGTCATGGACGGCGACAACCGCCTGATCAGCGCCGAGTACCCGGGGGCCGCCTGCCGCCGCCTGGAAGACCTCACCGGCGCGCCCACCATGTTCCTTCAGGGTCCCTGCGGCGACATCAACCCCGCCCAGCGGCACTCCTTCGCTCACGTCGATGCCGCCGGCGGCAAGCTCGCCCAGGCTGCCGCCGACCTCATCGGCAAGGGCGGCACACCCCTGGCGGCAGGCAGTCCGGAGGTGGCGTCCACTGTCTTGGACCTGCCGCTGATGGCGCCGGCCCCTTACGCCGACCTGCTCGCCTTCCGCCGGGAGCACCACGCCGGCGCCCGCTCCGCCGACGCCGCCCACGACATTATGAGCGCGAAGATACACCGGGCCATGCTCACCTGGGCCGACCTCACGATCGGCGGGGTGTGCTCCGGCCTGCTCCAGCCCGGCCTCACCGTTGCCGCCCAGTGCCTGCGCCTCGGCGAGCTCAACCTGGTGACTTCGCCGGGCGAGTTGTTCGTCGAGTTTGGCCTGGAGGCGAAGCGGCTCGCCCGCGCCCAAGGAAAGCACGCGGTCGTAGTGGCATACACGAACGCCGACATCGGCTACATCCCCACGGCCGAGAGCTACGCCAAGGGCGGTTACGAGGTGGAGTGGGCCTACAAGTACTACGGCTACCCCGGCCCCCTGGCCCGTGAGGCGGGGGAAAGGGTCGCGGCGGCGTTGGCCGGGTTCATAGAGGATTGGAGGCAGGACCGCTAGCCACGGTACTACGTGGCGCTTTTGCCTGCCCTCTACACCCTAGGAGGCAATCCATGGCGAAGTTGGCGATCAACGGCGGAACGCCGGTCCGTACCGCTCCCTGGCCCCAGTGGCCCGAGGTGGACGAGACCGACGTACAGGCCGTATCCGAGGTCGTGCGCAGCGGGCGCTGGTGCCGCCTGGGCGGCACTAAGGCGGCCGAGTTCGAGCGGAGGTTCGCCGCCTACCAGGGCTGCGAATACGGGCTCACCGTGTCCTCCGGTACTGCGGCCCTGGAGATCGCTCTCCGCGCCATGAAACTCGCCCCCGGCGACGAGGTCATCGTTCCGCCCTACACCTTCATGGCCACCGCCACCGCCGTCCTTCAGGTGGGCGCCCTTCCCATCTTCGTGGACATCGACCCGCGCACCTACAACATCGACCCCGCCCTCATTGAGGAGGCGATCACCGACCGCACCCGGGCCATCATCCCGGTGCACTTCGGCGGGCTGCCCTGCGACATGGACCCCATCATGGCCATTGCGGAGAGGCACAGCCTGAAGGTGCTGGAGGACTGCTCACACGCCCACGGCGGACGCTGGAAGGACAAGGCCCTCGGCTCCATCGGCGACGCCGGCGCCTTCAGCCTCATGTCGGGCAAGAACCTCGCCACCGGCGAGGCGGGCATCATCACCACCAACGACCCGGATCTCCTGGGCTGGTCCGTCCTCTATCACGACTTCTGGCGCGGAGCGGTGCGCGCCGGCTCGGTGGAGTCCGAACTCCCCCAAGGCTGGACGACCCGCTTCCCGGTGCTCGCCGGCAATGAGCGCACCAACGAGATCGAGGCCGCCCTGCTGCTATCGCAGTTCGCCAAGCTGGAGAACCAGGCCCAGCGCCGCTCCCGCAACGGCGACTACCTCAACAGCCTGGTAGAAGACATCGAAGGCGTGCGGCCCCTGCGTGTGGATCCCTACGTCACTCGCAACGTCTACCACATCCTCACCCTCCAGTACACCGGCGAAGGCTTCGGCGGCCTCTCCCGCGAGAAGTTCAGCGAGGCGCTCAATGCCGAGGGCATCCCCAACAGCATGGGCTATCTGAAGACGGTGTACCAGCACCCCGTCTTCCTGGAGGCGGAGACGGCCCTGCCCGGCGGCTTCCCGGTGAAGGGCGGGTATTACGGGCGCGAGATCGACTACAACCAGGTCCACTGCCCGGAGGCGGAACGCCTCTGCCGCGAGGAGACTCTCTGGTTCGCGCAGAACACCTTCCTCGGGCCGCAGTCCGACATGGACGACGTGGCCGAGGCGATCCAGAAGATCAAAGACAACGCAGGGGAGTTGTTATAGCTTGACCTTGGCCCGAGCGGTCCCTTCTCCCTCACTCGGGGGAAGGGACCGCTCGCCCGGAGGTCAGGTGCTCGGGCTTACCAGCACGGTGAGAGAGTGCTCGCCTCTGCTGACAGCGGTCTGCGTTACCACTCCGTGTACCCCAGCTTGGATGAGTTCGCCTGTCTCCCAGTCGACGGCGACGACCGTCGAGGACGCTGCACGACGTCGCCGCTACGCAGATCGCAGGGGCCTGCCTTGATCTTGAGAACCCTTGCCGCATCTTCGTCGATGGTCGCCGTTGCCTCATCCTCTCGACGTTTGCTGCGAATGAACAAGACCGAACCTACCAGCGCGGTGAACGGCGCCACCGCTACTAGGCCGAAGCTGCCTACCACCGTCTTGAGGATCTCGGCGGCCACGTAGTTGGTGTTGAGCAGTAGGGAAGGTGGGGTTCCTTGGGCCATGAACACCATGAGCAAGGACATGTAGCCGGAGACATACGCCATCAGCAGGGTCGTGATCATGGTGCTCGTCATGTTGCGACCCACCGTGAACCCCGAGAGGGCCAACTCCCGGTGCGAGAGGTCCGGCCTCTTGTCCGCCACTTCCTGCATGGCGGTGGCCACGTCGATGGCGACATCAACTACTGCCCCGGAGGCTCCGATGAAGATGGCCGCTACGAAGAGACGATTCAGGTTCAGGAACTCGAACCCGGTATACAGGAGTGTCTCGGAGTAGGGCTGCACGGCTCCGTGAAGCTTGAACCCAGGCAGTAGAACTAAGGCAAGGACAGAAGTGAGCACAACGCCAAGGAGCGAGCCGATAAAGGCAACCAGGGCAGTGCGGTTGACCCCAGCCACCAGCGCCAGTGTAACGGCGGCGATCGCTATCACCGAGGCCAGCGCCAGAAGCACCGGGTCGCGCCCAAGCAGAGTGTTCGGGAACAGCACCTTCCACATCATCAGAAGCGCAAAAGCGAACGAGAGCAGGGCTCGAGCGCCTGTCCACCCAGCAAAGGCAACTAACAACACGCCGAACGCAGCTATCAGGATCCACTCAGTCTGAAGGCGGTAGTGATCATATGCAGTGGCATGGGCTATCGTTCCGCCACGGGTGTCGAGCACGACGAGCGCCGTGTCGCCCTCTCGGAACATCTTGTCCGTCTCCATCTTGCCGATGAGGTCGTTGCACGCCTCCACGACCTGTCCCCGGAAGGGTCCGTCCAGTATCTCCACGGTAAGCAGCTGGCTGCCCGCCCTAACAATCCCGTATTGCTGGATTCGGCTGTCGTCCACGGACAGCACTCGGCTCCGTACGCGGTTGACATTCTGTGCGTAGGCGCTCTGGAAGCCGCTGGGGACAACGGCTAGAAGCACGCACGCCGCCAGCACAACCAGCGCGAAGGCGTTGTTGCGGTTGAGCACGGAGCTCAGCCTCACACTTCTTAGCGCATCTGTCATCATTCCCTCGACCGCGCAGCGCGGAAGAAAGCGGTTGGGGGCAGGACACGCTCGTCCTGCCCCCGGTAGAGGCAGCCGTTTCTAGAGGCCGGCGGCGGCGATCATCTTCGTGAAGATCTCGGTCTGGTCGTAGTAGCCGTTGAACTGCTCGGCCCCGACGCCGATTGCGGAGACGGGCACCGGGGTGCCGGTGTGAGAGTAGGAAGTCCAGCCGATGCCGGCCTTCTGGTTGAGGATCGTGGTGCACTTGACGGTCAGGGGCTCGTAACCGCCGTACAACAGGTAGGTGTAGTCGTCGGTGGCGCGCTCTTCCTTGCCGAGCATGGAGTTCTTGAAGGCTTCCTCAAGCACGCCCAGTTCGAGATCGGAGAGGGCCATGCTGTAGCGAAGGGTGTCCTCTGCCTCGGCTGCCTTCTGCTTCGCCTCATCGCTGGCACCCTCGGCCTTACCGGCCTCGACCGCCTGCTCCAGGGCAGCCTTCTCGTCCTCCGGCAGCACGTAGAGACCGAAGGCCTCCTCGATCAGCGGCAGGACGTCCTCAAGCTTGGCGTCCTCGGCAGTGTGAGTTGCCTTGTACTCCTGCAAACGCAGGTTGAAGTCGATGTAGCTCATGGTCTGGTTCTGGATCTTCTCCACGAAGCTACTGTAAGCCGTGCCCGCGAAGCCGATGCTCATGCCGCCGGTCTCGTGGTCGCCGGTGACGATGATGAGGGTTTCGTCGGGATGCTCTTGGTAGAACTCGTACGCCTCGGCAATGGCTCTGTCGAAGTCAAGCGTGTCGTGGATGGAAGCGCCGGCATCATTGGCGTGGCAGGCCCAGTCGATCTTGCCGCCCTCGACCATGATGAAGAAGCCGGTGGGGTTGTCGAGCAATTCGATGGCCTTGGCGGTGTACTCGGCCAGGGTGACGTAGCCGGGATCATCCTGATCGATGGCGTACTGAAGGGCGCCGTCCTTGTCGACGTTGTCGTTCACGGCGATGACCTTGCCCACGCCCGGCTTGAGGGACTCGAGGCCTTCTCTACCGACAGCGATGGTGTAGCCGTTGTCGGCCGCCACATCCATGGCGTTCGGCTCGCCGTCCACCTTGCTGGTGGGGCTCTTCATCGTACCGCCCCCGAAGAAGTCGAAGCCCGAGTTCGCCAGTTGCAGGTTGATCTTGTACATGCTGCTCCGGCTGCGCTCATGGGCATAGAAGGCCGCCGGGGTGGCATGGTCGAGTGACACCGAGGTGAGGATGCCGATCTTCCAGCCTTGCTCAACCGCGATCTCGGAGATGTTCTTGTAAACGGTCTCGCCAGTCGGATCGACACCGATGACCCCGGAGGCCGTCTTGAAGCCGCTGGCCATGGCCGTGGCGGTCGACGCCGAGTCCGGGATGACGCTGGTGAGATCGTATGTGGTGATCATGCCCTGGGCCGGGAAGGAGTTCATCAGCAGCAAGGACTCCTCGGGACGAGTCCCCTCGCCGTCCTGAGCGGCCAGATACAGCTCGGCGGCATTCCGCTGGGCCACACCCAGGCCATCGCCAATGAACAGGAACACGTACTTCGCCACGGGCTGAGTCACAGGCGCCGGAGTAGCTACCACTACCTCTGGCGCCGTGGTCTCCTTCACTATCACCGTCTCTTTGACGACAACGGTCTCCGTGCGCACGAGCGGCGCAGCGGTGGCGCAGCCAGCAAGGCTGGCAACAAGGGCGACCAGCACTACCAAGTTCACCAACTTCCTCATTTCTCGTCCTCCTGAAAACGTGGGGCGACTGGCACTACGCTCTGCGACTTAGAGCTCGTGCAGACACACCTCCTTCTCCGACCCGCCGAGCTTGGCTTCACGCCACATGCTCGACAAGGTTATTAAAAGCGCACCAGCGTTAGGAAGGGTTACTGAACCCGTTAGGGGTTTGTGATGCGGGTGTAAAGGTTCTGTCACCGCGAGGTCACCAACGCCGCTACCTTAGTCGGCGAGTTCCTGCTATAGTGGGAAGGAGCAAAGGCATCGACCGGCGAGCCTGCTCGCCGGTCGGGAATGCAGGCATCAGGAGGCATTCGGAATGGCAGGTGGACAGCGTCTAGCGATTGACGGCGGCGCCCCAGTACGGACGGCGCCCTTCCCTAGTTGGCCGGTCTACGGCGAGGCGGAAGAGCAGGCCCTTCTCGGGGCGCTGCGCAGCAACAAGTGGGGCATCGGCAGCGAGCTGATCGACGAGTTCGAGCAGAAGTTCGCCGCGCTCCACGACGCCAAGCAGTGCGTCTCCGCCTTCAACGGCACAGTGGCCATCGAAGTGGCCTTGCGCGCCGCCGGCGTGACCTACGGCGATGAGGTCATCGTCACCCCATACACCTTTGTCGCCACGGCCTCCGCCGTGCTCATGGTGGGCGGCATCCCGGTCTTCGCCGATATCGATCCCGATACCTACCAACTCGACGCCAACGCCGCCAAGGGC
The DNA here is from genome assembly GCA_040768685.1 of Anaerolineae bacterium. GTDB lineage: Bacteria > Chloroflexota > Anaerolineae > DRVO01 > DRVO01 > Ch71. Next base: position 274,155 of record JAXGMM010000002.1, read on the forward strand.
CTGATCACCGAGCGCACCAAGGCCATCGTGCCCGTGCATATCGGAGGCTGCCCCGCCGACATGGACGCCGTGCTGGCCTTGGCGCGCCCGGCCGGGCTGAAGGTGATCGAGGACTCCGCTCAGGCTCACCTGGCCGCCTGGAAGGGCATCCGCGTGGGCGCCATCGGCGACCTGGGCACCTTCTCCTTCCAGTCCAGCAAGAACATCACCGCTGGTGAGGGCGGCGCTATCGTCGGCAACGACGACGACCTCATGGACCGCGTATGGTCCTTCCGCAACGTCGGTCGCGTCCGCGAGGGCGCCTGGTATCAGCACGAAGTCCTGGGCGGCAATGCCCGCATAAGCGCCTGGCAGGCGGCCATCTTGCTCGCGCAGATGACGAAAGCCGAGGAGCAGTTGGCTACCCGCGAGCGCAACGCCGGTCTGCTTTCCGACCTGCTCAGCCGCATCCCCGGCATCCGCCCGCTCAAGCGGGACGCCCGGGTCACCCACCACGCCTACCACCTCTACATCTTCCGCTATAACGCCGCGGCCTTCGGCGGGCGCAGCCGGGCGGACTTCTTCAAGGCCTTGGCGGCGGAGGGCATCAACTCCAGCTACGGCTACAACCCGCTCTACAAGATGAACGCCATCATTGACGCCTCCCAGGCCATCGGCCGCCTGACCGGTACGCCGGTCGTGTCGGTGGAGACCAACGCCGAGCGCTGCCCAGTCACCGAGCGCGTCTGCGCCGAGGAGTCGTGCTGGCTGAGCCAGAACACACTCCTCGGGCCGGAGCAGGACATGCACGATATCGCCAACGCCGTCGCCAAGATCCAGAAGGCCTGGGGTTAGGCCGGTCGTCTTCCCCGGTCGGGCGACTCCCGAACGCCACCGCGTCCGTTCTTCCTTACGAGAGCGGGCTGCGGTGGCGTTCCGGCGTGCTAGGCAAAGGCGCCGATCCGGGCTATGCTGGTGGTCGCGACCAATCACTCCGGGCGCCCCCTAGCGGTACGCGCCCGCCCCGCAGCTTACTCTCATCAAGGAGGCAATACATGAGCATCGCCAAAGTGCGCTGGCTCCGCACCGGCTCGCGCGACAAGGACCTGATTCTGGCCCACGCCGCCCGCCAGTTGAGTCAATACGTAGAGCGCCTGTCCGGCCAGGCCTGGGCCACCGGCGCGAGCAAGTCCCTCCGGGCCGCCCCGGGAACCGCCTGGCTGGGCGTCTGCGACGCCATGCCGGAGCCGCCGACCGGTCCGCTCACGCCCGCTCCCTGGGACGATGGGTTCGCCGTCTGGGCGGCGGACGATCAGCTCTTCATCGCCGGCCGCAACGCCCGGAGCGTCCTCTTTGGCGTCTATGCCTTCCTGGAAAGTCAGGGCGTGCGCTTCCTGCGCCCCGGCCCCAATGGCGAAGCGGTCCCGTCCGGCGTCGAGATCACCTTTCCGGCCGAGCCGATCGCCGACCAGCCCCGCTATCGGCACCGCGGTCTCTGTATCGAAGGCGCACCGTCAATCAACCACTGCCTGGCGGTGGTGGACTGGGCGGCTAAGAATCGCTTCAACACCATTTTCCTGCAGTTCTTCTCCAGCCGTTACTTCTACAACCACTGGTACGAGCACAAGTACAACACCCTCTACCGGGGCAACGAGGTCAGTGACGCTCAGGCCCTGGCCCTGGACGACCGCATCATCGCCGCCATGAAGCGCCGCGGCCAGGTCTTCCATCGCGTCGGCCACTCCTGGACTAGCGCCGCCTTCGATATGCCGCGCTCCGGCTGGGTCACCGCCGACGACAGCGAGATTCCGGAGGAGTTCGCTCGCTTCCCGGCCGAGCTCGACGGCGAGCGGAAGCTGTTCCACGGCATCCCCATCAACACCGAGATCTGCTACAGCTATAAGCCCGCATTCGACCGCTTCGTGGAGAACATCGTCAAGTACGCAGAAGAGCACCCTGAGGTCGACGTGGTGCATGTCTGGCTCTCCGACGCGCCCAACAACAAGTGCGAGTGCGACGAGTGCCGGCCGCTCAGCATTTCCGACTGGTACGCCAAGGTCATCAACGCACTGTCCGCGGAGCTGGCCAAGCGCGTGCCCAAGGCCCGCTTCGTCTTCCTCTGCTACATTGAGCTGCTCTGGGCCCCGGAGAAGGTGACCATCGAGGACCCGGACGGCCGGGCGATCATGATGTTCGCCCCCATCAGCCGCTGCTACGCCCACGCCCTCAATGACACCGACTGTAACGACGGCGAGGTGTGGGAGCGGCCGGAGTTGAACAAGTTCTCGGCTTCGCGCCGCAACGCCTATTTCATCGACCGTCTCGCCGATTGGCGCAAGGTCTTCCGCGGCGACGCCTTCGACTTCGACTACCACCTGATGTGGGCCAACTGGCGCCACTGCACCGACACCGTCGTCGCTCGCGTCATCTGGGAGGACCTGAAGGCACTCAAGGAGCTGGAACTGGACGGCATCGTCAGTTGCCAGTCCTTCCGCAACTTCTATCCCTCCGGCCTGGCAATCTCCGCCCTGGCGCAAGGGCTCTGGGACCCGGACGACTCCTACAAGGAGTTTCGGAGCCGCTATCTGGAGACGGCTTACGGCCCCCATGCCGCTGCCGCCGGCGCCTACCTCTCCCACGTTGAGGGGCTCCTGGCCACCGACGACCCGCACTGGCAGAAGCCGCCCTTCTCGACCGCCGACGGGGCAGCCCTGGTAGAGGCAGACAACTACCTGAGGGCCGCCATCGCCGACCTGTCGGCCCGGCGGAAGGCGGAGTCCAACAGACTGTACCGCCGCTCACTGGAGCTGCTGGTGCACCACGCCCAGTTCCTGCGTCATCTGGTGGCCGCCTACCAGGCGCGCGTTGCCAACAAGCCCGCCCTCGCTAACCTGGAAGTGGACCGCGCCGCCGACTTCCTGCGCCGCACCGAGGCCCGCCTAAGCCTCTACATGGACACCGAGTTGGCGCTGCGCTGCTCGGTGGACCCGCACCGCAGCGAGTAGCGGTCGCACCGGCGGTCGCCCCGGGCTGAAGCCGCGGGGCTACGGGTTAGCGAAGCCGGCCTGCGCCGGCTCCCACAGCCCGCCGAAGGGCGGGCTTCGCCTATTCGTCGCCCCGGCCATTCATGCCGGGGCGACCACGGGGCCGGAGGGCGAGGGCGCACCGGCGGGCCGACCTGGGACGTCGCCGACGCTCCACCCCGGCGACGTCCCCCTTCTCTACCCCCCGAACTGCGGCAAGTACTCCGCCTGCAGCGACAGCATCTCCGTCATCAGCGCCTTGGCCTGATCCATGTCGTTGACCATCGGATCCATCAGTAGCGCTTGCAGCATCAGCTCCCGGCTGCCCTGCACCGCCGCGTCCACCGCCAGCGACGCCACCGTCAACTGAGTACGGCACAGCGCGGCAATGGGCTCCGGCAGTGGACCCACGCCCACGCCGTTGATGCCGAAGCGGCTCACCACGGCCGGCACCTCGACGATAGCGTCGTCGGGCAGGTTCGGTATGTAGCCCCGGTTGGGGATGTCCACCGCCAACTCGTAGGCGTTACGGTTCTCCATCACCGCTTCGATGATGGGCACCGCTCTCTCGCCGGAGCCTCTCTGCAGACGGCCACTGATGGGCGCGCCCGCCGCCATGGCCTCGATCTCGTCCCACATGTGATCGCGGCGCTTCTCCGCGCCGTCCCAGTCGTAGAGGTGCAGACCGTACTTGCCCCAGGGACGGGTATGCGGGTCGTGCGACCAGTGGGTGTACTCCGCGAGGTGGCCGTCGCCGGTGGCGGGGCAAACACCGAAGGCGTCGAAGATGCGACGCGTCAGCGGCTGGAAGCCGGCCGCCATGCGTGACATCCGCTCGCGGAACAGCGGGTAGAGGTCCTCGCCGGTGCCCTGGCGGCGGATGTCCAGCATAAAGGTGAAGTGGTTGATGCCCGCCGCCTTGATGTCGATCACGTCATGCGCCTGATGGCCCAGACTGTAGAGGCCCCACTCCGCCCCTGCCGGCCGCTTCAGACCCAGGTCCTCGGCCAGGACGAACCCAACGATGGCGTATCCCATGCCGATCTGGTGGCAGAGACCCACCGCCTTCACCTTGGAGTAGCGCCGCGCCACCAGGGTCATCCGCGGCACCGGGTTGGTGAAGTTGAGCAGGTAGGCGTCGGGGCAGAGCCGCTCTATGTCCTTGCAGATATCGAGAATCATGGTCGCGTTGCGCGCCGTGTGGAAGACGGCCCCCGGTCCGCCATTCTCGCCCAGCGGCTGGCGGATGCCGTGCTTGAGCGGTATCTCCCAGTCCTGTCGCCACAACCTCTCGCGCGCCACGGCGATGGAGGTGATCACGAAGTCGGCCCCGCTCAGCGCCTGCCGCCGGTCGGTGGTCGCCTCGATGGTCATGCCCGCGTCCCACTCGCGGTTGGCCCGCTCCGCCAACTTGGCGACCAGTTCCAGCCCATGCGGGTTGAGATCGACCAAGGAGACTGTGCTCCCACGGAGCGCCTTGCTCTGTAGAATGTCGCCCAGTATCGCTGGGCCAAACGAGGCGCTCCCCGCGCCGATGACCACGATCTTCGCCTTCAATGGTTTCCTCCTCGGTCGTCGTGCCGCGCGATCCGGACCGTGGCCGATGCCTTAGCCCTTCACGCCCGTTATCACTATGCCCTGAATGTACGAGCGTTGAGCGACAAAGAACAGGAGCAGGACCGGAACGGTCATTAGCACCGAGATCGCCATCAGCGACTCCCAGCTGATGGACCTGGACCCGGGCCCGGACTGAAAGGCGCGGAGGCCCAAAGCTAGGGGAAACTGCTCCATCCGGTTGAGGTATATCAGCGGACCCATGAAGGCGTTCCACATGCCGCTGAACGAGAATATGGCGGTCACGCCTAAGGCCGGTCGCGCTAACGGCATGATGATGCGGAAGAACAGGCCCACTGGACCGCATCCGTCGATCTTGGCCGCATCGTCCATCTCGCGAGGGATGGTGGCAAAGAACTGCCGGAGAAGGAAGATGTAATAGGCATCACCGAAGTAAGCGGGTACCACGAGTGGCAGATACGTGTTAACCCACCCCAGTTTGGAGAAGATCATGAACAAGGGGATCATCGTAACCTGGCCGGGTATCATCATTGTAGCCAGGATCAGTAAGAACATCGGCCGACGCCCCGGGAAGCGAAGCCGGGCGAAGGGATAGGCAACCACGGCGCTACTCAGCACAGTCCCGACAGTGACCAGCACGCTCAACACGATCGAGTTCTTTAGGAAGACAAGTGCCGACACGGGCAGTGCGTAGATCGCCTTGGGGTAGTTCGACCAGATGAGCCGACTGGGCACCCACTTGATCGGGTAAGTCACCACCTCGTCAGGAGGCTTAAGCGCCGTGGTGAACATCCAGTAGAAAGGGAACATAATGACGATGGCACCCGCCGTCACGATCGCATAGAGCGCGATCCTGCCGAGGAGAGGTCCCAACCTATCCCGGCCACGTCGAGACACGGTGGCAGAAGCTGATGCCATCACTCACCCCCAGCGATGCCGGTCTCGTAGTAAACCCAGGCCGCAGATGAACGAAAGATGAGTAAGGTGAAGAACATCAGAATGATGAAGTAGACCCAAGCGAGCGCACTAGCGTAGCCCATGCGGAACTGCTGGAAGGCCAGGTTGAATAGGTAGAGTACGTACATCATCGTCGAATTGCTGGGCCCGCCCTGTGTCATCACGTACGTGTTGGTGAACACCTGAAACGAGCCTATGATCCCAGTTATGAGGACAAAGAAGACCGTGGGACTAACCATTGGGATGGTTACATGGCGAAAGCGTCTCCATGCGCCGGCCCCGTCCACTTTGGCCGCGTCAAACAACTCCGTGGGGATGCCCTGTAGGCCAGCCAGGAAGATCAGCATAGGTCCCCCCGCTCCCCAGAGGCTCATGATGATAAGGGCTGGCTTGGCCCATGCCTTTTCGTAGAGCCAGGCGGGGCCCTCAATCCCCACGACTCGCAGCACGCTGTTGAGAACGCCAAACTCCTTGTTGAATATGAGGATCCACAGGAGAGACACCGCCACTCCAGGGATCACCGAGGGAAGGTAGTAGATTGTTCGCCAAATGCCTCGACCGACGATCTCCTGGTTAAGCGCCATGGCTATAGCGAAGCCAAGGGCGATCCCAAGGGGCACACTGATGAACACGTAGTAGGACGTGTTGTACAAGGTTCGCCAGAAGAGGGAGACAACCTCACTGAAGGAGAACAGATCACGGTAGTTATCCAGCCCAATGTACACCGGGGGGCGGAGGATGCTCGCCTCGGTGAAGCTGAGGTAGAGCGAGTACAGCATGGGCCCGGCGATCCAAGCCAAGAACCCAATGAACCAAGGAAGAATGAACACCCACGAAAGAATCGCTTCCTTCTGCGCCAGCGTCAGTCTCGGGCGCCTGTCGGCACGCTCGCTGTACTGGCGTGCACGCTTCTTCGGTTCCGGCGCCGCCATGGCCTACCTCCCGAGTCATGCTAATAGCCGAACACTCAGAACTTGCCGTATCCAGCCTGGCCGGTGAGCCAGGCGGACTAGAGTGTCCACCTGGACGCACCGGCCGTTGATTGCAGGAGGTTCTACGTAACTGAAGTCAGGTACTCGTTGATCTTAGCGCAGAGCTCCGCAACGCCTTCCTCAAGACCCATGTCTCCGGTTACCCAGATGGCTTCCCAGATGGGGACGAAGATCTCTCTGACCTTCGCATGGTTCTTGAAGTAAGGATCTAGCCGCGCGACCGCCGCCATCTCGCTGAATGCCTTGACGTTCAGCCCGTGCTTGGCGCCCATGGACTCGGTGTCCCATACCGGAGCCACGCTCTTGCGGGAAGGCTGCAAGCCCAACACGGAGGTGCACATGACCTTCTCCGCTTCTGGGCTGGTCATGAAGCGCAGCAGCTTCATGGACTCGGACTTGTGCTTCGTGCCAGAGTAGACGCCATAGCCGTCCGCAAAGATGTGACCGACGCGCAGTTCCTTCTTCGGAAGCAGGGTGTAGTCATAGTTGAAGTTGTTGCGCGAGATGAAGGGAGTGACCTGCCAACTGTGTGCCTCATGGAGGCCCAGTTTGCCCGTCTGGAAAAAGTCCCACGTGCCGACGCCTTCGGCTTCTTGCGGCGACGGCGAGAACTTGTGGGTGAACTGGATGTCCCAGTTGAACTTCAGTGCCTCCAAGGCCTTGGGCTCGTCGATGAGGATCTTGGTGCCCATGGCGTCCTTGTCCATCCATTCGCCGCCGTTCTGCCACACCCAATGGGCAATGTAGTTCTGGGCGACTCGATACCCCCATTGGGACGCCTTGCCACTGTCATCGCGAACAGTTAGCTTCTCCGAGGCAATGAGGAAGTCATCCCAAGTCCAGTCTTCCGTGGGATAGTCGAGGCCGGCCTGATCGAAGAGGTCCTTGTTGTACGAGAGCACAGCGCTCGAAACGTACTTCGGAATCTCGTAGAGGTGGTTGTTGATGTTGAATGCTACGAGCTGAGACTCGTAGAAGTCGGCAAGTTCATCAGCCCCGAACTCCTCCTCCAGAGGAAGCAGCTGTTCCGTCTCCATCCACTCGCGGGCGGAGTTGCCGTAAGCCACCATCACATCGGGAGCATCCCCCGCGGCCATCTGGGCGGTGATCTTCTGGGCCCAGTCGCCGATGGCAGCTTCAAAGGTGACTTTGGTGCCGGGATTCTCCTCCTCGAACATGGGGATGAGCACATCAGTGAAGACCTTGAAGCCCTCAGGCCCTTCCTCTGACTCATCTTCAAAGCGGAGCTGGATTGTCTCCCCGGAGGGTTGCGCGGGAGCCGCCGCTTCCCCAGCGGCTGGAGCGGGTGGAGCAGTAGCACCGGCACAAGCAGTCAGCACTGCGCCGGCAAGACCAAGAGAGGATACAGCGAGGAACCGTCGTCGACCCAGACCATGCGCCATCATCTCTGCCTCCTTATACGCGCGATGGCATCACGACCAAAACCGACTGCGATGCAACTCCACAGTAGGCACCAACGCACTTGCCGTCAAGGGGACAAGTACGTCTGAGCTACCGAGTCGGCACCTTCTCAAGGAAAGCACCACCTTCCTGGAACCGAATAACAGTACTCTCCACCGGGCTCTGCCGCCAGGAGGCCAGTCGCTGACTACCCCCGAATCACGCCACCCGGCAGCGCCTGCACCAGTGCGCCCGGGTATATGCAGCCGCTCGCAATGCCGGAAGGCCTTCCATCTCGAAGTCCGCACCCTACAGCACCGGCACTACCCTCCACACTGATCGCCGGCCCTCAATCCACCGATCGGACGCTCCTTCACGCCGCCACTCAAGGGGAACAACGAGGCCTCTACCGGCGACCGCTTGGTCCGTGGTAGAGGCCATCAACCTTGACGCACCGGCGGCTATCCTTCGAGAAGGCGGGCGAGCCCCATCGCCGGCAGCACTATACCAGCCGCGCGTGGATGCACCAACCGCACCGAGCTAGAACAGGCTGCCGATGAACCGGAAGACGCCCAGCAGGTCCAGTGATGAGACCACTATTACGGCAATGAGCAGGTAGCGGATGAAGCGCGCCCCGCTCTTCACCGCCAGGCGGCTGGCGGCCAGCGCTCCCAGCGTCTGCCCCAGCGCCAGGATCAAGCCCACCTCGTAGCGCACCATGCTGTTGGCGGCGAAGATCACCATGGCTACGGCCGTCACCAGGAATATGATCAGCACCTTGATGGCGTTGGCGCGCACCAGGTCATAGCCGGCGGCGAGGACCAGGCCGGAGAGCAGGAAGATGCCGACCCCCGCCTGGATGAAGCCGCCGTAGATGCCCAGGCCAAAGAAGACCGCCAACTCCATTAGGTTAGGGTAGCGGCGAACCCCCTGGGGGTACCCCCTGAGCCAGCGATCGGGCTTGAAGAGGATGACGAAGAGCATGATCACCATCACGATGCCGATGGCGCGGCGCATGGTCTCTTCGTCCAGATCGACGGCGATCTGGGCCCCGATGACCGAGCCAACCACCGCCGGGGCGGCCAGCATGAGACCGTACTTCCAGTCCAGCACCTTCTGCTGGTGGAAGCTGCCGGTGCTTACCAGGTTCTGGAGCAGCACGCCCACGCGGTTGGTGGCATTGGCGACGGGGGCGGGCAAGCCGAGGTAGATCAGCAGCGGCAGGGTGATGAGGGAGCCGCTACCCGCCAGCGTGTTGATGAAGCCGGCGGCGAAACCGGCCGCCACCACCGCCACGTACATGTCCCACTCCAAAGCGCCCTCCCCAGCCTGCCGATCGGCTCCGTCGTGTCAACCGCTCGATAGTAAGCCCATCGACCCATGGCCGCTACTTGCCCGCCGGCAGGAATCTACCCGCGTGGCGCCGGCTACTCGCGGACCGGGCGCGCGAGGAACAGTGCCCCGCCTAGGAACCGTCCGCCGGCGGCTTACTGGGCACTGATGTGCTCGATGCTCAGCCGCCGGAAGTCGTCCTCGTGCATGACGTGCTGCAGGATGGGCAGGGCCTCGTCCAGTTCGTTTGGGCGCCCATCAATGCTGAACGGCGGTGCCACCAGGGAGAAGCCGAAGTCGGAATAGAGTTTGATGGCCCGGTAGCTGGAGGGCTGGGTGTGCAGGTAGACCGGGTAATCGCACGCCGGCAGGTCGCGCATGAGCTCGGAGATGAGGGCCCGACCGATGCCCCGGCCCTCATACGCCTGGAGCGTCTTGATCCAGTGCAGGAGAGTTCGCTGACCAACCGGCTTCCAGATGAAGCCGGTGGCGATGGGCCGCCCCTCCTCGTCGCAGACGAAGGTGCAACTGCGGAAGAACAGGTCGCCGTAGGGCGCAAACCATCGCTCGTAGTACTGGTCCAGCGACTCGTGAGAGGATCCGTCGCGGGGCGCCGCCTGCAGGTCCTTCCACACCGGTAGCTCGTCCGGGCGGCAGAGCCGCGTGGTCAGGCCGGACGGCAGCGGCCGAAGCGCCGCTCGATTGAGCCGGCGGCAGACCATGAGGATGCGCTTGTGCGGAATCGGTTCATCCACGGTCGGTTGGGTCCCATTTGCCTCCAGCACCGGCACCGCCTCACACGGCCAGGTCGCGCCGGTTGAAGAAGAAGAGGCCCGCCGCCACGCACACAAGCGCGAAAGCGACAAGAACCGCGGCGTGAATTGGGTTGATGCCGTTCGCGAGCGGATCGGCGCCATTGTAGAGGTACATCAGCGACACTACCTTGTACGGCTCCAACTGAGGGACGCTGGGAGCGAAGGAACTCATGAGGTAGGAGAACAGAGCCACCGCCGCCGCCACTCCCCCAGCCGTGCCCTTCTTGCCCGTGGCGGCCCCCGTCGCCAAGGCCAATGCGCTGAACGCGAACCCGAAGAGAGCCAGGCTTATGCAGGTCGCCGCCACGCCCCAGTGCGGGAGCACTAGGTCGATCGCGAGTGCTCCCACTTCCACCGTGGCCCAGGTGACCGCCGACAGAACAAAGACGCCGACCGCCACGGCAGCCAGCTTCTCCAGCATCACGCGCGTTCGGCTGACCGGGGTTGCCAGAAGCAGGTCCAGCGTGCTCCGCTCTTCCTCTCCGGCGATGGCGTCGCCGCCGGCGAGGATGCCGTAGATCAGCACAATGATGGGCATGATGAGAGCGAACAGATAGGCTTGCAGGTATCCCGCCGGCGAGGTGATGTCTCTGGTCTCGCCCATGCCTATGAAGGCATCCAGGAATGCCTTGGGCAAGGCCTCGAGGTACTGGCGCATCAGCTCCGCGTTCTGCTGCAGCGTTGGGTAGAACAGCATGATGAAGATGATGTACGCCACCACGCCGAAGACCCACCAGAGCAGGCTGCGGCCGTTGTCGCGCAGAGTCTTGAGGAAAACGCTACGCAACATCTTCCATGCCTCCACCGTAGTAGGCCAGGAATATCCGTTCCAGGCTGGGCTCGTGGCTCACGATGTTGATCACCTCGTACTGCGCCGCCGCCTTCACCAGCGCGTCCAGGCTGCCCACCACGGAGCAGTGCAGCACGCCGTCATCCACCCGCACCCGGCGAATGCCCTCCACTCCCGCGAAGGTCTGCGCCTGGATGCGCTGGGCGAAGTGGATCTCCAACTCCCTATAGGCGCGCCGCTTCAGCGTCCCGATCTCCTCCACCGCCACCAGGTTCCCCTCCCGAATGACGGCGACGCGATCGCAGATTCGCTCCACCTCGGGCAGGTTGTGCGAGGAGAGGAAGACGGAGCCGCCGTCCTCGCGGAACTCCCCCAGCATACCGTAGAGCTCCTGCTGCACCAGCGGGTCAAGGCCGTTGGTGGGCTCATCGAGCACGAGCAGCTCCGGGCGATGCATCAGCGCCTGCACCAGACCCACCTTGCGTTTGTTGCCCTGGGAGAGGGAGCCGATCCGCTGCGACAGCCGCAGGCTCAGCCGCGCCGCCAGCCCGCGGGCGAAGGTCCAGTCCACCCCGCCGCGCAGGTGTGCGAAGTAGCGTAAGCACTCGCTACCGGTCAGGTGATCGTAGAGCGAGAGGTCGCCGGGGAGGTAGCCCAGGCGCCGCTTGACCTCCACGCTGTCCCGTCGCGAATCCAGGCCCAGGACCTGGGCGCTGCCCTCGGTGGGGCGGATGGCGTCCAGTAGGATCCTGATGGTGGTGGTCTTCCCGGCGCCGTTGGGGCCCAGGAAGCCGAACACCTCACCCCGGCGCACAGCGAGGTTCAGGTCACGGACACCCCGGCTCTTGCCGTAGTACTTGGTGAGGTGGTCCAAGTTGATGACGGTCTCGTTCATGAGCCGCTCCTGTGACGGCCGTTGGTCGCGATTGCGGAATGCCGCCTCGATTGTAGTGTCGGTGGTAGCACGCGTATCGGGCCGTCAAGATGCTTCACTGCGTTCAGCATGACGCGAGAGGGTCTGCGCCGCCCCTTCCACGGATGGGACCTGGAGGCCGCTAGAGCCAGCGCTCCAGGAAGGCCATGACCTCCCGCCGGCCGTGGGCGGTCTCGAAGTGACCGGTGTGGTACCGGCTCAGCCTCCACCGCTCCGCCACTCCCGCCCTGCCGTAGGCGCTCTGCAGTCGCTCGTCGATGCGATCGAGCCCCGCGGGAGGCGTCAGCGGGTCATAGAGCCCGGCCAGCGCCAGATGAGCGCGGGGCACGATCAGTTCATTGATGCCGGCGGTGTCGAAGTGCCGCAGCAGCGACGGCACGTAGTAGTAGATGCCGTGCCCGTCCAGTCCCCCGGCCTCGATGAGAGCGTGGAAGTCGGTCAGGCAACACAGGTCGACGCACACCTTGATCCGCTCGTCGAGGGCCGCCAGCCACCAGGCCATGGTGCTGCCCATCGACAGCCCCAGCGTGGCGATGCGCGCGGCATCGACGTTGGGGCGCGTGACCAAGTAGTCCACCGCCTTGAGGCTGTCGAACACCATCAGGCCCCACAGCACCCGGCCCTGCCAGAGCAGCTCCTTGAACAACTCGGACTCGGTGCGGCCCCGGCGCTCGCCGAAGTTCCAGTGGTCGATGCAGAGGGCATTGTACCCGGCGCCGGTCAAGGCCTCGGCGTAGGGAGGGTTCTGCAGGTAGGACTTGCCCTGCACCATCTCCTCTTTGCCGCCGGCGTAGTCGCCGCCGTGGGAGTGATTGAAGAGCACGGTCGGCAGGGGCCCGCTCGCCCGCAGCGGGCGGGCGAAGTAGGCGGGAACCGGCTCCATGCCGTTCAGATCGAGCCGCAGCGTCTCCAAAACGTAGCCATCGCGCTCCTCGACCAGAATCGCGTCGACAGAGACGGGGTAGTCCCGGGGCGGCAGCAGGCCAAGCAGGTCGTAGAGCTCATCACGGCGTGAGGCTTGCTCCTCGGGCGTCATGTCTCCCTCCTCGCGGCGATCCACATCATCATGACACTCGCAAGAAGGCGGCCAATCCACCGCCCCGCGACCTCCACCTGGTCCGGCAGGCGGGTGCCGGGCGGCGGCCGACTGATGGTCGAGGCCCGTGGAACGGCAAAGGGCAGAGGCTCGTGCCCCTGCCCTCTGCGCTGCCGACGCGCGGCGATCTACTTGATCTCGGTGTACTTGTCCTTCTTGGCGCCGCAGACGGGGCAGACGCCGGGGGTCTCGTTCCAGACCGTGTGGCCGCAGACGGTGCAGATGAAGATCGGGGCGTCGGCCAGGTCCTTGCCCGCTTCCACCGCCTTGAGGGCCTCACTGTACAGCCCGTGATGGATCTCTTCCACCGGCAGGGCATTCTTGAAGGAGGCCAAGGCGCGGCGGTTGTTCTCCGCCTCCGCGGCGGCGACGAAGTCGGGATACATCGTCCGGAACTCGTAGCTCTCGCCCGCGATAGCCGCCTTGAGGTTCTCGGCGGTGCTCTTGACGCCGTCCATGGCGCGGAAGTGGGCGAGGGCGTGCACCGTCTCCGCCTCGGCGGCGGCGCGGAACAGCTTGGCTACCATGGGGTAGCCATCGGCGTCCGCCTTCTTAGCGAAGGCGGTGTAGCGACGATTGGCCTGGCTCTCGCCGGCAAAGGCTTCCTGCAGGTTCTCGTTGGTTGCCATTACGCACTCTCCCTCAACAAAGTCACAACGCGGCGGCCAACCCCTCGTTGGCTGGCGATCCGCTACTCATTTGTACCTAATTGCGCCCATCTAGACAAAACGACGCCCCGCTCCGTATTACTCCCACTCGTTCTTCGGCGCCTGACGCTAGAACTGGGGGCCGTGCCTCCAGTGTACCTTGCTGCCGGGCCGGGCCTGCACCGTATTCCCCACCCCACCGTGGGCCGCCGGTCCATGCTTTTTCAGCACCGCGTTCTGATCGGCGGAGGCGAAGTGGCCGCACCGGCCGCAGACGTACACCTGCTCCTTCCCCGGGAAGGTCATGGTGCACGCGTCCAGGTCGAGCACGACCTTCTCCGCCTGCAGGCTGGGCCGAAGTCGAACGTGCACCTTGCCGGAAGGCGCGTCTTGCGCCGCCCCGCTGCCTTTCTCCACGCCCGTGATCAGGCCCCAGCCGGCGTCGCACCGCACCCACGTCCCCACTGCAGGGGCAACGTACAGCAACCTTAGCAGTTCGCGGGCGAGGGGGCTGGTCTGCACCTGGAGGAAGACGAGCGCCGGCGCGCCGCCGGCCCGCATCACCTCGGTCGCCGCTTCCCGATGGTCGCCCCGGGCTGAAGCCGCGGGGCTACGGGTTAGCGAAGCCGGCCTGCGCCGGCTGTTGGAGCCCGCCGAAGGGCGGGCTTTGCTCCTACGTAGCCCCGGCCATTCATGGCGGGGCTGCTACACGGTCGCCCACGGGAACGCGCCGGGCGGAGACGAGGGGGCCGGGGGGTCGCCCCGGGCTGAAGCCGCGGGGCTACTACGCGGTCGCCCACGGGAACGCGCCGGGCGGAGACGCGGGCGCACGGCAGTGCGCCACGCCGCCACCTCCATCCCCCGCTAGACCTCCTCCCCCCTCCCCGCTACACTTCCGCCACCGGCGGCAACCAAACCGTCCGCGTCACGCACCGGAGGCCCGGCACCATGTCCTTCCTCGAGTACCTGCGCCAGGTCCAGCAGCAGCGCCAGTCCAACCGCGCCACCGAGCCCAGCTACTACGACGCCCTCAAAGGCCTGCTTCTCTCCCTGGACAGCGGCATCGCCGTCACCATCCAGCCGGCCCACACCCTGGCGGGCGCGCCCGACCTGGTCGTCACCAGAGGCGACGCCGTCGTCGGCTACGTCGAGGCGAAGGACCTGAACGCGCCCCTGGACGAGGTGGAGCGGTCGGAGCAACTGCAGCGGTATCGCCGCTCCTTGAGCAACCTCTTGCTCACCGACTTCCTCGAGTTCCGCCGCTACCAGGACGGCGAGCCACGCGAAACGGCTCGCCTGGGCAACCTCGGCCCCCGCGGCGACGTGATCCACAACCGCCCCGGGACGGCGGCCGTCCGAAGCCTGCTGGCCGCCTTCCTCTCCCACGACCCCGGCCCCATCACCGATTCGGCGGAACTGGCCTCCCGCCTGGCCAAGCTGGCCCACATGATCCAAGACACGGTCAGGGAAGCCTTCGAGCGAGGTGAGGCGTCTCCGCTGCTCGTCGACCTGCGCAACTCCTTCGCCGACACCCTCCTGCCGGGGCTGAGGGAGCCGGAGAACGTGGGCCAGTTCGCCGACATGTACGCCCAGACCATCGCCTACGGCCTCTTCGCCGCCGCCGTGCAGCGCAAGGAAGCCTCGGGCCCCTTCCGCCGGCGCGACGCCGCCCATGAGATCCCGCCCACCAACCCCTTCCTGCGCCGGCTCTTCGAGATCATCGCCGGCACCCAGATGGACAACGAGCCCTACGCTCCCTTCGTGGACGACCTGGTCCACCTGCTGGAGCGGGCGGACATGGCCCGCGTGCTGGAGCACTTCGCCCGCCGCACCGGCCAGGACGACGCCGTCGTTCACTTCTACGAGACCTTCCTGCAGCAGTACGACCCCCGCCTGCGGGAGATGCGCGGCGTCTACTACACCCCGGCCCCCGTGGTCTCCTACATCGTCCGCTCCGTCGACCGCCTGCTGCAAGAGCGCTTCGGCCTGCCCGACGGCCTGGCCGACAGCGCCACCGTGCCCTACCAGGTCGCCGACAGCAGCGGCGCCCCGCCCCGCAAGGCGACCAAGACCGCTCACCGGGTCCTCGTGCTCGACCCCGCCTGCGGCACGGGCACCTTCCTCTATGAGGCGGTGGACTTGATCCGCGAGCGCTTCCGGGAGCGGGGCAACGCCGGCATGTGGTCCGGCTACGTGCGCGACCACCTGCTGCCGCGCCTGTTCGGCTTCGAGCTGCTCATGGCCCCCTACGCCGTCGCCCACCTGAAGCTGGGCATGCAGTTGGCCGGGCTGGACCTGGAGGGCGACCGACAGCAAGCCGCCTGGGCCTACGACTTCGCCGCCGACGAGCGCCTGCGCGTGTACCTCACCAACACCCTGGAGGAAGCGGAGGAGCGGATCGTCGGCCTATGGGGGCCGCTGCGCGTCATCTCCCAGGAGGCCAACGCCGCCGCCGAGGTGAAACGGGACCTGCCCATCATGGCCATCATGGGCAACCCGCCCTACTCCGGGCACTCCGCCAACAAGGGCAAGTGGATCGACGGCCTGCTCAAGGGCCGCCTGCCCGACGGCACAGTCGTGCCCAGCTATTACCTGGTGGACGGCCGGCCTCTGGGCGAGCGCAACCCCAAGTGGCTGCAAGACGACTACGTCAAGTTCATCCGCTGGGCCCAGTGGCGCATCGAGCGCACCGGCGCCGGCATCCTCGCCTTCATCAGCAACCACGGCTACCTGGACAACCCCACCTTCCGGGGCATGCGCCAGGCCCTGATGAACGCCTTCACCGACATCTACGTCCTGGACTTGCACGGCAACGCCAAGAAGCGCGAGGTCTCCCCCGACGGCTCCCCGGACCAGAACGTCTTCGACATCCAGCAGGGGGTGGCCATCGGCATCTTCGTCAAAGAGCCCGGCCGCGAGGGACCGGCGACGGTGCACCACGCCGGCCTCTGGGGTACGCGCGAGGCCAAGTACGCTGCGTTGGCGGAGAGCGACGCCGCCGAGACGGAGTGGCAGACCGTGGAGCCGCGCTCGCCCTTCTACCTGTTCGTTCCCCAGGACGTCGACCTGCTCGCGGAGTACCAGCGGGGCTGGAAGCTGCCCGACGCCTTGCCCGTGAACTCGGTGGGAATAGTCACCGCCCGGGACAGCCTGACCATCCACTTCACCGCCGAGGACGCCTGGCGCACGGTGACCGAGTTCGCCGCGTTGCTGGACGAACCGGCAAGGGAGAAGTTCCGCCTCGGTCCTGACGTGCGAGACTGGAAGGTAGCGCTGGCCCAGCAGGACGTCCGGACCAGCGGGCCGAAACAGAGCAGAGTCGTGCCCGTCCTGTACCGGCCATTCGATGTGCGACACACGTACTACACCGGCCGGACACGCGGCTTCATCTGCATGCCTCGCCCCGAGGTCATGCGCCACATGCTGGCGGGCCCCAACCTCGCAATCGGGACGACGCGCTCGACGGAGATCGGTCGCGGTTGGGAGCACCTCCTCTGCACCCGCCATATGATCCAGCATCACACAGTCTCCATAAAAGAGGTGAACTATCTGTTCCCACTCTACCTCTACCCGGAGCGGCAGACCCAGGGCAACCAGCGCGCCCTGCCGCAGCCGTCTCACTGGCCGGCCGGGCCCGGCGGCCGCACGCCCAACCTGGATCCCGCCTTCGTCCGGGACCTGGAGCAGCGGCTGGGCCTGGCCTTCGTCCCCGACGGCAGGGGCGACCTCGTGGAGACCTTCGGGCCCGAGGACGTCTTCCACTACCTCTACGCCGTCCTCCACTCCCCCACCTACCGGGAGCGCTACGCCCAGTTCCTCAAGATCGACTTCCCCCGCGTCCCCCTCACGTCGGACGTGGGCCTGTTCCGGGAGCTGTGCCGCCTGGGCGCGGAGCTGACGGCGCTGCACCTGCTGGAGTCGCCCGCCCTGGCCCGTCCTTTCACCAGCTTCCCGGCGGCGGGCAGCAACGAGGTGGCCCGCGGGTTCCCCAAGTACGTCGCCCCGGGCGAGCCGGCGCCCGCCGGTTCGCCCCCGGAGATGGGGCGCGTGTATATCAACCCGGCCCAGCACTTCGAGAACGTTCCGCCCGAGGTATGGGAGTTCCACGTGGGCGGGTACCAGGTGGCGGAGAAGTGGCTGAAGGATCGCCGCGGCCGGGCCCTGACCTACGACGACCTCCAGCACTACCGGAAGGTCGTCCTCGCCCTGCGGGAGACGGTCCGCCTGATGGAGGAGATCGACGACGCCGTGCCCGCGTGGCCGGTTGGGTAGAACCTAACCCCCTAGCCCCCTTCCCGACGCGGGAACGGGGAACCAGAAAGTGACATCGGTGCGCCCATCGCCCGTCTGTCGCGAGCCCCACGGAGCGACGGCGTCTTCGGCAGCGCCGGGGCCGGTTCCGGCACGGTGGCGAGCGGTTTCGGCCAAGACAAGAGGGCTCCGCCGCGTGGCGGAGCCCTCTTCACTGTCCCCCCGGCGCGACTCGAACGCACGACACGCGGTTTAGGAAACCGCTGCTCTATCCATCTGAGCTACGGGGGGATCGGCCCCCAATATACGTGCCGGGCCGCGGCGGGGCAACTGCCGCCCCCCGATCATCCTAGCCGCTCGTTTGCTTGGCCGGGCCCTGCCTCACCCAGCGAAACCACTGCCCCCTTCCCGCGTCGGGAAGGGGGGTTGGGGGGTTAGGTTCTGCCCCGCAGGCGAACCGCGAAGTGCTGCGCTGGCGAGACCGTCGTGTCGCGCTACAATGCGCTGATGCCGGCGGCAGCTTGGATGGCGGAGGTGAGCGATGCAGGGCGTGCGAAAGGCGTTGACGCCGCGGGTTGTGATCATGATGCTGCTCGTGTTGGTGATCGTGCCCCTCTCGCCGCTGCTGATCACCGGCCGCTGGGGGTGGCGGCAGGCGTGGGCGTACGCCATCCTGGCTATCGGCGGCTTCGTCGTCAGTCGCGCTCTGGCCGCGCAGCACAACCCGGAGCTACTGGCGGAGCGCGCGCAGTTCGGCGACCAACCGGATGCCAAGCCGTGGGACAAGATCCTTTCCCCGATCGTGGCAATAGGCGGCGGGTTGATCCCGATCCTGGCAGGGATAGACGTCCGGCAGGGCTGGTCCACGCCCTACGGCCCGGCAGCCAATCTGCTGGGGCTGGCGCTCCTGCTCATCGGCTATGTCTGGGCCTCGTACGCCCTCATCGAGAACGCCTACTTCTCGGGAGTAGTGCGGCTGCAAGTCGACCGTGGGCAGCGCGTGGTGAGCACCGGCCCCTACGCCGCCATGCGCCACCCGGGCTACTCCGGCGCACTGCTGGCCTACGTGGGCACCCCCCTGCTGCTGGACTCTCGCTGGGCGTTCGTGGCGGTGGCGGGCATCGCCGTGGCGCTGGTCGTCCGCACCGGGCTGGAGGACCGCACGCTGCACGAGGAACTGCCCGGCTACCGAGAGTACGCCGAGAGGGTGCGGTACCGGTTGCTGCCGGGGGTGTGGTAGCGGAACGGGCCGGCAGCCTGGGCGACCTCACGTTCCCAGAACGCCTGATTGGCCCGCGCCGTGTGGTCCATCGCCGTCACCGCCCTGCCCTTCCCGGCACCGTCACCCGCCCCACGATGGCGCGATCGCCCTCTCCCCCGGCGGTGACGGGCAGGCGCGCGCCGGAGAGAGCATCGTACAGGCCCGCCTCCAGGATGTACTCGCCGGGCGGCGCGTCGGGCCGAACCACGAAGCAATGGCCGTCCACGATGACCTCGCCCTCGCCCCAGGAGGTGGTGGGACGGGCGCCATCGGCGGGAAGGCCGTCGTGCTGGCCCCAGAGGAAGTTGCCCTGGGCAGCGTTGTAGGTCTCGCCCACCAGGTGCACGAAGACGGTGTAGCCGGCGTCCACCGGCCGCACCGCCCGCCAATCCAGGCTCACGCACAGCCTGTCTCCGGGCGCCACCGTCGCCCCGCCGATGGCAGCCGCCTCCAGGATCAGAGCGTCGCCGAAGGTCACCTCCACCGCTTGTGGTGTCCCGACCTCCAAGGTCGCGTCCGTTCCCACGTCGGACACCGTCAGCCCGACCAAGAGCTCGCCGGAAGCGGTCAGCAGCCGGTAGGCGCCCGCCCGATCCAGGCGGAAGCGGTACTCCAGCCGCACCGGGCCGACCGGTGCCGCGTCGCCCTCCGCGATGGGCTCCACCGGGGCCGGTTCGCCGCCCGCCGGCGAGGCGAGACGCAGCGCCGGGTACGGCTCGCCGCCCGACCACCAGCCGTAGACGCGCCACAGACTGTGCGCCCGGGCGTGCGTATAGGGCCACCACAGGCCGTCGAAGCCGCCCGCCGCGGCGAGGGCGGCAGGCAGGGAAGGCGCCGGCAACGGCGCCCCGCGGCCGAAGCGGATCAACTCGCGGGCATCGAACCGCCAGCGGTCCACGTGGCAGTCGCCTTCCGCGCACCAGCGTTCCAGTTCGCCCCGCACGGCCTGGGCAGGGTCGGCGCGCAGGGCGTCGGGGGTGACCACCAGCCAGGATACCTCCCTTTCGGGGAGGAACTGGCCCAGGAAGCCGGCCGCCGACGTCTCCTCCCAAGCCACACTGTTGGGGACGCCCTGCCAGGGGCCGGGGTGCTGGTAGACGAAGACGGGCCAGTCGCTGTCGGTATGCAGGAGCACCAGGTCGTCGGGTTGGGCGTAGGTCGCCAGAGTGACGGCCAGGGAGCGGTATTCGTCGGTGGGGACGCGCTCCCGGTAGTAGGCGGGCAGCGTGGCCATCAGTAGGATCACGGCGCCGGCCAGCAGGCCCGCCCCGAGCAGGCGTCGCATTCGCCAAGCGGCCCCCGCCCCGGCGGCCCATAGTAGGTAGACCAGCGGGGCGAAGGGGTTGAGGTAGCGCACCTCGGGCCGCGGTGTATAGAGGAAGGAGCGCGGCTGGGAAAGGGCGAACACGGCCAGGGGCGGCGCCAGAGCGGCGATGACCATCTGCCCCAGGGCGACCCTACCTGTGCGGCCGAGCTCGCGCACGGCCGGCAGCAGGCATAACACGAAGAGCGCGGCGCCGACAGTCAGCTCCGGGCCGTGCTGCTCGAGGTGCACGCTGGTGCCGCGGAGAAGGGCGGACCAGTAGTAGGCGAGGTAGGTGGGAAGGTCCACCGAGTCGTGCACCGACCAGGTGGGCGTGCGCGAGAGGAAGACGATCGCCCAGGGCGCCAGGGCCCCTGCCAGCGCCACCTGCGACAGGAGCCAGCGGCGGGGGGCCGGGCGCCGGGGGAGCCACATCAAGTTCTGGAGCGCCGGGTAGAGGAGCCCCAGAGTGTGGGTGTGGAGCAGGGCCACGGTGACCAAAACATAGCCCGCGCCGCCCCGCCGCTCCCGCCACAGACGCAGCGCCAGGGCGGTGGAGAGCAGGCCGAGAGCCGTAGCCCAGGAGTACATGCGCGCCTGCTGCGACCACAGCACCATAAAGGGGCTCGCCGCCATCAGCGCGGCGGCCACCGGACCCGCCCCAGGGCGGCCGAACTCCCGTGCCAGCCGGTGCACCGCCGCCACCGCCGCTACCCCGCCGAAGACGGACAGCAACCGCAGGGCGAACTCGGACTCCCCGGCGAGGGCGCGCCAGAAGTGCAGCACGGCGTAGTAGAGGGGCGGGTTGGTGTCATAGGCGGTGCGCTCGGCCAACCCGGGCAGGCTCATCCGGGCCAGCCAGATGCTCCAGCCCTCGTCCCACCATACATCGGCGTCGCCCAGCCGGTACAGGCGCAGGCCCAACCCCAGGGCACACAGCGCTATCACGACTACCGGCAGGAGGGTCCGACCGAGACGATCGCACGGCGAGGGAGCCGTCCGGGTGTGCTCCACTAGGGCCGATTCTCGGTGAGGGCGACGGCGTCGCCGCCTATTACCAGGCGGTCGGCCTCGACCTGGAGGCGCGCGCCATCGCCGTCGTACAGCCCGACCAGCAGTTGGGCGCACCCCGACTCGGGAAGGTCGAGGGCGTGCCGGTCGATCACGTACTCCCCTCGCAGCCAGGAGTCTGTGGGGGCGCGCCCTTGATCCGGCTCGGCGTCGCTCTGCGCCAGGCTGCCCCCGGCGGCATCCAGGCAATGGACGAAGACCTTGTAGCGGCGCTCCGGCTCGCCCAGGGACTGCCAGTAGAGGGTCACGTGGAGGCGTTCGTCCGTCTCGAGGTCGTAGCCGATGAGCCGCCCTACCTGGCCTTGGGTCGATCGGAACACGGCGTCGACCTCCCGTCCCGGGCGAGGCCGCTCCAGCAGGCGCACCCGTCCCTGAACCTGGAGCGTACCGAGGTCCAGGGCGCGTTGAAGGACGGGCCGTCCCCACTGCACCAGCGGGGAGTCCGCACGCAATTGCAGCCGGTAGTCGCCCGACTCGAGCCGGGCAGGAACGGTGAGCGCCACGGTCTGGCGGGTAACGCCCTCAGGCTCGATGGCGCCGAGGGGCGCCGTGGCGACAACCTCGGCGCCGCGAAGCAACTCCAGGCTGGTGAAGCGGCCGGGCAGGTTGCCGAAGCCCGCCTGCCAGAGAAGGCTAACCGGTAGGGTGTCTCCGGCGCGGACCTCGGTGGCGCCCGCCATGCTAACCCCGAGCAGGCGCGTGCCATCGAGGAGCCAGGCGGCGGCCGGGCGCAGGTCCCACTCCGCCAAAGGGCGTGCCCCCGGGCTCGCCGTGAGGGTGGCGCTGCCCAGTTCGGCGCTGCCGCGCGCGTCGCCGCTCTCGGCCGCATAGACCACCACCGTGACGTCCACCGGTCCGCCCGGGTCGCCCACGGGCATGTCGATGCGGTAGTAGTCCTCCACCAACTCGCCGGGACGCCAGGCAGTGGTGGGGTAGGCGTTGTGCACCGGCTCGCCGTCGATGGCGGCCACCACTCGGCCGCCGCGGCTAAGGCGTGCGGAGACCTTCAGTCGCTCGGCGAGGCGCTCGGGGGCGACCCAGCGCAGCGCCAGGCCCAGCGCCGCCCGCCCGCGGTCCTCCAGTGTCGTCCACTGCCAGCCCATCAGCCGCAGCCCGGGCGTGATCTCCAGGGCTCCACCGGCGGGCGCCGGATCGCCCGGGACAGAGACGCGTATCAGTTGGCCGACAGCATCCAGTGTCAGGGTGTCCAGCACGCCCGGTAGCGGCCGGGTGATGTACGTGGCGCGCCCGCGATCGGTGAGCCAGCGCACCGTCTGTCGTCGCAGCACCTCATCGTCCGCGGCGATCAGGTCGACACCCGCGCCGATGTCATGCACGACCTGGAAGTACCGCATGAGGGTGGTCTCGCCCAGGATGCCGACCACGGCACTGCCCGGGGCGGGCGTCGACATCCGGCTCTGCCCCAGACGGTGGACTTCCCAGGCCGACGAGCGGTCCTGTTCCAGCCAGCGGATGGGCAAGGGATGGAGGGTCACGGCCAGAAACGCGACCGTCAGCACGGCACCCCCGGCGCTCGTCCATCCGCCCCAACGAGGGGCCCGGCCGGCCAGCCAGGCGGCCGCAGCGTCGAGGCCAACGGCGGCCATCATGCCCAGAAGCACGAACGTGGGCAGGAAGAAGACCTCGAAGTCGGCGACCCGGTAGAACAGGGCGAACACCAAGTTGAGCAGCAGCGAGAGCCCCAGGAGGATCGCCGGTCCTCGGCGCCGCAGCAGCGCACCTAGCCCGAGGAGGGCTACCACGAGCGTGACAGGGCCGAGCTGCTCCAGGAGGAAGTCGAGGTAGTCTGCCGGGCCGCGTGTCGGTACGCCCGGGGCCTGGCCGCTAAGGAAGACGTTGTACCCGGCGGCGCTGATGTGCCGGAGGAAGCCGCCGGGCGAATTGACGTAGGTGCCGTCCAGGGATGACGTGTACATGCCGCGCAGGGGCAGATAGAGATAGAGGAGCAGAGGGACCAGGGCGACCGCGATGATCCGGCACCAGTGCTGAGCGCGGAAGTGCGCGGCGCACGTCCACCAGAGGTAGGCCATCAGCGGGGGAAGCAGCAGAAAGGCCATACGGTGATGGGCCAGGCTGAGACCGAAGAGAAGCGCCACCGGGTAGACGCGTCGGGCGTAGAGGCGATGTGAAGGGGGACTCTCGCCGGCCCACAGGGCCCACGCGAGGATTGCGGTCATCAGAGCGGTGTGGAGGGTGTACACCTCGGCGATGGTGCTCTGCGACCAGAGGACCGGCGTCACGCCTACGGCCACCGCTCCGGCGGTGGACGGAAGGCGACGGCAGCGCAGCTGGCGCGATACCAGGTAGGCTCCGACCACGGTCGCGGCCCCGAACAGGGCGGATAGGAGGTTCACGGCCTGGGCGGGTTCCGCCCAAGGAGGCCGCGTAGCCAGCCAAGCGAGCAGGGTGTAGAGAGGGTAGCCGGTGGGATGGGCGATGCCGAGAGTGTAGGCGACCACCTGGAACTCCAGGCTGTCGTCGAAGACGGTGGCCACCGAAGGAGCGGCGGTGAGGCCATAGATGAGCAGGAAGGCTAAGCCGAGGACAGTTGAGGCGACGATGTCCCCGCGAGCGGCGCGCCAATCGAGGAGCGGTCGCTGCCTCTGCTTGGTTGGCCGTCTGCGCTCGCGCACGTTCCTCTCACGGGGGCTGGAGTCGAGACTAGTCTAGTGGAGATAAGGTGGCCCAACAAGACGCCGCTGCGCGGTGGTGCCCCGGCCGAGGTCGCCCCGGGCTGAAGCCCCGGGGCTACGAATAAGCGAAGACAGCCGCTAGGTGCGGCTTCACGGGCTGTGACAGCCGGCGCAGGCCGGCTTTGCCAACCCGTAGCCCCGGCCATTCATGGCGGGGGCCCGCCGGCCGCGACGCGATGTCGCCCCGGGCTGAAGCCCCGGGGCTACGAATGAGCGAAGCCCGCCGCTAGGCACGGCTTGGCCGTGTCCGCTTCACGGGCTGTGACAGCCGGCGCAGGCCGGCTTTGCCAACCCGTAGCCCCGGCCATTCATGGCGGGGGCCCGCCGGCCGCGACGCGATGTCGCCCCGGGCTGAAGCCCCGGGGCTACGAATGAGCGAAGCCCGCCGCTAGGCACGGCTTGGCCGTGTCCGCTTCACGGGCTGTGACAGCCGGCGCAGGCCGGCTTTGCCAACCCGTAGCCCCGGCCATTCATGGCGGGGGCTCGCCGGCCGCGAGGTGACGCAATCACCGGGACCGCCCACAAGCGCCGTGGCCGGGCACCGCAAACCCCCCTACACCATGAACGCGCCGCCGTTGACATTGAGCGTCTCGCCGGTGATGTACGACGCCGCGGGCGAGGCTAGGAACGCCACCGCCGCAGCGATCTCCTCCGGCCGGCCCAGCCGTCCGAGCGGCACGCGCCTGGTAAGGATGGCACGGCCCTCTTCGCCCACGTCGGCCACCATGGGCGTATCGGTGGTGCCGGGGGCGACACAGTTCACCCGGATGCCCTCCCGCGCCAACTGATTACCCAGGCACATGGTGAGGCCGATGATCCCGGCCTTGGAGGCGACGTAGTTCACTCCCGCGAGGTCGGACTTGGTGCGGCCGGAGATGGACGAGAGGTTGACGATGGCGCCGCCGCCCCGGGAGCGCATCACCGGCACGACGGCGCGGCAAAGCAGAAAGGCCCCCTTGAGGTTCACATCCAGCATGCGGTCCCACGCCGCCTCGTCGATGTCGTCGATGCCGCCCACCTGGTAGACGCCCGCCGTGTTGGCGAGCACGTCGATGCCGCCCCAGCGATCGCAGACGGCCTGCACGAGTGCCTGCACCTCCTCCGCCGAGGAGACGTCCACACGGTAGGCCGCTCCCGCGAGCCCCGCGGCGACCATCTGCTCCACGGTCGCCTGGGCGCCGGCGAGCGAGAGGTCGGCGGCCGCCACCTGGGCGCCTAGGCGGCCCAGTTGCTGGCACACGGCCCGGCCGATCCCGCTGCCCCCGCCGGTCACCAGGGCGACCTTGCCCGCCAGCATGGTGTCCATCACTGCGCCTCCCACCCCATGGCCCGGACGCGGACCATGGTCGCTTCGCGGATGGCGGCGGCGATGCGCTGCCATCCTTCTCCACCGAGGTGGCGAAACAACTCGGGCCGTAACCCACGGTAAGTGAGGAACATGAAGCGGCGGAACAACTCCGAAGAGGCGCTGGGAAGGGCCGCGGTCGAGGCGTCGCTCAGGTCCGAGGCGAGCCGGAACAGGGGCAGGCCATAGCCTACGACCGTCTGCGTCAGGCGCAGTGCCTCGGGGCCGTGCCTCTGCCCCACCGCGCTCTGCCACATAGGGTCCGCAAGCGAGCGCTGAGCGCGGTCGGGCGGCAGGAGAGCGAGGGAGCGGCGGTACACCTCAGCCAAGCTGGTGACGGCGGCGAAGGTGCGGACCCAGGCCTCGCGGAATAGCTCTCGCTCGCCCGGGTGCGGCGAGTGTTCCAGCACCCGCCAGAGCTCCTCCTGGTAGACGTCCGCCACCTTGAGGGCGACTTGGCCGCCCGTGGCCTCGCGGATCGTCTCGTCGAAGCCGGCGCCCTTGCCGGTGGCGGCGCGGACGCCGTCGGCCGAGTGGACGGCGAGGGTGGCGCCGAAGTGGGCGAGCACGGAGGAGCAGGCGTTGGCCTGCTCTCGCAGCCAAGGCAGTTCGCCGAGGTAGTCCTCGCGCTTGTTGTAGCCCAGGTTGGGCCCCACCGAGGTGACGCCGCCAGGCGGCAGGCCCATCACGTCCTGGAGGACGACCAGGTAGAAGAGCAGGTCGCGCGGGGGCGTGGGCTGGGGCGTTTCGTCCAGGCTGAGCTCGTAGTCGAAGGGCTCTCCGCCGCGGAGGTTGTCGACATAAGCGTGGAGCTCCTGGTGCACGGCGCAAGCGCGCCAGTACCGCCGCCCCAGGCGCAGCACCTCGTCGTCGTCGAAGGCGAACTCGCGCTCCGGTTCTCCCGGAAGGACGTTGGCCACGCGGAACCGTCGCCCGTGGAAGGCGGCCGACAGCCGGGCCCGATCCGCCTCGCCCAGCTCCACGGGGTAGTCGAACAGGTGGCTGGTGTCGACGGTGAACTTGGTGTAGTCGCGCGCCTCGGCCAGGGCCATGCGGTTGAGGGCCAGCGAGCGCTCCAGGGACTCCTCGTCCAGCCCGGTGACGATGGCGTGGTCGGCATCGGCGCCGATGGGCAAGGCGTAGCGGCCATATCCGCCTAAGGCGGCGAAGGCGAACAGGCCGGCGCGCAGGAACTCGCGGGGGCCGTAGCCGCCGGTGTGGCCGATGCCCGGGTGTTGGGCCGGATCGGCGCCCTCGGGGATGAGCTCGCGGACGATGGACTGCTGCACGAACCAGAAGGGGGCGCTGGACTCCAGCATGGCGGCGAAGATGCCGTCCCAGCCGGCGAAGGTGGTGCGGGCGGCGAGGGTGGGTAGGTCGGCGGTGGCGATGACCATGCGGTTGCCGGCGCCGAAGCCGTGGCGGTAGCCGGAGCGATTGAGGGCGATGAGCCGGGGCCGGGGCGCTAGTTGCCTCTCCCAGACGAGCATGTTCTGGTAGTCGGCCGGGTAGACCGTCTGCTCACCACGGGACTCCCCGCCGGTCAGGGGCAGCGCCGGGCCGCCCGCCGGGCCGATGATGACGTCCCGGTCGCCGGTGCGGCCCAGGGACAGGGAGACGCCGCGGTACTCCAGGCGCGAATGCGGCAGCGAGGTCGGATCTCCGGCAGGCATCGGCCACTCCTGTTCAGGTTAGCGGGCGGTCGCCTCAACAGCGGCCCGAATGTGGTCCATAGCGATGCCGGTGGGCACGGTGCAGTCCGCGCCGATCATCAGTCCGCGGTCGCCGAAGCCGGCGATGGTGCGGCGCACCTCGTCCTGGATGGCGGCCGTGGGGCCACGGACGATGACGCCCCGATTGTCGAGCCCGCCCACTACCGTTCGCCGGAAGAGGTCCCGGCCCTCCTTCAGGCTGAGGTTGCCGGGGGTGACGGCCCAGTTGACGGCGTGAGCGGGGTAGTCGGCGTACGCCTCCAGCCGGATGTTGTTGCCGCAGACGTGGAGCAGGTGGAACTCGCCCGCGTCCTTGATGGCGCGCAGTACGGCCATCTCGTGCGGCTTGACGTAGGTGAGGAACTGGTCCTCGGTGAGGCGATCGCGCTGGCCGCCCTGGGCGGAGAAGTAGATGCCGGCCGCTCCCGCCTGCACGCAGGCGAGGCAGAAGGCGGTCAGGCTCTCGGCGATGGCGGCTAGGCCCTGGCTCACCGCCTCGGGGTCGGCCTGCAGGTGCTCGGTGATGTGCTCGCTGCTGGTGTGGCCGCCCGCCGCGTAGGGCCCAAAGACGGTGGTGATGACCAGACACTCATCGCCCACCGCGTCCACGATGCCCTTGATGACGTCCAGTTGGCCCTGGAAGAAGGGCGACGACAGCGGCGCCGGCCGCACGCGGCGCCAGTCAGCGGGCGAGTTGATCTCCACCGCGGCGCGGAAGGGGTGCTCGTTCATGACCTTGATGAAGTCGAGCCCGGTGGCGCGGTAGTAGTCCAGGTGGGCCTGCACGGCGGCCTGGCCGTGGGCCTGTTCATGGGGGAAGTGGTACCACAAGCCGACAGGCACGCGGTCGACCGGTTCGCCCCTCAGGGCGGCGCGGACGCGCTCGATCTTGTTCACGGCTTCCCTCCTTCTTCTGCGGGCGCTTGGCGGTGCGCGGCGATGAGGTTGGTGTGAGTGTAGCGGGGCGGCGGGAGGAGGTCTAGCGGGGGCCGGGAAGGGCCTCAGCCGTCCGCGACCCGGAAGCGCACGACAACCGGTCCGGGCTTACAGGCGCCCGTGCGCGGGCCGCCTCTTTCACCAGATGCAGCCGCTGACCTCATTCATGCATCGTCCGGTGAGTCCCGTCGCCAATCCGCTGCAACCGGCCGAACCCACGAATCGTTCCCTAGCAACCTTCACGACGTGTCTGCTCACCGCGCCATCCCGGACCTCCATGTGCTACGCCAAGGGCCTGCCTACCACACAGGTACCACAGGGTCGCTGATCGAAGGCGCGCAACGTGCACGCGAGAGCCGGTGGCTGCGCCCTGGGGACGGTGATCGCCAGGTAAAAGGACAGGCGCGAAAGTGCCACAACGGCTTGACCCTCCGCGACTGGCTGCCCATACTGGAGTTGTCACACACAGCATCTGGCCCCGCCTCGCGGCCAAGCGATTGCCGGCTGGCCCGCGCCCATCCGGGGCAACTCCCGATCCTATACCGTGGCATCCGCCGCACCAGAGCCGCGTCCAGGAGGTCGGTAATGTCGAGGAACTTGCTGACACGGAGACAAGCCCTTAGTTCGCTGCTGGCGATCACCGGAGGCGCCTTGGCACTCGCCGGCTGCGCCCCCGTCAACGCACCCGCGCCGTCTGGCAGTGAGTCGACCACCGCCGCGCCACCGGCCGCCGCCGGGCCGGCCAAGATCGTGTTCGCCGACTATGTCTACGACCTTGAGGACCAGAACAAGATCGTCGAGATGTGGAACGAGAGCCACCCGGATATCCAGGTGGAAGGCCAGTTTGCCCCCTGGGAGACCTACTGGACCAAGATCCAGACCCAGATCGCTGGCGGCCTCGTGCCCGACGTGATCGACTGCTCCATCGCCTATATCGTGGTCCTGGCTTTCCGCAACGGTCTGCTTAACGTCGAGCCTCTCATCGAGCGCGATGCCTTCCCCATCCAGGACTTCGCCCAGGGCGCAGTCAATGCCTTCCGCTGGGAGTACGGCCAGATCGCCACTGGCAAAGGCCCCCTGTGGGGCATTCCCAGCTCGGCTCAGTGTGCCCACATGTTCTTCTATAACAAGTCCCTGTTCGACGCCGAAGGAATAGCTTACCCGGACGAGACATGGGACTGGAACGACCTTATCGAAGCCGGCGCCGCTATGACGAAGGACACGGATGGCGACGGCGCCATCGATCAGTGGGGCGTTAGCGCCTACCCGTCGGCCTACATGATGTGGTGGCCGAGCACCTGGCAGCAGGGCGGCGAGTGGTTCGATGCCGAGTTCAAGACCTGCTTAGCGGAAAGCGAGCAGTCCCTAGCCGGCCTCAGGCACGTCACCGATCTTTTCCAGACCCACAGAATCGCTCCCCTGCCCGGCAGCATGCAGACGGATCCCTTCCTCACCGGTAAGGTAGCCATGGCCTACGACGGCTTCTGGGCCGCCACCATGAGCTACGCCGACATCAGCGAGTTCGACTGGGATGTCGCCGTCCCGCCTGCGGCTCCGGGGAATGCGCCGATCACCGACCTGGAAGAGGACGCCTGGTCGATTATGAGCGGCAGCAAGCAGGTCGATGCCGCTTGGGAGTTCGTCAAGTGGCTCACCACCGGGGAAGGCGGGGAGTACAACTGCCAGTATGTGAACGCCGGCTTCCCGTACCGCCCCATCGCCGACAAGTACACCTACACCAGAGACCGCACCACCCCGCCTAAGAGCCTGTACCTGTACGGCGACTTGATCGCCAACGGTCACACATCGTACGTGGCCGCCAGTTGGGGCGAGTTCTCCAGCGCTGCCGATGCCGAAATGCAGGCGGCGGCCATCGGCGAGAAGACGGTGGAAGAGGCCGCTCGCGACACGGCGGCGAAAGTCAACCAGATCCTCTCCGACGCCTGGAAGAAGTATACGGGCTAGCAGCCACCGACGGCCGGGGAGCGCGATGGCTCCCCGGCCGCCTTCCGGCGCCTCGCGCACTCCAGGGAGAGACCAATGGGAGCGCTGACAGCGCGTCGCCCTTCCGGGCGGGCCTGGCTCCGCCTAAACATGACGGCGGAAGAGGCCATTGAGGGTTACATCCTTGTCCTGCCCATTGTGCTCGGGTTGCTGATCTTCAGCCTCGGCCCGGTCTTCGGCTCGCTCTACCTGAGCTTCACCAGCTGGGACCTGTTTGGCGCGCCTGAGTGGATCGGCACCCAGAACTACACCCGACTGTTCGCCGACGAGCTCTTCGTCAAGAGCCTCCGTAACACCGTCTACTACACTCTCCTGGCCGTGCCGACCGGTACAGTGCTCTCCCTGGCTGTGGCGCTCGCTCTCAATCGTAAGGTCCGGGGAACCACGCTTTTCCGCACCGTGTACTTCCTGCCCAGCGTCTGCTCGGAAGTTGCCATTGCCGTAGTCTGGGTTTGGCTTTACATGCCCGAGCTCGGGCTGTTCGATGTCCTCTTGTCGAGCGTGGGCATCTCTCCCCCGCCCTGGCTTACGAGCACTCGCTGGGCCATGCCCAGCGTCAGCATCATGGCCGTCTGGGGCGGCCTTGGCTACAACATGGTCATCTTCCTCGCCGGCCTGCAGAGCATCTCCCAAGAGTACTACGAGGCGGCCATGATCGACGGCGCCAATCGCTGGCAGTCGCTCCGGCGCATCACTCTCCCGCTGCTCTCGCCCATTACCTTCTTCATCGTCATCATGTCCGTCATCGGGTCCCTACAGGTCTTCGCGTCGGTATACATCATGACCGGCGGCGGACCGTACTACGCCACTCTCACCATTGCCTACTACCTCTTCCGCAACGGCTTCGAGTGGTTCAAGATGGGGTATGCCTCTTCCCTTGCCTATGTCCTGTTCATGATCATCCTGGTCTTGACCGCTATCCAGTGGCGTCTCCAGCGCCGCTGGGTCTTCTACGAGTCCTAAGGAACACGTCATGCATCACCGACCAGAGGGTCTGCTCGGACGAATCGGCGAGGCAACTGGACGGATCGCCGCCTATGCCCCGCTCTGCGTGGGCGCCGTTTCCATGCTGCTGCCGTTCGTCTGGATGGTCTCCACCTCCCTCAAGGAGCCGGGCAACATCTTCCTGCTTCCGCCGCAGTGGATCCCTAATCCAATCCGCTGGGCCAACTACAGCGACCTTCTGCGCGAGATGCCCTTCGACCGCTTCGTAGTCAACAGCCTGAAGGTGGCCACGCTTGTCGTCATCGGCTCGGTGCTCTCCTGCAGCATGGGCGCGTTCGCCTTCGCCCGGCTCCGTTTCCCCGGCCGCGACGCCCTGTTCATGATCCTCCTCGCCACCATGATGGTGCCCTACGCCGTCACTCTCATCCCCGTCTTCATCATCATGCGCTACCTCGGCTGGATCGATACTCACCTGCCCCTGACCGTTCCCGCCTACTTCGGCGGTGCTTTTGGCGTCTTCTTCCTGCGCCAGTTCTTCCTCGGCCTCCCCCAGGACTTCGTCGACTCGGCCAGGATCGACGGCTGCCGGTTCATGGGGATCTACTGGCGCATCTTCCTGCCCCTCGCCAAGCCCGCCATCGCTACCTTGGCGATCTTCTCCTTCATGGGCTCCTGGAACGACCTCATGACTCCACTCATTTACGTCAACTCCATTCCGAAGATGACGCTGCCGCTCGGCCTAGCCATACTCCGGGGCGGCGCCAACGTTCCCGGTCGCTACACCCTGGTGATGGCCGGAGCGACCATCAGCCTGATACCTATGCTCATCATGTTCTTCAGCGCCCAGAAGTACTTTGTGCAAGGCATCGTGCGCTCCGGCCTCCGGGCCTAGCCGTCCCAGGCCCGTTGCGTCCTTGCCTAGCATCTAGCTCCCTAGCCGAGAGAGGTTGCCGCCCATGTTCAGCCCTCCCTATACCCAAGCCGACATCCGGTCTCGGCAGTCGCAGGGCGATGCCACCCTCCTGGCGGTCGTCGATGGACGCGATCATGCCGCACTCCAGGAGTCTTACGCGGCCATCTTCCCGGCTCTCATCCACCTGGGGCTCCCGTACCGGCTCAGGGACCTGGCCGAGGGACCGCTATCCGACGAGGAAGCGTGCCGCCACCGGGCGATTGTCCTCGCTCAGGAGGGTCTGGCGCGGGCGCTGACCGACCGTGAACAGCGGGCCATCGTGACCGCCCTCAAGCGCGGGGTGGGCCTGGTTAGCTTCGATCCCTGCCTGGCGCGCGACGCGACGTCCCTCGCCCAGGCCCTCGGCGTCATCTCCCCCGGCTCGGACACCCTCTGCAGCGCCGTGCTCACGGCCGAGAACGATGTCTTCCTGACCTACACTCGGCGTGTGGGGCACGAGCTGCCCCTGATCCGGCCGGTGCCCCTCTTCCCCGCCACTGTCGACGGTGCGCAGGTCCCCCTGCTTTCCCAGCATAGGGACCCGGTCCTTGTGGCAGGACGTCGCGAGGCGGGGCGGTTCGTCCTCTGGTGCCTATCGCCCAGGGTCTGGCTTAACGACTATCTGGGGCATGCCGACGGCCTCGACGATGTGTTCTGGCGCTCGCTTGTCTGGGCCGCCGCCAAGCCGTTCGTGATGAAAGCCATGCCCCCCTTCGTCACCGTCCGCCTGGACGACTGCCAAGGCATCGGCGGCCTCTGGTGGAACGTACAGCAGTGCCTAGCCCGCGAGCCGCTTCACATCCCCCTGCCCATACAGCGGATGCTCTGTGACCTGGTCCCCGGCCGGAGCAGCGTCAACTTCGGCTTCCAGTACATCGATGTTTTCAACCAGCACGGCTACATCCCCGAGCTAGGGCTGTTCATCGATCAGGTCAGCGCCGAGGACCGGCGGATCCTGAAGCAGTACGCTGATGCCGGGAAGGCCGAGTTCTCCGCCCACGCCTTCTCCGAGTATTCCGGCCGATACCCGGCCGCGATGGACACCGGCGACGTCGAGGGCCATCGCTACACCGAGTTCCTCTACCACCGCGGCTGGCACCGGACCGACAACGGTGAATTCGTCGTCGACGAGTACCGGCCCGACGAACTGGAGCGCCAGTTCCTGCGCGCCGACCGCTTCTGGGCCGAGGTGGGCATCCGTCCCGGCCGAGTGGTGAACACGCACTACGTCAACCCGGGAGCCAACAGCCTGCCCTTCCTCAAAGCCCGCGGGCAGGACCTGATGATGTTCGCCGCCACCTTTGGGGGCATGTACGACTCGCACTACAAGGCCCCCTGGAGCCGCGCTCCCTACGGCGGTGTCGGAATGGTGTTCGACTACCTGCCGATTCCCGCCGGCGTACCCGGCGTGGAGCCTGGGGACTTCTTTTGCGCCGAGGCCCACCGCTACAACATGCACCAGCTGGCCCAGTCCGGCTACATCGACGACGGCAACATCGACTTCACCGTCGGCGCCACCATGAAAGGCTGCGTCCGCGACGACAACGACCTGCAGGCCGCCGCCGAGGCCATCGTCGCCCAAGTGCATATGGGCCTGGATAGCCTGTTCTTCGGCTGCGCCATGGCCCACGAGCAGGGCCTGGCCGTGCTCACCGTGCCCGAACTGGACGAGATCCTGTCCCTAGCGGACGGCATGCTCTCGCGCTACGACATGGTTTTCGCGTCCTACGAGCACATCGCGGAGTACGCCAAGTGCAAGGTAGACTCTCACTTGGACGCCGTCGAAATGGTGGGGGCAGGGCTCCTGTGCCGCCTCACCGGCCGCTCCACCCTGCCCCTGCAACTCTACCACTGGCGGGACAGCGGCGACGGTTGCACCTACACCCTGCGCCAGGCGCCCGAGTTCGCCGGCGGGATGACCGTGGAGCTTACCTGAAGCTCGCGCCGCGCAACGCCTCTGACCATCATCGCCTCGCTGTGGGCTCAGCCGAGGCAATGCTACCGGCTTCCCGCGCCTCATGTCGTCCCGACTCCGTCCGTGCTACGCCTTCCAGATAGCACGATCGGCCCGTGCCCGCGCCTCCATGTCAACGATGCCGTAGTGTCTGCCCGAGCGCTCGATTGGACCAGGCCTCTACCGCTTACCGCCGCTTCTCGACAGGCGGTCTGGCGAATGGCCCGATGACAGTGCCGCGAACCGCCGTCGTCCTAGGGTTACAGAAGTGGAGCCAGGGTGTCCTCCTTTGCGTTCCAGGTCTCCTCGTTCGCAATGCACAGCCCGTCGTCCTGTGGCACCCACTGCACCCTGACCTTCCTGCCCTCACCCTCCTCGCCGAGCACTTGGACGATATCGCCAGGGTTCCACTTATAGCCATCGGCCAGGCGCGCGAATCGCCTCACCTCCGGTCAGCGTTTGCCTACCAGTTTCATCCGCGCTGCTGCCGCGGCTCGTTCCAGGGCAAGCAGATCATCCTCCGTGGCCTCCGTCGACGCCAATAGCACCCAGCCCCTAAGCACTGTCACCAGCCTCGCCACATCCTCTTCAGGCAGCAGGGCCAACAGGCGTGCAGCCTCCTATCTCTCCGGTTCCACCATCTCGACCCTCCTTGTGCCGACGGTGCCGGCCAGAACGCCGCTCACCTCTACAGCACTCGGCCCATTCTCCAGTGCCCGGCCCGTACGGCTTCTTCAGCTTCTCGTTGAGCCTGTCTCTGAGCATGGGCAGTAGATCACAGTCGAACGACCTGGTATTGGCGTGCTTCCGCGGTCCCCTCCCAAGAATGTACTTGATGTCATCTTCGGCGTCCTGCAGCAGGGTGACCTCGATGCGCATCTCCCTGCCCGAGGCGCGGTCATCACAGTCGACATCGGTGTCTTGGCCCTGGTGGGCACGCGCCTCAAACCATGTGCCGAACTCCCGATTGTATACCGATAGAAAGTGGTTGGCTGTGGCTAACTCCTTCTCCAGCTTGAACTCATTGTGGCACAGAACCATAGACGATCCGGGCCAACGCAGAACAACGGCGACCATCTCCTGGTACAGGCTGTCGATGCGCGGCAGCTCTCGCGGCATGGCGCATACGGATGGACGCAGTTGCAGCTCGTTTGTCTCATCGCGTGCTCTCCGGAAGCAGCACAGAGCGTCCATGGCTTCGTTCCGGCCACCGTCACCGACGACCCGAGCAACGGCAAGGGCACGGAACCGGTCCAGAGCCTGGGCCAAGCAGACGCGCGCATCGGACCAAACCGATGCCTGCGCCGCATCACCATCACGGACGCAACTCTCAATAGCGATGTCAAGCGCGCACAGCACCTTGGTCGTTTGAGCGACGATTTCGTCAAGCCCCGACCAGAATGCGCCAAGGCCTCTGTGTGACATCCCGGCCCTCCTGACAGCCCGCGCGAGCGCAAGCCCGCCTCGTCGGTCCTCTACCTGTCCCCCGCCTCCGGCACGGGTGGCTACCGGTACTCCCTATACACCCCTTGACCACCCTCTTCGTTCACCACTTCCCGTGCACCGCCTCGTCCTTCCGCTGCACGATCGGGAACGTGTCCATGATGTACCATCCCGTACAGGTGGAAGAAGGCCGCATCCAGCTCGCACCGCATCTGGAACCGTCGCTCCTCGTCCCAGCGGAAAGGCGGCCCCTCGTAACCGCAGTCCCGCGCGAACGGCGCCCGGTCTCAGGCTGTGTGGGTCCGCGCGAACACCCGCGCCTCGTCGGCTCAAGGTGCGCTCTCCGGCCTCGCACGCGATCAGCCGCCCCTGCTCCACCTGCAACACCTCACTGCACTGGATACCTCATCCTGCCTTCTCCGGACGCTTCTAGGTAGGGCAATAGGCCATCTCCTCACAGGCACTGAGAGCAGAGGGCAGTCTATCGGCGCTGCCCGGAGCTCCCGTCGGTGAGGCCCAGGGCCCCGATCACACCGGCCCTTCGGCCTTTCACTTCGCTGACACTTCGCTGGTACCAACTTGTCGGCCGCGCCCTTCTCCGGTAGAATCCGCCCGTTCCGCTGACAGCGAGCTACCGGTCGGACCGTGCCGTCCAGGAGTCAGTCCTGTACCCGTAGAGAAGACCCATGGATCAAGCAAGAGTCAGCAGGATCACCAGCCGCGCCGCGCCCGGCGCTTCTGCAGCCCACGCTAGCCGGCTTGGGAGGAGAACGTGAAGGAAGACCCCGTCGTCTGGGGGATCCACGCCGGCCGCGGCGGAGAGGCCCACTCACTCTTCACCAAGGGCTGCACTCTCGCCCTCGGCTGGTCCTCGGTAGGCGACCTGTCCCAGATCGACGCGAGCCGGGATGCCTTCAAGGTGAAGGTGGCGCTTGTCTTCCCCGAAGCCAAGTCAGGCGCAGTGACAAACTACGCCGGCGTGCTGTACCGCTTCGTGCATGAGATGAAGCCCGGCGATGTCGTCGTCTACCCCGCCAAAGCCGAGCGCAAGGTCTACATCGGGGAGGTATCCGGGCCCTACGAGTACCGCCCCAGTGGCGACGGAGGCTTTCCCAATCGGCGGCCGGTGAAATGGCTCAAGTCCCTTCCCCGAAGCGCCTTCAAGCAGGGCGCCCTCTATGAGATCGGCTCCGCCCTGGCCCTCTTCCAGGTCAAGAACTACGCCGAGGAATTCCTCGCCACCTTGTCCGGCCCGCCCCAGCCCTCGGAAGTGGATGATGACGAAACCGTGGGGCTGGTGGTGGAGGACATCGAGCGGACCACCGACGACTTCATCCTCAAGACGCTAGCTCAGGATCTGAAGGGACACCCCCTGGCCGCCTTCATTGCCCACCTTCTCAATGCCATGGGCTACCGCACCCGGGTGTCGCCCGAGGGTCCCGACGGCGGCGTCGACGTCGTAGCGCACCGCGACGAGTTGGGCTTCGAGCCCCCCATCATCAAGGTCCAGGTCAAGAGCACCGAGGGGAGCGTGGGGGACCCTCAAGTCTCTGCCCTCTATGGCAAGGTCGGCACCCAGGAGCATGGCTTGCTCATCACTCTGGGCACTTTCACCAACCAAGCCAAGGCCTTCGCTGGGAGTAAGAGCAACCTGCGCCTCATCGACGGAGAGGAGCTGGTGGACCTTATTCTGGCTCACTACGAGCAGTTTGACTCCCGCTACAAAGCGATCCTGCCCCTGAGACGTGTGTACGTCCCGGCGCCCCCCAACCGAGGCCAAGGATTAGCATGTCCCGAAGAGGTCACGAACCGGCCCAGCACTTCCGAGTGCGCCCTCAACCAAGGCGATTGCCTACGCGAACAAGTACCGGCAACGCAGCAGCCCGACTACGATGGCCCCACGTGGACCGCAGACGCCCCGTCCCCTTCCCCGACGACAGCACCGCCGGCGAGATCGTTGAGGAGCGCCCCATCCGCCCCCGCTTCGTGCCCATCCCAAGTCGCCACCACCGCAGCCGACATCGGCTGGCTCGCGTACAGGAGAGCGCTACAGAAATGATGACGACTCCGGAGAGGGTGCTCCGCTCAGACATCAGGCGACTGCGGACAGCGGTGGAGCCCCACGACCGATCGCCGTTGGCAGCCTGAGTCGAACCGGATGACTGACGCGTTGACATTCGCCCCATTGCCCCACCGACGTCAAGCTACTGCGCTACCGAGGGGAGTCGATGAACATCTTTGAGGCACGTGACAGCGTAGTTGGTGATTACGCCAAATACGTGGGAAGCTTTCTACCCATAGCCGATCTCAGGGTCAGGGAGTTCGTCCGCGAGCACCTCAGCGAGGAATCCACCCTGTGGCCAGACGCCCTTGTCCAGCTCAACCCCTCCTACGCCCGAGCCGACAATGTGGATGCCCTCGTCACCAGGGGCGAGCTGCACCCGCTCTGCAGCGAAGTCTTTCGGTCCGCGACTGGCCAACCCCTCCGTCTCTACGTGCACCAGCAGGAGGCTATCCGGAAGGGTCTGCGACGCGAGCACTTCGTCGTCTCTAGCGGCACCGGCTCCGGCAAGTCGCTGACCTACTTCGTCCCGATATTCGACGAAGTGCTGCGCAACGACCCCGCCTCCGCCCGGGTCCATGCCATCGTCGTCTACCCCATGAACGCTCTAGTCAATTCGCAAGCCGAGTCCTTGCAGCGGCTCGCCGAGGCCTTTCGGCAGCACACCGGCCGCGACCTTCCCGTCCGCTTCGCCAAGTACACCGGACAGGAGACCCGCCAGGAGAAGGCCGAACTACGGCGGCGCCCACCGCACATCCTGCTCACCAACTACGTCATGCTCGAGCTGATGCTCGTGCGGCCCGACGAGAGTTCCTTCGTGGACCAGACCAGCACCTGCCTGAAGTTCCTCGTGCTCGATGAGCTTCACACCTATCGCGGTCGGCAAGGAGCCGACGTTGGCCTCCTCGTGCGTCGCCTCCGGGAGCGCTCTGGCAACCCCGATCTTGTCTGCATCGGGACCAGCGCCACCATGGCCAGCGGTAGCGCTGGAGACGAGCGACGGCAGGCGATCGCCGACTTCGCCGGCCGGCTCTTCGGCGTACCCCTTCGCCCGAGTGACGTAGTCGAGGAGACCCTTGAGCGAGTCCTGCCGCGACGCCCGGTGGCGGACTTGGATCCCGTTCGCCAGGCCCTGCTTTCGCCGCCGCCGACCCACGACTGGACCGCCTTCCGTTCCAGCCCGCTCTCCTCGTGGATCGAGGAAGCCTTTGGCGTCAGGGAGGAGGCCGACGGCCGTCTCCAGCGTCAGGTGCCGGCCTCGATCGCCGAGAGGGCCCGCGAGCTGGCCTCGCTCACCGGAACGGATCCGGAGCACTGCGCCGCTCGCATCCAAGACATGCTGCTACGCGGTACGGAAGCCGCCGCTACGGCCGGCATCGGTGCCTTTGCCTTCAAACTCCATCAGTTCATCTCCCAGGGTGGTTCCGTCTACGCCACCCTGGAGTCTCCCGAGAGCCGCTACCTCACCCTTGAGGCACAGACCTTCGCTCCCGGAGGTAACGATCGACTTCTGTATCCGCTCGTGTTCTGCCGCATCTGCGGCCAGGAGTATTACGCCGTCCGCCGGTTGTCATCGGAGGGCAGGCTCGTACCCGACACCGGCCGGCACTCCTTCTATCAGGACGACGAAGGAGAAGACGCCGAGGCCGGCTACCTCGTGGTGGACACCGAAGAGCGTTGGCGCGGCCCTGACGCTCAATTGCCCGATCACTGGTTCGATAGGAATGGCAGACTGAACCGGGACTATCGTCGCTTCACCCCGGAACAGCTGTATGCCCGTCCCGACGGCACCTGCGCCGGGCCCATGGACGCCGGCACGAGCCCCTCCTGGTTCCTGCGCCGACCCTTCATGCTCTGCCTCAACTGCGGTGAGGCCTACACGCGCCGCGACAGGGACGACTTCCGCAAGCTCGCCCGCCTTTCCAGCGAGGGCCGCAGCACCGCTACCACGCTGATGACCCTCTCGGCAGTGTCGGGATTGCGGGATATGACCGTAGATCCCTCCGCCCATAAGGTCCTCAGCTTCATGGACAATCGCCAGGACGCCTCCCTGCAGTCCGGCCACTTCAACGACTTTGTCCAGGTCGCCCTACTCCGTTCCGCCCTGTATCGGGCTCTCAGCGAAGCAGGGACCCTTCGATTCCAGAGCATCGCCACGCAGGTGACGGAAGCCCTCAACTACCAGATCAGAGACTACGCCCGGCAGCGCGACCTCGACCCCGCCAGCCCCCAGGCGGCGACCACCGAAGCGGTCTTCAGAGACGTGATAGAGTTCCGTCTCTACGAGGACCTCCGTCGTGGCTGGCGAGTGGTACAGCCGAACCTAGAGGCCTGTGGCTTGCTTCGGGTGGAATACGACGGCCTCGAGGAGCTGTGCCACAGAGACGACGTCTGGGAGCCGCTCCCGTTGCTGGGTCCGATGGCGCCGGCCGACAGGATGGAGTTCCTGCGGGTCATCCTTGATGAGATGAGACGACAGCTGGCCATCGACACCGAGTGCCTCATGCCTCAGCCGCAGGAGGAGCTGCGTCGGCGCGCGTCCCAGTACCTGAACGACCAGTGGGCCTTCGGTGAGACCGAGAGTCTCAACCTTGCCTCTCGCTATGTCCCGCCCGGCGAGGAGAGACTGCCTGGGGACTTCAGCCTCTCCCGTCTGAGCGCCATCGGGCGGTGGATCTGCGACGAGCTGGCCAAGGCTCTCGGGGAGCGGCCCCGCGAGGAGGAGTACAACCACCTGATGATCGCCGTTCTGCAGGCCCTCTCTCGCTACGGCCTGCTGGCGGCCGCAAGCCGGGCTCGAGGAACAAGCCGCAGTTCGGGTTACCGCATACCGGTCCGTGCCCTTGTTTGGCGCCGCGGTGACGGTCGACCGGCGTCCAGTCCCCTGCGGCGGCGCCGGGCCAAGGGCGATACCTACGTTGAGGCCGACCCTAAGGCCAATGAGTACTTCCGCGAACTCTATACCTCCTTCTCCGAGCGCCTGCGCGGCATGCAGAGCGCCGCCCATACAGCCCAGATCGGCTACGATCAGCGCATCGACCGCGAAGGGAGATTCCGCAGCGGCGAGCTGTCCTGCCTCTTCTGCTCTCCGACCATGGAGCTGGGCATAGACATCGCCGACCTCAACGTTGTGCATATGCGCAATGTTCCCCCCACGCCCGCCAACTACGCCCAGCGATCCGGCCGCTCCGGACGGGCCGGTCAGCCGGCCCTCGTGATGACATACTGCGCCAACCAGAGCGGCCACGACCAGTACTACTTCAATCGCCGTGCCCAGGTGGTGGCCGGCACGGTCGCTCCTCCCCGCCTTGAGTTGGGCAACGAGGCCCTTATCCGCGCTCACATCCACGCCATCTGGCTGGCCTACACCGGGCTCAAGCTCGAACCGAACATCACCTGTATCGTGGACATCGCCCAGCCTGGGATCTACCCGCTGCTCGAGGAGATATCGCTGCTGGCGATGCTCTCGCCTTCTCGTCTCCAGCGCTGCCGCCAGGCGTGTTCCGAGGTCCTGGCGGCCTGCGACCCTGACCTGCAGAAGTCCGGCTGGTACCATTCCGGCTGGCTGGATAAGACGCTGGCCCAGGCGCCAAGAAGCTTCGACCGCGCCTTCGACCGCTGGCGTGAGCTCTATGACGCCGCCTTCAGACAGCTTCAGAAGGCGCAGCAGCTTACCCTGTCTCACTATGCCACCAGGGCCCGGCAAGGGGCTCCTGCCGACGCCCGACTGATGCAGTTGGAGGCCGAGCGCCAACTACAGCTTCTTACCCAGCGCCATACCACCTACCAAGAGTCTGACTTCTACCCGTACCGCTACCTCGCCAGCGAGGGCTTTCTCCCCGGGTATAACTTCCCGGCCTTGCCCGTCCGCGCCTACATGCCGCGCGCAGACGAGGGCGAGTTCCTCTCCCGCAGCCGCTTCCTTGCCCTGAGCGAGTTCGGGCCCGGCAACATCGTCTACCACGAAGGAGCCAGCTATGAGATAAGCCGGGCATTCCTCCCCGCCGAGGAACCCGAGCGCCGCTTCCTCCGGGCCAAGCTCTGCACCGCCTGCGGCTACCTTCACGAAAGAGCCGCGGCTGACAGCGAGCACTGCGAGTACTGCGGTGTCCGGATGGTCGCGACCAACAGCCGGCTCCTTGCCGGCCTGCTCGAGATGCCCACCATGGGAGCCCGGCATCGGGCCCGTATCACCTGTGACGAGGAGGAACGGCGGAGACTCGGCTACGAGATCTCCACCCATCTGCAGTTCGCTCCCTCCTCCGGAGGACAGGTCCTGCGCACCAGAGCAAGTGCCCTGGCTGGGAACGGCGAGACTCTGCTGAATCTGGACTACGCCCCGGCGGCCTCTCTCTGGCGCATCAACCACGGCTGGCTGGGCAAGGACGAGCCAGGCTTCATCATGGACATGGACCGTGGGGACTGGCTAAGTGAGGCGAAACTAGCACGCCTGAGTGAGAACCAACCGCCGGGCCGCCTCAATCTGCGCTCCAAGATCCACCTCTACGTCCGCGGCACCGCCAACGCCATGCTCCTGCACCTCCCCGGACACGACGACGCCACCGATCCGCGGTTCGTCGTCAGCCTGCAATACGCCCTGGCACGAGGAATCCAGGAGGAGTTCCAGGTCGAGGAGGGAGAGCTGGCGACTGAGAGGATCGGTGAGGGCGCCAGCCAACGCATCCTCCTCTGGGAGGCGGCTGAGGGAGGCCTGGGAGTGCTCAGGCGACTGGTGGAGGAGCCAGACGCCCTGGCAACGGTGGCTCGGAGGGCGCTCGACATCCTGCACTTCGACCCCGACACCGGCCAGGATCGGCGTCCTCTCGAGGACGTCGAGAACGGTTGCGCCCGCGCCTGCTACGATTGTCTACTCTCCTACTACAACCAGCGGGACCACCTTCAATTGGACCGGCACCTGGTGCGCGACTTCCTGCTCGGCCTGTCCGCGTCCGTCACCCGTGCCGGGAGCAATGAACACGACTACGAGGCCCATTACCGCCGGCTGCGGTCTCTAACCGACACTCGCTCCGACCTTGAGAGGCAGGTCCTCGACCTTATCCACCGGACCAACCGGCGCCTCCCCGAGGCCGCCCAGCGCCAAGTAGAGGACGTCTACGCCATGCCCGACTTCTACTACGAGCCAAACGTGTGCGTCTTCTGCGACGGCAGCGTGCATGATGAGCCGCAGCAAAGGGCTCGAGACGAGGAGGTCAGGCGTGAGCTCAAAGAGAAGGGTTACCGCGTGATCGTCATTCGCTACGACCGAGATCCGGAGGAACAGGTGGCGAGATACCCGGATGTGTTCGGGGAGGCCCGGCCGTGACCCCCCGCCCCGGCTCGTTGGTCCGGTACCGCGAGAGAGAGTGGGTAGTGCTCCCCTCGCAGGAGCCACAGGTGACCCTGCTTCGCCCGTTAGGCGGTAGCTCACGCGAGGTCTGCGGCGTGCTGCAGCCTCTCTCGGACCTGATCGGCTACAGCCTGCCCTTCGAGCGCATAGAGCCCGCGCAGTTCCCCTTGCCTGCGCCCCAAGACGCCCAGGACCACGCCGCCGTCAGGCTCCTGATGGAAGCGGCTCGTCTGCTTCTCCGCGAGGGTGCGGCGCCCTTCCGCTCCTTGGGGCACTTGTCGTTCCGACCCCGAC
This sequence comes from Anaerolineae bacterium, assembly GCA_040768685.1. Lineage (GTDB taxonomy): Bacteria > Chloroflexota > Anaerolineae > DRVO01 > DRVO01 > Ch71. The sequence goes on from JAXGMM010000002.1 coordinate 317,290, forward strand.
CGTACCAGTTCGTGCCCCTGCTCATGGCCCTCAGGCTGGATACCGTGCGCCTCCTGATCGCCGATGACGTTGGGGTGGGCAAGACCATCGAGGCCGGCCTGATCGCCAGGGAGCTCCTCGACCGCGGTGAGGTCAGCCGTGTGGCCGTGCTCTGCCCCCCTTACCTATGCGACCAGTGGCACAAGGAGATGGCGGAGAAGTTCCACATCGATGCCACCGTCGTACGCTCCGGCACCCTGCCGAGGTTGGAGCGAGAGGCGCCGCCCGACACAAGCGTCTTCCGGCACCACCGCCACCTGGTAGCCAGCATCGACTTGGTCAAGTCGGAGCGGTACCGGGCCGCGTTCCTCCAACATTGCCCCGAGCTGGTACTGGTGGACGAGGCGCACGGGGCGGCTCAGCCCTCCCGCAGTCGGAGAAGCAGCACACAGCAGCAGCGTCACGAACTGCTGAAGCTCCTCTCCGCCGACAGCAAGCGCCACCTTATCCTGCTCACCGCCACTCCCCACAGCGGCATGGAGGACTCCTTCCTCTCCATCCTCGGCCTTCTCCGGCCCGAGTTCGGAGAGCTAAGCTTGGCGAACCTGAGCGAGACGGAGCGGCGCCAACTGGCGCGGCACTTCGTTCAGCGGCGCCGCGGAGACGTGCTCAAGTGGATGGGTGAAGACACGCCCTTCCCCCGCCGGGACGACGCGGACTCGGAGCAGCCCTACCACTTCTCCATCGAGTACAGCAAGCTGTATAAGGCGGTGTATTCCTTCGCCAGTGAGATGGTCCGCTCCGCCGAGACGCTGACCGGCTGGCGGAGACGCATGCGTCTCTGGTCCGCCCTAGCCCTGTTGCGTTGCGTCTCCTCCTCGCCGGCTGCGGCTGAGGCCGCCCTAACCAAGCGCGTCCGCGAAGACGACGATGGCACGGCAGACGCCACCCGGGAGGCCCTGAAAGACGCCACGGCAGAAGAGCTTGAGGAGACCTACGAGCCGGTCGTCTTCGACCCATTCGACGCCGACATCATTGTGGACGCTCAGCCCTCCAACGTCTTCGACGCCCAAGGGCACGACGACACCTTACGCTCCGGTCAGGACCAGAAGCTGCGGCAGTTTGCCCGGGAGGCGCGCAAGCTCAGGGGTGACGCCGACAACAAGCTGATGACCGCGGTGAAGGTGGTGGCCGACCTCCTTGCCCAGGGCTACCGGCCCATAGTCTGGTGCCGCTACATCGCCACCTCCGATTACGTCGCCGAGGAGCTCCAGGAGCGTCTGCAGGGACGCTTCCCCGGCCTAAGGGTGGCCTCCGTCACCGGGGCCACCACCGAGGACGAACGCCGGGTGATGGTCGAGGACCTCTCCCAAGTCGAGCACCGGGTACTGGTGGCCACCGACTGCTTGAGCGAGGGCATCAACCTGCAGGAGCACTTCAGCGCCGCCGTCCACTACGACCTGCCCTGGAACCCGAACCGGCTGGAGCAGCGCGAGGGCCGGGTGGACCGGTTCGGCCAGCCTGCCCCCGTGGTCAAGGTGTCGCTCCTCTTCGGCCAGGACAACCCGGTCGACGGCGCCGTCCTCGACGTGCTGCTCCGTAAGGCGCGCGACATCAGGCGAGACCTAGGCATCCATGTGCCCGTGCCCATAGACAGCGAAGGCATCATGGAGGCGGTGATGCGCTCCCTGTTCCTCCGCGCCGGCCACGAGGAAGCCACCCAACTGCGCCTGTTTTCGGACTCTCCGGACGTGGGCCGCATCGCGCGTGAGGTGCAAGACGAGCAGGAACGGGCCGCCCAGCGGGAGAAGCAGAGCCGCGCCCGCTTCGCCCAGCACGCCATTCGGCCGGAGGAGGTCGAGCGGGAGTTGGCCCAGAGCGACTCCGTGCTCGGTCACCCCGCCGCCGTCCGCGACTTCCTGCTCGATGCGTCGCAGCGTCTGGAGTTCCACCTGAGCCGGCAACGCGGGCACTGGTCCCTCGGTCTCGCCGGTCTGCCTTCTCCGGTGCGGGCTCGGCTGGGCCAAGCCCCCGACCCTTGGCCCATCACCTTCGACTCCCCCACTCCCGAGGGCTTGACCTTCATCGGCCGGAACCATCCTCTGGTGGAGAGCCTGGCCGAGTACCTACTGGACCTGGCCTTCCACCCCTCCGGCTCCGACAGCCCGGTGGCTCGGTGCGGCGTCATACGAACGCGGCAGGTGCAGCGCCGGACCAACCTGCTCCTCCTGCGCCTTCGCTACTTGCAGTACCTTGGGCGCAGCACCGAACCGTCCCTGGCGGAGGAGACCCTGGTGTGGGGCTTCTCCGGCTACGCCCCGGGCGTCGAGGCCCTCCCCACCAAGGAAGCCGGCCGGCTGATGGACGAGGCCGAAAGTGCCGCCAATGTGCCGATCGGCGAGAAGCACGAGGTATTGGATGAGGCGATCTCCTCCTGGCCCGACCTTCAGTCCGATCTCGAGAACCTCATGCGGGAACGGGCGACCGAGCTGGAGGAGGCGCACGCCCGGTTGCGGCAGGTAGTCGGCGGCGGCACGGTCAGAGTCGAGCCGCAGATGCCCCCGGACCTGCTCGGTGTCCTAGTCCTGCTGCCGTTGCCGCAAGGGGTGCGCTAGTGCCAAGCTACACTGCCGTCAGCATCGAGGGGGGGCTACTCTCTCCCGACTTCCTGGAGACCATCGCCGATCGGGAGGGACAGTCGCCCAAGGACTTCGGGTTGGACTCCCGCCGCTCCCTGGACTACGAGGTGACCCGTGCCTGGAGCGATGCTCGCGCCTACTGGACCGCCTTCCGGCGCCGCCTGGCTCGCGACCCGGCCGAGTCCACCGTCACCATCACCCGCGAGCAGTGGGTGTTGCCCCTGCTGGAGGCCTTGGGCTACCGCCTGACCTACCAGCGAAGGGCCGCCGTCGTGGACGGGCGCACCTACGCCCTCAGCCACCGCGCGGGCGACGGCGAGGACGCCCCGCCGGTGCACATCGTCGGCAGTGAGCAGGAACTGGGCAGCCGTCAGCCCTCCGCCCGCGGCGGGATGTCTCCCCACGCGCTCGTGCAGGACTATCTCAACCGGAGCGAGTCCCTCTGGGGCGTGGCGACCAACGGCAACGTCCTGCGGCTGCTGCGGGACTCGTCCTACTTCACCCGGCCCACCTACATCGAGTTCGACCTCAGGCAGATGCTGGAGGGCGACCGGCTGGACGAGTTCATCCTCCTCTACCGTCTCGCCCACCGCACCCGGCTTCCCCTCGGCGCCGGCGACGCCCCCGACTGCCTGCTGGAACGCTACCACCAGCAGGGAATCGAGGAGGGCGGCCGTATCCGCGCCGGGCTGCGGGACGCCGTGGAGACCGCCATCATCGAATTGGGCAACGGCTTCCTTCGCCACCCCAAGAACACCGAGCTCCGCAGCCGGGTGACCGCCGGGAGCCTGACCGCGGGCGAGCTCTACCGGGAGCTCCTCTACCTCATCTACAGGCTGCTGTTCCTCCTCGTAGCCGAGGAGCGACGCCTTCTCCGGTCGGGCGACGGCTCCGACAGCCGCACCTCTCGATACGACGAGCACTTCAGCCTGACCCGCCTGCGCGCCCTGGCCGACCAACCCCTGAGCGCGCCGGAACGCTTCGACGACGTCTACCTCGGCCTGCGGCTGCTCTTCCAGGTGCTGGGGGAGGAGCGCTTCGCGCAGCAGCTCGGCCTCACCGCCCTCAACGGCGAGCTCTTCCGCCACCTGCCGCACCTGGACTCCTCCTTCCTGGACAACCGCTCCGCCCTGGCGGCCATAGCGGCGCTCTCCTACTTCGTGCCCCCCAACGAGAGGGTGCGGCGCCGGGTGAACTACGCCGCCCTGGACGTCGAGGAGCTGGGGAGCGTCTACGAGAGCCTCCTGGACTTGCAGCCGGTCCTGGCGCCGGACGGCGCCCACCCCACCTTCTTCTTCGCCCACGGGAGCGAACGCAAGACCACCGGCTCCTACTACACCCGTCACGACCTCGTCGCCGAGCTGGTAAACTCCGCCCTCGTGCCCGTCATGGAAGCGCGACTGGCCGAGGCGGCCGGCGGCGACGGCGGGGCGACGCCGCGGCGGGGAGAAGCCCTCCGCGAAGCCCAAAAGCAGGCTCTCCTCTCCCTCACCGTCTGCGACCCCGCCTGCGGCAGCGGCCACTTCCTCCTGGCGGCGGCCCGGCGCCTGGGGCGGGAGTGGGCCAAGCTGGACACGGGCGACGACGAGCCCGCTCCCGAGAAGGTCCGCGAGGGCACCCGCCTCGCCGTCACCCACTGCATCTACGGGGTGGACAAGAACCCCTTGGCCGTGGACCTGTGCAAGGTCGCCCTCTGGCTCGAGGGCCACAACCCGGGCAAACCCCTCACCTTCCTCGACTACCGCATCCGTTGCGGCGACTCCCTGGTCGGCGTGGCCGACCTCAAGGTCCTCGCCGAGGGCATTCCCGACGAGGCCTACGCCGCCGTCACCGGCGACGACAAGAAGGTCGCCGCCAGCATCAAACGGCTCAACAAGGAGCAGCGCGAGGGCCAATTGGCCCTGGGGGGCACGCCCAACGCGGCGGTCGCCGTCCTCGCCGCCGAGTTCGCCGCCCTGGCCGACCTTCCCAGCGACAGCGTCTCCGACATCGGCGTTCAGGAGGAGTTGTACCGCGACCTGCTGAGCCGCGATGACCGGCGCCGGCTCAAGACCGCCTGCGACCTCTGGACGGCCGCCTTCTTCACCCCCCTGGACGAGGCGCACGCCGGGAGCGGCTACGGCGGCGACGCCCGCATCCCCACCACCGGCGCCCTCTGGGGCTACCTGCGACAGCCCGGCGCCGCCTACGGCCCCCTGCTCGCCACCGCCGCCGACCTGGCGATCGGACAGCGCTTCTTCCACTGGCCCCTGGAGTTCCCCGACGTCTACCAGGAAGGCGGCTTCGACGTTCTGCTCTGCAACCCGCCCTGGGAGCGAACGAAGCTTCAGGAGCAGGAGTTCTTTGCGGCCCGCGACGCGGACATCGCCGCTGCGGCCAACAAGGCCGCCCGTGAGCGGCTGATCGCGCGCTTACCCCAGGACGAGCCCTCCCTCTGGCAGGAGTACCGGGACGAGCTGCACTATCGCGAGTGCCTGAGCCTGTTCCTGCGTGGCTCCGGGCGCTTCCCTCTCACCGGCCGGGGCGACATCAACACCTACACCGTCTTCACCGAGCTGCTCCGCGCCGGCGCCCGCCCCGGCGGCCGCGCCGGCCTGGTGGTGCCCACCGGCATCGCCACCGACGCCACCACCCAGTACTTCTTCGCCGACCTGGTGCAATCCGGCGCGTTGGTCAGCCTCTACGACTTCGAGAACCGGCAGAAGCTCTTCCCCGCGGTGGACAGCCGCTACAAGTTCTCCCTCCTCACCATGGCCTCGTCGCGCACCGCCCCTCCCGACCTCCCCTCTCCGCCTCGGAGAGGGGCAGGCCATTCGGCTCCGCCGAATGGCCGGGGTGAGGTCATGTCCTTCGCCTTCTTCCTCACCCAGCCCCACCAACTGCGGGACAAGGAGCGCGTGTTCACTCTCACGCGAGACGACTTCCTGCGCCTGAACCCGAACACCAAGACCTGCCCCATCTTCCGCACCCGCGCCGACGCCGAGCTGACGGAGAGGATCTACCGCCGGGCGCCCATCCTCGTCAACGACGAGACCGGCGATAACCCGTGGGGCATCCGCTTCAGCACCATGTTCCACATGTCCAACGACTCCCACCTCTTCCGCACCGCCGAGGAGCTGCACGAGCAGGGCTACCGGCTGCAGGGCAACCGCTGCCTGCGGGGCAGCGAGGTCTACCTGCCTCTGTACGAGGCCAAGATGATCCACCAGTTCGACCACCGTTTCGGCACCTACGAGCCGGTGCGCTCCCGCACCGCCCAGCTGCCCGGCCCCGCCCCCGCCCAGTACGCCGACCCCGCCTACGTGTCCCTGCCCTGGTACTGGGTCCCGCAGGCGGAGGTGGAGGCGCGCCTGCGCGGCTGGGAGCGGCAGTGGCTCCTCGGCTTCCGCGACATTGCCCGCGCCACCGACGAGCGCACCGCCATCTTCGGCCTCCTGCCTCGGGTGGGGGTAGGGAACAACGCCCCGCTCCTGTTGGCACCGCCGTCAACGGCTCCTCAAGCGCTTTGCCTAACGGCGAACATGAATTCGATCACACTCGATTACGTCACACGCCAGAAGATCGCCGGCACTCACATGAACTTCTTCTTCGTGCAGCAGCTGCCCGCGTTACCGCCTGACACATACCTCAGCGGTCACCTGCGGGCTATCGTTCCGCGCGCCCTCGAGCTCGTCTACACCGCCTGGGACATCAAGCCTTTCGCCGACGACCTCTGGCGCGAGGCGGACGAGCCGCTTCGGAAGGCCATTCGCGCGCAGTGGGAGGCAAACCGGGACGCGACTGGCGGCCACGAGTCGAACCCGCCTGCCTGGGCGGAGGCGGCCGCGGACGGCATCCCCCTGCCGCCCTTCCGGTGGGACGAGGACCGTCGGGCCGTCCTGCGGGCGGAGCTGGACGCCTACTACGCCCAGCTCTACGGCCTCGACGAGCGCGACCTCCGCTACATCCTTGATCCCCAGGACGTCTACGGCCCCGACTTCCCCGGGGAGACCTTCCGCGTGCTCAAGGAGAAAGAGATGCGGCAGTTCGGCGAGTACCGCACCCGCAGGCTGGTCCTGGAGGCGTGGGCGCGGCTGTAGGGGCGGTGCGCAGCAGGGATGGGGGCGTCTTCAGCAAGCAAAAGGGGCCTTGCGGCGATGCAGGGCCCCTGATCTGGTGCGCCCGGAGCGACTCGAACGCTCAACAAACGGTTCCGTAGACCGTCCCTCTATCCAATTGAGGTACGGGCGCGTATTCACTTACAGCGGGGAGACAGGGATTCGAACCCTGGGAGGAGCCTATAATACCCCTCAACCGCTTAGCAGGCGGCCCCGATCGACCACTCCGGCATCTCCCCAGGTACCACAGGCGGAGGGAGAGGGATTCGAACCCCCGGTGGGCGAACCCACAACGGTTTTCAAGACCGCCGCAATCGGCCGCTCTGCCATCCCTCCCGTATCTGTCCATTGTACGGAGAGGTGGCCGGCCCCGCAAGAGTCCTCACCCCGGGGTGTCCCCGTTACGCCTCTAGTATACCCGCTCCGCCCCGACAGGCAAGTGAGGCGAGGAGCGACGGCAGCGCCTTCCGATTCCCGGTGAGCACGCCGCTGAGCGGGCGTCCGGACAGGGCGGCCACTACGCGGCCTTGGGGGCTGACCTAGCCCCCTAGCCCCCTTCCCGATGCGGGAAGGGGGAATGGCGCGGTACTGCGCCACCTTGCGGCAGTATCGAGACACCCGGCCTCGAACTCGCATTGGGCTTGGCTCTATACCCGTCGCGTGGTACAATACGCTCATCTTGGGGATGAAAGGTCTCGACAGGGGAGGCTGTCGGCGAAACGCAGGCCGGAGCGCTCGTCTCCGTCAAAACGGGCAAGCCAAGTAACTGGCACTCAGAATCAGAATCAGGCTCTGGCTCTCGCCGCGTAAGCGGTAGGACCGGAGCTGTAGCCGCCAAACAGTGCGGCTAGGTCCCGAGGCAGGCCATTCCGGAGCGGGCCACGGGGCGAAAAAACAAACCGGAATGCCTGTTCCCCCACGTCGATAAGGGAGCAGAAAGACAATCGACTGGCGCTCTGCCATCCCGTCGATCGGGTCGGCAGGGGGCGAGACAACAAAGGTCGACTAAGCCTGTAGCCGGTTCTCCGATGAATCTTCTGGACGCGGGTTCGAATCCCGCCATCTCCACCTGGGAGCCACCGTGATTACGGCGGCTCCCCTGACTGTCTGGGCGCTCTTGCCTCAGGATTCCGCTCCGCTTAGAATGCGTGCTGCGCTCGGAACGGTCGCATTTGGCCCTCGCCGGCCCTCCCGACCCCGGGTCAGTTCCCCGGGCAAGCTTGGCGGTCGCTCCCAAGGAGCACTATGGCACGCGTAACACTCAGCAAGTCGCTGGAAGAGATTCGGCGCTGCATCGAGGAGCGCCGCTACGAGGACGGCGCCGCCATCGCCCGCGTCCTTCTCGGCGAGCACCCCGACTGCGTACAGGCCCGGCGCATCCTGGCCGAGGCCCTCTGGGAGAACGGGCTCGCCGATGAGGCTCAGGCTGCCTTTGAGGCCGTCCTGGAGTTCGATCCCGAGGACTACGTTTCCTACGCCGGCCTCGGTCTCATCGCCGAGCACCGCGGCTCTCCGGATCAGGCCGTCGTTCACCTCCGCCGCGCCGCCGAACTGGCTCCCAACAGCGAGGAGGTCCGCGACGAACTGATCCGCCTCTACCAGCGAGCCGGCCAGGCAGACTCGGCGAAGCTCAAGATCAGCCGCGCCGCCCTGGCGCGCATCTACGCCCGAAGCGAACTGCCCTCCCGAGCCCTGCCCGAGTTCCAGGCCGTCCTGCATGACGAGCCCGACCGGATCGATGTCCGGCTCGGTCTCGCCGAGGCCCTGTGGCGAGAGGGACACGTGCCCGAGGCCAAGGCCGAGGCCGAGACCGTACACCAGTACCTGCCCAAGTGCGTCAAGGCGAACCTCATCCTCGCCGCCGCCTTGGCCGCCGAGGGGCTTGCCGCCCACGCCCAGCCCTTCCTGGACCAGGCTTCCGCCGTTGACCCTCTGGGCGAGTATGCCCAGCGCCTTTTCGGGGCCGACTCACCCCTGCCGATGGCCGACCCCGCCATCGAGATGCCCGCCTACTTGCTCGGCGCCAAGGGCCCCGACGCGCCGGCCGAGGAACTGGATCTCGAGTTGCCCGAGTGGCTGCTGGAGACCGAGGCGGAGAGCGAGTCGCCGGAGCCGGCCGAGGCAGACAGCGAGACACCGACTGAAGAGCCGGCCGGAGAGGCAGGTCCGGCCGAGGTAGTCCCCGAAGCCCCCGGCGCGGCGACGGCCGTCGAGCCCGCGCTTGAGGAGCAGCACGATGAGTGGCTGGAGAGCCTCCCGCCCAGTGCGCGTCCTGCCCCCAGGCTTGACGACGAGGAACTGGCCGCCGCGCTGAAGGCAGCCCAGGCCGCCTATCAGGGGGAGAACCTGGAAGCCGCTCTGAGCGCCTACGCCCCCTTGGTGGAGGCGGAGCAGGGCCTGGAGCAGGTGATCGAAGCCCTCGCCGCCATCGCCAACGAGACCGACAGCCTGGACGCCATCGAACTTATGGGCGATGCTTGCACTCGGGCCGGCCGCCATCGCGATGCCCTGGCGGCGTATCAAAGAGTCCTGCAGCGGCTGGACTCCTGAACTCGGACGACAGCAATGCCGACCGGGCCGGTCTCGTCCCAGCGGGCAAGGCCCTAGACCGGACGGCGCCGCGTTCTGAACCACGATGCCGTGGAGGCTAAATGGAACGAACCCTGGTATTGGCAAAGCCCGACGCCGTTCAGAGAGGCCTGGTGGGCGAGATCATCGGGCGCTTTGAGAAGAGAGGCCTGCGGCTCCTCGCCATCAAGATGCTCAACATCGACAACGACCTCGCGCGCCGGCACTACGCCGTCCACGAGGGCAAGCCGTTCTTCGATAACCTGATCACCTACATCACGTCCGGCCCCGTGGTGGCGATGGTGATCGCCGGGGACCGGGCGATCGACACCGTCCGCGCGGTGATGGGCGCCACGGATCCGGTCAAGGCGGCGCCGGGGACCATCCGCGCCGACTTCGCCATCGAGATGGACCGCAATCTGGTACATGGCTCCGACTCGCCGGAGAACGCCCAGAAAGAGATCTGTCTCTTCTTTGAGAACAGCGAGCTCTGCCGGTACCGGCGCGCCGACGATAGCTGGGTGTTCGGGCGGCCCTAGGCGCAGTCGCCTACTGGACCCGAACCACCGTCCTGGCCGTCTTCCAGACGCTCTCCAGGTCGTAGTACTCGCGTTTGGCAGCGGAGAAGATGTGGCTGATGACGGCTCCGTGGTCCACCAGGACCCATCCCGACGATGCCTCACCTTCGATCCGCGGACGCGGGCCGTCGTCCTCGCGGACGGCGGACACCGCCTCCACCAGGGCATTGATCTGGCGCTCGCTGCCGGCATGGCAGATGACGAAGTAATCGGCCATGGGTGAGGCGGACCGTATGTCCAAAAGGAGGATATCCTCTCCGAGGTGGTCGGATAGAGCATTCACTATTCGGTTAGCCAGTTCTATAGTTTCCAGTGCGTGCACCCTCCCGCCGGGCTCTCCGGCCAGTCGTTAGGCTCATTCTAGCATCGCCGGGCCGCGCGGCAAGAGCCGCCGGATTGCCCGCACTAGACAGGTCGCCATGCCGATAGACGTGCAGCCAAACGACATAGCCACGCTGCGCAAGCCGCATCCGTGCGGCAGTTACGACTGGCGTGTTGTGCGGATCGGCGCCGACATCGGTTTGCGCTGCCTTGTCTGCAACCATAGAGTTATGTTGGAGCGACGTGTGTTCGAGCGCCGTTTGAAGCGCCTGTCCAGGCCTGAGGCTCCGGGATCCGAGATGCCGGCGCCCGAGGTCGGCTAGTTGCGCTACCTATTCCTCTCGTCATGGACGGGCGGCGGCCACATGGCCGCCGCCAATGCCGTCGCCGAAGCTCTACGGCGACAAGATGCCGGCGCCGTGACCGCCATCGAGGACGTCCTTCGCGGCTGCCGCAGGTTCCCCCTCAGCCGCTTCCCCGACGTGTACGGCCCCCTGGTGAACCATCTGCCCGGCCTCTGGACCGTCCTATGGGGCGCCAGCGACGCCGCCCCCACCGCCGACGTGATGAGCTACGCCGGCTGGCCCCTTGTGTCCGGCTACCTGCGCCGCCTGGTCCGCGACTTCCGCCCCGACGTCCTCATCCCCGTGCACCCGCTGCTGGTGCGGCCGGCGTTGCGGCTGGCGTCTCCTTCCAGCGGTATGTCGGTGGCCTGCATCGTCACCGACCTGGTCCGGCTGCACAGCTTCTGGCTCAACCCGAGAGTGGACCTCTACCTGGTGCCGTCGACGGAGGCCGCCGAGGCGGCCCTGGCGGCCGGGGTGCCGCCGGAACGGGTGGTCGAGTGCGGCCAACCCATCCCCGCCGGCCCCCCAGTCTCCGTCGATCCGGTCCAGGCCAAAGCCGCCCTGGGGCTCGATCCCGACCGGCCTCTGGTCGTGCTGACCGGCGGAGGGGCCGGATCCGGGCCGCTGGCGGCCGTCAGCGAAGCCCTGACCCGCGTCCTCGCTCCGATGGTACAGACGGTAGTCATCTGCGGCCGCAACGAGACCCTTCGCCGCCGGCTGGCCGGGCGTGCCGGCCCGACGCGGGTGCTCGGCTTCGTGCCCGACATGCCGGTCTGGCTGCGGGCGGCGGATGTCCTGCTCACCAAAGCCGGGCCCAACGCTCTCGCTGAGGCCATGGCCGAGGGTCTGCCGACGGTGATCATCGCCGCCCTCCCCGGCCAGGAGACGGACAACGTTCGCTTCTGCTGCAGCCGCGGCGCCGCCATCTGGGCGCCCTCGCCGCCGGTCGCCGCGGCCGAGGTGCAGCGGCTTCTCGCCCACCCAGACCAGGCGGCCGCACTCTCCGAACGCGCGCGCTCCGTCTCTCGCCCCGAGGCCGCCGACGATATCGCCAGGCGCATCGTCGCGCTTGCAGACCGGCGCCGGCAGGGGATGACCGTCTAGCGCTCCTTACCGGCGAAGGCCCGCGCCACCGCCTCCGCCGTGCCCGGCCGGCAGACGGCCGTCACTCGGTCGCCGCAGAGCAGCTGCAGATCGCCTCGCGGGATCAGCGGTCGCTCGTCCCGCATAACGAGGGCGAGAACGCAACCCTCCGGCAGCTTCAGTTCCGCCAGTGTCCGCCCCTGGGCAGCACATCCGTCCTCAACGCTCATCACGTGCACTGCCGCGCCCGGCAGGTGCTGCAGTTGCGTCAGCGGCCCGCCGGCATGGTCAATCCGCGCCAGAGCGGCCCGGTTGTATGCACGGATGATGTCCTCGCGGCTCAGCAGCCCCAACAGACGCCCGTCGTCGTGCTCAGCCACCACCGGCAACTGGCCGAGGTCGCGTCCCCCCATTCGCCGCAACGCCTCCGACACCGGTTCGTCGGGATGCGCGACCAGCACCTCCGTGACTGCCGCATCCGCGGCCGTTGCCGGTCGATCCTTCAGTCGCTCCGCCGCCGCCTCAAGGTCGCGCGCCGTAACGATGCCCTGCAGGCGCCCGGCCGCGTCCGTCACCGGGAGGGCGTTCTGGCCGCTGGTTACCAACGCCTGCCACATGCGCGCCGCCGGCCAGTTGGCCTCGGCTGCCGTCACGGACGTGCTCATGGCCTCCCGGACGGGAATGCCCTCCAGCAGGTCCAGGTCGCGTCCCTGCCGCAGCCGGATGCCTCGCCGGGCGAGGGTGGCGGCGTAGATGGAGTCGGCGTCCAGCCGTTGGCTGAGTAGGGTGCCGACTATGGTGGCGAGCAGCAGGGGCATCACCATGCGGTAGTCGCCGGTCATCTCAAAGACGATAACCACCGCCATGACCGGCGTGCGAGCGGCGCTGGAGAAAACGGCCGCCATCCCCACCAGGGCATAGGCGCCCACCGGAGCAGTGGCCTGGGGCCAAAGGGCGTGTACGGCGGTCCCGAACAGGCCGCCCAACATCGCCCCCAGGTACAGGCTGGGCGCGAAGATGCCTCCCGATCCTCCGGAGCCGAGGGTGAGCGCGGTGGCTAGTAGCTTGCCGGCCAGCAGGGCGAGCATCAGAGGGCCGGCGATCCCACCGTGCAGGGCCGTTTCGATGACCCCATACCCGACGCCCAGCACCGGCGGCAGCGCGAGTCCGATCACGCCGACGGCCAAGCCTCCCAGAGCGGGCTTCAGCCACCGGGGAACTGGAACCCGCGCAAAGACGTCGGTCGCCCATCCCAGCGCTCGCGATAGACCCACCGCCACCGGCGCCGCCATCAGCCCGAGGAGGGCGTAGAGCGGCAGCTCGCCGGGGCCGGCCGGGGCACACGACGGCACGGCGAAGGCCGGCCGGCTCCCCAGGAAGAGCGACGCCACCGCAGCCGCCGTCACCGACGACACCACCACCGTTCCCAGGTAGCGGGCGCTGAACTCTCCTAGGATCACCTCCAAGGAGAACAACACTCCGGCGATCGGCGCGTTGAAGGTAGCCGCGATCCCGCCCGCCGCCCCACAGGCCACCAAGTTGCGGGTGCGCTCGTCGGAGAGGCCGAACAGCCGGCCCACGCTGGAGCCTATGCCCGCCCCGATGTGAGCGATAGGCCCTTCCGTGCCCGCCGAGCCCCCCGAACCTAGGGTGAGAGCCGAGGCCACCGTCTTGGCCAGGGCAACCCGCCGGCGAATGCGGCCTCCCCGGAGAGCCACCGCCTCCATGACCTCCGGAATGCCGCCGCCCTGAGCCTCGGGCGCCACGTAGCGGCCGATGAGGCCCACCGCCAGGCCGCCCAGCGCCGGCGCCAGGACCACAACCAGCGCCCTGATCCAGGCCGTGGGCGCCGCAGCGCGGGCGGCTGACACCGCCTGTGCCGTCGTTGAGATCCCCCAGCGGAACACCAACGCGGCCAGCCCTGCGGCCAGGCCAACCGCCAACCCGAGAGCGATCAGAATCACCTCTTCGGGCACCTGCAGGCGGTCCAGCGCTCGAACCGCGCGCGAGCGTGCCCCGAGGCCGCCTCCCTCTATTCCCCGAGACACAGGACCCCCGTCTTTGCCTCCCCGGCCCGAGCCGGCAGTACCATCTGCTTGGTTGTGAGAAGCCGCGCCGACCGGCATAATCCACTCGTGCATGGCGGACGGAGCAACGCCAATACAGCGGCCACGCCCACTGCCCTCACGAGGGGCGGCCTTGGCGCCCGCGCCTGGCGCCTCGGGCGCGTCGGCGCCGCCACCGTCTACATCGAGGCCGGCTGGCCCGTCATCGCTTTCCTGCTCGCCTGGACTTTCGCCTCCGGCCACGTCTTCCTCGATCCGCCCGGGTGGCCGGCCTGGCAACGCTGGAGCGCCGGCCTGCTCACCAGCCTCCTGTACTTCGTGCTCGTGCTTGTGCAGGAGTTGACCTACCTGCGCCTGGCGCGCGCCTTGGGTGAGACCCCCGACCGGCTGGTCCTCTACCCCTTCGGCCGCGCCTCCCAGGCGGGCGACCCTCCCCTCGGCAGCGGGCCGGAGCTGGCGGTGACGCTGCTGGGGCCGCTAGGCGCCCTGGGCATCGCGGCGCTCGCCGCCATGGGCCGGAGATGGGCGGAACCCTCGTCGCCCTTCCTGGCCGCCGTCCTTGAGTACACATCCCGGGCCGCCGGCGTGCAAGCCGTCTTCCGCCTCTTGCCCGGCCTGCCTCTTGATGGCGGGCGACTCCTGCGTCTCGTGTGCTGGCGGATCAGCGGCGATCTTCGGGCCGCCGGGCGGCTCGCCTCCCGCGTGGGCCAGACGCTCGCCTTCGCGCTGGTGGGCCTCGGCGCCTACTACCTGTTTCGGAACGACTGGGTCACTGGACTGTGGGTGACCACGGGCGGGTGGCTACTGCGCAACGCCGCCGTGTCCAGTCAGCGCCAGATTGTGGTCCGCGAGGTGATGGGCGACATCACTGCTGAACGGATCATGGAGCGGCAGTTCGTCAGCATCGGCCCCGACCTACCGGTGCGCCGGTTCGTGGACCGCTACGTGGCCATGTATCACCAGCACGCCTTTCCCGTCCTCGCCGGTGGCCGGCTGCTGGGGCTCGTCTCCACCAGCGACCTGGCGCGCATCGACCCCGGGCAGTGGGAGCAGACAAGAGTGGCGGCCATCATGACCCCGGCGGCTGACCTGCTGACGGTTCCGCCCGAGGCCGACGGCAACGTGATCCTGCAGCGCCTCGCGCAGGAGGACCTCCACCAACTGCCGGTGCTCGAGGACGGGCGCCTGGTGGGAATGGTCAGCCGGAATGATGTCGTCCGCTATCTCCAGTGGCAGACCGATATGGGCATGTACAACTGACGCGCGCGCATCGCCCGATGCACGAAAAGAGGCGTGCTCCCAGGGAGCGCGCCCCTTTGATCGCCCGACTATGGGCGGCCTGGGCTAGCGAGCGTAAGGGTCAGCCGCGTCGCGCAGGCCGTCGCCCACGAAGTTGAAGGCCAGCACCGCCAGCACGATAAACCCGCCGGGCAGCAGCAGCCACGGAGCCTGCGCCACTACCCTAAGCTTCTGGGCCTCGTTCAGGATGACGCCCCAGCTCACCGCGGGCGGCCGCATCCCAACTCCCAGGAAGCTCAGCGACGTCTCCCCCAGGATCATTCCCGGGATGGAGAGCGTCAGGTTAGCAATCAGGTAGCTGAGGAATGAGGGCACTAGGTGCCGCACGATGATTCGCAGTTCGCCCGCACCGGCCAGCCGCGCCGCCATCACGAAGTCTTCCTCACGCAGAGACAGGAAGCGTCCCCGGACCACGCGCGCAAGGCCCGTCCAGCCGATGAGCGACAGGATGACGAGGATGGCAAAGTAGATCTTCACCGGTGACCAGTACACCGGCATGGCCGCCGCCAGCGCCATCCACAACGGGATGGTCGGAATGGACTGCAGAAACTCAATGATGCGCTGGACCACCGTGTCCACTATCCCGCCGTAATAGCCGGAAATGCCTCCGATGAGCACCCCCAGGACCAGGGAGATGATCACCCCGACGAAACCGACGGACAGGGAAATGCGGGAGCCGTGGATGATGCGGGAGAGCATGTCGCGCCCCATGCGGTCGCTGCCCAGCAGGAAGAGAGACCGCTCCCCGTCGGCCAGCCCGAAGAGGTGGGTATCCCCTTCTATGAGACCGAGCATCTTGTAGGGGTCGCCCTTCACAAAGAACCGTAGGTCGTACTTGATGCTGGTGTCTTCGGTGTAGGTCTTGGTCAGCGTTCTCGCGTCTACCTTCTGCTCCAGGCCGTACACAAACGGCCGCAAGCTGAAGTTGCCGGCCGAATCGACGAAGCGAATCGCGCGCGGCGGCACGAAGAGCAGCTTGGTGTTCTGCTTGTTGTGGTCATACGGCGCGACGAAGTCCGCGAAGATGGCCACCGTGTAGAGCAGCGCTAAGACAAACACGCTGATCACGGCCAGCTTGTGCTTGCGGAAGCGCCAGTACATCAGCTTCCACTGCGAGGCCACGAAGACCGTCGCGGTATCCTCGCGATCGTGAGCTTCTCCCCTGCTTTCGGGCTTCAGGTTCTCTTGAGTCATCGATCAGCCTCTCACCGTCTTCATGGCCATGGTTAGTCGCTCAGGCGGATGCGTGGGTCGAGGATACCCAGCAGCACATCGGAAAGCAGCGTTCCCAGGATGGTCAGCACGCTCAACAGCATCAGGAAGCTGCCCGCCAGATACATATCCTGGCTCATGAGGGCATGCAGCAGAATCGGGCCGGTGGTGGGGAGCCCAAGCACGATCGAAATGATGGTGGTGCCGGAGATGAGGCCCGGAAGCGACCAACCCACGGTACTCACGAACGGGTTGAGTGCCACGCGCACCGGGTACTTGATGATGACCTTGGTCTCTTTGAGGCCCTTCGCCCGCCCGGTCACCACGTACGGCTTGCGCAGCTCGTCCAGCATCATGGCGCGCATGGTGCGGATGAGCCCGGCGCTACCCAGCAACCCGAGGATCAGCACCGGCGTCACGGAGTGTTTGAGCAAGTCGATCACCTTGCCCAGGCTCCAGGCCGCCTCCCTATACTCGGGTGAGAACAGGCCGGTGATGTTGGTTCCGGTCTGCACGAATACGTACCACATCAGCACCAGGGCCACCAGGAACTGGGGGATGGCCGCCCCCACGAACGCGATCCCCGTGAACAGGTAGTCCCCCACGCTGTACTGCTTAACCGCGGAGTACACCCCGACGGGGAAGGCCACAATCCAATGGATGATCAGTCCCAGGAACGATATGACGAACGTTAGCGCCATCGGCTCCTTGATCAGCTCAATCACCGGCTTGTTCCACTCAAAGGACTGGCCGAAGTCGCCGCGAAGGAGGTTGCGCATCCACTTGCCGTACTGCACGTAGATGGGCTGCCCGAGGCCATAGCGAACCTTCAGGGACTCGATGGTGGCCTGGTCCACGGTCTCGCCGGTGCTGCTCAAGCGGGCGATGTACGAGGTTAGCCAGTCTCCCGGCGGTAGCTGGATGATGACGAATGTCACGATCGACACCGCCAACAGAGTCGGGATCATGTAGATCAACCGACGGACAATGTACCTGAGCATCCACTTCCCTCCCGTGGGGACTTGGTCTGATTACTACGGACTAACCCTCGCCCAAGAACCTCAGCGAGTTGTCCCAGAGGATCGCACCCTTGTCGGCCTCGGTCAGGCTAGAGCAGCGTATCCTCTCCAGGCATACGTTCGCATATGACATGCCATGATTGCTGCCGTGCAACAGACGACCGCCGAAGCCCGCGGCCACCAACTGCTCCGCTGCCAGCCCCGTCTCCAGGCTGGATAGTTCCAGATACAGGTTGGGGCTGCCCTTGAGAGCGGAGCGCATATCATACCACTGGCTCCGGATAGCTCCCAAGGCGAGCACCTTCAGATCCGGGAACGTACGCGCGAAGTCCTGAGCCTGGGCCATGTGGCCGCCGACCCAGGGTACACCCCTGACCGAGTTGAGCGCCACCACGACGGGCCAGTTCCGTTCAGCAGCCGCCCTAGCCAGCGCCACTGCCTCCGGCCCGTCCAGGCGGTTGCGGTAGAACGCCGGCTCGATTCGCAGCGCCCTCACTCCCCGCTCTGCCCAATCCGCTAGTGACTCCGTCCAGCGGCCCTCGTCGTGCAAGTCTACGACCGGAACGGGCAAGAGTCGGTCCTCGTGCCCGGCCACCGCGTGGAAGAGCGCCTGGTTGCCCGCCGCCGGCTCATGGATGCAGGCGGTGAGGTGCGATACCAGGCCCCGCTCGATGCCGAACCGATCCATGGCCCGCAGCAGGTCTTCCGCCGACTCCACGCCGATTGGGCGCCAACCGAGCCGCCCCAGAATCAGATTGGCATCGAAGACCCTCACCGGGCCTCCGCGAGCAGGCGAAGGATGTTCCCACCCAGGATGAGTTCCCGGTCCGATTCGCTCAGTTCCGCCGCCCGCACCTGGGCCAGGCAGTGGGAGGGTTCCAGAAACGGGTTATCCGTGCCGTACACGACCCGACTGCCACCCACCGCGTCGACGAACGCCTCCACCCGGCCCAAGTCCGAACAGGAGGCGCAGACGTCCAGGTAGGTGTTGGGCACAGAAGCCATGGTGTCGAGGCAGTCGCCCCACGAGTATCCCCCGGAGTGGCCCACGATGAAGCTCACCGCGGGGAAGCGGCGAGCCGCGTTCACGACCTGCTCGACCTCCGCGGGGACGAAGGCATGTGCAAGTACGGGGACCTTGTACTCCTGGCCCTTGGCGTAGATGGGATCGTAGCGGGGGTCGTCGTAGGCAACGTCGGTATGGGAACGGTGCACCTTGATCCCGCGGAAGCCCTCGCCGCCTAGGTAGCGGTCGGCCTCCGCCAAAGAAAGCTGCTTCTCGCGCGGGCTGAGAATGACAAAGCCGATCAGGCGGTCCGGGAAGGCGCGCACCACATCCCGCGTGACGCGGTTGCCCTCGCGGAGGTCGCAACGCAAGTACCGGCTGGCAGAGGTGCAGGCCCGGTCCACGCCGGCCCTATCCATCATGCCGATCGCTTGCGCCACCGTCGGCCGGACACCTTCCTCCGGCCAGTCGACCCCCAGGTGGGCGTGGGCATCTACGATCACGCGCATCCCCTTCCCGACAATGGTCGAGGGCCGGGGAGAGAAGCTCTCCCACGGCCCTCGAACCGTCTCATACTACGACTGGCGACGGAAGACCTGGAACGGCCAGGCCAAGCCCTCGTGATAGGTACGATACTCGGCCGGCGCCGCCATAGGCACGTTGCCGATGTCGTTCTTCACGATCATGGGCTGGATGTCGATGGAGCACACGCCGAGGACGTAGATGTTCTCGTTGTGGCGGTCCAGGATCTTCCGCCCCAACTCCGTACGCTTGGCGTCGTCGGGCTCTTGCTTGAGCTGGTTGTACCAGTCGATGATCTCCTTGATCTCGTCCGTCGGCTCCATGCCCGTCGCCGGGTCGAGGGCCCACAAGGCGTAGAACGGCGCCCAGTAGCACCAGCCGTAGGGCACAAACCACCCGGGGTCGAGGATCCAGAGGATCTTGGCAATGTCGTAGGAAGGCATCATGGACTCGTTGGCATAGGCGCGCGTTCCCCACAGGGACCGCTCGATCTCACTAGCCTGCGCGTCGATGCCGACCGCCTGGAAGTAGCCGGCCAACTGGCTGAAGATGTCGATGACCGGCACACCCATCTCGCTGGGGTAGCATTCCATCACGATGCTCAGTCGCGTGCCGTCCGGGCGCAACCGGAAGCCGGCGCTGTCGCGCTCGTTCAGGCCCATGCCGTCAAGGAGCTCATTGGCCTTATCCGGGTTGTACTCGATGGCGGTGGTTCCGTAGCCTTCCTGGTAGAACTGGTCGCGCGTGCTTCCCACCGGGTTGCCCGGGGTGGCCAGGCCGAACCAGAAGAGATCGTTGCACTCGTCGCGGTTGATGGCGTACGACAGGGCGTGGCGGAAGTCCTTCTGATGGAAGATCTCGCGGATGGCGTCGTCCCCGTAGCTCTGGTTGATGTAGACGCACGGGAAGGGGCCGCCGATCCACTGCCGCACGGTGTAGTCGCCGGTCGACTCGTTCTCAGTGAGCAGCGAGTAGTTCGCGAAGCCCATGTGCCGGTACTGCACGTCCACTTCGCCGGCGATGGTCTTCATCATGATCACTTCGTTGTTCTCGGCCTTGTCGACCACAACACGCTCGAAGTACGGGAGCTGCTGTCCCGCCGTATCTACCTTCCAGTAGTACGGGTTGCGGACGCTGGTCATGCGCTGCGCCGGGAACGGGGTCTCCACCTTCCAGGCCCAAACCACCGGGCAATCCGGATTGTTCATGGTATCGTTGCGGTTAGCGAAGAGCTGATACCAGTACTCGAACTGGGCGTCCTTGACCTTGGCCGCCAGTTCATCGGCGTCGACGTACGAGGGGTGGAACTGCTGCAGGTAGTGCTTCGGCGCGATGATATTCGGGCCCTGGAATGCCATGAACTCGATCAGAATGCCGTAGGGTACGGCGAACTTGAAGGTGACAGTGTAGTCGTCCACCTTCTCGATCACTACCTTCTCGCCGCCGACCGTGAGCCAGGGCGGGAACGAGGGCGTGAGTTCCTCATTGAGGGCCATGTCCTCGTACCAGAACATGATGTCATCGGCAGAGAACGGCTCACCGTCCGACCAGCGCATACCCTCGCGGAGGTAGAAGGTGTAGGTGGTGCCGTCCGCACTGACATCCCAGCTCTTGGCGATGTTGGGGATGGCCTTGAGTTCGTCGTTGTGGTAGTCCCAGCGCATGAACGCTTCATAGAGGAAGGTGCGATGGCCAGTGAGGTCGCCGGGGCCGGTGAGGACGCGATGCAGGTCGTCGCAATACACGCCCACTTCCTCAAACGGCTCGACGATCACGGGCTCGACGGGTAAGCGCTCCTCGACTGGAGGCAACTCGCCCGCTGCCACCTTGGCCGCCAGGCTGGGGGCTTCGGTGTACTTGCTTGCCGGGGCGGCCGTTGCCGCTGGGGCAGTGGTGGCGGCGGGAGCTGCCGTAGCTGCCGGGGCGGCCGTTGCCGCTGGGGCAGTGGTGGCAGCGGGAGCTGCCGTAGCGGCCGGGGCCGCAGTAGGCTCCGCTCCACCGCCACAGGCGGCCACTGCTGCTGCCGTGGTGGCCACGCCGGCAGTGCGGATGAACGAGCGTCGGGTCAGGACATTGTCGGCCATTGGTCTCTCTCCTTTAGGTGACAGACAAGGAACCGGAACGACCTGATTATCTTGATACACAAGACCCGTCTCTGTCAACAAGCAAATGGGCCTAACGAGGTCCGATTGGCCCAGCAGCCGCTCGTTCTCGTCCCTGGCGGCCGAATCTCATCTTGACAGCCGTCAAGCCCCACTTTACCGTCCGCCGACAGATCACGGAGCGTGGAGGTACTCTTGGTCGTCGACGTGCACACCCACATCGGTCAGCTCTACGGTCTGTACACTATCGACGAGGGTGAGCCCATCACCTGGGAGGAGATCATCGCTCGGCTGGACACCGAAGGGGTGGACAAGGCGGTGTTGCTTCCCAGCGGCGTCTCCCCGGAGGCCATCACCTTCCCCTCGCTGATCTACTTTGAGGGCATGTCCGTGCGGGAGCAGTTCCTGGGCGCCGCTCGCCACCCCGACCGCCTCATCCCTTTTGGGGACCTGGACCCCCGCTGGCTGGGCAACAAGCCCACCGCCGACTTCCGCCCGTTGCTGCGTTGGTTCGTGGACCATGGCGCCCGCGGCATCGGCGAGATCACGGCCAATATCCCCGCCGACGACCCGCGCACCATCAACCTCTTCCGCCAGATCGGCGAGATGGGCCTGCCCGTGCTCATCCACAACGTGGGTTTCGGAGAAGGCACCTACGGCTTGCAGGACGACCCCGGTATGGCGCGGCTTGAGCGCCTGCTTCAGGAGGCGCCGGGCACCAACATTATCGGGCACGGCCAAGGCTTCTGGGCCGAGATCGCCGCCGGGCTGACGGCCGAGGAGAAGATGGGCTATCCCAAGGGCCCGGTGCAGCAGGAGGGCGCTCTGCCGCGGCTGTTGCGGACCTACCCCAACCTCTACGCCGACATCTCGGCCAACAGCGGCTTCAACGCCCTCAACCGTTCGCCCGAGCTAGGGGTCAGGCTCCTGGACGAACTGCAGGACAAGCTGGTGTTCGGCACCGACCACACCTTCGGCCGGCGCGACCTGAAGATGCCGCACCTCGGCTGGCTGAAGGGGCTCAAGGCGGAGGGCAAGCTGAGCGCGCCGGCCTACGAAAAGATCGTGGGACAGAACATCCTCGGAGTGCTGGGGCCTGCCTAGCCGGGAGCCCTCACCCCGGCCCCCTTCCCCAAAAAAGGAAGGGGGGCCGGGGTTTCCCTCTCTGAAACCACGAGCGGGGGTTGGGTTCGCTCGCCGCCGGCCCCGACGCTTCGCGGGAGCGACGGTCCGCCCTTACTCGTCCCACCGCGGCACGGCGATGGGCGCGCCGCCCTTGACGGCGCTCTCGTGCGCGCACAGGCCGGGCACGGTCATGTTCCATCCCAACTCGATGTCGATGGGCGGCTTGCCGTCGTTGACGATGGCCTGGATGAAGTCGCGCACCATGTAGTACTCCACCGTGCCGTGTCCGCCGGCATAGGCCTCCGCCGGCGCGTGGGGCACGTCCCCCTTGAGGGGCATTTCGATCATGCCGTGCAGATGCGGGACACTCTCCAGGTAGGCGTTGGTGCGCATGTCGTAGGGCGGCCGCGCCGTCTCCAGGCAGCCCTTGGTGCCGTAGATGGTGTAGTTGTGCATGGCCGGTTCGCGCGCCACCGCCTGGGCCCGCAGCACCTTCATGGCGCCGCCGCTGGCCGTCTGGAAGACACCCACCCCGAAGTCGATGTGGCCCAGGTCCGGCTCCAGCTTGCTGCCCGTGTTCAGCCCGAGGGCCAGGGTGCAGCGCTCGCCCGTCACCTTCATCAGGGGACCGAGGCTATGGGTGCAGTAAACGATGGGCGGACGGGAGGCGCGCCAGGTTGGGGAGCCGTCCGGCTGGCGCAGAAGCGAGCGGATGTCGTGCACGTACTCGGCCTCGGCGTACATGAAGTCGCCCAGGAGCCCGTCCTCCCACATCCGCTTCCAGGACATGATGTGGCCGAGGTAGCAGTTGTTCTCCGCCAGCATGAACTTTTGCTTCGGGTGCGCCTTCACCGCCTGGGCGATCTGGCGGCACTCGTCCAGCGTCTGCGCCAGGGTGACTTCCTGGAGCACGTGGCAGCCCGCGTCCAGCGCCGCCACCGTCTGGGAGGCGTGGAGCGGCATGGGCGTGGCCACCATGACGATGTCCAGCCCCCAGTCGAGCATGTCCTGGTAGTCGGCGAAGGTGCGGATGCCGGGGAAGTCGCCCTCCACCTGCTCTCGCTTCGCCGGGTCGGGGTCGCAACCGGCCACGAGTTTGCACTCGGGCAGCATGTTGAAGATCCGCCCGGGGCCGAGACCACGGCGCAGACCGGAGATGCCCACTCGCAATGCCATGTTCCCTCCTCTCATCCATCGGGGATCGGTGCGCCCACAGCGTTTCAGGCGCTCAACCGAGCATCGTCGTTCCCGCCGCCAACCCCAGGAGCCCTACCCGTAGAACGGGAACAGCCGCGCGAACACTTCCGGCGTCACCTTGCTGCCGTACTCGCAGAACTCCAGCGCCTCCGCATACCGCACGCGGTCGCCAGCCTTGTCGCCGTAGAGCCGGCGCAGAAGCGGGCGCGACCGATTCGCCTGCTCTTCCATGTCCGGCAGCCATAGCGTGGACATCCAAGCCCGCCGCTCGCGCTTGTCCGCCGGCACTTCCTCCAGCCGGTTCATGTTGTAGGGCAGCCATTCGTACATCTGGGACTCGTGGCAGTCCAGCATGTCGAGCTTCGTCTCGATCACGTCGTCGATGCTGATGGCGACGTGCGGCCGGAAAGGAGTGGGCTGGGTGAAACTGTCGCCCCAGAACGCGAAGACCGGGTTGTGCTGCAGGTGGGGCGAGAAGGGAGCGACGTTGGGCACCGTCACGATGTAAGCGGCGTCCTGGACCAACTGCGCCGTCACCCGGTGATCGGCCATGTAGTCGTTGGGCCGGTTGGTGATCACTAAGTCCGACTTGAAGTCGCGGATGAGGCTCAGCACCAGCCAGCGCTGTTCCAACGTGGGCATGATCTGGCAGTCGGGCGTGTCCATGACCTCGTACTCGATGCCGGCGATGGCCGCCGACCGCTGCGTCTCCGCATAGCGCCGCTTGGCGAGGGGGCCGCCGCCCATGTTGTGGTGACCGGCGTTGCCGTTGCAGAGCGAGACATACTTCACGCGGTGCCCCAGCCGAGCGTACTTGATGGCAAAACCGCTCACCTCGATGTCGCAGTCATCCGGGTGGGCGCCGATGCAGAGGATGTTCAGCTTCTCGCTCATGCCTTCCTTTTGGCCTCCTGCAGTAGGTTAAGAGCCGCCTCCACCAGTCGCTCGCCCGTCCCCTCCGCCAGCGGGGTGCTGGTGGCTTCGTAGCCGCCCTCGGTGTACGCCTTGGCGGTGGGCACGTACCCGATGGAGTCGTTGCACAACTCGCATACTATGGTCCGGCGGAACGGCGACCGTTCCTTGATGGCCAGACCCAACTCAACGAAGATCTCCCCCGGCAAGCCCACCAGGGCCAGGTCGCCCACGGTGACGACCGTGACCTCGGCGGGGCGGTTGGCGATGCCGGCGTCGCGCAGGTTAAGCATACGGTGCGCCCGCACGATGTCCAGCCCCTGGGGGTCGAAACCGTGCATCTGGCCGCCGGCCACCTTCTCCGCCCAGGCGATCTCCTCATCGTTGGGCAGCCGCAGGTCCGCCGTCAAGGTAACGCTCGACCCCGTGAGCGGCGTCCCCTCCACCGGCTCCAAGTCGGGCATCCGCTTCACCACCTCCCCGGCCACCATCGCACCGGAGCGGTCCGCCCGCCACTGGCCGGACTGGGGCGCCGGCTTGCTCCAGTCGAAGTGGTTGATGTCGCCGCAGCAGCCGTTGGGGCAGAGGACGACCGTCTCCGAGCCGAAGAAGCGCTTCAACAGTCTGTTCTCGACGCCCTGGTAGTCGCCGCCGAGAGCGGTGCCGCCCACCTCATCGGAGTGCAGGGCGTAGTTCGACAGCACCGCCAGCACCGACCCATCCTCCGCGTAGGCGGCCAGGATGCCCACTTCCGAGTCGATAGGGCCGGCCGGCCGGTCCAGTTCCGGGTCCTGGAAGCGCGGGTTGGTGCGCAGAGTACCGTCCTTCATCCACCAGCGCCGGTTCCCGGAGATACCTTCGGCATGGCCGGACCCGGCCCGCAGGGTGGCCGGCCGCCGTCGCTGCCAGGCCAACTGCACCGCGTCCGCCACCTTCCGCACCACCATGTCGGCGTAGCCCGGGTCGGCCACGAGGATGCGGCTGGGCTTGCGCGAGATGACCGGCCCGGTGTGCGTGTGGGTGCAGCAGATCATCACCGCCGCGGCCGGGATGCCGGTCCGCTCCTCGATCAGACCGCGGGACTCGTTCGCCAGCTCCCGATCGAGCCCGATGAGATCGCACACCACCACTGCCGCCCGGTCGGCCCCGGATTCCAGCGCCAGGGCATGGGCGAGCAGATCGTCGTGGACGTCGTCGGCCTTGCGGTCGTTGTAGTAGCCTGCCATGGAGATGCCCAGCGGCGGGGTGATGACGACCTCCGCCGCGCCTGCCCGTAGCTCGCTCATTGGGGAGACCTCCCTAGACGGAATCCAGTGGATGAATGAAAAGGTCGACGGGGAAGAGGCCGTCGAGCAGTCTCTGTTCGGCGGCATGGCGCCCGCGCCGCTCCAGAGTGGGGCCGAGCAGGAGCCGTGTCAACTCGCTAGCTGACAGCGCGAGCGGATCGCCCGCCGTAGAGGCGTCGACGCGGACCTGTCCCTCGTAGGTGATGGTGGCCCGCTCACCCGTGTCGCGGTTGAGCAGGGTCAGCGAGCCGTGGGGCAGCTCAGCGGCTAAGGCCCGCGCCTGGAGTTGCGGGGCGAACGCCAAGAGCAAGCGCGGTAGATCCGTAATGGCGAACATTCCGATGGTCTCCACCCGCCAAGCGGCGCCAAGGTCGAACAGGCCCCGAACCACCGGACCGTCGCGGTAGGGCGTCACCACCTCAAACCCCGCCTCATTGTATCGGTCGCGCAGGTAGGCCAGTACACTGAGCGCACCTTCCGGGTCGCCGGCGCACTCCAGAGCTCTGCCATCCTCGAGAACCACATATGCTCGGGCGCCTTCCCCGCCGGTCACCCACGTCTGTGAGGCGCCCCCGGTTAGGCGTTCGAGTTGCTCGCTCGACGACCGGGCGATACGAAGCGGCTCACGCGAGTACGCCGCCAGAGTCCAGGCCAGATCGTCGTGGGGCCGTAGACCGCGCACGCTGCCCACGGCCGCTCCGGCTGCGGAAGCCTGCTTGCCAGATAGGCGGAAGACCATCCGGCGGCCGGCCCGCTCGTAGCCGAAGTGGCGATACCGTGAAGTTCGGCCCCAGAGGACTGCCAGCGGTATCCCGCGGTCGCGCATCACGTCCGAGAGGTGCTGCATCACCCGGGTGAAGTGACCACGGCCCTGGAAGTCGGGATCGGTAGCCACGCTGCCGACACCGCCCAGCGGTATGTCGCAGCCGTCGACCACTAACGTCCGCGGATAGAGGGCGGCGTGGCTAACCACCCGCTCGTCCTCGCAAATGACGAAGTGGTCCTCCCAGACGAACCGATCGCGGGCCATGCCGGGGTACTGCGCCAGCCAGTGGTGCTCCGGCATGCCGTAGGCGCGCTCCAGCACAGCCATCACCTGCCCGTAGTCCTCGGGCTGCATCGGCCGCGGACCCTCATTCATCGCTTCGCTCCCTCACTGCTTGCGGACTCGCCGGCGGCGTCTTGAGCACCGCAGCCCTCACTCCAGCCAGTGATCCCAGAACTTGGCTCGCCCCCGTTCGCTTACGAAGCCGGCGATGTCCTCCCGGACGGCCCCCTCGCCGAAAGCGCGCTCAACCGTCTTGGCCGCCTCTATGAAGGCAAGCACCTTGGTGCGCTGCGGCTCGTGCACCAGGAGGCCCTCCGTGTAGGTGAACACGGAGGACGCGCCATCGGCCACGGCCTGAAACACGAAGTCCCGCACGTCATCCACCGTCAGGTTGAGGTAGTGGAAGCTGCCCAGTCGCCAGCCAAACGGCACGCGGCAGGAGTCTCGAATGATCTTGGGGTTCAGCCGGTGGGAAATGGACGGGTCGTAGAAGGCGAGGCCGATGTCCTCCAGGAAGGGCAACTGCGCCGGCCGGAGGTCCTCCACGTGGGCGCTGCGCCGGCCGGTGGTGCGTCCGCGGTAGTAGGCATCCCAGTACGGCACTACCAGTTCGCCAAACAGGCGGGGCGGGATGTTGCTGGAGATGTCGTCCACCATGCCGGCCCCGATGGGGCTGATCACCTCAGCCCCATCGTCCGCGCACCGCCAGCGATGGAACTGCAGCATGCTTTCCACTACCAGCCGCAGGTACTCGCGCACCAGCGATGGCTGGTCGAAGATGTCGGTGAAGAAGCCGCTGCCGCGCAACTCCCAGGCGGTGGTGATGGGGCCCTCGACGCCCCAGGACAGGCCGACTCGTCGGCCCGGAAAGGCCGCCTCCATCTGCCGCCGGAAGTCGAGGAAGTAGGGCGCCATGCCGGCGGCGGCCCAGTCGACCGGCCGCTTGAGCGCCTCGATGCCCTCTTCCAGAGAGGAGTGGATGTGGGTATGCCCGACCTCGCCGTCCTCGGGGAAGATCAGCTCCGACCCGAGTCCGTTCACATGCCCATAGCTGACTGACGGCGTCGCCAACGCCACCGCGGCCACATCGGGGCCGAACATCTCGTCCAGAATGGGCTGGCCGCGCTTGTAGGCCTCGATGCACGCCTCCGGGTGGAGGTTGAAGTCCCGGATGGGGATTCCCGTCACCTCTCGGAGCGCTCCCTGCGAGTGAGCCGCGTGCCAGCGAAAGCCAGCTTCGGCGCGGGCCGTGTCGTAGTTCGGTCTCTGCACCATCTCTCCTCTCCTGCCGGCAGCCCTGGAACACGGCGCCCCCACCGCGAGACCGGCCAGAGGGGGCGCCTACATGCATCGCGTCACGCAGATGGGACTACGCGGTGCGCACCTGCTCCGCCACTGCTTCCGCCGCGGCGAGTATCGTGTCCTGGGCGGCCGCGTTCAGCCGGGAAGCGGGCAGGGTAGCCTCGTAGCCGCCCTCAGCGTAGTGCTGAGCGGTGGCCAGGTACCCCGCGTGACCATTGTTCGAGTATCCGGCCACGATGACCTGCTGCCAACTGCCGCGGAGGCGTTCCTCCAGCCAGAGGGCGTAGTCCACTACCGGCTCACCAGGGAGGGCGATGAAGAGCACCTCCCCGAGGCGCAAAGCCTGAATGGGGTAGGCGAACGGGGTGCCGTCCGGCGCCTGGAACTCGAGCACCGTCTCCGCCACAGCCAGCTTGGTTCCCGCCACTTTGCCCTTCGCCCGACCTTCCCTTGTCCCGACTCGACACGCGGCGCGAATAGCGGCCCCGCCCAGAGAGTAGCCGCACCAGCGCAGGTCCTCCTCGTCGCCGCTGCGGAACCCGTCCCCGCCGCCCAAGTTGGCGCGGATGTTGCCGGTGCAACCCTGCATGAACATGGGGGTGCACTCGGGCCCGAAGGCGAGAGACACCAGCTCCTGCGCGTAGCCGGGGAAGTCGGCGCTGATGGCCAGGTTCTCCGAGCGCAGAGCATTGGCGTGACAGACGGCGTGGAAGAGCACCACGGTGGGGAGGCCGTCCTCGGTGTCGAAACGGAGCACGCGCACCCGCCGATCCACGATGCCTTCCGGGTTGGGCGCCATTATGACCTTGCCCTCGGCGGTCATGAGCCGGCGGTTCACGTTGAACTCGATGGTGTCCTCGTCGTAGAAGACCTCGGCCGGGACCATCCGCTGCTTGGCCATGGTCGCGGCGCCGGCCACCATTTCCGCCACGTAGGTCTGGTAGGCGTCGTACTTGCGCGTGTCCGGACCGGCGTGGGTGTGGGACCAATTGACGAGGATGTTCCCCTCCGGCAGGCCGGCCGCCTTAGCGATCAGACCCCGCATCTCCTGGACGTGCTCGTAGGAGATGCCCAAGATGTCCATGGTGACGATGGCAGCCTGCGTTGCACCGTCGTCCAGCAGCAGCACTCTCGCCAACAGCGGATCGTGCATGTCGTTGCTGGGATCGACGCGGCCGCTGTAGCCGCCCAGGAAGTAGCCCACCGGCGGGGTGATGTCGACTGTCTCCGCCGCGATTCGCAGTCCGCTCTCTTGCATGTCTTCCTCCAATAGTACGCATGGGCAAGGCAGGCGACTGCGCCTGCCTGGGTTAGGCGAACCCGCCTACCCGCCCCAGGCTATCACCATCCGGCATGGCTTACCACCGCGCCCGAGTGTCGCCTCGTGTCGCCTCGTGTCGTCTCATGTCGCCTCGGCGTCGCGGCCGTCTGAAGACGTCCGCTGGAGGCGCTCCGCGCCATACCCCATGGCCGCAGGCCTCCAGCGGTGGGCTTCAGCCCGCCGCACCCCCACGCCCCACCGCACCCACCTCGTCGGCAAAGAACGAGGCGTGGGCAGGGCATACCCACGCCTCGCTGTCATCGAAACCAAGCTACGCTTGGCGACGCCAGACCTGGAACGGCCAGGTCAACCCCTCATGGTGAGAGCGGTAGTCGGCCGGCGCTTCCTTAAAGACGTTCACGATGTCGTTCTTCACCATTATCTGGTTTATGCCGATGCGGCAGGTGCCGATGATGAACAGCTCCTCGTGGTGCCGGCCGAGGATGCGCTGCCCCAGTTCCAGCCTCTTGGCCGGGTCGGGTTCGCTCTTCAGCGCCTCGTACCAGTCGATGATGTCCTTGATCAGCTGCGGCGGTTCCTCTCCCGCGTTGTGGTCCAGCGCCCACTGGGCGAACAGCGGGCCCCAATAGCAGAAGTTATAGGGCACGTACCACCCGGGATCGAGAATCCAGTTCAGGCCGGCGGTGCCGTAGGAGGGCATCATCGACTCATTGGCATTCGCCCGCGTCTGCCAGAGCGAGCGCTCGATCTCTTTGGCCTGCGCATCAATATCCAGCTCCCGCCAGTAGCCGGCGACCTGGCTGTAGATGTCGATCAGCGCCGCTCCCTCCTCGCTGGGGTAGCACTCCAGCAGTAGCCGCAACCGCTGGCCGTCCGGGCGCAGGCGGAAGCCATCACCGTCGCGTTTGTCCAGGCCGGCCTTGTCCAGATACTCGTTGGCCAACTCGACGTTGTACTCGAGCGCCGTGGAACCGTAAGGCTCGACCCAGTGCGGGTCGACGGGGTTACCGGCCGGGCTGTAGGGGATGGCGAGGCCGAACCAGAACAGGTCGTTCATCTCCTCACGGTTGATGCCGTGGGAGAGACCATAGCGGAAGTCGCGGATCTGGAAGACGGCGCGCTGCTCCAAGTCGCCGAAGCTCTGATTCACGTACACGTTGCTGCCGGTGCCGGGGGCCAGCCAGTCGTACATAGTGTAGCCGCCGCTCTCCTCGTTCTCCTTGAGGAGCGAGTAGTCGCCAAAGCCGAAGTGGCGATACTGCATGTCCACCTCGCCGGCGATCCCCTTCATCAGAGCCACCTGGCCGTCCTGGGCGAAGTCGTTCACCAGACGATCGAAGTAGGGCAGCTGCTTGCCGTTGGTGTCCACCTTCCAGTAGTAGGGGTTGCGCACCAGAACCATGCGCTCGCCGGGGAAGGGCGTCTCGACCTTCCAGGCCCAGAGCACCGGCCGGTCCGGATTCCCCTGGTCGTCGTTGCGGTTGGCAAACAGCTCGTACCACTGCTCGAACCCGGCTTCCTTGATCTTGGCGGCCAGCTCGTCGGCATCGGCATACCTGGGATGGAACTGCTGCAGGTAGTGCTTCGGGTTCAGCAGGCCGGAGCCGTTGAAGGCCATGCTCTCAATGAGAATGCCGTGTGGCTTCTCGTAAGTGAAATCCACCGTGTAGTCATCCACCTTGGTGACCACCGGCGGCAGCCCGGCCGAGGTTACCCAGTTAGGGAACGTGGGCGACAGCTCCTCGTTCAGGGCGATATCCTCATACCAGAACAAGATGTCGTCCGCCGTGAACGGCTCCCCATCCGACCAGCGCGTGCCCTTACGCAAGTGGAAGGTGTAGGTGAGGCCGTCCTCGGATACCTCCCAACCCGTGACTAGGTTGGCGATCGGCTCCAGTCTACCGCTGCGGAAGTCCCAGCGGACGAAGTTGTCCCACAGAATAACACGGTTGCCGGTCAGGTCGGCGGGTCCGGTAAGAACGCGGTGCAGGTCGCCGCAGTACTCGCCCGGCTCGTCGATGCACTCAACCACGAAAGGCTCCGAAGGCAGGCGGTCTTCCACCGGAGGCAGCTCGCCGGCGGCCACCTTGGCGGCAAGGCCCGGCGCCTCCGAGTACTTCGAAGCCGCAGCAGCGGGCGCTTGAGTCTCAGCGGCGGGCGCCTCAGTGGCCGCGGCCGCTGGCGCGGCGGTGGGCTCTGCCGGAGCGGGGCCGCCTCCGCAGGCAGCCACGGCCGAAGCAGTGGCAGCCAGTGCCGATACGCGCAGGAAGTGCCGACGAGTCACCAATGAATCCGTCATCTCGACCTCCTCTCCCTTGTCTACCTGTGCAGCCGCGTCGCCGCGCGGGAGTTCGCCCTCCCATCCGCTCACAAGGCGCCATACTATTGCACCTCGGTTGTCCTTCGTCAAGCGAAGGAGCGAGACGGCGCCCCACCCCCTAGGGAAAGCCGAAGGGGCGCAGGCCGATCGGCCCACGCCCCCGTGTCGGCGCCGGCTGGCGGAGGCCTAGTCCGCCTTGCGCCACATCTGGAACGGGTAACTGATGGACTCGTGCAACGTGGTGTAGTCGCCCACCGCCTTCTCCATGACGTTCATCATGGTGTTGTGCTTGATCATGGGCAGAATGTCCACGTAGACAGCTCCGAGCATGTATATCTGCTCGTTGTGCTGATCGAGGATCTTGTGGCCCAGCTCTTCCCGCTTGGCTGCGTCAGGCTCGACCTTGAGCTCCTCGAACCAGACCATCAGTTGCTTGACCTCGTCGAGCGGCTCCACGCCCTCCTTGCCGCCGCTGGCGTACCACATGCCGTGGCCTACGCCCCAGTAGCAGCCTGGATAGGGCACGTAAAAGTCCGGCGCCAACGTCCAGTGGATCTCGTCGATCCCGTAGGCGGGCATGTCAACCTCATTGGCCAACACGCGCTCGGACCACAGCGAACGTTCGACCTCCTTCGCCTGGGCGTCCAGTCCCACGGCCCGCCAGTAGTTGGCCATCTGAGTGAAGATGTCGATGGCCGGCGTGCCCAACTCGGCAGGGTACGTCTCCAGGATGAACTGCACGCGCTTGCCGTCGGGACCGATCCGATAGCCCTCGGAGTCTCGCTTGTCGAGCCCCATCCCGTCCAGGAGCTCGTTGGCTTTGTCAGGGTCATACTCGATGGCCGTGGAGCCGTAGCCCTCCTGCCAGTACAGGCCTCCCGGGCGGCTGACGGGATTCATGGGCGTGCCCAGGCCGAACCAGAAGAGGTCGTTCATCTCTTCGCGGTTCATGGCGTAGGAAAGGGCGTGACGGAAGTCCTTCGTGCTGAAGATCTGCCGCTTCACGTCGTCCTTAACGCTCATGTTGATGAACAGGACGGGCATAGACCCACCCGTCCACTGAAGAACGGTGTAGTTGCCCTTCTCCTCGTTCTCCAGTAGCAGAGAGTAGTTGGCGAAGCCCATGTGCCGGTACTGGTAGTCCACCTCGCCGGCCATAGCGCGCATCAGGGCCAGTTCGCCTTGCTGAACCAGCTCGCTCGTGAAGCGGTCGAAGTAGGGCAGCTGCTGTCCCTCGGTGTCCACCTTCCAGTAGTAGGGGTTGCGGGTGGCCAGCACTCGACCCTCGGCCGGGTCCACGTCGACCTTCCAGGCGGAGACGGTCGGCCGATCCGGGTTCGTCCAGGTCTGGTCCTTAGCGGCGAGGAGCTGGTACCAATTCTCGTACCCAGCGTCTTTCACTTTGGCGGCCAGTTCATCGGCATCCGCATAGGTGGGATGGAACTGGGACAGGTAGTGCTTGGGTAGGATGATCTCCGGGCCCCGGAAGGCCAAGTAGTCCAGCAGCAGCCCGTAGGGGGCGGCGAACTTGAACTCGACGGTATAGTCGTCGACCTTCGTTATCACCACGGGCTCGTCCGCCGCCTTTAGCCAGGTCGTGAAGGTGGGGCTGTACTCCTGGTTGAGGGCCAGGTCCTCGTACCAGAAGAGGATGTCATCGGCTGTGAAGGGCTCGCCGTCCGACCACCTCAACCCGGGGCGAAGGTTGAAAACGTAGGTGCTGCCGTCTTCGGAGACAGTCCAACTGCTGGCCAGGTTGGGGCCGACCTGGATCTCGCCGGTAGTGTAGTCCCAGGTCACAAGAGCCTCGTGGCACTGGTTTGTGAAGTCCCAGGCGTCCCCGATAGTGGTGTTGCAGCGTCGCAGGTCGCCCGAGTACTGGCCCACCTCATAGATGGGAGTGACGATGAGAGGTTCGACCGGGAGTCGCTCCTCCACCGGCGGGAGTTCGCCCGCGGCCACCTTCTCGGCCAGCATGGGGGCTTCCTTGTACTTGGACTCCGGAGCGGCCACCTCAGGCGCCGCCGTGGGGGCGGCGGTAGCAGCCGGAGCCGCGGTTGCCTCGGCAGGGGCCTCAGCGGGGGCAGTGGTCGCAGCCGGAGCGCCGCCGCAGGCGGCCATCAGTCCGGTGCCGGCAGCCAGTCCAACCATGGTCACAAATGCGCGACGAGTCAGCTTGCTCATGGTCTCAATGTCCTCCACTAGGGGAACGAAGGCAGCAACCGAGCGTATACGCGATGTTGCCGGGCGGCCTGCTGGCAGTACGAGTCTCGTCACCTCCTTCTCCTGATCGGTAGCTGGTCCAAGGATGGCAGAGCCCGGCCACGATCTGCATAGCCTTAGGCTTTCCTCGTCCATCGTATGGTGGTCACCAGTCGGTGTCAACAGCTCCCGAGACGATTAGCAGGGGCTTGATTCTCGGTGAGCACGCCACCCAGCGGGCGTCTGGAGAGGGCGGCCAGGGGGCATTTGTTCTAGTCTGATGGACGACGATACCCGCTTGATGCGCCTGCGGCCCGGAACCTAACCCCCCCAACCCCCCTTCCTTCCTAGGGAAAGGGGGGCCGGAAGCCCCGTCAGCACCGGAGGGGCCGATTCCGGTTCCCCCTTCCCGCGTAGGAAAGGGCGTGAGTGGTTTCGCTCTCTGAAACCGCGACCGGGGGCTAGGTCAGTCCCCAGGGCGCGAACCATTAGGTACCACGCCGGCGAGCGGCAGAATCGAAAGACCCTGGAGACGACCGGGACGACGGCCCCAGACGGCGGCAGTACGGCCGAGAGGCAGTCCTTGCTGGGGGCGTGCTTGGGCTTCCGAAGGTCCATGCCAACCGAACTGGTCAGAAACGGCAGTGCGGCCGGGGCCTCGAGGCGTGGGCTTGGCCGGGGTCGCCCCTCTACGAGAGGTCTTTGGCCAAGCAGGAGAGGGCAGCGGTGAGCACGGCCACTCCCCGCCGATACTCTTCTAGTTCGATGTGCTCATCGGGGGTGTGGTCGAGGTCGGAATCGCCCGGGCCGTAGGCGACGATGGGGCACTGCCAGACCGGCCCCACCACATTCATGTCCGAAGTCCCGGTCTTCACGGTGAACCGGGGCCGGCCGCCCTGTCCGCGAATGGCGGCGAGCAGAGAGCGCACCAGAGCGTTGTTCTTGTCGGCCCGGTAGGCGGGCTCGTATCCCCGGAACGTGACCGCAGCCGTCCCCGCGGCGGCGCGCGCCGCCTGCCGGAAGGTCTCGTCGGGGAAGCCGGGCGGCAGACGGAGCGCGATCTCCAGGCCGGCGCACTCCGCCAAGCCGTCTCCGCCGGAGCTCATCTCTCGCAGGGCGCTGTCGACACGCTCGAATCGGCGCGCTTCCCCGGCGCTATAGGCGTCGGCGAAGCCCTTGGCCCACAGCCAGTAGTTCACCGCCCGCTCGCAGGCCGTCTCCTCGGCGCGGGCGCTGTGCGCCGCGTCCAAGGTCAGCCGGTAGTCGATGAGCAGGCGGCCCTTGTAACCGACGGTCACTCGATCCCACCCGCTGGGCTCGCCGATGACCACCGCCGCCGGGGAATACCGGTCCAGCACATGTCGCGCCCCGGCCGAGGTAGCCGCCTCCTCCTCCACCGCGCCGATGACCGCCAGCTTCACCGCAGGCGGCAGCTGGGCGGCCGCCGCTGCCAGCACAAACGTGGCCAGCGGCCCCTTGGCGTCGACCGCACCGCGCCCGTACAGGCGGCCGCCCTCCCGCCGCACGGGGATGTCGCCGGGCACGGTGTCCATATGACCCAGCAGCACCACCTCGACCGGCCCCTCACCGCGTTCGCCGACAGCGTTGCCCGCTTCGTCCACGCGGGCGCGGAAGCCCATGCCGTTCATGGCCTCCACCAAGAAGGCCGCCAGTCTGCCCTCCCGGCCCGACAGGCTGGGAATGGCGAGCATGCTCTCCAGGAACGCCGCCGGCTCCGGCGTCACTCCAGAACCTCGGCCACCGCCTCCGCCACCCGATCCAGGTCCTCCAGCTCGATGACCAGCGGGGGCAAGAAGCGCAGCACGGTGCTCCCCGCCGGCAGCGCCAGCACGCCCTTCTCCATGAGGGCCTGTAGGTACGGCTGCACCTTGGTGCGGCACTCCACGCCCACCATCAGACCGAGGCCACGAACCTCGCGCACCGCCTTCGACCCAATCCCCCGCAGTCGGTCCCGGAAGTAGTGGCCCTTCTCCGCCGCCTGCCGCGGCAGTCCGGTGCGCTCCATGTAGTCCAACACGGCAATGGCTGCGGCGCAGGCCAACGGATTCCCGCCGAAAGTGGAGCCGTGCAGCCCGGGGCGCAAGGCATCGCGAACCGTCTGGTTGAAGGAAACCGCGCCCATAGGCACGCCGCCGGCGATGGACTTGCCCATGCACATCAGGTCGGGCGCTAGATCGTGATGCTCGCAGGCAAACAGGCGGCCGGTCCGGCCGAAGCCCGTCTGCACCTCGTCCACGATTAGGAGGGCGCCGCGCTCGGTGCACAGCTCGCGCAGGCCGCGGAAGTACTCGCCGCTTCCCGGCCGAACGCCGCCCTCGCCCTGCACGACCTCCACCACCACGGCGGCCGTCTCGTCGTCGATCGCCTCCGTCATGGCCCCCAGATTGTCGTACGGCACATGCTTCACGCCCGGAATGAGGGGCTGGAAGGGCTCGCGGTAGGCCTTCTCCCAGGTGAGGCTGAGGCTGCCCAGAGTGCGACCGTGGAAGCCGCGCATTGTTCCCACAATGCCGGTGCGCCCCGTGGTCACGCGGGCGAACTTGATGGCCGCCTCCATCGCCTCCGTGCCCGAGTTGCACAGGAAGGCGTAGTCCAGGCCCGGCGGGGTCACCCGGGCCAGACGCTCCAGCAGTAGGGCCCGCCTATCGTTGTGGAAGACCTCCGGGCAGGTGATGAGCAGGCGGCTCTGGTCTTGTATGGCCTGCACCACATCCGGGTTGCCGTGGCCTAGGTTGGCCACCCCGTGGCCGCCGACACAGTCGATGTACTCCCGACCGGTGTCGTCCCAGACGTGGGCGCCCATTCCGCGCACCACGGTGATGCCTCGCTTGGGATAGACTCCCGCGGTGTAGCGATCTTCCGTTACGGCGTAGCTCGTGTTAGCCTGCATTCATCCCCCCGGGCCCGACACTCGGCCCGAACCCCAACTCGGCGGCCGGTCGGCCCCCTTTCTATTGTACCGTCGTGCCCCGCCCGGCCAACGCCCTGCGAATAGGCTCGGCCACGCGGGCATCGGCCAGCACCACCCGCCCCACACCGGCCTGCACCGCCTCGACGGCTCCCAGCACCTTCACCTTCATCCGTCCCTGAGCGAACTCCATAGCCTCCTCCGGCCGGGCAGCGTCCACCACCTCGACGAGCGTACTCTCGTCGGGGAAGGAGCGCAGGAGTCCGGGCACATTGGACAGCAGCACAAGAGCCTCTGCCTCCATAGCTTCGGCGATGGCCGCCGCCGCCCTATCGCCGTCCACGTTGATGGCCTCGTTCTCGTAGGACAGCGCCGGCGGCGAGACGACCGGCGTGTAGCCGTTAGCCAGCAGCAACGCCAGCAGGTCGGTGTTCACCTTCTCCACCTTGCCCGACAGGTCGTCGCGGATGCTGATGCGCCGGCCGTCCACCACGGCGCGAATAGCCTTCTTGCGCGGTCCCTGCAGCAAGCGGCCGTCGAGCCCGGAGAGGCCGAGCGCGTTCACGCCCAGGGCTTGCAGCTTCTCCACGATCATCTTGTTCATCTTGCCGCAGTAGACCATCTCGAAGATCTCCATGGTCTCGCGGTCGGTCCGCCGGCTCTGGAAGCCCGACTCTGAGGTGATAAACTCCGGCGGGTGGCCCAGCGCCTGGGCAATCCGGTTGGTCTCCGAGGATCCACCGTGGACCAGGATAGCCCGCTTCCCCTCCGCCACCAGAGCAGCTAAGTCCGAGCAGACAGCGTCGTAGTCTATGCCGGTGCTGCCGCCGACCTTGATGACTATCGTCTCACCCATGACAGTATCGCCCCTCCGATCTTCGCCAGGTGCTCCGTCATCCAGTCCCAGATGCGGTCGTGGAGCTTGTCGCCGTAGCGGTTCGCGAACGACTGGGCCGCCTGTTCCAGAGACACGTCGCCGCCGCCGCGCTCGCGCAGGTAGTAGAGATGCTCCAGCACCCAGATGTACAGGTCCCCTTCCGTGCGCCCGGGGAACCGGTCCAGAATCTTGCTGCGGCGGACTACCTCCACCGTGGGGAGGTACACCTTGTCGTACCAGGACCGCGCTGCCTGCTCGAACGTGACCGGTTTTCCCCGTTCCTGACCCAGGTAGTAGCGGTGCCCATCGATGTGCCGCTCCAGGGCATCGTAGGCGCCGCTGGCCGTCAGGCGGATGTCGGCGCCCAGCACCACATCAAGATGCGTCCTCTCCAGGAACTGCAGGTGCTCCTCTTCCACCAGCAACCGCCGCACATCCAGTCCGGAGTCCAGGTTGATGCGTGACGGGCAGTCGATGACATAGGCGTCGATGAACTCGGCGCCGTGCCGGCGAGCCACGCTCACGCGGTGGTTGCCGTCGCGGACGAAGTAGGCCTCGCCCACCTTGTACAGCTCGACGGGCGGCACGTTCTCCATGCGATCAAAGGCAACCGAGAGACTCTCCCAACGGCTCTCCGTGTCGGAACGCCGAGGGAGGAACTCCCGGTCAAAGTCCAGGTAGCGGCCCTCGCTGCCGACGATGCGCTTCAAAGGCACCGTCTGCAACCGGCCCAGGGCGCAGGTGCGGACTCCTAGGCGCTGCTGCACATCCTTGAAAGAAAGCAGCGCGGTAGGCTCGCCCGATAGTACGCCCCTCACCTCGTTCACGAACGCTTGTTTGCGAGCCTCGCGGAAGTCCTGCCGCGCCTTAGCCCGGTCGCTCTGACTGTGACCCGCCATATCTCAACCCTCTCCGAGGTGAAGCGGGCCCGAGGCCCGCCTCCAGAGACGCCACTGCCGCACTTCTGCCCCTGTCTGCGCTATCGCAGCAGGGTGTCATCCGGAATATCCACCACCCGATAGCGGAAGGCGTTGAGCACCAGGGTGTCCCGATACTGCGTCTCCGTGACCACGCTGGGCGTATAAGCATGTATGTGACCGTGAAGCATATAGCGCGGTCGAAACCGCTCCAGGAACGGGACGAAAGCGCGAAAGCCCCGGTGACAGAGGTCCTCCGCGTCCTGTATCCCCCGCGGGGCCGCGTGGGTCACCAGAATATCCAGGTAGCGACCGTAGCGGCGCTTGTTCAGCCAGAGCCGCGGCATCAGCCGCAGCGTCTTGATCCACATCTCGTTGTCGCTGTACTGATTGGGCCCGTCGCTGTAGCGCATGGACCCCTCCAGACCGGCGATCAGCAGCCCGCGCTCCTTCACCACCCGGCCGTCGATGTCGATGCAGCCTTCGGGCTCCACCTTCACGTCGCCCGAAGAAGACACCTGCTGCTCCGCGTGGTTGCCCCGAACATAGAGCAAGGGCACGTTCAGCATACTGACGACGAACTCCAGATAGTAGATCGGCAGGTCGCCACAACTCAGGACCAGCGACACGTCGCTGAAACGCTGTTTGAGCACCGGCCCATACAGCCTCTGGTCCACCTCGTCGGCGATCGCCAGGATCTTCAACTGAGCTCCCCTGCAGTCGTGTCCTTCGGCACGGCCTTCCGCTTCAGCAGCAGGTCTATACCGGGTGCAACCCGGTGAACTTCAGGCCCGCCCTCTCGTCAAATCCGCACATCACGTTCATCGCCTGGACGGCGTTGCCCGCCGCCCCCTTCACCAGGTTGTCGATGGCGGCGATGATGACCACCCGGTTACTGTCCGGATCCACCTCGAAGCCGATATCGCAGAAGTTGCTGCCCGCAAGGATCTTGGGCTCCGGATAGCGGTAGACGCCGCGTCGATCCCGCACCAAGCGCATGAAGGGCTCACTTCCGTACGCGTCGCGGTATATGTCCCATAGATCCCGCTCACCTACCCGCTCCTTGAGGAAGCAGTGGGCGGTGAGCAGTATGCCACGCACCAACTCAATGGCTGTGGCCGAGAAGTGAATCTCGGGAGTGCCGTGGAAGCCTAGCTCCTGCTGCATCTCCGCCTGGTGACGGTGCCCCACCGGCGCGAAGGACCGCACGGCCCCGCTGCGCTCCGGATGATGCGACGCCAAGCTGGGGCTGTTGCCCCCTTCCGAGGAGCCCACCTTCACCTCCACCACCGACCGCTCTACCAGCCCGCGCTCATACAGGGGCCTGAGCCCCAGGATGGTCACGGTGGCGTTGCAGCCGGCGCCGGTGGCGTACGAGGTGGCGCGGATCTCCTCGCGGTGCAGTTCCGGGATGCCGTAGACGAACTTGGAAAGCCACTCCGGATGCGGATGCTCGCGCTCGTACCAGCGCGGGTAGGCGGCCGCGTCGCGCAAGCGGAAGTCGGCGCTGAGGTCGATGATGCGCGGCGCCAACTTGGCCAGGTCATCGATGCGCTCCATGGCCATGCCGTGGGGCAGCCCCAGGAAGAGCAGGTCGCAAGCCTGGAGCTTGTCCATGGGCACGAACTTCAGGTTCGTCGCCCCACGCAGGTTGGGGTGCACGCTGTGCACGAAGCGGCCGGCGGAACTCTCCGCCGTCACCTGCTGCACTTCCACCTCGGGATGGCCCAACAGCAGCCGGAGCAGTTCGCCGCCGGCGTACCCCGAAGCTCCCGCGATAGAAACCTTCATGACGCGCGTCCCTCCGCCACGGCCACCGCGTAGTCCACGATGCGGCCGGGAATGTCCACCCCGGTAGGGGCGATGCTGTTGCGAAACTCCATGGTGTGGTTAACCTCGTTGACCAAGTAGCCCCGGTCCTCGGTCTCAAACACGTCCACCGCTACCACCCCGCCGCCGACGGCCCTAGCCGCCCGGACGCAGATCCGGTTCAGGTCCTCGCCGACGGGGCAGTTGGAAGCCTTGCCGCCGCGGGCGGTGTTGGTGATCCAGTGGGGCGACTCGCGGTAGATGGCGCCGATGGTCTCGTCGCCCACGACGAAAGCGCGGATATCGCGCCCACGCTTCTCCACGTACTCCTGCACGTAGATGATGCTGTGCTGGTAACTGCCGAGCACCTCCTTGTGCTCGATCACGGCTTCCGCCGCCTCCCGGTCGTTGATCTTGGCCAGCAGTCGCCCCCACGAGCCCACCACCGGCTTCAGTACCACCGGGTAGCCGAAGCTCTCAATTGCCTCGAACGCCGCCTCCGGCGTCAGGGTCAGCTTAGTGCGGGGCTGAGGCACTCCCGCTGCCGTCAGCAGCGACGTCGTGAACAGCTTGTCGCCACAGTCGCGCACCACCTCGAAGCGGTTCACCGTCTTCACGCCCCAGTCGTTGAGGACCTTGAGGGCGTAGAGCGCGTGCGATTGGTTGACACAGCGCTCCAGCACCACGTCGTAGTCCCAGCCCTGGCGGCCGGCGGTGACCTCGAAGACCAGGTCGCGGTCGTCGATGAGGTCATAGCTCACGCCGCGCCGGTCCAGCGCCTCCAGGAGCAGCTTCTCCTCGACACGTACGCGGGAGTAGAGGAAGCCGAGTCGCATCGCGGACTACTCGCCCCAGTCCTCGTCTTCTTCGGGGGCCAACTCCACCTCGAGCGGGTCCACGCTGGTCACTTCCAGTTCCACGGCGCAATCGGGGCATTCCACGATCTCGCCGGTGATCACATCGTCGTCCAGCTCTACTACCGCTCCGCACTCCGGGCACTCAACCTGCTTCGCCATTCCTCTCTCCTTGCGTTTCTACGCGGTCCTCGCCGGCTTGTGGCCGGCTGTCGTTCTTCTTCAGCACCATCACTTCCAGCACAACTATCGCCGCCAGCAGCACCAACACGATCGGTATCAGGCATATTGCGGCCAGGATCAGCAGCTCCAGTGGCCCGATCACCGCCACGACCTCACCTCCTCGTGAGATACATGCCCCGGCATGACTGGCCGCACGCGGCGCCCTCCCGGGCTATCGACAGGCTTCTCGCCGATGCCGCACTCGCCGAACCACTGCCAGCCCGCGGTTTACATCGCGATCGAATGAGACACGCCAGTCTCCTACCCGCGGCCGGTACCTACTGAGCGGGGGACGAAGCTTCACCACATCCCCCACACCAGAACGGACCAACCGCTCGACAGACGCGACCACTCCGGCCGCGACTGCCGGACCTAGCTGCTCCAGGTCCTTCTCTGCCGGCTCTGTCCACTCGATTCGCCAGTTCACCGCCCGAAACGCGCCGCCAAGGCGTCGTGGGAAAGCAAGCGGCCCTCCGAGATCGCCTGATCGGCTTCGTTCTCAGCGGCCAGGTCTTCCTCGTCCATAGGCTCGTCATCTGGGCGAGCAGCAGCCAGAGCCCGCAGGAACGGGTCCTCATGAAGCGACAGCAGTCCCCTCAGGACACGCTCCGCCGTCTCCAGTTCGCTTTCGGGCAGGAGGCGTACGAGCCGCTGCAGGTTGGCACGCACCGGTGTTGCGCCCATCTCCCATCTCACTCGCCTGCCCCACTAGAGCCTACCCACGATCGCGCGCGCGACGTCCTCAGTGCCGGCGTCGCCGCCGAGGTCGGGCGTGCGCGGCCCCTGGCGGAGCGTCTCGATAGCCGCCTGGCGCACCCGCGCCGCCGCGTCCGCCTCGCCCAGATGCTCAAGCAGCATGCTCGCCGCCAGGACGGCGGCGGTCGGATTGGCGATGCCCTTGCCGGCGATATCGGGCGCGGAGCCGTGCACCGGCTCAAAGACGCCGTGCCGCTCCCCCACGTTGGCCGAGGGCGCCAGCCCCAGCCCGCCCACCAGTCCGGCCGCTTCGTCCGACAGGATGTCGCCGAACAGGTTGGTGGTCACGATCACGTCGAAGCGCTCCGGGTCCATCACCAGACGCATCGCCGCAGCATCCACCAGCATCTCGTCCACCATCAGCTCCGGGT
The DNA here is from genome assembly GCA_040768685.1 of Anaerolineae bacterium. Classification (GTDB taxonomy): domain Bacteria; phylum Chloroflexota; class Anaerolineae; order DRVO01; family DRVO01; genus Ch71. Next base: position 359,537 of record JAXGMM010000002.1, read on the forward strand.
ACTCGCCTGCCACCTGGAGCGCCGCCTCGCGGAACAGGCCGTCGCTCTCCCTGAGCACATTAGCCTTGTGCACGATGGTCAGGCGCTTGCGCCGCCGCGTAGCCTGCTCGCAGGCCACGCGGGCAATGCGCTCGCTCCCCGCTCGGGTGATGACCCGCTCGGCGAAAACGGTGTCGCCCTCTCTTCGCTCCCGGCCCGAGTAGAGTCCCTCGCTGTTCTCCCGCACGATGAGCATGTCGACACCATCGCGGCTGCTGCTCACCGGCATGGAGTAGACCGGCCGCAGATTGGCGTACAGGTCCAGCGCCCGCCGCAACGCCACGATCGGGCTGCGGTACCCTTCTACGCGGTGCAGCGGCGAAGAGACCGCCCCGAAGAAAGTGGCGTCGCTCTCCCGCACCAGCGCCAGCGTCTCATCGGGGAGGGCGGCACCGGTGCGCTGGAAACAGTCCCAGCCCGCTTCCGCCTCCACGAACCGCAGGGCTACGCCAGTGGCCTTGAGCACCTGAACGGCGGCGGGGACCACCTCGCGGCCGATGCCGTCGCCCTCGATCAGGACGACGCGCTTCACCAGCGCCTCCTGCGGTTCATCTCCAGCTTGGTCATTACCGCCTGCTCCAGATCAATATCCAACACATCGGCCAACTGCAGCACGTAGTGTAATACGTCCGCCAACTCCAGGGCCATCTCCTCCCGGTCGCACTCGTCGCCCCACTGGAAGTGCTCCAGCACCTCGGCCGCCTCCAGCGTGAGCGAGACGGCGAGGTTGCGCGGCACCTGCGGCCGGGCCGAGCCTTCGTCGTACCAGCCCTTCGACCGAACGAACTCCGTCACTTGCCGCTGCAAGTCCTTCAGTTCCATCTAGACACCACTCTTCAGGCCGGCCGCACCCAACCTAACCCCCTAGCCCCCTTCCCTGCGAAGGAAGGAAGAATCCGACTCCCCTCGCCGCTTAGGGGAGGGGGGAGGTTCTCCGCGTCCCCCGTGTCCTCTGTGGTTGATCCCTCACTACTGCCCCGGGAAGCGGCCATGATCGCGGATGTAGTCGGCGATGGTGCCGGCCGCCAGGATATCCTGCACAAAGCGCGGCTGCGGCCGCAGCTCGATGGCGCGCCCGCCCACGGTGATCCTTCCCCCCGCCGCGTCCAGTTCCACCGCGTCGCCGTCCTGCAGCGCCCGCACCGCCGCCGGGTCCTCAAACAGCGGGATGCCCAGGTTGACGGCGTTGCGGAAGAAGATGCGCGCGAAGCTGTTGGCCACGATGGCGGCGATGCCGCATCGCTTGAGGGCCAACGGCGCGTACTCCCGCGAAGACCCACAGCCGAAGTTGTCCTCCGCCACGATGACGTCTCCCGGGCGCACTTCCTTGGGAAACTCGGGCCGGAACTCGATGAAGGCGTACTTGGGCAACTCCGCGTCACTGGTCATGTAGGGCGAGTATCGCCCCGGCACGATCTGATCCGTGTCCACGTCGTCGCCGAACTTCCATACTCTAGCCATGTGGTCTCCTACTGGGAGAGATATCACCACAGAGGACACAGAGAACACAGAGAAGACAGGAGAGAAGAACAAGAAGGAGTCGACGGGAGAAAGGGCAGGGCATCAGAGGGTCGCGGCCGAAGCTGCTCGCCCCTCTGCCGAGCTCTCCGCTCTCCTTCTCCCCAATTCCCATCTCTTTCTTCTCCGTGTCCTCTGTGTCCTCTGTGGCTGATTCCCTTCCCCTACAGGTAGTTACGAGGATCGGCGATCTTGCCTTCCAGAGCGGTGGCCGCCGCCGTGAGGGGCGAGCCCAGGTAGATGTCCGCCTCTGGAGAACCCATGCGGCCGCGGAAGTTGCGGTTGGCGGTGGAGAAGCAGGCCTCTCCCGCCGCCAACACGCCCTGGTGCCGGCCGATGCAGGGGCCGCACCCGGGAGTGCTCACCGTGGCGCCCGCCTCCAGCAGCGACATGAGGCTGCCGTCGGCCACCGACTGCTTCAGGATGCCGTCCGAGGCCGGGATGATGATCATGCGCACATGCGGGGCGACCCGCTTGCCCTTGAGGATGCGAGCGGCGGCGTGGATGTCCTCCAGTCGGCCGTTGGTGCACGTACCCAGGAAGACCTGGTCGATGCGGATGCCCAACACGTCGCTCACCGGGCCCACGTTGTCCACGTCGTCCGGCGACGACACTTGCGGGGCCAGAGCCGCCAGGTCGACGGCCTCGGTCTGGACGTACTCGGCATCCTGGTCGGCGAAGAGCCACTCCGGCAGGCCGAACTCGGCCAGCTTGTCGCGCGGGAAGGCGATCATGCCCGCCTTGGCGCCCAACTCGGTGGTCATGGAGCAGAGGGTGATGCGGGAGGCCTGCGTCAGGTCGGCGGCGCCATGGAACTCCACCGCCCGGTAGGTGGCGCCGTCGATGCCCAGGCGGCCGATGAGGTGCAGGATGGCGTCCTTGGCCATGACGCCCTCGGCCAACTCGCCCACCAGGTCGACCTTCATCGTCTCCGGCACACGCAGCCACGTCTTGCCGGTGGCGAAGGCCAGAGCGATGTCGGTGGCGCCCATGCCGGTGCCGAAGGCGCCCACCGCCCCGTAGGCGGTGGAATGGGAGTCGGAGCCGAGCACAACCTCGCCTGCGCGCACCAGGCCGCGGTCGATCATCAGTTGGTGGCAGACGCCTGTTCCCACGTCATAGAAGTGGCGGATGCCCTGCTCCTCGGCGAAGCGACGCACCACGGCCTGACCCTCCGCCGTGGAAACGTTGCACGCCGGGGCCACGTGGTCCACGAAGAGGGCGACCCTGTCCGGATCGGCCACCTTGTCCACGCGGAACTCCTCGCGCATCACCTTGATGACGCTGGGGGCGATGCTGTCCACGCTCATGGCCATGCCCACGTCCACCACCGCCAGATCGCCCGGTCGCACCGGGTGGGCGGCGGCCCTGCCGATGATCTTCTCCGCCAGAGTGTAGCCTCTACCCAACTGTGCCCTCCTCGGCAGCGCCCCGATGGAACCGGCTCTCGTTCTCCACCCACTCGCGCAGCAGGTCGTCCACGTCCGCCAGGTGCAGCGGGCGGGCGTCGGCCAGCGCCTTGATGTGCGCCGTGATCTGCTTGACTTCCTCATCGCTCAGTGCCAGGCCCAACTGCTCGGCGCGGTCCTTGACCGCGTTCCACCCGGTGAGGCGGTGAGCGATGGAGATGTAGCGCGTCATGCCGAAGTCCTGCGGATCGAGGATCTCGTAGGTCTCCGGTTTGTTGAGCACCGCCTTGGCGTGGATCCCCGCCTTGTGAGTGAACGCCGTAATGCCGGTGATGTAGTTGTTGAAGGGTACGGAGACGCCGACCATGTCCGCCACCATCCGGTCCAGGTCGCGGAGCATGGCCAGCTTGTACTTGCGCTTTAACAGGTCGCGATCGAGGGTGTACATGCGCGCCACGAAGCCGCCGAGCGGGGTGATGCCGTTGCGCTCCCCTATGCCGAGGATACTGGTGTCGATGTGGGTGGCGCCGGCGTCGAGCGCGGCAAAGCTGTTGGCGATGGCGCAACCGGTGTCGTTGTGGGCATGGAACTCGATGTCGGCGTAGACCACCTGCCGCAGGATGCTCACGAGCCTGTGCACCTGCGTCGGCGTACCCACACCCACCGTGTCCGCCAGGCCCACGCGGTCCACGCCTGCCTGGTCCACGGCGCTGTAGATGTGGTAGAGGTCCTTTGCGTCGCTGCGAAAGCTGTCCTCGGAGCTGAAGCGTACTTCCAGCCCCTGGGACTTCACGTAGGACACCACCTCGATGGCGGCGTCGGTGATCTGCTGAATGGACTTGCCGTGGCTGTACTGGCGCAGCATGGGGGAAGTGCCGATGACCACATCGATGCCGTCAACGCCCGTGTCCACGGCCAGCTTGGCGTCATCCAAGGTGCAGCGGGTGTGGGTGAGCACCTTGCAGCGGAGCCCCAGCTTGGCGATGGTCGTGCAATCGGCGCGGCTCTGGGGGCTGGCGGCGGGTGAGGTGACCTCGATGTACTCGACGCCGAACTCGTCGAGCGCTTGGGCGATCTCCACCTTCTGCTCGGGCGTGAAGTTGGCGCCGACGAACTGCTCGCCCTCGCGGAGGGTAGACTCGATGATGCTGAATCGGTCCAGCGGCATAATGTCCTCCATGCCGTAGATGCTGAGCCCGCTCCCCATCGAGCTTGCAGCGACTCGGCTGCCGTCACCACCTCATACAAAACAAAAAGGGCTAGCTCCCCCACTCCGGTTCGGCTAGCCGCTTGCTGCAGACAGGCAACGGGCCTATCCAGACCGGGTGTCTGGCTCCTGGGCCTTCTTGCCGCGCTTACCGAGAAGCGTTGTCTGCATGTCCGTATCAATCGTACTCTAAGGCGATATGTGAGCGCGAGTGTATCACGTTCGCCCGCTCGGAGCAAAGCGGCCAGGGCAATTGTGGTCCGGTTGGTCGCGGCGGGCGGATGGGGGTCGCGGCGGGCTGAAGGCCGCCGCTGGAGGCGCTGCGCGCCAGCGTGTGTGGCCGGCCACGCTCCCGCGGCCGAAGGCCCCCAGCGGGCGTCTTTGGCCGCCCGCAGCATGTGGCCATGTTGCGGGGCGGCAACGCTCCGTCGCACACGCTGCGCCGGGCGGAGGGTCGCGGCGGGCAACAAGCCCCGCCCAGGGTCAAGCCGCTAGGCATAGCGTGAGGTAGCGCGCCGTGGCCGCTTTACAGCGCGATTCTAGACTCCCTTCAGGCCGGACAGCGTCACCCCGCGCACTATCTGTCGTCGGAAGAGCAGGAAGACGAGGACCACCGGCAGGAAGCTGATCACGGAACCGGCGGAGATCAGACCGTACTCGATGGTGAAGCGGTTCTGGAACATGCCCAGACCCAGCTCCATGGTGTACATCTCCTCGCGCTTCACCACCAGCAGCGGCCAGATGAAAGCGGCCCACGCCTGCATGAACGCGAAGATCGCCAGCGCCGAAGCAGCGGACTTTGAGAGCGGCAAGATCACAGTACTCGAGATGCGCCAGTCACTGGCGCCGTCGATGCGAGCGGCGTCAAGCAGCTCGTCCGGAATCGAGTGGCCTATGTTCTGCCGCATGAAGAATATGCCGAAGCTCATGATGAAGTAGGGCGCGACCAGGCCTTGGTGCGTGTTCAGCCAACCCAGACTGTGGACCTGAATGTACAGCGGCAGGATGTAGACCTCCAGCGGCACCATGGCCGTCAGCAACACAACGCCAAACAGGAAGTCCCGCAGAGGGAACCGGTACTTGCTGAACACCAAGCCGGCGAAGATCGAAGTGAAGACGATGGCTATGGTGGAGCCCACCGACATGATCAGGCTGTTCAGGAAGAAGCGCAGGAACGGCGCCGCCCGAAACAGGCCTCGATAGTTCTCCAACGTTGGTTGCCGGGGAAGCAGGTTCGGCGGCCACGCGATGACCTCGGGTGGGGGCTTGAGCGAAGTCGAGATCATCCACAGGAACGGCAACAGCATCACCGCAATCAGCGTCACCAGGACGATGTAGGACAGCGTCCGGCCGATGGGGCCCAGCCCAATTGCGCCTGTGTCCTCCATATGGCCCTCTCAGCTCTCTGTCCGCATGATGCGGAACTGCAGAAGCGTGAACACCAAGATGATGAGGAACAACACCACCGCCTCCGCGGAGGCGTAGCCGAGCCGGAAGAACCGGAAGGCGTTCTCGTACATGTCCATCACCAACACTCGCACGGAACTACCCGGCGCGCCCTGCGACCCGGTGGTCATGACGTAGACCGGAGTGAACACGTTGAAGGCGTTGATGGTCGACACCACCAGGACGAACAACGTGATGGGGCGCAGCAATGGCATAGTGATGTGGGAGAAGCTCTGCCGGAAGCTCGCGCCATCCATGCTCGCCGCCTCATAGTACTCCAGCGGGATCCCGCGGATGCCCACGAGGAAGATGACCATGTTGTACCCGATCGTCTTCCAGATGCCCATGACGATGATCGCAGCAAGCGCGGTATCCGGATAGACCAGCCAGCCGCGTGGTTCCATCCCAATGAGTGATGTCAGGTGGTTGAGCAGGCCAACGCTGGGATCGTAGATCCACTTCCAGGCGATGGAGACCGGCACCCAAGGGGTAATGACCGGGATGAAATAGATCGCCTCAAACCAGGGCGAGCCCCGCAGACCGGCTGCCAGCACAACGGCTAATGCTAGACCGATGATGACGCTGCCGGCCACGGTCCCGAAGGCAAAGAGCGCGGTGTTCCTCATCGACACCAGGAACAGGTCATCCCGCAGCAGTTGCTCGAAGTTGGACAGGCCTACGAAGGCCGAGGCGACACCGCTGATCTTGGTGTTCGTCAGGCTCAGCCAGAACGAGCGGATGATGGGGATGATGCGGATGAAGGTATAGACTGCAAGGATCGGGAGAAGGGTCGTGTAGCAGAAGACGTATGTGTCGAACTTCTGCCGGCTGATGCCGAAGATGCGCCTCTTGATCCCCGGTGCCCGTTCAGCGCTCGCCCGGCCGATAGCCATTGTTGGGTTCTCCTCGGAAAGTGGGGTGAGGTCGCGCTCCTGGCGCGACCTCAGCCATCAACCGCCAGCTACCAGGGCTATTCGCCCAGCAGACCCTCGCGCGCGAGAATATCGTTTGTCTCGGCAGCGGCGTCGTCCAGGATCTGTCTGATGCCGTCGGGGTTGTCGACCAACGTTGGATCGAGATAGGCCTGCTGCAACCGCTCGGCAAGCTTGGTCCAGATCTCATCGAACACGCCGAGCTTCGGAGTGAAGACGGGCGTGTAATCCGGGTCGTTGACCATGAACGCCTTGAATGCCGGCATCTGGTCCAGGACGGCCGAGTAGTCAACGTCGGCCCGCGATGGCAGCCAGCCGACGTTCTCAAGCATGAAGATCTGCGCCTCGGGCGAAACGAGCGCCTGCGCAAACTCCCATGCCAGGTCAGGGTTCTCGGTGCTCTTCGTTACGTAGATGCTGAAGGAGTTGCGCAAGTACTGCCAGGCGTCGGCTCGCGGCATGGGGATGGTGGTGTACTCCAAGTCGGGCGCCTTGAGGGCGATGTCGCCGATCACCCAGGTCTCGCGCTGGAACATGCACGCATCGCCAAGCTCAAATCCTTCAGCGTCGTGCTTCAGATCGTAGCTGTCGGCATTCCACTTATACAGGGTGTCGAGGTAGAACTGGATCGTCTTCGCGCCGGCTTCAGTGTTGTATCCGGCCTTCCACTTTCCGTCGGCAGTCTGTACAAGGGGTTCGAGACCGAACGGCAGGCCCTGGATCCAGTACTTCTCGGCGATGCCACTGGCACCACCGGAGAGGCGGAGGCTGATGCCGGCGCGTGTGACCTTGCCCGCCTCGTCGACCGTCGCCATCTTCTGGATCATGTCCGTAAACTGGTCCCAGCTCAGGGGCGCATCTTGAGGCGGGACATCGAGCCCTGCCTCCTCGAGACAAGCCTTGCTGATGTAGTACGCGGGCCGGCCCTCAAAGAACGGAATGCCATACCGCTTGCCGTCAACGGTGTTGTAGTCGACGACGAAGTCATCCCAGGCTCCGGGGAAGGCATCGAGCACCGCCTGTGGGGCTTCCGGCAGCATGCCGAGTTCGATGAACTTCAGGTTGGCGTACAGCGACCCCTCGAACACGTCCGGTCCGGTATCGGTGGGTATGGCTGCTGCCAGCTTCTGCTCGTACTCGCGCAGCGGGTGAGTCAGGTAGTTCACCTTGACTCCCGGATGCTTGGCCTCGAAGTCGGCAATCACGAAGTCGTACAGCGGCGCCATCTCCGGATAGCCGCTCCAGAAAGTGAGTTCACCTTCGAACTCCTCAGCCGCGGGCTGCTCTGCGGCCGGTGCCTGCGTGGCCGCCGGCTGCCCAGCACAACCCATCACCACGAGGGAGAAGACCACCACTAGGGCTACAAAAGTCCATGGACGCTTGGCCATCGCCTGTCCTCCTTGACACAGCCATCGAATGGGCAACAGTGTCGTTTCCGGCGACGGAGTGTCCAGGAGACTACTCGGTCGCCTCTCCAATGCAGGGCTGAGGTGCGCCAGCCCCGGCGCGTGGGGCGCCATCTTGAGATGGCGCGCCGCCAGTCACACCGTGTTAGTCAGCAGCATCACCTCCTCGCCGCCGGCATCATGAGCGCGGCATTAGGATATCCGGACACTACTTTACCCGTCAGCAGTATAGTGGACGCCTCTACCCACGTCAATGGGCTTGCTGCGGGAAGGAAGGGCCTTTCCATTCTGCCGCAAGGTGGCGCAGTATCCGATGGTTCGCGCTCTGGGGGACTGACCTAGCCCCCCATCTCCCTTCCCTAAGAAGGAAGGGGGCCGGAAAGCCCCTCTCCGTGTCGGAGAGGGGTTGGGGGTGAGGTTCCGGCCCAAAGGCGCATCGAATGGGCGTCGTCGGCCATCAGATTGGCACAAACGCATCACTAGGCGTGGCGAAGCGATGCTGCTTGTGGCCGACCTCTCCAGGCGCCCGCTCGGCGGCGTGCACACCGATCATCGAACGACTCTGGCCCTGATCGAGCGCCAACTTGACTGTGCTCGCCGAGGGGCTATACTTAGCCGGCACTGAGCCATAGCCGTCGGCTCGTCTGGAATGGTCAGAGCCATCAGCAGCACATGGCGTACTCTGGGCCGCTAGCTCAATCGGCAGAGCAACTGACTCTTAATCAGTAGGTTACAGGTTCGATTCCTGTGCGGCTCACCACACGAGGGGCTCCCATACGCCGGGAGCCCCTCATTCCGTGTGTACTCCGCCTCATTTGTGGTGGAATCCGCCCGTACTCTGGTGGGCCGCCCGTTTGGATGGGACCGGCCGCCACCCTCCGGCCGGTGATCCGCTGTACGTGCCGCCGTAGGGGAAGGCCCCGCGAGCCCATCCCCTCGTCCTTTGTGCCTCGCCCGACTCTACCGGCGCCGCTCCCGCACGTACCTTGCCGCCCCCACCACACCGATCATCAGGCCGCTCACCGAGGCCGTGTAGGAAATCAGGGCCAAGAAGAAGCTACTCTCCAGTATCCCCATCACCATGAGGAAGGGAAGCACTACGCCGACTATCAGGAGCACGAAGCCGGTGTAGATGGTACTCCGCGCGCTTGACCATATCACTTATACCGCCAGCAGGCCGCAATGTGTCCCGCCTCGGGCTCGAACTCCGGAGGCTCCTGCATCTCGCACAGACCATCAATTCGCGCCGGACAGCGCGGGTGGAACCGGCACCCCGCCGGCGGCCGCACCAGGCTCGGCGGCTCGCCCGGCGGCACCTCGCGGCAGACTTCGGCGTTCCTGGCGTCGGGGTCCGCCGTGGCGTCGATAAGCGCCTGCGTGTAGAAGTGCAGTGGGTTGCGGACTACTTCGTCAACCCCTCCTTGTTCGATTATCTGCCCGGCGTACATGACCATGATCCGCTCGGAGAAGTAGCGCACCGTGGAAAGGTCATGGGTGACATAGACCACCGCCAGGTGATGCTCTTGCTGCAGCGCTCGCATCAGGCTCAGGATCTCGACGCGCACCGACGCGTCGAGCATGGACACCGGCTCGTCCGCCACCAACAGCCGCGGCTCCAGAATCATGGCCCGCGCGATGACCACCCGCTGTTGCTGTCCCCCGCTGAGCATGTGCGGGTACTTGGGCAGTATCTCGGAGATCGGAGTGAGCTTCACTTCCTCAAGGACTTTGTGAATCCGCTCCCGCTGCTCTGCTTCACGTCGGATTCCGTTCACGATCAGAGGTTCCTGAAGCGCGCGCTGCACGCTCATGAATGGCGGCAGGGCGCCGTAGGGATCCTGCTGTACGTAGCCCACTTGGGCCCGATACGCGCCAATACCCGAACGAGACAGGTCGTTGAGGCGGGTGCCGTCGAAGACCACCTCCCCGGCGGTAGGCCGGTTCAGGCCCAGAATAGTCTTCATCAGGGTGGACTTGCCGCAGCCGCTCTCCCCCACCACCGCGATGGCGTGTCCGGCCCCCACCTCGAAGCTGGCCCCATCCACAGCCCGCACGTAGCCCGCGTGCCCGAAGCCAAAGCGCCGCAGCTCGAACCACACCTTCAGGTCGCGGACCGTCAGTATGGCTTGGGCACTGGCCGTCTCGCCCCCTCCCGTCGCCATCATCGCATGCTCAGGCGTCATCGTCATCGCCTAACTCCAGCCGTTCTCGTAGAGCCAGCACTTCACCAGGCGGCGATCCTGGCTGAAGGTGGGCGGCTCCTCCGCACAGCGAGCCTGTCTCTTGGGGCATCTCTCTGCGAAACGGCAGCCGGTGGGCGGATTGATCAGGCTGGGCGGCTGGCCGACGATGAAGCCCGGCTCTTCGTCGCCACGCAGCCGGGGTACGCTGGCCATCAGCATCTCCGAGTAGGGATGGAGAGGCTCGTCGAAGAAGCCGTGATTGTCGGCCACCTCGACGATCTGCCCGGAATACATGACCGCCACCCGGTCGGCCAACTCGCTGGAAGTGGCGATGTCGTGGGTGATGAGCACGAAGCTCATCCCCATGTCCCACTTGATGCGCTTCAACTGGTTCATGATGTTGGCCTGGGTGAGCACATCCAGCGCGGAAGTGGGCTCATCCAGGATGATCACCTCCGGCGAGGTGACCAGAGCCATCGCCAGAGCCACCCGTTGCCGCATCCCGCCGCTTAGCTCGAACGAATAGCGATTGATGAAGTCGTCGGGGACGCCCACCAAGCGGAACATCTCCCGGGCCCGCTCCAGGGCCTGGTTACGGGTGAGGTCCTGGTGGATGATGGCCGGTTCCGCCACCTGTTCGCCCACGCGGACCACCGGGTTGAGGGCGTTCATGGCCGCCTGGGGGACCATCGCAATGCGCTGCCAGCGGATCTCGTGGCGGAAGCGATCCTCCGGCAGGGTCATCACGTCGGTCCCGCCCAGTTCCACCTTGCCCGAATAGGCGTGCACATTGCGCGGCAACAGCCGCAGCAGCGCCTTGGCCATACTCGTCTTTCCGCAACCGGACTCGCCGATGACCACGACCGCCTCATTGCGATCCAAGGCGAAGTCCACCTTGTCCACCGCCTGCACTACGCCGCGGCGGGCGCGGAAGTGCAGCACCAGATCCTTCACACGAAGTAGGGGTTGCTCGGCAGCGTGCATGGTTACAGTCCTCTCAGGCGGGGGTTGAACACGCGGTCGAGGGCAAATCCCACCATTGAGAAGCCCAGACCCGTAACCATCAGGAGCGCCGCCGGCTGCAGCACCCAGTAGTAGTAGCCGTTGAATAGAGCCCCGTTCTCGTTGGCGTCGTTGATCAGCTTGCCCCAGGTAGGCAGTACCGGGTCGCCCAGCCCAAGGACGGCGAGTGAAGCCTCCAGGAATACGTAGGCCGGGATGGTCACCACCAGCCCAGGGATGAGCAGGGGTATGATGCGCGGTACCATGTACTGAGCGATGATCCGCCCGCTGCTGGCGCCGTAGGCGCGCGCCGCTTCGATGTAGGGAGACTCCTTCACTTGCAGGAAGATAGCGCGGTAGGTCTTGATGCTGGAACCGAAGATGCCCAGGGCGATGACCGCGCCCAGAATCGTCCAGATGGAGCGAGAGTAGAAGGTGCCCACCATGATCAGGATTGGTAAGAACGGCAGGATCATGTTCACTTCGGTAAGCCGTTGAATCAGCCCGTCTACCATGCCGCCAAACCAAACCCCGAAGGCGGCGATGAACATGGTGGTCAGGGTTGTGCCGACCGCCGCCAGCAGCCCGAAGGCGAGCGCCACCGGAGCGCCCCACATCAGGGCGATAGTCAGGTCGCGCCGTCGGTGGTCCGTCCCGGCCATGCCGTGCACCTGGCCGTACGAAACCAGCTTGGCGTCCAGGTCGCCGTCGTCCTCAAAGAAGAGCCCCGTCACCCGGACGCGGTATTGTCCCTTCAGAGGCGTCAGCACGTCGGAGTTCGGATCGGCCAGGAGCGCCTTCTGCGGCGCCACCCCCTTGAGACGGCGCACCAAGGTCGCGTCCGCTTCGAATCGGTACGCATCGGACGGCTTCGAGCTTAGATCGGCGATCTTGATCTCGCGGCCGTCAGGCGTGAACCAGGTCACCTCAACGAACGGCTGCTTCTGGTCGAAGGTGGCATAGGTGAACAGGCTCAGTTCCTGTGGAAAGCCATCGGCGGTAAAGTCGAAGGTGAAGTCGATGGCGACGTCGCTGATCCCAGGAGTGTCATGATCGACCGTCTTCTGCGCGGATCCCTCTCTGGTATCCAGTACCATCGTTTCGGGGAGCTGCGCCCGGCGGAAGAGGTTAGTCCAGCTAGGAGCGGCGTTCTTGGGGTAATCCTGCCACACCTCCTCGCCGCCGCGCCATAGGCGGATCGCCTCCGCGTAGGGCATGGTCACCAGCGTGTATGCGGCCAGACAGATCACCAAGCCGATGATCACCAGGCCGGCGATAGCGGAGGGGTATTCCTTGATCTCGCGCCAAGCACTCATGCTCTGGCACCTCCGTTCCCGCCCACCTTGACGCGTGGATCAACAAGCGCGTAGACGAAGTCGAGCAAGAAGACGGTGATGGCGAGTAAGTAAGCATAGATGATGGCAATGCCGACGATGACCGGCGTGTCGTAGAGATTGATGGCGCGGAAGTTGAGCCGTCCCAGGCCTGGCCAGTTGAACACCGTCTCCAGGATGATGGCGCCCGTCCATAGACTGATAAGAATAAGAGCAAAATTGGTGATGATGGTGGGCAGCGTGGGGCGCAGGATGTAGCGGCTCTCGATCATCCTGTCGGGGAGACCCTTGGCCTTTGCCATGTCGACGTAGTCTTCGCTGGAGTAGATAAGGAAGAAGGTGCGCCAGTTATAGATGGTTAGCACCCCGGAACTGAGCACCAGCGCTAGAACGGGCAGGATCATGTGCCTGACCAGGCTGATGGCGTAAGCGGTCGGGTCCGATGGCGGCGGCGCGTCTACCATGCCGCCGAAGGGCAGCACACGCAAGAAGCCGGCGAATATGAGAATCAGAAACAGGCCGTAGAACCACCCGGGGGCGGCGCCGCTGGGGGCGAGCGCAATCACCAGGCGGTCAGCCAGGCTGCCATAGGAGCGGGAGAGCGCCAAAGCAGCCAAGATGCTCACGATGAACAGCAGCAGTTGAGAAACGCCCATTAGCAGGAGGGTAGGAGGCAGGCGTTCCAGGATGATGAGCCGAACGAGTCTGGAGCCACTGTCACTGGTAAGGTAGTCCGCCCGGCCCAAGTTCAGCGTGAGCGCGTCCTTGAGGAAACCCACGCTCCGGATGACGAAGGGCCGATCTAGGCCGAGTCGCCCTTCCTCGATGGCCACCATGTCGTCAATGAGGGCTCGGCGCTGCTCCACCGTGAGGTTCTGGTAGTTCTTGTTGAGGGATACGGAGATGGATATCTCCTCGCGGATGCTACCCTTGCGGATCTCGTCTACGTAGCCACCCATGTTGGCAATGAGAATGGTGAGGTAGATACCGACGACTACCGTGAAGAACAGCACCACCAGGCGCGAAGCCGAGTATTTGGCCAAGCGGCCTAAGGTGCTGAGCCGAGCGTCTCGACTGAGCTTGGCCACCGGGGCTGAGGGTTGCGCCGCTGCTGCCTGCGTCATTGATTCCTCGCGGAGCTTAGCTGGGAACATGCGCCCAGGGGCGAGGCTAGGCCTCGCCCCCGAAGCTTGGTCTGAGTACTGGTACTGCTACCTGGGTCTCTTGCCCTAAGGAGCGGTAACGAACTGCATTGAGGCGAAGGTGGGCACAGCCACCAGCTTGGAGACCACTACGACCTCCAGCCGGTTGGAGCCCGCTTCCAGCTTGCCGGTCAGCTCCGCATCGAGCTTCACCTGCCACAGGCCGTCACTGACCGCGTCGGCCAAGCCGGTGGCGGCCAGAGTGCCCTTGGCGTCGAAGACCAGGTACTTGACCTGCTCGATATCGGCCTGAGCGTAGGGCTCGCCGTCGAAGGTGACCGACACGTCGAACGTCGCTTCCTGGCCGATGGTTACCCGGCTGGAGCCGGTGACTTCTGCCTCGGCAATCGCAGCATGACCGAACCGGTCCCACTTGCTGGCCGGATCGGGATGGTCGGCGAACCGCTGCAGAACCACGGTGCCCTCGACGGGATAGGCGCGCTCCAGATAGTAGGGACCGGTGCCGACCCAGAAGTGGCCGTAGGTAGCGTAGAAGTCGCTCAGGTTGGACCAGCGCTCCGCCGCTTCCTCAGCGGTGATGTACTGACCCAGGGTGGGTGCGTAGGGGATGTAGGTCTCACCCGCGGCAGTATCGAGCTGAGCCTTTAGGCTGTCCAGGGTCGGGCCGGAGATCATGCTCAGCCACTCGATCTTGTTCTCGTCGGCCTTGGCCGCCGAGAAGGCCGCTTGGCCGGCAGCGTCGACAAGACCGCCCAGTCCCAGGGTGTGCCACGCGCCCTCACCGAAGCTGAAGGCCGGGAACCAGGTGGTCACGATGTCTTCGGCATCCAGGTAAGCGCTGTCGCTGTAGGTCTCGATGACCAGCGGGTCGGTGGAGACGATCTTGAAGCCCTTCAGGCTGGTCAAGAGCGAGTCCAGATCCGGCACCGCCGATATGTCGTAGATGGCGCTGGCTTCCTTGGCCCGGTCGAAGGTCATGATCATGCCCATGACCACGTCGGCCACGGAGAAGTAGCTGCCGTCGTGCCACTTGAGGGTGCTGGTGATGTCGGCCGGGTAGTAGACGGTGGTCTTTGTCTTGGCCGTCACCGGCTCCGACGACTTCTCGCCCACAGTGATGAACTGCTGCTTCTCGGCGTCCCAGTCCGCCCAGGCATCAGCCGGGACTTCGATGGAAGGCACGAAGTCGAGAGTCAACCAGTCGAGGGTCTTGGTGACGGGAACGCCTTCCTGCACCACCACCTCGGCGCGCTCGATCCGGTTGGGGAGGGCCAGGCCGGTGTACGGGTCGCCGATGAGCCCGAAGTCCCCGGTGGCGCGGATGGGCATCTGATCGTAGATCCAGTTGGTGCCGCCGATGGGGTTCCAGGGCTCGGTCAGAATGCTGGCGGTGGCAATGGTCATCTCGCCGCCGACCTGATCCGTGAAGCGGATGGTGTAGGCCCACAGCGGAGTGCCGTAGACGGCGCCGTAGAGGTCATAGGCCGTCTGCATCTCGGCGCGACGCGGCGTCAGGCTGGCGCGGTCAACTAGCCAAACACGGACCGAGTCCTTCATGGCCAGGTCGAGGGCTTCCGCCAACATGGCGGTGCGCTCTTCCATGGTGGAGAAATCGTTGTTCTCGATCCGCTCGGCGAGCTTGTCGAACTCCTCAGCCGGGGTATAGGCCTTCCACAGTGGCACGCCCAGGCCGCGAGCGGTGTAGAAGAAGCTGAAGTTGTCGGCCAGGTTGCGGGGTACCGCGGTGGTGACCCAGCCGCCGGTGTAGATGTGGAACTTGCCGTCACCGGGATTGCCGCGCATCCAGATAGGGGACGCATCGGCGGCCGCCTTGTAGTCGCGCGTGCAGGTGAAGCCGATGGCCTCTAGCTGGCTGGCTACGTAGTCGCCAATGAGCTGGCGCTCGTCCTCGTTGCGGATGAGGACGATGATCTCCACCGGCTCGCCCTCGTACATCCACTTGCCGTCTTCCATGGTGGCCCCGAGCTTCTCCATCTCGGTGGCGAAGATCTCCTTGGCCGTGTCCATGTTGAAGGCGTACTTGATCTCCAGTTGCCGGGCTACGTCGGCCAGACGGACGTAGTCGGTGGAGGCGGTGTTGAAGGGCAGCCACCGTGGGGTGGCCAGCCCGCCCATGATCTCCTGGGCGATGTAGTCGCGGTCCAGGAGATAGTTGAGGGCCTCGCGCATGGCGGGGACGGCGAAGGGGTTGAGCTTGCCGGTGCCCTCAAAGACGGGCCCGGCCGGGTTCAAGGTAAGCTCGTTGTAGGAGCCGTAGGAGCGGTAGCCGTCCAGAGCCGGATCGGCCGCTACCTTGTCCGCCACTTCCTTGCTGCTGACGGTGTAAGCGTAAAGGTCGATGTCCCCTGCCTGCAGGCGGCTGACTGCCGCATCTGCCGAGGGCTCCTCTACCAGGATGATGGTATCAAGCCAGGCGCCGGTCCGTTCCGTCTCCACGGGAGCGGCGGTTACCTCAACAACTGGCGTAGCGACGACCTCCTCCACCGGTGCGGTGGCGCCGCCACATGCAGATAGGACTAGCCCCATGACCACGACCATCGTGGTCAGCCAGGTGAGCCTCCGTGCCGACATTGTCCCCCTCCAACCAGAGCTATCAGTGCGTATCGATTCCATCATGTGCACGAACGCAGCCGTACTCCCTCGGACGTTCTGGCCCGTGCGGGCAGGCCCAGTCACGCGCGACTCGGCATTTGGTGTGGCCGACCTGACTGGCCGTGACCAGCCGCACCGATCCGAAGGGCGGGTACCGATGTCGGATTGTACAAACAGTCGCTAAACCTAGCATGCTACTCAACACGCGTCAACTTGCAGGTAACGACTAGCAACGGCGTGTCACTCGTACTGATAGGCTTTACGGCACTGATGCATCAGATGCCGGGCGTGAGAGTCCCTCGCTGCTCCTTCGGGTGTAGACCAAAGAGGCCCCACCATACCGCGAGGCCTCTGTCGTCTCTTCTCTTCCCGCCGGCTGGACGCGTCGAGTTCGGTCCGGCACTCATCCTGAGCCCCATCGGTAATATGGCATGCCTTCACTGGGTCGGGCCCCATACTCCCGCGCGATTCCAGCAACCAATCCCCTCGGCGCACCGCCGTCCCCTCACCCCTCTCTCGGCGCCGGTGTCGGCTAAAGTCCTGATGACTTGTGCCGATACGATTATAGGCTAAGTGGCGGAGGCTTCTCAAGATGAATCTGTGGGTACTGCTCGTCGCTGTGCCCGTGGCGGTGTCGACGGTTGTCGCCGTCTCAGCATGTATGCTTTCTTCCCGCTGCAACCGATCCCTGGAGATGCCGGAATACGTCCCGGACAGCGGCCCGGTCGTTCGCTCTCACCGTAGCGGGACGGCGCCGCAGGTTACATCGATCCGGCGTTAGGCGTCTCGGGCGTATCTGTCTCCCTCCCCACCACGCTCACCCTCCGCTTACAGCACCACCTTCCTTATCCTGCCCTGGGCGCCGTCGCTGTCTCGTCGTAGACAGAGAATGGGCTCGGTTGCGAACCGGGCCGGCAGGAGCCGGAACTGCAGCCAGCGCGCGTACCGGTAGGCCCGCGCCTTCACTTTGGAGGAACGTTCCAGGGCGCGGAACCGTGCGCTGCCTCCCGGTAGAGCGAGGTAGACGGTGTCCGGCGCAAACCCCAGCGAGACCGCCAGCTCAAGCAAGGTTCGATAGGTGAAGTAGCGCACGTGCGAGTAGAACTCATAGCGCGCCTCGGGATCAAGCGGATTGTGCACCGCTCGACCGGATACGAGCATAGGCAGAACGTACTCGGGAGCGGCGTAGTTGGGCGCGGCGATGTAGAGATACCCGTCGGGCGCCAGTATCCGCCGGATCTCCCGCAAATGGTGGTCGGGGTGGAGCAGGTGCTCGATCGTCACCAGCGACACCACGGCATCGAAGGTGCCATCGGCGAACGGTATGGCTGCCTGCTCGTCGTCGAGGTCAAACGAGACCGCCGGCAGCCCCAGATCGGTCAGCAGCCGAAGCGCGCTGGGAGAGATCTCGTTGCAGACCACCTCGGCCGGGTAGCCGTCACGAATGCGCTGAGCTGCACATCCGGCTCCCGCGGCCACGTCCAGAATGCGTCGGTGGCCCCGGTTCTCGAAAACGGCCGGGAACACCCGGTGTCGCTCCTTGAACCAGGGGTAGTCGTCCAGAGTGCCTACGGAACTCAGGCGACCTTCCTCAAGTACGACGGAATCCTTTCTCATGCACTACCTCTCATCGCGCTTCTACCTAACGAACATCCTTGCGCGCCACGGACTGCCCATAGCCGGCGGTTCGCCGCTCTCATGGTTCCGGTACTGCGCTTCATCGATGCGCATCCAACTTGACAGGACGACAAGGGGGACACTAGAGTCGCCTTCGCCCAGTACTTATGTCCTGTACAAGCCTCACTGCAGCCTGCCGACGCCCTCCGCGTCCGGGAGTTGGCTCATCGCATCGCCGGACTCGCGCATTCGTCCCTGAGGAGCCTCCCATGTCCTAGCGCCACTCGACAGTCCCTTGCCGTGCGCCTGGTCGTAGGGCGTGTGCATCTCGATCGTCCCAGACGGTCCTTTGCGGGGCAGGCCTAGCCTACGGTCTGCTCGGGCCTAGTACTACTCTCCCATTCACTCCCTTCCCTGTCGTGACGACAGTTCCCCATGGCAGCCTCACCGTCCTCTGCAGCTGGGCCATTGCACATGTGGCATAGGAGCTATCAGATGAGCGACCATCCACCCGCGCGCCTTCACGCGCCCCTCATCTTGTTGACTCTAGCCGCAGTCGTTCTCGCGACTTTGTCTTTGCCTCTGGGGCGGGGAAGCGCAGCAGCTCAGGGCACTCAGTTGTACATCGACAGCGTAGGCGGCAACGACGCGAACAACGGCCTCTCCCCCCAGTCCGCCTGGCGTACTTTCGAGCCACTCTACCGCTACAACTACGGACCGGGAGACGCCATCAATCTGGCCCGGGGCTCCAACTGGAACACCGGACTTCGCATCGAACGATCCGGCTCTGAGGGGAACCCGATCATCGTTCGCCCGTACGGCGCCGGCGACGCGCCGGCCCTCACCAATGTGAACCACTCCGGCACAGGACGTGACCGCTCCGTCTACGTCGCGGCAGATTGGGTGATCATCGAGGGGCTCTACTTTTACGATTCCATTGCCGCCGGAGTGTGGCTCGCCAACGGCTCCGACCACAACATCGTGCGTGGCTGCGAGGCGTACCGCACGGGCGCCGGCGTCACAATCAGCGGCCAGTACAACCTGGTGACGGGCAACTACTTCCATGATCTCGTGCTTGAGTTCGACAGCAGCAGCGGGAGCTATGGCGGTGTTGGAGTCAACCTCTACAGCTCAAACAACGAGATATCCTACAATACCGTCATCAACGCCCGCGTGCCCTCAATGGCCTTCGGCGTGGACGGCGGCGGCGTCGAGTTCTACAACACCGCCGACGGTAACTACATCCACCACAACTACTTCCGCGACGTAGAGGGCTTCATCGAGGTGGGTGGCGGCTCCGCCCGCAACAACAAGGTCACCCACAACGTGGTTGTGGACTCTGGGCGCCTCTTGGGCTTCCACATCGGCGGCGCGGAGGCCGCCGTGGTTGACAATTTCCTCTTCGAGCACAACACCGTCGTCGATTCGAGACCGGAGTGGACCTGGTCGCTGAACTACTTCATGGACGGCACGCCGTCCCCTTCAGCACTGACCATGCGCAACAACATCAACCACGTGGTCAACTTCCAACAGGTTTTCAACTCCAGCAGCTTCATCCACGACTTCAACGTCTACAGTCTACCCAACCCCGCCAGCAAGCTCGGCTTCACGCTAAGCGGCACCGAGATGACGGCCGATCCCCAGTTTGTTGACCTGGGCCGGGCCGACCTGCGCCTCACCGAGTCGAGCCCGGCTCGGGGCGCCGGCCGCGACGCGAACGGAGGTGTCACGGACCTGGGCGCCCTCCCTTACGGAGAAGGGCCTGCCTTAGTGGGTGCCTACCCCAGCGGCGTACCTGCATCAGGCGGCAGCCAAGTGATCCTGAGCGGCGCCGGCTTCACCAACGGCGCCCAAGTGACCGTGGCCGGCCGGCCCTGCACGTCCACGACCGTGAGGTCGCCGTTCCAGATCACCTGTACTGTTCCCGCTGCAACGGCCGGCTTCGCCGATGTGGTCGTCACCAACCCGGACGGCAGAACCGCCAGTCTGGCCCCAGGATTGGTCTACGTCGACCCGGATGGCCCGCCTCCTCCCGTGTTTGTACCCACGCCATCTCCTGCGGGCCCCGTCATTGTCGACGTCAGGTCCGCACTCAGGCCAGGCACGGTGCGCCGGTTGCTCATCGCCGGCAGCGGTTTCGATCGTGCCGCCAGCTTAAGTCTCGACGGAGCTACGCTGCTCTCACAGGACGTCGTCACATCCTTTGAGATAGTGGCGGAGGTAGGCATCACCGACGCCTCCACCGTCACGCTGGTAGTGACGAACCCTGACGGCGCCAGCAGCACAGTGACCGGCGTGGATATCAGCGGCGTCGAGACGGAGATCCACCTGCCACTGGTGCAGTCACGCTAGGAGGGAGAGCGATACCCTTCGGGGCCAGGTGGCTGACCCCTTGCGAGCCCGGCAGGGCAGCGAGTCCTGAGGCTACTTCGATCTCCTGATGATCTCACTCACCCGCGCCGCGATGAGATCCACGGCCACAAGGTTATGTCCTCCCTCGGGGATGATAACGTCGGCGTGGCGCTTGCTTGGCTCAACAAACTGCAAGTGCATCGGCTGCACCGTCTGAAGGTACTGGCGGATCACCGACTCCATCGTGCGCCCTCGCTCCGTCATGTCGCGCTGCAGCCGGCGGATGAATCGGATATCTGCGTCAGTGTCAACGAAGAGCTTCAGGTCCATGAGCTCTCTCAGCTTGGGTTCGGCCAGCACCAGGATACCTTCCACGATGATCGCCTCGCCGGAGGGCACCAGTCGTGTGTCACTCCGGCGCTCGTGGCGCACGAAGTCATAGACCGGCGCCTCTACCGGTACGCCGGACCGAAGCTGCTTGAGGTGTTCCACCAGCAACTCCGTCTGGATTGCGTCGGGGTGGTCGAAGTTGATAGCCGCGCGCTCGTGCGGCGGCAGGTGGCTCCAGTCCCGGTAGTACCAGTCGTGCTGAATGACCGTGACCGGATAGGTGCTGAGGCGCCGTACCAGCTCGTGAACCACCGTGGTCTTGCCCGATCCGCTGCCGCCTGCTACTCCAACAATCACCGAGGCGAGCACCTAAGGTCCCCCTCCGCTCTCTAGCTGCCGCGTCACCAGCTCCACGCCCCCGTCTACGATCACGGCCTCGGCCATAACGCCTCCCTCGAGATCGGTATGGTATCCGCCTTCCGGGGAGCGGCTTACAGGCGAGTCTCGCCGCGCGCGCCACCAGCGCGCCGCCTCGTGGGGCAGCGTCGTCCAGGCGTCATCGCGTGCGGCAATCGCCTCCAAGAAGGCCCGATACACGGCCAAGCCCTCTCCCTGTCGTAGGTAGTCCGGGTGGGTGTTGAGCAGCGCCATTCCACACCGCCGCCTCGTGTACTCCATCTTCTCCAGCCACAGGCGTGGCGTCCTCTCTCCAAGAGTCTGAGTCAGAGTATGGTCCTGCACCAGAGTGTAAGGCAGTTCCACAAAACGCCCGACGAAGAACGGCCAGAGGCTCATGGTGCCGCCGGGGATCGGCTCGAAGGGGTCGGAGTCGAAGAATGAGGAGTCATACTCGAGCTCGAGTTCCTGCAGCCACTCCGGTTGCCTGTGCATGAGCGGAGCGCGAAAACCGTGGCTGCCCCACTCTCGTAGATAGCGATTGATCCGGACCGAGCGCTCGTGGAAGACCTCTCGGTTGGCGAACAGGCGTCCGTCGTGCCGCAATCCGTGGACGCCCACCTCAAAGCCGCGCGTCGCCAATTCAGCGCGTAAGCCAGAATCCACGTCATACCCTTCCGGCACGAAGTTGAAGCTGGACCGGATCCCGAGGGATTCCTCAAGCGCTGCCACCGCCGGAACGAACGCTTGCCCCTCCGGGCCTTCCACGTCGTGCGTCAACACCACTGCCAGGCGCCTCCCCCGAGGCCAGAAGTGCAGATAGGGCGCCGACTCAAGGCCAAGAAGCCGCATCGTGGCGCCGAGCAGGCCGAAGAGGAAATCGGCGAACCGAGGCTCAACCGGCCAGCCAAGCGTACCCTGCTGAAGCCCACGACGGCCAAGCAACTGCCGCGCCACCGGCTTCACCCAAGGCGGCAGCCACCTGCGCACCCGCCGGTAGTAGAACTGCTTCGCACCGCTCAGGCGCCAGTGAGCGGCGCCGAACTGCCCCTCGCCGAGGATGTAGGCCATCAGTGCCGGCCACCCGCCGCCCCCAAGGGCTTCAGCCGCACCCGGGATGCCGCTTAGCAAGCGACCGGCTTCCTGCAACCAAGCCCAATCCGGGATCTCAGCGGCAAGCCTCCAGAACGCTGCCGGCGTGTTGGCGGCATAGAGGCTGGCTTCGACCGGCTCGGGCGCGGCGGCTGTCTTCACAAGGAACGGCCTTCTACGCGGCTCCGATCACCGTCCGGCGCATCTACCGGCACGTTGTCGTGGCCCGACGGCCGGCTGGTGCGATCGCCGCCGAAAAGGATGCGCTGGTAGGCGCGGTAGCCCAGCTCCGCCGCCTGCAGTCGCAGGCGCGAATGGACGCACGCGTTCCGGCCATAGCTGACTAGCTCGCCACCGAACTTCGCCTTGAAGTCGCGCACCGGGTAGGGGACATCCGGCCGCCCGGCGCCGCCAAAATCGTAGATGCGGTAGCCCTCCCGAGACGCCCATTCGAGTAGGCTCCAAGTCAGTATCTCGTTGGGGCACTCGTTGGCAAGCCGCCGATCGGTACCCCCATACCAGCCGTAGACCACGTCTTTGTAGACCAGGTCCACGGATACCGCGGCGGTGGTGGATCCCACGAGGGCACGGCTGAAGCGAACCATGCCAAGGGGCCCCAGCGTTTCCAGCGCGGCCTCGAACAGGGAGAAGTCCGCTAGAGGCACGCGGGCTCTCCGATAGGTGTCACAAAGCAGAGAGTAGCAGGCCGCCAGTCCTTCTGGCGTCGCGGTCTGCCGCACTGTCACTCGGCCTTGGTTCAGGGCATGCCGTATGTTCTTGCGGGTGCGTTTCCCGATCCGGGAGAACACGACCGCGGGCCCCTCTTGCAGGTGCACCAGGTAGTTCAGATGAGGCTCGTAGGCGAAACCGTTTTGGCGCATTGCTGCCTGGGAGGCGCAGGCATCGTGGACGTTACGCACCTCCGTGTAGAGCACCGATCGGTCCACACCGCAGTTGTAGGCGGAGATCAGCTGCTCGGCGGCTCTCACGCCTTCCGCCCCCATCGTGTGAAGCAGCCCTCCGTAGACCACAGCGCGGGTCGCCAGCGGTCGTGCCAGCCCGCCTAGCACACTGACCTGAACCGGTAGCAGCAGGGCAAGCACGCGGCTGTTATCCGCCACGGCCCAGAGATCGGCGCGATGCCTGGCGGCCCGGCCAAAAACGCGGTGCATCTCCGGCGTGTGGAAGACGTTGCCCAGCGGATGGTCTCCGACGAACCGGCGCCAGTCGTCCTCAGGCAGCGACCGCAGGATGTCCACGCTCAAGCCGCCTCAGCACCGAGCCTCGCCGTTCGCGACGACTGTCGCATCAGACCCCCACCGGGCGGTCGGAGGTGCTGCCCCGTAGGCGCTCCCAGCTCCGCTGGACCAGGGCCCAGGTGAAGGCGACGCCGGGGCGCCAGTCATCGCGGGAGTAGATGGCGACCATCTTCTCGCCCCGCAGCGACCGAAGCCACGCGCCCAGCGACAGCTCGCCCCGGGATCGATAGGCCAGAGCAGCACGGACGTCCCGCTGCCAATCGAGCCAGATCACGTTGTCGCGGTAGGCCGGCAATCGGTTCACCGGCAACTCGAGGGCATCGCGATAGGCGACGTACGGCAGATCCACGCCGCACACGGTGCTCAGCCCATCCCACATGCCGAAGCGAGCGTTCACTTCAATCAGTTTGTACCGCTCGTCGCGCGAGTCCTTCTTGAACTCAACCCCTACCAGTCCCTGCCAGCGCACGGACTGCAGGAGCGCCAGACCCAACCGCTCCAGTTCCGGATCATGAAAGCTGCGCACGAAAGAGGCAGAGCCGAACCCAGGAGGGATCACGCGCAGTTTTCGCCCGGCGAAGACTGCCAATGGCTGAGAGTCGCGATCAAGATACGCGGCCATATAGGCCAGGCGGCTGTCCTCTCCCGGGATGACCTCCTGCACCACTAGTCGATCGTCCGCCGGCGCGATGAGGCCGTGGGCGCGGATAAGCTCCCCCCTGTCGCGGCACAGTACCACCTTCGCTCGCGCCGCTAGGAACCCATGGCGGAGCAGCCTAGTGATGGCCTTCGAATGCCAGTAGGTGCTGTCCACCGGCTTGAGAATGACCGGATACTGGAGAGTCTCCGCCGCTGCCTCAAGCTCAGCCAGAGTAGCCGCGGGCAGAGTACGCGGGGCGGGGATGCCGACCGCCGATGCAGCTTGTGCCAAGCCATCCTTCGTCAATAGGCTGTCGACGGTGGCAGCCGACGGCATGACGAATCGATAGTAGGGCAGCAGGCGCTCCCGAAACTTCGAGACCACCCGCACATGCAGATCGCTTAGAGGGTACAGCACCGGCTGCGACCCCAGATTTCGCGCGAACTGCTCCAGGAACTCCACGTATTCCAGTTCGTTTCCATGCTCCAGGTCCGGTCCCGGGACGAACTTACACGAGCGGGAGTGACGTCCCGGCGCGCGACGATCGGCGTCAATACCGTAGACAGTGACTCCTCGGCGGGCCAGGGAGCGGGCGATGTCCAGCCCCATGTGCTCATCGAGCGGGGTGACCACCGCTGGTTCTAGGGCATGATCACTGCTGAGCCCTATCACGACACCTCCCCCACACCATCGCGGACCGGCTCCTCGGGCAACCGGAAGTCGGCGATGCCGTCCACGATTGGGTAGAAGCGACCGCACGTCCGGCAAGCATATCCGTCGTTCTCATTAGTCACGTTGTGGCTGCAGCTCGGGCACTGCAGCAGGTCAGTGAGGGACTCGCACCGGGGCATCGGGCCATCGCCGAACACATCTGCGCCGGTGTAGATCCAGAAGGAGGCGTGCGTCCGGCCCAGGATTCTCGCCAGAGCCAGACCGGCGCCGGTGGGCCGGCCGAGGGGGCCAAGGAACCCCGGAACACCATCAGGAAGGCCGGCGTCGCGGCCCCGCAGCGGCCGGAAGCGCGCCCGCTCCAGTGCCGAGGCAACGAACGTTGGATGATGGTAGTAGAAGGTCGAGCCGTGCCCCACCGGCATTGGCTGGAGGTGGCACGGGTGGTAGGGGTGCGCAGCGCTCCTCGCCGCCCACTTGGCCAGTCGGACGGCCGAGCGCTTGTTGGCGTAGCTAAGAACGAACCTCCCCCCGCCGGACAGCACTCGGCGGAGCTCCGCCAGACACCGGTCGCTGTCCTCTAGATGATGAAAGACGCGTATGAGGAGTGCGGCGTCTACCACACCGGCACGAAGCGGGATCCTCATGACGTCGGCGGCGATGTAGATGTGACGCCCCGAGGTGTTGTCCCGCGCCTGTCGCAACATGGACATTGAGCCGTCCAGCATTACCGTCTGGCGGAAACGATCGGCATACGTCTGGGACAGACGCCCGAAGCCGCAGCCTACGTCCAGCAAGCGCTGCCCTCCGGACGGCAGCAGGCCCCCAACGATGGTGCGCTCCATGGCGTCCGTTCGCCGCCGGGCCTCTTCAGCCCAGTAGGCCGTGTACTCCACCCCCTCGTACAAGCGGCAGGTGGACTCCTCTGAATCGCAGCAGGGCAGGCCCACCGGCGCCGATCGGGTGTGGGCCGTCCTCAAAGCCGCTCCCTCCTCTCAAGGGACTGGTAGGCCTCAAGCAGGTGCGGCGCCTGATGCTCCCACGACAGCCGGGTCTCGACCCTCTCGCGGCCGATCCGCCCCAGCCTCTCTCGGAGGACCGGGTCCCGGAGCAGAGCCGACACCTGCCGAGCGAAGTCCACCTCGTCATTGGGGCGCGCGTACAGCGCCGCCTCTCCGGCCGAACAACGGTGCTCGGGAAGGTCGAAGGCCACGACCGGCCTGGCCATAGCCATGTACTCCAGTATCTTGATGATAGTCGAGTGATCGTTAAGGCCATTCGACGGCTCAGGCGCCACACACACATCGGCCGCGTTCAGATAGTCCATGACCTCGCTCTGACCCACCCATCCAGTGAACGACATGCGCGGAGCGATCCCGGCCTCCTCGACCAGCCGTTTCACGCCGTCCAGCGCGTCACCGCTGCCCACGATCACGCAGCGCCACGGGGGAACGTCCGGCTCCCCTTCCAGGTGCTTCAAGGCGGTCACCAAGTGATCAACACCGTCCTGCAGGTTCACGACTCCCACATAGACGATGACGAGCTCCCCGTCGTTGGACGCATGAAGCCTGCCCGGATCGGGCCGGAACTTGGCGGCATCGGGGCCGTTGCGCACCACCGTGATGCGCTCTTCCGGCACACCACATCGCTTCTGCTCCAGGCCAGAATACGACAGGTTGGTGGCGATGACACGATCGGCAGTCCGGCAAGACAGGCACTCGATAAGCGCCAGCACCCGGGTCACCAAAGCGCTGGGCGCGGCGCCGGTTCGCGCCTGGTACAACTCGGGGACGAGGTCGTGATGATCGAAGACAAACCGCTTGCCGAATAGCCGGTAGAAGCCGCCTAGAAGAAAGAAGAGGTCGGGCGGATTATGGGCGTGGACGACGTCGATCCCATGTCGAGCCCAGACGTAGAAGGAGACGATTCCGGTGACAAACAGCGCATAACTCCACTCCGCCACGTGGCCCAGAGCGCCGGGAACGCTCGGCAACAGCGGATACTGGTAGGCGATCACCCCGTCGTAATCCTCGCGGAGCCGCCCGTGCTTTGGCTTCGGACAGATCACGCGCACCCGGTAACCCGCCCTCGTCAAGGTCCGGGCCTCTCTCTTCACCCGTCCATCATCGGAGTAGGGGCAGTTCTCCAGCAGCATCAAAACGCGGCTGCTCCTAAGTTCGTTCATGTCAGGGCCGCCCCATCGGCGCCAACTCCCTCGAGGCGGGTGCTTCCGTTCAGCAGTTGCTCATAGACAGCGCCGATCCTTCGCGCGAACACCTCAGGATGGTACTCCCGGCGGAAGCGCTCCAGACTAGCCCGGCCCATACTAAGCCTCAGTTCTGGGTCGCGCGCAAGGCGGATGATCGCTACCGCCAGGTGAATGGCGTCTCCCGGAGCTATCAGGAATCCCTGCCGCGAGTCCTCAACCGTCTCGGGTATGCCGCCAACAACGGTCGAGACGATGGGGAGGCCCATGGCCATCGCCTCCAGGATGGCGATCGGCTGGTTCTCGTGCCTCGAAGGAAGTATGAGCATGGCCGCTTCTCGCAGGAGTTCCAGCTTCTTCGGCCCGGTGACCATGCCGGGGAACTGAATGCCACCGATGCGCACTGCCCTCTCGCGCAGATCGCTTACCAGTGCCCGGTCCTCCTCCAGATCCAGGTCACCGGCGAACACGAATCGCACCCCAGGCATCTCCTTGCGGACGAGACCTGCTGCCTCGATGGCCGTGTTCAGCCCCTTACGCTGACCGAGGCTCCCCAGAAAGAGCACCATCACGCCATCGGCTCCCTCTCCTGGCGCGCGCAACACCTCGGTAGGCATGGCAGCCGCCACCTCGGGAGCCACGCTATTGGGCAGCACTACCACCCTCCCCGCCAGCGACGGCACTTCCGCCACCAGCAGATCGCGCCAGTAGGTGCTCAGCACCAACAGCGCGTCGGGCCTTCGGAGGATCCAATGGATGAGACGCTTCCGCCAGCCGACGGCTCCCAGCAGCTGCCGGTCGAGGGTGCTGCCGTGGATGTGAGCTATCACCCTCGCCCCGCTGATTCGTGACAGCCACATGAAACTACCTTCCTTGAAGAGAGCCAGCCCGCAGGTCACCGACTGGTGCACGATCCGCGGCCGCTTCGACACCAGAAGCCAGCAGAGCCTGGCCAACTGCCGGAGGTAGTAGCCGATGTTGATCAGGGCCAGACGCGAGTCCTTGCCGGCGCCGAGCTTCCCGCGGCCAGTGTCCAGGCTAGAAAGCTCGTATTGCCTCCCAAGGTCGGAAGATAGGATGGTGTGATTGGCCATTCCGACGCCACCGCCCTTGGGGAACACGGCACCAACCACCAGCACGCGGGGCCTTCCGGTCTCTGAGTGCTTCACAGCTGTCGAGTCCAGGCTCATTGGTCTTGCCTCTATGATCATCAAGCGATGGCATGCCAGGTGCTCACCATGGATCCTGCCAGAGTTTCCCAGGACCGCCGACATGAGAGACCCGCACCGGCCCCACGGTCGCTCACCGTCCATCCTGCCCAATACCAGGCCTGGGCAAGCATCTCGGCATCGTCGCGGCCGTTGTACGGGAGTGAGAGGAACAGCGCCGGGATCGCGCGGTAGAGGAGCTGGCGAAGCGACAGAAGCCGAGCCTCCACCGGCAGGCGGCGCCAGCATATGGGGCAGCGCGCGCTTGGCCCGAAACCAGGTAATGGCGTCCTCAAACAGGACCGGCGGCACCGGCAACCGTCCGGGAGTGTACGATATGGGCAGCGTCACCTCGGGCTCACCGCTCGGAGTGCAGCGACAGCCGAGTTGGCGCAATCCCTCTCGAGCGAAGCCGGCGACGGCAGGGAGTTGGCCTCGGAGACCGCCGCTACCCGTCTTCGATCTCGCCGGCCACAGTTTGCGCGAGACGGCCTCGGAGTAGGCCAAGTGGAACCGGTCACCCAGATAGGCCCTGACCACCTCTGACGGCAGATCGGCGAGTCGCTGAGCTCTCTCCAGGTAGGAGTAGTGGTATAGGCCCCGGGACAGCAGCACGGCATCTCCACAGGCGAGCACCAGCTTGGCAAGGGCATGCTCCAATCCATCCTGCTGCGGCCGAAGCCAGGCCTCGATCACTTCCAGCATGCGGTTGCTCACCAACAGGATGCCTTCCTCTGGGGGAAGAGCGGCCGGGTCTGTCGCGCCGATGAGGCCGTCAAGGGACCCGTGAAGCACTCGCGATGCCGCCTGGATCTCATACATGTATATGCTGTCCTGAGGCGGCCCGAAAGACAGGTTGCGCGAGTGGCCTTGTCGCAGCCTTCTGCTCGTGATCTGAGAGAGCGAAACCGGCACTGGGATCGAACCGGCCAAGCGTCTCCGCGCCCTCTCCAGTGCCTTTCGGGCACGCCATGAGTCGCAGATCACGTTGATCTCATAGTCGCTGGCGATGTGCACCGTGCCGTCCTGGTACCAGGCGCTGCCCTCACCCCGACCGAAGCTGCCGGAGAGGAGAATGGCCTGGGGGCAGGAGCGCCGGACGCTAAGCTCCGCCAGCAGCACGTCGCGGATCTCGGTCAGGTGCGACTCGATTGTGGATTCGACCTCGCGGTTTTGGTCCAGTGTGTAGTGCACCATGGCCTAACCCAGCACCGGCTCCCCGTCCAGGCCAGCCGGAACCGGCAGCCCGAGGCGGCTCAGCAGCGTCGGCAGGATGTCGACCAGCCGCACCGCCTGCTTGGCAGGCCGGGAGCAGTTGGTTATGAACACCCCGTCGGACTCCGGGTGCGACGGAAGATAGCCGTGCATCGAGCGCTGCTTGAGCCCGTAGCCGAAGGTAGTCCAGGAGAAGATCGTGCCGGCGTTCAGGTAGAAGATCAGTTCGCCGTACCGGTTGTCTCCGGGGGCCACGTGTTCCCGCGCCATCGTTTCCTCGTCGAGAATGTAGCCCTGCGGCGCCGTGGCGAGGACCCGCTCCGCCCGACTACGCTCCTCAGGAGTGCGAAACCACAACCTCAGGTAGCCGGCGTCGATGAGGTGAAGGTACCGGTTCAGGTCGTCCCCCGACTGCCCAAACAGCTCGTAGGGGTTGATCCGGTTCTCGATGGCTATGTGGCCGTGATCCGAGTAGGCGATGAAGTCGAACTCACCGACGCGCGATTCGAACTCCCGGTAGCGGGCTTCCACGATCCGGTCCAGCCGCCTCAGCATGGCCTGGGTCTGCGGTCCTTCCTGCGTATAGCGGTGCGAGAGCCCATCCGGCTCGCCCAGGAAAAGGTACGTCCAGGGCTTGATGGTGGGCAACGGCTCGTGCTCTACGGCCTCGATGCCGTGCCGGCCGGGGCGGCCTCTGTGCAGGCCAAGCGTGTCGTAGGGAACCTCGGCGGACCGCAAGCGCTCGAAGACCGTGGGGAAGCCCGGCACGTAGTCGTCCTCATCCCAGTAACGAGTCTCGCTCACGTCGACCTCGGGCCAGTAGCGTAACGGGAGATTGACGATCCGCGGTAGGCCCCAATAGGAGCTGTAGGGACATCGGCGAGCGGTCAACTTATGCGCTCCCAGGCGCACCGGTAGGCTATCGACAAGGTTCAGCAGCGGCGCCCTCCGCAGCCAAGAGAAAGGCGATGTCAGCGGTGAACGTTGCCACAGAAACCAGAGACCGTGGCGGTCCGGGTACACGCCGGTGTACATGGAGGCGTGACAGGCAATGGAGTAGCCAAGCAGCGTCCGAAGGGGCGCCTGGTAAGGCATGGAGCTCAGGAAGGGCATGCTCGCGAGTCCCTCCGGCTTGAGACCGTCGAAGAAGACGGTCAGTACCGGCCTCAGCGATCGGCTCACCGGGTCCCTCCTAGCATCCGGCAGTAGACTTCGGCGGTTCTCTCGGCGATGCCGGTCCAGGACAACTCTCCCTCGGCAAGCGCGCGGATGCCCAGGCGGAATCTGCGCCGTTCGGCCTCGGCCAGCCCGCGGATGATCGCTGCCGCCAGGGCTTCCGGGTCTCGAGGCGGAACCAGAAGCCCTGTCTCGCCATGGCGGACATATTCCGGCAGGCCCCCGACCTCGGTAGCCACCACGGGCTTGCCGAACGCGTAGGCCGTCAGCACAACGGCACTCTGGGTGGCCTCCGTGTAGGGACAGACCACCAGACAACTCCGACGCATGAGGGAGATCAGCGTGTCGTTGGGGACGTAGCCGAGGTGTAGCTCGAAAGCGCTCTCGGGCAGGTCCGGCGCCGGTGGCAAGTCGTAGCCGGGAACCGGTTGCCCCGCAACGATGAAGCGAGCGGTGGGCGCCGCCCGGCACACCAACTCCGCCGCGCGGTACAGGTCCTCTAGGCCCTTGTATGGTGAAAGGCGCCCGTAGAAGAGCACTGTGCCCTCCTCCTCGCCAGATCCGTCCCCGTCGTCAGTCAGGCCCCAAGAGGAAAACGCCTCACAGACCCCCAGCGGAATGACCTCCACCTTTGACTCTGGAACGCGGTATTCGTTGCGGAAGCCGGCGGCTTGAGCGCGGTTGTGTAGCACGAGGCAGTCGGCCGCCGCGAAGCTCAGCCGTCGCACCACCGTCTTCCGCCAATGGCTCTCACCCAGGTGCGGCCTCGGATCGTGAACAGAGACGACCAGAGGCCTTCGCGCCAGCGCCGGCAATACCCATGTAAGCCGCGACGAGTACCCTTCCAGGTGCATTACGTCCGGCCCGACAGCCCGGACATGCCCCAAGACGGCGCGGCCGGTGGTGATGTTCCTGGGGTCATAGGCACGCTTACCTGAATAGACCGCCAGCCGGAAATCCTTGACCTCGCTCCACGATTTCGTCAGACGGTCTGGAAGCGCCTGCAGGACTGCCTCCGCCCGCGAGACTCCGGTGGCCAGGGGGATCGAGGATACGTCGAACATGCTGGTGCGCCACGCCATCGGGTTGATCTCCAGCAGCACATGCAGGTCGACCAACTTGCTCATAGCGGCGATGAAGGGGGCCTCCACATCGAGGAACCAGGGCACGGCGTAGTAGAGAACTCGCATCAGTTCGCCTCCGCGACGAACTGGTCCACTAACTCCCGCACGGGTCCCAGGGTGCGCTCCCAGGAGTGCTTCGCCGCGCACTGCCCGGCCTTCTCGTGGCAGCTATAGTAGAAGCGCTGATCCTTGAAGAGGCGCAGCGCCGCCGCTGCGAACTCCCCGGGGGAGAAATCCACCAGCACGCCGGCGCCGCTCTCCTCCACCAGCCGCGCCGTCTCGCCGACCCGGGTGCCGATGACCGGCAAGCCGGCGGCCATGTACTCCAGGGCCTTGAGGGACGACGAGTAGCGCACGAACTCCTCATCGCGATAGGTCACCACGCCCACGTCCGCGCGGGCAAGGTAGTAGGGCAGTCGGGCGTAGTCTTGCCGGCCATGGAACTCGATTGACCCTCTCAAGACAGGATCCCGCCCGGCAAGGTCTCTCAGCGCCGCTTCCTCCGGCCCCGATCCCACGACGAGGAGGCGGATCGCCGGCAGGCTACGGTGGATGAGAGGAAGGGAATGGATAGCCAGGTCCACTCCCCAGGCACGGAACAGGCTGCCCATGAAGATGAGCGTCGGTGGGTGTGGAACCGTACGATCGCTTACCGCGCGGCCGAAGAAGTCGCCATCTACACCGTTCGGGGCCACCACGACCCACCTAGCGCCCTGACTCTCGCGCAGCCGCGCCAGGACCGAGCTCACACTCGCCACGGCATCCGCCTGCCGGACCGAGAGCCTCTCGCGCCAGGCCAACTCCTTCGCGTCTATCTTCCCGCGCACGGTGGTGGAGTGAACGGGAAAGTAGTCCCAGTCATCATAGACAACCCTTCGGGCCACACCCGCGCGCTGGAGAAGGTAGGCCAGGACCGAGTTCCCGGGGTGGCCGTAAACGCACACGGGGTAGCGTGAGAGGCGTCTCCTGAGGAGCCCGTAAGACAGCAGGTCTTGCGCCAAGCGGCCGGCCGCGGCCGGCGGCTTACGCACCACAAACAGCCGGTTGTCATCCCGGGCCTCAACGGAAAGCATCGGGCCGGCCGGGCACGGTATGGTCCCGATCACCGGCTCGCTCTCGGGCTGCGTGTGCCCCTCGCGGTAGCTAACGTGGCCGACCAGGTCCAGGGCGTAGCCCCAACGGCGCATATGGTCCGCGAGGTGGTGGATGCGGTGGTTCCCTCTCTGCAGGAGATTAGCGCCGCCGATCAAGAGCAGGCGGGGCTTGGGTGCTACCTGGCGAGTCAACCTAGAACTCGTTTGACCACTCGGCGCAGCATGGAAGCCGGCTTAGGCTGATAGAGAAGGTGCCGGGGGCCAAGGTCTATGCACCGGTCGAACTCCTCACGAGACATGTTCAGCCGGTTGAGCAGCAGCGCCATCTCATCCTCCGGACACGGTTCTTCCGGCTCCTGCAGCTGCGTTAGAGCCTCCTCGCGACTCATCTGGCCCACCATCACCAGGCGAGCGAGGGTCAACCGGCGGATCTCGAGGCCAGGGAACCGCCTATTGTGCATGTAGTCCGTAACCGCGTGGATCTGGCAGTCGTAGTGCTCCGCCTTGCCCTGAGGAGGCTGCCAGCCCAGCTCCTCGCGCAGCACACGGTAGATAGTATCGTAGTCCCAGTCCATGTAGTCGGGCAGCTTCAGCCCACCGTAGAAGCGCAACCGAGTACCCCTCTCGGCGCGGAAGACCCGGTAGCCCAACCGGCGCCGCATGCTTACGTTGTAGAGGAGCCTCCGAGCCTGCGGGGCCATGTCCTCGCCGGAAAGCACGTTGCGGATGTACGGGATCGGCCCGGGCTCGAACATCTCGCGCGACAGCACCAGCTCGGTGCGCGACGAACTGCCGTGAAGTATCAACGGCACGTCGTACATGTCGGCAACGCGCTCCGTAGCCATGCCGATGGCCCGCATGCACACTCCACAGAAGTCCCCCGTCTTCCTCATGAAGAGGGCGAAGAGCTGAGCCATCAGCTGAGGGTCCATGTTGTAGTAGACGTGCTCCACTCCCAAACGCCTACAGGCTCTGCTGATGTTGGCCTTCGCCGCATCCGAGAGGAAACCGTTGTCAAGCGTGAAGGCCAGACAGCGAAGGGCCAGGTGTTTGGTGGCCTGGTACAGAACGTACAGGCTGTCCTTGCCGCCGGACAGAGGCACCAGAGCATCGAACTCCTTTCCCCGCGCTCTAGCATCATCGCAGAGGCGTCCGAGCAGCGCCGACCGCTCTGCCTGCCCCGCGTCGAATGCGCGCCAGCGCTCATCATGCCGGTGGCATTCAGAGCAGACGCCCTCGGCATCAAACGATATCCCGGGAAAGGACGACGGCAGCACACAGCGGCTGCACAAATGGTGTGTCTGAGCCACGGATGCCCCCACTACCTCGGGCTCGGCGTCGCCAGCGGGGTCGCCGGTCTCGAACCACGCGCCAGCCAGGCCAGCCCCGCCCCGAGCCCGCGAAGATACGCCTGGAGGAGCCGGAAACGTCTATGCCTCAAGTGCCGGCCGGCCTTGCGCGGGAAGGAAGCCAGGACATGCACTAGATACCGGCGGAACAGGGAAGAGGGAGCGCAGCGGCGCATGAACAGGATCTGGTTGCGCGTGGTGTAGTAGACGAATGTGGGGCTGCGGTCCCCGCCGGTACTCTTGCCGTGCTTGTGCCACACACGAGCCCTAGGGGTGTAGACGAGCCGGAATCCAGCCTGTCGCGCCCGATAGCACCAGTCCGTCTCCTCGTAGTAAAGGAAGAACAAGGGGTCGTAGCCCTCAGTAGCCTCGTAAGCCTTCCGGCTGACAAGCAGGAATATGTCGTCCAGGTACTCGTAGTCCTTCTCCTCGTCGTACTGACCGACGTCCTCCTCCCCCTCGCCCACCAGTCCGTGCACGAGGTAAAGTGGGTGGGGCTCCCTCCCCGCCGTCTGTATGACGTTGGGGCGGTCGTAGTAATAAACCTTGCCGGAGACGAAGCCGATCCTCTCGTCCCTCTCGGCGGTGCTAACCAGAGCCTCCAGGATGCCAGGATCGACGATCGTATCGTTGTTCAGTATCAGGACGTACTCGCAACTGAGTCCATAGGCCGCTTGCAGCCCCGCATTGAACCCCTCTGCGTAGCCCAGATTGCGCCCGTTCTCGACCACCAGAGCCTCGGGCAGCCTCTCACGAAAGGCCGCCACCGATCCGTCGGTGGAGCCGTTGTCCACGATGAGCACCCGGTAGTTCGGGTAGGTGAGGCGAGACAGAGACTCGACGCATTCGATGGTGTGGTCCTTCCCGTTCCAGTTAAGGGTGACAATCGCGACCGGAGGCCACTCTCGATGGGCGAGGTCCGTCATGATCTGCTCCTAGGCGGGTTTGAGCGCACGTCTTAGCAGCGCTACGTCCTCGCCGGTGATTCCCCGGAGAGCGTAGAGACCGAGGCCATAGGCTGGAGGCGCGATCAGAACCGCAACGGCAAGAACGTGCACACCAGCCGCTAGGGCCCATCGCACCACCAAGGCCATTGCCGACACGGACACGAGCGACGCGGCCATCATGCGCCAAGGAAGCTCTAGGCCGAGCAGGCGGTGACATAACACGGTGTAGAACCCAAAACCAACGATCGTCGGCGCTAGCATGGCCCAGCATGCGCCCAGGTACCCGTAGCGAGGTGTCAGAATCAGAGCAAAGAGGCCGTAGACGACCGTAAACACTCCCTCGGTTATCATGTACAGCCTCTCCTTCCCCACCGCCGTGAGGAAGCTGCCGTTGCAGTAACCCACGTACGAAACCATCGGTATCCAGGCGAGTATCTGCATGGCCGGCGCCGCCTTGGAGAAGCTGTCTCCCAACACCATCGGCACTATCCGGCCGGCCGTCATGTACGTGCCGACCGAGACCGCCACACCGAACAGGAAGAGATAGCCGAACGACTTGCGGTACGCCAAGCGAAGACTCGCTTCCGGTGAGGAAGGGGCCTGGGCGGACAACCGCGAGAAAACGGGGTACACCGCCTGCATGAACATCGCCGGGATCAGCAGCAGCAGCCCAACGATGGTGTTGGCGGCGGCGAACCTCCCCAAGTCGGTGGAATTGGCCGTAGCCGAGAGGACGATAGTGTTGAGTTGCTGCTGCACCGCGGGGTAGATACCCGTCACGAGGAGAAAAGGCAGCGCTGCCACCATCAAGTGCCTGCCTAGCTCAGGTCGCCACTGCAGCCGCGGCAGACCATACCGTCGCTGCAGGAGAGCCCAGGCGAGCACCAACTCCAGCACCGACGCCGCTACTGAGGCAGCCACGATCACCACGATCCCAGCCCCCGCCATGATGGCGATCAGGCTCAGTACGACATTGGCAATATCCCTGGTGACGCGCACCACCAGGTTGTACTCCATCTGCTCATGGGCGCGGAACACGTCCAACGCGATGTCGCTGAACACTCGTAGGACGGCGTTGGCGGCATACAGGTAGGTGATGTTGGCCAGTTCGCGCGTGTATCCAATCCGGTATACCACGAACAGCAGGATCGCCGTGAACACTGCCGTCAGTGCTAGCCGCAGCAGCACCACGGTACTCACATAGGCAGGCGCTCGGCGCTTGTCCGCGGAGATATCGCGGATCAGTAGTTGGTCCATGCCGAAGCTGACCAGGACGATAAGGGAGTAGACGACTGCCTGACCGGCCGAGACCTGCCCCACTCCCTCTACCTGGATGTAGCGGGCTAGTACCGCAAAGTAGACGATGGAGGCCGCCTTGGATATCACCTCGGCCAGGAACAGCGACATGGTGTTCTTGGCGACAGCCCGAGCCGTGCTCACCTTGTCACCTGCTCTGGGCCTATGGTGCGTAGCACGCGTGCCGGGACGCCGGCCACAACCGCCCGCTCCGGCACATCATGGGTCACCACAGCACCCGCACCGACCACCGAGCACTGGCCCACCGTTACCCCGGGCAGAATGATCGCGCCGGCACCCAGATAGGCCCCCCGGCCGATGGTGACCGGCGCTTGGCGGCATGGGAAGGCCGTCTCTCTCAGGGGGCTGAGACCGACATCCATGTGCGTCAGGATAACCGCTCGCATGGACACGGTGGCCTCTGCCCCGATGTTGACGTGTTCACGCAGATCCAACAGGACCTCCTTCCCCAGGTGGCTTCCCGATCCGATCGCCAGGTTAGAGAGATCGCCAAGTGCGTGATGTATGACAATGGGCGGATTGATGTCCAGCCCTTCACCGATGCTGGCTCCGTACCTGCGGAGCAGCCAAATCGCCTGCTCCGGCCACGCGGTCCTCAGGGCCCTGACAACCACCTGCAGACCCCAAAGGCGCACACCGATCTCGGTGCGCACGGCCAGCAAGCCCCACAGCAGCATCTCCGCTGCTCGCGCCACCAGTCCAACCCAATGGCTCATCCCCTCTCTAGGCGCTGAAACCTCGCACCTCCTCCACCACTCGCTCCACGTCCATGTCCGTCATCCCCGGGTACAGGGGTAGTGTGACAAGGCGCTTCCAGACCTGCTCTGCGACGGGCACATCCGCGCGATAGCCACGGTACAAAGCGAACAGGTGGTTGGGGAGGTAGTGGACGCCGGCCGAGACGGACCGGTCCCGAAGGTGGGCGATTAGGTCGTCGCGACGGTCCAGGCGCACCACATAGAGATGGTGAGCGCTGTCCGCGTAGGCCTTGTCGATGGGAGTCTCTAGCCAGCCCAGGTCGGCAAACCGCTCATCATAGTACGCGACGATCGCCTTGCGACGGGCGTTGTTCGCCTCCAGCTTGGCCAGCTGCACCATGCCGATGGCCGCCGCTATGTCGTTCATGTGGCACTTGAAGCCCAGCTCCTCCACGTTGTAGTACCACGAATACTGCCTATCCACTACCGAGCGGTCCCATGTGTCTTTGCTGATGCCGCACCAGCGGAGACGGCGCAGTCGACCGTCGAAGGCATCGTCGGAGAACGTGAGCATCCCCCCGTCGCCGGTGGCCAGGTTCTTCACCGCGTGGAAGCTGAAGCTTCCCAAGGCGCCGATCGAACCGAGCCTGCGGCCCCGGTGCGAACCGCCGCATCCATGCGCTACGTCCTCCAGCACCGGCAGGTTGCGGGAGCGGGCCAACTCCATGATTGCATCCATGTCGCAGGCATGGCCGCCGTAGTGCACCACAACGATGGCCCGCGTGCGGTCCGTCAGGTTCCTCTCGATGGAGCGAGGATCGATATTGAGTGTGTCCTCCTCAATGTCCGCGAAGACGGGTTCGCCGCCGTTGTACAGGATGGCATGGTTGGTGGACACGAACGTCATGGGAGTGGTTATGACTTCGCCCCCGCGCACATCGAGTACCCTCAGGCCAAGGTCCAACGCCGCCGTCGCCGAGTTGAGGGCCACTGCGTGTTGCGTCCCGATGTAGTCGGCGAACCGGCGTTCGAACTCCGCCGTCCGTGGCCCCAAGCCCAGCCACCCGCTAGCGAACACCGCGCGGACGGCTTCCAGTTCGGCCTCGTCGAACGTCGGACGGAAGATCGGGATCGGTTCGCTCAGCGTGACGCCGGCCGGCGCTACTGCAAGGTTGCTGGCCATGGTGCTACCTCTTGTCTCACCGAAGAGAGCGCCGGTGCGCGAACCGCCATGAGAGCGCATTCGACCGCACCGAGCAGCAGCGGATACACGAGACTGCCCCAGTCCTGCACGAAGCTGGGAGCGACCAGATTGGCAAGCATGTCACTCAGGTACGCCAACCCCGTCCCCAGCACAAGGGCCTGCATGAGGGCGTCGGAGGTCCCTTGCCACAGACGTAGCGATCTGGTTACGAAACGAAAGGAGAACCAGAGGAACGCCACTAGTCCTACTAAGCCCGTCTTGAGCCACAGCCAAAGGTAGGAGTTGTGGATGTAGCGGGTGAGCGGGTCCGTCACGTAGAAGGGAGGTCGGTAGGGTACGGAAAGGCCTATGCCCAGCACCGGGCTCTCCCGCACCAGCGGGACGGCGTACTTCACCTCTCGGAGACGCCAATTCAGCGTGTCCGCATCGGTCAGGAGATCGCCGGAAAGCATCCGGCCTACTCTGGTGCCATATGCCGTGAGGTATCGGCCTAGAAAGGTGCTTTGACTGTTCCCTTCTAACCACAGCGCGGCACCGATGACGGCGAGCAACAGAATGCCCGGGACCAACATGCGCGAAAGGTGCCTTCCGCGAAGGATGATCACCCCTAGAGACAGACCAACTGCCGTAGCTATGAGTGTGTTGCGGCTCAGCCCCATGGCCAGCGCCACGGCCAACAAGCCCCCGGCGGACAGAATCGGCATCAGTCGAGTCCTGGCCTCGGCTATCAGCAGGTAACATGCGACGATGATGAGACTGTAGAACATCAGGCTTCCACCGGGGTGGAACATGCGGATTACACCCTCGTCCGTGCGGAGTATCGAGGCCGGCATGAACGGTATGGCCACGCCCAAGCTCTGCACCACGATGGTTAGGGCTACCAGCAGTGCAATGGCGAAGCCGCCGATGACCAGGCGATGCAGCTGCTCCGGCCGTCGCACCATGTTGGTGACTAAGAAGAACGCCACGTAATAGAGGAGAAAGTGGGCCTCGTACGTCGTGTGCGCTAGCGGCACGCCGCGCACTGTAGCAGCTGTCACCATGCCCGACGCAGTTGTCCCTAGAAACAGCAGCACCGGCAGATCGAGCGGTGTCCCACGCCATCGCCAGCCACCTCGCAGCAGGAGCCGCAACAGAAGCACGGCCAGCAGAGGCATGAAGAGCAGATCGGTGACATAGACGTTCACCACCACCAACCTCACCGAGAGGTTGAGGTCGCCAGGAATGAGCGACGTGGCGAACGCCAGAAGGAGCAGTAGGACGGCTTCGGCGCGGGCAACCGTCACCCACACCAAGGCCGCAGCGCCAATGCCCGCGAGCGGCAATAGGGCGCCCCGCTTCAAGAGTAAGACTCCGAGGAATAGCCCGGCCAGCAGCCCTGCCGCCGGCGGTAGGGCTGCCCGAACGCGGCTCACCCCACCTCCAGCACAGGCTCCGGTATGTGTCGCAGCACTCTTGCCGGATTCCCCGCCACCACCGTATACGGGGCCACGTCGTGCGTCACCACGCTCCCCGCGCCCACCATCGCCCCCTCGCCGATCGTCACCCCCGGAAGCACCGTCACGTTGCTGCCGATGGACGCACGGCGCTCCACCAGCGTCGGTAGACACTCCCAGTCCTCGGCCGTCTTCATCTCGCCCCCGTCCGTCACCGAGGCCGGATAGCGGTCATTGAGGAACATCACCCCGTGGCCGATGAACGCTTCATCCTCGATCGTCACACCAGTGCAGATGAAAGTGTGGCTGGAGATCTTCACGCGCTTGCCGACCTTCACCCCCGCTTGGATCTCCACGAACGTGCCGATCTTGCACTCGTCCCCGATCTCGCACCCATACAGGTTCACGAACGCGTGGATCCTCACGTCCCGACCCAGCCTTACATCCGGGGAGATGCGTACGAAGTCACCGGTCACCACTGCACTACCTCTCGGCCGCCGCCGTTCATGAGCGAAGCCTGCGCTGCCTCCAGCACCCGCACCACCTTAGCTCCCGCTCTGCCGCTGCTGCAGGGCTCGGCGCCCGTCCGAATACAGTCCAGAAAGTGCTGGCACTCCAGCTTGAGTGGTTCCTCCCAAAGCACCGGGTAGGGCACACCGTCTCCCCAACGATAGGACACATGGAACTCCGCCTCGGTATCTGAATGGGGCGGGACTTCAGCTCCCTTGTCGTAGATCATGACCTTGTTGTCTGGGGTCACATCGTCGTATACCAGCATCTGCTTGCTGCCCACGATGGTGTAGAGGCGTTCCTTGCGCGGATCCAGCCAACTCACCCGCACGTCAGCCAGCACCCCATTGGGGAAGTAGAGCGTCAGGTAGACGACATCGTGGACGTTGTCCTCTTTCTGCACGTACGCCCCGCCTCGGGCGCTAGCCGACACCGGGTCCATATCCAGGACGTGCATCAGGATCGAGATATCGTGAGGAGCCAGATCCCAGGCCACGTTGATGTCTCTCTGGAACAAGCCCAGGTTAACCCGCGACCCATTCACGTAGTAGATCTCGCCCAGATCCCCGCGCGACACAATCTCCTTGACCGCCGCCACCGCGGGGTTGTAGACGAAGGTGTGCCCCACCATCAGCGTGCGCCCAGCAGCCTCGGCCGTCGCCACCAGGTCATCGGCCTCTCTCGCGCTGGTAGCCAACGGCTTCTCGACCAGCACGTGTTTCCCAGCCTGCAAGGCCTCCGTCGCCAGCCGGTGATGCGTCCGCGGAGGCGTGGCGATGCACACCGCTTCCACGTCCGAGTTCAGCACCTGCCGGTAGTCACTGGTGAAGGCCGTCTCGGGATACAGGTTCATCGCGTGCCCAAGTCGCGAGCGGTCCAGGTCGCAGCAGTAAGCTAGAGCGGAATCGGATAGTTCGTGGAAGTTCCGCGCTAGCTTGGGTCCCCAGTAGCCTAGCCCAACAACACCAACGGTAGTCATCATCGCCTCCGGATCGGGCTATCCCAACCTGCAGGCCACGCCAGATGGCCTATCCGGCGCCTCTGCCGGAGAGCACGGCCAAGGGCGTAAGCAGCATGATCTTCAGGTCGAACGACAGAGACTGGTGCTCCACATAGTAGATGTCCATGCGCATCGCTTCATCAAAGGTCACTTGGTTGCGACCCCGCACCTGCCACCATCCCGTTATGCCGGGCGTCGCCTGCAGGCGCCTCCAGTGCCAGTCCTCATACAGCTCCACCTCGTAAGGGATGGCCGGGCGCGGGCCGACAATGCTCATTTCGCCCCTGATGACGTTGATGAGCTGGGGCAGTTCGTCGAGGCTGGTGCGGCGCAGGGCGGCCCCCACTCTAGTGATGCGCGGATCGCGAACCAGCTTGTAGCTTCTGCCGTTCATGGGCGCGGTCCTCTGGCCCCTGATCAGCTTGGCCATGTGCTCCCGGTGTAGGCTCGGATCAGCGCCGTGCTTCATGGAGCGGAACTTGTAGCAGCCGAATACCCTCATCTTTCCGGTAGTGGGGTCGTACCCTATCCGGTCCTGCACGAAGAACACCGGCCCCTTCGAGTCCAGCTTGACGAGGAGGGCGACGAGGCCCAAAAGGGGAGCAATGCAGACCAGGGCCGACAGGGAGATCGCCAAGTCAATGACCCGCTTGGCGACTCGGTAGCGCGGGCCGGGGGCGACCGCGGACGCCATCCATGGAACACCGGTGGCCGGCAAGCGCCGCCCACGAATGGACTCGTTCACCTCAACGCACGCACCTATTGATCCATTCACCGGCCAACGACCTCCGCACGGCAACTTCCCGAGCACGCTCATCTATCGGGCTCCCCAGCGATGATCACTTTCTTGACGACCGTAGTAGGTGTACGTGGAGCCGTCGCCGGCCGCCTTGTTATAGACTATCCCCATGGTAGTGGCCCCCAGTTGGCTGAGGTCCCCAACTGCCTGGCGCACCTGCTTGGCGGTAGCCTGTTCGCGCGCCACCACGAGCAGCACGCCATCCGCAAGTGGGGCAAGCACGCTCGCCTCAGCGGAAGCGAGCAGAGGCGGGCTGTCCCAGATCACGTAGTCCGCTGCCTCCGCCAGCCGGTTGAGCAGTTGCCCGGACACTAGACTGCCGAGCGTCTTGAGTGGATTGGAGAGCGGTGACCCGGCCGTTAGTGCGCGGACCCCGGGGATCCTGGTGTCCTTCAGGTAAGCAGTCACTCCGGCGGCGCTCGAGGCCAAGTCGCTCAGCCCTGGCTCGCGGGTCACGCCCAGGAGCGTGTGCATCACGGGACGATGAAGGTCGCCATCCACCACGATCACCCGACTGCCCGCCTGAGCGATGGCCGTCGCCAGGTTCGCCACGATCGTCGACTTGCCTGCACCTGGTTCGGGGCTGGTCACCAGAAGCGTCTTGGCCCCGGTGGAGGCGAAGAGCGTCGTCGCCCTGGCGCCCAGTATTCGGAAGGCCTCTCCCGATGCCGACCGGCCGGCGCTTTCTCTAAGGATGAAGGCATCACGCCGAATGCCTCTCGCTGCCCGCATCTGGGGGATACTCCCCAGCACGGGGAGGCTGGTGAGGGACTCCAACTCGTCGCGGCTGTGGATCACCGGGTCAAGGTTCTCCAGGACCAGGCCAAGCCCGAGCCCACCAGCCAGCCCCACCACCAGGCCAAGCACGATGTTCATGATCACCTTCGGCTTGCTTGGCTTGGTGGGTGTGAGAGCTTCCTCTACCACGGTCAGGCTGTTGGCCCGGAGCGCTTCCTGGAGCCGGGCAGACTCGTACTGCGAGAGAAGCGTGGAGTACGTCGCCTCCTGGGCAGCGATCTTGGTAGTCAGGTCCTGTACCGACGGCCCTTCGCCTTGGGTAGTACCGGCGGGGGCAGCCATCAGGGTGGCCAGGAGTTCCCGGTCGCTCCGCAACTGCTCTTCCAGAATCGTAATCTGCTCAAGCAGGATCTCTCGGGCGCTCCTGCCTTGACCCGAGTACAGGGCCTGGCCCTGCTCCACCAGTACGGCGGCCAAAGTGTTCGCGATCGCCGCTGCCAGTTCAGGGCTATGGCTCTCCGCCCCGATGCGAATCAGCTCAGTGTTCAGGACAGCTTCGGCGCCCACCATCTGGGCCAAGTCATAGGGGTTCAGCTCCAGCCCGAGCCGGCCGATGACCTCCTCCAGCAGTGGCCGGCTCTTCAGGAGTTGCACATAGGTCTGGATGAGTCGATCGGTGTAGCCCAGGTCGGTGTAGGAGACTGTGCCAGGGTCGGCCTGAGCCACCCGGACCATCGCCACGGCCGAATACACCGGGGTGGCTCTGAGGGTACCGACCACCGTCACCACGAAGGTGACGACTGCGGTGATGACCACAACCCACTTCCGTCTATTCAGGATCTCAAGGTACTTGCGAAGCTCCATGAGCGAGTCCATTTCCCGGCAGAATGAGAGACGCCTATGACAAAGCAAGAGCGATTGGTCCGATCAAGCCGGATCGCGAGCGATAACATTCAGGGGTGAAGAGAGAGACTACTGGTGTTGGGCAAACCGCGGGCAATGGCGCCGTCCGCGAAGGGCCGACCCACTGGTAACTCTATATCATCGTTCGCCCGGAGCAGTGGCTACAACGGGCAAAACGCATTCGTCTGACTCCCGCAGCGGGAGCCGTGCTATGCACCATTCGGAGCCGGCTACTGGCTGCGAGTCCTTCTCCGGGGCGCAACCCATCTGCCGCCTCCGTGCGTGCGTCGCAGTCCCGATCGGAGGATGGCGTCTGGTTGGCGCCGGGCTACCTTCACTGCCTCGCCGACCAGTGTCGCCGGCCAGCCCCAAATAGAGCCCAATGGCCGGAAGCGGGGAAGGCAAAAAGAGTCACACAGCGTGAACAGATGGCCAGGGAAGAGCGAAGTAGCGGCCGACAGTCCGCTGCCTCGCCTGGAGGTCGGGACAAAGGGAAGATCCGCTTCGACCTGCCAGCCCTCGCGCTGGGATTCTAGGACAGAGGCTCTCCCGCCCTCAGTTCGCGGGAGACTATGGAGAGGATATGCCTGCCGAGCCATGGAACGACCCCACGAACTACTTGGAACAACGACAGCCTGGTCTTCACCGATCGATCGCTCCCTCACTGCATCCACACAAGTACGGCCAGCCTAACTCACCCATTGCCCTGAGTCAGTAGTTGCCGGTCGGTTCACGGCGTCTGCGATGATGGAGCAATTCGACTGAGCCTCGCTGCTCCTGTCACGCCACTATTGTAAACCAGACTGACTGCTGCCTAGGTCGTCAAGTGTTTGAATTGGGTTGGAGCACCACAGGCAGTTGGCCTGCTCTCCCGGTCTGCTGCCGCCGGCGCCCGGGAATGACGCGACCCCGCAGGTGGCTGCGGGGTCGCGGTGACTTCTCGATCTTGGCCCACCTTAGCCGCGGAGCCGCCTCCGCATGGACTCGAGAATCATCCGGCGCGCCGCCTGGGCGTACTCCTGATCGGCCCGCTTCGCCTCGCGCGCGTACCACTTTTCCTCGGCGACGCGGCTCATGTCCACGCCCTCCGGGCAGAAGCCCAGCATGAGGGACGTCTCTTGCCGGCCCGCGTGGTCGATGGGAAAGCGCGCCTGCGTCTCCGCGTCCATGAACGGGTGCACTTGGATCCAGTTGAAGGGATTGGCGCCCTCAGCGTGCTCGGCGTAGTAGTCCGCCGAGGCGCTGTCGCCCCACCAGCCCTCGCCCCGTTCCACGTCCAGGTACTCGAAGATGGCCTGTCGCGCCGCCAGCCGGAAGGCCAGGTCGG
Organism: Anaerolineae bacterium; assembly: GCA_040768685.1. Taxonomy (GTDB): domain Bacteria; phylum Chloroflexota; class Anaerolineae; order DRVO01; family DRVO01; genus Ch71. The sequence goes on from JAXGMM010000002.1 coordinate 404,395, forward strand.
TGGGCATTCCGGCGGCGAAGTTCTCGCTCTGATGGTGGATGAACACGTGCAGGTTGCGGAAGCCGATGCGCAAGAAGCTACGGAACACCTCCCGCGCCCACAGGTGGATGACGTCCGAGTCCACCTGGACACTACCGCGGCGCTCCGGCGGCTCGACGACATAGCTGGCGGCGCCGTAGTAGTAGGGCGGCAGGATGACCAGGTCCGTCTCCTGCTCCAGCGCCTCCACTGCCCGCACCACCAGCAGTGTGTCCACACCCACGACGCAGTGCTCGGCGTGGTACTCCAGTACCCCCACGGGCAGCACCGCCGGCCAGTTCTCGTCCAGGGCCTGGCGGATCTGGTGCGGGAACATCAACTCATAGCGCATGTGTGCACCCCTCGTTCGATCAGTCGGCGAGAATGCCGGCTATCTTGGCCGTCATGGCCTCCGCCTGAGACGTCGAGAGCGCCCCAGCCACCATGCGGCAACTCCAGGTCTCGCCGGGACCCAGCGTCTTGATGTTGCCCTTGGCCTTCTCGGCACTGTAGCCCTCGGGCTCGGCGGTGGCGGGAAGGACGATGCCGATGGCGTCCTGGTCCGGCGTGCGGCAGATCCAGCGCACGCCCTTGTCCAGCTCCGCCGGCCGATGGGCGACGTAGTCGGCGCGGCCGGCGGGGTGCACCTGCATGGTGTGCGCCCAGCCATCGGCGTCGGCCAGATAGTCCAGGCTGAACACCGCCTCCGGATCGAAGACCAGGTCGGGCGTCAGCACATTGTGCTTCTCCGGGCGCCGCTGCAATTCGTCCAGGAACTCGCGGTAGCCCGGCTTCACGTGCACGTGGGAGGGGATGCTGCGCCGGACGCGGGCGTGCTCCGGGGTGCAGGGAGCGCTGTAGACCAGACGACCGTAGTCCACGGGGCGGAAGTTGATGTGCGCCAGGTACATGCGCTCCATGTCCGTCTTCTTGAGATTGGTGACGGTAAAGTCCACTTCCAGCAACGTCGACCCTGCGCGCAGCTTGAGGCTGGGCACGGCCACATAGTGGTGGTTGAAGGCCATCACGTGCTCGTACTCGCCGCTCACGCCGATGTATCGCCCCCGCTCGTCCTCACCCGCCAGCAGCCACGCCTTCTGGTAGGGTGCATTGGGCAACTCGCCGTGCAGCGGGTGGGAGTCACCCTCTCCGGCGACTCCCATGGCGGTGACGCCGCAATGGAGCAGGAAAGCGCCGTAGTTGCTGAGATAGTCGCCGGTGTTGCACGGCTCGCTGAACATGGAGCGCATGGTCAGCTCACGCCCCTCGAAATTCGCCGACCACACCTGCTGTCCCTGGAAGGGCAGCACCACCACCTTGCCGGCGCCATTCTCCAGGCGCAGCCCGCACGACCCTCCGTCGTAGCGCCAGATGGACGCCGACAGCTCGCGGTCCTGCAGAATGACCCGCTCCCTCTCGCCAAAGAAGGACGGGAAGAGGTTCACACGCGTCTCCGCTCTCATGTCAGACTCCTAAGTGATGGTGGCGGCTCCTGAGCCCTCGCCCGGGTCGCTACTGCACCAGACCGATGGCCTTGTGGTGCTCGGCCAACTCGTGGTCGATCACCCGCCGCGTCACGGCGATCTTCCACTCCAGATGCTTGCGGTCGGTCATGTACTCCATGCTCGGCTCGAACCCGAGGCGGGAATCCTGCTCCACCAACGGGATGGTCTCTTGAGCGTTTTGGATTTCCGCCTCCGCCAACTCGGTCATGCGGTCCAGCAGCACGTTGGCCTTGGCCGGATCGCCCTCCTGCGTCAACTCCTGCTTGAGCAGCCACCACCGCTTCAGGTTGATAGTGGTGGTGAGACAGTGGGAGATGAATCGACCCAGGTTCAGCAGCTCTTCCAGGCCGGCCCGCTTGCGCGCCGGCGCCACCTCCAAGGCCATCTCCAGCTTGTCGATCCCCTCCTGCCATCGCTCCCGCATGGCCGTCAGAGCGCGGATCTCCACCGGGAACCGCGCCGCCCCCGGCGACTGACGGGCGCTCTCGGCGGGACCGTAGTTCGGGACGATGATGCTGTTGCCGAACATGGCGTACCAGGCCTGGGGCACGTTCACGATCCAGCGGAAGAGCATGGGATAGGACGGCCCGACGCGGAAGGGGCCATACTGGTCCTCGTTGGTAGGCACGTAGTCGCGGCTGGCATCGCTCCAGTCGCGCCAAGCGCCCATTACCAGCGGCGCCGCCTCGACGCCGTAGTCCCGCCGGGCGATAGCGCGCGCTTTGTCCTCGGTGGACTGGCCGCCGGACCAGAAGGCGTTCTTGGCCAACTCGCTGACGAACGACGGCCACCAGCCGTAATGGTGCGACTCCATCAGGCCGCTCAGCCCCCAGTCCTCCCGCGCCTTAAGCAGCGCCTGCCAGCGCCGGTCCCACTGGAAGGGGGCGGGCTGATAGGGGATGACGCCGAAGTCCCAGCTCAGCCCGGCGGTGTTGGACATGGTGTGCAGCTTCAGGCCGCGCTCATGGGCGGCCGCCGCCTCGCCGGCGAAGTACTTGCCCGGCCCCTCGAAGGAGAGGGTGTAGTCCACGCAGACGCTGGTGATGTTCTCCCGGCGGCGCTGCTCGAACATCTCAAAGGTGGCCTGCACGGTGATGTCCTCGGGTAGGGAGCGGATAAGGGCGAGGCGGTCTTCCTCCGGGGCCCAGCCCCAGTTGTAGGTCCAGAAGACGATGTCGGCGTCGGGGCTGTACTTGCGGATCACCCGCTTGAGCAGGTTCAGCCACTCGGGGTAGTCGTAGCACGGCCACCAGCCCGGGCTGGGCTTGGTGGGCGGCAGCCCGTCGGGAGACGGGTCCAGCCGCATGCGGCCGGTGGTGTGGGGATCCTTGCTGGGGAACTCCACCGACTCGCCCACCAAGGTCACGCCCTTGAAGCCGGGGCAAGCGCGGAAGAGGGCCCCGTAGGTGCTGTCGTAGTAGGCCTCCGCGTCGGGGTCGGCCGGGTGCTTGGGACTGTGGATGTAGCTGTAGGCGTACACGTCGATGCCGTACTTGGCCGCCCGGTCGATGAGGTTGTTGAAGTCCTGGTAACCCTTGGGCGTCCGGTCAATCACGTCGGACTGGTACTGGTGCGTGCCGACGAAGAGAAGGGCGGCGTCGAACCCGTGGTGGGCCATGGCGTTTAGGTAATCGTCGGGGTAGGCGTCCAGCCCCCAGCCGGAGTGGATCATCCGCGGGGAGAAGAGCGGCTCGCGCGTCACGTCCTGTGGGCTGACGAACGGCCCCTCCCGCAGGTTCATCAGGTCTTCCAAGTGGTAACTGCCCTGGCCGGCGCCGCGGTCCTCGTTGCCGCAGACGACGACACGCTCCGGCGTCACAGTCAGCCGGAAGCTGCGCGGCACTGTCAGGCCGCCGCCCAGCTCCGGGAGGTCGGCCTTGGTGGAGAGCACGATGCAGCGCGCGCCTTCCCGGGCGACCGCGGCGGCATCAGCGGTACGCCGCAGCAGCAGCGACTCGCCCATGCTGGTGAAGAAGTAGTCCTGCAGATCCTTCGCCGCCGTGAGGAGCATCTCCGTGGCGCATTCCGCCACCACGATCTCCCATCCTGCGCCGATCGCCACCTCGCCCGGGGCCGCCTGTGCCTGCGGGTCGCGCCGATCGGGCTTATGCATCACCGATATGCGCCGTCTGAACTCGAAGTTTCGCTCGACCACCTGTCCGCTCCCTAGCTCGTGTTCCGCTCTCGCGAGGGCAGCCGGGCCCTCATTGCCGGCTGCCTGTCTCGGGCGCCTGATCACTAACCGCGCGTCATGCTGAGGCCCTCTACGGCGATGTCGTAAAGGGTGCGAAGCGTCCCTCCCCGTCCTTGGGCCGACCACGCTCCGGCCGGGGTAACCTCACCCCAACCCCTCTCCGACACGGAGAGGGGCTACGGGCGATCGTGCACCTGGACCCATCCCCTACAGGCCCTCTCCGACACGGTGTGGGGCCATGGGCTGGGGGCGAGGTTCTCCCTACGGCGTTAGCACCACCTTCCCCACCGCCTCCCGCGCACCGATCCGCCGGATGGCCTCGCCGACCTGATCGTAGCGCAGCCGGTCGGACCAGAACCGCCGCGGCACGATGCGTCCCTCGCGCACCAGCCGCAGCACCTCGTCGTGGGCACCCGCCTCGTCGGTCCGGATGGACACGATGCGTGGGTCCTCGGGCATGGGGCCGGTGGGCGGGATCTTGGGCGAGCCGTATGCGGCGACTTTGCCGTCGGCCTTCACCAGAGCAAGCGCCGCCGCCAGCCCCTTCTGGTCGCCGGTGCAGTCCACCAGAACGTCCACCTGCCCGTGCACCAGGTCCGGCACCGCCGCCAGCGGATCCACGGCGCGGCCGTTCACCGTCTGGGTGGCGCCCACCTGCCGGCCTACGTCGAGCCGCGCCTCGCGGCGCCCAACAAGCACCACCTCCGCCGCCCCCTTGACGAACGCGGCCTGCACGAAGCCCAGCCCCACCGGCCCGTCGCCGATGACGAGCACCGACTTGCCGGCAACGTCCAGTTTGTTCACCCAGCTCAGCGCCTCACGCAGGTTGATGAGCATGACGGCGTCGGCCGGGTCCATGTCCTCGGGGACGCGTTGGTGCAGGAAGTGAGTGATGACCATGCCCTCGGTGGACAACCCGTCCGCCTGCATGGCGGCCGTGTCGGTGGCCAGGCCCAAGGTGGTGAAGCTGCCCAAGGCGGAGGCGTAGCCCGCCATGGTCGTCCCCGGGTAGACCGCCGTCACCCGCAGCAACCGGTCGCCCACCCGGTAGCTGCGCACCTTGGCGCCCACCTCCACCACCCGGCCCACCGTCTCGTGGCCGAGGATAAGGGGCAGGGGCGTGTTCCAGCCCATGTTGCCGTGCACCACCCGGTAATCGGTGCTGTTGCAGGTGGCCCAGCAGAGCACCTCCGCCACCGCCTGGTAATCGTTCGGCGCCGGAGCCGGCGCCTCCTCCAGCGCCACCGAGCCCAACCCCCTCACCACCGCTGCCTTCATAGTCCGCGGCATCCGCCGCCTCCCCTCTCGCTCACAGACCTCATCCCTTCTCCACTATCTACCGCCCACTATCCCCTCCCCTCAGTTCCAGCGCAGCACGATCCCCACCGTCTCCTGGGGCGCACGCAGCATCAGGTCGTATGCATGGGCGGCGTCCTCCCCGTCGAAGCAGTGGGTGATAAGAGGCTTGGCTTGGATGAGGCCGCGGTCGATGTAGTCGAACATGGTGGCGATGCCCTCGAACCCGGTGGGGTTGATGAAGGTCATCTGCTTGACGTGGGGCAGGAACAGATCCAGACAAGTGAGGCCGGAGTAGTAGCCCTGTAGGCAGTAGCGCCCGTCCCGGCGGATCCACTCGAAGGAAGCGTTGACGGCGCTGGCGTTGGCCGAGGTGTCGATGATGACGTCGGCGCCCGCCGGCTTGACGGCCTTCACCCGGGCGTCCACGTCCTCGGTGCGCGGATCGAGCACGAACTCGGCGCCGCACTGTCGCGCCAACTCCCGCCGCTTCTCCAGCACCTCGGTGGCAATCACGGTGGCGCCCTTGGTGCGCGCCAACTGCACGGCGAACTGACCCACCAGCCCCAGCCCAACCACGACCACCAGGTCGCCCGGGTTGATGCCGGTCATCTGGATGCCGTGCCAGGGGACGGCGGGCATGACGCCGAGGGCGGCCTCTTCGGGGAGCACCTTGGCCGGCACCTTGATCAGGCCGGCGGCGTCCTGCACCGAGTAGCTGACGTGCCCCGCCCACATAGGGCGGATGCCCTCGACGCGACTGCTGCCGCAGTAGACCAGGTCACCCTCGCGGAAGTCCGCCACTTCGGCGCCCACCTGCTCCGCGACGCCGCAATGCTGGTAGCCGGTAACGAGAGGGTAGGTGACGCCCTTGTAGCCGTTTTTGAGGATCCAGCCCTCGGTGCCGATGCTGACGCCCGAGTAGAGCACCTTGATCAGCACATCCTTCGGCCCGGGCTTCGGTAGGTCCACGTCCCGAACCTCGACCTGCTCCGGGCCGGTAAACACCACGCCTCTCGCCTTCATGCGCGCTCTCCCTTGGTCAAGACGGAGACCTCCCGACTCCCCCTTCCTTTTTGGGGAAGGGGGATGGGGGGTTAGGTTAGCCGCGACAGGCGCGGGCCGACCGGCAAGTGCCGGCGCCGGCTCACGCCTACAGCGTGATCACCTCGCGCCGGTAGGTGGGGAACTCCTCCACCCCGGTCTCCGTAACCCGCACGCCGTCCTCGAAGCGGGCCCCGTAGGTGTCCGTGTGGAGGAAGGAGTCGATCTGGAAGGTCATGTTGGGCTTGAGCAGGTAGGTGGAGCTGGTCTCCATCCAGGGATGCTCGCACTCCATCAGGCCGATGCCGTGGCAGGGACCGTAGAGCAGCTTGTCCGCCATGCCCCGCGAGGCGACGTACTCGGCCACCTTCTGGGCGATCCATCCCGCCGAGACGCCCGCGCGAATCAGCTCCATCGTCTTCTTCTCGGTGTCCAGGGTCACCTCGAGCAGCTTGCGCACGTCCGACGGCACCTGCCCCAGGGCCACGCACCGGCCGATGCTGGAGGTGTAGCCCGCCACCTTGGCGCCGATGCTCAACTGCACCACCTGCCCCTTCTGCAGCACCTGGTGCGTGGGCCGGCCGATAGCGTGAGCGGTGTGTTCACCGGACAGCACGTAAAGGGGATGTCCCTCGTACTCGCCGCCGTTGGCGTAGATCTCCCTCTGGGCGATGCCCGCCACCTGCAGCTCGGTCATGCCCGGCTTCATCTCTTCCAGGATGGCCTTGACCGCCAAGGCCGCGACCCGGAACGCCTCGCGGATGGCGGCGATCTCGATCTCGCTCTTCTCCATGCGCAGGCCGATGAGCAGATCGTCGGCCTTGACGATCTCCCCGCCCTTCATGGCTTCCTGGATGCCCAAGTAGACGGGAACGGAGGTGATGGCGCTGGCCGCCATCCCCAGTCGCTTGATGCCCTTGCCGCCCGAGACCTCGTTGAAGACGTCGGTGTAGGACGGGAAGCTCACCCCAGGGTACTCGGGCTCAGAAGACTCGCGGTAGGCCACCAGTTGGCGGATCTTGGGCAGGCGACTGCGCGATCGGGCGTAGGTGAGGGTCTCCGGTCCGATGAGCAGCATGGCCTCGCCCTCCACCGGCACCAGCACGCCGGCGCTCTCGAAGGCGGGCCAGTAGTCGGCCAAGTAGCGGATGTTGTGCGACTCGCCGTCATTGCCGAAGACGATGAGCGCGTCCAGCCCGCGGCGCGCCAGTTCCGCCTGCACCGCTGCCCGTCGCCGATCGAATTCCGCTTGCGGTATCTCGAATGCCATCACTTACCTCCGCAGACTGTGGTCCACACCACTATACCCCGTGCCTACTCGAACTGAAACCGCCGCACCGCCACCCCGAACATCACGATCCCCATGAGCATCAGTACGCCGACTTGGGGCAGAACGTCGGCGAGCGTGCCGCCGAAGAACAGGTTGAGGTAGCCCATAAGGGCGTGGGCGTGCGGCGTGAGACGGGAGATGAAGCCGATGATGCCGCCTAGCCTGAACACCGGGTAGCCGATGCAGCCGCCCACGGCCGCCAGGATGAAGGCCAGGAGCGTTCCCAGACTGTCTGCCTGCCGGCTGTTGCGCGAAACGGCGCCCACCAGCATGCCTAGGGAAGTGGCCGTGAAGGCCAGCGCCAGCGTCAGCGCTGCCAGCCCACCCAACGAGTGACCCAGTTTCATGCCGAACACGGTGCTGCCGATGGTGAAGAAGACCAGCACTTGCAGGATCACCACCAGCATATAGGCCAGCATCTTGCCCAGGATGATGTCCGCCCTCCCCGCAGGCGAGGCGAGCAGCCGCCGCATGCTGCCCTGCTCCTTCTCCACCCACAGCGAGTTGCCCACCACCCCCACCAGGAAGAAGGCGAACATGACCGTGAAGGCCGGGGTGGTGAAGTCGAAGGCCGAGAACGGCTCCTCCGGCTCCAGACCCTCCAGGTCCTCGACGCGGACGCCGATCCAGGGCGACGACTGCTGTCGCTGAAGCTGGGTCATGACGGCGCCCAAGCTCTGCGCCTCTATGCCCTGCCGCACCGACGCAGGCAGCTCGTGGTAGACCGGCGAAGAGTCCATCACCGTGCGGATGCCGTAGCGCAGTTCGCCTTCCAGCACCACCGGCATGAGGACGTCGTTGACGACGCCGGTGATCAGGCCGATGTACTGCGCCTGTGCCGGATCGCCGATGACCTTGACCGTCGAGGGGACGTACCCATCCACGGACGCGGTGAAGCCGGGCGGGATGATGACCGCCGCCAGGACGTCGCCGGCGGCGACGATGTCGTTGGCCTCGGTCTCCGTCGCTACCAGCTTCAAGTCGAGGGCGGCGATACCGGCCAGAGTGTCGGCCACCTGCCGCCCGAAACGCTCGCCGTCACCATCCACCACGGCGATGGGTATCCGCACCGCCGATCCTTCCCCTTCACCTCCGACCGCCGCCTGGCTCATGCTTCCGAACACGGAGGAGAGGATGACGGGAAGCAGGAAGAGAATGGTCAAGGCGCCGCGGTCGCGGAACAACACCTTCAGTTCCTTGCCGGCCACTGCCAGCAGACGTTGCAGCATCGCGGCACCCCCTACTCGAAACTGAAGCGCCAGAGGCCGATAGCCACAAAGGCGGCGGTGAAGGCGCCCAATACCGCCAACTGAGGGAGGATGTCGGCCAGACCGCCGCCGTACACGAGCAGCGTGTTGTAGGCCGTGAGAGCCCAGGCGTGGGGCGTGAGTGAACTCACCGCCTTCATCGGCCCGCTCATGAGGAACGTCGGAAACAGCGACCCCCCCAGCGCTCCCAGCACCCACAGCACCACCGTACTCAGCGCGCCCGCCTGCGTTTCCGTCTGCGCGACGGAAGCGATGAACAGGCCCAACCCGGTGGAGCAGAGGGCAAGGAGGGCAGTGAGGGCCACCAAGGCTATCGGGGCGCTGCCCAAGGTGAGGCGGTCCAGACCGAGCAACGGCAAGACAAGTATGGCGGCAGCGAATATGAAGGCCACCTGCAGGAGAGCGATGGCGAAGTTGGGGATCATCTTGCCAAGGAGCAGCGACGAGCGAGGCAAGGGCGAGGCCAGCAGCCGGCGGAAGGTCCCTGCCCGCTTCTCCTGCACCACTGACTGGGCCGTTACCTGGCTGGTGAGGAAGACAAAGAGCACCGCGAAGCCGGGAACGGTGACGTTAGCGGCACCGTATTCGGCTTTCCGTTGGGCGCGCACGGGATAGGCCTGCTCCACTGCGACCAACGGCTGCGTGAGAGAGCGCTGCATCTGGCTCTCGGCCTGTGCGATGTACGTGTCGGGAGTGAAGACCCGGTACTCCTCCGGAGCTGCCTGGAGCATCTCGTCCAACTGCTGAAAGCTGGCCAGCAGCTGGTGCGTGAGCGCCATGTCCTTGGCCACCCCTTGCAGCACCCGTGAGATCGAGTCTACTGTCGTCGCGTCGGCGTCCGGATGGGTGACGAGACGCAGTGTCACCTCGTGGTCCAGGCTCATGGACCCGAAGTCTGCCGGCACCTCGACGAGCCAGTCAATGTCGCCTTCGCGAAGCTGCCGGAGCGCCTCGTCCTTGTCCAGGAGCCGCACGTCCAGGCCGCTGATGCCGCCTAGAGCGGCGATGAACTCGTCCGCCGCGGCATCGCCGGCGGCCAGGTTCGCCACCGGGACCACTATCGCCGTTGGCCCCGATGAGGCGGCCAAGCGAGGCAGGCTGAAGGCGAGAATGAAGGCAAGGGGCACGATGAACGACATGACCAGGGAACCCCGGTCGCGCAAGATGATCTTGAAGTCCTTGAGGGCCACACTCCACGCTTTCATGTCCCCCTCCTCCACCCCTCGGCAGCCGAGCCGGGCAATGTGCGGACCTTGTCCATGGCCCTACTCCCGGAGCCGCTTGCCGGTCAGGTGCAGGAAGACGTTCTCCAGGTTAGGTTCGAGCACCTGAAGGGAGACGATGGCGATGTCGCGCTGGCCCAGGAAGGCGATCACGTCCACCAAGGCCTGCTGAGCGTGCGCTGCCTCCAGCTTGACGATCTGGTAGTCGCTAGGGGGCGGCACGGCGGCAGCGGCCTCTTCTCCGCCCGAAGCAGCCGCAGCCGTCCCCCGCGGAGCCGCCACGGCTGAGCGGATGGAGGGCAGGGCCCGCAGCTGCTGGAGCAGCTCATCGGTTACCTGCCGCAGCCCCACGTGGATGACGCCCGCCAGCATGCCCACCAGGTTATGCACCGTGTCCAAGGCGATGATGCGGCCGCGGTCCATGATGGCCACCCGGTCGCAAAGCAACTCCACTTCCTCCATGTAGTGGCTGGTGTAGATGATGCTCATGCCCCGTTCCTGGTTGAGCCGGCGCACACTCTCGAAGATGTGGTTGCGGCTCTGCGGATCCACGCCGACGGTGGGCTCATCCAGGAAGAGCAGGCCCGGCTGATGCAGCAGGCCGGCGGCGATATTGGCGCGCCGCTTCATGCCGCCGCTGTAGCGCTCGATGGGATCGTCGGCTCGCTCTTTCAGGCCCACTAGGTCGAGCATAGCGTCGACTCGTCCGCGCAGGTCGGCCCCGCTGAGGCCGTAGATGCGGCCGAAGAACTCCAGGTTGTCGCGGGCCGACAGGGTGGGGTAGAGGGCCAGGTCCTGCGGCACCAAGCCATTGATGCGCTTGGCCGCGGCCTGCTCGCGCACGATGTCGTGCCCCCCGATGCGAGCGGTGCCGGAGGTAGGCGGGAGCACCCCGGTGAGCATGGAGATGACGGTGGTCTTGCCGGCGCCGTTGGGCCCCAGCAGTCCGAAGACCTCGCCCTCCTCCACGCTGAAGCTGAGTCCATCGACGGCGGCAAAGTCGCCGTACTTCTTCACCAGATCCGTGACTTCCAGGATGGGAGGCATAGGCTCTCTCCTAGGCGCAGAATGCTGACCCGGCTCTGAGGGCGCGCGGGGGCAGGAAACGCGCCGCTCGCCGCTCGCTATCATAGCGGCAAGGCGCTGTGACGTCTAGCACGAGGTAGATCCCGCTGCGCACCAGCCCGCCCGCGCACGGCCAGGGGCGCACGGCTGTGCGCCCCTACGGTACACGGTGGCGCAGGCCATTCGAGGCGACGTGAGGGCGCGCCATCGCCCGCGCCTCAGTAGTACACAGCCTCTTGTGGGCGTCTCGCCCTAACTAGCGCCATAGGGCGGGCCACTGCGTCATGCTGAACGAGTTCACGGCCAAGCCGTGAACTCGTTCAGCCTCTCCACCTATGCACCCGAGACCCTTCACTTCGTTCAGGATGACGCAGTGTGTGGTGGGTGACGCCGACAGCCTCCGGCATGACCAGGGCCTAGGAGCGCCGGCGCCTCCTATGGCTCGAACACGATCACCTCGTAGAGCTCCAGCTTCGCGATGTCCACCCGCACCCAGTCTCCCTCTATCGTCACTGGGTACTCCATCCCGTCCCGGGCCCGGAACGCCCGCCGGAAGTTGCCCCGGCGGCACACCCGCAGCACCAACTCGTGCACCGGTATCACCTCGTGCGGCTCCACCTCGCACTCGGGCTCGGTGATGATCTGCTGCGTCGTCAGGTTCACCAGGTGCACCAACCAGCGGTCGCCCTGCTGCCGCAACGATACGTCCACCGTCGTGGGAGCCTCCAGCTTCAGCGGCAGCATCGGGCCTACCAACGCTCGGACCGCGTTGGCCAGCAGCGTCAAGTGGTCGGGATAGGCGGCCCTCATGTACGAGTAGCCGAGGTCGCCGGCCAGGTAGAGCACCTGCCCCCGGCGCACGATCCCCGGCCACCGGCTCTCCCCCGCCGGGGCGGGCACGTAGGTGAACGGCGTCAGGTTCGTGGGAGACAACTCCAGGAGCCTGCCGTGCACTTCCGCGCCCTCTGCTGCCTCCACCCCCGCCAGCCGGTGCTGGATGATCGGTGATCCGGTCTGGCCGGCGGCCAGGACGCCGTCCGCCGTCAGGTAGCCGCGCCCCCGGTCGGACCGGTACGACACGCCGAGCAGGTCAGCCAAACCGAAGTCCCCGCGGATGCGCCCCTTCTCGTCGTACAGCGAAGTCAGGTACGAGGCTACGACCGATCCGCCTCCTTCCACATACCGTCGCAACCCATGGTTGACCGCCTCGGAGGTGCAGGCGGAGTTGGAGAGGATGACCAAGTCGTATTGGGAGAGGCTGCCGTCCACGATCTGCTCGTCGAGCACGATGTCGAAGGGGATGTGCGCTTCGGTAAGGGCCTTGTAGGCCCCGTCGAAGCCGCGGCGGTACTCCGCCGGATGGCTGCGGCCCCAGTAGTCCAGCGTGGCGCGGGAGTAGTGCAGCGCCACCGACTTCACCGTGTCCGTCCCCAGCAGGTAGGGCTCCACCTCCTTGACCATGTCGAAGGCGGCCTTGATGCCGGCAACGGTGTGGGGATCGTTGCGGCTGTCGGGGTAAGGCTCGGTATAGATGTCCGGCCAGGCGCCGTGGGCGACAATCTCCGCCACTTGCCGCTTGACCTGGTTGACCGACCACGGAGTGTAGAACCAGCCCGCCGGCTTCTCCCAGTAGAAGTGGATGTCGGCCAGGATGGTGACCGCCTGTTGCCCCTTGGCGTAGGGCCGCATCAGCTTGGAGACCTGCCCGGCAGACCAGTTTCCCTTGCCGCCCCGGGTGGGGATCTCCTTCTGGAGCATGTCGTCCACCTGGGCGGTGAGGGTAGCGGTGGCTTGGCCCCAGCTCTGGTCCGGCCCGCAGTGCGTCACCCACACCAAGTTGGGCCGCACCGCCTTGGCGGCATCGCGGATGTGCTTCATGGTCTCGATGGCCGACCGCTCGCGGAACTCGATGAACTTGAGCCAGGATTCGCTGCCCCAGTCCTCCCGCTGGGGGAAGGGCACGCCGGGGTATTCGCGGGCGAACTTGGCCCGGCAGTAATCGCACCAGCAACCTCGAGGGTTGTAGGCGTACATGTCGTGAAAGAAGCCCTGGGTGGGGTAAAGGGTGGCGATCTCCTCCACCACCGAGGCCATGTACTCCCGGATGGGGCTATTGGGGCAGGGCACGCCCCAGCCCTCGGCATAGATGGGCACGCCCTCGCTATCCCGCTGCCACCACTCCGGGTGCGCCTCTCGCCGCTCGATGTTCATGTAGTTGACGTAGGTGATGACGAAGATGCCCCGCCGCTGCAACGCCTCCAGCAGCGTGCCCGTGTAGTCGCGCCCGCCCAGGTAGGGGTGCACGGGCGCGATCTTGCTCGGATAGTAGGCGTAGCCGTGCTGATTGAGGGCGAAGATGGCGGCGAAGTTGGCGCCGGTGCCGGCGATCTCGTCCGCCACCCGCTCCGGATCGTACTGGGCGAAGGCGTCCGAGGCGTTTCCCGAAAGGTAGTAATCGTAGTGCCAGACGTATGCCGGTGCTTCCTTGCCGATGCCGAACATGATGATCCTCCTTTGGGGATGGGCGCACGGCTGTGCGCCCTTGCGGTCGTCTCCGGTCACGGGTCAGGCGTCAACCATTCCCTATACCCCTCCGGCAGCCAGCGCACGGGATCGCCCTCCAGGATGTCTATCCACGTCCGCACCAGGTCGCCCATATGGGTGCAACGCAGGGTGGCGGACCCGATGCGGCCATAGCGCACCAGTCCCCGCTCGGCCAGCATCCCCTCGAGCACGTCGCGATCGTCGATGCGCACCCATGGCCACACCCCCGGCTTCATCCACCCGGCCACGTCGTCCGACAGCGTCTGCCGGCGCTCCGGCGGCTCCTGGCGCAGCCGGCGCTGGACGAGCATGGTCTCGACCAGGTGCACCGCCGTCGCCACCTGCATGGTGACGCCGATGAAGCAGTACGCGGCGTTCCCGTCCACCAGCCGTTGCCAAGGGCTGTCGGCGGCGAAGGCCCGGTCCCCAAAGGGGCCCAGACGGCGGCCGTGCGCCCCGTGGCCGGCGGTCAGTTCGCGCGCCCGTGCGCCGATGGCCGCCACGGAATGGGTAGCGTGGTCGCTGCGCAGCGCCTCCGGCCTCCGCCAGAGCGTGTCGCTGATCCGGCCGACATACGACGGCGACCGCGCCGGGTCCCAACGCGGGAATACCTGTGCCTCCTCGCCCGGCGACCAGTTGCACAGGGTAGGCACGGCCACCGTGCCCGTCGGGCCCACCGCCTGCAGGAAGCCGTCGACAACCGCCTCCGCCCCACCGACGACGGCGCCCATGCTGCTGAGGGAACTGTGAAACAGGACCGTGTCGCCGGCGCCCACGCCCACTTCGCCCAATGCCTGCGCCACGTCGGTCGCCGTCACCGCGATGCTTGGATCGCCCTTCTCCGGCTGCATGCCGCCTCCTAGCAGGACCTCTTCCGCTCGCATTGTAGCGACCGCGACGCAGTCCGTCACTGGAGGCTCCCCGCGCCGAGGACACACCCCACCCCGGCCGAAGGCCCCCAGCGGATGGATGAATCCGTCCGCACCCCCTCCCAGCCGCCGGCCCAGATGGCCACCAGTCGTCTGAGAGCCTATAGTGGCGGCCATGAATAACTCATCGACGGCCAACCGCTCCGACCCTGTCCTTCTCCAGGCCGACGGCATCAGCCGCGCCTACGGCTCCTTCCTTGCCCTCAAAGAGACCAGCCTGGACCTGCGCCCGGGCCAACTAGTGACTCTCCTGGGCTCGAACGGCTCCGGCAAGACCACTCTGCTTCTCTGCCTGGCCGGTTTGCTGCGGCCCAGCAAGGGGCGGATCGCCGTCCTGGGCCACGACCTCTACCGGGACGAGCCGGAGGCGCGCCGCGCACTGGCCTTCGTCCCGGACGTGCCCGTCTTCTACGACGAACTCACCGCCTGGGAGCACCTGCGCTTCATCGCTCTCGCCCACAACGTGGAGAAAGGCTTCTCCTCTCGCGCCGAGGATCTGCTGCGCTCGCTGGCGCTGTGGGAGGCGCGCGACCTCTTCCCCCAGGCCTACTCCCGCGGCATGCGCCTCAAGCTTGCCCTCGCCTTGGCGCTCATCCGTCCCTTCCGCGTCCTCATCCTCGACGAGCCCACTTCGGGGCTGGACCCGGAGAGCACCGACTTGCTCTGCGACCGGCTGCGCCGCATCGCCGGCGAGGGCGGAGCGGTGCTCCTCAGCACGCACAACCCGGCGCTGACGGAAAGGCTCGGCGCCCAGACCTGGACCATGCGGGAGGGTTGCCTTGCCCTCCCCTGAACTGCGGGCCGTGTGGCTGGTCCGCTCACGGGCCGTCTCCGCCAAGCTGCGCTTCTGGCTGCTCATGGCCGGGCTGGACGGCCGGCCGCGCTCCCTCAACGACCGCCTCTACCTGGTCTATGTGATCGCCTTCTTCGCCCTCTGGGCCTTCGCCCTGCTTACCCTCCTGGCAGGCATGGGAGCCAACCTGCTCGCCCTCCTGCCCGTCGACCCCGCCCAAGCCGCCGTGACTTTGTCTGCGCTGGGCTTGGTGGCCTGGCTCCTAGCCGTCGCCTGGGGCGCCGCTCGCCGCAGCCCGCTGGTCTTCTCCGACGCCGACGGACAACTCCTCTGCCAGACACCCGTGCCCCGGTCGCAGGTGGCGCTGGTGTGGTTCCTCACCGAGTGGCCTGTCGCCGCGCTTCCCGCATGGGGCGTCGCTGCGGTCCTCGGATACGCCCAGGCGGAGATCGCCCTGGGCGCCGCCATCACGGTGGAGGATCTGCCGCAGTACCTGGCGGCCGGGTTCCGCGCTCTGGGCCCCGTCACCCCCTTACACCTCGCCTTCATGGCCCTGGCCTGGAGCCTGGGCGTCTACCGCCTCCGGGGCGACCGGCAGGTCCGCGGTCTGCGGCTGACGCTGCTGGGCGTTGCCGCAGCGGTGGCGGCACTGTGGCTAGCGGGCGGCAGTTCCCCCGCAACCCAGGCCCTGGCGCTGTCGCTGGCCCTGCCCCTCCGCGCCGCCTACGGCACGGCTTCCTGGGGCCTTGGCCTGGGCCTCAGTCTCGTCCCGGCGGCAGGGTCGCTGGCGCTGCTGGCCACGGTATCCCGCCGGCTCAGCCTCAGCCGTGCCGCTCAGGAGACGCGTGGGCTGGAGGCGTTGCGTCTGGCGCCGCTGACCGGCGCAGGTGAGTGGGCTGCCGAGGAGGCGCAACGTCGCCGGCTGGGCTCCGGCCGCCGTCCCACTCGCCTACCCGCCGTCCCCGGCGCGCCGGTGCTGGGCTGGAAGCGGGCGCTGCAACTGGCCCGCGGCCTGACGCTCAGGTCCATCGGCGCCTGGCTTCTGCCCGGCTTCACCGCCTTGGCCATCGTCCTCGCGCCCGATCCGGGAGCCCGGCTGTGGTCGGCGCTGATCTGGGTCTTCCTCGGCGTGCAGGCGTGCGCCGGGCCACTGCGCAACGACCTGAGCCGTTGGTGGATCCTGCGCTCGCTGCCCCTGCCCCAGGCGCGCTCGCTGGCGGCCGCCCTGGCTGCGCCTCTCGCCCTCCTGCTGGCCACATCCTTGCCCGCCATCGCCCTCGGCATCGCGTCCAACAACACCGCGGGACAACTGGTCGCCTCCCTGTTGCCCGGTGCGGCCGGCGTGGTCACCGCGGCCGCCGCCCTCGACGTGCTCCGGCGTGCCCGGGCCTCGGCGCTGATCGCCGGGGTCGTCCCCGGGGTGAGCAGCCTCGCGCTCCTTCTGGCGCTGATCGCCCTTCTGCCGCCCCTGGGCCTCTACCTCCGGATGGCGACCCTCGGCCCGTTGCCGGCCACGGTGGCCGCTGCCGTCACCGCCGTGGCGACGGCCGCGCTGCTCGGGTGGAGGGCGGCGGAGCACTTCCGCCGGGTGGCCTAGGCGCTTGGCGCGCTGACTGCCGGGCCCTAACATGGCGCTACAGTCGCGCCTGTCGAGAGCCGCCCATGACCGAGTTCGTCTTCTCGTTCGACACCGAGGACTTCGTCACCCCCGACACCGATGACGCCCTGCTCGCTATCGCCCAACTCCTCACGCGCCACGGCATCCGCGCCTCCTTCGCCGTAGTGGGAGATAAGGCGCGCGCCCTCTGGTCGCGCCGGCGGCAGGACGTATTCGAGGCGCTTTCCCGGCACGACATCCAGTACCACGCCAACAACCATCTGCTCTGGCCTCAGACGACGCTGGAGTTGAGCCGCCTGCGCTGGGAAGAGGGCGTGGATCTGGTGCTGGACACGGAGGCGCGCGGTCTGGCCGACGTGGCCGAGGCTTTCGGGCAGCGCCCCGTGGCCTACATCCGCAACGGCGGCAACTGGGACCCGCGGCTGCTCTACGGGCTGAGCCTACTGGGCATCCAGGGATTCGTCCCCAGCGCCTACCTTCTCCCCGAGGGCGGGCCCCTCTGGTATGCGGGGGTGCTCAACTACTGGTACAGCATCGCCATGGAGCGCTTCTTCGAAAAGGGCGCGGAAGCACTGGCGGCCGAGTTCCGCCGGCAGAAGCAGCGGCTGGCCGGCAGCGACATCCCCATCGTTGCCTACGCTCACCCCTGCATGTTCATTACCTCGCAGTTCTATGATCTCCACAACATGCCGGCGCACGGCGTCTTCCCGCCCAAGAAGGACTGGCGACCGGCGCCGCTGCTGAGCTCCGCCGAGTTCGAGCGCCGGCTGGCGGTACTGGAAGGGCTCGCGAGGGCAGTCGCCGCGGACCCGGACGTGGAAGCCATCACCCACCGGGAGTTCCTCCTCCGTCGGCGAGAAGCCCCTCGCTGGTTGGGCGCCGCCGAGGTCCGGCAAGCGGCCGCGGCGATCCGGGCGACCTTCGACTACCATCGGCTCGGTGACGGGTGGCTCTCCACTGCCGACGTCTTCGGGGCCCTGTCGGCGGCGCTGACCGGCCGGGCGGCGGCCGGCGCTCTGCCGGCGAGCGTGCCGGTGCGGCGCTTGGTCGGACCTCCGGAGGCGGCGCCGCCCTTAGCCAGGGCCTTCTCCACCACCGGCGCCGAGATCGCCGCCGCCTGCGCCCAGATCGAGGATGAGATCGACCGGCAGCACCGGATGCCGTCGCAGGTGACGGTCGCCGGCCGCGCCGTGCCGCCTTCGTCATTCCTCCTCGCCATGGCCGCGGCGGTCGGCGCCCCGGGCCTCGACTCGCCGGTGGAGGTGAGCCCGGCTCCGGCCTTCCCGCTCTGTCAGGCCGCCATCTACGGCAACATTCGCGTCCGCTCATCCGAGCTGCCGGACGACTTTGAGGAGGGCTCAATCGTGACTCACACTCACTTGCAGACCTGGACGGCGCGGCCGGCGGTGCGTCTATGACGCTCAGAGAGGCCCTTGAGGCGCTGCAGATCGCCGATCACGAGCCGGTCTTCGCAGGCAGCTGGGACCGCATCCAGGCCGCTCGCCCCGAGCCGGTCCCTTTCCTGGAGCCGGCTTTCGTGCGCTGGGCCTGCGAGTTCGCCGGCCTGAACGCCGAGATCACCAGCCAGGCCCTGGCGACAGCGACGCGCGTGCGCGACGACGAAGCCCTGCGGGCCATGGCCTGGTGGCGCCACTCGCGCTTCTTCGGCCCCGCCGATCAGCGCCCGCGCGATCGCGGCTTCCCGACGCTCAACGCGGCGTTGGGCAATGAGGCCGGCATGTTCAACGTGCTCGTCCTGCTCTCCGGCACGCCCTACATGCAGGCCGTGCACCGGGCCCGCGGAGTGCCGGAGTCGGTGACGCGCGAGCAGGTGGTGGATCTGGACATCAACCTGCACACCGAGGACTACCTCTGCGAGACCGGGACTTGGGGCATCGGCAACGGCATCCTCGGGTGGCTGCTTCTCACCTGGTGGGGCGATCTGTACCGCCTGGGTCGCTTGCAGTTCATCCCCTCCAACCTCCGGAGCCCCTTCCACGCCTACCGCCACCGTGCTACCGGCGCTGTCGTCGCCCTGTCCGACGGCGGCCTGCCCTATCGTGCCGACGGCCAGCGCGAGGGCTCGGCCGGGATCTACGACGCCGAGGGGCGGTTCACCAGCGTCTTCGAGGTCGGCGACGACGTCATCACCGGCAACCCGGTCTCGCCCGAGGGCTACGTTTTGCGCGAGCCCATTACACTGGCCCGACGGGAATGGACCCCGGCCATGGGCCCCAACTCCCCCTGCCTGGACATCCACATCCCTGCCGGTGCGCCCATGGACTTCGGCGAGTGCGGCGAGTCCATGCGGCGGGCGCTGGAGTTCTTCCCTCGGCACTTCCCGGAGCGGCCCTTCGTGGGCTTCGCCTGCCACTCCTGGATCCTGGACAACCTCTTCCCCGACCTGTTGCCCGCGACCTCGAATCTGGTCCGCTTCCAGCGCGAGGTCTATCTCTTCCCCATCCCGCGGGGCGGCGGCGTGATCCGGCGGGTGTTCGGCTACGGCTTTGAGGAAACGGACGGCGCTGTCTCCGGCGAGGACCGCGCCCGCCTGCCGCGGGACACCGGGATGCAGCGCGCCTTCGCCGCCCACCTGGACACGGGAGGCCGCTTCCGCGGCGGCGGCTGCTTCCTGCTCAAAGAGGACCTGGACTGGGGCAGGGAGGTGTACCGGAGCAATTGGCCACTATGGCAACCTCCTCGGAGCAGCAACAGTGGCGTTGGGGTGTAATGTTGGCTAGCGGGCCGGGAGAGACGCCGGAGTTCACAGCGACTCGCCCGACGTGGAGTTCTCTGCCCATGCCCTCGATATGCTTGAGGAACGGCGCAAAGAAACGGCGTGGGCCTACCGGGCTCCTGCTTATCCCGAACGGATCCAATCCGCTCCTGATGGCACGGCTCACTACTTGCGGGCTATCGAAGAGAGGGGTGGACGATGGCTTCGAGTGATAGTAGACGTTGGGGTCACCCCTCCTCGCGTGGTTACCCTTTTCTTTGATCGCCGCTTTCGGAGGAAGTCGTGAGGCTGAGAATCGACCGCGAGAGCGACGCCCTCTACCTTCGCCTGGATGAGGCTGCCGTCGAGGAGTCCCTGGAGGCGCAACCGGGGATTGTTCTCGATCTCGACGCCACGGGGCGATTGGTCGGAATTGAGGTGCTCTCCCTCAGCGGACGCACCGATACCGCCTCGCTGCGAACGTTCCACCTGGAGACCACCTAGGCAGCGTGGACTGCGGGAACGGCTCGCAGTTGTAGCGCCCAGGAGGACCCTCCTCCTGGGCGTCTTCTTTGCGCCCGGGCGGTCGGCGCGGTCAATCCGCCCCGCTCATACGGGTCCTAGAGCAGGTCCTTCCTCGCCCGGTCTACGATGCGGCGCAGCTCCGCCAGCATGGATGGGTCCTTCTCCGGCTTGACGTACTGTGCCAGGATCTCCTTGACCTTGGCTTTGGCCTTGGCCATCGCCTCCTCATCGCTCTTGCCGCCCTGGTAGCCGCTTCGGTTCGTGAACGGCGGCATCCAGGTGTTCGCGCGATAGTGGCGCAGGGTGTGCTCGGTGCTAAGGTAGCTGGTCGTCAAGCCGTAGCCGACCTCAAGGATGGTGTCCAGAGCGATGGTCTCGTCGTCGACCACCACCGGCTGCATCAGGCTCTCCAGGGCGGTGGTCATCTCCCGGTCCAGCAGCAGCTGCACCAGGCTGATGGACTTGCCTTGCTCCACCATTCCGCCGCCCACGTACGGATGGTGTCCGGTGTAGGCGCCGATGAGGAGGGCCTTGTAGGCCTTCTCCAAGGTGGCATAGAGCCCGACTGCCTTGGCGCTGGAGTACTCGCCGCCGCCCACATGCACGGCCAGGCCGCACCAACGACGCAGAAACTCGTTGAGGGTGAAGGCACGCAGCATGGCGTCCGGGGCGCTGTAGCTGGCATCGCCGCCGCGCATGTCGAGGGTGGCCGCCCAGATGCTTCCCCGCAAGGGCACGGCCGGGTTGAGGGCACGGCCCGCTATCCAGGTGGCGATGTTCTCCGCCGCGCTTACGGCCACGAACCCCGCGACCGTGACCGGCGTGGTTGCGCCCGCCACCTGCATTCCGGTGATTCCGATGGCGTGACCCAGCCTGGCCGCAATCACGAACCGGTCGGCTACGTCTTTGTCGAAGCGGAGGGGGTGCGAGAAACATATGGCGCCGAGGGTGAACCAGTTCTCCATGCCCATGACGTTGCCCATCTCGATGGCGTACGGCACCTGCCTGGCGTTCCAGGTGAAAGGCTCGCCGGGGATGGGAGCGTACTCAGCCAGGATCAGCCCGGCCTCCAGCGGCTCCACCATCGGAGGAACGTCCTGCAGGAGCAGGGAGTGACCCACGGCTTGGTTAGGGTGCAGCGCCGCCCCGAACTTAGTGAGGCGAATCAGGTCCTCCCTGGCGCCGGCGCGGCGCTCGCCGGTCTCGTCGTCCAGGTAAAGCTGAGCCACTTGCGTGTCCAGGCCCGGCCGGCCAGGCGCCTTGAAGGGCGGCTCGCCCACGTCCTTGCCGCCGTACTGAGCCCGGGTGCCAGCCACAAACTCCTCCACCAGGTGGGCGGGGAAGCGCACTTCCTGGCGCGCGCGGTCCACCTTCGCCCCCCAGTCCTCCAGAGCGTCCACCATCTCGTCGTTCTGACAGAGGATCCCGGTACGCTCCAGGATGGCCGTGACGGCAGAGGCGAGCTTCGAGACGTCCGCATCGGTAAGCAGGGCGTGCTGGAACATGAAGTCCTCCTTTGAAGATCGGCTGGCATCCTGGTTCGGCCACGGCCCATGCCCCAGGTCCGTCCAGGCAGGTAACTATAGCGCCCCTCGCTGTCGGCATCCAAGCGGACGCCACGCCGCCCCCGTTGCTGCCGTGGCGGTGGGAGAGACGGCCCTGGCCCTTACCTGCGCCTGCCTGCGCCGCTTCGACGCTCACTAAGAGGCCTTCCACCACCAGGGCCTCCGCGGCGAGTCCTTGCGCAAGCCGGTCACCGGTGACATGCTCGCCCACATCGCCCGAACGAGGAGATCGCCATGGCCCGCGCCCCCTTCCAGGTGCTCGTCTTCCCCTATCGGCTCGGTCCTACCGGAGCACCCGAGTTCGCCTTGTTCCGCCGCTCCGACGCCGGCTACTGGCAGGCCATCGCCGGTGGGGGCGAGGACCAGGAAACGCCCGTGGAGGCGGCGCACCGTGAGGCTTTCGAGGAGGCGGCTATGCCCGCGTCGTGCCCACTACTGCCTCTACAGACAACCTTCTCCGTGCCCGTCACCGAGTTCCACGAAAGCTACCTGTGGGGCGATGGCCTCTTCGTCGTGCCGGTGCACTGCTTCGGTCTGCGGGCGGACACGCCGGAAATGGTGCTCTCGCACGAGCACACCGAGTACCGATGGCTCCCCTACGCCGACGCCGACGCTCTCCTCCACTTCGACGGCGATCGCACCGCCCTGTGGGAGCTGGACCGTCGCGTGCGCGGGCTCGGGCCAAGATAGACTCGGCGGTCGGCCCCTCCCAGCCCGCGCAGGCGGGCTTCGCTTTCCGTAGCCCCGCGGCTTAAGCCCGGGGCTACTCCCCCACCCGACGCGACTCCACCACCCGGACAGGACCTGCGGTCGCCCCTTCACCCTCCTTCCCATAGCCATCGGCGTCCATTCGCGCTACCATGCCCCCAACCGCCACCAGGAGGCGCACCTATGCCCATACTCACCTCCCTCCGCCCCGCCCGCCGGGCCACCACGGGCCCCCTGCACCACTTCTTCGGCTACTACGACAAGTGCCCCTGGGACGCCACCGGCCGCTACCTCCTCGCTAAGGCCGTCGCCTTCCTCCACCGCCCGCCCACACCCGACGACCTGGCCGTCATCGGCATAGTGGACCTGGAGCGAGACAACCGCTGGCGTCCCCTGGCGGAGACCACCGCCTGGAACTGGCAGCAAGGCACCCACCTGCAGTGGCTGGGATCCGCGCCCGACCGCCTAGTCGTCTTCAACACCCGCCAGCGTGACCACTTCGCCGCCTGCGTCCTGGACGTGCACACCGGCGAGGCGCGCCTGCTGCCTCGCCCCATCTATGCCCTCTCCGCCGATGGGAAGCAGGCCGTCAGCCTCAACTTCGCCCGCGTCGCCCGCACTCGGCCCGGCTACGGCTATGTCGGCCTCCCCGACGCGCACGAGGCCGAGTCGGCGCCGGAGCACGACGGCATCTACTGGATGGACATGGCGACCGGCGACTCGCGCCTGGTCGTCACCCTGCAGCAGGTGAGCCGGATCGAGACCATTCCCAACATGGCGGGGGTGGAACACTGGTTCAACCACTTGCAGTTCAACCCCTCCGGCACCCGCTTCCTCTTCCTCCATCGCTGGCGCGACCCGCGCGGCGGCGGCTTCCGCCAGACGCGCCTCTACACCGCCCGCCCCGACGGCAGCGACTTGACCCTGCTGGAGCGATCCGGGCTCGTGTCTCACTTCGACTGGGCCGACGACGACCACATCCTCGCCTGGTCCATCCACAACGGCGAGGACCACTTCCACCTCTACCGCGACCGATCGGACCAGGTCGAGGTCGTTGGCGGCGACGTGCTCCTGCAGGATGGCCACTGCTCCTACAGCCCGGACCGGCGCTGGATCCTCAACGACACCTATCCCGATCGCGAGACCCGCGAGCGCACTCTCATGCTCTACCGTCCCTCCGACAACACTCGCATCGACATCGGCCGCTTCTACGCCCCGCCCGAACTGGACGGCGAGTTTCGCGTTGACCTGCACCCACGTTGGAGCCGCGACGGCCGCCGGGTCTGCTTCGACTCGGTGCACGAAGGAGAGCGGCAGGTCTACCTCATCGACGTTGGCGACATCGTCGGCTAGCGGTCACGGCGGCGACATCGGTTGCCCAAGGATGCGCCGGCGGCCATAATGGCCCATCCTGAGTGGAGCATAGCCATGACCCGTGACGAGGCCTGGGGCCTGGTGACTGAGCACATACAAAGCATCAGCCTGCGCCGGCACATGCTGGCGGTGGAGGCGGCCATGCGCGCCTACGCCCGCCGCTTCGGCGAGGATGAGGAGCACTGGGCCGCCATCGGCCTGGTGCACGACTTCGACTTCGAGCGCTACCCCGAGATGGGCGGCGACCTGCCGCGGGAGCAGTGGCACTGCATTGCCGGGGCGGAGATTCTGCGGCAGCGCGGCTACCCGGAGGAGACGGTCAATGACGTGCTCGCTCACGCCGGCTACTCCGGCGTGGCGCGCGACACCAATCTCCGCAAGGCCCTCTTCGCCGTGGATGAGCTCACCGGCCTCATCTCCGCCGTCGCCCTGGTGCGCCCCTCCAAGTCCATCCTGGACGTGAAGGTGAAGTCGGTGCGCAACAAGTGGAAGGACAAGGCCTTCGCCGCCGCCATCAACCGGCAGGACATCGAGCTGGGCGCCGCCGAATTGGGGGTCGATCTTAGTGAGCACATCGCCGTCGTGCTGGAGGCCATGCAGGGCATCGCCGCCGACCTCGGCCTGGCCGGGGAAGCTGGCTAGCTTGCCCTTGGCCGCCCAGGGCTTCCCACACGGCGCCCTAGCGCGCCCGGCACGATGATCGCCCGGGCCGGCCACCCCTGGCGCGTCGGGGCGGCGCTGCTGCTCGCCTGCGGGCTGCTGCTCGCGCCCCTGGGCTATCCGGGCTACTTCCAGCCCCACAGCGGCTTCCTGCCGGTGTACGCCCTGTATGCCTGGGAAGCCGCCGACCACCCGGTCACCGGGCCGGCCCCCTTCTCCCCCACCGGCGCCCTCGGCGGCGACGGCCTCCTTCCCCACGCCCTGGCGGCGCTATTCCGTCTTGCCGGGGCCGGCGGCGTCACAGCGGTGAAAGCGGTCTTCGCCCTGGCGATCCTGCTGGCCGCCGGGGGATTCTACCGCCTCGTGCACCGCTCCCGCCCGGCCTCTACCGCCATGGCCGCGCTCGCCTTCGGGGTGGTCTGGGCCGCCTCGCCCATGGTGCTCGGCTCGGTGTACGCCCGCGGGTCGCTGGGCGGGGCATTGGCGCTCGGTCTGCTCCCGTGGGTCGCCGAAGCCCTGACCGTTGCCGCCCAGACCAGCGGCGTCCTGGCCGCGACCGCGACGCTCTGGCCTGTCCTCGCGCTTGGCCTCGCCCATCCCGGCTTCGCCCTGGCGAGCGCGGTAGTCCTCGTCCTCGTGGCTCTGCTGCAGCGAGAGCGTGTTCAACCCTCGCCGGCCCTCGCCCTGATCGCCGCAGGGGCCGGCGGCCTGCTGCTCTCGGGCCCGTCCGCACCCGCCTCGTTCGTGCAGTTCAGCCGGCCTTACCAGTGGTTGAGCCAATCGGCGGGCTACGCCATCCACAGCGATCCCTGGGGACCGGGCGTGCCGGCGCCGCTGACGTTGGGGCTGCTGCCCCTGGCGCTGTTCGCCGCCGCCTGGCTGCTCGCCCCCGCCGCCCGCAAGCCGGGCAGGGTCGTCGTCACCCTCGCCGCGGCCTTGGGGCTGCTGTTGCTCTCAACTACCCTGGCGCGACCTCTGTGGCAGTCCGTCGCCGCCACCTGGCTCGACGGCCCCTGGCAGTTGGTGGCCCTCGCCTCCTTCTTGCTCCTCCGTCAGGCCGCTTCCGCCGCGGACCGGCTGCGCGGGCGAGGAGCTCCGGCCGCTGCCCTGCTCCTGTTGGCGCTGATCGTGGCAACGCCCTTCCTGGACGTGCCCGTCACCGCCGTCACCCCGGCAGCCCGCCCCCTGGCCACCTTCGCCGATGGGCGAATCCTGCTGGTGGGCGCCGACTTGCACGGCCCCCTGCGCCACGGCGCCACTCCGCGACTGCACCTCTACTGGCAGGCGACCGCACCCCTGCAGCGCGACTACACCGTGTTCGTGCACGTGGTGGACGACGCAGGGACAAAGTGGGGCCAGCGCGATTCCTGGCCCGTGGATGGGCAGCGCGCCACGTCGGGCTGGCGCCCAGGCGAGTTGGTGGCCGACGAGCACCCGGTCTACATCGACGTGGCCGGTCCGCGGGAGGGCTACCGGCTCGTGATCGGTCTGTATGACCTGGAGACGGGGGAGAGGCTGCCCCTGGGTGACGGCAGCACGGCGCTGGAGTTCCGGCCATGAGCTTCCCTAACAAGGAAGAGAGAAGGGCGACCCCCCTCTCCCCGCGGGAGAGGGGACGGGGGAAAGGTCCCTCACAGGAAGGCGGAACCGGAAGGATCCCCGAGTGGGTCTGGGTGGCGGCGCTGGTGGGGTTGTCGCTGTTCAGCATCGGCCCCCTGCTCATGCCCGGGTACCACTGGGGAGCGCAGGACGCCCGCCACAGCGTCTACTTCCTGCACCAGTTCGACCGCGCCATCCAGGACGGGGTGCTCTATCCCCGCTGGGCGCCCGACTTCACCTTCGGCTACGGGTACCCCTTCTTCAATATCTACGGCCCGCTGTCCTCTTATGTGGGCGAGGCGCTTCACCTGCTCGGCCTGAGCCTGGTGGACGCGGTCAAAGGGGTGTTCGCCCTGGCGGCGATGGCCTCGTCGCTGGCGGCCTACCTTTGGCTCCGGCTCTACAGCCGCCCGCCCGGCGCCGTGCTGGGGGCGCTGCTCTACCTCTACGCCCCCTACCACATCGCCGATATCTACGTGCGCGCCTCCCTGGCGGAGACGGTGGCCCTGGCCTTCGTGCCCCTCTGCCTCTGGGCCTTTGGGCGGCTCTACCCCGCGGGCGACGGCCGCTCCTCCGGTTCGGGCGGCATCATGCTCGCCGGGCTCGCTTACGCCGGGCTGATGCTGAGCAGCAACCTGGTGGCCCTGCTCTTCTCGCCCATCCTGGGCGGCTACTTCCTGGTGCGGGCCTGGCGCCGATTCGACCGCCTCCAGCCCCGTCGCCTGCTCACCCGCCAGTCCTGGCCCTCCGGCCTCGGCCACGCCGCTCACGTCCTCCTCCCCGCTGCTGCCGGCGTGGCGCTCGGCCTGTGTCTGAGCGCAGTCTTCTGGCTGCCCGCCTTCCTGGAGTACTCCGGCATCCGCACCGACCAGTGGGTGGGCGGCTACTACGAGTATCGCAATCACTTCGTCTACCCGTTCCAGCTGCTCCTGCCCAGTTGGGGCTTCGGCGCGAGCCTGCCCGGACCCGACGACGGCATGTCCTTCCAGTTGGGGCTGGCGCCGCTGGCGCTCGTCGCCCTGGCCTTGCTGCGCTGGCCGCGTCTGGCGGTCGCCTGGCGCCGCACGGGCGCCTATCTGGGGCTGCTGACGCTCGCCGTCATCTTCCTCATGCTGCCCCTATCGGAGCCGGTCTGGGAGGCCCTCGGTCTGGTCAGCTTCGCTCAGTTCCCCTGGCGCCTGCTCGCCCTCACCATCGTCAGCCTGGCCTTCCTGGGAACCGGGCCTTTCGCGCGCTGGCCTGCCGATGGCGCCCATCTGGCCGCCACCGCCCTCTGGGCTCTCCTGATCATCCTGCCCGTCTACCCCTACCTGCGCAGCGAGATCCGCCCGCCCGCCGAGGGCCCCGTCTCGCTGCAGGGGCTGATGCGCTTCCAGCAGAGTGCCGACGAGATGACCGGCTCTACTGCCTGGGTGCAGGAGATCCCGCGCTGGTCGCCCCTGGCAGATCAAATCATGGCCGGCATCGAGATCACCACCAAGGTGGACTACACCGCCGCCTATGCCACCGGCCGGCTGGCGGTGCACTCCCAGGAGATGAGCACCACCCACGAACGGGTGTGGTTCCAGGCCGAAGACAACAGCCAAGCCATCATCTTCAACACCTTCTACTACCCAGGCTGGAACGCCTACATCCTGGACGAGAACACCGGCGCCGTCACCGGAACAGTTCTGGTGGAGCCGGAAGGCGCCCTCGGGCGCATCAGCGTGCCGGTGCCAGCGGGACGGCATGTGCTGCTGCTGTCGTTCGAGGATACCCCCGTCCGTAAGCTGGGGACGGGAATCACGTTGGCAACCGTGGCGCTGTACGTGGTCGCCGCTGCTGCCAAGCCGATCGTCCGCGGTCGGAGAGACCGGTGAACGGATGTCCGCGGACAAGACCTAACCCCCCATCCCCCTTCCCTAAGAAGGAAGGAGGGGCGGGAGAGGCTCCGTTCACGGTAGCGACCCGCCTTCCGGCTCACCCTGCCCACGTAGGGAAGGGGGGCCAGTGGTTTCGCTCTTCGAAGCCACGAGGGGGGTTGAGTCGTGCGCTCCAAGCCTCCCGCCTCCTGATCGTCTTGCTCCGGGGCCGCCCATGAGACCGCGTCGCTTCTACCTGGCTTTGGCGCTGCTCCTGGCCGCCTTCGCCGCCGCGCCCCTGTTGGCGCCCGGCTACTTCCTGGGCGCGCACGACGCCCCCCACACCCTCTTCTTCCTGGTCCAGTTCGACCAGGCCATCGCCGACGGCGCCCTCGTACCCCGCTGGGGCCCGGACCACGCCCTCGGCTACGGCTACCCCACCTTCGTCTTCTACTCGCCCCTGGCCTACTACGTGGCCGAGGTGTTCCACCTGGCCGGCCTGGGGATCGCCGCCGCCGTCAAGGCCACCTTCGCCCTGTCCATCCTAGTGTCCTGCGTGGGCATGTTCCTCCTCGCCGAGTCCATGGTGGGCCCAGCCGGGGGCGCCATCGCGGCGCTGGTCTATACCTATGCCCCCTACCGCTTTGTCGACATCTACGTGCGCGCCGCCCTGGCCGAGTCCTGCGCCCTCGCTCTCTTCCCCTGGGCGCTCTGGGCTTTCTGGCGCTTGGCGGTGCAGCCGGACCGGCGACGATTGGCGGCGGCCGCCCTCGCCTACGGGCTGCTGCTCCTGGCCCACAACGTCACCGCGTTACTCTTCACCCCCCTGGCCGCAGCCGCCGTGGTCGTGGGGCTGGTCACGTCCGGCCGGGCGCGGTCGCTGACCGCCTGGGCGCAGGCCGCCGCGGCGGGCGTCCTAGGACTCGCCCTCTCGTCGTTCTCGCTCCTGCCTTCGCTCCTGGAGCGGGGCAACATCGTCCAGGGACAGTGGACCCGGGCCACCTACAGCCTGACGGACCATTTCGTCTACCTGGGGCAACTGCTGTCGCCGCTCTGGGAGTATGGCTACGCCGTTGCCGGGCCCGAGGATGCCATGTCCTTCCAGTTGGGCCTGGCCCCAATCGTGCTGGGTTTGGCCGGGCTGGCCCTCGCCCTGGGCACGCGGCGCATGCGAACCCCGGCTCTCCTCTTCGGCGGCGGCCTCGCCGTCTACGGCTTCCTGCTGCTGAGGGCCAGCGGGCCCATCTGGAGGGCCGTCTCCCTGCTCTCGCTGGCGCAGTTCCCGTGGCGCCTGCTCGGCGTGGCCACCCTGGCAGCCGCCGGTCTGACGGCACTTACGGGCGCGGAGCTTGGGCGAGCCTTCGGGCGCCGAGCCGTTCTGGCGCTAGCGATCGCCGTGGCGGCCGCCGGCCTGTCCTATGCCCGGCCCCAGCACACCGCCCCCGACCCATCGTCCGAACAGCCGGTGGGCACCGTGCAGTTCGAGCTGAAGTTCACCGACATGCGGGGAATGACCGCCTGGACCAGCGAGATGCCGCAGGACTCCCCCAAAGTGGCCGCCTACCTGGCGGGCGAGACCCTGCCCCTGGCCCAGTCCGGCGTGCCCGGCGCGGTGGTGGAGACGGTGCACCAGGGCGGCCACCGGCAGACTGTGCGGGTGACTGCCGCGGCCGCCGGGCCGCTGCGATTCCACACCTACTACTACCCCGGCTGGCGGGCGTACGTGGACGGGGCCTTAGTCGACATCCGTCCCGAGGGTCCCCTGGGCGTCATCACCCTTGACCTTCCCGCCGGTGACCATACGGTCAGCATCCGTTTTGGCGAGACCCCCTTGCGCCGCACCTCGAACTGGGTTAGTCTTGCGAGCGTGGTGGGGCTTGTGTTGCTGTGCTTGCCTCGCCGCCGGCATCCCAACAGCAGGACACTGAATGCCTAGTACTAGCCCTGAACCTCGGCGGTGCCCACACTGCGGCGCCCGGGTGGCGCAGCAGGCTCACTCGTGCCTTCTCTGCGGGCAGCAGCTCCCAACCTCCACCTACCTGGCCCCCGCCCTCGCCCTGCTTGCCGTGGCCGTCGTCGGCGGTATCGTCATAGCCGGCCTGCGAGACCGGTCCGCGGGCCCTAGCGCCACGAGCACGCCGGCCAGATCGACTGCGGTCGCCATGGCGCCGGCCACCGTGCCCGCCACTCCGGACACCCCGGCGGGGGAGACTCCCGCTCCGCCCACGGCCACGCTCGCCCCGCCCACCGCCACATCGACTGCCGTCCCGACCGAGACCCCCACGCTCACCCCCACCGCGACGCCGTCGCCCACCGTTGGGCCTCGCGTTCACATCGTGCAGTCGGGCGACGTCCTGAGCACCATCGCGCAGGAGTACGGGCTGGGAGTCGACGACATTCTGGCGGTCAACCCCAACCTGACCGAGTACTCGATGCTGCGCGTCGGGCAGGAGATCGTCATCCCAGCCGCCGAATCGGCGGGTGCGGCCACAGAGCCGGCCGCCCCGGCGGTGCACGTCGTCAAGTCCGGCGACAACCTGGCGTACCTGGCGGAGACCTACGGCACCACTGTGGCCGAGATACTGGCAGTGAACCCGGGCCTGAGCGTGAGCAGCATGCTGAGCATCGGCCAGGAGATCATCCTACCGGGTGGCACAAACAGCGCCCCGGCTCCGGCCGCCACCGAACAGCCGCAGTCCTTCGTCCACGCCCTGCAGAGCGGGGAGACGATCGGGTACCTGGCGAATCTCTATGACACCACCGTCGACGCCATCCTGGCGGCCAACCCGGGCCTGACCCGCTGGACGGTACTGAGCGTCGGCCAGGAGATCGTGATCCCCGTCCCGCCTCCGTCCGGCGGTCCGGCAGCGGACCCAACTGAGACCGCGGCCCCGATGCCCACGGCCACGCCGGCGAACTCCGCCGCCAGTGCCGCCGTCACCGCCCAGCCGACGGCCTCGCTCATGTCCATGGGCGGTCCGGCCCAGCCGCACGCGGTGGAAGCGCTCTCGCCCGGCAACGGCGCTCAGATCAAAGCCAACGAACTCATCCTCATGTGGACGGGAGCGGGCGACCTCGACTCGGACCTCTACTACGTCGTGCATGTGTGGAAGGTGGGCGATCCCAGCGACACGGTCACCGGCTGGACGCGCGCCAACTCCTGGCGGCCGACGGAAGACCTGATCGCCCGCTGGGGCGCCGGAGCCCACCTCTACTGGGACGTCGGCATCGGCCGGGAGATCGCCGTGGCCGGCTCCGGCCAGCCTCGCTTTGAGCCCGCGGGCGTCCGCACTCAGCCGCAAGACTTCTACGTTGTGGCCCGGTAGCGATCCCCCCTCCGAGCCGGACAACCTTCTCGACGCCATCCATCGCCTGGAGCGACAGGCCGGTTCCCTGTGCCGGCCGGCGGAGACCCACTGCAACAGCGACTGCTGCCGGGCGCTGCCCGACGTGGGCGGACGCGTGGTGGCCGTCACGCTGCCCGATCTCATCGCCTTAGCGACGCTGCTGCACCGGCCACGCGACAAGTCGGAGCTTCGGGCCGCCGTCGAGGAGTTGGTCCGCTCTCACTGTACGCTCAGCCCGTTCACCGGCACGTATATGCTGACGGGCGTGGCGGGACACTGCCCATACCTGGGCGACGACGGACGCTGCACCGTGCATGCGACGCGGCCGCTGCTGTGTCGTCTGTTCTTCCACTGCGGATGGGTCGGCAAGGCCCTCCAGTGGGACGGAGGGCTGGATCGCCGGGCGGTGGACCTAGTGCTCGGCCTGGCCCAGGACATGGGAAGGCTCTGGAAGGGGCACGCGGGGCTGCTCTGGCGCGCGCCCTGGCGCTACGATCTCATCCCGCTGGGGGACGGCAAGGGCTCATAGCACAGAGCCTGTCGCGGCCCCAAGGCCCCGTCGTGTAGGCCCTCGTGGCCGTCTCCCAGCCCGAGACGCCCACGCCGCGGTCCTCCACCACCCGAGCCGCGGACCACAGCGTTCGCGAGCGGACATCCCATAAGCGAGCGATCCCGCGCGCCGACTCCCCTACGCCGATCGCCGGTCGCCCACGTCCATCTCGGCGACCTCGCCGGTGGAGATGCGCGTCTGAACCTCGCTCAGGTGGCGGTACAGCCCATCGCGCGCCATGAGCTCGAGGTGAGTCCCCATCTCAGCGATGCCGTCGTTGGCCAGCACGACGATCTTGTCGGCGTTGCGGATGGTCGATAGGCGGTGGGCGATGATGAGGGTGGTGCGGCCCTCGGCCAGGCGCTCCAGCGCCTGCTGGATCAGCAACTCCGTTTCCGTGTCCACGCTGGACGTAGCCTCGTCCAGGATCAGGATGGGGGCATCCTTGAGCACCGCCCGCGCGATGGAGATGCGCTGCTTCTGCCCGCCCGAAAGCTTCACGCCCCGCTCGCCGATGACGGTGTTGTAGCCGTCGGAGAGGTCGCCCATGATGAACCCGTGGGCGTTCGCGACCTTGGCTGCTGCGATCACTTCTTCTTCGGTGGCATCGGGCCGCCCGAAGAGGATATTCTCCCGGACGGTGCCGTGGAACAGGAAAACGTCCTGGAGCACGATGCTGATCTGCTCGCGCAGGCTCTTGAGGGTGATGTCGCGGAGATCGGCGCCGTCCAGCGTCACCGCGCCCTGGGCGACGTCGTAGAAGCGCGGGATCAAGCTGACCAGGGTGGTCTTGCCCACGCCCGTAGGGCCAACCAGCGCCACCACGGAGCCGGCCTCGACGTCCAGGTTGACGTTCCTGAGCACGGGATCGTCGGTGTTGTACCCGAACGTGACGTTCCTGAACTCGATGTGCCCATCGGCGCGCGCCGGGAGCGCCACCGCGCCCGCCGTCTCCGCCACCTCGGGATCCTGCTCCAGCAGCTCCGCCACCCGATCCGCGCCTGCGAGGGCCTCCTGCAGCTGCTCCCAGCTGCCGGCCAGGCCGCGGACGGGCGCGTAGAAGCGCTCCAAGTAGAGGAAGAAGGCCACCAGATCAGCGACGGGCAATACGCCGTCGAAGGCCAACTTGCCGCCGAAATAGATGACGATGATGTAGCCCAACTGCGACGAGAACTGCACGAAGGGGTTGAAGGTCGCCATCAGGCGGAGAGCCCGCAGCATCGAGTCCCGATAGCGCTCGATGTCCCGACCGATGCGCGCCGCCTCGGACTCCTCACGGCTGAAGGCCTTGATCTCACGGATGCCGGAGAGGTTGTCGTTGATGGAAGCGTTGAGCTCGGAGAGCACGGTCTGCCGGTCTCGAAAGGCGGGGCGGACGTACTTGGCGAAGGCGCGCATAGCCAAGATGACGAAGGGCACCGGTATCAGGGTGAGCAGCATCAAGCGCCAGTTGAGGGTGGTCAGGATGGCGCTGACGCCGATCAAGGTCAGCACATTGACCAACGTGTTAGGCACGGCATGGGCGATGATGGCTTCGAAGAGGTTGGTGTCGTTGATCACCCGGGACATGAGGTCGCCCGTCTTCTGGTCTTCGTAGAAACGGAGCGAGAGGCGCTGCACGTGCTGGTAGACCAGGCGGCGGGTGTCGGCCACCACGCCCCAGCCGGCCACATGGCCCATGTAGCTGCTCACGAACTCGAAGACGCCCCGCAGAGCCACGACCGCCAGGTACAAGAGCGCGAGTTGGCCCACCGCGCCCAGGGCCTGGCCGCCGAGATTCTGCTGCTCAACGATGTTGATGAGACGGCGGATCACCAGCGGGCCGACCAGGTCCAGCGCCACCAGGGCGAACATCGAGATGACGGTGAGGATCAGAGCCTTGCGGTAGTGGCGGGCGTATGAGAAGACGAACTTCAGGCTACCCACTCTGCGGTCCTCCGTGTTCCTGTCGAGCGACGCCTACGTCCGCTCTTCGCACCGGTCAAGCTGCCCTTGAGAGCGTCAGGCCGGGCTAACTACTGAGTATAGTCATAGGCTAACGGCTTGCCACTTCCAGCACCCTGCGACTGCATCTTGACCAGAACGGCGACCGTGCGGGCCAATGACGTAAGAACCGGCTGCGTGACCTAGCCGCGTCATGATGAACCCACCGGTTGCCAAGCGCAGACTCCTCGCTTCGCTCGGAATGACAAGGGCCGGGCCGGCGCAGAATCCGGGCGCGGTGATCTCATGCGGTCGAGACAGGCCTGCGAACACGCCTGGCGTGACGACTAGCCATTGGATGCAATTGTCCTGCCCAACCCGAGTTGCCGCCTTGCCCGGGCTCGTCTAGTCTGGCG
The DNA here is from genome assembly GCA_040768685.1 of Anaerolineae bacterium. GTDB lineage: Bacteria > Chloroflexota > Anaerolineae > DRVO01 > DRVO01 > Ch71. The sequence goes on from JAXGMM010000002.1 coordinate 438,446, forward strand.
GCACTGGGGCGCCGGCGGCGATGGGTAGGAGGGTCGTGTGGACGAGAAGATGGCACGGGTACAGGACTTCGTCTCCCGCCGGCTGTGGGCAGTGGTGGGAGTGAGCGAAGACCCAAACAAGTACGGCCACCTTGTGTTCGCCACCATGCTCAACTCCGGGTACCACGTGTACGGGGTGAACCCCAAGAACGGGCAGGTGCTGGGCCACACCATCTACCGCACTCTGGCCGACCTGCCCGAGAAGCCCGCGGTGGTAAGCGTGGTGGTGCCGCCCGCCGTCACTGAGCAGATCGTCCGGCAGTGCCTGGACCTGAGCATCACCCGGGTGTGGATGCAGCCGGGGGCGGAGTCCCAGGAGGCGATCGACTTCTGCGAGGCCAATGGCATCGACGTAGTCTGGGACGCCTGCGCCATGGTGCAGCGCAAGCGCAGCTGGGACTAGCGCCGTCGGGGCTCGGCCAGAGGCGAGGGCCGAGATAGGCGACCCGGGGCGGCCCTGCACTGCGAGCCGGGGTGGCGGACACCAGCGGCTCAGGCGAGCAACGGCGTTCCGTGGAGGTGGTCTACGCCGAGGACGCTCGCGAAGCGTCGCACGATCTCCGCTTCCGTGTCCTCAGGAGCCCCGTACAGGGTCGACCGAACGCGGCCGGCGGCCATGAAGTCATGCCCTCCCGCGGACCCGTCGTCGGCGATCACCTGCTGCACCAACGAGTCCAGTCGCATGCCGCGCTCGGGGGAGCGCAGTGACACGATGACGTCGCCGGCATAGCAGCCCACGGCCAGGACGATCCGCGCCTGCTCCAGGCGGCGCAGAAAGTCCGCCACCTCGGCCGCCATGTCGGGATAGCGCATCTCCCCCAGGCGCGCCACCACTAGGCCGTCGTAGATGCGGGTGCTGTGAAGGGCATCGTCCAGCGCCTGGAAGTAGGCCGAGGAGACGCTGGCGTTCTCGATGCGCACCAGTGCCTCTTCATCCACCCGCTGCTGCAGGAAGACGTAAGCGCGGGCGTCATCGGGGTGAGACGGTCGAGACAGGCCCAGCGTGTCGGTCTTGATGCCGTAGAAGAGGGCCGTGGCAACTGCCGGACGCAGCCGCACCCGGGCATCGCGCAAGTACCAGGTGACGATGGTCGACGTGGAGGCGTAGTCCGGGCGCACATCCCAGAAGGGGACGGCACGGGTGTCCGGCCGGAGAGGGTGATGGTCGATCACCACCTGGGCGCTGCATTCGGCGGCGAAAGGCTGGTTGCCGTGGCCGGGCTGGGTGTCGACCAGCGCCACCAGGTCGAACTGGGAGCAGTCAAGCGTGTGCAGCGGCCGCAGGGGGATCTGGAGGTGCTCCACCATGGCCTTATTCTCGGCCCGACCGAGAATGCCGCTGTAGGCCAGCGTGGCATCGACCGCAGTGCGGCGCCGCAGGAGTTCGGCCAGCCCCATGGCCGCCCCGATGGCGTCTGGGTCGGGGTCGTTGTGGGTGGCGATGAGGGCGCGCTTCCTGCTCCTGGCGAGGGCCAGCAGGGCTTCCAGCTTCTCTCGAGCGGAGTCCCGATCGCGTTTGGGCATCATGACGGCGAAAGCATAGCACACGTGGAGGCCGGTGCGTAGATGGGAGGCGGGACGAAGCGGGAGGCAAGCGCCACGCCCGGGCGGCGCCTCCCACCGACGGCGCAATCCGCCACCGTTGCGGCGGGGAGCGAGAGCCCTCGCTGCGAGGTGGAGTGCCTGCCGGGGCTCGAGGACATCGTCCAAGAGGAGATCGCCTCGCTCCTCGGGGACCGCGCCCGGGTGCGTAGCCATCCCATCCCTGGCCGGTTGACAGTGCGGCTTCGTGGGCAGCCGTGGCCGCTTGAGGCCTTGCGCTGTGCTGTCGCCGTGCACCTGGTCGCCCAGTTCGACGTCCCTCGCCCCAAGGCGCTCCTCGGCCACCAGCACTTCACTCGGCTGTTGGCGTTGCTGCGCGGGCTGGTGGAGCATCACCCTAGCGGCGCCTTCTCGGCGGTTCGTATCAGTGCCGCCGGGGCGGACTCGCCCGTCTTTACCCGCCTGAAGGACGAACTGGAGCGGGCGCTGGCCCTGCCCGGTGAGGGGGACGAGGGTGACCTGCTCCTCTCGGCGCGCCGGCCCGCGGATGGCTCACCGGGTTGGGAGCTGCTCGCCCGCACCACGCCCCGGCCGCTGTCGGCTCGAGCCTGGCGCGTCTGCAGCATGCCCGGGGCGCTCAACGCCGCCGTCGCCCAGGCCATGATCCGCCTCGCCCGGCCGCGACCCACCGACCGCTTCCTCAATCTGGCCTGCGGCTCCGGCACCTTCCTCGTCGAGCGGCTGCAGACCGTGCCCACCCGCTCGGCGCTGGGGTTGGATATCAGCACCGAGGCCCTGCGCTGCGCCCGGGCCAACCTGCAGGCGGGCGGCTGCGCCGGCGCCGGCGCCCTCGTCCGCGGAGATGTCGCCGCGCTTCCCCTGGAGACCGCCTCGTACAACGCAATCGTCACGGATCTGCCCTTCGGCATGCTTGTGGGCAGCACGGACGAGAACCGCGCCCTCTACCCGGCGCTCCTGCGCGAGGCCGCCCGCGTGACCGTCCCCGGGGGCGTTCTGGCGGCCGTCACCGCCGCTCGCCGCCTGTTCGATGCCTCGCTGCGCCGGTCCGGCGCCCCTTGGGCTCTGGAACGATCGCTGGCGGTGCGCCTCCCCTACAAGGAAAGCGACATGCCCGTGGGCGTGTATCTGCTCCGTCGGACATAGCACCTACCGGCCCTGTACCGCCCGCGCCTTGTCCTGTACTCTAGGGGCTGGACCTCTAGTCACGGAGGCGAACCCACCATGTCCACCATCAGCCGAGAGATAACCTACTTCAGTCCGCCCGGCCCCAACCACACCGAGAAGGTGCTCAATCTGGCCCGCGAACGAGTCGTCAGCCTGGGCCTGCGCAGCGTCCTGGTGGCCACCACCAGCGGCCAGACCGGTCTGCAGGCCGCCCACGTCTTCCAGGGCCGCCACCTGGTGGCCGTCACCCACTCAGCCGGCTTCCGCCAGCCCAACACCCAGGAGGCCCCCGCCGAAACGCTCGATGCCATCCGCGCCGCGGGCGGCGCCGTGCTCACGGCCCAGCACGCCTTCGGCGGCGTCGGGCGGGCGGTGCGCATCAAGCTGGGCACCTACCAGTTGGACGAGATCGTCGCCTATACGCTGCGAATGCTGGGCGAGGGTCTCAAGGTCGCCATGGAGATCACCGTGATGGCCGCCGATGCCGGGCTCGTTTCCGCCGGGGAGGACGTGATGGCCATCGCCGGCACCGGCCGCGGGGCTGACACGGCCGTGATCATCCGCGCCGCCAACGCCATGCGCTTCTTCGACCAATCCGTGGTCGAGATCGTCTGCATGCCCGGCGGCCACACGAGCCAGAGCCTATGAGCACCTTCTACCTGCCCGTCAGCATCGTCACCGGCGACGGCTGCCTGAGCCAGTTGGGGACGCGCGCTGCCGCCCTCGGTCGCCGGGCACTGATCGTATGCGGAGCGTCGGCCCAGGCTTCGGGTACGCTGGTGCGGGCGCTGGACTCCCTCGGCGATGCCGGCCTCGCCGTGAAGGCGTTCCCGGGCGTGCGCGGCGAACCCACGCTGGGGGTGGTGGCCGAGGGAATCGCTCTGGCCCGTCGCGTGTCGGCGGAAGTGCTGATCGGCCTGGGTGGGGGCAGCGCCATGGACACGGCCAAAGCCGTCGCCGGCCTGGCACCCCTGACGGGTGAGCCCGAGGAGTACTTCGCTGGGCGGGCCATCGACGGCGCCCCCCTGCCCTGGGTGGCCGTGCCCACCACCAGCGGCACCGGCGCCGAGGTTACCATGAACGCCGTCCTCACCGATGAGGCCGCCGGCGCCAAGAAGTCCATCCGCAGCGCTTCCTGGTTCGCCCGCTGCGCCCTAGTGGACCCCGCCCTCACCCTCAGCCTGCCTCCGGCCGCGACGGCCCACAGCGGGGCGGACGCCCTCACCCAAGCCCTCGAGTCCTTCGTCTCCATCGGGGCCATGCCCCTGACCGACGCCCTCTGTCGCGATGCCATCCGGCTCATCGGGCGCTCGCTGCTGCCCGCGTACCGGGACGGCGGAGAGATCACTTATCGGCGCGACCTGCACTACGGCAGCCTGATGGCGGGCATGGCCCTGGCCAACGCCCGTCTGGGGGCGGTGCACGGCATGGCGCACCCGCTGGGCTACCGGCATCACCTGCCGCACGGGCTCATCTGCGGGCTCCTGCTCCCCTACGTCATGGAGTGGAACCTGCCCGTGGCGACCGCCAAGTACGCCGAGGCGGCCACGTTGGTGGGATTGGACACGAGAGGGATGGCCGAGGCGGAAGCGGCCAGAGCGGCGCTGGACTGGACGCGCCAACTCCTGGCCGACCTGAGCATCCCGAAGACCTTGCGGGAGGCGGGTGTGAGGGGCCTGGACCCGGCGGCCGTGGCCCGCGAGTCCATGTCCTCCAGCATGGCGCACAACCCCCGGCCGATGACCGAGGCCAACGTGGTCGCCCTGCTGGAGCGCGCCTACTAGAGCGGCGCTAGATCAGAGGCTGCACCACTGCCGGGGGAGCCAGCCGCGTGGTAGGCTGCTCCACCAGCGGTCCGCTGCACTGGTTGAACATGTAGATCGCCCCGAGCACGACCAGCACCACCCAGGTCAGCATGCTCATGCGGCCGGGCTGGGCCTGCTTGGGGCGCTCCTCCTTCTTGAGCGGGAGGAGGTCATCGCACTTCCAGCACTGGGTACGGTCCTCCGGGTTATAGGCGCCGCAGTTGGGGCATTCCATATCCGACTCCTGGCGGCGGTGCAATGGCTCCGCCGGCCATGTTTGGCTGCTGTTCAGTATAGCCGTTGCCGCCCGGCGTGCGCTACCCACCCAGGGCTATGAGCACCAAGCCGGCGGTGATGATCCCCACCGAGACCAAGCGGGACCGGTGTCGCTCTTGCGGATAGAGCGCCCAGGCCATGAGCAGGGCGATGATCAGGCCCGACTGCCGGAAGGCCACCACGTAGCTGGCTTGGGGAACCATCTGGAAGGTCCACACCACCAGCCAGTAGGCGACCGCGGTCATCAGCCCGGCCGCCGCGGGCATCCACTTAGGCGTGTCGGCCGTGGGGGCGGCAACCGCCGGGCGGCCGAGCACCCGGACGAACAACTCGTACCCCACTAGGGCGAAGAAGTAGAAGAAGTAAGTGTACACGGCGGCATGCTCGGGGCCCCGCGCCAGCAGTTCGGCCCCACGCTTGTCGAGCAGCGAGTACCCGACCGTGCCCAGAGCGGTGATCACTATCCACAGGCCGGCCCGGTTGAAGTAACGGCCCAGTTTCAGGTCGCGTCGAGAGCGCAGCGGCGTCAAGATGCAGCCAACCACTACCATGATCATGCCCAGCCAACCGGCGACGGAGGGCACGTTCCCGCGCAGGCTGTCGCCCAGCCCCACCAGCAGCACGGGCAAGGAACGCGCCACCGGGTAGACCACGGTGAAGTCGGACGCCTCGTAGGCGCGACCGAGGGCAACGAAGTAGAGCCCACAGCACAGCCCGGAGCCGAGCACGATGAGCCAGATGCGCCCGTGCATCGCCCCGGTCAGGCACTGGCCGATCAAAGCCGGGATGAGCCCAATTGCGGCCAGGCTGGGGAGCATCGAACCGATGAAGCGGCTCTCCGCGTGACTCTGCCGCGCCAGAATGTTCCACGACGCGTGGATGAAGGCAGACAGAAGCACCATGCCGACCGCAATGCCGCCCAATGTCGACCTCGCCTTTGATGATACCGCCGGCCTGGCGGCCGAGCGGCGGGCGCTATTCTACGCCCTCACCGCCGCCTGGGCACGCGCCGGCCCTGCCCGCTAGCCCCGGCCCTTGCTTGTCAGGAGCGCCTTCGCCTTGCGCACCACCTTGTCCGGCCGGGCGTAGCGCCGCCACAACCGCCGCGCCTCCCGCTTGAGGGCGTTGGCCGGCGTGCGCCGCTGCGACTCCGCCAGGGCCCAGAGCAGGAACTCGCGGTCCTGCCCCTTGATCTTCGGCCCGCTGGGGTTGCGGGCATACTGATCGTGGTCGCGGATGAGCATGAGGTCGTTCTCGACGCAGTAGTCGTACAACCGGCTGCCCGGATGCGGGGTGAAGAAGGCGGGGCTGTAGTAGTCGGGGTCGATCTCCTGCAACATCGAGATCGTCTCCCGCACCTCGTCCGGCGTCTCCGTGGGCAGGCCGAGCATGTAGTTGGCCCAAATGGCGATGCCGTACTTGCGGCAGATACGCGCCGCCTCCAGGTTCTGCGCCCTGGTTGTGCCCTTGCCGATGAAATCCAGCACTCGGTCGCTGCCGCTCTCGAAGCCGATGAAGTAGCCTTTCAGGCCCACCGCCGCCATAGCCGCCACCGTCGCCTCGTGCTTGACGATGATGTCGGCCCGGCTCTGGCAGAAGAAGGGCTGCGTGAAGCCCTCGGCCTGGTAGGCCTCGCAGAACTCCCGCACCCAGCGTGGGTTCTCAGTCAGGCAGTCGTCGTGGAACATGAACGAGTTGAAGGCGTATCGGTCGCGCAGATCCTTGAGCTCGCCGACGACGTTGGCGACGCTGCGCCGGCGCACTCGGTTGCCGAAGATAAGGCTCTCGCCCGGCTTGCAGAAGGCGCAGTTGTAGATGCAGCCCCGTCCGGCGATGACGGTCACAAAGGGCGGCGGCAGTTCGGGCACGAAGGGCGCCTCGGGCGACGCGGCCTGGTAACCCCACTTGCGCCACTCGTCCAGGAACAAGTCGTAGTCGGCGTAAGGCAGGGTGTTAAGGTCCGGGTGCTCGCCGACGACGAGCCGCTCGCGGGGGTTGCCCGCCTCCAGGTCCCGGAGCAGCTGCGGGAAGCTGATCTCGCCTTCCTGGATGACGACATGGTCGATCTTCTCGTTGGGCAGCACCTCGGCTGTGGCCAAGGTGGGGTGCGGCCCACCCACCACGATTCGGCAATCCGGCAGCGCCTCGCTGATGACGTCCACCGCCTGCATCACCGGGTTGAAGTCCACGCTCATCATCGTTAGGCCGCAGACGTCCGGCCGGCGCGCGAGCAGTTCGCCGCGGAAGTGGTCCCACCCATGCAGGGAGCGCAGGTCCAGCAGATCAACCTGGTGGCCCTCGCGCTTGAGGACGGCGCTGAGGATGGCCAGGCCGTGGCTGATCCAGCCGGAGTCCATCCCCTGGCCGATGCTGTCGAATCCCTTGCCGGCAATGCCGGCGTACATCAGGCTAACGTGCACGCGGCGCTACCTCCGCAGTTGCAGATGCAGTCTACTGGGCGAGGGGGATGCCCAGGTCCTTGCAGATCCTTCGCACCAGGATCTCCTCGATCTCCGAATGCCTAGGCACGGCCCAGCGCGGGCCGGAGCTCCGGATTGTGCCACCAGGAGTGCCGGCCGCCCTCCCTCAGCAGTTCGCAACCATGGTCGCGAAGATGCCTGAGAGGATCGCGACGCTTCATACTGCGATGACGTGTTCCTGGAAGTCACCACCGGCCGACGCGACAGCGTCCTCTCTATTGAACTCCAGCGCCTCTCTCAGGGTGACCTTGAGGCTCTTGAGGAGTTCCTCGCGTGATCGTTCCTGGCAGTTGACTCCCGGCACTTCTGCTACCCAGCCGATCCGCCAGTCGCCTCGCTGCTGCACGATCGCCGTGTATACGTTGTCCAAGGCGTCCGCTCCTGTCTGCCGGGGGTCAACGGCCAAGTGGCCCCTCGCGCTCCCTGGGCCAGCTCCTTCAGAGTACCCTACGCCCAGCGTACGCGCACAAGAGCGAAGCGCTATCGCCGTGCGCGGCACAGTGACGCGTCGAACGGCATGGGCGTCGTCCTCGTGCAGGGGGCTCAACATCAGGCCCGGCCCCGCCCAGAGCAGGTCGCAGAGGTCCGCCACCGGCCCGTAGAAGCGCTCCTTCGCGCCGCGTGCTACACCTTCAGGCCGCGCAGATAACGGTTCGCCCAGCGGATCTGCTCGGTGACATGGTGCGGCGGCACCTCGTGGGCGTGGTAGCGGTGAACCGCCATCCGCTTCTCGGCGCTGGGGATGTAATTGTAGGCGGCGTACACGCTCGAGGGCGGGCAGACCAGGTCCATCAGCCCCACCGACATGAGCACCGGGCAGGTGATGCGGTCCGCCAGGTTGAAGTTGTCGAAGTAGGAAAGCGTGCGGAAGGCCTGCTCCTCGCGCTCCGGGAAGACGCGGAAGTAGTTGCTAAGCTCCAGATAGGGTCCCTGCTGGGCGACCTCCAGAGCGCGGCGGTAGTGACACAGGTAGGGGACATCGGGCAGAGCCAGGGCGAACCGGCCGCTCAGCGCCACCGCCGCCAAGGTGAGACCGCCGCCCTGGCTGGCCCCCCACGCGCCCATCCGCGAGGCGTCCACCTCGGGTAGGGAGGCCATCAAGTCGGCCCCGCGCAGGCAGTCCATATAGGCGCCGCGGTAGTAGTACCGCTCCGGGTCCAGGATGCCTTTGGTCATCCAGCCGGACACGTGGCCGGTGTCGTAGCGGCCATCGTCCGAGCTCTCGCCGGACTGCCCGCGCACGTCGAGGGCGAGCACGGCGTAGCCTTGCAGCGCGTAGTGGAGGTACTGGTGCGCCTGCCCCTTGTTGCCGCTGTAACCATGGAAGGCAACGATCGCCGGAAGCTTGCCCTTGGCTGCCCGTGGGCGCAGGTACCAGCCCACCGACCGGCCGCCGCGGAAGCCGTCGTAGCCGGCGCGGAACACCTCCACCTCGGGCACGGGGAAGTCGTCCACAGGATCCATGCGTGGGTTGAGCGGCTGCAAGCGCGCCTCGCCGATGGTCCGCTCCCAGAAGGCGTCGAAGTCGGGTTCCTTGGTGAGCGGCGGGCGGTACTCGCGGAGCTCCTCCAGCGGCATATCGATGGGCAGCATGTATCCTCCCAGACCGAGAGCTGTGGTGGCGCACAGCCATTCTGGCACGCGCTCCCACCGGCGGCAAAGCGCCAGACGCCCTGCGCCAAACGAAAGCCCCCGCCCCGAGGGGCGGGGGCGTGGGTGACCTCCGCCTAGCGCCAGACCTGGTAGTTCGGCGGCTCCTTGGTGATGATCACGTCGTGCGGGTGAGACTCGATGAGCCCGGCGCTGGTGATGCGCACAAACTGAGCCTTCGCCTGCAGTTCGGGGATGGTCGTTGCGCCTACGTAACCCATGCCGGAACGCACACCTCCGAGCATCTGCTGCACGTAGTCGGCCAGGCGGCCCTTGTAGGGCACCCGCCCTTCGATGCCCTCGGGCGAGATCTTGGTCAGGGCCGTGCCCATGCCCGCACCGTACCGGTCCCGCCCCAGCCCGGCCATGGCTCCCAGGGAACCCATGCCGCGGTAGTCCTTGAAGTACTTGCCCTCCAGCAGGACCACCTCGCCCGGGCTCTCCTCGAGCCCTGCCAACAGGTTGCCCAGCATGACCGAGTTGGCGCCCGAAGCCAACGCCTTGACGATGTCGCCCGAGTACTTGATGCCGCCGTCGGCGATGACCGGCACTCCCTTCTCCGCCGCCGCCCGCGCACACTCCCAGATCGCGGTGATCTGCGGGACGCCGACGCCGGCCACTACTCGCGTGGTGCAGATCGAGCCTGCGCCCACGCCCACCTTCACTGCATCCGCCCCGGCGGCGATGAGGTCGAGGGTGCCTTCGCGCGTGACCACATTGCCCGAGATGAGTTGCAGATGCGGGTGATGGCTCTTGACGTACTCCGTCATCGCCAGGACGTTCTTGGTATGCCCGTGGGCCGTATCGATGACCACCACGTCCAGCCCGGCGCGCACCAACTCGTCTAGCCTCTCCTTGGCATCGCCGCTTACGCCGATGGCGGCCCCCGCCAGCAGCCGCCCCTTGCTGTCCTGCGCGGCGCGCGGGAAGTCCAGCTTCTTCTGGATGTCCTTGACCGTGATCAGCCCCCGGAGAACGAAGTCCTCGTCCACCAAAGGCAGCTTCTCGATGCGATGCCGCTGCAGGATGGCCTTGGCCTGCTCCAAGGTGGTGCCGATAGGGGCCGTCACCAAGCCCTCGGCGGTCATGAACTCGCTCACCGGCCGAGTCAGATCTTCGGCGAAGCGGACGTCGCGGTTGGTGAGGATGCCCACCAGGTGGTTCCCGTCGCGCACGATGGGCACGCCGGAGATGTGGTACCGGCTCATGATGGCCTCGGCCTCGGCCAAGGTCGCCGTCGGCCCCAGTGTGATGGGGTCGACGATCATGCCGGACTCGCTGCGCTTCACCTTGTCCACCTCTTCAGCCTGCCGCTCCACCGTCATGTTGCGGTGGAGGATGCTTACGCCGCCCTCGCGCGCCATGGCGATGGCCATGCGCGACTCGGAGACGGTATCCATAGCGGCGGACATCATGGGGATGTTGAGCTTGAGGCCGAGGGTAGCCTGCACTTCCAGGCTCACTTCCGAAGGGAGGACAGCGGACTTCTGAGGCACAAGGACGACGTCGTCGAACGTGAGAGCCTCTTGGGCCGGGAACTCGCAGCTCATGGGCAACCACCTCCTGAGTTAGCGTCGAGGAGAGAGCCGCGGCCGGCCTCCCCCGGACGACGGTAAAATTGCCGAATAGAGTACCATCGGCGGCGATGGCTTGTCAAGGCCGATACGCCGGTCGCACAGGGTATTTCGATTCTGGGTGAGCACGCCACCCGGCGGGCGTCTGGAGAGGGCGGCCACGGATGCGTTTGTTTCAATATGATGGGCGACGATACTCATTTGATGCGCCTGCGGTCTAGAACCTGACCCCCGAACCCCCTTCCGGCGTAGGGAAGACGGAGTCACGCTTCATGCGGCCACGTCGCTTTGGCCCAGCTCACCCTAAGGCGCCCAGCGGCGGCCGAGAGAACCTCACCCCCAACCCCTCTCCGTGTCGGAGAGGGGCTTTCCGGCCCCTTTTCCCACGTAGGGGGCGCCGCGGCGCTAAGTCGCAAGCGGAACAGCCGGGTTGGGCGCGTAGTGTACGGTCTGTGGCCCACGAACGGCGCCAACCCCTATGGCAGCGCCTTGGGGCAGATCCAGAACGCCCTCGCCTGCCGCGGTGTCATCACTGCATCAAGGACGTAGGCAAGGGGATGTGAAAGCACGAGAAGGACCAGAGCGGCACCGACGACTGATGGGCGACGGAAGACGCGTGAGAGAGCGGCGGGAGGCGGAGTCGCCGCGGCCTCTCTAGCCGCCAGGACGTTCAGGCCGGTCGCGACACTCGCTTTCGCTGGGGAGCGGCCGCCTCGAGCAACTCAGTGACCGTTGTGCTCAGCTCAAACACGGCGAACGGCTTGCAGAGGTACTCGTCCGCGCCGAGCACCAATCCCCGGACCATGTCCAGCTCCGAAGAGCGCGCGCTGAGGATGAGGATGGGGATCGGGCTCTCCTCGCGCACTCGCCGACAGATCTCCCAGCCGTCCATCCCGGGAAGCATGATGTCCAGGACGATCAGGTCGGGGTCGACCTCGCGCCACTGCAGCAGACCTTCATCGCCGCTCGCCGCCAGGTGGACGGTGTAGCCCTCCAGCCGGAGCACAAAGGCGTACAGCCCCGCCAGCTCCGCATCGTCCTCGATGACCAGGATAGTCCCCGTCACGGCAGCCTCCTTGAGGCCCGGCGCCGAAAGCGCGGTTCGGTACGTCGAGATATCGGCAGGATGGCGCCCCCGCTTGAGGATGGCGCCACGGGTGCAAGAGCGCAGGGTCGGGGCTCGCGCTGGCGCACGAGCACAGCGTGACTCAGACATACCACGAGCGGCCACAGGCGCAAGGCTAGCGGGCGACTGAAGTCGCCCGCTGGAGGCCTGCGGCCGGGCTCAGCCTCCGGGGCGCCCAAGAGGGGCGGCGATGGCACCCGTGGCCGCCCACGTCAGCCGCCCGGCCGGTGGCGTGCTCACCGATAACCGAAAGACCCTGGACGTTGGGCAGGGCGATGGCGTCTTGACCAGAACGGCGACCGGATGGACTCATTGCGTGTCTCGTAGCCGGCCGCTTGCCCTCACCGCGTCATTCTGAGGCCCCCTAGGCGACTGTTCCAGTCGCGGGGGCCGAAGAATCTGCCGGTCGCCAAGGGCCGGGGCGTTGACGGAAGGGGTGGCCGCCCCTATAATTCGAACCCCGAGCATATGCACCTTGGGGCGGTGTCGCTGCAGGCGACGATGCCGGATAGCGGATTCCGCCGGAGGACCAGAAGCATGTTGGCAATCAATATCAAGACACGGGACATCGAACTCACCGACCAACTCGAGCGCTACGTCGAGAACAAGATCGGCAAGCTGGACCGCTATCTGCCGATCCTCAAGGAAGCCCGCATCGAGTTGCGCCACGAGCCCATCAAGAACGCCGGTGGACGCTTCGTCGCCCAGGTTACCTGCCGGGGCGGCAAAGTCACCATCCGCGGCGAGGAGCGCGGCTCCGACGCCACCCAGGCCATCGACGCGGTGGTGGACGTGCTCTATCGGCAGATCGCCCGCTTCAAGGGCAAGCGCTTCACCCGTGCCCGCCAGGCAGACCTGCAGGCCCGTGCTACGGCTCGCGCCGACGCCCGGCTGGACGAAGAGATCCTACTGCAGGAAGAGGGCGAGGCCCTGCCCCTGCCCGAGGAAGTGATCGAGGAACTAGAAGCCGAAGAGCCCGCCGGCATCGTGCGCGTCAAGCAGTTCCCGCTAAGCCCCATGGGCCCGGAAGAGGCCATCGAGCAGATGGAACTCCTCGGCCACACCTTCTTCGTCTTCTGGAACGCCAGCAACGACCGCGTCAACGTCGTCTACCAGCGTCTGGACGGCAACTACGGCCTGCTGGATCCGCAGTTGTCTTAGCTCCTTCCACCGGTCTCGCTACCGTCGGGCGCTCTTCGGGGCGCCCGGCCTTACATTAGGACGGGGCTACGCCTCTCAGGCGCGGGGGCGCTTTCCTCGCCGACACTGCACTAGATAGGCGCCGGAGGAATGGTGCCCCGCCCTACTGCCATCGTTGTCATGTACGGCTACTCCGAGGGCAACGACGTTCGCCGCCTGGTGCAGGAGGCGCGCCTCGCCGCCACGGAGGACCTGCTCGCCCGCATCGGCGCCGGCGCCTGGGACCGCGTCATCGTCTGCTCCAACCAGCCCGACGCCCTCACCACCGAAGGCCTCGTCGTCGAGCGCGTCCACAGTCCCAGCGAACACATCCACTTCGGCCGCGAGCTGCAACGAATGGTGAACGACTGTGGGCTGCACGACCACTCCGTGCTCTACCTGGGCGGTGGGCTTCCCCTGCTCAGCGCCGCCACCCTGGAGGCGATGCGGCTTCACCTTACCCGGGGCGAGCGGGTCGCCATCACCAACAACATCCACTCCTGCGACTTCATCGGCTGGAACCCCGGGTCGGCGGTGCTGGAGATCGCCGCGCCCGACACGGACAACGACCTGGCTTGGCAGCTCCGCCGCGCCGGCCTGGCGGTTACCGAACTGCCGCGCAACGTGGAGACCACCTTCGACATCGACACCCCCACCGACCTCGCCCTGCTCTCGCTGTCGCCCGGCGTGGGGCCTCGCACGGCCCAGCTCATTGCCCGGGCCCCCATCCAGTCGGTTCCGCTGCCCGCTCTGATGCGCGTCCTGCGCTCATTCGAGGAGACGACCCTCTGCTACGGCCGCATCTCCCACCACTCCTGGGCCTACCTCGCCCAGAAGGCTGCCTGCCAGACGCGGATCATCAGCGAGGAACGCGGCATGCGCGCCAGCGGCCGCCTGGCGCGGGGCGAGGTGCGCTCGCTGCTCGGCTTCCTCGCCGGCATGTCCGGCTTCTCCGCCACCTTCGATATGCTGCGCCAGTTGGCCGGCGGGCTGATCCTCGATACCCGCGTCCTCATGGCCCATCACCGACAGTGGCCGGGGGCCGAGGATCGCTTCTACTCGGACCTCGGGCTGGCCGACCAGATCGGCGACCCCTGGCTACGGGACATGACACAGGCGGCGCTCGACTGCGGCGTCCCCGTGGTCATGGGCGGCCACTGCCTGGTGTCCGGCGGCCTGTATCTGCTGGGGGACGCCGTGGGCCCTAAGGAGATCCCGCTCCAGTGAAGGAAGTGCTGTTCGTCTGCAAAGGGAACACCTGCCGCTCCCCCATGGCCGCCGGCCTCTTCCACGACATGGTCCGTTCCCACGGCCACGAGAATCGACTGCGCGTAACGTCGGCGGGCATCTGGGCCGCCGAGGGGCAGCCGGCCACGCTGGAGGCGCAGAGGGTCTTACAGGAGCGCGGCCTGGACATCTCCAGGCACCGGTCGCACAACCTGCTCGCCAAGGATGTCAAGCGGGCCGACCTGGTCGTGGCGGTGGAGCGAAGCGTCGCTGAGGCCATCACCATTGAGACGCGATCGGCAGCGGACAAGGTGCACACCCTGGGAGAGCTGGCCGACGACCCCCGCGACATCGAAGACCCCATTGGACAGCCCATTGATGAGTACCGCTACACGGTCGAGCTGATTCAGGGAATGCTTCAGCGCGCCTACGGCCGCATTATGTCGATCCTTGGGCTGCCACTGTAGCTCGCCTGCCTTGCCGAACCTAACGTCCCCGCTATAATGCTACGCGCCTGCTCGACGCGTCTGTATACCCCACCCCAACGGAGGAGTGCTCGTGTCTGATACAGTGAACCTGGCCATATTGGGTAGCGGACTGATCGGCGGTATTCACGCCCACGCCATCAGCGAGGTCAGCAATGCCCGCCTGTCCGTCGTCATTGACGCTGCCCATGACCGGGCCGATAAGCTCGCCGCCGAGTTCGGCGTGCCGGCCGTCTACGACCTAGGCGAAGCCCTCAAGCGTGACGACGTCGATGCCGTGCACGTCTGCGTCCCCAGCGGCTTACACGCCAAGCTGGGCGCGATCGTGGCGGAAGCGGGGAAGCATGTCCTCGTGGAGAAGCCCATCGACATTACCTTGCCCGCCGGGCGGCGCTTGGTGGCAGCGGGGGAGAGCACCGGCGCCAAAGTGGCGGTCATCTTCCAGAAACGCTTCATGGACGGCGCCAAGCGGCTACACGCCGCCGTTCAGGGCGGTGAGTTCGGCCGCTTGATTCAGTGCGATGCCTACGTCAAGTGGTACCGCGAACCGACTTACTACTCCGACAGCCCTTGGCGCGGCACCTGGGCGATGGACGGCGGAGGCGCCCTCATCAACCAGGGCGTGCACATGGTCGACGTGATGAAGTGGGTGGGCGGCCCGGTGCGTTCGGTCTTTGCTCGCCGCCGGACGGCCCTGCACGACATCGAGGTGGAGGACCTGGTGGATGCCGTCCTTGAGTTCGAGAACGGCGCCCTGGGCGTCCTGCAGGCAAGCACCGCAATCTACCCCGGCTATCCGGAGCGCCTTGAGGTACACGGCACCCTCGGGTCGGCCGTCCTTGAGGGCTCGGAGCTCACCCAGTGGGCCATCCAGGGGCAGGAGGCGCAGACCGGCGGTGGCGGACTCCCTTCCGGAGCCTCCGATCCCGGCGCGATCGGGCATCGCTACCACGTGCCCGTAATCCAGGACTTTGTTGACGCCATCCGCGAAGACCGCGAGCCTATGGTCACCGGTCGAGACGGGCTAGAGACTCTCGAGTTGGTGATGGCGGTGTACAAGTCGGCCCAGGAGGGCAAGGAGGTCACCCTGCCCTTACCTGCCGACTGGGTACCCGAGCCCAAGGTCGCCAAGCTGTAGCGTGTCGCCTATAGGCGCTCTAGGATAGGCCGTCTCCGGGGCACGGGCAGACCGTGCCCCCGGCATTTGCGGCGTCGGAACGGCAACAGGAGAAGAGCATTGAAGCTCACCTTCATCGGCGGAGTCCGCAAGGTCACCGGCTCCATGCACGTGCTCCAGGTCAACGGAAGCACCATCCTGCTGGACTGCGGCCTCTCGCACGGACACCGGGGCGAGGCGTACCAGACGAACGTGGCGCAGGCGGAACTGGGAAGCAAGGCCGATACGCTTGTGCTCTCGCACGCACACATCGACCACTCCGGCAACATCCCCACCCTCGCCAAGCGGGGCTTCGACGGCAACGTGTGGTGCACCTCCGCCACCCGCGACCTGTGCACTGCCATGCTCCGAGACTCGGCCTACCTGCAGGAAGAGGACGCCGCCTATCTCAACAAGAAGCGCGAGCGCCGTAACGAGTCGCCCGTGGAGCCGCTCTATACTCGCGGCGATGCCGACGCCAGCATGCGGCTCTTCGTAAGCATCAACTACGAGCGTGCTTTCACCGTCGCCGATGGCGTCCGCGTCACGTTCCGCGATGCCGGTCACATCCTCGGCTCGGCGCTGACCATCCTCGACTTGGAGGAGAAGGGCAGGCACGTGCGGCTGGGCTACACGGGTGACCTGGGCCGCCCCAATGTGCCCATCCTGCGCGATCCGCGGACCATTGAGGATGTCGACTACCTCATCATGGAGAGCACCTACGGCGGCCGCCCCAGCCAGACGCCGGAAGAGGCCAAGTCAATCCTCCGCCGCACCATCAACGAGACTTACAACCGGGGCGGCAAAGTCATCGTCCCCGCCTTTGCCGTCGGCCGCACCCAGGAGATCGTCTACGACCTCTATCTGCTGCGGCAGGCGCGCCAGATCCCCGATCTCCCCATCTACGTGGACAGCCCCTTGGCGGTGGATGCCACCGAGGTATTCCGTCTCCACCCGGAGTGCTACGACAAGGAGATGGAGGAACTGCTGGAGAAGGACCAGTACGGCCCCCTCGGCCACAACCACGTGCGCTATATCCGCCGAGTGGACGACTCCAAGGAACTGAACTTCCTGCGCGAGCCGGCGGTGATCATCAGCGCCTCGGGCATGGCGGAAGGCGGCCGCATCCTGCATCACCTGAAAAACAACGTGGGCGACAAGCGGAACACGGTGCTGTTCGTGGGGTACCAGGCGGAACACACGCTGGGCAGACGCATTCAAGAGGGAGCGGAGACCGCTCGCATCTTCGACGAGGAGTACCCGGTGCGCGCCCAGGTGGCCAGCATCGAGGGCTACAGCGCCCACGCCAGCCACGACGGGCTCGTCCGGCACGCGCAGCAGGCGGCCAAGAGCGGACGGTTGCGCCGGGTGTTCTTGGTGCACGGCGAGGACGAGGCCATGAATGCGCTGTCGGCCGCCCTCAAGGAGCGCGGCCTGCCCGCCGTATCGATCCCTGCCGTCAGCGAGAGCTTCACCCTGTAGACGCAGAACCCAACCCACCTCTGGTTTCGCTCTTTGAGGCCACCAGCGAGGGGTTAGGTAGGCCCCGCAGTCGCCCTCAATCCGCTCCAGTTAGATCAGATAGGAGAGATCTCCGGCATTGAGGACGGCGCCGATGTGGGCTCTCGCCCGCCGCTTGGCCTCACTGCGTCATTCTGAGGCCCGCTACGCGACTGTTCCAGTCACGGGGGACGAAGAATCCACCGGCTGCCAAGGGTAGACTCCTCGCTTCGCTCGGAATGACAAGAGCCGGATCGGCGCAGAATCCCGGCGCGGCGTCCTCACGGGATCAGAACAGGCTTGCGAACACGCTTGGCGTGGCGGCCAGCCGTTAGTTGCAGTTGCCCTGCGATGCCGCGGCGGAGTTCCTGCAGAAGAGGCTGAAGAGAGGCCAAGAAGTCCGAGGGGTGCGTGGTCAGTACGCACCCCTCGCTGCGAGAGGAAGTGGGTGCTTCCGGAGGGTGTCTAGGGGCACTGGTTACATTGGCATTCGGGGACGTCCACTTCCGGGAAATACGTTCTGGCATCGGCTCCGTGGGACCAGATGGTGGAGTGGGTGGTCACCCCCTCCACTTCGAGGCGGAAGTAGTACTTGTTCTGGGGATCGCGCGCCTCGCTCACGTCCACGTCGTTGAAGTCCCACACCGGGTACACGAGACTGCCCTCGGTGACCAGACGCTTCACGCCCGTGGCGACGGCCTCGCTCACGCCGTTGTTGAGCGAGCGGTACAGCACCACTTTAGGCTCCCAGCCGGCGGGCACGGAGGTGTCCGACCCCGGGGCGAAGAGGTTGGCGCTGATGTTCACCTTGGTGGCCTCCACCACCGGCAGGTTGCCGTGCGGCCAGACGATCTGGATGACCGCGTCCACCTCGGCGGGCGGCTGTGCCAGCGCGCTGCGCACCGGCGTCTGCCTTGGCCGGAAGGTGCGCGCGTCGGCGGCGTGCGCCCACACGTTGGTGCGGAAGTCCAGACCCTCGTCCGTCTTGAGGAAGAAGTAGACCTGATTGTCGGGATTGCGGGCCCAGCGCACATCGACATCGTTGAAGTGCCAGGCGGCCGGGAACCAGTTGTAGGTGCGCTGCGTCACCCGCGCCACGAGCCGGGCGGGACGGTTGCTCTCCGCCTTCCACAGCTCCAGCGGCGGGTCGAAGCGACAGGGCACCTCTCGCGTTGTGTCCTGGGGAGTGAACAGGTACACGCCGATGTTGACCATGTCGGTGTCGGTGCCGGGCTGGCCCGAGTGCGGCCACACCACCTCGATCTTGCCGTCGAAGGCATCCGGAGCGCCGGCGACGGGCAGCGGCTCAGCTAGGGGCTTATTCAGCAGGCGGGCGCCGTACATCTCGCCGGTGGCGTACTTGACCTGCGGAGCGTGCCGCCAGTCCTGCCACAGCACCACGTCCCCGAAGACGGCGGGAGCGCGCTGCAGCCCGACGTGACGGGTCACGGCGAACTCGGCGCCCTTCTTCAGGTCGTAGGCGTAGATGTCGACGCCGGAGATGCCCTCCAGGTCCCGCCCGTCCGCCCACACCACCAGATCGCCCCAAATGGCGGGCGAATCCTGATCGGCCTCGTTGGTGCAGACGGCGATCTCCTTGCCGGTCTTCATGTGCAGGGCGTAGATGTCGGCGCCCGAGGTCGCCTTGGCCCGCGCGTCCACCCAAACGACGGTATCCTTGTAGATGGCCGGGCTGTACTCCTCCCACGGATTGGCCGAGATGGGGAAGACCTCGCCCTTGGAGAGGCGATAGCCGTAGATGTCGCGCTGCTGTCCGGCGACGGCGGACTGCTCCCACACCACCAAGTCGCCCCAAACGCGCGGGTTCAGCTTGTACTCCGGCCCGACCGCCACCTGGTGAACCTGACTGGTGTCGATGTCGAGCGCGCGGATCTCAATGCGGGAGTCCGCGGCGACGTACTCCATCCACGCCAGGGTGCCGGCGCGCAGATCTACCACCGAGATCTGATTCGGGGTGTCGACCACGATGCGGCGAGCACCGGTGTTGACGTCGTAAAGCTCGACCTGGCTGGGGCCGTGGCCGATGATCCAGGCTACGGTACCCTCGTAGATGGCGAGGGAGCGCTGAGCGGAGGAGAAGTTGCCCTCAAAGGTGATCTCCGCCCCCGTCGTGAGGTTGCGGACGCGGTAGGCCTTGCTGCTGCCGAAGTCGTAAGGCTGATAGGCCACCCAGTCGCCGTGGACGTCGATGGTGCCCGGCGTGGTGTTGCCCCCGGTGACGACGGCGAACTCCTCCGGGGTATAGGGGCTGGCCGGTTCGGCGGCATAGGCAGCCGTGGGAAGCAGCCCACTGAGCAGCACGGCGAGCACGAGCACAAGGGAGAGTGGCTTGTTGGCAGAGCGTCTCTTGGCGTCCATGCTACTGGTGTGTAGCAGGACTCGTGCCAATGAGCGGGGCGCGCGCGGCGAAAAGAGGGAGCGGTCGCTCGGGAACCGGCGGCCGGTGGGCACGGGGTCCGTTTCCTTGGCGCGGAGCGCCTCCAGCGACGGGCTGAAGCCCGTCGCCGTCCTGCTATCGCCAGGCCTTAGGCGCCGGGCCGAGCCGCCGCCTCGCCCGCCAGGTAGCCGGTGGTGAAGGCCGCCTGCAGGTTGTAGCCGCCGGTGTCCGCGTCGAGGTCGAGCACCTCGCCGGCCAGGTGCAGCCCTGCCACCAGCCGCGACGACAGGTCGCGCGGATCGACTTCGCTCAGGGCGACGCCCCCGGCGGTGACGATGGCGCGGGACATGGGCAGCGCCCGCTCGATGCCGAAGCGGAAGCACTTGAGGCAGTCCAGCAGGCGCTCCCGTTCTTCGGCGGTGATCTGATGGGCGGGCTTGTCCAGCGGCACACCGGTCAGGACGGCGAGTGGCTCGACCATTTTCTGGGGCAGCAGTTCGCCCAGGATGGCGCGATAGGAGCGCTTGCCGTGCGCCTTGAGGTCGCGGAGAAGGCGCTGCCGCAACTGCTCCTCGCTGAGGCTCGGCTTGAGGTCGATGGCCACGCTTACCGGGCCGCGTTCCAGGGCGTCCACCACCGCCAGACTCATGAGCAAAGTGATCGGTCCGCCGACGCCGAAGTGAGTGATCAGCATCTCCCCCAGGCGACTCTCGATGACCGGTGGGCGGGGTCGCCGGCCGCCCATCCCCCGGCCGCCCACGTCCCGGTCGGGCAGTAGGCGCCGGTGCACCGACTCGACGGGCAGGCTGAGGGCGGTGAGGCGGACGTTGCGCAGGCCGACGCCCTGCATGCTCAGGGCTAGCTCGACCTCGTTGACCGCTAGGGGGACCAGCGCGGGCCGCAAGGGAACGATGGTGTGGCCGAGGGCGCGGGCCAGGCGGTAGCCGTCGCCGGTGGAACCGGTGCCCGGCCACGAGGCGCCGCCGGTGGCCAGAACCACCGCGTCGGCTCGGTGCAGCGCGCCGCCCGCCCGCACCCCGGCGACACGGCCTCCCTCGGCCTCGACGGCGGTGACGCGCGCTCCGGTGATCAGCCGCACGCCGCCTTCCTCGCAGTAGCGGCCCAGGGCGCCCATCACATCGTGGGCGTCGTCCGAGGCGGGGAAGACGCGCCCGCCGCGCTCCTCTTTGGTTTCCACGCCGTAGCGGCGGAAGAAGGCCAGCAACTCGTCGCGGAAGAAGCGGCTGAAGGGCCCGTGAAGGAAGCGGCCGTTGGATCCGTACATGGCGATGAACTGGTCCAGCGGGCGGGTGTTGGTGAGGTTGCAGCGCGTCTTTCCGGAGATGAGGATCTTCTTTCCCGGCCCGTCGGTCTTCTCCAAGAGGGTCACTCGGGCGCCCAACTCCGCCGCCCGCCCGGCGGCCATCAGGCCCGCCGCCCCCGCCCCCACCACGATCACCCGCCGCACCGTCGTCATGAGGCCATTGTGGCGGCTGGGGGAAGCCGCACGCAAAGAGGATTGCCACAGAGACACGGAGACGCAGAGACAGAAACAACACAAGAGAGCACCGCCCCGCCATGAATGGCCGGGGCTACCGATGAGCAAAGCCCTCCGCTAGGCACGGCTTCGCCGTGTCCGCTGCGAGGGCTGAGACAGCCGGCGCAGGCCGGCTTCGCCAACCCGTAGCCCCGCGGCTTCAGCCCGGGGCGACCAGGCTTGCGCGACGGGCCGTATCGTGCTAGCCTCGCTGCCTTTGCCGCCTCCGCTCACCGACGAAGGAGACCTGCCGTGTTTTGGGCCTTGGCTCGCCTCTCCTTCCAGCGCCAACTGGCCTACCGCACCGCGAACCTCGCCGGACTGGTCACCAACCTGTTCTTCGGGGCCCTCCGCGCCTACGTCCTCATCGCCCTATTCGGCGCGCGCGAGGCCGTCGCCGGGTACGACGTTCGCGCCGCCGTCACCTACACCGGCATCACCCAGGCCATGCTCCCCTTCCTCGCCGCCTTCGGCTGGTGGGAGATCATCCGCTCCGTACGCACCGGCCAGGTGGCCACCGACCTCTCGCGACCGGTGGACTTCTTCTGGTACCATGCCGCCCAGGACTTCGGCCGCGCCCTGGCCCAACTGCTGCTGCGCGGCCTGCCGCTGATCGCCCTCTACGCCCTCGCCTACCGCATCGCCCTCCCGCCCACGGCGCTGCATTGGCTGGCCCTGCCGGTCTCGCTCCTTCTCGGCCTGCTCATCAGCTTCGCCTGGCGCTTCCTGGTCAATCTCGCCGCCTTCTGGACGGTGGACGCCATGGGAATCGGCCGGGTAGCCTCGAGCCTGGTCATGTTCTTCTCCGGCTTCCTCATGCCCCTGGCCTTCTTCCCCGATTGGGCCCAGGCCGGGCTGCGCTTCCTGCCCTTCGCCTCCATGGTGAACGCGCCGGTGGAGGTGTACTTGGGGGTGGTCCAGGGGCCGGCCCTGGCGCTGACCCTGTCACTGCAGGCGCTCTGGGCGGTAGTGCTGGTGCTGCTATCGCGCGTCGTGCTGGCGGCGGGAGTGCGCCGCCTGGTCATCCAGGGGGGCTGAGTGGCCCACACCGTGCGGCTCTACTTCCTCCTCCTCGGGGCGCGGTTGCGCTCGCAGATGCAGTACCGCGCCTCCTTCCTTCTAGATGTGCTCGCCACCATGCTGGGCAACCTCGTCTACTTCATCGCCTTGGCGGCAGTCATCTCTCGCTTCGGCGGCATCGGCGGCTGGACCCTCTGGGAGGTGGCCTTCCTCTACGGCCTGGCGGAAACCTCCTTCGGCCTCATGGACCTGGTCTGGGGTGGGTATGACTATGACTTCTTCTCCCCCCGCATCCGCAACGGTGAGTTCGACCAGATGCTGCTGCGGCCGCTCGCCCTGCCCCTCCAGATTCTCACGTCGGAGTTCGCTCTGCGCCGCCTCGGCCGCATCGCCCAGGGCGTCGCCGTGTTCGGGCTCAGTTGGCGGCTGGCCGGAGTGGAGTGGACAGCCGCCAAGACGGCCTATCTGCCGGTGGTCGTCCTCAGCGCCATGGCCTTCTTCGCCGCCCTGTACGTCATAGGCTCTACGGTCTGCTTCTGGACCACCGAGCGGCTGGAGGTCTTCAACCTGCTCACCTACGGCGGGGCGGAGATGCTCTCCTACCCCATGCACATCTATCACCGCTGGCTGACGCGCATCTTCACCTTCGTGGTCCCGGCCGCCATCCAGGTCTACTATCCGGCGCTCTACTTCTTGGGCAAGCCCGACCCCACCGGCATGCCCGCCTTCATGCCCTTCCTGGCGCCGCTGACGGGATTCGGCTTCCTGGCCCTGTCGTTCGCCTTCTGGCGCTTCGGCGTCCGTCACTACCAAAGTACCGGAACCTGAGATTGGCCACAGAGTCACGGAGACACAGAGCAAGTCGGCGGAATAGGCTCGGTGTCTCTGTGCCTCCGTGGCAGATTCTGGAGGACTAGTGATCCAAGTCAGTTCGTTGCGGAAAGAGTTCCGCGTGCCGCGCCACCGCGAGGGCGGGCTGGGTGCGTTGCGCAACCTGGCCAGCCGGGAGTACCGGACCGTGCGGGCGGTGGACGGCATCGACTTCCGCATCGACCGGGGCGAACTGGTGGGCTATCTGGGGCCCAACGGCGCGGGGAAGTCCACCACCATCAAGATGCTCACCGGCATCCTCGTCCCCACGTCCGGCGAAGTCGTGGTGAACGGCCGGGTGCCCTGGCGGGAGCGCCGCGCCCATGTGGCTCGCATCGGCGTCGTCTTCGGCCAACGCAACACCCTCTGGTGGGACCTACCGGTGGTGGAGTCGTTCGACCTGCTCCGGCACATCTATCGCATCCCCGCCGATCGCTACCGCGCCAATCGAGCGCGGTTCGAGGAGATCCTGGGCCTGGGGGGCTTCCTGCACACGCCGGTGCGGTCTCTCTCCCTGGGCCAGATGATGCGCGCCAACCTAGCCGCCGCCTTCCTGCACGACCCGGAGATCGTCTTCCTGGATGAGCCCACCATCGGGCTGGATGTGGTGGCCAAGGAGCGCATCCGCTGCTTCATCCGCCGGGCCAACGAGGAGAGCGGCGCCACCGTGGTCCTCACCACCCACGACCTGTCGGACGTGGAGCGGCTCTGTCGGCGCGTCATGATGATCGACCACGGCCGCCTCATCTTTGACGGGCAGCTGACCGAGCTGACGCGACGCTTCGGCGGCGAACGGGAGTTGGTGGTGGAGCTTGCCGAGGACTACCACGAGGTCAGCATAGAAGGGGCACGGCCCGTGTCGCGTGAGGGGAGACGGGTGACGCTGGCTTTCTCTCAGGACGAGACCAGCGCCTCGGATCTCATAGCCCGCCTGGCATCCCGCTATCGGCTGGCCGATCTGTCGGTACGAGAGCCGCAGATTGAGGCCACCGTCCGTCGCATATACGAGGAGGGGCTGCTGGACGAGGGGCGATCCGCCGAGGACACGGCGAGGGCCTAGCCGGCGACGAACCTAGTCGCCTTGTTGCGAACGTCCGCAGTACGTCCTATCCTCTCAAGCACTTGCGCCCTGCCCGCCGGCGCCGGCATAGAGCCGCGCACCGGAGACGACATCACCCGGCGCCGCCGGCCTCGGGCGAGGCGTACGGGCAACACACTCAAGGGAGAAGTGGGGCTGAATGGCAGATAGGTACCTGATCACTGGCGGGGCTGGATTCGTCGGCATCAACCTGGTCCGCTATCTGCTGGCGAAGGGATGCGACGTCTCAATCCTTGACATATCGGACTTCGACTTCGCCGATGTCGCCGATCGCGTACGGGCCCTCAAGGGCGACGTACGCGACCCCAGCGCCGTCCGGGAGGCGCTGGCGGGGGTGGATGTGGTTGTGCACACGGCCGCCGCGTTGCCGTTGTACAAGCCCGCCGACATCTTCTCCACCGAGGTCGAGGGCACGCGTTGTGTGCTTACCGCGGCGCAGGAAGCCGGCGTCCGGCGTGTCATCCACGTATCGTCCACTGCGGTCTACGGTGTGCCCGACCACCATCCTCTGCTGGAGACGGACCGGCTGCACGGCGTCGGCAACTACGGCGAGGCCAAGATACTGGCCGAACGCGTCTGCGAGGAGTTCCGTGCGTCCGGCATGTGTCTGCCCATCCTGCGGCCCAAGTCGATGGTCGGACCGGAACGCCTCGGCGTTTTCGCCATGCTGTATGAGTGGGCCAAGGACGGCAAGAACTTCCCCATCCTCGGGCGGGGCGACAATCCCTATCAGTACCTTGACGTAGAGGATCTGTGTCAGGCGATCTGGCTGGCGGCCACACTTCCGCCCGAAGTGGCCAACGACACCTTCAACATCGGGGCCAAGGAATTCGGCACGCCGCGAAGCGACTTCCAGGCCCTGCTCGACTATGCCGGCCACGGGGCGCACGTGGTGTCGCTGCCGGAGAAGCCGGCCATCCTCGCCCTGCGGATCCTAGAGGCGCTCAAGCTCTCGCCCCTGTACAAGTGGATCTACGAGACAATCGGCAAAGAGTCGTTCGTCTCCATCGAGAAGGCCGAGAGGCAATTGGGCTTCGCGCCCGCGTACTCCAACCGGGCGGCGCTGGTCCGCAACTACCAGTGGTACCTGGACAACTACGATCAGCTCTCCCGCGCCAGCGGGATCACCCACCGCGCACCCTGGGCTCAGGGGCTGCTCCGCCTCGCCAAGGTCTTTTTCTAGAGGGTAGCTCGGCTTCGGGGCACGATCCGGGGGGGGGGGGGGGGGGGGGGCTCTTGTCGCCTCGACCTCGACCCAGGTGGAAGAGAGGGAGGCGGATGCGCTCCCTCCCGAGCGGCGCTACAACAGGCTCCGGTAGCCCTCGGCCACCTTCTTGTACGCGGCAACGATCTGGTCGATGACGCCGGCGGCCGGCTCGACGTACGCCGGCAGGCGCATCATCTGCCCACCCACCAGCGCCTCCGTGACGGGGAAGTCGCCCTTCTTGTAGCTGTACGTCCCCGGCAGGATGGGCCCGCGGCCGCCGCCGTAGAGGTCGAAGCCGCGCTGGATCAGGCCGCGCATATGCTCGGGCTGATCGCGATACCGCGTGACGGGGACACCTTCCGCCTGCAGCGCCTTCATGTAGTTGTCCGGCGAAAGCCCGCCCAACTGCTCGGGGGCGTAGAACATGCGGAGCCCGCCGTAGAAACCGCCGTCCTGCGCCTTGGGGTAGGACACGGGGATACGCACGCCGGGGACGTCCCGCAGGGCATCGTACAGCTGCTTGCGGTAGTGGAGCCGCTGCTCGTTCCGGTAGTCGACGCTGTCCATGGAGATCAGGCCGAGCGCCATGGTGAACGGGTGGGCGCGCCACTTCAGGCCCAGGCCCTGGCCGCCCAGCATGCGGTACTGCGGGTTGGTCAGTTCCTCCGCCATGCCGGTGCGATGCAGGTGGCAGAAGATGAGGATGCGCTCGTAGTACTCGCGGTTGTTGGTGGTGTTGATGCCGCCCTCGCCCGCAGGCACGGGCTTACCGAAGGGATCCGCCCCCTGCATGCTGAAGCAGGCTACGTCTGCCAGGGCCCCGACCTTGACGCCGTCCCACCCGGCGGGATGCGCGTGCGCCGCGTCGTGGACGATGGCGATGCCGTACTTCTCCCGCAGGCGGAACAGCCCGTCCATATCGCAGACGTAGCCGTTGAGGTGGATGGGCAGGATCGCTTTCGTCTTGGCGGTGATGCGCTTCTCGACGTCGGCCGGGTCGGTGAGGCCGGTCCGGGGGTCGACGTCGCAAAAGATAGGCCGGGCGCCCAGGTGGATGACGCCGGTGTAGGAGCCGATGTAGCCCAGGTCGGGCACAATGACTTCGTCGCCCGGGCCCACGCCCACGGCGTAGAGGCCGGCCATGATGGCGTTGGAGCCGTGGTCGGTGCTCAGGCAATACTTGGCGCCCACGTAAGCGGCGAAGCGATCCTCGAACTCCTTGCCCACGCCGGTGCCGGAGCCGGAGAGGTACTGCTGGTCGATGAGGTCGCAGATGGCCTTCTTCTGTTCCTCGATGGGCGGCTGCCACTGCTCGGCAGTGTCGGCAGTGACGGCCTTAGGGCCGCCGTGGATGGCGAGTTTCTCGGTCATGTGTACCTCCATTGTCGGGCGTACGGCTGTGCCAGGGCGCACGCTAGGCGTCGGAAGCCACTCCTGCTCAACACTCCGACCGATAGGGCTCAGGTGAGCGACCCCGTCTTCGATCGACCCGAATAGGCACTCTCTGCTCAGAGAGCGCAGGGTAACGAAGCACACTCCCCCGCCCGCGTAGTCGTGGCCGGCCAGCCGTGCGCCCATGTCTGCCAAGAAGCCCACCCCGCCAGTCTACGTGCATGCCGTGACCTCGACAAGGGGAGGCCGGTCCGGATGCCGGCGGCATAGTCGCCGACCCGGCCGTTCCTTCCCTGTCCACTGCGGAATCCGCCGTCGAGAGCGCACCTGGCGACGTCAGCCACTTGTTGTCCGATGGGCTGCGGCGAGAGGCGTAGACGGCCACCTTGCCCGGAGCCGCGACGTACCGCCGAAATGTCCACGCGGGGCGGGGTCGAGGACGAGACTGGACGAGGCACATGCTCGCGATGGCTCGCCGCCGCAGCGCCGCTGGCCCTTATCTTGCTGGTCTCTGTACTAGTGCCGGCGCGGTCCGCGCCCGACCGGTCCGCCCGGCGGGCGGCGGCCAAATGTGTTGCCGGTGCCGTGGGCAGCGTGTAGAATGCCGCGCAGCCCACCAATGCGGCATTCTCATTCACCGTGCTCAGCGACATGTCCCTTCCTTTGGCGGAACCCTGTCCACCGATCTCCAGACTGCTGAGGTATCCATGACGAAGAGTTCCCCGTCTCCGGTTGTAGCCTTCCTGGAGGGCAAGCGCAGTGCCGTGGCCCTCAACGTCCTGCTCGCCGTGGGGCTTATCGCGGCCGTCCTCTTCCTTCCTCCCCTATCGCTCTACTCCCGGTTGGCCGGCAGCGGCTATCAGGCGGTTGGCGAACAGGGCGGGGCTCTGCTGGATCCGGACGGGACGCAGGTCACCCTGCAGGCGGCAGCGGTCGGCTCCAGCGCCAGGCTCGTCGGCATACCACGGCTGGACTTCCTGGAAGGAAAGACCGACCAGGCCTACTATGCCGCCGCCACCAACATCCCCAGCCATCTGCGCCTGAAGAGCCCGATCTACGACCTGCAGATCAAGAGCGACCTGCCGCGAGAGCCCGGCGCCGGCGTCCAACTGGTGACTTACACGGTACCGATCCCCAACGAAGCCGAGCCCATCGAAGCACTCTCCCTCTACGAGTGGGCGGGCGACGCTTGGCGTTTCGTCCCCTCCCATGTGATCGTTGAGGACGCGACCATCGAGACCACCATCGACTACGTGCCCGGCCCGCTGGCCGTCTTCCACCAGGAGCACGTCGTCCCCGCCGTCTCCGGCGACCTTGCCGCCGGCGCCGATGTGGCTGCCATGGCCCGGGGCGTCTCCGAGTTCAACCCGGTCGGCCTCTACCTGCAGGGCGACGGCTCTCTCCTAGGCGGCCTTCCCGCCGAGACCACGCAGTTCAGCGCCGGCGCCCGCCTCGTCCCCGTCATCCGCAACTGGGGTCCCGACGGCGTGGTTCGCTGCGACTACTCCGACAACATCATCGCCATTCCCGAGCTGCGCCAGGCGCACATTGACTACCTGGTGCAGACCGCCAAGGACAACAACTGGGCGGGCATCGAGCTGGAGTACCAGCAGATCAACCCCGACCTGAGGACCCAGTTCAACGACATGGTTCGCGAACTGGCGCGCCGGCTCCACATCGAGGGCAAGAGCCTCGGCATCCGCGTTGAGCCGCCTACCCAGATCGCCGACGACCGCTGGGCCACCGGCGCCTTCGACTGGCGCGCTCTTGGCGCCATTGCCGACCGGCTGGTCGTGCCTGTGCCCAGCGATGTGGATGCCTATCAGCCGAATGGCTCCCTGGCCAAGCTGCTCAGTTGGGCCATCGGCGAGGTAGAGCGCTACCGCCTCTATGTCGGCCTGCCCGCCCTGAGCCGCGAGCGCATCCAGAGCTACGTCCTGTACCGTCCTTACGACGAGATCCTGTCCGCCTTCGGCCAGGTCGTGGTCGATGGTGATGCCCAGGTGGCCCCCGACGAGCCGCTCAAGGTGCGCCTCAGCGGCATGACCGCTTGGTCCGGCCTGCAATACGATGAGCCGACCCACGCCTACTGGTTCACCTACCGCGACCCGGGAGACGTCGAGCACCTGGTGCAGCTCGAGGACCCGGGCAGCCTCGCCTACAAGCTGGCCCTGATCAGCAACTACCGCCTCCGCGGCGTGGCCGTCACCGAGTCCGGGCAGCATCCGGGCACCTGGCAGGTCCTGGCCGACTACCAGAACCTCGTCGTCAGCGACCCGCGTGAGCCGGTCGTGCTGGCCCTGGACGTCGAAGGACGGGGAACCAACGCTCTGGACGCCGGCGACGGCTCTTGGGAGGTGAAGGCCCCCGCTCAAGAAGGCGAGTTCGCCCTCCAGGCGTCCCTGTCCATCGGGTCCTATCAGTCTCGCGCCCAGCAGACCACGCAGTTGCAGGTAGTCGCGGCGACGCCCACACCGGATGCGACTCAGACGCCCACTCCGGAGCCCACGCCCACCGAGGCTTCCGTCCCGGAGGTACTCCCGACCGCCACGCCCGCACCGGAGACGGAAAGCCAGCAAGAGGTCGAGGCCGCTCCGGAGCCTCCGGCCGCCACCGCCCCCCCGCCGGTGGTAGTGGCGCCCGCGCCGAGCGGTGGCGGCGGCTTCGGCTACGGCGTGCAGGCCCACATGATCCACAACGGCCAGGCTGGTCAGTCGGTGGCTATGACCGTGGGCATGGGCTTCAACTGGATCAAGCAGCAGGTGGAGTGGAAGCTCTTTGAGCCCAGCAAGGGCGACTACCAGTTCGGTGCTATCGATGAACTGGTGAATGCGGCCAATGCCGCCGGCGTCAACGTCATGCTCAGCGTGGTCAAGGCCCCCGTCTGGGCCCGTCCGGCCGGCGCCGACATGAGCGTCGAAGGCCCTCCGGCCAATCCACAGGACTTCGCCGACTTCCTGGGCGCTCTGGCCGCTCACTATGCCGGCCGCGTGCAGGCCTATGAGGTCTGGAACGAGCAGAACCTGCACTACGAGTGGGGCAACGAGGAGATCAGCCCGGCCCGCTATATGGACCTACTGCGGCCCGCGTATGCTGCCATCAAGGCGAACGACCCCAACGCCAAGGTGATCAGCGGCGCCCTTACCCCGACAGGCGCGCCCGCTCCTTGGGCCATGGACGACTTCGCCTACCTGGAAGGCATGTATCAGAACGGCCTTGCCCGCTACGCGGACGGCATCGGCGCCCACCCCAGCGGCTACAACGTCAGTCCTGACGTAACCTACCAGGGCGCCTGCGAGTTCATCACCGCCCGCGAGGCCGGCTTCGCCGGCCCGTGCACCAGCCCGCATCACTCCTGGAGCTTCCGTTCCACCATGGAAGGGTACCGCAATATCATGGTCACCTATGGCGATGGCGGGAAGAAGATCTGGCCGACCGAGTTCGGCTGGGCCTCATCGCCCTTGCCCGTCGGCGGGTACGAGTACGCCGCCGACAACAGCCTGCAAGATCAGGCCGACTGGACCGTCCGCGCTTACCAGATGGGCCGCAACTGGGGCTGGGTAGGGCCGATGTTCCTGTGGAACCTCAACTTCAAGGTTGTCGCCCCCGGATCGGAGCAGGCGCAGTGGGGCATCGTCGATGGCGGTTGGGGGCCGTTGCCGGTCTACAACGCCCTGGCAGGCATGCCTAAGTGAGAGTCGCGAGTGCCGGCGCGTTCCACCGCAGTGGCGGGCGCGCCGCTTCCTTTTGGGGGCGACACCTGTCGCCCCCAAGGTTTCGCCCGGTGTTGGTAGCGGTTCGCTGAGGAGTAGTGGTGGAGCAAGGCAACAATGGCGACGATCGACGGCCCATGCCCGGCTGGCTGTACTGGTGGCTGGGTGTTTGGACCGTCGCGATCCTTCTGGCGGTAGGGTACTTTGGGTACTATATCTGGTCCGAGGGGCCGGGGGCAGCGATGGGGCGAGAGGGGCCGGTGCTCACCCGGGCCGCCAGCCACGACGGAGAGTTCTTCCCCAGCTTGTCTCCCTCCACTCCTACCGCCACTCCCACCGAGGTTCCGCCCTCTCCGGCGGCCATCGTCGCCACCATGGTGACGGGACCCACCGCCGCGAGCACGGCGGCGGCCCCGGTCGCTGACACCGGCGCCCGCGGCCTACCACAGCAGTCCCCCGAGTACGGCATGCAGGCCTTCCTCTGGTGGCGGCCCGAGACCGCTCACCGCGACCTCGGCCTCATACGCGACGCCGGCTTCTCTTGGGTCAAGCAGAACTTCGGCTGGCGCGACATCGAGGGCGCTAAGGGCCAGTTCGATTGGTCCACCACCGACCGCATCATGGATCAGATCGATGAGTTCGGTCTCAATGTCCTCGTCCGACTGGATCACCAACCGGCATGGGCCGGCGGCGGCTTCCCACTCACCGGACCCCCCGATAACCTGCAGGACTTCGCTGACTTCTGCTCCGCCGTCGCCCAACGATACCAGGGCCGCGTCGACGCCTACCAAATCTGGAACGAGCCTAACCTCGCCCGCGAGTGGGGCGGCCAACCACCCGACCCGGCCAAGTACGTGGAGATGCTCAAGCTCGCCTACGCCGCCATCAAGGCCGCCGACCCGGGCGCCATCGTCATCACCGCCGGCCTCACCCCCACCGGCACGCATCCCCCAGAGGCCATGCCCGACGACGCCTACCTGCACGCTATGTACCAGGCCGGCATGAAGGGCTACTACGATATGCTCGGCCTCCACGCCGCCGGCTTCCTCGCCCCACCCGAAATGGACCCCGCCGAGGCCGCCGACAACAAGGCCTACGGAGGCGAACGCTTCTTCTGCTTCCGCCACGCCGAGGACATGCGACGGATCATGATCGAGAACGGCGACGCCGACACTCAGGTCGCTATCCTTGAGTTCGGCTGGACCAGCGACCCCCGGCCCGAATCCCCCTACCACTGGCACGCGGTGGATGAGTTCGTGAAGGCCGACTACCTGGTGCGCGCCTACCAGTACGCCAAGGCCAACTGGTCTCCCTGGGTCGGACTGATGAGCCTGATCTACCTGGGAGACCCGGACTGGACTCCCGCGGATGAGCAGTGGTGGTGGTGCATCAACAACCCGGACGTGGGCTCGCCCCGGGCGGCGTATATCGAGCTGCAGAGGATGCCGAAGTAGGGGACTCCCGCCTGACCTCCGTGCAGTCGCCCCGGGCTGAAGCCGCGGGGCTACAGGTTGGCGAAGCCGGCCTGCGCCGGCTGGAGAGGGTCGTGGTGGGCGCTTCCTCCTCGTGGCGTAGGCCCTTGTGGTCGTCTCCCGGAACGTCCATAGGGTGCAACACGACGAGGAATAGGTGGTATAGGCCGGCCCTCCGGCGAGATCGTCGGCTTCCTGGGGCCCAACGGCGCCGGCAAGACACCCCCCTGAAGATGCCCTCCGGCCTGCTCCACCCCACCTCGGGCGAGGCGCGCGTCCTCGGCCACATCCCCTGCCGCCGGGTGCGCGACCTCCTCCGGCGCATCTCCCTGGTCATGTGCCGGCGCCAGCAACTGACGTCACCATACAGCAGCACATCCGCTCGTTGGTGACCAAACACAACCACCGCCACGGCGCCACCGTCGTGGTCATCCACCGCGGCCGACTCCTCCTCGAGATCTATCGGGCCGGTCGCTGGCCGCTGAGCATATACCCCTCGTGGCTGCGCTACGGCCTGACTTTTGTGATCGCGATGGTCGTCGCCCTGGCGGCGCTGCTCCACTTCCTCTGCCGTCGCTTCCGGCTCCTCGGCCTCAAGCGCCATTCCGGCGCATCGGCTTGACACGTGACCTGTGACGATTCCTCCACAGCGCGTCACCGTGAGCACAGCGAGGGGTCTCGCCCGGAAGCCCGCCCGCCACCGGAGCGGCCGTCGGGTCGAAGAGGCAAGCGGCTCCTGATGGAGCCTGATGCTCGGCCAGGCCGGCGCGTTAAGCACCGCGAGCGCCTTTCGGCGCCCGCGGTCACTCCTGACTGGCCCGCGAAGGAGGGAGTCTCGGTTACTCCTGGTCGCCCAGGCGCAGCGCTTGGCCCAGTTGCCGGCGGGCCACGCCGTAGAGCAACGCCGCCACGGCTGTGCCGAGCAGGATCGCGAAGACGACCGAGAACTGGCCGATCTCCCGCCAAGCGATCTCGGCGATGAAGGGCGGCACCGGCAGCGAGGGGTCCTCGGTGAGTTGGAAGTACGGCACGAACAACACCGATGCCGCGATCCCGAGCAGTGAACCACCGCCGACGCCGTAGATGATGACGGTGACGAACTCAAGCGTCACCACGGTCATCAACTGGTTGAGGCTGAAGCCGATGGCCCGCAGCACGGCGAAGCGCTGCAGCCGCGATGACAGCGACGCCGAGATGTACATCAGCAGGCCGAGGATGGAGAGGCCGGCCGAGGCCAGGAAGCCGATTGAAAGCATGCCGAAGATGCCCACCCGCTCTAGGCGTCGAACGTCGTCGCTGATCATGGCGCGCAGGTCCTTGATCTGGGTGATGGTGACGCCCAGGCCGCCGACGTCGTTGAACAGCCGCTTGGCATCCATCCCCGGAGCGGTGCGGAGCCATATCCCGTGCGTCAAGGTCATTCCCGCCTGCTCGAAGATGTACTCCAGATTGGCCACTACTGCCGGCTGATCCAACTGGTAGACGGTGGGGAAGTAGTCGTAGACGCCGGCGATGGTGAACTCCATCCGCCGCCGCTCGTAGTCCACCGACACGTCGAGGCTGATCTTGTCGCCCGCTTGTAGGCCCGTCTGACCCAAAGCCTGGCGCGGGACGATGACGCCGTCCTGAACCAGGGCCAGACGGTTCATCATCTCTCCCAGGGACTCGTCGGCGTAGTCACTTCGCCAGTAGACCAGGCGCTGGAAGTCGGCCCGGTCCACGCCGATGAGCCGGATCTTGATCGACCGCGGCGCGTTGGGCGGCTTGAAGTCGGCGGGGTAGTCGCCCACCCGGGCGGCGTCCTCAACGCCCTTCACCTGAAGGTAGTCGGTCACCGGCAGCAAGTGCGCCCCGACGGACTCCTCGGTGACCAGCTTGAAGCTGAAGTCCGCTCCGACGCTGTACTGCAACCGCTCCACGAACCAGCGATTGGCGCTCTGAGCCATAGAGGCCTGAAACGCGCCCACGCCCAGGCAGAGCACCACCAGGAAGAGGGCGTTGGCGTACTGTCCACCCTCGCGCCCCAGGTTGCGGAAGCCCAAGTAGCCGGGAACGGAGAACAACCTCGCCGCCAGGAAGTCGGCTCCTCGCATGAGCAGGGGAAAGACGCTGGCCACCAACAGGGCGGCGGTAAAGAAGAACAGCGTGGGCGCCAGGAAAATGAGCGGGTCTTGCAGCGGGCTTCCGGAGGGCTCCCAGGAGAGCATGCCCAACGTGCCGCGTAGCTCCAGCTGCCGGTAGGCGTACACCGTCGACACCACCAACGGCACGACCAGCGTGAGGCGAAGCCAGGGAGGCGACACCGTGGGCCGGGAGCGGGCGCGGGTGTAGTCCACCATGCTCTGTCGCGCGGCGCCCAGCGCCGGCACCAGGCGGGTGAGGACGCTCATGCCCAGCGCGGCCAGGAAGAACTCCACGTCCATCCCCATCAGGCCGGTGCGCGGCAGGTCCCGATGGCCAAAGGAAAGGAAGTCGGTCGCTTGCCCGGCCAAGCGCGACAGCCCATAGCCGGTCAGCAGGCTCAAGGGTATGCCGATGGCGGCCAGGATCAGGGCCTCCGCCAGGCTGATGCCCAGAATGTGGAACCCCGTTGCCCCACGGCTGGATAGCAGCGCCGCCTCGCCCTTCTGGTAGCGCACGGCGATGGATGAGATCAGGCCCAGGAAGAAGAACAGCAACCCCAGCACCGGCAGGCTCATGCCATAGAGCATGGTGGAGAGCATGTCCTTGCGCTTGGCCGCCTGACGGAGCGGGTTGATGGGAGATAGATCCAGCCCGGCGCGCGGCAGCTTCTCGCCGGAGAGGCGCCGCACCTGATCTAGGCCGCGGGCGTAGTCCTCCACCCGGTCCAACTCCATCCGGTTGTCGTCCAGAACGTAGTACCAGAAGTTGAAGCCGGTGCCCTCGTAGACGCGGGGCTCGACGAAGCGCACGTAGCCTTCGCGGGTGGTGAGGAAGTGATCCTGCAGCGTCTTGGTGGGGTCGCCGTACCAGAAGCCTTCGGAGCCCTCCTTCGGCTGCCAAACACCGGCAATGTGCACCGGGATGGGCTCCTGCTGCCCGGCGGCGAAGTAGCTGAGCCGGTGTACGTCTCCCACGTTGAGGCCGAGCTTGGCTGCCAGCGGCGCCTGTATCCAAGCCTCAAGGTAGGGAGAGTCCTGACCACTTCCGAAGGGAGCGCCGGCGACTACGTCGAGGTTCTGATCAGCCCCCTCGATGAAGGCGACGCTGAAGAAGGTGACCGATCCGCCGCTGCTGCCCGTCTTGGTGGTCGATCCGTCGGCATCGGCTGCACCCGGCTTGAAGAGCAGGCCCGGGCTCTCCACTTGAGTATAGCTGTAGGTGATGGGCAGGCCGATCTCGCGCCGGGTGATGTCCGACAGCCACCTGCCGTTGCCGTCCACGTCCGCGACCGACATGGGCCAGCCGGTGCTCGGGAGGGCGTAGTAGCGCAGGGTGAATAGGGGGCGATCGTTGACCGAGGCGAAGTCGGTGAGTTCTTGGCGGAGCACCAGCCGGCTGACCAACTCGGAGAAGACGGGGATGGAGACCACCAGGCCGACCGCAAGGCTGATGCCCACCAGACTGAGTATGGTCAGGCCAAGGCGGTTACGCAGCCGGCTGGCCGCCAACTTCAGGGTGAGGGCGAGGTAAGCGAGGTACCGGGACAAGGGACTGCCTCCAACGGGACGCGCGCGCTAACCCGGTGGCCACAACGCCACTGGAACCGAACACCGACGGCGCCTGGTTACGGCCGCGACGTCGCTGGCAGTCGCCGCCGAAGGCGAAACATGCCTTGTACCAGTCTACTACAGCGGTGATTTGCCCAGCAAAGCACCGCTCACATTGCCGCCTGCGTGTGGGCGGGCCCTCATGCCACCGCTGGAGCCGCTCCGCGTCGAACCACGGATCGACACGGACCCCGGCCGCAGGCCCCCAGCGGGCGACTTCAGCCGCCCGCGGACCCAGCAAGACCACACCCCGAGCGGCGGGCTGAAAGCCGCCGCTGGAGGCGCTTCGCGCCATGGGCGACATGGGTCCGTCCGCTTCGCGGCCTGAGGAGCCGGCGCAGGCCGGCTTCGCCAACCCGTAGCCCCGCGGCTTCAGCCCGGGGCGACCTGGGAGAGCGCGCCACCGAAGCCCAGCCCACGGTTGCGTCGACCGGCGGCCGAAGTAGACTGCGTCCAGGGAGGAGAGCGATGCAGACCAGAATGTTCCGGCCGTCGCCGCCCCAGCCGACGCGGCGCGAGCCCCTAGCCGCGCGCATGCGGCCGCGTTCGCTGGACGAGTACGTGGGTCAGGAGGATATCCTGGGCCCGGGGCGCATCCTTCGCCACGCGATCGAGAGCGATCAACTCTCATCCATCATCCTCTGGGGCCCTCCCGGCGTCGGCAAGACCACCCTGGCGGTGATCATTGCCAACGCCACCCAGTCCCACTTCACCTCCCTGAGCGCCGTCACCTCGGGCGTGGCCGACATCCGGCGCGTGGTGGGCGAGGCCAAACGGCGCATGGAGACGCTGGGCGAGCGTACCATCCTCCTGGTCGACGAGATCCATCGCTTCAACAAGGCGCAGCAGGATGCCCTGCTCCCCCACGTGGAAGACGGCACCGTGGTGCTCATCGGCGCTACGACTGAGAACCCCTACTTCGAGGTTATCGGCCCGCTGGTCTCGCGCAGCCGGGTGTTCCAGTTACAGCCCCTCTCCGAGGAGCACCTCACCGTGCTGCTTCGCCGGGCCCTTGCGGACGCCGAACTGGGGTTGGGCCGCATTCCCCTCGAGGTGTCCGATGAGGCGCTGGCCCACATCGCCCGCCTGGCGGGCGGGGACGCCCGGGTGGCCCTGAACGCCCTCGAGTCGGCCGCCACCGCCACCCCCGCCAATCGCCGCGGAAAGGTGGTCATCGACCTGGCCGTGGCCGAGCAAGCCATGCAGCGCCGCGCCCTGCTCTACGACAAGGACGGCGACGCCCACTATGACACCATCAGCGCCTTCATCAAGAGCATGCGCGGCTCCGACCCCGACGCCACCCTCTATTGGCTGGCCAAGATGATCTACGCCGGCGAGGATCCCCGGTTCATCGTCCGCCGCATGATCATCTTCGCCTCCGAGGACGTGGGGCTGGCGGACCCGCAGGCGCTGCAAATCGCGGTGGCCGCTTCGCGAGCGCTGGAGTGGGTGGGCCTGCCCGAGGCGCAGTACACCCTCTCCCATGCCGCCCTCTACCTGGCCACCGCCCCCAAGTCCAACTCGGCCGGCGCGTACTGGGCCGCCCTGGCCGATGTGGAACGGGAGGGCAAGGTGCAGGTGCCGCGTCATCTTCAGGATGCCAGTCGCGACGGCGCCGCCCTCGGGCACGGGGAGGGCTACCAGTACCCCCACGACTTCGAGGGCCACTGGGTGAAGCAGCAGTACCTCCCCGACGCTCTCCAGGGACGCCGCTACTATGAGCCGGGCCGGTTGGGGGCGGAGGCCAAGATCGCCGAGCGGCTGCGGAGGATGCGCGAGGAACCGCCGGAGGGCGAGACATAGAGCGGAGCGCCCCGCCATCTGCTTCAGCGGACCGTCGCCTGGCGGCCTCGCCGAGGACGTGGGGACAACCTAACCTTCTCGCGGCTTCGAAGGGCGAAACCACCGCCCCCTTCCATAGTCCGTACGGAAGGGGACGAAGCCCGTTGTCGCTGCGCGAAAGGCACTCTGCGCTCTCCCCTTACCTCCCAGGTACAGCGCCTTGTGCCGGTCTCCGCCGGGGACGGCCACACTCGGGGGCTGCGGCGGCCTCAGTAGGCTAACGCGCCAGCCCGTGCCTGGCGATGGCGAGGTTGAGTACCTCGTTCACCAGCAGCTCGTAGGCGATGCCCTCGGCGCGCGCCGCCATGACGATGTCGCTGTAGGTGGGGTTGAGACCCGGCAGGGTGTTGATCTCCAGCAGCAACGGCCGACCGGCCTCGTCCAGCCGGAGGTCCACGCGCGAGACGTCCACGGCGCCGATGGCGGTGAAGGCGCGCACGGATAGGTCCTGCAGCTCGGCGGCCAGATCGCCATCGATGGGCGCCGGGCAGAGATAGGCGGGGTCCATGGGCCGGTTGCTCTTGATGTGGCTGCTGTAGATGCCCTGCGCATCCTCGACCGGACTGACGTCGATCTCCAGCACCGGGAAGACGTGGAAGCCGCGTTCGTCGTACAAGGGCGAGGCGGGCAAGGAGCAGACGGACCGCTCGTTGCCGATCAGCCCGACGGTGAACTCGCGGCCGGGGAGGAAGGGCTCGGCGAGGGCGGGCTGCCGGTAGGCGCAGATGACCCAGTTGACTCGTTCGCGCAGCTCCGCCTCATCGCGCACGACCGACTGCTGGCTGATCCCCATGCCGGTGCCCTCACGCACGGGCTTGACGAAGAGCGGGTAGGTAAGCTCGTCGCTGAGAGGCTCGTCGCCGGTGCGGAACAACTGGAAGGGAGCGGTGGGCAGGCCGCTGGACTGCCAGACGCGCTTGCAGACGGCCTTGTCCAGGGAGATGGCGTTGGCCAGGATGCCGGAGGCGGCGTAGGGGATGCCCAGCATCTCCAGCAGCGCGGGCACGTGCGACTCGCGGGATTCGCCGCGCAGGCCCTCGGCGATGTTGAAGCAGATGTCGGGCGACACGTCGCGAATCGTGTCCGGCAGGGTGGCGTCCGCCTCCAAGGGGAAGACGGTGTGGCCGGCGGAGCGGAGGGCGCGCGCCAGTCCCTGGGTGGTCTCCTCTGAGTCGTACTCGGCGAGAGCGTCGATGGGAGCGTCGGCCGATCTGGCGATGTTGTGCTTCGAGTTGAACAGCAGGGCTACGCGCATAGGGCTATGTCCTGAGTGGAGTCTTTCGGCTGAGTTACCAGTCCAACGCCGTAATGGAAAGCCACAGAGGCACGGAGACACGGAGAACTCAGCTGGCTCTCGGCAATGCCCGGTCTCTGTGCCTCTGCGGCTCTGTGGCTAACCAATAGGGCCGGCTAGGCCTCGTGCTTGACGTGGCTGTACTGCCAGCCTTCGGGGCGGATGGCGTCCTTCTGGCCGGACAGGAGGGCGGATACGCCCTGGCAGCCGTTGCAGTAGTCGCAGTGCGCGCGGTCGTGGCCCGGGTAGTCGGTGGGCTGGGCGTAGCTGCTGATCATTCCCTCGTAGTTGCGCACGACGACGTGGGTGTCCGACATGCTGATCAGGTAGTTGGGCATGATGGGCACCTTGCCTCCGCCGTTGGGCGCATCGATGACGTATTGGGGGATGGCGAACCCGGAGGTGTGCCCCCGCAGCGACTCCATGATCTCGATGCCCTTGGCCACCGGCGTCCGGAAGTGCGCCGCCCCCTCCACCAGATCGCACTGGTAGAGGTAGTAGGGCCGGACGCGGTTGCGGACCAGTTTCTGTCCCAGCGCCTTGATGCTGGCCGGGCAGTCGTTGATGCCGGCCAGCAAGACGGACTGGCTGCCAAGAGGGATGCCGGCGTCGGCCAGGCGGTTCAGCGCCGCCTCGACTTCAGAGGCCAGCTCCTTGGGATGGTTGAAGTGAACGTTCATCCAGATCGGGTGATACCGGCGCAGCATGTCCGTCAGCTCGGGGGTGATGCGCTGCGGCAGAAAGAAGGGCACGCGCGTCCCAATGCGGATGACTTCCACATGGGGAATGGCGCGCAGCCCGGCGAGCAGCTTCTCCAGCACCCGGTCGGCCAGGGTGAGCGGATCGCCGCCGGAGACCAGCACGTCGCGAACTCCGGGGTGGGCGGCGATGTAGGTTAGGGCGGCGTCCCAGTCGCGCACGCCGGCGCGGGCACCCTTGCCCACCAGGCGGCTGCGGGTGCAGTGGCGGCAGTACGCGGCGCACAGGGTGGTGGAGAGGAGAAGCACGCGGTCCGGGTAGCGATGCACTAGACCGGGCACGGGCGACTGCTCGTCCTCGTGCAGGGAGTCGGCCACCGTGTCCGGGCACGCCTCGAACTCGGCGGTGGTCGGGATCAGTTGCCGCCGGATGGGGCAGTGCGGATCGTCAGGGTCCATCAGGCTCGCCACGTAAGGCGTCATCTGGACACGCAGACGACCAGGGATGGCGAGTGCTTCGCGTTCGTCCGGGCTGAGGTGGATCACCTGGCTGAGTTGGTCGGCGGTGCGCAGGGCATGGCGCATCTGCCAGCGCCAGTCATTCCAGAGGCGGGCCGGTACGTCGGCCTTAGTACCGGGGGGTTCGTCGGCAGTAGAAGGAGGTTCCTCCACGGTGTTCTCGATTAGCTCTTGCATTTGGGTGGTCTCGTGCCCTCCCAGCAGGTTGGTGCTTCGCCATTCCGCGGACTTCATCGGCTTTCGGACGCGCCAAGACTCCCGGCCGGGTGGGGGAGAGTAAGGCTCCGAAAGAAAACCGAGCACGCGACTGGGGACCAAGCGGTACTGCCAAGGTCCTGCGCTCCCCGCGTCCAGACTCGAGGTGAGTCCGGTAGCTCGCGGTTCGCTCCAGGCCCACCGCCGTGCCGGCGGCGAACCGAGCGCATGCTCGTGAGGCCCGTGAAACACGGATGGGATAAGTATAGCAGTGGCGGGTCGGGATGCAACACGGGGAGGCGGTGTTCGTGAGGGGACTTCGGTTCGTTTCGGCGGGCGAAGGGCGGGTGGTGGGGGAAAGCCCCCGCGCCCGCCCGGTTTCCATCGCTGCGGGGAGGGCCGGCACGGGGGCCGGCCCCTACCGCGGGAATCGGATGGGCCGGACCCCCTCAGGCCCGGTGGTTAGACGAACACTCGCTTGGCGACCTTGTCCAGGAAGTGGCGGCCCATGAGCTTGTAGCCCTCGGCGGAGGGGTGCACGCCATCGGCATTCAGGTAGGAGACGTCTGCCGGGCCGAGCAGTTCGCGGCCGTCAAGGTAGTGGACGTTGCGGGCGCCATGGCGGCAGAGGGCGGTGACCGCTTTCTCCACTTCGTCGCGCATCTTGACCAGGTTGAGGCCGACGGCGTTGGTTGCCTCCTCGTGTGGTGGCGCCAGGATGGGCGAGATGAGCACGATGGGGGTGTCGGGGTGCTTCTCGCGCACGATCTCGACGAAGCCGGTGATGCCGGAGAAGAAGGTGCGCTCGCTGAGGCTGGAGGCACCCTTGATGTTGATGCCCAGCTTCAGGGAGATGTAGTCGGCGGGCAAGTCGCGGATGACGCGGGCCATGAGGGGATCGAGGTGGCACTGGCCGCCGAAGCCAAGGCAGGTGAGGTTGAGGCCGTGCTCGCGGGCGACGATGCCCGGCCAGGTGAACGAGGGAGACTCGGCGCCGGCGCAGTGGCTGATGGAGCTGCCGTAGGTGACCCATCGGGGGCGGTCGTCCTGATAGGGGCTCACAGTGGAGCCATCGTCCAAGTGAAGGGCGCGCAGGCGGAACAGGCCATACTGCGGCAGCCACAGCTCCAGCAGCTTGTCGCCCGGCGGAAGCCCCTCGAAGCGGAAGCTGTCCGCCCCGACCAGGCCGGCTCGGCCGAACAGGGAGCCGTCGCAATAGAGGTCGAGCGGGCTGATGTCCTGGGTGGGGCTGGGATCATCGTCGCAGGGCCAGCCGAGGACATCGCCCGCCAAGGCGGTAGAGTCGGTGTGCAGGGAGAGGCGGACGCCGGCGGGCATGGCGGCACGTTCCACCAGAGGCAGCGGGTAGAGCACGCCGTCCTGGTAGGGAATGCGCCAGGGCATGGCGAACCCGTTGGTGTGCTGGAGCGAGACGGTTCCCTGCCAGGTAAGGCGGGCGTCATCCGGCTTGAGGACGAGCGACAAGGTTCACCTCCACAGAAGTGCGGCTGGATAGGCGGCTAGGTGAGCCCTTCCTCGCCGGTGACGCGCTCGATGGCAGTGATCCAAGCATCGCCGACATCGCCCAGGCGCTGTCCCTGGAAGCGGTAGTCGCTTAGCCGGATCATCTCGTCGAGGTCGGCGAGGAGGGTGGTGAAGCTGATGCGGGCACGATCGGCCAAGACGCGGAATAGCTCCTGGCCGCGGAGGCGCTGCAAGGCGAGGGTCAGGTGGGGCAGGCAGAGACCGGCGTTCTGATCCATGGCGGCGGTGATGCGTTCGTCCTGCAGGTGGTCGAGAAGGACGTCCACGTACATGGCCTCGGTGCGCTGCTGGACGCCGCATGCCGGGCACTGGCCGCGCGCCTGAAGCGCGCTGACCAGGGCGGCGGTGCCGGAGTGGGGGCGGTCCTTGTCGACGGCCTCAGCTACGGCCCGGGGCGACAGGCGCGACCTGGGGCTGTATTCGGCCGCGTTGAGCGCCTCTACCGCATCGCGGACGACGTCTCGGTAAATGATAGCCATGCCGAGGGCGCCGCCGTGACGGCGCAACTGCCAGGCGTGCAGACGACAGAAGCCGTGGGCGGCGCGCGTCCGCCGGCGGACGGCGGGGTCGTTGACGCACTCGTAGAGGAGGGCATCGAGGTAGCGGTCGACGCTGCGCTTGCTGGCGGCGCAGACGGGGCAGTCGCCGGCCTCGAGGGCCTCGAGAGTCTCGAAGTAGGGGGTATGCTTGCTCTTGGGCATTAGCCTCCGGGGCGGGGAGACGGCCCCGCCCGCATGAGGGCATGGTAGGTCAGAGGCGGTGTGACGGCAAGGGCGCTCCTGGCGGGCGGAGACCCGTTCGGTTCCCGGTGCGCACGCCGCCGAGCCGGATGATGCGGCGGGCTGAAGCCCACCGCTGGAGGCCTTCGGCCAGGGGACGGCGCGTAGCGCCTCCACTGGTGAGCTAAAGCTAGGGGCCCCTCGCTCTAGCGAAGCCGCCGCCACTCGTCGAACA
Source organism: Anaerolineae bacterium (assembly GCA_040768685.1). Lineage (GTDB taxonomy): Bacteria > Chloroflexota > Anaerolineae > DRVO01 > DRVO01 > Ch71. Next base: position 481,156 of record JAXGMM010000002.1, read on the forward strand.
TGGCGAGGGCGTTCTCCCACGGCCAGTGCGCCCGGATGGACGGGACGGCGTTGAGCACCAGTCCCCGCCGCCCAAAGGTGTCGAAGGCATCCCGCACGGCCTGGCGGGCGATCTCAGGCGTGCCCTCGCCGATGTGGATGGGGCCGGAGACACCGCCCCAGAAGGCGTGCCGGTCGCCCAGCTTAGCCGCCACCACCTTCATGTCCTGGTGGCCAAGCGCAGGCTCAATGGCGTCGTAGGCGTCGAACTCCAGGTCGGCGAGGATGTCCAGGATGGGCATGATGCCCGTTTCCACCGTGTAGGCGGTGACGGCGCCGCCGGAGCGCATCGCCGCTATCTCTTCCTTTACCTGCGGCACCACGAAGCGCCGCAGTTGCGCCGGGCTCCAGTGGTCGGTGGTCTCGTAGAAGCCGTTGCGCCGCATCACGTCCACACCCCAGCCGCTCAGCACCTCGGCCATACGCATGTTGGACCGGTGCTCGATCTCCAGGTAGCGCTCCATCAGGTCGGGGCGGTCCATGGAGACGAGGATGGCCTGAGTGGCGCCCCAGAGCTGCAAGGTGCCGGTCAACCCCTTACCCACCGTGGCGTACGTGATGACCTGGTAGCGGTCCGCCAAGGCCTTGGCGGCGAGGAAGCGCTCCCGCGCCTGGACGATGTCGGCGTCAGTGGGGGGAAGGTGCAGATACTGGAAGCGGTCCAGATCGGCGTCGGTCTTGAACCAGGGCTCGACAAAGCGGGAGACGTTCCAGTCGTCGTAGATGAGGACGTCCTCGCGCTGGGGCATGTCGTCGGTGAGGCGGATGGCGGCGGTCAGCGGGCCGGCGGGGGTGTCGAAGCGCTTGTGCACGATGGGCCAGCGTTCGCCCGGGACGGATTCCTTCCACACGCTCTCGGTGACGTCGGGGTGGCGCGACGGCTCCAGCGAGAAGCGAACGCAGGCGTCGAGGCCGAGGCTGTTGACGATCTGCTCCAGGCCGTCGGCGCGGCCCTTCCAGGTGTGCTCCGGGCCGACCAGCGAGGGGCTGAAGGTGGGGCAGCAGGGGACGTAGTCCACGTCCTGTCGGCGCAGCGCGGCGATCATCCGTTCGCGGGACGTCATCCTAGCGGGCATCGGACTCTCCCTATGAGGTTGCCGATCACACACGGCGTGGCTCTACGTTCGTCGTCTCCACCGGGCTGCCGTCGCCGCCCACCGGCCAGCGGTCGAAGCGCCACACTTGCCCGCAGGCGCAGGCGACCGTAGCCGGGATCTCGGTGGGTTCGTCCAAGGGGAGGCCGCAATCGCACTCCCACCACTCGCCGTCGGCGGTGGCCGAAAGGCAGTTGAGGTGCTGATAGCGGGCGAGGGACACCGGCTCGGCAGCGCAACCACCACGTCCGTGATCGCTGCAGCCTTCGGGGCAAGTCGGTGGTATCTCGTTTCCGGTCACGCACTCACTATAGCGGTTGGCGTCGCCCCCGGCAACGACGCATTGGCCACAGGGTCACGGAGACGCGGAAAAGGGCTTGACATCTGTCGGGGAACTGGTAGTTCCGCGTGTCTCTGTGCCTCCGTGGCTATCTCATTTCCCTGGAAGCACGGGGATGTAGCAGGTGAGTTCACCCTGACCGCAGCTGGCCCACTCCACCTGGATGGTGCGGTGCTCGATTCCGTAGTCGTCGTGCAGCAACCGGCGCAGGTCGGCCATGATCCCCTGCACCTGAGGAAGCGTCTCGGCGTCCACCACCACGTGCGCCGAGAGGGCGGAGAAACCGGGTCCGAGGGACCACACGTGCAGGTCATGCACCTCGGTGACGCCTCTCACCTCGTGCATGGCGCCGGCAATGGTGTCCAACGAGAGGCCCTCCGGCACTCCCTCGGTGAGGATGTGCAAAGAGCGGCGCAGCAGGCCGATGGAGCTATAGGCGACGATGAGGCCGATGGCCACGGACACGATGGCGTCGACCTCGGTGCGACCGGTGATCATGATGACGGCCGCTGCCGCCAGCACGCCCGCCGAAGCGAGGCCGTCGCCCAGGACGTGCAGGAAGGCGCCGCGGACGTTGATGTCCTCCTCGTCATGCCCGTGCAGCACCAGGGCGGAGGCGACGTTGGCCGCCAGGCCGATCAGGGCGATGACGAGCATGGGCCCGGCCATGATCTCCGGCGGCTCGGAGAAGCGGTGCCACGCCTCGCGGAAGATTCCCACCGCCACCACCACCAGGGTGACGGCGTTGGCGAGGGCAGCCAGCACCTGCACCCGGTGGAAGCCGTACGAGTGGCGGTCATCGGCGGGGAGGGCGGCGATGCGTATCGCGGCATAGCTCATTGCCAGCGCCAGTACGTCCAGGAACATGTGGGCGGCGTCGGAGAGGAGCGCCAGGCTGCCGGTGATCAAGCCGCCGGCCAACTCGGCCACGAAGATGGCGCCGGTGAAGGAGAGCGCGAGGAGCAGCCGCCGGCGGCTGTCCTCCCCATGGGCGTGCCCGTGGACGTGGGTGTGCTGGTGCCCGTGGCTCAACAGTATCCTCCGCTAGATTGCCGGTTTGCCGGACAGGTGGCGCAAGAACCACTCGCGCGCCAGCCTAGCGACCTCCTGCATGGCGCCCGGTTCCTCGAAGAGGTGTCCGGCTCCCGGTATTATCTCCAGCCTTGACTCCGCCGCCATTCGCGAGCGGGCGGCCTGATTGAAGTTGATCACTAGGAAGTCCTCGCCGCCCACGATGAACTGCGTGGGCGCCTTGACGGCGGCGAGGTGCTCCTTCGCCAAGTCGGGCCGGCCGCCGCGAGAGACGACGGCGCGGACCTGCTCCGGCAGCCGGGCCGCTGCCGAGAGCGCTGCGGCCGCGCCGGTGCTCGCCCCAAAGTAGCCGATGGGCAGGTGAGCCGTCTCGGGCTGGGTCGCCACCCACTCGGTCGCGCCCTGCAGGCGCTCGGCCAGCAGGGCGATGTCGAAGCGCAGCCGGCCCGTTCGGGCATCCTCCGCCTGCTCGCTCCGGGTGAGCAAGCCGAGCAGCAGTGTCGCCAGTCCACCCGCCCTCAGTTCGCGCGCCACCTGCTGGTTCCGCGCGCTCGTCCGTCCGCTGCCGGAACCGTGGGCGAAGAGCACCAGCCCCGTGGCCCCGTAAGGCGCCTCCAGTTCCGCTTCCAGGCCGGCCGAGCCCACCTCGACCATCACCAGGCCCTCGTCGTCTTTCCACCTGCTCACTCTGTCCAAGGACCACGCTCCTAAAACGGTATGAGTCGGCAATGAGACACGGCTGAAGGGTGGAACCGGGCCTCAGAAGCCAGGGTGGAGACGGGCAGCCTCGCGCAGGAGGCGCGCCACCTCCGCGTCGGTCGTCTGAGCGAAGCGATCGTACCAGAAGCCGACGCCGTAGAAGGGCTCGGGCATGATGAGGCAGATCAGCTCATCCACTTCGCGCTCCAGTTCCGCACAGGTCTCGGGAGCACCGGTGGGCACGGCGACCACCAGCCTCCGGGGGACCATCTGGCGCAAAGCCCGCACGGCGGCGCGCATGGTGGCGCCGGTGGCCAGGCCGTCGTCCACCAGAACGACGGTGCGCCCTGCCACCGCGGGCGGCTGCCGGTCGCCCCGGTAAAGCGCCTCCCGTCGCGCCAATTCCGCTTGCTCGCGGGCGGCGATAGCATCGATGCTGCCCTCGTCTATGCCCACGGCCCGCACCACGTCCTGATTCAGGACCCGCACCCCGCCGGACGCGATCGCCCCGAGAGCCAGTTCCTCCTGGCCGGGAACGCCCAGCTTTCGCACAACGTAGACGTCCAGCGGCGCTTCCAGGGCGCGGGCCACCTCGTAGCCGACCGGCACGCCGCCGCGCGGCAGGGCCAGCACGAGGACGTCGTCGCGCCGGGCGTAGGGGGTCAGTCTGGCGGCCAGCAGCCGCCCCGCCTGGGTGCGATCATGGAAGGCAGGCATGGTTCCACACTCCGCGCCGGATCCAACAGCGAGGCTAAGTCAGCCGATCCTGAGCGGAGCATAGCATAGATGCCGGGCGTATACCTAGCCTCCGCCGCTCGTGGCTTCAAAGAGCGGAACCACTGCGCGGCTTCCCGCCCCCCTTCCTTCCTAAGCGCCCGCGTGTCCACCAAGTCCGGACGCCCGCTCGGCGGCGTGCTCACCGAGTATCGAAGGACCCTGGCACGGCCTGCCTGTCCCTCCCACACTGCGCTATACTATGGCAACGCCTGGTCGCGGGGGGAGCCGGTGAGCAAGCCGATGACCGCCAAGGAACGCATGTTGGCCGCCCTGTCGATGGATGTGCCCGACCGGCTGCCCGCCTCGGTGCACCAGTGGCAGGCCTACCACCTCAACCGCTTCCTGGGCGGCATCTCCGCCCTGGATGCTTTCCGCCGCTTCGGGTTGGACGCGGCCGTGTTGCCACCCATCGAGCATTCTCGCGTCTCCACCGCCCAGTGGCGGGTGGAGGAGCGCTCGCACGTGAACGCTGAAGGCAACCGTATCACCGAAGCCACCATCGAGACGCCGGGCGGCGCCCTCACCCAGACGCGGGAAGGGGACGAGCGGACCGAATGGGTAACGGAGCCGATCATCAAGCGGCCGGAAGACATGTCCCTGGTGCGGGACTACATGCCGGTGCCCAAGCTGGCGCCGAGGCCCGTCGCCGCGGCCTATGAGGAACTGGGCCAGGACGGCATCCTGCGCGGCTTCGTCTTCGGCGATCAGGGCGGCCCCTGGCAGCACGCTTGCCAACTGTACGGCACCCAAGAGATGATCATGGCTACCTACGACGATCCCGGCTGGGTGCACGAGTTGTTGTGCTCCCTCACCAACAAGAAGCTCCAGTACATCGACGAGAGCCTCCGCGGCCTGCCGCTGGACCTGGTCGAGACCGGCGGCGGGGCGGCGTCCTCAACGGTGATCTCGCCGGCGCTCTTCCGTGAGTTCTGCCTGCCCTACGATCGGGAGATCCATCAGCTGCTCCACGACGTCGGCCACCGGGTGGTCTACCACACCTGCGGTGGCATGATGCCCATCCTGGAACTGATCGTGCAGAACGGCTGCGACGCCGCCGAGACGCTGGCTCCCGCCGGCGTGGGAGGGGACGCCGATCCGGCCGAGATCAAGCGCCGCATCGGCGACCAGGTGGCGCTCATCGGCGGGCTCGATCAGTTCAACGTGCTCACCGACGGGACGCCGGAGAAGGTGCGCGCCGAGGTGCACCGCCTGTTCGAGGCGCTCGGCCCGGGCGGCGGCTTCATACTGTCGCCGTCGGACCACTTCTTCGACACCGGCGAGGAGAATCTCCGCGCCTACGCCCAGGCGGCACGGGAGTGCGTGTACTAAGAGCGCGTGGGCACGTCCGTGGGCCGGCTCGGTGGTCACCGGCCAATACGTGGAGCCCGAGGTGGGGCAGAGGATGAGGCCGGCGCCGGATCGAGGATGGGAGGGACGCCAGATATCAGCCCCGGGAATGGCGTTCCGGACCCGAATTGGAACGCGGTCCACCGGCCCCGCCACCACGAGCAACAGTGGCCCTGGTGCGCGACGGGACAACGCCCCGCCGTGACTGGACGGGGCTGCGGATCTGGCGAAGCCTGGGTTTGCGGCGGACCAAGGTCCACCGCTGGAGGCGCTGCGCGCCGATCGCTTGGCCGAAGGCCTACAGCGGGCGACTTCAGCCGCCCGCAACCTC
>JAXGMM010000003.1:0-390176 GCA_040768685.1 Anaerolineae bacterium
GTGAATGACGCCGGCGAGGAGTTCCTTCCCACCTACATGGACCCCGGCGCCCCGCCGGCCCGAATGTACGCCGTCCTCTTCCGCAAGGGAGCCAGTTGGCCCGTCTCGGCGGAGCAGCCCAGCCATGTCATAGACATCGCCGCTACGTACGAGCGTGCCCGAGGGCGACGGGTCTACCTGGACTACAGCGCCAATCCGACCGGCCTCGATGTCGCCCAACTACCCGAGAGCATCCGCTCCTGGTACCGCGAGGTCAAAGGCGTGGACCTGGACCAGGAGCCGTTCCGCAGCCGCCCCCTCGCTCGTCTGCTGGCCATCAACCGGCCCTCAGTAGAGTGGTTGCGCGAGCGCGGGGTAGACCTTGTTGCCGGTGACCGGGCGGAGATAGCGTCCGCCGCGCAGCACTTCCAGGGCGGGGTGAAGATCCGCACCCACGCTGAGACCAACGTGCCCGGCCTCTACGCCGCCGGAGAGGTCGCGGGTGGGCAGCACGGTGCCAACCGCCCCGGTGGCAATGCCCTCATGGACGCCCAAGTGTTCGGGCGCTTCGCCGGCGAGAACGCGGCTCAGTGCGCCCGTTTGAGGCGCTCGTCTCTGGACCCAGCCTCGCTCGAAGCCGCCCACCGCCGCCTTGACGTCCTATGTCAATCACCCGACGCCTCCGGCGCCCTTCGCTCTGAGGTCCAGCGGCTAATGGACCGGCGCTGCATGGTAGTGCGCACCGCCGATGGGCTGGCCGACGGGCTCCAAGAGCTGAGCGCCCTCACGAGGCGCCGGCCCGGCGCCGGCGACATGGGCCTGCAACACGCCGCAGAGACGGCCAATCTGCTGCTGGTGGCCGAGATGGTACTGCGAGCCGCGCTGTTGCGTGACGAGAGCCGCGGCCCGCACCTGCGCTTCAGCGCCTCTGGTGCGGCGGAACCGCTGGAGTCTTCGCCCACCTGGCGCAAGTATCTGGTGACACGGAAACAGGGGGAGTCCATGCTGATCGAGGAGCGACGGCCTGTGGAGCCCCAACTGTGATCGGTACCGTCCGCCCGGCGGAAGATGCCGACTTCGAGGCGATCCTGCGCCTATACCAAGAGGTGGACGACCTGCACCTCCGCCTGGCCTCCGACACCTTTCGGCAGCCCGAGGAGCCCCGGCGCACCCGGGAATGGCTGGCCGGTATGGTGACGAACCCCGATGCGCTCCTTCTGGTAAGCGAGATCGACGGCGTCATCGTGGGACTCGTCGAGGCCATCGTTGGCGAGACGAAGCCCTTGCCTATTCTGGTGCATAAGCGGTTCGTCACCGTGTACAACCTCGCGGTGAGCTTGGAGTACCGCCGCCGGGGCGAGGGCCGGGCGCTCATGGAAGCCGTGCGGGAGTGGGCCCGTGAACAGGGAGCGGCGGAGATTCGTCTGACCGTCTACGAGGCCAATCGGCAAGCAGCGGCATTCTACGAGGCGTTGGGCTACACCCCGTCAAGACGGGAACTCCGCCTACCCGTCGAGCAGTAGGACCGAGGGCCGTGCGCGTCGTTCTCGTCTCCAAGGCCTACGTCTCAGCCGAGTACCGGCGGAAGGCGGAGTTGCTGGCTGCACAAGGCGTTGACCTGACCCTGGTGGCTCCGCCGTCATGGAAGGACGACCGCGGCCAGAGCGCCCTGGAGCCCGGTGACGCGCGCGGCTACCGGCTGGAAGTGCTGTCCCTGGCCCTCAATGGGCACTTCCATTTGCACTGGTTTCGCGGTCTGGGTCGCTTGATCGCGAGCATTCGGCCAGACATCGTGCACATGGAAGAAGAGCCCTACAACCTCGCCACGGCGCTGGCCCTGCGGGCGGCCAAGCGGGCGGCGGCGCGCACCGTTTTCTTCACCTGGCAGAACCTCAACCGGCGCTACCCCCTGCCCTTCCGCCTGCTGGAACGGTACTGCTACCGCGCCGCCAACCACGCCATCGCCGGAAACCGCGATGCCGAGAGGGTTCTGCGGGCCAAGGGCTATGCCGGACCGATCGCCGTCTTGCCCCAGTTCGGCGTCGACGAGAACCGCTTCCGGCCCGGCAGTGGACGCCCGCCCGTCTTCAACATCGGTTACGTGGGCCGATTCGTGCCCGGGAAGGCCGTCGACCTGCTGCTGCGCGCCACTGCCGGCCTTCCCGGAGAGTGGCGGCTGAGCCTCCTCGGCAGCGGTACCGAAAGGAAGGCTCTGGCCCGCCTGTCCGGCGAACTCGGAATCGCCGATCGTGTCACCTGGCAGCTCCCCGTCTCCTCCGGCGAGGTGCCCCGCCATCTGCAGGGACTCAGCTGCCTGGTGTTGCCGTCGATCTCGCTGCCCAACTGGGTGGAGCAGTTCGGCCGCGTGCTCATCGAGGCCATGGCCTGCGGCGTGCCGGTGATCGGCTCCGACAGCGGCGAGATCCCCCACGTTATCGGCGATGCCGGCCTGGTATTCAGCGAGGGAGATGCCGGCGGCCTACGCGACCACCTGGCCCGCCTGCAAGCCGAACCAGGACTGGCCGAGGCTCTCGGGGAGCTCGGCCGGCAACGAGTGCTGGAGCACTTCACCCAGGCGAGTATCGCCCGGCGCACGGCAGCCGTCTACGCCGAGATGATGAGCCGGCGCTGAGGGCGGAGCCGCAAAGCCCACACCCCCGCCATACCGCCGGCCACGGCCAGCCCCAACAGGCCCAACCACGGCTGCCGGTAGACCGTCCCCAGAAGCAGTGACGCCTGGCCGGCGGTGTGCAGCGCCCCAGCGTACAACAGCCACACACGGCGCGCCCGCGCCAGGACCTGCACTACCAACACCGACAGCCCTGTCTGCAGTGCCACCAGCGCCGTGCTCTCCAGGCTGCCCAGCAGCGGTCGCCACGTCTCCATCGTGGCAACCTCCCGCTGCACCGCCAGTATGTCCATGGTCTCGCGTGGGGTCAGGCCGAGCGCGTAGGGGTTCAGTTGGGGAAGAAGCAGCGCGTTGGCGAGGTCCACAAAGGTAGGAAGTGCCGACAGGGCAAGGACCTGTACCGCTCCATACCCGAGACCGAACAGCACCGCTCGTGACCAGGTACGGTGCGGTCCGGTGAGCAAGCGCCGCAGACCAAGGTAGCGGCCGGACTGCTCCACTGCGGCTGTCGGCATGGCCAGGCCGATGGCCCAGAGGGCGAGGCCGAGGCCGGCTTGCCCCTCGACCCAGCGGGCACCCGCGTGCGTGATCCAGTTCACCACGGGCAAGAGCACCAGCAAGCCCGCGATGAAGAAGGTGAAACCGCCGTACCCGAAGGACTCCCAACCCAGGTGGAGCCGCCGTAAGGCCCAACGTGCGGCCAGCAGGGGGAGCCCTACTTCCAGCACGATGGCTGCCAACTGCGCCAGCACCAGGGACAGCCGCATGACGTCGTCAGGCCCGCCCGGCCCCGGTCACGCCCGCCAGGTGCGGCCCAGCCGCCAGCCGGCGATGGCTCCGATGACCGCGGCGACCGCTCCCAACGTCCACAGCAGCGGACGAGCGCCCTCGGGCACAACCCGGACACCGTCCTCGCCCACCGAGATCAGCGCCACCGGGCGCGCCGACGTGGATTCCGCCAGCGTCGGTAGGCTTCCGGGCGCTGCTTGGGACCCCGCCGGCCAGTCCACGCGCACCTCCGCGATTGCCACTGGGATCACCGTGCGATCGCCCTTCTGATAGGGCTCGCCGAACGCCCAATGCACCAGGTTCGCCCGCCGGAACTCCTCGAGCCAGCGAAACAACGTCTCTACCACTGCCGGAGCTCCTCCCGCTCGTTCAACGTCCGGCGCCTCCACGCCGCTGCCACCAGTGCCGCCGAAATGACGGCCAGCAGCAGCACCAAGATCGGCGGCTCCGGAGTGGCGAGTAAGCCGTGGCGCCTCCCATCCGGTGCCGTGACACTGACGCCGACCGGGAACACTCGCGCCCTCACCCAAGCGTGACCGGTGGGCTCGCCCTGCATTGGCACCACAACCCGTCCCTTGGTCGCTCGCAGCACCCAAGCCACTGGCTCGAGCCGATACCCGCGCACGAAGTACGGTCGGCCCAATTGCTTCTCAAGAGTCCAGGTGCCTACCGTCAGTCTCAAGGCTCTCCTCCCCCGGCCGACTCATCGACATAGCCTTGCGCCAGCCAGCGGCGAGCCAGCGCCTCCTGCTCCGCGCGGCCACCGATGCGCCCATCGAGAACGGCCTCACGCAGCGTGGTCAGCACTTCGCCAAACAGCGGCCCCGGCCGGTAGCCCCACTGTCTGAGGTCGGCGCCACTCACTTCCGGCCGGACGTGGCTCCACTCCTCCAGGTAGCGCCGTACTCTGTCTTTCGCCAGGCCATCCCTCGCCACCGAGTAGGCCGCCAGCAAACCCACAGCGTCGTGAGGCTCGAGGAGCCGGCACACGCCGCTGGGAGGCAACGTGGGCTCAGCCAGTGCAGCGAGCGCCTGCCGCAACCGGGGCGTCATCTGCAGCGAACGCGTCGCCGGCCGAGGCAGTCGCAGCCGCTCGGTGAGGGCGGCGATGGTCTCCTCCGAAGCCTGCCAAGCCATCATGGAGAGGTACGTGCGAGGAAGGTCCGCGCGGCTCACCCCGAACCGAGACGCCACGTCCCGGGCCCGGCTCATGTCGGCCGGCAACTGCGGTGAAAGGCGAACGTCGCCGAGCGCCGGCTCAAGGAGGCCGAAGTGCTGCAGCCGGAGCAAGGCCCGCTCGGGAACCTGCTCGTCTAGCGTGAGGAGCAGCTCGGCCGCCACTCGCTCCCCCGACGTTCGGCCAAGCGACTCAGCAGCGTCATGGATCAACTCGGCGGTGCGCGGCTCGATGCGGAAGCCCAGCCGCGCTTCCAACCGGACGGCGCGCAGCATCCGCGTCGGGTCCTCGACGAAAGATAGGCTGTGGAGCACGCGGATCAGCCCTTGCTCAAGATCCCGTAGGCCGCCGAAGAAGTCCAGCACCTCACCCAGACGGCCCGGGTTCATGGCTACTGCTAAAGCGTTGATGGTGAAGTCGCGCCGATGCAGGTCCTGCTTGATCGAGCTACGCTCCACGATCGGAAGCGCACTGGGCCGCTCGTAGAACTCCGTGCGCGCCGTGGCGAAGTCGATGTGCTCCGGCAGGTGACTCGCGCTCGGGTCGGCCGCTGACGATCCCTCAAGCAGCCACTTGGCCGTGCCGAAGCGACGGTGGCTACGCACCTGGCCGCCCAGCTTGGCTTGAACCGTGCGCGCCAGCGCGATGGCGTCCCCCTCGACGACAAAGTCCAAGTCCAGGTTGGGGAAACCGAGCAGGAGGTCGCGCACGAAACCGCCCACAGCGTAGAGGCTGTAGCCCTGCTCCTCGGCCAACGCCGCCACCTTCTGGATAACGCTCCAGAGGGCGGGCGGCAAGGCCTGCTCCAGCCTCTCTAGGACGCGCGGCGGCTTGGTTGCGCCCTCTCCCTCGGCGGACCAGAGCTTAATGAGGTCGGTGCGGGTGACGATCCCGGTGACCCGACCGTCTTCGACCACCGGGACCTGCCCGATGTCGTGCTCGGTCATCAGCCGCTGTAGCTGGCGGACTCCCGTCTCGGGCGCGACGCTCACACCCTGAGCGCGCATGTAAGCCCGAACCGGAGCCCGGTTCAGCCCGTGATGCATGGCCCGGTCGATCTCGCGGCGGGTGATGATGCCCACCAACCGCTCTCCATCGACCACGGGGAAGCCTTCATGGCCGTAGCGCTGCATGAGGGCCGCCGCCTCGGACACTCGTGTGTCGGGGGCCACGACGTGCACACCGAAGGACATGATCTGCCGCACCGTGATGCTGGGCTCCACCGCCAGCGGCAAGTACTCTCTGAGTTCAGCTCTCAGCGTGTCCAGGCCTCGCCCGCGGACTAGCGCCGCGGACGCTTGGGCGTGACCGCCGCCGCCGAAGTGGCGCGCCACCCGCCCCACGTCGATGGTCCCCTTCTCGCTCCGGGCGACCATCTGCACGTGGTCCTCCATCTCCACCAGCAGGAAGAGCGCCTGAGGTTCGTACAAGTCCATGAGGCGATGGGCGAGGACGCTGATCTCCTCGACGTGGTCGTCCGTACGCGAAGCCGCCACCGCAACCGTCACGCCATCCACCTCGATCGTCTCCACGCTCTGCGAGAGGCAGGCGTAGAGCCGGCGCTGTTCCTCGGTAAGTGGATAGCTGAGGTATTGGGCGACTGTATCCGGACTCGCGCCGAGGTCGAGGAGATGCGCGACGGCAAAGGCATCACGCGGTGTCGTGCCCGCGTAGAGTAGGCCGCCCGTGTCCTCATAGATGCCAAGCATGAAGAGCGTCGCTTCAAGCGGATCGATGGGAATCCCCTCTTCCAGGAGGCGCTCCACCAGCATGGTGGTCATGGACCCGGTGGTATCCAGTTCGTACGTCGCCCGGGGAAGAGGCTGATCCATCACGTGATGGTCGATGACCACGAACTCCGTCGTCTCGTCCACGCCCTTCACCGGCGACGGATTCTGCGTGTCTACCAGGATGAGCCGCTTCACGGCCTCGCGGGGCAGATCATTCGGGCTATGCAGCGGCAGCCGATCCTGATAGAGTGAGTGGAAGGCACGAACATTGCGGTTCATTTGGTACGGAACGACTGCTCGTGCCGCGGGGAAGAGCTTGGCGGCTGCCACGAGCGACGAGAAGCCGTCGAAGTCGGTGTTCTCGTGGGTCGCGATAAGGTCCATGTTGCCATTATAGGCGCCCGCCGGAGCGGGAGACAATCATTTCTGCCTGTACCCCAGGGGCGAGGAGGATCAGGAATGGAGGATGAGCGTCGGCCGGTAGGGGCAGCTCTGCGACGTCCCGCGTACCTGTACGCCGCTCTGATCGGAGCCGCCCTGATCGGCGTCGCCGTAGCCCTCATACCCTGGTTGTCGGCCGACCGACAGGTGACCGTCGCCCCCAAGCGCACGATTCCCAACACCGACGTCAACCCCTATAGCGCCAACTTCTTCCTTCCCCGCGAGGTGGAGGACTGGAAGCGAGAGCGCACTGTGTCTATGGCCGCCGAGGCCGGCACCCGCTGGGCGAAGATCCAGTTCTCCTGGGCCGAGATCGAGCGCGACGGCAAAGCCCAACGACCGGATGATCTTGACTGGGAGAAGTACGATCAGATCGTCGAGCTCTGCGAGCGCTACGGGATCCGCGTCATCGCCCGGCTCGACCGAGCGCCCGACTGGAGCCGCGCCGACAACACGGTGCCCGGCCGCCCGCCGGACAACCTCCAGGACTACGGCGATTTCGTCTACGCCTTCGCCTCTCATTTCCAAGGCCGGGTGGACTACCTGCAGATTTGGAACGAACCCAACCTCTGGAGCGAGTGGGGCAACCGGCCTGTCGACCCGGCCGGCTACGCCGAACTGCTCAAGATCGCGTACACCCGGGCGAAGGAGGCCAACCCCAACGTCTATGTCTTGTCCGCTCCACTGGCAATCACCCTAGGCGAGCCCCACCCCGAAGAAGGCAAGTGGCGGGCGATGGATGATGTACAGTATCTTGAGGAGCTGTACGAGGCCGGAGCCGGGCCCTACTTCGACATCCTGTCCGCCAACGCTTTCGGGATGAGCCTGCCTCCGGAGGACCCGCCGGCGCGCGACAAGCTCAACTTCTCTCGCGTCTTACTGCAGCGCCAGGTGATGGAACGCTACGGCGACGCCGACAAGGCCGTCTGGTTCAACGAGTTCGGCTGGAACGCTCCCCCCGACGACATGCCCGACGAGCGGGCGGTCTACGGGCGGGTCACCGAGGAGCTGCAGGCTGAGTACGCCCTCCGGGCGATCGAGATGGCCCGGAGCAGCTGGCCCTGGGCCGGTGTGTTCAGTTTCTGGTACTTCCGCCATGTTGGCGATATCGCTCCCGACGCCGCCGAGTACTACTTTCGCATGGTGGACGTCGACTTCACCCCGCGAACGGTCTACTACACCATCAAAGATGCGGCCAATGCGCTCTCTACGGCGGGCCCAGGCTACCACCAGGAAACCAGCCCGGGTGTCGAGTGGGGCAAGGGCTGGCAGAACGCAATACTCAGCGAGGCCAGCGGCGGCGCCTGCGCTGTAGCCGAGGACCCAGGAGTCACCCTAACGCTTTCGTTCAAGGGCGACGGCGTCACCCTGGTGGCGATGAAGGACAGCCGTTCTGGAATACTGCTCGCCACCCTGGATGGCAAACGAGTTCCCGGCCTGCCCACGGACGCCGGCGGCAACTCGTACCTGGATCTGTACGCGTCTGAGGTGAGATGGCAGGCCGAGGTCCCTGTAGTGAGGGGGCTCGGCGAAGGCCAGCACGTGCTGCGCCTCACCACGGCGGACACCGCTAATGCGGAGTCCCGGGGCACCCGCACCGCCGTCGACGCCTTCGTCGTGACGACGGCCGGGCCGCCGGGCTTCCCCTACGTCCAGGTCATCGCCTTCTCGGCGGTCGCGATCGCCGCCGGCTGGGCCCTAGTACGGGAGGCGCGGCGGTCCAGCGCTTGAGCTAGCCCGCGCCGGGTGTGGCGTCAATGAAACGGGCCCCTGGCGAGTGTACCAGGGGCCCTCGTGTCCTCAGGCGCCGGAGCCGATCTAGACGAGGCCGGCCTCGCGGTGCTTGTCAGTCACCTGCTGCGCCAGGTCCTCGATCGCCTGGAGGTCCTCTTCACGCGGCATGCCCTTGACCAGCAGTGGGCCCAGCAGCTCAACCTTCAGGCTGCTGAGAAGACCGGTCACCATCTGCTCGATGCGCGTGCCCCAGCCATAGGACCCATACAACCCCACGAACTTCGCCTTCGGCTTCAACGCGTTTGCCAGGAACGCAGCGTACGCCGCCGCCGGGTGCGGGCCGGTCAGCACTGTGGGCGTGCCCAGCAAGATCGTGCCCGCGTCAACCAGCGCCATTACCAGCTTGCCGGCGTCCAGCGTGGTCAACTCGATGCGCTCCACCTTCACGCCCCGCCGCGTCAGCGCCGTCACCAGGCAGTCGGTCATCATCTCCGTGCTGCCGTGCATGCTGACGTGCAACACCACGGCCACGTTCTTCGGGGGCCCGCTCACCCAGTCCCGGTACAAGTCCAGGATGAAGGCCGGATCGTCGTAGAGCGGCCCGTGGCTGGGGGCGATGACCTTGATCTCGTAGCCTGCCAGGCGGTCAAGGTGCCGCGAGATGATGCGGGCAAAGGGCATCATGATCTCGCCGTAGTAGCGCTTGGCGGCCATCTCCACTCGGCAACGGTCGGCGGCGTACAACTCGGACGTGGCCAGGTGCGACCCGAAGAGGTCGCACGAGAAGAGGATCTGCTCCTCCTGAAGATAGGTCATCATTGTCTCGGGCCAGTGTACCCAGGGCGAATGAAGGAACTCGAGCGTGCGGTCGCCCAGGGAGAGCGTCTCGCCGTCCGCCACCTGGATCATCTGCTCATCGCTCAGGTGCAGGTGGTCTTTCAGCAGTTCGGCGCACTTGGGCGTGCAGACGACCTTGGCCTCGGGGAAGCGCTCCAGCACCGACGGAATCGCGCCCGAGTGGTCCTGCTCGGTGTGGTTGGCGACCAGGTAGTCCAGCCGCTCGACGCCCAACTCATCCAGATGGCGGTGCAGGATCGCCATCTTGGCGGGGTCTACGGCGTCGATGAGAGCCGTCTTCTCTGTGCCCTGCACTAGGTACGAGTTATAACTGGTGCCATCGGGCAAGGGGATGAGGGCGTCGAACAGGCGCCGATCCCAGTCCACCACTCCCACAAAGTGCACGCGGTCAACGATCTGTCTGCAAGGCATTGGCCCTCCGACGCGGCGTGAGGATGCCGCGGAATTCCCTACTATTCTAGTGTGCTAACCCTGGTATGTCAACGCCGGGATGAGAGCCGGCAGGGTTTTTCAACTCCGCCCCATGGTGGCACGGTAGCCAATGGTTTACGCCCTGGGGCGACTCACCTAACCCCCGCTCGCGGTTTCAAAGAGCGAAACCACTGCTCCCCTTCCCTGCGCGGGAACGGGGAACCAGTCTAGGCCCCTTCAGCACCGGCGGGGCTCCCGGCCCCCCTTCCTAGGGAAGGGGAGTTGGGGGGTTAGGTTCTGGGCCGCAGACGCACCAAATGGGTGTCGTCGCCCATCAGACCGGAACAGATGCACCGCTAGGCGCGGCGAAGCCATGCGGCTGGCGGCCGCCCTCTCCGGACGCCCGCTCGGTGGCGCGCTCACCGAGAATCGAAAGGCCTTGCGAGCCGGCAATGAGTCAGTCGCCGCGGGCGATCTCCTTCGGCCAGCCCCCCACCGCTTCCTTCAACAGGGCGCGTACCCGCGGCGCCGCCTGCTCCACGAACAGCTTGGCCAGCATTGCCCCGTGCTCGGCGGTGGCCTCTTTGGCGTCGGACGTGCATCCCTCCCGGTTGGAGTCGAGCGGTCCCTCGAGCAGCCGGTTCAGGTCCACCAAGTCGGGCCGGTAGTGCAGCAGCAGCGAGGTCTCGTTCTTGCCCGCATGGTCGCCGCCATTTACGTCCACCCAGGAGGCGGGCTCGTAGTCGGTCATGGCCAGCACCTTGGGCAGGCGGTGCTTTTCGGTGAAGCGGGCCACCCCTTCCTTCACCGCCTCGACGTGCTTGGCCCCGTAGTGCCCCATGACAAGAACGATCGCCTTGAAGCCCTCCTCGTACAGGTTCTCCAGGTGCTCAAAGACGTACTGCGTCACCAGTCCCTTGGAGAACTCCAGCGTGTGGTGGAATCCGCCCCACGGTTTCATCGTCTGGTAACCGCAATACACCGGCGGCAGCACCACGCCCCCCGTCTCCCGGCACAAGTCGAGCGTCATGTGATAGGCCTTCAGCGTGTCCAGGCCGATGGCGTTGTGTACCCCGTGCCACTCGTGCGCGCCCCACACCAGGTAGGCCAGCGGCGTCTCGCGCAGGATGGCGTTGATCTGATCCGGCCGCAGTTCCTCGTACTTCATGCTTCCTCCTGCACTGCGCGGCTGCCCGGACCTAGGCGCGCGCTGACTCCACCGCTGCCGCCACCCGCTTCTCGAAGTCGTTCATGGCCTTGACGAAGCCCTCCGCCGTGGCCAAGAGAGGCGGATAACTGCCGAACTCTTCGGGCGCAAGACCGCTGTCGTCGTATGCCTGGCGGAAGTAGGCGGTTCGCCGCAGCCGCTCAACCACCTCCTCCGGCACGGGATCGTCCATCTGCGGCGCGATCCGCTCCCCCGCGTAGGCCCGGAGGAACTCCTCGATGATGTTGGGGAAGACAGTCAGCACCACATCCCCGCCGGCGAACTTGTCCAGGTGCCAGATGCGGGCCCTCCCGCTCTCCTTCGGACCGACGCGCATGGAGGCGGCCAGCAGCTTGGTGCGATAGCCGCGTGCCTTGTAGAGGCGGTAGGCCTTCTTGAACACCGCCACGCCGGCCCAGCGCAGGTCGGTCTCGCTCAGGTCAAAGCCCGCCTCTCCCGCCTGCTGCTTGAACACGGGGTGATCCTCGAAGCGGCCGAGCATCATGGTGCAGCAGGAGCGCCAGCCGGAGAGGTCGCGCCCGGCGGCCACCGCCTGCCCGTAGCCACGTTCCACCGCCTCGGCCAGCGCCACCAGTTGCGCCACCGAGTAGGCCAAGGTCAGGTTGGTGGAAACGCCCAAGGCTGCCAGCCGCTCCACCCCCGCCACGCCTGCCGCCGTGCCCGGCATCTTGATCATGATGTTGGGACTCTGGGCGTGCAGGTCGACTGCCTGCCGCACCATGGCCTCGGTGTCTTGGCTGGAGCGCGGGTCCACCTGGGCGCAGATGTAGCCGTGGCGCTTACCGGATACCGCGAAGACGGGCATGAGCAACTCGGCTCCGCGCCGCGCCACCTCCTTGAAGGTGTCCCAGGCCACGTCCTCAGCCGAGGCTTGCGGCCGCGACGTAGCCTCCTGCTTGATCCAGGGCTCGAAGTCGGTCCAGTTGCTCTCCAGCGCCTGAAGCGCCAGCGGCTGATTGGTGGTGCTGCCTTTGAGGTAGCCCGAGCCGTCGCTGGGACAGAAGAGCGCCTCCAGCATCGCCGCCGTCGGCTGCCCACCGAGCTCTCCCACCCGGGCGGAGAACTCCTTCGCCCAGGCGGCGTAGACCAACGGCGACGAGTCGTACCAGATCTCGGCGCCCTCGCCGCACCGAGCCAGGCTCTCCAGAGCGCTGCCACACATCGAACCGCCTCCCCTGCTTCATCGTCACCGCGGGCCCCTGAGGTCGCGCGAGGGATTATGGCAGGGCAGGTCAGGGGCATCAAACGCCGGGGCAATTGCCCCTAATGGCTAGCCGTTGTGCCAAACGCGTTCAAGGAATGTGGGCGGACCCGCAGCAGTGGCTACGATGGGCGCCTCTATTGCGGAGCGGGCTTCGCTTCGCGCCGCTTCGACTGCTGCGTCCGGGGCCCGTACCCCGGAAGGAACCGGCCTTTGCCGCGGGTGCGACGAGGTGGAGGATTGCCTATGGCCTCGACACTATCGACAGGGAGCGACACACTGTTCACTTGACCGATGAACTCCAGCAAGACCCTCACTCTATCGGAGGACGTCATCGGTCCCTGGAAGACGGCGTACAGCCCCTTCAGGGGGCCCGACTTGATCTGCAGCACGTCGCCGGGCTTGAAGCTGTGACGGGGCAGCCCACCGCCCTCGGAGAGCGACTCCATTCTGCGTCGGAGCATCCTAATGGCATCGTCAGGGACAACGGCCGGGTCGCCGTCAAAGTGCACTACGTTGCGGAGCCCAGGCGTGCGCTGGAGCACCGACATGGGAATCACGTCCAGGTCGCAGCGGCAGAAGACATATCCGGGGAAGAGCGGCTCGGGGGCGCTGGCCTTACTACCCTTCTTCTGTATGGGAGCCAGGGGGAGATAGGTCTCCACCTCGAAATCGTCGGCGAAGAGCTGGGGCACGGCGGCCGCCAGCGCCTTTTCCGAGCGCGGAAGACTGCTCAGCGCGTGCCAAAGCAGCAAGTCCTGTCCTCCTGTCTCGCCTAGCGCGGCGTAGGTAGATGGGCGATTCCAGTGCTCCCTTAGAGCACCGAAACCCCATGACTGCATTCTACCCGACCCACAGTGCCACGGAGGCGCCCTCTTTCTAAGAAACCGGTGTGAGTCCGCCAGGTGACTTGCACGCCCATGGTTCCCCACCCTGTGTCAGCGACCCAGCGCCCCTCCAGCCGGCGCAGCAGTCTCCGAGTGTGCCGGAGTTCGCTTGCGTCCGACCCTGGGCGCGGAGTGGTCGGGCGAAGCCGGCCGATCAATAGACCTCTTGGCCTCGGCGCTGGGGTGGATACGGACAACCCTAGAGAAGCCGCGCACTGGTTGGCGACAAGGCCGGGGGCAGCAGGAAGCACTAGAACCTCCTGTCAAGTGCGGGGCATGCGAGGACGGACGGCCTTCAGCAGGACGCCGCCGACACCCTGGAAGCGGCCCTGAGAGAGCCAGAATGAGAGGTTCGTCACCATTCCGTCACCATCGAAAACGGGCCTACCAGGGCAGGGGTAGTCTTCACCACGAATGGGGCGGATTCCGCCACTGACGAGGGCGATTCTACAGGAAAAACGGGGCCGAGAATCGCTCTCGACCCCTCAGACAGAGCGGGAGACGGGACTCGAACCCGCGACAACCTGCTTGGAAGGCAGGAGCTCTACCGCTGAGCTACTCCCGCACGTGGGAAACAGCGTGAGTATAGTGCCCGGGCCCGCGTTCAGCAAGCCGCCCGTCCCCAAGCTGGACTCCATGGACCCTCAGGACGCCCATATCAGCGCCAACCGGGAACGCCGCCGCTGTTGACCGTGTTGTCGGCGTTACGCGAAGTCCGCAACCACAGTGATGATGCACCACCCCCGGCCCCACACCCCTGAGGCTCAGCGGTCTCAGCAGCATTCGCCCAAAGCCTCGTAAGCGTCGAGCACGGCTATCAGGGACGCCGACCAGCAGCGGCCAGGGAGGGGGCGCGAGCGCTCGTGAGCGGTGGAACGCTCTGTCTGGAGGGTCGCCTACCTCACCGACGACAAGGCGGCGCTCACCAAGGTGCGGCCCCAGCACAAGGAGCGAGAGAGTCACCGCATGCAGGAGATAGGCCGCCGGGTAGCCTTGGCAGGCGACGTACCTGAACCGGGCCACCTACCGAAAGAAGGCGCCGGTCCTCGCCTAGGCGGCGGAGCACAACGTGGTCGCCCTGCCCGTGGCGCCCGGCCTCCTCTGTCCTGGGGATACTCCCCTCGCCGGCGGTGGCGGCGCTGCTGATGATGTCGCTCGCCGTCATCATCGTGGCGCTCAACGCCCAGACGAAGGGACGGAACCGGCCGAGATGACAACGAGGAGCGCCGCTGCCCGCGCTCCTCGTCCTGGTCGGGGTGAGAGGACTCGAACCTCCGACTTCAGCGTCCCAAACGCTGCGCGCTAACCAACTGCGCCACACCCCGTGCTCCTAGTATAGGCCAGGCCCGGCCGGCCGGCAATGCCCGCGGCCCGGTACGTCGCCCCTCCGCAGGCATCCTGAGCGGTGACCGCACAACTCGCCCCTGAAGCCAGGGCAGCTGCATCTCATCGGTTAGTGAGGCGAAGTACGTGTGCGGGGGCCGAACCGGCGATCTTGCGTTTGGCCTTGATGGAAGTGACCTTCTTCCGGAGGCTGACGACGAAGGCTCTCATCGCGGACAGATTCTGGACGTCGGTACCCGCCCTTACACGACAGTAAGCCTCGCCTGAGGCCGGATCCGGGGGCCAGACCAGGTTGTCTTCGGTGCTCCCATCAGCGCGGGTAGCGGCCAGCATCTACTCCGCCTCGGCCTTGAGGCTGGCGATGTGTAGGAGGCGAACGTCGCCCACCTGACGGGCCGCCCCAGGGTCACGAACTCGCTGGAAGCCGGCGTCGAAGGGGCGGTTGACGCCGATCTGCAAGCTTGACGTCCGTCGAGCGATCCGCCGCTATGGCCGTATCCGGCCGCCGCAGGTTCCAGGTCGATGGGCCTCTCACAGAAGAGTGCTGGCTTGCCTGCGCTGCCTCAACGCGAACACCGGCGACCCCGAGCAGCCGGTCGCCGGGCACGGAGCGAGACGGCGTCTGCGCGTGCACCAGGCCGATCCGCCCTATCCCGATCAGCGCGATATCCGGGTCGTCGGCCATCTCACCTGCCCCCGACCCAACGCGTCTAGTCGCCGCCAGTACACCGCAGGCGCCCTACCCCGCGAGCCCTCGTACGATACGAAACCGGTCGTGCGCGTTCCTAGGGGGCGACGGGCAGCCGCAGCCTGACGGTGGTGCCCTGACCAACCGCCGACTCGGCAGCCACCGTGCCACCGTGTGCTTCGACTAGTGCCTTCACAATCGCCAGGCCCAACCCGCTCGCGCCCGACTCAGTGTGGCGCGAGCGATCGGCACGCTGGAAGCGCTCAAACACCAATGGCAGGTCCTCCGCAGCGATGCCCGAACCGCTGTCGGCTACCGTCAACTGCAAGTGGTCGCCCGCGCGGGCTGCGCCCAGCACAATGCGTCCGCCGGAGGGAGTGTAGCGCAGGGAGTTGCTGACCAGGTTTCCCAGGACCTGCATCAGGCGCTCTTCATCGACCCAGATCTCGGGAAGATCCGGCTCTGCCTCCACCACCAGTTCGACCTCGGCCTGCCGGGCCCGATCTGCGAAGACCGCCGCCGCGCGAGAGAGCAGGGCATCGGGGGCGAGAGACTGCGGGTTCATGGACAACTCGCCCGAGTCTGCCTGCGCGAGCATCCGCAAGTCGCCCACCAGCCGCTGCAGCCGCTCAGTCTCGGCGTAGATGATCTCCAGCCTCTCCGGCGTGGCCTCCAGGATGCCTTCCTGCATGGACTCGACATACCCGGCGATCACGGTTAGGGGCGTACGCAGGTCATGGGCGATGTCGGCGGTCATCTGCCGTCGCAGGCGGTTGACGCGGGCCACCTCCTCGCTCATGCGGTTGAAGGCGACAGCCAGGCGGCCGATCTCGTCAGCCGACTCCACCGGCACGCGCCGGTCCAGATGGCCGTCAGCGATATCCTGAGTCGCCCCGGTCAAGGCGGTCAGGGGCCGAACGATGGCCCGCGCGAGCGCCCAGCCCATCAACAGGGCGACGAGCACCGCCAGGACAACGGCCAAGAGCAGGGCCTGCGTGGTGCGCGCAAGGAAAAGCGCCTCCGCCTGGCTCAGGCCCGGCGCCCAGGAGACGCTCAGCACGGTTCCCACTCGCTCTCCGTCCACCATGACCGGCTGGCCATCGCGCAGGACATCCTGCGGGACAGCGCGGCCGACCGGAAACTCCGGGTCCAGGGGAATGACCACCTCCCCGTTTGCGTCCGCTAGACCAAGGGGCGGCGGCGGTTCACTCCTCCACGGCGGCCGCGTACGTTGCTCCCCCGAACGGTCCGGCGCTGAGTAGAGAGCCACCCTCCACTCGTCCGGCAAGCCCTCCCACGATCGGTTGGCCACATAGTACTCGGCGAGGCTCTGTGCCACGCTGTGACGCTGTTGATCGACGATCAGCCGATTGAGCCTATCGGCGCTCGACAGGCGAATGAACACCGCCACCAGCCCGGCCGTGGCCAGGGCCACCAGGACGAAAGCCAGCATCAGCTTCCATATGATCGACTGGCGCACGTTGGTCACGAGGCCTTCCGAAAGCGGTAGCCGATGCCGAAGACCGTCTCCACGTACTGGGGGGCTCCCGGATCAGCCTCGATCTTGGTACGCAGGTTGCGGATGTGGACGTTGAGAGTACGGTCCGTGCCGCTGAAGCCGCTCTCGATGAGACGGTCCACCAACTCGGTCCGGCGGAAGGCTCGCCCCGGTGATCGCATGAGCGTGGCCAGCAGGTCGAACTCGATCGGCGTCAGCGCCGCCGGCTCACCCTTGACCGTGACAGTGTGGGTGGCCTCATCCAGCACCACGTCACCGACACGCAGCACCTCCGCCGCAGCCTGGCCCTCCTGGGTCCGTCGCAGGACCGCCTGAATGCGCGCCACCAGTTCCCGCATGCGGAAGGGCTTCACGATGTAGTCGTCGGCGCCCAACTGCAGCCCGAGGACAGCGTCGGTCTCCTCCTCACGCGCTGTCACCACGATCACCGGGGTGCGCCGCTCCTTG
The DNA here is from genome assembly GCA_040768685.1 of Anaerolineae bacterium. Taxonomy (GTDB): domain Bacteria; phylum Chloroflexota; class Anaerolineae; order DRVO01; family DRVO01; genus Ch71. The sequence goes on from JAXGMM010000003.1 coordinate 17,063, forward strand.
CGGAACTGCATAAGGAACTGGAAACCATCCATCTTGGGCATCATTATGTCGAGAAGAATGATGTCCGGTTGCTCGTGACGCGCCATGTATATGGCCTCTTGCCCGTCGGTGGCGACCAGAACGCGGTAGCCCTGCTCCGTGAGGTACTCACGGAGCAACTGCCTGACGCTGCCCTGGTCATCCACCACCATCACCGTGTTCGGCAAGTGCCACTCTCCCTCAAGCCGCATGTTGCCCAGTTGTACCAAGCTGAGGTTAAGACCAGGCTAAGGTCGGGACAAGATGGTACCCTTGCCAAGAGACGGAGCGAGGGCGGGTTCAGGCCCGCCCTCGCCGAGTCATCCACCTCCGCGCCTGGCAGCCACGGGGCCGCCAACCCGGGATTCCGCCTAGCGGGGTCGCGCCGCCTTGGCAGAACCCAGCTCACTGGTGCAGGCGGGGCAGCGCGTGGCCTTCAAGGGAACCATGGTGCAGCAGAAGGGACACTCCTTGGTCGTGGGCGTTGCCGGAGGAGGAGCCGCCTTCAGACGGTTGATCTGCTTGACCAGCAAGAAGACCACGAAGGCAATGATCACGAAGTTGATCAGCGCGTTGATGAAGACGCCGTAGTTAAGCGTCGCCGCCCCCGCTTCTTTGGCCGCCGCCAGGCTGGGGTACGAGCCGCCGCTGAGGTTCACGAACAGGTTGGCGAAATCGACCTTCCCGAGGAGGAGGCCGATAGGCGGCATGATGATGTCTTCCACCAGTGACGTGACTATCTTGCCGAAGGCGGCGCCGATGATCACGCCGACCGCCAGATCGAACGCGTTACCCCGAGCGATGAAAGCCTTAAACTCCTTCCACATGGCGTCCTCCTCGACTGTCCGTCTGCCGTCGCAGGTACCGGCCATCTATTGCTTATAGGACCTCAGTCGCCACCAGTCAATCGCGATTGTGGACGCAGTAAGGCCCAAACCACACGGCCGGCGCTCCTTTACCCACCGACACGACCCTGCTACCGTTGACCCTACCGTGGGGCGCTGAGCGACCGCACAGGTCAACGTCGCATCATGTGGGGCCGTGGACGGCCATCGGCAGTGCCAAGCATCCTGGGAGGAGGCTCTAACGTGGGCAACGGCATCCGATTCGGCAAGCTGTTCGGCATCAGCATCGTCGTCGATCGGAGTTGGCTGTTCATCTTCGTTCTGGTGACCTGGAACCTCGCTTCTTTCCTGGGGATCGCTCAGCCTGCCTGGCCGGCCCTGGCTGCGTGGGCGGTCGCCGTGATCGCTGCCCTCCTGTTCTTCACCTCCGTCCTCGCCCACGAACTGGCGCACTCTCTGATGGCTCGCTCTCGGGGCATGCCGGTGCACAACATCACCCTGTTCATGTTCGGCGGCGTCTCCAACCTGCAACGGGAGCCCGAGTCCGCACGGGACGAGTTCGCTACTGCTGTCGTGGGTCCCCTGACCAGCATCGCCATCGGGTTGGCCCTAGCCCTGGTCGCCGCCGCCACCGCCGGCCCGCTCACGGGGCAGGCCACCAACCTGTTGGCGGCGGTGCGTCGGTTCGGCCCCTTCACCTTCCTTCTTCTCTGGCTCGGGTCTGTGAACATTATGTTGGGGGTGTTCAACCTGATCCCCGGCTTCCCTCTCGACGGCGGCCGGGTACTACGATCGATCCTCTGGGCCGCGAGCGGCAATCTAGTGCGCGCCACCAAGTGGGCGACCGCCGTCGGCAGGCTGGTTGCCTGGCTCCTCATCTTGGCCGGCATCAGCATGACCTTCGGGGTGCGGCTGCCCATCTTCGGTACCGGGGTCATCGCCGGGCTTTGGCTCGCCTTCATCGGCTGGTTCCTCAACGGCGCCGCTTCGCAGAGCTACCAGCAGGTGCTCATCCGCGACGTCCTTGATGGGGTCCCCGTGTCTCGGATGATGCGGCTCGACCCTCCTACCGTTACTGAAGACGTGACCGTTAGCTCCCTCGCCTATGACCACATCATGCAAGCCGACGACCGCGCCTTCCCAGTAATGAGTGGAGACTCGATGCTCGGGATCGTGTCGGTCGAGGATCTACGCAAGGTGCCCCGCGACCGGTGGGATCACACCACGGTGGTACAGATCATGACCCGCGCCGACCGCTTGGCCACGATCGCGCCCGATGACGAGGCCATGGAGGCGCTGACCCGCCTGGCCCAGCGCGATGTCCGCCAACTGCCGGTGCTGAAGGACGGCCGGCTCGTCGGCCTGCTCCGCCGGAGCGACCTGCTGCGCTGGCTGCAGATGCATTCCGGCTCCATACGCGAGTGATGGAGAGGTCGCCGGCATGCCGGAACGCTCCTACGACGGAAGGCCCGACCATGGAGCGCCGTGCGATGGCGATGCTGTCCGTGGAGATCGCGCGGCCAGTGCCGGCATGGTTCTTCGATTCTGCCGCTCGGTGGCGCGCTCACCGAGAATCGAAAGGCCCTGCCGTACCGGCAGCAGGCCTTGCATTCCCTATCACCAGTGGGCTATAATGGGTCCATTAGTGGGCTATCGGTACGCAAATGGAGCGCGCAGCCGGCCGTGGGCTGCCGCGCTTCTTTTCTATTGCTGTCACCTGCGCGGCACCGTACCCGGCCGGTGAACACCGGCCGTGGGCAAGGAGTAGGGCGGGGCATGGACCCAAGAACTGACTACCTCACCGATGAAGGGCGTCAGCGGCTCGAGGCCGAGCTGCACCAACTGCGCACCGTGCGCCGGGTGGAGATCGCCGACCGCATCCGCGAGGCTAAGCAGGAAGGCGATGTCTCCGAGAACGCCGGCTATGAGGACGCCAAGCACGAGCAGGGATTCGTGGAGGGCCGCATCGCCGAGATCGAGGACCTCCTCAAACGGGCAGTGCGCATCGAGGAGGATGACAGCCACGACACCGTGACGGTGGGCAGCACCGTGGTCGTGCGCGAGGGCAGCGAGCCGCCGGAGACCTACCGCATCGTTGGCTCGGCCGAGGCCGATCCTCTGGACGGGCGTATCTCCAATGAGTGCCCGCTGGGCGAGGCCCTTCTGGGCAAGCGAGTGGGCGCCCGGGCCAGCTTCGAGACGCCGGCCGGCAGGACCGAGGTAACCATCCTAGCCATTCACTAGTCGGAGCATACCGAATGGACGACGGCCCTAGCACCAACAGGCAGACGGAGCACCTGATCGCCGATGAGCAGCGGCTGGACAAGCGCCGTCGACTCCTCGAAGCGGGACACGAACCGTACCCGGCGCGAGTCGAACGCACCTGTACAACTGCTCAGGCGCGGGCTGCTCTGGAGACCTGGGAGCAGAAGCCCGAAGAACCGGCGCCGCGCGTTGCGGTAGCCGGTCGGTTGATGACCGAACGCGTCATGGGCGGCTCGACTTTCGCCCACCTGATGGACGGCGCCGGCAGGCTGCAGATCTACCTCCGCAAGGACATCCTGGGCGAGGAGGCTTACGACGCCCTCCGGCGAGCCACCGACATCGGCGACTTCCTTGCCGTCGAGGGGACGATGTTCCGCACCCGGACCGGCGAGCCCACGGTCAACGCGGATTCGGCGCGGCTGGCGTCAAAGAGCCTGCACCCCCTGCCCGACAAGTGGCACGGGCTGACCGACGTTGAGGCCCGCTATCGCCGTCGCTACGTGGACCTCGTCGTCAACGAGGATGTGCGGCGGCTCTTTCAGATGCGGGCCGCCACGGTGGCCGCCGTCCGCGAGTACCTGGACGGCCAGGGCTTCCTCGAAGTCGAGACGCCTATCCTGCAGCCGATCTACGGTGGCGCGGCCGCCAAGCCGTTCGTCACCCACCACAACCAGCTAGACCAGGACCTCTTCCTGCGCATCTCGTTCGAGCTCTACCTCAAGCGACTGATCGTGGGCGGGTACGACGCCGTCTATGAGATCGGGCGGGACTTCCGCAACGAGGGCGTCTCCTACAAGCACAACCCGGAGTTCACTCAGGTCGAGTTCTACGAGGCCTATGCAGACTACCATGACGTCATGCGGCGCACCGAGGAGATGGTGGCGTTCATAGCCACGAAGGTCCTCGGGACCACCCGCATCACCTACCAGGGCCGCGACGTCGACCTCACGCCGCCATGGCGACGCCGTGACCTGCGCCAGGCCATAGCGGAAGAGAGCGGCATCGACGTAGACCGCTACCACGACGTGGCGTCGCTGTACCGGGCCATCCTGGACTTGGGCGGCCACCCGGAGCCCAAGCCCACCGTGGGCAAGTTGGTGGACTACCTGATCGAGGCCTACGTAGAGCCCAAGCTGGTGCAGCCCACGTTCCTGATCGACTACCCCATCGAGATCTCGCCCCTGGCAAAGCGCATTCCGGGCAGCGACGGTTGGGTGGAGCGGTTCGAGGGCTTCGTGGCAGGCATGGAGATCTGCAACGCCTTCAGCGAGCTGAACGATCCCGTGGAGCAGTACGAGCGCTTCCGCGCCCAGGGTCGCGACTTTGATGCCGGCGATGAGGAAGCGCACCAGATGGACGCGGACTACCTCCTGGCCCTGAGCTACGGCATGCCGCCGACCGGCGGGTTCGGGATGGGCATCGATCGCCTGGTGATGCTCCTCACCGATCGGGCATCGATACGCGAAGTGCTGCTCTTCCCTCATATGCGCAGCATCTAGGGACATCGCACCCAGAACGGCCTAGCACGACGACGATCCCGGCGGTGGCCGCCGGGATCGTTCCTTATCTGGAGGAGTGGACTCCTAGGGGAGGTAGGAGAAGGGATTCTGCTGCGAACCGTTGACTCGAACCTCAAAGTGCAGGTGCGGCCCAGTAGAACGTCCCGTCGACCCGACGGCGCCCACCTGCTCTCCCTTGGCCACCACCTGCCCTGCCTCAACGTTGATGGCGCTCAAGTGCGCATACAGGGTCTCCACGCCGTCACCATGGTCGATGATCACGTGGTAGCCGTAGCTGTAGGTCTGCCAGGAGACTAGGGTGACGGTGCCGCCGTCGGCAGCCACCACCGGGACGCCCGCCTTGGTATGGATGTCGATGGCGCGATGGTAACTCGAGTAGCCTGAGGTCAGCAGGCCATTCAGGGGCCAGGTCATGGATCCGCTGCCCGCCGTTCCTTCCACTGCCGGGGCCTCCCGAGTGACCGGCTGAGCCGGCGCCGGCGGCGGCACTACGCGCACCGGCGGATCGGGAAGCTCCGCCCCGGGAATGACAAGGGTGCTGCCCACGATGAGCAGGCCGCCGTCGGCGATGTCGTTGCTCGGGTAACGCTCGATATCCTCGGCGGTGACTCGGTACTTCTCCGCCAGCGAGGCAAGCGTGTCGCCCTCCACCACGCGGTGTATCGCGCCGTCCACCGGCAAAACCGTCAGCTCCTGCCCCACCGCTAGGCTGTCCCGCCGCTCCAGTAGCGACTCATTGGCCCAGATGAGGGTCTTCTGGCTCACACCCAGCGCCTGTGCCAGCATGGAGAGCGTATCGCCAGGCTGGACCACGTAGACGCGAGGCTCATACTGCGGGTACTGACCCTCGCTGGTGGTCACCACCGCCGACCGGCCCAGCACCCTCTCGCCCTGAGGGGCGACGTTCACCAAACCGGAGCGCTGTAGGCGCAATCTTGGCTCGTCCATGGCGCCGCCGATGACCACTGCGCGCGGCGCGTCCGGTAGGGAAAGCGCGAGGAAGGGAGAGAGATCGCGGGGCGCCAGTCCGACAGCAGCCACCAGGGCGAGCACGGCAAGGTGGAAACCGTGCTTCTGCGCCCATTGGCCTCCCGTCCCTAGGCGTACCGCCCAGGAGCGGAAGTCGACCGTCGTGATCGGTCCTTCGCCGGACGGTCGGGTATCCCCCACCGCGCCGGTGGACCTAACAGCTAGGCCGGCCAGAAACGCCTCCCGAGATGCTCCCCCGAGCTAGGGGGCCGGCAGGAGTACACCATCCGCCGGCCTCGAACAAGCCGGCTCTCCGGGACCACTACCGCGTAATCGTGTGCGCGAGTGAGTCTACGCGCTGCATGCGACGATGTCAACGGTCTCTAGATGGCTTCCTTGTTCAGAGTGAGGAGGAACTCCCGGTTGCTTGCCGTCTTGCGCAGGCGGTCCAGCACCAACTCGGTGCTCTCGGTACCGCCTCCGAGCGCAGACACCATCTTGCGCAGGGTCCACACCCGCGACAGCGAATCGGCGTCCAGGAGCAGTTCCTCGCGACGAGTGCCGGAGCGCTCGATGTCGATGGCCGGGAAAACGCGTCGCTCCTGCAAGCGCCGGCTGAGGTGCAACTCCATGTTGCCAGTGCCCTTGAACTCCTCGTAGATCACGTCGTCCATGCGGCTGCCCGTCTCCACCAGACAGGTGGCGACGATGGTAAGGCTGCTGCCCTCTTCTGTGTTGCGCGCCGCTCCAAAAAAGCGCTTGGGCGGATACAGAGCCGAGGGATCAAGGCCGCCCGAGAGGGTGCGGCTCGAGGGCGGGACCACCAGGTTGTACGCCCTTGCCAGGCGCGTGATGCTATCCAGCAGGATCACCACATCCTTACCTGTCTCCACCAGCCTCTTGGCCCGATTGAGGGCCATCTCGGCCACACGGCAGTGGTTCTCCACCTCGTCGTCGAACGTGGATGCCACCACTTCGGCGTCGACCGAGCGGTCCATGTCGGTCACTTCTTCCGGGCGCTCGCCCACCAGAACCACCATCAGGTGAACGTCATCCGAATTGGCGCTGATGGCATTGGCTATGTGCTTGAGAATGGTGGTCTTCCCCGCCTTCGGTGGCGAGACGATCAGGCCGCGTTGGCCCCGCCCGATGGGAGCAAACATGTTGATCATGCGGGTAGTGAGCAGATCGGGAGCGGTCTCCAGGTTGAGCAGCCGAGTAGGGAACGTCGCCACCAGATCGTCGAAGCCGGGACGTTGGCGGGCCACCTCGGGGTCCATGCCGTTGACGGCTTCAACCCGCAGGAGGCCGAAGTACTTCTCGGAGTCCTTGGGCGGCCGAACCTGCCCCACCACGAGGTCGCCGGTGCGCAGGCCGAAACGACGGATCTGCGACTGTGAGACGTAGACGTCGTCGGGGCTGGGAAGCAGCTTGCGTGAGCGCAGGAAGCCGATCCCGTCCTGGATTATGTCGAGTACCCCGCCGCCGAAAGCGTAACCCTGCCGCTCGGCGTTGGCCTTCAGCAGCTCGAGGATCAGCTCGTCCTTCTTCTTCCGGCTGTAGCGAGCGATACCGAAGTCCTTAGCCAGGTTGCGAAGCTCGACGAGGTTCTTCTCTTCCAGTTGGGCGATGTCCACCTACGCTTCTCCGATGCGATACCGAGTTGGCTTCTTAGGCACGCTACTACTGTGGGCGAGGTCGGCCGGAGGTTCGAAAACCTGCCGCCAGACGCGATCAAGAGTCCTGAGCACGTTGGCGCGATCTGCGTATGAGCATACCTTCAGGGGAGAATGCCCCGCCGAGAAGTTCCTGTCACGGTCCGGAGCAGCTATATCCGCGGTCGTCAACGCCGGGCAAGCAGTCAGGGATTCCCATTGAGGGTGGAGCAGTGCCTAGTAGTCGTGGGGTCGGCACTATTATAGAACGGCCTCGAGCACACGTCAAGCACATGCCGTCGGCTCGCTATTGTGGCTCAAATCGCGCACGGCGGCAAACTACGCCGCGCCTGAAGGCCCCTCATCATCCGCCCGCGGTGCGGTGCCCTTCGATTCTCTTGGCAGGCGGCGCCGTACCTAACGGCTCGCCCTTCTGAGGGCAGGCACAGGTCCTGACGGTACGGGAGCGATCCTCCTGAGCAGGGGCGGCATCCGTGGCCATCTGCTCCAACTCCATCGTGGCCCAGCCAATTGAGGCTGCCCGCAGAGCCCACCAGGCCGGCTGCGTTGGAGCACGTAGCCATCGCGCACTCCCTCCGCTGGGCCTCAATCCCTTACACAGCCATTACATAGCCATGACCCGGCGCTAAAGGGACGGACGTATACTTGTTCCGCGCTGGGGGCCTGCTGCGCTTGTTGGGGTTCACCCGAGACAAGATACCCAGCGCGTCGACCCTGCACGAGGTGTTCAAGCCTCCCGATGTGCGAGTCTTTTTGCGGGCGCTGAGCCGGTGGCTGCAGGACCAGTGCGACGGGGAGATAGTAGTCGCCATCGACGGCAAGGGACTGCGGCAGATCCGTTCCTCGGCCGAGTGGAATAAGAAGAAGTGCCCCGCGAACAGCGGGGCTTTCCGGTCACCGGTCTCTCTCCCAATAGGGCCAACGCCAAGCGCAACCTAGAGACCAATCAGCAGCACTGGGTGCGAGACGTAGTAATGGGCGAAGACGCCTGCCAAGTGCGCGCCGGCTCGCCTCCGCCCTATGAGGACTTGCGTGGGACGCCAACAAGGCGCTCGGCTTGGTCGGCGCCGCTACAGGCTGGAATCGAAAGACCCTGGCTCGCGGTGGATTGGATGGTTGATATCGGGTACACTACGTATTGTAACTTCGCCGCACTAACTTGAATGCTTCTCCGGTTGGCGTCTAGGAGGGACATGTGAATCATTGGGCCATAGTGCGCCGTGCCTGGCAGATCACCTGGCGCTACCGCTTGCTCTGGGTGTTCGGCGTGATCCTCGCCGCCTGCTCCGGCGCTTCCGGGTCGAGCGGCGGCGGCGGGTTCCCGGGTAGCGGCAGTCCGTCGGGAGACTGGTCACCCCACTCCATGCCGTCCCTGGCTCCGGAGGATGTTCGGGTCCTTCTGGCCGGCCTCATCGCCGTGGTGCTTTCCGTGGCGGCCATCGCCGTACTGGCCGGCATCGTGTCGCTCGTTATCCGCTACCTATCCGAGACAGCCATCATTCGTGCCGTAGACGATCACGAGTCCACGGGAACCAAGCGGTCCTTCAGCGGCATTCTTCGACTGGGATGCTCTCGCCGCGCCTTCCGGCTCTTCCTGATTGATCTGCTGGTCAAGTTGCCGGTGGGCGTGATCTTCGCTGTTCTGCTCGCGCTCTCCCTGACCCCCCTGCTACTCTGGGCAGTAGATGTGGAAGCGATGGGAATCCTCGGCACTGTTGCCGCCTTGGGGCTTATGGCAGCCGTCGCCATCCTCGGCATCCTGGCCGCCCTGGTTTGGTCCCTACTGGAGCCCTACGTCTGGCGCGCCGCCACGCTGGACGACTGCGGCGCCATCGCCGCCATCGGGCGCGGATATGCGATCGTGAGGGCCCGCTTCCGCGACGCAGGCCTCATGTGGCTGCTCATGGCGGCGCTGCAGTTGGCCTACGGTATACTAGCCACGGCCGTGTTCTTCATGCTGGCACTCCCGGGGCTACTGGCGGGCGGTCTCGTCGGTCTCGGAGTCTATGGCCTCGCCTCTCTCGCGGCCCAAGGCGCCATTCCGGTGCTGCTGGGGGCCATGGCGGGCATACCCGTCGGGATTGGTCTTGCGGCCCTGCCAATGGTCTTCGTATCGGGGCTGGCCGTGGTGTTCAAGTCGGCGGTGTGGACGCTCACCTACCGGGAGCTGAGTCCCTCGGCGCCGAGAGCCTAGGTTGCACAGGGGCTCCTGCCGCACTGGAAGCATATGCTCCAACTCAATGGGTGACATACCCATCTGATGCGCCTGCGGCCCCGAACCTAACCCCCTATCCCCCTTCCCTGCGCGGGAAGGGGGAATGGCTAGTGGGCTGGCCAGTGGCGGAAGGCCTGGACTTCCTTCCCCCCGCGGGAAGGGGGAACCGGAATCGGCCTCTTGCGTGGCTTCCGGACCTCCCCTTCCTTACTTAGGGAAGGGGAGCGATGGTTTTCTCTGGAACCACGGGCGGGGGACTAGGTTCTAGCTCGCAGACAGCCTCAGGCTCCGACCACGATTGAGTTGGCGGCAAATGCCTAGACGGCGGTCGCGCCCGTCGCTACGTCATCGTCTACACCATACGCCGACCGGCGGAACCGTCGTTCCTTCAGGGCCATCTCCCGCAGCCGGTCGGCGACCGCCCGGTTGACGCTGCCTTGCGTGTACTCGCCGTCCGGCTCGCGCTTGCCGGCTGGGACGCCGGTAAGTATCTCGATCCCCTCGTCCACCGTCGTGACGCCATAAACGTGGAACCTGCCCGCGGCGACCGCCTCCACCACATCCGTCCGGAGCATGAGGTGGCGCAGGTTGGAGCGCGGAATGAGGACTCCCTGTGTACCAGTTAGTCCTCGCTCGCGGCAAAGGTCATAGAAGCCCTCGATCTTCTCGTTGGCGCCGCCGATAGCCTGCACCTGCCCGAACTGGTTCACCGAGCCGGTCACCGCGTACTGTTGGCTGATCGGTAGGCCGGACAGACTGGAGAGCAGCGCGTACAGCTCCGCGCAACTGGCGCTGTCCCCCTCCAGGCCTTCGTAGAGCTGCTCGAATGTGATGCTGGCGCTAAGGGCGAGAGGGGTGTCCTGCCCGAACCGGCCCTGTAGGAAGCCCACCAAGATCAGCATCCCCTTGTTGTGAATCGGGCCGCCAAGGCCGATCTCACGGTCGATGTGAATGACCCCGGCGTGGCCGATGGCGGTCCTCGCCGTGATACGCGAAGGCTTGCCGAATGCGTGGTCGCCCAGAGAGAGCACGGACAGGCCATTGACCTGACCGACCGCCTCGCCCGCCGTGTCTATCATGATCACCTCTTTGGTGATCTCCTCCCGCAGGCTCTCCTCCGCCCGGTTGGATCGGTAGATCATCTGGTCGATAGCGCGCTGGACATCCTCGGCCTCCACCAAGTGGTTGCCGTTCTGTCCCGCCCAGTAATGCGCCTGCCGCACCAGGTCCACTATGTCGCCGAAGCGGATCGCCAGCTTGCCTTGGTCACCCGCCGCCCGCGCCGCGTGCTCCATCACCCGCGCGACGCCCGAGGCGCCAAAGTCGCGCAGGCTCTCGCCTTTAGTGACGGCGGCCACGAACTGGGCGAACTGCTGCGGGCAGTTGGGCCCCCAATCCATGGTGCTGGCGAAGTCCGCCTTGACCTTGAACAGTTCCCGAAAGTCCTCCTCCATCGCGTAGAGGGTGTAGTATAGGCTTGCCTCACCGATCAGGATGACCTTCACATCGAGGGGGACCGGCTCAGGCTCGAGGGTGCGGGTGTAGGTCACCCTCAACTCCTCGCCCATCGTCTCCACCGCCACTCGCTTGTTCTTCAGAGCCCGCTGCAAAGCCTCCCAGGCGTACGGCTTCAGCAGCACGTCGCGCGCGTCGAGGATGAGGTAGCCGCCGTTGGCGCGATGCAGGGCTCCGCCGCGGATCATGGTGAAGTTGGTCACCAGTGCGCCAAAACGAGCCTCGTGCTCCACTCTACCCACGAGGTTCTGGAATGTGGGGTTGGTCTCCAGTACCACCGGCGCTCCCTGCAGTTGGCTGTTGTCCACCAGTAGGTTCACCCGGTACCGGTCCAACCGGCTCTCGCGGGACTCGAGCAGTCGCCCAAGCGCAGCTTGGGAGCCGCCATCTTCTGTCGGTTCTCCCCCCTTGAAGTCGACGGCGTTCTCCTCAATGTCGGAGCGGACCGCCTCCAGGAACTGGAGTACCGCCTCGAACGAGGCGTACTTCTGTTTGAGGGCCTCGACCAGATGACCGGCCGCCAACCCCACCGTCTGGCGATCCAAGTCGGCGACTCGGCCTCGGGCCTCCTTCTGAAGAAGAGGCAGCCGGCGCATGTGCTCGTGCATGAACTCCTGCAGTTCCTCCTGCGCCTTGTCGACGCCGCGCCGGGTCTCCTCGTCCAGCTGGCCGTACTCCTCCGGCGTCATCACCTCGCCGTCGCGAACCGGGGCGAATCCCAAGCCCTGAGGCGTCTGGACGATGCGGAATCCCCGGCGTTGCGCCTCCTCCTCGAGAGCCGCAAACAGCGCTTGCCGCCGCCGGCCGAAGTCGCGCTCCACCTCCTCCAGCGCCTGGCGGTAGGCGTCGCCCTCCAGAGCTCGCGGGATCTCCGTGCCCAGCTCTTGCACAAAGGCGTCGACGTCGGCGCGCAGCTGCTGCCCCATGCCCGCCGGCAGCCGGATGGCCTGGGGTCGATCAGGATCCCCGAAGTCGTTGACGTAGCACCAGTCGTCAGGAACCGGCTGGCCCATCGCCTTCTTGGACAAGTAGCTGCGCACCACCGTGGTCTTGCCCGTTCCGGCAGGGCCGAGGGCATAGATGTGGTAGCCCGGGCTCTCGATGTCGATGCCGAACTCGATGGCGGCCACCGCACGCGCCTGTCCGATAACGTCCTCAAGCGGCTCCAGCTCGGCCGTGCTGGTGAAGTTGAACACGGCCGGATCGCAGACGCGCCGCAGCTTGTCCGCGCTCACTCTCAGCTCTTCTGTCGGCATCCTCATCCCCTAGTATGTCGGCATCCGCATCGTCGGTCGCCGGCCCGAGCACCGCCGACCAGCCCCCGGCGGATCCTAGCTCGCCATATGGCCGTCGCCCACCTCGGCGCTGTCGACCGACCATCCCGAGGGCCTGTATGGTGTTCCGGCGGACTCGTGGTCGGACCACCGAGAGCGAAAGTAACGAGTGGCCGGGCGGCTGTCAAGAACTGGGGCAGACTGGCAGTCGCTTCGGCCGATTCTGGCGCTTCCGAAGCCAAGGGGCGATCCTATGGAGTACAACAAGGCCGAAGCGGCGAATCGGGGGTATGGGTGGACAAGGCAACACACAGGACGGCCGACGACCCTGCCAGTGGCGGCATCGCCAACTTTGGCTGGGTGGTTCGAGGGAGCGTGGCCCGGGGCGAGCAACCGCATGCGGAACTGGGCGGGTATGCCTACCTGCGAGAAACTGGGGTGAGTTGTCTCCTCTGCCTGCGAGAGGCCCGCGAGCGCCCCAACCTGGTCGCCGGACGACCGTTCCGCGAGTTCCACCTCCAGGACGAGGCCGACCAGTGCGCCGCCAATGGCCTGCATCTGGTGCATGTCCCCTTCCGGGACAGGGCCATCCCGGCAGCCGCTGGCCTTCTCGAAGCGCTGGTGGCGCTGGAAGACGAGTTGGCGCGCGGCGAGACAGTCTACGTGCACTGCATGGCCGGCATCGGCCGCACCGGGCTGGTAGCGGCTCTCTGGCTGCTGGCACTGGGAGCCACCGGCGATGAGGCTGCCGACGAGTTCGTGCGCTACTGGCTGGAGTTCGGTGAACGAGAGGACGGCATTCTCGGGCCTCAACCCGACGGCATCCTCGAGCGCTACGGCTTCCGGCTGCAGTGGTGGGCCCTGCTTCGCTTGGCACATTGGGCCGGCGCCCCGGTCCTGAATGCCCATTGCGGCGCGGTGGAGCAGCGGCCCGATGATGCGACGGAATGGCTGGAAGAGGCCCTCCGAACGGCCGTCCCCTGGGTGAGGCAGCGGCGCGAGGAGCGAGCGAGGGGAGCTGGTGTGCGCTGAGCCGCCAACCTAGGAGTTCAGTGAGCGCGGCAGCCTCGCCGGCTGGACGACCGCTGATGGAGCGGACCTGTTCACCGGCCGTGCGAACCCGACCGCCAGAGGCCCCGGGTGAGCCGCGTACCGTAGACACTGAGAGCGAGCAGGGCCACCCAGCAGGACGCCGCCGACACCCTGGAAGCGGCCCTGAGAGAGGCAAAATGAGAGGTCCGTCACCACTTCGTCACCATCGAAAACGGGCCTACCAGGGCGGGGCTACTTTTCACCGCGAGTTGGGCGGATTCCACCACGAATGAGGCGGAATCCACACGAAAAGGGGGGCTCCCAGCACATGGGAACCCCTCGTGTAGTGAGCCGTGCTGGGTTCGAACCAGCGACACCCTGCTTAAAAGGCAGGTGCTCTGCCCCTGAGCTAACGGCCCGTACTCTCACCAGTCTAGCATGGCGCCGGAAGCGGCGGTAATAGCCGCTCCCGGCCATCGCCCCTAGGGCATCAACCCCAGCTCGTCGCAAAGCTCACGCAGGAACAACTCCGCGTCGGTGACCAACCCCACCGCCTGGAAGCTGCCTCGATCAGCCAGCTTCGTGACCACCGCCGGGTTGATGTCGACCACCGCGACCCGCACCGTCGCCGGGAGCAGGTTCCCCACGGCTATCGAGTGCAGCATGGTGGCCACCATGACCACCAGCTCCACACCCTTCAGTCCGGCGCGCATCGCCTTCTGCGCCGCCACCACATCGGTAATGACGTCCGGCATCGGGCCATCGTCGCGGATCGAACCGGCGAGCACCAACTCAACGCCATTGGCGATGCACTCGTACATGAGGCCGGCCTTCAGCAGCCCCTTCTCCACGGCCGCTCGCAGGCATCCGGCGCCGCGAATAGCGTTGATGGCGCGCATATGGTTCTGGTGCCCGCCCTCGACGGCTACGCCGTTGCTGAGGCTCAGCCCGAGCGACGTCCCGAAGAGCGTCGACTCCACGTCGTGGGTAGCGATGGCGTTGCCGCCGAAAAGGGCCTGAACGTACCCGGCGCGCACCATCGCTGCCAGGTAGGGGCCCGCGCCACTGTGAATCACCGCCGGGCCGACGACAAAGGCAATGCGCGCGCCGCGCTCACGCGTCTCCCGCATCTCCTGGGCAATGGCCGCGATCGCGATCTTCTTGGAGCGCTCCGAGGAGACCGAGCTCTGCATAAAGGAGAACTCCTCCCGGCCTCGCTCACGCTCAAGAGGGATCACCCGGATGCCGTCGTGCCCAACCACGACCTGGTCGCCGCCGCGCACGTCGCCGATGGAGACACTGCGAGCATTCCCCGCCCGCTTGTCGACAACGATGGCGAGGTCCATCTCCGTGTCCGCTACGTCCACCCAGATCCCGCCCACGCGTACCTGGGTCGGCAGGTTGGTGGTTGAGTAGAAGCCCTCCGGCAGCACGCCGTCCTTGGGCGAGGCCTCGGTGTGAGCGTCATCCGGAGACAGCAATTCGGCGCCGAAGCCCTGCAGCTTGGCCAGGATACGGTTGAGCTGCTCCTCGGAGTCGGCGTGCACCTTCAGCCGGGCGTAGCTGGGCTCCTGCTTATGTCGACCGACCTGGAACTCCTCCACCTCGAAGTCGCCGCCCAGGTCCATGATCGCGTCCCAAACCCGAGGCAGGATCAGGGAGTCGATGATGTGGCCCTCAAGCTTGACCGCCTCTTGGAACACTCTCTCGCCCAACGTGCGTTCTCCTCGAAGCAAGATGCTGGATAGTGGCGCGATTATAGGCTCGCGCCCGCCTGAAGCGCACCTAGCTGTTCGCTTCTATTCCGCCCCCGCGTACACGCCCAGCACTTCCGCGAAGTAGATAGTATGCTGCCGGTCCAGTGGCTTTGCCCGGTGCTCCGGGGTCAGCAACCCGTGCGGTGGTTGAACCGCCTCGTAGACGCGGCACTCGTAGTTCACCGGGCACTCGGCCACGGACGGCGGCGCGACGTGGTAGGATGGGATCGCGGTCAGGCCGGTTTCCACGAACTTGTCGCGATCGCGACCGCTGCGGCTGCCGCAGAAGTCGACGGCAGCCCGAATCTCCGCCGTCGGCACGGCCACCACGAACTCGGGCACCGCCTCCAGCAGGCCGTGGCTGAAGCGATCACGCCGGATCGCGATCACGGACATGGGGCGGGAGTGGTAGAACCAGCCGAACAGCCACCATGACACGGTGATCAGGTTGGCGCGGCCGGCCCGATCGACGCAAGACACAAGCACGCCGCCATCGTTGAGCCTCTCATAAGCCAGGTTCGCTACCTGTACTGGGTCCAGCTGCCTTCTCATGGCTAACCACCTTCCGGTCTCGTTAGGCCAGTCTACCAGGCACTTTGGGACCCTACCAGGCCGGGCGGAACGGCGCCAGACGGCGCCGGTGTTGTTGCCGCACTCCCCTCCCTCTGCTACACTCTCTGACTGCATATCTCTCACACTCCCTGACGAAAGCGGGCGTGCCGCCGACGCGGCTCCGCGGCCGGACGACGGGAGTGGAGGACAAACGCAGGAGGATTAGCAGTGGCGAACGTAAGCATGAAGGCGCTCCTCGAGGCCGGCGTCCACTTCGGTCACCGCACCCGGCGGTGGAACCCGAAGATGAAGCCCTACATCTTCACCGAGCGCAACGGCATCCACATCATCGACCTGCAGCAGACCCTCAAGGCCATCTCCCAGGCAGCCGACATCGTGCGCGACCTGGTGGCCCGGGGCGGCGTAGTCATGTTCGTGGGCACCAAGCGCCAGGCTCAGGACAGCATCCGCCAGGAAGCGGAGCGCTGCCGGATGCCGTATGTGACACAGCGCTGGCTGGGCGGCACGCTCACCAACTTCATCACCATCAAGAGCCGGATCGTGGCGATGAAGCGGCTAGAAGAGCGCAAGGAACGGGGCGAATTCGACGTGCTCCCCAAGAAGGAAGCCGTCACCCTGGAGCGCGAACTGGAGCGCCTGCACCGCCGCTTCAACGGCCTGCGTGACCTCGATCGCATCCCGGACATGCTCTTCGTGGTCGACGTGCATCGCGAGGGCATCGCCATCGCTGAGGCCAACCGCCTTAGCGTACGGGTGATCGGCATGACCGACACCAACTCCGATCCTGATCCCATCGATATCGTCATCCCGTCCAATGACGATGCCATTCGCGCCATCGGTCTGATGGCCAGCCTGATCGCCGACGCGGCGCTCGAGGGGCGCCAGGCTCGTGAGGCAGCGGCCGTCGTGGACGAAGAGCCGGCTGAGGGCCAGGAACCCGTCGAGTATGACGAGGATGAGGAACCGCTCGAGCCCGTTTTCGTGCCCGAGTTCGAGATCGATGACGACGACGACATCGCCGAGGAGATCGACCTGGATCTGGAAGAGGATCTCGAGTTCGATGACGACGATGACGACGATGATGATGATGGCGGTGACGACTTCTAGGAGAGTTAGGCCGCGTCGGGATCGTTCGCCCCTAGTTGTGACAAGGAAGGTGCACATTGGCCATTACTGCTGAGATGGTGAAGGAACTCCGCCAGAGCACTGGCGCAGGAATACTTGACTGCCGCAAGGCACTGGAGGCCTGCGGTGGCGACATGGAAAAGGCGACGCGGAGCCTTCGCGAGAAGGGTTTGGCCGCCGCCGATAAGCGTGCCGGCCGGGCCGCCAATCAGGGCGTCATCGGCTCCTACATCCACACCGGCAGCCGCGTCGCCAGCCTGGTTGAAGTCAACTGCGAGACCGACTTCGTCGCTCGCACTTCCGACTTCCAGGAGATGGCACACGACTTGGCTATGCAGGTCGTGGCGGCGCGCCCGCGTTGGATCCAGCCCGAGGATGTCCCGGCGGACGTTCTCGAGTCCGAGAAGGCCATCTATCGCACTCAGGTTCTGGCAGAGGGCAAGCCGGAGAGTATCGTCGACCGCATAGTCACCGGCAAGATCGAGAAGTTCTACGACCAATACTGCCTCCTCCGCCAGCCGCACTTCCGTAACCCGGACACCACAGTCGGCGATTACGTGAAGGAGCAGATCGCGAAGATGGGTGAGAACGTGATCGTCAGGCGCTTCGTGCGCTACGAGGTCGGTGAGACCGACTAACGTCACCGAAACAGGCGCCCCGCCCTCCCAAGGGCGGGGCCGATGCTAGGAGGGCCCGATGGCTCCGGCACGATACAGGCGAGTACTGCTCAAGATAGGCGGCGAAGCGCTGGCGGGACCTGAAGGCTTCGGCATCGACCCGCACATGGCGGAAGAAGTCGCCACCAAGATCAAGACCGTCATCGACCACGATGTACAGGTGGCAGTCGTACCCGGCGCCGGCAACATCTGGCGCGGACGCGACGGCCTTGCCCACGGCATGGAGCGCTCCACCGCCGACCACATGGGGATGTTGGCCACGGTAAT
This sequence comes from Anaerolineae bacterium, assembly GCA_040768685.1. GTDB lineage: Bacteria > Chloroflexota > Anaerolineae > DRVO01 > DRVO01 > Ch71. The sequence goes on from JAXGMM010000003.1 coordinate 34,791, forward strand.
GAATGCGCTGGCCCTCCGTGATGCTCTGGAGCGCCTCGGAATCGAGACCCGCGTTCAGACGGCTATCGAGATGACCGCCATCGCCGAGCCCTACATCCGACTGCGTGCCATCAGCCACCTTGAGCGTGGACGCGCTGTGATCATCGGCGCCGGCACCGGGAACCCTTACTTCACCACGGACACCGCTGCTGCCCTGCGCGCCATGGAGATCGGCGCCGAGGTGCTGATCAAGGCCACAAAGGTGGACGCGGTATACTCCGAGGACCCCAAGAAGAACCCTAACGCTCAGCGCTTCGACACCCTCACCTACATCGATGCCCTCAACATGCGGGTTGGAGTGCTGGACAGCACCGCCATCTCCCTCTGTATGGAGAATGATCTGCCCATCGTGGTAGTCGACCTCTGGCAGCCCAATAGCGTCGAGCGCGTGATCATGGGTGAGAGTATCGGCACCACCATTCGGGCCTGATCCGGCAGTACAGCAGAGCACCACACCGCGGAGGATAGACCCATGGTAGCCGAAGTAGAACGCGAGGCGCGCGGCCGAATGGAGGCCGCAATCGAGTCTCTACGAGCGGACCTCGCCGCGATTCGAACCGGACGGGCAGCGCCTGCCCTGCTCGACAAGGTGCGCGTTGACTACTACGGTACTCCCACCCCGCTGCAGCAAGTGGCCGGCATCTCGGTGCCCGAGCCGAATCAACTGCTCATCCGGCCGTGGGAACGCAACATGCTCGGCCCCATCCAGAAAGCAATTCTCGCCAGCGACCTCGGCCTGACTCCGAACAACGATGGTCAGGTGATCCGCCTGATCATCCCGGCCCTCACCGAGGACCGCCGGCGCGATCTGGTCAAGCAGGTCCAGCGCCGCGTCGAAGAAGGGCGCGTCGCCATCCGCAACGTCCGGCGCGATTCCGTCAACGACGTCAAGAGCCTGGAGAACGAGAAGGAGATCACCGAGGACGACTTCTACCAGGCTCGCGATCGGCTCCAGAAACTGACGGACGAGTGCATCAAGCGGCTGGACGAGGTCGGGCGCGACAAGGAACAGGAGATCCTGCAGGTTTAGGAGGGGATCTTGGCGGACCAGCCGCCGCTAGCGAACGTGCCCGCTCACGTGGCCATTATCATGGACGGCAACGGCCGCTGGGCGAAGCGGCGCGGCCTCCCCCGCGTTGCCGGGCATCGGGCGGGCACCCAGAACATACAGCCTCTCCTGGAAGCTGCGGTGGAGTTCGGCGTGCAGTATCTGACCATCTGGGCCTTCTCCACCGAGAACTGGGTGCGGCCAAAGGAGGAGATCTTCGCCCTAATGCGGCTCCTGGGCGAGTCGCTCGACCGCTGGCTCCCCGACCTGCACGAGAAGGGGGTACGCCTTCTTCACATCGGCAACCTGGATCGCCTTCCGGTCGACCTGCAGGAGAGGATCCGTGGGGCTATAGACCTCACCTGCAACAACCGCCGCATCACCCTGACGGTCGCCTTCGACTATGGCGGCCGTGACGAGATCGTCCGGGCCGTCCGCCAAGTCATCGCCGACGGCGTGGCTCCCTCCGATGTCACCGAGGATCTGATCCGCTCCTACCTCGACACGGCCGGCCTGCCGGAACCCGACCTGGTCATCCGGACCGCCAACGAGTTCCGCATCTCCAACTTCATGATCTGGGAAGCGGCCTACGCGGAGTACTTCATCAGCCCAATGCTCTGGCCCGACTTCGATCGGGCCGAGTTCTACCGGGCGCTGAGCGACTACTCCCGCCGCGAGCGCCGTTTTGGCGGCCTCAAGCCGGCGACGGCTGCCGGTGGCGTCGCCCAGCGATGAGGGCGCCGCGACGGACGGTGTTGGCAGCGTGAAGACGCGCCTGATCACCGTCGCCGTCTTCCTCCCCATCGTCGCTGCGGCGGCCTGGCTAGGCCATCCCTGGTTCACCGTATTGCTTGCCGCGGCACTGGGCGGCGGCGCCTACGAGTTCGGACGATTGGGCCTCCGCCTGAAACACGAGGTGCGGCCGGTGCTCTGCGCCGTCCCGGCCGCTTTGCTCGCCCTAGATGCCGGGTTCACCGCGGGGCAATACCGGGACCTGCTCGTGGCGCTCACCCTGATCTGCTGGGCCGTCTGGTACGTCCTCCACGCCCACAGTCCGACCCGGAGCGAAGCCTTCGCCGTCAGCATCGTAGCCTCCCTCTACGTGGGCTATCTCGGCTCGCATCTGGTCTCATTGCGGCAACTCGCCGACGGGCTGTCGTGGCTGGCGTTGGCGGTGGTCACGGTGTGGATCAGCGACACCGGCGCGTACCTGGTCGGGAGGACATGGGGTCGGCGGCCGTTGGCCCCGCACCTCAGCCCCAAGAAGACCTGGGAAGGCGTGGCCGGAGGGCTGGTTACGGGCATCGTGGGTGGCCTAGTGGTGGCGCTTGCAGGCGGCCTCGCCCCCATCCACGGCATAGCCGTGGGAACCCTTGCCGGGGTGATCTGCCCCGCAGGGGACTTGATCATCTCCATGCTCAAGCGCCAGGCGCAGGTGAAGGACTCGGGGGCGCTGTTCCCCGGGCACGGCGGCCTGCTGGATCGACTCGACACCCTCCTTTTCGCAGCTCCCCTCACCTTCTACTACGCTACACTGGTGGCAGGGGCCATCTGAGCCTGGCCTAGCGGCCCACCTTCAGCAGCATGCGTAGCATCTCCCGCAGCTGCTCCACATCAGGCGCCGTCTCCGACTCCAGACAGCGGACGATCTCCGCATCCACCAGCCTTGTGCCCACCTCCTCGAGCGCGGCCCGTGCGGCCAGGTACTGGGTCAGCACGTCCCGGCACGGCCGGTCCTCGGAGAGTAGGCGCTGTAGCCCGCGCATCTGTCCCTCGAGTCGTCGCAGACGCACAAGCAGGTCCCGCACATCCTTGCCCATCGCTTCGGCGTTGGGAGGCGCCGGTTCGGTTGCCATCTGCACTCACCTCTTGCGTTCTGTCATCTGCCTGCTATAATAGCAATACCCGGTTGGGGTATGCCAATGTTAGCCTCTGAGCCGGTCACGGCGACCCAACCGACCGAGTATTCCGGAGGAGTAGAAATGCCCATATTCGAGTACGAGTGCGCAAACTGCGGCCGTCACTTCGAGAAGTTCGTGCTTAGCTCTCAAGCGGCCAGCCCCAAGTGCCCGGTCTGTGGGGCGGAGAACGTGAAGAAGGTCCTGTCCGCCTTTGCCACCTCGGGCCGAGGCAGCGTGGGCGGTTCCAGTTCCTGCATGCCGAGTGGTTGAGGCCCCCGCCGGCGCTGAGAGCAGTTGGCTCTCGAGTAACCTCCAGGCCGGACTCTCGCGATGAGGAGCCCGGCCTGATCCATCAGTCTACGTCTCGGGCTTGACACGCGTCCCCTGACTGCCTAGGTTTCGGCATCTGCACCACCAAGGAATGTGCCCATGCCCAACGACATCATCGACGTCAAGACGCTCTTCGGCAGTTGGCCCAAGCAACCCATCGACGTCGGCCCAGATGATGTGATCGCCAATCTCCGCGCCCATGGCATCGGCCGGGCGATCACCCTCTCCACCGCTGCCGCTCTCTACGACGAGGCCTCCGGCAACCAGGACACCTGGCGCGAGTGTGAGTCGCGGCCCGAGCTGATTCCGGCGGCCACCCTCCATCCCCACAACTACCTGCGATCAGAGCGTTCCGTCGCGGCGCTGGCGGAACAGGGCTTTCGCATCTTTCGGTTCCTGAACCGGCTGGAGGGCTACAGCCTCAACCTCTACTGCGTTCGCGCCCTCATGCGCGACCTGGCCAAAGCCGGTTTGCCCTGCATCGTAGATGCGGCCGCCATGGATGACCCCTATCGCGTCGCTCGGCTCACCGCCGACACCGGCGTTACCGCCATTGTAACCGGACTGGGCTATACCTTTGAGGCCGAGGCGATCGCTCTCGCCAAGGACTATCCGCACATCTACTTCGACGCCGGCAGGCTCACCAGCCCGGATGGAATCTCGCTTTTCTGCCGAGAGGTCGGGGCGCAGCGGCTCGTCTTCGGGTCGGACTTCCCCTTTGACGACACCCTGCCTTCCCTGCTCCTTCTACAGCAGGCGGACATCACAGAGAGCGAGAGGCATCGCATCGCGTCCGGGAACATAGAGGAGTTGTTGTCGCTATGATCTCGTCCCTGCCCAAGATCGATGTGCACGTACACTGCGGCCCCTACAACGTCACCCTCATCCGCGACACCGACTTCGACGGCTTGACCGAACGGATCATGCCGCCGGCGAACATCCAGATCGCCTGCATATCGCACACGGAGTCGGTCTTCCACGAGATGGTGGGCGGGAACGCCAAGCTGGCGGAGGCGCTCGGGAGGTACCCCCAGTTGCGCGGCTACATCTACGTAGATCCGCACCGGGTAGATCGCTCCCTGGCCGAGATCGAGAAGTACGCCGATCATCCTCAGTTCGTGGGGATCAAGAGCCGCAATGAGTACCACGGGGTGCCCTTCAACGGGCCGGAGTATCGGGCCATTCTGAAGGCGGCGGAGAAGCACGGCCTCGCCATGCTCCATCACACCTTCGGCGTTGAGACGGCTCGCCAGATGGCGGCCGTAATGCGCGACTACGACATCAACTTCATCATCGCCCACTCCGGCGGCGGCGCCTGGCGGGCCGTCGCCCAAATGCTGGCCGATGTACCTAACGCCTACATGGACCTCTGCTCCAGCATCATCGACAGGGGAAAGGCCCGCGGGGTGGCCGACTATGTGGGCGTGGACCGGATGGTCTTCGGGAGCGACATGAACCTGATCAGCCCCTTCTGGACCATCGGTATGTTCGAGTCGGGAGGCTTCACCGAAGACGAGTTGCGCCGGATGTATTGGGGCACGGCGAGCCGCATCCTGCGCCTGGCCTAGCGGCCGCCTACCCGGTTGCCCGGCAGGCCGCCGGCTAGCGGGACCAGATCCCAAGCTGCTCCTGCCGGGCCATTCGCTCCAGGTCGTGGAACCAGTCCGAGTATCGCACGTCGGGTGGATAGTCGCGCCCGTCCGCCATCCCGTTGCGTATCAGCTCGGCGTTGACCATCTTGCCGTCCACCCAGACATAGCGCAACAGGCGACCATACTGGTCCGTGTCGGTGACGTCCGCCTCGAGGTGCACTTCCCGCCCACCCACCAGATCGCGGTTGAACTCCGTCGCTTCCGGCCCCCACGGCTCGCCTGCCCGGCGGGTGGACTCCACCTCGGGCGCGTCCAGGCCAATGTACCTCACCAGCGTTCGCCTGCCGCCAACCTCCACGCGCACCGTGTCCCCATCGATCACCTGCACTACCAGCGCCCTCTGCATCCCAGACGGAGTTGCAGAGACCGGCACGTTCACTTCAGCCAGAACGGCAGTGGTGGGAGACGGTCGTGTTGAGGGGACGGCGCCGGACGGCGAAGGCGCTGTGCCGGGAGGCAGCTCCGGCGAAGGGCCTACAGCGTCGGGCGCCCCCGACCTCTGCCAGAGGACTGCGAGGAGCAGCAGGACCACTACCAGCAGATAGGGCCAGTTGTTCGGTGAGGATCTGCTTCGTCTTGATCGGCGCATGCTCTGGCTACTCCGGACCCTCTCGTCGCCTTCCTGTGAAGACGGCGCCGGCCTCAGCGGGGCAGAAAGCGGCAGCCCCCTGTCCTTGGGGCCAAGGGGCTGCCGGTGCAATGCGGTCCTTGGTCACGCTACAGCTTGGCGCCCGAGTCCTTGTCCAGATAGAGCGTGGCGCAGTCATGGCGGCGCAGGATGGTCGCCGGGCAGACCGTGCTCACCGGATCGTACACGGTGGCGCGAGCAGCGTCCGCCTTACTGGCCGCCGGGACAATGCAGAACACCGACTTGGCGACCACGATGGCCGGGATCGTCATGGTGATGGCAGTGGTGGGCACATCCCCGAGGGTGGCGAAGCAACCGTCATGAACCTGCTGCTCGCGGCTGCGCAGGTCCAACTCCACCAGCTTGGCGTTCACGGGGTCGCTGAAGTCGGCCACGTGCGGATCGTTGAAAGCAATGTGTCCGTTCTCGCCGATGCCGATGCAGGCGATATCCAGCGGGTTCTCGTCCAGCAGCTCGGAGTAGCGCCGGCACTCGGCCTGCGGATCGGCGGCATTCCCGTTCATGAAGTAAATGGTGCCCGGCTTGACGGCATCAAGCAGGTGCCGGCGGATGTAGTTGCCGAAGGCCTGGGGCGCATCGCCGGGGAGCCCGACATACTCGTCCAGGTGGAAGGCAACCACCTTGCTCCAGTCGATCCCCTTCTCCAGCGCCAGCGCCGAGGTGAAATCGTCCTGAGACGGGGCGGACGCGAAGACCATAGCCACCTTGCCCTTCTCGGCGATGACCTTCCGCATCTGCGACGCCACATCGTGGGCGGCGGCGGCCCCGAGGCGGGCCCGGTCGGAGTAGACTTCGACCTTCAGCTTGTCGGCCTTGAATGCCCTCACCGTAGAGGGCCGCTGAGCAACAGCAGGCATCTTAACCTCCATCGAGTATCGGTAAACCAAGCCGAAGCCTAGCCTGCGCGTCCATTTCGGTCAAGTTGGCGACGAAGCACGTCCAGTGCAGTGTCGGCCGGCGCGGTGTACGATCAGGCGCCACCGCGTTGACGGCATCAAGCCCGATCTCGGAGAGGTCCCTCAGGATGAGCGTGATCACCCTGTCCGAGTGGTACAGGACGCGAAGGTAAGGCCCCTTCCCGCGGGGCGACGGGATGATCCGTCCGGACCTGGCCGCGTCGCGTGAGTTGATCGCGGCCTCCTCGCCGGCAGCGACCCGTCAGAGTCGCTTCAGATCCCACTTGTTGCAGACGTGCCAGATGTGGACGCCGTCCCTTTCTGGCAGCAGCAGGCCCTCCCCCGACACAGTGCAGTAGCCCACCCACCCCCGGCTGGCCATGCGGCTCACCCGGGAGTGCCCGAAGTGGATGCAGGTGGCGCAACAGCGCAGCGTCAGGCGATGTCTGCGAGATAGCTGCGAGGCAAAGTCGGCGAGACGGTAGTCCGGCCAGGCGGACATGGCCCCCTGGTCCTCGACGGAATAGGGGATACGCTCGCCCTCGACCTCCAGGTACCATTGTCCGGCATCGCTGGACAGGACGGCCGGGACAGCGATGCCCTCGCGCTCCACCTTCACGGAGCGAGGCTCCTCGTCCTCCCCCAAGTGGCTGGTCCCGCGGCGGAATGCATCCTCCAGGATCATGCTCCGGCGGCCCCGTTCGATGAAGTGCACCATCGAGGCGGCCACGGCAACCAGGCCGGCCATGGCGGCCATCCAGCGGAACTCCCCAACCTTCGAGATCACATAGCCAAGAACCAACACGACCGTGATGATCACGAATACCAGCGCCACCTTCTGGGCGAGCGCTTCCTTCCCCGCCGGTCCGGTCGCTCGGATCGGCGGGTGGACTCCTTTGGGCTTAGCAGGCGAACGCTTACGGCTCAATGACCACCTTCACCACGTTGTCGCGCTTCTCTTCCAGCATCTTCATCGCATCCGGCACCTGGTCGAGGTTGACGCGATGGGTCATCAACGGAAGGACATCGATGCGGCCGCTGCCGATGAGATCCAAGAGAGGTCCATAGCCGCGAGGAAAGCCCTGCGAACCGAACATCTCCATCTGGCCGAACTTGAAGGTGATGATCTTGATGGTCGCCGCATTCCGAGCAAAGGAACCGGCAACCACCAGCCGCCCCTCCTTGCGGAGCATCTCACAAGCCTGGGGCAACGTCTCGTCCTGGTCGCCGCCCACGCATTCAATGACGGTGTCTACGCCGCGGCCCCCGGTGAGCTGACGCGTGAAGGCCACCGCGTCCTGTTTGGTCACGTTCACCGTGTAGTCGGCGCCGAGGCGCTCGGCGAGCTCCAGGCGGTAGTCGAGTTTGTCGGTGGAGATGAGGGTGGCGCCGCTGAGCTTGGCCGCCATCATGGCCGAGAGCCCGATGGGACCGCAGCCCTGCACCACCACCGTCTCGCCCGCGAGAGCCTTCGCCTTGCCGGTGGCGGCATGGTAGCCGATGCCGAAAGGCTGCGCGAGCGCTCCTTGAGCCATGCTCAGCTTGTCCGGCAGGGGATAGCTATAGAAGTCATCGCCCAGAAGCGCAACGTACTCGGCGTAAGCTCCGTTGCAGGCGAAGCCGGCGCCCTTTCGCTCCGGGCAGGCTTTGTAGTCGCCCCGCCGGCAGGCGGCACAGACCCCGCACACCCGACCGCCGGTGTGACAGATGCGGTCGCCCACCTTGTAGCGAGTGACCTTAGGGCCCGCCGCCGCCACCGTGCCGGCGAACTCGTGCCCCAGCACCACCGGGTACTGCTTCACGCTCGGGTGGATGCCCCAGTACGCCTCCAGGTCCGACCCGCACATGGCACAGGCGCCGACCTTCAGGAGGATCTCGTGAGGCAGGATCTCGGGCACAGGCAGCTGCTCTACGGTCAGCCGGCCGGGTTCTTGAAGGACGACGGCCTTCATGGTGCTGGGTACGGACGACATGGATCGCTCCCTAAGCCTCAGTTGGCGCGCGACGCGTCTGAACGCATTCTCAGCATTGTCGTGATCCGGCGCAACCACTCTACCGCCGGGCGCCATCAATCAGACCGCAGTTGGCGTGAGTCACCGGCGGAACATGGGTGACAGTTGGCGACAGACGTCATATAATCGTGCTTAGTAGTGCACTTGCGCCCAACTACAGACCGGGAGGCCAAATGCCCAAGGATTCCATGACCGCGCGCGAACGATGGACGGCCGTGCTATCCGGTCATAAGCCCGATCGCGTCCCGCTCGACTACCGCGCCACCAGCGAGTTCACCGACTCATTGCTCCGGCTACTGGGTACCGACGTTGAGGGCATGTACGCCCGGCTCCATATCGACAACGTAATCGGCGTCGGTGGGCGATACGTCGGCCCTCCCATCCCGAAAGACGGCGACGTCTTCGGCTGCCGCTACACCGATGTGAGCTACGGCGCCGGCAGCTACCGCGAGTGCGTCTCTGGTCCGCTGGCCCAGTACTCGACCCTGGACGAGATCGTGGCCAACTACACCTGGCCCGACCCCGACTGGTGGGACTACTCCGAGGTCGCCACGCAGGTCAGAGGCCACGACGACAAGCCCGTGTCCGCCGGCGGCTCCGAGCCGTTCCTCACTTACTGCCGCCTGCGCGGGCTGCAGCGGGGCTTCCTTGACCTGATCGACAATCCGGACATGGTGCATTACTGCCTCGGGAAGCTCTACGACCTCTGCTACACCAACACGCAGCGCCTCTACGAGCAGATCCCGGGCCGAGTAACCTGGACCTCCGTGGCCGAGGACATGGGCACCCAAGAGAGCCTGCTCTTCTCCCCGGCGCAGATCCGCGAGTTCTTCTTCCCGCACATGAAGCGCATGATGGACCTCGTGCACCAGGGCGGCGCCTATACCATCACCCACAGCGACGGAGCCGTTCGGTCCATCATCCCCGCGCTGATCGAGCTGGGCATGGATGCTCTGGATCCGGTGCAGTGGCGCTGCCAGGGGATGGAACGCGAAGGCCTCAAGCGCGACTTCGGCGACCGCATCGCCTTCCATGGCGCCATGGACAACCAGTACACGCTCGCCTTCGGCAACGAAGAGGAGATCCGCCAGGAAGTTCGGGACAACATCCGCATTCTGGGCGCCGGCGGAGGCTTCATCCTCGGACCCTGCCACAACCTACAGCCGGTCACTGCGCCCGAATTGGTGGTAGCCATGTACGATGAGGCCTACTCCTCCGGCAGAATGTGACCTGCCTGCTCCGGATCCGCCCCGCAGCAGGGAGTCGTCTCGAGTAGGGCAGTCCCGGCTGCACAAGACGCTCGTCCTCGGTAGAGGACAGGGAGGAATACGATGGGTGCTTCCGTAAGCCGACGTTCCGTTCTCAAGGGCACCGGTCTTGCCGCGCTTGGGGCTACCCTGGCCGCCTGTGCCGGGGCCGCGCCGGCCGCTTCCTCAGCGCCGGCCGCCGACGCCCCCAGTGCGCCCGCTGCCCCAGCCGCCGCCGGCCTGGCCGCCGCCAACCTGGCGGTATGGGTGTGGTGGCCCGACCCGGTGGAGTCGCTTGATCAGATGGCCGCCTCTTTCAGCGAGGCGAACCCCGGCGTCACTGTGGTCAACGAAGCCCCGGCCGATTACTGGACCAAGCTCCAGACCTCCCTCGCCGGCGGCGCCGGCCCCGACGTCTACTTCATGAACAACGTGAACTACTGGTCCTGGGCCAGCCGCGGTAGCCTGGTGGACCTGGATCCGATGGTCTCCGCCGACGCCGTAATGCAGGACAACCTGGCCAACTCCTGGGAAGCCGCGGTCGAGTTCTACAAGTTCGAGGGCAAGAACTACGGCCTCCCCTATATGTACACCACCGTTGTCATGTACTACAACGAAGACTACATGAAGGAGAAGGGCCTTACCCCGATCGCGGAGATCGAGGACGACTTCGACTGGAACGACTGGCGCGAGTACGCCAACACCCTCACCGAGCGCGAAGGCGACACCGTCACCATGTGGGGCGGGCAGAGCACTGAGGGCATCGAGACCGGCTGGCTCAACTTCGTGCGCGGCAACGGCGGCGACTTCCTCAACGACGACTCCACCAAGTGCATCATAGATGAGCAGGCCTCCATTGACGTCTGGCAGTTCCTCACCGACATGCGCCTGGTGGACAACGTCTCCCCGAGCCCGGACGCCCTCCAGGCCGAAGGCACGCGCTCGATGTTCATGACCGGCAAGCTCGCTACAATGCCCGGCGGCTCGTGGGTGATGAAGACCCTCAACGAGCAGTTGACGGACTTCACGTACAACATCGCCGTGCTGCCCAAGTCACCGACCACCGGCGGAAACGGCGGCACCTCCAACATCGTCGGAATCGTGATGAACACCGACTCCAAGGCCAAGGACCAGGCTTGGGCTCTAATGACTCACTACCTGCTCAAGGAGTCCCAGGATATTCTGGCTAAGGCCGACGTGCTGCCGCCGGTCCGGAACGATTCGGCCCAGATCTACTTCGATCCTGCACTCGGACCGTCCAATCGCATGGCCGCCTTCAAGGTCAAGGACTGGACCAGAGCCCTGCCGACTCACAAGACGGTGACTTGGGGCGAGATGATGGACCCGACCAACCAGTGGCAGACGGAGATCTTCGAGGGCCGTGCCACCGTCACCGAGGGGCTTACGAGCATGGCCGCCGAGGTCAACGACCTGTTGGGCTAGGCCGAACGACGGTTCGGCCAAACTGTACGACAGACCACCGAGTGGCTGCCGGTCCCCAACCCGTCGCGAGACCGGCAGCCATTGTCCGCTTCGGGTCCGCCGCAGCGGACCGCCCAAGGTATCTTCCAGCACGCCGCAGGGCCTTTCGATTCTCGGTGAGCACGCCACCCAGCGGGGGTCTGGAGAGGGCGGCCACGGGGATGTTTGTTCCAGTCTGATGGGCGACGACATCCATTTGATGCGCCTGCGGGCCGGAACCTAACCCCCCAACCCTCTTTCCCTAGGAAGGAAGGGGGGCCGAAAGCCACGCCAGTGCCGAAGAGGTCGACTCCGGTTCCCCCTTCCCTACGCGGGAAGGGGAGCAGTAGTTTCCCTCTTCGAAACCACGAGCGCAGGTTAGGTGAGTCCCCCAGGGCGCGAACTGAGGTGCTACGCCAACGAGAGGTAGAATCGAAAAGCCCTGCAGTACGCCGAAAACACGATTGACAACCGCCGGCACACTCAGTATAGTGTTGGCAGGACTAGCGGTCAGATGAGCGGCGCGGCATTGTAGAGGTCCGCGCACTGAACAGGGTAAGCTGGTGCCGTTATTCACGTCGTGTCTAGGTTCCTTCGCCTACGCCGGCATTCACGCCGGCCTGCTTGGCCCAGCATACCACAGCGTTCAGGCGCCTCCGGACGCTTCCGTGCCCGTTGCCATCCTGGCGACCACTATCCTGGACGGGCCTCACCCGCCCGTAGCTGCCTATCCGCCCTGTGGCTCGGTTGGCGGCCTTAGCGGTTGCCCGATCGGGTCACCCTCATAATCAGAACGGGGGTAAACGAGATGGGTAGGGATCTAAGTCGTCGTGGCTTCATCCGTAGCACCGGCATGCTGGGCCTGGGAGCCCTGGGTGCCGCCTGCCTGGCCGCATGCGGTGGTTCCGGAGCACCGGCTGCGCCCGCCGCCGAGGCCACCGCACCGCAGGGCGAAGCACCAGCTGCCGCCGGCCTCGCGGCGGCCGATCTGTCGATCTGGATCTGGTATCCAGACCCGCTAGTGTGGATCAATCCCGTGGCGGAAGCGTTCAGCGACGCCAACCCCGAGGTGAAGGTAGTGGCGGAGGCCCCCGCCGACTACTGGACCAAGCTCCAGACGGCTTTGGCCGGTGGAGCCGGCCCCGATGTCTACTTCATGAACAGCGTCAACTACTGGGCTTGGATCAGCAAGGGCACGCTGCCCGACATCTCCAGCTATGTTGACGCCGACGAAGTCGCCCAGGACTTCATCGCCAACGGTGCGCCCACCGCCATCGACTTCTACAAGTTCGAGGGCAAATGGTACGGCCTGCCGGTGATGTACGGCACCACCGTCCTCTACTACAACGAGGACTACATCAAAGAGATGGGGCTGACCCCGCCGGCCGACATGGAGGATGACTTCGACTGGATCCAGTGGAGAGAGTACGCTAATACCCTCACCAAGCGCGAGGGCAACAGCACCACCATGTGGGGCGTCTCCACGCAAGAAGGTATCCAGAGCGGCTGGCTCAACTTCGTGCGCGGCAACGGCGGCGACTTCCTGAACGCCGAAGCCACCAAATGCATCATCGACGAGCCGCCTTCAGTCGAGGCCTGGCAACTGCTGACCGACATGCGGCTGGAGGACAAGGTATCCCCCAGCGCAGAAGCGCTCCAGGCCGAGGGTACTCGCTCCATGTTCATGACCGGCAAGGTCGCCATGCTTCCCGGCGGCAGCTGGGTCATGAACACCCTCAACGAGCAGCTCACCGACTTCACCTACAACATCGCCATACTGCCCAAGTCCCCCAACACCGGGAAACGAGCCGGAACGTCCAACATCGTCGGCATCGTCATGAACCGCGACGGCAAGGCCAAGGACCAAGCCTGGGGCCTCATGTCGGCTCTGGTGAGCAAGGACTCGCAGGATCGGTTGGCCAAGGGTGGAGGCGAGGGGCCGGTAGTCCGTATGGACTCCTCGGAGAAGTACTATGGCGACCCGGCCATCGGTCCCGCCAACCGAATCGCCGCCGTGAGAATGGGAGAGTGGACTACACCGCTCCCCACCCACCGGACCGTCACGTGGGGCGAGATGATGGACCCCACCAGCGAGTGGCAGACCGAGATATCGGAAGGCCGCGTCTCCGTACAGGAAGGCCTCACCAACATGGCCGCTGCTGTCAACGACCTGTTCGGATAGCCCGGCACACTACAGCGCAGTTACAGTCCGGCCCCGCCAGGGGTTCGCGGGGCCGGACACCGGTTGGCTCCAACGCCTGTGGAGGAGCGAGTCAGACTGATGAACCAGGCTGTCACCGTAAGTCAGAGCAAACTCGGCAGCAGGGTCGCGAGGTCGCGCCGGCGGGACAATATCACGGGCTGGCTGTGGGCCTCTCCATGGATACTGGGGTTCCTCATCTTCACCTTGGGCCCCATGATAGCCTCTATCTATTACAGCTTCACCGACTTCCCCGTCATCAGCCCGCCGGTCTGGATCGGCCTCAAGAACTACCAGACCATGCTCAGCGGGGACAAGATCATCGGCCAGGCCCTCAAGGTCACCACGGTCTACGCTCTGGTCTCGATTCCCCTCAACCTGAGCGTGGGCTTCTTCCTGGCCATTCTCCTCAACCAGCCGATCAGGGGCCTCACCGTCTGGCGTACCGTCTACTACATGCCGGCGGTGATCTCAGGCGTGGCGGTAGCCCTTCTGTGGCAGTGGATCTTCAACACCGACTTCGGCCTCGCCAACTGGCTCCTGAACCTCGTAGGCATCCAGGGGCCGCGGTGGCTGTTGGACCCGGCATGGGCACTGCCGGCGCTGATTATCATGAGCCTCTGGGGCGTTGGGGGAGGCATGATCATCAACCTCGCCGGCCTGCAGGGGGTGCCGACTCAGCTCTATGAGGCGGCCGAGATCGACGGGGCCGGCCCTTGGCGCCGCTTCCTGACCGTGACCATCCCGATGGTCTCCCCGGTGATCTTCTTCAACCTCGTCATGGGCGTCATCGGAGCGCTTCAGACGTTCACCCAAGCGTTCATCATGACGGGAGGCGGCCCGCAGAAGGCCACCCACTTCTACATGCTCCACCTGTACAACAACGCCTTCGTGTGGCTGAAGATGGGGTATGCTGCCGCTCTGGCATGGGTGCTGTTCATCTACATCCTCGCCCTCACCCTGGTGGTGATCCGGTCTTCGTCGGCCTGGGTCTACTACGAGGGCGAGCTACGGCGCGGTTAGGCAAAGGGGGCCCACACCGAGATGTCCAGCTCATTCCTTGCCAGTAAGAAGCTCACCACCGCCCTAACGCGCACGTTCACATACACCACACTCGTCATCGGCGCCTTCTTCCTGATGATACCGTTCGTATGGATGGTCTCTACGTCGCTCAAGGAGCCCGGCGACGTTCTCAAGTTCCCGCCGGAGTGGATCCCAGATCCCTTCGTGTGGACCAACTTCCGCGAAGCGGTGACGCTCCCCTATGCGCCGATGCTCGTCTTCCTCAAGAACACGGTGATCATCACCTTCGTGTCCATGTTCGGGCAGCTCCTCTCCGCCAGCATGGTGGCGTTCAGCTTCGCCCGCCTACGCTGGTGGGGACGAGACATGCTCTTCATGATCGTCCTGGCTACGATGATGCTCCCCTCCCAGGTCACGATGATACCGGTGTTCATTCTCTTCAAGGAGCTAGGCTGGGTCGACACCCTTCTGCCGCTCACGATCCCCGCGTTCTTCGGCGGTGGCGCCTTCACCATCTTCCTGTTCCGCCAGTTCATGATGACAGTGCCGCTGGAGATGGACGATGCTGCCAAGATCGATGGCTGCAGTACGGTCGGCATCTACAGTCGCATTATCATCCCGTTGTCGCGCCCGGTCCTGATCACGGCGGCCATCTTCTCGTTCCTCGCGCACTGGAACGACTTCATGGGCCCGCTCATTTACCTTAACAGCACTCACAACTATACACTGAGCCTCGGCCTGCGGATCATCCAGGGCTATGGCGGCTATGGCGTGCAGCGTTGGCACCTACTCATGGCAGCATCCCTCTTGGTGATGATGCCGGTACTGCTGCTCTTCTTCGCTGCCCAGCGCTACTTCATCCAGGGCGTCGTGGTCAGCGGCGTCAAGGGCTAGGCACGACGAAGGGGAGGCCGGACGGCCTCCCCTCTTGCTTCCTCGCGGCGTTTCAAGCCGAATCTAGGCTCCCTGATAGCCGGATCCCCCGTCTGCCGTGCCGCGCTCAGCCGCGATGGCCTTCTGGTACCCACTCGCCCGGAACGCCGCCAACGGGTCCGGATCGAGCCCCATCTCGGCGCGAACCTGCGCCAGCAGTGGCCGCACGTCCGTCTGGTACGCACCGCGCAGGCACTCTTCCGCCTCGACGATCGCCCCGTCCATCTGGTAGCCGGTCAACTCGTCGCGGCTCACCAGTAGCGCCTTCGCATAGGCCTCCTGGATCTGCATCACCGACTGGATCATGGCCTCGATCTTGGGCTTCACGTTGTGAGACTGGTCGATCATGTAGGCGACGTCCTGGCGCAGCGACGGGTCACGCGTCGCGTCCACCAGTTCGTTGTAGATCAGGAACAACTCATAGGGGTTGATGGAGCCGGTGGTGAGGTCGTCGTCGCCGTACTTGCGGTTGTTGAAGTGGAAGCCGCCAAGCTTGTTCTCGGCCAGCAAGAAGCCGACGATCTGCTCCACATTGGTGCCCTGGGGATGGTGGCCCAGGTCCACCAGCACCTGCGCCCGCCGGCCCAGCTTCAGGCTGAGGGAGTAGGCCGTCCCCCAGTCCGGGATATCGGTGAGGTAGAAGGCGGGCTCGTAGAACTTGTACTCGATGAGCAAGCGCTGGCTGGCGGGCAGGCTCTGGTAGATCTCCTTGAGCGACTGCTCCAGGTTCGACTTGCGACCGCGAATGCTGTCCATGCCCGGGTAGTTGGTGCCGTCGGCCAGCCACAGGCTGATGATCTCCGAGCCCACCGTGTCGGCGATGGCGATGCACTCAAGGACGTGGTCGATGGCCTTCATTCTGACGACAGGGTTCGGGTTGGCGAGACTGCCCAGCTTGTAGGCGTCGTCCTGGAAGAGGTTCGGGTTGATGGCGCCCAGCGTCATACCCAGGCTCTCGGCGTAGCCCTTGAGTTCGAGCCAGTCGTCCACCCGGTCCCAGGGGATGTGTAGCGCCACCGAGGGGCAGATGCCGGTCACCCGCTGCACCTGGGCGGCGTCTGCGATCTTCTGGAAGGGCGTGCGCGCCGCCCCTGCCTGAGAGAACACCTTGAAGCGGGTGCCCGAGTCGCCGTAGCCCCAGGAGGGCGTCTCGATGCGCTGCGCCTTAAGGAGGCTCTTGACCTCCTCGACATTCACGCCGCGATCGGTCAGTTGGTCGGCGAGTACCTTGTATGCGACTTGCCAAGATGACATACGTTCCTCCCACTCTGGGGTCGAGCGTCTTCTGCCGGCATCATCGTAACCCAGCTAACCCGCCGCCCTCAAACCCTGCGACCTCTCGCTGCCCTCAATCAGCCTCCCGGGCTTCCCGAGCGAATGCGGCGCACAGCTCGATGATCACCTCGCCATACTGCGCCAACTTGCGTGGGCCGATCCCCTTCACCTCAGCTAACTCCGCCAGCGAAGTGGGCCGCCGAGCGGCTATGCGACGCAGCACCTCGTCCGCGAACACGATGAATGGCGCAACTCGCTGTGCGCGCGCCGCCTCCAGACGCCATGCCCGCAATCGCTGCAAGAGCGCCTCCTCAGGTGGGCGTGTCGGCTCAGGACTAGGCTCCGGTGAACTCCGTGACGCCGGCCGCTGGGTCAGTTCCTGAAGGACAGTCGGATCACCTATCGCGTCATCGCCGGCCTTAGTGAGCTCCAGCACCTCGCCGCCACGGTTGAGTCGCCGAGATCGCAGGTAGCCGCCTTCTTCCAGGTGAGTCAGCATGCCCTCCACTGCCGCCCGCGAACGGTACGCCAAGGCGCCGAACCCGATCTGAGCGCGGCCGCGCTCCGGCGCCTCCGGATCGCCCCTCAGAATGAGGACCAGGTTCACGCGTCCCCATCCCCAAGGACCATCGGCTACGCACCGCAGTACCACAAGCAGTTGCTCCGCCTCGCTCGGCAGAGCGGCATCCACGACCTCGGACGCCGCGCAGTTGTCGCAGGCCCCGCACGTGCTCACTACCCGTCCGCCCAGGTACTGCCCCACGTACCCATGGCGGCACCGCCTCGTCTCGGCGTAGGCAGCGATGTCGGAGACACGTTGCGCCTGAATCACCCGGTGCTGCTCCAGCAGTTCGGCCAGGCGGTCCCAGGCCTGGGTAGAGGCAGCAGGCAGCTCCAGCAGCATGTCGCGACCAGCCGGCCGGTAGGTCAGCAGCCCCTCTGCCGCCCAACGGACCAGTTGCAGCTCTAGATCCACTGGATCGAACCCGGCCTCTCGCGCCGTCTCCACCAGATCTAGGCCGACCATCTGCCCGCGCCGGAGCCGGGCTGCCCGGCAGAACGCCAGCAGCTCGGGTTCGCTCTCGGGGATCGTCAGCATGTCGACACGTACGCGGGCCCCGCGCGGGACATCGAAGTCGCGGCGGAGCAGCCCGGCGCGCTCCAGGAAGCTCAGCGCCACCCTGACCTTGAGCTCATCCACCTCGCGGAGCTCTCGTTGGAGCGAGGACATGGCTACGCGACCCGTGCGCTTGCCCTGGAGGTAGGCCTCCACAGCGGCATGCACCGACCGCAGGTAGACCTGAGAGAGTAGATCGCGCTTCGCCCGCCTAGTCAGCGTGGCGCGGTCCGACGGGCTGTACATCAGTACGCAGCGGGCCGGCAGGCCATCCCTTCCGGCCCGGCCGGCTTCCTGGTAGTAGTTCTCCAGTGACGGTGGCGGGGCGAAGTGGATGATGAAGCGGATGTCGGGCTTGTCGATGCCCAACCCGAAGGCCACGGTAGCCACCACGATGCGCGCCCGGCCCGACATGAACTGGTCCTGCACGGCGGACCGGTCCTCGATACCGGCGTGATAGTGGACCGCCGATAGGCCTTGCCCGCGCAGCAGTGCCGCCAGCTCCTCGGCGCGATCCCGCGTGTCCACGTACACGATGCCGCTACCCGACTCCTGGCAACACAGGGCCAACAGGCGCTGGTACTTGTCGTCCAGGTTGCCGGTGCGCGCCACCTCCAGCCGCAGGTTGGGCCGCATCACGTCACCAACGATCACCCGCATCTCGCCCATGGTCGCGAGTATGTCGCGCCGCACCCGCTCCGGCGCGGTAGCGGTCACGCAGAGCAGGGGCGGGTCCCCCAGCACGGCTCGCGCCCGCCCGATGGCTAGGTAGTCGGGGCGGAAGTCGTGCCCCCAGACGCTGACGCAGTGGGCTTCACCGATGACCAGGCGGTTCACCCCGGCGAGCTTCAGGGCGGCCAGGAAAGGCGGCTGCCGCAGCCGCTCCGGGGCGGCGTAGACCAGGCGGTAGTGGCCTCGCTGAACCTCTTGCATTCGGTGCCGTAGCTCGTCGCCGTCGAGGCCGCTGTTGATGGCCGTCACCAGGTCACCGGCGCGACCCGGCAGCGAGTCCACCTGGTCTTTCATCAGGGCGATCAGGGGCGAGACCACCAGCGTGACGCCGCTCTCCGCCATGAGGGCGGGCAGCTGGTAGCAGAGCGACTTTCCGCCGCCCGTGGGCAGGATGGCGAGGACGTCCTCGCCCCGCAAAACGCAGGCCAGCACCTCGCGCTGGCCGGGCAGCAGCGCTTCGAAGCCGAATCGGTCCCGGACTGCCTGGCAGATGCGGTCCGCTTCCGCGTCGGTGACGTCGACCGCCTCTAACCCGCAGATCGCGGCGGCATGGGTGGCGGCGGCAGCGCCGGGCTCCGGTGTAGGCGCATGAGCGGGATCGACTGCTTCCTCGACTCGCTCTCCCAACAGCTCGGCCAGTTCCAGTGTGTACCGGCTTGCCAACTCCGCCTCGATGTCGGCGACGCGCGTCAGATCTCCGGAAGCCTGGAAGTACTCATGCAGCATCCGCAGATCGGTGGTGCTGACCGGTACTTCGGCGTCGGAGGTGAGCAGCGCCACCGCGTAGGAGGTGGCGGTGACCCAATCCTCCGCCGCGCGATGGACCGACACCATGCAGCGAAGGTAGTTCCGGCTTCCCGGCTTGAGCCCAGCCAGCTTGCGGCAGGCGGCGCGGGCCGACGGTAGGTCGCCGCGGGCCAGGGCCACGTCCACCGCCAGTGCCCACGCCCTCGCGCAGTACGGCTCCGCCTGCACCAGGTCCGACGCGATCCGGCTGGCCTCGATCACGCTGCCGCGGGCTAGTTGCACGCGGGCAAGCAGCACCTGTGCGGTGACCGAGGCCCGCTGATCGAGCCGTCGCTTCATGACCGCCAGCGCATCGTCCGGCCGGCCCTCAGCAAGGCAGGCGCGCACGCGCAGGTCCTGGAGCGACAGCAACTTCGGCCTGGCCTCCATTAGGACATCCAGAGAAGCGTGGAGTTCCTCAAAGTACTCCCAGCACAACAGAAAGCCCAGAAGGCGGGAGCGCTCGTTGGCGCCCAGGCGGCCCACTGATTCAGGGTTCAGTCCTAGGCGGGGCAAGACAGGCTCGTTGTGTCTGGGATCAACCGGCATGGCCTGCTCCGGCCTCCGCTGCCGCCGCGTGCACCCCCACCACCAGGGGCCAGTACTCCCCCCGGTACGCCCGGCTCAAACCCACCGTCAGGTAGATAGCCACGCTCCCCAGCCGCTCCAACAGCGCCTCTCGGTCCAGGACCAGGCTCCCGCCCCGGTCGCCCAGCCACTGGCGCCCTCTGGCCTCCCACTCCAAGCAGGTGACCGACACGCCGCGCTGGCTGACAGCCCGGGGATGGTTCGCCTCCCCCGCCAGCCGAAAGCCCATGCGCGCCTCGAACTGGCCGCTGTAATCGTCCAGGCGGAAGCCGGCCCAGACGTCCTCGGGCTGCACCAGACACAGCGACCTCCTACCGGTGCAGAGCACGTCCTCGGGGGCCGCGTCGAGGTGGCCGGCCAGGAAACGGGCCCAGTCGGCGCCCTCCAAGCGGTCCACCACGCGGGGGCGATGGCGGATGAGCTCTGCCAGCCGGTCCTCCACGTGGGGCGGCTGCGGCCGGGGCTCGCGCAGGTCCAGCTCGACTACGTCTCCGCACCGCGGCAGCGTTCCGTCGTCCCCGGCCATATCCTCGGCCAGCAGCGTGTCGAATGCCTTCACCGGCCGCACCCACTTCAGCCCCGTCACCGGGTCCGGCTCCTGGATGAAGCCGGCGGTGCAGATGCCGCTGAGCATCCTCGTCATCGCCAGGAGCAGCACTTCCTGTCGCGCCAACTCGGCACCCTCCCTACAAGTGCTGAACGGTGACCCCGGGGAGCCGCGCCGCCCAGTGTTCCGCCACCAGGCGGCGGTGGCAGCGCTCCGCCGTAGACTCGGCGCAGAGGAGGCAGACGGTCTGGTATCGCGCCAGCACCTCCCGGCCGACCTCGGCGGCGCGCCGCTCCTCCAGCAGGGGCAGGAACCCAGCCAAGTACTGCTCCCAGTCGCCGTCCTTCTGGTACGCCTCGAGGATCTCCTCCGTCGGGGCCAACTCCGGGCGGTGCTCGTAGCCGATCCCGAAGCCCTCAGTCAGAAGGAACTCGAGGGTGTCGCGCTTGGTGTAGCCTGCGAGGTGCGAGGTGTTCTTGAGGCGGATGTCGATCACCGCTTCCACACCCGCCTGCCGCAGTTGCCCGGTGAAGACCGAGAGAGGCTTGGACTGGTAACCGATGGTGCAGACTGTGGGCACGGGCAACCTCCTGGCGCCACTGCCGGCGGGGCGGCCGATCAGCCTCAGCCGAAAAGGGACAGCTGGCGGGGAATCAACTCGCCCGGCGCCGTGCTGCCGTCCGGACGGATGTGAGTGACGGCCACGCCACGCTGGAGCAGGGTCTGGCTGATGATGAAGTGCCGGTGGCAATGGCGATGGTCGCCCTCGCTGCAGAGGATAGCCACCCGCGCCTCCGCCGCAACGGCCAACAGCGTCTCGATGCCCGCCAGGTACTTCGGCTGCTGCGCCATGGCGTCGTAGTCCGGCTTCTCGCCCCTCGCCGGCTTTCCCCCCAGGGCGTCGCCCAAGTACCGGTAGGCGATCCCTGCTGCCTCCAAGTCGTGGGCCAACGTCTCCCGGTTGAACTGGTGCGCCCACTGGCTGTACGGCTGACCACGCACGTCCACCACCAGCGCGATGTCGTGCCGCCGCAGCAGATCGAGGAAGCGGGGGAATGGCTGGTCACTGTGTCCGATAGTCCAGAGGCCTATGGTGGCGCTCAAACTATGTCCTTCACCGCGAAGCTAAGGATTGCCCATGACGGGCGACGCTTGTTGACAGCCGGCCTTGGGGTCAAGGCGTCCGTCCCGTTTTGGCGACCCCCGGCAGCCCTACGCCTGACCCGCCGCCTCGCCCCATCCCCGCTCCATGGGGGCATGAGGAGGCGCCACGCGCCTGCCCTGCACTCGTCTGGCTACCCGCCCGGAGCGGAACACCGGTTCGAACGAACCGCTCCACCGGGGCCGTCACCGTCGGCGGCGCGACCAGTTCAGCCATGGTCTCTCCGACCGGCAGTTGCGCATAGGCAGGGCGTCGCGTCCCCCGGCCAACAGTCGCGGCAACTTAGCAGCCGCTGAGGCCGGCGTCAACGCCCGGCGCCAAATCGAACGTCGCTACGGGTCGGTTCGCCCGCTGCCGGCACTCATGGAGACCGTCTCACCAGGCAGGGCCGCCCTGACCGTCTCAGCCCGCGAAGGCGGGCTTCGCCAGCCGGTAGCCCCGCGGCTTCAGCCCGGGGGCGAACGCAGCGCCGCCGCCAAAGCCGCCGGCACCGGGGTAGGCCTCTGCAGGATCCGATGCGTCCTAGATCCCGATCCTTCCCCTCTACCCCTTCGCGCCCAGCAGTGCTACACTACCACCGTCGATCGCCGAGCCGCCCGCCTTCATTACTAGAGGCCTAACCGATGCCGTCTGCCGTCCACCAACCACACTGCATCTTCTGCCGCATCGCCGCCGGGCAGGCCCCGGCCGCGATCGTTCATCGCGACGACACTACGCTCGCCTTCATGGACATCAGCCCGGTCAGCCGCGGGCACACGTTGGTCATCCCCGTCGATCACTACCCCGACCTCTACGCCATGCCCGACGAGGTGGCGCAGGCACTCATGCGCACCGGAGCCAAGGTAGTGCGCGCCGTCAAGGCGGCCTTCGGGGCCGCCGGCGTCAACCTGTGGATGGCCAACGAGCGCCCCGCCGGCCAGGAGGTCTTCCACGCCCACCTGCACGTCATCCCGCGCTACTTTGACGACGGCATCCGTCTCGACGCGCCGGGGAGGGAGCATGCCTCGCACCCGGCGCTGGAGCAGACGGCGGCCGATATCCGCATCGCGCTGGAGGGCCTCCGCCGTGAGTGAGACTCCCCTTCGACGCCGGTCCCTGCGCGCCATCATCGCTCACGCCGTTTTGCGGCTGGAGAGTGCTCTCACCATCGGTCTCGCCATCCTCGCGATCGGGCTCCTGCCTCAGCCATTCCCCTTCTGGCGCTGGTGGTTCTGGCTCATACTCTTCGGCCTCGCCGAGGCCCTGATCATTTACACCAGCATCACCGACGTGCGCACCGGCGAGCAGGTGGTGGCGGAGATGCTGCGCCAGCGATTCGACCCGTCTCGGCTGCACCTGCCCCACCTCAAGGCGCAGATGGATCGCGCCCTCCAGTACCGTTCGGCAATCGAGACCGGCGTTGCCCGGCGGCGCGATGGGGTCCTGCGCGATCGACTCTCCGACATCGCCAACCAGGTGGACCAGTGGCTGGCCCAGGTGTACGGCCTCGCCGAGCGGCTGGACCGCATCTCCAGCGACATGCTGGTGCAGCGGGACCTCAAAGAGGCGCCCGACGAGATCCGCGCCTACCAGGCCCGTATCCTCCGCTCCACCGACGCCGACGTGCGCCGCCAACTGGAGGAGGCGCTCGCCGGCAAGCAGACGCACCTGGCCAACCTGCAGGAACTGGCCCGCACCGTTGAGCAGGGGCAGCTACAACTGGAGAACACCGTCAGCAGTTTGGGCACAATCTACTCTCAGATGGTGCTCCTCGAGGCCAAGGACGTGGGCAGCGGCCGCATGCAACGCCTGAGCGAGGACATCAACCACCAGGTCGCATCGCTGAGCGACGTGGTCACCACTCTAGACGACCTGTACCGCCGCTCTTCGGAGGACAAGCCGTGAAGCGCATAATAGCTCTTGCCCTCGTCGCGCTGGTGGCCGCCGTCGGCCTCGCCGCCTGCAGCCGATCGGCGCCCGAAGGCGAACTAACCGTCTACGTTGCCGTGCCCCTGTCGGGCTTCCAGGCTAACGGTGGTCAGACCGTGCTGGGCGGCGCCCGCCTCCGCGCCGAGCAGGCCAACGCCCAAGGGGGCGTCCTGGGCCGCCGCGTGGTCGTGGAAGCGGTGGACGACGAGGCCGACTCCGACGTGGCCGTCGACGTCGCCCACAGCGTGGTGGGCGAGATCGCCTCCGGCAAGGAGGTGCTCGGCCTCATCGGCCACTACAACAGCGGCCAGGCGTTGGCGGCTATGCAGGTATACGACGGTGCCGGAGTGAACGTGGTTACCCCTACCGCCTCCAACATCACCCTAACGCAACTGGGCTACGACAGCTTCTTCCGCGTCAACGGCACTGACGCCACTCAGGCGCGGGTCGATGCCGAGTTTCTGGTCAACACCCTCGGCGCTCACCGTATCGCCGTGGTCCACCTCGATGACGACTACGGCAACGGCCTGCGCGACTTGATCGTCGAGAGTCTGGGCCGCCTGGGCGCGGAAGTGGCGGCCGATATCATCGTTGAGGAGGCGGCGGAGCGACACGACTCCGCCGTGGCCCAGATCCAGCGCGTCCAGCCTGATGCCATATTCCTGGCCTCGTACGAGACCGAAGGCTACGTCCTGCTGCCGCAGTTGAGGGAAGCGGGCGTGAGCGTACCCTTCCTGGCCAGCGATGCCTGCTTCCTGTCCGCCCTCATCGACGAGTCCGGTCCCGCCGCCGAGGGCGCCTACGTGAGCGGCTTCACCCCCAGCCCGGCGACCGCCGTAGACGACAAATGGGTGTCGCAGTACCAAGCGGTGGAGCAGCGCAACCCGGACACCTACAGCATCGTCGGCTACATGGCTATGGATGTTCTCATCCGCGCCGCGCAGCAGGCGAAGACGACCGATCCGGATCGGCTCAGCGAGGCCATCCACCGCCTGGACTACCAGGGCCTGGCGGCGCACATATCCTACGACGAACGCGGCGACCTCCAGGACCAGAAGGTATACGTCTTCCAGGTGCGCGAAGGGCAATTCGTTCAGGTTGCCCCCTGAGAAGCCGCTAATCGTTTTGGCCTGCCCTGGCGCTATGCTATAATGCGGCTGTTCCGCCGAACCACCGCAAGCAAAGTACGAAGCCGAGGCGCCGACGATCGGTGCCGGCAATCCGTGGAGGGGAGCAATGCCACACCTCGGGCCATTGGAACTGGTCATCGTCCTCGTGATCGTCATCATCGTCTTCGGCGTGGGCAAGCTGCCGCAGATCGGTGGCGCAATCGGCCAGAGCATCAGGGAGTTCCGTGATGCCAGCCGAAGACCGGAGAGCGACGAAGAGGAAGAGGAAGAGGCCAAGCCGAGAAAGAAAACCACTGCGCGCGCATCCCGCGTGAAGAAGGAAGCTGAGGTCGTCGAGGAAGAAGAGGAAGAAGAAGAGGAAGAGGCAGAGGAGTAGGCCCCTGCTGCTCTCCCGGGCGGTCCTTTGTATTGGGCCGCCCCATTCTACTCATGGCGCCTACCGAGGCTGTCCGTCTAGGGCAGCCTCTTCGCGTCCGCTCCGCCTTCCACACGGCAGATGTAGACTTCGGGTTGAACACCGGCCCATTCAGCGTACCGGCCCCTCAACTCATCCGCGAACGAGGCGGCTACCTCCACTCGCACTAGATTGACGGTGCAGCCGCCGAATCCGGCGCCCGTCATCCTCGCCCCAACGAGCCCGTCAATCGACTGCGCCAGTTCCACCATGCGATCCAGTTCGCCGCAACTGACCTCGTAGTCGTCTCGCAGCCCGGCGTGCGACTCTGCCATCAGCCGCCCGAAAGCGCACACGTCGCTCCGGCGCAACGCCGCCACGCTCCCGACGACGCGCTCATTCTCGCCCACCACATAGCGGCAGCGGCGGTACACGGTGGGCGGTAGTAGTTCACGGTGAGCCTCGAGCTGCTCCGCGCTCACGTCCCGCAACGCCTTAACCCCGGGCAGCACTTGGCCCAAGAGCCTCACCCCTTCCTCGCACTCGGCGCGACGCCGGTTGTACTCCGAGTCCACCAGTCCCCGGCGCTTCATGGTGTTGGCCACTACCAGGCCGTAGCCGGCGGGAACCGGCACCAACTCGTGCTCCAGCGAGCGACAGTCAATCAGGAGGGCGTGGTCCCTTCGGCCGAGTACGGAGATGAACTGGTCCATGATGCCGCACTTCATGCCCACAAACTCGTTCTCCGCCCGCTGGGCGGCCAGGGCCAGGTCCACATCAGGCAGGTCCAGACCGGAGACGGCCAGCAGCGCCTTCCCGGCCGCCACCTCCAGCGCCGCCGAGGAACTCAGGCCGGCCCCGATGGGCACGTCGCCGTGTACCACCGCGTCCAATCCCATCAGCGCCAACTCGCGCTCCTGCAGCGCCCAGGCCATGCCGCGAATGTAGTTGCTCCAGCGCTGCTCCTGTGCCGGCCGCACCTCGCTGAGATCGAACTGAGTCCTGCCGTTGAAGTCCAGCGATACTAGTCGCACTACGGCATCGGTGCGGGGCGCCACCGCCATGTATACCGCCCGGTCGATGGCCACTGGGAGAACGAATCCATCGTTGTAGTCGGTATGCTCCCCAATCAGGTTCACCCGACCCGGAGCCCGCGCCACGAGCGTGGGCCGGCGCCCGAAGGCCTCCACGAAAGCATCGATCACCTGCTGGGGGCGTGACGACATTGGTCCTCCCTGAGTGCGGCGGCGCCATACTCGGCCCGGCCGTGCGCTGCCGGCGAGTATAGCCCCTCACCCGCGTCGGGCAACAGCCAACTCAGCCGATCCCGGGGCCCTTCCGTTTTCGGTGAGCACGCCACCCAGCGGAGGTCCGGAGAGGGCGGCCACGGGTGCGTTTGTTCCAGTCTGATCGGCGACTATACCCATTTGATGCGTCTGCGGTCATGAACCTAACCCCGATCCTCCTTCCCTAGCCACGAGCGGGGGTTAGGTGAGTCCCCCAGAGCGCGAACCATTGGGTACTACGCCCGCGAGCGGCGGAATCTAAGAACCCTGCAGCCGATCCCGGGTCCGCTTGCTGCCGGGCAGACGGGCGCTATACTGGCCCTCCACACACACCCCGGCGGGGCGCCTTCCCGCGCGTCCAGTGAGCTCACCCATGGCACTTCGGCAGTTGATCCGCGCCCGCGGCGGCGGGCACAAGATAGGTCGGAATGCCGGCCTCTTCCTTTGGACGGTCTTCCTGTCCAACGTGGGCGTCTCCGGCATCTTTCTTCTACTCTACAACCTCTACCTGGTAGCACTCGGCTACCAAGAGGACTTCATCGGTTTCCTGTCCATGGCGCAAATGGGCGCCATCGCGGCGGGCGCCATACCCACTGGCGCCTTGGCCGAGCGCTACGGGCCACGGCTGATTCTGATCATCGGTACGGTGGTGATCGCCGCCGGCGCGCTGGGAATGAGCGTAGTCACCAGCCCGGTAAGCCTGGTCCTGCTCAACATCATCACCGGCATCGGCTTCGCCATGCGCATCGTCCCGTACACTCCCTTCCTGGCGGTGAACACCGGCCCGTCCGAGCGCACCCTCGTCTTCGCGGCGAACTCGGCCGCCATATCGATCGCCAGCACCGCGGGCAGTCTGATCGGCGGCCAACTCCCGGGCCTGTTCTCCACGCTGTTCCAGCTCGGCGGCAGCGAGAGCATCCCCGCGTACCGCCTCAGTCTCGCCTTCGGGGCCGCCGTCGGACTGCTCGCCGCCGTCCCGATGGCCCGAACCACCGACAAACCCGAAGGTCCGCCTCCGGCGCCGCCTGCACCGGGTACCATTCCGCCGCCCGACCGCACGCCGGCCGAGTCCCGACGCCTCACCAAGCTGCTGATCGGCGCCACGCTCTTCTTCGCCTTCAGCGGGGCGCTGACTGGGCCCTTCGTGAATGTCTACTTCAGTCGGGTGTTGGGCCTGTCGGCCTCGTCCATCAGCCTGCTGCTGGCGACTAGCTCGATGCTGGCCGCCATAGCCACTGTGGCCGCCTCCCGGCTGGCGGACCGGATGGGCACCGTACGCACCATGGTACTCGTCCGAGGCGCCGGCGCCCCCCTTCTGCTACTCCTAGCCTTCAACCCGGGACTTCTGCTGGGCGTCATTGCGGTGCTGCTGCGCAATGTCACCGATATGGCCGGATGGCCGCTCGACAGCGCCTTCCTGGCCGAGGTGACCCACCCTCGACGGCAGGCGCGAACGGTCGCCTACCGGAGCGTCGCCTGGAACGCAACGTGGGCACTGACCTCCATGGGAGCGGGCCAGGCCATCGTGAGGATAGGCTATGGCCCGCTCTTTGCCGTCGCCGGGACCGTGCTCCTGGCGGCCAGCCTCTTCTATCACTTCGCTTTTGGCCGCCTCAACCGCCCACTGCACCCCAAGGCATAGTTTGCCCTCAAAGCATTAGCCTCGCGTGATATCATCTAGTCTATTGACATCGACCCTGAGGCATGCTACTATCCATCGCTAGGGTGTCGCCTGTGTGGCGAACCCCTGTTAGCTTCTGTCGTACTACCTTTGAGGTGTATGGATGACGCTACACAGCGAGATACTGTTTCCTTGCAGGGCCATACCGTCTGTGGCCAACCTCAGGGGCCCCGAGTGGCAAGAACTGGTGGAGAGAATCCAGCAGTTGCCCGATGAACACGAAGACCGACTTGCCTTCTGCCTGATGATGGTCAGGCTCAGTGAGTGCATGAAGTGCGATCTCGGCTCGTACAAGGCCAGCCTCGGCTGCGCCTCCTGTGCCCGCCGCGCCGTCAACTCGGCGAAGCTGAGCGATGCCGCGCTGGTCAAGCGCTTCGAGAAGGCGCGCGCTGAAGTGCGCGAGTTCCTAAGAAAGCGCGAGAAGCGGCAAGAGGCAGCCTAGTTCCTCACAGGTCTAAGCCCTCGCGATTCGGGGCCCTCGGACCGAGCGGGCACGATTCCTGCGCATACTAGTAGCATAGGTGGGCGAGCGACCCCGGTTAACCCGTGCGCACTCTTCGCGGGGGCTTTGACAGGGCTCGTACCTGCCTTTATAGTACGAGGTGCACGAGGACGTGCGCTTGGACTCTGGGGACAGTGGTGTTCGCCAGTTGGACTAGGAACGACGCCACCACGCAGCCACCGATTACCGGCATCCCGGCATTGGTGACGCGATACCGCTAGATGCGGGCCGCCCCCAGGGGCGGCCCAGTGTCGTTAAGGAGGTGTGGTGTTAAGCAGAGAGGACTTGGATATTCTCGATCGCTTCGACACCGATGGCGGCTTAGCGCTCAGCCTGTA
Organism: Anaerolineae bacterium; assembly: GCA_040768685.1. Taxonomy (GTDB): domain Bacteria; phylum Chloroflexota; class Anaerolineae; order DRVO01; family DRVO01; genus Ch71. The sequence continues at coordinate 63,628 of JAXGMM010000003.1, forward strand.
CCTTGATGTCAGCACGCCTGAGCGTCGCGGGTCTGCCTTGGGCCGCGTGCGCGACGAACTGCGGACTTGCCTACTCCAGTTCCCTCACCCCGATGCTGTGGCCGCCCTGGGTGAAGACCTGGAGATGGTGGACCTGTACCTGAGCACCACTTCTGCCCGTCATCTGCACTACGTGGCGCTGTTTAGCTGTGCCCGCCAGCTCTTCTGGCGCGCCTACCCTCTAGTCAGCCTGAGAGCCGAGAGCGTGCAGGTGGGGGATCGGTTCGACACCGAGCCGCTGCGGCAAGCGATGCTCTCCGTCGAAGAAACGACACCGGTGACGGCATGGCAGGCCGACTTGCTGCTCCAGAGCTGATATGCTAGGTTAGCAGTGGCTCTGCTTTGTGCGTGATGCAGGAACATGTTCTGAGCCAACAGTCCGACTAAGGGCCTCTAATCGCGCTCGGGATGCGGAAACCGGTAACACGGCTTGGCTGAAGGAGCGGTGCGAGTCCCACCTGCGTATGCAGGTTCAGAACTCCCCAGCACACGGCTAAGCGGAGCCTTCGTCTCTGGGCACAAACCCCACGTGGCCCCTGAGGCCCGCCCTTCCCCTCTCCCTGCCCTTCCCGCCTGCGATCATCACCGGCCATGCATGACGGCCCGATCGAATCCTGTCACTGTGCCCGGGTCTGTAGATAGCAGAACGGGGCGTTGTCTTCGCCTACAACGCCCCGTCCTCCAGCAGAAGGAGTGGAAGAAGCAAACTGCACCTCAATACTACCTGCGGCGCCCCGTCCCGTCAGTAAACCCGGCGTGATGCTGGCGTAAACCTTGCGTAAAGGCCAGGCTTCCGATAGCGGCTTGGCTGCCGCACATCGCGGTGGCATCATCAGGTAGGGAGATAACTCTGAGCGGAGGATCCACTATGCAGACCATAGACGCGCGGGGGTTGGCGTGTCCGCAGCCGGTCGTCCTGGCGCGCCGGGCCATGGCCACAGGCGAGCCGGTTTCGATCACGGTAGACAACGCCGTCGCCGTGGCCAACGTGACGCGCATGGCCCGCAGTGCCGGCTGGATTGCCGGCGTGGACGAGAAGGCGGCCGATCTGATCACAATCACCCTCCGGCCGGCGGCGCCCGCCGAGCATGCGGAAGCAGCAACCCAGTCGCGTGCGACTCCTGCGGGCGGTGAACTGGTGGTCTTCCTGGCGTCGGATCGCGTCGGAGAGGGTGATCCCGATCTGGGCGCTCTGCTTATGCGCGCCTTCCTGCACACGCTGCAAGAGCTGGAGCCTCGACCCGATCACATCGTCTGCATGAACGCCGGTGTCCGCCTCGCCGTGGAGGGCTCGCCGGTGCTCGACGACCTCCGCGCCCTGGAGGAGTCCGGCACACAAATCTGGCTGTGCGGCACATGCCTCGACTTCCTCGGACTCAAAGACAGCACCGGGGTGGGCACAGTGTCGAACATGTACTCCCTGGCCGAGCTTCTCCTCAACGCCGCCCGCGTCGTGCGGCCGTAGACGAAGACCGCTCGGAGGGGCCCAGCGGGAGCGCGTTTCCGGCGTAGCCGCGTGAGGTGCGAGCGTATCCGAAGCTGTCGCCGCGGCCATGAGCCTCCGAGCGGACACTCGAATCTGCGCTTGACGATCACCGGAGCTAAGACAATAATGGCTGTCGTTGCGGCTCTTCCCTGCTAACTCCATACTCCGGCGACCCGGTATCAGGAGCCTCTCTTGGCTCAAAGGATCAGTGCATTGGGAGGTATGTCGATGGCACACCGAGAGCTTTCCCGCCGTGGTTTCCTTCGCTTCGCAGGCCTGACTGCAGGAGCCGCTACGTTGGCTGCTTGCGCTGGAGCAAGCCCGGCAGCACCAGCCGCCCCGGAAGCGGGCGCGACCACAGCCCCAGCCCCCGCTGCTGCCGAAGCAGTCACCCTGCGCTATCGCTCCTGGCACTCTCCCGATCAGTCGCTCGGTGACGGCGCCTGGTACGACTGGCTGGCTGAGAACTACGCCGCCGAGAATCCCGGCGTCAAGATCGAGTACGAGTACGTTGGGTTCGGCTCCGAGTACATTCAGAAGGTTCTGGCCGATTCGGCCGCGGGCACGCCGCCCGAGGTGCTGCACTCCTCGATCATCTGGGCACGGGACTTCTACGATCGCGGTGTGCTCCTGGACCTCAACGACTTCATCGATGCCGTCCCTGAGCTGGCCGAAGATCGCTTCCTTGGAACTTCCACCTCTGCCTATCGGTCCAAGGACGGCAAGTTCTACGGCGTGCCCTGGGAAGGCCCCGACTCGGGCGTGATCGGCGTAAACAGCAACATCCTCCGCGACAACGGCTTCGACCCCAAGGGAGCTGACATCCAGACCTGGGACGACCTGGTGAACGTGGCCAAGACATGCACGATCAAGGAAGGCGACGAGATCACTCAGGCCGGCCTCATGATCGGCAGCTTCCGCTACATCGAGAGCTTCGCCGCTTGGCTGCGCTCCAACGGCGGCGAGATGCACAACGAAGCCATCGACGAGCCCACCTTCAACACCGACGCCGCTGCCGAAGTGCTGGAAGTCAACCTTGACCTGTTGGCCAACGCGTCCTTCCCCATCTCTCCCGACCGGCAGGACACTCAGCTCTTCATGCAGGGCAAGGCGGCCATGGCCTATGCGGGCACCTGGTCCACCACCACGTTCGACGATCAGGCCCCCGAAGGCTTCGAGTACTGGCTGATCCCCTATCCGAAGGGGCCGAGCGGCACCAGCGCCGCCGTTATCACCTGGTCGAATATGTTCGTCGTTCCCAAGCAGGTGAAGAGCCCTGACGCCGCTTTCGCCCTCATGGCTTACTGCACCACCCCGCCGGTCGTCATCAAGCGGTTCGAGCTCTCGACTCGCACGACACCGCACAGGGCTATCTTCGAGACCGATGCGTGGCAGGAGCAGCTCAAGGCGCACCCGGCCCTTGAAGTCAAGCCCGTGGTGTCCGAGTTGGGCGGCGTGTATCCGTACTTCCCGTACTACACCGAGGCCAACGACGCCATCGGCACCGAACTGGAGTACGTGATGCTGGGTCAGAAGTCGGTTGAAGAAGGCTTGGCCCAGGCCGACCAGAACGTTCGGGACGTGATCGCTCGCCGCGCCGGCGCCTAGTCTGAGCTACTGTTCGGCGTAACAAGCCGGCTGCCGCACTAGCGTGGCAGCCGGCTCCTCCATACTGACACGGGGGTAAGGGGGGCCAGTGTCTCAGAAGAGCCTAGCCGCCAGGCAGAACGGTCTCTACGTGCGGCCACCGCTATGGAAGCAGCCGAGCAAGTGGATCGCGGGCTACCTGTTCGCGTCTCCGGCGATTGCCTTCATCATCCTGTTCTCTGTCATCTCCATAGTGGTGTCCCTCTACATCAGCTTCTTCCAGTACGACGTCATCTCCGCCAACCGGCCTTTCCTCGGCCTCGGCAATTACCGAGAAGCATTGCAGAAGGACCCGATATTCTGGTCTGCCCTGCGGAACACCGCCATCTACGTGGTCGGCGTAGTACCGGCCATCACTATCACGGGGTTCGCGCTTGCTCTGGCCGGTCACTCGGCCAAGTACGCTAAGAGCTTCTTCCGTACGATCTACTTCCTACCCTCGATCACTCCAATGGTCGTCATCGCCCTCATCTGGGTGTGGCTCTACAGCCCTCAAGGCATGTTCAACCAGATGCTCTCCAGCGTCGGCATCAAGGGGCCGAATTGGCTCTTTGACAAGAACTTGGCTCTGCCCTCGGTCATTATCATGAGCGTGTGGCAGACGGTGGGGTACTACACTGTGCTCTACCTGGCCGGTCTGGCCGACATACCGAAGGACTACTACGACGCCGCCGACGTTGACGGGGCCAACTGGTGGCAACGCATCCGGCACATCACCGTGCCTCTGCTGAGCAACGTGACCCTCTTCGTGACGGTCACATTGGCCATCGCTGCCTTCCAGGTTTTCACTCAGGTCTACATCATGACCCGCGGCGGCCCCGGCAACGGCACCATCACCATGCAGCTGCTTATCTTCCGTCAGGGTTTCCAGTATTTCCGCATGGGCTACGCGTCTGCCATCTCGTGGCTGCTGTTCCTTGTGATATTCGTCTTGTCTATGGTGCAGCTGCGGCTCAACCGGTCGCGGCAGATGTTCTAGACGAGGGACGCAATGAGCCAGGCATCTTCCACCATGGGCAGTCGTAAGGTCGCCATTCGCACCGAGAGCCGCGCCAGCCACAACATCAAGGCCATCCTGGTCTACTCCGTGCTGATTGGCTTGGCGGTGGTGATGGTCTTCCCCTATTACTGGATGATCATCAGCGCCATCAAAGGTCCGCGCGGCTTTACGGCCGATCCCTATTCGCTCGTCCCGAGGACATTCAGCCTGGAGTCCATCCAATACGTCTGGGTGAACAGCAGCATCTCGCTGTACCTGCGCAACAGCTTCGTGTACGCCACGATAGTGCTTCTGGCACAGACTTTCGTGAACTCGCTGGCCGCGTACGCCTTCTCTCGAATAGAGTTCCCGGGCCGCGACATCCTTTTCGTCGTCATCCTGGCTACCATGATGCTGCCCTACTCGGTGCTGCTGATCCCCACCTACCTGATCGTATGGAAGCTGGGACTGGCCAATACCGTCGCGGGAGTAGTGATACCCGGCTTTGCCAGCGCCTACGGCATCTTCATGTTGCGCCAATTCTTCCTGAACATCCCGATGGAGTTGGAGGACGCCTCGCGGATAGATGGCGCCGGCCGGTTCCGCACCTACTGGCAGATCATACTGCCCCTGGCGCAGCCGGCGCTGATCACCATCGGGCTCTTTACTTTCATGTCGGAGTGGTCAAGCTTCACTTGGCCGCTAGTGGTGCTGAGCGACTTCAAGAAGTACCCCATAACAGTCGGGCTGTCGCTCTTCCGCGACGAGCAATACATCTACTATGACCGCACCTTCGCCGCGTCGCTTATCGCCACGATACCACTGGTGGTCCTCTTTTTCGCCGGGCAGCGCTACATCATCGGCGGGATCAGCCTCACCGGCCTCAAGGGCTGACCGCTCGTTCCTTTCTCTGGGCAGGACAACGGGGGCGGTCGAGTGACCGCCCCCGTTGCTCTCCCACGCCGCGCCGGCTCACACGGACGTGTCTGCCATCTGCTCCGCCTCCGCCCCTGAACCAACGAATTCGAGCTTGTCGTCCTTCACGTCGACCGACACCGACATGCCCGGCGTGATCTCCCCCTTCAGCAGCTTCAGGCTCAAAGGGCTCTCAACCATTCGTTGCAGCGTCCGCCGAAGCGGCCGCGCCCCAAACTGGCGGTCGTACCCCTGGTGCGCCAGCCAATCCTTCGCCGCCTCGGTGAGAGTGAGTGCTACGCCCTGCTCTCTCAGCCGGTCCTCGATGCCGCGCATCTGCAGCTCCACGATCTGCCGCACGTGCTCCTCGGTCAGGCTGTGGAAGACGATTATCTCGTCGATGCGGTTCAGGAACTCGGGCCGGAAAGTGCGCTTCAGTATGTCGTCCAGGCCGGGGGGCAAGCTGCCGCCTTCGGCGGCCTCTTCGCCCTGCAGCCGGAAGCCCAGCGCTCCGCCGCGCTTCTGCACATACTCGGTGCCCACGTTGGAGGTCATGACGATGACAGTGTTGCGGAAGTCGACCGTCCGACCGTGACCATCGGTGAGCCGCCCATCATCCATGATCTGCAACAAAGCGTTCCAAACGTCCGGGTGCGCCTTCTCGATCTCGTCGAACAGCACCACCCGATAGGGCCGCCGCCGCACCGCCTCCGTGAGTTGGCCGCCTTCGTCGTAGCCCACATACCCGGGCGGGGAGCCGACCAGCCGGGCCACCGAATGCCCCTCCTGGTACTCGCTCATGTCCACCCGCAGCAGGGCGTCCTCGTCGTCGAACAGGAACTCCGCTAGGGCTCGCGCCAGTTCCGTCTTCCCCACGCCCGAGGGGCCCAAGAAGATGAATGAGCCCATAGGCCGGCGCGGGTCCTTCAGGCCGGACCGGGCCCGGCGCACCGCGTCCGCCACCGCCGCCACCGCTCGCTCCTGCCCGATGACGCGCCGGTGCAGGTGCTCCTCCATCCAGACCAGCCGCTCGGCCTCCGTCTGGAGCATGGTAGTCACGGGGATGCCGGTCCAGCTTGCGACTACCACCGCGATGTCCTCATCGGTGACTACTTCATCCAGGTCCTGCTCCGCCAGCCAGGCGCAGTACTCCTGGTCGAACTCCTCCTGCAGCTTCAGCCGCTGCGACTTACACTCCGCCGCCCGCTCGTAGTCGCGAGCCGCCCACGCCTCTTCCTCCCTGGCCGCGAGTTCGGTCAGCTCATGACGCACGGACTTGAGCTCATCCGGAATGCTGAAGATGGCGATGCGCACCCGCGCCCCCGCCTCGTCCACAAGGTCGATGGCCTTGTCCGGCAAGCGCCTTCCCTGAACGTAGCGATGCGACAGGCGCGCCGCCGACTCGAGTGCCGCATCGGTATAGTGCACCCGGTGATGCGCCTCATAGCGGTCTCGCAGCCCCTGGAGCATACTGATGGTCTGCTCCACCGTCGGCTCCTCGACGAACACGGGCGCGAAGCGACGCTCCAGCGCCGAGTCCTTCTCGATATACTGCCGGTACTCGTTGAGGGTGGTGGCGCCGATGCAGCGGAGAGCGCCCCGCGCCAGCGCCGGCTTGAGCATGTTGACGGCGTCGACGGCGCCCTCGGCCGCTCCCGCCCCCACCAGTGTGTGCAGTTCGTCGACGAAGAGGATCACCTCTCCGGCCGCGTCTTCCACCTCCTGAAGGGTAGCCTTCATACGCTCCTCGAACTCCCCACGGAAGCGGGTCCCGGCGATCATCGCGCCCATGTCCAGCGAGAACACCCGCTTGCCCGCCAGCGTCTCCGGCACATCGTCCGCGGTGATCCGCTGCGCCAGGCCCTCGACGATGGCCGTCTTGCCGACGCCCGCATCGCCAATGAGGACCGGGTTGTTCTTGGTGCGGCGAGAGAGGATCTGCATCACGCGCAGGACCTCCTCCTCCCGGCCGATCACCGGGTCGAGCTTACCCTCTCGCGCCGCCGCGGTGAGGTCGCGGCCATACTTGCTAAGCGTCTTGAAGCGGGTCTCCCGCTCAGCGTCCTGCTCTGCCGGCGCTGAGTTTAGCTCGGTCAGCGCCGCCTCCACGCGCTCCAGCGTGATGTCGCTGTCGGCGAGTATCTTCGCCGCCGGGCTATTGCGCTCCCGGCAGATGGCGAGGAACAGGTGCTCGGCGGAGAGCAGTTCGTCTCCGAGCCGCTTCGCCTCCGAGGCGGCGTTATCCATCAGAACCTTCAGCCGTGGCGTGACAAACACCTGCGCCATGCCGGGCGTGGGGCTGTAGGGCACTCCCGCCGACGGCGTCGCCGAAAGGGCCTTATCCACCTTGTGCTGGAGCGCCTCCGCGTCCCTTCCCATCACTCCGAGCAGATCGGGCACCACGCCCCCGGGCTGTTCCAAGAGCGCGAGGAGAACGTGCTCCGTGTCCATCTGGCTGTGCCCGAAACGCTGGAGTATCTCCAGGGCGCGCATGGCAGCGTCCTGAGCCGACTCCGCGAACCTATCGAAACGCATCATGTCTGCCAAAGTATGCACCAATTCCTGTCTAGGCTTATGTCAACCAGTATGGCATCGGCGGCCGGCGAGTCACGAAGCACCGGCATCCTGCCCGGCCCCACTTAGGCGGCCGATGGTTCCACTCGCGCGAACTCGATCCCATCCGGACCGGCATCAGCGAGGACGGCGTCGCCGTCGCGGAAGTCGCCCTCCAGGAGCTTCAACGCCAGCTTGTCGGACAGCTCTCGCTGGATGGCTCGCTTGAGCGGGCGCGCCCCATAGGCGGGGTCGTAACCGGTCTCCGCTAGGTACTTGAAGGCCTCCGGCGTAACCTCCAACGACAGGTGACGCTCGTCCAGGAGCGCCCGCAGGCGGTTCACTTGCAGCCGTACGATCTCCACCAGCTGCTCGCGCCGCAGCGAGTTGAAGATGACAATCTCATCCACCCGGTTCAGGAACTCGGGCCGGAAGTGCGCGTTCAGCGTCTCCATGACCCGGCGCCGCATCTCCTCGTCATCACGGCCGCCCAGCTCATGGATGTACTGGCTGCCGATGTTGGACGTCATGATGATGACCGTGTTGCGGAAGTCCACCGTGCGGCCATGCCCGTCCGTCAAGCGGCCGTCGTCCAGCACCTGCAGCAGCACGTTGAAGACCTCGGGATGGGCCTTCTCGATCTCGTCGAAGAGGACCACCGAGTAAGGTCGCCGTCGCACTGCCTCGGTGAGTTGGCCGCCTTCCTCGTAGCCCACGTAGCCGGGAGGCGCGCCGATGAGCCGCGCTACCGTGTGCCGCTCTTGGTACTCGCTCATGTCGATGCGCCGCATGGCCTGTTCGTCGTCGAACAGGAACTCCGCCAGCGCCCGCGCCAGTTCCGTCTTGCCCACGCCCGTAGGGCCCAGGAAGATGAACGAGCCGATAGGACGGCTGGGATCCTGCAGCCCGGCGCGAGACCGGCGCACCGCATTCGCTACGGCGCTGACGGCGTGGTCCTGCCCGATGACCCGTTCCTGTAGGCGCGACTCCATGCGCAGCAGCTTCTGCACCTCGCCTTCCACCAGCCGAGACACCGGAATGCCGGTCCATTCGCTGACGATGTCGGCGATGTCCTCGTCGGTGACCTCCTCGCGAAGCAGGCCGCCCTGGCTCTGCATCTCCGCCAAGCGATCCTGGTCCTCGTTGAGCTGACGCTGCAACTGATTGAGATCACCGTAGCGCAGGCGTGCGGCCGTCTCCAAGTCACCGGCGCGCTCGGCCCGCTCGATCTCGATGCGAGTCTGCTCCATGCGGTCCTTCACGGCGGTGATGGCCTGAATCGCATCCTTCTCCCGTTGCCATGTGCCCTGAAGCTCGTCTCGCGCCGCCTGCAACTCCTCAAGCTCGGCCTCCAGGCGAGTCAGGCGCTCCTTGGTGGCCGCGTCGGTCTCCTTCTTCAGGGCCTGCTGTTCGATCTGCAGTTGCATGATGCGCCGCTGCACCTCGTCGAGCTCCGCCGGCAGGCTGTCGATCTCCATCCGCAGGCGCGCCCCCGCCTCGTCCACCAGATCGATGGCCTTATCGGGCAGGAAGCGGTCGCTGATGTAGCGATGGGAGAGCACGGCCGCCGCCACCAGGGCGGAGTCGCTGACGCGCACTCCATGGTGCACCTCGTATCGCTCCTTCAGGCCGCGCAGGATGCTGATCGTGTCCTCGACGGTCGGCTCACCCACGTACACGGGCTGGAACCGCCGCTCTAAGGCGGCGTCCTTCTCGATGTACTGGCGGTACTCGTTGAGGGTGGTAGCCCCGACGGTGTGCAACTCGCCCCGCGCCAACAGCGGTTTGAGCATGTTGCTGGCGTCCATGGACCCCTCGGCGGCGCCGGCCCCAACCACGGTGTGGAGCTCATCGATGAAGAGGATGATCTGGCCGCGGGCGTCGGTGATCTCCTTCAGCACCGCCTTCAGTCGCTCCTCGAACTCACCGCGATACTTCGCTCCCGCAATGAGCGCGCCTAAGTCCAGCGCGACCACACGCTTGTTCTTCAGGCCCTCGGGGACATCGCCGTTAGTGATGCGCAGCGCCAGCCCCTCCACAATGGCCGTCTTGCCGACGCCGGGCTCGCCCACCAGCACTGGGTTGTTCTTCGTCCGGCGAAGCAGAATCCGGGTGACGCGCCGGATAGCCTCGTCGCGCCCGATCACCGGATCGAGCTTGCCTTGCGCCGCCATCTGCGTGAGGTCGCGCCCGTACTTCTCCAGTGCCATGTACTTCCCCTCGGGATTGGGGTCGGTGACTCGCTGGCTGCCGCGCACCTGAGTCAGGGCGCGCAGAATGCTGTCGCGCCCGACGCCCAGCCGGCGCAGAACCTCGCCCGTCTCGCCCGCCGCTGCGCCCGCCAGCGCCAACAGCAGGTGCTCAGCGCTGACGTAGTCGTCCCGCATGTCCTCGGCCTCTTGGAGAGCCTGGCGCAGGACGGCGTCAAGGGAGCGAGACATGTACACCTGGGTGGCCCCGTGCGCGGTGGCCAAGCGATCCAGCCTCGGCTGGATCTCGCGTCGCACCGAAGCCACAGAGATGCCCATCTTGCCCAGGACATCGGGAACGACGCCGTCGCCCTGGTCCAGCAGCGCCAGCACTAGGTGCTCCGGCTCTACCTGGGGATGGTTGCGTGAGCGGGCCGACTCTTGCGCCGCCGCCAATGCCTCGCGTGCCTTTTCAGTAAACTTGTTGTAGTCCATCTCAAGACCTCTATCCTAACAGTATTGTCTTTCCGCATGCCGTCGGTGACGCGCCGGAGTGGATCACCAAGGCCGCTCCCGGCCCGACTGATCGCCATCACCAGCCGACCTGCCCGGGAGCATCCGCGCCCAGCCGTCCATGGCCACTAGCCGGCGCAGGTGAGCGATCTCGTCCAGCAACTCCTCTTCGCGCCGTCTGGCCTTCTCACGCAGGTCGTTGACCTGCTCAGTCATGTTGAGCACGACTTCTACGCCCGCCAGGTTGACGCCCAGGTCGGCCGTTAGACGGGAGATGAGCCGGAGCCGCTCCACATCGTGGTCCGAGTAGAGCCGATGATTCCCGGGTGTCCGGCGCGGCACCACCAGCCCCAGGTTTTCGTAGTGCCGCAGCGTCTGCGGATGCAGCCCCACGAGTTGCGACGTCACTCCGATGGAGTACCTCGGCTCGCGACGCCAATCCCGGGTGTGCATGTCGCTCCTCCTACTCGGCGCCCGCCGGTGCGGCCTGCAGCTCCGCAAGCTGCTCCACCAAACCACGCTCCCGGTCAGTCAGAGACTGGGGCAGAACCACACGCACCCTGGCATAGAGGTCGCCATGCTGCTCCGGGTTACGCAGTGCCGGCATCCCGCGGCCACGCAGCCGGAAGCTACGGCCATTCTGCGTCAGCGCCGGAATGCTCAGTCGCAGCTCGCCTCCCAGTCCGCCTACGCTGACCGTGCCGCCCAACAGGGCGGTGTAGAGGTCCACGGGTACCTCGGTGTGAAGATCATTGCCTCGCCGCTCGAAGCGCGGATGCTCCTGCACGGCTATGCGCAAGAATAGATCGCCCGATGCCGCACCGGCCGAGCCGGCGCCGCCTTGCCCACGAAGCCGTACCCGCGACCCGGTTCGCACACCAGGAGGAATGCTGGCCTCGAGGCGCTTGCCGTCGATGCTTAGCACCCGAACGGCACCCCGGTAGGCCTCCTCAAGGGTGATCTCCACCTCATGCTCGATGTCCTGACCCCGGCGCGGAGTCTGGGTCCAAGTGCGATGGGCCCGCTGGCCGCCTGGGGCCCCGCCCATGGATCCGAACAACGCCTCGAAGAAATCGGAGAACCCGAAGCCGCCCAGGTCCTCTCCGCCGAAACCAGCGGTGGTATAGGTTCGCTGGCCGCCCGGTCGGCCGCCCTGCGCGCCGCCGTACCATTGGCTCCAGTCGAAGCCGCGGGCATCGCCGCCGCCCTGCTGCCACTGCTCGTAGCTGCTGCCCAACTGGTCGTACTTCCGCCGCTTTTCAGCGTCGGACAGCACCATATGGGCCTCGTTTATCTCCTTGAAGCGGTTGGCCGCCTCCCTATCATTGGGATTCACGTCGGGATGGTACTTGCGCGCCAGCTTGCGGTAGGCCTTGCGAATCTCATCCTCACTGGCATCGCGACTAACGCCCAACAGCTTGTAGTAGTCCTTGTACTCCATGGCTCACCCACCGGCGCAGCGTTGCCAGCATTCTAGCAGATGAGCGTCGCCGAGTCAAACATCTTGAGTGTGACTGACTCAAGTTTAGCTCCGCCCCGCAGCTCCGTTCTACCGATCCGTCGCCGGCCGGTCCGACTTGGCAAGCCACAGCGCGCCGGACTACAATGCAGCGAATCTCACCTAGGCTTGGGTCACCAGAGCCGGGTTGGGTACGAGGAGACAGCAGTCGTGAAAAGCTCTACTCCGCCTAACGACGAGCAGAACGCGCCGAACAACCCAGAGACCCGCAAGCGCCAGTTACGATTCATCCTCAGCTATCTGGTAGTGGGCGTGCTCGGGATGTGGCTGTTCCAGCAGTTCATCCTCACGCCCCTGATATTCCGGCAGATCGAGATCCCCTACAGCGAGTTCAAGAGCAAGCTGGCAGCGGGCCAGATCATCGACGCCACGCTGGACGCCGGGCGGATCGTCGGCACGATGAAGGACCCTGACGACGCCGCAGTAGGCCTCCCCTTCACCACCATCTCCGTGCCCGAGGGCGATCCGACCCTCATCGAGCAACTCGACGCCAAGCAAGTGACCTACTCAGTCAGCCCGCCGGCCAGCCCCGTGGGTGGGTTCCTGTTGGCCTACGCTCTGCCTCTGGTGCTCATCGGCGGTGTCTGGTACCTCGGCTATCGGCAGATGCGTGGCCTACGTGGGGCCGGCGGCGTTATGGGCGTGGGCAAGAGCAAGGCCACGGAGGTGAAACCCGAGACGATCGGCATCACCTTCAGCGACGTCGGCGGCGCCGATGAGGCCATCGCTGAGCTGAGCGAGATCATCCAGTTCCTCAAGACGCCCGAACGGTTCTCCCGCCTGGGAGGGCGCATTCCCAAGGGTGTGCTGCTCGTGGGGCCTCCCGGCACCGGCAAAACGCTCCTGGCCAAGGCCACCGCCGGCGAGGCGCACGTTCCCTTCTTCGAGACCAGTGGCTCCGAATTCGTGGAGATGTTCGTCGGCGTCGGCGCCGCCCGCGTGCGCGATCTGTTTGAGCAGGCCCGCAAGGCCGCCCCGGCCATAGTCTTCATCGATGAGATCGACGCCATCGGGCGGTCGCGCGGCGGCTCCATCCGCATCGGCGGGAACGACGAGCGCGAGCAAACGCTGAACCAGTTGCTGGCCGAGATCGACGGCTTCCAGTCCTCCGCCGACAAGCCCGTGATCATCATGGCGGCCACCAACCGGCCGGAGATCCTGGACCCCGCGCTCCTGCGCGCCGGGCGCTTCGATCGCCAGATTACTGTGGCTGCACCGGACCTTATCGGGCGGCTGCAGATCCTCCGTATCCATACGAGCAAGATCACCCTCGCTCCCGAATTCGACCTAGACCGGGCGGCCCGCATCACTCCAGGGTTCACCGGCGCCGACCTGGCCAACGTTGTGAACGAAGCCGCCCTGCTCGCTGCCCGGCGTGCCGCCGAAGCCGTCACTATGGTCGACTTCGAAGCGGCCATCGAGCGCGTGGTGGCCGGGCTCGAGAAGCGATCGCGGGTGATGAACGAGCGCGAGCGCACCGCGGTCGCCTACCACGAGTGCGGTCATGCCTTGGTGGCGGCGCTGGTGCCCCACGCCGACCCGGTGGCCAAAGTCAGCATCGTGCCTCGCGGCCGCAGCGCCTTGGGATACACCATGCAGATGCCCACCGAAGACCGCTACCTGCTCACGCAGCCGGAACTGGAGGACCGGATCGCGGTGATGCTCGGTGGTCGGGCGGCGGAGTACACCGTCTTCGGGACCATCAGCACGGGAGCCGCCGACGACATCCGTCAGGCAACCCAACTGGCGCGGCGCATGGTCACCGAGTTCGGCATGAGCGAGCGGTTGGGGCTCGTTCGATACGCCAGCCAGCAGTACCAGTTCCTCGAGAGCGCCGAGTCCAGCGCTGCCGCCAGCCCCGAGACTCTGCGCGTGATCGATGAGGAAGTGCAGCGCCTCATCGAGGTGCAGTACGAGCGTGCCCAGGACCTGCTCACCGGGCACCGCGCCGCACTCGAGAGCTTGGCGGCGCAACTCCTCCAGACAGAGACCCTCGACGGCGAGGCGGTCCATCGCGCCCTCGCCGAGACGGCCGGCTAGCCCGGCTGGTTTCGGGCGCGAGACGCGGGGGCGTCGTTTGGTTCGATGCCCCCGCCGTGCTAGAATGACCCCGAGTCACTGGGGCGTCGCCAAAAGGTAAAGGCAGCGGCCTTTGGAGCCGCCATCTGGAGGTTCGAATCCTCCCGCCCCAGCCTCTTCTCCAGCCTCAAGGCGGCGCCGCACCCCTACGGGGCCAGGATCCGCTCCCACAACCCTCACCTGAGGCCTTAGCCATGGACATCTCGGTGCTCATCCTCGCCGCCGGCAAGAGCACGCGCTTTCGCTCCCGCCTCTCAAAAGTCCTGCACCCGCTCGCGGGCAAGCCCATGGTCCTCTACGGGGTGGATACCGCCTACTCCTTCTCCGATCGGCCGCCGACTCTGGTGGTCGGCGAGAACGAGGATCAGGTCCGCTCTCTCCTGGGGGACAGGGTCCGCTACGTCCGGCAGCACCAGCCCCTCGGCACCGGGCACGCCGTTCTGGCCGCTCGTGAGGCGCTGCAGGGCCAAGGCGACGCCGTTCTGGTCAGCTTCGCCGACATGCCTCTCCTCAAGCGGGAGACCTTCCAGGCGGTGGTGGAGCGGTTTCGCGCCTGCCGCCCGGCCATCTCCATGCTAACGGTGATCTCCGAGGACTCCATGGCCTACGGCCGCGTCATTCGCTACACCGACGGCGGCGTCGCCGCCGTGGTGGAGGAAGCGGTGGCCACACCGGAGCAGAAGGCAATCAAGGAGCTCAACTGCAGCGTCTATTGCTTCGACGCCGCGTGGCTGTGGGAGAACCTGCCACTCCTGACGCCAAGCCCTAAGGGCGAGTACTACCTCACCGACATGGTCGGACTGGCAGTCGCGCAGGGGCGCCGGGTCGAGGCCGTGGTCTCTCACGACCCCGAGGAGACCTTGGGGCCCAACACAAGGGTGCAGTTGGCGCAGGCGGAGGCGATCATGCGCCGCCGAGTCAACGAGCGACTGATGCTTTCCGGCGTGACCATCATGGACCCGGCCGCCACTTACGTGGACGAGAGCGTGGCCGTCGGGCAAGACACCACCCTTTGGCCGAACACGATCCTCAGTGGGAGCACTACCATCGGTGAGAACTGCGTCATCGGCCCCAACTGCGTCCTTCGCGACGCGCACGTGGACGATGGCTGCATCGTGCAGTCCTCCTTCATCGAGGGGGCGCATCTCGGCAGGCAGTGCACCGTCGGTCCCTATGCGCGCATTCGCCCAGGCAGCTCGCTCCAGACCGGCGTTCACATGGGGTCATTCGGCGAGGTCAAGAACTCAGTGCTCGGCCCAGGGGTACACATGGGCCACTTCTCCTACCTGGGCGACGCCACGGTGGGGGCCAACGCCAACATCGGGGCCGGAGCAGTCACCTGCAACTTCGATGGTCGGGAGAAGCACGCGACGCGCATCGGAGAGGGGACCTTCGTGGGCAGTGGATCCATGCTTGTCGCGCCGCTGGAGGTCGGTGACGGGGCCACGATCGGCGCCGGCGCCGTGGTCACCCGCGACGTGCCGGCCAAGGCAGTCGTCTACGGAGTCCCGGCGCGGCCTAGGCCTTAGCTCGTCGCGCCTGCGGCCGCTGTTTATCCAGCTGGGCCCGATCCATCATGCGGGCCTGGGTGCTCTGCTCCAGCCGCTCAGCGAAGTCGCTTAGGCGGCGGAGGGCCATGGTCAGTCGGTCATCCCCTCCCGGGGTGGAGAATCGCGACCGCGTCTCCATCACCCTCAGGGCAAGCTCGCGGAGCGACCGGTACTCCGCCTGCGAAAGCATCAGGCGACGCCCGCGGTAGGCGGCTGCCCGCCGGGCCAGATCAACCGTGAGATCCCCCTCGTGCAGGACCGCGCGCCGGCCCGGCGGACCTGCCTGACGCAGGACCGCGATGACCCGCGCGAGCAGTTCCTCGTCGCTCAGTCCGGGTGGCAGACACAGATCCGCGCCCGCGTTTAGCAGGCGCACCCGATCGGCGACCGTCCCCTCGCCGATTATCACCACACGTCGCTCAGCCTGACCGGGCCCGGCGAGCGCCCGCACCAGGTCCAGCCGAAGCGTCTCTATTGAGTCGACCTGGATGACTACCGCCATGGCGGAGTTGAGACCCTCACTGAGAACACTGTCGTCGCCCCACAGAGCCACGGTCGCCGGATGTCCCTGCTCCTCCAGGCCGGCACGAAGCGCGCCAAGGCGGTCGTAATGGTCAGTAAAGACAACGACCTCCGGCCCTACCCAACCATCCACGCGATCTACCCCCTCGGCGACCTGCCCTTCCGGAGCATTCTAGCCGATCCTGACCACGTGCCATATCGTTTATGTCAATGTGTTTGTAAGATCATGGTTAGAAGGGATACCGGGTTTCCCGCTGTGCCTTTGGCGCCTCATACCGCCCGCTGCTATAATCGCCGCCTTGAAAGGGGGTGCCATGGCTGGTGAAACGGTGTACGACCTAGCTATCCTCGGGGCGGGTCCCGCCGGGTACACCTGCGCCCTCAGGGCGGCCCACCACGGCATGCGAGTGGGCCTGGTGGAGCGCGACCGAATCGGCGGCGTCTGCCTTAACCGGGGGTGCGTCCCTACTAAGGTGGGCATCCAGGCCGCGGACTACCTTCGCGCCCCGTCAGGGGCCCAGCCGTTCGGTGTGGAACTCCGGGCCGGCGGCATCGACCTCCCCCGGCTGCGCCAACAGCAGGCAACGGTGATCCAGTGGCTCGCATCCGGCGTGGAGGCCGCCTTGTTCCGGGGCCAGGTCGACGTGCTCAGCGGGCATGCCCGGGTCGCCCCCGACGGCATGGTCTCCGTGGACGGCCCCGACGGTCACACGGTCCTGCGCGCCTCAACGACCGTTATCGCCACCGGCGCCCGCGAGCGGCCCTTCGCCCCCCTGCCGCTCGATGGTGTCCGCGTCATCGGCAGCACCGATGCCCTGCAACTTGAGCGAGTCCCGTCCACCCTGGCGGTGGTCGGGGCCGGCGCCGTGGGCACGGAGTTCGCCTCCATGTTCGCTGACTACGGCTGCCAGGTTACCCTGATCGAGGCGCTCCCCAACATCCTCCCACTCGAAGACCGCGAGTGCTCTCAGTTAGTCTCCAAGGCTCTTCAGGCACGGGGCATCACCGTCCTCACTGGGGCGCCGGTCAGCCGCGTCGAGGTCGCAGCGGACATCGTCCGGCTCACTTGCGGCCCCGACAACATCACCGTCGAGGCAGAGCAGGTGCTGGTCGCCGTCGGACGGATACCCAACACCGAGGACCTCGGCCTCCAGTCCCTGGGAATCGTTCCCATGCGCGGCTACATTCCCGTCGACGAGGACTACCGCACTTCCGCCCCCGGCGTGTTCGCCATCGGCGACTGCGTCCCCACCTTGGCCCTTGCCCATGTTGCCGCCGCCGAGGGACGGTACGTCGCAGACCTAGTGGCGGGCGCGAGGCCGGCGCGGCTGGTGGCCGGCGCCTTCCCGCGAGCGACCTACTGCCACCCGGAGATCGCCAGCGTCGGTCTGACGGAAGAGCAAGCGCGGGCGCAGGGCCTGGAGGTGGCCATTGGCCGGCTGCCCATGCGCGCGAACGCCAAGGCGGCCATCTACGGCCAGATGGACGGCCTGGTAAAGGTCATCGCCGAGGCAGACAGTCGCTTGGTGCGCGGCATCCACATTGTTGGCCCGGCGGCCTCCGAGCTGATCGGCGAGGCGGCTCTGGCTATGAACCTGGAAGCGAGCGCCCGGGAGATCGCCGGCACCGTACATGCCCACCCTACCGTCTCCGAGGCGCTACTTGAGGCAGCCGACGCCGCTCTTGTCTGAGAAGTCGCACGTGGCCATCGGCTGAGCCCCAACCCCATCGCAGGAGAGAACGACCGTGAGCACACCCTATCGGGTAACCCTCATTCCCGGTGACGGCACCGGACCCGAGCTGGTCAGCGCCGCTCGTCTGGTACTGGAGGCCACCGGCGTGCCGTTCGAGTGGGAGATCCAAGAAGCCGGGCTTCCCGTGTTCGAGGCGGAAGGCACCCCCCTTCCCGAGCGCGTTCTGGATTCCATCCGTCGCAACCGCGTCGCCCTGAAGGGGCCGATCACCACGCCCGTGGGTACCGGCTTCCGTAGCGTCAACGTCACCCTCCGTCAGGCGCTGGACCTGTACGCCAACCTGCGCCCGGCCAAGAGCTACGCGGGCGTGCGCTCTCGCTACGAGGGCATCGACCTGGTGATCGTTCGTGAGAACACCGAGGATCTCTATGCCGGCATAGAGCATGTCGTGATCCCGGGTGAGGCGGCGGAGTCGATCAAGATCATCACCCGGCGCGCGTCGGAGCGGATCGTGCGCTTCGCCTTCGAGTACGCGCGCAGCCATGGTCGCCGCTCCGTGACGGCGGTGCACAAGGCGAACATCATGAAGCTCAGCGACGGCCTCTTCCTCGATGTAGCCCGCTCCGTGGCCGCGCAATACCCCGACATCGAGTTCAACGACCGCATCGTAGACAACATGTGCATGCAGTTGGTGCAGCGGCCGGACGAGTACGACGTTCTGGTCATGCCCAACCTCTATGGCGACATTCTCAGCGACCTTGCCTCCGGGCTAGTCGGCGGCCTCGGCGTGGCGCCGGGCGCCAACATCGGCAGCGAGATCGCTGTGTTCGAGCCGGTGCACGGCTCCGCCCCGAAGTACGCCGGGCAGGACAAGGTGAATCCTACCGCGACGATCCTCAGCGGCACGCTGCTCCTCCGGCATCTGGGCGAGACCAAGGCCGCCGATGCTGTGGAGCGCGCGGTGGCTACCGTCATCGCCGCCGGCGAGCATGTCACCTATGACCTCAAGCCCGACCGCGACGATCCGACCGCGGTGGGAACGCGGCGCATGGCGGAGGCCATCGCGGAGCGCGTCCAGCAGCTTATGGCCTAGGAGCTCGTCCTCGACACGAAAGGGAGCCGGCAAGATGATCAGAGTGGCATTCCAGGGCGAGCATGGAGCCTATTCAGAGGAAGCGGTCCGACAGCATTTCGGGGCCGCCGTCGATCCCGTGCCGCAGCCCACATTCCAGCGCATCTTCGTCGCCGTCGAACAAGGCGACTGCGACTATGGGATGTTGCCGATCGAGAACTCGGTTGCCGGCTCCGTCATCGCCAACTACGACCTCCTTCTGGAGAGCGACCTCAAGATCGAGGCCGAGGTGTTCGTGCGCGTGCGCCACTGCCTACTTGCTCCGAAGGGAACTGCCGCCACCGATATCCGCGTGGTGCGCTCTCACCCACAGGCCTTGGCCCAGTGCGAGCGCTACCTCGCCTCCCGCGGCTGGGAAGCTCAGCCGGCCTACGACACCGCCGGGGCCGCCAAGGACCTCGCCGCCCGGCCCGAGCCGGTAGTGGCAGCCATCGCCAGTCGCCTTGCCGGCGAGATCTATGGGCTGGAGGTGCTCAACGCCGGAATCGAGGACTTCCCCTTCAACTACACCCGCTTCTTCGTCCTGGGCCGCGCCACCCCGGAAGCCACCGAACGGAGCAAGACGTCACTGGTGCTCGCGCTGCCGCACCGCCCCGGCGCCCTCTACGAGTGTCTGCGCGAGTTTGCCACCCGCGGCATCAACCTATCCAAGCTCGAGTCGCGCCCGCGGCGGAACCGGCCGTGGGAGTACGTGTTCTACATGGATCTCGAGGGGCACATCGGCGAGCCGCGGACCCGAGAGGCGATGCTCGCCATCCTGGAACGGGCGGCGTTCGTGAAGGTGCTCGGCTCCTATCCGGCTGCCACCCTGCCCGATTAGCGCGGCGACTGCCTCCGCGCGTTTGACGCTTCGCAGAGCCTCGCGTACACTCGCCTTGTTCGTGGGGTGCGGATGTCTGTAGCTTCTGATCTCAAGCAGAGAGTCGATATCGTCGACATCATCTCCGAGTCCGTCGTCCTCAAGAAGTCGGGTCGCAACTACAAGGGTCTTTGCCCGTTCCATCAGGAACGCACGCCCTCCTTCGTAGTGAACCCGGAGAGCCAGTCCTGGCATTGTTTCGGTGCCTGCTCCGAGGGTGGGGACGTCTTCTCGTTCGTTCAGAAGATGGAAGGGGTGGACTTCGCTGAGGCCCTTCGTATTGTTGCGCGCCGGGCCGGCGTCAGCCTGGAGCCGCAGACGCCCGAGATGATCCTGGAGGCCCAGGCCCGCGACCGGCTGCTTGAGTTGCTCGACCACGCGGCCGGCTTCTTTGCCGAACAGCTCCATTCCCCCGCCGGCGAGGAGGCCCGTCGCTACCTTGAGGGGCGCGGCGTCACTGCCGAAACGGCGGCTGACTTCCGCCTCGGTTACGCTCCCAATGCCTGGCGCGCCTGCCTGACGCGCTTGGCCGCCGATGGCTACTCCCGGGACGAAGCCATCGAGGCCGGGCTCGTTGTCGATCGTGACGACGGCTCCGTCTACGATCGTTTCCGCCACCGGCTTGTCATACCCATCTGCGACGCCCGCGGCTCGGTGGTCGGGTTTGGGGCGCGCTCACTGGACGGCTCGCAGCCGAAGTACCTGAACTCGCCCCAGACGCGCGTCTTCGACAAAAGCCGGCTGCTGTACGGATTCGACCGGGCCCGACGTTCCATCGCCGACGCCGGCACTGCCGTCGTTGTCGAGGGGTACCTCGACGTGATCTCGCTCCACCAGAACGGCTACCGAAACGCCGTGGCCAGCATGGGCACCGCCCTCGGCGAGCACCACCTGCAGGCTCTCGTGAAGGCGGCGCCGCGGATTGTCCTGGCTCTTGACTCCGACGCCGCCGGGAATGCCGCCACCCTCCGCGGGCTGTCCCTCGCCAGCGAGGCCCTCGAGGAGCAGGGCGCGGCCACCTTCGACGGCTCCCTCCTGCGCTTCGAGCGTCGCCTGGCCGCCGAGATTCGCGTCGCCGTGCTGCCTCCCGGGATGGACCCCGACGACATTGTCCGCCGCGACCCCTCTGTCTGGGAGACGCTGGTGGCGGAGGCGCGGTCGCTGGTGGACTATAACTTCGAGGTCGCCCTCGCTGAGGCTGACCTGAGCGACGCCAAGGGCAAGTCCCGCCTGGCACGAACCCTGCTTCCGATCATCGCAGCCATACCCGATCCCATTGAGCGCGCCCATTATGTCGAGCGGCTGGCGCGCCTGATCCAGGTGGACGCCACCGTCGTGGAGTTGGAGTTGTCGGGCATGCGCGGCAGCCGTGGTCGCGCGGACCGGCCGGCCGCAACGCAGGTGTTCGAGGTCGCTGGCGCCGGCATCGGCCCCGAGGAGTATGCTCTTGGCTTCCTGCTGCGTGCTGCCGAAACCATCCAGCAGGTGAACGAGGCCATGAGTTCGGCCGGCATCGAGTGCCTTTGCCCGTCCGACTTCCAGGATGCGGCCAACCGATCGTTGTTCGAGTCGGCTCAAGCAGTGGGATCGGCCGACCGGCTGACGTTGCGTTCGTCTCTCAGTGCGCCATTGCGGCAGCGCTACGACGAGGTCCAGCGGCTGTGGGCCGACACGCCGGAGGTGGACGACCGCGTCCTCGCCCGCGACGGGGTGACGGCCTGTCTCCGCGTCCGCGAGCGCCGGCTCCGCAGCCAGCTCCGCCTACTAGAACAGGCAGTGAAGGAGGTTGAGTCCCAAGAGGAGAGGAAGAGCCTCGAGACCGCCATTGGCCTGACCACGCGCCACGTGCTCCTTCTGTCGCGTGCTCTTGCCCAACGGTCCTCGCTAAGGGCCAAGTCCTAACCCCCTAATCGGCGGCCGCCCCCGCTGTGCCTGGGCTTGGTGTCTCGGACCCGTCTCAAGGAGGAGAAATGCGTGACACCGCCGGCGCCGACCGCGAAGGCCGTAGTGCTGAACCCTTCGCCGGCGCGGAGTCGAAGACTTACCCCACCGATGGCTCGCACTTGCAGGCTTCCGAGCCCGGAGAGGATAGCGTCGCTCTGCTGACCTCAGCACTACCACAAGAGCCTTCCGATCCGCCCTGCCCCCATGATGCCGAGTCCGAGGAAGAGGCGTCGCTGGGGGACCTAGATCTCCCCGCCGCTGCTGTGGACGGCGGCCGCGATCCCCTGGCGATGTATCTGACCGAGATCGCTCGGGTGCCTCTGCTCAACGCCACGCAGGAGGCCGAGCTGGGCCGCCTGATCCGTCGCGGCCAGATCGCTCGCCGTCACCTGGACCGGCAACTCTTCTTCACCGACCGCGACGCTGCCCGCCGCCAGAGGCTGGAGCGAGCGGTGGACGAGGGGGAACTCGCCCGCGTGCACCTCATCCGGGCCAACCTCCGGCTTGTGGTCAGCATCGCCAAGCGCTACATAGGATCTAGGGTCTTCCTGGGCGACCTCATCCAGGAGGGCAACTTCGGCTTGATGCGCGCCGTCGAGAAGTTCGACTACCGCCGCGGCTTCAAGTTCTCCACTTACGCCACCTGGTGGATCCGCCAAGCCATCAATCGGTCCGTAACCGAGCACTCGCGTGCCATCCGCCTCCCCGCCCACATGGTCGACCAGGTCCGCCGCTACGCCCGCACCCGGACGCAGTTGCAGCAGGCGCTGGGCCGGGAGGCCACGGCTGAGGAAGTGGCGATTGCGATGGGCATACTCCAGGTAGACAACCTCGAGGCCCTGGAGGAAGCGCGACGGCGAGGCGAGGCGCTGAGCGCCGCGCTCAAGGCCGACGTGCGGAGAGCGTGCGCTCGCGTCGAGCTACTGGCCCAAGTGGCCCAGGACCCGGTGTCTCTGGAGGCGCCGGTTGGTGAAGACGGCGGCGCCTGCATTGGGGACTTCGTCAGCGATGGGCAGGCCGTCGGCTTGGTGGAGTCGGCCTCCCGCAACATGCTGGAGGACCACCTTCGCGACGTTCTCGGCGAGCTTAGCGACCGGGAGCGCGAGGTACTGGAGATGCGCTTCGGCCTCAATGGTGAACCGCCGCGCACGTTGGAGGACATCGGGGTAGTGATCGGGGTATCGAGGGAGCGGGTAAGACAAATCGAGTGCCGCGCCCTCAGGAAGCTGCGCCAGCCTTCACGAAGCAACCGCCTTCGCGACTACCTCTCCTAGAGGTCGCGCCGATACACAGAAGTCGGCCGCCGCGACACGGAGAACCCTAGGCTGCGGTAGAACAGCTGCGACTGGGTGTTCTCCCGCTGGGTATTGAGCGAGAGACCACGGACACCGGTCCCCGACATCCGCTGCAGGATCTCGCGGAGCAACCGGGTCCCCACCCCCCGCCGCTGCAGCCCCTGGCGCACCGCCAGACGCACGACGTGGCCGGAGCGGCCCTGGTTGGCGCCACATACGTAGCCCACCACACCGCTCTCGTCCTCGGCGACAAGGAACTGCGCCATCTGGGTGATGAACTCGCGCGTGGTCTGTATCCCGTTTCGCCAGGGCAGCTCAAATGCCGACCAGTCCACAGCGACAATCGCTTCTACGTCCCGTGGCTCCACCGGCCGGACCTGCACGTCGAGGTTACCCTCGCGCGGGAGATAGGATCCGGGCCGATGCAGACCGACGATCTCGCCCGTGCGACGGAAGCCGGCCCGCTCCAGGTGCGGCACGAGCCAGCGATCATCGCCGATGAAGGAAACCCCCAGCGAGCCGACTTCCGCCGATGCCGGCACCGCCCAGTCCATGGCTGCCTCCACCATGCGGCTGGTGGACTGGCCAGGCCGAACCACAAACCCCCGAACCATGGAATAGGGGTAGTCGACGGTGATGTAGAAAAACGCCGCCGCCCGCCCATCCTGCAACACGACGCGCACCAACCCGCCGGCCAGGATCTGAGCCAGGCGGCTAGTCTGGAAGCGCAGATGGCTACGCTCGCTCCAACTCATGAGCAGGCGCAGTTCATCGATGTCCTCCGGGGATGCTTGGCGCACATCCGTCCGGACGCCGATCAGGCCGTCAACCATGGCCGAGATGCTAGCAGGCGCCTCCGGCCGGCGTCAAACCTGGCCTGAATCGTGCTACATACAGCCTGGCTCGCATTCGCCGAGGCCGTCCCTACCAGAGGCGCCAAACCGGTACAGGGGGTTGTACCTTCGCCGGGCGACAACTATAATCACCGCGCAGGCCCACGCATCGACGATGCCGGGAATCAGACCGAGACCGCCCTACGGAGGTCCCCCATGAGACGAGTCGGAATTGTGGGAGCCGGAACCATGGGCGCCACGCACGCCCAGGCATGGCGCTCCACCGACGCGGAACTAGTAGGCTTCTTCGACATCAACCTGGAGGCGGGCCAGCGCGCGGCAGAGCGGTACGGCGTGGCTGCCTTCCCTGATCAGGCGGCCCTACACCGGGCGGTAGACATCGTGGACGTGTGCACTCCCACCTTCACGCATCGCGAGGTGACCATCGCCGCCGCCGAGGCCGGTCGTCACGTCATCTGCGAGAAGCCGATGTCGCTCAACCCGGAGCACTGTGCCGACATGATCCGCGCTGCCAGAGACAACGGCGTCCGCCTGTTCGTCGCCCAGGTCGTGCGCTTCTTCCCGGAGTATGCGGCCGCCAAGCGCCTCATAGACGAAGGAGCCATCGGCAAACTCGGGGTCATCCGCCTCACGCGCGGCGGCACCCATCCCGCCGAAGGGCCGCGCGGATGGTTCGCGGAGGAGTACCGGTCCGGCGGCGTCGTGCTGGATCTCATGGTCCACGACCTCGACTATGCCCGCTGGCTCGGAGGCGACGTGGAGCGTGTCTTCTGCCAGCGCCACCTCGGCCCCCACGCCGACTACGCCCTCATAACCCTGCGCTTCCGCAACGGGGCCATCGGCCACGTGGAGGGCAGTTGGGCCTATCCTTCCGGCTTCCGTACCGGCTTCGACCTGGCTGGCGACGACGGTCTCATCACCCACAACAGCGAGGAGAGCGTCCCCCTGACCATCCGGTACATGGAGGGAGGCGACGGCGGCCGCGTGACCGTGCCCTCAAGCCCGCTCTTCCCCGAGGACAGCCCCTACGCCTTGGAGTTGAGGCACTTCCTGCACTGCATCGAGACGGGCGAGGAATCGCTGGTCACGCCGATGGACGCCATGGCCGCCGTTCAGGTGGCCACGGCAGCTCGGGAGTCGGCCTTGCTCGGACGCCCCGTGGTTCTCCAGCCACTCGCCATATAGGGAGCGCAGATATGAGCCGCATAGGAATCCTAAGCTACGCCCACGTCCACGCTTCCGCCTACGCCTCCTGCCTGCGCCGACTGCCGAACGTGGACTTCATCGGCATCGCCGACGAGAACCAGGAACAGGGACAGAAGGCCGCCGGCGACAATGGCGTGCCCTACTTCCGCACGTACGACGCCCTGCTGGCGGATAAGCCCGACGGGGTCGTCATCACGTCGGAGAACATCAACCACCTGCCCCTGACTCGCCTCGCTGCCGAGGCCGGAGCGCATGTGCTCTGCGAGAAGCCCATAGCTACCACCATGGCCGACGGCCGCGAGATGGTGCGCCTCTGCCGCCAGGCGGGCGTCAAGCTGATGATCGCCTTCCCCTGCCGCTACTCGCCGGCGGTGCTGGCGGTGAAGCGCGCTCTGGACAGCGGGCAACTGGGGAGCATATACGGCGTCAAAGCCACCAACCGCGGCCGGATGCCCGGCGGCTGGTTCACCAAGCCCGAACTGGCCGGCGGCGGCGCGGTGATCGACCACACCGTTCATGTGATGGACCTCGTCGGCTGGTTCTGGCGCTCTCCCGTAAAGCGCGTCTTCGCCGAGGTGGGCAGGGACCTGCTCTGGAGCGAGGGCGTGGACGATTCCGGCCTGATCAGCTTCCGCCTGAACAACGGCATATTCGGCACCCTGGACGCGAGTTGGTCCCGCCCTAAGGTCTTCCCGACGTGGGGCGATGTCACCATGGAGATTGTCGGCGAACGGGGCTTCCTGCAACTCAACATGACGGGGCAGGACATTCAGGTCTACAGCGACGCTCTCCAGGGCATCCAACTGGCCGGCTGGGGCAGCGACATCAACCTCGGCCTCGTCCGGGACTTCGTGGATGTGATCGAGTCGGACCGGGAGTCGCCGATCACGGGCGAGGACGGTCTCTACGCCCTGGAGGTGGCCTTAGCCGCCTACCGGGCCTCCGAGACCGGCTCGGTGGTGGAGCTGCCGCTTGAGTAGTCCTGCGGCTGGGCCGGATTCGGCCTGCTGCCGCGCCGGCCGTGTTCTAAGTACCCAGGAGGTGAACATGGAGAGCATTGGGATCGGCGTCATTGCCTGCGGTGCCATAGCGCAGGAAGCGCACCTGCCCAACTACGCCAGCCATCCTAAGGCCCACTTGGTGGCCGTGGCCGACATCGACGAAGGCCGGGCGAAGGAAGTGGCTGCCCGCTTCGGCGTACCGAACGTCTACACGGACTATCGCGACCTGCTCAAGCGCGATGACATCCAGGCGGTGAGCGTCTGTGGGCCCAACTGCGTCCACGCCGAGCACACCATCGCCGCCCTCAAAGCGGGGAAGCACGTCCTGTGCGAGAAGCCCATGACCGTCAGCCTGGCGGAGGCCAACGACATGATCGCCGCCGCCGAGAGCACCGGCCTTCAGTTGATGGTAGGCTTCACCCATCGTTTCCATCACTTCAACCGCAAAGCGCGGGACCTGGTCGCCGACAACGCCATCGGACGGCCGCTAACCATCCGCGTCCGCTTCGCCCACACCGGTCCTTACACCTCCTGGGTTGCCAAGAGCGACTGGTTCTTCAAGCCCAAGATGGCCGGGGGCGGAGCCGTGCTCGACATGGGCATCCACGCCCTCGACATCGCCCGCTTCGTGCTGAACCAGGAGTTGCGCACCGTCTCGGCCAACCTCGCCACCCTCAGCCACGACATCCAGGCCGAGGACACCGCCGTGATCTCCCTGGAGTTCCTGGGCGGCACGCTGGGGTACATCGAGACGGGCTGGCACTCGGGCCCTGGTACCTCGGGGATCGAGATCTACGGTTCCCGCGGCACCCTCATCGTCGACTACAAGACACCCATCCGCCTGTGGACCGAGGCCGAGGGCTGGCAGGAGATCACCGACTTCCCGGAGGGCAGCGGCTGGCCGGCCGAGGTGCACTGCTTCGTCGATACTCTGCTCGCCGGCGGAAGCGTCAGTCCCAACGCCTACGACGGCCTGGCCTCCGTCCGTGCCGCTCTCGCCGCCTACGACTCGCACCGGCTGGGCGTGAGAGTATCCCTGGCCTGACGCCCAGATGTCGCACGCCTACCCAATTCGACGCCGAGGACGGCTTGGCCTGTCCGGCCCGCTGTCTCTGGCCCCGTTCGTTCGTTACCGCTGACGAGCGCCAAGGAGGACTTGAATGAAAGGCCACTTCGCCGGCCGCACTCGCCTGCTCTACCTACTGCTGATCGTCGCTCTGTCTGCCGTGCCCACCATCGTCCTGGCCCAGGGAGACGCCACCGAGGCCCAACTCCTGCCGGACGCGTACACGCGCGACGCCGAGGTCGTGCTCATCAACCGCAACGACGGCCGCATCGTCATTCGCGACTTCGCCGTCGGCCCCAACATGCGCGACCTGAGCGGCAAGTACGATCAGTGGGGCGGCCCGTACTTCAACGTCGCCACCGGCGACTTCAATGGAGACGGCACTCGGGAGATCGTCGCCACCGGCGGGGCAGGCGTAACCGTGCCCGGACCGGTTCTCAACGTCTGGGACCCCGTGGCGGCCACGCCTGCCGGTCTGGTACCCAACTACAATATGGTCCTCCCGTCGCCCTACTTCTGGGCCCTGATCGGTGCTGCTGACGTCGACGGGGACGGTCGTGACGAGATCGTGGCCGTGCGGACCACCGATGAGGCCGGCAACATCAAGGCCCGCGTGATCTGCCTGGAGCTGGAGGGCAACACCTGGCGCGAGAAGTGGAACTTGGCCACCGGCGGCGCCTTCCGCGACATGGTCCTGGCGGACTTCAACGGCAACGGCATGGCCGACATCATCTTCGCCCGCGACTACCGCTACGTCCTCGTCCTCGACGGGCTCAACCCCAACATCGAGCACTTCAACGCTCAGGTCGGCGGCCCCACCGGCGTTGGCGAGTGGGACCGCATCCGCATGGGCGACGTTACCGGCGACGGCATCCGCGACCTCGTCCTCATGCGCCGGCTGCAGGCCGTCAAGGGCAACTTTCCGGCCGCCGTCCTCATCATCACGCCCACCGGCCTGAACACCTACATCGATGGCTTCGGTTGGGGCTTCGGCGACCCGCCCGAGGATATCCAACTGGTGGACTTCGACAGCGATGGTCGTCTGGAGATCGCTGCCATGAACACCGGCGAGTTGGCGCGCATCTACATTCTCAACCCGCGGATGAATGACACGGTCAACAACAACACCATGGCCGAGCTCTGGATCGGCGACCGTGAGTGGGGTCCCAACCTGGCCGTGGGCGACGTAAACGGCGATGGCCGCTACAACTTCAGTATGGTGCACACCACCGAGAGCGAGTACCTGCCCGACTACTTCCTGCGTGTCCTCGGCTTCCACGAGGCGGGCGGCTATGCCGACGATACCACCTACTTCCCGTACTCCTACAACTTCGTCACCGCCAACCTGGACGGTACGGGCATCTCGTCCAACCCCACCATGAGCGTCCCAACCATGGTAACCCTGTACTACCAGACCGGCAGCGCCACCGGCACCAGCGAGACCATCACCGTGGCCAACCTGACCACCGGCTCGTTCACCTGGACGGCCAGCGTTGTCGGCTCCGCGGCTCCTTGGCTGCGCCTGTCCCCTACCAACGGCACCTCCGACGCTCTTCTGACACTGTCGGTAGATGCGGCAGCGCCGCCGGCGGTTAGCGCAGAGACGACGGTGCGCGTGCTGGCCGCCGGCACCGGCGTGCCGGTGATCAATGGAGATCAGTACATCACCGTGCGCGTGGTTGTGGTAAACCAACTGCACCGCCAGTACTTGCCTTTGGCGTTCATCGTGAGCTAGTAACCGCGGCCCTTACCGCACCGAGAACGGAGGGCAGGCCTTCAACGCCCTCCGTTCTCTCTGTGTGGGGAGACTGACGCCGGCTCGGGGCGATTTCACGGGCCCACGACGCGTCTCAGAGCCGGCTATCGGCCTCTAACCTTCACTCCTGCTCGTCGCCCGCCTCTTCGGCCCTCAGACAGGCGGCCACCGGCAACTCCTTGACGTCGGCCGCCGTCTGCAGCCGCTCCCAAGTCGTAGCTATGAAGGCCAGCCTCCGCCAGGAGCGAGCGGGGATCGGCCGCTCCAGTTCCTGCAGCTCGCCCAGCCGCAGGCAGAGGTAGAGGTGATCGGCGCGGGGGTGGCGGCTCTGTTCGGGCAACAGCTCCCGTCTCCGCCTCACCTCGCAGCGTTCTATGTCCGCCCAGAAGCGCACGGCCGACCCGTCCTCCCCGAAGGCCGCCGTCAGGTAGAGGGCCAGGCGCTGGGCCCCCAGGTTCGGCGGCGCCTTGGCCAGGGGGATGCGGTACCAGCCCTCCTCTCGCGCCCGGCGCAGGTCCTCGCGGTCGTTCATCACCGCGACCAGCACCGGCGTTCGGTCAGCCGGCAGCGACTCCGCTGCCCAAGCGCTCCGCATCGGCTTCGCCTCCTCGGTTCTCTTCCAGTGCTGCCAGGTCCCTTCTGAGCTTGAGCAGCGCCAGGTCCTTGGCGCCCGCCTCCAGCATGATGTCGTAGCGCCTCCCGGCTGGCAGGAGGCGCTCGAAGTCCCGGTACGCGAAGGGATCCAGGTAGTCGGCGTGTTGGCGCGGCTGCGGCGGCCGCCGGCCGCTACCCGTCTCCGGCGAGGAGAAGTGCAGCTTGGGCGTCACTCCCGGCGGCCAAGTGCCCAGGGCCCGCTCCACCGCCTCCCGGGCCGAGAGCCCGGTGGGGTTATGGCAGCGCCAGTGCAGGTGATCGAACACCACCGGCACCCCTGCCCGGCGCGCCGCCCAGACGGAGTCCTCCAGCGAGGCCCCTCTGTCCTCGTTCTCCAGTGCCAGACGCTGCCGTGCCATCGGAGTGAGCCGCTCCGCCCGCCGGACAAACCGCTCCGCCGCCGATCTTCCCTCGCCTCCCCCACCCAGGTGCACCACCGTGACCGCGTCGCCGGCGGGATCGAGCGCCGCCCAAAGCTCGCCCCAGGCTTCGGCGGTCGCCGTGCCCGCCGCCGCCACCTCCTCATCGGCACTGCCCAACTGCACCTGCAGCATGGGATGCGCCGTCAGGCGCACTCCCAGCGCCTCGACCCGCCCCGCCAGCCACGCCAGCATGTCGCGGCACTCCTCCAACTGCTGCCGAAGGCGGTTTAGGTCCGCCGGCGAGCCCACCGGCGCCAAAGGCGATGCGACCCGGTAGAGGCCCAGCCCCAGGCGCTGCGCTTGCCGCAGCAGATCCCAGAGGCACAGGAGGCTGAGGCTCAGGTGACGGCGTTCTGGCGGCAGGCGGGTGTCATGGGTCACCAGCGCCGGGCGGCTGAGCAGGCGCGGGCCCGTCCCCCAGCGGATCACCTCACCCCTCGGGCAGGGCGCGCAGGCCCCGACGCCGGGATGCGGCCGCCAGGGGCGGCTCCCGGCACAGCACCGCCTCCACGCCCAAGCGGACGGCCGCCGTCAGCACCAGCGCGCCCGTCAGCGACAATCCCTCTTCCTCCCGCCGGAGCCGCCGGGCCGCCTCCCAGTCCCGCTGCTCCACCGGCTGGAACAGCAGTTGCCCGCTGCCGACCGCCTCCACCAAGCGTTCTCCCGCCCCATCGCCCAGCAGCCGCTCCGCCAGCCGAACGGCCTCCGTCACCACCGGCGCCAGCGCCACCAGGGCCCCACCTGTCTCCTCCAGGGCCCTCACCACCGCCTGGTGCCCGGCATCGGACCGGTCGACCAAGGCGTACAACCCCCCACTGCTCACCAGGGCCGCCATCAGAGGCTCCCCAAGTGGTCATCGGGCCGCTGCGACACCTCCGCCTTGCCGCTCTCCCCCAGGCCCACGTAGCTCGGGCGCTCCTGTCCCTCACGCCCCACGATGTAGGCGGCAACCGCCTCGCGGATCATCTCCGAGGGGCTGCGGCCCTGGCGCTGCGCCAGTTGCTTCAGCCCCAGCCAGTCCTCCTCCGGCAGTAGCACGGTCGTCCTGCGCATGAGCTCCTCCGCCGATATGATAGCATATGCATATATGCATTTCAAGGGGCAGTAGCGGCTCTCTCATCCCAATGCAACTCGGTAACACGGCTCAGGTGAGGATGCTCGCTACCTTAGTCGGCGGGAGGGCGCCAGCCGGCGGGCCGCGGTCTACTGACGTAGGCCTCGCCCTGGACCGCGAACCGCCAAGGCCGGCGGCGAGCCGGCTCGTCGGCGCCCAGTCCGACGCGGGGCCCCGACAGCACCAGATCATCGGGAAGTGGACAGCCGTCTTCGACCCAGAGCGGTGCGCCGCCGCACAGGTCGGCGCCGTCGAGGCTGAGGTCGATCCCAAGAGCTTGGGCCACCTTGCCCGGCCCGTTGGTCAATTCGGGGGCCGGCCGCCTGCGGCGACGGGACATCATGTCGCGCCCCTCCAGCGGGCGCAGCGCCCGGATGAGCACTGCGCTCGCCGTACCGTCGCTGGCCCCGACCAGGTTGAGGCAATGATGGATGCCGTAGATGCGATATACGTAGGCGTGTCCGGGTGGGCCGAACATGCTCCGGTTCCGGTTCGTCGCCCCGCGGAAGCCGTGGCTGGCCGCGTCCTCGGCTCCGCCGTAGGCCTCGGTCTCCACGATGATCCCGCTCAGCCGCCCGCTCTCCGACTGCCGCACCAGCACTCGCCCCAGGAGGTCCCGGGCCAGCGTCACGACATCGCGGGCGTAGAACGCTCGATCCAGCACCTGCCTCAGCCTCCCCCGGCCGGCGCCTCGCCGCGCAGGCGCCGCAAGGCCCGGCGCACGCTCTCCCAGTGGGGCCGCACATCTCCGGCGTAGTCCTGGTCGATGGGATGGTCGCTGTAGCGGGCCTCGATGAAAGCCTCGGTGACCGCTTCCAGATCAAGTTCCGCCTCCGGCACCCGCTCCCGCAGGCGGCGGCTGTACTCCTCGGGGGTCTGGCTCCCCCGCCGCGGCGTGCCCGCCCGCTCCGCCCGTTGCACGAGCGACACGTAGTAGTAGCGCACCAGCTCTCGTGGCCCGCGGGGCCGGCGCCGCCATCCGCCTCCGGCCGGCGCCGCCCGGTCGCGCACCCGTCGCTCTATCGCCCGCCGAACCGCCGACCCCGCCCTGCCCGCCTGGGTCCAGAGCCCGCGGATGGCGCCCCAGATGGCCGCCGCGCCTCTCCAGAGAGTCCCCAGAAGGCCGAAGCGGGCCGGTAGGCCTTGGTGTTCGCGCAGGAAGTTGCGTAGGGCGTAGATGACCATGCCCAGGGCCAGCGCCCACATGCCGACCGTCTTGGCCACCTCGAGCCACGGTAGACCGTTGTCGACGGCAGCGGGCGTCTCCGGGATCACCATGGGAGGGGGCATCTCCGGCGTGCCCTCGTCTCCGCCGTGCGCGAAGAGCCAACGCAACGGGTAGAGCAGAAGCCCGACGAGATACAGAGCCACGTAGGCCAAGGTGACCACGATGGAGGCGCCTGCGTTCAGAGCGTAGCCCACCGCCTCCAGTAAGCCGACCGAGTAGTCCACCGGCAGTACCAGGGCTACCGCCAGCGCGAGCAGGAGCAGGCCCGCGACCAGGACCGGCCAGCGGCGAGCCACCGTGTCGGAGATGTCGGCCTCCTCATGCTGCCAGCGCGTCCGCAGCAGAGTCAGGCGCGCTTCCGCCGTCAGGGCCAGGCCGAGGACGAAGTACGCCAGCACATGGACAATCAGCGCTCTGATGGTGCCCCGGCGGAAGTCGACGATGGCGGCCAGGTCGACTCGTGCCATCCCCGCCAGAATCAGGATCAGGATTCCGCCTCCCAGGAAGGTGCTCACCACCCGCCGAAAGGCGGCCGTGTGCTGCACGCGCCGGGCCGGGCTCCCCGCCCACACGTCGTACTCCGGGGAGGTGATCGGCGGCGCCTTTTCCGATGGGTGAAACTCGATGTCGTCGAACCAATTCACAAGCAAGTTGGACAAGCCCCAGCAGCCGAGCGTCACGCCGCCGGCGACAAAGAACTCCAGGTCGAACAGCCGCTCGACCTTACCGCCCAGCTGGGGTAGGCCTTGCCACAGAATGCGCAGCACCAGCGTCGCCAGCACGAGCACCAGCCCTTCGGCGACCCGGTACCGCCTGAGGTCATCACCCCGCAGTTCGCGACGATCGATCGCTCGACGCGAGAGGTGCGCTTCGAGGGGGGCCAGCAAGATCAGAGGAGGGAGGTAACCACCCCGCCAGGGCACGCCGATCGCTCGCACCATGTCCAGCAGGGCCAGGACCAGCATGTAGAACATGCCGGACACGATTAGCAGCCGCCACCACATCCCCAGCGATATGCGCACCGCGCGGGGCGGCAAGCGGTCGCTCACAGCGCCATCCGCGCCAGTTCATGGCTCTGACGCACCCGCCACACCGTTGCCCCTGCTTGCTCCAGAGGGCGGGCGTTCCGCTCCAGGTCGGCATGGTAGTCCACCAGGGCCGCAACCACCCGGAACCCGGACCGCCGCAACTGGAGCACCTTCGCCGGCAGGTCGTCGCCCGTTCCGGTGACGATCAGCACGGTGCAGCCCCAGGAGAGGCGGAGCAACTGGCGCTGAAAGAACGCCTCAAAGGGCTCGACCTCGGTTGTCTCCACCCGCCCCAGCACCTCCAGGGCGGCCATCAGGTGGCCCTGGCCGGAGCGCATGCGCAGTGTCGGATTGGGTCTATCTCCCTCCGCCAGGGGATCGCGCCCGTTGGTGGCCAGGCTGAAGGGCTGCCCCTGGGCGCTCAGGCGGTTGGCGATGGAGGCGGCCGTGGTCACCGCCAATTCCGAGGTAATGGCCACGTAGCCCGCTTGATAGTGGGCCCGCTCCAGATCCAGCAGGATGGCGGTGTCCAGGCTGATGACCGGATCGAAGACCTTGGTCTGCAGCCGCGCCGTGGCGGCGCTGGCCGGCCAGTGGATGTGGCGGAGGCTATCGCCCGGCCGGTAGTCGCGCACTCCGCCCACTCGCGTGGTGTCTCGGTGAATGGCGGCCGGATTCCTGATCGTGCCGAACGGGGAGCGGGAGGGCAGCCCCAGATCCTCAAGAGCCACGAGCCGCGGATACACCACCAGCGTGCTCACGCCCGTCTCCGCCGACACCTCCCCGCCGGCGGCCAGCAGGTCGCCGCTGGTCAGGTGCAGGGGTCCGATCTCGTAGTACCCGCGGCGCCGGCAGTCCAACTCGTAGGAGAAGCTGGTCTTCTCGTGAGGCATGAGGCTCAGGGCTCGGTTGCGCACCGGCGGGAAGCCCAGCGGCTGTGGCAGGCGCTCTTGGAGGTGGATCCACGGTAGAGGCAGCCATCCGTCGTTGACCACCTGGATTTCCACCCGGTGGCGCTCACCCCAGAAGCAGCGCCCCTCGGTCTGCCGCTCCACGCGCACCTGCGCCAAGCCGCGGCGAACCCACAGCCGCGACAGGAGGTAGACGCCGAAGAACACGTAGAGAACGTAGAAGAAGAAGTCCACCCGCATGAGGGCGGCAACGATGAACAGCACAACGATGAAGAGGCCCATGTCCACGGCCGCTCACCGCCCCCCTATCTGCGTGCCTGCCCCTCGCATAGCGGAAACCTGCCGCCAGCACCCGCCCATCGCCGGTAGCGGCCCCCGGCCGCTACTCCCCCAGCTCGAGAGTGGTCGCTTCCAGGACTTGCCGGAGCACCATATCCACGGTCCGCCCACGCAGAGCGCTCTCCGGCCTGACAATGAGGCGGTGGGCCAGCGTGGGTACAACCAACTCCTTCACGTCGTCCGGCTTGACGAAATCGCGCCCGCGGATGGCGGCCAGCGCCTGCGCCCCCTTGAAGAGCGCCAGGCTCCCCCGGGGGCTGGCCCCCAAGGTGAGGTCGGCGTGGCTGCGGGTGGCCTGCACCAGCCGCACGATGTAGTCGGCTACCGTGTCGTCCACGTGCACTTCCCACACCAGCTCCGCCAGGCGGGGCAACTCCCGTCCGTCCACCACCTCGGCCACGGAGGCGATGGGATGCCGTCGCTGCAGATGACGGAGCATGCGGACCTCCTCTTCGCCCTGGGGATATCCGACGCTCAGGCGAAGAAAGAAGCGGTCCAATTGCGCCTCGGGCAGCGGAAAGGTGCCCTCGTATTCCACCGGGTTCTCGGTAGCCAGCACGATAAAGGGCGGTTCTAGAGGGTAGGTTACTCCGTCGGCCGACACCTGCCGCTCGCCCATGGCCTCCAGCAGGGCGGACTGGGTGCGGGGCGTGGCACGGTTGATCTCGTCGGCCAGCAGTACGTTCACAAACACGGGACCGGGCCGGAACTCGAACTGGCTGGTCGACTGGTTGTACACGGACACGCCGCTAATGTCGTTGGGCAGCAGGTCCGGCGTGCACTGCAGGCGCTTGAAGCTCAGGCCCAGCGAGGCAGCCACCGCTCGCGCCAGCATCGTTTTCCCCACGCCGGGCACGTCCTCGATCAGTACGTGTCCCTCGCAGAGCAGAGCCACCAGCACCAGCTCCACCGCTCGCGCCTTGCCCACCATCACCGTGGCCACGTTGGCCGTTACGGCCTCGGCGAATTGCCTGATCCGCTCCATCGGCTCCTCGTCCCTTCCCCTCGCTGCCCGGCTCCGCCATGTTAGGGGGGCGACCGATGCGCTGTCAACCCTGCCTGCCCCGGCGACGCTTGTCGGCGGTGGGCGCACTCCCTATACTGCGCCGACTTGCCAAGGGAGAGCCCATGCCGAGCCGATCGAGCGAGCGAGCGCCACAACGCAAAGGCAGGCCCCGCTTCTGGCTGAGCCTGCTCCTGTTGATGCTTATTCTGGTGCTGATCGGCGCCGGTCAGTGGGATCTAGTCGTGGCCGTCTTCATTGGCCTCGTGTTGGGCAACGCCGCCTCATTCCTGCTCGGTAAGGACTAGCGCTTCTCTAGCGCCCCTGAGACAGCGCCAAAGGAAGATACACTCGGTGCCGACCGCTTCCACCCGGATCCACCGCGGTCGCCGCAAGGCCCGCTTCCAACGGCTCGCCCAGGAGTTGCCCGTCGCTTTCGCGCACCAGCGAGTACTGGTAAAGCGCCCCCTGCGTCACATCATCGTCCGCGTAGACGAACTCCCCGGGACAGGCGCCTTCGCTGCACGTGCTCTCTGCTATCGGAGTGGCATCCTCGAACTGAGGTGTGATCTGCCGTCGGAGCACCGCCAGGTTGGGCGCCGCCCCGCTGTCAACCACCCAGCGCAGCTCAATGCGGCCGTCGGTCGACCACGCGCGGAAGCACACCCCGTCCGCACACCAACCGTTTCCACCCGCCCACGCCTGCGGGTCAACGGGGAATGATCCTTGCGCCTGCGCCGGGACGACCGCCATCGCCAAGGCCAGCCCCAAGACCGCCAACGCAACCCACGCTCTGCGCACTGCACAATCCTCCCCGAGCACCTTACACTTGCACTGCAATCATAGGGCATCACGGTCGGGAAAGGGGGGCGAATGTGTTGGAATCTGGTTAGAAGACGGACATGGAAACGCAACTCGGACCCGGTTGCAGCGACCTGTTCCTGCGGCTACAATGGCACATGGGAAAGCCGTACGCTAAGGGTTATCTGTGGCCACCTCCTGGCATAGCCGCTTTATGAGAGTTGATGTCGGTACTTAGTTTAGGTAATCTCCTCACCGTGCGCCGGCTTCAGGGCCGGGCGTTGCCGGTTTGCCCAGATGCCGGTCTCCTGCCGCAACGGCCGCCGCTCTGGAATGCCCTCGCCGCTCCGCTCGCGGGAGAGGCCGCCGCCGTTGTGACTTGTGTGGCTGCCCACCCCAGTGGAGACGATGGTGGCCGCGGGTTTGTGCAGTGGCGGCCCCTGCCCCAACGCCAGTCCGCCGAGATGCTGTTTATAGCACCCGCTCCGGGAGAGGACGCGGTACCGACGGTGTGGGACCTGCTTCTCACCCGCGTGGCGAACTGGGCGGTCTCTCAGGCGGTGGTGAGGGTGCTGGCGGCCGTTCCGGCGGACGGGCGCGCGGAAGCCGCCTTCCGCCGCAACGGCTATCTCCGCTATGCCTCCGACGCGGTCTACGAGCGCCCGTTCCCCGAAAATGCCGGAGACCCGGTCATGAACCTGCGCCCACGCCGGCCTGTCGACCGCTGGGGCGTGCAGCAACTACATGCCGCCGCGACGCCTCTACGCGTCCAGCAGGCCGAGGGTCTCCTGTCCGCCGGGCAAGACCGCGGAGACGAGACCGGTTCGTCGTGGACCGAGGACCTGGTGCTTGAGGATGCGGCGGGGATAGCCGCCGCCTTGCAGTTGCGCAAGGGCGCCTCGGCTCACTGGCTACGACTGGAGATCCGGCCGGATGCCGGGTCCTTGGCGGCGCCTCTGGTGCAGGAGGCCCTCGCTCGAGTGGCGCGCTGGCCGGACCGTCCACTCCGCTGCACCGTTCGCCAGTACCAGGACATGGTGCCCGCGGCACTGATCGACCAGGGATTCTCGGCTCGCGCCGACCGGGCTCTCCTGGTCCGGCACTCGGTGCTACCGGTCCGTCCGGCCCTGGAGGAAGCCGTACAGCGGCTTTCAGGCGCGCTCAGCGGCAGCCGCAATCCGACCCTGCCTGAACCCAGCAACAGCATGGATGGACGCCGCCTGGCAGCGTCCGGCGCCCGATCTCTGCCAGAGTAGAGCTATGACAGAAGTCCGAATAACTGACGATCTTGACGCCCTCTTGGCGGTGTTCCCCCCGGAATTGGAGCAGGCCATTCGCAAGCTCAACGGCAACGGCGACCTGATCGAAGTGGTGATGGACCTCGGGCGCCTGCCCGAGACGCGCTTCTTCGGGCGGGAAGCCATTCTGGGGGACAAGGAAGTCCCGCTGGAGGACATCGAGCACGTGGTCGCACGGATCGGCTCCTTCACCGAGGAGAACCGGGCCGGAATCGAGCGCACCCTGCACCGCATCTCGGCGATGCGCAATCGGCACGGACGGATTATCGGCATTACCGCCCGGGTGGGACGGGCCGTCTACGGCACCATCGATATCATCAAGGACATCGTCACCAGCGGGAACAGCATCCTCCTGCTCGGCCGACCGGGCGTCGGCAAGACGACAATGCTCCGCGAAGTGGCGCGCGTCCTCGCCGAGCACAAGCGCGTCATCGTCGTGGATACCTCCAACGAGATCGGCGGCGACGGCGACATCCCTCATCCGGCTGTCGGCCGGGCGCGACGCATGCAGGTTCCCACACCGTCGCTGCAGCACGCGGTGATGATCGAAGCAGTGGAGAACCACATGCCCGAGGTAATCATCATCGACGAGATCGGCACTGAACTGGACGCCGCGGCTGCCCGCACGATCGCCGAACGCGGTGTGCAGTTGGTGGGCACCGCCCACGGCAACTCCCTGGAGAACCTCGTGCTCAACCCCACCTTGATGGACCTGGTGGGAGGCATTCAGAGCGTCACCCTTTCCGATGAAGAGGCCCGTCGCCGAGGGACGCAGAAGTCCATCCTGGAGCGCAAGGCCCCGCCCACCTTCGAGGTGCTCATCGAGATAGTGAGCCGAGATCGCCTCGCGATACACCACGACGTCGCTGCCGCCGTCGACGCCATCCTGCGCGGTCGGCCCAAGCCGCCCGAGGTCCGCTACCGCGACGAGGAAGGCAAGGTTCACATTGAGGAAGCGCGCCCGGCGCCCAAGAGCCAGCCCGGGGCCGAACCCGAAGAGACCCGGCCCAGCCCGCCATCCCCGCCGGTCTACCGGCCGACCTTCCGTCCAGAGGACCAGATGGCCGTGTTCCTCTATGGAGTGAGCCACGGCCGCTTCCGCGACGCCGCACAGGAGCTGC
Organism: Anaerolineae bacterium; assembly: GCA_040768685.1. Classification (GTDB taxonomy): domain Bacteria; phylum Chloroflexota; class Anaerolineae; order DRVO01; family DRVO01; genus Ch71. The sequence continues at coordinate 102,345 of JAXGMM010000003.1, forward strand.
GCCTGCCCGTGCGGGTGGCGCGGGGGCTGGAAGAGGCGGACGCCGTCATGACTCTCCGCAGCCACTACCGGCGCCATCCTCAAGCCGTCTCCGAGGCGGAGCGGCGCAGCATCCCGGTGTACGTGCTTCGGTCAAACACGGTGGACCAGATTCGCGGCTCCCTGGTGACCATGTTCAACATCCCCTTCGATGAAGCGGAGATCCAGCGCGGCCCCATGGAAGAGACGCAGGCGGCCATTCGCCGGGTGCTGCTGGGCACGCCTTCGGTGGAGCTGTCGCCGCAGGACAGCGAGGTCCGTCGCCGGCAGCATGTCATGGCGCGCGAGGCCAGCTTACTGTCCTACAGCCTGGGAAGCGAGCCGTACCGTCGCGTCCGTATCAGCCGGCCCCGGTGATCGGTCGATGAGGCTCAGCCGCGGCAAGTTCATCACCTTTGAAGGCCCGGAGGGAGGGGGCAAGACCACTCAGGTGGCCTTTCTCAGCCGGCGCCTGGAGGAGCACGGCCTGCGCCCATTGTGTCTCCGCGAGCCAGGTGCTACCCTTATCAGCGAGCGGATCCGAGCTCTCCTTCTGGACCCGGACCTGGGGAGTGTCTCCGCCCGGGCCGAGGCGCTGCTTTTCTGCGCGTCGCGGGCCGAGCTGGTGGAGAGCCGCATACGGCCGGCTCTCGAAGCAGGACAGGTAGTGCTGTGCGACCGCTTCACGGACTCCACGCTGGCCTACCAGGGCTACGGGCGGGGATTGCCGGTTGAGCGCCTGGTGGAGGTTAACCGGTTCGCCACGGGCAACCTTGAGCCCGACCTGACCTTCTGTCTGGACGTACCGGTGGAGGTGGGGATCCGGCGTAAGCAGGACGCCGGCGAGACCAATCGCATGGAGGGCGAGGGACTGGCGTTCCACGAGCGAGTGCGCCAGGGTTTCCTCAGTCTCGTAGCCGCCCAGCCGCACCGATGGCGGCTGATAGACGCCACTCTGCCGCCCGAGGCGGTGGCGGAACAGGTACGCTATCACGTTGACGCACTGCTAAAGGAGGCACTCGACCATGAAACTGATCATTAGCATCGTCAATAGCGACGACGCTCGCGGCTTGCTGGACCAGCTAGTGACAAGAGGGTTCCGGGCCACCGTGATCAGCACCACCGGCGGTTTCCTCCGCGAGGGCAACACCACCATGTTCGTCGGCACCGAGGACGCCAAGGTGGACGAGGTCCTGCGCATCATCCGCCAGAGCAGCCACACGCGCACTCAGTACGTCAGCCCGCTGCCGCCCATAATGGAACCGGGCGAACTGTACACCCCCAACCCCATCGAAGTGCAGATCGGCGGCGCCACCGTCTTCGTCCTCAACGTGGAGCGGTTCGAGCGCTATTAGGCCTCCGCGGCCCCATAACAGCCAATCGCTTCCGCGCCTCCTGCCCTGGCAGGGGGCGCTTCTACATGCCCGGATCGAATGAGTCGCCGCTGAGGTAGCCGTCGCCGCCCTCCCCGCCTCCGGGCAGCGATTCCTCGATGCTCTCCGGATCCTCGCCGGCCTCGAGCCTACCGACGATTTCGTCGAACTCCTCTCCCATGTCCTCGCCCGTTTCGTCGCCCATCCGCCGCATCAGCCGGCCCAGGGCGCGAGGGTCATCTTCGCTGAGGCTATCGAAATCGCTATCACCGAGGCTTTCTAGCCGGCTATCGCCCGAGCGGACGAAGGCGGCCTTCGAGACCAGTCGGCCCAGCTCGTTGCTGCGGCAACTGGGGCAGCGAGGCTGGCTGCGTTCCATCTGCGCGGTAGATCGCCACCACACCGAGAACCGCCGGCTACAGTGCTTGCAGACATACTCGTAGATCGGCAACGGTCTACTCTCCCACAGTGAGTTTTCTGATCGGCCCCTGCACCGGCTGGGCACCGCGCGTCCCCGGGGTCTCGCGGCTGCCTCGCTCCGCTTGAGCACCGGCACGGCCGACATCGCCGGTCGGGGCGGTTGTTCCGCCGTCAAACAGACGATTATAATGGCCGCGGACCAACCTAACAAGAGGCTTGTTCATGACAACGCAGTTAGTTCACGTGGGCTTCGGCGACTACATCGCCGCCAACCGCATCCTCGCCGTCATCAGGCCGGGCTCGGCGCCTGTCCGTCGCCTTCTGGAGGAGGCGGAACGACGATCGCAGTTGGTGGACGTCACTCACGGCCGCAAGACCAAGGCGGTGCTCCTGCTCGACTCCGGCCATCTCGTGCTGGCCGCTATCCAGCCGGAGACCGTTGCCGGCCGACTCATGAGCCAAACGGAGGCCGATGCTACGGATGAGTAACGGGGAGGCCGCCCGTCTGTCTGCCGTTGCTTCGTTTCGCGCCAACGAGAGCGGTTTCCTCTGGGAACCTAGCCCGGTGGTAGTGGTCATCTCGGGCCCATCGGGAGCGGGCAAGGACTCCGTGATACGGCGTCTTCAGGAGCGACACGGCGCGATGCACTTCGTTGTCACGGCCACGTCGCGCCCACCCAGGCCTGGCGAGATCGCCGGGCGCGATTATCACTTCTTCAGCCGGGAGGAGTTCGCCGAGCGCGTCGCCCGTGGGGAGTTCCTGGAGCACGCCCTCGTCTACGGCGACTACAAGGGCGTGCCCCGGTGGGAGATCACCGATGCCCTGGCGTCCGGCCAGGATGTGGTGATGCGCGTCGACGTGCAGGGGGCGCGCACCCTCCGCCGGGTGCTGCCGGAAGCCGTCTTCGTCTTCATCATGGCCGAAAGCGAGGAGGAACACCTGCGCCGCCTCCATGGCCGCGGCTCCGAGGATGAGCGCTCGCTGGCCGCTCGACGAGACCGGCTGTGGCAGGAGATCGGCCACCTCCACGAGTTCGACTACGTAGTCATCAACCGCCGAGACGGGCTGGACCAGGCCGCCGATGATGTCAGTAGCATCATCCTAGCGGAAAAACTGCGCGTGCGACGGACCGTCCCCGGGGCTGATGGGCAGCCGGTTGCCGGCCGACGCGGAGCGGGAGAGTGCCATGGCTGACCCACAAGCGATAGACGTCCGGCCGGCGCAGTTCGCCGACGACCAGTGGTACCCCGCCACTCCGGACCGGCTGCGATCCGTGATAGATTCCCTCCTGGCCGAGGCTGCCTATCTGGACCTGGGGCGCCCACTGGGCCTGGTTGCCCCCCACGCCGGCCTGCGCTTCTCCGGCGGAGTCGCCGCCCACGCCTACCGCCAACTTGAGGGTCACAACTACGAGTTGGTGGCGGTGATCTCGCCCCTGCACCGGCTGCCCGTTGGGCCCTTCGCCATCACCGCCTACTCCCACTACAGCACGCCCCTCGGCGCCCTACCCGTGGCCTCCGATATTGCCGAGGCGCTGGCGGCCGCCGTTCCCCTGCGGCGCGTCCGGCGCGACGATGAGCACTCGCTGGAGATCCAATTGCCCTTCCTTCAGCGCCGACTGGGCGAGTTCTCTCTGCTGCCCATCATGATGGGCGACCAGAGTGCCGCTGCTGCCACTGCCCTCGCCTCCGCCTTGGCGCCCCTTCTCGAGGGCCGAAGGGCGCTGGTGGTAGCCAGCAGCGACCTCAGCCACTTCCACGACTACGACACTGCCGTCGATCTCGATCGTCGCGTCGCCGACACCATCGAGAGCTACGATCCGGAAGCGCTCTCCCGCCTGTTGGCACGCGGGGGCGCAGAGGCCTGCGGCGGAGGCCCCATTCATGCCGCCATGCTGGTCTGCCGTGCCCTGGGGGCGGGCACCTCTCGGGTGCTCAAGTACGCCAACTCCGGCGACGTCTGGCGCGACCGCAGCAGTGTGGTCGGCTACCTCTCCGCCATGTTCTACCGCGCCGACTAGACTGCGCCCGTGCCCTACGCCGACGTCGCCGTCTCCGTGCCCGCTCAGCCCGGCCGCCGCCGCAGCACATCAGTCACGGAGGCCGACGCCGGCGTTTTTTCCTACGCCATACCCGATCACCTGATCGGGCGTCTGCGCCCCGGTCACTGGGTGTGGGCGCCCTTCGGCACTCGGCAGTTGGCGGGCGTCGTCCTCGCGCTCACCGATGAGCCGTCGGTGGCTGAGGTGCGGCCCATCGAGGACATTCTCGACGATCATCCGGTGCTGGGGGACGAGCAACTGGCCGTTGCCCGCTGGATGAGCCGCTACTACCTCGCACCTCTGTTCGACTGCGTCGCTCCTTTCCTCCCGCCCGGCAGCGTGCCCAAGACAGAGACCCTCTACGAGGCCGCACCGGCCGTGGATGCCAACCTGTCTCCCTTCCACCAGCAGGCGTGGAGCCTGCTGGGTCAGCACGGCCCCCTCTCCGCCGCGGACGCGGCTTCACTGCTGCAGCGCGAGTCCCTCAACCGGGGCGACCGGCTGCCGGCGGCAGCGGCAACAGCGGCGCTGGAGACGCTGGTACATCACGGCGCGGCCGTCAGGCGATCGCGGTTGGCTCGACCGCGAACGGGGGCCAGCCTGCTTCCCCGGGTGCGCCTGCTGGTCGATGAGTCCACCGGCCTACGCATGCTGGCCGAGAGGGCCGCCCGCTCCGCCGAATGCAGGCTGCTCCTCGCTCTTGCCGATGCCCAAGTCAACGGCGATCCGCTCCAAGACATGGAATCACTCCCCGACCGGGCCGGTGTGTCGCCCGCAGCCGTGAAGAAACTCGCCCGGCACGACATGGTCAGCCACGTCCTAGGCGAGACCCTCTACCAAGCATCCGCCGGCCCCTCCGGCGAGGAGGCGCCCGAGTGGGTGCGGCGATCCGGCGCGCGGACGGCCGAGGAGTGGGAACGGCTCGGCCTCGACGCCGATGCGCTCGCTGCTCTCCGAGAGCGGGGGCTGTTGTCCGCGCTCACACTGCCGGACCAACTGGCGCTGCGTGTGGACGCGGACGAGGCTTGGCGGCACATAGCCGGCAAGGGGCGCATGGCCGCCCCCCATCGCGCCCTGGTTGCCCTCGCCGGCCTCGGCGGAATGGCTTGGTTGCGCGACCTCACCCGGGCGGCGTCCTGCCCACGCTCTGCCGTCGAGCGTCTAGTCGAACTGGGAGCCGCCGTCATCGAGCCGGCCCGCTACTACCGCGACCGCTTCCTCCGCAATGCCGGCGACCCATCCCCTCTCCCGGAACTGACGAAGGAGCAGCAAGAGGCGGTTGCGCCCGTAATCGCCGCCCTGCGCGCCGGACGTCCAGAAGGCTTCCTGCTCCAGGGCGTGACCGGCAGCGGCAAGACCGAGGTCTACCTGCACGCCGTGCAGGCGGCATTGGCCCAAGGCAAGCAGTCCATCGTCCTCGTGCCCGAGATCGCCCTTACCCCGCAGACGCTAAGCCGCTTCGGGCGGCACTTCCCCGGCCGGGTTGCCGTCCAGCACAGCGACCTGTCGCCCGGAGCACGCTTCGATCAGTGGACGCGGGTGCAGGACGGCCAGGCCGATGTGGTGGTCGGACCCCGCTCGGCGCTGTTCATGCCCGCGCCTCATTGCGGCCTAATCGTCATCGACGAGGAGCATGAGCCGTCCTACAAGCAAGGCGCCCGCCCGTTCTACCACGCCCGCGACGTGGCCCTACGCCTGGCGCGGGAGACGGGCGCCGTGGTGCTGCTCGGCTCCGCCACCCCGGACGTCAGCACCTACCGAGCCGCCGAGCGCGGCGCCCTGCAACTACTGCGCCTGCGCGAGCGCTACGGCGGCGCGGAACCCCTGGCTCTGCCCCCGGTTCAGGTGGTGGACATGCGCGCCGAACTCAAGGCCGGGCACACCGGGCTCCTGAGCCGGCCGCTGCTTTCCGCCCTGGAGGCGACCCTCGACCGCGGCGAGCAGGCCATCCTTTTCCTCAACCGGCGCGGCACGTCCACCTTCATCATGTGCCGCGACTGCGGATACGTGGCCCAGTGTCCTCGATGCGACCTGCCGTTCACTTACCACGCCGGCCGCACTGGGGCGGATCGGGCCTCACTCACCTGCCATCACTGTGGGCGACATGCCGAGCCGCAGCGCCGTTGCCCCCAGTGCAACAGCACGCGCATCCGCTACTTCGGCGCCGGAACAGAGCGGGTGCAGGCATACACCGAGGAAGCGTTCCCCGGGGTGCGGGTGTTGCGTTGGGACCGCGACACCACCCGCGATCACGGCGGGCATGAGGCCATCCTGGAGCAGTTCCTCCGCCACGAGGCCGACGTGCTCATCGGCACTCAGATGGTGGCCAAGGGACTCGACCTGCCTCTGGTCACGCTGGTGGGCGTCGTGTCGGCCGACGTCTCCCTCTTCTTCCCCGACTTCCGCGCCGGAGAGCGCACCTTCCAGTTGCTCACCCAGGTGGCAGGGCGCGCCGGACGACGGGAGGGCGGCGGCCAGGCCATCGTGCAGACCTATCATCCCGAGCACTACGCCGTCCAGGCTGCCGCTCGGCACGATTACCCGTCGTTCTATGCCCGGGAGATCGCCCTGCGCCGGCGCCTGGGCTATCCCCCTTTCGGCCACATCGTCCGGCTGCTCTATTCCCATGTCAGTACCTCACGCGCCGAGCAGGCCGCCCGCGATCTAGGGGAGCGCCTTCGGGCGAGCATCCGTCGGGAGGGCATGGCGAACCTGGAGGTGATGGGGCCGGCGCCCTGCTTCTACTCCCGCTTGCGCGGCCGGTTCCGCTGGCACCTTCTGCTCCGAGGCCACGGTGCTCAGGAACTCCTCCTCGCCGAGCCACCCCCCGCCGGCTGGCGCGTGGACGTCGACCCTGTCGACTTCCTCTAATCGCGCCCCCAAGGCCTGTTCGACCGTCGGGCCCCGTTGGGCTATCATCACGCTACGACCTCGCCGCCATGCGCGCCATGGTTGCGGGCCGACCATGTCCATGGGCTCTAAGGAGGTCCGCCAGTGTTCCGAACCGTCGTTGCTCCGGCCACGGACCAGTATCCGCGCAATACCGAGGCCGATGTCGAGGTGCTCCCCGACGGCCGCCTGCTGCTCGCCTACACTCGGTTCGAGGGGGGCGGATCGGACTTCGATCGAGCCGAGATAGTCGGGCGCTACTCCAGCGACAAGGGCCGAACGTGGTCTCCGCCGAACGTCCTCCAGGCCAACGACGCCGGCATGAACTGCATGTCCGCCACCCTGCGCCAACTGCCCGATGGCGACTTGCTGCTGTTCTACCTGCGGAAGAACTCGGCCACCGACTTGCACGTGATGGTCAAGCGCTCCGCCGACCACGGTGCGACGTGGAGCGAAGCGCTGCAGGCCACCGAGGGCGAGGGCTATTACGTCATGAACAACGCCCGCGTCGTCCGGCTGAGCTCCGGGCGATTGGTGGCGCCGGTGTCCTACTGCCCCGACGCCCGCGGCGCCATCGATGCCGGCGGTCACCACGTCGTGCTCTGTTACCTGTCCGACGACGAAGGGCGCACCTGGCACGCCAGCGGCAACCGGCTCGACCTGCCCCTGCGGGGAGCGATGGAGCCCGCCGTCGCCGAGACCGCCGACGGCTCCCTGCTGATGCACATCCGCACGCAGCTCGGGCGGATCTACCGGTCGCGCTCCAAGGACAAGGGCGAGACCTGGAGCCCGACCGAGATGGTCCGCCTCCTGTCTCCAGAGGCGCCCTCGGCCCTGGCGCGCGTTCCGGACAGCGACGACCTGCTCCTGATCTGGAACGACAACTACGACCGTGCGCTCCCCATGGGCGGCAAGCGGACCCCTCTGCGCTCCGCGATCAGCACGGACGGTGGGGAGAAGTGGCTCAACTACCGCACTATCGAGGCCGACCCTGGCCGCTCCTTCTCCTACCCCAGCATTACCTTCGCCGGCGACGAGGTTCTGCTCACCTACTGGGACCGGCCCGACGGCGGCCGGTTCTCCCTCGTGTTCGCCGCCATTCCGCTGCCATGGTTCCGCCGGCGCGAAGACACGTTGGTGCTGCAGTCCATCGGAGCTTTGCCGGACGAGCCCGCGAAGTCCATCGGTTCGCCCTTGGGCTGCCGCTCCATCACCGCGCCCGGCGCCTGGTCGGCCTCGGAGGGAAAGTAGGCTCCCATGCCCGAACTGCCTGAAGTCGAGATCCTGGGCCGCGAGATTCGACAACACGTCGCCGGGCGGCGCCTGAGCGCCGTAGATGCCGTGCCTGACCAGCAGCTTGAGGTCGGCCACGAGCGCCTTCCGGAACTGGTCGGCCTGCCCCTGGTGGACGTGAGGCGTTTCGGCAAACGACTGGCGCTCGACTTCGGGAGCGACCTGACGCTGCTGACCCACCTGATGCTCGTTGGCCAGTGGCGCTTCTCCGGCCTGACGGCCGACATCCCGCCGGACCCCAAGCTGACGCTCTCCTTTGGGGATGGCACCCGGCTGTACCTACACGGTTCCGCCCTCCGCTATCAGCGACTGCTGGACCGCGCCGACGTGGAGCGCCAACCGGAGATCGCCGCCCTCGGGCCGGATGCCCTCTCGCCTGCCTTCTTGGCCCCTGCCTTCGTGGACGCTCTGGCCCGCCGCGGCGCCGGCATCAAGGCCGTCCTCCTCGAGCAGTCGCTCATCGGCGGCGTCGGCAACACCTACGCCGATGAGGCGCTGTTCCTCGCCGGCATCCACCCGCGCCGCAAGTCCTCTGACCTGTCTAGGGAAGACGCGCTCCGCCTTCACGCGGCCGTGGTGCAGGTGATGCGCGAGGCGATCGAGAACGGCGGCGCCTCCGAGATGGCTTTCGTCCACCTGGACGGCAGCAAAGGGCATTACCAGGACGTCTTCCGCGTCAAGGAACGGGAGGGCCAGGCCTGTTCCATCTGCGGCGCCACCATCGTCAAGGAGCGGTTGGGCAACCGGCCCACCTACTACTGCCCCGGACACCAGCGCCTGTAGGCGCGCACTAGCGCCTGGGTCTTGGCGCCCACGTCGCACCAGCCGAGGAGACCATGACGCCGAGAGAGCGGATCGAGGCTGCCCTACTGGGCGGCACGCCGGATGTGGTGCCATTCACCGCCTATGAGAACAAACTACCCGTCAGCCAGGCGGAGCGACGACTCCGCAACGACGGCCTGGGCATCGTCATGCGAACCTCCGCCTTCCGCACGGTGTACCACGAGGTCGCCCAAGAGCAGGTGCATTTCACCGGACCCGACGGGATCGGCTACGTCCGCACCGAGGTGCGCACCCCCGCCGGCAACCTGACCGCGCTCGACCGCCCGGCCGGCTTCACCTCCTGGCACGAGGAGCGGCTCTTCAAGACCGAGGCCGACTACGAGCCGCTGGAGGCCATGATCCGTGATCGAACCTACGAGCCCACCTACGACTCGGTAGCCCGCCTGCAGGACCGGCTCGGCGGCGACGGACAGGTGCGTGTGGGGATCGGCTACTCGCCCCTTCAGGAGCTCATCTACAGCCTGATGGGGCTGGAGACGTTCTCGATCCAGTGGGCCGACAACCGCGACTGGGTCATGCGCCTCTATGACGCCCTCACCGAGGACCGGCGCAGCATCTACCCTCTGGTCGCTCAGTCGCCGGCATTGACCGCCAATTACGGCGGCAACGTGGCTCCCGAGGTGGTGGGCGTCGACCGCTTCGATCGACTTATCCTTCCCCACTACAACGAAGCCGCCGAGATCATGCACCAGCACGGCAAGCTGCTTGGCGTGCACTTCGACGCCAACATCGGCCCCCTCGCTCCCGGCATTGCGCGCTCCAAGATCGACTACGTGGAGGCCTTCACGCCGGCGCCCACTTGCGACATGACCGTGGCCGAGGCGCGGGCCGCCTGGCCCAACAAGGTGCTCTGGATCAACTTCCCCTCGTCGGTGCACCTGCAAAGCATCGCCGACATCGAGGACATGACCCGGCAGATCCTGCGCGAGGCCGCCCCCGGCGAGCGCTTCCTCATCGGCATCACCGAGAACGTCCCCGAAGACCGTTGGCAGGACAACTTCGCCGCCATCCTGAAGGTCGTGAACGAGGAAGGGCGCCTCCCCATCGCCGGCTGAGACTCGACCCACCAGAAGCGAGGTCCACATGCTCGAGCAACTGAAGCGACAGGTGCTGGAAGGGAACCTGATGCTGCCCGCCTACGGGCTGGTAGCCTGGACGAGCGGCAACGTGAGTGGGCGGGAACCCGGCGGCAGCCTGGTCGCCATTAAGCCCTCCGGCGTCCGCTACGAGCACCTGTCCCTGGAGGACATCGCGGTGGTCGACCTGGACGGCCGTCTCGTGGAGGGGCTGCGCCCCTCGGTGGACACCGCCACTCACCTTTATGTCTACCGAGAGCGTCCGGACGTGGGCGGCGTGGTGCACACCCACTCCACCTACGCCACGGCCTTTGCCGCGTTGGGGCGGCCCATCGAGCCCTGCCTCACTGCCCTGGCCGACGAGTTCGGCGGGCCCATCCCCGTGGGCGCCTTTGCGCCCATCGGCGGCGAGGAGATCGGCCGCGAGATCGTCCGCTCCATCGGCGACTCGCCCGCAATCCTCATGCGCCAGCACGGGGTCTTCACGGTGGGCAGAACAGTGGAGGCGGCCGTCAAAGCGGCGGTGATGGTCGAGGACGCCGCCCGCACCCTCTGGGCGGCGATGCAGATCGGCGACCCGCAGGCCCTACCGCCCGAAGCAGTGCGTCGCCTGCACCGTGCTTACACCACCAGCTACGGCCAGCGCTAGGCCTTGCGGGGCCGCGTGCCGGTAGCGGTTGGCGGCTCCCCCTCCGGCAGGCGGAATAGTCCTTGGTAGAACGGCCGCAGGTAGGGCGGCATGAGGCTGAGGTCGCCCATGGTGCCGCTGGCCAGGCCGGCAAACATCTCCCAATCGTTCCCATCCATCGCCAGGCCGGGCCACCCGGTGGCGGGGATGCCGTAGACGTAGCCATGAGCTAGTATGCGGACTCGCTGGAAGCGTGGATCCGGCTCATGGGCGGCCCGCTTTACCGCCGCCATTAGGGCCTGCTCCTGCCCGCTACGCCGGAAGTGCCACCAGGCGTGCGCCAACTCGTGCACTGCCGCCTCATGTTGGGCCGTGAAGAGCCGCACCAACCGCTGCTCGGGCGCCCAGAATCCGCCCCCGCTCTGGCCCTTGGCGTCATCCACCTGCACCGGGATCTCCCGTCGCAGCCAGGCGGACGCCTCGGGCGTGAAGCCGTAGCGCTCCAGCACCTCGCCCACGAAGGAGTCTCGCCAGCCAGGCTGCTCGCCGCCCCTGTCCGCGGACAGCCGCCGGGCGAGTCCGCCCAGCGCCCGCCTGACAGTCGTCAAGGCGGCCCGCCCCGCCGCCGCTACTCTAGCTGTAATGGGTCTCATGCTGTGCTATACTCCCCCATAAGTCGAAGCGTGTCCAGCGGCGCCTCGGGCGCTTGCGCGCCAGTAGTGTGGCATTGGGCCCGGCTTCCGCTTCACCGGCACACGCAGCTCCGTACCCTGTCCGAGGTGTCTCTTGCGCCTGGTTGGGCAATCCGAGGCCACCGCCGAGGTGGATCTGGTCCTGGACCAGAACTCGATCACGGTAGGTTCGGCTCCCAGCAACTCCATAGTGCTCGATGACCCGGCCGTAGCCGGCCGGCACCTGCTGCTGCGCCGTCGAGGCGCAGAGTGGATGCTGGAGCCGCTGGTCGCAACTGGGCCGGTATACCTCAACGGCATCCGCATCATAGGGAAGCACGCCGTACGGCCCGGGGACCAATTCGAGGTAGGGTCGGCCGCGTTCGGGCTGATCCCTCTGCCCGGGGAGGAATCCGATAGCAGGCGCGAAGGGCCTGCCAACCGGAAGGCCTGGCTTGGCGCTTCCGCCGGTCTGCTCCTCGCCCTGACGGCGTTCGTGGCCGCCTTCGGCGCCGGCCCGTCAGCCGGATGGTCGTTCCCAGGAGTCGGCTCGCCGGCCACCGCCGGCGCGTCCGAAGCTACCGTTGCCAACCCGGCCCCTCTGGCCACGCCTGCCGCAGTGGCCACCGCCACCCTGCCGCCCTCTCCCGTGGCGGTTTTCACCCCTTTGGCAACCGTCGGCGCCACTACCGAGCCATCCCGGGCCACGCTGGAGGCAGCCCTCGGGTCCGCCCCGCACCTTCAGGTGGTGGCGGCGATGACCGTAGTGGCTGGCCTGGAGGCAGAGGCACGTGCGCGCGTCCTTGAGCGGCTCGGCACCGCTCGAGTCGAGGACTGGCTCCACGAACTCCTGAGCACCCCCACGCCCATTCCCCCTCGAGGCCGCTTGGCCCTGGGCCGCTGGCTCCCCGAGGCCGAGCGCTACGACATCGTCATCCATGACCTGGCTACCGGCGCCGAGACGCAGGTGATCCCCAGCGCCAGCCAGCCGGCTTTCAGCCGCGATGGGAGCCTCCTAGCCTATCGCTCCTGGCAGGACAACGCCCTCGGCCTTTTCGTCGCGTCGGCGGACGGCACCGAGCGCTGGCTCCTGACGCAGGACGCGCACGAGGAGGACCTGTGGCCGGCCTGGGCGCCGGACGGGTCGTCGCTGGCCTTCGCCAGCACACGTCTCGGCGACGGCCTCAACCGCGTGTACGTCACCCCGTCCCAGGGTGGCCCGGCCACTAACGTCACCTACGGGGGGTACGTTGACTGGTCGCCCGACGGCTCCTGGCTGGCCGTGCAGAGCTGCGTGGGCGGAGACTGCGGCATAATGGTGACGCCGCCCGATGGAGGTGAACTGGAGCAGCTGACAACCGACGCCAGCGACGGCGCCCCGACCTGGTCGCCCAACGGGCAGTACATCGCCTTCCATTCCCACCGGGAAGGCAAGTGGAGCCTTTACGTGATGCGCAGCGATGGCAGCGGCCTACTGCAGCTCACCGACGCCGCCGCCGATGACTGCGTGCCCGTTTGGTCGCCGGATGGACTCTATCTCGCCTTCCGCAGCGACCGCGGTGGGGAGTGGGCCCTGTGGGCGGTGCCGGCCAGCGGTGGGCGGCCCATCCACCTGTTCGACGCCCCCACCCGGCCCGGCGAGGAACTGGTGGAGCGACTGTCATGGCTACCTTAAGGAGAGGTCCTTGACGGCGAAGCAGAAGCAGCGAACCAAGCGTAGATCCACCACGGCCAGCACCAAGCCCAAGAGCAGGTCCAGTCTACGTTTCTCAGTCGTAGTTGAGTTCTTGGTCGGGCTGCTCGGCATCTACGGCATCGGGCGCCTGCTGGCCGGACGAACCAAAGAGGCACGCTGGTTCCTTATAGCCAGCCTCCTCCTCATAGTGCCGCTGGACTTCACGCCCCGACTCATCGGAGATCAGTACGCCCTTTGGGCTCCCTGGGTGGTCAAGGCGTTCCTGAGCCTGCTTAGCGCCGCCCATCTCAACTTCGTCCTGGACCGCGCCTGACCCCTGCTCCCCTGGAGGTAAGATCATGGAAAGCCTGGTGGGCCGATGGCTGGGAGATCACGAGCTCGTCGAACTGCTCAGCGAGGACGCCACCGGCGGCCTCTATAAGGCAATCCAGCGATCGCTTGAACGCCCGGTCGCCATTCGCGTCTTGGACCCGACCTTGGCGGCCGACCCCGTCTTTCTCGAGCGGTACCGGCAAGCGGTCTTGGCGTCGGCCGGCCTCAATCACCCCGGCCTTCTGCGGCTGCACGACCTCCGTGACGACGAGGGCTTCTGCTTCACCGTCATGGACTACCCCGAAGGAGGCAGTCTGCGCGACCGCCTCCGCTCGGGGCCGCTCGCCCTAGAAGAGGCGCTTAGCCTAGGGGCGCGGATCGCCGAGGCACTCGATTACGCCCATAGCCGCGGCGTCGTCCACGGCGGACTATCGCCGGAGAGCATCGGTCTCGATGCCGCCGGCAACCCTCTCGTGACCGACTTCGGCTTGGCCTGGTTGGCGGCACAGGCCGGGCGCCAGGACCTACGACCGGAGTACACCGCCCCGGAACAGGCTCAAGGTCTGGGCGTGGGCCCGCAGACGGACCTCTACGTCTTGGGCCTGGTCCTCTTTGAGGCCCTCACCGGCCGTCCCCCCTTCCGCGGCGACACCCGCCTAAGCACGCTCTACCAGCAGGTCAATGAGGCGTCGCCGGCCCTAGCATCTTTGGGGGTCCGCTCAGCGGCCGCCCAGGACTGTCTCGATCGGGCCCTGGCCAAGTCACCCGACCAGCGATTCGGCAGCGGCGAGGAGATGGCCCGCGCCCTGAGGGCAGCAGAGACCCCGGTCGTGCTCCCCCCACAAGCGCCCCGTGAGTCCGGCTCGCCGGAACCGGCAGTCTCGCTGTCCGAGCCTCGGCGGCGCCGATCGTCTGCCTGGCCGGCGTTGCTGGCGCTCGGGATAGTCGTCCTTGCCGCGGTAGCCGCCCTGGCCGGCCTCGCCACCGGGCGCATCAAGGGACAGGCAGTGGCCGACCTCGCCGCCGGCCTCTCGCGCGGCGAGTCTGCCAGTCCGACCATAGCCCTGTCCGCGTCTGGTGTAGAGACGCCCGGAACCGCCGTCGCACTCGAACCGTCGCCCACCCCTGCCTCGATCGAGACGGCTGCATCCATCGCCCCTCCGACATCGACACCCACAGTCACCGCGTCTCGCACCGGGACGCTGACCGTCCCACCGGCGTCGAGCACGGCCTCTACGGCCGGCGGCCTAGGCGGCACTGTCCGGCCCACCAACACGCCCACCGAGCCGCCACCCACCCCTTCGTCGACGCCCACTGCTGCGCCAACGTCCACTGAGACTCCCCTGCCGCCCTCGCCGACCCCACCGGCGACAGCGACCCCGACCGCGACGCTAATGGCGACAGACACGCCGACGCCGGAGCCGACGGCGACGCCTACAGTAGCGGCCACGGCCACCGCTGAGCCCACAATGACGCCTGCGCCCCCGCCGCCTGAGGCCGTGGCCGGCCGCATCGCCTATCCGGTGATGGATGCGCACACAGGACGAGTGGCAACCTGGATCGCCTCCCTCGACGGGACAGACGCCTATCAGCTGGCCCCCTGCATGCGCCAGCCGGAGTTCCGTGGTGATGGGTTGTTGGTGATGAATGGCGAGGGCTGCGGGACCGATAGCCTATGGGTGATGAGCGCCGACGGCAGCGAACGATGGGAAGCCAGTCGCCACCCTGAGGACAGCCACCCGTCCTGGTCACCCGACGGCGCCTCGATCGCCTACTCTTCCGCTCAGCAAGGCGACGGCCAGTGGCGCATCTACGCCCACGCCATCGGCGGCGAGCCGCCTCACGCCCCGCCGTACATTCCTCTGGGCGCAACCGGCATCCTGGGGTCCTCGCCCGTCTGGCTGTCTAGCGGAGACATCGCTTACAATGGGTGCGACTACGTCTTCGGCACCGGCGGCAACTGCGGGCTCTGGGTGGTGAGCAGTAATGGGGGAGAGCCCCGCCGGCTGACCACCAACCCCAGCGATATCGCCGGGGACGAGTGGGGCGGCGCCGTGGTCTTCATGTCCAACGCCGGCGGCGCCTGGGACGTATACAGCATCCGCGTCGATGGTTCGGGCCTCGTCCGCCTCACATCCGGGCCAGGCAACAGCGGCCTCCCTACCTGGTCTCCGGACGGCAGCGCCATCGCGTTCCTGAGTGACAGGGATGGCCAGTGGGCCGTCTGGGCGATGCGCCCGGACGGGACCGGGGAGCGCAGGCTGTTCTACCTAAACGCCACGCCGGGGCCGCAGTGGACCGACGAAAGGATCACCTGGGGACCATGAGGTCGTGATTCTCAGAAACCCGCGGGAGATAGACGAGTACTCCATCCAGAAGCCGGTAGGCGGGAGCAAAAGCTTCACCGTCTACCACGCTACTGACGGCAGGGGCGAGAGCGTAGCGCTGAAGGCGGCCTTGAATCGGTCGGCGCGTGATCTGGCCCACCTCCGCCGGGAGCGCGAGGTGGCGCGCCATCTGTATCTTCCCGGCGTGCGGCAGGTGCGCCACGTCGGCCAGAGTGCCGATGGCCACATCTACTCCGTGATGGATTGGGCCGAGCATACGCTGCGCGAGGAGATGAACAAGCGCCGGCGCTTCTCCCGGGATCTCGTCCTCAAGTACTTGACTCCCGTCGCTCAGACCCTGGACGAAATGCACGCGCGTGAGTTCGTGCACTGTGATGTGACCCCGGACCACATTCTCTTGGCCGAAGACGGGCGGGTGCTGCTCTCGGGCATCGCTCAGGCGCGCCGTCGTGGCCAGCACCCGGCCCCGGGAGACGCCCGCTACAGCGCCCCTGAACGCAACACCGCCCAGCCCACCGGTCCCTGGTCGGACATCTACTCCCTCGGCGTCATCGCCTTCGAGATGCTCACGGGCAAGCTGCCGTTCCCCGGTCACTCCGAGGAGGAGCTTCGCCGCAACCACGCCGTGCTGACGCCGAGCCTGCCCCGATCAATCCGCCGCAGCTTGGGGCGAGATGCGGGGCGAGCCGTGCTCCGCGCCCTCGCCAAGGAGCCGGCGGACCGGTTCCACAGCGCTTCCGCCTTCATCGAGGCTCTGAGCGAGCGGGATTCCACCTCGCTCACCGTGCAGCACGGCTTCTCTGACCTGGCGGGCGGGATCGCGTCCCTGCTCGGTCGCACACCGCGCGCGGTCAAGATGCTGGTTCTAGTGCTGGCTGGTGTGGCTGCGGCCGCCGGCGTCATCGTATCCACCCTGCCGGGGGACGAACCTCCCCCACCGGACCCGCGTACAGCCACGGCCGAGTTCCAGGCCGCGCTCTCGACACCGGTGACCGTATGGACGCCTCAGCCGGTGGCTACCAGGGCCACGGCGGACGTGGCCGCGATCCCTAGCCTGAGCCCGAGCGCGTCGCCCACCGTCGCCGCCACACCCGGCGCGACGGCCACGCCCGATGACACGCCTCCCACGGCCACCCCAGCGCCCACCGTAGGTACGAGGGTGCTGCATCCGGCCCCGCTGCTGGTGGAACCGGCCGATGTTACCCATTTCGCCGTCGACGGCAACGTGGACTTCATCTGGTCGTTTGAGGGGGAACTCCGCCCCGGGGAGAGCTTCGATCTGAGGGTCTGGCGGCAGGGCGAGCCCGCTTGGGGCATCGCCCGCACGACTTCGAGCGAGTACCGGCTCCGCGGGGCTCCCAACGGATCAGGCGAGTACTCCTGGCAGGTGGTCGTGGTCCGCGATGACCCCAACGGGAACGTGGTCGAGACGAGCAAGAAGAGCGCTGTCCGCCGCGTCTTCTGGGACTGAACTCCTTGGCCGACCGTCGAGCGGGCCCGCTATCGCTGGAAGCCCTGCTTCTGACGATTCTGGTGGTGGCGCGCGTCCGCATCGACACGCTGGCGGACCTGGTGGCGCCTCGACCCGAAGAGACCATTCGCGGCTTGCCGGTGCTGGGTGGCCTGCTGGGCGATCAGGCTTGGGCCTTGATGCGCCAGTGGATGACCGACCCCATCTCGCTGCTGCTGATAACCGCCACGTTCACCCTGCTGGGGCTCTACCTAGCCGTCGACGCCCTGGGCACTCGTCTCTCCGACGTCGCCTGCCACCGCGCCAAGGTAGCGCTGGTGGCAGGCATCATCGCCGCCACGGTCTTCGCCCAGTCGATCTACCTGATCGGCCTGCGCCAGGCTACCGGCCCCGCTTCGTTCACTCACGACGGCGGCGTCATCCAGACCGAAGCCGCCCTGGACATGCTGCTGGCCGGGGAGAACCCCTACACCGAGGACTATCTCGATACTGCAGTCGCCGAGTGGGGCCTCGAGAAACGCACCGCCTTGTACCACTACCCCTACCTGCCGTGGACTCTCATCGCCAGCCTGCCGGCACGGATCCTCTCGCGAGCGAGCCTCGGGTGGTATGACCAGCGTCTGGTCTACTTGGCCCTCTTCGCCCTCACCCTAGCCCTGCTGCCGGGCCTTGCCCGAGACCGCGCGGGCGGCCGGATGCTGCTCATGACGGTCGGTCTCAACCCGATCATGGGCAACGACATCATCTTCGGCATGAACGACTCGTTTGTCCTGGCGTGGATGGTATTGTCGCTCTGGCTGCTGCACCGGGGCCGCACCGGTCCAGCAGCCCTGGCCCTGGGGCTGGCCCTCGCCAGCAAGCCCACGGCCTGGTTCCTGGCCCCGTTCTATGCCCTCCATCTGGCACGCGGGAGCGCCGGCATACGGGAGGCAGTGAAACGGATTGTGACACGAGGATGGCCGGCGCTGGTCGTGTTTGTCGCCCTGGTGCTGCCCTTCGTGGCCTGGGACCCGCCCGCCTTCTACGACGATGTCTGGGCATGGAGCGCGGGCACATCTGCTACACCCTACCAGATTCGGGGCTGGGGGCTGAGCAACCTAGTCCTTGCCCTTGGGCTCGTGGAGAGCGACCAGAGCTACTTCCCCTTCTGGATCGCTCAGGTCGCGCTCTGCTTACCCGTGCTCTACCTGCTGCTGCGCCGGCAGTGGCGCCGGCCCAGCTTGGCAAGGGTGTGGTACGGCACGGCGATCCTCTTCGGCCTCTACTCGTTTGTGTCCCGCTTCTTCAACGAGAACTACGTCGGCTTTCTGATCGCCCTCCTGGCGCTCGCCGCTCTGAGCGACTCCAGGGCGGACTTCGCCGGCGGCCCCGCTAGCCCGGGGCCAGAACCAGCCCAAAGCGAGTGATCCGGGCGAGCCCCGGGTCGTAGCCAAGGGCCAGCACCAGGTCGTCGGGCCGCCCGGTCGCTTCCGGGGAATGCCGCATTCGCGCCACCAAGCGCGGCGCCCGCGGCTCCGGCATGGATAGGGAGAGTACCAGAGGGCGCAGATCGACCTCGCGGACGCGCTTCCCTCGCTCCACTCGCAGGGGCACACTGACGGCCGCCAGCAGCGCCTCCACTGCGGCCGCCAGGCCTTCCGGTTCGGCCTCGTCCAGCACGATCTCGTAGTCGGCCGCCTGCATCCGAGCGGGAAGCGACCGCTGCCTCTCGGGCCCTGGTCGCACCGCCTCTATGGCCAAGTCCGGCACCGCCTGTGCCCGCAACACCGCCAACAAGTCGCCCGGATCGCGCTCTTCCGTAAGGCGAACCTCAGCCAGATCGCCACGGGAAAGCACTCCCACCGGCAACGGGGCGGCGAAGGTTAGGTTGGGCCGCGGGTTGAAGCCCTGGGAGTGGACGACGGGCAGGTGCGCACGGCGCAAGAGGCGCTCCCACACTCGCATCAGATCGAGGTGCGAGATGTACTTCAGCCGGGCCCCGCGCGAGAACTGCACCTCGTAGCGATACTGCACTTGCCCGCTCATTCCCAGCACCTTACCCCATGCGCTTCCGAGACGCCGCAGGCTGAGCAGCGGTCGAAGCAGTCCGCCGTGGCGGCGCCGTCCATTGCCCGCTGCCACTCTCGTTGCAGGTAGGTCCGCCGTACTCCAGGATCGACGTGATCCCACGGTAGAGGCGCCTCGAGATCCCGGGCGGCACGGGCGAACTGATCGCCGTCAACGCCCCAATCCACCAGGGCTTGACGCCAGGCGGAGTAGCGGAACTGGTCCTCCCAGGGATCGAGGCGTGCGCCCAGCTGCCAGGCCCGCTTGATGACAGGTCCCAGCCGGCGGTCCCCGCGGGCCAGCATCGCCTCGACGTAGGTGGCCGTGGGCTCGTGCCAGGAGAACTCCAGCCCTCCACCTCGCAGTCCCTGCCGCAGCAGTACCTGCCGTCGCTCCAGGTCCTCGTCGCTGATGAGAGCGCACCACTGGAAGGGCGTGTGCGGCTTGGGCACGAACGTGCTCACGCTCACCGAGACCTTGGCCCGTTTGCCCTGCAGGCGCCGCCCTATGGCCAGCACCTTGCGCGCCAAGACGGGTATGGCAGCGACATCCTCGTCCGTCTCCGTCGGCAGGCCCACCATGAAGTAGAGCTTGAGCCGCTGCCATCCGCGACTGAAGGCGGCCTCCGCCACCTGCATGAGATCATCCTCGCTGACCTTCTTGTTGATCACGTCCCGGAGGCGCTGAGTGCCGGCCTCGGGCGCAAAAGTGAGGCCGGTCCGGCGCTTGCCCTGCACCTTGTCCGCGAGGGACACCGAGAACGAGTCAAGCCTTAGGGAAGGCAATGACACGGCAATGCGGTTGCCGAACTCCTCGTGCAGCCGGTCCAGCAGCAGCGCGATCGGGCGGTAGTCGCAGGTGCTCAGGGAGAGCAGGCCGAGTTCGTCGTAGCCGGTGCTCTCGATGATGGCGGCAGCGGCGGTCACCACCTCTTCCACCGGGCGCTCGCGCACCGGGCGGTAGATCATGCCTGCTTGGCAAAAGCGGCAGCCCTGGCCGCATCCCCGACGCACTTCGACCATGGCCCGGTCATGCACGGTCTCCACGTAGGGCACGATAGGCCGAACCGGTGGCGGAGGCAGTGGATGCACCACCCTTGCTCGCACCGTCGGCGGAGTCGCCGGCTCGATGGCTTCCAGGACCTGGAACTCGCCGCCTGCGCCGAGAACTGACCGGTACAGACTGGGCACGTAGACGCCGGGCAGCCGTGATGCCGCCTGCAGCAGCCTCTCCCGCCAACCGCCGGAACCATCTTCGCTGCCGGATCCGCGTTGCCGCGCCTGCGTGTACAGCTCTGCGAGGGCGGGCAGAACCCCCTCGCCGTCGCCCACAACGATCAGATCGAAGAACTGGGCGACAGGTTCCGGATTGTAGCAGGCGCTGCCTCCCGCGATCACCAACGGGTGCCGTGCGTCCCGGTCCACTGCCTCCAGCGGGATCCCTGTCAGGTCGAGCATCTCCAACACTGTGGTGAAGTTGAGCTCATAACCGAGGGAGAAGCCCAGGATGTCGAACTGCCTCAGCGGACGGCGGCTCTCCAGGGCGTATAGAGGCACCTTCGCCTCGCGCATTGCCGTCGCCATGTCCGGCCAGGGCGCGAAAGCGCGCTCGGCCAGCAGGCCGGGGACAGCATTCACCTCGTCGTAGAGAATGGACAGGCCCAGGTTGGACATGCCGATCTCGTACACGTCTGGGAAAGCCAACGCGATACGCACCCGCGTCGCCTCCCAGGGCTTGGCAACGCTGTTCCACTCCGCCCCGGTGTAGCGCGCCGGCTTTTCCACCCCGGCCAGGATGGCGTCCAGCCACGATCCGGACACCGGCGACTCAAGGAATTCTGTCTCGGTTTCCGGCCCACCGGCGGCCGACAGTATGGTTCCGCTTTCAGGCGCCGCTTCCGACATTCCTTCTCCACTCGCTGCCGCTTACCACGATGACGCACATAGGGCGAGGGTCAATCCCTCGCCCCGCCGGCTCAGGCCCATTATAGCACGCCCTTCGGCAGAGGCGCGCCCACCGCTCGGCCGCACGCTGTGGTCGGGACGGCGATGGGCCGAGGCCGTTTGACTACAGGTCGGCCGGTCGACTAGACTCGCCTGGCTCAGGGGGCGCTGGCGGCGCTCCCCAAGGAGGCTCCTGTGGCAGAAGGACTACTGCCGGGCGTTCATTGGCTCGGACACGCGACGTTCCGCATCGAGATAGGGCACACGGTGCTCTACATCGATCCTTGGGAGGTCAAGGACGGGGCGCCGAAGGCCGACGTGATCCTGGTCACCCATAGCCACCAGGACCACTGCTCCCCAGAGGACGTGGCGCGTGTGGCGAAACCCGACACCTTCATTGTGGCGACCGCGTCGTGTCTGAAGAAGCTCGGGTGGGATCCGGCAAAGAGCGTCGCCGTGAAACCGGGCCAGCAGGTCACCGTAGCGGCGCTGAACGTGCAGGCCGTGCCGGCCTACAACGTGGGCAAGCGCTTCCATCCCGCGTCGTCCGGGGGAGTTGGCTACCTGATCGAGCTTGAAGAGGGTGTCCTATACCACGCCGGCGACACCGACTCTATCCCTGAGATGGACGGCCTAGCGGTCGACATCGCTCTGCTGCCGATTGGGGGGACGTATACGATGAACGTCCAGGAGGCGGTGGAGGCAGTGAGCCGGATCAAGCCACGGGTAGTGGTCCCCATGCACTACGGGCGCATCGTCGGGGAGTTGGACGACGCCCATCGCTTCGCCGAACTGGTTAAAGAGGCGGAGGTCGCTATCCTGCCGGAAGAGGATTAGGTCTCTCTTCACGGTCGAGAAGACCGCGTACGCTCTGTGTTAGGCTCTCCAGAGTGAAAGGCTTCCACAGCAGTGGAAAGCCCTTCAGGTCGCCATCGTCGGACTCACCCACATAGCCTGACATTAGCAGCACCGGCACCTCCGGGTAGCGGGCGCGCAGCGCAAGAGCCAGCTCGACGCCGTTCATCCCCGGCATCAGGACATCCGTCAGCACGAGATCGGGCGCCATACCGCGCGCCTCGACCAGCCGCAGTGCCTCATCGCCACGCCCCGCCGTCCACAGCGTATACCCCTGCGAGACAAGCATCCTCTCGGTGAGTTCGCGTACGCTTGGTTCGTCCTCGGCAAGCAGGATCACTCCTCCGCCCGGTGCGGCGGCATCCGCTTCCGTCGCCGACTGGCAAGGCTTCTCCTCTGCTGAGGCGCGAGAGGGTAGATAGACGTCAAACACGGCGCCGTTTCCGGGCTGAGAACTGAACAGTACCGCGCCTTGGTGGTTGCGCACGATGCTCTGGACCACTGAGAGCCCGAGACCCCGGCCTCCGGCGGTTCCCTTGGTGGTGTAGAACGGCTCAAAGAGATGGTCGCGGGCCTCATCGCAGATGCCCGGACCCGTATCCTGCACACGGATCAAGACCACCGGCCTATCGTTAAGGCCCGGCTCGACCATCACCGCCTCGGACGGCGCTGTGGTCGCGCGACTCTCGATCAGCACTCTCCCACCGTCTGTCATGGCCTCGATCGAGTTGAGGGCCAGGTGGAGGATCACTTGCCGCAGTTCGCCCGAGTCGATGAGCGCCTCTGGCAGGTCCTCGCCGATCCGTGTCTCGATCGCTACTCCGGGACCTCCCATTTCTTGCAGCATAGGTAGGAGACCGTCGGTCACCTTGGCCACGTTTGCGGGGCCATCTGCCGATCGCTGTCGCCGCCCCAGATAGAGCAACTGCCGGCTAACACCCGCCCCGCGCTCGGCGGCATCCTTCACCTGAAGCAGATCCTCTCGCGAGGGATGCTCCTCATTCAGGCTGAGAAGCGCCAACTCCGTCGAGCCGATGACAGCCGTCAACACATTATTGAAGATGTGGGCCACGCCGCCGGCCAAGCGTCCCATCAACTGGGCCTGCTGCGCTTCCAGCAGCCGCGACTGCATCTCTCGTTCGCGGGTTATGTCAACAGCCAGGCTGACCAGTCCACTGACCTCGCCCCTACAGTCGAAGATCGGTGCCTTGACTGCACGGTACGTTCGCCGCGTCCCCTCGCCGGTCTCGAGCGTCTCCTCGAACTGGAGCGTCTCTCCACCCTGGAGAACCTGGCGGTCGTGGTACAAGTACATGCGGGCCAGGTGGTCGGGGTAGATCTCGGCGTCCGTCTTGCCGATCAGTTCCTCGGGCGGCAGACCCGCCATGTGCGCCAGCGCCGAGTTCACCATCTGCAGGCGCAGATCGGCGTCCTTGATGGCGGCGGCCGCCGGCAGCGCGTCTAGGAAAGCGCGTAGTTGGCCGATTCGCGCCTGCGCCTCGGCCTCCGCCTGCTTCTGCGCCTCCACTGCCCGCGTGATAGCCGTGACGGCAGCCTCCGGCTCGCGGAACCGCATCGACGGCGGGTTCCACTGTCCGGTGGAAACGTAGTCCCCGAGCGCCTGATGCACCGCCTTGGACGGCTGCATCACCTGCACATAGGTGCCGGCGAAGGTGAGCGCCTGAACTCCGGATATCAGCAGTACGCTGGCCCCAAGGATGACTGCGAAAGCGCGGAGGTACAACGCCAGTCGCGGGGTATCGACAGAGAAGGTGATCCTGGCCGGTTCGCCCACGAGGCCGGGGATGGGAATCGAGGACTCCAACGACCCACCGAGGACCTTCCAGACTGAGAGCGCGTCAGCAGCGGCCTCGGATGCCGAGCTGGGAGCTACAGAGAATGACGGCGCCCCCGCCAGATCTACTACCCGCGTCGACAGGGCCTGAGTGTCGTCCGCCGCTACGACAATCCAACCGGCGTCGTCCGGTCGAGGTGCCGCCCCTACTCCATAGACCTGGCCTTCGTGCTGCATGGTACACCAGCCCGGCATCTCATCGACCGTGCCTCTCGATAGCCACGCCTCTAAACCACCCCTCAGGTCAGCAGGCCAGTCCTGTGGCCAGCGGATGGCGGCCGCCTTACCGCTGCTGTCTCGGTCAACGCGAACCGCTGTCCCACCGGAGGTGCGCGGGAGCGGAGCCTCCTCGCCAGCCACTGCCGCCATGACAGCAGCCAGTTCTGCACGCGCTGCGGCTGTACGTTCGATCTCCGCCGCGAGCGCCCGAGCAGGCGCTCGCGTGAAGCACACAGCCACCGCGTCCAGCGCCTGCGGCACCGCCAGTGCCAGGAGGGCGACAACCACCACTTGGATGGCTACGACCAGCGCCATACGCATGACGATCCGGGGAACTATTGAAGGTAGGTTGGACCCCTGATCCAAAGACAAGCCCTCTGTCGACCGACACGGCAGGATGTATAGGCTGCCACTGGTGCCGCCAGTGAGTGTATCGGCAGGAGAGCGCTCTCCGGTCACCGGGCGGGCGTAAAGCACAAGTAAATAGGGGGTACAGCGGCGGTGCAGCCTCCTGCTCTCAGTGTATTGCTTCCATGGCCAACGTCAAGAGCGGCCCTTGCCGCCCCGATGCCCATCAACTAACATCGATGCTGCCGGACGTCGCCTACTTCGGAAGGAGCGCAATGGGCATCTCCCTGACCTGGCCTAGCGGGCTGGAGTGGCTAGCCGTTATTCCCCTGCTGAGCGTGCTCGTGTTCGTGCACGAACTAGGGCACTTCCTCGCCGCCATACTCATGAAGGTGCGGGTGGAGGAGTTCGGCTTCGGCTATCCTCCCCGGGCGCTGCTCCTCTTTGAGCGCAACGACACCAAGTTCACCCTCAACTGGCTTCCCTTCGGCGGGTTCGTGCGCATGACCGGAGAAGAAGCAGGTTCTGACGACCCCGGAAGCCTGACCAGCAAGGCGCCGTGGCAGAGGTTCGTGGTGTTCGCCGCCGGGCCGACCATGAATGTCGTCCTGGCGCTGCTCATCTACACTATCGTCTTCAGTGCCGGCACCGCCGAGTACACCGGCAGGGTGACGATCGAGGCCGTGGCGCCCGGTTCGCCGGCAGAAGCCGCCGGGCTCGAGCCTGGGGACGTCGTAGTTCGCATCGGTGATACCCGAATCGCCTCTTTCAGGGACGTCCAGGCCGCGACTTCCGCTTCCCTGGGGCGGGAAACCACTGTCGAGGTCGAGCGCTCCGGCGAGCCACTCGCTCGCCGGATGGTACCCCGCCTGCCTGCCGACACCCCCGCTGATCAGGGGGCGCTCGGCATCACCATCTTCTACGATGAACCGTTCGAGGTCTCCTATCGCCGAGTAGGTCTGATGCAAGCCGCGCGCATGAGCGTCAAGCGGGTCATCCTGCTCGTGAGCGCAATGGCCGAGGGCCTAGGTCAACTCGTCCTGAGCCCCATCCTGCCCAGCGTCGAGGCCCCGGAGGGCGGCGTCGCCGGTCCCGTCGGCATCGCTCGCCTGGCTGGAGAGGTGGCCAGAATGGGCTGGGAACCCTTCCTGGACCTGGCCGCCTTCCTCAGCCTCAACTTCGCTCTCATCAACGCCTTGCCTCTTCCCGCCCTCGACGGTGGCCACATCGCCTTCGTGATCGTGGAGTGGCTCCGGCGCGGCAAGCGCGTGCCTCCCCAGAGGGAGGCTCTGGTTCATCTGACCGGTATGATGCTGCTCATCGGGCTCATGCTGGTGGTGTCGTACCTGGACGTGGTGCGTTGGGTGCAGGGGGGCTCGGTGCTGCCGGGCGGATAGCGCCGCCTCAGTTGTTGCTCCCATTAGCCCCTTGTCCGCAATCGGGCCTGTGCTAGAATCGCCGCCATCGCGCGGGGTGTAGGAGACGAAGATGGAGAAGGTCAAGCTTGGTTTCGTGCCGGCTCATCGCGTGCCATTCGACGAGAAATGGGCTGTCGATATGCGCCGCCGCTGCCTGGACGTGATGGCCAGCATCCCCGACGTTGAGTTCGTCGTCCCGGACGAGACGCTCACCCAGGGAGGCGTGGTCCGGAACGACTCCGACGCCGACAAGGTCACCGAGTTGTTCCGCCGGGAGGGTGTTCAGGGCATCGTCATCGGCGCCATGACCTTCGGTGACGAAGTGGCCGCGGTGGCCGTGGCCCAGAACCTACCCGGACTACCGGTGCTCCTCTTCGGAACCAAGGAGGGGGACTTCCTTCCCGACGGCGGGCGGCGTTCGGACGCCTTCTGCGGCACGCTGTCCCTCTCGTCCGGGCTGTACCGGCGCCACATTCCATTCGCGTTCGCCGGCATTCTTTTCCCCGAAGAACCCATCTTCACCGAGGAACTGAATCGTTTCGCCTCCACCTGCAACACCGTGACCCACTTCCTGGGCGCCCGTGTCGCGCTTGTCGGGCCCCGGCCAGAGCGCTTTGAGACCTGCGCCTGCGACGAAGTGGCCATGATAGAGAACTTCCGCCAGAGGCTCGTGCCGGTTGCCCTACCGGCCGTGTTCCACGCTGCCCGTGCCCTGGCGGACGACGACCCGGATGTCCAGGCAATCGCCGGCGACATTCGGGGCGACCTCGACACCAGCCAGGTTGCCGACGCTTCGGTGCTTCGCCTGGCCAAGCTGGAGCGAGCCCTGGTCAACCTGGCTCAGGCCAAGGGCGTCACCGCCATGGGTATGCAGTGCTGGGACACCATCCAGGCGGACTACGGCGTCACCCCTTGCCTGGCCATGGCTAGGCTGACCGAGCAGGGCATCATGACCGCCTGCGAGGTGGACGTCTACGGGGCTCTCACCATGTTGGCCCAGTACGAGGCTTCCCGGCGCACCACCGTCCCCCACTTCATTGACTGGACCATCCAGCACCAGGAACTG
Organism: Anaerolineae bacterium; assembly: GCA_040768685.1. Classification (GTDB taxonomy): domain Bacteria; phylum Chloroflexota; class Anaerolineae; order DRVO01; family DRVO01; genus Ch71. The sequence goes on from JAXGMM010000003.1 coordinate 129,174, forward strand.
GAGAATGTCTTCTTCGCCTGGCACTGCGGCAACGCTCCCACGTGCCTCAGCGCCCCCGGCTGCCGCGTCCGCATGCGCGAACACAGTATCCTGAGTGGCGGCTTCACCGGAACGGCGGCCGAGGGGACCGCGGAGTTCCAGGTCAAGGGCGGCACCGTCACCCTAAGCCGCCTGGTGGAGTACGACAACCAGTTCAAGATGCTGATCACCAAGGGGGAAGTGGTCCCCGATGACCGCGACCTTCGCGGTTCTTGGTCCTGGGTGCGCGTCGACGACCTGGAGTCGTTGTATCGGACACTCGTCACTGAGGGCTTCATCCACCATGCCAGCATGATCCACGGCGACTACACCGCCGAACTGGCCCAGTTCTGCCAGTTCGTTGGTATCGAAGTAGTGATGGTATGATCTAGGAGCCGGCCCGGCGCCGCGCGAGCAGACAGCAAAAGGGGCGGGTGCATACCCGCCCCTCTCGTCGCAACGTCGCTGCCGGCCCATTGCCAGCGGAAGGTCACATGTCGGTAGTCACAGGGGGCGGCCTCGCCAAGTACTACGGGGCCCAGGACATCTTCAAGGCAGTAACCTTCTCCCTCGCTCGAGGCGAGAAAGCCGGCCTCATTGGCCCCAACGGCGTCGGTAAGACCACGCTCTTGCGGATCGTTGCCGGGCTGGAATCCCCGACGGAGGGTGCCGTTCATCGGGCCGCCGGTGTGACTGTGGGCTATCTGCCCCAGGACGCCCGCATCGAGGGCAACTGCACCCTGTGGGACGCCGCTCTTTCCGCACTGGAGGGCGTCCGCCGGCAGGAGAGGCGCCTCCGCCAACTGGAGGCCGCGATCGCCCACACAGATGACCCAGCGGTGTGGAGACGCTACGAGGAGAGCGAGCACCAGTTCCAGGCCGCCGGCGGCTACGACTACGAGTGGCGGGCCCGTCAGACGCTGGAGGGTTTGGGCCTCACTGCCAGCCTGGACAAACCGGTCACCCAACTGAGCGGCGGCCAGCACACTCGCGCCCGCTTGGCCCAGCTTCTCCTCCAGCGGCCGGACGTGCTCCTCCTCGACGAGCCCACTAACCACCTGGACCTCCAGGCGCTCACCTGGCTCGAGTCCTTCCTGCGCGACTGGGAGGGCTCTCTGATCGCGGTCTCTCACGACCGTTACTTCCTGGATGCGGTGATGAACACCATCTGGGACCTAACGCCGGAAGGGATCGAGCGCTACCGGGGCAACTACAGCGCCCACGAGGCCCAAAAGGCCGAGCGGCTGGAGCGCGTCCGGCGCGAGTACGAGCGCCAGCAGGAGCACATCCGCAGCACCGAGGCCTTCATCCGCCGCTACAAAGCCGGCCAGCGATCCCGCGAGGCTCGTGGTCGCCAGACGCGGCTCGACCGGCTCGAGCGCATCGATCGGCCGGACCTAGCGCAAACCATGCGGGTGAAGCTGAAGGCCGGCGCCCGCGGCGCATGGGTGGTGGTGGAGGCCCATGACTTGGCCGTCGGATACCAGGCGGATCGTCCGCTGTTCCGGATCGACGACCTGGCTCTGCTGCGCGGGGAGCGAGCGGCCCTGATCGGCCCCAACGGCTCTGGCAAGACCACCTTCCTGCGGGTCCTCCTCGGGCAGCTTCAGCCGCTCAGCGGCCGGCTCATGCTGGGCCACAATGTCACTCCCGGCTACCTCTCTCAGGCCCAGGATGATCTCCATCCCGACCGGTCTCTGGCCGAAGAGGTGCTGTCCGTCAGCAACTTGACCCTGGCCGAGGTGCGCGACCTCCTGGCCCGCTTCCTGTTCACCGGCGACGAACCCTTCAAGCGCGTGGGGGACCTCAGCGGCGGCGAGCGTAGCCGAGTGGCCCTGGCCAAGCTGACTCTCCAAGGCGCCAACTTCCTGGTGCTCGACGAGCCCACCAATCAACTGGACATGCTATCCCGGGACGTGCTCGAGTCGGTCCTCAGCGATTACGATGGCACAGCCCTGTTCGTCTCCCACGACCGCTACTTCATCGATGCCCTAGCCACGCAAGTATGGTCGATCGAGGATGGGCAGCTGAGGGTCTACCGGGGCGCCTACAGCGACTACGCCAACGCTAGGGCGCAGGCAGAAGCCGAGCGGCGCCAGGAGCGCGAATCCGCCGAACGACGGTTGTCTCCACGGTCCACGCCTGAGGCCCGCGCCGCCCAGAGGGCGGAGAAACGGCGGCAGGAGCGCCTTGTCGAACTGGAGGCCGAGATCGAGCAACTTGAGACCGAGATAACCGGCCTCGAGGCCCGGCTGGCGGAAGCGGCCGGCGGCGCCGACGTCGAGACTCTGCGCAGCCTGGGTGCCGACCACGCCACGTTGACGGAAGCGCTCGAGGCCGCCTACCGCGAATGGGAGGAGGTGGCGTGAAGTACATAGTCGGGCTCACCGGCAACATCGCCACTGGTAAGTCGCTGGTAGCCGGCCGCCTCGCGTTGCGCGGCGCCCTGCACATCGACGCCGACCGCGTCGCCCACCAGACCATGGAGCCCGGTGAGCCTGCCTGGGCTCAGGTACGCGAGCGCTTCGGCGAGGGAGTGCTTCGCGGTGATAGAACGGTGGACCGGCGCGCCCTCGGCCAGGTCGTGTTCGGCGATCCGGCGGCTCTAGCCGACCTGGAAGCCATTGTGCATCCGCACGTTCTGGCCCGCATCGACAGGATCGTCGGTGAACGGGAAGAAGGCGTAGTCGTCATCGAGGCCATCAAGCTCACAGAGTCGGGCATCACGGAGCGCTGTCACGCGCTCTGGGTAACGACCTGCAAGCCGGAGCACCAACTGGCGCGCTTGACGAGCGACCGCGGCCTGGGCGTCGAGGATGCCCGCCGCCGCATAGACGCCCAGCCGGACGCCGCCGAAAAGGTGGCGAGGGCCGATGTGCTGTTTGTGAACGACGGCAGCCGAGACGAACTGGCCGGATTAGTCGACCGTGAATGGGGCGAGATCGAGGCTGGAACCGCGCCTATGCCCGGCGGTATGCCCCAACTGGAGCCGGTGACGCACGCGACCTGGCGCTCCCGAGAAGGCGATCACCTGGCTGAGATCATGCAGTTGTCGCCCGGCGAGTGGCGGCTGAAGTGCTTCTCGCCGACGCGGCTGCCCAGGCTCACGCGGCCTCTGCTGGCTGTCCTCGAAGCGCAGGAGCGGTGCCTGCACTTGCACGTTCCCGGGGGCACGGGCTACCGTCAGTTCATGCGCGGAATGGGCTATGGGGAGGTGAGTGACCGTGTCACAGAGTCCGGTTACGTCGTCTACCGACACTGACAAGCCAGAGGCGACCGGTTCGGGCCTGCGCCGATTTGCCTGCCGTCACCCTCAACTCCTGGCCTGGGCCGTGCTCGCCCTGGTCATGGTCGTGATGGTCCTGTGGTCGGCGCGAGACGTCGGTCTCCTGCCGAGCCAGATGGCAGCCATCGTTGTCGCCACCATCGCTCTTGCCGGGTTATGCGTCTGGATCATCGGCTGGGACTGACGGGCACAGGCCTTCGGGAGCCGCGTCACCGCTCAAGGCGAGGCGGCCGAGCGGCGCTAAGTAGAACGCTCCGTCCGACCCGCGCCGCACTTGCACGCGCACGAAGTCCTGAACCGTCTCCTGTCCCACCGTTCGTGCCTCCGAGATCGGCAGGCCGAAGACCTCCACGCCGCCATTGGCCGCCACGAACTCCCAGAAGTCGCCCCGCAGGCTGTGTCCCGTCTCCCGGAAGTAGCCGACTCGTCGCTCGTGGCCGGCAGGAACCGAGCTGTAGTGCAGCGGCGGCTGCCTGCCGCAGAACTCCTCGGCCAGATAGGCGAGGCCCACGGCGTACGACTCCGGGTACTCAGCCACATACTCCAGCCGGCCGGCCTCGAAGTACTGGACCAAGCGATCGCGGTAGATGCCCGGTGGCGCAATGGGCTCGCCGATGAGCCCGCCATGCGCGGCGTAGAAGCTCAGGAATCGCTCGTGAACACAGACCCCGCTGGACGTACACGCCGGCGGCCCGGCAGCATCCGTCTCGCTCGGCCGAGCCGGTTCCCGCCCGCACCCGGAGACTGCCCAGACCAGCAGAAGAACAATCGCCGCCTGAGCCCCTCTCTGGCCTACGACTTGCAGCAGTCCGGAAAGGCAAGCGCCTGCATCATCACCGTCTCGGACTGCGCGTCCGGCGCGGCCGAGTAGAGGCGCACTCATCTGAGGCAGCCAATTGCGCCTTCGCGTCGCGTTCGTCATCCTAGCCGTCCTGACACTCACTGCTTGCGGCCGCCCCCAGCCGACTTCGTCTCTGGAAGCGTTCTCGGCCGCCCTGGGTGAGTTGTCCGCTGCCGACCGGGAGCTCCTTGAGGAGGTCCCGCGCTATCACCTCTCCCTCGTGCTGGATCCAGAGAAAAGGCTCCTCACGGGGCAGGCCACGATACACTACACTAATGTGGCGGCCGGCGAGTTGCGCGAAGTCTACCTGCGCCTCTACCCGAACATGCGGATGTACGGCGGGCGCATGACCACTGTCCGGGCCACCGTTGGCGGCCGTGACGTGCCCTTCGTCGAGATGGGCAAGGGCGCCGACCTCAAGATACCGCTTCCGCAAACCCTCGCCACCCACCAGTCAGCGGCAATCGTGATCGACTACTCGCTCGTCTACCCCGAATCGGCCGGCGAGTACGACTTCTTCGGGGTGAGGCAAGGCATCGCGATCCTCCCCGAGTGCTACCCGGTCCTCGCGCCGCTGATCGACGGCGAATGGCGGCTGGATCCTTCGCCCGGATTCGGTGATGCCGCGTACACTGACCTATCGCTCTACCGCGTCGAGGTCACCGCCCCAGCGCAATACACGGTGATCGCCCCCGGCGTGCTCACCGACTGGAAAACCACCACCGAGGGCGTTACCCGTACCTTTGTCAGCGGTCCGACCCGCACGGTGGGACTAGTAGCCGGCAAAGGCTATCAGGCCCAGGAACTCAAGTCGGGCTCAGTTACGCTGACCGGCTACTCGCTCGCCGGCGATGCTTCCAGCATGAGAGCGGCCCTCAGCCACGCCGCGGCCGTCCAGGCCTTCTGCTCCCAGAACCTCGGCCCCTACCGTGGCGGCGCCCTGACGTTAGTGCAGGTGCCGCTGGAGCACTCCGACGTTCACCTGGGGGGCATGGCGCTGATCAACCAGCCCTACTTCGACGAACTCCGCACCGAGGCGGCGAGCGCCGTCTCGATCGCCGTCAGCCGGGAGTGGTGGGGAAGGCTCGTCGCCTTCGATCCCTTGCGCGACCCCTGGCTGGACGAGGCTCTCGCCACGTACACCTCGTACCTCTACTTGCGCCAGTCCGTAGGGAGTGGCGGCACGGAGAGCATCGTCCAGGCCTGGAACGAGGCCTATAACGAGGCGGTAGTCACCGGCCAGAACAGCCCCCTTCGGCAGCCGCTGTCGGCCTACGGCAACTCCACCCGCTATGAACTGCTCGTCCACTCTCAGGGGCCGCTCTTCTGGCGGGATATGGAGTCTCTATTGGGCGAGAGCGGGCTTCTTGTCGTCCTCCGCGACTTGCAGCAATCGGCCGCCTTCGGACACCTGGACACGGCGGCGCTGGTCGCGAGCATCGCCCGACTGGCGGGCGAGCCCGGCCTGGCCGTGGCCGACGCCTGGGGCCTGACTACCCCTTAGCGCGAAGGCAGAAGCCCCCAGTCCCCGAGGAGCCGTCGCAGTTCTCCGAAGCCGGACACGACTGCATCGGCGTTGCCATCGTCGGCGCTCCCGGTGACGCCGGTGATCAGGACCGCCCTCATGCCCATTTCCTTCGCGCCGCGGATGTCAGTGAAGGGCAGGTCGCCCACGTGGATGGCGCGGGCCGCGGTCACTCCCATCCCGGCTAGAGCCGTCTCGTAGGGCAGTCGCGCCGGCTTGACCGTTCCGAGTTCGTCGGAGAAGGCCAGGCCTTGAAAGCAGTGTAGAACACCGTCGTGGGCAAGGATGCGCCGCATCACCCGGCCTACCGTCAGTCCGGTGTCCGAGATCAGGCCTATCCTGGCGCCCGCGGCGTGCAGTGCCAAGAGGACCTCCTTGGCTCCCGGCGCCATCGCCGGCGGCTGCGACAGCATCACCTCCTCTACCGCTCGCCGCAGGTCGTCGAACGCAGCGTTCGTCAGGTTCACGTCGATATCGTCGAGAATCCCCTTCAGCCATACCGACGGGGTGTAGGAATTCCCGGCACGCCACTCACGTTCGAACTCCTCTGCTCCGCGGATATAGGCGCTCCTTACCACAGCCTCGGAGGGCGAGCGGCCGGCCGACTCTGCCGCAAGGCGAATCAGAGCCACCCGCGATTCCGTCACGTCCCGGTGGATGTACAGCGTACCCCACCAGTCGAAGGTCACGCCCCATGGCTCGGGCGACAATCCTGCCTCCATCGACAACTCCATCAGTCGCTTCGACCGGCACTCCGGGCGCTCGCGCACCGGCGATCAAGCCTTCTCAAAGGGCCGGACGATGCGACCAAGAGCGGCCCAGGCCATGAGACTGAATGCCGCCGCCTGTGCTACCGACCGAAGGAAGGAGAGTGCGGGCAACACCACAGACAGTACGTGAGTCGGATGGGCGGGCCGCCACTGTCCGATCACCCACACCGGCAACACCTGAGCAAGGTAGATGCCCACCAGTTCGTCAATCAGCAAGAGCGACACCGCCGCCAGCACCAAAGCAGTCTGGCGCGGGAGCATGCGCCGGCGGGTGATAGCGGCGAGGGCAACCACCACCAATACTAGGAACAGCGGCGTCCGGACGACGTAGGCGGTCAACAGAGCCCAGATCGAGCCGTCCGCTATGGCTTCCATCCTATCCTCCCAACGTTCCCGCTACCCCATGCCCGACCACACCGGCTCGCCGGCCACATAGGTGGCCAACGGCCTCATAGCCGCCAACTGCGCCGGGTCTGCCGCGAATGGATCGCGCTCCAACACCATGAAGTCGGCGTGCGCTCCGGCGGCCAACCGCCCCTCTGCCGGCTCACCGCCCGCCCGCGCCACTCCCCGGCTGAAGCCCCCGAGAGCCTCCGCCAAACCGAGACGCTGATCCGGGTACCAGCCTCCCGCCGGCTCACCGGCCAGGTCCTGCCGGGTGACGGCCACTTGGATGCCCGCCCACGGGTTGATCAGCTCCACGGGCGCATCGGAGCCGAACGCCAGGATCGCGCCGGCATCGGCAAGCGTCCTCCAGGCGTACCCGTACCGTGCGGCGCCGCCCCACAGTCGATCCGCCTCCCGCCAGTCCGATGATACGTGCACCGGCTGCATCGAGGCCACCGCCCCCGTTCGCGCCAGTCGCGCCGCATCCTCAGGGCGGATCGCCTGTACGTGCTCGATGCGGTCGGGCAAGGGGCCATGAGCGCTGGGCACGGCCTCCAGTGCGTAGAGGACCGCTCGATTGGCAGCGTCTCCAATGGCGTGCACTGCGCAAGGCCAACCGGCAAGGTGAGCCTCTTCCAGCAGACGCACCAGCTCGGCCTGCCGATAGATGGGGATGCCGCGATTACCGGGCGCACCCTGCAGGTCCTCCAGCATCCAGGCGGTCAGCGATCCGAGGCTGCCATCAACGAAGAGCTTGAGTTGGCCCAGGCGCAGATGCGCGTCGCCGAAGCCGGGACGCAGACCGAGCAGCTGTAGTTCCGACCGCAGCTCGATCGGCGGCAGGACGAGCACGCGCAGCGTCAACTCACCCGCCAGGTTCAGTTCCTGCAGGGCTTCGAGCGACTCACGCCCTTCCATGGTGTGCAGACCCACGAGCCCGTACGAGAGCGCTTCCTTCTGCGCCTCCCGTAGGGACGAGACCCGCTCAGAGACTGATGGCGGCGGGACGCGCTTCCACACCGGCTCGGCGGCCAACTCCCGCAGCAGTCCGGTGGGCTCGCCACCGGGGGCGCGATCGATCTGTCCCCCGGCCGGGTCCAGCGTCGTCGCGCTGATGCCCGCTGCCCGGAGTGCCGCCGAGTTGACCCAGACCATGTGGCCGTCGGCACGGGACAGGACGACCGGACGGTCGGGGCAGACAGCGTCAAGGGACAGACGCGAAGGCAGGGCCCTCGGCTCCCACCCATTCTCATTCCATCCGTGCCCCTGGATCCAGCCGCTGCCCGGGTGGCGTTCGGCATAGGCCATCACGGCCGCGGCCGCCTCGGACTCGCTGCGCACATCGCGCAGGTTGACGCGCCGCTGCAGCATAGCGTGGGAGAGGAAGTGCGTGTGGCCATCTCGCAAGCCAGGTAGGACGGTGGCTCCCTCTAGATCCGTGACGCTCCAGGACCCAACCCCCAGGTCCGCCTCGCGTCCCACCCAGAGTATGCGCCCGGCCTGCACGACCATGGCCTCAGCAATGGGAGCAGAGTCATCGAGCGTCCGGATTCGGCAGTTGCGGTAGAGCACAACCTGATGATCAGGGACCCATAGATGCTTCATCTAATCCCCCATAGAGGGCAACTGCGACGCCCCCAAAACATAACGTAGCGGGAGGTAGCCTGCACGGGGCCGCGACTGATAGCTTCCTCAAGCGGGGCAAGCCCGCCGGCGAACGACCTCTCGTCGATTAGGTGGAGGGCGGAGCAGGCCCTGTCCCAGCATCGTCCAATTACCGGCACCAGGCGATGAGCACGATGGCGCCGCGCGTAGTCCGCCGCCGGTGGACCGTAGTCCATTGGATCATGCCTCGCCCACTGGCGCGCTGAGAGCTGCCGCGATCTCCGAATACACGTCCCAGGCGCCGCCGACGATGACCTGCGCGTCCTACGGAAACACAATCAGTGCGTCACTCACCAGGGGCACGCGTCAGGCGCCGGCCGCGCCCAGGTGCGCCGCACCAGGCACCCAGTGACGGCGGAAAGAGCGCCGAGCCGCATCGCTTCGTCACGGACGAGCGACAGCGTCTCACCGGTGCGCGCCGCGGCCCTCAGCGGGATCAGCGCGAGGCAACCAGTGGCGAGCGTAGTCACCGGCTACGCTACTCCGGTTGGCATTCCGGGCAGATGAAGGACGCCGTGCTGCCCGTCCTAATCTTGGTGATCGTCGCGCCGCACTCCGGGCAGGGCTTCCCCTCCCGGTAGGCAACCAGGAAGTCATCGGTGGTGAAGCCGCCGGGGCGACCGTAGAAGTCCTTTTCGTAGGCCAGACCGCCCTTCTCGTAGGCGTAGCGGAGGGTGTAGGTCGTCGCCTCGTAGAGCCGGTCGACGTCGCCCTCGGTCAGGTCGCGGACCTGCCGCATGGGGTGCTGGCGAGCCCGGAAGAGGGGGTCCTGGATGTACACGTTGCCGATTCCGGAGATGCGCTTCTGGTCGGTGAGCACCGCCTTCAGCCGGCCGCGGCCGGACTGGAAGAGGTCTCCGAACCGCTCACGATCCATTTCGGGTGAGAGCGCCAGAGGGCCCAAAGAGGCCGTCTGATCGTGGGCCGACAGAGCGGCAGTATCGCAGTAGTGCGTGTGCCCGAACCACCAGAAGCGACAGGTGAAGCCGGAGCCGTCGTCGAGGTGGAAGCACACCCGACGCCCGGCGTCCCATGCCTGGCCGGGTCCGTAATAGAAGAGATCGGCCCCCATGCCCAAGTTGAGGAGCAAGTGGCCTCCCCGACTCAGCTCCAGGAAGATCCACTTGCCCCGGTTGTAGACTCTCTGTACCTGACGGCCCAGCAGTCCCTCGGTGAACTGACTCACAGGCAAGTTGAGGCACTTCTCCTGTACCACCTCAACTTCGGCGAAGGATTTGTGCCGCAACTCCGCGTCCATCTGCTCGGCCAGCACCATCAGTTCCGGCAGTTCCGCCATCTGTCGATTCCTCCCTAGCCTGACAGAGCGGCTACGCCCCCACCTAGCCCATGCCGTCGATCAGTTTGTGATAGGGACCGTAGTCCAGCAGCGGCCGCGGGTCGAAGGAGTAGTACACCTCGAGCCAGTGGTCGCCGTGGCGCCGACCCGCGCGCTGATCCACCAGCCCCTCGATCACTTGACCCTGGCTCTTCCAGGCCAGCACCGCTTCCATCACCTTCTCTTCCACCTTGGGCGTGGCCACCACGGCGCGGTTGGCGCGCACCCTCGGGTCTTCGCCGCAGACGAGGGCATCTTCCGGCGAAAGGTCGGCCCACACGGCGTACTGCATGTAGCTGCGCACCGGCTTGGCCTTGCCGTACTCGGCTAGGATGGCGTCGCCGACCTGTGGACCATCGAAGGCGCCCACACGGTGCACCGACTCGTGGTCGATATGCTCCCGGTACCCGTTCGGAATGAGCAGCCGCGTAACCTGTAGGCGCCTCAGCGCGGGTACCACATTGGCGGTGGTGCCCAGCCGGCCCGAATCCAGGTGCCAGCCGATGTGAGGCAGGAGGCTGAAGTCGGCGTAGCCCATCCGAAGCACGTTCTCCCGGGGTACTCCCATTGCCGTGTAGGCGTTGATAGTCTCTTGTGCCCGAATCTCGACTATGCCGGCGGCCTCCTCCGGCGTGCTGTACCCGGCCCAGCCGTTGCAGAAGACCATGACGAACACCTCGGCGCCGTTGGCGAGCGCCGACAGCATGGCGTAGCCCGCTCCCAGAGCAGCATCGTCATCGTGGGGGCTGAACACGGCCACCCGTTCATCGCCGGGCTTCCAGTCGGGGAACAACACCCCAAGATCGTTGCTAGCGGTGCGCTGTCTCAGGTCATAGTAACGAAAGTCGCCGGCGGTGATCTCAGGCATTCGGTCCTCCGGAAGAACTGTAGGCTCGCGCCGCCCGAGCTATGGCGGCGATATGGGCAGGCGTGCTGCCGCAGCAGCCGCCGATGATGCGCGCTCCAGCATCGAGAAACCTGGCGGCGAAGGCGCCCATCGGCTCGGCGCCGACGTCGAAATGGGTCCGCCCGTCGGGCCCCAAGCTAGGGACGCCAGCGTTGGGCTTCGCCATCAAGGTGGCGTTCGGCAGCAGCCGGCGAAGCTCCAGAATCACGCCCAGGGTGTCTTCTAGGCTGTAACCGCAGTTGGCTCCGATGGCAGCTAGGCCTTCGTCCCACAGTTCTGCCACCTGGGCCGCGCCCGCTCCCATCATGGTGCGACCGCCCTTCTGGAAGCTGAACGTGCAGATCACGGGCAAGCTGGTGGCAGACCGGGCCGCCTGGATGGCCGCCCGCGCCTCATTCACGTCCATCATGGTCTCCACCAGGATGGCATCGGCCCCGCCTTCCTCCAAGGCCTGCGCCTGCTCGGCGTAGGTATCGCGCGCCTCAGAGAATGAAAGCGTGCCCAACGGCTCCAGCAGCGTGCCGGTCGAGGACACGTCGCCCAAGACGAGCCGATCGGGCCCAGCGGCTTGGCGGGCGAGTGCGACGCCCAGCTTGTTCAACTCCGCGACCTGTTCCTCGAGCCCTTGGCGCCTCAACTGGATGCGGGTGGCGCCAAAGGTGTTGGACACCACCAGGTCCGATCCTGCCTCAACGTAGGCGGAGTGGACGGCTAGGATCGCCTCGGGATTGTCCCGGTTCCATAGCTCGGGCGGCATTCCGGGGCCTAGACCGGCGTCCTGGAGCATCGTGCCCATAGCGCCGTCCGCCACCAGTATGCCTCGTGATAGCGCTGAATCTAGACGTGACTGCTCGGACATGGGTACCCTCGATCAACGGATCGCGCGGAAGGGCGAGTCCCCTCCTTTGCGTGGTGCCCAGTTTACGGCAGCCGCTGAACGCCGGTCAAAACCGTCGCTGGAGCGCGAGGACCAACGGCCGAGTGGCTTCGGTACGTCACGATTCTTAATGTCGGGCCTATTGACGCCGGCCGACGGCCATGCTATCCTTTGCTTACGTCGGGCGGAGGTGAGAGCCGAAGTCCGGTGGGGAGCCTCAAGCAGTCGAGTACGTGCCACGGGCGGACTGCAGCCGAAAGGAACCGAGGCCGACAAGCTGGCTCAGGACGGAGAGAGGGAGAGGTCCTTCGAAGGGGGGAACCCCGAGATCCGAGACCAGGCCGGAGCCCGGTGAACGCAGAGCGAACGGTCGGAGCCAGGAGTGGCCGAGACAGGTAAGCGAGGCGGGGAAGGGAAGCCAGATAGAGAGCCGAAAGGCAGGAGCTGGCGGTGTCGGGGGAGGTGGTCTTCGAAAGAAGACGAGTAGGCTGGAGAGAAACCCGGGGGAACCGAAAAGCTGGCTGAGGCTCCTTCTTTTGCCTCACTTTTGGGGGCCGGTCGTCTGACCGGCCCCCTTCCCGTTGCTGCTCCGCTTCACTCACGCATCGTCCTGTCCGTGGTCAGGGCCATGCTCCGCGAACGGGATGCGCCCAGCCGCCGGCAGCACCGCTGCCGGATACGCGCTCGGCGGCGAGGATCGGCACCTTGGAGGGGATGAAGCCGGCGTCTAGGCAAGTGGCGGCGCCGGTGCAATCACGAGGTAGCCGTAGTAGATCGCGGTAGGGCAAAAGCATGGAGGGGTGGCCCAGAGAAGCCAAGTTGGCCTGCGGTCGAGTGGCCGCCCGCGTCGATCCGCCGAGCATCGGATCGTCAGGGCCGGTGGCGCTTCGGTCTCAGGGCAACTCGGTGCTCACCGAGAGGCCATCACCGTCCGCGAGGCCCTCCACGTCTTGCTCGCCGGCGTACGCAACCGTCCCCGGCTCTGCCCGGTCGATGAAGAGCACGCCCTCAAGATGATCGATCTCGTGCTGAAAAGCACGCGCTAGCAGGCCCTCTGCCCTCATACGAACGTCTTTGCCGTGCACGTCCTGGCCCTTGACCGTTATCTGCAGAGCGCGCCGGACCTCTCCGAAGAAGCCGGGCACTGACAGGCAGCCCTCGGGGCCGACCTGCTCCCCCTTCGCCTTGACGATCTCCGGGTTCACCAGCGCCATTCTGGTTGCGACGCCGGACTCGTCCTCGCTGTCCGCGGGGACGTCCACGACGATGACTCGTTCCGAGACGCCGATCTGGGGCGCAGCCAGACCCAGCCCGTTGGCGGCATCGAGAGTGTCGAACATGGTGTCCACCAGTTCTTGGAGCTTCGAGCCGTAGCGGCGCACCGCCCTAGCTCTCCGCCGCAGTACTGGGTCTCCTTCTACAACGATCTCATTCTCAGCCATAGCTCCCATCAAGGAGCGAGCCCCTTAACCGTCGCCGGCCGGGGCTCGCTCTCCACGTCAATGCGGAACGCCGGAATGCCCTAGCCGGCTGGGGCGGCAGCCGCTTCCACGGCAGCATTGAGATCGGTCATCAGGGCCTCAACATCGATGCCGTGGGCCATGGCGCCCTGCTCAATGTTCTCAAAACGAGCAGCAGCACAGCCAAGGCAGAAGAGACCGTGCCGAAGGAATACCTCTATAGTCTGCGGGTAGTTCTGAACCGTCTCGCCGATGGTCATCTCGCGATCAATGGTCACCTATTGTCCTCCGTCTGGTGCGAGGCGTCACATCTTCGCACATACGCAACCGGCTACGATTATAGCATCAGCAGTCAATCCGGCCAAGCGCTTGGTAGACCGGCGGCCGCATTCCGCTGCACACTGGCGCGGCCGCCGGAATCTGCTACAGTGTGCCGGCAGGCGAGCACCAACTAACCCGTAGGGGCAAGCTGTGCTGACATCGGAGAACACCTGGCGGGATGTTGAGAGGTCCCGGGCAACCATCGCGGTGCTGCCCGTGGGCGCTACGGAGCAACACGGCACCAACCTGCCCCTCAGCACCGATACGCTGATTGTCGACAGGATAGCCGCGGCGGTGGCTGAGGCGTTCGATGCCTACCTGCTCCCGACGCTGCCGGTGGGCGCCTCGGCAACCCACCTCTCCTTTCCAGGCACCCTGAGCCTCAGACACGAAACCCTGGCCAGCGTTATTCGCGACCTGGTCGATTCGCTTGTGCGGACCGGCTTCAGCACGGTGATACTGCTCTCCTGGCACGGCGGCAACTACGTCGTCTTCGACCCTGCCTTCCACGAGGAACTGCGCCTCCGGCATCCGGGCTTGCGCGTGATCGTCCCGCACAACGTCCCCGCCCGCAACGAGGCCGTTCAGGCCGCCGGGTTCACCACCGATGAGTGGCATGCTGGGGAGAGGGAGGCTTCGCAAGTGGCCTCGCTGCGCCCCGATCTCGTCGGGCCGGAGCCCACCGACGCGCCCGACTTCCGCGAGCGTATCGTTGGCGTTCCGGTGACCACCGAGACCGGCTTCCCCCAGGACGTCCGCCGGGTGTCGCCAATGGGCTCGCTGGGCGAGCCGTCCAAGGGCAGCGCCGAGAAAGGCAACCGCTTCTGGGAAGCGTACCTTCCCGGACTCATCGAGTCTCTGCGCAAGGAGATCGGACGATGACGCGAGAGGAACTGACGCGCCTCTGCAACTTGGTGGAAGAGCGCAGCGGCTGGGACTTCTCCAGCGTACAGGACCGGCGTGACCCCGTTCCCTGGGAGTACCACGACGTCGTCCGGGGCTATCTGCGGCCCGACGACATAGTCCTGGACGTCGGCACCGGCGGCGGCGAACGCTTTCTGCGGCTGGCCCCGTACTTCGGCCAGGGGCCGGGCACGGATATCAGCGAGGAGATGATCGCCACCGCACGCGCCAACACGACCGCCGATCTGGCGAGCAAAGTGACCTTCCGAGTGATGCCGGCCGAGCACCTCGAGCTGGAGGATGAGTCGTTCGACGTGGTGCTCAACCGGCACGCCAACCTCTGCCCGGCCGAGATAGTGCGCGTGCTTCGGCCCGGCGGCCGCTTCATCACCCAGCAGGTGGGCGACCGTAACACCGAACTCATCTGCCGCGTCTTCGGCTGCACTCCGGGCGGCGAGTACGATGCCTCCCTCTGGGACGACGTGCCCGCCGTGCGCGACGCGCTACAGGCCCTCGGATGCGAGATCGAGGCGTGGGCGGAATACGACGTCCGCTACTGGTTTCTCGATCTGCAGTCCTTTGCCTTCTGGCTCAAGGCGCTTCCCATGCCGGAGGACTTCCGTCCGGAGCGGCACTGGGAGCAGGTGGCGCGCATCCTGGCGGAGTCCGCCGGACCGGACGGCATCCTGAGCAACGAGCACCGGCTTTTGCTGGTGGCGCGGAAGGCATAGCGTGAGCGGTGAGGACGGCCGTGCCCAATCCCCGACCCTCTCGCGTGACGCCTAGCCGCTAGCCGCGGCCTCGAGAGTCGGCGGAGCCCGGTGCCCGGAGCTTGTGCCTTGCCACACCGACCTGCACCGGCTGGATTTGAACGACGTCGGCGACGAGGGATCCTTCTGCTTGCCGGTCTGGGAGGTCGACGTTCACGGCGAGCAGGCCATCCCGGACTACTGCCTGCGCCGGTGGGATGCACTGGATCGTGCTTCTGATCGGGTCGCGCGGAGGCTGTACGACACCACCGGGGCCGCCGGCCGGCGGGGCCGTCGGCGCCCGGACGAGTTGTCTGAGGTGAACGGACGCCCGGCCTCTAGGCTGGGGACACCAGCACTAGAGGCAGAATCACCGGGTTGCGGCCGGTCTGCTCATGGAAGTGCCGGGCAAGCACCTCCCGCACGCGGTCGGCGATGGCTCCGCGACCTAGGGGCCGCGACTCTTCCAGGTCCTTTAGCAGCACGTCACGGGCGCCGTCCAGGACGCTGCCGAACTCGGGCAGGTACACGAACCCGCGCGACACGATCTCCGGCTCCCCGATGACCAGTCCGGTGCTGCGGTCCATCAGCACGGACACGGCCACCGCTCCCGCCTCCGCAAGCGCTGCCCGGTTCCGCATCACCGACGGGCCGATGTCGCCTACCCCGGCCCCATCCACGAAGACGTAGCCGCCCGGCATCCGCTCGCCGATCCAGCCGCGTTCGGCCGTGAAGTGCATCTGGTAGCCGTTCTCGACGACGAACACGTTCTCTCGCGGGACGCCCATCTCCATGGCCGTGCGGGCGTGCATGTGCAGATGGCGCAGTTCGCCATGGATGGGGACGAAGTAGCGCGGCCGCGTCATCGCCAGCAGCAGCTTCTCCTCCTCCTGGCTGGCATGACCGGAGACGTGCACCGGCAGCATCTGATCGGTGATGACATTGGCGCCGCGCTGGAAGAGGCGGTTGATGATGCGCCCCACCATCTCCTCATTGCCCGGGATCGGATGCGCCGAGAGCACGACGGTGTCGCCGCTGCGCACGGTAACGTGGGCGTGCTTGCCGGCCGCCATCCGCGCCAGGGCCGCCGAGGGCTCACCCTGGCTCCCGGTAGCCAGAATCGTGACCTCGTCGTCGTTCAGGCGGCCGACGTCCTCTATCTTGACCCGAACGCCCTCGGGGACCCTCAGGTAGCCCAGTTCCTGGGCCATGTCGGTGTTCTTTTCCATGCTAAAGCCGGTGATGGCCACCTTGCGGCCGTGGCGAACCGAGGCATCGATCACCTGCTGGACGCGCGAGACCAGCGAAGCGAACGTGACCACGATCACCCGGCCCGCCGCCTCGTCGAACACCTCGGAGAAGGCCTCGGACACCACCCGCTCCGAAGGAGTGAACCCGGGCGAGTCGGCGTTGGTGCTGTCCGCCAGGAGCACGAAGACACCCTCGCTGCCGAGCATCGCCAGCTTGGCGAAGTCGGCGCCTCGGCCTTGCACCGGCGTGTAGTCGAACTTGAAGTCGCCGCTGTGGACCACCGGTCCCAGAGGCGTCCGGATCACCAGACCCATTCCTTCCGGGATGCTGTGGTTGACGGAGAAGAACTCCACGTCAAAGGCGCCGAGCTGCACCCGATCGCTCATCTTGATCTCATGAAGGTCGGCCACGCTGAGCATCCTGTGCTCCTTGAGGCGTACCTTCACCAGGCCGAGGGTCAAGTCGCTTCCATAGATGGGTGCGTTCACACTGCGCAGAAAGTAGGGCAGCCCGCCGATGTGGTCCTCGTGGCCGTGGGTGAGCACAACGCCGCGAATGCGGTCCGCCTTGGGTAGCAGGAACGTGAAGTCGGGGAGAACCAGGTCTATGCCGAGCATGTCCCCCTCAGGGAACATGACGCCGCAGTCGACGATCAGGATGTCCTCCCCGTATTCGATGGCCATCATATTCTTGCCGATCTCGCCCAGGCCACCTATGGGCGTGATGATCAATTCATCTAACACAGATCACTCCATATACCAGACGCAGCCCACCCCCAGAGCCATTGGGGGCGGTCTTCACTTACACTACATTGTACCATGAATGGCTAGGCGGCGGCGGGGGTTTTGGCAACGCTCCGGGGCAGCAACAGGCTCAGGATCAGGCCGAGAGCCACCAAGACCAGAGTCACGGCCGGGAGGGCAGTCTCGATTCCGCCGCGGTCGGCAAGGTACCCGATCAGAAAGACGCTCAGGCTGCCCAGGGCCCAGCCCACCCCCATCATCAGGCCGGACGCCACTGCGGCAGTGCGCGGGATGACCTCCTGGGCCATCACCGTGTTCACCGGCGCGCTTGCCGTCATCACCGCCGAGCCGATCGCCAGGTAGATGAACCGCAGCAGCCCGTCGCTGTTGAAGAAGAGGTACACGAACGGAAGGGCGACGGCGAAGGATCCCCAGATGACCAGGCGACGGCCGAACCGGTCGCTAAGCGGCCCCCCAAGCAACGTACCCACCGCCCCCGCCAGGCGGTAGACTACGATAGCCGTGGCCCCCAGGGCGATGGCCAGCCCCTTAGCCTCCAGGTAGATGGGGAGCATCGTGCTGATGCCAACCGCGGCCGCCGAGCGAAGCGTCATGATGCCTAGCAGCAGCACCAACTGGTTGCCCGAGCCCTGGAAGGCAGCCCGAAACGACACCGGCTTACGCTTGTAGGCCATCTGCTCCAGTGGCTCTCGCATAGCGCGGTTCACCAGCCAGGCGGCCGCCAGACCGGGCAGCGCCAGGACGGCCAGGCTATCCAGGCCCCACTGCTCCACCACCACAACCGCCACGATCGGCCCCAGAGCGTGGCCGATGCTGCCGCCGGTAGAGAAGACGGATATGGCGGTGCCGGCCTGCCCGCGCGCGAGGATGGCCGACATAGCGGCGCCCTGTGGGTGGTAGAGTGCCACGCCTAGGCCGCCGACAATGATCAACAGTGCCAGGGTGCCCACGTTCGGAGCCAGGCCCAGCAGGCTGAAAAGGATCGCCGCCACCACCAACCCCCAGGCGGCGTAGGGGCGCGGCCGGCGCGCATCCACTAGGTAGCCCAGGACCGGCTGAATCAGCGAGGTGGAGAAGGACTGCAGCGACGCCAAGCCGCCGGCCACCGAGAGAGAGAATCCCAACTTAGCGATCAGATACGGCAGTACCGTGGGCAAGTAACCGGGGTAGAAGTCGGCGCCGGCATGTCCGACGGCCAGAGCCAGTACCGACCGGACGCGCCTGCGCTCGGTACTGTGACGCCGCGGCTTGGAGGGTGCAGCCTCTAGTTCCGTCGTCGGCGTGCTCACAAGCCGCGCCCTGTCTGCCCGCCCTGAGTGCCGGCCAGCACGAAGATGCCCGTCTCCGCCCTCAGGTTCGGCCAAACCCGCGGCCTATCGCCGCGCGGGCCCGCCAGAAAGACCTCGCGCACTATCCGAACCCCCCGCTCTGCGCAGAACGAGCGGAAGTCGGCGATGGTGAGCAGACGCGTTGCCGGTGAATCGTACCAGCGGTAATCCAGGCTCCTCTGCCACGGCATCCGCCCGGTCAGCAGCAATTGGGCGCGCGCCCGCCAGTGGCCGCAGTTGGGAAAGCCGACCAGCACCGCCTTGCCCACCCGCCGCATCTCGTCCATGACCAGTCCGGGGTTTGCCAGGGCTTGCAGCGTCTGGTTGAGAATCACCCAGTCGAAGGAGCCGTCACGATAATCTGCCAGCCCCTGGTCCAGGTCGCCCTGCACCACGCTTAGCCCGCGCGCGATCGCCGCCTGCACGCCGTCCTGCGACAACTCGACGCCCGCGCCGCGCGCTCCCTTCTCGGCAATGAGGCGCGACAGGAGCAACCCGTCTCCGCAGCCGAGGTCGAGCACGCGGGAGCCTCGCTCCACCAGGTCGACGATGACATCGTAGGCCAGCCGGTCCGCCTCGCCGCTCATGCTATGCCGTTCTCCCGCGCCACCCCGGCCAGGAAGTTGCCGATCAGCCGCTCCTGCTCCTCGACCTCAAGCAGGAAGGCGTCATGGCCATAGTCGGATGTCATCTCGCAATAGGACACGTCGAGGTTGTTGACCTTAAGGGCGCTGACGATCTCGCGTGACTGCGACGGGAGGTACAGCCAGTCCGAGGTGAAGGCGATCACCAGGAACTTGGCGGTCACGTCGCGCAGCGCCTCCGCCAGTGATCCCTTGCTCGCTCCCAGGTCGAAGTAGTCGATCGCCTTGGTTATGTAGAGATAGGTGTTGGCGTCGAACCGCTGCGTGAATTTGTCGCCCTGGTAGTAGAGGTAGCTCTCCACCTGAAACTCGGTGGCAAAGTCGTACCCGTAGCGCTCGCGGTCTTGCAGCCGGCGGCCGAACTTGCGCCGCATGGAGACTTCGCTCAGGTAAGTGATGTGCCCTACCATGCGCGCCAGCGCCAGCCCATCCAGGGGCGGATCGCCGAAGCCGTAGTAGTTGCCGCCCCGCCAATTGGGGTCGGACATGATCGCGCGGCGGCCGACCACATCGAAGGCGATGCCCTGAGACGACTGCTGGGCCGCGGTGGCGATGGGGATAGCGCTCAGCACCATCTCCGGGTAGTCGACCGCCCACTGCAGCACCTGCATCCCGCCCATGCTGCCGCCGCTGACGCACATCAGCCGCTCGATGCCCAAGTGCCGCACCAACTCCCGCTGCACCCGCACCATGTCGGCGATCGTCACCACCGGGAACGACAGACCGTAAGGGCTGCCGGTGCGCGGGTTGGTCGACGACGGGCCGGTAGAGCCCATGCAACCGCCAATGACGTTCGAGCAGATGGCGAAGTACTTCTCGGTGTCGAAACCCTTGCCCGGGCCCACCATGTCGTCCCACCAGCCTGGCTTGGCGTCCTCCGGGGTGTTGCGGCCGGCCGCGTGCGCGTCGCCCGAGAGGGCATGGCACAGCAGTATGGCGTTGGATCGGTCGGCGTTGAGGGTGCCGTAGGTCTCGTAAGCGACGGTCACCGGCCCAAGCTTCTCGCCGCTATCCAGCCACAACTCGTTTGGCGGCTCAAACAACCGCACGTATTGGGTCTCGACCAAACCAACACTTCGCTGCTGCATCGGGCGTGATACCTCTAAGTAAGTAAATGGAGCCGCGAGCGGCTGCGGCGCCGGTCGGCTCCATACACGGGGCAAAGGCTTGTCTCACCGACCAAATCTACGGGGGCAAGTCGACAATGTCAAGTGCGGGCAGGTCGCTCGGCTCTGGCCGAGGCGCCTTGACCGCCACTTGCACCACCCTACAATGCGGCCGGATTCCAACAGCGGACGCCATCGAACAGCGAGTCACATGGAAGGTGTGTCGAACATCCAACTCCAGATGGTCTGGCCCAGGGGCCTGCAGCCGCGGGCAGCGGCCTCGCTCTTGCACCCCGACTATCGTCTTCGCCTCTTCCAGTCCGGCGACGAGCCCGCCTTCTTCACTCTGATGGCGCGAGCCGGCTGGCCGGGATGGGATGAGGAGCGGCTCGCGCCCTGGCGGCCGCGGGTCGTACCGCATAGCTGGTACGTGGCCGAGCACCGGTCCACAGGGCTGCTTGCCGCCACCGCAATGGGCCTCGACGACCCCACCGAGTGGCATCCCGCCGGCGGAGAGCTGGGCTGGGTAGCGGCTGACCCTGACCACTGGGGGCGAGGCCTGGGCATGGCTGTGTGTGCCGCCGTGACCGCCCGCCTGCTGGCGGAGGGCTACCGTGACGTGCACCTCTACACTGAGGACTTCCGGTTGGCGGCGCTCAAGACCTACCTGAAGCTGGGGTACCTGCCGTTCGTCCTCGCCCCCGACGTCCTTCCCCGCTGGCAGGACGTGTGCGGGCGGCTGGCGTGGCCTTACACGCCTGCCCTATGGCCCACAACGGCGACAGGAACATGATGTCAGCGACGCGCGAGCAGGTCATCGCCTTCCGCCTGAGGAACCACCACCTGGCCGAGCGCCTGTCCCCCGGCGACCATCTGGCGGCGCTGGCAGCTTGCGGTGTGCAGGACTCCCCTCCCGGTTCGGCGGCGCTCTCTCTTCACGCCCGCGTGTGGGACCTTCAGCCTGACGATGCGGACCGGCTGCTGCAGACCCGGGCGGCCGTGCAGATCTGGGCCATGCGCGCCGCTCCATACTTGATCCGGGCCGCCGACATGCCCATCTTCACCACCGGGCTGCTCCCCGACGACGATGCGGCGCTGCGCCACTACATCCAGGGCGCCACCGACCACCTGGCAGAACTGGCGCTGACCGCGGCCGAGGCGGTCCGGCTCACGGGCGCCGCCTTGCCCGAGGCTCTCTCCGGCCGCAGCCTCACCAAGGATGCTCTGGCAGCAGCGCTCGCGTCGGCGGTCGCCCCTGCCCTCACGGCAAAGCAGCGAGCCCTGTGGGTCTCCCCCGACGGGTGGCGCTCCAACACCCACGGTGAGACCGTGGTCCGCTTCGCCCTCAGCGTGCTGTCGCTTCAGGGGCGCCTCTGCCTTCTGCCGGGCAAGGGCGGCGCCGCCACCGAGATCGTCCTTGCCGGCGACTGGGTCACCTTGGCGCCGGCGGCCATGCCGCGCGAGGAGGCCGCCGCTGAACTTCTACGACGCTACCTGCACTGCTACGGCCCGTCGACGGCGGCGGACTACGCTCTCTGGGCTGGCATCTCCCGCCCGCAGGCCGACCGCGCCTGGGCGCCACTGTCAACGGCGCTCGAACCGGTGTCGGTGGAAGGGAAGGAGCGCTGGCTCCTGACCGACGATCGGCCGGCGTTGCAGCACGCCCGCATGCCCCAGGGAGTGCGCCTGCTGCCGCCGCACGACCCCTACCTCCAGGCGCGGGAGCGTCTCCTTCTGGTGGCCGAGCCGGCGCGGCGACAACTGACTTGGCAGACGGTAGGCAGCCCTGGCGTCGTGCTCGTCGACGGTGAGATCGCCGGCGTCTGGCGGCCGAAGAAGCGGGGCAAGTCGCTCACCGTCAGCGTGCAGCCATTTCGCCCGGTCGACCCGGGGCTGCAGGCGAGCCTAGAGGCCGAGGCGGAGAGCCTGGGCCCGTTCCGCGGTGCTGACAGCGTGGCACTCCGCATCGAAGGCTGACGCCAAAGCGCGGCGCGGGAACCATTCCCGTGCCGCGCGTGTCCCACCCCGCATTGGCTGCGGCCAACTATCGCCAGGGCGCCACCGTGTTGGCCGGGATCACCTCTCCGCCCAGGATCGTCCAGCGCGGCACAAGAGTCCGCTCCGCGACCCGCCGGCTCTGGAAGCAGTCCTCGAAGCGGAACCGCCCCTCGACCTCCTCCAGCACGGTCACGTCCGCCTTGCGGCCCGGTGCCAGCGACCCGGCCTCGCCATCGAGCCGGACGGCGCGGGCGGCGTCGACGGTCACCCGGCGCACCACCTCGTCGAGCGTCAGGCCCAGGTCGAGGAACTTGGCCATGGTAGTGGGCAGGTCGTAGACCGGTCCGTGTTCGCTGTAGACGTGCAAGTCGCTGCTGATGGTGTTGGGCATAAAGCCCTGCTCCAGGCAGGCCTCCATCACCGCGAAGGAGAAGCTGCCCGCGCCGTGTCCGACATCGAACAGCACGCCACGCCGCTGCGCCTCCCGCAGGCCCGCCAGCACTCGTCCGCAGTCGTCGAGGGCGCCGTGGCGCCAGCCGTGGAAGGTGTGCGTCACGATGTCGCCCGGGCGCAGCATGGCCGCCAGTTCGTCTAGCGGTGCCGGCGTGTTGCCCACGTGCACCATAACCGGCAGGCCCAGCAACTCGGCGGCGGCCAGCGCCCGCCGCAGCGGCTCCATGCCGCTCTCCCCCACGCGCGCCTTGTCCTGCCGCACCTTCACGCCCACGATGTGCTGTGGGTAGTCCCGCGCCAAGGCCACGCAGGCGCCCACGTCCAGCCAACGCAGGTCCACGCTCTCGCCCAGGGCGTCGGTCAGCATACCCATGCCGCTGATGAGTATGAAGGCCTTCACTCGCATGCGGGATGCTTCCAGGACCTGGCGCCGCATAGCAGGCCAGATGCATCGCCCGGCGGTGCCTGCGTCCACCGCCGTGGTCACACCGGTGGCCAGGCAGGCGCGATCCAGGTCGAGGCCGTAGTGGGAGACGTGTGGCAACCCGTGGACGTGGATGTCCACCAGGCCGGGTGTGACGATCATCCCGCCGGCGTCCACCTCCCGGCGAGCGTCGCCGCTCACCTGCGGCTCGATGCCCTGCACCACGCCGTCGCTCACCGCCACGTCCGCTCGGCGGTGGATGCCCTGTGACGGATCCACCACGGTTCCGCCTCGAATCACCAAGTCGTACATGAAACCTGCCCCCTCTCTCAGTGAGGCGCCTCTTTGGCGACTTCGACTAGCCGTTCTCCATTCCGCTGGCGCTGCCGGCGCGCTCGGTGTCGAGTCCCAGCCCAAATGCCGCCAGTTCGACCCGGATAGTGCGAATCTCGTGCGGCCGGAACTCAAGCCGTACCTCGCCGCCGCTCCACTCGACCCGACCCTCCCGCTTCGGCTGCTCCAGGTGATCCGTCTCCTCCACCAACGCCACGTCCAGTGGGAAGGCGATTCGTGCCGTCGTCGCCAGGCCGTCCGTCTCGTAGAAGCGTAGTATGAGGGCCCCCTTGGTCCACTGCCCCTGCTCCAACTTCAGCGCTGTGAGGACGACGTTGGCCGGCTGCACGTCGGCCAGCGCCAAAGACTCGGGCAGGGCCGCCTTGAGCCCGGGCGCTCCCCAGGGCGAGAGCACACCGGCACGCTTCATCTCCTGGCGAGTGACGAGCGGCAGGTTGGTCTCCAGACCGCGACGAGTCCCCGCCGCCGGCGTCCAGTCTGGCCCGTGCGGGAAAAGGGCGTACTCGATCTCGTGCTCGCCCTCGTCTGAGTTGGGGTCCAGGTCGCCGATGCCGCGCAGCAGCGTCAGCCGCAGGCAACCGTCGCGATAGTCGTGGCCGTAGACGCTGCGGCTGGTCAACGTGACGCCGCCGCGGCCGTCGGTGACGTCCGCCCAACGGTGCGCCGGCACCTCCTCCTCCGACGCATCCCGCTGAATGCTGCCAAACTGCACGTCGTAGGTGGCGGCGCCGGCATCCGTAGCCAGGGCGAAAGCCACCTTGAGGGCAGCATCTCGCTCGTACCAGTGGCAGAAAGTGCGGAAGAATACGCCCGGCACGCCATCGTACAGGGTGACCTGCCGATCGACGTAGGAGTCGCGCAGCCAAGTCCGCGCCGAGATGGTCACGCGCACCGGTCCACGCTCGAGGACGCTGACCTCGGCCGCCGGCCAGTCGGTCTGGACCTCGCCGGTGGGCCAGTATATCCAAGCGCTGGCGAACTGCGGGTCCTCGGCGAGAAGGTGCAGGGCGTTCGCCGGGCCACTAAGCACTTGCCGCCCGGTCAGCTTGTCCTCGATCCCGACGATGTCGCCCGAAGTAGCGTCGAACCGCACCCGCAGGTACTGATTCTCCAGGGCGTCGGCGCCGGCACGCAGGCCCGTGGCAGCCTCCTGGTCACCGCCGGCGTGGAGGCGGTAGAGGCGGTAGCCGAGGGAAGGCAGATCGCGCACGACGAAAGCCACCTGCGCCTTCGTCCACGGACCGTCGGCCTCCTGGCGTACCACCTGAACCGGAGTCGCTCGTCCCTCCTCGTCCACCAGCACCGGCCGGCGCGGCGGCTGCTTCAGGCGCAACTCGGCCGTCCCCGGGCCGGTCCGGGCCCAGGCGGTGGGGTTGTACACCACCACGGGCACTCCATCGCCGCGCGTGTCCAGGCGGGCGCCCAACTCACCCATGGACGTCACAATGAGGTCGTCCAGGTCGCGACCGAGTTCCGCGTACTCCCGGGCATTGTCCAAGTAGACCGGCCGCCGGGAGGTGCCGGGAATGTCGTCGTGGAAGGTGTGCAGCAGCACCGACTGCCAGGCGGCGTCGTAGTCGACACGAGGGTAGACTGGCTTGCGCTGCAAGAGCGAACTGAGCACTCCCAGCCGCTCCGCCGTCAG
The DNA here is from genome assembly GCA_040768685.1 of Anaerolineae bacterium. GTDB lineage: Bacteria > Chloroflexota > Anaerolineae > DRVO01 > DRVO01 > Ch71. The sequence goes on from JAXGMM010000003.1 coordinate 154,186, forward strand.
CAGGCGGTGCTCCAGCGCCCGCAACTGCCGCTTAGCCCGCGCCTGGGAGGTGAAGGGACCACGCTGCGCGTCAAGCAGTTCGCCGGCGAAGTGATAGTCGCGGCCGGTGCGTCGGGTGACTGCGGCCATGCGCCGCTTGAGGGTGTCGAAGAACCCGTCGGGGCTAGCGTGAACGAACTTCGGCGCCCCCCGCTTCGCGCGCATTGCCTTCAGCGCATCCAGGTCGCCCTGCCGCGGCCCGCCGCCGTGGTCGCCCATTCCGTAGAGCACCAGCACGTCGGTGAGCCCGGTGGCCTCCTCCCACAGCGGGAGCATCTCCAGCACCTGCGGGGACAGGGCGATGCCGTACCCCAAGGGAGCCTTGCAGGTCAGCACCTTCGACCCGTCGGGCCCCTCCCAGATGAAGGCTGGCTTGTCCTTGGGGGTGGCGCGGATCATCAGCAAGTAGCGAATGCCGCACCCGGCCATGATCGTGGGCAGCGTGTGGGGATGGCCCGAGAAGGAGTCCGGGCACCAGTCCACGGATATGTCGCCCAACCAGCCCTGCGCCTCGAGGTACTGCCGGCCCAGAAGGTAGTGGCGGATGATGCATTCGTCGCCGGTGAGCATATGATCGTACTCGGCCCACCCCCCGACCACTGACCAGCGGTCCGTCTCGACGGCCTCCTCGATTCGCCGGAACAGGCTCGGGTGTCGCTTCTGCATGGCCTGATAGAGGGCCATCTGGCTCTGGACGAAGGTGACATCGAGATCGTCCCTCATCAGCTTCAGCACGCCCCTGAAGGTATCCGGCCCCACTCGCTCCACTACCTCGTTCAGCCGCCAGCGGTAGACCAGATCGATGTGGGCATTGCCTAACAGGTGCACCGTGAACCTGGACAGATCCGTGCCCATGCGTCCCACTCCTCTCCTGTGTTACCATGCGCCCGCGGCGCACCGCCCGCAATCATAGATGCCTGGCGACGGTCCGACAACGTACCGTTGCCGGAGACGGGGAGCCAGTCGGAGGGTGACAGGCAAGCGAGAGTCGGATCTGTACGCGCCGGTACGCGACTACCTAGTCGACCAGGGATTCGACGTACAAGCGGAGGTGCATGGGTGCGACGTGACCGCCAGGCGGGGCGACGACTTGGTGGTCGTCGAGCTCAAGCGCAGCCTGTCCCTCAGTCTCCTCGCCCAGGCCGTGCAGCGGCAGACCATCACTGAAAACGTCTACCTCGCGGTCCCCCGGCCGTCCGGCAGCCTGCGGCGCGGCCCCTGGCGCCGCGCCGTCGGCCTAGTGAAGCGGCTCTGCCTGGGGCTGCTGCTGGTGGGCGATGGCGAACCGGCAGTTGAGGCCGTCTGCCACCCGCTGCCCTACCGGCCCCGCCGAGACCGGCGGCGGCGACGGGCCATCCTGAGTGAGATGCGCGGCCGCTCCGGAGATTACAACACCGGGGGACGGGTCGGGCAGCTGGTGATGACGGCCTACCGCGAACAGGCCCTCTGTATCGCGCGCCGCTTGGCGGTGGCCGGCCCCTGCGCGCCCAGCCAACTGCGCCGGCTCGGATGCAGCCACAAGACGCAATCCATCCTCTACCACAACCATTATGGCTGGTTTGACCGCGTCGACCGCGGTCTCTACGCCCTTTCCCCTGCCGGGAAAGAGGCTCTAGTCGAGCACGCCGCCGTCCCCGATCCCCTTGCCGATCCACCGTCCCACGCCGGCCTCGAGCCTGCCACTTAACACCCGCCGGCCCGGCCGGTATACTCCCAGCTCGTCAGCGTCAGAGTCAACGGCGCCACCGTCCGCGGGCCTCCCATGCCTCGGAGGCGGACCCGGATCCTCTGCACCTTCGGCATTTCACCCCTGATGCGATGCCGGCGTACGGCCGGGCGGCGTGGAGGCGCGGCTTGAAGACCATCCTGCTCCTCATCATCTCCAACCTGTTTATGACCTTCGCATGGTACGGACACCTCAAGTACAAGTCCGCCCCGCTGGTGCGCGTGATCTTCGTGAGTTGGGGCATCGCCTTCCTCGAGTACTGCTTCCAGGTGCCGGCCAACCGCATCGGCCACGGCCAGTTCACCGCCGCTCAACTGAAGGTGATCCAGGAGGTCATCACGCTCGTAGTGTTCTCCGGGTTCTCGGTCCTCTACCTGAAGGAGAGCCTGCGCTGGAATTACATCCTCGGCTTTATCCTCATCGTGGCCGCCGTGTTCGTGATATTCAAGCGCTGGTGACGCCTCCGCTCCCGGTCGGGGCCGGTGTCGAGGTTGCGTCAACCCCTTTCCTTGAAGAAGATCATCACCGATGGGTCCCGTTTTCGGGCGCCACGCCTAGGAAGGAGTTGGAGATGGCTAAGGAAGCAGTGAAGAAGAATATCGCGGTCTCAGTACGGAAGGACGGCAAGTTCGTGGTCAAGCCCGAGGGCGCTCGCTGCGCCACCAAGGTGCTGGACACGCGGGACGAGGCGCTTGCCTTCGCCCAGGAGCTGGCGGAGAAGAACGGCGTCACCGTCGTAGTGCAGGACTGACCGACCGGTCGCGACGCGGGCCTGGGAGGGCCGACATGCCCTCCCAAATTGCCTGCCCTCGCGTCAAGTCCGTATAATGCCCGTGCCGTTCGGGAGAGGTAGCGTAGTTGGTCTAACGCGCGCGACTGGAAATCGCGTAAGGAGCGATCCTTCGCGGGTTCGAATCCCGCCCTCTCCGCCTGCTCCACTTCCCTCTTGCGACCGCCACCCCCCTGTGCTACTCTACTTCACGAGACCGTGCTAGGCGGGGAACTAGCGGTGCCCTGGACCCGCAATCCGCTATAGCGGGGCCGAATTCCGCCTCGAGGGCCAAGCGAGCCGAGCCTGTCTCGATAGAGTAGCGTTGAAGGTTGGGTCCTACGCGGCAGAGGGCCGCGAACCCCGTCAGGTCCGGAAGGAAGCAGCGGTAAGAGGACTTCTCTGGGTGCCGTAGGAGAACCTGGCCCGAGTTGCTCATCGAGGTAAGTTGGCACCGCTGGTGCGACAGGTGGTGCACGGTCTTCTTGTCCTCAGCCTGCTTCCGCGCCGGCGGCTGCCGCCCACACCGCACGGAGGTGCGATCATCGCTCTGGAGGCGTCCGCCTCGGCGACAACCTCATCAGCCCCACACAGCGCCATCGGGGCGGTAGGCCGGCCTCGCATCAAGTCCCTGGTGGCTCTCCTTCTGCTGATGGGCAGCGCCGCCCTCGCGACATCCGCGGTCGTGCTTCACCTCCGCCTGTCCTCCGAAGTCCAGCCCGCCGTCAACTTGCCGGCATCTGCCGCCGGCGTCGTCGCCGTTCGTGCTCTACCCTCATCGCCGGTCATGGTCACCGTACGAGCGGGCGCGCTGCTGGCGACGGTGCCGGCCCTCGGCGGTAGCGTGGCGGACGCCATCCAGTCGGAGGAGTCCCTGTACGAGGCCGATCACGTCTGGCCCGCCCAAGGACAACCTCTGTCTTGGGGAACCTCGATCTGGCTTGAGCGCTCCATCCCCTTCACTCTGGTAAGCGGCGACCGGCGCACTGATCTGCGCGGCTATGGCAGCACCGTTGGCGAGGGACTGGCGAGCGCCGGCATCTTCTTGGTGGGTCGAGACTACTCCATCCCTGGCACCCAAGAAGAACTCGACCCCTATCAGGCCATCTCCGTCTACCGCGTGGCCGAGTACGTCGACATCGAGCAACGGACCACTTCCTTCGAGACCCTCTGGGAGGCCGACCCCGAACTGGAACTGGACCAAACCCGGATGGCGCGCGAGGGCCAGGAGGGAGTGCGGCTCGAACGCTACGCCGTTACTCAAGTCAACGGAGAGACAGTGGAGCGCGAACTGGAGGACTCCTGGATCCAGCAGGAACCGCTGGACCGCCTCATGGCCTACGGCACCAAGGTCGTCCTTCGCACCGTGGACACGCCCCAAGGGCCCTTGCAGTACTGGCGCAAAGTCCGGGTCCTGGTGACGTCGTACAGCCCCAGCACGGCGGGGACCTCGCCGACTGCCTCCAACTACGGCATCACCCGCTCCGGCAAGCGCGCCACTACGGGCATGGTGGCCGTCGACCCATCGGTCATACCCATGGGCACGAGCATGTTCGTTCCCGGGTACGGCATTGGCGTGGCGGAAGACACCGGCAGCGCCATCATCGGCCGGCACATCGACGTCTGCTACGACGATCACAACTTGGTCTACTGGCGTCGATGGGTCGACATCTACCTGCTCGCCCCCTCCCCGCCCGACTACCAGATTCGCTGGGTGCTGCCCAACTGGCCACCGGTTCGCTGATGGCGGGCGAGCCCGAGTTCACCACGCTCTTCCCCGAGGGGCTGGCTCCCGGCCGTCTGCTGCGCTCCCTGGAGCTCACGGCGCGCAAAGGCCTGGGGCAGAACTTTCTCGCCGGCAGGGCGGCCCTCCGCCGGGTGCTGCTGGCGCTTGACCCGGGACCGGATGATCTAGTGGTGGAGATCGGCGCCGGCCTGGGGACGCTCACCGGCTTTCTCGCTGCCTCCGCCGGCCACGTGGTGGCCGTGGAACTGGACGACGGCCTCGCCGATCACCTGGAGAGCCAGTTCGCTGCCGTCGCCAGTCTGCGCATCGTTCGCGGCGACATCCTAGCGCTCGGTCCTGCCGAGCTGGGGATCTCCCCGGCCACGCCCTACAAGGCGGTGGGCAACCTACCCTACTACATCACCTCGGCGGCCTTGCGCCACGTGCTCGGCTGGCAACCACGTCCCCTAGTCTTTGTCGTGATGGTGCAGGAAGAGGTGGCCCGCCGCATCGTCGCCCCGCCGGGCGATCTCTCCCTTCTCGGGCTGATGGTGCAACTGGCCGGCAGAGCCGAGATGGTGGCCAGGGTTCCGGCGGGCGCCTTTGTGCCCCCGCCCAAGGTGAACTCTGCTGTGGTGCGGATCATGCCGCGGAACCAGCCGCTGTTGCCCCCGGAACAGGAAGAGACCCTGTGGAGACTGGCCCGCGCCGCATTCCAGCAGAAGCGCAAGACGTTGGCCAACTCGCTGGCCGGGGCTCTGCCGGTCGCCAAGGAAGAGATCGGCGGGATGCTCGCGTCGTTGGGCCTGAGCCCGTCGGCTCGGGCTCAGGAGTTGAGTGTGGAGCAGTGGATGGCCCTCACCAGGAGCGTCCAGGAGTCTATCGATGGCAGCGCCTGAGTACGCCCTCCATCCCTACAGCGAACGCTTCCCCGGCGTAGCCACGGTGTCCGAGCTCAACGACCTGGCCTTCGCTCAGTACCCTGGAGTCATCGAGGGCGGCGAGGCCTTCATGCGCTGGTACATGGATCGCCCCGGCCTGGACCCGGACCTGTGCCGGGGCGTCTGGTCGGGCAACAGCCTGGTTGCGAGCCTCTTCGTGACCGTGCTGCCCTTGTACCTCCACGGCGCGCTCCACCAGGTGGGAGTCATCGACACCGTGATGACTCATCCCCACCACCGCCGCCGCGGACTGGCCCGTTTGCTGCTCTCCTCCGCAATGGACCGAGCTCGCGGGCGCGGCCTGGACGCGCTCCAGCTCTACACCATGCCCGGCAGCCCCGGGCACTGCCTCTACACAAGCCTGGGCTTCGCCGATCGGGCCGTCCTGCGGTACTGGACCGCCGAGGCCACAGCTGGGGATCCCACCGGCTGGCGTCGCGCCCAGCCCGAGGAGGACGCCATCTCGCGGGCGACAGTGGAGGCCATGCGAGAGCGCTACGACGGCGTTCCCCAACTCAACGAGGCCTACTGGGCTTGGCGACGGCGCCTTCGCCCGCCGAGCATTCCGGCCGAGGTGCGGCTGCGGTTTGGAGATGGCAGTCCTGACGAGTCCGTGGCGCTGCTGCCCACCCCCATGACCGCCCTGGGCAAGAGAGTGGTACTCAGCGACATCTCTGTGCGGCGCGAGGACAGCCTCGTCTCTCTGGCTGCCGCCCTGCCCACGGGCGCCGCGCTCGTGGCTTTGGCCGATGAGGCCGACGCCGTCCTGAGCAGCGCTCTGCGGCAGGCCGGCTTCGCGCCGGGCGCCGCCGAGGCGACGATGCTGCTGCCCCTCACCGAATCCGTAGCGGCCGCCCCCACGCTCCATCCCTGGTTCGCCCTCACGGAGTCCGTGATCGGCGTGTGACGCCGACGAGCGCCGGCGGGGATGCCGGCGCTCGCGAAGTGCTTCTCCCATTTTGCGCTTTCGCCGCTATCCGGCGACCTCCTCCTTCACCGGTTCCGCCGCGCCTGTCTGCCAAGCGGGCGGATGCTGCTGGTCCACGCCCTTGACCATATTGGCCCAGGCGCTGCTGCCCTGCAGCCGGTGGTCCACCGGCGGCTGGATCAGGAGGATCTCGTGGGCATATTCCGGCGACTGCCGGCTTCTCTCCCAGGCCTGCGTCCACACACACCGCATGGTGGGGATCACCTCGCAGTAGCCGCCCTTGCGCACGCCGCCACAGGGACCGTTACGAAGCTTCTTCGGGCAGTTCATCGGGCACGTCATGCCGGTGCTGTGCAGAACGCACTGCCCGCACATGAAGCAGTTGAAGAGGTAGCCCTTCATGACGACCTCTCCGAAGATGAACAGCTTCTCCGCCGCCGTGGGGCTGATCTTGTCCAGCGTCGGGTACACCCGGTCGACCACTCGCCGCGTGAAGCGGTAGAACTTGTCCAAGCTCGCGGGATGGTTCTTGATCCACTCGCTGCCGAGCAGCCGCCGTGCTTCGCGGTATCTGACGGTCATCAACTCTCCCCTACCCCGGCCCCACTCGCGGCCGGAAAGAATGCGATCCACTGGCGGCCGGGACGGCAGCATCCGAACGTAGTTGGCGCGCTCGAACGCCGCCGGATCCTCGACCTTCTGCCGGCTAAGGGCGCCTCGCCCCTCGTCCACGCAGGCGTGCTGCCGCTGCGCATCCTACTCGTCCGAGGACTCCTCCTTGCCGGCCTCGCCTTCCGCCTCCCCGAAGCTCATGGCGGCCAGGTGCTCGTACTTGCGCCACCGGTCGGCGACAGCCACCTCGGCTTGGGCCAGGAGACGCGCGGCCTCCTCCGGCTTGCTGCGCTGCAACATGCGGTAGCGGTTCTCGTTGTAGATGTAGTCCTTCAGAGGCACGCTTGGCGCCTTTGAGTCGAGCTGCAGAGGGTTCAGGCCCTGAGCGCGGCGCCGCGGGTCGAAGCGATACAGCGGCCAATGGCCGGTTGCCACGGCCAAGCGCTCCTGCTCCGCGCCCCTCCGCATGTCATAGCCGTGCTGGGTGCAGTGCGCGTAGGCAATGACCAGGGACGGCCCGTCATAGGACTCCGCCTCCAGAAGCGCCTGGATGGTCTGGCGCTCGTTGGCGCCCATGGCGATCTGGGCCACGTAGACGTAGCCATAGTTCATCGCCATCATACCCAGGTCCTTCTTGGGGAGCGGCTTGCCGCCGGCAGCAAACTTCGCCACCGCTCCGAGGCCGGTAGCCTTGGAGGCCTGACCGCCGGTGTTCGAGTAGACCTCAGTGTCGAGGACGAGCACGTTCACGTTACGGCCGGCGGCCAAGACATGGTCAAGTCCGCCGTAGCCGATGTCGTAGGCCCAGCCGTCGCCGCCGATCGCCCATATCGTCTTCCGCTCCAGGCCGTCAGCCACGCTCAGGAGCTCGCGGCAGCAAGGAAGATCGTTCTGGGACTTGGCCAGCGCCTCGCGCAGCTGCGCCACTCTGGCCCGCTGCATCCGGATGAGATCGGCGCTGGACTGGTCCGCCTCAAGGATGGCGGAGGCCAGGTCCTCGCCCACTACGGAGGCGAGAGCGGTCAACAGCTCGCGGGCGTACTTCTCCCGCTGATCGAGCGACAGGCGGAAGCCCATGCCGAACTCGGCATTGTCCTCAAAGAGGGAGTTGGCCCAGGCCACGCCCCGCCCTTCCGCGTCATGCCCCCAGGAGGTGTCGGGCAGGTTGGCGCCGTAGATGCTTGAGCAGCCGGTGGCGTTGGCGACGATGGTGCGGTCGCCGAACAACTGGCTGAGCAGCCGCAGGTACGGCGTCTCGCCGCAGCCGGCACAGGCGCTATGGAACTGGAAGTAAGGCGGGAGAAGCTGCACGTTCTTGGTCGTGTTGAAGGTCAATCCCGCATTCAGAGCCAGACTAGGCAGGCCGGAGAAGAACTCCCAGTTCGCCCGCTCCGTCTCGCGGATGGGCAGTTGCGGCTCCATGTTGATGGCCTTGCGGTCGGGCGCCTTCCTGTCCTTGCCCGGGCAGTTCTCGACGCAAACGCCGCAACCGGTGCAGTCTTCCACCGAGACCTGCACGGTGTACTTCGCGCCCTTCAGGGCCGGCTCCCGCCAACGAGCGTCGGTGGACTTGAAGGTCGCGGGGGCGTGTTCGAGTTGGGCCGGATCGTAGACCTTGGAGCGAATGACGGCGTGCGGGCAGAGCATGACGCAACGACCGCACTGGATGCACAGATCGGGCTGCCACACCGGCACTTCCAGGGCCAGGTTGCGCTTGCCCCACAGGGTGATGCCGCTGGGGAAGGTCCCGTCCACGGGCACCCCGCTAACAGGAATCGAATCGCCCTCGTTGACCATCAGCTTGGCGGAGAAGGTGCGCACGAACTCAGGCGCCTTGTCCGACACGGCAGGCGGCCGCTCGAAGGTGCTCGTCGGTGCAGCGGGAATGTCGAGCTTGTGGAGGTGGGCCACTGCAGCGTCCACGGCGGCGTAGTTCTGCTGCACTACCGCCTCGCCGCGCTTGCCGTACGTGTCCCGGATAGCCTTCTTGATGGACTCGATGGCCTCATCGGCGGGCAGGATGCCGCTGATAGCAAAGAAGCAGGTCTGCATGATGGTGTTGATGCGGCCGCCCATGCCCGTGTCGTGCGCCACCCGATAGGCATTGATGGAGTAGACATTGAGGCCCTTGTCGATGATCTGCTGCTGCACGGAACGCGGCAGCTTATCCCAGACCTCGTCCGCCTCATAGGGGGCGTTGATGAGAAGGGTGGCGCCCGGCTTAGCCGCCGCCAGAATGTCGTAGCGCTCAAAGAAGCCGAACTGGTGGACGCCGATAAAGTCGGCCTGGCGGATCAGATAGGGCGACCGGATCGGGTCCGGCCCGAAGCGGAGGTGCGAGATGGTGCTGGCGCCCGCCTTCTTCGAGTCATACACAAAGTAGCCCTGAGCCTGATTGGGCGTCGTCTCGCCGATGATCTTGATGCTGTTCTTGTTGGCGCCCACCGTGCCGTCGGAGCCCAGGCCCCAGAAGATCGCTCGCTTCACCTTGCCCGACTCGGTGTCCAACTGCTGCGTGACGTCCAGGCTGGCGAAGGTCACATCGTCAACGATCCCCACGGTGAAGTGGTTCTTGGGGCTGTCCTTCTTGAGCTCGTCCAAGGCCGCCCGGACCATCTCCGGGGTGAACTCCTTGGAGGAGAGCCCATACCGGCCGCCGATGACCTTGATGCGGCGGTTGGGATCGCCCTGCTCCGCAATGGCGGTGACCACGTCCTGGTACAGCGGCTCGCCGATGGCTCCCGGCTCCTTGGTGCGGTCGAGCACGGTGATGCCCTTGCACGTAGCCGGGATGGCGTTGAGGAAAGCCTGGACGGCAAATGGGCGGTAGAGGCGAACCTTGATCAGGCCGACCTTCTCACCTTGCGCCACCAGGTGATCCACGGCCTCGTGGGCCGTCTCCGCCCCGGAGCCCATGATCACCATGACCCGCTCGGCGTCCGGCGCACCCACGTAGTCAAACAGGTGGTACTGGCGTCCGACCTGCTTGGCGAAATCGTCCATCGTCTGCTGGACGATCTCCGGAACACGCTGGTAGTAGGCGTTAGCCGCCTCACGGCCCTGGAAGAAGACGTCCGGGTTCTGTGCGGTCCCCCTCGTTACCGGATGATCGGGCGAGAGGCCGCGGGCCCGGTGAGCATGCACCAACCGCTCGTCGATCATCGCCCGGATGTCGTCGTCGGTGAGTTGCTCGATCTTGGCCACTTCATGCGAGGTCCGGAAGCCGTCGAAAGCGTGGATGAACGGCACCCGCGCCTTCAGCGTCGCCGACTGGGCGATCAGGGCGAAGTCCATCACTTCCTGCACCGAGTTGGCGAACAGCATCGCCCAGCCGGTGCTGCGCGTAGCCATCACGTCACTATGGTCGCCGAAGATGGACAGTGCGTGGGTGGCCACGGTGCGGGCGGCGATGTGAAACACGGTGCTGGTGAGTTCACCCGCGATCTTGAACATGTTGGGGATCATGAGCAGCAGGCCCTGGCTGGCCGTGAAGGTAGTGCTCAGAGACCCCGTCTGCAGAGAGCCGTGCACGGCTCCCGCCGCGCCCGCCTCGGACTGCATCTCGACCACGGTGGGCACGGTGCCCCAGATGTTCGTGCGGCCGTAGGCGCTCCACTCATCCGCGTGCTCGCCCATGTTCGAGGAGGGCGTGATAGGGTAGATCACGATCACTTCTGCGGTCTTGTGGGCTACATAGGCTGCCGCTTCGTTCCCGTCGATGGTCACGTACTGACGCGTCATTGCTCCTCCATCTGATGAAAACAGACCACTGGAATTGCCCAGGCCGGCTATAGCCTGGGCGAGCCTGGTCTAGGTTCGCAGTTCCCTCCATTCTAATCCCGGTCGCCGGTTTATCCAATCCCGGATGCTCGAGCCGCCCGCTGAGGCGCCCCAGGGGCCGGCCCCGGCTACAAGCTCCGGGTCGGCGTAGCCTCCATAAAGCGCAGCGTCTCTCCCAGCGAACGTACCCCCGTGACCGCTCCCACCGCCGTGACGCAGAGAGCGCCCACCGCGTTGGCGAAGCGAGCCGTCTTCTCCAGGTCCCATCCGTGGACGAGGCCGGTGAGGAAGCCGGCCACAAAAGCATCTCCGGCACCCGTCGCGTCGACCGCCTCGACCACGAAGGGTGGCAGGCGCAACTCAACGTCGCCATGGCGTACGTACGACCCCAGCTCGCCCATCTTCAGGCCGACGGTACCCACTCCATAGTCCATGAGAACCTCGGCCACGTCCTCCGGGTGCTCCTTGCCCGTGATCATTTGCGCCTCGGCGAGGCTGGGCAGCATGACATCGATGTAGGGTAGGCAGGGCTCGATCATCTGCATCCAGCGTCCGCGCGCGTCCCAGACGGTGTCGAGGGAGGTGGTGAGGCCCATCTCCCTGGCCCGCTTGAGAGTGCGAGCCGTGGGCTCACCGTCGATGCCGGGCATAACGAGAGCGCCGGCGATGTGCAGGATCTGCGCCTCGCTCACCACGGACATGTCCACTTCGCTCTCCACCAACTCGCCGTTGGCGCCCAAACAGTGGAGGAAGCGACGCTCCCCGTCCGGCTCCACCATCGCCATGGTGGCCGATGTGTTGACGTCGCTCTTGCGTATCACACCGCGCGAATCGACGCCGTGCCGGTTTAGCTCGCGGACGATGAAGTCGCCAAAGCCGTCCTCGCCCACCGCCCCCAGCACCCCGACGTCAACGCCAAGCTTGGCGAGGGAGATGCCGGTATTCGCGGCGCATCCACCGGTGTGCAACTCCATCTGGTCGACCAGAGTCAGCCGCCCGCGCTCAGGCAACTCCACCACCGGCCGTGCTACCACATCGGCTACCATGATGCCCAGACAGGCTACCTGCATCGCCTCACCTCAATCACCGTCATTGGTACTGCCGCGCCAGCCCGGCGACCTGGTGGAACCGGTCCTTCAGCGCCGGGTAAAGACCGGTGTAGATACCGTAGTACTGCTCGTAACGCTCCTGGTGAGCGGGGTCAGGGCGACGTGTGTCGACGACTCCGATGGTGGCCGAACATGCCTCCGCGACACTGCCGTAGATCCCCGCGCCCACCGCCGCCAACAGAGCCACGCCGTATGCCGGCCCCTCGGTCACATGCAAAGTCACGGTGTCCACTCCGAAGACGTCGGCCTGCATTTGCCTCCAGAGCGGGCTTCGCGCCCCGCCGCCCGACGCCCGCACTTGCGTCACAGGCACATGCATCTCGTGGCGCATTATGTCGAGAGAATCCCGGAGGCTGTAGACAACCCCCTCCATGATAGCACGCACCACCATCGCCCGGTCGTGTCGCGCCGTGATGCCGAAGAGCAGCCCGCGCGCCTCGGGGTCGAGGACGGGGGCTCGCTCGCCCATCAGGTAGGGCAGCCACAGTAGTCCCTCACACCCCAGAGGCGCTCGCTCTGCCTCCCGGCTCAGCAAGTCATAAGGGTCGGCGCCCAGCCATCGGGCCGTGGCTGTCTCGGCGTCGCCGAAGTTGTCCCGGAACCAGCGGAGCGAGAGCCCGGCCCCCTGCGTCACTCCCATGACGTGCCACTTCCCCGGCACTGCGTGGCAGAATGTCTGCAGGCGGCCCTTGTCGTCGCGGCGGGGCGCATCGGTGAAGGCGAAGACCACCCCAGACGTGCCTATGGTGCTGGAGACAATGCCCGTCTCGACGATGCCGTTGCCCACCGCCCCCGCCGCCTGGTCCCCGCCGCCGCCCACCACCGGCAATCCCTCAGGAAGACCGGTCTCGCTCGCCGCCTGCCGCGTCAGCCGGCCGCTAACTACTTCGGACTCGAACGCCGCCGGCAGCAACTCGCGGTCCAGGCTGAGGTCATCCACGACGTCCCAGGCCCAGTCGCGACCCTGGACGTCGAACAGGGACGTGCCCGATGCATCGGAGACCTCGGTGGCGTACTCGCCCGTGAGGCGGAAGCGGATGTAGTCCTTCGGAAGGAGGCACTTGCGGGCCTGCTCGAACACGGCCGGCTCGTTATCGCGTATCCAAAGCAGCTTGGGAGCGCTGAAACCCGTAAGCGCGGGGTTGGAGGTGCGCTCGATCAGGCGCTGGGCCCCGATCGTCTCCGTGATCCAGTCGCACTGAGCCTGGCTGCGCTGATCAGCCCAGATGATGCTGCGACGGAGCACGTTGTCGGCCGCGTCCAGCAGCACCACGCCGTGCATCTGCCCAGACAGGCCCATCGCCTTGATGGCGTCGGGCGACACGCGTGATTCAGCCAGCACACCGCGGATGGCGTTGACCGCACCCTGCCACCAATCGGCCGGTTCCTGCTCCGCCCACTGCGGGTAGGGCTGGTACAGCGGATACTCGGACGTAGCGGAGGCCACCGGCACGCCGTCTTCCCGGATGAGCAGAGCGCGCGCTCCGCCAGTGCCGATGTCCACACCCAGCAGGTAGGCCATTACCGCTCTCCTTGGAGCCTCGAGGTAGCCGGCAGCGACCAGGGGACCAGTCGCCCTTTTCCCCGGACGCGGCAAAAGCATTGTATCACCCTGCCGGGCGGCGTCAACGAGTGACGCCTGCCTCTTTGATGCTGCGTGCCCACACCGCGACGAACAGCAGGCCGGAGACAGCCATCGCCGCCGCAATCAGCATCAGCCCCTTCTGCAGACCGGCCGTCTCCGCCACTCGGCCCACGATAGGCTGCATCAGGAAGGTCCCAGTCACGGCCACCGTGCTCAGGATCCCGGTGACGGCTCCGATCTGGCGGGGGAAGCGCCCGTTGACGTACACCATGACGTTGGGATAGATGCCCCCGGCGGCCAGCCCGGCTACTGTTGCCGCCGTGTATGCCTGAGCCGGCGTCGCCGCCACCGCGAATGCTCCGATTGCCACGGCTGAGATCAGGGCACTCGCCGTCACCACCGCCGGGATGCCGAAGCGCCCCACCACCGCACCCTGGATCAGACGCGCCAGCAGCATCGCCGCCCAGAAGAGGGAGAGCGCCGTGCCTGCACCCAGGGCATCAAGGCCGAAGCGTTCCTGCATGGAGAGGACCGACCAGGCGTTCATGCCCATCTCGCCCCCGACGTAGAAGAGCAACGCCAAGCCCCCCACCACGACCAGGAAGTGCCTGGCCAAGCGCCCGAGCGGGGTACGCTCCGCCTCCATCCGGCTACCCGGCGCCTCCGGCAGTTTCGAGGGCAGAGCGAGCACCAGCGTCAGCGCCGCCATGCCCACCACCACCAGGAAGCCCGCTCCCCACCCGGCGCCGGCCTTCAGCAGACCAGCCACCAGCAGTGGGGCGGCCAGGGCGCCGATGCCGAAGCCCATGTGGACCAGGTTCATCATCCAGGCGCCGCCGCCTATCTGCGTGGGGAGCACGTTCAGGCCCGTCTCGATGAACCCGGAGGCGACACCGAAGAGGAAGTAGCAGGCGACCACCAACCAGAAGGAAGGCGCTGCCACCAAGGCCACAAGCGAGCCCATCACCAGGGCCCATGCCCCCAACAGCGATGGCTTCAGACCCACGCGGTCGATGACGAAGCCGCCTGCCAGGCAGCCAACCATAAAGCCGAATGAGCCGGCCGCTAGGAGCACCCCCACCAGCGTCTCGCGGACGCCGTACTCCGCCATCACCTGGCCCACGACCGGGCCCATCACCGTCTGGCCAAGCCCGTGGCCGGCCATTGCGAGCGTGGCCAACGCGGCCAGCCATCTCACCGAACCGAGGCCGGCTTTGCCGGCCCTCGCTGCTACCCCTCCGGTCTGCACCCGCGTCTCCATGGTGTGAATGCCCTCACTGAGGCGAGCGCCCGATCCCGCGCAGACGGCTGAAAGCCAGCCGCGGGCTGCCGTCCCCTTCCAGGAGAGCGTACCAGCGCATCGGCTGCGCCGCGTCGTACCACGCCACCGTGCTGAAGTCCAGATTGAAGACGAACACCCCCTCCAGCCAAGGCCAGTGTTGGGCCGCCTGGAGGATAAGCTGCTGGTAGTAGAAGGCCTGCTCCGCCTCCGTCACCGAGTACGCATCGTGCTCGCCCATCTGCCAGGGAGAGGCCAGCGGCCAACCAACCTCGGTGGCCCAAATGGGAGTGTCGCTGTCGCCGGCCGCCACCATCACCGCCCGCTGCGCCGCCAGGCGCGCCGTCGACAACCCCCATGGATGGTCGCGGAAGGGGGGCAATCCGAACCCATAGGGATGGGAACCGAGAGCGTCGAAGTAGCCCCTCGCGCCGGCCTCGTACATGCCGCGGATGAAGTCCAGGTCCCCCATGGCGCCGTCGCCGCCGTCGCCCGTGGTGGCGACCCCGCCCGTGATGACCAGCGCCCCGGGGTCCTGCGCCTTGATGGCCTCGTACGCCACCTTGAGCATCTCGACGTACCCGGCCGGATTGGGGTCCAACCCGCCCCAGTCATAATACAGGTTGGGCTCGTTGCCGATCTCGTAGGCCGCCACCCGCCCGCGGTAGCGCCCTGCCACCTCCGTCACGAAGCGGCGATAGTCCTCCAGGTCCAGCGGGGGGTGGGTGACCGTAGCGCCCGGCGGCCGCGCCCACTCCGGGGTATCGTGCAGGCGCATGAGCACCTGTAGGCCGGCGGTCTCGCCCGCCTTCACCACGTTGTCGGCGTCCTCCCAGCGGAACTGGCCGGGCTCCGGCTCGGTGCCCGCCCACGACAGGTAGTTCTTCAGCCAACCGAAGCCAAGTTGGTTGAGGAGATGGGCATTGCTCAGGTCGGCGATGTTCGTGCCGAGCACGGCCGGCACCCGCTTAGGGGCCGGCTGACGCTCACGGCCGGAGTAGCCCGCGGCCGGCAGGCTGCCGCCCTCCGCCGAGGGGCAGTCGGCCCACCCGAAGCCCTGAACGAGAATCGTCGCCTCTCGCGTAGTCAGCGAGAGCGAAACGACGTCGGCTCCCACGTCGGTGGCCCGGCTCAGAAGGATGCTGTCGCTGACCCAAGCAAGGTTGCGGATCGCCGCCCGCGCCTCCCAGATCCACTCGACGCCGCTCCCCTCGCGGGAGACGGTGTACACCCCCGGCCGGTCGTCGTCATGCCAGCCGGCGAAGGCCAGCCTGACTCCGTCCGGCGACCACGCCGGGAATCGGCCCTTGAGCGGCCAGCCGGTGACCTGGGTCTCAATGCCGCTGGCCAAATCGAGCACGTACACCTGCTCGACCCCGCCGCGCACCGCTGAGTAGGCGATGCCGGCGCCGTCGGGCGACCACTTCGGCGTGCGGTAGATCTCGCCAGGCGCGGCGGTGGTCAGCCTGGTCACCGTACCCCGCGCCCACTCCAGCAGGTAGAGATCGCGCCCGCCGTCCCGCTCCGACACGAACACCAAGCGCCGTCCATCCGGCGCCCAGTCGGGCTCGTAGTCGGCGGCGGGGTGGTTGGTGACATTCAGCACGTTGCCCACCGGCACGGCCATCAGGTAGATCTCGGAGTTGCCGTCGCGCCGGCTCACGAACGCCAGCCGTGTGCCGTCCGCGGACATGGTCGGAGACCAGTCGGGCTCGCGGTTGGCGGTCAGGTTGGTCAGGGAACCGTCGGGCGCGAGACGGTAGAGGTCCCCGTCGCCATCGGCGTCGGAAGCGAACAGGATGGAGCCTGGCGGCACGGCTAAAGTCCCCGCCGACGCTCCGCCCCGGGGCAATGCCAGCGCCAAAGCCGCGGCTAGGCAGAGAGCGATCGCGGGTGAGCGCATCTACTCCCGGCCCATGATGCCGCCGCGCGCCATCGCCCGCAGGTCCAGCGCGGCCGCCAATTCCTCGGCCGACATCAGGCGGCGCTCCAAAACCACCTCTCGCAGACCGCGGCCGCTGCGTAGGGCCTCAAAGGCCACCTTGGCGGCCTCGCGGTAGCCGATGTAAGGGTTGAGGGCGGTGACTATGGACAGGCTACGCTCGCCCCAGTAGCGGCACCGATCCTCATCCGCCTCGATGCCGCGGACGCACTTGTCGGTGAACACGCGGATGGCGTTGCCCAGCACCTCGATGGACTGGCAAAGGTTGTAGGCCATGATGGGCATCATGACGTTGAGCTCCAGTTGGCCTGCCTGGGTGCTCATGGCTATGCATGTGTCATTGCCGATCACGTGGAAGCACACCATGGTGAGCATCTCCGGCATCACCGGGTTGACCTTCCCGGGCATGATGCTGGAGCCCGGCTGCACCGCCGGCAACCGGATCTCCGCCAGGCCGGTCATGGGCCCGGACGCCAACAGCCGCAGGTCGTTGGCGATGCGGATGAGGGTCAGGGCGAGGGTGCGCAGGGCGCCGGAATAGGCGGCGATATCGGCTTGGCTCTGCATGGCCTCGAAGAGGTTGTCCATGGAACGCAGATGCAGCCCGGTGATGCTCTCCAGTTCGAGGATCATGCGGGCACGGTACTCCGGATGAGCGTTGAGGCCGGTGCCCACGGCCGTGCCGCCGATTCCGAGGCGCGCCAGGGAGTCGGCTGCCTCATTGAGCCGGTCCAGGTCATGGCCCAAAGCGTCGGCGTAGGCGCCAAACTCCTGTCCCAGGGTGACCGGCACGGCATCCTGGAGATGAGTGCGTCCGCTCTTGACCACATCCTGGAAGAGGATCGACTTGAGACGGAAGGCGCCCTCACAGCTCGACAGCGCCTCCGCGAGCCCAGCGTGGAGCGACAGCGCCGCCAGCCGCATCGCCGTGGGAATCACGTCATTGGTGGACTGACCCATGTTGACGTGGTCGTTGGGGTTGACCGGGCCCGGCTGGCCGCGGCGCTTTCCGAGGAGCTCGTTCGCTCGGGTCGCGATGACCTCGTTGGCATTCATGTTGTGTGAGGTCCCCGCCCCCGCCTGGAACACGTCCACCACGAACTGGTCGTCGAAGCGCCCGTCCACCATCTCCTGAGCCGCCTGAACGAGTGACGGCGCCATGTCGGCCGGGAGCATCCCTAGGCTTTCATGCACTCGGGCTGCGGCCAGCTTCACCCAGGCGGTGGCGCGGATAAAGGCGAGAGAGGGGCGCACTCCGCTGATGGGGAAGTTCTCGACCGCGCGCTGCGTCTGGGCGGCATAGTACGCTTCAGCCGGAACCCGCACCTCGCCCATGGAGTCGGACTCCACTCGCCAGTCGTCCATCCCAGCCCTCCTTCCTTGTTCCGGCCGCGCCTGCAAGAAAGTGATTCTAGCCCGCGACAGGAGGACCGACAACCTCAGGCGCACGACTTCGGCCTTTGCCTCGCCATCGGCGGCCCAATAGAATAGGCGCACATCCGCACTAGAAGGTCGCAATTGGCCAAGAACCGCAGCACCAGTGGTCAGAGAAGCATCAGCCGGGCTCGAGCTACCCGTCGGCCGGTTGCGGCAGCCGTAGCGCCGCCCAGAAAGAGAGGACGCCTCTCACCCGGGGTGGAGCGCTGGCTTCGCACCAGCAAGATACCGATCTTCATCGCCGCCGTGGTGCTTGTCGCCATCCTGGTGGCCATGTACTTCCGGCTGACCGATCCCACCGCCGGAGCCGCTCCTCTGCCGTCAGCGACCTCGCTTCGCCTTCCGCACCTCGGGACGGTGTCGTCGTTCGCGCAGACGGACCTGGGGCCCCGAACCATCGTCATCTAGTCGGGCCGGGACGCCAGGAGGCACAGGATGTCTACCAGCCGGGAGAACACGGAGGTCGCTACTCGGCGCGTCGTGACCCGGCGCCAGCAGGCTTTACGCCTGACCGGCGTGGTGATCTTCACCCTCGCGGTCAGCCTTCTTGCAGTCAAGTTCCGGCACCAACTTAGGAACATCCAGGAGTTGGGCTACCCCGGCATCTTCCTGGTAACCCTCCTCTCGAGCGCCACCGTGGTGTTGCCGGCGCCCGGGCTTGCCTTCACCTTCGCGATGGGATCCGTGCTTAACCCAGTGCTTGTCGGGTTGGTCGCCGGAGCCGGGGAGACCCTCGGCGAACTCACCGGCTACGTCGCTGGGAGGGCCGGCCGCTCTGCCTTCGGCCAGGACCCACGCTACGAGCGACTCGAGAGTATCACCAGGCGCTATGGCGCCTTGGCTGTCCTGGTGTTGTCGAGCGTGCCGACCGGCGTCTTCGACGTGATTGGCATCGCGGCCGGCGCCATGCGCATGCCGGTGCTGCGCTTCGTCGGCGCAGTCTGGGTGGGAAAGACCTTGAAGGCCATCGCCTTCGCCTACGCCGGGGCCCACTCCATTACCTGGCTGACTGAGTTCATCGGATAGCCCGCCGCTCAGTTCCTCAGCTCGGCGCTACCGTTGACACCCCTCCTGCCTGTGACTAGAATCCGGCCACCTCAGGTCGGCAGCCGGTTCGGAGGGCCCATGTCCATCACTAAGCAGTTGCTGCAGGACGAGTTGATCCAGCGGCAGGAGCAGGGCGCGGACGTCGGTTCCCTGGAAGCGGCGGTCACGGCCGTAGACCCCGACGACTTCCGGGCCATTGAGACGCTGTTCGCTCGCGTGGAAGCTCTGCCGGGCGACGCGGCGCGCGATGCCTCCGAGCCCTCGGAACTGGACTCCATCCGCGCCTTGAGGCCGGAAGGGCCCCGCGAATGCCCGCGCTCGTGGGCCAGCGCCGACCTGCTGGATCGGCTACAAGGGGCCTGGCTGGGCCGTTCCGCGGGCTGCCTGCTCGGAAAGCCTTGCGAGGGATGGCGCCGCGACGAGATTCGCGACTACTTGGCGCCCGCGGGCGCCTACCCACTCGATGGCTACTTCCCCCGTATCCTGCCCGAGCCGGCATCCGGCCGTTCCGTGAGCGGCAGGCCGGCGTCCTGGCTTCGCGGAGGAGTCACCGCCGCTCCTCGCGACGACGATACCGACTACACCGTCCTTGGCCTGTACCTCCTTGAGACTCACGGGCCCGCCTTCACCACTGAGGACGTCGCCGCGGCCTGGCTCTCGCGCCTGCCCTACTGGCAGGTCTACACGGCCGAGCGAGTCGCCTATGCCAACCTCGTCAACGGCTTGCAGCCGCCGGACACCGCGACGTACCGCAACCCCTATCGCGAATGGATCGGCGCCCAGATCCGCGCGGACATGTGGGGCTACGTCTGCCCCGGACGCCCGGAGCAGGCCGCTGCCCTCGCCTACCGCGACGCCCGCCTGTCCCACGTGCGCAACGGAATCTACGGCGAGATGTGGGCGGCCGCCTGCATCGCCGCCTCCTTCGTGGAAAGCGACGCCCACGCCGTCCTTGAAGCCGGGCTGAGGGAGATCCCGCGTGACAGCCGCCTGGCGCAGGCCCTCCGCCGGACCATGTACTGGTGCGACGAAGACGCGGACTGGGAGACAACCTGGCAGCGGGTGAACGCCGCCTACGGTCACTACCACATGGTCCACACCATCAACAACGCTGCCTGCGTCGCCCTCGCCTTGCTTCACGCCCGCGGCGACTTCGAGCGGGCCATCAGCATCGCCGTCATGTGCGGCTGGGACACGGACTGCAATGGGGCCACGGTCGGGTCGATCGTCGGGGCCATGCTTGGGGCCCGGGCCTTGCCCGACAAGTGGGTTGCGCCACTGAACGACACCCTCCACGGTGCCGTGCAGGGCTTCGAAACCAGCCGTATCTCCGACCTGGCCGGGCGCACCTTGGCCCAGGCCGAGCGCGTGCTCAGCGGCGCCCAGCCTTGAGTGAGGCCCTCGTCGTCGGCAGCATCAACATGGACTTGGTCATGCGGACGGAACGTCTGCCACAACCAGGCGAGACGGTGGTCGGCGGCGCCTTCACGGTGGTTCCGGGCGGCAAGGGCGCCAACCAGGCGGCCGCGGTGTCGCGCCTCGGCCATCCCACTGCGCTGATCGGCGCCGTCGGCAGCGACGACTTCGGCCTCGCTGCCCTGGAGAACCTCCGTGGCCAGGGAGTGCACACGGCGACAGTGCGCCGCGTGCCCGAGAGCGCCACCGGCGTCGCCATGATCCTGGTGGATGCCGGGGGAGAGAACACCATCGTAGTGGCCTCCGGCGCCAACCACTGCCTCACACCCGACGACCTGACGGCGGACCCGAGCCCCTTCGCGCCGGCTAAAGTGGTGGGGCTCCAGTGCGAGATACCACTGCCGGTAGTGACCGCCGCCATCGCCATGGGCCGCGCCGTCGGCGCCGCAACTGTCCTCAATGCCGCCCCCGCCCTTCCGGACCTGCCTGTCGAGGCGTACCAGGTCGACTACCTGGTGGTCAACGAGCAGGAAGCGGAGTGGCTGTCGGGGACGCGCCCGGCGGACGTGGACTCCGCCTTGACCGCCGCTCGCGTCCTGCTCAAGCGCGGCTCGGGTTGCGTCATCGTCACGCTGGGAGCGCTGGGCTGCGTCTACGCCACCGCCGCTGAGTCGGGGCATGTGCCCGCGCCGTCCGTGCCGGTGGTGGACACGACGGCTGCCGGAGACGCCTTCATCGGCGGCCTGATGGCGGCCATCCTGGACGACCTCCCCTTGCGGCAGGCTCTCGTCTTCGCCAACTGCTCCGGGGCCCTGGCCGTCACGAAGCTGGGGGCTCAGACATCGCTTCCGGACCGCCGTGCCGTGGCTGACCTCGTCGGCCGCTTCGGCCCGACACTCGCCGACTGATCGGCAATGCCTACCGAGGAGTGCGACACATGAAGATCGGTTTCCTTACCGCCTGCCTGAGAGGGGTGCCCCTGGAGGACATCGTCCGCTGGTCCGGCGCGAACGGCTTCCAGACGCTGGAACTGACCGCCACCACCATCGCTCCCGGCCGCCCGGCCGAGAACGTGTTGGACGTCGAGAACTTGACGCAGGCCAAGGCCGACGCGCTTCTGGCGCTCTGCGCCGACAGCGGCATCGAGATCTCCTGCCTCACCTGCTGCGAGAACAACCTGGCCGCCGATCCAGCGGACCGAGAGCGCATCCAGGCGCACCTTCGCCATGTCATCGACGCCGCCCACCTGTTGGGCGTGCGCGAGGTCAGCACCTTCGTGGGCCGCAACCACCTCACCACCCTGCAGGAGAACGTCGAGGAGGCGGGATCCGTCTTCCCCTCCATCCTCGGCTACGCCGCCGATCGCGACGTCCGCATCGGCATCGAGAACTGGCCCGGCTTCGGCTGGCAGGTCGAGGGCATGATCGGCAACATCTTCATGTCCCCCGTCGTCTGGGAGCAGCTGTTCGATGCTCTGCCGGTGGACAACTTCGGCCTCAACTTCGACCCCAGCCATCTCTACATGATGGGCATCGACTACATCCAGGCGGCCAAGGACTTCAGCGAGCGCATCTTCCACGTCCACACCAAGGACACCGAGATCCTCGACGACGTGGTAGCGCGCGCCGGCATGTTCATGCCCCGCCAGCGCTTCTTCCGCTATCGCATCCCGGGTATGGGCGATGTGGACTGGCCTCGCTTCATCTCCACGCTTTCCGAGTATGGGTATGACGGTCCACTGAGCACCGAGCACGAGGACCCGGTTTGGAGCGGGACCGAGGACAAGGTGAAGCAGGGGCTGCTGTTAGCGAAGAAGTACCTTTCCACATACGTTGCCTAAGGAGAGAGGAATGGCCATCCTCAAGTCGCATCACATCGCCGTTGCCACCCCCGACATCAAGCGCTTGGTGGACTTCTACACCAAGGTGCTCGGCTTCCCCACCGATGGCTTCCTCGGGGACAACATTGTCTTCGTGGACATTGGCGGCACCCGGTTGGAGTTCATCAACAAACCGGACGCCACCCAGGCCCAGGCCGAGGGCTGCAAGGGCATGCTGCACATCGCCTTCGAAGTCGACGACGTAGTCAAGACCTGTGAGGACTTCAGAGCTAAGGGCATCGAGTTCTACGCGCCCGCCCGTGAGGCACGCCCGGGGCTGTGGAACGCCTTCTTCCGCGATCCCGACGGTAACATCCTGGAGTTCTTCCAGGCCACGCCCGAGGCCATGGGACTGGCCTAACTCCGCCACTAACTAGAAGGGGACGCCTAACGTGGACTACACACCGACGCCTGACTTCAATCGATTGCTGAAGGCGCTGCGCCGGGAGCAGCCCGACCGCGTCCCCCTCTGCGAACTGCTGATGGATGCGGAGGCCAAAGAAGCATTCCTCGGTCGCCCCGTGCGCACAGTCGCCGATGACGTAGACTTCTGGTATCGCGCCGGCTACGACTATATCGGCCTCCCGCCCGACTTCAGCTTCAGCTACTGGGAAGGCGAGCCCGTCCGGGACGGATCAGCTCGCTATCAGCGTAGCTGGGGTCGCGAGGCCAGCGGCTTTGTCGCCGGTTGGGCCGACCTGGAGCGCCACCCCATCCCCACCCTAGACCTCGTCGACTTCTCTCCCTTCGATGAGATCGGCGACCTCCTGCCGGAAGGCATGGGCGTCGTGGCTCGTTTCGGGGACATCTTCACCACCGCCTGGCAGATGATGGGCTTCACCCCGTTCTGCTACGCCATGTACGAGCAGGAAGACCTGGTCGCCTATGCCATGGAAAAGCTGGGCGAGCTGGTCCTCGGCATCTTCCGTACCATGGCCGACTACGACGCGGTCGGCGCCCTGTGGTACAGCGACGACATCGCCTACGCCACCGGCCTCATGGTGACGCCCGATTTCTATCGCCGCTACTTGTTCCCCTGGATGAAGAGGATCGGCGACCTGGCTGCCGAGCGGGACATGCCCTACATCTATCACACGGACGGACTTCTGTGGGAGGTGATGGAGGACTTGATCGACTGCGGCATAGACGCCCTCCAGCCCATCGAGCCCGCCGCCATGGACATCCGCGAGGTCAAGCGCCGGTACGGCGATCGCTTGGCGCTGATCGGCAACGTGGAGGTCGACCTACTGGCGCGTGGCGCCGAGGAACAGGTGCGCGCCGAGGTGCGCCGTCTGTTGCGGGAGGTGGCTCCCGGCGGCGGCTACTGCCTCGGCTCCAGCAACACCATCGCCTATTATGTTGAGCCGGCCAACTACCGGGCCCTACTGGACGAGACCATTCGGCAGGGGGGCTACCCCATTTCCATCTAGCACCACCTCAGGAACGAGGAGGCAAAACATGGCAGACAGGATCAACGTAGCTCTTATCGGTTACCAGTTCATGGGTCGGACGCACAGCAACGCCTACCGCCAGCTGCGCCACTTCTTCGACCCGCCCCTGCTTCCTGAGATGGAAGTCATCGTCGGGCGGAACGAGGCAGCGGTGAGCGCCAACGCCGACAAGCTGGGCTGGAAAAGCTACGCCACCGACTGGGAAGAGGTGGTGAAGCGGCCCAACATCGGCATCGTCGACATCAGCTCGCCGGGCAACACTCACTATCCCATCGCCATGGCGGCAGCGGCGGCCGGCAAGCACATCATCTGCGAGAAGCCGCTGGCCAACACGCTCGACCAGGCCATCGAGATGGCGGAGGCGGCCGAGAAGGCCGGCGTCCGCACCCTGACCAACTTCAACTACCGCTTCGTCCCCGCCGTCCAACTGGCGAAACGCTTCATCGACGAGGGCCGCTTGGGCGAGATCCGCCACTACCGCGGCACCTACCTGCAGGACTGGATCATCGACCCGGACTTTCCGTTGGTCTGGCGCCTGCGCAAGGAGATGTCCGGCAGCGGTGCTCTGGGCGACATCGCCGCCCACAACATCGACCTGGCCCGCTACCTGGTGGGTGACCTGGACGAGGTCTCGGCCGCCGATAAGACCTTCATCAAGGAACGGCCTCTGCCCGACTCGTCCGAGGGCGCTTGGGGCGCCACCGGCAAGGGCCCGCGCGGCCAAGTCACCGTGGACGACGCCGTGATCGTCATCGGTCGTTTCAAGAACGGTGCTCTCGGCACCTTTGAGGCGACGCGCTTCGCCGCCGGCCGGCGCAACTACAACGCCTTCGAGATCAACGGCAGCCGGGGCAGCATCTCCTTCAACCTGGAGCGGCTGAACGAGCTGGAGTACTTCTCCCTCGACGACCCCGACTTCGCCCAGGGCTTCCGCACCATCAATGTCAGCGGCGGCGGCTTCGGCGACTATGCCGCCGCCTGGTGGCCCGCAGGCCACATCATCGGATACGAGCACACCTTCGTGCACTCGGTATTCGAGTTCGTGACGGCCATCGCCGAGAAGCGCGAGGCCGTGCCCAGCTTCCGCGAGGGAGCTCGCACCCAGGCCACGCTGGATGCCGTCGCCCGCTCCGCTGCGTCGAAGAAGTGGGAGAGCATTCCTCAGATCTAGGCTCAACCAGCCCTAGACAAGGGGAGGCGCACCCGCGGGTGCGCCTCCTGCTCGTTGCCCTTGACAGGGCGTCCGGCTGTCAGGCCCTGCCCTTCCTCCCTCGCGGGAGCACCACGAAGAGGGCGTAGCTGACTATGATGATGCCTACCACTGTGGCAATGAACACCAACGAACTGTACGGCGACGGCTGCAGTAGCTCGGCGGCCGGATCAACCCGAGCCGCAGTTGCGGTCGCCACCGGTGTGGCGTCCTCCGCCATAGCCTGCTTCACGGGCGTCGCGGTGGCGGTGGCCTCCACTGTAGCCGTCATCGTCGGCTCGCTAACCGGCGCCGGCGGCGGCGTGGGCGTGTCCAGCGGAGATTCCCACGTGCTCGTCTCCTCCGCCGCGCCCACGGGAGTCGGCACCGGTGAATCGAGCACGGTGCCCTCGGGCGCGAGGGTAGCCACCGGCGTCGCCGTCGCCGCTTCCTCCACGGTAGGCGAGACCTCCACCACAGGCAGGGTCGCGGTCGGCGCAGGCGTGTCGGTCGGCAGGGCAGTGGGCGTACCGGTCGGCGTCGGCGTCTCGGTGGGCGTCGGCGTCTCGGTGGGCGCCTGAGGCGTGAACGTAGCCGAAGCCGTCTGCGTGGCGGTTGGCTCCGTCGGAGGCGCGTCGCCGATCCGCACCTCTGCCGCCCGGCCCCCTACCAGCATACGTGAGGAGTCCTGCCGAGCGAACACGGCTTCACCTACCTTCACGTGCACCGTGCCCGCCCTGAGGGCGCGCATGCGGAGCCGGAGTAGACGACCGTCGCCGGTTGCCGGTGTCGACGGCGGCACCTGGTTGTACGCCACCTCGATCAGCCCGGTGAAGTTGTCGGCGTTGTTCTCTAGCACGAAGTCCGGCTTGAGGAAGCTGCTTTCGATGGTAACCTGCGGCCCGATCACCAGTGGATCCTGGTCGACGACCTCCAAGTAGCCGGGCTCGAAGACAAGCTGAATCTCGACCGCGTATAGATCAACGACGCTGTAGACCACCACGCTCAGGTCGAACTCCTGGCCGGGCTGCACCTGAAGTTCGGCCGGCTCAACGGCTACAATCGCCGGCGCCTGCGCTGCCGCCCTGCTCGTGCCCAGCGTGAGCGCCAGAAACAAGGCCATCGCCCAACGGGACATCATCCCCGCTATCGCATAGCACCGTGCACCAAGCCGCATCTAGGGTACCACCTCAGATCCTGGGCTATGCCGGCGTGCTGCCGGCGCGCCCTACCTCCGTCACCATACGGTAACGGTACACTTATTGTCGGCCGCGCGCCACAGCAACATGAGGACCGTCTCCGTCAGGCTGACCACTCTAGCGGCCGGCCGCTAGGATCGGGGCGCAGCCT
Source organism: Anaerolineae bacterium (assembly GCA_040768685.1). Taxonomy (GTDB): domain Bacteria; phylum Chloroflexota; class Anaerolineae; order DRVO01; family DRVO01; genus Ch71. The sequence continues at coordinate 180,391 of JAXGMM010000003.1, forward strand.
TCCAGCTTTCTCCGACCAAGGGAGAGGATCATGCGCCTGCCCATCGCCGAGCCACGGCCCGACGTGGAGCGCTTCCTCCGGTTCGTCACCGGCGTCGATCAGGGCGGTCGCCCCCTCTCATAGAGTACCTGGTCGACCGGCAGTTGATGCTCCCCAGCGTAACCGAGGGTTTGGGCCGCACTTGGGTGGACCCCGTACCGGGCGACGACATGGGCTTCCGCACCGCCACTCTCATCTCGCCCGCCGACCTGCGCCGGCTTACCCTGCCCTGGCACGCCCGGTTCGCCGCCCTGGCGCACGAACGCGGTCGCCTCTTCTTCCTGCACTCCTGCGGCAACCTCGCCGCCATCATCCTCCACCTGCTGGACACGGCGCGCATCGATGGCAAGCACTCGTCCGAGGACGCCATCCTGCCGGCCGAGTGGTTCCACGCCCTCTACCAGGAGCGTGTCACGGGCGATCTCGCCTTGCAGAGCGTAGTCTGCCGAAACGGCCACCGCCTCGATGGACTCGCCGGCAAGCAGGTCACGATGCGAGCTGTAGGGCCTCGGTACGCGAAATCCATCGGCGATCTTAGCGCCGAGGCCGGGGCGGACCTCGGCCGGCGCGGCCGGTTCGCACGCCTCGATGAGGCTGAGATTGGGCAGGTGCACCCTCTACGCCATGAACCCAGCGCCCACATAGCCGATCCTAAGCCGTGCCACAGTGCCTCCCAGTACCGGAAACACAAGGGCCCCGGTGGCCTGGCGCATCCACAGGGGCCCTGGACTCGGCTTCCTCGCGCTCACGAGCGCTCGCGCTATCCCTTGACACCACTCAGAGTAATACCCTGCACAACGTACCGCTGCATGAAGAGGAAGATCAGGAAGGTCGGAGTGAAGGTTAGCGTAGCGCCCGCCATCTGCACTCCGGCGCCACCCTCCTGCACCACCATGGTGGCGAGTCCCACGGTAAGGATGCGCATGGTGGACTTGGTGGTCACGATGAGCGGATAGAGGAAAGCGTTCCACTCGCCCAGGAAGGTCAAGGTGGCGAGAGTGGCCAGCGCGGGCTTGGCAAGCGGCAGGATGACCATGCGGTAGATCTGAAACAGGTTCGCGCCGTCGATGAGAGCCGCCTGGTCGTAGTCTCGCGGAATGGTCAGGAAGAACTGCCGCAAGAGGAAGGTGCCGAAGATGGAAGTCGCCGCCGGAATGATCAGGGCCGCGTAAGTGTCCACCCAGCCGAGCCGCGAGAGGATCAGGAAGAGAGGCACAATGGTGACCGTGGACGGCACCATCAGCGTCCCCATGAAGATCCAGAATATGAGGTCGCGGCCGGGGAACTCCCCGCGCGAGAAAGCGTAGCCCGCCAACGAGCAGGTGGTGACCTGGAGAAGCGTGACCGTCGTGGCCACAAACACGCTGTTGAATATCCAGCGCCCGATAGCCGTCTGGTTGAACAGCCGGATGTAGTTCTCGATCCCCGGATCTGGCGGAATGAGGCTGATGGGGAAGGTCATGTAGCTGAAATTGGGCCGCAACGAGGCGGAGACCATCACCAGGAACGGCCCCACAGTTGCCGCCGCGATGGTGAGGAGCAGCAGGTATACCAGCACTATGCGGACGCCGGCACGTAGCCGGAGGCCCGTGTCATGCCGCTTGACTGAGGTAGCAGTAGTCACAGCCGCTCCTTAGGTCAGAAGATGGACTCAGACCAGCGCATGTACTTCCGCTGGATGAGCGACGCAATCAGAATGATGACGAAGAGCAAGAGCGAGATCGCACTGGCATAGCCCATCCGATAGCGGTTGAAGGCCTGCTGCCAGATATAGTAGACCATGGTGGTCGTGGCATGGACCGGACCGCCGCCGGTGAGCATGTAGGGCGGGCCGAACATCTGGAAGGCGCCGATACCGGCGATGAGCGTGATGAAGATGGTGGTAGGCTTGAGCATGGGAACCGTCACGAAGCGGAACATCTGCCACCGGCTGGCCCCGTCGATTCGCGAGGCCTCGTACATCTCCTCCGGGATCCCCTGGAGGCCTGCCAGCCAGAGCACCATGTAGTAGCCCATCGTGCTCCAGATCTGCATCACCGTGATCGAAGGCAGAGCAAGTCGGATGTCCAGCAGCCATTCCCGCGGGGCCAGGCCGATCTGGGAGAGTAAGTAGTTGGCGATGCCGTCTGGCCGCGGCAGCAGGATGAACTTCCAGATAATGGCGAGCACCGCGATAGACGTCACCACCGGCAGGTAATAGAGAGCGCGAAACAGGTACATGCCGCGGATCTTCTGGTTGACCAGCGTAGCGAGGCTCAGCGACACGGCCGCCGAGGGGATCACGAACATGATGGCGTACTGGATCGTGTTCAACAGCGCCTTGCGGAGAACCTGATCGTTCAGCATGCGCTGGTAGTTCTCCAGCCCGGCGAACTGGCGAGCCCCGAGCAGGTTCCAGTCCTGGAAGCTCAGGTAGATGAGGAAAACCCAGGAGAACAGCGTAAAACACACGAAGGTGAGCACATTTGGAGCGATAAAGAAGTACCAGCGCCATCCCCGCCGGATTCGCTGCCCCAGCGAGTTCCGGTCTCCCCGTATTGAGCTGGCCTGAGCCGTCTGTGCAGTCACTGCAGTTAGTACCTCCCGGTGCAGGCTCTAAAACGGCGAGCGGTAGCCGGCTCCCAACGTGGCTACCGCTCGCGGCAAACAGCTAGCGTGCTCTAGGCACGCTTGGCGTTGAACTCATCGACCACGGTCTGCAGCTCGGCCTGAGCTCCGGCCAAGGCTTCCTCGACCGTCTGATAGCCGAGCACGGCCGCCTGGAAGTACGGAGCGCAGATGACCTTGCCTTCCTGCCAGAAGTACGACGAGTCCTGGTTCATCTCCAGGAGGTCTACGCGAATGGACACGAAGTCCTTCGAGGCCGCCTCTGCCGCCCAGTAGTCCCACGCCGAACGGCGGGGCGGGGCGAACTTGGTAACGGAGCCGTAGAAGCCCTGCTGTTCCGGCTCGATCAGCCAGTTGAGCCACTGGGCCACCGCTTCCGGCGCCTTGCGCTCCTTGAAGACGCCCCAACAGCCGGCGCCGCCAAGTTGCACCTGGCGCTTGTTCTTCCACACGGGGTTAAGGCCGAACTCGATGTCCGGCGCCTGGGAAGCCGTGTTGGTGGTGACGTTGGGGTTGCCCCAGCCGCTGAGGGCCGAACGCCCCTCGATCCAGTAGTCCACTGCCGCGGCGCCTTCGGACTCGGCCTCGGAGCCGATGGCGCCCTCGCGAGGGACCCATCCATTGGTGAACAACTCGGTCGCGAAGCTCAGGGTCTCAAACGCAGCGTCGCTGTCCAGGAGCACCTTGGTCAGATCAGGGGTATAGACGTTCCCACCCGCTTGCCAGATCATGGTAACCCAGCAGTTACCCCAGTCGATGGTGCTCCAGGCCGTGAGGAAGTAGTTCTTCGCCGCGGCAGCCGCGCCTACGTTCCGCAGATCGTCCCACGTCGTCGGCGGGTTCTCCACGCCCAGCTCAGTGAAGATGCCCTTGTTGTAGATGTGGCCGGTGCCGATGAGCAGGGCCGGGTACATGACCTTCTGTCCTTCCCACGTGAGGCCGGCCTGAAGGTTTCCGTACAGATCGTCCCAGGCTTCCTGCGGTACGATGTCGTCGAGAGGCATCAGAACGTCGTTGGTTCCGAACAGCGACAGGGTGTCGGTGTTCACATAGGCGACGTCGGGAGCTTCGCCCGCCGCGAACGCGGTGAGCATCTTCTCGCGCCGGCCGCCCCAAGGCAGAAGCTCGATGCCCAGGTTGATGTTGGGGTAGGTCTCGGCGAAACGCTTCCGCAGGGGCTCCCAGAGCAGCCCCATGTCGTCTTCGCCCTGCGGGAACACCCAGATCTTCAGATCGCCCGAGATGGTAGAAGGAGCCGCTGTGACCTCGACGACCACGGTCTGCTCGACGACCTTCTCGACTTCCACTGTGGTCTCGACGACCTTCTCAACCTCCTTCACTACCTCGACAGTCTGGATCACTGTCTGCGGAGTTGGGGTCGCTCCGCACGCCGCGAGGACTCCTGCGCCCCCTATGGCCAAACCGGTACCCAGCAACCGCCGACGGCTGACACGACCCATTGTTCGCTGAGACATAGCCCTCCCTCCCAGAATGGCATCCGACGGGGTGCAAAGAACGCGGTCCTCTTGCCGCCACCTAGAGCCCATGGCTGCCTGCCGGACCGCCGCAACCCCTCTTTGAAAGTGGCAACAGCATATTATACTACATCTCGACCGTCAAATGCCATGAAACCGATGGCCTGCGCAGGGCCGTTCGATTCTGCCGCTCGCCGGCGTAGCACCTAACGGTTCGCGCCCTGGGGGACTCGCTGCTCCCCTTCCCCAGATAGGATGGAGGGCCGCAAGCCGCGCCGGCGCCGCTTCCCCCTTCCCGCATCGGGAAGGGGGTTAGGGGGTTAGGTTCCAGGCCCGCACGCTCATCAGACTGGAACGAACGCCCCCATGGCCGCCCTCTCCAAACGCCCGCTGGGTGGCGTGCTCACCCAGGATCGAAAGGCCCTGATGGCTAGTGGGAGTCCCGCCCTCCTGCTCGCTCCTAGAGCCCGAAAAGCTGCTGAGCGTTGCGGAACAGGATCCGTTCGCGCTCGTCTTCGGTAAGGTCGGCCGCCCGTATCTTGCCGAGGCAGTAGTGGAAATCGGAGTTGTCGGTTCCAAACAGCATCCGGTCGACGCCCACGTTCCGAGCGAGGACCTCCACCATGTCCGCTTCGGACAGGCTTCCGCTCGTATCGACATAGAGGTTGGGGACACCTCGGGCCGCCTTGGCCCCCGTCTCCCACTCGCCGCCGAAGTGCGCCAGCATGAATCGGGCCTTGGGGAAGCGGCTAGCCAGGTTGACCACATTCTGCGGCCGGCTCTCGAAAGCCATCTGGCCCTGCGTCTTCACCCAGGCGTGAGCGAGGACTACGGCGCCCGCCTTTTGTGCCACCTCGATGAGGGGGTCAACCCGGACATCGTCGGCCAACACCGAGATCCACAGCTTGACGCCCTTCATGCCGGCGGCAAGGCAGCGCTCAAGTTCGCGCACGCCCTCGTCGCCCAGGCGAGGGTTGACGTAGGCAAAGCCGATCACCCGCCCTGGGTACTCCTCCATCCAGCGCAGGACGCTGTCGTTGGCAGCGCGGAGCTGCTCCAGGTTGGGGAACGCACCGCCGATCAGGGAGCTGATGCAGATGACGTCGCACAGGCGGCGGTCCAGAAACCTCTTGGGCACATCCGGATCGCCGAAGTCGACGTGCAGATGAGTGTCGATGATCATCTCACTCTCCCAGCCCAAAGAGGCGGCAGGCATTCCCGCCCAGGATGGCGGCACGGTCTGCGGTGGAAATGGGTGCTTCCTTGACGGGCAACATCAAGCTCTCGGGGTACTGCAGGACGGCGCCCGAGCCGTAGAGAAGACGCTCGGCCCCGTGCTCACGCACCACCCGTTCCACCACAAAGGCGGGCGGCTTGTAGGACATCTCCCACCCAGCGTCAGCGACCAGGTCCATCTCCGACAGCAGGCCGGCGGCCTCCCAGAAGGTAACCTGGCTGAGAAGGTAGCGCCCCTGGGGAACCATCCGCATGAGGAAGCGAATGTCATCCACCGGCACGGGCGGCACATATATCCGCCGATGGTGAGAGCGTTCGTCGTGCATGCGAACCGTCACCACCACCGGCAGACCGAGGTCGGTGGCGGCTTGCGCCGCCTGTACGGCCTCGTCGGAATAGAGGCTGTAGTCGTGATAGTTGGGGATCAGCCGGAGGGCCACGCATCCCATGTCGGTTGCCATGGTCCTAAGGTCTTCCCGCCAGCCGGGGAAGTGCGGATTCACCACCGCGAGGGGCCGCATTCGCGCCCCGTCCCAGCCCTCATCCTCCAGCATCTCCTCCACGCCCGTGAGCGGGTCGCGGTAGAAGGGCCCGCTCAGGGGGCTCACTAGCGCCACGTCGGTGCCGGTGCGAGCCATAAGTTGGCCGAGTCCGGCGGCATCGGCCAGCCGAATCCGGCGGAACGGCCAGTGCCCTATCCAGGTGTTGGCATCCACTATCATCGCTTCGCCGCCTCCAGGCTCTGCCGCACTGCCTCCATCGCGACGCGCAGCGCCGCCGCCGTCTCCTCCATCACTCCCATGTCGTGAGAGTAGGAGATGTACCAGATGGGGAAGTAGGGGAAGACACCATTGAGCAGCAGCTCTCGCTGCAGGGTCCGGGCCATCTCCGGCGTCCCGTCCTGAAAGACGATGTTGGGTAGGGCGTCGAACCCCTGCCCCGCCACCCTAAGCCCCAGGTCAGCGCCTATAGCCTCGGCCTGGCGCTTGAGCCAACGCCCGCGCTCGGCGATGGCGCCGGTGGTGTCCTTCTCGCGCGCCTCACTGATCGCGGCTACCGCCGCTGCCAAAGAGCCCGTCTCGCCCCCGAACGTGGACGATATGGGCGTGCTGGTCCAGACCTGCATCACGTCCCGGCGGCCGACGACGGCAGCGATGGGGAAACCGTTCGCCATGCCCTTCGAGAACACCGCCAAGTCAGGGGTGACGCCGACAAGCTGTTGCACGCCGGCGAGCGCCACACGGAACCCAGTGACTATCTCGTCGTAGATCAGCAGGGCGCCATGCCGCTGCGTGATCTCGCGCGCCCGGCCAAGGTACTCGCCGATCTCGGCCGGCTCCACGTGGTACGGCGCCGCCACCACCATCGCCGCCACCTCGTCTCCCCGCAGGCGGAAGAAGTCCTCTAGGCGGTTGAGGTCGCCGTAGGGCATATCCACCGTCAGCGCCTTCACGCAGGCGGGAATGCCCTTCGTCTGCGGGTTCTTGGCCATGCTCCAGTCATGCCAGCCGTGGTAGCCGCAGGACACCATGAGGTCGCGATCGGTGAAGGTGCGGGCCAGCCGAGCGGCGGCAGCCGTGCCTTCGGCGCCCGACTTGAGGAAGCGGGCCATCTCCGCGCAAGGGATGACCTCGATGAGAAGCTCCGCCAGCTCCACCTCCAGAGGGTGTGCGCTGCCATAGACGAGGCCATCGCGCATCTGCTTAGCCGCCGCCTCAATCACCCGGGGGTAGGCGTGTCCCAGCGTAACAGGGCCGCAACCGAGCTTGTGGTCTATGTAGCGGTTCCCGTCCAGGTCCCAGACGTAGGCCCCCTGACCCCGAGCAATGAACGGGGGATAGGCCCCGGCCAGGTCGGCCGGCGGCATCTTGGCGTTGGTCTGGCCCCCGCCCGGTATGACTTCAACGGCACGCCGATAGAGCGCCTCTCCCTTTGCCAAGCGCTTGCTGCTTCTTTCGCCCATTCCATCCTCCTACTCGGTGCGGGCCGCTAGGCCCGCGCCGCTCATTCGAGACTAGTCCCTAGCCATGTAACCTTGCGCCGGCCCGGTCAGCGCCCCGTAGGTATCTGGCCGCCGCCGGCTCATGGCATGATAGCGGTAGTCGGAGAGGCTCACCACTCCGAAGCAGCGCACCCAACGGCGCTGGTCCAGGTCTACGGAGGTCGCGGCCACTCCGGGAAGCCGCCCGGCCGACACCAGCGTCTCGCCGTCCTGGCCGATGACACCGCTGCGCCCCATGATCGTCCCCGGCATCCAGGGCTGATCACGACCGATGCCGAAGGTCACCGGCACCAGGTAGACGCCGCTGTCAATGGCCCGGCTGATAAGCTGCGCCATCCAGCCGATCTCGCCGTAGCCGCTCTGGACGTGCGGGAAGAAGATGATCTCCGCGCCTTTGACGGCGAGGGTGCGGGCCGTCTCCGGGAAGGAGTTGTCCAGGCAGGTCATGATGCCGATCCTGCCGAAATCAACGTCGAACACCGGCAACACATCGCCCGGAACGCACCCGGCATCCAGCTCGGGCTGGGTCAGGTGCACCTTGAAGTACTGCCCCACCAGGCTTCCGTCCCGATCGAGGATCACCGCCGTGTTGCGCCGCACCCCCTCCACCACACCGGCGACGGGCGCGATGACATACATGCGAAACCTGGCTGCCGCGTCGGCCAGGACATCGATCACCGGACCGGGGACGTCCTCCCAGCTGTCCTCGAAGGGAGCACCGTAGGTGGAGAATGTCTCCGGCAGACAGGCGATGTCGCAGTCGCGCTCGCCCGCCTCCCGGAGATAGTCGAGGGCATGCTCCAGGTTGCTTGCCCGGACTGCCGCCGGGCAGTCACCCCCTGGCGGAGGCAGCTGAAGAGCGGCGATTCGGACGAGACGCGCCATTCAATGCCTCCCTAGAAGAGTCTACCCACACCGAAGTGTGGGTAGACGTCGCCGTTGTGCAAGAGCCGTAGCTGTTCAGAGAGCGGCGTGCTTAGGCCTGGTCGGCCCACCATTCGTCGAGAGCAGCCTGGATGCCGTCGTGAGCGGCCCGGGTCGCCGTCGCGGCGTCCATCGTCTCCTCGACGGAGAAGAAGGCGCTGACCGGGTCGCCGATCGCTGTGGCGACCTTGCCGGCAGCCGGGTGAGCGTTGACCGGCACCGCGAACTCCGCGGAGTCCAGGAAGGCATGGATGTTGGCCGGCTTCTTGTTAGGGTTCAGGAAGGCCTCGGTCTCGGCGATGCTCTTGCGGCCGGGCACCACGTGTCCCTCGGAGGCCGCCCAGGTGAGGAGTTCAGGGCCGGACGCCCACTTGATGAACTGCCAGGCTTCCTCTTTCTTGTCGCTGGTGTTGATGATGAACAGTTCCTCCGTCCACATGCCCGTACCGCGATGTTCGCCATCCTCCCAGACCAGAGCCGGCTGAGGCACGATGTCCCAGTCGAACTCCAGCTTGCGCGCCGGCTCTAGGAACCACGAGCCGCCGGCGTAGATGCCGATGCGCCCCGCCTCAAACATGGGCATCAGGCCCTGCTCCGAGGTAACGGTGGGCGGAGCGCCGATGCCGTCCTTGGCCCAGATGTCCTTCCACATCTGCAGCAGGTGCACGCGCATGTCACTGTAGAAGGTGGCCTGGCGGGCGTCCTCGCTCCAGAAGTTGCCGTTGATGTACAGGGCGGCGTAGTAGCTCCCCTGATCCAGCAGCGAGCCGTAGATGTTGTTGTCGGGATCGGAGATGGCCGAGCCGATGACCTTGAAGTCGTCCCAGGTCCAGTCGTCGGTGGGGTAGTCCACACCGGCCTCATCGAAGAGCTTCTTGTTGTAGTAGTGCAGCGTGACGGTGAAGCCCTGGGCCATAACCTGATGTTGGCCCTGCCACGTGGTGGCGCCGAGCAGCTTCTCGTAGTAGTCGTCGATCTGCACTTCGGCGGCGTCGCGCTCGATGAACTCGTCCAGAACCAGGAAGTTCTTATAGAACTGCTGCCACCCGGCGCCCTGCCAACCGCAGTCCGGTGGGGTGCCCCCAGCAATCGTCACGATTAGCTTCTCGTCTGGGTTAGTATTGTACATGGGCTCGATCTCAATGTCCGGGTTCTGCTCCATGTACGTGTTGATGATGTACTCGCCGTAGCGGGTCTTCTCAGGCGTGTACTGCGGCCACTCGAAGACCAGCTTGGTCTTGCCCGCAGGCGCTGGGGCAGGGGCTCCCTCCTCGGCCGGCTGGGCAGCCGGTGCGCTCGGTGCGCTCGGCGCGCACGACGCCAGCGCCGCGCTACCCAGGGTGGCAATGGTCAACCCACCAGTTAGCCGGAGCATGTTCCGTCTGGTCAGAGCACGCATGTCGTTACCCTCCCTCCAAGTTGTGGGCCGTGGGCCCAGGTGATGCCGCGACCGCCTCGGCTAGGCTTTCATGCCGGTCATGACGACGCCTTCGATGAAGTACCGCTGAGCGAGGAAGTAAACGATGATCGGTGGGATAGCGACCACTACCGTGGCCGCCATGAGGTAATTCCACTCCACGCTGAAGGGGCCCCGAAAACGGTAGAGTCCCACCGCCAGTGTCATCTTCTCCGCCGAGTGCAGGTAGATGAGGGGGCCGAAGAAGTCGTTCCAGTGTCCTACGAACTGGAACACGGCGATGGCGCCCAGGGCCGGCTTAGTCAACGGCAGCAGGATGCGCGAGAAGATGTGGAAGTTACTGCAGCCGTCGATCTTGGCGGCATCATCCAGCTCATAGGGCAGAGTCATGAAGAACTGGCGCAGCAGGAAGATGTTGAAGGCGCCGCCGCCAAAGAAGGATGGGATGATCAGCGGCCACAGGGTGTTGATCATCGCCAGCTCGCGGAAGATGATGTACACGGGGATGAGCGTCACCCAACCCGGCAGCATCATCGTAGCCAGCACAATCACGAAGATGATGTCTCGGCCGGGGAAGCGAAGGCGAGCGAAGGAATAGGCCGCTAGCGCCGACGTGGAGATGGCGCCCACCATGGAGAGCGTGGTCACCAGCACTGTGTTCTTAAGAAGCACCGGGAAGCCCATCACCCCCATTGCAATGCGGTAGTTCTCCCACACTGCCGGCCTGGGGATCCACTGGGGCGGGTACATGAACACCCCGCTCGAAGCCTTCAGGGATGTCGACAACATCCACACGAACGGCATCATGAAGATCACGCTCCCCACGAGGAGCAAGATCGAGTAGAAGACCGTGGGTACGACACCCAGACGATCCTGACCAAACCGCCTCCGCCGCCTGGTCACTAAACGGGCCTCACTGACCATGCTGCCGCCCCCATGTGTCGCGCCCGTCACTGTGCACCGTCATCGAGAACCCCTTGCCGCTGATCACTTGCGCAGCGTCCCTTCATAGAAGACCCACATGGGCGACGAACGCAGCACCAGCATGGTCAGCACCATGATGATCACGAATAGCACCCAGGCCATGGCCGAGGCGTAGCCCATCTCAAAGAACTGAAATGCGTTCTGGTAGAGATACAAGGCGTAGAAGAGAGTGGCGTTGTTGGGGCCGCCACTAGTAGCGATGAAGGCCTGCGCGAAGGTTTGCAGCGAACCGATCACCGCCATGACGAGGTTGAAGAAGATGGTGGGGCTCAGCATGGGCAAAGTAACGTTGAAGAAGCGTCCGAAGCTCCCCGCCCCGTCCATCTCCGCCGCCTCATAGAGGTGGACGGGGATGTTCTGCAGCCCGGCCAGGAAGATGATCATGGAGACGCCGATGCCCCACAGGCTCATGATGATCAGGCCGGGCAGCGCCCAGGTCTGGCTTTGGAACCAGAGCGGACCCTCCAAGCCGACCATGCGCAGGAGGGAGTTCAGAAGGCCGTATGCCGGGCTGAAGACCCACATCCAGATCAGCGTCAGTGCCACGCCTCCCAGCAGCGAGGGCAGGTAGAAGGCGGTGCGATAAAAGCGGATGCCGGGCACCTTCTGGTTGAGCAGCAGCGCCACAAACAACGCCAGAATCATGCCCAGCGGCACCGAGGCGAACGCGTACTTGAAGGTGACCACTAGGGAGATGCCGAACTTCGGGTCTTTGCTGAAGAGCTCCCGGTAGTTGTCCAGGCCCACCCATCTGGAGGCTTCCAGCAAGGAGTAGTCCGTGAAGCTGAAGTAGAACGAGGCAATCATCGGCCCGATGGTGAAGATGAGGAACCCCAGGATCCAGGGCGAGATGAACAGGTACCCGTCCAACTTCTCTCGCGTCGCGGCAGTCATGCCCCGGTGCGTGCGTGCCTGGGCAGCCATACTCACTGGCGACAACCCTCCAGACTTGGCTTAGGACGCCGATAGCGACCTCACGGACCGCTGCCAGCATGGCGTCATCATAGCTCGGGGGCATCCACCACATCTGACACGATCCTGCCAGGAGGCTGCCACACTCAGTTGCGCCGCGAGTTGGGGCGCGGCTAACATCTCCTCATGGCGCCTCACCAGGCTACTGCTTAGGCATTCGCTGAGATGATCGAGTCAGGCATCGATGCTGAGGGGGTCCGCTGGCTGCTGTCTCACCTCGATGACAGCAGTGCCCTGGCGGCAAGCCCCCTGCTCGGCCAGATATTGCCGCCGGCCGGCAACGATCCCTATGCCGGCGCGCACGCCGTCCGTACTCTCCTCCTGGACTGCATCGAGTCCCTGCGCCCGGCGCGCCGGCTTGGCCGCGGTAGCGACGAGGCGAGGGCCTACAACGCCCTTTGGCTGCGCTACGTCGAGGGGATGGGCGTGCTCCAAGTGGGTGAGGAACTCGCCCTCAGCGAGCGGCAGACGCATCGTGAGTTGCGCGCCGCGGAGGCCAGGCTCGCCGAGGTGCTCGCCGGCCGCCTTCAGGACGCTTCCGCTCCCGCCTCAGCGCGCGTATCGGTCGGTCTGAACGGCGACGCCGAGCTGACCCCCCGAACGGATGAGACGGACCTGCAGGCTCTGGCGAGGGACGCCGCCGGCACCATATCACGCCTGGCGGACCAAACCGGCGTGCGGGTCGGCCTAGAAACGGATAGGGCCCAAGGCACCGTCCTCGCGGATGCGGGCATACTCCGACAGTGGATCATTCAGGGACTCAGCATGGCGGTGCAGGCTGCGTCTAAGGGCGAGGTGCACCTGACGGCCGAGGCCGCGGCAGGAGCGGGAAGCGTCACCATCACGTTCGCGGCGGACTCGGCTCTAGGAGAGCACGAGGGGCTGACAGGGCTGGACCGCCTGGCATCGGCCCTCCGCGCCGATTTCTCCGTGTCCCACGAGGATGGCAATACAGCGTGCCTACACCTTGCCCTTCCCGCCCGCAGGGCGCGTTCCGTGCTCGTGATCGAGGACAGCGCTGCCGCGGTTGAGCTCTACCGGCGCTACCTGGAGCCGCTTGGGGACTGGACCGTCGTCGCTGCCGCTGATCCGCGGATGGGCTACGATCTGGCCCGCACCATCCGGCCGTCGGTCATCCTTCTGGACTTGCTCATACCCGGGACAGACGGCTGGACCATCCTCAACCTGCTGCACGCGGGCGAGGACACAGCCGACATTCCGGTGATCGTCTGCTCCGTCTTCCATGATGCCCTTCTCGCCGAGGCACTGGGCGCCAAGGCGCACCTGCGGAAGCCCGTCTCCCAGACGGAACTGCTGGCGGCGCTCAACCGGTGGGCTCGCTAGCCAGGTAGTCGCTCCGCACCCCAGTCAGGACTGCCTTCAGTATCGCCAGCACTTCGCCATCCTGCAGCCCGCTGCGCTTCTCAAGCCGTACCACGCGGCCGCGATCCGCCGACAACACCGCTGTAGCCCCGGTAACCGCCACAATCGGCACGTCGGCGAACTCGGGCATCGCCTTGATTCGGCGTGCGAGCGTGAGCCCGTCCATAGGCTGCATCACCATGTCCATGAAGGTCAGCGCTGGGCGCGCTGCGGCAAGCTTGGCGAGAGCCCCTTCGCTGTCGTACGCCCACTGCACCTCATGGCGGTTGCCGGCCGTCATCAGCATGCGTCGCACCAGCTGCACGAAGCCGGGATCGTCGTCCACGACCAGGACCGTGCCGTCGCCTGCCAGCCGGTCGACGACGGCCAAGAGGTCTTCCGTCGCCACCGGCTTGCTGAGCATGGCCGCGAAGCAGTCGTCCGGGGCCGGCAGCCGCATGGCCGGGAGGTCCAGGCGCACAACGACTACCCCCGGCGGCACGATCGCCTCCAGACCCTCCGTGTTCGCGGCCGTGTCCACCAGCACCGCCCCTGGATGGTAGGTGCGCACCAGTCGGTCCAGTTCCGGCAGGTCCTCGGCCACCAGCGTTGACCAACCCTCCAGGTGCCGGCCGAGGTAGGCGGCGGCGTCGCCGGACCCCGTTGGCTGGTATAGCACCAGCCGGCCTCCTGGTGTAGTCGTTTGGGCCATGAACCGGCTCCCCCAGAGGCGAGAGACTCGCTTCTCCGCCAGTGGCAGCGTGAAGTGGAAGACCGACCCCCGGCCGACCTCGCTCTCTGCCCAGATCCGGCCCCCGTGGAGCCCGACGAACCGTCGCGCTATGGCGAGGCCGAGACCCTTGCCTCCCCTCGACTCCTGGCCCTCGGCGCGGCGGAACTCCTCAAAGATGGTGGCGATGTCGGGCGGCGCTATTCCCACGCCGGTGTCGGAGACGGACACAACCAGGTCGTCGTCGGTCACCTTAGCGCCGACGGCGATCTCGCCTTCATCAGTGAAGCGCACCGCGTTGCTGAGGAGGTTCAGGAGAACCTGCCGGATACGCGTGCGGTCCACGGAGAGGGTGGGAAGGTCCGGCGCCAGGTCGGCGCGCATCCTGACCGGCCGGTCCCCCAGCAGCCTCTCCGCTAGGGTCACCGTCTCCCGGATCACGCCGGCCATGTCGGTCGGTTCCCGCTTGACCGGCATCTCCAGGGCGTCGACGCGCGCCAGCTCCAGGATGTCGTCGACCAGCTCGGTGATGTAGCGGGCGCTGCGCCAGATCTCAGCGATGTCTCGGCGCAGCATCTGGGGCCAACGCTCTAGGTTGTACACCTCCGGAGTGCGGTGCATGATATCGGCGAACCCAAGGATTATGTTGAGCGGTGTCCGAAGCTCATGGCTGACGCTGGCGGCAAACTCCTCCTTGAGGCGACGGGCCTCGTCGGCCTCCAAGTGAGCAAGAGCCACCTCATGGTTCGTCCGCGCCAGGAGTTGGTTGGCCAGCCGCAGCTGCGACAGGGCATGGTTCAGCTCACCCTGCCGGTCGCGCAGTTGCTCGGCCAGGTCGGTGGCCTCGGCGCTGCGCCGCCACGACCACTCGATGATGCTCTCCTTAGGGACAAGCAGAGCATGGAGCGCCACCGTCAGCACAGCCGCCTGTAGGGCCGCCCCCGGGCCGAGTCCTCCGCCCAAGGGGTAGAAACCGACGACCAGCGCGACCGCCAGGCCCACGCCCAGCCCCGCCAGTGCGTTCACCGAGCCCGCAACCAGCAATCCCGGCAGCAGAGCTAGGTACGACAGTCGGGAAACTCCGATCTCGCCGACCAGTATGACCCAGGCAACGGCCACTGTGAGAGCAAGGCCGATTCCCACGGCAAGCGGGTGCCGCGCGGAGACGTGGAAGGACACCGCTCCCACCAGGATCCCTGCCGTGGCCACCGCCAGACACACCAGGTTAGGACTGTTCTGGAAGAGAAGCTCCCACCACCATAACGCTGAGGCCACAACGATGGTGCCGGCCAGCCCTTGCACCGTGCGCGCTCGGATCTCGCGCTCGTTCACCAACCCGACCTGTCTGATGCTCTCGCGGCTCGTGACCGCCATCGTCATCGTCCACTCCCCAGTCGGCCCAGGCGTCTTACTGGGCGCTGCTTCCTCCCTCGCCCGACTCCGGCAGTATAGCACCGGGCGACGTCGTGGTTTGAGCGGTGTTTGCCGCTCACTGCCTCTGTGGGATAATGACGCTACCGTAGCGATCGACTACCGCTCACAGGAGGCGAAGATGACTTCTAGCCCCACAGGCCTACCGGCCCTCGTCAAGGATGAGGCCGCCCTAGACGACCTTCTCACCCAACCGTCGCCTGCCCTAGTGGCGGATCTGGCCCGGCTCGAGGGCGACATCATGATCCTCGGCGTCGGCGGCAAGATGGGCCCCACCTTGGCTCGCCTGGCCCGCCGCGCCAGCGATGAAGCGGGCGTCAGCCGCCGCGTCATCGGCGTGTCTCGCTTCTCCAACGCCGCCGCTCGCGAGCAACTGGACGCCTGGGGAGTGGAGACCGTTAGCTGCGACCTGATGAACCGCGACCAGCTTGCCGCTCTACCCGAGGCTGCCAACGTGGTCTTCATGGCCGGCCGCAAGTTCGGCTCCACCGGCGCCGAGGCCACCACCTGGGCGATGAACGCCTTCATGCCCGGTCTGGTCGCTGAGCGCTTCCCGCGCTCGCGCACCGTGGTTTTCTCCAGCGGCAACGTCTACCCGCTGGTGCCGGTGATCTCGGGTGGCTGTGTGGAAACCGACCGCGTGGCCCCGGTGGGCGAGTACGCGCAGTCGGTCCTCGCCCGGGAGCGCGTCTTCGAGCACTACAGCCGCGAGTACGGCCTGCCCGTCACCTTGATCCGCCTCAACTACGCCATCGACCTGCGCTATGGCGTCCTCTTCGACATCGGCTCCAAGGTGAACGCGGGGCAACCGGTGGACGTGACCATGGGCCACGCCAACGTCATCTGGCAGGGCGACGCCAACAGCTACGTCCTGCGCGCCCTCGCCCTCTGCTCCACCCCACCCACCATCCTCAACCTCACCGGCCCGGAGATCATCTCAGTGCGCCGGGTTGCCGAGCGCTTCGGCGAGCACCTGGGCAAGCCCGCCATCATCGAGGGCCAGGAGGCGCCCACCGCCCTCCTGAATAATGCCGGCCGCTGCTTCGACTACTTCGGCTATCCCAGCGTCTCCCTGGATACGATGGTGCGCTGGACGGCGGGCTGGCTGGAGCGTGGCGGCGCGTCCTTTGGCAAGCCCACCCACTTCGAGACCCGCGACGGTCGGTTCTAGGGAGCGATCGATGCCTAACGTGCCCATGCCCCCAGCCGCTGTCCTATCGCTCATCCGCCAGGGCTGCGTCATCCCCGCCCACCCGCTGGCCCTCACCGAGGCTCGCCGGCTGGACGAGCGGCGCCAGCG
Organism: Anaerolineae bacterium; assembly: GCA_040768685.1. Taxonomy (GTDB): domain Bacteria; phylum Chloroflexota; class Anaerolineae; order DRVO01; family DRVO01; genus Ch71. Next base: position 196,870 of record JAXGMM010000003.1, read on the forward strand.
CGCCCTGACCCGCTATTACTGCGCCGCCGGCTCCGGCGGCGTGGCGGTGGCGGTACACACCACCCAGTTTGAGATCCGCGAGCCCCAGTTCGACCTGCTCGAGCCGGTGCTCACTCTCGCTGCCGAAGAAGCGAACGCCTACGCCGGCCAAACCGGGCGGACGGTCGCCCTCATTGCCGGAGTGGTGGGCAACACCGAGCAGGCGGTGCGCGAGGCGCAGCTGGCGCGGCGGCTCGGCTATCACGCCGTGTTGCTGAGCCTGGCCGCGCTGAAGCAGGCCGACAACGACACGCTCATCCGGCATTGCCGGGCCGTGGCCGAGGTCATGCCGCTCTTCGGCTTCTACTTGCAGCCGGCCGTCGGCGGCCGCATCCTGCCGTTCGAGTTCTGGCGCCGCTTCGCCGAGATCGAGAACGTCATCGCCATTAAAATGGCGCCCTTCAACCGCTACCAGACCATAGACGTGGTACGCGGCGTGGTTGAGTCCGGCCGAGCCGGTGAGATCGCCCTCTACACCGGCAACGACGACCACATCGTGCTCGACCTGCTCACCCCGTTCACCTTCCCCGTCAACGGCAAGCCCGTCCAGGCTCGGATCGTTGGCGGCCTGCTGGGCCAGTGGGCGGTGTGGACGAAGCGCGCCGTCGAGATGCATATTCGCGTGCAGGCGCTGGTCAAGTCGGGCGCGCCCGTACCCCAGAGCCTGCTGGACGAAGCGAACCAACTCACGGACGCCAATTCCGCCCTGTTCGACGTGGCAAACGGGTATGCCGGCTGCATCGCCGGCATCAACGAGGTCCTGCGCCGGCAGGGGATCCTCGCCAGCCGCGCCTGTCTGAGCGCGAAGGAGGACCTCTCCTGCGGGCAGCCGGCGGAGATCGACCGTGTGCAGGCGGCCTACCCGCACCTGACCGACGACGACTTCGTCGCCGCCCACCTCGGGGAGTGGCTCGCCTAGAGCCGCCGCAACCTGGACCCCTACCGAGCCCCGCGGCGCGTGCCCCAGGGCTCGGTGCGTCCGCCCGCCTTGATGACCACCGGTACACCTGATAGGATTCACCCGACAGCCGGCCGAACCTCGTCGTCTGCACCGGCCGCACTGGCCGAAGGGAGAGACCCATGGACGAACTGCTTGCCGCTCTGTTCTCAAGCCTTGGTGTTGTTGTCGTGCTGCTCGTGCTCTTGCTCACTTCCGCCGTCAAGGTGGTGCAGGAGTACGAGCGCGGCGTCATCTTCCGGCTCGGCCGCCTCGTCGGGGCCAAGGGCCCGGGCCTGTTCCTCATCATCCCGGTGGTCGACCGGATGGTGAAGATCGACCTGCGTGTGGTCACCATGGACATTCCGTCCCAGGAGGCCATCACTCGCGACAACGTCACGGTGAAGGTCAACGCCGTCGCTTACTTCCGCGTCGTCAGCCCCGAGGACGCCGTGACGAAGGTAGAGGACTATCGCCGCGCCACCTGGCAGATCGCCCAGACCACCCTGCGCAGCGTGCTCGGCCAGTCGGAACTGGACGAACTCCTGGCACACCGCGACGACATCAACCAGAAGCTGCAGCGCATCATCGACGAGCAGACCGAGCCCTGGGGCATCAAGGTGAGCGTCGTCGAGGTCAAAGACGTGGAGTTGCCGCAGTCCATGCAGCGCGCCATGGCCCGTCAGGCCGAGGCTGAGCGTGAACGCCGCGCCAAGATCATCCACGCGGAGGGCGAGTTTGAGGCCTCGCAGCAGCTCTCCAATGCCGCCGGCGTCATCGCCGAGCATCCCGAGGGCATCCAGCTCCGCTACCTCCAGACTCTCACCGAGATCGCAGTGGAGAAGAACAGCACCATCGTGTTCCCGCTCCCGATCGAGTTCTTCAGCGCCTTCATCAGACGGGACGCCGACCCCAACCACGCTGGTCGCACAGCGCCTCTGCCCGATGAGGAAGGAGCGAAGACCGACACGGGCCAACAGGCGTAGCCTTTTGGCGCGACGATTCCTCCCGCCCCCCATAATGACGTCGGAGCCCGGGTCATTCGCCCGGGCTACGATTGTGGAGCGCAAGCCGGCCATCATCGCCGACGTGCTGAGGCTTTCGTCCACGGCCGATGGCATTCGGGCCCGACTGGAATCGCTGGCCGCGGAGATCACCACGCTGCCGGTGGCTCCGCCGCCCGAGGGGATACCCCTCCGGGAGGAGTGGGAGACTGAGTACCGCCGCTGGCGGGGGCGCACCTGGCTGGAGGTGCCCTGGTACTTCGCCGAGGCCTACTTCTACACCCGCCTTCTGTCCGCGATCGGCTATTACGAGGGGTCGCACGCCGATCCGTTCTTGCCCCAAAAGGCCGACCTGCTCCGCCGTTGCACCTCCCTCCTTCCCGCCCTGGCCGAGGCCGAACAGCGGGTCCAGGGAATGCCGGCGCCAGATGCTTTCAGAGTGATGGCGCGTCGCAGCCTCTGGGGAAACCGCGTCGACTTGAGCAACGTCGTCATAGCGGAGCGACATGCCCACGATCACCACCGTCTCGAGGACACCGCTCCGGTGATCGACGATTGTGCCGCCGCGCTGGCTCTGGTGCAGGGCTCCCCAAGCGCCGAGGTCGCCATCATCTGCGACAACTCCGGCCCCGAACTCCTCGCCGACCTGCACCTGGCCGATTGGCTGCTCGGCCACGCGGCGGAGCGCGTCGTCTTGGAGGTCAAGCCGTATCCGTTCTTTGTGTCGGACGGGACGAAAGCGGAGGTGGCTGCATCGATGGCGTTCCTCCAGGCAGCCGAGGGCTCGGAAGCAGCGGTGGTCGGCCTACGGCTCGCGGTCGCCAACGCCGGCGGCCGGCTGGAGGTTCGTGACCACCCCTACTGGTGCGGGCCCGGTCACTACCGCGCCCTGCCGGCCGACCTGAGCGAGCGCCTGGGGCGCTCTGCTCTCGTCATCGCCAAAGGCGACGTCAACTACCGCCGCTTCCTCGAAGACCGTCACTGGCCTTTCCACACTCCAATCGAGACCGCCGTGGGCAGCTTCCCGGCGCCGGTGTTGCTGCTGCGCACCTTCAAGGGGGAGCTGGCGGCGGGCCTGAACAAGGAGATCGTCACGCGCCTGGCCGCCGAGGACCCGCAATGGCTGATCAGCGGCCGACAAGGGGTCGCCCAGTTGGCGCGGGTCTAGGCGCCGAGACCTAGCCCCCGGCGAGAAGCCCCTGCTCACGCGGGAGATGCCGCGAGAGGCGATCGCCTCGGCTACCGTTTCCTGCCCTCCAAAGGCGCCGGCCCCTCTGGGTCGTCAGGTCGCTCGGAGGCAGAACGGTGGCCGCCGCCTCCGCTGCACCTGAGCGGGTGCAGTCAACAGGCAGCGGCCACCGTCCCATCTGCGACGGTCGGACGGCGCGAACGCCGTCGGTCCCGGACCTAGTCCACGATCACCAACCGCCCGTCCTGGTAGCGGCCATAGACCTCCGCTGCCCACATCATGGCGCGCACGTTCTCGTACGGGGTGCCGTCGTTGATGCTCCCCGCCGAGTCCAGCACCAGGCCGCCGCCTCCACCCACCTTGACGATGTCCTGGCGACAACGGGCTAGGACCTGCTCCGGCGTGCCCTCGCGCAGCAGGAAGGGGGGCACCTGGCCCTCGATGATCGCCTTCGGCATCTTCTCACGGATCACCAGCGGGTCGACGTTGGGGCCCAGGTTCACGTGGCTGAGGTCGAGCTCGGCCAGCACGCCAAGCATGTGCGCATTATCGCTGTCGCTATGGAAGCCTCGGCGCTCGACGCCCGGTTCGCTGAAGTGATCGAACCAGGCTCGCTCTCGCTCCAGGCAGTACTTGCGGTAAAGGCCGGGCGTTAGGAAAGCCACGTTGTCGTTGCCCATCCCCATGCCGCGCATGGATGCCCCCGTAACCTCGCGGAGGCGCACCATGTACTCGAGATTGGTCTCGTAGAACAACTGCATGAGAGCGTCCATCTGGTCGGGATAGTCGTAGAGCCAGTAGATGAAGTTGGTCGTCCCGCAGATGATGCAGCCCAAGGTGGCCAGGCCGTGGCAACCGGTGCCCAGCTGGATGTCGACGCCGTACTCCTCCAGCAGCCGCTGCCGCCACTCCAGCACAATGGGGTTGACGCCCGCCTTGAGGATGTCCTGCTTCCCCATCCGCCGAATGAGTGCCGGCACGTCGTGGACCGGGTCCTCGATGCTCTCCAGCAGCCATGGACCGGCGTTATCGGGGTACACCACCTCGCCACCATAGATAGAGGTGTTGGTGACGGACCCGAGGTTGATGGCCGGGCCGAGCACCCTCCCCAGCTCGCGCTGGGCTACCGCGCTGGCCTTGGCTCGCATGGCCTGCTGATACTCGAAGTCGGTGTGGAAACGCCGGTGGTCGGTCACGCCCGCTTCGTGCTTCACCCAGTCCTCGTTCAGGCCCACCGAGACCGGAACTCGCGGCTTGTTGGTGCTGAAGGGCTCGTAGCACTTGGCGTTCTCCGCCCAGAAGCGCTCAAGCCAACCGGAGAGGTCGTCCGTCCAAGGCGTCTGCAATGCCATTACGCTGATCTCCTCATTGTGTTTCCGATTCCGCCCGGCGCGCTGAGAGCTGCGCCGCCATGTCCAGGGCCGCCAAAAGGCTGCCCTCGTCTGCCTTCCCGGTGCCGGCGATATCGAAAGCCGTACCGTGGTCCACCGAGGTCCGCACGATGGGCAGGCCGAGGGTAACGTTAACACCCTCGCTGAATCCGAGCGTTTTCACGGCGATATGCCCTTGGTCGTGGTACATCGCCACCACGCCGTCGAACTCGCCCAGGTAGGCCCGGCGGAACACCGTGTCCGGCGGTTCCGGTCCCGCCACGACCATCCCCTGCCTGCGCAGCTCCTCCACCGCCGGGCGGATGAACCGCTCCTCCTCGTCGCCGAAGAGCCCGCCCTCACCGGCGTGCGGGTTGAGCCCCGCAACAGCCAGCCGTGGCTGCCCTATGCCCAGGCTCCCAACCGCTTCGTGCAGCAGTCGCGCCACGCGCATTATCCTATCGGGCCGCGCCCGCTCGACAGCTGTGGCCAAGGAGCAGTGCGTGCTCACGTGGGCGACACGCAGTTTGGGCGTGGCCAGCATCATTGCAACGCCCTTCGCCTGCAGCAGGTGAGCGAGGATCTCGGTGTGACCGGCGAAGTGATATCCGGCGGCGTTGACGGCCGCCTTGTTGATGGGCGCCGTCACCACCCCGGCGCCCTCGCCCCGCCGGCAGCGCTCAATGGCCGCCTCGATGTAGCGGTAAGCCGCCTCGCCGCAAACAGGGTCTAGCCTCCCAGGTGGGCACGCTTCGACGCCGCGCACGGGTACGTCGAGCAGTTCGGTCACTCCCGCCCGGGTGAGGCCGGCCGTCTCCGGCTGGTAGTCCTCCCAGGCGATGGACGCCCCCACCCAGCCTGCCGCTCGCTCCAGCACCGAACGGGTGCCGACGATGACCAGACGCGAGGGCGTCTTGCCGCCCGATCTCGCGATGGCCTTGCATACGATCTCCGGGCCGACGCCCGCCGGGTCGCCCATCGTCACGAACAGCGTGGCCCGTTTCACCATCCCCTCGACTCCCTGTCCGCTGCTCCTTGCTCGGGCTGCCGGCCGAACAGTTTCGCCAGCAGATCGTCGTCGCCGAAGCCGCCGGCCTTGCTCACCACCTCCAGGCAACGGCCGCTGGGCAGTTCCGCCTCCGAAATCACCACTCCCGGCGAGGCCTCCGCGACCGGCCGAAGCGAATCCACTCCGAGTGCCTCGAGTATGGACCGGAGGGTCTCGCCGCCGGTGGCGTAGAGACCGGACAGCGGCCAGTTGCGCACGGCCAGTGCCGCCCATTCCATCAGTTGCAGCCTCACCCGCCATGCCTCCTGGGCGTCCACTCGGCGGTCGGGCGTGATCATCACCGCCAGCCCATGGCGCTCGAAGTCGGCTTGGGCCCGCAGCCAGGCAGCCCTATCGCCGGGCTCGGCCTGTGCCGGCGTCGCCCCCAACGTCTCCGCCAGGCGTCTGACCTGCCGCCGGTTGGCCGGGTGGGCGCTGCCGCACACCAGAAGGTAGCCCTTGGCCAGGTTCGGCGCCATGGCCGGCGGCTGCCGGAACCCGAGGTCGCCCGCCCAAGCCGCCGCCAATCCCGCCGACCCCACCGGCAGCCAGTCCTGCCGCTCCATGAGCGCCCGTGCGAGCGTGCCCAAATCGGCCCCGGTCTCGGCGTCGGCGATCACGAACCCGCGCCGTCGCTCCAGAGCGGCGGCCACCGCGACTGCCCCTTGGCGTACCTCGGACAGCCTCAAGCGCCCGACCGGGCCGCCCGCCTGCCGCTCCACCACCGCCGCCACAAGCGACTCAGTCACCGGCGAACCGGGATCCTGAGCGAAGCCGGCCTCATGCACCGGTATACCGTGCACCAGCAGGACGCCGTCGACCACCGTCCGGCCCGCACCCGGGAACGCCGGCGCAACCAGGGCGCCCTTCTTGCCGAGTATTCCAGCGACTGCCCGGGCCTCAGCGGCAAACGGTCCTCGCAAGGTGCTGTCTATCTTCTTGTAGACCTGCCCCTTAGCCGTCCGCGCCCAGTCAGCGGCCACCCGAGCCGCCGTGTGCGCTGGGGCGCCACGCGTCTCCGTGTCGGCGATGACCACGTCAGCCTCTCGAGCGCCTCGACGCCAGATCGCCCTCACCGTGCGGCCGCCGCCGGCGAACTGAACCCCGGTGTCGAGCGCCCCCGTCAGATCATCGGCCAGTACCGTGACCGCCGTCACCACGTCTCCCCGCTGACCACCTCGGGCAGCACCGCTCGTTCGCGCGCCGTCCCCGCCGGGCGCGCGCCATTATAGCCGGGCCGGTGGAGCCCACAAAAGGTGGCACTAGTACCAATGAGCCATTGATCCGCTCCGCCTCCCTGCCGACTCACCAGCGCCGCAGAAAGCGGTGCGTCGGAATTGGTGGAGGCAGAGACCGGGATGGAGCTTCGCATACGGCGGGCCGGACTAGCGGTGGCCCTGGCGGCCCTGCTATTGCTGCTGGCGCCCGCCCATTCCATCCGGGCGGAATCCACCGAAACCCACACACGGCACCTTTTGCTTACCACATCCGAGCAGTTCGACGCGCTCCAGTCGGCGCTGGATTCCTATGGCGCTCGTGTCCTCCACTCCTTCCCACCGGACGGCTTGATCGTTGAGATCGAAGAGTCCGATGCCGCCCGTCTGGTCCAGCAGGGCTTGTCGACGCTCGCGACGCACGGGCCCGTGCCTCCCGCGACGGTCCTTGAACCGGGGCCGGCGACCGTGGTCGGAGTCTGGCACTCACTTCTGAACCCCGTCACGATAGCCCCAGGCGAGGACGAGCACACGCTCTCGGCCGAGCCCAGGATCGCTGCCGATCTGGGTGGGCTGATGGGCCAGGCGCTCGATCCTTCCCTCTACCAGCAGAGCGAGTACTTCATCGGCAAGGTCGCCATCAACATTGTGCTCATCGAGAGCGACGGGTCCATCGACATCAACACCGAGGATTGGACGCCCGACAGGCAGCAGCTAGTATTCCAGCAGGTCGTCCAGGCCATGAACTGGTGGCAGTCACACGAGCCGCGAGCGCAGGTTCAGTTCGTGTACGAGGACCACTACACCCACCCGGTATCCGTATCCTACGAACCGATCGGACGTCCTCACTATGAGGATCGGCTCTGGATCTCTGAGGCCACCCAGAAGCTCGGCTATCCTCATTCTTCATACCTAACCGCGACGCGGCTGTTCAACCGGGACACCAAGACTCGCCGACAGGCGGATTGGGCGTTCACCATCTACGTAGTCGATAGCCTCAATGACGAAGACAACCGATTCACTGACGGCTACTTCGCCTACTGCTACCTCTACGGTCCCTATATGGTGGTCACGTACGGCAACAACGGCTACGGCCCGGAGAACATGGCCGCGGTCGTGGCCCATGAGACCGGCCACATCTTCGGTGCGTTGGACGAATACGCCGACGCAGGCATCTCGGCCGATCGAGTGTCCGGCTACCTCGGCGTCCCAACGAGTAACTCACAAGTGGACGGCCACACCGACTACGGATGCATCATGAGGGGCGGTCTCGAGCCCTATCGCCTACACCAGCTCTGCCCCTGCTCCGCCGGGCAGGTCGGCTGGCGCGACTCGGACGGAGACGGCATCCTTGATCCAGTCGATACCGAGGTCCGGGTGACGTTGGCCATCGAACGCGACCACGATGGAATCACCCTGATGGGTGGGGCGAACGACGAGCCCTATCCCAGCACTACACGGACGCCGCTCACCATCAACCGTATCACCACTGGAAGGTACCGTATCAACGAGGGGCCTTGGCGCCCACTGCCCTGCGCCGATGGCGCCTGCGACTCGTCCGATGAGCTGTTCCAGCTAACCCTGCCGCCGCCCCCACAGGGAGAATGGCGCATCGAGGTGTCGTTTACCAACAACCGCGGCAACCAGGGCTTCGCCTCCACGACTCTGACCGTCGCCGAGGGCTCGGCGCCCGCCCTACCCCTGGCCATCGCCGCCGACATCGAGCCCGAGGAAAGCGGCAGCGTCCACGTCACCGGCGGCGTGACCGCTACCGGCGAGGCACCTTCGCTGGCCGCCCTGGAGCAGCGCGTCGACTCCGGCGCTTGGCGCACCGTCGCCGCCGGTGATGGCAGCGACGACTTCGTCGCGAGTTTCGACTTCACCCTGACTTCCCTGCCCGCCGGCGACCACACCCTGTATCTGCGTGCCGCCTCGGCAGACCCCTGGGCGACCGTGGCGACCTGGCATAGAGAGTTCACGGTAGAGGCAGCCCGGCAGAATCCAGCCGGAGTCTCCAGCACGACGGGCTATCTGCCGATAGTCACCTCAGCCCATTGAGGCGGCCGGGGATCGGCGCCGAGCCGGTCGCTCTCGGCCCGGACCGGTGGTATACTGATCCTAGAGTCGCCGGGCCGGCCGAGGCCGTTAGCCATGGGGGCGGCCAAGTGACGCAGGAGGGGTGATGGCAGTCGGCGGGAAGCTCAATCTTCCTACCGCCACGTTCGACGAGCTGTGCTCTTTGCCGGCGATGGGCCCGGCTCTGGCTCGCCGCATCGTGGAGTACCGTCAGTCGGGCGGCACCCTCCGCCGCCCCGACGACCTCCTGTCGGTGCCTGGCGTAACCCCCGCCCTCTTGTCGCGTCTGCGACCACGCCTTCAGTTCGAGTTCGATCAGCCGGCGATGCCGCAAGTCGAACCGGAGACGGCGCTTGCTCTTCGGACGGACCAGCCCGAGGCCGAGCGTGAGCCGGAGCAGATCGCGCCCAGTCCCTTGTCAACGAAGCCATCCTCCCCTGCGGTCCCGATAGGCGAGACGATGAGCCCGCCTGCCCCGATCACACCGCCGGACTCCGGCATCCTCACGCCCGGCGAGAACGAGACGGGCGAACTTCAGAGCGTCTGTCCCCCTTCGGGAGCGTCGGCGGGGAAGGTTCACCCCGACCAACAAGAGTTGCAGGAGCCCCCCGAGTCGCATGAGTCCGCGCTGCTGGAAGCGGACCCCGAACCGGATCGGTGGAAGGAGCCTGTTGAGCCATCCATGACTCCCCCCGAAGCTCCGCGCTTGAGCTTCAACGAAGATGAGAACTGGCCGAGAAGCTACAGCGGGATCAACCCTGCGTTGCTATTTGGAGAGGCTGACCAAACCGTGGAGGATCGCGACGTGGCTCGTCCGACAGGAGTGGCGCTCACTCGAAGGCAGCTAGTTCTGCTTCTCGCTGGCTGCACCCTGGTTGGGGCCGTGCTGTCCATTGCCGCCATTTTCGCCTTGAACCGGACACTTTGGTTCGTCCCGGCGCAGGACTGGCAGAGAGTCGTCGTGCAGCCCCTGGCAACTGTCCAGACGGAGTCGGCCGCCCTTTCGGATCGAGTTGTCCTACTGGAGGAGGCGGTCGCAGTCCTACAGGACCGCGCCGAAGCAACCGGACTCGAACTGGCAGCGCTGCAAAAGGGAGCCGCTACGGTGGATAGCCGCGTCGAGGCCCTCGAGCAGGCCGAGGCGGATCTGGAGGCTCTTGCCGGCCAGGTGACCCTAGTGCAAGAAGAAGTGACCACGATACAGGATCGTCTAGAGCGCTTCGGCGGCTTCCTTGAGGACGTGAACCTGGCGCTCGACAGCGTGCTCCGCTGACGAGCGCACCGTGTTGACCGCACATGTCTAGATACGCGGCCGGTGCCGCCGGAACAAGCCGGCTCGGTGGGACGCCCTGCGGCGACCCCGGTTTGCTCACGGTCGATCCCTCGGCTAGAATTACGCGTCGCGCCGTTCGGTGAACGGCGCTTCTTAGAGTTAGGAGTGATGTTCGAGAGCCTGACAGAGAAGCTACAGGAGACCTTTGGCAAGCTCCAGCGCCACGGTGTGGTGACGGAGGCCGATGTCAGCCAGGCCATGAAGGACGTGCGCATGGCTCTGCTGGAGGCCGACGTCAACTACAAGGTGGTGCGGGACTTAGTCAATCGCGTGCGCGAGCGCGCGGTTGGCGTCGAGGTGATCAAGAGCCTCAGTCCGGCCCAACAGGTAGTCAAGATCGTCCAGGAAGAGCTGATCAAGACCCTGGGCGAGAGCGCCCCCCTCAACCTTGGCGGGGTGTCGCCCCACGTGATCATGCTCGCCGGTTTGCAGGGCTCGGGGAAGACAACTACCGCCGCCAAGCTCGCCGTGAGGCTCAAGTCCGAGGGGCAGAGGCCACTGCTGGTGGCCGCCGACGTCTACCGTCCTGCCGCCGTCCAGCAGTTGCTGGTGTTGGGGCAGAGCATAGGCGTGCCGGTCTATACCGGAGCCGCCGGCGAGGATCCGGTGCGGATCACTCGCGGGGCCCTGGCGGAGGCCCGCACGAAGGGCCATTCGGTCGTCATCCTGGACACCGCCGGTCGCCTCCACATTGACGAGCGGATGATGGACGAGCTGAAGGCCGTCCGCGAGCTCGCCAACCCGGCCGAGGTGCTCCTGGTGGCGGACGCCATGACCGGGCAGGACGCGGTGCGTGTGGCCGAGGAGTTCAACCGGGCCGTGCCGCTCACCGGGCTCATCCTCACCAAGGTCGATGGCGATGCCCGCGGCGGCGCTGCCATATCGGTCCGCGAGGTCACCGGCGTCCCGATCAAGTTCTTGGCCACCGGCGAACGCACCGATGCCCTGGAGCCATTCTACCCGGAGCGCCTGGCCTCGCGCATTCTGGGGATGGGCGACATACTGTCCCTGATCGAGAAGGCGGAGTCGAGCTTCGACAAGGCCCGCGCCGCCGAGATGGAGCAGAAGCTCAGGACGGCCTCCTTCAACCTGGAGGACTTCCAGGAGCAGTTCCGGCAACTCAAGAAGATGGGGCCGCTCACCCAGATCCTGGACATGATTCCGGGGTTCGGGGCCGTGAGCAAGGAACTGGCCGGGGCGGACACCGATCGGGAGATGCGCCGGATCGAAGCGATCATCGGCAGCATGACCCGCGAGGAGCGCCGCAACCCACAGGTCATCAACGGCAGCCGCAAGCGGCGCATTGCGCAAGGAAGCGGCACCACCGTGCAGGACGTGAACGCGCTTTTGCAGCAGTTCCGGCAAGCGCAGAAGATGATGAAGGTGTTCTCCCGGGGCAAGCTCCGTGGAGTCACTTCGCTCTTCCGCTGAGTCTCGTCGCCGGAGACGGGACCCAGCAGAGTCAGCCGTTCCTTCCGGAAGCCAAACAAAGAGAGAGAGGATACCTACATGCTGAGAATTCGACTGCGCCGCGTGGGCGCCAAGGGCCAGCCTTCCTATCGCATCGTGGTTGCCGACAGCCGCTCGCCTCGAGACGGTCGCTTTCTTGAGAACATCGGCTACTACAACCCGCTGGTTGACCCGCCGGTGGTTGAGGTGCAGGACGAGCGGCTGGAGTACTGGAGAGGCGTCGGCGCGCAGTGCAGCGAGACGGTTGACCGCCTGCTCGCCAGCCGTCAGCGGAAGGCCGCCGAAGTCGATACCGCCGCCACCGCCTGATCCGGACGAGTTAGACCTGGGTCGAGCCGGCTCGCGCTTCCGGGCAAGGATAGCCGGCTCTCGATGCGCCTGGCTGGGAACCACAACTGAGACTGGGGAAGACATATGCGACGTTTGATTGAGTTCGTCGCCCACAACCTGGTAGATTACCCGGAAAAAGTGCAGGTCCTCGAGTTGACCGGACCGCGCGCTACCCTCTACCGGCTGCGGGTCGACGGCAGTGATGTGGGACGTGTTATCGGCAAGAGCGGCAGCGTGGCGAATGCCATGCGGACCCTGGTGCGCGTCGCCGCCGAGAAGAAGGGCGAGCGGGCCGTCCTGGAGATCGACTAGGCGGGCGAGCCCTCGTATGCGGGCGAGTCCTGCCGTCTCCGCGTCAGGATGACGGCAGGCGCTGTCATGCGCTCATCAGCAGCGCCGGTCGGCGAGGCGCCGCATGCGGCGCTGTTGTGTTTCACCCTCTAGCGGCGGAGGAGCCTCCTGGCCCACTACGTGCCCGACGACACCCCCTACTGGCTCGCCCTCAGCCACGTTCAGGGACTGGGCGCCGGCCGCATCCAGCAGCTTCTTGGGCGGTTCGGCACCTTGGAGCAAGCCTGGAAAGCCGATGAGACCGAGATCCTCTTCGCAGGCCTGCCGCGAGCGGTGGCGGAGGAGCTGCTTCGGGCACGTGGCCGGATCGACCCGGCGCAGGAATGGGGATTGCTGGAGCGCAAGGGCGTCTCGGCTCTGCCCCTCACCCACCCGGAGTACCCAGAGCGTCTCCGCCACATCTCCTCTCCACCGGCCGTGCTCTACATTCGCGGCGACCTGCTGGAGTGCGACACACTCGCCGTCGCGGTAGTAGGTACGCGAAAACCCACGCGCTATGGGCTTGAGGCAACCCGGCGCATCGTGGCCGGTTTGGCCGCCTCCGGGGTTACGGTGGTGAGCGGGTTGGCGCTGGGCATCGACGCGGTGGCGCACGAGGCGGCCCTCGATGCCGGCGGCCGCACCCTCGCCGTCCTAGGCAGCGGCGTCGACGTCATCTACCCGTCTCGACACCGCGACCTGGCCGGGCGTATCGCTGCCGGCGGCGCCGTACTAAGCGAGTACGCCCTCGGCACCCGGCCGGACGCGCGCAACTTCCCGCCGCGCAACCGGATCATCTCCGGGATGTGCCACGGGGTGCTGGCCATCGAGGCCGGTGAGCGCAGCGGGGCCCTGATCACCATCCAGTTCGCCCTCGAACAGGGACGCGACACCTACGCGGTCCCGGGCGGCATCTTCTGGCCCATGAGCGAAGGGACCAACCGCCTCATCAAGCGGGGCGAGGCCAAGCTGGTCACGTGCGCCGAGGACATCCTGGAGGAAATGGACCTGCGGCTCGTCGCCGCCCAGACCGAGGTCCGCCTGGCCATGCCCGCCGACGAGAACGAGCGGCGCATTCTTGGCAGCCTCAGCCTCGATCCATCCCACGTGGACGAGATCGGGCGATCCACCGGCTTGTCGCCGGCAGCGGTGTCGAGCACCCTCGCCCTGCTGGAACTTAAGGGGCTGGCACGCTCGGTGGGCGGGATGCACTATGTTCTGGTGCGCGAGGCAGGCGTCGCGTACACTCAGGAATGAGCGGTCCGCTTGGGTAGGCGGACCGGTCCCCGGTAGACCAGAGGAGGTTCGCCCCGTGTACGCGCTCATCCTTGCCGGCGGCCAGGGCACAAGGCTGTGGCCCCGTAGCCGACATGATCGCCCCAAGCAACTGCTCGACCTTGCCTCTGCGCGAACCATGCTGCAGGAGACCTATGACCGGCTCGGGCCCCTAGTGCCCGCCGACCAGGTCTATGTGGTCACCAATGCCGCCTGCCGAGACGAGGTCCAGCGCCAATTGCCCGACGTGCCGGCGAGAAACGTCATCGTAGAGCCGGCAGGCAGGAACACCGCTCCCGCGGTTGGCCTGGGCAGCCTGTTCATCCGCCGCCGTGACCCGCAGGCAGTGGTGGCCGTGCTCAGCGCCGACCATGTGGTGAAGCGGCCGGACGAGTTCGCGCGCGTGGTCGAGACGGCCGCTCAACAGGCGGAGCGGGGCTACCTCGTCACCATCGGCATCACCCCCTCCCGGCCCGAGACCGGCTATGGGTACATCGAGTTGGGCCAGGAACTGGAGCCCCTCGGCGTCCGTGTTGCCCACCGGGTGGCGCGCTTCACCGAGAAGCCCCACCTCGAGCGGGCGAAGGAGTTCCTCGCCGGCGGCCGACACCTGTGGAATGCCGGCATGTTCGTCTGGCGCGTGGACCGAATCATGGCCGCTCTGGAGCGCTATCTGCCCGAGGTGAGCCGGGCGCTGGCGACCATCGACGACGCCCTATTCACCGGACGAGAGTCCGCCGTTCTGAATGCCTCTTGGTCGAAGGTGCCGTCGGTAAGCATCGACGTCGGCGTGATGGAACGGGATGACCGCGTCGCCGTGGTTCCGGCCGACTTGGGTTGGAGCGATGTCGGGACCTGGGCTAGCCTGGCCGAGGTGATCGACGCTGACGACGACGGCAACGTGATTCTGGGAGCCGACTGCCTGAAGTCCGGCACCAGCGGCACAATCATCTACGGCGGTAAACGGCTGATCGCCACCATCGGCCTCCACGACTTCGTGGTCGTGGACACCGACGACGCGCTGCTGATCTGCCCCAAGAGCCGCTCACAGGACGTGAAGGAACTGGTGGACCAGCTGCGGGCCGAGAACCGCACACAGTACCTATAGGAGCCCCATCAATCTCTTGACTGATATCCAAGTCTACTGCCTACAATGCCGCGCCAAGGTCACGATGGCGGACGCCCACGAGGGCGTTTCCAAGGCCGGCTCACCGGGAATGGTGGGTGCCTGCCCCCAGTGCGGGCGCGGTCTCTTTCGCGCTCTCCCCGGCGGAACGCGCACCCAGGCGACCGCCGCCAAGCCCAAGCCGGCAGAGCGCAAGGCCCGGACGGCAAAAGCAAGGCCGGCCAAGGCCGCGGCAGCCGGCGCTCGCCGCCGAAGCGGCAACCTGGTCATTGTCGAATCCCCTACCAAAGCGCGCACCATCCAGCGCTACCTGGGCCGGGGCTACACCGTCAAGGCGTCCATCGGCCACGTGCGCGACCTCCTCAAGTCCCGTCTCTCCGTTGACACGGAGCGCGACTTCGAGCCCACCTATCGCGTTCCCAACGACAAGAAGGCCGTCGTAAAGGAACTCAAGGCCGCCGTCGACGGGGCCCGTCAGGTCTACCTAGCTACCGACCTCGACCGAGAGGGCGAGGCCATCGCCTGGCACGTCATGCAGGCCACCGACCTCGAACCGGAGCGGGCGCGGCGCGTGGTGTTCCACGAGATCACCCCCGGCGCCATCAAGACGGCCTTCGAGCATCCGCGTGAGATCGACACCGATCTGGTCGATGCGCAGCAGGCGCGCCGCATTCTGGACCGACTGGTGGGCTACGAGCTGAGCCCCCTGCTCTGGCAGAAGGTGCGCAGCCGTCTCAGCGCCGGCCGGGTGCAGTCAGTGGCGGTGCGCCTCATAGTGGACCGCGAGCGCGAGATCCACGCCTTCGACCCGGAGGAGTACTGGACCATCGATGCGCTGCTGGAGCGCCTGGAGGGACAGGGAGAGCAGTTCAAGGCCGGTCTGGCGAAGGTCGACGGGGAGGATGCGGACCTGCGGGATGAGGCCGCTGCGCGCCTCGTCTGCGACAGGCTGGCGGGCGCCGACTACGACGTGGGCAGCGTCAAGCGCGGCGTGCGCCGCCGGACTCCGCCTCCGCCGTTCACTACCAGTACCCTGCAACAGGAAGCGTCGCGGCGACTGGGATTCCAGGCCGCCCGCACGATGCGGGTGGCGCAGCAGCTCTACGAAGGCGTGGACCTGGGTGCCGAGGGCTCGCAGGGCCTGATCACCTACATGCGTACCGACAGCGTCCACGTGGCCGAGTCGGCGGTGCGGGAAGCGCGGGCTGTCATCGAGAGTCGCTTTGGCCCCGACTATCTCCCGGAAGCGCCGCGGCGGTACCGCACCCGGTCGCGGATGGCGCAGGAAGCCCACGAGGCGATCCGGCCAACCTCGGCCCACCGAACGCCCGAGAGTGTCTCCGCTCACCTGAGCCGCGAGCAGCTGCAGTTGTACCGGCTCATCTGGCGCCGCCTCTTGGCCAGCCAGATGAACCCGGCCGTCTACCAGACGCTCACTGTAGAAGTCACCGCCGACACCGCGGACCGCGCGCATCGGTACCTGTTCCGCGCTAGCGGCTCGACCCTGTCCTTCCCAGGGTACCTGGCCTTGGGCGGCGAGAGCGACTCCAAGCAGGAGGAGGAGCGCCCGATCCCGGATGTGGCGGAGGGAGAGCCTCTGCGGGCACTCGATATCCTGCCGGAGCAGCACTTCACGCAGCCGCCTCCGCGCTACAATGAGGCGACGCTCATCAAGGAACTGGAGGGCAAGGGCATCGGGCGGCCGAGCACCTACGCCTCCATCATCTCCACCATCATCTCGCGCGGTTATGTTGAGCGCCAGCAGCGCAACCTAGTCCCTACCGAGACCGCCTACGTGGTCACCGACTTACTGGTGGAGCACTTCCCGCAGGTGATGGATGTGGACTTCACCGCGCACATGGAGAGTGACCTGGACGAGGTAGCGGCGGGGAACAAGGCTTGGGTCCCCGTGGTGCGGGACTTTTACGAACCGTTCAGCCGGCGGCTCTCCCTGGCCCGGAAGGAGATCAAGGACGTCCGCCTCGAAGACGAACCGGCCGGCATAGACTGCGACCGGTGCGGCGCCCCTATGGTGGTCAAGTTCGGCCGCTTCGGGAAGTTCGTCGGCTGCAGCCGCTTCCCCGACTGCAAGAACACCAAGCCCTTCCTGGAGCGCATAGGGGTCGCTTGCCCCAAGTGCGGCTCCGAATTGGTGCGGCGCCGCAGCAAGCGCGGCCGCCTCTTCTACGGCTGCGAGGCCTACCCCGCCTGTGATTTCTCCACCATGTCGTTGCCGCTGAACCAGCGCTGCTCGCGCTGCGGCTCGCTGATGGTGCAGCGCGGGCGCAGTATGGCCCAGTGCATCGCCTGCGAGCACCGCGATCCTTTGCAGGCCGCCGAGATCGAGGAGCAACCACTCGCCGAGGCCGGGTAGTCCTCGCGCAACAACCGCCAATTGCGCAAAGCAATGAGGAGGGTCGCGCGACCCTCCTCATTGCTCTTGGGCCACCCCGCGTGGCGCTTGCTGCCGGAGCGCTTATGCCGCCCCGGCCGCGACTATCGCTCGATCGCGCGCCGGAGCACATCCAGGTAGTAGCGGTAGTTGTCCAGTGTCACATCGGGCGGCACCCGGTGGTCGACGGTCGGGATGTAGCCGCCGTCGTCCATCAAGGGCTTCCGTCGCGCCACCTCGGCGTCGATCGCCTCGCGCCCGGCGATCAGCGCCATCTTGTCTATCCCGCCGATGATCAGCAGGTCGCGCCCATACTTCTGCCGCTCCTCCCACGGGTCCTTGTTGCAGCGCGCCTCCCAGGGGAACATGCAGTTGACCCCCGCCTCCAGCCACAGGGGCAGGAGTTGGTCGATGCGGCCGTCGCAGTCCAGGTAGACCACGTCCACCCCATAGCGGTGCAGCACATCGGTGATGCGGCGGTACTCGGGGACCATCATCTCTTGGAACAGCTTGGGCGAGAGGAGAGGCCCGGTGTTGTAGGCCATGTCCTCCCAGAAGCTGGCATACTCAAGGGGCAGGACCTCGAGCACCGGCGTGATGCACTCGATGGCCAGGTCGGCGAAGTGCCGCATCATGTCTCGAACCAGGCCTGGGTCATCGTACACGGCCAGGCTCAGGTTCTCCACTCCCATCAGGTTGCGGCACCAGCCATAAAGCGAGCCGCAGGAGATACCCAGCGGGTAGTCGCGGTCGAGCCGAGTGCGCACGGCGTCCTGGAAGTACTCCGGCTGGCGCTGCGGCGAGGCCGGATCGTACCGCTTCTTCATCTCCTCCCAGGAGGCCCGATCCTTCACCGGGAACCCCAGAAAGTGCGGGATGGAGCTGCCGTCCTTCCGCCGCTGCAGCTTGACTCCGGCGCTGTCGATCACGATCTCGCTGTCGCCCAGGTCCTCCAGAACCACCGTGCTGAAGGCGGGCATCATGCCCAGATTGGTGGGGAAATGCTCGTACTGCCGGTCCATGCCGAAGTAGGTGTTCAGCCAGACGTCGCGCGGCAGGCCCTGCTCGTACCACACGTCCAGCGTCTCCGTCCAGAACCCGAAGTCCCAAAAGGGGATGCGGTCCACTTCCTGGTAGTGCATCGTGCGGACGAACCGCTCGCGATCGTTCATGCCTCCTCCTGACCTGACCATGTGCAGGCCCCATTATGTGGGTTCAGGCGCAGACCAGCCAGAACCGGCGCAAGCGAAAGCCCGCCGGAAGGACCGGCGGGCTGCCAATCGGATGAGAGACCCCTTCTACTGGAAGGTCACATCGGCAGGCATGCCGGGCTTGAGTTCTAGATTGGGATTGGCTGCGACGACAGTGACGGCGAAGACGGTCGTCTTGCGTCCCTCCACCGTCTGCACGCTACGGGGAGTGAACTCGGCCCGGTCGGCGATGTGACTGACCGTACCCTTGAAGTCCTTGCCGGGGAAGGAATCCACTCGGATCGACACCTGATCGCCGATGCGGATCTCGCCGTAGCGATCCTCAGGAATGTACACCTTCACCTCGACCTCGGTCAGTCGGCCGACCGTCATCACGATTCCGCCCGGAGCGGCGATCTCGCCGACTTCCAGGTTGCGAGCCAGGACCACTCCGGCCGCCGGAGCGAGCACGACGCTCTTCTCGGCCTGCACGTCGATCAGCGCCAGTGCCGCCTGAGCCTGAGCTACCCCGGCCTCGGCCTGCGCCACCGCGGTCTCCGCCTGAAGCACCGCCATGCTCGCCGCCTCGACCTGCAGCGATCGCTCGCCGGTCTGCAGCGCCGTGAGCTGGTCTCGGGCCGTGTCGAGGCGGGCTTGACCCACCGCCACCCGGGCGCGCGCCTCCATCACCTCGTCCACTGCCGTGGTGGTAAGGATCCGCCGGTACTCAAGCTGAGCCGCCTCCAGCTCCTTCAGCGCCGAGTCGTGAGCGTCCGAGGCCATCTCCTGCAGCTTCTCACTGGAGCCGGCATCCTGGGCCTGTTGCAGCGTGGGCACAGCCACTGCGAACGCAGCCTGCGCCTTGGCCAGCCTGTCCTCGGCCTGAACGAACTGGGCGTTGCTGCCCTTGAGCAGCGCCTGCTCCAGGTAGGCCGTCTGCGTGGCCAGATTCGCCTCCGCCGCGCGCACTTCCTCCTCGGCCGCCTGGATGCGCTCGTCGGCATCGAAGTACCAGGCGGGCAGGTTGAACTCGGCCGGCTGCGCCGCCGTCCAGGCCTGGGCCCTGCTCGCTTGATCCTGCAGGCGCGCCCCCTGCAACGCCAGCCGCTCTTGCAGCCTAGCCGCCTCCAGTTGCGCCTTAGCCGCCGCCAGGCCGGCCTCTGCCGCCTGCAGCCCTGCTTCAGCCTGGGACCGCTGCGCCGCAAGGAGAGCGTCGTCCACCCGGAAGAGCAGGTCCCCCTGAGCTACTGACTGCCCCTCGACGGCGCCGATCTCGACCACCCGACCGCCTACCTCCGCCGCGATCCTGACCTCGTTGGCGGCCACCATGCCGGAACCTAGCAGCGGGCCGGTCTCAGCTTCACCATTAAGGACCCCACATCCTGACAGTGCCATCAGAAGCAGCCCAGCCAAGACCACCTGTCTCATGCGCATTGAAGCTCTCCTCTCAAAGGTGCCCCTGAGCCCGGGGCTCAGATACGTTTGCGGAAGGCGAGTACACTGGCGACGAAGTAGCCGACGCACAGCACGATTAGCGGCCAGATCGAGGGCCAGAGCGAGCCTGCGCTTACCCCCTTCAGCATGATGCCCCGCGTGATCTCCAGGTAGTGCGTCACCGGCATAAGTTCACTGAACCAATACGAGAAGGCAGGCATGTTGTCTCTAGGAAACATCAGCCCAGAGAGGATGATCGCCGGTATGATCACCACGAACACCGTCAGGTAGACCGCCTGCATCTGCGACTGCGAGATGTTGGAGATCAGCACCCCCATGCCTAGCGAGCCGATAATGAACACAGCGCTCAGGCCGAACAGCTCCCAGAACGAACCGGTGATGCTCACCCCGAACAATAGGTCGCCCATGATCAGCAGCACCAGGGTGTTCAGCAGCGAGACCAGCAGGTAAGGCAGGATCTTCCCGCCCATCAGCTCCCAGGACTTGATCGGGGTGACGATGAGCTGCTCCATGGTGCCGTGCTCGCGCTCCTTGACGATGGCCAAGGCGGTGAGGACCAGCGCCTGCACCTGCAGAATGATGGGGATGAGGCCCGGGATCATGTACCGCTTCGCGTCGCTGTCGGGGTTGTAGAGCATCCGCACGAAGACCTCGAACGGGAGGCTCAGCTCACCGGACATACCCCCGAGCATCACCCTCTCGATGAGGATGTCCTGAGCGGCCGTCTGGGCGATGGCGCTCAGCTTGAGCTCAGTGGTCTGCACCAACGTCGGGTCGGCGGACCCGTTCACGTAGAGCTGGATAGAGGAGGGCTGCCCGGTAGCCACATTGCGCCCGTACGACTCCGGGATTAGGATCCCGGCTTTGGCCCGGTCTCTGTCCATCAGGGCCACGAGCTCGTTTTCGCTCTGTACCACGTGGGCGAGCTTGAAGTCGTCGCCGGCGGTGAACTTCTGCACCAGGTCCCGGCTTGCAGCACTATGAGAAAGGTCGGCGACCGCCAGCGGGATGCCCTTCGACTCGCCCGATATGCCGTAGCCGAGCAGGATGAGCAGCAGGGCCGGCAGTAGCACTATGAGGGCCATTGTCCGGGGGTCGCGCCGGATATGCTCGAACTCCTTGCCCATGATGGTCCACAGGCGTTCCATCTTCTTAAGCCTCCACCGGCGCCGCGTCGCGACGCTCGCGGGCCTCAACAAGGGATATGAAGACGTCCTCCAAAGAGGGCTCCGTCCTCTCCACGCGCTGCACCCGGATGCCGGCGTCCTCCAGCAAAGGCCCGAGTTGCTGTCCCATCGACTCGTCTTCCACCACCACGTGCAGCAGAGCTCCATGGACGGACGTGTCCAGAACACCCGGCAGGGTGGCCAGCACCGCCTCGGCCCGGTCGCTGGGGAGGGCGTCGACTTGGAACAGCACTCCCGGCACACGGGCCCTGAGGGTTGCTGGAGACGCGACGGCGACCATACGCCCGGCGTACATCATGCCGACGGTGTTGCAGTACTCCGCCTCGTCCATGTAATGGGTGGTGGCGAGGACGCTGACGCCTTGTCCGGCCATGGAGTAGATAAGATCCCAGAAGTCTCGGCGGGCCACGGGATCCACCCCAGCCGTGGGTTCGTCCAAGAAGATCATCTCCGGTCGGTGGACAATCGCGCAGGCCAAGGCAAGCCGCTGACGCATGGCCCCCGACAGGTGTCTCACGAAGCGATGCTCCAGCCCCGTCAGTTTGGTGGTGTCCACCAGCTCGGCCAGGCGCTCCTTTCGCTCGCGCCGCGGCACCGAGTACACTGCTGCATAGAAGGCGAGGTTCCCGATCACCGTCAGGTCGTCATAGAGCGAGAACGCCTGCGACATGTAGCCGATCCGTCGCTTGATGGCCTCGGACTGACGCACTATGTCCAGCCCCAGCACGGTAGCCCGACCGCCTGAAGGCCGCACGAGACCGCAGAGCATGCGGATGGTCGTTGTCTTGCCGGCGCCGTTCGGCCCCAGAAGGCCGAAGATCTCACCCTCGGGGATGTAGAAGCTCACATCCTCAACGGCCGCGAAGTCGCCGAACGTACGGCTAAGCCCTTGCACTTCCACCGACAGACGCTCACTGCTCACTCTTGAGGCTCCGCCCGTTGCACTAGGTGCACGAAAACGTCCTCCATCGTCGTCCGCGCTCGCCGCAGGAAGCGAACGTCAACCTCCGCGTGGGCGAAGCGTCCGCCAAGGTCCGCCAGAACGGCGTCGGCCGACTTGGCGTCCACGGCCAGCCGGAGCCCGTCGCCCACCGGACGCCATTCCAGAATGCCGGAGGTCTCGTTCACCACTCGCCGCATCTCCCTTCTCGGGCTGGCTTTGACCTCCAGCACCTCGAAGGGAAGGGCCCGTTCCAGCTCGTCAGGGGTACCGGAGGTGAGAAGCCGGCCATCGTGCAGCACGGCCACCCGGTGACAGCGTTCCGCCTCGTCCATATACGGTGTGCTGACGATCACCGCGACGCCCTTCTGCACTACGCGGCCCAGGATCGTCCAGAGCTCACGGCGGGACACCGGGTCCACTCCAGTGGAGGGCTCGTCCAGAACCAGCACCGCCGGCTCGTGCACCAGGGCGCACGCCAGAGCCAGCTTCTTCTTCTGGCCTCCCGAGAGGGCCTTAGCCCGGCGGCCGCTCAGCCCGTCCAGGCGTGTGAAAGCCCGCAGCATCTCGATCCGAGAACGCTTCTCCGCCTTCGGCACTCCGTTGATATCGGCAAAGAAGCTAAGGTTCTGGTCCGCCGTCAGGTCCCCGTAGAGGCTGAAATTCTGGGGCATATAGCCGATGGTGGCCCGGATCTTCTCCCGCTGCGTGCGAGCATCAAAGCCCGCCACGTGCACGTTTCCGCTCGTGGGTGGAAGAACCGAGGCCAGCATGCGCAAAGTGGTCGTCTTGCCCGCCCCATCCGCTCCCATGAGACCGAAAAGCTGCCCCTCCTCCACCGCCAGGTCGAGTTCGTGAACGGCGTCGACGGGCTGGTTAGGGTAACGTTTGGTTAGCTTCTCAGCTAGGATAACCGCGCTCATGACAGATAGAATCGCCTCCGGGCAGAGCCGCCCCTATCTCAGACTCTAGCATCGAGCCCAGTTGATGCGTAGATGCCGACCGCCACGATCCAGCGGTGACGATGGTCACCACCTGTGGTGACTGCAGTCATGCTTCCGGTTCACCCACTGGCGGTAGCGACCGTCCGTGCTATGATGGGCCTATGGGCAGGCCGATTGAACCGGGACTGGTGCGAGTTTTCCGCTACTTCGCGGTAGTGGCGGCCGTGTACTTCGCCGCCATCACGGTCTATGCCTCGGCCGAGACGGGCGAGATCATCGAGGTGCGCCAGGCTCGGGCGCAGATCAGCATGCTCGCCTACCTGTTCCTCGTCTTCTACCTTTCCTGGCCGATGCTGCAGCGCCGG
This sequence comes from Anaerolineae bacterium, assembly GCA_040768685.1. Taxonomy (GTDB): domain Bacteria; phylum Chloroflexota; class Anaerolineae; order DRVO01; family DRVO01; genus Ch71. The sequence goes on from JAXGMM010000003.1 coordinate 220,084, forward strand.
CTCAGGAACTTCTACCTGCCCATCGCGATCGCCATCGCCACCGCCGCTCCCGCGGCGAGCAGCCTCGCCACGACGACTAGTGCGCCGTATGCCGCGGGCTTCTCCCCAGCTGACGTCGGTCTCTGGGGTGTCTTCCCGGTGCTCTTCATCCCGCTAGTGCTGATCGGTTGGCAGTACAACTTCCGCGGCGTCCTCGCCTTCACCGTGGCGGCGGCCGTCGTGGACATGCTGCTCATCCTGCGCCAGGTCGGCGCCGTGAGCCTAGATACCCTGCCCGTGTTCGCCTCCGCCTTGGTACGCGCCTTCTCGTTCGGCATCGTCGGCCACATCGTCTCCCAGCTCATGGACACACAGCGGGCCCAGCGTCGCACCCTCGTGCGCGCCAACGTGCAGCTAAGTCGTCACGCCGCCACCCTGGAGGACCTGGCCGTGAGCCAGGAGCGCAACCGCCTCGCCCGCGAGCTCCACGACACCCTCGCCCATACCTTGAGTGGATTGGCGGTCAATCTGGAGGCCTTGCGGCTCATGGTGCCTCCCGAGATGACCGAGGCCCGCCAGATGCTCGACCGCTCCCTGGAGAACACCCGCGGTGGTCTCTCGGAGACACGCCGCGCCCTGAAGGCCCTTCGTTCTCAGCCGCTGGAGGACCTCGGCCTTCACATGGCCATAGAGAGTCTGGCCCGCGATGCCGCCTCCCGCGCCGGGCTGTCCCTGCAGCTTGCGCTGCCGCCGGAACCCCTGGAGCTGGACCACGACCAAGATCAGTGCGTTTACCGCGTCGCTCAGGAAGCGTTGGAGAACGTCGTCTACCATGCGCAGGCCACCCGCGTCGACGTGAGCCTGAAGCTTGAAGATGGCGTGCTGTGCCTGACGGTTCGCGACAATGGCCTCGGTTTTGACCCCGAATCCGCAGGCTGGGCGGAGCGGTTCGGTCTCCGCGGCATGCAGGAGAGGGCGCGCATGGTGGGCGGCCAACTGAACCTGCAGAGCAGCCCTCAGGCGGGCACTACAGTGGTGCTTACTCTCAAGGTGCGAGATGACCAGAGTACTGATCTGTGACGACCAGGCGATCGTCTGCGAGGGCCTGCGGCGGATCCTGCAGTCGGACCCCGGCATCGAAGTGGTGGGGACAGCCAACGATGGGCGCCAGGCGCTCGAGGCGCTGGCCGCCCACCCGGTGGACCTGGTGTTGATGGACCTCAAGATGCCCGTGATGAACGGAGTGCTGGCCACCCGGCGCATCTCCGAGGAGTACCCGAGGGTCCGCGTTCTTGTACTGACCACCTACGACGACGACCAGTGGGTTCTGGACGCCATTCGCGCCGGAGCCGTGGGCTACTTGCTGAAGGACACGCCTCCCACCGAACTGCTGGCAGCCATCCACGGTACCATGGCCGGGCGCTCTTATGTCGACCCCGGCATCACCGGCATGCTGCTGCACAACGTGGCGCGCACCTCGCGCCCTGCCCCTCCCGAGGAGCACGCACGGCTCAGTGAGCGGGAGAGGGAGGTGCTGCAACTCATGACTCAGGGCTACAGCAATGCCGACATAGCCCGGCAGCTATACCTTTCAGAGGGCACGGTGCGCAACTACGCCAGCGAGATCTTCCGTAAGTTAGGCGTCTCCGACCGCACCCAGGCGGTGGTGTACGGCCTGCGCCACGGCCTGGTGGACCTGGGGTAGACCTCTAGCTGCCTCGATCTGCTCCAGCTTGGTCATGGTCGGAGCCAATTGAGGGCGCCTACGGGCCGGAACCCAACCCCTCAACCCCCTTCGCTAGAAAAGGAAGGGGGGCCGGAAGGCACGCCAGTGTCGAAGAGGCCGATTCCGGTTCCCCCTTCCTGCGTAGGAAAGGAGAGCACTGCTTTCGCTCTCTGAGAGCACGAGCGGGGGCGACGAACAGCCGCAGAGCACGCCTCGCGTGAGGTCAGTGCCGGCCCTACGGTTGTGGCGCCGGCCCCGAGGTGGCCGGAATCGACGCGCCGTCAGGGATACCCCGCAGGTCTTCGCAGCCGACCTCGTAGACATCGCTCCAGCTGTAGCCGAGCCGGTCGAAGGTGTCGATCGTGTCGACCCAGCGCTTCTCGCCGCCTTCCAGCAGGTAGATGTGCGGGCTCTGAGGGCACTTCAGCAGGATCGGGTCGGGATGCTCGTAGACGATGTCCTGCACCGCCGATGGCAGGCTCCCCATCGCTCCCTGCCGGATGCCGAACAGCCAGGGCAGGACGATGATCATCGCCAGCGTCCAGGCCACATAGGTGACCGTCCCGAAGCTGTAGGCCTTGTACACGCCGGCGACCCAGCGCTCGGAATCCGCTCGGAGCTGAGACCACAGTAGTGCCAAGAGGAGGCCGATGTTGATCATGTTCCAGCCGACCATCGCCAGGCGATTGGGCGTGATCCGGTCGAGCATCGTGCGGTAGACGATGGCGGAGAGGGCGTACAGACTAACGAGCAGGGCCAGTGCGGCGACGGCGACGATCCCCCGCCGGAGCCAGCGCCCCAGTTGCGCGGAGGCGCCGGCCTCCGTTACCGGGGTCGCGCCCGCCAAGAGGGCCACCACGGCAAAGAGCATGCCGTTGTAGATGATGAGCACGTCCCGGTTCTCGAACGGGGCTCGGAAGCTGAAGGGAATGAAGGCCAGATAGACGACGAGGACGAGGAGCGTGAGAGGCAGAAGGATACGCATCAGCACCGCGATTGTCCTACTGAGCCCCTCGCTGAACTCCTGCTCGGAAGGCGCCACCCTCGGGTTGTAGGCGGTGGCCACCGCCATCACGGGAATCAGTCCACCGCCGCCGGCGCTGAACAGTCGCCACACAAGCGGCGGGAAGTCCACCCCGAGGGCCGTGAACAACCCTACGGTGATGCCCGTGAACAGGCCGCCCGCTATGACGAACAGACCACCGAGAATGAACACCTCAAGGGACTTGATGAGGAAGGCGAAGCGGTTGGCCGGGTCTCCTCTACCGAAGATCAGGATGGCGCCCACTGCCGCCCAGCTCAGCAGAGGGAGATGAGCCATCATCAGGGTCAGGTACTGCTCCTGGAAGGGCCGGCTTCCCGCCCGGGGGTAGAAGACCAGCACATAGGCGCCGGCCGCCAGTAGCACTACTCCGGCGAGAACGCTCAGGTACCACCGCGTGCGGCCCACTATCGTGAGGTAGCAGAGCACAGACAGAGCGGCGATGGGCGCGGCCAAGAGGGCCAGCGTCGGCATCAGCTCCCGAGCAGTCCCTCCCGGTGTTCTGGCCTGCATGACGATCGTGAAGCGGGAGTAATCCGAAAGCCACCAGAACACAAGCCCGGTGAGCACCGCCAGGGGAATGGCCCATGCCCAGGCGACCGCGAAGCCTTTGGCCTGGGCGGCCGTCTGCTTGAGACGGTGGAACCAGGCGGCATACAGCAGGTTGCCGGGAGCGGCGGCATAGCCTTCCTCGATGGCTTTGCCGAAGGCGTTCTGCTCGCCCGCCTTGACGGCGGCCTGGTAGGCCTTCTCTAGCTCCTCGGGGTCGTCTGACAGGCTAAGTACGGTGGCGTGGTAAGGCATGCTCATTGCCTCCAGGGGACCAACTAAGGGTTCGCTGCGAAGAGTCCCGATCCAGCGCTCCTAGCCGCACGGCACGGACGGCAGGGCGGCCAGGGCGGTGGATCGTGTGAGGGCGTCGCTACTGCGCCGGCACGGCCGGCCGGAACTTGTACCCGTAGATGATGTGCCCGTCGGCGCCATACTGGCGCCACTGCCGGAAGACGGCCTGCACCGGCATGCCTACCGCGACGTCATCGGGGTCAACGTCGGTGATCTGGGCCGAGATCAGCGCCCCCTCCTCGAGGCGCACCAGCGCTACCACGTAGGGCACCGAGCGCTCGAAGGAGTCGGGCGCCTTGTACATGACCGTATAGGAATAGACCTCTCCCCGGCCGCTCAGCTTCACCGTCTCCACGTCTTCGGTTCCACATCCGGGGCACACGGGCCTCTCCGGCACGCATACACGGCCGCAATGGCGGCACTTGCCGCCTAGGAGACGGTAGCGCGCCGGCTGGAGTCGCCAGTCCCTGGGCAGTTGAAGGGCCATGCTACTCCGCCTCCAGTACGTGTGTGATCACCGTAGCGCCGCTACCGCCGATGTTCTGGACTAGGCCGACTTTGGCTCCCTCCACCTGGCACGCTCCCGCGTGCCCGCGCAGCTGCAGCGCGGCCTCTACCGCCTGATACACGCCGGTGGCGCCCACGGGATGTCCCCGCGCTTTCAGGCCGCCCATGGTGCAGATGGGCAGTCGCCCCCCGCGAACCACCACGCCGTCGCGCGCCAGCCTGAACCCGCTGCCCCGAGGAGCGTACCCGGCCGCTTCGAGCGAGAGGATCGACATGATGGTGAAAGCGTCATGCAGCTCGAAGAAGTCCACATCGTCTCGAGACCGGCCGGCTGCGGCCAGTGCCCGCTCGGTCGACGAAGCCACCGCCTCTAGGTGCAGTAGGTCGTTCCGATCATGCAAGGCGAGGGAGTCCGTCGCCACGGCCGAGCCTGTGATGCGCACGGCGGTGCGCCCTAGCCGGACCGCCGTCTGCGCATCAGCGAGGATGACCCCCGCCGCGCCATCCCCCATGGGAGCCGAGTCCATCAGACCCACCGGATCGGCGATCATGGGCGCCAGTAGACAGGCCTTCTGGCTCACCGGGCGCCGGAACATGGCGTTCGGATTGCCTACGGCGTTGGCATGGGAGCTGATGGCGAAGGCGGCGAAGTCCTCGCGCTCGGGGCCGTACTCGTGCATGTACCGCCGCATAAGGAGCGCATTGATGGCGGGGAACGAGAGCCCGACGGCGGCCTCGGACTCGGCATCGGCCGCCATCGCCAACCCGGCGGTGGCCAGCCCGTTCACGCTGTCCGTCATCTTCTCCGCCCCGAGGACCGCTACCAGATGATGCTCGCCGCTGCGCACGGCGAGGTAGCCTTGCCGCAATGCCGCCGCTCCAGAGGAACAGGCCGACTCCGCCGAAACGGCCTCAATGCCGCGATATCCGGCCCAGTCGGCAATCAGCGCCCCTAGGTGCTGCTGGTCGCTCAGTGTAGAGCCCAGCATGTTGCCCAGGTACAAAGCCCCAGGAGCCTCACCGCCGGCGTCCGACACGGCCGCGCGCAGGGCGGTCACGGCCAGGTCGCGCAGCGACTTGTCCCAGTGTTCCGCCACCGGCACCTGGCCGATGCCCACCACATACACCTCTCGGGAATGCTTGCTGTGAGTAGTCATGCGCCGGCCTCAAACCGCCAGCTTGCCGCTGTAGCGGGCGTAGAGTGCGTAGTCAATGGGCTTCCGCCTCTCCACATAGTCCAGAGTACTGGGCGCCAGTCCCCGGCGCGCTCCGATCTCGTCGGTCACCAGCAGCGAGAAGGCGTCGCTCCCGGCGCCCGAGCCGAACGAAACGAGCAGGATCCGATCGCCGGGCTCGGCCTGGTCCAGCACTGCCGTCAGGCCCAGCAGCGACGAGCCCGCATAGGTGTTGCCGATCTCCTCGACCAGGAGTCCGGCTTCCCACTGCTCCGGCTTGAACCCCAGATCGGAGGCCGCCTTGGCGGGGAACTTAGCGTTGGGCTGGTGCAGCACCACGGCGGTGTAGTCCTCGGCGGTGCGGCCCAGATCCTCGAGCAGCATCTCCGCCGCCGTCTCGACATGAACGAAGTAGCCCGGCTCACCGGTGAAGCGACCACCATGGCGGGGGTACTTCTGGCCGGCGCGACGGAAGAAGTCGGGCGTATCGGTGACGTAGGACCGCGAGCCCTCTACGATCGCCACCGAGCCCTCCGCGGGGCCCACCACCAACGCGGCCGCCCCTGCCCCAGCGGTGTACTCCAGCTCGTCACTAGGTCGCCCCTGCGCGGTGTCGGACCCGACGGCCAGGGCACACCGAACCATACCCGATCCCACCAACCCCAGCGCCGCCTGCAGCGCCTCCGTGCCTGCCTTGCAAGCGAACTCGAAAGAGGCGGCCAGAAGGCTTGGTCCCGCCCCGATAGCCTCAGCCACGATGGTGCTGCTCGGCTTCACTGCATACGGATGCGACTCGCTGCCCACCCAGACGGCGCCCAGCGTAGCCGCGTCAACCCCGCTTCGCGCCAAGGCGTTCTGAGCCGCCTCCACCGCCATGGTCACCGCGTCCTCGTCCGGTCCGGGCACCGACTTCTCCCGCACCGGCAAGTGGTCCCGTCCGCCTTGCCACACCGCCGCGACCTCCGAGGCCGCCAGCCGGTAACGGGGCACATAAGCGCCGTAACCCATTACACCTACCGCCATCGCCGTCTTCATCATGGACATGCTAGGCCTGCTTCTCCCCCGCCACTTGGCCGCGTATTTCGCGTAACAGCTTCTCTGCCTGCGATGAGCGGATCTGGCCCGATCCCACCAGCCCATCAACCACCGCCGCTACTTCCTCACCCACCGCGCCCGCCGCCAGAGCCACCTGGCGTGCATGTAGAGCCATGTGCCCCCGCTGGATGCCCTCGGTGGCCAGGGCCCAGAGGGCGGCCAGGTTCTGCGCCAAGCCCACTGCCGCCATCACGCCGGCCAACTCACGGGCGCTGTTGACGCCCATGAGCCGCAAACACGCCTGCGCTGCCGGCAGAACCTTGGTGGCTCCACCCACCGTACCCACCGGCAGAGGCATCTCCACCTCGCCGGCCAGGTCGCCATGAGCGCTCACTGACCAACGGCTGAGCGGCCGGTATGAGCCGGAGCGGGCCGCGTAGGCATGGGCGCCGGCCTCGATGGCCCGCCAGTCGTTGCCCGTAGCGACCGCTACGGCATCGATGCCGTTCATGATGCCTTTGTTGTGGGTGGCGGCCCGGTATGGGTCCACTGCCGCCAAGGCATAGGCCTCCACGATTCGTTGCGCCACCGTCTCCCCAGACAGCTCGCCGCCGGCCAGCTCCCCGGCCGGCACCTGCACCCTGGCGCGCGCCAGCCGTCGATCCGCCAGATTGCTGAGAACCCGCAAGTTGGCTCGCCCACCGCTGATGCTCTCCAGCAGCGGGGCCACTGCCTCCGCCGCCGTGTTGACGGCATTGGCGCCCATGGCGTCCACAACGTCGTAGAACAGGTGCACCACGAGCATCGGGCCGACAGGGCTCGAGACTATGGCGCGAACATCCAGGTCCCGAGCGCCGCCGCCCAACTCGATGATGCGCGACGGACGAGAGTTGGCCAGGGCGAGCACCTCGCCCCTGCGCGCCCGCAGGTCGGCCGCCGCCCGTTCCAGGTCGGGCACGTCCAGCAACTGCACCTGGGCGGTCATGACCGAGTCGTCGGCCTCCGCCTGGAAGCCTCCACCCGCCCGAGCGGCGCGGGCGGCCTTGCTCGCACCGGCGACCACCGAAGGCTCCTCGATGGCCATCGGCACGAGGACGTCCCGCCCGTTGACCTGGAAGTTGGTCGCAATCCCCAACGGCAGCGTCGCCATGCCGACGACGTTCTCTATCATCTTGTCCGCCGTGGCGATGTCCATCCCGCTCGTGAGCGCCTGCAAATCGCCGGTGGAAACGCCTATCGCTTCCGCGATCCGTTCCAGACGGTGCGGCGGGTCCTGCTCATAGAGACGTGATAGACGCGAGCTGGCAGCCATGATGGCGTGGACGTTACTCCCGGTCGATACCTGCTGGAATGCCGGACACACGTGGGCCGCGTCGAGCGCACACGGATACGCCGCTCCGCGCTTCCCCGCAACCAGCAATCTCGATTGTCTCTTGGGGTTACTGTCAGAAACTGTCAGAAGCCGCCTACGGGGCTGCCAGACTCCGTCTGGCTCTTGGCGACTTCTGCCGGCTCAAGCGTGATCAGGGCCGGCGGCGCGGATCTCCATGTCCGCCAATACCCTTGCCATCTCCTTCACCGCCACGCGCTGCTTCCGGTAGAGGTCGGACTCGCTCAAAGCCAGCTGGCGCGCGATGTCCTTGGCGCGCATGCCCTGGACGTACTTCATCTCAAGCACGTTGTAGAGGTCCCACTCCGCCGACATGGTTCGATCGCCCGGCGGCCTGAGAGCCTCGATGGCCAGGACGAGCACTTTCCGCAGGGCGCCGATGGGGTTGCCTCCGTTCTCTACCATCGCCTCGCGCACCACCCGGAGCTGCAGCAGGGGACTCTCCCTCAACTGGCTACTGCCCCAGTAGTGGCGCAATGCCGCCCGCACCAGGCTGGGAAACTCCGGACTGAGCACAGGGTTGGCCAGCATGGCATGGGCGCCTCCGTAGCCGCCGGACTCCCGCAGACGCTGCACGCTATCGATCTCGGGGAGCAACTGCCGCAGGGCGCTGAAGACCTGGCGCTGCAAGAGCATGTCCTCGATGGCGACTCCCGCACGAGACGCCAGAACATCCAACACCATGAATGCCTCGCTATCAAGGTCGGCGGAGGCCATGTCCGCCGCCAACCCCATGACCCCAATGGGCGCGCCGCTCGAGCGCTCGTGGAGCGAGATCAACCAGGCGCCCTCCCACTCCAGCACGCTGTCCGCTCCCAGGGCATCGTCGCCCTCCTCGCCCTCCCAGTCGGTGGCGCGCATCTGGAGCCACCGCGCCACGGCCGGCAACTCGGGAACCGGAGGTGGCGCACCGATGGCGCTCTGCAGTTTGAGCTTGCCGATGTCCCCCGGCGGCAGAGCGGCGATAAACCCGCCGCCGGCTCGCGCGAGGTCGCAGGCCTCAATGAGAATGTTCTCCAGCACCTGACGGAAGTCGGTGGTCGTCATCAGACGCCTCTCCAGCTCCCGCAGCCAGGCCACCTCGGCTCGATCTTGGCGATATGCGAAGCGATCCACCAACGGCTGCGCGACACTGATGAGCACCTGCATGAGTACCACGACGCCTACGACAGCGAAGGTCAGGAACGCCCCCCGCCGCAGGCCAAGTATGGTGATCGACTGCGGCACCGACAGCATCACCATGAGTACGCCCACGCCCACCAACGGCCCCCGAAGGAGGTACTGGGTGAAGGCTTGTTTGACCACCCGCTCCGGCGCCAACACACCGTAGTAGGCGACGCTGTAGCCCATAACGATAAGCATCACCATGACCGCCGCGCTGCCCACTGCCGAGAGCAGGTGCACGAGCCAGGCAGCGCCCTGGCCCGGCATCCCGGCGACGATGAGGAACGGGAACACGCCGAGGGCGGGCGCGACGAAAGAGAGAGCCAGGTACGTTAGGCGGCGCCGCGAGTCCCGAGTGACGCTTCCCTGCCTGGCTATGGCGATGTTGACGGCCCCCAGTGCGGTGGTGGCAGCGAAGTAGAGTGCGAACAGCCAGAAAAGCGGTCCCGCCCGCAGATGCGCCGCACTGTCGCCGTAGACGCCGTCCTGCACGAGCAGGTCGGTGAAGAGGGTGAGGCCGAGAAGCCCGAGCCCGATCGCGTAGCCGGCTGCTACCGTGGCCGTCCCGCCCGGCGCCTTGCGGTTGACGCTGCGCAGCAAGGCGAGAGAGAGTTGAAGGTAGGCCGCGGGCACAAAGGCGATGCCCAGCCACTGGAAGCGAAGCCAGAACGCCGACGCTTCCCGTCCAACGGAGTTGATGACGGCAACGTCACCCACGTACACAACCGTAACAAAGGCCATCAGCGCCGTGAAGGCCCGGCCCACCTCGCTGTACGCGTTGTGGGTCAGCACGTACATCATCAGGGCGAACGCGGTGAGCAACACGGCTGATGCCAGTGCGCCGTCGAGGCTGACCAACAGCCTGGTGATGGTGAGGCCGGCAAGTCCGAGGGATTCCAGCATCAGATGCGATACGCGAAGAGAAGAGCGATCTCGTGGTCGGCGAAGAGATGCTCGCTGTAACCACTGAACTCAAGCCCAAGGCGCCGCAGGAAGGAAATGGCCGGCCCGCTCTTGGCCAGGCAAGGCACCATCACCACCCGGGCTCTCAGTCGCCGGGCCCCGTCGACGGCGCTGCGCATCAGCTGCGTGCCGATCGCCTGCCGGCGCCGCTCAGGGAGAACCATCAGGTGGTTCACGGTGGCCACGTCCGTCCCGGCGTCGTAGGACATCGCTACCCAGCCAACGACCTGCTCTTGCTCCGCCACCAGGACAAGGTGCCCACTCTCAAGCCGAGACACCAGGTCATCCCTCGCGCTGGGGTAGGGCACTTCTAGGGGGCGCGGGAGCCTAACCTGCGAGAAAAGGAGCGAGACGTCAACCCGTTGCGAGCTCTGCTGCATGTTCCAGACATGCTCGCTGATGACGGTGCCGTCCATCCGACGACAAGCGTCGAGGTCATTCAGAGTGGCAAGGCGAATGGTTGTTTCCACGGCTGGGCGTCCTCGGCTTTCCACGGCGCTAGACGCCGAAGGCGGCCATCCGGAACTGAAGGAGCAGCTCCCGATAGTGATCGCCGGCCGGCTGGAGGAGCATTCCGCGCTTCGTATCGCCCACGTGGCGGAAGGTGATCCACAGACGCTCCGGCGGGAGATAGCGCGGAGCCCGGTCGGGCCACTCGATCACCGCCACGCCCTCGCCCCCGATACACTCCTCCGGATCGAACCCGAGAAAGGAGTCCTCGCCGATGCGGTAGAAGTCGATGTGGTACAGAGAGACCCCGTTCGGAGTGCGGTACTCGTTCACGATCGTGTACGAAGGGCTGGAGATGATGCCCAGCACGCCCATGCCGCGCCCGAGCCCTTGCACGAAGCGGGTCTTGCCGCTTCCCAGCGGTCCCTGGAGACACACCACATCGCCCGGCTGAAGCAGCGCGCCCAGCCGCTGGCCCAGGCGCCGCGTCTGCTCCTCACTGTGGCTCGTGAAGTCAAGGTCGTCCGGACTGAGTATCGGGCTCATTCTCTCTCGGCCTCGGATGTTGTCCGATTATAGGCCGACTCGCTGGCCCCTACAACCTCAGCGAGAGTATGGAGGTACTTGTGGTACGCCACACCGCTGTAGTAGGCGGTCAGCGCGCTCAGCAGCAGCCCGTGAGCGCCCATGCGGTACCCCTCCAACTCGACGAACCGCCGGTGGAACTCGCGCACCGGCCGGGAGAGCAGAGAGCGCCAACGTCGGGGTGTCCCCTGGGCGGCCAGCGACGCCGCCTCTAGCCGTGCATACGGCCGTTGCTTGCGGATGAACTGCCCCACCGAAGCGTAGTTGTAGTGCACCAAGGGGTTCGTGAGCCAAGCTTCTCGACCGTCCAGCAGGACGGTCTCGTGCACCGGGCGGGCGGGATCGTAGCGTGCCCATCCCCGGCGCAAGAGGCGCAACTGGTAATCCGGATACCACCCGGCGTAACGGGTCAGGCGCCCGAAGAGGTAGTTGTCGCGCGGGACCCACCAGCCGGCGGCATCGTCCGTGACCGCCACACGAATCTCGTCAGCCAACTCGGGCGTGCAGCGCTCATCGGCGTCCACGAAGAACACCCAATCGGCCCGCGACGCCTCCAGTGCGGCACTCCTCTGAGCGGCGAAGTTCGCGAAGGGATGCTCCACCACTCGTGCTCCCAGGCGTGCCGCGAGGTCCTGGGTGCCGTCATCGCTCATGGAGTCGAACACCATGAGCGAGTCGGCCCAGAAGAGGCTCCGCAGGCAGTCCGGCAGGTTGGCCGCCTCGTTGCGGGTGAGGACCACCGCCTCGATGGTCATGCCTGCCTCGCCGGCAGCGCTCTCACAGCGGCCAAGGTAGCCAGTCCCTCACGCGCCTCTTCCTCCGTGATTGCCCCACTTCGCAGGCGGTCCTCCATCCGCCACCGCTCTCCCGCCAGACCGAGCCAGACCACAGCCTGTACCGCCGTGGCATACGCCGGCCCCCGGTTCTTGGCGAAATAGCGGTAGCGGCTGCGCCACAGCCGGGTGTAGCTCGCCTGGCGGGACTGCACCGTGCTCCGGCCGGCGTGGTGGATGACGACGGCCCGTGGATCACTCCACACCTCCCATCCCGCCGCTTTGGCCCGGCGGCACCAGTCCACCTCCTCACAGTAAAGGAAGTAGCCGGGGTCCATGCCGCCGACTTCCCGCAGCATCTCCGGCCGCAGCAGCATGGCCGCTCCCAGAGGGTGGTCGCAGAGGAATGGCCAACCGCCTGTTTCCTCCACGGGATAGCGCCCGTTGAGGCGGCTTTCGGTCAGGCGCCAATGGATGGGGTAGAAGTCCAGGAAAGTCTGGGCCAGGTCGGGGAAACGGAAGGCGGCGTGTTGCGGGGCGCCGTCACCGTAGACCAGACCCGGCCCCACCACACCGGCACGCGGCAGGCCGGCCATGTCGCCAAGGAGCGTCGTCAGCGCGCCGGGGGTGAGCTCCGTGTCCGGGTTGAGCAGGAGGACCGGGGCGGCGGCTCCACCCATCGCGTGCAGCACCGAGTTGGTGCCGCCCACATAGCCGTCGTTATCCTCGCTACGGATGAGCACGGCTTGAGGAAACTCGGCCGCCACCAGGTCGGCGCTACCGTCATGGCTGGCGTTGTCCCACACCCAGACACGGGCCGCAATCCCCTCAGCCTCCGCCGCGCCGAACACGCTTTGCAAGCAAGCGCGCAGCAAGTCCCGCACGTTGTAGCTGATGACCGCCACCTGTAGGTCCGGCTTGGGGTTCAAGGCGGCCTTAGTACCCGATGGTGACGGCGGTGGGGTTGACGTAGTCCTCGCCGGGAACGTACTGCACGTCCTCATGGATAAGCCCGGCCCAGAAGTGCGGCTGCCGGCGCGGCGGCGCCTCCACCATGCGGATGCCGCCGGTGACGGTAACCACCTGACCGGGCATGAGGTAGTAGTAGTCGCTACCCTCGTAGGTAACCTTCGTCAGCTCCGCGGTGGGGCCCAGTTGCCATCGGTAAGGGTAGGCGTCGCCGGCGCTATTGCCCTCATAGTTAACCCCGATGCGGAAAGCGCCCGAACTCACATGGTGGCCCAGCGTGTTGTAGTTGTCGGTGTTGTCGTAGACGGTGCCCGGCTCCGGTCCCTGGGTGCGAATGGGCACGCTGCCGATGTTCTGCACCGTGAGGGTGAAGTAGAGCACCTCCCCCAGCGGCACCACCGTGGCGCTCCACTCCGCCCCGGCACCGGACCCCGACTTGATGATCGTCGCGCGGGGGACGCCGCCCGCCTCGATGGTGAGGTCGGTCTCGGCACGCGCCTGATTCCCGACGGCGTCCTCCACCTCCAGCACCACCTTGTACCGGCCCGCCGCCGGCGGCACGGCGCCCAAATCGATGCCGCCGTCGTAGTCATGCTCGTGCCGCCCCGCCGCCCCGAACTCCCGGATGGCGTCCTCGGGGACGGTGAACCGCTCGCCTGTCGGCCCGACCAGGTACAGCGACAGACGGGCCACCTCCTTGGTGAGGTCGTAGGTGATGCGCACTCGGTCGCCGATGCCGTCGCGGTCGGGAGTGAATGACCGTGGGAACACGTTGAGCCCAATGATCTCCGGGTAGTTGGCGTCCCCATCGCTGATGGTCAGTGGCGTCTCGGAGATCGCTGGTCCCCCGCCCCCTTCCAGCGGCGTCGCCTCGATCACCAAACGGTAGGCGCCGTCGGCCAGGACGCGCCCGTCGATCACCCCACTGAAGTCCACCGCGTACTCCCCCGGTGAGCGCCGGGCGTCCCGCCGGAAGTAGTGCCTGCCGCCCGATGCATCCACCAGGTAGATCGACACAGCGGACGAGCGACGGAGGGTATAGGAGATACGAGTTGCGTCGGACTTGCCGTCGGCGTTGGGAGTGATGGTGGCGGGCTCGACGGCGGTGGACGCCAGGATGGTCTCATTGGCGCACCCGGCCAAGGCGCTCAGCGAGAGCAGCGCCAGAGCAACGGCCAGGAGTCGGAGGGGTGATCGGGATGTCTTGGGCTCCATGGGCCTATCTTAGTCTGGGCCTAGCGGCGGTGCCAATCGGGGGACCTACCCCCAGTTTGCTCCAGCCTAGTCGTGGTCGGAGCGAATTGACGGTGCCCGCCGGCCGGAACCTAACCCTCCGGCCCCCTTCCCTAGGAAGAGGGGGCCGGAGGCAGAGGATGCGAACCTACTTGAGGGCGAAGATGCGGTCCATGGCGGTGGCGGTGTCGTAGACCGACTCGACCGGAAAGTGCGTGAGGAGTCCTACCTCGGCGGTGACATAGCCGTCGTAGCCGATGCTGCGCAGGGACTTCATCAGCTTGGGCCAGTCCATGTCGCCGTGCAGCAACTGGGTGAAGCCGCGGCCGGTGCCCACGTCGATCTTGAAGTCCTTGATGTGCACGCGGGCGATGCGCGGGCCCAGGATCTCCGCCCAGTGGTGCGGGTAGCCCCAGATGAGCATGTTGCCCGCGTCGAAGTAAGCCTTCACCGCGGGGCTGTCCACCTCGTCGACGAACCGAGCATACTCGAGGGGGCTGAGAAGGAACTTGTTCCAGACGTTCTCCACACCCAGAATCACGCCCAGCTTCTCGGCCTCCGGGCCCACCTCCTGGAGCGCTTCCTTCGCCCGTTCGTAGCAGTAGTCGTAGCGGACGGCGTCGTTCACCCAGTGCGGGACCACCAGCAGAACCTCGGCGTCAAGCGCTGCCGTGATGTACATCGCCCTTCGGAGCGACTCCATCCCCAACGCCCGCTCCTTGGGGTCATCGGAGACGATGGGATGAACACGGGAGTAGCTGCCGCCCCCCATCAGGCTGCAGATGTCCAGACCGCGATCCTTCACCATACGCACGACCTTGGCCAGATCGGCGTCGGTGGAATCGGCGTTCACCAGGTCGCCGCTGCCGGCGTCGGCCACACGCGGCTCGATGCCGTCGAACCCGGCCTTGACCGCCAGGTCCAGCCGCTCGTCGATGCTCAGGTGACTCGGGAACCCTCCCCAACACATGCCCTTCTTCATGATGGCCAGACCTCCCCGCGAGATGCAGCGTGATCATAGCACGACAAGCACTTCGGTCAAGCCTGGACCCGATGCGCGGACCAGCCTAGGCGACCATGCGCACATTCGCCGGGCAGGTCAGTCGGAGGATGATGTAGCCCACCACTCCGCTGATAACGGACGCTACCAGGATACCCACCTTGGCGATGTCCAGCAGCTCCGGCCGGATGAACGACAGATTCGCGACGAACAGCGACATGGTGAAGCCGATACCCATGAGAATTCCGACGCCATAGATCTGGCCCCAGGTGGATCCCTTGGGCAGGTCGGCGATGCCGGTCCTCACCGCGACGAACGACAACAAGACCACACCAACCTGCTTGCCGAGGAACAGCCCGGCCAGGATCCCCAGGCTGACCGGATGGGTCAGCGCCGCCGTTCCGGTAGCCCTCAGGTCCACGCCGGCATTCGCCAGGGCGAACAACGGTACCACCAGGAACGTCACCCAGGGGTGGAGGACGTGCTCCAGGCGCTGGAGCGGGCTCTCCGTCCGGACGACCACCGTCTCCAGCGCCTGCACCGCCGCCAGTTGGTCCTCGTTGGTGAGGATGTCGCCGCCCAGCTGACAGGCGTTCTCAAGCTGATTGACAATGCCACGCGACTGGTCCACCAGATCCTCGGGCTCGATCCGGCCCCTAGCGGGAATGGTCATAGCCGCCAGCACCCCGGCTATGGTGGCATGTACCCCGGACTGCAAGAAGGCGAGCCAGACGATGAGGCCGAGGATGCCGTAGGGCAGCCAGTGCTTCACCCCCAGCCAGTTGGCCGCCACCATAGCCAGGAGGCCCGCCGCCCCGACGGCGAGCGCGATCCAGGACACATCGGTGGTGTAGAAGAGGGCGATCACCAGGATGGCGCCGATGTCGTCGGCGATGGCGGCCGCCGTGACGAAGACGCGCAACTGCAGGCTGATCCGGTTCGCCAACAACGCCAGGATGCCCAGAGTGAAGGCGATGTCCGTGGCCATTGGGATCCCCCATCCTCGCTGACCGATGCCGCCCGCGTTCACCGACAGGTACAGCGCTGCTGGGAACGCCATGCCCCCCACGGCGGCCAACACCGGGAGCGCTGCCTTCCGGGGAGACGCCAATTCGCCCACCATGATCTCACGCTTCACTTCCAGGCCGATGACAAAGAAGAACATCGCCATGAGGCCGTCGTTGATCCAGTGCAGCGCCGACTCTGAGAGGACGAACTCGCCCACGCTGATGGCCATCGGAATATCCCACAGTCCGAAGTAGACGTCAGACCAGCGCGAGTTGGCCCACACCAGCGCGCTGATGGTCACCGCCATAAGGAGCAGGCCGCTGGAGGCCTCGCGGTTGGAGAAGTCCTGGAAGGGGCGTATCAATCTATCAATAGGAAGGGGAGTGCTCGGGCGGGCAATCTCCGGCGCACGTTTCATCGAACGCCTCCGCCACGGCGCGACTCTCGATCCGGAGAGCGGGCGCGCTGTCTCTTCATTGCTCCTCCTGGCTGTGTGCATCCCGCCATGATACCACAATCGGGCTCTCAGAACGACTCTGGCGGAGCCAGGACGGCTATCATGGCCGTACCGGTCACTGTCAGCGGGACCAGCGCACTTGAGTAGCTGCCAGGCCGCTTAGATGCCGCGTATTGCCTTCAAACCACTCCAACCGGATGGAGCCGTCTCCTTCCAGGAGCGCCAACGCCTGCCCGTCAGGCGACCATGCCACTGCCTGTCCCTCGATCTCAAGCCGGACCTCACCGTCCATCGTCATGATCGCCGTCCGGCTGATGTCCGGCAGGCCGTAGCCCACTACCATGACCTCATCCGCCACCGGGCTTCGACGCCCCACCACGCCGATATGTAGTTCGGCCATCGTCTCGGGGAGCTGCAGGGGGTACCCGCTGCCCTCATCCAGACTGTAGCGCCACAGCCCTGCCTCACCCTCCGGCGCCGGCCCCCGCCGGTACAGGAGTTCCTGCCCGTCCAGAGACCAGGTGATGTCGGATGAGAAGGCATAGCCGACGGTGAACTCTCCCGCCGGCGCCAGCACCTGCGTTGCTCCTCCCGCCATCATGTCCATCAGCACCAGTCGCATCTCACCGAAGTACGCGTCGGAACTCCGATAGGTCAACTGCGTGCCATCCGGAGACCAGGTGCCCAAGTACGCCCGCTCTCTCTGGCATGTCGGCAGCGGCACGATCCGGCCCTCTTCCAAGACCAAGAACAGCGTTGCATCGGTGCTTCCATAGGCGATACGGTCGTCAATGGGCGACCACTCCGCCCAGGCTACCTTGAGCCCCCTGGTGACGGCCGTCGCCTTCACGGGCTGGCCGTCTTTCAGGTCGACCACCCACAGGTCCGTCCCCTCCGGCCCGTCGCTCTCGGGAAGGGCGTACCGCCCTACTCCCAGCGCCACCTTGGTCCGGTCGTGGGACCAGCCGAACAAGTACGTTACGTTCCCGGAGCGGCTGAGCCGAGTCTCCACGCCGCTCTCGGCGTCTACCAGGTACAGGTCGCCGTCGCGCAAGAAGGCGATGGTCTGCTCCGTCACCGACACGTGGGGGAAACCACCGGCCAGCTCCAGCTTCGGCTCCCAGTCGATCACCACGGGTGTCGGCCACACGGGCGAGCTCGCCTGTGGAGCGAGCGCCTCCGCCGTGGGCAAGGCCGACACCGGAGGCGGGAGGGCCGTGGCCCCGGTGCAGCCGCCGGCGAACACGGCCACTGCGGCCAATCCGAGAAGAGTCATCACCAGACTACGAAACCGGTTCATTCCAGACCTCCTAGGCAGTCGCGGCCCGAAAAGCAGGGGTCGGGAGACGCGTGGCTCCCAGCTTATGTGCTCTGCGACATGACTCACTAAGGCAAAGAGTAGCCATAGCCGCTGTAATTGGACAGGCTCTGCTGCACAGAGACCGCGATCCGCCCCCTGCCTTCGGCCGCCTGTACTCGCACCGAACCTCTGTATGATGCCGGCACACCGGACCCGACCAGCAGTTCCACTGAGTGTCCGGGATACACGTTTGAGCACGGGTAGCTGAGCACCAGACTCCCGGTCTGCTCGTCGTAGTAGTTCGCCGTGACTGTAACCGTCACCGTGGATGTGTTCTGAATGGTGAGGGACGCAGTCTCGTCGGCGCTGTTTAGGTACGGGACCCTGACCATCCGGTGCCCTCCGGCAGATGCACGCAAACCCATCGCCGTGTGCGCGTTGGAGTGCTGGCCGACGGTAGCGACTGCACCACTACCTCCGGTCTTGTCCACCGTACCGGATCCGTGGAACCCTGATGGTACCACCGTCGAAGTAGGAGCAGGGATGCTTAAGTACACCTCCTCGGAGGCGTTGCCGTTGCCCAGGTAGAAGCTCCTTGAGGTGCCGTTGGGGTAGAAGTGGGCGCCGCCGAAGACGTACACTGGTCCACCGCTCGATTGACGTAGGCGGAGGTCCACGTGTAGTAGTCTCGCAGTAGAGATGGCAGGAAACCGTGGTCTCCACCACGGTTGGAGGCTGGGTATTCCTGGCTCATGGACCAGCTAGCGTATACTCCAGAACCTCGCTCTTGAACTACCGTAGCCGTCAACGGCTGTCCGTTGCTGGAAACTGCTCGCGCGGATCCACTATACACTGTGTTATTCGTCCACCTGATCCGCTGGAAGGGAAGAAGTGGGTAGCTAATACTGCCCTGTAACGCGCCGGCAGAGTTGTAGTAGTAGATGGTAGCATTCGTCGACTGACCCCCGGCATTCATCAGGTAGACAGAGGTGTACCAGCCGTAGTAGTCTCGGAGCACGCTGGGGAACACCAGTTGCTTGCCGACGCCGCCGCCGGATACCGACCCATCATAAGTCGTGGCTATGCCCTCATAGCCATCCCTTTCCGAGCCGAGGGTCCCGCCAGAGTCGGTGGCCCACCTCCTGGCATGGTGAATCACAGCCGAAGAGAACCCTGCCGAATCGCCGTAGGTCCGCAGCAGGGCGCTGCCCTCCCAGGGGTTTGGCAGCTCCTGTATGTTGCTTCAGAATCCTGCTCCATGATCTGGCCGTATGCCCCTGCGCCCCACGGGCCGGTCTTGGCGGGCCTTGCTTCATCGAACGTGTCATCCGACCCCGTACACCCGCAGCGCTGTGTGTAGGCCTCCGCCGTGTAGTACCCGAAATCGGTGGTGTGGGCCGGCTGCCCGTGGCTGACGGTGATGGGGTTCCTGGCCAGCCGGCCCATGTACGCCAGCACCATAACCATACTGGTCGGCCCGCAGGCCCAGCCGCCGTTGAACCACTCGGGTACATCATAGATCTGGTGCACCAACGGCACTGGCCAGTCAGCCTTGGCGTCGGCGGACGACGCGCGCGACGGCGCTGCGTCCGTTAGCCGGATCTCGCCCAACACCTCGCCCTCTTCCGACAGGAGCCGGATGCGCGCCCAGTCCCGCATAACGATGCCCCTATCCGTCCACGCGACCAGCTCCGCACTGGCGTAACCTTCCGCGTCAGCCTCGACATCCAGAATCCTCAGCGCCTCGTCCGTCTGGCGGTCGACGACCCACAGGCCGAGCTGAACGCCATCACGTGCCAGAACCGCCAGCCGGTCCGGCGTTTCTGGCGACCACATGAGCTGTGTCGGGATCACGTAGCTCCGGTCGGACGCGCCGCCTGCGCGTGACTCATCCGCCGTCCACATGAGCTCTGCGGTCCCGCCGTCTGGATCGCCGAGCCAGACCTGTGGCGGAACGGTTGCGGACGTCATCTCGCCCCTGGAGGTGACGAACGCTATCCGCCGGGAGCCGTCCCGCCAGGTGGCCGCGGTGAAGCCGTAGTAGAGACCGACGGCACCCTCCCTAGCCGGCCAGGCTGCACGCACTCCGCCCGAGGTGACGTCCAGAACAGCCAGGCTCTCCTCCCGCCACTCCCACTTCTCTGGGACCAGCTGGGTGACGTACACGGAACGCCCATCGTCCCCTGCCGCTACAACGCGATAGAGGTCGCCGGACGCCAGCCGCGTCTGCTCGGACCCTCGCACGTCTGTGCTCCAGAGCTCCCCGCTCACCACGTACGGCACGCCGTCGTTCCAGTAGGCGTCATAGGCCTCAGCGGAAGGCCAACTCACCCTGCTGAACAGGAGCCGGTCCTCGTCCAGCCAGGCGGCTCCGGTGATCTCCCAGGGGTTGCCAGCAGGTCCGGTATCATCGCCATCTGCCCCTCCGCCGGCAATCACCCACCGCTCACCCGTCTCCAGGTCTACCGTGTGGACGCTGGACGTGCCTTCCTCTCCGTCTAGCACATGCAGGACAAGGTAGCTCCCTCCAGGCGAGACTGTGCTATGCACAATGGCCGAATCCGCATGGTACTCCTTCAGGTCAACAATCACAGTCGCGGAAGCGCCTTCCACGAGGTAGAGCGCCAGTCCCTGCTGGTTCCAGGAAGGCGCAACCACGGGCACCCTGGGGAAGTCGCCGTACCCAGCTGCGGTCCCCGGACCGTCCGTGTCCCCGGCGCCCGCCGTTGGAGTGGCCTGGGCAATGGGGGACGGTGTGGCGAGCGGAGACTCCGTCAGGGAAGGCAAGGGTGTTGCCGTAACGACAGCGGGGGCCGCCTCCGCTGGACCGGGAAGGGTAGGAGTGGCTCGTGGGGCCGAAGCCGCCGCGCCGGCACTAGATGAGGGGATGGTATTATGCGCCTTGTACAGCCACACGATGACCAGAGCGAACGCGGCCAGCGCGGCCATCCCGAGGAGTGCTCTCAGCAGTCCACGGCGTTGGTCCATTCTCGACCTCCCAGGTCTCAGCGATGCACCAGGCGGGGAGATGGAAGCCGCAGGCTCCCGGCCGGGCCTGCGCTACCACGTGAGGCCGGCAGTCACGGCAGGGAGTAGCCGTAACCGTTGTCGTTGCCAATGCTCTGCTGAACCGACACTACCAGCCGACCCACATCGGTAGATGCGTATACCTGTGCGGTACCTGCGAACGGGACTGGTAGGCCGCTACCCGGCAGCAGCTCCACGCTGTGGAAGGACTCTACGTTGGCAGTATATGGGCCTCCAACCTGGTTCCCCTGCGAGTCGCGAAAGATAACGGTGACTCCGGTGGTGCTGGAAGACGCATTCTGGATGGTCAAAGAGGCGTTCTCTCCGATGGTGTTGATGTAGGGCACCGCTATCTCGTGGCTGCCCCCGATTGCGGCCCGCAGTCCCATAGCGGTGCCGCCTCTCCAGATCCCACCGATATGGCCTGAAGTCACCGAGTGCTGGCCGGCAGCGGCGAATGCACTAGACAGGTGCGTTCTTCCCGAGCCGTGGAAACCGGCTGGTACGATACCTGTCGGAATACTGCCCAGGTACGTCTCCAGTGAGTCAGCGCCATTGGCAAGCGTCAGTGGCCAAGAGGTGTGCGTGTCGTAGAAGTACGCACTGCCGGCTGCTGAGCTACCGGTAGATCGTGCAACAATCGCGGAAGTCCAGTCATAGTAGCCGCGCAGTAGCGATGGCATCACCGCATTCCAGTGCCCACTGACGGGCAGTGGATACTCCTGGCTCATGGACCACGACTGATACGCTCCTCCACCATACTCGTGCACAACGGTACCAGCTAGGGGCTGTCGAGAGCTGGAGGTTATCCTCGCCGAACCCTGCCACGTGGGATTGCCTGAAGGTGCTTCCCATCGGACACGTTGGTACGGCTGCAGAGTGTGCTGAGATGAACTAACATAGGCCCCATTGGCATCGTATGCGGCGATTGTAGCGGTTGTGGCTTGGCCCCCCGCATTCATCAGGTACACGGACGAGGACCAGCCCCAGTAGTTCGTAAGAGCTCTCGGAACATAGAGGCTCTCACCGATCCCCCTTCCACTTGTAGAACCATCATAGACGGTAGAGACGCCTTCATAGGCGTCTCTTTCGGTAGTCAGCAAGGCATCGCCGTCCGTTCTCCATCTTCTGGCGTAATGGAGAGCCACAGAGGAGATCCCAACCGAGTTGCCGTCCGGCCCGGAAGGATTGTAGGCGCGAGCCACGGCGGTGAACCGCCTGGGCAAGGCTCCGATGGGGTCCACCGAGAGCGTAACTAGGCTGCCCGTGGAGGATGTCAATTGGGTGCTCGATATGAGCGACCCGTCATCGTTGAGAAAGCACACCTTGACGTTCAGTGCTGTAGCGTTACTCGCTAAGTCGCTGCGGGAGAACGCCAGCACAGAGCCATAGCCGTTGCCGTTCCTGGTCAGGTTCGGATACACGGCCGGCCCATGGAATGCCACCCATGCCTGAATGTCTAGCTCCCTCCAGGTGCTCTCGACTTGCCCCACATTCGGATCATTGATCAAGTAAACCGCAGCGCCATCCGAGTAGTAAAACCCGCGCAGTACGAAGAAGTGCCCGGGCCGCAACACCACTACAGGTGAACCGGTGGTCAAGAAGCGCGCGACTTGTGCTTCTCCCCCTGCTCCGGTTGCTTCAGAATAGTAGTGGCCAACATCATGTTTATTAGCATATGCCCACATGAGGCCAAACTCGCCGTTTCCCTCATCGTTGACGCACTGTCCATGTGCGCCCCTTCCCGGGAGGGATGGAGTAGGCCTCGGGGTGGGGCCGGGAGATGCGCTGTCGAAAGTGTGGCTGATTCCAGTGCACGCCTCCTCATGCGTATACGTCTCCGCGATGTAGTAGCCGAAGTCGGTCTCATGGCTGCCGGTACCATGATTGACTGTGATAGTGTTCCGCGCCAGTCTCCCGAAGTACGCCAGCACCATGACCATGCTGGTCGGCCCACACGACCAGCCTCCATCGAACCATTGGGGTGCGTCGTGCACCTGGTGCACGTAGGGCACCGGCAGTTCCACCACTGCATCCGCTGCTGACCGCCTGCTGGCAGAACCACCCTCCCGCGCGAGGTCTATCTCTCCCGCAAGGTCACCACTCAACGAATAGAGGGAGAAGGCCGTGCCGTCCCGAACCACGAGATAGCCGCCCACCCATGTCAGCGGGCTCATGGTGATCCAGTCCGTGCTGGCGTCCAACGTGGCCAGCTTGCGGGCGGTCCCGCTCTCGAGCGACCTCACCCATAGCGTGACTGGGCTCCCCTCTCGCCCACCGTTCATGTAGGCGATCTCCCCGGACGGTTCCGGCCCGTAGGTCACACCGAAGGGCGCGTAGTACCCAAATGACTCTGTGCGGGCCCCTTCCTCGCCGATGGTCACGACGGGGCTGGCCTCTCCAGTATCCGGGTCGCCCAGCCATATGACCGGCGGGTCCATGGAAGGACCAATCAAGTGACTCCGGGAAACAAACGACACCGCCACCCCACCGTCTACCCTGGGCACGACCCGGAAGTCATCGTACCCGTACTCCGGGTCGTCCTCCGCCGGCCACAGGGGCCAGATCGTGCCCGAGGCGATATCGACCACTGCGAAGCCCTCCATGCGCCAGGCCACCTGTCCAGGAACCAGACGGGTCACGTAGAGCCTTGCCCTGTCGGCAGAGACGCCCAGAACCCGGACGAACCGCCCACGGGCCAGCAGCTGCTGCTCGGAGCCGTCGGTAGACGCGAGCCACGCCTCGCCTTCATAGCCCTCAACCCGCCGTTCCATCCATCTCACCTTGGTGTATACGACGTGCTCCTCGTCCCACCAGGTCACAGACTCCAGCGTCTCTCGTGCCCAACCCTCCAGGGATTCCCCTGCGTACTCGGTCCCCGGCAACTCGGCGACAGCATGACGTTCCCCAGTCTCTAGATCGAATAGGTCTACTTCGTCGCTGTAGAAGAGGGCGGCCAACTGCGTGCGGTTAGGCGACAGCACGCTCGTGACTCTGGTGCTCCCGGAGTTGAGGTCCGGCATTTCGGCCACTCGCACCGCGGATGACCCCTCGACTAAATACAGCGCCAGCCCACCTTGGTCCCCGAAGGGAGCAATCACCGCCATCCGGGGGAAGTCGCCATATCCCTCTATCACCCGCGGACCGTCGGCATCGCCTGCAGTCGCCGTCGGCGCCACAGAGGGGATGGCTGTCGGAGTAGCAAGAGGAGATCCCAACTGAGAAGGGAGCGCCATTGCCGTAGGCGGCGGCGCTTCTGTAACGGTGTCCACCACCGGCGGGCTCGCCTCCGGTGGACCGGGAAGGGTAGGAGTGGCTCGTGGGGCCGAAGCCACCGCGCCGGCACTAGATGAGGGGATGGTATTATGCGCCTTGTACAGCCACACGATGACCAGAGCGAACGCGGCCAGCGCGGCCATCCCGAGGAGTGCTCTCAACAGTCCACGGCGTTGCTCCATTCTCGACCTCCCAGGTCTGAGCGAGGCACCAGGCGGGGAGATGGAAGCCGCAGGCTCCCGGCCGGGCCTGCGCTACCACGTGAGGCCGGCAGTCACGGCAGGGAGTAGCCGTAACCGTTGTCGTTGCCAATGCTCTGCTGTACGGACACCGCGACTCGGCCCGTTGCCTCCGTGACCCGCACCCACACTGAGCCCCGGAAAGATGCCGGAATGCCCGAGCCAGGCAGCAGCTCCGCCGAGTGGCCAGGCTGCAGCCCCCCAAAGGGGTACGTGAGCGTCAGGCCCCCATGCTGCGCGTCGTAGTAGTTCGCCGTGACCGAGACGGGGACACTGGAGGTGTTCTGGATGGTCAAAGACACGTTCTCGTCTTCGCTGTTCAAGTATGGTACCGTGAGCTCTCGGTACCCGCCGATGGGCCCGCGCAGGCCCATGGCCGTGATTCCGACCCCCGCGACGTCACGCGAGTGTTGCCCAACCGTCGCCACGGCTGCAGAGCCGACGTTCACTGCTCCCGACCCGTGGAATCCGTTTGGGACCACGTTGAGCGGTAGGTTGCCCAAGTACACCTCTTCGGTATCCTGACCATTACTGAGGGCTACACTCCTCTGTGTGTGTGTGTCGTAGAACGAGGTGGCGCCATAGGCAGCCGTGCCCACTGCTCGGTTGACATAGGCCGAGGTCCATTCGTAGTACGACCGCAGCAGAGAGGGGACGTAGGACGTCGGCCCACCACGGTTCGACGCCGGGTACTCCTGGCTCTCCGACCAGCCGGCGTATACACCCGACCCTCGTTCCTGCACGACTGTTGCGGCCAGCGGCTGGTTGGTGCCGGACACGACTCGCGCGGAGCCGCTGTAGACCGCATTGTTGGTCCATCTCACTCGCTGGAAAGGCTGAAGGTCATAGTAGGTGCTGCCTGCGAACGTACCATTGTCATCATAGTAGTAAATGGTCGCCCGCGTGGCCTGCCCTCCGGCATTCATCAAGTAGATAGAGGTGTACCAGCCGTAGTAGTCTCGAAGCACACTCGGAAACACCAGTTGCTTGCCGACACCGCCGCCGGATACCGACCCATCATAAGTCGTGGCTATGCCCTCATAGCCATCCCTTTCCGAGCTAAGGATCCCGCCGTAGTCGGTGGCCCACCTCCTGGCGTGGTGCACCACGGCCGAAGCGAAACCCGCGGAATCGCCGTAGGTCCGAAGCAATGCACCACCCTCCCAGGGGTTTGGCAGCTCCTGTATGTTGCTGAGGATCAGACTCTGCATCCTCCCACTCCCCACGGAAATCTGCCGAGTTGCAGCACTACTACCGTCCTGGTTCAGGAAGCACACCTCGACTTGGGCGGCGCCATTGGTGCGCGAGGCGTACGCCATGTAGAGAGTTGACCCCAGAGAGTTCGCCATCCGTTCCACGTGTGGGAACACCTGCGGTGCATGGTAGGCTACCCAGTGGCCCACGCCCATGTAGGACCATGTAAGCTCCCGCTCACCGACGTTGGGATCATTCACGATGTAGTAGGTCCGGCCGCCGCTCTCGTAGTAGCCCTTGGCCACCACTATGTGGCCACTAGAGGTCATCGTAGTCCCCAGAACCACCACCGAACCGGCATCCAGGAAGCGCTTGGCGTCCGCCTCTCCCGAAGAGCCATACCGGTAGTAGTGCCCGACATCGTGGGACAAAGCATATGCGAACATCCTCCCGGCCACGGCACCACCGCTCTGGTCGACACACGCCCCGTGAGCGCCTGCCCCTGCAGTCCCCGCTGGCGCCGGCGCCGTTTCATCGAACACTTCGTCGACTCCTGAACAGCCACATCGCTGGCTATAGGCCGCGGACACGTATACACCGTAGTCGCTCGCGTGCTGACCCACTCCGTGGTCGACCCAAATGGTGTTCTGGGCCAGTCTCCCGAAGTACGCCAGCACCATGACCATGCTCGTCGGCCCACATGACCAAGAACCGTCGAACAGCTCCGGGACATCATTCCTCTGATGTACGAACGGAACCGGCCAGTTGACCTTTGCATCGGCTATGCCTCGACTGACAGGAAGGCTCGATTCGCCTAGCATGATCTCGCCGACCTGCTCACCCGCTTCGGTAAGCAGGCGAAGCGTTTCCGCGTCCCCAACCACGATCCCTTGGCGGCTCCAAGTGAGCACATGATGCCACGGCTCGCCCCCAAGCGCCGTAGTGCCTGGTACCTGGGCGGAGAGATGCGCGGCCGCGTCCACCTTCCAGATGCCGCCCAAACCAACGTAGTCCGCCAGATACAGGAAGTCCTGGTCGGAGAAGGGCGACCAGAGGAACTCCCTAGGGAGGCTGTAGATAGTGTAGCTGCCCTGATCCCTCCCCTCGCCGACCACTAGCGCCTGCTCAGCCGATTCGGTCTCGGGATCTGCTACCCATATCACCGGCGCCTTCGTCGCCGCTGTACTGACTCGGTGTGTGGTGGCGAAGAGAACCCTGGGGCTGCCATCGGGCAGGCGGACGAGCTGAAAACTGAAGTAGCCCTCTCCTGCCCGGTCCTCCTCGGGCCACAGATTGCGGATCCGGCCGGAGGCCACATCCACCACCGCGAAGCCCTCTCTCTGCCATTCCCACACCTCGGGGATGAGCCGGGTGACGTAGAGCCGCGACTCGTCGCCTGAGACGCCAAGAACACGGTAGAAGAGCCCTTTGGCCAGTAGCCGCTGCTCGGAGCCGTCTATCGCCGCCAGCCACGCCTCACCCTCATAGACACTCGGCTGCTCAGCCCACCGTACCTTGGAGTAGACGATGTGTTCCTCATCCCACCAGGTTACCGACTCAAGGGACTCACGCATCCAGCCGCCCTCGGCGCCGTCCGGGTACAACGTCCCCGGCGCCTCGGCGATGGTGCGACGCTCTCCCGTCTTGAGGTCGAAGACATCGACCTTGTGCTCCGATTCGGAACCACTCCTGAAGCAGGCCGCCAGCCGGGCGCCATCTGGCGACATCTCGCTGCTGATGGTGGTGCTGCCGGAGTTGATGTCCACCATCTCGGACAGCAGGATCGCCGATGAACCCTCGACAAGGAACAGCCCTGTCGCGCCTTGGTCCCCGGAGGCGGCAAACGTCACCATCCGCGGGAAGTCGCCATATCCCTCTATCACCCGCGGATCGCCGGTATCGCGTGCAGCCGCTGTCGGCGCCATAGAGGGGATGGCTGTCGGCGTCTCACCAGCAACAGTCTCCACCACGGGCGGACTCGCCTCCGGTGGACCGGGAAGGGTAGGAGTGGCTCGCGGGGCCGAAACCGCCGCGCCGGCACTGGATGCGGGCAGCGTGCCCTGTGCCTTGTACAACCACACGATGACCAGAGCGAACGCGGCCAGCGCGGCCATCCCGAGGAGTGCTCTCAACAGTCCACGGCGTTGCTCCATTCCCGACCTCCCAGGTCTGAGCGAGGCACCAGGCGGGGAGATGGAAGCCGCAGGCTCCCGGCCGGGCCTGCGCTACCACGTGAGGCCAGCAGTCACGGCAGGGAGTAGCCGTAACCGTTGTCGTTGCCAATGCTCTGCTGAACCGACACTACCAGCCGACCCACATCGGTAGATGCGTATACCTGTGCGGTACCTGCGAACGGGACTGGTAGGCCGCTACCCGGCAGCAGCTCCACGCTGTGGAAGGACTCTACGTTGGCAGTATATGGGCCTCCAACCTGGTTCCCCTGCGAGTCGCGAAAGATAACGGTGACTCCGGTGGTGCTGGAAGACGCATTCTGGATGGTCAAAGAGGCGTTCTCTCCGATGGTGTTGATGTAGGGCACCGCTATCTCGTGGCTGCCCCCGATTGCGGCCCGCAGTCCCATAGCGGTGCCGCCTCTCCAGATCCCACCGATATGGCCTGAAGTCACCGAGTGCTGGCCGGCAGCGGCGAATGCACTAGACAGGTGCGTTCTTCCCGAGCCGTGGAAACCGGCTGGTACGATACCTGTCGGAATACTGCCCAGGTACGTCTCCAGTGAGTCAGCGCCATTGGCAAGCGTCAGTGGCCAAGAGGTGTGCGTGTCGTAGAAGTACGCACTGCCGGCTGCTGAGCTACCGGTAGATCGTGCAACAATCGCGGAAGTCCAGTCATAGTAGCCGCGCAGTAGCGATGGCATCACCGCATTCCAGTGCCCACTGACGGGCAGTGGATACTCCTGGCTCATGGACCACGACTGATACGCTCCTCCACCATACTCGTGCACAACGGTACCAGCTAGGGGCTGTCGAGAGCTGGAGGTTATCCTCGCCGAACCCTGCCACGTGGGATTGCCTGAAGGTGCTTCCCATCGGACACGTTGGTACGGCTGCAGAGTGTGCTGAGATGAACTAACATAGGCCCCATTGGCATCGTATGCGGCGATTGTAGCGGTTGTGGCTTGGCCCCCCGCATTCATCAGGTACACGGACGAGGACCAGCCCCAGTAGTTCGTAAGAGCTCTCGGAACATAGAGGCTCTCACCGATCCCCCTTCCACTTGTAGAACCATCATAGACGGTAGAGACGCCTTCATAGGCGTCTCTTTCGGTAGTCAGCAAGGCATCGCCGTCCGTTCTCCATCTTCTGGCGTAATGGAGAGCCACAGAGGACACCCCGACCGAGTTGCCGTCCGGCCCGGAAGGATTGCTGGCGCGAGCCACGGCGGTGAACCGCCTGGGCAAGGCTCCGATGGGGTCCACCGAGAGCGTAACTAGACTACCCGTAGAGGATGTTAATTGGGTGCTCGATATGAGCGACCCGTCATCGTTGAGAAAGCAGACCTTGACGTTCAGTGCTGTAGCGTTACTCGCTAAGTCGCTGCGGGAGAACGCCAGCACAGAGCCATAGCCGTTGCCGTTCCTGGTCAGGTTCGGATACACGGCCGGCCCATGGAATGCCACCCAAGCCTGAATGTCTAGCTCGCTCCAGGTGCTCTCGACTTGCCCCACATTCGGATCATTGATCAAGTAAACCGCAGCGCCATCCGAGTAGTAAAACCCGCGCAGTACGACGAAGTGCCCGGGTCGCAGCACCACTACAGGTGAACCGGTGGTCAAGAGGCGCTTGACCTGTGCTTCTCCGGCTGCTCCGGTCGCCACAGAGTAGCTGTAGCCAACGTCGTGCTTGTCGGCATACCTGTACATGAGGTACACCCAGCCATATCCCTCATCGTCCACGCACTGGCCATGCGCGCCGCGCCCCTCGCCATCACCATCGGCTGGAGCGGCCTCGGAGAACGAGTGAGCGACTCCAGTACAGGCCTCCTCATGCGAGTACGTCTCCGCGATGTAGTACCCGAAATCGGTTGCATGGTTCCCCGCTCCGTGGTCGACCCAGATGGTGTTCCGCGCCAGCCTACCAAAGTACGCCAGCACCATGACCATGCTGGTCGGCCCACACGACCAGCCTCCATCGAACCATTGAGGTGCGTCGTACACCTGGTGCACGTAGGGCACCGGCAGTTCCACCACTGCATCCGCTGCTGACCGCCTGGTGGCAGAACCACCCTCCCGCGCGAGGTCTATCTCTCCCGCAAGGTCACCACTCAACGAATAGAGGGAGAAGGCCGTGCCGTCCCGAACCACGAGATAGCCGCCCACCCATGTCAGCGGGCTCATGGTGATCCAGTCCGTGCTGGCGTCCAACGTGGCCAGCTTGCGAGATATCCCGGTCTCGAGCGACGTCACCCATAGCGTGACCGGGCTGCCCTCCCGCCCACCGTTCATGTAGGCGATCTCCTCTGACGGCTCCGGTCCAAAGGTCACACCGAAGGGCGCGTAGTACCCCCGCGAGCCCTCGAAGACCTCGCCCACGGTAGCGATGAGCTTGGCCTCTCCGGTCTCCGGGTCGCCCAGCCATATGGTAGGTGACTCCTCGGAACGGCCGAATATCCTCCGGTACTGCACAAAGGAGACTCTCAGACCGTCAGCCGTGGAGACTAGACGGAAGTCATTATGCACCAAGTCGGAGGTAGACCCTTCCGGCCAAAGAGGCCGC
Organism: Anaerolineae bacterium; assembly: GCA_040768685.1. Lineage (GTDB taxonomy): Bacteria > Chloroflexota > Anaerolineae > DRVO01 > DRVO01 > Ch71. Next base: position 250,152 of record JAXGMM010000003.1, read on the forward strand.
ACCTCGCCTGAGGCCAGATCGAGCACACCGAATCCCTCAATACCCAGTTCCTCCCGCCCCGGGACGCGACGGATCACGTACAGCTCCGTGGCATCGGCAGAGACGCCCAGAACCCGGACGAACCGCCCACGGGCCAGCAGCTGCTGCTCGGAGCCGTCTGTAGGCGCGAGCCAAGCCTCGCCTTCATAGCCCTCAACCTGCCGTTCCATCCATCTCACCTTGGTGTATACGACGTGCTCCTCGTCCCACCAGGTCACAGACTCCAGCGTCTCTCGTGCCCAACCCTCCAGGGATCCCTCTGCATACTTAGTTCCTGGTAACTCGGCGACAGTATGACGCTCCCCAGTCCCTAGATTGAATAGGTCCACTTTGTCGCTGTAGAAGCAGGCAGCCAACTGGGCGCCGCTAGGCGACAGTACGCTCCTGACTGTGGTGCTCCCGAAGTTGAGGTCCGGCATTTCAGCCACCCGCACCGCGGATGACCCCTCGACCAAATACAGCGCCAGCCCACCTTGGTCCCCAAAGGGCGCGGTCACCGCCATCCGCGGGAAGTCGCCGTACCCCTCTATCACCAGCGGACCGTCAGCATCGCCTGCGGTCGCCGTCGGCGCCACAGAGGGGATGGCTGTTGCAGTAGCAAGAGGAGATCCCAACTGAGAAGGGAGCGCCATTGCCGTAGGCGGCGGCGCTTCTGTAACGGTGTCCACCACCGGCGGGCTCGCCTCCGGTGGACCGGGAAGGGTAGGAGTGGCTCGTGGGGCCGAAGCCACCGCGCCGGCACTAGATGAGGGGATGGTATTATGCGCCTTGTACAGCCACACGATGACCAGAGCGAACGCGGCCAGCGCGGCCAATCCGAGGAGTGTCGTCACCAGGTCACGAAACCGGTTCATTCCAGACCTCCTTGTCGTCCTCGCATGCCCCGAGCTCCTAAGCAGAAGCTCGCCGTCGGCGGACCGTCTCGCACCTAGATTCCTCACCTCCTTATCCTTCGATCTATCTATCTCCCCCCACGGACTTGTATATGTCCCATTCACCAATAGTGTATCCGAAAACAGTCTATAGTTCAATACCCTGCCTTGGTTTTCATCCACCTCGCAACGGCCCGGCACTCCCACAACGGCCCGCCGGTCGAAATGGTGCAGTGGAACATCTGTGCTACAATGGTGGTGCAGTCGCCGCCCACACACTCACACCCACGGCATGGAGCCATGCAGCAAGACCAGATCGTCATTCGTGGCGCGCGCCACCACAACCTGAAGAACATCGACCTGACCCTGCCCCGGAACCGCCTCATCGTCTTCACCGGCGTCTCCGGCTCCGGTAAGTCCTCCCTCGCCTTCGACACCCTCTACGCCGAGGGCCAGCGTCGTTATGTCCAGTCCCTCTCCGCCTACGCCCGCCAGTTCCTCGGCACCATGGACAAGCCGGACGCGGACTACATCGGTGGGCTCGCTCCCGCCATCGCCATCGAGCAGAAGGCGCTGAGCAAGAATCCCCGCTCCACCGTGGCCACCGTCACCGAGATCTACGACTACCTGCGCGTCCTCTTCGCCCGCATCGGCGTGCCCCACTGCTACAAGTGCGGCCGCGAGGTGGACGCTCAGTCTGTCCAGCAGATGGTGGAAACGGTGCAGGCGTCGGGCGCGGGCGCCCGTCTCCAGGTGCTGGCGCCGATAGCCCGCAACCGCAAGGGCACCTTCGCCGACATCTTCGCCGGTCTGCGCGCCCAGGGCTACAGCCGCGTCCGCATCGACGGCGAGATCACCGAGTTGACCGAGGGCCAGGCGCTGGAGAAGAACATCCGCCACAACATCGAGGTGGTAGTGGACCGCCTCGTCGTCGAGGACGGCGACGAGTTCCGCCTCCGCCTGAGCGACTCCCTGGAGACGGCTCTCGGCCTCTCCGACGGCCTCGTTCTGCTCCTGTTTGAGGACCGGCCGGAGTTGCTGCTCAGCCGCGACTACTCCTGCCCCCACTGCAACATCAGCTTCCCCCAGCTCACGCCGGCCATGTTCTCCTTCAACAGCCCCCTGGGCATGTGCCCCGACTGCAGCGGCCTCGGCTACAAAACCGAGTTCGACCCGCGCCGCTTCGTCGACGAGTCGCTCAGCATCAAGGACGGCGCCGTGCGCCCCTGGGGTTCCATCAAGGGCCAGACCGGCTGGCGCAACCGCATCGTCACCCAGTTGGCCGAAGCCTTCCAGGCCGACCTGGCCGCCCCCTGGGAGTCCCTACCGGCCGGTTTCCGCAATGCGCTCCTCTACGGCAGCAAGGGCGTCCGCATCCGCTACGAGTGGAAGGGCGACCGCGGCTCCGGCGCCGGCGAGTGGGAGTACGAGGGGCTGATCCCCAGCTACGAGCGCCGCTACGGCCAAACCAAGTCCGAGCACATGCGCCGCTACTACGCCTCCTTCATGGGCCGCCAAGCCTGCCCCACCTGCGGCGGCAAGCGTCTGCGGCCGGAGAGTTCCGCCGTCACCGTGCGGGGCAGCACCATCACCGAGGTGAGCGCACTGACGGTCGCGGAAGGGCTGGACTGGGTGGCCGGCCTCAACCTGCAAGGCGAAGAGGCCGAGATCGGCGGCGAGGTGCTCAGGGAAGTGGCGCTGCGCCTGCAGTTCCTCCTCAACGTGGGGCTGCACTACCTCTCGCTGGACCGACTGGCGCCGTCGCTCTCCGGCGGCGAAGGGCAGCGCATCCGCCTCGCCAGCCAGATCGGCTCCGGCCTGGTGGGCGTCCTCTACATCCTGGACGAGCCCAGCATCGGCCTCCACCAGCGCGACAACCGCAAACTGCTGGACACCCTGGAGCAACTGCGCGACCTCGGCAACAGCGTCATCGTCGTCGAGCACGACCTGGAGACCATCCTCGCCGCCGATCACGTCGTCGACCTTGGGCCCGGCGCCGGTCTGCGCGGGGGCTACGTGGTGGCCGCGGGCACGCCCGATGAGATCGCGGCCAGTCCCGTCTCGTTGACCGGGCGCTATCTTCGCGGTGAGTTGCAGGTGACCGCGCCCAGCGGCCGCCGCCCGCTGAACCCGGCCGTGATCGGGCTGCGCGGAGTCCGGCACCACAACCTCAAGGCCATCGAGGTCGACTTCCCACTGGGCAACTTCATCTGCGTCACCGGCGTTTCCGGCTCCGGCAAGTCATCGCTGGTGAGCGAGACCCTGTTCCCGGCCCTGGACAACCGCCTACAGCGCGCCCGCAAGCGCGAGGGCCGTTTTGACCGTCTTGAGGGGATCGATCAGGTCGACAAGGTGATCAACATCACCCAGGACCCCATCGGGCGGACGCCGCGGTCCAACCCGGCTACCTACGTTGGGGTTTTCGACTACATCCGCCATCTCTTCTCGGAGCTCCCCGAAGCGAAAGCGCGCGGCTACAAGCCCGGTCGCTTCTCCTTCAACGTGCGCGGCGGCCGCTGCGAGGAGTGCGAGGGTTACGGCACCAAGCGAGTCTCGATGCACTTCCTGCCCGACGTCTGGGTCACGTGTGGCGCCTGCAAGGGAGATCGCTTCAACCGCGAGACGCTGCAAGTCCGCTACAAGGGCAAGAGCATCGCCGACGTGCTGAACCTGGAGGTGCAGGAGGCGCTGACCTTCTTCGCCAACCACAAGCCGCTCGTGCGCGTCCTTGAGACCCTGCGCGATGTAGGTATGGAGTACGTCCGCCTGGGCCAGCCCGCCACCACGCTGTCCGGCGGCGAGGCGCAGCGCATCAAGCTGGCCAAGGAACTGGGACGCGTCGCCACCGGCCGCACCGTCTACATCCTCGATGAGCCCACCACCGGGCTGCACTTCGCCGACATCCAGAAGCTGCTGAACGTCCTCCACCGCCTGGTGGACGCCGGCAACACCGTGATCGTCATCGAGCACAACCTGGACGTGATCAAGACGGCCGACTACATCGTCGATCTGGGGCCGGAGGGCGGTGATGACGGAGGCTACGTCGTGGCGGCCGGGACGCCCGAGGAGGTTGCCGCCGTGGAAGCGTCCTACACCGGCCGTTACCTACGGGGCATCCTGTCCGGGGTGGGCCAACCCGCCCGGCCGGAACTAGCGCCCCTGCGAGAGCCGGAAGGCGTTCCGCTCGGGTAAGCCCAAGTCCAGTATCCGTTGCTGCGTTACTCCAATCGGGTACTCAACCCGACGCACCTCGCCGGAGCCGGCCTCGGGATCCAGTAGCATGTAGGAGGCACGGGGGTCTCCATCCCGTGGCTGGCCCACACTGCCTGGATTGAGAATAGAGCGCGCCGCGTCGAGGCTGAAGCCGTGGCGATCGCCGGCGAAGCGGCGCTCCCGGGCGCGACGCAGCAGGCCGCCCACCTCCCGGAAATGAGTAGGCACATGGGTGTGGCCCACCAGACAGTAGCGCGTGGGTTGGTGCAGCAGGTTGTCCAGCGCCGTTCGGCTGTTGTCCACGTACTCCCACACGGGCGAGCGAAGGCTTCCGTGCACGAGCGTCCAGTTCTCCCAGGTAAGCTGCAGCGGCAGATCCTCGAGGAACCGGCGGTTATCCTCGCTCAGGCGATCGGCCGTCCAGGAAGTCGCTTGCCGGGCCTGCGGGTTGAACTCGGACATCGCCACCATGCCCACGGAGGCGAGGTCGTGGTTGCCGGCCACCACGCGCAAACGGAACTGACGCAGGCGATCGACGCACTCGTTGGGGTCCGGGCCGTAGCCGACGACATCGCCCAAGCACCACACCTCGTCGAACTCGCCCGCGTCGGCCAAGACCGCGTCGAAAGCCGGCAGGTTGGCATGGATGTCCGCTATCACCAGGCAACGCACCATCCGGTCGGCCTCCGCTAACGGCTGAGGTGCATGCTAGCAGGCGTGCCCGAGGCTGCCAATCGCTCCCAGCCCCTACACCACGGCCGCGAGTCCGGTGACCCGCTCCGCCGGCTTAGGCTTCACCAGTGCCCGACCCTTGGTGCTCCGGCCCATGACCGGAACGGCCTTCGCCTCCACCACCTCCGCCAGGCCCTGCGAGCCCGATACCAGGATACTGTCCTTCTCCGAGACGGCCTCCGCCCCCGCGACCTCTCCGGTGCTCTCATCGACGGCCTGCACGACGATGCCGCCGCCGCCCCGATTCTGACTCCGCCAGCCACGCAATGTCACCCGCTTCATGTGGCCGCGCGCCGTGACGACCATCAGGTGCTGCCCCTCCAGCCGGCCGCCCGCCACCACTTGCTCGTTCTCGCCCAGCCTCATACCCGCCACGCCGCCCGCGGCCAGGCCGGTCACTCGCACTTGCCCCGCCTCGAACGCGATAGCCTGTCCGGACGAAGACACCAGCACGGCAACGTCGCCGTCTCCCGCCAAGCAGCAAGCTACTACCCTGTCGTCCTCCTCCAGGCGGAACCCGGGCGTCCAACCGGGACCAAGGGTGGACAAGTCCACCCGCTTGACGCGCCCCTGACTGGTCGCCAGCAACAGCGGCCGCGTCTCCCCTGCACCGCCGAGGCTCACGACATCCACTATTCCGCCGTCCTTGGCCCCAGGCGCCACACCCAAATGGTCGGCGGCATCACCCGGTTGTCCCTCCGGAAGACGGTGCACGGGCGTCACCAGCAGGCCTCCGGCCGCCGTCACGAAGGCGACCTTCTCTCGCAGGTTGGCGCGGCGCGCACGAACGATCCCGCGAGCGATCCGCATCTTGCGGCCCAGCGGTTGCTGGGCGACGCGGCCGTGCCCGTCCACCATCACCAGCACCTCCCTATCGGGAAGCAGATCGGCGACGGTGAGCACCTGCGCATCGGGGGCGCCACCCAGGATCTGCGTGCGGCGCGCGTCCCCATACTCTGCCTTCAGCGCCAAGACCTCCTGCTTGATGACGCCTCGCATCTTCGCGGGGTCCGCCAGCAGCTCCTCCAGATCGGCGATGGTGACCAGGCACTCCTCGTGCTCGTCTTCAAGCTTGCGGCGCTCCAGCGACGCCAGCCGCCGCAACTGCATCTCCAGTATCGCCTGCGCCTGCACCTCCGTGAGGCGGAAGCGGCGGATGAGGTTCGTCCGCGCCGTCTCCACCGTGCGCGAACGGCGTATGGTGTCGATCACTTCGTCGATGTTGTCCAGCGCGATCAGCAGGCCGGCAAGGATGTGCTCTCGTTCGCGTGCCCGCGCCAGGTCGTACTCGCTCCGCCGGCGGACCACGGTCGATCGGTGCTCGATGTACTCGACGAGCAGCCGCTTCAGGGAGCACGTCCGCGGCTCCCCGTCCACCAGAGCCAGCAGGATGATGCTGAAGGTGCTCTCCATGGGCGTGTGCCGGAAGAGATCGGCCAGCACCTGGCGCGGGTCGACCCCGCGGGCCGTTTCCACCACCAATCGCATCCCTTCCCGATCCGACTCATCGCGCACGTCGGAGATGCCCGTGATCCGCTCGGCACGCACTAACTCGGCAATGCGCTCGATCAGGCGAGCCTTGTTGACCTGGTACGGCAGCTCCGTGACCACGAGGCGGCTTGAACCCCGACCCGCCTCTTCCATCCCCACCTTGGCACGCAGCCGCACCTGCCCTCGGCCGGTGGCGTACGCCCTCCGAAGACCGCTTCCCCCTTCGGACTCGTCGCCGGAACCGGCATAGAGAATGGCGCCGGTGGGGAAGTCCGGCCCCGCGATGAAGCGCATGATGTCGTCGGCCGTCACTTCGTCGATGGCGTCGTAGCGGTCCAACAGGTGCGCGAGGGCGTCGCACACTTCGGAGAGGTTGTGGGGAGGGACATTGGTAGACATGCCGACGGCAATGCCGGATGAGCCGTTGACGAGCAGGTTGGGCAGGCGAGCCGGCAAGACTTCCGGCTCCAGAAGCGACTCGTCGAAGTTGCTGTTGAAGCCCACGGTGTTCTTGTCGATGTCCAGGAGCATCTCGCGCGCGGCGGGGGCAAGGCGGGCTTCCGTGTAGCGCATCGCCGCCGCCGAGTCGCCATCCACGGATCCGAAGTTGCCCTGACCGTCCACGAGGGGATAGCGCAGGGAGAAGTCCTGCGCCATGCGCACCATGGACTCGTACACGGCCGACTCACCGTGCGGGTGGAACTTGCCCAGCACCTCTCCCACGATGCGAGCGCTCTTGCGGTACGGCGTCGTGTGCCACAGCGCCATCTCGCCCATGGCGTAGATGATGCGGCGCTGCACCGGCTTCAGACCGTCGCGCGCGTCCGGCAGGGCCCGCGCCACGATCACGCTCATGGCGTAGTCCAGGTACGACTGCCGCATCTCCCGCTCTATCCCAACCGGCGTGACTCGTTCACCCACCTAGCTGCACTCCCCCAATTAGCACATATGTTCTCATCGTAGCGTCACTGCCACAAGCAAGACAGCGACGGTGATGTCGCCGTCGCTGCCAGTTCGCTGCAAATAGCGCGCCGAACTCAGTCCGCGCCCACGCTTGCCCTCAGGAAGGCCTCAATAAAACGGTCCAGGTCGCCCTCCAGGACTCCCAGAGCGTTGCCGGTCTCCTCGTCGGTGCGGTGGTCCTTCACCATCTGGTAGGGGTGAAGCACGTAGGAGCGGATCTGGTTGCCCCAGCCCATGTCGACTCGCTCCCCTCGCAGGCGGGCCATCTCCTCCTCCTGCTTGCGCAACTCCATCTCGTAGAGGCGCGCGCGGAGCACTCGCAGAGCCGTCTCGCGGTTCTGCGTCTGACTGCGCTCGTTCTGGCAGGAGACGACCGTGCCGGTCGGCAAGTGGGTGATGCGAACGGCCGTGGCGGTCTTTTGCACGTTCTGCCCGCCGGCCCCCGCCGAGCGGTAGACGTCGATGGAGATGTCCTCCGGGTTCACCTGGATATCGATGTCCCGGTCCACGTCCGGCATCACCTCGACCAGCGCGAACGAGGTGTGGCGACGGTGGGCCGAATCGAAAGGCGACAGGCGCACCAGTCGGTGCACCCCGCGCTCTGCCCGCAACAACCCATAGGCGTTGCGGCCGGTCACCTGGAAGGTGACGCTCTTCAGGCCGGCTTCTTCGCCCGGGCTCGAATCGAGCAACTCGGTCTTGAAGCGCTTGCTCTCCGCCCAGCGGAGATACATGCGCAGGAGCATCGCGGCCCAGTCCTGGGACTCAGTGCCGCCCGCGCCGGCGTGGATGGTCACGATGGCGTCCGAGCGATCGTGTTTTCCGCCGAACATGAGGGCCAGGCGCATTTCTTCCACCCGGCGCTCAAGTGCCTCGGCCTCGGCCTCAATCTCCTCTGCCATGTCCTCGCCGTCGGCGAGCTCAAGCAGTTCCTGCAGGTCGCGAAGCTCACGCGTCAGCGCCTCCCACGGCCCCACCTCCTCCTTGAGCTCGGCCAGCTCTTGCATGACAGCCTGCGCTTGCACCGGTTCGTCCCAGAATCCGGCGCCGGTGGAAAGCTGCTCCAGTTCGGCTATGCGCTCCTGCTTGTTAGCGATGTCAAAGACGCACCAGAAGGCTCTGAGACTCGCCGCTCAGCGCCTCGATGCGGCCGGCCAACTCCAATGCGGCCATGCTGCTACCTCCACTCACTCGTTGCCTTGCTGGAACAGGCCGTCCACAAACGCCGCGGCGTCGAACTCGGCCAGGTCGTCCATCGTCTCGCCGGTGCCCACGAACCGGACCGGCACCTCCAACTCCTGCGCGATCGAGAAAACCACTCCCCCCTTGGCGGTGCCGTCGAGCTTCGCCAGAACCACCCCTGTGAGGCCGGCGGCCTCTCGGAAGTGCCTTGCTTGCTGGATGGCGTTCTGCCCGGTAGTGGCGTCCAACACCAAGAAGACCTCGTGGGGAGCGCGATGCACGTTTCGCCGCGCCACGTCGCTGATCTTCTTCAGCTCGGCCATCAGGTTGAACTTGGTGTGCAGCCGGCCGGCGGTATCGATGATGAGCATGTCCATACCGCGGGCCCGGCAAGCGCGGATGGCGTCGTAGACCACCGCTCCCGGGTCGGAATTGGGCTGGTGGGCGACTATGGGCACCCCGGCGCGCTCCGCCCAGATGCGTAACTGGTCGATTGCCGCCGCCCGGAAGGTGTCGCCTGCGGCAAGCATCACCTTGTGGCCCTGCTGCGTGTAGTACCGCGCCAGCTTAGCCACCGAGGTCGTCTTGCCCGACCCGTTGACGCCCACGACCAGGACGATCGTCAGGAGCCGCTCCTCCTGGTCCGGATGCTGCTCACCGGGCTGCAGAGCGGCCAGCATCTCCTGCCGGAGCAGGCCCTCCACCTCCTGCGCGGAGGCTGCCTCGCCGTCCGCCACCCTCTTGCGGAGGCGCTCGACCATGGATAGCGCCACCTCGGCGCCCACGTCGGCCTGGATGAGGGTCTCCTCCAGGTCCTCCCACATCTCCTCGGTGATGTATCCCGCACCGAACACACTCCGCATGCGCCCTTGGAGCATGCGCCGGGTCTTGGCGAGTGCCTCGCCGATGGAACTCTTGCGTCCGAACACTTGACTCTCCGGGCAGGCCTAGGACGTTGTTCCCTGGAATATAGCACAGCCACTCGAGGCCGGGCATGGTTCGGGGACAGAGCGATCGGGAGAGCTACCGCTCTCCCGATCGGCACAGCCGGACCAGATGGAACGCTCTACTCGAGCGGAGTCTCCGCGGCAGCATTGATGCCGGCAATGCGGCCGAAGGTCGCGCAGTTGCCCAGCTTGCCGTGCGTGCGACGCCAGCCAAGGAAGGCCGCGCACTCACCGGCAGCGTACAGGTGCGGAATGACGCCTTGGTCGTCAACACTCAAGCCCTCAACCGCAGCTGCGTCATCGAACAGCCCGCTTCGATCCAGGACCTGCGCCTTAGTGTTGATGCGGATGCCGCCCGGCTGGGTGTGCCGAAGCATGCACAGCTTGACAGCGTAGAACGGACGCTTCACCAGCGGGAAGAGAGGTCCTGCCTTGCCGAACTCGGTATCTACGCCGTCTTTTGCGTCGTCGTTGTAGCGGCCTATCGTCTCCAGCAGACCCTCAACGTCCACACCCATCTTCTCTGCCAGATCGGCGAGGCTGTCGGCCTTGGCGACGGCATCCGGGTACAAGGCTGGGAACACTTCCGGATCGGGGTTGTCGAACAGGGCGACCTCCCAGCCCAAAGCATCGGCGCCGGCCGCGTCGGTAATGGCCCACACGTTCCGCGGGCGCTCCGGTAGGTTCAAGTAGGCCGCGGTGAACGGCTTCTCAGGATGCTCGGCCACGTGCGGCTCGGCGCCCAGCGACTCGTTAACGTAGCGCTTCCCATTGCCGCGCACGAGCACCACGCGCTTGAACCCGTCGCCCGCGATGGTGAAGCCGGTTCCACCAGGGCCTGCTTCAGGCAGCCGGTCCCAGTCGCGAGGAGCCCAGATCCAGTACACCTTGGAGCCCCACTTGATCGGGCAGAAGCTGACGAAAGACATGTCGCTGAGGCTAGCGCCTACGGCCAAGGCGGCTTTATGGGCGTCGCCGGTGTTCTCGCTGTAAGGACCTTCGGCCGGCGCACCGCCGCCATCGGGGTAGATATCAGCGCCCAGACGCGGATCCCATGAGGCGGCGAATGCGGCGTTGTCAGCGAATCCGCCTGATGCGAGCACGACGGCACGCCGGGCCTTGATGTTAAGGATGGCGCCTTCGGCATCGACCTCAATGCCAACCACAGGCCCATCGCCGTCACGGATCACGCGAGTCATCCGGCGCTTCAGCAGAATCCGGGTGTCGGTCTCGGCCAGGGCCTTCTTAAGCTGGACAATCCACGCCACGCCGGCGTAACGAGGCCAGCCGCCCGCCTCCGGGTAGTTGTCGGAGGGAGCAGGCCACAGACCGCGATCCACGCGGTGGCCTGGGTTGGCGCGAACCACATCCGACCACACCAGACCCACACGCTCTTCCAGCCACTTGGCCGTGTCCGGGCCCATGTCGACGTAGGTACGGATGATCTCGGGAACGCCGCGGTGGCCGTTCTCCTGGATCTCGTCCTCGTACCACCACTCGAGGTGGTCCTCCATGCCCAGTCTCTCGTGAACGTGCGTGGCGCCAAGGATGGCGTGGCCACCCGCGCCAACCCAGAGGCCGCCCACGTGGTCGGCCTTATCCACGATAATGACCTGAGCGCCGGCATCGGCGGCCTCAAGGGCAGCACACAGCCCCGTACCGGCCGCACCGACTACCACCACGTCGGTTTCCATGTCCCAGGTCTCGGGCACAGAGGCTGCCTGAGCGGCAGGAGCCTGGAACCCCGCTCCGGAAAGCACCCCCATCGCCGCCGCGCCGGCGCCGATGACCGTTCCGCTCTTGAGCAGGCTGCGTCGGTTGATCCCTCTGTGATCACTCATCGTCGTTCCTCCATCCTGCGCGATGTTGCTTACGTCTGGGGCCGGGTCCGACATCCTCGCCGCACGAGCCATCGCTTGGTCGCCCCGACCCGGAATCGGGTCGCTGTGGCCAGATGCATAGTACCAGACCGCGGCCACTGTCACAACGCAAAACAGGTCCGCGGCGGTGCGCCCACTCAGCTCGCGGCTGCCGGACGGCCGCCGCTAGGCCAACTCCAGCGCCCTCATCGCCTCCGTCAGGCTCCGCACCGGCACTACCTCCACCTTGCCCTCCGGCCGGGGCCTGCGTCCGAACGAGCGCGGAACGATGCAGCGCCCGAAGCCAAGCCGGGCCGCCTCTTGAACGCGCCGTTCGATCTGCCCCACCGACCGCACTTCGCCCGAGAGCCCAACCTCCCCGATCAGGGCGACATCCGCCGCTATGGGCTTGTCCAGCGCGGCCGAGGCGATGGCCATGGAGACGGCCAAGTCGGCCGCCGGCTCGCTAAGCGTGAGTCCCCCGACGATATTCACGAACACGTCCTGGTGTCCCAGCCGCAACCCGACCCTCTTCGTGAGCACTGCCGTGAGGAGCAGAAGGCGGCGGAAGTCGAAGCCGTTGGCCGTGCGGCGGGTTCTCTCGGGCATGGCTCGGCTCGTCAGCGCCTGCACCTCCACCAGCATTGGCCGCGTTCCCTCGAACGTTACCGCCACTGCCGTCCCCGATGCCCCCACAAGGCGCTCGGCGAGGAACACCTCCGAAGGATCGACCACCTCTCGCAGGCCCTCCGCAGTCATCTCGAAGATGCCCACCTCGTTGGTGCTTCCGAACCGGTTCTTGACGCTGCGCAGCACCCGATGGGCGTGGTAGCGGTCGCCCTGCATGTACAGGACCGTGTCGACCATGTGCTCAAGGACGCGCGGCCCCGCGATGGCACCCGTCTTGGTGACGTGGCCGATCAGAATGAGGGCGGTGCCGGTCTCCTTCGCCACGCGCGCCAACGCGGCCGCGCTGTCCCGAACCTGTACCAGGCTCCCGGCAGAACCGGTCCGCTCCTCGAGCCGGATGGCCTGAACCGAGTCCACCACCGTCAGAACCTGGCGTGGCCCAGCGGCCTCCATCTCGGCCACGATCTGCTCCACCGACGGCGCGGCCAGCACCATCAGGTCGGGCGGCGTCTCCCCCAGGCGGCGCGCTCGGAGGCCCAGCTGCCGGGCCGACTCCTCGCCCGAGGCGTAAAGCACCCGCCCCTGGCCGGCCGACAAGTACATTGCCAGTTGGAGCACCAGAGTGGACTTGCCGATGCCGGGCTCCCCGGCCAAGAGCACCACCGAGCCCGGCACCAGACCTCCGCCCAACACGCGCTCAAGCTCGGCGGAGTTCACCCGAAGGCGAGGCTCGTCTTGCCCGGTGACCGTGCCCAGGGGAACCGAACGACCCACCTCGATGCGTGCCGGTGGAGAGGGCGCCGCGGAGACAGCCGTCACCTGCTGCTCGAGGCTGTTCCATTCTCCACACCGAGGACACCGTCCCAACCAACCGGAAGACTCGTTCCCGCACTTGGTGCACACATAGTTCACCCGCGACTTGGCCACCGCCCCTCTCCTCGCCGCAATCAACAGCGGGGGGCTGACCACTGCCCCCCGCCGACCGAATCTATCTTTCCGAGCGCCTGGCTAGTTCAGCACCGCCGGCAGCTCAGGCTCGGGCTCCGCCTCGTCGCCTGTGCCATCGTCGCGCACCTGAAATCGCATCTTATCGTCCTGGTAGTCGAACTCGATCCAGTCGCCGTAGTCTACCTCGCTGCGCAGGAAGGCCTCCGACAGCTCATCCTCGATGGAGTTCTGGATGACTCGACGCAGTGGCCGAGCCCCGTAGTTGCGGTCATACCCCTGCTCAGCCAGGTGCCGACGCGCCGCTTCGGTGACCGTCACCCGGATGTGGTGCTGCTTCAGGCGATCGCTGACCTTCTCGATCTCGAGGTCCACGATCAGCCCGATCTCCTCCTCGCTCAAGGGCTTGAAGACGATGACACTGTCGACCCGGTTGATGAACTCGGGCTTGAAGGTGCGGCGCAACTCGTTCAGCAGCTTGGAGCGCATGTCCTTGTAGTCGCTCGCCTCCTGGACTTCGCTGTGCTCCCGTCCGAGCCCAAACCCCATCTGGCTCTGCCGGCTGATCACGTCGGCCCCGATGTTTGAGGTCATGATGACGACGGCGTTGCGGAAGCTGACGCGGTGCCCCTTGGCATCGGCCAGGTGCCCGTCCTCCATGATCTGCAACAGCATGTTCAGGGCTTCCGGGTGCGCCTTCTCCAACTCATCGAAGCACACGACGCTGTACGGACGGCGTCGTATGGCCTCAGTAAGCTGGCCGGCATCATCGTACCCGACGTACCCGGGAGGCGCCCCCACCAGGCGAGCCACCGAATGCCGCTCGGTAAACTCCGACATGTCCAGTTGCAGGAGGGCTTCCTCGCTGCCGAACATGAACTCCGCCAGCGCCTTGGCCAACTCCGTCTTGCCCACTCCGGTGGGCCCCAAGAACAGGAACGAGCCGATAGGGCGCTTCGGGTCCTTGAGTCCCGCTCTCGCCCGGCGCACCGCGCGCGCCACCGCTGAGATGGCCTCCTCCTGCCCGACGATGCGCTCGTGCAGCGCATCCTCCATCTTGAGCAGGCGCTCGCCCTCCTCCTCGTCGATGCGAGCCACCGGCACGCCCGTCCACATAGCCACTACCTCGGCCACATCGTCGGGCGTTACCTCCAGCAGGCTCTCACGATCCGGCTCCAACTGCCGCAAGTCGGCGATCTCATCGCGGAGTTCGCGCTCCTGGGCGCGAAGGCGAGCCGCCTCCTCGAACCGCTGAGCGCTGAAGGCCTCTTCTTTCTCCTGCTGTAGAACCTTCAGGTGACGCATGGCATCGCGCAGCGTGGTCGGGTTCTGGCCGCGGTACATGCGCACCCGCGAGGCCGCCTCGTCGATCACGTCGATGGCCTTGTCGGGCAAGAAGCGGTCATGGATGTAACGCGCCGCCAGACGGGCCGCATGCTCCAGGCTGTCGTCGCGGATGCGAAGACGGTGGTGCTCCTCATACCGCTCGCGGATGCCGTGCAAGATCGCGACGGTCTCATCGACGCTCGGCTCGTCCACCGTCACGGGCTGGAAGCGCCGCTCGAGGGCGGCATCGCTCTCAATGTGCTTGCGGTACTCGTTCAGCGTGGTCGCCCCGATGCACTGCACCTCGCCGCGGGCGAGGGCGGGCTTGAGGATGTTGGCGGCATCGACGCTGCTGTTGGCGGCCCCCGCACCCACCAGCATGTGCATCTCGTCAATGAAGAGGATCGCCTGGGTCTTCTTGACCTCGTCGATGACCTTCTTCAAGCGCTCCTCGAACTGCCCGCGGTACATGGTGCCCGCCACGAGCGAGCCCACATCCAGCATGATGACTCGGCGGTTCATCAGGCTCTCGGGGATGTCGCCGTTGACCATGCGCTGGGCCAGGCCCTCGACGATCGCCGTCTTGCCTACACCAGGTTCACCGATGAGTGCCGGGTTATGCTTGGTGCGGCGCGACAGAATCTGGATGACGCGCTCGATCTCCTTCTGCCGGCCGACGATCGGGTCCAGCGACTTCGCGTCGGCAAGGGCGGTGAGATCTGTGCCCAGTTGGTCCATAACCGGAGTCTTGGTCTCGCGCCGGCTGCGCGACTCGGTGCGCTCCTCTGGGCCGACTGCTGCCGACCCCTGCAGCACCCGCGACCGAATCCGCGCCGGCGAGATTCCCATAGACTTCAGGATGTCCACCGCCACGCCCTGGCCCTCGCGCACGAGGCCAAGCAGCAGGTGCTCAGTGTCGACCTGCTTGCGTTCCATCCGGCGGGCCTCATCGACGCCCAGTTCCAGGACGCGTTTGCTTCGCGGGGTGAGCGTCAGGGGAGTGAGCGGGCGGCTCTCGCCCCGACCCACCTGTCCCTCCACCGCCTCGCGAATCCGGTCCGGACGCGCCCCCAGCTCGGCGAGCACCTGGTGGGCAATGCCTTCCTTCTCGCGTGCCAGCCCCACGAGGAGGTGCTCGGTGCCGATATAGCCGTGGTTGAGCCGCTCCGCCTCTTCCTGAGCTAACATCAGGACCCGGCGGGCCGCTCTTGAGAAATAGCGCTCCGCGTTCTGAGACATGGCAACCTATCCTCTAGGAAGGGCTTCTGGCGCCGCGCCCTTCAAAGTAATCATATGCTGCGCCTAACGAACAGAGCCAGATGGCTAGCCGCCTCTGGCCCCGCGATTGTGCTACGGTATGATCGCTAGTGCTCTCGCCTGGCAACGCGGCAACACCGGGAGCCTGGGCCGGTCTCTCCGGCCCAACTGCTATTGCGCGGCGTCTAGGCTGCCAAGCTCGAGCTCCCGTAGAGCTCAGTTGGTCAGGTTCAGATCAACGTCCCAGTCGTCCAACTCCTCGGCGAACTGCCAGTCCATGCCCAGGTAGTCGGGATCGCTGACCCGCTTCATGCTCAGGCCTATGCGCCGACGCTCCGGCTCTACCCGGATGATCCTCACCGTAACCTTATCACCTTCCTGAACAACCTCGTTCGGGTGGCTTACCCGACGGTCGGACAGCTCGGAAACGTGGATGAGGCCCTCTATGCCGTCCTCAAGCTGGGCAAAGGCGCCGAACTCCGTGATCTTGGTCACCGTCGCCTCGACCAGCTGCCCGGTGGCGAAACGGTCGCCCACGGTCTCCCACGGCTCGGGCTGCAGGCGCTTGATGCTCAGGCCTATCCGTCGTCGCTCGTGATCGACGCTGAGGACCTGCACCTTCACTTCCTGCCCCACCTGGATGACCTCGCGCGGGTGCTTGACGTGCTGCCAAGCGAGCTCCGAGAGGTGAACGAGTCCGTCAGCACCGCCGAGATCCACGAAAGCGCCGAAGGAGCATAGAGTGCTCACCCGGCCTTCCAGGACCTGTCCGGCACGCAGCTCGTCGATCAGCTCTTCTTTGCGGTGCTTGCGCCACTCCCTGCCGGCCGCCCGCTCGGAGAGGATCAGCCGATTGCGGCGCCGGTCCACCTCAACGACCTTGAGAAGGAGCTTCTTGCCGATGAGGTGCGCCCAACGATCCTCGCCGTCGTCCTCCACCGTCTCACCGGTCTCGGACTTGGGGGGCATGACGCCCCGATGCTCACGGCTCAACTGCGAGGCGGGCACGAATCCGCGAACCCGGCCGAGACGGACAATGACGCCGCCCTTATTGCCGCCCGCGACGGTGCGCTCGATGGGCTCACCGGCTTCGAAGAGCTGCTCCACCTTGCGCCAGTCCTTCTCCATTTGCGCGCGGGTGAGGCTGAGGAGAACCCTCCCCTCGCGGTCCGCCGGGCGCAAAACGCACGCCAGAACCTCGTCGCCTTCCTTGAGCGACTCAATGGCGGCCGGTCCCATCCGCTCCAACTCGCGGCCGGCGACCACGCCCTCGGACTTGGCGCCGACATCGATGAGGATCTCGTCCGATGCCTTGCTGATGATGGTGCCCCGAACGAAGTCCCCGCGACGGTATCGCGGCATCTCGTCCAGCGCTTCCTTCATCAAGTCCGCCATCGTGACCGGCTCAGCCGACGCTTCAGTATCGGCTGCTTCCTCCTTGGGGGATTCGTCTGCGTCCTCGACCCCAAGATGGTCGGGCATCTCCTCGATGTCATCGTCATCATCGGACATCGAAGCGAACTGCCTGGCCTCGCGCGGTGGTGCGGACACTTCCTCGGCTGCCCCCTCGGCAACGCCGTCACTTGTGGTGAGCTCTTCCTCTGCTTCTACAGTCTCCATGGTGCTCTCGGAAGGCTCCTGGCCGGCCATCTCTTCCTCATGCATATACCGTTGCCCCTCGCGTTGGCATACTTCGCTCGGCATTATAGCCTATAGCCGTCATGATGGCAACGGCATGTCGGCTTCGCGACGACAAAATGCCGGGCAAATTCGGCGCCCGGCGGTCCTCCGACTGCACCTGCGCGCCTGCCTACACCCCCAAGCGGCCGGCGAGCCGGCGCGGCGCCGCCTGCCTAATGGCGCGCCATACCCTTTGCCAAGACTCGTCCACCGCCAACTCCAGCGCGAGGTCGCTGCTCTCGCCGCACACCCCATAGCGGACGCGACAGAAGCCCTCGACTATTGCTTCCAGGTCCGCCGACGCATCCGGAACCAGAACGCCCACTCGTCCGGCGTACTCCTTCGGCGTTTCGCTCTCGCATGGGCGCACACCCAACAGGCGAGCCGCCGCGATGAGGTCACTGTAGGCCCGCTCTGCCGGCCCCATCGACCGACGCGGCAGGTACCAGTAGCCGGCAACCGACCCTATCAGGACCAGCGCCGCCACGACAGCCACGAAGGGCCACGCAGAACGCTCCTCGGGCGAGGCGAAGCTCACCGGCCCGCTGCCGTCCAACTCGAGGTCCTCTGGAAGGTTGTTCTCGAATCGGCTCGGGCTCGAGTTCGGGGCTGCGGGAGTGCGCTCTGGCTCCGGCTTGAGCGGTTTTGGCCGCGCAATCACGGGCTGCGCCGGCGTCGGCTCGAAGTCCACCCAGCCGTACCGCGGGAAGTAAAGCTGCGCCCAGGAGTGAGCCTCCGAGGCGGTGATCACCCAGGCATCGCTCTCGAAGTCATATGTGCCGGGAGCGTAGCCGGCCACTACTCGCGCTGGAATACCGATGCTGCGCACCATGACCACCATCGCCGACGCGAAGTAGTTGCAGTAGCCCTCCCGCGAATCGAACAGGAAGTAGTCCACTGCATCGCGACCCCGTGGCGGGGCGCTGATGTCCGTGCTGTAGTTCAGCGTCCGCAGGTAGGTCTCGATGGCCGTGGCCTGGTCGTAGGGAGTGGCCGCCTCCCCTGCCGCCTCCAGGGCCAAGTCACGGATGCGCTCCGGGAGGCCGCTTGGAAGACCGAGGTAGGCCTCCGACACCCAGCGAGGGTAGGACTGCCCTGCGCTCCGCAACTCGTCTTCAGTGGCCGCACTCACAGCCGAGACGGCCCGATACCACTGTCCCGACTCGAGCATGGTACGCGCCGTGGCCGCGTAGAGATCCAGTTGGTTGTTCGCCCCCGGGCTGTCCACGACCACGTGCTCGCTCTTGATCGGCAGGTCGAACGACCGCGGCATGGTGGCGGCCACCAAGGTGCGGGTGTCGTGCAGCACGCGCACCGCCTGCCCAACCTTGGTACGCGCCATATAGACAGGCTTGCCGTCCAGGTCATCAGGCTCCAGCAGCGCGATCGAGGAGAACCCGGCCCACCATTGCCGGCCGTCGTACAGGTCGTATATGGCCGCCTGCATGCGAGCTCCCGGTGCGCCCGTCACCACGTACAGCCTGTCGGAGCCCAACTGCACGGGGCCGCCCATGATCAGCGAGTCTCCGAAGATCGCCGAGTGAGGAGACTGCCGTCCGGCGGCGCCGGTGGTGGGGAAGAGTTCATTCCAGCGCTGCTGTGCCTCCCGCCACGGTTGTTCGAAGCGCACCCACAGTCTGGCAGCACGCTGCTCCAGGGCGGCCGGCGGCAGCAACCACGCCACTACCAGCACCGCCGCCACGATATAGCCGGCGTCGATCATGAAGTCGTCGCCCACAGTGCGGTCGTGGGGCAGACGCGCGCGGCGCCAGTCGTTGGTCAGGCTCTGAACCGACACCAGCACGACCAAGAGCAAGGCACAGAAGGCGTACATCACCACGTAGCCGGTGCCCACGCTGGGGGAGTAGTAGGTCGTCAGCATGAGCGCCACAGCCGGGGCCGCCACTGCCCACCAGACCTTGCCCTCCCGATAGATAAGCCAGGTGCTGAAGTGAAAGCCAAGCCAGAGCGACAGTGCCAGCACCACCGAGAAGGGAAGCGGGTCTTGGGCCGGCACTCCCTGCCCTGCGGCCTCAGACCAGGCGCCCAGTCGCAGCAGGGTCATCTCCACCCCCTCGGCGAGGGGCAGGTCGCCAAAGACGAAGCGGGCGGTCGCCGCGAGAGTCAGAACGATGCCGAGCGCGGCCGAGGCGAGGTGAAGCGCCCACGGCTGCAGCACGGAACGGACCAGCACCAGGCTGATAGCCACCGAGGCGATCATCAGCCAGGGCAGCATGCCCAGCCCCGGGCCCCAGGCGGCCTCGTAGAGCGCCACCGAAACATCGAGAGCTATGACAACTATGAGGACCGGCGCCGCGACGCCGGAGACACTCAGACGGTCTCGATCCACTCGCCCGCTCCAAACCAAACCGCCGAGAGGCCCCTAACGACAGAGAACCGAACTACGAGTAGATCGGTTTATGACAACACCCATGTTAGCAGACCCGTCAAATCGGTGCTTTGGATGTAGAGCCGGAACTGCCGAGTCGCGAGCCGCGGCACAGAGGAAGGCCGGGAGCGGAACAGGGGGACGGCACTGTCGTGCCATCCCCCCGGCAGCGGGAGCTAGGGGTAGATGCCGCGAATCAGCGTCGCGTCGTGGACGCGCTGCACCGCCAACATGAGCGCCGACAGTCGCAGCGAGACGTTCTTCTCGTCAGCCATGCGCCAGACCTCCGAGAAGGCCCGACCCATAATCCGCTCCAGCCTGGAGTTGATCTCGTCCTCTTCCCAGAAGAGGAACTGCAGGCCCTGGACCCACTCGAAATAGGAAACCGTCACGCCGCCGGCGTTAGCCAGAATGTCCGGCACCAGCAGGACCCCTCGGTCGGCCAGGATGTGATCGGCCGCCGGAGTGGTGGGCCCATTGGCCCCCTCGACGATGATCTTGGCCCGGACGGCGCCGGCGTTGGCCTCGGTGATCTGGCCTTCCAGAGCGGCCGGCACCAGGACATCGCACTCCAGCGCCAGCAAGGCGGCGTTGTCGATAGGCTCCGAGCCCGGGAAGTCCTTCACGCTCCCCGTCTTCTTCACCCATTCCCGCAGGGCCGGTATGTCCAGCCCATCGGCCTTGAAGGCGCCGCCGTAGATGTCGGTGACCGCGAACACGGTGCAGCCCAGCTCGTGAAGGTGCGCCGCCGTTGCGCTACCGACGTTGCCGAACCCCTGCACCACCACACGGGCGCCCCGGACCGGCATTCCTTGTCTCTCAAGCACCCGAGCCACACAGAACGCCACACCACGACCGGTGGCCATCAGGCGGCCTTGGGACCCGCCCACCTCGACAGGCTTGCCGGTGACGACGGCCGGGGTGCTGTATCCCCGGTGCATGGAGTAGGTGTCCATGATCCACGCCATGATCTTCGGATTGGTGTTTACGTCCGGCGCGGGGATATCACCTTCCGGGCTCATCAGAGGGCTGATCTCGGTGGCGTAGCGCCGCGTTAGGCGCTCCAATTCCCGCTCCGACAGCTCGCGCGGGTCCACCACCACGCCGCCCTTGGCGCCGCCGTAGGGGATGTTCACCACGGCGCACTTCCAGGTCATCCACATGGCCATAGCCCGGATCTCGTCCAGGTCCACGCTGGGGTGATAGCGCAACCCGCCCTTCGAGGGGCCGGGAACGGTGGAGTGGTGCACCCGGTACCCGGTGAACACGCGAACGTCGCCGTTGTCCATCAGCACCGGGAAGTTGACCGTCAATTCCCGCTTAGGGCGGCGAAGCACTTCCACGATCCCCTTCTTGAGATCGAGATGCGACGCTGCCTCGTCGAGCTGTTCCAGAGCCATCGTGTAGGCATTCAAGTGCGAGTTCCCATCTGCAGCCATAGTTCCGACACCCTCCCCGGTGTTATCTCGCGGGACCCGTCATCGCGCCCGCGCTGAGATCATATTGCGGCCCGGACCGGAATCCCGACCGAGCCCGTGTTGCCTAGACTCCCTGATACACTAGCCTGCCAGCTCTCTCTTGAGAAGCTGTTCCACCGTGGCCGCGTTGGCCTGGCCCCGGCTGGCGCGCATCACCTGACCGACCAGGAACTTCACCGCCTGCGCCTTGCCTGCCCGGTAATCCTGCACCGCTTGGGGATTGGCGGCAATGGCGGCGTGTACCCACTCCAGCAGTTCGGCCTCGTCGCTCACCTGGACCAACTTGCGGTCTCGGATAATGGAGCGCGCGTCCTTGCCGGTGGCGAACATCTCCTCCAGGACCTGCCGCCCGGTGGTAACGTTGATCGTTCCCACTGCCACCGTTCGCACCAGATCCGCCAGATGCTCCGCGCTCACCTTGACGTCGTCCAGCACCGTCCCGGACTGGTTCATCAGCCGGAAGAGCGGCCCGGTGATCCAGTTGGCCAGGTCGCGGGCCAATGCGCCGCCGCCGACCGCGGCGACCGCCCGCTCATAGTAGTCCGCCAGAGCCCGGTCCTCGGAGAGGACTTCGGCGTCGTTCGGAGAGAGGCCGCACTCGCGGCAGAGGCGATCCGCTCTGGCCTCCGGCAGTTCGGGCAAGCGGACGCGAAGCGCCTCCACCTGCTCGGGGCTGATCTGTAGGGCGGTGAGATCGGGCTCCGGGAAGTACCGGTAGTCGTGCGCCTCCTCTTTTGTCCGCTGCACCACCGTCACCCCGCGGCCGTCGTCCCAGCCCATGGTCACCTGCTCGACCGGCTGTCCGCGCTCCATCAGATCAGCCTGACGAGCGATCTCATACTCCACCGCTGCCTTGACGGCGCGGAAGCTGTTGAGGTTTTTCACCTCGACGTGGGTCGGCGGCAGGTCCGTGGCGCCTACTGGGCGCAGCGAGATGTTCGCCTCGCAGCGCATGGCTCCCTCATCCATGTTGCCGGTGCTGACGCCGAGGTAGCGGAGGATGGAGCGCAACTTGACCAGGAAGAGGCGCGCCTCTTCCGCGGAGTGGATGTCCGGTTCGCTGACGATCTCCAGCAGGGGCATGCCGGAGCGGTTAAAGTCGATGTAGCTGCGACCGCCCACGTGCATCAGCCTGCCGGTGTCCTCCTCTAGATGGGCACGGCGGATGCCGATGCGCCGCTCCTGGTCGCCGACACGCACAGTCAGCCAACCGTCGCGAGTGAGGGGAAGATCGTACTGGGATATCTGGTAGCCCTTAACCAAGTCGGGGTAGGAGTAGTTCTTGCGATCCCACTTCGTGTACTCCGGAACCCGGCAGTTGAGGGCCAGGCCCATCATGATCGACAACTCCACCGCCTTGCGGTTGATGACGGGAAGCGCTCCCGGCAGGCCAAGGCACACCGGACAGGTGAGCGTGTTGGGAGGCGAAGAAGCGTACTCTGCGCTGCAGCCGCAGAACAGCTTCGAAGCGGTGAGTAGCTGGACGTGGACTTCCATGCCGATGACCGGTTCGTACACCCAACCCCCGAGCGGCAACGAGGCCGGGCCAACCTATGCCCGGCCCCCGTAGTGAGGCGGAGTATATCATGACGCTACAGTGCTGGCCACTAGCCCGTGGCTGGAGGCTCTCCGGTGGCGCCGGGCCGTCTGCCCTGCCGCCGCCGCAGCAAAGCCCGCACTGCCAGCAAGATCAGCCCGAGCGGGATGAGCAGCAAGGCCAACAGGGGCACCACATAGAAGGCGACCCAGATCAGGGCATTGAGCAGAAACTGCCCGGTATCCGTCAGGGCCCTCAGAGCGGACCGAAGCGTGCCCATCGGCTCCCAGGTGCCGGAGATCACCGGCGTTTCCGCCTCAACGGCCAGCAACCGGAGGTTGATGGTGGACATGGCCACCATGCGGTCCAGGTACTGTTGGCGGCCCTGGTACTGCTCGATCTGCGATTGAATGTCCTGCAGCTCGCGGTAGACGGCGAGAATGTCGTCCGCCTTCTGCATCCGCTCACGCACGTCTTCCAGGAGCAGCAGCAACTGCTCCTCCGTGGCGCGCAGTGCCCGGAGCCTGGCATCGAGGTCGAAGTACTCCTCGGTTACGTCCTCGCTGTATGTGGAGGACCGCTCCACCTTCTCCGCCAGTCCCGACAACGTGGTCATCATCTCGTCGAAACGATCGGCGGGAACCTTCACGCTCATGTTGGCATTGAGGCCCTCGTCGCTGCGCCAGAGGTTGGAGTTGACCACGTAGCCGCCGGCCGCCGCCACCAAGGCCTCGACCTGGCTCACGGCCTCTTCGACGGCCCGGTACCGGCCCACGATCTCGCCGGTGCGAATCATCATCCGCGCCTGCACTTCGACCTGGTCGGCGCTGACGTCGCCGCCTGCCGGCTTCTCCATCGGCGCCGGCATCGGCGCTGACGTCGGGGCCGGCATCGCCGCCTCCGGAGCGAGGGCAATCTGCATTTCGTCTGTCGCCAAGTACGCGGGCGACTCGGCGCTTCTCCCTGCGCAGGACACCAGCGGGGCGGTCGCCAGGACTACCGCCAACACCAGGAACAAGCCCTTCATCTGCCTCATGGTCACCCCTCCGCGCTGCGTTCGTTTGGCTCTAGGTACCAGACGCTGAGCGCCACGTCAAGGTTCCCCAACGTTTGCCATCGCCCAAAGTCGACCCTAGAATCGGCCCGGTCTGCTCAAGCGAGGTGTTCATGTCGGTCAGCGTCGTCATCCCCACGTACAACGAACAGGAGAACATCGTCTCCCTGGTTCAGGCCATCCTCGGGCTGCCCATCGGGGCATCCGTCATCGTGGTGGACGATAACTCGCCCGATGGTACGGGGCGGCTGGTGGACGAGATGGCGGCGGCCAACCCGGCTGTGCGGCCTATACACCGCCCGGCTAAGCTGGGTCTCGGCACGGCGCACATTGCCGGCATGCGCGAGGCTCTCGCCGAGGGCGCCGACTTGATCGTCACCATGGACGCCGACTTCTCCCACCACCCCCGGTACATCCCCGACTTGGTTGCGGCCATGGAAGACCTGGATCTATGCATCGGGTCGCGCTATGTGCGCGGGGGAGGCACGGAGTACTGCACGCTGCCGCGGCGAGTGCTCAGCGAGGGGGCAAACACCTTCGCCCGCCTGATGCTCGGTTTCCACGCCCACGACTGTACCGCGGGCTTCCGCTGCTACCGGCGGGAAGTGCTGGGCCGGGTGCCGTTGGACACGGTCTTCTCGGACGGCTACTCGTTCCTGGTGGAAATGCTGTACCTATGCCAGGGCTTGGGCGCCCGGGTCGGCGAGGTTCCGATCGTCTTTGAGAACCGCCGCCGCGGAAAGTCCAAGATCTCCCGCAAGGAGATCGTCGCCGCCATGTACACAGTGCTCCGCCTCTCGGCCCGCCGCCTTCGCACCAACCACCGACGCGAGCCGGCCTCCGCCGCTGACTGAGACGAACGGAGCCGCCGCCTTGAATGCCTGGACGGCGGCTCTCGCGTTACGTCGTGGAGCGGAGCGCTAGACCTGCGACTTCTCCCGCACCGCCTTCAGCGCCAGGTCCTGGAAATCCGCCACCGGCATGGCGCCCAAATCCTCACCGCTGCGCAACCGGACGGCTACCGCTCCCGCCTCCGCCTCGCGGTCCCCGACCACCAGCATGTAGGGGATGCGCTCCAGCTGGGCCTTGCGGATCTTGGCGTTCATCCGGTCTCCCGAGTCATCCATCTTCACGCGGAGACCGGCCTGCAGCAGCCCGTCGGCAACGGCGCCGGCGTACTCGCGGTGCCGGTCGGCGATGGGAATCACCGCCACCTGCGTCGGCGCGAGCCACACCGGGAAGGCTCCGGCGTAGTGCTCGATCAGGCCGCCAATGAAACGTTCCATAGACCCCAGCACAGTGCGATGGATCATGATAACTCGGTGCTCCCGGCCGTCATCGCCGGCGTAGACGATGTCGAACCGCTCCGGCTCGTTGAGATCCACCTGACAGGTGGGGCCCTGCCACTCGCGACCGACGGCGTCGTAGAGCTTTATGTCGATCTTAGGGGCGTAGAAAACGCCGCCTCCCTCGTCGACCTCGTAGTCCATACCCCGGCTCACCAGCACTTGCCGCAAGGCCTCAGTCGCGAACGCCCACTGCTCGTCACTGCCGATGTACTTCTCCGGGCGCGTTGCCAGGTAAGCCTTGTAGGTGTACCCGAAGGTGTCCATCATGTAGAGCGTGAGGTCCAGCACTCCGTTGACCTCGTCGACCAACTGGTCCGGCCGGCAGAAGATGTGCGAGTCGTCCTGGGTGAAGCCGCGTACCCGCAACATACCGTGCAGCGTGCCGCTGCGCTC
This sequence comes from Anaerolineae bacterium, assembly GCA_040768685.1. Taxonomy (GTDB): domain Bacteria; phylum Chloroflexota; class Anaerolineae; order DRVO01; family DRVO01; genus Ch71. The sequence continues at coordinate 275,488 of JAXGMM010000003.1, forward strand.
GTAGCGGTACACCGTGCCCAGTTCCGCCAGGCGAATCGGCAGTTCGCGGTAAGACCGCGTGTGAGACTGGAAGATGCGAACGTGGCCCGGGCAGTTCATCGGCTTGGCGCGGTACGGCTGCCCATCGATGTCCATGGGCGCATACATGCCGTCGGCGTACGTCTCCAGGTGACCGGAGATCTCATAGATGCGCTCGCTGGCGATGTGAGGCGTGTAGACAAGCTGGTAGCCCCGCTTGCGGTGCTCGTCCACCCAGAAGCGCTCGATCTCCTGGCGAATGGTAGCGCCGTTGGGGTGCCACAGGATAAGGCCGGCGCCGATGTCCGGATCGATCGAGAAGATGTCCAGTTCCCGGCCCAGCCGCCGGTGGTCCCGGCGCTCGATCTCCTCCAACCGCTTGAGGTAGACTTCCAGTTCCTCCTTCGTCTCCCAGGCCGTGCCGTAGATGCGCTGCAGCATGGGGCGCTTCTCATCGCCTCTCCAGTAGGCTCCCGCGATGGAAAGCAGCTTGAAGGCGCGCGCCTCGATCTGCTTGGTGTCCTCAACGTGCGGCCCGCGGCACAAGTCAACGAACCGGCCCTGCGTGTAGATGCTGATGGCCTCGCCCTCGGGCAGGTCCCGGATCAGCTCGAGCTTGTAGGGCTGCTCGGCGAAAAGCGCCCTCGCCTCTTCGCGAGAGATCTCGCTACGCTCGAACCGACGCCCCTCCTTGAGGATGCGGCGCATCCGCTGCTCGACCTCCGCCAGGTCCTCCGGCGTCAGCGCCCTCGGCAGGTCGAAGTCGTAGTAGAAGCCGGCATCGATGTCGGGACCGATCCCGAACTTCGCCTCAGGGAACATGCTCAGAACGGCTTCGGCCATCACATGGCCCAAGGAATGCCTTGCTCTCTCGAGGTTCTCGCTCGCCATCTCCCACTCCTCCATCCACCAGAAACACGAAACTCCCGCCCCATTGGGACGGGAGTCGAAACTCGCGCGGTTCCACCCAAGTTCTGGTTGCCCAGCACTCCGTCTCCGATAACGGGGAGACCGTGACCCCTTACTTGGCGCAGCCGTTCCGGGGCCAGCTCGCGGGTGGTATTCGCCGGGCCCTCTCTGGGAAGGCTTCCAGTCACTGGCCTCCCCTCCCTGCAGAGAGTCCTCCGGTTACTCGTCCCGCTCGTCGCTCATGCTATTCAACTGGTGGGCGGTATAGGACTCGAACCTACGACCTCCACGATGTCAACGTGGCGCTCTAGCCAGCTGAGCTAACCGCCCGGGCTCAAGTCGCTCCCATTATAGGAGCAGGTGCGCCCTCGGTCAAGTCGCGGATAGCGGCCACAACCGTACGGCGGCACTGCCCCCACCATGCCCGCCGCGCTTACCCACCGTGGGCGGAAGGCATGGCCATTGGACATCCCAAGCTATTTGAGCTTCCAGGGTTCTTCGATTCTGCCGCTGGGTGGCGCAGTGCCCTCAAAAACCTCACCCCAACCCCTCTCCGTAACGGAGAGGGGCTTCCGGCCCCATTCCTTCCTAGGGAAAGGGGCCCAGGGGGTTAGGTTCTGAGCCGCAGGCGCATCAGAATGGGTATCGTGGCCCATCAAGTTGCAGCCGAAAGACCCGTGGCCGCCCACGTCAGGCGCCGGCACGGCGTACTCACCGAGGATCGAGGGACCCGGCATACGGCAGAAACACCATTGATATCCACCATTGGTGGTCCTATACTGTGGGTACGGGCTAAAAGCTCTATCGGCCCGACATTATGGTACCTGGGAGGCAGCCTATGTAGGATGTCGCCGGAGTCGTCCGCCACCGTCTTTCGCCCCGCGCACCTCGGGGCCATTCCAGGCACGGAGGCAGGCATTGAACAGAATACGTGGCTTACTCACCTCGCTTGTTGGCTTGGCCGCACTGGCGGCCCTCGCCCTGGTGATCGTGTGGGTCTATAAGGCCCAGAGCGCCGTCTCGGCGAATGCTGCGCAGACCGGATCGGCCGCCGCCCCCTCATCCTCCTCGCCTATCCCTCCTCCCGCGCAGGCTGCCGCGCCGGAACCTACCCCCACCCAGACCGCGATCCCGGTGGACTGGACCGACGTCGGGCCGGCGCCGACGGCCGAGCCCACGCCCACTATCCCGCCCGTTCCTACTCCGCTTCCCACACCCGTAGTTACGCCCATCCCGGCGGCCCAGCCGCCCTTCATCCCCGGCTTGGAGGCCGTGGAGAGGCAGCCCTTCCGCATCTTCCTGCGCCAGGGCAACCAGGTCTGGGTGATGAACGACGACGGCAGCGACAAGCGCCTCCTGGTGGACACCGCGCAGGCCGCCGGATTGTACATCGCCCACCATCCGCTAGCGGGGATCGAGGGCCCGTCGCTGCAATGGGGTAGCGTCTCGCCAGACGGCAACACCATCGCTCTGACGGTTACCAGCACCTATGAGCTGGAATACAAGGGACAGCCATACACTTGGGATATCTACCTCCTCGACGTAGCCACCGGCGAGCTCACCTTCCTCGCTGAGGGCCGTAATCCGGTGTGGTCACCCGATGGACAGCGCCTCGCCTGCGTAGCCCAGAGTCTCAGCGTGATAGACATCATGACCGGGTCTAGGCAGGAGGTATTCGTACCCGACGAGGGTTTCGCCATAACCGACGTGGCCTGGTCGGCGGATGGAAGTCGTCTTGCCTTCGTCCACGCAGAGGCCTCCCACATGGAGCAGCCGAGTATCCTCGTCTTCAGTACTGAGGGAGTACGTCTAGGCCAGGTTGAGTCGGCCGACCTCTACGCCCCTACCGGCCTGACGTGGCTCGGCGATGCGGACACCTTGCTCTTCAGCTCTGCGGATTTCGACACTGCCGGACTGGTCTTCACAGATCTGCGCTCGGTCAGCCTTGCGACGGGGGATGTGGTTCGGCTGACAGACAAGACCTACATTCTCTCTTCGGCCGTGTCTCCCGTTACTCCAGACTGGATCGCCTTCGTGGGCCAGAAGCCTTACGAGATACCGGAAGTTGCGCCCGGAGAGGCCGGTCCGCCACCTGATATTTGGCTGGTCGACAGGCTCGCGGGTGAGTCATTCCGTGTCACGGACGGATTTGGGGACATTAGGGACGTACAGTGGGCGCCCGACGGCGCCGCGCTGATCTTCCGGCTCTTCGACGGCGGGATCTACTCCGAGGCTCTGGCGGATGGCTCAGTTCTGTTGATCTGTTCCGACGACGCCGACTTCGTGGTAGCACGCTAGGAGGAACGAGAATGATGAGGGCTAGAGCGGTCAGGTCGAGACTGTTACCTCTGCTGGCATTGGTGATCATCTGCCTGTAGGTGAAGGTCGCAGGTGCAAGTTACCGCGTCAATCGCCCGATCATTGCCGACGGTGGTCGCGTCAACCAATACTACCTGTAGGTGAAGTCTACGGGGCCAACCAGCACAGAGGGCTTGACTTCTCGTGTGCGACCGGCACAGATGTCTATGCCATCGCAGATGGTACCGTTGTTGGCCTCGTCGACAATATCGCTGACGGCGCCGGCAGTGCGGATGGCTGGGGCAACTACGTCCTTGTAAGGCACGCTGCCAGCCATTGGGACCGCACTCGCACGCCGGCCGCCGCCTCCTATGTATACTCGATCTACGCGCATCTCAAGCAGTGGAGCGCTACCCCGAACCAGGGCGCCCAGGTAACTGCCGGTCAGCAGATTGCCAAGTCGAATGACGCCGGCAACACTACGGGACCGCACCTCCACCTGCAGATATGTCTGAGCCCATACTCGGACCGCACCATCAGCACGCTGAACTCCAGCAACACCTCCCGGAATCCGGAGAACTGGCTGACATCGTTCAACTATGGGGGCCAGAACACCGGCACGGTCGTCGGGAAGTTCACCGACGGCAACGGGAATCCGATCGGTGATCGCTACATCTGGGGTCTCAGTAAGCCGACGGGCTGGGGCTATGCCACTTCCCGCACCTATGCGTACACTTGGACGAACCCGGACGACCTGTTGGTGGAGAACTGGGCGACCACCGACGTCCTTCCCGGCACCTACCATCTGTACGCCAAGAACGAGAGCGGCTCCGTGACCTACGCCGATCTCGGCTGGCACACAGTGGCGGCCGGTCGTACGACGTACGTCGGCCTCTACCCCTAGTTGGCCGCCCACGTCAGGCGCCCGCACGGCGTGCTCACCGAGGACAGAAAGGCCCTGTTTGAGCTTCTCCAAACCCTTGACACGTTAGCACTCTCGTGCTAGACTTAGCAGTCGTCAGCCGGGAGTGCTAGAATGTCCAATGCCGGTACACATCTGCCCCATATCACCGAGCGGCAGGGCCTGGTCCTGCGGCTCGTTGTGCGCGACTACACGCGCACGGCTACGCCCGTCAGCTCCAAGACCCTCGTAGACGACTATGGGTTGCGGGTGAGCTCGGCCACCATCCGCAATGACCTAGCGCGGTTGGAGGAGCTGGGCCTGCTGACGCACCCCCACACATCGGCGGGCAGAGTGCCGACGGACGCGGGGTACCGGTTCTTCATCGAGCACTTGATGTCCGAGGGCCAGTTGCCCTTGGCGGAGCAGAGACGCATCAACCACCAGTTCCACCAGTTAGGGCTGGAGCTACACCAGTGGCTGCAGCTCTCGGCCGCCGTCCTGGCGGACACGGTCCACAATGCCGCCGTGGTGACGGCCCCGCGAGCGCCTCAGGCGCGCTTCAAGCACGTGCAGTTGGTGTCCACCTACGGCAACTCAGTGCTGATGGTTCTGGTTCTGCAGGACGGCACCGTCCGCCAGCAAGGCCTTATGGCCCCGCAACCCATGCAGCAGGAGCAGCTTAGCGCCCTCTCAGAAGGGCTCTCGTCGCGTTGGCGCGGCCTCAATGCCCAAGAGCTGGGATCGTTGCCGGTGGACGACCTGAACCTGCTGGAAAGGGCGGTGCGGGAGCTTACCATCACCGCCATGGGCGAGGCGGATCGTTCCAGCAACGTGGAAGCTTACCGCGAAGGCCTGCGGCACCTGCTGGCGCAGCCCGAGTTCACCGAGAGCGGCGCCGTCGAGCGGGCGATGAGCCTGCTGGAGGGCGACTGGCTGGCGGCAAGCGCCATGCCGCAGGTGCGGGCAGCCGACGGCGTCAGCGTCATCATCGGGCGGAGTCAGGCAGGTCCGGGCCTAGGCGACTGCGGCCTGGTGCTGTCCCAGTATGGAGTGAAGCAGGGGCTGGTGGGAGCCCTCGGCGTGCTTGGCCCGGTACGAATGCACTATGAGCGGGTGATTCCGGCCGTGCGCTACATGGCCTCTCTCTTAAGTGGACTGGTTTGGAGCATGTTCGGTCCCGGAGACTCGGACTGGATGGGCGGCGAGGCAGTAGCCGACGGAGATGACGAGGAGGACGTTAGTGACGGATAGCGATCGGGCGAGAGACACGTCCGCGACGACAGAAGAAGGGACCGAAGCAACCTCAGCGGACCAGGGCGTCGGTGATCTGGAGGCAGCCGTTGCGGCCGCCCAGCAACAGGCCCAGGAGTTCCTTGACGGCTGGCAGAGAGAGCGGGCGGCCTTCGCCAACTACCGCCGCCGCACCGATGAGGAACGCGGCCTTATGGCGCGGACGGGCGCCGAGGACGTGGTGTGTCAACTCCTGCCCCTCCTCGACGACCTTGACCGGGCAATCGAAGGGGTCCCGGAGAACGCCGCCGATCACCCCTGGGTACTGGGAGTCCGGCTCGTCCAGCGCAAGTTTCACCAGGTCCTTGAGGGGCTCGGCGTCGAGCAGATTGAGGCAACCGGCTGCCAGTTCGACCCGGAGGTGCATGAAGCATTCACTCACGAGGAGTCGCGCGAACACAAAGAAGGCGAAGTGATCGGCGAAGTACTCAAGGGCTACCGCATGGGTGACCGAGTGCTGCGCTGCAGTGTTGTTAGGGTCGCTAAGGCCGTCTAGTCAGGCGGGCACTTTCCGCGGGTGGACGCCCGCATGTTACGCGCCCAGGCTCGGTCTGGGGCGCAGAATTGGCTGAGGAGAGCAAAATGGCAAGGATTATCGGCATAGATCTGGGCACCACCAACTCCGTCGGCGCGGTCATGGAGGGTGGTGAGCCCACCATCATCAGCAGCGCCGAGGGCGGGCGCCTATTCCCATCGGTAGTGGCAGTGAATGCCAAGACCAATGAGCGGCTGGTTGGGCAGGCAGCCCGCCGTCAGGCGGTGACGAACCCGGAGAACACCGTCTACAGCATCAAGCGTTTCATGGGCCGCAAGTTCGCCGACCCGGTCGTGCAGAAGGCCGTCAAGCAGTTGCCCTACCGCATCAGCGCCGCCTCCAACGGCGACGTGCGCGTAGCGCTGGCGGGCAAGGACTACTCGCCTCCGGAGGTCTCGGCCATGATCCTGCAGAAGATCAAGGCGGACGCAGAGGCATTCCTCGGCGAGACCATCACGCAGGCCGTCATCACCGTGCCGGCTTACTTCGACGATGCTCAGCGACAGGCCACCAAGGACGCCGGGCAGATCGCCGGCCTTGAGGTGCTGCGGATCATCAACGAGCCCACGGCCGCCGCACTGGCCTACGGCCTTGACAAGAAGAGGGATGAGAAGATCGCCGTCTACGACTTAGGTGGCGGTACCTTCGATATCTCCATCCTCGACGTTGGCGACGGCGTGTTCGAGGTCAAGTCGACCAACGGCGACACCTTCCTTGGCGGCGACGATTTCGACCAGCGGATCATCGACTGGATCGCCGACGAGTTCAAGCGCGAAAACGCTATCGACCTGCGACAGGATCGGCTGGCTCTGCAGCGCCTTAAGGAGTCGGCGGAGCGGGCGAAGATCGAGTTGTCGACAGTCATGCAGACGGAGATCAACCTGCCCTTCATCACCGCCGATGCCTCCGGCCCCAAGCACCTGCAGATGACCCTTACTCGGGCCAAGCTGGAGTCATTGGTGGCCGACCTGATTCAGCGCAGCATCGAGCCGTGCCGCCTGGCGCTGAAGGACGCCGGCTACACCATCGACCAGATCAACGAGGTCGTCCTGGTGGGCGGGCAGACGCGCATGCCGGCCGTGCAGGAGGCCGTGCGCAAGTTCTTCAATCGGGAGCCCCACAAGGGCGTGAACCCGGACGAGGTAGTCTCCATCGGTGCCGCCATTCAGGCAGGCGTGTTGGGCGGCGAGGTCAAAGACGTGCTCCTTCTGGACGTCACGCCCCTGACCCTCAGCATCGAGACGCTCGGCGGCGTGGCTACGTCCATCATCGAGCGCAACACCACCATCCCCGTGCGCAAAAGCCAGGTGTTCAGCACCGCTACCGACGGCCAGACCCAGGTGGAGATCCACGTTGTACAGGGTGAGCGCCCCATGGCCGCCGACAACAAGACGCTGGGCCGCTTCATCCTGGACGGGATTCCGCCGGCGCCGCGCGGCCTGCCGCAGATTGAGGTCACCTTCGACACCGACGCCAACGGCATCCTGGGCGTATCTGCCAAGGATAAGGCCACCGGCCGCGAGCAGAAGATCACCATCAAGCCCTCCAGCGGCCTGACCAAGGATGAGATTGAGCGCATGGTCCGCGACGCGCAGGCGCACTCCGCCGAGGATCAGCGTGCGCGCGAGCGCATAGAGACCCGCAACATGGCCGACTCGGCGATCTACTCCGCCGAGAAGACCCTGCGAGATCTGGGCGACAAGGTCCCCGGCAACGTGCGACAGGACGTGGAAGCCAAGATCCAGGAGCTGCGATCCGTCGCTCAGAGCGACGACTTGGATGCTATCCGCCAGCGGGCTGATGCCCTCGCGCAGGCGCTCCAGCAGATCGGCGCCGCCATGTATGAGCAGCCCGGGGCAGGACAGCCGGGCGATGACGGACCCGGAGACGCCTCTCCGGACCAGACGGACGAGGACGTCATCGAGGGCGACTTCACCGAGGCGTAGATTGGATCGACAGAAGGGAGGCGGGTATACTCCACTCGCCTCCTTTCCATGATCACCTATGGCTGATATCAGAGACTACTACGAAGTGCTAGGGGTGCCGCGCTCGGCATCCGCCGACGACATACGCTCTGCCTACCGCCGCCTTGCTCGGGAATACCACCCCGACGTCAACCACTCTCCCGAGGCGGCAGAGACGTTCAAGTCCGTCAATGAGGCCTATCAGGTCCTTGGGGATGCCGAGCGGCGGCAGGCGTATGATCGTTTCGGCCATGCCGGCGTTTCGGGCATGAACGGTTTTGAGGGCTTCAACGGGTTTGGCGGCCTGGGCGACATCTTCGGGGACCTCTTCGGATTCGGTATGCGCACCGGCGCCCAGGCCCATCGCGCCCCCCAGCGCGGCTCCGACCTCCACCTCGCCATCCACCTGAGCTTCCGGGAGTCGATCTTCGGCGCCAGCCGCGAGGTAGAGGTCAACCGCCTTGAGCCCTGCGATCGCTGCAACGGCAGCGGGGCTGAGCCGGGCACCAGCCCCACGCGCTGCTCCACCTGCAACGGTTCTGGCCAAGTGCGCCGGATGCAGCAGACGATGCTGGGCTCCTTCGTCAACGTCAGCACCTGCCCCACCTGTGGCGGCCGTGGCGAGACCATCGCCACCCGCTGCTCGCAGTGCGTGGGCGACGGCCAGGCGAGCAAGTCGCGCACCATCGAAGTCAAGGTCCCGCCCGGAGTGAGCAACGGCACTCGCATGCGGATCACCGGCGAGGGCAATGTCGGCCTCAATGGCGGCCCGGCGGGCAACCTCTACGTCACCATGCAGGTGGAGGACGACGCGCAGTTCCAGCGTCAGGGCGACGACCTCATCTTGGAGTGGCCGATCAGCGTGCCGCTCGCCGCTCTGGGCGCCACCATCGAGGTGCCCACCATGGAGGCCGAGGAGAAGATCAAGGTCCCCGCCGGCACTCAGAGTGGCCGCGTGTTCCGCCTGAAGGGCCGGGGCGTGCCGCACCTGCAGCGCGCCGGCCGCGGTGACTTAGTGGTGGTGTTGCGGGTACTGACTCCCACGAACCTGTCCGCCAGGCAGCGGGAGCTAATGGAGGAACTGGCCGAGACTCTGGGCGAGAACAACGTCGCCCCGGACGAGCCCGGCTTCCTCGATCGCATGAGGAGCGTACTCGGCCTCTAGCCGGGCTGAGACGGGAGGCTGCGCGCTTGGAGTGGCTTGAGATCAGTGTGGGTGTGGGCGGAGAAGCGGCCGAGGCCGTCTCCGCTTTTCTTTCGCGTTTCGGCTCTGTGGCCGTGGAGGAGTTGACTGCCGGACCGACCGACGCTCACTCCCATGAGCCGACCGTCACTGTGCGGGGGTACGTCGAGGCACAGTACGCCGACGGCCTGCGAGAGGAGATCGAGAAAGGCCTGTGGCACCTCTCCCAAATGCTGCCCGTGTCCGAGCCTCGGTACCGCACCCTCACCGAGCGGGACTGGACCGAGGCCTGGAAGGATTACTTCCCGGTGCTTCACCTCGCCGAGCGGACGGTCATCGTGCCCACCTGGCGCCACTATGAGGCCCAACCGGGCGAGATTGTGGTCGTCATGGACCCGGGACAGGCCTTCGGCACCGGTCTGCACCCCAGCACCCAACTGTGTCTGGCCGCGCTGGAGAACTGCCTCACGCCCGGGGATCGCGTGCTCGACGTGGGCACCGGCACCGGCATCCTGGCCATCGCCGCCGCCAAGTTGGGCGCTACCCATGTCGATGCCATGGACGTCGAGCCGGCCGCCGTCAAGGCCGCCGTGGAAAACGTCCAGGCCAACGGAGTCGGCGAGGCGGTGTCGGTGTACTTCGCCACCCTCACCCCCTTCCGCTCCGCGAGCGGGCGCGACCCGGAGGTCTACCGCCAAGGGCCGCATGACCTAGTCCTGGCCAACATCATCGCCGAAGTGATCTCCACGATGGCCCCGGAGTTGGTCCAACTCACGCGGCCGGGCGGGCTTATCATCACCTCCGGCATCATCGTCGAGCGCGAGCACGTGGTTATGGAAGCCTTCGCTGGGAAAGCCACCGTCGCCATGCGCAGCCAAGACGGCGATTGGGTGTCGCTGACCTTCCGCGTACCCGTCGCCTCATGACCGCCCCGGAGCACCGCTTCTACGTCTCTCCGGGCGTGTTGGCCGGGTCGTCAATCCACCTTTCCGGGGCTTTGGCCCACCGCATCGCCCGCGTGCTCCGCCTGGCCGTCGGAGACGAAGTCGCGCTGTTTGATGGTTCGGGCGTGGAAGTGAGAGCCCGCCTAACGGCCTTCGGGCGCGACCTGGTCGAGGCGGAGGCAGTGGAGCGGGCCCACCCCAGCATAGAGCCGCCGGTCAGCATCACCCTGTGCCAGGCGCTCCTCCCCTCCGACCGCTTCGAGTGGGTGCTCGAGAAGGGAGCGGAGATGGGCGTCAGCCGCTTCGTCCCCCTGCTTACCGAGCGCTGCACCGCTCGACCACCGGCCCCCGGATCCGCGGCGGAGCGCAAGCTGGAGCGATGGCGGTCCGTGGCCGTTGCCGGAGCGGAGTTGAGCGGACGAGTCGTTGCTCCCGAGGTGGTTGCGCCGCAGACGCTGGCCCAGGCATTGGGTCGACTTGAGGGCCCCGCGGTGATGGCCTGGGAAGAGGCGACCTCCTCTATCAAGCCGGCACTGGCCGATATCGCGTCCGCCGGCCTGAAGGCGTTGACCCTGATCGTCGGCCCGGCCGGCGGGTTGACCGTGGCCGAGGCGAGTCTGGCCGCCGAGGCCGGAGCCCGCGTCGTCTCTCTGGGGCCGCGCATCATGCGCGCCGAGACGGCCGCGATCGTCTTCACCGCCCTCTGCCTGCACGAGCTGGGCGGCCTCCTGCCCTCATCCCGTTAGGCCCTGGATCCCAGCCGCTCCAGAAGCACCGAACGCATGACCTCCGTGGGCGCCTTTCGTCCCGTCCACAGCTCGAACTGGCCGGCCGCCTGATTGACGAAGTGCCCTATGCCCGACACCGTCCGGCAGCCCGCTGCTCGCGCATCGCGCAGTAGTCGCGTCTCCAGAGGGTTGTAGACCGCGTCGTACACCACCAGGCCGGGCCGGAGCATGCCCGCGGGCACGATGCTCTCCGCAATCCTCGGGTGCATGCCCACGCTGGTCGTCTGCACCAAGACATCCGGATTGGCGCCGGCCATACCGTCCAGCGAGACGAACTGCGCCCCGACCTCCGCCGCCAGCGCCAACCCACGTTCCTCGGTGCGGTTGGTGATCACCAACTCGGCCCGGCGTTCGGTCAGCCCGTGGGCCAGGGCGCGCCCCAGGCCGCCGGCGCCCACCAGCAGCACCCGCTTGCCGCGCAGGGAGTCGCCCGGCTCCAGGGCCGCCTCGATGGTGACCAGCGCCCCTTCCACGTCCGTGTTGTAGCCGAACAGCCGACCGCCCTCATCCACCACCACCGTATTCACCGACTCCAAGCGCGCTGCGAGCGGCTGCACCTCGTCCAGACCCGCCATGACGGCCTGTTTGTGCGGGATGGTGACGCTGAAGCCGCGGAAGCCAAGGGGGGTGAACCGCTGTAGGAACTCCACCGGCTCGTCAACGAGCAGCGGAAGGTAGACCGCGTCGAGACCCAAGGCCTCAAAGGCAGCATTGTGCACCGCCGGGCTCATGGAGTGCCCCACCGGGTTCGCCATGACACCGTAAAGCTGCGTCTCCCGGCTGATGGCGCGGAACCGATACATGCCCAGCAGATCCGCCAGCGGCACCTGCCCCGGGGCCACCGGCTGCGAACCTAGGCAAGCGTAGGTCAGGTAGCCGCCGTAGCGCCCCGCCAGGATGCGGCTGATTACCCCCGCCTCGCCCATAGCCAGGGCGATGGTGGGACGGTCGGCGCCGCGGAGCAGGTCGAACACCTCGAGGTTGTCCTCGATGCGAGACGCCGTGACGGCGATCTTGATGACGTCCGCGTCCAGGCCCGCCAGCCGCTCCCACAGCAAGCGCAGCGGTCTCGGCACGCCCTCGAAGTCATGGTAGGAGACGATGCGTTGGCAGCCGGCCACTCGTTCCAGCGCGGCGGCAGCGTCGTGCTCCACGTCCACGTACTCCGCCCCTAGCGCCATCGCCTGCCGCAGAACGTTAAGCCGCTCGCTCTCGTCGCCCTCGTATCGGCCTCCCTCGCGAGCCGGCCGAAAGGTGACAATGACCGGGCAGGGGCGATCGGACAGCAGAGCGCCGAGTTCGAAGCCGGGTATTAGGTCCAGCCGCAGTTCAACCAGATCGGCGCCTCCGGCCGCAGCCTGCTCCATTGCCGCTCGCGCCGCCGCGTTGCCGTCCGCCGCCACCGATACGCATGTCCTAGTCTTGGTCCCGGACAATCGGCTCTCCTTGCTCAGGCATCGCCATTCGCCCGCATGTTAGCGCCCGCCATTCGCGCTGGCCAGAGTCATTGCCTTGCCTGTCCGTCGCCGCTAGTATGGCCCCGAGCGCAGCTGGGGGCCGTTTCCGGCCGTCCGGCGCCATTGCGTCCCGGAGGTTCCTGTGGGCTCCATGACCTCGCGTCAGAGAATGCTCGCTGCCATCCACCATCAGCCTGTCGACCGCGTGCCGGTGGCGCCGTTCGGCCTCGGCAGGCTGGACCCAAACGGCGAGATGGCCGCTGAGTTGATCGAGAAGACCGATCCCTTCATCCTGGTGCGCGCCGGCGGTGATCCCCTCATGGGAGCCGAGCCGGACATCACCGTCACCGATGAAGGCCCGGATCGGATCACCATCTACCACACCCCAAAGGGCGACCTGCGACAGGTCTACCACCGCACCGAGATCACCGGCTACTGGACCGAGTTCCCCTGCCACAACGGCGAGGAACTGGAAGCGCTCATCTCCATGCCCTGGAAGCCCGCCGAGGTCGACACCACGGACTTCCTGCGCCGCAAGGCGGAGATCGGCGAGGACGGATTGGTCCTGGCCGGCATCGTGGACGGCATCTGCTTCCCCGCTACCTACATGTCTCCCGAGGACATGTGCATCCTCTGGGCGGAGGCCCCGGCGCTGATGACCGACGTAGTGGCGGAAGCGGCCCGCCGGGTGGAGGATTTCGTGGCCCGCGCCTCGCAGCAGGGAGTGGACGGCTACCGCATCATCGGCGGCGAGTACGCCAGCGAGATGCTGGGTCCCCGTGGGTTCGCCGCCCTCACCACCCCCTTTGACACCGCGCTGGTCGACCTCATCCACCGTTATGGCGCGATCGCCCACTACCACAACCACGGCGATGTGAGCCTCTTCATGGAAGCCTTCGCTGAGTTGGGCATCGACTCGCTGGATCCGCTCGAGGTGCCGCCCTTCGGCAACGTCGATCTCAGCGACGCCATGCGTCGCATTGGCGACCGCGTCTGCTTCGTCGGCGGTCTGGACGACATGGAGATCCTGGAGACGCGCTCGACGGAGGAGGTGCTTCGGCTGGGCCGGGAGACGCTGCGCAAGACGGGCAGCCGCAACTTCATGTTGGGCGGTACAACCTCCGGCATCTTCACCGAGCGCGCGGCGCGCCACTTCATTGCTCTGGTCGATGTGGCTCGCGAGTTCGGCGATCACGGTCCCCTGGGAGGCTCACTGTGAACAACAGTGCAGGCGTCCGCTGGCACCTTGCCATACCGCCCGAGGTCACGACTGAGTACGCCGGCACCAAGCTGGGCCCCTACTACTCCAGCGCCCAGGCGTGCGTCGAGACCCAGGTTCGGGCCCGGGAGATTCTCCGCAGCCTCTACGGAGTCGACATCGGCCAACCGGGTCTGCCCGTCCCCGCCTATGTGGGTGTGGCGTCCCTGGGTGCGCATCTGGTACTGCCGGACGACCATCCGCCGATGGTGGCCAATCAGGGCAGGGTTCTCGCCGACCGCAAGGCAGTCTGGGAGCTTCGGCCGGCGCTGCCGGAGGAAAGCGAGTGGCTGGGGCGCTATGCCGAGATTCGAGACGACATGGGGCGCCTGCTCGGCAAGCCGCCGGCGATGGGGGCCGGACAGGAGGGTCCCATTACCTCAGCGGTTCTGCTCCGGGGCGACCAGTTCTTCCTCGACGTTCTCGATGAGCCTGAGGTAGCCCACCACCTCCTGGGCGTCGTGACCCAGACGTACATCAGCTTCGTCCGTCACGTCCGTCGCATCAATGGACAGGAGGAGGGCGGTGCGGTCGGAATCGCGGATGACATGGCCGGCATGCTTCCGCCCAGCCTCTGGCCCGAGTTTTTGGTGCCCTATTGGGAGCGCATCTACCAGGAACTGGGGCCGGGCCGGCGCAGCGTGCACACCGAGCTGCTGCGTCCCGGGCACCTGCACTTCCTCACCGAGATGAAGATCGACTCCTATGACCCGGGCAACGACCAGTACCTGGAGGTGACCGACGTCGCCCATCTGGTGGACGTCATGAACGTCTCCTGGAACCTGTATACCGTGCGCGACATGCTCAATGGAACGCCCGAGAGCGTGCGGGACACCTATGAGGCAGCCGTGCGGGCCGGGATGAAGAGCATCATGACCGAGCTCTGCCGGCGGACCCCGCAAGAGAACATCCGCGCCTTTGTGGAGGTCGGCCGCCGGTACGAGTGAGTGTCCGCGCAGGGCGGCACGGCCGCCCTTGCACGTTGGCCATGCCGCCCGTCGGGTGTTATTCTCGATGGCCAGCCCCAAGGGGGAGGAGCCGATTGACAACCAAAGGAATGCACCCGGCGCAGGCGCCCGGAGCCCAGTTAGCCCGGGCTCTGGCCGCCATAGAAGGTAGACTGCACATCCTCTACTCTCGCAGCACTTCGGCGGATCCCGGGCGCCGGATGGCCGCCATTACAGCGTCCACTGATCCGGGCTCGCCGATGTGGGAGGAGGTGCTTCAGATCACCTACCTCGAGAACGCCCGTGAGGCCTTGCAGCACTCGCTTCAAGCCCTCCACCAGCGACACGGGAGGCCGCAATGACCACCGCCGAGTTCCTCAAAGCTCTCACCGAAGCGCACGGCGTGTCCGGTTACGAGCACAACGTACGCGATGTGGTCGTGCAAGAGTTCAGCGCCCTCTGCGACGAGGTGCGCATCGACGCCATGGGCAGCGTCTGGGGCATCAAGCGCGGCGCAGCCGGCGGCCGTCGCATCATGCTCGCCGGCCACATGGACGAGATCGGCCTGATCGTCAAGAAGATCGACAAGCACGTCATCCGCTTCACCCAGGTGGGCGGCTTCGACGTGCGGGTCCTTCCCGGCCAGCCGGTGTGGGTCCACAGCCGGCAGACAATGCCGGGCGTCATCGGCATGCGCCCGCCCCACGTCATGCCCGCCGAGGAACGCGACAAGGTCATCGCCATGGACGACCTCTTCATCGACGTGGGCCTGACCGCCGAACAGCTGCAAGAGCAAGTGCGCGTCGGCGACACCATCACCCTGCGCCGCGGTTATGTCGCGTTGAAGAACGGCCTGGTGGCCAGCAAGGCCATGGACGACCGCGCCGCCGTCGCCTCCCTCTTCGAGTGCCTTCAGGTGCTCCAGGGCGCCCGGCACGACTGGGACGTCTACGCCGTCGCCACCGTCCAGGAAGAACTCGGCCTGCGCGGCGCGATGACCAGCTCCTTCGGCATCGAGCCGGATGCGGCCATCGCCGTGGACGTGACCTTCGCCCGCACGCCCGAGCTTCCGGAGGCGGGCACAGTGGAGACCGACAAGGGCCCGGCCATCGCTCGCGGCCCCAACTTCCACCCTGTGATGTACGACCGCTTGGTGGAGACCGCTAAGAAGCATGAGATTCCGTACCAGCCGGAACCGGTCCCCGGGGCCAGCGGCACCGACGCCTGGGCGATCCAAGTGTCCCGCCAGGGCGTGCCTACCGCCCTCCTTGGCCTGCCGCTCAGGTACATGCACACTCCGGTGGAGACACTGGCCCTGCGGGACGTGGAGCGAGCCGGCCGCCTCATGGCCTACTTCATCGCCGGGTTGGACGACGCTGTCCTCGACAGCTTCCGGCCGGCCCTGCCGGAGGGAGAATGATGGACATCGGCTTCTTGAAGACCCTCAGCGAGGCGTGCGGAGTATCCGGCAACGAAGGCGAAGTACGTGATCTTCTCGCTCGCGCCCTACGCGGCGCCGTCGATGAGATGATCACCGACACCATCGGCAATCTCATCACCGTCCGCCGCGGTACCGGCCAGTCGCCCTTGCGGGTGATGGTCGCCGCGCACATGGACGAGGTCGGCCTCATGATCGTGGGCGCGGACTCGTCCGGCTACCTGCGCTTCCGGCCCGTCGGCGGCATCGATGCCCGCGTTCTGCCCGCCAAGCGGGTTCTAGTCGGCAAGGACAAGGTTCCGGGGATCATCGGCGTCAAACCGGTGCACCTCACCGAGCCGAGCGAGCGCCGCAACGTACTGAAGATCGATCAGCTCTACATCGACGTCGGCGCCAAGTCCAAGGAGGAAGCCCTCGGCGTTGCGCCCATGGGCGAGTTCGTCACGTTCGACACGCCCTTCCAGTACCTCCAGGGCGCCCAAGCCGATGCCGGCGTCCCCGCCGGCCGCGTCAGCGGCAAGTGTTTTGACGACCGGGCCGGCTGCTTCATCCTCTACAACTTGCTGCAGAAGCAGTACGCTTTCGATCTCTACGGCGTGTTCACCGTGCAGGAGGAAGTGGGCCTGCGTGGGGCGCACGTATCTGCCTTCGGCATCGATCCAGACCTCGCTTTTGTCCTGGAGGGCACGGTCTGCGATGACTCCCCCAAGGAGGACGACGTTAGCCCTACCACGACTCTAGGCTTGGGCGCCGCCATCAGCGTCGCCGACGCCAGCGTCATCGCCGATCGCCGGCTGGTGGACCTGCTCATCGACACAGCCAAAGCCGAGGGCATCCCCTACCAGATCAAGCAGCCTATGGTGGGCGGCACCGATGCGGGCGCGATCCACCTGCGACGAGACGGGATTCCTACCGTGCCGGTGGCGGTCCCATCGAGGTACATCCACTCGCCGGAGTCGGTCATCGATCTGCTTGACCTGCAGCACACTATTCGCCTGGTCGGGGCGGCGCTCGATCGTCTCCCCGCCGTCTGGGGCTAACGCACCGGCTTGGCCTGGAGCGCGCGTCCGCGCGTCCCAGCGCCTCACGCCACATCAGGGAGGTTTCTGTGAAGGAGACACTGCGCAAGCTGTGCGAGGCCTACGGACCGTCGGGGAACGAAGGCCAAGTGCGGGATCTGATTCGTAGCGAGATCGAGGGTCTGGCGGACTCGGTTCGCGTCGACGCTCTGGGCAACCTCATTGCCGTCAAGGGCTCCGGCGGCCGCCGCGTCATGCTGCCCGCCCACATGGACGAGATCGGCGTCATCATCAGCCACATCGACGACAACGGTTTCCTTCGCTTCGCCACGGTTGGCGGCGTGTGGTCCCTCGGCCTGGCCGGCGGCCGGGTAGTCTTCGCCGACGGCACGGTGGGCGTGATCGGACTGGAGAAGCTCGACGACCGCGACCGGGTGCCCGGCATTTCCAAGTTCTACATCGACATCGGCGCCGAGAAAAAGGAGGACGTTCACCTCAAGGTCGGCGACATGGCCGGCATGACTCGTCCTTTCGTCGCCAATGGCCATCGCTGGGTCGGCAAGGCGATGGACAACCGGGCCGGCTGCGCCGTGCTCATCGAGACTATGCGTCGCGTGCAGTCGCCCAAGCACGAGCTTCACTTCGTCTTCACCACCCAGGAAGAGGTCGGTCTTCGCGGCGCCACTACTTCGGCGTTCGGCATTGACCCGGACGTCGCGGTGGCCGTGGACGTCACCGCCACCGGTGACACGCCCAAGGCGCCGCCTATGGCGGTTTCCTTGGGGAGCGGCGCCGCGATCAAGGTGCGCGATGGCGGCATGTTGGCCCACGTGGGCGTGAAGGACCTGCTGGTTCGCCGCGCCGAGGAGAACGGCATCCCCTACCAGCTCGAGGTCCTGGAAGGCGGCACCACCGACGGTCGCGCTGTGCAGACCAGTCGTGCCGGGGTGCCCACCGGTGTGGTATCCGTGCCCACGCGGTACATCCACTCCCCTTCTGAGATGATCGATGAGCGGGACGCCGAAGCCTGCGTCGCCCTCCTGGCGGCGTTCGTGCAGAACGACATCACCCTCTAGAGGTTCGGCGCTAGGGCCGGCGACGATGAGGTCGCCGGCCCGTTCTCTTTCCTCCCTCTCGCCATCGACTCCTTCTCACCCGTCCCCTGTGCTATAATGCCGCCGGGACTCATCCTGCAGTGAGGAGGGATACCATGATCCCGGTGACGATAGAGAGCGTCAGGGTGAGCCTGGTCTCGCAACAGCGCCTGATTATCCTCAGCGAACGAGGCGGTGACCGCTACCTGCCGATCTTCATCGGAGCGTTCGAGGCCGAGGCCATCACCGTGCGCCTGCAGGGGGCGGCTCTCTGGCGGCCCATGACGCATGACCTGCTCCTGCGCTGCATCTCCCAACTGGGGGGAGAGGTGCTGCAGGTGGTGATCACTGAGCTGCGCAATGACACCTTCTTCGCCAACATTCATGTGCGGCAGAACGGCGAGGAACTGGCCATCGACTCCCGTCCCAGCGACGCCCTCGCCCTGGCGGTGCGGGCCGGAGTGCCCGTCTTCGTCAGTGAGGCCGTGATGGATCAGGCCGGAAGCAGCCCCGACCCATCGCCCTGGGTCAAGTCGGCGCCGCGCACGGAAGGTCGCGAAGAGGACGTGGGCGCCTTCCGCGACTTCATAGACTCCATGGACCTGGGCGACCTAGAAGACTGACACCTCCGGAGCGACGCCACAGCATGCCCGCCGAACGGCTACCACCGCAGAACGTGGCTGCCGAGCAGTCCGTGCTCGGCAGTATCCTCATCGATCCCGACGCCATTATCCGCGTCGCTCCCTTCCTGCGGCCGGACGACTTCTACCGCGAGGCCCACGGCATGGTTTACTCCGCCATGCTTGCCCTCCATGAGCGCCGCGAGCCATCCGACTTCGTCACCCTCAGCGACGAACTGGAGCGACGTGGCGAGCTGGAGCAGATCGGCGGCGCCGCCTACCTTACTACGCTCCTCAACAGCGTCCCCACCGCCATCCACGTGGAGCACTACGCTCACATCGTGGAGCGAAACTCCATCTTGCGTCGCCTCATCGACGTCGCCTCCCAGATCGCCGGGCTGGCCTACGACTCCGAGGAGTCCGCCGCCGACCACGTGGTGGATCGTGCCGAGCAGCTGCTGTTCGCCGTCAGCGAGCGCCGGCTATCGCGCGACCTGACGCCGATTCAGGAGGTCCTGCGCGCCTACTACGAGCGGATCGGCTACCTGTACGCCCATCAAGGCGAGATGATCGGCGTGCCTTCCGGCTTCATCAAGCTGGACAGGATTCTGGGCGGCATGCAGCGCTCCGATCTCCTCATCCTGGCCGCCCGACCGGGCGTCGGGAAGACAAGCCTACTGCTGGGCTTAGCGGCGACGGCGGCCCGCCGCTACAAGCAACGGGTAGCCATCTTCTCGCTGGAGATGTCCAACGAGCAGATCGTCCAGCGCCTGGTGGCGGCCGACACCGGCATCGACTCCCAGCGCCTGCGTACCGGGGAGATCACCGCCGACGAATGGCCGCGGCTGGAGCATACCAGGACGAGCCTGGGTTCCCTCTCCATCCACCTCGACGACACGCCTGCCATCACCACCTCCGAGTTCCGCACCAAATGCCGCCGCATGGCGGCGGAACACGGCGTTGACCTCATCCTGGTGGACTACCTGCAGTTGATGGTGGGCGACCGGCGGGTAGAGAACCGCGTTCAGGAGATCAGCGGCATATCGCGCGCCCTGAAGCAAGTGGCGCGCGAGTTGAACGTGCCGGTCCTGGCCGCCTCCCAGCTGTCTCGAGCGGTGGAGACGCGCAGCGACAAGCGGCCCATGCTGTCCGACCTGCGCGAGTCCGGCAGCATCGAGCAGGACGCCGATGTAGTTATGTTCATCTACCGCGAAGACATGTACAACACAGAGTCGGAGCATCCGAACCTGGCCGAGCTTATCGTGGCTAAGCACCGAAACGGACCCACCGGCACGGTCCCGCTCTACTTCAAGCCCGAGCAGGCGAAGTTCCTTGAGGTGGAGATGCGAGCCGAAGCTCTGGACTACTAGCCCTTCGCCGCCGCGACCATTGCCGACGGCCACGCGCCAGGAGACGCATTCACCATGAGTAGATTCGCCGGCTTCCCGAGCGGTCACATGGCGACCGTTCGCGTGCCGGACCTGTTCTTTGCCGAACTGCTACCCGCCATCGACACCCTTGCCGAGCTCAAAGTCACCTTGCACCTGCTTTGGCTCGTGCAGCAGCGGCCCGAGCAGCCGCTGGGCGTGAGCGAGGCCGAACTGCGGCGCGATGGAGTCCTGCTGGCCGGGCTCCGCCCCTGCGGACCGGACCCCCTGGAGAGTCTCCGCGAGGGATTGCGCAGAGGCCTGGACCGTGGCACTCTACTCTGCATCCGTGGCGGTGATGGGACCGACCAGCAACGCTGGTACGTGTTCAACACCGAGAAAGGACGGCTTGCCGTTGAGCGCGTCCGGAGCGGGGAAACAACTCTCCCGGGCGTCGACCTGAGCGCCGAAGAGCAACCACTGCCGGAGAAGCCGAGCATATTCGCGCTCTATGAGCAGAACATCGGCCCTCTGCAGCCGATCATCGCCGAGGAACTCGAGGAGGCGCAGCGGGCCTACTCCCCCGAGTGGATCGAAGACGCGTTCAAAATTGCGGCCCGCAACAACGCTCGCCACTGGCGCTACATCAGCGCCGTCCTTGACCGCTGGCGGCGGCAGGGGCGAGACAAGGTGGACATTGGCGACCAGCGTGACCCAAGACGCTTCCTATCAGGGGAATACGAGGACTACCAGCGAAGGTGAAGTCTGCCCTAAGTGTCGGGGCCTGGGCTACCTGACGCCCGACGTCCCCGCCGGGCATCCGGACTTCGGCCGCGTCATCCCTTGCCCCTGCCGTCGGGGCGCCGTCGAGGAACGCCGTGCCCGGCGACTGCTCCAGATGTCCAACCTCGGGCTGCTGGCCCAGAAGACCTTCGCCAACTTCAATGCCGACGGCGTGGCCCTCAACGAGCACGATCGCCGCAATCTGCGCAACGCCTTCGAGGCGGCCAAGCAGTTTGCCGCAGATCCCCAGGGCTGGCTGCTCATCACCGGCACTTACGGGTGCGGCAAGACGCACCTCGCCGCCGCCATCGCCGTTGCCCTGACTGATGCCGGCCGATCGGTCCTCTTTCAGGTAGTTCCCGATCTGCTCGATCATCTTCGCGCCACCTACGCGCCGCGCAGCCCGGTTGCGTTCGACCAGGTGTTCCTGGACGTGCGCGAAGCGCCCTGCCTGATCCTGGACGACCTGGGAGCTCAGAACGCCACGCCCTGGGCACTGGAGAAGCTGTACCAGATCCTCAACCATCGCTACAACAACCGGCTGCCAACCGTGATAACCACCAACGCTCCACTGGAGGACATGGACCCGCGGCTGCGCTCTCGGCTCACAGATGAGTCCCTCGTGAGGCGGGTCGCCATCACCGCCCCCGACTACCGCGGCTCCGGCGCCAACAGCCTCCTGAGCGACCTGGGGACCCTGTCACACCACGCGAACCAGACCTTCGAGACATTCGATGCGCGCCAGATGGAACTCAATGCCGAGGCGCGGGACAATCTGCACCTCGCCGTGGCGGCGGCTCGCGGATTCGCCGCCAGCCCCCGGGGCTTCCTGCTGCTCCAGGGCGAGCACTACTCCGGGAAGACGCACCTCGCCGCGGCCATCGCCAATGCCCGCCTGGCAGAGGGCTACCCGGCGCTTCTGGTGGAGGTCTCGGACCTCCTCGACTACCTGCGCGCGGCCTTTGAGCCTTCCGCCCCGGTGTCCTTTGACAAGCGTCTCCAGCAGCTTCGTCGCGTCCCCCTGCTCATCCTGGACAACCTCGGCGGTCAGACATCCACCCCCTGGGCGCACGAGAAGCTCTACCAACTGCTCGGCTATCGCCTCGGCGCGCTTCTGCCCACCGTCATCACCACAAGCCTGACGCTGGAGGAGATCGAGCCCCGGCTGCGCGTCCGGCTCATGGACAAGGAGCACTGCCTCATCGTGCCCATCATCGCACCGCCCTACCGTGGCCGCACCCGCACGCGCTCGACGCGTGGGCGAAAGCAGGCCTGAGATGCTCGTCCCGGCCGCTGCTTCCTTGCCGGAGCGCCTCTATCGCCTGCTCCGGCCCCTCTTCCGTCAGGCACAGCCCGTCCCTACCCAGTGGCGATCCGTGCTCATACTCAGGCCGTGCTGCATCGGCGACGTGCTTCAGTCGACCGCGCTAGTGAACGCCTTGCGCCACGCCCTCCCCGACGTTCGCCTCGGATACGCCGTCGGCCCTTGGTCGCGCCCGGTTCTGGAAGGCAACCCCAGTCTGGATGCCATAGTCGACACCGGGGCCGTCGTGGGCGGGCGCAAGCCCTCACCGCGGCAGTACCTACGCTTGGTACGCACGCTTCGGGCCGGGAACTGGGACGCTTGCTTCGTCCTCGAACGCTCGCCTCTCTTCGGCCTGGCCGCCTGGATGGCGGGGATTCCCGACCGCATCGGCCTGGACAGCGCCGGCCGCGGATTGGCCCTGACCTGGCGAGTGCCGCTCCGGCCACGTCGCCAGGAAGCAGAGGCGGCGCTCGACCTGGCCCGCGCCGTGGGGCTGGACGTGGATGATCCCAGAACGGAGTTTCACCCGTCCACGCTCGACGAGCAGGAGGTAGACCGGCTGGCCCTCCCGGAGGATGCACCGTGGGTGGTCCTCGCCCCCGGCGGGGGAGTGAACCCCGGCACCGAACTGACCGCCAAGCGCTGGGGCTCCGAACGCTTCGGCGCGCTGGCGGGGCGGATCGCCGGTCATGGGTACCTGCCCCTCCTTGTGGGCGGGTCCGGCGATCGTGCTACCGCCGAAGAGGCCCTGGCGGCCGCGGGGGGCGCGGCCGTCAACTTGTGTGGTCGCCTCAGCCTGACCGCGGTGGGGGCCCTGCTTCAACGCTCGCGCCTGCTGGTCGCCAACGATACCGGTGTCTTGCACTTGGCGGCCGCGGTCGGGACTCCCGTCGTCGGCCTGTTCGGGCCCACGGACCCCGCCCTCTACGCTCCCTACGGCGTGGCGCAGCACGTCATCTGGCACCCACGCACGTGCAGCCCCTGCTTCCGCCAGAGGCAGCGCCCATCGGACTGCCTGCTGGACTGCATGAAGTCGATCACCGTCGACGAGGTCGAGGCGGCGGCGCTCGACCTGCTTTCGTGAGTGCCCCTCTCGCCGAGGCGCGACGAACGGGTTTGCTCGCCGGTCTAGTCGTGGCTGTCCTGCCCTTGCTGCTCTTCTGGCGGCTGTTCGCACCCACGGCGGCCGACCGCGCTCACATCGTTGAGGGCGACCTTTCTTCCCAGTACTTCCCTCTGCGCGCCTACGCCGCCCAGCGCCTGGCCGACGGCGAGCTACCCCTGTGGAGCCCCAACCTCTTCGGCGGGCAGCCGGCCCTGGCGGACATCCAGTCCGCCGTGCTCTACCCGCCCAACCTCGTCTGGTCCTTGGCGCGCGGCGCCGACCTGACGCTTACCGACTTGGCGCTTCAGGCTGTCGTGCACATGAGCCTGGCCGCGCTGGGGGCGTACTTCCTTGGCCGGCGTCTGACGGGCAGCGCCGTCGGCGGCGCAGTGACGGGTGCGGCCTTCAGCCTGGGCGGCTACCTCACCTCGTTCCCGGTGCAGCAACTCACTATCCTCTGCACTGTGGCTTGGCTCCCATGGCTGCTTCTAGTCGTCGACCGCCTGCTCGGTCCCGGCACGTCCCCGGCCCGCAACGCCGCCACTCTGGCTGCCTTCACGGCGTTGGCCGTGCTGGCCGGCCATCCCCAGACAGCGATGCTCTGCGCCTATGCCGTGGCCGGGTACGTCGTCTGGATCTGGTACTGGCGACGTCCCAGCAAACGGCGAGTGGCTGCGGCAATGGCCGGGGCGCTACTGGGGATCGGCCTGGCCGCGGTGCAGCTCCTGCCCACCCTGGAGTTCATCCGGCTCTCGGTGCGGAGTTCGCTCGGCTTCGGCCAGGCAGGCGGCGGCTTCGGCCTCCACGAGCTCAGCGGGCTGCTCTACCCGGGGTACTTCGGCGGCACGCCCCAGTATGCCGGCGTGGTGACCCTGCTGCTGGCGGCCTGGGCCGCCGCCACCGTGGCCTGGCGGCGCACCGGGTACTGGCTGGGGCTGGCGCTGGCCGGCGTCCTCGTCTCCTTCGGCGGCGCCACCTTCATCGGCCCGCTCACCTACCTCCTGCTGCCCGGCTTCTCCACCTCCCGCAACCAGGAGCGCGCAATCCTCTGGCTCGCCCTGGGACTGGCGATCCTGGCGGGTATGGGAGCGGCACGCCTGGCGGCCACAGCGACCGACGATCGCCGCGCCGTTCAGGCCAGGCGTGTTCTGTGGTGGACGTTCGCGGCCTGCGTCTTGGTTGCCGGGATCATGCTCGGCGGCGCCCGGCTGTCCCCACCGGAGAGCGGCATCAACCTCTTCGGCGGCTTCCTCAAGCAGCACGTCTGGCTCACCGCGGGCGTGGGACTGACCGCGCTCTGGTGGGACTGGGCATCGAGGCGGGCGATCTCGACTCGCTGGTTTCTGGCCGCCGTCGCTCTGCTTCTGGTGCTCAACCTGGCGTCCGTGAACGGCCGCTATCACCTCGGCAAGCCCTCGCCCGCGGAGACGCGGCCGAGCGCGGCCCTCGCCGGACTAATCCAGACAGGCCTGGGGCCCGGCGGGCGGGCCGCCAGTGGCGGCCTCCTCCCCGAGGGCCCGAACGCCGGCATGCTCTACGGCTTCGCCGACCTCACCGGAAACACGCCCCTCCGGCTCCAAGCCTATGCCCAGTTCCAAGAGCGCGTGCCCGAGTGGGTCCAGTGGCAGCTGCTGGCCGTCAGTCAGGTGGTCCTGCCGGCCGGCGTAGATCCCGGCCCCGGACTAGCGCAGGTACAACCGGATGAGCCTTCCCTGTACCGCGTCGTGGATCCGGCTCCGTCTGTCCGCCTGGTCCACGAGGTCCGCCCCGTCGCCGGCGAGGCCGTCTGGGAGGCGCTCGCCGCTCCCGGCCATGATCCCACCACTGCGGCGGTGGTGGCGCCGGACACGCCAAGCATCGTGGAGCCCGCCAAGGGGGAGGACCGGGTCAGCGACCTCACGTGGCAGCCGGAGCGCATCTCGGTCATCGTGACCGCCGGGTCGCCGGCCCTGGCCGTGTTCTCCCTCATCGCCTATCCCGGCTGGCGCGCCACGGTGGATGGCGCTCCGGCCGACTGGATCACCGTCGACGGCCTGCTGGTGGGCGTGCCCGTGGCAAACGGAGCGCACCGGGTGCAGCTTGATTACCGGCCCGCGTCCCTCTACCTGGGCGGCGCCGTCACTGCCCTCAGCCTGCTGTTGACGGGCCTCCTCTTTCTGCCGATCGGGCCGCTGCGGCGCTGGGAGAGCGCCCAATGAGACGCATCTGGAGCGCCGTCTGGCCGCCGCCCGGCTGGGTCCTGGCGCTCGCGGCTTTGGCCCTGGCAGTCGCCGCCGGAATCGGCTGGTCCTACCGTACCGGCCTCCTCTACCGCTGGACGGGCGAGGAGGAGATTCTGCCCCAAGTCCGGGGAGTCTGGCACCTAGCGTCGGGCATGCTGCGACCCGGCGTGGACACCGCCGACTACGTGCCGGTGCAGCACGCCGGCGTAAGCCCCTTCGGCGTGAACACCTTCCTGGAGCAAGAGGTGGAACCGGCCAAGAGGGAGCGGGCTATGGCCATGATCGCCGAGGCCGGCTTCCGCTGGGTCCGCCAGGAGTTCCCCTGGGAGGACATCGAGATTCACGCCAAGGGCGACTTCGTCGATCGGCGCGCCGAGCCGCATCGCTCCGCCTGGGACAAGTACGACAACATCGTCGACCTGGCGGAGGAGTACGGCCTAGAGCTGATCGTCCGCCTGAGCAATCCGCCCGCCTGGTCGCGCGCCGCCGGCAACGAGGGCGGCACGCTGGCCCCGCCCGACGACTACACCGACTTCGCCGACTTCGTCGAGGCGGTGGTCACGCGCTACCGCGGTCGGGTGCGCTACTACCAGGTCTGGAACGAGCCCAACATCTACCCGGAATGGGGCGAGAAGGACGTCAACCCGGAGGAGTACGCCCTACTGCTTAAGGAGGCCTACACCCGCGCCAAGCAGGTCGACCCGGATGTGGTCATCATCTGCGGCGCTCTGGCGGCCACCATCCAGAACGACCTCTACCCCCACGGCATGAGCGACTTCGTCTTCCTCCAGCGCCTCTACGACGCCGGCGCTGCCCCCTACTTCGACGTTCTCAGCATGCAGGGCTACGGCCTCTGGAGCGGTCCCTACGACCGGCGCATGCGCCCGCGCGTGCTCAACTTCTCGCGGCCGCTGTACATCCGCGACCTGATGGTCAAGAACGGCGACGCCCACAAGCCTATCTGGATCTCGGAGATGAACTGGAACGCCATCCCGCTGGACCATCCGGCGTACCCCATGTTTGGGCGCTACACGCTGGAGAAGCAGGCGGAGTACGTGGTGCAGGCATACCGGCGCGCCCAGATGGAGTGGCCCTGGATGGGCGTGGTCAACCTCTGGTACTTCAAGCGGGCCACCGACCTGGAGCAAGGCCAGCCCATGTACTACTTCCGCATGGTCGAGCCCGACTTCACACCCATGCCTGTGTATGACGCTGTGCGCAGCTACACGCACGAGACGCCCGTGCTGGGGCTGGGGCTGCACCAAGAGGACCATTGGGCGCTGAAGTACGGCGGCGAGTGGTCTACCGGCTACGCCGACGGCGCCCAGATGGGTTCTTATGTCGAGTCCAGTTCGGGGACGGTGACATTGCGCTGGCGCGGCGCCGACCTCGCGGCCCGGATGCAGGGCCCCGGCACTATCGCCATGAGCACGGATGCGGCCGTCGAACGGGAGTACGTCGTGGGCGACGGCTGGCAGGAAGTGCGCCTGGCCGGTCGCCTGGCCGACGCCGAGCACGACACGGTCATCACCGTGGCCGGCGGGACCGTAAGGTTGGACTCCCTGAGCGCGGAGCGACGCGACCGGCGCCTACCCTTGGCCGGCGGGCTAGTTGGCGCCGTCGTCGTCCTCGCGGGGGCGCTCCTGCTGCGTCGACGGCTAGCTGCGCCGGCCGCCTAGGCTCGCCACCAACTCCTCCAGCGCAGCCGCCGGCCCCGGCAGCGGGCGGGCGGCGCGCAGCGAGTCTATCGCCTTCGCATAGTGCTCCCGCGCTCGAGCGGTGCAGTGTTCGCGCCCCCCGGACCTTTCGATCAGCTCGCGCGCTCTGGCCACAGCCGTCTCATCACGCTCGGGGAGCCGATAGAGAGCGACCAACTCGGAGGCCTCCCGCTCCGGGAGAGCCTCCAGCGCATGCACCCAGGGCAAGGTCTTCTTGGCCGACAGGATGTCGGATGATACCGACTTCCCCGTCTCCGTCTCGCTGCCCCAGATGCCCAGCACGTCGTCCTGGATCTGGAAGCCAAGCCCCAACCGGCGGCCGAAAGCATCCATCTGCTCGACCCGAGCGGCGTCGGCCCCGGCCGCGACTGCCCCCGACCAGGCGGCGTAGGCGATCAGTTCCGCCGACTTGCGCTCGATCATGGCCAGGTACTGTTCCCTGGTGACGGTCGCCCGCGTCTCGAAGTCCATATCCAGGTACTGACCTTCGCATAGCCTTACGCAGGTGGCTTGGAATCGTTCCATCAGCATCAAGGCGGTCTCAGGAGAGACGTGGTCGCGCACCGCCACGAGAGAGCGGTTGGCGGAGGCGTAGAGCAGGTCCCCCACATTGATGGCCTGCGGTGCGCCCCAAAGCGCCCACACCGCCGGCCGGTGCCGGCGCAGCGGGCTGTTGTCCTGAATGTCGTCGTGGACGAGCGAGAAGCTGTGTAGCAGCTCGATGGCCGCCGCCACCGGCAGAGCCGGCTGCGCGTCGCCGCCCAAAGCCTCGCAACTGAGCAGGCAGAGGAGCGGGCGGATCCGCTTCCCGGAGTCCGCCCGTGCCGGCTCCAGGTGCTCGTTCAGCCAGCCGTGGTGGTACTGCAACATCCCATAGAGCGACTTGAAGCCTTCAGAAGGGGCGGCTAGTATGTCGTGCAGCCGGGCTTCAAGTGCGGGCAGGTGGCGTTCGAATGCCTGGGCCAGGGCCAAGGGGGATCCTCCGCGGGGTGAGTGGCCGCAGTCTAGAAAGGCCCTACCCCGACTGTCAATTCCGCCCTCAGGCCGTTCCCGCCACCCTACAGCACGACCCCAGGAGGTGTTTGACCATGGCAGTTCGCATCGGCTTCATCGGCACGGGCGGCATCGCTCAGATGCACATGCGCAACTTCCAGCGCATCCCCGACGCCCAAGTGGTGAGCATGTTCGACGTCGCCCCGGACCGGGCCCGCTCCGCCGCCGCTATGTTTCCCGGCTGCCGGGTCTACGACAGCCACCAGGCCCTCCTGAAGAGCGGGCTCGATGCCGTCTACGTCTGCGTCCCGCCCTTCGCTCACGACCGCCAGGAACTGGACGCCGCCGCGGCCGGCGTGCACCTCTTCGTGGAGAAGCCCATTGCCGTCAGCGTCGAGAAGGCGCTGGAGATCGACGAGGCCATCCGGCGCGCCGGCATACTGGCCGCCGTCGGCTACAACTGGCGTTGGCTCGACATCACCGACCGCACCGTCGAACTCCTCAAGGGCAGACCCATCGCCCTGGCTCTCGGCTACTGGCTGGGCGGGATGCCCGGCGTGTCCTGGTGGCGGCGCAAGGACCAGTCTGGCGGCCAGATCGTGGAGCAGACCACCCATATCTTCGATCTGGTCCGCTACCTGCTGGGTGAAGTAGAGTCGGTGTACGCCGCCGGCTATCAGGGACTGATGACCGACGTCCCCGACTACAGCACCGAGGACGCCAGCTCGGTGACCCTGAAGTTCGCATCGGGCACCGTGGCGGTCATCAGCTCCACCGACGTGTTGCCTTCCGGCGCCGGCAAGGTCGGCATCGACCTCATCGGGCGCGACTTCCGCCTGGTGCATGACAACCGCACCCTCACCGTCTACGGCAAGGGCGAACGGCAGATCTACGACGCCCAGATGGACCCGTACCTTCTCGAGGACCAGACCTTCGTCGCCGCGGTAGCCAGCGGCAACGGCTCCGCCCTGCGCTCCACGTACAGCGACGCCGTCAAGACGCACCTGGTCACCATGGCTGCCAATCGGTCGCTAGAGACGGGCCAGGTGGAGAAGGTCGCCACCCCCTAACCTGACGAGGGACGCGCGAGAGGCCCAATGCCCAAGCCCAACAAGACCATCGCTATGCGGCAACTGGACAACTTGCGCGTCCCCTACCGCGCCACCTGGCATCAGCCCACCTTCGACGCCGAGGCGGCCGCCGTCGAGCGGGGCGTGCCGCTCGACCACATCGTGAAGTCGCTCCTGGTCCAGATGCCCGGGAGGCGCTACGTCCTTGCCCTAGTGCAGGGCCACCGAAAGCTCAGCCTGCACAAACTAGGGACGGTGCTGGGGCAGAAGGGGTTAGAGATGGCGCCGCACGATGAGGTGGCCGCAATCACGGGCTACGAGCCCGGTTCGGTGTGCCCTCTGGGCCTCAAGCGCAAACTGCCCATCGTGATCGACGCCGGCGTCCTTGAGCTGGAGGAGGCCAGCATCAGCGGAGGCAAGCACGAGGCGGGGATCGACCTGGCCCCCCAAGACCTGTTGCGGGCCACGGGCGCCAAGGCGGCGGACATCACGCAGCAGTAGTGGTGAGTGGCCAGTGAGGAGTGAGAACCGAGCAGAGCGCTACCGTGAGGCCTCTACAGGCCACTGGCCACTCATCACTCGCCACTGCTCATCCCACCAGCCGGCGCGCCTCCAGCACGTTGGGGAGGTGCTCCAGCCGGGCCAAAGTGCGGCTCAGCTGGGCCATGTTGCGGATCTCCAGCGTAGCCGTGATGGTCGCCATATTCTCCTTGCGGTGGGTCACGACATTGGCGGCGCTCATGTTGATGTCCTCATCGGCCACCACAGCAGCGATGTCTCGCAGCAGACCGCCCCGGTCCCAAGCGCGGATGTGAATCGACACGGGGTAGCGGCTGCCTTCCTCGCTCGTGCCCCACTCCACCTCGATCAACCTCTCCGGCTCGTTGCTGTTGAGGATGTTGGGGCAGTCGCGACGGTGCACAGAGACGCCGCGTCCACGAGTCACATAGCCGACGATCTCCTCGCCGGGCACCGGACGGCAGCACTTTGACAAGGTAGTCAACGTCGCTCCCACGCCGCGCACCAGCACATGCGAGGTCGAGGCGACGACACGAGGCTCTTGCGGGAGCTCCTCGACAACCGGCTTCTCTTCCGACTCGAGGAGACGGGTGGCCACCTGAGCCGTGTTGAGGTCGCCATAGCCCACGGCCGCGTGCAGGTCCTCCACCGTCTCGTAGCCCAGCGCGCTCGCCACCTGGTCGAGGCTGCCCTGGTACCCTAGGCGCTTCAGCTCACGCTCGAGCATCTCGCGGCCGAGGGTGATGTTCTGCTCCCGGTCCTGGCGGCGGAACCAGGTACGGATCTTCTGCCTGGCGCGGGCCGTGTGGACGTAACCCAGGTCGATGTTGAGCCAATCCCGGCTGGGGCCGCCTCGTTTGGCGGTGATGATCTCCACCTGGTCGCCGTTCCCTAGGGCGGTGTCCAGCCCCACCAGGTGCCCGTTGACCTTCGCTCCGCGGCAACGGTGACCCACATCAGTGTGGACGTGATAGGCGAAGTCGACCGGCGTGGCGCCCGCGGGGAGGTCGATGATGTCGCCCTTGGGCGTGAAGACGTACAGCCGGTCCCGGAAGACGTCCGTCTTCAGGCTGTCTACAAAGTCGCCCGCATCGGTGACGTCCGTTCCCCAGTCCAGCAACTGCCGGAACCAGGCGATCTTGTTCTCGAAGACCACGTCGCGGCGCGTACCCGGCTCCTTGTAGCGCCAGTGCGCCGCGATGCCGTATTCCGCGGTCTGGTGCATCTCCCAGTCGCGGATCTGCACTTCCAGCGGCCGGCCTCCCGGGCCTACCACCGCGCTGTGCAGGGACTGATACATGTTGTCCTTAGGGTTGGCGATGAAGTCGTCGAAGGTGCCGTGGATCGGGCGCCAGAGCGAATGCACGATCCCTAGCGCGGCATAGCACTCCGAGACCGAGTTGACGATGATCCGGACTCCGCGGAGATCGTAGACGTGGTCGAAATCGAGGTCCTTGCGCTGCATCTTCTTGTAGATGCTGTAGATGTGCTTGGCGCGACCGCTGACGTCGGCCTCGATGCGCTGTTCTTTGAGCCGCTGGCGGAGCAACGCCACGATCTGCTGCACCTCGGCATCCCGGTCTCGTCGGCGTTCCTCCAGCCTGCGCGCCAGTTCCCGATAGCCCTCCGGATCCAGGTGGCGCAGCGACAGGTCCTCAAGCTCCCACTTCATCTGCCAGATGCCCAGCCGGTTGGCCAGGGGCGCGTAGATCTCCAGAGTCTCGCGAGCAGTACGCGCCCGCTTCTCCACCGGCATGGCGCCCAGAGTGCGCATGTTATGCAGCCGGTCGGCCAACTTCATGAGGACGACGCGGACGTCGTCGGCCATGGCCAGCATCATCTTGCGCAGACTCTCGGCGCGCGAGTCGGTCTGCGCCCGGCTGTCCTGCGGGCGCACCGCCAGCTCGATGTGGCTGAGCTTAGTGACGCCGTCCACCAGGCCAGCCACCTCGTCGCCGAACTCGCGCTTCACATCGGCGAGGGTGACCTCCGTGTCTTCCACCACGTCGTGCAGCAAGCCGGCCATGATCGCGCGCGTGTCCAGCCGGAGCTCGGCCAGCGTCTCGGCCACCGCCACCGGATGCACGATGTAAGGTTCCCCACCGGCTCGAGTCTGCCCCTCGTGGGCGGCGGCCGCGAACGCATATGCCCGCGCAAGCGCGGGCACCTCGGACTCCGGCGTTCTGTCTCGCAGCGAGAGCGGTAGCTCAAGTACCTCGGGCGGCCTGCTTTCGACGGCCATCAACGTCCTTTGGCTGAGGGTGAGATCATGGTCAACAATACCACCAGCTGGTCACATTATAGTCCGCGCCCTAGCGCGCGGCAATGGACATGCTCCTGCCGAGCGGCGCCCCTCCCCGACGAGAGTCGCGCCCTCCTCGTGGCAATTGACGGCCGCGGCCGCCGGCACTCCAGCACGTGGAGTTCCTGCCGGGCGGCGAGGTCCGGCTCCGCTGCTGCACCGCACGGACGACCTAGGGCGCGTCCACGCGGCAGCACAAGGGGCGCGCCCCGATTGTCGAGGCCGCGCCCCTCCGCCGACTTCGCCGGCCGTGCCCTACAGAGCGAGCAGCGGGCTCTCCACCAGCTGCTTGAAGCGTTGGAGGAAGCGGGCTCCCGGCGCGCCATCCACCAAACGGTGGTCGGCCGTCAGGCTGAAGACCACCATCGGCCGGGCGACGATCTTGCCCCGGCGCACCACCGGCTTCTCCGCGATTCTCCCCACCCCTAGGATGGCGACCTCGGGGACGTTGATGATGGGCGTGAAGGCGTCGATATCGAACATGCCCAGATTGGAGATGGTGAAGGTGCCCCCCGACATGTCGTCGGGCGTCAACTGCCCGGCGCGGGCCCGGGCCACCATCTCCGCGGCTCCGGCGGCGATCTCCCTTACGGACAGCGCCTGCACATCCCGCAGCACCGGCACCACCAGCCCGCGAGCCGTATCCACCGCCACCCCGATGTTGATCGAGGAGGAGCGGACGATCTCGTTGCCCTCCAGATGCGCGTTGAGATCGGGGTACTCTCGCAGAGCCACCACCAGCAGGCGCGCGAGCAGGTCATTGAAGGACGGCGCCCGCTCTCCTTCCTTTGCGGCTGCCTTGAGGGACTCGCGCCACTTGAGCAGTGCTCCGGCGTCCGCCTCGATGGTGAGGGTGTAGGCGGCGGTGGTGCTTGCACTGGCCATCATGCGCTCGGCGATCACCGCCCGAACGCCGCTCAGCGGCATCCGTTCGGCGAGCGCGGCCGGCACGGACGGCACCGGTGCCGCAGCCGCGCTGGGCGCCACGCCGGCAGAACGCTCGACGTCGGCCCGCGTCAGACGCTGCGCGCCGTCCGGGGCGACAACCTGGCTCAGGTCTAGCCCCAGAGCCGTCGCCGCCGCTTTGGCTCCGGCCGTGGCCCTCGGCGCCTTCTCCAGGTAGGCCAGGACGTCGCGCTCGACCACCCGGCCCTCGGGCCCGCTGCCGGTGATCGCCCGCAGGTCGATCCCCTCTAGGCGGGCCAGCCGCCGGGCGCGCGGCGAAGCGAACTGCCGCTCGCCCTCCGGCGCGGCCGCCTCGGCGGCAGCCGCCGGCTCTGGCCTCGATGTCGGCCCCTCCCCGTCGGCAACCGCCACGGGAGAAGCCGTAGCCGGCTGCGCAGCTCCGCCGGCGAGGAAGGCGGAGATGTCCTCGTCGGCGGCTGCGATGACCGCCACCCGGGACAGGATGGGCGCCGAGCCGCCCTGCGGCACGAGGATCTTGCGCAGCACTCCGCTGCTGGGCGCGTTGGCATCCAGCACCGCCTTGTCCGACTCGATCTTGAACAGGGGGTCGCCGCGGCGCACCGTCTGGCCCTCGCTCACCAACCACTCAGTGATGACGCCATGCTCCATCGTTTGGCCCAGCTTGGGCATTATGACTTCGGTGGCCATTCGTCGCCTCCTACCGGATCACCTTGCGGACCGCAGCGGCGATCCTTTCGGCATTGGGGATGGCCGCGTCTTCCAGCGTCGCCGACATGGGCACCGGCACGTCCGCCCCGCAGACCCGCTCAATAGGGGCATCCAACCAGTCGAATGCCGTGTCGTTGATGAGGGCCACCAACTCGCTGGTGAAGGCGTTCGTCTTGTAAGCCTCCGTCACTACCACCAGCCGGCCCGTCTTCTTCACCGAAGCGACGATGGTGTCCAGGTCCAGCGGCTTGAGGCTGCGCGGGTCGATCACTTCCACGCTGATGCCGTCCTCGGCCAGCTTCTCCGCCGCCGACAGGGCGGTATGCAGCATGCGCGAGTAGGCGACGACGGTGCAGTCCGTCCCTTCCCGCTTCACATCGGCCACCCCTAGAGGGACTATGTAGTCCTCCTCCGGTACCACGCCCTTGACCCGGTAGAGCATCTTGTGCTCGATGAACATGACCGGGTTGTCCTGGCGGATGGCGGCCTTCAGCAGGCCCTTGGCATCGTAGGGGGTGGAAGGCATCACCACGTAGATGCCCGGGAAGTGCATCCAGAGCGCTTCCAGGCTCTGGGAGTGATGCGCGGCGATGCTGCGGCCGGCTCCGCCCTCGGTGCGGATCACGAGGGGCACGCTGGTCTTGCCGCCGAACATGTAGCGGTTCTTCGCCCCCTGGTTGGCCAACTGGTCCATGGACAGCGGCGTGAAGTCCACGTACATGATCTCGATCACCGGACGGAGACCGGTCATGGCGGCGCCCACCCCGGCGCCGGCGATCGCCGCCTCGGAGATCGGGGTATCACGGACGCGCTCGCCGCCGAACTCGTTGAAGAGTCCCTTGGTGACGGCGTAGGCGCCGCCGTACAGCCCCACGTCCTCGCCCATGATGTAGACTCGCTCGTCGCGCTTCATTTCCTCGCGCAGAGCCGCGTTCAGGGCTTCGCCGAGGGTGACCACCGGTCCGCCCTCTCCCTTGTGCACCAGGGCACGCAGTTCGGCATCGCGACGCTTCTCCGCCTCGGCAGACGGCAGCGGCGCGTAGACGTCCTCGTAGAGCCCGGACGGCGACGGCATCGGGCTGGCCAGGGCGAACTCCACCGACTTCTGGATGGCCTGCTCGGCGAGCTGCTCTACCTGGTCCAGTTCCTCCTGCGTGGCCACCCCTTCCGCCAACAGGAGCTTTCCGAAACGGGAGATTGGGTCGCGGTCGCGCCAGGCCTGCTCCTCGTCCTTGGTGCGGTAGGCGCGCGGATCGCTGCGGGAGTGGCCGTAGTAGCGGTAGGTCTTGCACTCGATCAGGCTGGGCCCCTCACCACGGCGCGCTCTATCCACCGCCAAGGCCACCGCCTCCTTCACCGCCAGCACGTCCATGCCGTCGATGATGACGCCCGGCATGTCGTAAGCGCTGGCGCGCTGGGCCACATCGGGACAGTTGGAGGCGTTGCAGAAAGGCACCGACATCCCGTAGAGATTGTTCTCGCAGATGTACACCACCGGCAGCTTCCAGGTGGAAGCCATGTTGAGGGATTCGTGGAAGTTGCCCGTGTTGGAGGCGCCGTCGCCGAAGAAGCACAGCACCACCTGATCGGTGCCGCGCATCTGAGCGGAGAGCGCCGCGCCCGTGGCCACCGGGATGTTCCCGCCCACGATGCCCGTCGCACCCAGATTGCCCTTGGAGACATCGGCGATGTGCATGGAGCCGCCGCGGCCACGGCAGTAGCCGGTGGCCCGCCCGAACAACTCCGCCATCATACGGTTTAGGTGCTCCTGCTTCGCGTCCGGCGTCAGGGCGTGCATGTCGCCGTGCGCGTGGCAGTGACCATGCCCACGGTGGGTGCTGGTGATGAAGTCGTTCTTGCCGATGGAGGACATGGCGCCGACGGCCACCGCCTCTTCACCGGCGTACAGGTGCGACGCGCCCTTGATCACGTCGCGCCCCAGCAAGTCATAAACCGTATCCTCGAAGATGCGGATCTCCCACATCCGTCGCAGCATGGCCATCAACTCCGCCTTTGGCGGCAGCGTCACGCTGGCGGAGTCGCTCTGGACACTTACGTCGCTCATTCGTCGAGCCTCCCTATCCTAATCGGTTCCGCCGGTTGTCTCGAGCCAGACGCCGGCCGAGAGCGAGCGGTAGCTTCGACTCACCATCCCACTTAGCTCGGAACCCGGTTCGATGCCGCTCACCTCGCGCAACACCTCGGCTAGCGGCCTCTCGCGAAGCATCGTCTGCAACTGCTGGGCGCTCTGATCCTCGGCGGGGTCAAACAGCAGCCCGGCGGCGATCCCCCACGCCAGGGCCGTCGGCCGGCCGCCTGTCTCCACCACGAGCCGGGCCGCCCCCGCCAGCCGATCCTCAGGACCGAGCTTCCGGATGGGATCGCGCCCCAGCCGGAATATGGTATCGCCAAGTCGGTGATTGCGGAATCGGAACATCAGGTCCTGCACGTGGGCGTACTGCTCAGCAGGGTTGAGGCCGTGCCGCCGCACCAGCGCCTCGCTGGATTCCTCCAGCGCCTGCTCCGTCAGTTCCCGCACCAGCGCGTCGGTCAAAGCCTCGTACCCGTACTCATAACCGTCCAGGTAGCCCAGATAGGCGATCATGGCGTGACCGGCGTTGTGGGTGAACAGCTTCTGGTCGACGTAGGCGGAGAAGTTGTCGTGCGGCTCCATCCCCACCACGGCCGGGATGTCACCCCGGAAGCGGGCCCGGTTCACCGGGAGCACCTTGTACGGCTCCGCCATGACGAACGAAGGGTCGCGCTCGCTGATCTCCTTAGGGATCAACGGCACCATGCGCCCGATGACCGCGTCGACGAGGCCGACCTGTTCCTCAAGGAAGACGCGCCCCTCCTCCGAGAGGTGCGGCCGCAGCATGTCGGCGAAGAGATCCGGGGCGTTGCGGAGGTTCTCGCAGATGATCAGGTTGAGCGGTCCGCCCCCGGCGAGCCGGCGCTGCTCCAGCCCAGCGGCCACCACCGGGGCCAACTTCGGCAGGGCGCCGACGCCCACCGCCGTGGCCGCCAGGTCCGCCTGGGCCACCGCCGCGGACACTCGCTCCCGATCGAGCGCCGACACGGCGCTGACGCCCGTGATCTCCAACTCCTCGACCTGCGAGTCGGTCACCAACTGCAGCGTGTAGCGGCCTCGGTCTGCCAGGACTCGGACCAAGGGCTCATACACGTCCACAAAGAGCACCTGGTAACCGGACTCGGAGAACAACTGGCCTAGGAATCCGCGTCCCACATTCCCGGCTCCGAAGACCACGCTGCGCCGCACGTCGCTCATGCTCGCCTCCCAGTCAATGCCGCAGCCGCCGGCGGCTGCCCGGCGTCCTTGCTGCACTCGGCCTCGCGGGCCGCTGCCACCCCCAGCGCCACCACTACCCACAGGAGCGTGGCGGCATGAGGGAACGTCAGGTTAAACAGATAGTGATCAAGGCCTCCCGCCAACAGCCCGGCAGCGACCGCCGTGAGCGTACCCAGGAGCATGGACTCCAGTTCCGGGTCCGTACGGCGCACCCAGCGCCCTCGCGGCCAGACGTAGAGGAAGAAGGTCGCCAGGGTGCCAATGAACACCGTCACGCCGACCAGGCCCATCTCTTCGGCGATCAGCAAATAGAGGTTCGAGACTCCAAGATAGATATCCACGTCGGGGACACCGGTGAACCCGACGCCGAACCAAGGATAGCGGGAGATCAGCAGGAGGGCATCCTTGTACTCCCCGAAGCGCATCTGCGTCGCCAGGTCCTGGCCCTGCAGGCCCTCGACGAAGTGCTGGACATAGCCGCGGGTCATCGGCAGCACCAGCACCAGAAGCGCCCCCGCGGCCAGCACCCAGAGCAGCTTGCGGTGGCGCACCGCGGCGAGCAGTCCAAGCGCGACCGCCAGCCCGAGCATCGCTCCGCGCGAGTAGGAGAGCAGGAGCGCGATCCCTATCAGCCCTGCCGGCACCGCGCGCGAGAGGACCTGGCGCCACGTTCCGGGGGCGAGTAAGCGCGGCGCCGCCAGGCCGCCCATGATGGCGAGAAGGCCGCCGAACACGTTCGGGTCCACCGAGGTTCCGATGGCGCGCAGGGCCAGGGCCGGGTTGTCCTCCACGTACCGAAGCACCGAGCCGCCCGGGTAGCCCAGGATCGACAGCCGCACCAGGAAGGCCTCGGCCATCGTGGTGGGGATGAAGTAGAGCGCGATGCCGATGAAAGCGGCGGCCGCGCCCAGGGCCAGCAGCACCTTGTACGTCTGGCGTACCAGTGAGCCCTCAAGGACGTTCACAGCGACGTAGAAGAAGCCGAGCGCCAGCAGCAGATCGGCAAAACGGCGTATAGAGGTCACGTTCGGCCGGGCGTGGGCGATGCCAAGCACAAACGATGCCACCATCAAGCCCAAGAAGAGCAGCAGTCCCACTCCCACCGGCGATAGGACGATGTCGTCGCGGCGAGCGTAGATCCAGCGCGCCAGGGCCAGCGCCACCGATCCCACCAGCATCACTTCCAGGAAGGTAGGCGTCACGCCGATGTCCACCGTTAGGGTGGCAAAGGGGAGCAGGGTGATGACCGCCAGAGCGCCCCAGAGGAATAGGCGGACGTCCAGGAGCATGAGCACAGCCGCCGGGACAGCGACGGCCACCAGTAGGGCGAGCACCGGGCCGAGGAGGGCCACCAGGGCCCCCGCGAGGACAGCCCAGAAGAGGCACAGGAAGAGGACACTCCCATTCCTGCCGCCCCGGCGGAGCAACTCGCGCATCCACGGGTCGACCGCTAGCGTCGGTTGAACAGCCACCCTGCCTGCCATAACCTGCCCATTCTACCACCGAATGAACAGCAGGGGGACTTCCGTCCCGGCCAGCTTCGCCGCACCGTCTAGACTAGCCGCGTCGCCTGGCGATAGACGTCCAGCGTCTCGCGCGCGATCTGCGGCCACTGGAACTGCCGCGCCAACTCCCGCGCCGCCACGCCCAGGCGTGCGCGCTCCTCCGGTCTGGCCGCCAAGTCCGCTAGTGCCGCCGCCAGTGCCTCGACGTCCCCGGGTGGGACCAGTCTCACGCTGCTCCCATCACTGAGGCCGGCGACGTCCACCGCCGGCGTAGTGGTGACTACCGGCATGCCGTGCGCCAGGGCCGCCATAAGGCTGCCCCGCCGGTACGACGCACCATCCCGGAAGGGCAGTGCACACAGATCGGAGGCGGCGAACGCCGTCGACACTCCTTCCTGATCCAGATAGCCGGTGCGGTGCATCCAGGGCGTGAGGCCCAGCGCCTCCGCCTCAGCGAAGACGCGGGCGGCATAGGCGGCATTGGTGGGATCGGAGGCGCCGACGTCCCCGCCGATGAAGAGCAGTCGCAGATCCACGCCCATCCCCCGCCCCCGAGCCACCGCCTGCACCAGTTCCATTCCTCCCTTGGTGGCGTTCAGGAAGGCGAAGTAGGAGACCACTAGGGCCTCCACCGGGATGCCCAGGCGCTCCCGGAAACCACGGCGTGCCTCCTCCGACACTGGCGTGGGGTCCACGTTGCTGCCGATGCGGACAAGGTTGAGGCGCGCGCCGGGGGACTCCGCCCGCGCTGCCGCCAGGTCCTCCTCATTGGTGACGATGGCGGCCGTACTGCCGCGGAGCAGACCCCGAACCGCCCAGCGTCGCGCCGGCCCGGCCTTGGGGAACAAGTAGGGGACGCGCAGATCATGGAAGGTGGTAACCATCGGGATGGCACGGGTCGCCCACGGCAGCAGGTGGATGGGCGCCTTCATGCCGTAGGCGGCCGCCTGATACTGCAAGTTCACCACGTCGAACTGCGGCGCCAGCCGCGCCATCCGCCGCAAGTCACCCAGGCCCCACCCCAGGGCCTCGGCCAGCACCGTGAAGGGATAAGCCGCGTCGCTCCGCGCCGCTCGCGGTGCGAGCACCGTCACCAAGACGCCCTCGTCCGCCAGCGCCGTGGCCAGGCAGCGGGTGAAGTCGCCCAAGCCGCCCTGTTGGGGTGGGAACTCCCCCGCCACCAGCAAGACTCTCACGGCAGCCTCCTCAGCCCAGAGGCAAGCACCTGCCGGTAGGACTCGACCCGACCACGGCGCAGCTCCGGCTTGTGGCCCACCGCCAGCTTGGAGGTCTCCACGACGGTCTCCCAGACATAGCCGGCCAGCAGGTGTCGACGAAGCACCTCGGCCCGCCGGCGGCCCACGTTCTTGGAGGCGTAGAGGACCTTAGAGCGATTGAAGCGGATGAGGGTGCCCGTGCCCACCTGCTCGCTGCTCTTGCCGTGGTGGTGGACGACCCGCGCCGCCGGCTCGAACAGCACATGCCAGCCCAGATCCGCGAGCCGCCGGCAGAGATCCACTTCCTCGGAGTACATGAAGTAGGTCTCGTCAAGGCCCCCCGCTTCCTCCAGCGCCGCGCGACGGAGCAGGAAGGCGGCGCCCCAAACCCAGTCCACCTCCTGGACGTGGGCATCGGAGCGATTCTCGCGGTGGTAGCAACGTACCAGGCGCGATAGCATGGGCAAGGAGCGCAGCGGGGTGCTTTCCACAGCCAGGGTGGCCAGCGTGGGGAAGGAGCGCAGCGACGATTGTCTGCTGCCGTCCACGTTCAGCAGTCGCGGTCCCACGACGGCGGTCACCGGGTCACGGTCCAGAAGGGCGCGAAGGGCATCCAGCGCACCGGGCTGAAGCCGCGTGTCTGGGTTGAGCACCAGCAAGTAGGGGTTGGCCCCGGCGATGATGCCGCGGTTGACGCCGGCACAGAAGCCGAGATTGGCGCCCGTCTGCAGCACCCGCACCCAAGGGAAGTCCGCGCGCAACTGCGGCTCCGTGCCGTCGGCGGACGCGTTATCCACCACGATGACTTCGTCGCCGGGCCGGAGTTGGCCCGGCAGCGAGTTCAAGCACTCCCGCAGCAACGCCAGGACATTCCAGCTAACGATGACTATGGAGATGCCCGACGCCCGGTCGGTCATCTGCCCGGCCTAATCCACTCGCTCCAGCGCGAACCGGGTCAGGCCATGGAGGGCTTCTCCGTACAACCCGTCAGTGAGCGGCTCTACGCTGTCCCAGGCGGACCGGGCGTACTCGCGGGCCAGGCCCAGAGCCCGCTCCACGTAGCCGCCCTCCACCACCTTGTGGATGAGGCGGTCCATCTCGCCCTCCGGTAGGCTCTCGGGCAAGCGCACGCCGCTCCATCCGCCCCGGTCCCAAGCGAGAAGAAGCGCCGGCAAGGTCAGCACGCCACGCTTCATGTCGTTCAGCGTCGGCTTCCCCAGCCTGGACGAGTCACCCACGTAGTCCAGCACATCATCGGCTATCTGGAAGGCGAGGCCGAGGTTACGGCCATAGGCGGCAAAGCGCGCCACCTCGTCCGCCGGTCGCTCCGCCACCAGCGCCCCGCCCAGGGCGGCGGACTCGAAGAGACAGGCGGTCTTGGCGTAAATGAGGCGAAGGTAGTCCTCCCGGGAAGGCAGGCAGTTGAGCCGGCGCAGCTGCTCCAGCTCGCCGCCGGAGATGGTGACCAAGGTCCCGGCGAAGACGCGCAGCGCTTCCAGGTGCTTGGTCTCCGCCGCCACCACAGCGGCCAGAGCGAACAGGTGGTCGCCCGCAAGAATGGCCGCATCGGCGCCGTGGACGCTGGAGATGGTGGGCCGTCCGCGCCGCAGCGACGCTCGGTCGATGATGTCGTCATGTATGAGTGTGGCCGAGTGGAGTATCTCAAGCGCCGCGCCCAAGGCCACCACCGGGGTCTCCCTAGCGCGATCAGGCCCGGCACAGAGAAGGGTCACCGCCGGGCGGAGCCGCTTGCCGCCCGAGAAGAGCGACTGGTAGGCCTCGGTCAGGTGCGGCTGATCCGTCTGTATGGCACGGTGGATGCGTTCCTCCACCAGCAGCATCGGATCCTGGAGGGGAGCGAGAAGGCTCTGCAGATCCAGGGCGGCCACGTCACTATGAAAGCCCAAAGACCACCTCCGCGTTCTCGAAGGTGACACGCGCCAGAACCTCCGCCGGCTCGCCTCGCGCCTCCGCTAGGGCAGCCAACGTGTACTGGACGTTCGCCGGCTCGTTGCGCCGGCCCCTCCGGGGGATGGGCGCCAGATAGGGGCAGTCGGTTTCCACCAGCAAACGGTCTGCCCGAACCAGCCCAGCCAAGCGACGCAACTCCGCCGCCTTAGGGTAGGTCACGGTGCCGGCGAAGGAAACCCATAGCCCCAGATCGTTCGCTTCCCGGAGCACACCCTCGTCGCCGGAGAAGCAGTGAAGGACGACTCCGCCTCGCCCCGTCCAGGATCGCAGTTCGTCCATGACATCAGCGTCGGCCTCTCGGCTGTGGACGATGACCGCCTTTCCCAGCCGCTCCGCCAACTCCAGGTGCCGGCGAAAGGCAGCCCTCTGCACCTGCGGAGGCGACAGGTTCCGGTAGTAGTCCAGCCCGGTCTCGCCGATGGCGACCACACGCGGGTGTGAAGCGAGCTCGCTCATACGTCCCCAGGCCGCCTCCGTGAGCGACTCGGCATCGTGGGGATGAATCCCCACCGCGGCCCACACATCGGGCTCGGCCTCCGCCAGGGCCACCGCGCGTTCGCTGCTCTCCAGGTCCGCTCCCACGTCCACGATCAGCCCGACGCCGGCGGCGCGCGCCCGGTCAAGCACCGCCGTCCGGTCGCCGTCGAATGCAGAGTCGTTCAGGTGCGCGTGTGTATCGGCCAGCCGCACCCTGCCTAGTCCCGCCCCTGCAACAGCTTCAGGTCCGCATCCACCATCATGCGAACCAGGTCCTCGAAGCTGGTCTCCGGCGTCCATCCTAACTCGCGGCGGGCCTTGGAAGCGTCCCCCACCAACTGATCCACCTCGGCCGGACGCAGGAAGCGCTCGTCGACGGTGACGTGGTCGCGGTAGTCCAAGCCTACGTGGGAGAAGGCGACCTCGCACAGCGTCCGGACAGAGTGCGTCGCGCCGGTGGCGACCACGTAGTCGTCCGGCTCGTCCTGCTGCAGCATCAGCCACATGGCGCGGACGTAGTCGCCGGCGAAGCCCCAGTCCCGCTCCGCCTCCAGGTTGCCGAGCGGAAGCGTCTTGTCCAAGCCAAGCTTGATGCGGGCCACGCCGTGGCTCACCTTGCGGGTGACGAACTCCAGGCCCCGCCGCGGAGACTCGTGGTTGAAGAGGATGCCCGAACAGGCAAACAGGTCGTAGCTCTCCCGATAGTTCACGGTGATCCAGTGGCCGTAGACCTTGGCGACGCCATAGGGGCTGCGGGGGTAGAAGGGCGTGGTCTCCTTCTGCGGCACCTCGCGCACCTTCCCGAACATCTCCGAGCTGGAGGCCTGGTAGAAGCGCACGTCGCGGCTGGAGCCGTACACCACCCGTATGGCGTCCAGCACCCGCGTCACCCCCAACGCAGTGAACTCGCCGGTGAGCACCGGCTGTTTCCAGGAGGTGGGCACAAAGGACTGCGCCGCCAGGTTGTACACCTCGTCGGGGCGCTGCTCGGCAAGAATGCCGATAAGCGACGCCTGGTCCAGCAAGTCGCCCTGCACCAGCGTGATGTCATCCTGGATGTGGTGGATGCGGTCGAAGTTGATGGTACTGCTCCGGCGCACCATGCCGACCACACTGTAGCCCTTCTCCAGGAGGAACTCCGCCAGGTAGGACCCGTCCTGTCCCGTGATGCCCGTGATCAGCGCCGTCTTAGCCATCTAGCTTCTACCTTCCCTTACCAAGCGCTCGCGCCAGTACTGCATGACGTCGCGCAGTGTCTCGTCTAGGGGTATGCGAGGCTGCCAGCCGATCGCATCCCGCAGCTTCCCGGCGTCTCCATAGAACTCAGGCACGTCCGAGGGTCGCATCCGGGCCGCGTCCGCGCGCACCGCCACCGGCACCCTGGTCTCCCGCAGAAGCAGTTCCAGCAGGCGGCCGATCCTCACCGCGCGGCCGGACGCCACGTTGAACACCTGACCCCACCAATTGCCTTGCACCAGCGCCGCGTAGGCGCGCACCACGTCGCGCACGTCGGTGAAGTCGCGCCGCGCTTCCAGGTTGCCCACCTCGATCACCGGCGCCCGCCACCCGAGTTCGGCCTCTACCAGTTGCCTGGCGAAGTCCGCCGCCACGAAGCCCGGCCCCTGCCCCGGACCCAAGTGGTTGAACGGGCGCACCCGCACCGTCTTGAGACCATACGACAAGTGGTACTGCAGGCCCAAGAAGTCCTGGGCCAACTTGCTGACGGCGTAGGGATTGGCCGGCCGTAGGGGTGCGCCTTCCCGCAACGGCAAGTCCTCAGGTCTCGCCGGGCCATACACCTCGCCCGACCCCACCACCAGCACGGCGCACTGGGGCCGGTACCGTCGCACCGCCTCCAGGACGTGCGTCTGCATGCCGATGTTCGCGCGCAGCGTAGCCCAGGGATCACTGTGCGACGGACCCACCGCGGCCCGTGCCGCCAGGTGGAACACCGCGTCCGGTTCCGACCGCCGGACGGCCTCCTCGGCCTGCTCCGGCACTTCCAGATCGGCAGCGATCGTCTGAACCGCATCGCTTCCGTCGCGACCGGAGACCGAGGCCGTAGACGTACAGCCCCACACCTCCCAGCCATCGGCAAGGAGTCGCTCGGTGAGGTGTCCACCGACGAATCCGGACGCTCCGGTCACCAATGCGCGCACGGCATCGACCTTTCAGTAGTCTGCGCCATACTACAGGCATCGGCCGTCAGGGACAATCCCCCCGTCGACGGCCCACCGCACACAAGAGCGGGGGCTAACCGCAGTCGGCCCCCGCCCCACTACTCCTCGTGCCATGCCGCTCCTAGAGACCGGCCATTCTCCGCAACATGTCTGCCTTGTCGCTTCGCTCCCAAGGCAAGTAGATGTCGGTGCGTCCAAAATGGCCGTAGGCCGCCGTAGGCCGATAGATCGGCTGACGCAGGCACAGATCCCGGATGATCGCCGCCGGGCGCATGTCGAATGCCTCGCGAATAATCGCCTTGATGCGCTCGTCGGAGATCTTGCCGGTGCCGAAGGTCTCCAGATCCAGCGACGTGGGACGAGCCACCCCAATGGCGTACGACACCTGCAGCTCAAAGCGATCGGCGATGCCGGCCGCTACCACGTTCTTGGCGATGTAGCGCGCCATGTAGGCGGCCGATCGGTCCACCTTGGTGGGGTCCTTCCCCGAGAAG
The DNA here is from genome assembly GCA_040768685.1 of Anaerolineae bacterium. Taxonomy (GTDB): domain Bacteria; phylum Chloroflexota; class Anaerolineae; order DRVO01; family DRVO01; genus Ch71. The sequence continues at coordinate 320,328 of JAXGMM010000003.1, forward strand.
GCGCCGCCGCCGTGCCGGGCCACCCCGCCATAGGTGTCGACGATGATCTTGCGGCCGGTCAATCCGGCATCGCCCGCCGGCCCACCGGTGACGAAGCGGCCGGTGGGGTTCACGTAGTAGCAGGTATCCTGGTCCAGAAGCTCCGCGGGGATCACGGGACGGATAACGTGCTGCTTGATCTCCGCCGCGATCTGTTCCTGGCAGATCTCGGGCGCGTGTTGGCTGGAGACAACCACCGTCCCCACCCGCACCGGCTTGCCGCGATGGTACTCCACCGTCACCTGGGACTTGCCGTCCGGCCGCAGGTAGGGCAGCGTGCCGTTCCGCCTGACTTCGGCCAACTGCCGGCACAGCCGGTGGGCGAGGGCGATCGAGGTAGGCATCAGCTCCGGCGTCTCGTTGCAGGCGAACCCGATCATCATGCCCTGGTCGCCGGCGCCGGTGGAGAGCTCGTCCGTCTCGTCGCCTGCCTTGTTCTCCAGGCTGCAGTTCACGCCCATGGCGATATCGGGAGACTGCTCCTTGATGGACACCAGTACGCCGCAGCTGTCGGCATCGAAGCCCATCTCCGAGCCGGTGTAGCCGATCTCCCGGATAGTCTGGCGCGCCACCTTGGCCAGATCCAGATAGCCGGAGGTGGTGATCTCGCCCATGATCAGAACCAGTCCGGTGGTGACGGCCGTCTCGCAGGCCACGCGCGCCGTCGGGTCCTGCGCTAGCAGACCGTCCAGCACGGCGTCGGAGATCTGGTCGCAGATCTTGTCGGGGTGACCTTCGGTGACCGACTCTGAAGTCAGAAAGGACTGTTCGGCGTCAGTGAACGTAGTAGACATCGCTACCCCTCTCGCAAAGAACTCGCAACCTGATTCTAGGTCCCGGACTCCCAGGAAGACAGATAGTGCTGCTGCTCGGCGGTGAGGTCGTCGAAGGCGACGCCCATCGCCCGCAACTTCAGCCGTGCGATCTCAAGGTCGGTCTCCGCCGGAATGGTGTAGACCCGGCGTTCCAGGTTGGCAGCTTCCTTGACCATGTACTCAGCGCTCAGCGCCTGGTTGGCGAAGCTCATATCCATGACGCTTGCCGGGTGACCCTCGGCCGCCGCCAGGTTGATCAGCCGGCCCTCGCCCAACAGGGCAAGCTTCCGGCCGTCTGCCAGCGCGTACTGCTCGACTTCGGGCCGCACTCGCGTTACCGAGTCGGACATCGCCCGGAGGGCCGGCACGTTGATCTCAACGTTGAAGTGGCCCGAGTTCGCCATGATGGCGCCGTTCTTCATGCGCTCGAAGTGCTGCTGGTCCAGGACGTGCTTGTCGCCGGTGGCGGTAACGAAGATGTCGCCAACGGCGGCCGCGTCCAACATGGGCATCACGCGGAAGCCGTCCATCACGGCCTCAAGGGCACGCATCGGGTCAACCTCGGTGACCACCACATCGGCGCCCATGCCTCGGGCGCGCATGGCGATGCCGCGGCCGCACCAGCCGTACCCCGCCACGACGAACGTCCGCCCGGCCAACAGAATGTTGGTGGCGCGAATGACGCCGTCGATGGTGGACTGGCCGGTGCCGTAGCGGTTGTCGAACATGTACTTCGTTCGCGCGTCGTTGACGGCGATCACCGGGTACTGCAAGACGCCTTGCTCCGCCATGGCGCGCAGGCGGATGACGCCGGTGGTAGTCTCTTCCGTGCCGCCGATCACGCCTGGGATCAAGTCCTGCCGCTCACGGTGCAGGGTGGACACCAGGTCCGCCCCGTCGTCCATGGTCATGTGCGGGCCCCGGCCGAGTACCTCCCGGATATGCCGGTAGTAGGTCTCGTTGTCCTCACCGCGGACGGCGTAGACGGGCACGTCGTACTCCTGGACCAGCGCCGCGGCCACGTCATCCTGGGTGGAAAGGGGGTTGGAGGCGCACAGCCATACCTCAGCGCCGCCCGCCTTCAGGGCGCGCATCAGGTTGGCGGTTTCGGCAGTCACGTGCAGGCAGGCGGCGAGGCGCTTGCCCGCCAACGGACGCTCGGCGGCAAAGCGCTCGCTGATGAGCGCCAGCACGGGCATTTCTTGCGCCGCCCACTCGATCCGGTGCCTTCCGGCATCGGCCAAGGTCGGGTCTGCTATGTCGTAGTCATGCTTCACTGGGCTGTCTCTCCCTTGTCCCACCTCTTGTAGGTGGACTCGCGTAACGGATCACTGCAGCAAACATGCCCTGACGCCCGGGTCAGGGCCGAATACTTCGGCGTAGCGGGCGGCGAACTGCTCCGCGCTGAAGAAGTGCTCCTGAGTACCGGTGTGCTCCAGCACGTAGCTGGCTGCCAGGGACCCCATACGGCCACAAACGCTCCAGTCCAGACCCCTTGACAGGCCCTTGAGCAGGCCCGCGCGGTAGGCATCGCCGACGCCTGTAGGGTCGACTAGGGTGGCGGGCGCCACGGGCGGCACTTCCACCCGGCCCTGCGCGGTGCGAATCTCCGACCCGTGCTCGCCCTTGGTGACGAGGACCACCTCGGCCGCCTCGTCGATCTGAGCGTTGGTGAGACCCGTCTTGCCCTTCAACAAGGCGTACTCGTACTCGTTCACCGTGAGGGCGTAGGCTCCCTGCACCGCCTCCACCAATTGCTCGCCGCTAAGTCGCGGGATCTGTTGGCTGGGGTCGAAGATCAGTCTCGCACCCGCTTCCTTCGCTTCGCGTGCGTGCAGGAGCATGGCCTCCGGTTTGTCCGGCGACACGACCACAATGTCCTCGCTGGTCACACCGAGGCTCGCCAGCGAGATCTCGTCGGCGAAGCTCATCGCGCCAACGTAGAACGACGCGATCTGGTTGCCCGCGGTGTCGGTGGTGACGAAGAACGAGGCGGTGAAGTCGTCATCCTTCACCAGGACGGCGCTGGTATCGACTCCCCTGCTCTCCAGCCAGGCACGGTACTCGCCGAAATCCTGGCCCACTGCCCCCACCAAGAGCGGCCTCTCACCCAGTAGCGCCAGTGTGTAGGCGATGTTCCCGCCGACGCCGCCGAAGCCGCGCCGCATCCGATCCGCCAGGAAGCTGACGCTCAGACTATCGAGCCGGTCGGGCAGGATGTGCTCCTGGAAGCAGCCGGGGAAGCTCATCAGGTAATCGACAGCGATGGAGCCGGTCACCAGAAGCCGCATCACCCGACCTCCGCGAAGGCGTGATGCAGGCTGGTCTCGAACGGCGGTCGCAGCACGCCCACCTCGGTCACGATAGCCGTGATGTACTGGGCCGGGGTGACATCGAAGGCAGGGTTGGCCGCCCGCATGCCCTCGGGGGCGATACGCTCCTGACCGACATACAGGACCTCGTCGGCCGAGCGCTCCTCGATGGGGATGTCCAGCCCGCGGGGCAGCTTGAGGTCAATCGTGCTGAGCGGGGCGGCGCAGTACACCGGCACCCCGTTGGCGTGAGCGGCCAGAGCCAGCTTGTAGGTGCCGATCTTGTTGGCCACATCGCCGTTGGCGGCAATGCGGTCGGCGCCGAAGATGACAGCGTCCACCTTGCCGCGGAGGAGGAAGTGCCCGGCGGCGTTGTCCGCGATGAGGGTGCAATCGATGCCTTCCTGCATCAGCTCCCACGCCGTCAGGTGCGCCCCCTGAAGGCGGGGGCGCGTCTCGTCCGCCAGCACGTGTATCTTCTTGCCCATCTCCACTGCGGCGCGGATGACCCCCAGCGCCGTGCCGTAGGCAACAGTCGCCAGCGCCCCCGCATTGCAGTGGGTGATCACGGTAACGGGATCGGGCAGCAACTCCGCGCCGAACCGCCCCATGCGCCGGTTGGCGGCCACGTCCGCGTCGGCTATGGCCTGTGCCTCGGCAAGGAGTATGTCCGCGAGTTGGGCGGGAGCAGCGCCGGCATGCGCACGCGCGACGGCAAGCATGCGCTCGATTGCCCAGAACAGGTTGACCGCCGTTGGCCGCGTCGCGCCCAATACTCTACCCGCATCCTCCAGAGCCGGCTGCATGGATAAGCCGGACTCGACTGCCTGCTTGGCGGCGAGGGCCATGCCGAATGCGGCAGACGCGCCGATGGCCGGCGCCCCCCGGACACACATGTCGCGGATGGCGTCCGCCACCTCTAGATAGTCCTGGAAGCGCACGATGACCAGGTTACGCGGCAGCAGGCGCTGGTCGATCATCTCGACGGCGCCGTCACGCCAAGCGACTGTTCGAGGAATGGGGCTCAGGGTTTCACCTCACGAGCGCGGCAGTCATCGCCGTAATGGGGATGGCCCGGCGTCTCGGCCCACCTGAGGCAAGCGCACAGGGCAACAAGGCATGCTAGCACCGTGGTGAGAGGGTGTCAAAGCCCAGCTCGCTTAGAAGCCAAACCGCCGCATTATCAGGTAGAGCAAGGCCACCATGATGCCGTGTTCACCCACCGCGCGCCAGGTAAGAGCCCCCTGGAAGTGACGCCGTGTCAGCCCCACGCTGACATAGCTGACCATCAACAGGAAGAACCCGGCTTCGCTGGGGCTGAGGCGGCCGAAGTTGAGGGCCCAGGCACACTCGCCTACCACCAGGCCGATGACCAGGGCCGCTCGCAGCGTGCGCCACTCGCCGGCGGCCTCGTACTGGAGCAGGTCCGCCGCCAGGAAAACCGCTATCAGCGAAGCTCCCGGGGTGGCCAGCAGGCTGCGGACCCTGGTGCCGTAGAGCACCGTCCACAGGTACAAGGCCGTCGCCATGCTCAAGACGCTTAGCACCGTTCGCAGTCGGATGGCCGACCCAGCCTCGCCCGTGAGGGCAGCGTATTGCCCGAGCATGACCAGGGAGAGAAGGACGCCGATGCTGGCGGCCACTACCAGCCTGCCCTCCACCGACACGCCCGTCTGCCGCTGCCAGAACACCGTGGCGGCCACCGCCGTCATGGCTGGCAGAATGCAGTGGGTGTATATGCGCGCCCCACGCTGGTAGTCCGGGTGAAGCACGTAGAGCGACTGAGCCCCGGCCCAGGAGATCGCCGCCGCCAGGATACCCACAAGGAGTTCACGCGAGACGCCGATGTGCAGGGGCGAGCCCAGTGCTACCAGGGGAATGTCCAGGCGAATCTCGGCCAACAACGGCGACACGAGGAAGAGCGCCACCACGCACGAGACGGTAATGCCGATGCGCTCCGCCAGCCGTGCGCTCAGGTGCGATCCGACGAGCCATGAGGCGCCGAGTACGTCTCCGTTCACCCGCCGACCTCCACCAGTTGCTCCTGCGCGTCGGGGACCATCGCTTCACCCGCCGCCCACCATTCCCGCACCAGATCAACACTTCTGGCGAGTATGCGCCGGGCCGCCCAAGGGTTCCAGGCCCGCAGGGCTATCGGACTGACCTCGATCGTTACAGCGCCGACGTACCCGTCAGTGCGAAGCCGCCGGAACCAACCCGGAAAGTCCATGTCCCCGCTGCCCGGCATCCGGTGGTGCTTGAAGTACGTGTCCAGCCACGGCCGATCCAACACCGGATGCGGCAGGCCGAAGTCGCTGAGGTGAATGTGCGCCAGGATGTCCGCCACCGCCTCGTACGCCATCAAGCCCATGCCGGTGCTCGCCGCGTGCGTGGTGTCGAAGGTCATTCGGATGCCCCGCTCGCGCGCAAACTCGCCCACCAGCTCCGGCCAAACGTAAGGGTGGTGGCGGTCCTCCGGCTCGAAGATGGCGGAGTTCTCGATCGTGATCTCCACCGCGCCGCGGGTCACCCGTCGAAACGCCGCCAGTCCCTCATCCCACAGAGCCGTATTGCGCTCCAGATTGCGGTAGCGCGGCGGATGCACCACCACCAGGGGGCACTCCAGGGCAATGGCCCATTCCCCCAGCCGGGCGAACGCCTTGGGCGCACCATGCCACCCCGGGAGGCCGAACAGCGAGGGATGGAGAACGCGGACCGGGCTCTGCAGCCGTGTCGCGCACTTGGTAACCGCCGCCGGGCCGGCGAGAACCGACCACGGGTCGAGGACCAACTCCACTCCGTCGCACCCGGCTGCCGCCGCCAGCCGGAAAGCCAGGGAATACGGAAAGCCGTAGAGGGCGCCGGTACTGAAGAGGACCTGCATCAGCCGGCTCCACCCGCGGGGACGGGCGACTCCCGGTAGAGACCGCGCTCGCGGATGATTGCCGCCGCCGCGTCAGGCACCCAATAGCGCACCGAGCGGCCCTCTGCCACCATTCTCCGCAGTATCGTCGACGAGATGCCCACCGGCGGCATCCCAACGAGTCGCACCCGCCCGACGGCCTCAGGGACCCGTGCTTCCACTGTGCCGAGGTCGGTGGGCGAGCCCGGGCGCTCGACCACTGCCAGAAGACACCGTTGCGCCAGGGCCCCCGGCCGGTACCAGGTGTGGAACTGCTCCAGTGAATCGGACCCCATAATGAAGTAGAGCTGATCGGGCCCCAGCCCGAACTCGGCCGCTAGCAGGGCCAGGGTGTCCGCGGAGTAGTGCGGACCCGGGCGGTCCACGTCCACGGTGCTCACCAGAAAGCGAGGATCGTCCTTAATCGCCGCCCGCGTCAGCTCAAGCCGAACCGCGGCCGCCAGGCACTGCGTCTTTCGCTTGTGAGGCGGGGTGCCGGCCGGGAGAAACAGGACGCGGTCAAGCTGCAAGTGCTCAAGGGCGGTCTGCGCCATGAGCAGGTGCCCAACATGGATGGGGTCGAAGGTGCCCCCGAGCACGCCGAGACGAGCTATCTCTGCCACTCGAGCTCGGACTCCCCGATGATGACTGTGTCTCCGGGCGCCACGCCGGCCTCTTCCAGAGCCTCAGTGACACCGTAGCGATCGAGCACACGCTGGAAGCGATCCACCGCCTCGGGCATTCCCCATCCCACTCGCCGGGCCAGCCTCTCAAGCCAAGCAGCGCGGAGCACCCAGGCGCCATCGTCACGGCGGAAGATGCGCACCGCGCCTTCGTCCTCATCAACAGCCGGCGCGACTATCTCCGGCAGGACGAGCGGCTGCTGCTCGGCGGGCATCGATTCTAGGATGCGCCGGACTTCGCTCAGCAATTGAGATACCCCCTCGCCGGTGGCGGCGGAGATGCCGACCACGGTGGCGCCTCTCCGGCTCAGCTGGTCGCGCAGCGCCTCGAAGCGATCACGTGCCTCGGGCAGGTCAAGCTTGTTGATGGCCACAATCTCGGGCTTCTCTACTAGTCGCGGATCGAACGCTTCCAGTTCCTCGCGGACCTGCGCATAGGCTTCAAAGGCCTCCGGCGAGGAGCCGTCCAGCACGTGCACAATGGTCCGCGTGCGTTCGATGTGCCGCAGGAAGCGGTGGCCCAACCCGGCGCCCTGGCTGGCCCCGGCGATCAAGCCGGGCAGGTCCGCCACGACGAATGAACTGCCATCGTCCAGCAGAACCACGCCCAGGTTCGGCTGCAACGTGGTGAAGGGATAGTCCGCGATCTTGGGCCGCGCCGCGCTGACTACCGAGAGCAGGGTCGACTTGCCGGCATTGGGAAAGCCCACCAAGCCCACGTCCGCCAACAGCTTGAGTTCGAGCCGGAGCCAACGTGCCGCCCCCGGGTCACCCCTCTCCGCCAACCGCGGGGCCTGATTCGTGGCGGACGCGAAGGAGGCGTTGCCCCGACCGCCGCGGCCTCCCTGAGCCACCAGGAGTCGCTGGCCGGCCACGAGGAGGTCGCCCAAGGGCGCGCCGGTCTCGTCGTCGTAGACGATGGTGCCGACAGGAACACGCACCACCACGTCATCTCCGGTGGCCCCCGTCTTGTCCTTGCTTCCTCCGTGGCCGCCGCGCCCGGCCCGGATGTGCCGCCGGCCGCGAAACGAGATGAGCGTATTCAGCCCTTCGGACGCCTCCAGGTAGACGCTGCCGCCGGGCCCACCGTTGCCCCCGTTAGGGCCGCCCAAGGGTATGAACTTCTCGCGCCGGAAACTGACAATGCCGTTACCACCGTCGCCGGCGGATACATGTAGGCGCGCTTCATCGAGAAGCGTTCCATCGAAGTGATCACGCATAACCCGGAAGGCTACCTTCTGCGGATACTGCTGTCAAAGCACGCCGGGCGACTCCGGCTGCTCAGGCGGCCGTCAGCGCCACGAGAACACCCTCTCGGCGGAAAACTCATAGCGGAACGTGAACTGGTCGAACACCTCGGGCAGGAAGGGCGTCTGGCCGCCTCCATCCGCCGACATCACGTAGGGACGCCAGTCACCGTCCCGGTCGGTAAGGAAGACCAGCCTCTCGCCATCCGGTGACCAAGCGGGCGCCACGTTGTTGGCCGGCCGGTCCGCCAGCGGCGAACTCGTCGTGAGTCTCGTCAGGCCGGCGCCGTCGGCTCCCACCACATACACTTCCCAGTGATCGTGCTGCCGGTACATGAAGGCGATGTGCCGGCCGTCCGGGCTGACGGCGGGAAAGGCGGCTGCGGGATCGTCCACGATGATCCAGGGCTGCGCGCCAAGATCCGTGCCCTTCAGCGCCCGCTCGCCCTGGTAGGCGATGAGGTCGCCCGCCGGAGACCAGCTCGGCGAGAAGCTTCGCTCGTCCGCGGGCAGGTCGGCGATCGTGTCGCCGTTTCGGTCCACCACCGTCAGCGACCAGGCGGCCTGGCCGGGCAGATCCACGCAGCCGAACCCGGGGAAACACATCCTACTCGCCACGGCGCCGCTGGTCTCCCACGAGTAGGCGATCCGGTCACCCGTCGGGTTCCAGGTGGGGCTCTTCATCAAGTTGCCGCCGCGCACCAGCCACTCGCGACCACTGGCCGGGTCCAGCAAGAACAGACCACGAGGCTCGTCCCAGCGCACGAAGGCGAGCAGCGATCCATCCGGCGACCAGGCGGGATCGAGACCCTGGGTCAGCCGCACTAGACCGGAGCCATCCTCGTTGACCGAATAGATGCCGGCGCCGCTCGACAGCTGGAACGCAATGCGCGGGATGCCCGGCGCAGGCGTAGGGCTGGGCGTACCAGCGGCAGCAGAGGACGGTGCGGCGGTCACCGTCGGCACGGCGGCGGCCGGCTGTGGCGCCGGCACCAACAGCACCTGCCCCACGTAGATCGCGGACGGATTCTCGATGCCGTTTGCCTCGACCAGGTCGCGAACCGTCACGCCATATCGGCGGGCGATCTTCGTCAGGTTTTCGGCATAGCGCACCACGTGCTCGGTGGGCAGCGGGACCGGCTCAGCCGCCGGTGTACTCGTTCCCGCCATCACAAGCGGGACCGGCGTCGCCGTGACCGCCGGTGTTGCCGGCGCTCCCTCGCCGGACGCAACGGTCGCTGTCGCCGCCGGCTCTGCTGCCGATGGTGAGGGCGTTGCAGTCGGGGTCGCCTCGGCCACGGCTGTCGTCGGCGCCGGAGTCGTCGCTTCAGAGGGGCCGCCCAGCAGCCGCTGCGCCGCCGCCGTCTGTACGGCCGCCCTGGTCTCCTCGGACACCGGCACAATCGTCGGCGTCGGGCTCATCTGGCTCGACGAGACGCCGCAGCCGGCGGCCATCACCATGACGAGCGAGAGGACGAGCCAGCGGGCCATTCTGCCATGTATCGTGTGTAGCCTTATCAGTTTCATCACTCGTATCGCAGTGCCTCGATCGGGTTGAGCGCTGCTGCCCTTCGCGCCGGGTAGATGCCGAAGAAAACGCCCACGGCGGCAGAGACGCCAGTGGCCATGAGCACCGTCTCTGGAGTCACAACCGGTGTGATGCCCTCGATGAGCTTGCCCACCTGAATCGCCACTGTCCAGCCGAAGGCGATTCCCGCCAGGCCACCCACCACGGAAAGGAAGACGGCCTCCACCAGGAACTGGGTCATGATGTCGCGCCGCTTAGCGCCGACCGCCTTACGAATGCCGATCTCGCGCGTGCGCTCAGTGACCGACACCAGCATTATGTTCATGATGCCGATTCCGCCCACCACCAAGGAAATGCCGGCGATCGCCCCGAGAAAGGCGGTCAGCGCCCCGGTGATGGCGCCGAAGATGGTGGTAATGTCGGCCTGGTTGATCACCGTGAAGTCGTCATCGTCGCCGATGCGGATGCGGTGTGCATATCGCAGCACCGTCTTCACTTCCTCAATGGCCAAGTCGATGTCGGCTTCGCTGGTCGCCTGAACGTAGATGGTGCTCACGCCCAGTTCGCCGCCGCGGCCGCGCAGAGGCAGTAGCCGCATCTGAGCCGTGGATAGGGGCACGTAAACGTAGCTATCGATATCGGAAAAGGCCGATCCTCCTTTGCCCTCCAACACGCCAACCACCGTGTACGGCACTCCGCTGATGCGCACCCGGTTGCCCAGAGGCACCTCATCGCCGAACAGATCCCGCGCGGTCCTCGGCCCCAGAACACAGACCGTGCCGCGGGCCGCGATGTCCTGCTGGGTGATGAACACCCCGTAGGCAACCGTGACGTTCCGCACCGACGGGTAGTTGGGCCATACCCCGCTCACCGAGACCCGCTTGCTCGTCCCGCCGAAAGACACCTCAGCGTAGGCGCTTACGTCGGGGGTGACGGCGCCCACGTGGGGCGCGTTCAAGGGGTTGTTGAGCGCTTCCACGTCGGCCATGGTCAGGATGGCCCGCCCAGACCGCCCGACCAACGACGGGCCGTCGCCGCTCATGTCGCTCAGCGAGCCGGGGGTGACGTAGAGCAGGTTGGAGCCTATCGACTGGAGCTGGCTCTCCACCATTTCGCGTACCCCTTCGCCCAGGCTGACCAGCGTGATCACGGCGCCCACCCCGATGATGATCCCCAGCATGGTCAGGGAAGAGCGCAGCTTGTTGCCCATCAGCGCCGCCAGGGCCATGCGAACGCTATCGAGCAGAACCATCGGTCACCGCCTGATGCAAGACGCCGGTAGACTCGATAGCGCGCCAGGCCTGAAGCCGCTCCTCCTCGGGCACCGGCTCATCGGAGATCAGCCGGCCGTCGCGCAGCCTCACCAGCCGTCGGGTGCAGGACGCGGTATCCGGGTCGTGGGTGACAAAGACGACGGTGATGCCGTCGTCCTCGTTCAGGCCACGGAGGATCTTCATCACCTCCGCCCCCGAACGGCTGTCCAGGTTGCCGGTGGGCTCGTCGGCAAGGATGATCGCGGGGTCATTCACGAGCGCCCGGGCTATTGCCACGCGCTGACGCTCGCCACCAGACAGCTCGTTGGGCCTGTGATGGATGCGCGCCCCAAGGCCCACCGATTCCAGAGCACGAACCGCTCTGCTCCGGCGGGACCCCATCACGCCGGCGTAGATCAGCGGCAGCTCCACGTTCTCCACCGCCGATATCCGCGGCAGCAGGTTGAAGGACTGGAATACGAAGCCGATCTCGCGATTGCGCACCTCAGCGAGCCGGTTGTCGTTGAGCCGGCTTACGTCCAGCCGGCGCAACAAGTACCGTCCCGAGGTCGCCTGGTCGAGGCAGCCGACGATGTTCATCAGCGTCGACTTGCCGGACCCCGACGGCCCCATGATCGACAGCATCTCTCCGGCCGCGATGGTCAGGTTCACGTCGGACAGAGCGGGCACCTGCACCTTGCCCAACGAGTAGACCATACCGATACCGGCCAACTCGATGACCGGCTGGTCGCCATCAGGCATCGTGGCTAGCCGCCCGTCGGGCCGAAGGTGGTCCGAATCTGGTCCTGGAGCGTAGAGGTGCTCGGAATGACCACCTGGTCGCCTTCTTCCAGCCCGGCCAGGATCTCCGTTACGCCCACGCCCTGGACGCCCAGGATCACCTCGGTTCGAACCGGCTGCCCATCGACCATCCGCTCCACGAATGTAAGGCCGGCACCGCGGTCTAGCTGCACCGCCCGGTTGGGCAAAACCAAGGTCCCCACCCGTCGATCGACTTCGATCACAGTCTGGGCCGTCATGCCGGGTCGCAGCCCTTCCAGTTGCTCATCGATCTCTACCCGAACCTCGTACTGCACCACCCCGGCTGTAGTCGCCAACGAGCCGCTCTCCGAACCTGATCGCATGAGGCCGATGCTGGACACATACCCGGTGAGCGAGACACCCCGGAAGGCTTCCGGTTCGATCAGCGCGCTCTGGCCAACTGCCACCTGTCCGATGTCGCCCTCGTCGATGGGGACCGTAATGTGGTAGCAGCTACTGTCAACCAAAGTCACCGCGGCGAGGCCGGTCGCCGACAGCTGGCCCTCCTGGACGGTGACGGCGGCAACCTGCCCGTCGAATGGGGCTCTGAGCACGGTGTTGTCCAACTGCTGGCGCGCCTGCTCCACACTCAGCCTCGCCTGCTGCACCTGCAGATCCAGTATCTGCCGGTCCTCATCGGTGGCGCCGGTCTCCAGTCGCGACAGCTGCGCCTGCGCCTGAGCGATCTGAGCGCTCAGGGCCGCCAGGTCCGCTGAGTCGACGCCCTTGGTCTGCATGTCGTAGTTGGCCTTGGCCGCCTCGTAGTCGAGAGTGGCGGCCTGGAGCGCCAGCGACTGCGGCATGGCCGCGATCGCGCCCACCCACTTGACCTCGTCATAGTCGCTCTGGGCGCGCTGCAGGGCGATCTCCGCCTTTTCCAGCTGCACCTCGGCGACGGTCGCTTGGGACTCGCTGGGTCCGGCCACGGCCCGGCTGTAGGAGGCCTGAGCCGAGGCCAGCGCTGCCCTCGCCGCCGAGATCTCGGCGCTCGCAGCCGGGGCCAGGGTGCGGGCGGCTTGCGCCTCCGCGAGCGCCAGGGCCGTCTCCGCCGCCCGGACTTGCAACTCGACATCCGTTGTGTCCAGGTCAACCAGTGGCTGCCCCTCCTCCACCCAGTCGCCCACAGAGACGTAGACTCTGTTGACGCATCCGGGAGAGCGAAAGGACAAGCCGACCACTCGCTCGGTGTCCACCGATCCCGACGCCGCCACCTCGCTGACAATGGTGTCCCTGGTGACGGCAACAGTCTGGACCGGCGCGGTGGCCACCTCGGCAGCTGTTGCTCCGCCCCAAAGACGGTAGCCCCCGATGGCCACAACCGCCAGCAAACCCAGGACGAGGAGGAATCGTTTCATCTAACCACCTTCTATATCGCAGTACTAAAAATGAACATACACCCAACATCGTACCGGCTCGGCAAGGCCTGAGCCACCGTCGATGTACGGCGTGGCGGCCTTGGCTGCCGGGCGGGCGCCCGGTAACATACCCTCAACCAGTGCCGGCCCGTCCGGGCCCAGGGGGCAGTACCATGGCGCACCAATTCATTATAGGACTCTCGCCCGATTTCCGCAGCCAAGGGCTTGAGGAAGTCGAAGGCTACGTCCGCGACCTGATCGGAGAGACAGAGGGAGTCACGTACGACTGGCTGCCGGAGATGGGCGACGTGGCTCACAGCGACATCATCGATCGGGTGGACGCCGTGCTCAGCCTCGGCATCGGCTACAACGCGGCTTCCTTCATTGGACTGGAGCGCCTGGCACTCATTGCCCGGTGGGGCGTCGGGTACGACATGATCGACATGGATGCCGGCACAGCGGCCGGCGTCGCCGTAGCCATCACCCCGGGCGGTATCGGCCCGTCGGTAGCCGAGGGCGCTCTTACCCTGGTGCTTGCCCTGCTCAAGCGCTTGCCGCAGAAGGACCTCGCCGTGCGACAGGGGCAGTGGCGGGGCGACCTGCCCGAGTTCGGCCACACCACCAGCGGCATCGTCCTCGGGTCGGTGGGCCTAGGCAACATCGGAGCCGACTTCATGCGCCTGGCCGGCGTCTTCCGCTTCCCCCGGCGCCTCGCCCACGACCCCTTCGTCGCGCCGGAGCGGGCGCAAGCGCTGGGCGTCGAACTGGTCGACTTGGACACGCTCCTACGCGAGTGCGACGTGGTGGCCGTCAACTGCCCCCTCAACGAGCACACACGGCGCCTCATAGGAGCCCGCGAGATCGGCTTGATGAAGTCCACCGCCTACCTAGTCAACACCGCGCGCGGCCCCATCGTCGACCAAGCGGCTCTTGTGGCTGCGCTTCGCGAGGGCCGACTCGCCGGGGCCGGCCTCGACGTCCTGGAAAAGGAGCCGCCCGACCGCGACGACCCCATCCTCAGGCTGGACAACGTGATCCTGGCCCCCCATGCCATCGCCTGGACCAAGGAGATGATGTGGGATGTGACCGCCGAGGCGATCGGCCATTGCCTGACTCTCGCCCGCGGCGACGTGCCCAGCCACGTTGTCAACCGCACCGTGCTCGACCATCCGCTCTTCCGCGCCAAGCTGGAGCGGTTCGGGAGCATCGTATGATAGAGACAAGCCCGCTGAGACAGGCCCTGAACGAGCGCCGGCTGATCCTGGGCCACATGGCGATGGAGTTCACCGTCCCCAACATCGCCGCCCTGCTGCGCCCGCTCGGCCTCGACTTCGTGCTGTTCGACCTGGAACACACGGGGCTCTCTCTGGAGACACTGGCCCCGCTGCTGGTGTCCTGCCGGCTGGCCGGGCTGCCCAGCGTGGTCCGCGTGCCCGGCCCCGGCGGGCACTTCATCTCCCGCTGCCTGGACCTGGGCGCCCTGGGGATCATGATGCCGAACGTGCATAGCGCCGCGGAGGCGCGCCGGTTCGTGCAGGCGGCCAAGTACCCGCCTCTGGGATCCCGCGGCATGGGGTTGGGCGGAGCGCACACCCTCTACCAGGTGCCCGACTCCCGGGAGTACGCCGGCTGGGCCAACGCCCAGACCGTGCTCATGGCCCAGATCGAGAGCCCGGAGGGCGTCGCCGCCATAGACGAGATCCTAGGCGTGCCGGGCATCGACGTCGGCTGGATCGGGCAGAACGATCTCACGCTCAACATGGGGATTGTCGGCCAGTTCGATCACCCCCATTTCGTGGCCGCGCGGCAGAAGGTGGCGGAAGCCTGCCGCCGCCACGGCAAGGGCGCCGGCTGCCAGCCGGGCAGTGTGACCGTCGCCCGGGAGTGGTTCGATGCAGGCTACAACGTGATCTCTCTAGGCACCGACATCGGCGTCTACCAGCGCGCTCTCGGTCAGTTCGTGGGCGACGTGCGCGCTTTCGCGCCCTAGCGCGACTCGGCCTGCCGGCGCTCCTGGGCCCACAGGCGCACCCAGCGAGCCAGCAGATCCGAAGGGGAGTAGACCCGACCGCCGTCCCTCCGACCGTAGCGCCGGGCCAGTTCCGCTACCGGCGCCCGGAAGAGGGCCTGTAGCCCGGGGGTGTCGTCCGCCTCAAACCGGCGCAGCACCTCGTCGAGACCGTCCTTCCACAGATGGCCCAGGCGGCACCAGGGCGCGGTCTCGTCCATGTTCGTGTAGACGTGGAATCCGCTATCCACAACGAAGGCAAGCCTCGCCGGCAGCGCTCCCGGCTGCTCCGCCACCGTCCCTGCCTCCGCCAGCATGCCCGGCAGCAGCTCCGCCTCCGGCCGTCCGAGCGCCTCGGCCAAGACGTCTCTGCCGAAGTGGGCCAGCGTCTGCTCCACCAGATAGTCGGGCAGGCTCTCCAGGTCGGCGGCCTCCACGCGCAGGTCCTCGATGGCGAAGGCCTCGCCATTGGGGCTCGGCGTGTTGAGGAAGACCCGGAACGGGGCGCCAAGCCCCTCAACTCGCTCCTCCAGGCGAAGGGCGCGCACCAGCTCCACGAACGCACCGGCCTCGGGCAGGAAATGCTTGGTGAGTATCACCTGCCAGCGCGGGCGGATGCCGGCCTCGATCAGTCGTTCAGTGGCCGCCAGAGCGTCCTGGAAGCTTCCTCGGCGACGGGCGAACCAGTCAGTGGTCACCTCCAGGCCGAAGAAGGTGATCTGACAGGCCTCGGTGCCGGCCTCACGCGCCCAGGCGGCGTAACCGGGATCGCGTGCCAGCCGCCAGATGCTCAGCAGCTCGAAGCGGGAGGCGTTGTCATCGGACAGCTCCCGCTCCAGCTCGTAGAGCTCACGGTAGTTGGGAGCGTAGTCCGGCTCCCGGTACCAGGAGGCGAACCCAAGCCGCTTGAAGAAAGGGTCGCTCTCTCCCGGCCTGCACCAGCCGCGAAAGACCTCCGCCACTCGTCGCAGGTCGTCCGGCTTCAGGCGATGGTTGGGAGCGGCTCCGAGCCAGCAGTGCCGGCACCGATTCGGGCAACCGGCCATGTCCAGAAGAACGCTGATCTCCCGCGGCAGCTCCGGCACCGCCTATACTCCTGCACCTTCTAGTCCCTGCCGGTCGCGCTGTCCGGAGCTCCGTGCCAGGGCGTCTCCAGCCCGTGGGCCCCAAGCAGCGCCTCATCCGCCAAGAGCTCGGAGGTGGGGCCGTCGGCAACCACAACGCCTTCGTCCATGACCACCGTCCGCTCGCAGACCTCCCAGGCGAGCCGCATGTCGTGGGTGGCCAGCAGCATAGTCTGCTCCATCGACCGCAGCACCTGAATGAGGCCTCGCCTGGCGCGAGGGTCCAGCCCGGCGGAAGGCTCGTCGAGGACAAGCACGCGCGGCTGCATGGCGAGCACGGTAGCAATCGCCGCCCGCCTCTTCTCGCCCAAGCTTAGTTGGTGCGGCGAGCGGTCCGCCAGCGCGGCTGCCCCCACGCGGCTGAGCGCCTCCAGGGCCCTCGCCCGCGCCTGCTCGTGTGCTAGACCCTGCTGGAGCGGGCCGAAGGCGACGTCCTCGAGCACGGTCAGGGAGAAGAGCTGATCGTCCGGGTCCTGGAACACGAGCCCGACGAGAGAGCGCACGGCTCTCAGGGTGCGGTCGCTGACCGTCAGCCCGGCAACCCGAACAGAACCCGAGCCAGTCAGGATGCCGTTGAGGTGCAGCATCAGCGTCGACTTGCCGGCGCCATTCGGCCCCACCAGCGCCACTCTCTCTCCCGGCGCTAGGTGCAGTGAAACTCCCTGTAGCGCCGTCTGTCCGTTCGGGTAGGAGTACGAGAGGCCGCAGATCTCCAGACCGGCAGCTGGCCCCATGCCTTCAGCATTGAGGGTCACAACCACACTGCCGCCGCGATAGCGCCCAGCGCTGCCCCCCAGATGATGCCGAAGGCGGTATCGGACCTGCGCCAACCCGGCGTGCCCAGGCAATGAAGCTCACCGACAAAGCCGCGCGCCGCCATGGCCTGGTACACGCGCTCGCCCCGGGCGTAGGCGCGGAGGAAGAGCGACCCCAACATCGCCGCATGGACCCGCGTCTGCCGGCCCAGGCGAAGGAGACTGGGCTGCTGCAACGTCCTCGCCGCGCGCGCCCGGTCGAGGCGATATGCCTCGTCTACCAACACGAACAGATAGCGGTATACGAAGCATAGGGTGGAGACGAGAACCGCGGGGACGCCCAACTGCCGCAACGCCCGCGCGGTATCCGGGAAGCGGGTCGTGGCAATGTAGAGACCCACCGCCAGGCTGGAGAGCGAGGTGCGTACCAGAAGCAGACAGCACTGCCGGACGCCGGCATCGGTCAGCTGTAGATCGAGCCAGAGGAGGCGCGCCGACCAGTACGTCGCCGCGCCCGGTCGAAAGAGCGCTCCCAGAGAGGCGATGGCCCCGAAAGCAAACAGCGGGGCCATCCGCCTGGTCAGCGAGAGGAACGACATGCCGGACAGCGCCCAAACCACGCCCACCAGCGCCAGCAGAGCCAAGTATGCGCCCCAAGCCGACGCCGGAACGGCCCCCACGAGGAGGACGTAGCTGAAAACGCCGGCGAGCTTGGAGCGCGCATCGGCCCGCTGGAGAGGGCCGCCGTAGTTGAAGTAGGGATCGAGCCGGTAGGCCTCGCTCAACCGGCTTGCGACCGCGGCTTGCTGTCGTTCGACCGCTGCAGGAGCGTCGCGAAGACCACCATCACCTGGAACACCATCGCCGCGCCGATCAACCCTGCCAGGATGGTAGAAAATGCCTCGATCTCAACCCCCGGCACAGTGTAGTCGGGCAGCAGCTCGTAGGGGGCCTCTTGGGCCCGGTCGATGAAGCCCAGGTTCTCCGCCACGCGTTCCAGCCCGTCGGGGTGGGAAGAGGCATACGGCGACAAGAGCACCAGCACCAGTGATGCCAATAGACCGACAATGATGACTCTTTTGGACACTTTGATCTCCTACGCCCTCGCCCGGTCAGTTGCCGGTAGGTCGATACCCGCCGAGGCCACGAAGGCTACCACGGCGACGGTGATTAGCGCCTCGCCGATACCGATCAGCATGTGAACGCCGCACATGGCCGGAATCACCACGCCGGCGGCGTAGGCGCCCGACAGGGCCAACTCGACTCCCGCCGCCAGAGACGCTACCACCACCGACACCCAAGCTGCGGCCGCGGCGCTCACCGCGACGCCGATCCGCCCACTGCCTAGAAGCGCTCGGCCTGCCCGGTATGTTATCCAGGCCGTTAGCACACCAATGACCGCCATGTTTAAGGTATTGGCCCCAAGTGCGAGAATGCCCCCATCCTGGAAGAGAAGCGCCTGCACTAACACCACTACCTGCAGAACTGAGACGCCTAGCCATGGCCCCAGCAGGATCGCTGCTATAGCCCCTCCCAGAAGATGCCCCGAGGTTCCTGCCGCCACAGGGAAGTTGAGCATCTGGGCGGCGAACACAAAGGCCCCGACAACGCCTATGAGGGGCACCCCTTTCTCGCGCACCTCATGTTGGCCCTTGTTCGCTGTGTAGCTGACCGCCGCGACTACGGCCACCCAAGTACCTCCCGTTACCGCCGCGCTGAGGAACCCATCCGGTATGTGCACCGCAACACCTCCTGCGAGTATTCGCAATAGCATTATGGCCTCACAGGCGGAGGTCCGCAACTGCCCAGGGGCGCAGTCTCGACACTATCGGCGCCCGACTGCCGCTGGATCACACTAATGCCCGAGGCGGGGCGGCGGAGTCCGTGCGTGTGGGATCGCGTCGGACGCAGCCGCGCTCCTGCCCCGGCTGTGAACATGAAGGCCGAAAACCCGGGTCCCCTTACGGCTGCAGCGCGCCCGTGGGGCAATAGCGCACGCACTTGCCGCAGTCGATGCACTTGGTCTCGTCAACGACGGGAGCGCTGTTGCCTTGCTGCTTCAGGGCGCCCACGGGACAGACGCGCAGCGACGGACAACGATGGTTCTGCGGACAGCGGCTCTTGACAACAGTAACGGCCATTGGACCAACCTAGCTAACAGGTATACCCCACCGGGGTGTCCCCATGATACCGCCATAGGTTCGGCGGGGCAAAATCGACCGAGCGACGTCCTGCCGTCCAGGGCTCCTCAGTCGGGAAGCAGCGCCTTGAGCAGCCGGGCTTCGACAGCCGCGAAGGCCGGGCCGGCCGCCAGCTCGGCCGTGCGCGGGCGCGGCAGCTCGACCGCCACCACCTCGCTCACCCGGGCCGGTCGCGACGCGAGCACATAGACGCGATCGGAAAGGAAGGCGGCCTCGGCCACGTCGTGGGTGACGAAGAGGATGGTCTTGCGATGCTCCTCCCACACCGTGAGCAGCCACATCTGCAGTTGCCGCCGCGTGAGGGCGTCCAGGGCCCCGAAGGGCTCGTCCAGCAGGAGCACGTCCCGGTGGAAGAGGTAAGTGCGCAGCAGAGCCGCTCGCTGTCGCATACCGCCCGAAAGCTCGTGCGGGTAGCGATGCTCGAAGCCGCCCAGCCCAAAAGACGGCATCAGCTCCAGCGCCTCCCGTCGCGCCTCGTCCGGCGACCGCCCGTCCACCTCCGCCCCCAGGAGAACGTTGCCCAGGACCGTCCGCCAGGGCAGCAGTACGTCCTTCTGGGGCATGTACGCAACCAGGCCCCGCCCGCCGGACACCGGCCGGCCGTTCAGCAGCATCTCGCCGCTGTCCGGCCGGCCTAGGCCGCAGATCAGGTTGAACAGGGTCGTTTTGCCGGACCCGCTCGGGCCGACAACGCTGACGAACTCGCCCGCGTGCGCCGTCAGGCTGACATCCGCCAGGGCCTGCACCTCGTGCCCGTCCACCCGGTACCGCTTGCTCAGATGGCGGACCTCAACCGCGGGCTCACTCACCGGGCAGGAACTCGTTGGTGAATGCCGGCGCGGCGTCCACCGGCTGCGACACCAGGCCGTTGTCGTACATCCAGGCTGTGAACCTCTCCCAGACCGCCATGTCCTGGTAGCCCCACTGAGCCGCGTCCTCCACGTACCGCGGGCTCAGCCATTCCTGGCTCCGCCGTACCAGTTCCGCGTCGGCCTCGGCGTGCTCGGCCAGAATGGCGGCCGCTTCGGCCGGGTTGTCGATGGCGTAGCGGTAGCCGCGAGCGGTGGCGGCGATAAAGCGCCGCACCAAGTCCGGGTCGTCCGCGATAAGGGCCTCGTTGGTGATGATCACGGGCGTGTAGTAGTCGGGCACACACTCGAGGTAGTCCCGTAGCCAGATGATGTTCAGCGGTACCTGCCGTACCTCGGCCTCTATGCCCGTCCAGGCGTAGTAGATCCAGGAGAAGTCCACTTCCTTCTCCGTCACCACGAAGAAGTCCGCCCAACCCACGTCCACGAACTGCACCTGGGCGACATCGGCCGCTTCACAGGCCATGAGGGCGCTCAACATCGCCCGCTCGATGTCCAGGCCGGAGCCGCCGTACCTCTTCCCCTCCAGATCGGCCGGAGCGGTGAGGCCCTTGTCCGCCCGGGAGGCGAAGCCCGACGTGTTGTGCTCGATGATGGCCGCCACCGACACGATGGGCACGCCCTCCGACCGCGCTGCCGTCAGCCACTCGGCGAAGCTGATGCCGAACTGCGCTTGCCCGGCGCCCACCACCTGCTCCACGCCCGTCTCGCCGGGCTGAATGATCTTCAGGTCGATGCCCTCGCCGGCATACCAGCCCTGATCCAGCGCCACATAGATGCCGGTGTGGTTGGTGTTGGGCACCCAGTCCAGCATCAGCGTCACCTTGTCCTTGCCTCCAACGGTCGCCGGCCGGCAGCCGGCCACTGCCAGCAGCACCGCCACGAGCATCACCGTCGATCCAATGGCGCGCGCGCTGCCTCCCCCCTGCCTTCTCGGGGAAGGGGAGCAGTGGTTTCGCCCCTCGAAACCACGAGCAGGGGGGTTAGGTTCCCCCTCCCGCCAAGTACCTCGTCCACTCATCACACGTCCTCCCATCGCTCCTCGCGCCGGGCGGCGAAGTACCAGGGCACCGCCAGGCGCTCCAACAGCACCACCAATCCAAACAGCGCTATGCTCAGAACCGAGGTCAAGGCAATGGCGGCGAAGAGCCGCGCCGTCAGGTAGGAGTTGGCGGAGCGGATCATGAAGACGCCCAGCCCCTGGCTGGCGCCGATCCACTCGCTGATGACCGCCCCCATCACAGCGTAAGTGGCGGCGATCCGCAGGCCGGAGAGTGCCGCCGGAAGCGCCCCCGGCAGACGCACCTTGCGGAAGATCATCCACCGGTCCGCCCCCATAGAAGACAGCAGAGCCACCATGTCCGGGTCCGCCGCGGCCAGGCCCTGCGCCGTGTTGATGACGATGGGAAAGAAGCAGACCAGCGTCACCACCAGCACGCGGGGCAACAGCCCGAAGCCGAACCAGACAACCAGCAGCGGGGCCAAGGCGATGATCGGCACCGTCTGCGAGACAACCAGGAGCGGGTAGATGGCCCGGCGCAAAGCCGGCAGCAGGTCCACCGCCACCGCCAGCGCCACGCCCGTGATCACCGAGACCGCCAGGCCTACCGCCGTCTGCAGCAGCGTCCGGCCGCTGTGCTGCACCAGCTGCGGCCAGGCCTCCACGAAGGCAGCCGCGATCGCCGATGGGGCCGGGAGCAGCCACCGTGGCGCCCCGGTCAAGCGGACTCCGGCCTCCCACGCCAGCAGCAGACCGGCGAGCAGACCGGCCGCCGGACCCCACTCGCGCAGAAGGGCCCTCACCGCCTGGCGCCGCGACGTCATCTCCGTCACCGGTAGCGAGCCATGATTCCGGCGCCGGTCCGGTCGCCGGCCGAGATCGCCCGATCCGCGACGCCGCACACATCATCCGTTCGGGGCATCACCTGGACACCCATCACTATCGTCGCCATCAATCCTCCCCGGCGGGAGCCGCTGCGCCCCGGATGTGAATCGCCAGCAGAGACCCCTTCTGCACGCTGACTTCCGCCTGCTCATCGGTGAAAACGTTGCTCACGCCGCGGGCATAGCCGGCCGGCAGTCTCTCGCCGTTAAGCGGGTATGCCAGGCCCGAGGTCCTAACGCCGGCGGCATCGGCCCCCAGGGGGAGCAGCGTCAGCAGGTCGCCGACAGCCCCATGGAAGCGCGACCGCTTCCTCACAAGCCGCACCTCGGTGTCTCCCGAGGCTATGAGGGCGCGGTCCTCCAGGCCGGGCAGGCCCAACAGGAGGACGTTGGCCAGGGTGTGGTCCAACCGGCCTCCCAAGGCGCACAGGACGACCACCTGGTCGCAGCCGCGCTCCATCACCTCGCGCAGGGCCAACTCGGTGTCCGTCTCGTCCTTGTCCGGGCGATGAGCGCGGATCTCCGTCGCCGCCTCCCTGAGCTGCGCCTGCGCGGCAGGGGAAAGGGAGTCCAGGTCGCCCACCACCAGGTGCACGGGCAAGCCCATCTGCAGGGCATACTCCGCTCCCCGGTCGGCCGCCACCACGACCGCGGCCCGGCTGGCCCAGTAGGCCAGACCGCGCGGAGGATCGAAGTCCCCGCCCGAAACCACCAGTCCCAGCACCTGCACCTCCGTCATTAGGCAAACAAACAGCGGCTGCCGGGTAAGGCAGCCGCTGGTGTTGGCGCTCGCTTCCCTACGCCGGCCTTACCCGGTTCAGGTTCCAGGGGTCGGCCGCTAGCGCCCTCGCGGGTGCTACGACCCTCTCAGCCCGGTGTCTCCGAGCTCCCCCAGCCACTCTATTCACTTGGGTAGAGGCTATCAGCGCCGACCGCTGCTGTCAACTACCGGCGCGCTTGCTCCGGTTGTGCTCCTCGTCCAGTACCCGGCGGGCATCGGGGACTGCCTGGAACCACGGATCCAGTTTGTCGCAGACGTACTCGGGGCAATGCCCGCAGTTCGGCACGGCATGTTCGATCACGCACTTGCGGGTGTCGCACATCGGCAGATGAGCGGTGCTCTGCCGTCCCCCCACGGCCGTGCATCCGTCACAGGTGACGGCGCTGAGATCCAGGTTGGGAGCGTTGTACTCCACCCGCCACTGCGCGAGCACTCTCTGCTTGGCCCCGAGGTCGTCCGCTTGGGTGGCGAGGTACGCCCCACACTCCGAGCAGACGATGCCGCAGACTCCCAGGATGCGTCCCATGCTTATCTCCTGAAGCCCTCCAACGTCGCCTTCGCCGCCGCGTGCTGGGACAGGAACATGCTCAGATCACCACACGGGTAGTCGTCACAATGTGCGCAGTTGGCGACACCGCGACCGGCGGCGCAGGTTTGAATAGGGCACTCACGGCAACGCGCCCATCTGCGACGGCCGGAGTTACAACCATCGCAGGTGACGTCCTCGGAGGTGGCGGCTGGGAAGTGGTACTCCACTCTCCACTTGGCGGCCACTCGCTTCAGGGCCTCCCGGTCGCCGGACTGTGTGGCGCGATAGGCCTCGCAATCGCTGCATACTATCCCGCAGTAGGCCACGATCCTCATGGACTCCTCCCACTCGGGGGCAAGCTTCAGGCCGCGGCCGGGGGCCTCACTTCCCGGCGACGAAGTCCTTCATCACCACTTCCTTGCCCGTCTTCGCCGACTCGTAGATGGCCAAGATCAGCTCCACCGCGGAGCGGGCCCCGCGCGGCGTGACGAACGGGTCGCGGTCCTCGCGGATGGCCAAGGCCAGGTCGTCGACATGGAAGCGATGGCCCTGAACCGCCACCTTGGTGGGGTCGGCGCTCGAGCCCAGCAGGGCCTGATCCTCCACGTCCACATCCACCGGCTTCGCCACTTCGTCACGGCTAGGTGCGACAGCCCACTTCTCCAGGCCCTTGTCGCCGAAGATGATGGTGCCCCGGTCGCCGTGGAGGGCGAAGGAGGTGATCTCGCCCGGGTTGCACGAAGTCGTCCCCTCGATCACGCCGTAGGCGCCGTTCTCAAAGGTGATCACCGCCACTGAAGTGTCCTCGACCTCGATGTCGCGCACCATGGCCGCGGCCTTAGCGAAGACCGTCTTCACCGGCGAGCCCATGATCCAAAGGAGCAGGTCGACGCCGTGAACGCCCTGGTTCATGAGGGCGCCGCCGCCGTCCAGTGCCCAGGTGGCGCGCCAGTCCGCGCTCTTGTAGTAGGCCGGGGAGCGGTAGTACTTCAGGTAGGCGTCGCCCAGCACCATCTGGCCCAACTCGCCTGCCTGCACCGCCTGGCGCACGCGCTGGGAGAGCGGATTGGTGCGGCGCTGGAACACCATAGCCGCTTTGATGCCGCTCTTCTCCACGGCATCGACCATCACGTCCATCTGCTTGATGGTGATGGCCATGGGCTTCTCGCAGAGCACGTGGACGCCCCGCTCCGCCGCCGCCTTCGTCATCTCCGAGTGGAGGCCGGAGGGCGTGCAGATACTCACCGCCTCGATGCCGCCCTTCTCCAGCATCTCGATGTAGTCGGTGTAGACAGCGGCGCCGCCGAACTTGTCCGCAAAGGCCCGCGCCTTCGCCTCGTCCACGTCGCAGACGGCCACCAGTTCGGCGTACGGCGACTCGGCGATGGCACTGGCGTGGTTCGGGGCGATGACGCCCGTGCCGATGATGCCCCACTTCACCTTCTCAGCCATGGAACACTCCTCCTCGTAGATGGGCCGGCCGACGCCCGGCCCTCAGTCACCGTTGCCGGTGGAGACGCGCAATTCCACCGGGCCGCGGGAATCGCCGATCGCCAGGCCGATGAGGCCTGCAAACACCAGCACTGCCGCCGTCGCCAGCAGCGTGGACCGAACGCCGAACGCCGGCAGCAGCCACAGCACCGGCGCGAACGTCCCCACCATGCTGCCCACCGTGACCACGGCGTACACCCTGCCTGCCAGGCGACCGGACCCCTCGACCCGGGCAACCAGCAGGCGGATGACGTACGGCGGCGCCGTCCCCAGCAGCAGCATGGGAACGGCCAGCAGGGCGGTCACCGCGAGCAGCGACCCGGCCAGGTAGCCGGCATCGCTGAAAGGCATGCGGGCCTGCAGCAGCCGTAGCCACCCTGGTCCCCAGACGGGCAACAGCGCCCCCCAGACGCCTGCCGCCAGCAAGGCCAGTGCCAGAGGCCACACTGCCGGCCGGCGGTCGGCCAGCGCCCCGCCGAGCCAGTATCCCAGCGACAGCGCCAGGAGCACCAATCCGATGAGGTTGGCCCACACTACATGCGAGTCGCCGTAGTAAGGCAGCAGCATCCGGGAGGCCGCCATCTCCAGGGCCATTCCGGCGCCGCCCGAGGCCGCGGCCGCCAGGTAGAGGTAAAACGCGCGGAAGCTCATCGGCGGGACTATAGGCGGCCGCGGGGGACGATGTCAAAGAGGCGTGGTGGAGCACACACCTTTCAGCAGGCGATCCCTGACGGCCCGCCCTCCGTCTGAGACCGCCGGATCATCCACGCAAGCTGACCGGCGCAATAGCGCGTATGAGCCCGTTGACGCCCCGGCCCCTGCGCCTATCATTGCCCTCATGATCAACCGGGAGGTAGCACCATGAGACCCGTGCCCATCCTTGAGGCCATCGCCGCCCAACGACCACAGTGGATCGTCTTCATCGTCACTCGGCGCGAGGATGGCTTCGTGAACGCTATGCCCGCCGGCTGGGTGATGCGCACGTCCGGCAGCCCACCCATGTTCGCCGTGGCGGTGAGCCACGCCGCCTACACCAACGAAGTCATCCGGCACACCGGCGAGTTTGTGCTCGCCTTCCCCGCCCTCGGCCAGGAAGAGGCGGTTAGCTTCCTCGGCAGCCATTCGGGCCGCGACATGGACAAGGTGGGGCACTGCCGGCTGCGGCTCCAGCCCGGCCAAGCCGTCAAGGCGCCCCTCTTCACGGACGCCTTCCTCAACTTCGAGTGCCGCCTGGTGACGACGGTGGAAGCGGGCGACCACACCGTCTTCGTGGGCGAGGTCTTGGCAGCGCATCGCGGCGAGGCGAGCGGGCCGTTGGTGGACTTCGGCGGTGCGGTGTACGCCGCCGCAGCGAGGGCGTGACTGACCCGTGATGCGTGACTCGTAACAGGGAGGAGAGACTACCGGCAATGGCCGATCTGCAACACGTGAGTGCCTACGACTCTATACAGGCGCTGGGGACCATCATCCCGCCGGAGCTCGCCTTCGACGGCGACGCCGCCGACTACCCTGCCTGGCGCAGCCGCTTCTGGGACCGCTACCGCCGCTGCCTGGGCCGCTGGCCCACGCCGGTGGACCCCGAGCTCACGGTAGCCTCGGAAGAGGACCGCGGCGACCACACTCGCTACAAGGTCTACTACAACTCCTCCCCCGGCGTGACCGTGCCCGCCTGGCTGCTGGTGCCCAAGGGCATCAAGCCCGGCGAGAAGCGCCCCGGCATCCTTGCCGCCCATGGACACGGCAACGGCAAGGACGACACCGTCGGCGTGGACCACGGCGATCCCGCCAAGGCCGGCCTGATGCGCCGCCTCAACTACGGCTACGCCACCCAGGCCGTCCTCCACGGCTACGTCACCATCGCGCCGGACTGGCTGCCCTTCGGCGAGCGGCGCCCGCCGGTGGAGTGGTCACGCGTGGGGCGAGACCCGTGCAACGTGGTGGGGATGGCGTGGCAGTACTACGGATACACGCTGCTGGGGCAGAACGTCTGGGACGGCATGCGCGCCCTGGACATCCTGGCGGCCCGACCCGACGTCGACGCCGAGCGCCTCGGGGTCCTCGGCCTGTCGTTCGGCGGCACAATGACCACCCACATGGCCATCAACGACCCCCGCATCAAGGCGGCGGTCATCAGCGGCTATCTGAGCACTGTGAAGGGCGATGCCGTCACCATGCGCGGGAAGGGCAACTTCTGCGGTGCCCAACACGTGCCCGGCCTGCTCCGCATCGGCGACATCCCCGACATGATCGGACTCATCGCCCCCAAGCCGCTGCTCATCGAGGCGGGCCGCGCCGACGACTGCTTCGTCATCGACGACGTGCGCGTGGCCTACAAGCAACTATCGCGCATCTACGCTGCCGCCGGCGCCCAGGACCGGCTCGCCTACGACGAGCACGACGGCCAGCACGAGTGGCACGGCGTCGCCGCCTGGGAGTGGCTGGCGAGATGGTTGGGCTAGGGAGCAGCCACAGAGTCACAGAGACACAGCGAAGGGGTTAGTGGGGAGAGGCCCCGCGACTGTCCCCCCCTGACCCCTTCCACTAGTCCCTGTGCACTCCTCGGTGTCTCCGTGCCTCCGTGGCTAATCATTCCCTCGCAGGCGCACAAGCAGGCGCCACGTCCCCTTCTGGGCCACGGCGCCTTTCTGGTTCTTCACGTCCATCGCGATGTCCACAATCCCGCCGCCCAGCCGGGGCATCGCCTTCTTGGCGGCGATGGTCGCCTCCACGTGGACCGTGTCCCCAGCGCGCACCGGTTCGCGGAACTTCCAGTCCAGCCCCAGGAAGGCCAGCACCGTGCCCTCAAGGAAGCCGAGCCACGAGGCCAGCCCGCTGGCGATGCTCAGCACGAGCAGACCGTGCGCGATCCGGCCGCCGAACATGGTCCCCTTAGCGTACTCCTCATCGGTGTGCAGCGGGTTGTAGTCGCCCGAGAGGCCGGCAAACGCGACAACGTCCGCCTCGGTGATGGTGCGCGCCGGGCTGGCCATGGTCGAACCGATCTCAAAGTCCTCGAAGAAGAGACCGCGCGTGGCCTCGGTCATGTCGCCCTCCGTTGCTCGCTCTCTGAGTTCCTGGATGAAAACACCGTCCCTAGTCCTCCGCCTCGCCGCTCACCGTCCGGCCGGGCAGCCCTCGCTCCAGGTGCGCCAACAACACGGCCACGTCCGACGGCGTCACCCCCGGCAAGCGAGCCGCCTGGCCCACTGTCAGCGGCGTGGCGGCGAGAAAGCGCTCCCTGGCCTCGGTGCGCAACCCGTGAATGGCGCCATAGTCGATGCCCGCGGGCACGCGCCGCCGCTCCAGGCGGTCCCACCGGTAGGCCTCCGCCTCTTGCCGATCGATGTAGCCGGCGTACTTGGCCTCCACCACGACCGTCTCCCGTGCCTCGGGCGAGAGGGGCCGCGGCGGAGGAGCCAACTCCTCCACCAAGTCGTAGCCGACCTCCGGCCAACGCAGCAGCTGCAATCCCGTGGGTGGTTCCGCCGGCACGGCCAGCCCCCGGCGCTGGTAGGCGGCCTGAGCGGCGCCCCGCACCGGCACCCGCGCCACCGCGAGGCGCTCTAGTTCCGACGCGACCTGCGCCCGCTTCTCCTCCACCGCCGTCGCGAAGGCATCCGAGACCAGACCCAGCCGGTGCGCCACCAGCGACAGCCGCAGATCGGCGTTGTCCTGCCGCAACAGCAGCCGGAACTCGGCGGCGGCGGTGAAAAGGCGATAGGGCTCGTGGTGCTCCTTGGTGATGAGGTCGTCCACCATCACGCCGATGTAGGCCTGATCCCGCCGCAGCATAACCGGTTCCTCGTCGCGAAGCCCGAGAGCCGCGTTCACTCCCGCCAGCCACCCCTGTCCGGCCGCCTCCTCATAGCCGGAGGTGCCGTTCACCTGACCGGCAAAGAAGAGACCACGCACCCCTCGCGCCTGCAGTGCCGGGTCAAACTGACCGGGCTGCAGCACGTCGTACTCTACCGCATAACCCGGCCTGGTGACTTCCGCTCGACGCAGTGCCGGGATGGTTCGAAGCAGCGCCTCCTGCACGTCCACGGGAAAGGCCGTGAACAGACCCTGCACGTACATCTCCGCCGTGCCGTACCCCTCTGGTTCCAGGATGAGGAGGTGCGACTCCCTCTCGGGGTACCGCACCACCTTCTCCTCGAACGAGGGGCAGTAGCGCGGGCCGCTGCCATGGGACACCCCGGCGACAACAGGCGAGCGATGCAGGCTCTCCCGCGCCAAACGGTGGGTGTCCAAGTTGGTGCGCACACCATAGTAGGGTGCTTGCGGTCGCCAGTCTGTCTGGGTAGAGACGGGATAGGCCGGGTGCAGCCCCTCCGCGGAGAAGAGCGGGCCGGGCACGGGGCGATCGTAGTAGAGGCCGAAGTAGAGAGGCTCGTCACTGCCCTGCCGCTGATCGGTGAGGGCAAAGTCCACGCTGCGGGCATCGATTCGCGGTGGGGTGTTGGTCTGCATGCGGGCCAGGCGGAAGCCCAGCCCCTCCAGCGAGGCCGAGAGCCCGCGCGAGGGGGCATCACCGGCGCGCCCGCCCGGGGTCTGCCACTCCCCCGCCAGCAGCCGCGCCTCGAGGAACGTCCCGGCGGCCACGATTGCCGCCCGGGTAGTGAAGCGAGCGCCGTCCTGGGTCCGCACCGCAGCGACGGCGCCGCCGTCCGTCTCCACTGCCGTAGCCATCGCCTGTCGCAGCATCAGCCCGGGCGTGCGTTCCAGGGTCGCCTTCATGGAGACGGGGTAGGCGACCTTGTCGGCCTGCGCGCGGAGGGCGCGGACAGCCGCCCCTTTGGAGGTGTTCAGCAGGCGGATCTGCGTGAAGCAGCGGTCCACGTTGTACGGCATCTCGCCGCCCAGCGCCGCCAGTTCGCGCACGACGTGGCCCTTTGCGGGGCCGCCGATCCCCGAGTTGCAGGGCAGGTAGGCCAGCCGCTCCAGGTTGCTGCTCAAGAGGAGAACGCGAGCCCCCATGCGCGCCGCCGCCAGGGCCGCCTCGCAGCCCGCATGGCCGCCGCCGATAACCACACAATCGAAGTCGATCGACACCTGCTCCTCTGCCGCCCCTACACCGACGTCGCCAAGAGAGACGCCGGTCCTCGCGTCAAGGACCGGCGCCGACTAGCTCGAGGGAGCCTGGCGACCTAGGCCGCCCTCCGCGCCATTCTGCCGCCTAGTCCGCCGCCAGGGCTTGCCGGATGGCCGCCTCGAACGCCTCAAGAGGCTGGGCCCCCACCACCTGCAAGTCGTTCACGAAGAAGGTGGGCGTGCCCTGCACTCCCGCCGCTTGACCCTCAAGCGCCTCGGCCTCTACCTGGTCCGAGTACTTGCCCTCTTCCAGGCAAGCGGCGAAGGCGACTTGGTCTAGGCCAAGCTCCGCCGCCAGTTGAGTCAGCCCGTCCGCTTGTGCCGCCAGCGGCCGACCGTGGTACAGGCTCTCCATCAGGCCATCGTGGTACTCCCAGAAGGAGTCCTGATCGCCGGCGCAGAGCGCTGCTTCGGCCGCCTTGACGGCCATCTCGCCGTGTACCGGCATCTGCTTGGCGACAATGCGGACCTCGCCCTTGGTCACGTACTTCTCGTCGATAAGCCGAGACGTCGTCACCGTGTGCCGGGCGCAATAGCCGCACAGGTAGTCCATGTACTCGGTGATGGTCACCGGCGCGTCGGCTTCGCCCCTGGAAGTGCCGTCGGTGACGATGCCCGCCACCACCGGAATCATGGTCGGCGTCGGCGCGGGCGTTGGCGTGCTGGTGGGGGCGATCTGCGTCTCCAACAAGGCGACTCGTGTGCCTAGGGCCGCTACCTCGGCCCCGAGTCCGTCCGAACCACCCGATACTTGCACGGCGTCCGGCGCCGGTCCGGCGCAGCCCACCAAGCCGGCCAGCACGATCGCGACTAGCAACCATACCAGGCGGCGTCCCCTCTCTCGCCTCGTCAACATAGGTGCCTCCTTTGCTGGGCTCAAGAGTAGCGCAACGAAGCGCGATGCGACAGTGCGATTCCGGATCGACAAGGGCAGACAGGGCGCCAATACCGACCACGCCGCGAACTCGCGACGGTAGCCGACACTGGACAGCGTCAGCCGGGTGGGAGTACAAAGGCCAGCGTGCCGCGAAGCCCGGATTCCGCCCTCGCCGGCTGTAAGGTTGAGCGTAGTGCCAACGCCTTCAGCCGCGAGAGTCGACTGCCGAATAGAGCGTGGTGCGCCATAGTGCCTCCTCATTACAGGCGTCAAGGCGCGGTGAGCATCTGCTCCCTTCCAGGCTTCCAGCCGGATCCGCTACCCTGACCATGGAGATGCGCAGCCATGCTCGAGTACATCACCGCCCACCCCAGGGAGGCCGGGGTCCTACTAGTCATTCTCTCCGGTCTCGTGCTGCTGCTGTTCGGGCTGCTCGCCAGCACCGACCGTGCCGTGAGCTACCAGCTGGGAGTCAAGATCGAGATAGACCAGATGGCGGCAGGCAAGAAACGCGCCTTTCAGGCTGTTGGCGCTTCCCTGCTGGTCGCCGGCCTCCTGATGCTCTTCTTCCTGCTGGACTCGGCCGGCGCGCCGGAGCCATCTACCGCGACCCCGGTGCCGGCGGCCACCGGCACTCCCTCTCCCACCTCCGCGCCCGCCACTGTGGCCGCCGGCCGTGGATTCCGGATAGGCCTAGCGGATGGGGAGGTCGTCGCCCAACACCAGCTGGTCACCGGTTCATACGACCCAGCTAGCCGGGACGACATCTGGCTTTTCGTTCGTCCTTCCAACGGTCTCTACTACCCACAGTCGGCCGATCCCTGTGCAGGCGCACCGGCTCTCAAGGCGAATGGCCTGTGGGAGGCGCCGGCCGTTTTCGGTGAAGCCGGCGATGCGGGCAAGCCCTTTGACCTCCTCGCCGTAAACGCGGACGGTCCAACCAGCCAGTCGATCACTGACACGCTGTCCACATGGTGCCGCGCTCAGAGCTATCCCGGTATGGAGGCGCTCCCCAGCGGCGCATCCGTGGCCGGCAGCGTCAGGGTGACCCGCGGCGCTGAGGTTGCCGCGGCGCCGCGAGGGATCTCAACCGCCAGCCTTCCGGGCGCCGTGACGATCGGCGGCCTCGTCGACGGAGACACTGTTCCCGAGACGCTGGTTGTCGGCGGCACCGTCGCCGATGATGCAGCTGGGAGTGTGTGGGTGCTCGTCTACCCCTACAATGCCGGCCGCTGGTACCCGCAGTCGACCGACGCCTGCACCGGGACCCATACCGTGTCCGAGGGCGGCGCTTGGACGGTCACTGCCTGGTTCGGGTCGGGTCCGGGAGCTGAGTACGCCGTGATCGCGGTATTGGCCGACGTGGCGGCAGACGCCGAGCTCTCCGCCCTCCAGAAGCACTGGTGCGCGGCGGGAGAGTACCCCGGACTGCGCACGATCGAGCTGCCGCGGGGCCTAGAGGAGAAAGCGCGAGTCCTGGTCCGAGGGCGCTAGCGACGAGCCCAGGGGAAGGCAAAGGGCTCGACAGGCGCCCCATTCAGGCGTCTCGCCGAGCCCGACCTAACGAATGCAATGGCGACGACTGGATTTGAACCAGTGACCAAGGGCTTATGAGTCCCCTGCTCTTCCACTGAGCTACGTCGCCATACTACAGGTAGGGCCTTTGACAGGCCTCGGCTACTATAGGTAGTAGGTCGCCGCCGTCACTTATGTCCTGACAACAACCGTACAACAACACGTCAGCGCGCCCTGAGGTTGTTGAGGGCAGTCTAGTCACGGGGCATAGTGGTGGCAAGTGCGAACTCCGCCACTGGGCCGGCCGATGGTGGACAGAACCTCGGGCACTTGTGCGCAACTACCCGATAGCGTTCGAGGAACGGTGCGGAGCCGTGTACAGTTCGTACATAGGTTGGGCTCCACGAAGTAGCGTGTATCCGAGTGTTTGCCCCGGAAATCGGCTGATGATCTGACTCTTGGAGCATAGCTGACGGGACAGAGCGTCGAATGGACCCTCGTCCATCACTGCTTCCGTGAGGCGTTGGTGAAGAACATCGATGAGACGCCAAGGGTAAGTAGAGGCGTTAGCTTGGTCGCCGTCTGGCGGTGAAACACGGGCAGTCGCGGAGCCTACGGAACTGCCACACCTTCAAACCACTTCAGAGGCCGCAACGCGTACATATTCAGGCCACTCCCGGGCCCGCTAGTCAACAGCGTCGACTCATCGCCAGGGTTCAGCTCCACTGCGCTCGGTCTCACAGCGGAAGGACCTACCCCCTCCGGATCGAGTCGCCTATTCCTCGGGAATACGACCAAGCCGCCCAGGGACCTGGCTAATGGCCATCTCGCCTGTCACCAGTTCCTCCAGCACGCGGCTCGCCACCACGCTGTTCACAACGCATAGAGCGGGCTCTCCACCAACTGCTTGAACCGCTGGAGGAACCTCGCCCCGGGGCCGCCGTCCACCAACCGGTGGTCGGCCGTAAGACTGAAGACCACCATGGGCCGGGCCACGATCTTGCCCTTTCGCACCACTGCCCTCTCGGCGATCCGCCCCACGCCCAGAATGGCCACCTCAGGGACATTGATGATCGGCGTGAAGGCGTCGATGTCGAACATGCCTAAGTTGGATAGGGTGAAGGTGCCGCCCGACATCTCGTCGGGAGTCAACTGCCCGGCGCGGGCGCGGCCCACCAATTCCGCCGCCCCGGCCGCGATCTCCGTTACTGACTTCGACTGCACATCGCGGAGCACTGGCACCACCAGGCCGCGACCAGTATCGACGGCCACCCCGATGTTGACCGACGAGGAGCGCACGATCTCGCCGCCTTCCAAGTGGGCGTTGAGGTCGGGGTACTCCCGAAGCGCCACCACCAACAGCCGCGCCAGGAGGTCGTTGAAGGACGGCACGCGCTCGCCTTCCTTCGCCGCTGCCTTGAGGGACTCTCGCCACTTGAGCAGCGCTCCGGCGTCGGCCTCGATGGTGAGGGTGTACGCGGCGGTGCTGCTCACGCTGCCCATCATGCGCTCAGCGATAACCGCCCGAACGCCGCTCAGCGGCATCCGCTCGGCGGGCGCTGACGGTGCCGCCTGTGCCGCAGCCACGCTCGGTGCCACGCCAGCAAGGCGCTCGACGTCGGCCTGCGTCAGCCGCTTAATGCCGTCCGGGGCCACAGCCTGGCTCAGGTCCAGCCCCAGCGCTGCCACGGCGGCCTTCGCGCCGGCGGTCGCCCGGGGCACCTTCTCCAGGTAGGCAAGCACGTCTCGTTCCACGATGCGGCCATCGGGCCCACTCCCGGCGAGGGCACGCAGATCCACTCCCTCCAGCCGTGCCAGGCGCCGGGCACGCGGCGAGATGAACTGCCGCTCGCCATCGGACGCGGCCGGTCCGACCCCAGGTGTCGGTTCCGGTGCCGGAGCCTGCGCCACCTCATCGGCACCCGCCGAGGGGGGCGTCGTCACCGGCTCGGAAGCACCGGCAGCAAGGAAGCCTGAGATATCCTCGTCGGCGGCAGCGATCACCGCCACTCGCGAGAGAATGGGGGCCGTCTGCCCCTGTGGTACCAGGATCTTGCGCAGAACGCCGCTGCCGGGCGCGTTGGCGTCGAGGACCGCCTTGTCCGACTCGATTCTGAACAAGGGATCGCCGCGGCGTACCGTCTGGCCCTCCCGCACCAGCCACTCGGTGATCAGGCCGTGCTCCATCGTCTGGCCCAGCTTGGGCATTATGACTTCGGTGGCCACCGCAACTTACCTCCCTGCTGGCGCAACCCGTACCCGACTGCTCTCAGATCTGTTCAGGACTCTCGACACCGGAAGCTCCACCCAAACCATCCGCATGGCATGCTGACTCCACGGTCCATGTGGACTCCCATTCGGACACGCTGCTAAGCGCTTAGTGCACCTAGTCGGCACTGTAGCCCGAATGTGCCATGTCGTCTACGGTGTTGACGCTTGATGACACAGTGGTGTCACAAATCAGTCACCAATGTACCAAGTCGATGGCCTACAATAGGTCATGGACCTGCCTGCTCCTGACCGACGGTATCCTGCTACCCACCATCAGGTGGACTCGCCTTAGCCGTGATCATGGGCTGGCGATGTGGCGAACCCGAAGCGTGTCCGATGCGCGCGCGCCAGCGAGGAGAGCGATGAAAGACTCGATGACCCCCAGAGAGCGGTGGCTAGCCACCCTGACTCATGGTAAACCCGATCGGATCCCCTTCGATTTCCGAGCTACCCCCGAAGCCACGGACCAGATTCTGCGACATTGTGACTGTGCAGATATGGAGCAGTTCTGCCATAAGTATCACGTAGACTACATAGTCGACGTCGGTCCCGAGTATGTCGGCCCCGAGTTGCCCACGAATACCGATGTGTTTGGCATCGAGTATACCTACTACCAATACGAGACCGGAACCTACCGTGAGCCCATTTACCTTCGCGGTGACGTGCCTTTTCCTTTCGCTAAGTACAGCTCCCCCGAGGAGATCGAGCGTGACTACCAATGGCCCGACCCCGATTGGTGGGACCACTCTGCTATTCCTGATCAGGTCAAGGGCAAAGACGACTATGTGATCCGTGCAAGCGGTTCGGAGCCATTCGCGACCTACAAGGATCTCCGGGGCGTTGAACAAGCCTACCTGGACCTCGTACTCAATCCCGATCTGGTGCACTACTGTCTGGACAAGCTCTTCGAGCTCCGTTACCAAGATACGCTACGCACCTACGAGCAGATACCCGGGAAGGTGATGTGGACTTGGGTCGCCGAGGACTTCGGCTCACAGGAGGGCCTCCTTATCTCGCCTGCACTTATCCGCGAGTTCTTCATACCGCGGATGCAGCGTATGGTGGACCTAGTTCACGATGCAGGCGCCTACGCGTTCTTCCACAGCGATGGCGCTATCCGAGCTATCGTCCCCGAGTTCGTTGACATCGGCATGGATGTTCTCGATCCGATCCAGTGGCGAGCCAAGGGGATGGACCGGGCTGCCCTCAAGAGGGATTTTGGCGACAAGCTCGTGTTCCACGGCGCGATGGATAACCAGTACACCTTGGCGTTCGGTAGTCAAGAAGAGGTGCGAGAAGAGGTGCGCGACAACTTACGCCTGCTGGGAGAAGCTGGCGGTTACATACTTGGTCCCTCCCACAACATACAGGCGGTGAGTCCACCGGAGAACATAGTGGCCATGTATGAGACAGCCTACGAATGTGGCTGGCTCTGACCGACCCGCATGTTCGTGAAGACTGGAAAGCACGCCCGGCCAGGCTGGCTGGTTGGGTCCGGTCCGCGCTCGAGGTTCTTGCTGAAGGAGGATAGGA
The DNA here is from genome assembly GCA_040768685.1 of Anaerolineae bacterium. Classification (GTDB taxonomy): domain Bacteria; phylum Chloroflexota; class Anaerolineae; order DRVO01; family DRVO01; genus Ch71. Next base: position 356,213 of record JAXGMM010000003.1, read on the forward strand.
GATGAATACCGAGCGGAAGTTCAACCGTCGTCAAGTTCTCCGCACCGCTGGGCTCGGAATCACCGCTGGTGCCCTCGCCGCATGCGCTGTCACACCTGCCCCACAAGTGGCACCGCCGGCTGAAGAGGCAACGGCGGTCCAGCCTGAGGCACCTGGGGCAGCCACATTAGCACCCGCCGAGCTCAGTTTCTGGATCTGGTGGCCCAACCCGGTGCCGGCGCTGAACCAAGCTGGCCTGGCATTCACCGAGCACAATCCTGAGGTTAAGATCAAGGCCGAGTCCGTTTCCGACTACTGGGTCAAACTCCAGACGGCCCTGGCCGGCGGGAGTGGTCCCGACATCTTCTACATGAACAACGTCACCTACTACTCGTGGGCTCATCAGGGTATCCTCTGGGACCTCACCCCTTACGTCGATCTCTCGCCTGGCACGCCCGAGGACCTGAAGGCGGTCAATCCGATCGCCCTGGACTTCTACAACTACCAGGGCACCTACTTCGGCGTTCCACACGGCCTCGTCATCACGACCATGGGCTACAATGAGACGTACCTCGCAGAGAAGGGCCTCACACCCCTGGCGGAAGTGGAGGACGAGTTCGACTGGGAAATGTGGCTTGAATACGCCCTTACGCTCACCGAGCGTGAGGGTGACAAAGTGAGCATGTGGGGCACGTTCAGCACCGGCGGGATTGAGCTTGGGTGGGGTAATCAGGTCATCTCCAACGGGGGGAGCTTCCTCAGCGAGGACGGCACCAAATGCGTTATCCACTCTGAAGAAGCCCTTGAAGCCCTCAATCTCCTGGTAGACATGCGGTTCAAGCACGGAGTCTCGCCCGGAGCCGACTCAATCGCGGCAGAGAACGAGTACAGCCTCTTCCACACCGGGCGGCTTGCCTCGTTCCCGCTGGCAAACGGTCTGATCAAGTCCTATAACGAGGAACTCACGGACTTCACGTACAACATCGCCACGCTGCCAAAGGCGCCTCGAACCGGCGAGAGCCGCTGCTACAGCAACATCTGCGGCATATGCGTGAACAAGGACGGCGGAGCCAAAGACCAAGCCAGCTACTTTGCCCTCTTCAACCTTTCGAAGCAGGCGAGCGACATGTACTCATACGCCGATGTTCTGGCTCCCGCGCGAACCGACTCCGCCAGGAATCACTTCGATCCGTTGATCTCCGGACCGGCAAATCGGTCGGCGTTCTTCCGGCAGTTTGAGACGATAGAACCTCTGCCGACCCACCCGACCGTCACCTGGAATGAGATGATGCAGCCTGTCACCGAGTGGCAGCTCGAGATATTCGAGGGTCGCGTTACCGTTGAGGAAGGGCTGCAGGGAATGGAGGATGAAGTCAACGCGTTGTTCGACGCTGCAGCCGACTGAGTAGAGCAGCCTCTGACGGTGAGACTGTCTTCGGCCTCCGCGACACTACTAGCCGCGAATCACTAACCAGCAGCAGGTCAAGCTTCCCAGGGGGCGGCTTGACCTGCCCAACCACATGAGGAACGGTGTAGCTGCATATGTCAGAAGTCCGGAGCGCTAGGACACTTGGCACTTCAGTTCGCCTCAGTCAGACGACCCGAGAACACATCGCTGGATGGCTATGGACGTCGCCCTGGACCTTAGGATTCCTCATGTTCACCTTGGGGCCCATGCTGGCCTCTGTCTATTTCAGCTTGACGGAATACACACTGCTCAAACCGCCGATCTGGGTTGGCCTGGAGAACTACCGTTACATGCTGGCGGAAGACCCCTCTGCCCTTCAAGGGCTCAAGGTCACCACTGTCTATGCGGTTGTCAGCGTTCCCTTGCGATTGGTCTTGGGCCTGCTTATCGCTGTGCTCCTGAACCAGGAGATCCGTGCTCTGTCGTTCTGGAGAGCACTCTTCTATCTGCCAGCAGTTGTCTCTGGCGTAGCAGTAGCGCTCCTGTGGCTCTGGATCTTCAACACGGAGTTCGGCCTTGCAAACTGGCTTCTGTCATTACTGGGCATTAGGGGTCCAGCCTGGTTCCGCGACCCGAATTGGGCCTTGCCAGCCATGATCATAATGAGTCTCTGGGGCTTTGGCGGGACCATGATCATCTACCTGGCCGGCCTTCAGGGCATTCCCACGGCTCTCTATGACGCCGCAGTGATAGACGGCGCCGGAGTAACGGCTCGCTTCTGGAACATCACGATACCCATGCTATCACCAACCATCTTCTTCAACTTGATAATGGGCGTGATTGGGGCACTACAGGTCTTTGAACAGGCCTATATTATGACGGGCGGTGGACCGCGAGAGGCGACGTACTTCTTCGTTCTGCACCTCTACAACAATGCCTTCCGGTATCTGAAGATGGGGTATGCCTCGGCACTCGCCTGGGTTCTTTTCGCCTACATCCTCATTCTGACCGTGTTCATAATGCGGTCCTCGCCTGCATGGGTCTACTACGAAGGCGAGGTCAAGAGAAAGTGATCGGAGGTCCCTTGGCCAGTCAGTCCACTACGTCGCTAGCGGCTTCTGCCAGGCGCCGGGAAGTGCTCTCCAGCAAGAAGTTACAGCATAGGTTGCTGCTTGTAGCCGTCTATCTTCTCCTGATCCCAATGGGTTTCTTGGTGAGCATTCCATTCGTGTGGATGCTATCCTCTTCGCTGAAACAGAACCTAGCCGTAATGAAGTTTCCCCCCGAATGGATTCCGGATCCGGTGATCTGGCGCAACTACTACGATGCGCTCGTTCAGGAATATGCTCCCATGGGCATCATGTTCCGCAACAGCGCCGTGATCACGCTCTCGGCCATGCTTGGTCAGGTGATCTCGGCCAGCGCAGTTGCATATGGATTCGCCAGGCTGCGGTGGTGGGGTCGGGACACGCTGTTCCTCGTAGTCCTCGCAACCATGATGCTGCCCGGCCAGGTCACGTTAATCCCAATCTTCATCGTCTTCAAGAACTTTGGTTGGATTGACACCTTCCTGCCATTGATCGTCCCAGCGTACTTTGGTGGTGGTGCTTTCTACGTCTTCCTGATTCGACAGTTCATGATGACCATTCCTCTGGAAATGGATGACGCGGCTCGAGTGGATGGCTGCGGTTTTGTCGACACCTTCTGGCGCATCATCATGCCGCTTTCCAAGCCCGCACTGGGCGCAACGGCCATTCTCGCATTCCAGGCAAACTGGAACTCCTTCCTCGGCCCGCTCATCTACCTCAACAGCGTTGACAAGTACACTGTCCAGCTTGGACTCGCTCAACTTAAGGGATTCGGCTACTATGCCATCCCGCCATACAACCTCATGATGGCTGCCTCAATTCTGGTTCTCATGCCCAGCATTCTGCTGTTCTTCTTCGCACAAAGATACTTCATCCAGGGAGTGGTCATGACGGGTGTGAAGGGCTAGAAGAGCATCTTCGCGATGGGCCAGAACCTGCGTTTGAGCTCGCCGCAATTCGCCCGCTGAGCCGAGCGATGAGTGCCATCGATCTGAGGTCAAGGAGGTCACCCCGACCTATGCCAAACGCTCTGGATTTGCTTCGCGAGATGTACCGCATTCGGCGCTTCGAGGAACGCGTGAAGGAGCTGTACTCGTACGGCCTTATCACGGGTGCTGTTCACCTGTACATCGGCCAGGAAGCAGTAGCCGTCGGAGCCTGTAGCGCTTTGCGGCCCGATGACTTCGTCACCAGCACTCATAGGGGCCACGGCCACGCGCTGGCCAAGGGCCTCGAGATGCGGCGGGTCATGGCTGAGCTGTTGGGCCGGAGCACTGGGTACTGCCGAGGCCATGGTGGCTCCATGCACCTTTTCGACACGACCTTGGGTCTCCTTGGCGGAAACGGCATCGTTGGGGGAGGCTTACCCATTGCGCTAGGAGCGGCAGTCTCGGCACAGAACCGCAACACCGATCAAGTCGCCGTCTGCTTCTTCAGTGATGGCGCCAGTAACCAGGGCACGTTCCATGAGTCGCTCAACATGGCAGCCCTATGGAAGGCACCAGTGATCTACCTCTGCGAGAACAATCACTACGCCAACACAACGCCCACCGCTGAGGCAGTCCCTATTCCTGACATTGCGTCTCGTGCCGCTGCGTACGATATGCCCGGCGTCGTCGTCAACGGCAATGACGTTGAGGCGGTCTATGAAGTCGCTGACCTTGCTGTGACGAGGGCTCGCAAAGGTATGGGTCCGTCCCTAATCGAGGCGAAGACCTATCGCCTCGAGGGCCATTGCATGGTATCTAGCACACCTCGTGACCCGGAGGAAGTGGCAGCGTGGAAAGCGCGAGATCCGATAGTCGGTTTCGAGGCCCGCCTACTTGAGCGTGGCAATGTCACTGAATCAGACCTGGCAGCTATGAGGGCTGAGGTCGAATCTGAGGTCGAGGAATCGGCTAAGTACGCCCAGGAAAGCCCGTTTCCTTCGCCTGAGCAGATGGGCTCTGTCGATCTTCCGGGCAGCGTCGGTTGACGGGCAAGGTCAGTAGACTTCGGAGTGTGTGATGCGTGAGCTGACATACAGGCAGGCCTTGGACGAAGCGATGACAGAGGAGATGACCCGTGATCCACGGGTGTTTGTCATCGGAGAGGACATTGGCAGCCACGGAGGCGGTGCCTTCCGTGTGACGACGGGGTTGGCTGAGAGATTCGGGGACAAGCGTGTCCGAGGCACGCCAATATCAGAGTCAGCCATCGTTGGGGTCGCGGTTGGAGCCGCTGCCACGGGCTTGGTTCCAGTTGCCGAGATCATGTACATGGACTTCATCACCTGTGCTATGGACCAGGTCTGCAACCAGGCCGCGAAGATCGAGTTCATGTCAGGCGGCCAGGTAAAGGTGCCTCTGGTAATACGTACCCCATCTGGGATGGGAACCCGCGAGGCGGCCCAACACAGCCAAAGCCTTGAGGCCTGGTTTGTACACACTCCCGGCCTAACGGTTGTGCAGCCAAGTTGCGCGTATGACGCCAAGGGCCTCCTCAAGACAGCCATTCGAAGTAGTGGGCCAGTGCTTGTGATCGAGAACCGTCTACTCTACCGGAGGCCGCAGCAGGTGCCAGAGGAAGAGTGGCTGGTGCCAATCGGGCTCGCCGACATCAAGCGCCCAGGCGATGACGTCACGGTCGTAGCCACCGCCTGCGCCGTCTCCAAAGCTCTGCAGGCAGCGGAAGAGCTCAGAGCCGAGGTCAGCGTTGAGGTCATCGACCCTCGGACCTTGGTGCCACTGGACATCGAGATGATAGCCGAGTCAGTGCGAAAGACTGGCCGCCTTCTCGTGGTGCACGAGGCGCCGGGTCGCGGAGGTTTTGGCGCAGAGATTGTACGCCAGGTAGTTGAGAAGGCCTTCGAATACCTGGATTCAGCTCCGATAGTCCTGGGCGGGGCGAATACCCCCATCCCCTTCAGTGGGCCCCTCGAGGATGCGTGCCTACCACAGGTTGTTGATATCATCCGCCTCATCCGCAAGCTCGTAGGCTGAAAGGGCGATAGGCGAACTGCCCCACATTCAGCCACGAGGCTGCCGACACATTTCACGGGAGTCACCATATCGGGTGCGCGTGGGAGCTCTCCGAGCCGATGCCGGGGTAACGTGCACGAGGACTAGTCAGGGAGGGTGGGCGACGTGAAGTACAGGCCACTCGGCAAGTATGGTCTCAAACTGAGTGCTGTCGGGCTTGGCAGCCATCTGACCATCGGGCAAAGGCTCGACCTGTCCGAGTCACGCCGCATGGTCAGTATGGCGTACGAGGCCGGAGTCAACTTTTTCGATACGGCCAACGTGTATGGCCAGGGCAGGGCAGAGGAGGCGCTCGGACACTGCCTTGCAGATCTGCCTCGGTCAGACGTGGTGGTCGTGAGCAAGGTCTATTGGCCAGTCGGTCCTGGCCCCAACGCAAGGGGCCTCTCGGCCAAACACATCCGAGAGCAGTGCGAAGCCAGCTTGCGTCGGCTGCGGATGGAGTACCTGGACATCTACCTTTGTCATCGGCCCGATCCTGAGACTCCTCTGGAAGAGACCGCGCGGGCCATGGAGGATCTGGCCCGCGCAGGCAAGATCCTGTACTGGGGCGTAAGTGAGTGGTCAGGCGACCTCATAGCGGAGGCAGACAGTGTCTGCAGCCAGATCGGCGCCCGGCCGATTGCCTGCAGTCAGCCAAGGTACAGCCTGCTGTACCGCAAGCCGGAGAGCCTGCTGTTTCCCATGACGGAACGCCTTGGAGTCGGTAACGTGGTATTCGAGGCCCTGGCCCATGGAATTCTTACCGGGAAGCATCCGCCCGGGCGTCCTCCCATGGAAGGAACACGAGTGGGAGACCCTGAGCTGAACCGTGACCTCATGACACCGCTATACAGCACCGATGCGAACAAACTCCGAGCCCAGCAGTTGAAGAGAGTGGCGGCCGACGTGGGGCAGAGCGCGACGAGTCTGGCCCTCGCCTGGTGCCTCCGTCACAGTGCAGTCACCAGCGTCATTCTGGGCTGTAGCCGGCCCGAGCAGCTTCAGGAGAACGTCGCAGCCGTAGATGTGCTTCTGGACGACTGCGTCATCGATACCTTGGACTCCATCTTCGCGCACCCTGCGTGAATGGGTGCTCCAGGTCGCGCTCGCCGTCTGGCTGCTGTGCGTCAGACACTTCGGACCTACAAGAGCGCCCACAGTAAGTTGTTCGATGGACAACGCCACCATCGCACTCTTGGGCGGTGGAGACCTTGGCTGACGAGCAGTAGGCGAATTCAGCCAGGCCGAATCGGTGAGCCTCGTACCGCCCTGCGTCTCACATGGTTCTGGAGACGGTGGTGCGCCGCAGAACGAGATCGACCCGCGTCTGCCACCATTGTGCCTGCGCTTGGGCCCAGGACGCCAAGTCCGCCACCGCTAAGTGCGGCTCGCGACAATGGATGAGGAGCTAGCCGTGGATGTCATACTGATCAGAACCCGCGTCTTCCCTGAGTAGCGTCCCCGGAAGTGGTAGAAAAGGTGGTTGACGGGAAGGCCACCGTGTGCTTCTTGAGCGTGTCCGGGCAAGACAGCACAAGGAGGACACAGTGGCCGAAGAGAGGATGGCAGCGGTTGACGTTGTGTGCAAGGCGCGGGAAGCGGTGCGCCGTTTCGTGCACGAACTGATGGAGGAAGAGGTCACGGCAGTGGTGGGTGCGGGTCGGTACGAGCGTAGCGAGGAGCGCATCACTCAGCGCAACGGGGTACGCCACCGCCAGTGGGACACGCGGGTAGGCACGCTGGACCTGGCCATTCCGAAGCTGCGCACCGGCAGCTACTTCCCAGGTTGGCTGGAGCCGCGACGCCGGTCGGAGCAGGCACTAGTGACGGTGGTGGCGGAGGCCTATTTGCTGGGGGTGAGCACTCGCAGAAGCGGCGAAACGGGTTTCGCCTAGCAGTGGAGGCACTGGTGCAGAGTCTGGGCATCGCGGGCATGTCCAAGAGCGAGGTGAGCCAGCTATGCGCGGTGCTGGACGGCCAGGTACAGGCGTTCCTGACCCGTAGACTAGATGCCGAGTATCCCTACGTCTACCTAGATGCCCGCTACGAGCACGTGCGGGAGGATGGGCGGGTGCAGTCCATGGCGGTACAGATCGCTTACGGTATCAGAAGCGACGGGGTGAGAGAGGTGTTGGGCCTGGAGGTGACGGCCAGTGAGAATCTGGAGCACTGGCGCACCTTCCTGCAGTCGCTGGTGGCCCGGGGCCTACGTGGGGTGCGGTTGGTGGTGAGCGATAGCCACGTGGGCCTCAGGCAAGCCATCGCCGAGGTGTTCCTGGGAGCAAGCTGGCAGCGTTGTCGGGTGCACTTCCTGCGCAACGTGCTCAGTCACGTCCCCAAGAGTGCCCAAGCAATGGTGGCGGCCACGGTCAGGCCTATCTTTCAGCAGCAGAGCCGGGAGGAGGCTCAAGCCCAACTGGCTCAGGTATGTATCCTCTTGGCTCCTCGCTTCCCCAAGGTCGTGGAGATGCTCAAGGACGCTGAGGAGGAGATCCTCGCCTTCTATGACTTCCCCCCGGAGCACTGGCGTCAGCTCTACAGCACCAATCCCTTGGAGCGGCTCAACAAGGAACTCAAGCGCCGCAGCGCGGTGGTGGGTATCTTCCCCACCAGGCCATCCGTGATCCGCCTACTAGGAGCACTGCTGGCAGAACAGAACGATGAATAGATCGTGGCCCGTCACTACTTCAGTGAGGCGTCGATGAACAGGATCGACAAAGCAGACGCGGTCAGGACGAACAAGGCCTTGGTGGCCGCCTAAGGATGAGAACCGGACGGCTCTGTCGCTCACGGAACGGCCACACTTCTACACCACTTGACGGGACGCAACCACGCTGGATTGCGGCCAGCCCGCGATTGGAGCTAGCAGCCATCTGTGACACAGATCCGCTGAGCCAAAGAAACGCCGCTAGTGACTTCCCCTGTGCACGGATATTCGCCTCATTGGGCGAGATGATCGGCTGAGGAAAGATAGACCTGGTCGCCATTATCACACCCCACAACACCCACGCTCAACTCGCCCTCAAGTGCATGCGGGCCGGCAAGCATGTCCTCGTGGACAATCCGATGGCGACAACCGTGTCCGACTGCCGACAGATGCTTCAGGAGGCTGATAAGCAACGAGAGGCTCTTGCCATGTTCCACAACCGCAGGCACGACGGCAACTACCGCGCTATCAAAGCACACGTCGATGCTGGGGACATCGGTGGGGTGTTCCGGGTCGAGTGCAGCGAGGAGCAATGCAGCCACCCGGGCAAGTGGTGGTACTCGCGTAACGACACCTCCGGCGGCGTTTTCTTCTTCTGGGGTCCGCACGCGGTAGATTGGGTGCTGAATCTCATCCCCTCCGCGTGGTGGGAGTGAGCGGCTCGACACAGAAGCGGGTCTGGGCAGACGCTGAGATCGATGATGAGATACGGTCCACTCTCGTCTTTGCCAACGGTGCCACTGCTGAGATCAGCTTCTCCTACATCTCTGCACGGCGAAAGCCACTGTGGCGCATCCTTGGCTCAAGAGGGGCGATCGAGAATCTGGGAATTGGATCAGTACCGGGGGCGTACATCACTGGATATGGCGAGCTTCTCGTGGCACCCACACTCTGTTGCAGATGGTTGAGGGCAACGTCAAAGAGGTCGAGCACGAGTACTGGGAGTCGGACTGGGTCACCTACTACGACGACCTCGCCTCCCATTTGCTCGACGGAGGGCCGGTGCCGGTGTCTGGCTGGGAAGGCCTGCGAGCGGTAGCAGTCATGGAGGCGGCAGTACGGTCAGCGCGGAGCGGACAGGTGGAGAGGCCGGAGATCGGCTAGCGCGGGAAGCGACAGACCACTTTCGACTCCAGGTCAGGTCACGACACTTGTCCTCCGCGATCATGTCAGCTAGCCTCCTGTCGCGAGGTCATGATGAATCACGACCCATCGAGAAACGAGGTTCGCGAGGCCCTGAGCGCACTCTACGACGACGTGCTGTTGTCGAAGGCGTCCCTGGGTGAGCACTTCCACAGGGTCAGCATCGCTGCCTCGATGGACGACCGGGCTCACATGCTTCGATCGATCCTCCTGGAGGCGATCGAGTCCCTCAGGCCCAGGCGTACGTCGGGCTCAACTCTGTCTACGCTGCGCCGAGGGCCGCAGGGCTCGTCCTTTGGATCGCCAGCCTCGCGAGGCTATGATGCCATCAACCTGCGATACCTGGAGACGATGACTCTCGAGCAAATGGAGATCGAGCTGTCCCTGGGCCGACGCCAGATCTATCGTGAACTCGAGGCGGCAGAAGAGAGATTAGCCGAACTGCTTGGCTCTTGGGCGCGGGTTGGTGACGGTGCCGGCGCGGCCCCGTCGCCAGGCGATCCGCTGAGTGACGAGCTGCTAGCTCTCGCCAGCGAACCAACTCGCATCGACCTGCGGGACCTGATCAGCGACTGCATCGGGCTGGTCAGCCCGCTTCTTGGCCCGGAGGCAACTGACATCGTAGCCAGCCTTCCGCCGTCACTCACGTATGCCGTCACGGATCAGGCGGTACTCAAGCAAGTGCTGGTCCAAGTTCTGTCGTGCGCCATCCAGCCGGCGCGCGAATGGGTGGAGTTGTCAGCTGACTCTCAGCCCGAAGACGATGGTTCAGTCAAACTACACGTGCGCTTCAGCGGTCGAATAGTGGGGCCGCAGCACAAGCGATTCGATGACGCTTGCCGAATAGCTAGCGCCCGCGGCATGCAGTGTGGGTACAAAGAGGGAACGGACTCCAGCGAGATCACGATCGCTTTGTGGCGCAGCACACCGGTGTCGGTTCTCCTAATCGAGGACAATCCCGGTGCCGTTGAGCTCTATCGACGCTACCTCTCATCACCGAACTGGCGACTGGAGAGTGTGACAGATCCTCGGGAGGCTCTCGACGTTGCACGGCGCGTGCCTCCCGACGTGATCATCCTGGATATCATGATGCCACATGTCGAGGGGTGGACGATCCTGCGGGAGCTTCGCGAAACACCTGGGACTAGGAAAGTGCCCGTAATTGTGTGCTCGATCGTTGACAACCCCGAGTTAGCCCTTGCCCTAGGTGCGCACGCCTTCCTCGCTAAACCGGTGGCGCCAGGGCAGCTTCTGGCGACTCTTCGCCTCTGTGTAGGGCAGGCTGGATCCCCTCAAATGCTTTGATGGAAGTCTCCAGTAGCGAGACCAGCGCTCCAGGCGGGAACCCACCTCTGACTGTGATCTCGAACCTGCTAGCTTCCGTCCTGAGCGAGTCCTCTCCTGGTGTCGCCGCCGTCACAGCGATCACTGGCACGTGCGCTAGACGGGTATCAGCTCGCATGGCCTGCAGCACTTCAAAGCCACTCATCCCCCCCAGAACCAGATCTAGTAGTACAACATCTGGTAGTAGGCTGTTCATCCTCGCCAGCGCATCCGGGCCGTTAAAGGCTGAAGCAATCTGACATCTGTGCCCGCACTGAGCCTCGAGCATTCTGTCCAGCAGCCGCACGAACCCGCGCTCGTCGTCCACAATGAGGATATGGCACTGCTGCGCTGCCTGGCCAGTCGCTCGCTCTATCGCCTCGAGCACCTCGCCAGGCGAAACGGGTTTAGTTAGGACTGACGAGAAGTCCGTATCCTTTAGGATCCATCCCAGGTTCGGCAGTGGGCACTCGATCACCGGCACTGAATCGGGAAGAACCGATAGCACATGGCCTGATTCAGGGCCGTCACCTGCGCTGTTGTCGATGATCACGGCCGCTGGCGCAACACCATTGAGTAGTTCCGAGCCTGCTTCCTCTAGGGTGACCAGCTCGAAATCGAAGTCCTCCAGTCGGCGACTGAGATAGCCGGAACTAAGGCCGTCACCCAGCATCATGACCCGCGGCGGATTCCGCCTGCGCTGCGTACTCCTGGATCTTGGCTGATTGATGCGGGAAGTCTGCTTCTCGATGAGCGGGAGTATGAAAGAGAAGGTCGAGCCCAATCCCAGGGTGCTTTGCACCCACAGGCTTCCGCCGTGGAGCTGCACGAGTCGCTTGGCAAGCGCCAGTCCTAAGCCTTTGCCCTGCTCAGGAGCGCTCTTAGGACGACTGACCTGATGGAACTCGCTGAAGAGAGTCTGCAGCTCCGACTCAGGAATCCCCCGCCCCGTATCAGCCACAGAGACAATAACCCCGCTCTCGGTCCTTGTCGCCCCAACTTCGATCGATCCCCGGTCTGTGTAGCGGATGGCATTTGTGAGGAGATTGAGGATCACCTGCCGTATTCGCAGTGGATCTACCAGGACTCTAGGCAGATCGCTATCGAGCCTGGTGCGTAGGGCAAGTCCCTTCTCCTGGGCAAGGCTGGTCACCGTAGCCACTGCAGCATCTACTAGGTACGCCACGTCAGTAGGTTCACGCCGGACAGGCATAGCAAGCGCATCGATTCGGGCAAGGTCGATGACGTCGTCAAGCAGTTCGGAAAGATGATCGGCGTTCCGCCTCAGCTCAGCCAAGTCACGGAGAACAGCGCCGTTCCAGCTTGAGTAGCCATACATGCTGGGTCGTCTGTAGATCAAGTTAGCGAATCCAAGAATGATGTTAAGTGGGGTGCGCAACTCATGGCTTAGGTTGATAGCGAAGCGATGTCTGAGTTCGCGCAAAGTATCGGCCTCCTGCCTAGCCTGAAGCAGTTGCCGATTGGACTCCTGGAGCAACTTGTATGAAGCATCGAGGTCCTTGACCGTCCGGTTGAGCCTGCCCGTCTCATCACGCAGCTGTCTGGTCAGTGCAGAGGCCAGCAGGGCCTGCTCCCAGGACCAGTGAAGCACTCTGCGGTACTCACGCAGGCAAATCCATCCCCAGATCGCACAGAACATCGGTAGGGCTGCTGTGTGCCAGCTTGTCTGGTATGGCCCAACGAGCAGAATCCCTATGGATGCTAGCAGGCCCGCCACCACGGAGGCTGCGCCCCCGAAAAGCACCGTGGTAGCGAAGACTGGCAAGGCAAGGAGGGGTAGAGGGGCTGGTGACTCGGTCACTATCCCCGTCGCAATCGGCAGTGCGAGCATGCCCACGATCATAAGGGCGGCGGCCCAGATAGGTTCAGAATCAGCCAGCCGAATGCAGGCCAGGAGGAGTAAGCTACCGACCAGAGCGCAGGCATAGGTTACGGAACTGGAGATGTCGTAGGCAAGGTACACCCAGAGGCAGAACACCGCACCCGCGGTCACGGTCAAGAGCGAACGAGTCGTAACCTTGATGAGGTCGCGGTTCTCGTCGGAGATGCCAGAAGCAGCCCACTGGACTCCTCGTTCGGAAGACATCTTTCACTCCTCCAAAGGTGGCCATTGCCTGTTGGTGTCGAGGGTGCAAGGAAACGGCACCATTCAGACGGACCACAACGTGCTTGCCGGAATCGCCGATGATTCGTGTATTGCGAGGGCTAAGTTCCTTTGGAAAGGATGGCAGCAGTTGGTCCAGTCCGCAAGACTCTCTCCTCTTTCATTGCCCGGAAGGCACCTGTCCACCTCTTATCAACCACTTTGTAAGGCTGCGCCGGGTACGCCAGTCGAATGGGTCGGTCCAACTCATTGGCGTCCATGGAAATGGTGGATGCGTGGCTGACTACAAAGGCCACTGTTTTCTTCCGGAGCGTGTCCGGTGAAGACGGTAGTAGGAGGACTCAGTGGCCCAGCAGACGACGGCAGCGGTTGACGCTGCGTGCTGGGCGCGGGAAGCGGAGGGGGACTTCCTGCTCTAAACGGTGCGGCGGTTCGTGCACGGGTTGATGGAGGTACAGGTCCCAGTAGTGGTGGGTGCGGGTCGCTGCAATCGAAGGGGGAGCACATGACTCAGCATGACGCGGTGCAACACCGCTCGCGGGGTGCGCGGGTGAGTACTGCGGGCCTGCCGATTGGCAGGCTACGCTCAGGCAGCTACTTCCCAGGCTGGCTGCACTAGCAACAGCGACTGCAGAACGGTCTGCCATGCAAGTGGCGCAGGCCATCGCCGACCCCAACGCCGTTCGCACTTCCGGTGTGGATGTCCCGGTCAAATAGCGCGAGCTGTCGCCTCGACCCTGCTGGCGACGATCTCCTCGGCCTCCCGCACCAGGCCTAGCGGCTTCACGAATGGGTAGATGCTGTCCATGTGGCTGCGCCTGACCTCATACCCGCCGTCGGGGTACTCGGCGGCTGGGGCAAGGTAGTCCCATCCGCCGTTGGTGTAGCCCATGGGCCACACTGGTAAGCCGGCCAGGTCCCTCCCTATTCGCATGCCGATCCCGCTGCAGGCCTCGACCGCCATGCCAACCAGCTTGAGGCCACCTACGTCGAGCACCTGCACCTCCACCGGCAGGGCACCTATCAGCTTGCCGTGCCGCTCCAGCGCCTCGCGCACCCTCCTTGCCCATCACCGCGGCAAGTCGTAGCCAGCGGACTCGGCCTCGCTGATCTCGGCCTCGGTCGACTGATGGTCGAACGGAATGTGTACTACCTCGCTCGCGGCCGCCAGCTTGTCAGTGAGCGTGAAGGCTCCACTGCAGATGCTGGCCATGTCGGCGCGCCCCAGCTCATGGCCCAACTCAACGATGTCCTGGATCGGGCCGGACGCGAAGTCAAGTTCCGGGGTGATGTGCCTCGGCTTGACGTCGCCACCGCAGCCCTGCAGGAAGATCGGCGTGCAGCCCAAGAACCGCGTCTGCAGGTAGTCGCGGGCATAGCCCGGATAATCGGTGCTGATGCTGTAACCGGAGATGGCGCTAGGGTGACAGCCGTAGCCGAAATGTGGCCCCGGCGGCTGATCCCCATGGTGCTCACGCTGGTGCTGTAGGCGAGGTTGGCATCCTCCAGATTGGCTTCCGCAGTGGCCAGCAGCGCGACCAGCTTGTCAATCACCTCCTCAAGATACCGGTAGCCGAACTCGCGGCAGAAGCCACGGATGCGGCTTACGTTCGGTCCGGCGTGCGTGTGTGAGGTGTTGACCATCATGGCCGGAGCCGGTATGCCCATCCGGGCGGCTGCCTCTCGAATAGGCAAGAGCAGGTAGTACTCGACCGCACAGACGTCGATCGCCATGAGTCCGAGGCGCGTAGACCCGTTGTCGAAGATGACGGCTCCGGCCTCCACCGGCCATCCTTTCGTTGCACAACCGTGCCATCCCCGGGGCTTCTGTGTGCCACGCGGGCCTCCTTGCCTCAGCGCGCCTGACAGCAACCGTACAACGACAGGCTTACGGTGACACAGAACACAAAAAGCCCGGCTGGCTACTACCTGTAGTGCCTTGCCGGGCCACACCCACTATATGCAATGGCGACGACTGGATTTGAACCAGTGACCAAGGGCTTATGAGTCCCCTGCTCTTCCACTGAGCTACGTCGCCAGTAGCAAGGGAGATGGCGTCGGCCATCTCCCTTGTCGCTGCAGGTAGCGGGGGTTGGATTCGAACCAACGACCTCCGGGTTATGAGCCCGACGAGCTGCCACTGCTCTACCCCGCGACGCACTAATGAGTATATGGCGCGCCCACTCCCGTGTCAAATCGACCCTCGCGGGCACCCAGAGAGGTCGGCCACGGGTCCTTCGGCTCCAACTTGATGGGCGAGGATACCCATTCTGATGCGCTTGCGGCCGAGCACCTAACCCCCCTTCCCTAGGAAGGAAGAAGGCCGGAAGCCCCTCTCCGTAACGGAGAGGGGTTGGGGTGAGGTTCTCAAGGGCACTGCACCGCCGAACAGCAGAATCGAAAAGACCCTGTCACGGGCGCAGCCGGTCCCAGAAGCTCTCCGGCTCGCGCGTCGGCGTCTCGGTCGGTTCGAGCGTGGGGGCTGGCGTGGCAGTAGCCACCAAGACCACCAGCACCTCGCCCGGACGCGACATCCTGAGGCGAGATCGCGCCGCCGCTTCCACGTAGCCCGCCGTCTGCACGTAGGCCTTGTGCTCGAGCAGTTCCGCCTTAAGCGCCTGTGCCGTCGCCCGCTCCTCGAGGACGTCCTGCTCCGTCCGCAGCCACTGCTGTCTCAGGGAAGCCTGGCGCCCGTACTCGACGCCCAGGGGGATGACCATGAGAGCCATCAGCACCATGATGGCCTTCACCATTCCTGAAGTCCTCTTACGGCTCCCCAGCGTCATCCGCCGCCCCCTACCCAACACAAATGCCCCAGACAACCATCCTGGGGCATTCCCTGGTGCCGAAGGTGGGATTTGAACCCACATGAGCTAATGCTCACAGCGCCCTGAACGCTGCGTGTCTGCCGTTCCACCACTTCGGCCTAACTGCATCGCCATGATAGCAACGGCGCCGATACCTGTCAACTCCAGCCCCCGGCACTCAAGCCCATTCGCCCCATAGAACGAGCTCGCCAACGGCTGTTGTTACTGGGTATATCCGCTCAGGCACTGCAGATTCCGTGCCAGTGAGCCCGTCGCTCCCCCTAGCCGGCGTCGACGCCGGTGCGGCGCACCCTGACCTTACGGAAGTTCACGTACCACTCGTTGATGCTCTGGAACCGCTGACTCGGGGTGACCAGCGGGCCGAGTTCAACGCCGCGCACGTCCGCGTCCACCGCGTAGGTGTAGACCGGGTAGTACAGGGGCAACGCCGGCAGCTCTTCGGCGAAGATAGCCTGGAACCGGCGGTACAGGCTCGTCCGAGTCGCCGGCTCCCAGATGCGTCGCGCCTGCTCCAGCAGCTCGTCGGCCTCGCGATTCACATAGCCTGTGTAGTTCTGCCCCACACCTCCGGTCTGCGAGCTGTGCCACAGGACGTAGGGATCGGGGTCCCCACCGAGAGATAGCTCGACCAGGGCCGCGTCGAACTCCTGAGTCGCCAGCCGCCCCGAAACCAGATCGTTGAACGCGACGGGCGTCACCTGAGCGGCCACGCCGATAGCCAGCCACTGCCGGGCGATCTCCTGAGCGATCGCGACGGACTGGCGGTCATCTGTCGCCAACAGCTCCAGCCTCAGGACCTGTCCGTCCTTTTCCCGGATGCCGTCTCCATCCGCATCCACCCAGCCCTGCGTCTCGAGCCGCTCCCTGGCCCCGTCCAGATCATAGTCCATCGTTGGGCCATGGGGATCGAGAGCCCACGAGCACGAAGAGTAGGGGGAATGCGCCAAGAGGCCACGCCCCTCCAACACCGTGCCCACCAGGGAGCGACGATCCAACCCCATCTGGAGTGCCTGCCGCACGTCCTGTTCGCCCAGGAAAGGAGCTGCGGTGCTCTCCAGGTCCAGCATCACCATCACCATCCGACCTAGAGGAGCGGAGAACAGGTTCAAAGAGGCATCGGCAGCCGCGTCAGGGATGTACTCCGACGCCAGTCCGCCGACCCCCATGACCTCGCCTCGCCCGTGCGCCCGCAGAGCCTCGCCCGGGTCACGGTAGAAGCGGAACTCGATGCCTTCGAGATAGGGCCGCTCAAGGCCGTAGTAGCTCTTATTGGCCTCCAGCCGCACGTGAGTGAGGTCACTCTCCTTGATGACGAAAGGACCCGATCCAACCGGAGTGCGGTTGAACTCCGCCTGCGTCATCTCCGACACGGCGACGCCGCTCAGCAGATGGGCGGGCAGGATGCCGATGCTAGTGGCGGCGAGGAATGGCCCGTATGCCTCGGGCAGCCGGAAGCGAACAGTGCGATCATTCGCCTCGGTTGCCTCGATGTCCGCCCAGAAGCGGGCCAGCGCCGGCAGGCCGGTGAAGTCGGGGTTCTGGATAACTCCGATGGTGAAGATCACATCATCGGCAACCACCGGCACGCCGTCGTGCCAGTAGGCGTCCGAACGAAGGTGAAAGGTGTACTCGCGACCATCGTCCGAGATGTCCCAGGACTCGGCCAGATCCGGCAGGACATTGCCACACCCATCCAGACGGGTAAGCCCGCTGAACACAAGGGAGGCGATGTCCTCGTCCACCTGGTTGCCTTGGGAAAGGAGGGGGTTCAGGTAGCGGGGACTGCCGGGCACGCCCTCGACGTACGTCCCGCCGCTGGCTGCCACGAGCACGGTCTCGTAGGCGCCGGCCGACTGCAGAAGAACGGCCGCCACCAGCAACACTCCCACGCCCGCCAGCACAACGTGCCAGCGCAAGCGGGAATGCGGCCGCGGTCGCGAGCTTAGGGCACTCACTCCAGCCTAGAAGGCGGGCCTTGTGGCAAGCACGTTGAGGAAGGCAAACACCACAAAGGCAATGCCCAGCCCGATGGTGGCCTCGTAGAGGGTCTTCTCCAGACCGCGCCGGGTGCGGTAAAGAGAGGAGTCTCCGCCGAACATGCTGCCCAACCCACCAGTACGGGCCTGCAGGACAACCAGGACCGCCACGGCAACGGAGATCAGGATCTGGATGACCTGAAGGAACGGCGCCAATCCGATGAGGAACTGCTGCATCCGGGGATGCCTCCTATAGAACTCCTGTGCATTATACGAGTTTCGCCACAGTACCGGCAACCTTCCATGGCTGCGGGCCTCTGCACCGCGTCCTTCTTGCCCGCTCACCCCGTCAGGCTATACTCACTCTGTGTTCTGGGCGCTCATACCTCGGGAGGGCGGGCAATGGAGTCTCGACCACACCTGTCGGTGGTCATCCCTGTCTACAACGAAGAGCGGTGTATCGCCGACAACCTTCGCGGAGTGCTCGCCTACCTGGCAGAGCAGTCCTACTCGTCCGAGGTCATCGTCGTGGATGACGGCAGCCGCGACAGCACCGCCGCCCTGGTGGACGAAGTCGCCCTGGGTAATCCGGCGCTGCGCCTGATCCGCAACGACCACCGCGGCAAGGCTTTTGCCGTTCGCACCGGCGTCCTCGCCGCCGAGGGACAGAACGTCCTCTTCGCCGACGCCGACATGGCCACGCCCATACATCAGACAGCCAAGTTGCTTGCCGCCCTGGAGAGCGGCTACGACGTGGCCATCGGATCGCGCGAGGGGTACGGCGCCCGTCGCTACAACGAGCCCTGGACGCGGCACTTCATGGGCCGTGTCTTCAACCTTGTCGTCCGCGTCCTGGTGATGGGGCAGCACCGAGACACCCAGTGCGGGTTCAAGGCCTTCACCCGCGCCGCCGCCCAAGACATCTTCAACTCGGTGCAGCTGTACGGTCCGTCATCTCCCGTGCTCGATGCCCCCATGGTGACCGGTTTCGACGTGGAACTCCTCTACCTCGCCCACCTAAAGGGATACCGCGTGGCCGACTTGCCGGTGGAGTGGCACTACGGCCCCGGCAGCAAGGTCAGCCCCTTGCGCGATTCGTGGCGGAACTTCCGCGACGTCTTGCGCGTGCGGTACAACGCCATGCGCGGGCTCTACGCCTGAGCGCTTAGCCGCTGCCCACGTCCTACACTCTCTCCTGCTTCCACCCTCCGGTGGAACCGATATGCCATGGCGAGCGAGTTGAAGACGCTCGCCGGAACCCATCCTACCCCGTCTAGGCTGAGTGGGGAATACCGCGAGAGCAAGACACCCAAGAGAAGCGCCTGGATACCGGCGTGATCCGGCGCGTCCGCGTTGCGCTCGCCCATCCGGCGGCTTGCCACCGCCGCCGCGCCGATGCCCAGGCCCGTCGCCAAGCTTGAGGCCCAGGGGATGCTGCCGTTGACGGATACCCCGGCCGGCGCCGGAAAGATGGCCGGCATCATGCGAGTAGCTCGCCATCCTGTCATGACGAGGGCGCGGAATCGGGCGGGTTTGTGGGAACCCTACCCGATCGCTACACTAAGCTGACTGCGCTACCTAGGAGCAGTGTTTGTGGCCGACCTAGACAGCATCGTCCAACCCTTGCGCCGACTGCTGGAGACTAAGAACCAGATCCGAGACGAGACGCTCACTCGCTCCCGCGAACTCATCCGTCTCTGCGCGAACTCCATCCGCGCTACCCATCGGGGCGAGTTCGACCAGGCGCGCACGTTGCTGGAGCAGGCACGGCGGCTGGGGGAGCAGATGCAGGCCGACGTCGCCGATCACCCCGACCTCTATTACACCGGCTACACCCAGGACGCCCTGAAGGAGTACGCCGAGGGATGCATCACCTTGGCCGTGGTCACCGAGGCGCCCATTCCCGACGCTCAGGCCCTGGGGGTGGAGCCGGCGGCCTACCTCAACGGGCTTGCCGAGGCCATGGGCGAGATGCGGCGCCACGCGCTCGATCTCATGAGGCAGGATCAGGTAGAGCGGGCCGAGGCCGTGCTTGCGATCATGGACGAGGCCTACTGGCAGCTGGTCACCGTGGACTTCCCCGATGCCATCACTGGGCACCTGCGTCGCAACACCGACATGGTCCGCGGCGTTTTGGAGCGCACCCGCGCCGACCTTACCACCTCGCAGGAGCAATTGCGCCTGCGGCAAGCAATCAGTCGCTTCGAGGCCACGCTTAATGCCGACTCAGACTAGATCGATCTTCGTCATCGCCGCGCTGCTGATGGCGGCACTGCTGGCGGTGCAGGTGGCCGCCGGTGCGACCGAGTCTCAAGCTCAGGCCTTAGCGATGGACGCTACCGCTACGGCCATCGCCCTTATCCCAACACCCACTGCCACTCCCACCGCCACTGCCACGGTCGCCCCGACGGCCACGCCGACCGGCACCCCATCGCCCACGCCGGCGCCCACGGCCACCGCCACGGCGACGCCACTTCCTACGCCGGAACTGAAGGAGCAGGCGCAGGTCGGAAAGGCCGTCTTCATCGACCAGGACTTGCAGACCATGTTCGTCTATCAAGACGGCGAACTCGTCCGGATCATCCCGGTGAGCACGGGCAAGGCTCGCCAAGACAGCTTCACCCCGGCATGGGAAGGTCGAGTCGGCCACTACGTGGGGACGTTCACCTCGTTCGGCACCACCCAAGACGAGGGTTGGTACCTGTTCATGGCCGAGGGCGGTATCCTCATCCACGGGGCTCCCTACCTCGTGGAGGACGGAGTCAAGGTCTACCAGGAACTCGACGCCCTAGGCGTCTATCCCGCCTCCCATGGCTGCATTCGGCTCTCGCCCGAGGACGCCGAGTGGTTCACCGCCTGGAACCCGCAGGGCGCCCATTGCGTGATCAACGAACTGCCCAAGCGCTTCTGGGATCTCCAAGAGCAAGGTGCCGGCTAGACCCGTCTGCTCCCACTGATCCCAGCTGGTAGGCCTTGCAGGCGCCTACCAGACGCGGCAGAGCAGGCCCTTCAGATACTGCGACTCGGGGAAGGTCAGGAGCACCGGGTGATCGGGCGCCTGCGTCATCGGCTCCAGGATCTGCGCCTCGCGGCCCGCGTCCACCGAGGCCCCAAAGACCACCTTCTGGAACAGGTCGGCGGACACCAGCCCGGAGCAGGAAAAGGTCGCCAACACGCCGCCCGGACGGAGCAGGGCCAGGCCCAGCATGTTGATGTCCTTGTAGCCGCGACAGGCCGCCTGCACCTGCTTGGTGTTGCCGGCGAACTTGGGCGGGTCCAGCACCACCACGTCGAAGCGCCGACCCTCCTGGCGGTAGCGCCGCAGGACCTGGAAGACGTCGCCCTCGACTGCCTCTCGGCGCTGCCCTGGCAGCCCGTTACGGGCCAGGTTGCGCTCCCCGGCCGCCAATGCCGCCGCCGAGGTGTCCACATCGACGACGAACTCGGCGCCCGCCCGCAAGGCGTGAATGCCGAAGCCGCCGGTGTAGGCAAAGGCGTTCAGCACCTCCGCGCCCCGGCAATAGCGGGCCACCCGCGCCCGATTGCGGCTCTGGTCCAGGTACAGGCCCGTCTTGTGGCCCGCCTTCACGTCCACCTCAAAGGCGAGGCCGTCCTCCAGCACCCCGAGTGATTCCGGCTCGCCGCCGGAGACCGACCCCGTGCGGGTGGCCAAGCCCTCCAACCGCCGCGCATCGGCGTCGCTGCGCTCGTAGACAATCAGGCGGTCCCACGGGCCTACCTGGGGCACCGTCTCCGGCGTCACCGCCCGAGCCAGAAGGTCGTACAGCCAGTTTCGCCTGGCCTCGATGCCCAAGGTGAGCGCCTGCACCACCAGCACCGCCTCGCGCCGCTCGGAGTCGGCGTAGAGGTCAGCTACCAGGCCCGGCAGTCCGTCCGCCTCAGCGTTGATCAGACGGACCGCACTGCTGTTCCAGCCCGGGAGCCGGCGCCGACCGTCGACGGCCCGCATGGTTCGGTTCTGCCAGAACTGCTTATCGGCCGGGACGTCGCGGTCCCAGCTTAGGAGCCGAACTTGGATCTGCGAGCGGGCGTTGTAGTAGCCGCGCGCCAACCAGCGGCCGTCCGCTGCCAGGACGTCTACGTCTCCGCCGTCCTCGGCCTCCACTCGGGCGATTGCCCCGCTGAACAGCCAGGGATGCCGGTTAAGGACGCTCTTCTCCCGTCCCGGTTTGAGCCGTACCGTTCCCGCCTCAGGCATCGCGCACTTCCAGCACCACCACGCCGCCGATCACCAGCAGCGCCCCCAGGACTTGCAGCCCCACCAGCAACTCGCCCAGCACCAGGTACGCCAGCAGCGCCGCCACCACGGGCTCGGACAGCCCCAGAATGCTGGCCACGCTCACCGGCAGCCGTGCGAGCGCGCCCAGGTCCATCAGGTAGGAGAGCATGATGCCCAGCGACATGCAGACCAATTCGAGCCAGCCCTGCAGCGGCATGTGCGGCGCCAGATCGGGCGAGATCTGCGCCAAGCCCAGGAACACGGTACCGAAGGTGAAGGCATAGAACAAGTTGGTCATCTCGGAGTACAGACGCCCGGCCTTCTTCCCCAGCAAGTCGCGTCCGGACTGGAACAGGCCCACCGCCAGTGCCACGACGATGCCCGTAGTGGTCAGCGTCGAACTGTCCAGGTCGTATACCTGAGAAACGAGCAGGCAGCCTGCCAGAGCCATGAGCAGGGACAAAGCCTTGCGACCGGTGATCGGCTCGCCGAAGAGCGGCCGGGAGAGCAGCACGGTGAAGATGGGCGCGCTGTAGGCCATCACCGTGGCGACGGTGACGCCGTTCATGCTCACCGACATACCCCACGAGGCGTTGTTCAGGGTGATGCCCACCAGGCCGAAGACCACCAGGAAGGGCAGGTGCTTGCGCTGTACCCTAACCCCGGCCCACGCGTCGCCCGTCCGGCGCCCGCGCAGGGCGAGCAGCCCCAGCAGTGCGGCGGAGACGATCAGGCCGCGCCAGAACATGACGCCGGTGGGGTGCAGAGGATAGGTGCGCAACAGACGGCCCAGCCACACGGTGCAGATGCCCCAGCCCGCCCCATAGCCGACGCCCATCAGCACTCCGATCAGCCGCCGCCGGCTGGCCGACGCCGTTGCCGGTTCCGAGACGCCCGCGCCCGCTCTCAAGCCCGCTCCACCTCCACCCTCACTACCTCCCTCGTGTCCTCCCTGACCCGCGCCCGATGATCGACATGGTACCCCGGCAGCCACAGGACAGTGTCGCCGCGTGCGAGGACCGGGTAGCGTGCGCGGTAGGCCGCCGGCACCTTGAGATTGATCATCAGTTCGTTCAGCTTCTTGCTCCGGCCGCCTAAGCCCAGAGGCTGCATCCGCTCTCCCTCGCGGCGCGGGCGCAACAGCAGGCCGCCTGGACAGGCCGACCGGTCCAGGTATGCCGTCCACGGATGAGGCCGCTCCAGAGCGTCAGCCGCCAGCATCTGCACCGGAACCACCGTCGCCTTCACCACCCAGCCCGCCGCCAACCTCGCCTCGCCGGGCGCCGGAAGCGGCACGCTTTCAGCCCCTGCCGGCAACTGCGGGTAGTTATCGCCCGCCACTATCGCCGACGCCGCATCGCGCACCACGAAGGTGTCGTAGCCTACCGTCAGCAGCAGGCCCTGCGGCAAGCCCGCCTTGGCTCCCGCCCCGCTCGCGCGCTGCACCGCCTCGACGGCCTGCTCGACGTGGATCATGTCGATGTTGCGCAGGGGCGGCCGCAACTGGGCAATGGCCCGGCGAATGAGCCCCCGCTGCAGGCTAAGGTGCAGGGCGCGGAAGCCCTCCAGCTCAAACTCGACCGACTCCGCGTCACTCCTGCAGACCACCGCCTGCCAGGCTTGGTCGCGCTCCCGCTGCAGCAGGTCGTGGTCCGCCGCCAGAACGTCCGCCGTCCGCCCGACGACTGCCTTGAGGTTGGGGTTGAAGCTCTCCAGATAGGGAATGAGCTCCAGGCGCAGCCGGTTCCGGAAGTAAGTGGTGTCCAGGTTGGAGCGATCGAACCGAGGGTGCAGGTCGCGCTCGGCGCAGTAGGCCTCGATCAGGCTCCTGGAAGCATGCAGCAGCGGCCGCACCAGCCGCACTCCCGTCGGGAGAGCCTCGTCCGTGCGCAGGCCGCTGAGGTCGCTGGAGGGCAGCATTCCGCGCAACCCTCCCAGACCGGCCCCGCGAAGGAAGTGCATAAGCACCGTCTCCACTTGGTCGTCGGCGTTGTGCCCCACCGCGACGGTCGCCGCGCCCACCGCCGCCGCGACGCGGCCGAGGAAGGCGTAGCGCACTTGCCGGGCCGCCTCCTCTACCGCCAGCCCGCGGCGCTCGGCCTCCGCCTGGACGTCTACCGCCTCCTGCACCAGCGGCACACCCCAGGCCCGGCAGGTGGCGGCAGCAAACACCGCATCCGCATCCGAGTCGGCGCCGCGCAGCCGGTGGTTGAGGTGAGCCGCACGCAGGGTGAGGCCCCATTCGGGCGCCAGACGATGCAGCAGATGAAGCAGGGCGAGCGAGTCCGGGCCGCCCGAGAACCCCACGACAGTGATGCTACCGCGCGCAAAGAGGAGGTGCCGCGCCACAGTGCGGCGCACCACCTCCTCCAGTGCTTGGGCAGGCATGGCGCCGGCCCCCTCAGACATCTAGAACCCCTCTAGCCGGCTCAGGTCCGCGATTCCCGTCGCCAGGTCGGCGATATGCTGCACCAGGGCGAGGCGGTTGCGGCGCTCGGAGGGATCGTCCGCCATGACCAGCACCTCGTCGAAGAAGCGGGTGATGGCCGGCGTCATCTTCTGCAGGGTGGACAGCAGGTCATCAACGCCGCTGCTTGCTCCTATCTCAGCGGCGTACCGAAGATAGGCCTCGTGCAGATCATGCGCCGCTGCCGCGCCCAGGTCATCGGGCCGCAGTTCCAGGCTCGCGTCAAGATCGCGAGTGATGCGCCTGCAGCGGCCGTAGGCGTTCAGCAAGTCCATCCAATCCGGACGGCCAACCCACTCCTGCAGCCGCGCCGCCGACGATACCGCCCAGTAAGGATCGTAGCCCCTCTCGGCAAGGACGGCGTCCACCACATCGTAGCGCAGTCCCTGCTCCTGCATGTGGACGCGCAGCCGCTGGGTGATGAACTCGACGGCGCGGGCCTGCACTTCGGCCGTCGCCGTCACGGGCAGCCGTTCGGCGACCAGTGCCAACGCCTTGCGCAGATCCAGTCTGGTCCGCCACTGGATGAGGTTCTGCGCCAGTCCGGCTGCGGCCCGCCGCAGGGCGTACGGGTCGGCTGAACCGGTCGGCTCCATGCCCACGGCCAGCAGGCCTAGGATGCTGTCCAGCCGGTCCGCCAGGCTCACCGCCAGCCCGATACGCGTGGAAGGACCGGCGTCGCCGGCGCGCCGTGGGTTGTAGTGCTCGGCGATAGCGGTGGCAACCGCTTGGTCCTCGCCCTGCCGGTTCGCGTAGAACCCGCCCATGATGCCCTGCAAGGAGGTGAACTCCACCACCATATTGGTGGCGAGGTCGGCCTTGGCCAGACGGGCGGCGCGAGCCGCCAAGGGGATCTCCTCCTCCGTGAGCGCGAGCAGCGAACCAAGGGCCGGGATCAACGCCTCCAGCCGCTGGGACTTGTCCAGCATCGAGCCCAGCTTCTCCTGGAAGGTCAGGGTGCCCAGCCTCGGCAGATGGGCCTCCAGCCGCTCGTCGAGGTCCTCGCGGAAGAAGAACGACGCATCGGCAAAGCGGGCCCGGAGCACCGCCTCATAGCCGCTCCGCACTACGTCATCGCCGTCCGTGCCGCCATTTCGCACGGCCACGAAGTAGGGCCGTAGCCCACCCTCCGCCTCCACGGCGAAGTAGCGCTGGTGCTTGCGCATGACGGTGGTGAGCACCTCGCGCGGAAGCATCAGGTACTCCTCGGAGTAGGCGCCCAGGACCGGCGTCGGCGACTCCACCAGGTTCGCCACCTCCGCCAGCAGGTCCGGGTCTTCCACCAGAGCTCCGCCCACCGAGGCAGCGAGCTCATGGGAACGTGCGGCGATCAGGGCGACCCGCTCCTCGACGGACAGGACTATCCCCGCGTCCGCGATGGTATCCCGATAGCCGGACGCCGATGCCACTGCCGCCTCGCTCTGCGGCGCCGCGCGAAGCAGGCGCGTCTGCCGGCCGCTTGCCAGGCCGGCGAACTGGAAGGGGACGACGTCCTCGCCGAGCAGGGCGAGGAGCCAGCGCACCGGCCGCGAGAAGGACGTGCCCGTGTCGTTCCACCGCATGCTCTGCGGGAAGCGGATGCCCCCGAGCAGTTCCGGCAGGAGACGGGAGAGCACGACCGCCGCCGGTTCGCCCTCGCGCCGCACCTCGGCCACCACATAGCTGCCGCCGTCCATCTCCTGCGTGGTCAGGGATTCCACCGGCACGCCATAGCGCCGGGCGAAGCCCTCGGCCGCCTTGGTGGGCGCGCCGGCGGCGTCGAACGCCGCTCGCGCCGGCGGTCCCTTCACCACCGAGACCTCATCGGCCTGGCCCGGGGCCAGCCCCTCGACCATCACCGCGAGGCGGCGAGGTGTGCCCTCTACCAGCACCTGCTCGAAGCTCAGCCGCTCCCCCTGGAGCAGTTCCGGCACCCGCCGTCGCAATTGTTCAAGCGCGATCTGCAGGTCGCCATGCGGCAGTTCCTCTGTGCCGATCTCCAGAACGAACGGCTGCGGGATCGACGATGGGGCGGGCATGGGAGCCGGGCCGCTCGGAGCCGCCGCGGCGGTACGCCAGGTGCGCGCCTTCAGCGGGTACCCCTCCTTCTCACGCTGCTCCAGGAAGGCTACCGCCACCCGTCGCGCCAGGTCGCGCATGCGGCCGAAGTAGACGGCCCGCTCCGTGACGCCGATGGCGCCGCGGGCATCGAGCACGTTGAAGACGTGGCTGCACTTGAGAACGTAGTCGTGCGCCGGCAACACCAAGCCCCTCGCCAACGCCGCCTCCGCCTCCGCCGCGTAGATGCGGTAAAGCGCGCTGAGCCGGCCCACGTCCGCCACCTCGAAGTTGTAGGTGCAGTCCTCCACTTCCTGCCGGAGGAGCAGGTCGCCGTGGGTGACGTCGTCCTGCCAGCGGATGTCGAGAAAGGTAGGCGCGCCCTGCAGGAAGAGCATTATCCGCTCCAGCCCGTAGGTGATCTCCACCGACACCGGGTCCAGCGCCACTCCGCCGGCCTGCTGCATGTACGTGTACTGGCTGATCTCCTGGCCGTCGCACCACACTTCCCAGCCCAGGCCCCAGGCGCCCAGAGCGGGCGACTCCCAGTTGTCCTCCACGAAGCGCACATCGTGGAGGCTCAGGTCCACGCCGATGGCTTCCAGGCTGCGCAGGTACATCTCCTGGGGGTTCCCGGGATCGGGCTTGATGATGACCTGGTACTGATAGAACCGCTGCCAGCGGTTGGGGTTCTCGCCGTAGCGTCCATCCGCCGGACGAATGGACGGTTCCACGTAGGCGACGCGCCAGGGCTCGGGGCCCAACACCCGCAGGTAGGTGGCCGGGTTCATGGTGCCCGCGCCCACCTGCACGTTGTAGGGTTGCCAGATGAGACAGCCCTGCTCAGCCCAGAACCGCTCCAGGCGCATAATGACTTCTTGGAACCCCGGATTCCGACCGCTCATGCGCTCCACCTCTCGCGCGTATCTTGTCTGCTCACTGCTGGTTCGGCAGCCTCTGCACTGCGTCGATGAACCGGCGCGACCGGGGCGGCCACTCCACAACGCTGCGGATGTACTCCCCGAGCAAGCCCTCCATCTCCGCCTGTAGGCCGGCGCTCAGCCGAAGCTTCCCACAGTCCGGCACCGTGCTTCGCTGCAGATAGCGCAGCACCTTCTGCGCCCCCACGCTCACCCGCCTCGCCTGAGGCCGTCCCGATGCGCAGGCCGGGCAGCACATGCTCCCCTGCGCCACGTCGAACACGTTGGTCTGCTCCTCCAGCCACTGCGCACAGCCGGGGCACCGGTACAACTCCGGCCGGTAGCCCTCTATGTCCAGCAGGTGCAACTCGAAGTACCTCTGCGCCAGCA
Source organism: Anaerolineae bacterium (assembly GCA_040768685.1). Lineage (GTDB taxonomy): Bacteria > Chloroflexota > Anaerolineae > DRVO01 > DRVO01 > Ch71. The sequence continues at coordinate 383,846 of JAXGMM010000003.1, forward strand.
TCGGGTCGCAACCGGACTCCAGCCAGTGCAGGACCTCGAGGAAGAGGTCGTAGACGCCGCGGGCATCGTCGCCCTCGCCGACGAAGGTGTCGGTCAACTCCGCCAGGTAGTGCGCCGCCGCCAGTCGCCCCAGTTCGTGCGCCAGCCCGTCGAACGGGTGCACCGTCTCGGCTTGCGACACGACTCCGAAGGTGCGGCCTTGGTGCACCAGCAGGTCCACCTGGCGGAACAGGTCCACGTGCGGGGCCTTGCGGCTGGTGATCTTCCGCGTCCCCTTGGCCAGCAGCCGAAGCTTGCCTCGGTCACGGGTCAGTACGGTGATCAGCCGGTCCGCCTCGTCGAAGTCCCGCCGGCGGAGCACCACCCCCACGGTGCGGAATAGGCGGGGCGGCGCCGCCATCAACCCCCCCGGACGGTGTTGTACTTGGCCGGACGCTCCCAGTTGTGGGCCATCTTGCGCTGGAACAACGCCTCGGCGTCCAGTCCCAGAGCCGAGAGCAGGTGCAGGATACGGATGATGGTGTCGATCAGCTCCTCACCCACGTCATCCATGGGCCGGCCCTTCTTGTAAGCGTCCGCCGCTTCCGATACTTCGGAGTGGATCAGGGTGAGCATCTCCCAGATGCGCTCGTGGTCGGATGAGAACCCCTTGGCATCGGTAAGGGCCCGCACTTCCGCCATCTTGGCATTGAGATCACCGCTACCCATGGCCTCCTCCGCGGGGAGCCATTATAGCACCGGCCCACAGGCGCGGCGAAGCCTCCGCACCCGCGAGCTCAGGGCCTTTCGATTCTTGTTGAGCACGCCGCCGACCGGGCGTCTGGAGAGGGCGGACACGAGGGAATGGCTTCTCGCCGCGCCCAGCGGTGCATTGGCTCCAATCCGATGCGCGACGGCACGCATCTGATGCGCCTGCGGGCCGGAAGCCCCGCCAGTAACGAAGAGGCTGATTCAGTTGGAGGAGACTCCTAGTGTCCCCGTTGGCGGATGTACCGGCTCACATCCGCGTTGAAGACCGCCTGCTCCGCGGTGAAGACGGCCCAAGGACGGCCCTGGTCGAGCCAGGTGGTCGAGCCCGTCGCCCCCATCTTCGATCCCGGCAGGGTCGGCCCGGGCTCGTAGCGGGTGATCCAGAGGATCTTCGGCTTGTCCTCGCCCGGTTCGCGGTAGCGCATGGCCTCCATGGCATCGATCAGGCCCGACTGCGGGTTGAAGCGGACCACGAACGTGTCCTCCCCCTCCTCAAAGGGGACATAGAGCAGGGCCGTCTGGTCGTCCACCGGGGCCCATCGAACCCGCGGGTCCGTCACCAGAATGGCCGGGAACATCGCCGCCTCTGCCCAGAGGGATAGGTTGGCGGCCTGGTTCGTGTTGGGATCGTCGCGGTAGGAGCCCATCGGGCTCTCGAAGTAGCTCTCGCCTTCGATGTACCCTTCGTTCACCTTGAGCAGGGGCAAGCCGAAGAGGGTGGCCTCAAAGTAGTGCCGGTAGTCGTGGCCGGCATTGTGAACGAATACGAAGCGAGCCGGAAGCGAAAGACCCGGGACCGGGCTCATGCTTGCCCGCCCGCTGAACACCACGGTCTCGATCACCGGCACCTCATCCCCGTAGACCGTACGGTAGAAGCGCTCCACCGGTATCGGCAGCCCAGTGGGCAGTGGCACGGCGCCGCGGTCCACGGACATGCCGCCAAAGTGAGGAAATGGCGCCGGCTTGATGCTAACGCCAAGCCACACCAGTCCGGCCAGAACCGCCAAAACGATAATGACAACAATGGTCGGCTTCATAACGCGACTCCTCGCCCAGATGAGAGCACGACCGGTCTCCCGCGTCGGCGATGCCCGAAGGCGGCGCCGCACCCGCGCTGCGCCGGCAACCTCAGATCAGTGTGCGCTCAGAGTAGCACCAGGCCCGACATGCCGCCACCGCTCCCGGAGCCCGGCTTGGGCCACTCTCATCGGGCTAGGTGAGCTGGTACTGGCCGGTGTAGAGCTGGTAATAGCGTCCTCGCTGCTCCAGCAGATCCTCGTGGTCACCCCGCTCTATGATCCGACCATCCTCTATCACCAGGATCGCGTCGGCGTTCCGCACCGTGGACAGGCGGTGGGCGATCACAAACACGGTGCGGTCCTGCATCAAGGAATCGAGCCCCTTCTCGATCAATCGCTCGGTCCGGGTGTCGATGGAACTGGTCGCCTCATCCAGCACCATCACCGGTGGATCGGCCACGGCGGCCCGGGCGATGGCAAGCAGTTGGCGCTGCCCCTGGGAGAGGTTGGCCCCGTCTGCGGTGATCACCGTATCGTACCCGTGAGGCAGCCGGCGAATGAACGAGTGCGCGTTGGCCTGCTCAGCCGCCAGGATGCACTCGTCATCGGTGGCCGTCAGCCGGCCGTAGCGGATGTTCTCCATCACCGTGCCCGTGAACAGATGGGTGTCCTGAAGAACCATGCCGATGGAACCGCGTAGACTGTCTTTGCGGATCCGGCGGATGTCGATGCCGTCGAAGGTGATCGCTCCCTCGTCCACCTCGTAGAAGCGGTTCACCAGGTTGGTGACCGTGGTCTTGCCCGCCCCGGTGGAGCCCACGAAGGCGATCTTCTGGCCCGGCTTTGCGAACAGCGATATGCCGTGCAGCACCGGCTGGCTGGGGTCGTAGCCGAACGTGACCCGGTCAAGGCGAACGTCACCCCTCAACTCGGTGTAGCCCGTGGAGCCGTCCGGCTGTGGGCACTGCCAGGCCCAGTGGGTGGGATGCCCACCATTCCTCAGGACTTCCAAGCCGCCGTCTGGTCGCCGGATGGCCCCGACCAGCACCACTTCGCCGTCGTCCACCTCAGGCGTCTCGTCCATTACTTCGAACACCCGCTCAGCGCCGGCCATCGCCGCCAGCACGGTGTTGAACTGATTGGTGATCTGGTTGATGGGCATACCCATTTGCCGGGAGTACTGCAGGTAAGCCGCCAGGGAGCCGATATCGAATCGGCCCCAGACCGTCAGCATCCCGCCGGCCATGGCGCTGGCAGCGTAGGCGATGTTGCTGAGGTTGCCCATCACCGGCATCACAACCGAGGCATAGAAGTTGGCACTAGTCGCCGCTTTGCGGTACTCCTCGTTTCGCCGGCGGAACTCGTCGATGGCGGCGTCCTCATGGCCGAAGACCTTCACCACCCTGAGGCCGCCCACCAGTTCCTCCACGTAGCCGTTGAGATCGCCCAGGTGGCGCTGCTGCGCCATGAAGTAGGTGCGGCTCCTGCCGCCAAGCTTGCCCATGACAAACAGCATGATTGCCAGGACAGACGCAGTGACCAGCATCAGAGCAGGGCTCAGCACCAGCATCATCACGATCGCGCCGGCGAAGTTAATGGTGCTGGAGATGAGTTGTACCAGGCTCTGCTCGAAGGCCATCTGCACCATGTCGATGTCGTTTGTGAAGCGGCTCATCACCTCGCCGTGCGTGTGAGCGTCGAAGTACCGGACCGGCAACGTCTGCAGCTTCGCAAAGAGGTCACGCCGCATGGTGTTGGACGTTCGCTGGGCGACCTCGATCATGAGACGACTCTGTGCGTAGGAGGCGGCGATCCCCGCCAAGTAGATGGCCGCCAGCACGGCGATGGTCCGAGCCAACCCACGGAAGTCGCCCGGCAGAATGTAGTCGTTGATCACGGGCTTAAGCAGGTAGCTGCCCGCCAACGAGGTGGCCGTGCTTACCAGCACGAGGACGCCGACCAGCAACAGAGTCCAGCGCCGGGCCTTCAGGTAGCCGAGCAGGCGCAGCCCAACTGCCTTCAGGTTCTTGGGCCGCTGGAAGCCTCCCCGGCGCATCCCCGGTCCACCGCCGCCCGGGCCTCCTCGCGCCGCGATCGCACCCGCGCCTCGAGACCCGACTCCCGCTAGGGGCACCTTCCCGGTAGCCGTTTTGCCCTTGTTCGCGCTCATCCGGCAAGCACCCCCTCCTGCTGCGACTGGTTGATCTCGCGGTACACCTGGTTCTCCGCCAGCAGGCCACTGTGGGTGCCGACACCGATCAGCTTGCCGTCGTCCAGTACCAGGATCTTGTCCGCGCCCCGCACCGAGCTGATGCGCTGGGCGATGATGAACACGGTGGTGCCGGCCAGATCGTTGTAGAAGGACTTGCGGATGCGCTCCTCGGTCGCCGAATCCACAGCACTGGTGCTGTCGTCGAGGATGAGTATCCTCGGCCGCTTCAGCATGGCCCGGGCGATTGTCAGGCGCTGCTTCTGTCCACCAGAGAGGTTCACGCCTCCTTGCCCGAGGTCAGTGTCGTAGCCTTCCGGGAAGCTCATGATGAAGTCATGCGCCTGCGCCGCCCGACACGCCGCCTCGATCTCGTCCTGGGTGGCGTCCTCACGTCCCCAGAGCAGGTTGTCGCGTATGGTGCCGGAGAAAAGGGTGTTCTGCTGCAGCACCACTCCTACACCCTCGCGAAGGGCGTCAAGCCGGTAGTCGCGCACGTCCCGACCATCGACTAGCACCGAACCAGTCGTGGCGTCGTAGAGGCGCGGAATGAGACTGACCAGCGTCGACTTGCCCGAGCCCGTTCCACCCACTATGGCGACCACCTCGCCCGGCTCGGCCGTGAAGCTGATGCCGGAGAGCACTTCGGCCCCGGTGCCGCCAAGGCTGTAGCGGAAGCCGACGTCGCGGAACTCGACCTTGCCCGCAGTTACGAGGGGCTCCTCTGTAGGCCCTACCACAACATGTGTGTCAGTTATGTCGATTTCGGTGTCAAGCACCTCCAGCAGACGTTTGCCGCTCGCCTGGGCGCGCGCCGCCATGATGAACACCATGGAGATCATCATCACACTCATCAGGATCTGCATGATGTAGCTCAGGTAACTGATCAGCTCACCCGGGCCCAGCCTCCCGGTGGCGACCATGTTGCCGCCCAGCCAGATCACTACAAGCGCGGTGCTGTTCATCACCAGCATCATGACCGGCATGTTCAGGATCACGATGCTGACCGCGCGTATGAAAGCGTTGGTCAGGGCATCGTTGGACTGCCGGAACTTGCCGTTCTCGAAGTCGGCGCGGACGAACGCCTTGACCACCCGCTGCCCGACGAGGTTCTCCTGCAGGGTGGCGTTCATGCCGTCGATGCGCTCCTGGACTACAGTGAACCGGCGACCAGCGGTGCGCATCACCAGCGACACCGCCACTACCAGCACGGGGATCGCCACCGCCAGAACCACCGACAGTTCCGCGTTGATGCTGTACGCCAGCACAAACGCGATGATGAGCATCATCGACGCGCGCAGCAGCATCCTCAGCGCCATTAGGAAGGTCATCTGCACATTGTTGACATCGTTCGTAACGCGCGTGATCAGCGACGCAGTGCTGAATGCGTCGATGTTCTTGAAGGAGAACGCCTGAATCTTGGCAAAGAGAGCATCGCGAAGGTTGGCGCCGAAGCCCATGCTGCCCCGGGTGGAGAAGTGCATCATGCCCGCCCCGAAGGCGATGGCCGTCAGGGCCAACAGCACCATGGCGCCCCCGATCGTTGCGATGTATCTGATGTCCCGGTTGACGATCCCCACGTCCACAATGCGAGACATCAACAGCGGCATACTGAGTTCACAGGCTACGTCGATCAGCACGAAGATGGGCACGACCAGGATGTCTCGTCGGTACCCGCCCACGTAGGCCGCCAGTCTTCTGATCATACGGCTCCTTATCGAATGGGTGTCGCTACTAAGGCTGGAAACTAGAGAGGTTCGAGCGCATCCGCTCGAGGAACTCGCGCAATTGCTCCCGATCCGAACTCCCGAACCCGGCAAGCATCGCTGTGTCGAGCTTCGCGAAAGCGGCGTCGATGCGAGCGATGAGTGCCCAGCCGGACTCCGTCAGATGGACACGCGACACCCGCTCGTCTGTGGGGTCGGCACGTCTGTCGACATAGCCGCCCCGCTCCATGCGCTTGATGACCTTGGTGGTGGCCGCCGGCGATATGCCCAGCCTCTCCGCCGCCTCGGAGTGCGTGATGCCGTCGTGCCGAGAGAGGACCATGAGCAGCATGGATTGGCCGCGGAACAGGCCGATAGCGTCTACGGAACGGTCGGCCATGGTCCGGTGCAGACGGGACAGGCATACCAGCAACCGTCCGAGCTCCTGTTCCGGCAAGAGAGACATTGCTTCACCTGTACATAGTTAACCGGTGAACGAGTATAGGAGCGGCCGTCCTGTCGCGCAAAGACCGGATTGTGGAGGCAGGGTCTTTTGATTCTGCCGTAAGCCGCCGCAGTACCTTTCGGTTCGCCCGCCGGAGGGCCGGCATGAGGCCATCTGCTCCATCTGATTCAGCCTGGTGGGC
>JAXGMM010000004.1:0-173322 GCA_040768685.1 Anaerolineae bacterium
GCCAGGCACGCCCAACGCCCGGCGACATGGCGCGCAGCGCCTCCAGCGGCGGCCTTCAGACCGCCGCTGCGTCTTCCCGCCCCGGTGGGTGGATGGCACTGTCGCCCCGGGCTGAAGCCGCGGGGCTACGAATGAGCGAAGCCGGCCTCCGCCGGCTGCCTCGGCCCGCCGCCCGCCCGCGAGAGTGCTCCCTCCCCTCGCCATTCGCGCGTCGCGAGCCGCGTGTCAGTCGTCCCCCATCACCTCGCGCATATGCCTCACCGTCTGCGCCGCGGCCGCGTCCGGATCCGGCCGGGGCAGCAGCTCGGCGGAGAGGTAGCCCTGGTAGCTGCCGCGCCGCAGGCAGTGGACGATGGCGCGGAAGTCGATGGCGCCCCAGCCGGGAGCGAGCCGGTTGTTGTCGCCCAGGTGGATGTGGAACAGCCGGCCGGCCTCCATAACGCGCCGGTACGGCTCCAACCGGTCGCTCTCCTCGATGTTGGCGTGGAAGGTGTCGATGAGCAGGCCGAGGGAGTCGTGGCCCACCCGGCGCAGGAAGTCCAGCCCCTCGGCCACGGTGTGGATGAGGTCCACCTCGTAGCGGTTGACCGGCTCGAGGGCCAGGCGCACTCCATGGCCGGCGGCCAGCTCAGCGGCGGCGCGCAATCCATCCGCCAGTTCGTCCTCGGCCCCCTCGCCCATCCAGGCGCCGCGACCGCGGAAGGCGCCGATGGTGACTACCGGCGCGTCCACCTGGCCGGCGAACTGGATAAGGCGATAGAGGCGCAAGCGCGCCTGGCGACGCACCTCGCCGTCGGTGTGCAGCAAGGTGAGGCCGGTGGAGCCCGCCACCGCGCCCGTTCCCACCGCCGCCGCCTCCAGGCCGGCCGCGGCCAACGCCCGCTTCAGAGCGGATACGTCCAGCGCTTCCGGGTCCGAAGACATGATCTCCACACCGTCGGCGCCCAGGGCGGCCGCCTTGCTTAGCTTCTCCTCCAGGGAACCGCTGAGCAGGGCCACCGGTACCGTGTGCCGCACCTCAGGCGTCTGGATGGCCAGCGACAGCTTGATGGTCTTCTCTCCTATCACTTGCCTCTCTTCTTCCTGCTCTCCGCGTCCTCCGCCGTGAGTCTCCCCCTATGGCGCCTCCAGGCCGTGGAAGCCCTCGCCCAGCACCTCGCTGGCGGGGGCAACGATGACGAAGGCGTCGGGGTCGATCTCCTGCACCAGCCGCTTCAGCCGGCTGACCTCCGTCTGGGGCACGGCGCAGACGAGGACGTCGCGAGGCTCGCCGGTGTAGCCGCCCTCCCCGTGGAGAACGGTCACGCCCCGCTCCATTTGCCCCAGAATGGCGGCGCGGACCTCGTTGGAGCGGCGGCAGATGATCATGGTGGAGCGCGACTGCGACAGCCCCTCCTGCACCACGTCGATGACGCGGCTGGAGACGAAGGCGAGCAACAGGGCGTACATGGCCGGCTCCAGGCCGAAGATGAGCGCCGCCGAGCCGAGGATGACCACGTTCGCCGCCAACAGAGTATGCCCCAACTTGATGCCGAGGAAGCGGTGCGCCAGGCGGGCGATGATGTCGGTGCCGCCGGTGGTGCCCCCGGCGCGGAAGACCAGTCCCAGCCCTAAGCCGTCTACCAGGCCGCCGTAGACGGTGTACAGCACCGGGTCGGCAGTGGCTTGGGGGAGGTACGGCCGCAGCAGGTCGATGGCGGCGGACATCACCGCGACGGCGAAGACGGTCTTCACGCCCGCCCGCCAACCGCCGCCCCAGCGGATGTTGGCCAGGAAGAGGGGAACGTTGAGCAGGAAGGTGACCAGGCCCACGGGCGTGCCGATCAGGTAGTAGAGGACGGTGGAGACGCCGGTGAGGCCGCCGGACACGACCCGGTTGGGTATGAGGAACATGTCGGCCGCGGCCGCCACCAGCACGGAGCCGAGGGCGATCAGCGCGTAGTCGGCCAGCGCCCGCAGGTTAAGTCGTGGTCTCACGCCCTTTTCGGCCGGCAGCATGTGGTCGCTCCCTCGCGACTAGTCGTCAGTGGGACGGAGGCCCGGCTCCCCCTTCCTTTTCAGGGAAGGGGGAGCAGTGGTTTCGCTCTGCGAAACCACGAGGGGGTTAGGTTTCCCTGTCTCCGGCCTATACCGGGCACTGCCGCCGGGCTTCGTCGAAGATGGCCATCTGGGTTCGCACCGTCTCCGGCTTCACCGCTACCGGGGCGCCGGTGGTGATGGCATCGTACATGTTGAAGTAGATCCCCTCATAGCCGGATGTAGCTTCCTTGCCGCGCTGCCAGTGGCCTTCCTGCCAGGGGATGTCCTCGCGGTTATAGCTGCGGTCCGGCGTCGGATTCGGGTCCGCCTGGCGCTGGGGGAGCATCTTGGGGTTGAAGAAGCGCCAGTGCAGTTCCTGGGAGTCGCCCCAGAGACCGCCGCTGGTGCCCTGGATGATGTAGTGATCCTGGTGAACGGCCGCCGCGTTGCTCAGCTCGATGTCGGCGGTAGGGCCGCCGGTCTTGCTGCGCAGCATGATCTTGATGTGGTCGTCGGCGTCGCCGAGGCAGAGGGGCGTCTTCCGGATGTCGGCGAAGACGTCCAAATCGGTGGAGACGCCCAGGGTCTCCATGAGGGCCAGGGCGACGTCGGTGGCGTGGGAAGCGTTGTTGAGCATCTCGCCGCCGCCATGCGACTTGAGCGTCTGCCAGTCCCACCGGCGCCGGAAGGAGCCGCCGTAGACCTTGATCTGCAAGATCTCGCCCAGCTTGCCCGAGCGTAGCACGTCCTGCACGGTCATGAAGTCGGGGGAGTAGCGGGAGCAGTGGTTGAAGGTTAGGACAAGCTTGGTCTCATCGCGCACGCGGATCATCTCGTCCGCTTCGGCGGCGTTGGTGGCCATGGGCTTCTCACACAGGACGTGCTTGCCGGCCTTCATGGCGGCGATGGCATGCGCAGGGTGGTCCTTGTTGAAGGTAGCCACCACGACCATGTCCACCTTCTTGTTCTTGAGGAGAGCCTCGATGCTGTCGTGGGTCTTGCAGTCGAAGGTCTCCTTGGCCTCTTCCATGCGCGAGACGATGGGGTCGGTGACGGCGACGACCTGGAACTTCTCTGCCACCGCGGGCTGCTGGATGGTGCGGCAGTGAATGCCCCAGCCGGCACGGCCGAGGCCGAGGATACCGACGCCTATCTTCTTGTCAGACATGAGTGCCTCCTGGAAGATGCCCAGCCGCTGCGGCTGCGCTCTATGGGGCTATGATGGGGCCGACGGGGCATGCTGGCAAGCGCGAATGCACGCGGTGGTTGAGCCGCTCTCCATCAGCCGCTCCACCGCCGCGCGGATACCGGCCGAGGACGGCGCCATTTGCTGGTGGGGCGAGGTGTTCCGGCTGTTGTTCTGCGTGTCGACAGTGACGCAAGGGAGGCGGCGCTCCACCTGGTGGGGATAGGCGGGCCGGTCCTTGAGCCTCATGGCGCCTCCTTGCAGGAACCGACAGTGTCAGCCAGGACTGGTGTGAGCGGCTCCTAAGAGGGCAGGAGACCTCAAAGCCTCAACCCAGGCTAGGCCCCAGAACACAGCGCACCCCGGACGTCACCATCCGGGGTGCACTCGCACGCGATCTGCCGGAAGCCGGACTAGGCCCTGCCGGCCAACCTGCGGGCCACGTCCACGGCAGAGGCGGCGTCGGGGGCATACCCATCGGCGCCGATCTCGTCGGCGTAGCGCTGCGTTACCGGCGCCCCACCGATCATTACCTTCACCGAGTCCCGCACTCCCGCTTCCTTCAACGCTTCGATCGTCGTCTTCATCGCAGGCATCGTCGTCGTCAACAGCGCCGACAACCCCACCACCTGCGGCTTCTTGTCTCGTACCGCCTCCAGGAACTTCTCCGGCGACACGTCTACGCCCATGTCCACCACGTTGAACCCGGCGCCCTCCAGCATCATCGATACCAGGTTCTTGCCGATGTCGTGCAGGTCGCCCTTCACCGTCCCTATCAGCACCGTCCCCGCCGAAGCCGCTTCCGCCTCGGACAACAGCGGCTTGAGCACTCCCATGCCGGCGTGCATGGCACGGGCGGCAATCAGCACCTCGGGAACGTAGAACTCGTTGTTCTTGAAGCGGCGGCCCACTTCGTTCATCCCCACGATCAGGCCCTCGCTCAGGACCTGGCCGGCGGCCATGCCTTCGTCGATCGCCTTCTGCGCCAGCTCCTTGGTCTTTGAGGCGTTTCCGTTGATCAAAGCCTGCGAGAGTTCCTCAAGTACAGCCATCTCCGCCATCCTCCTAGTTGCATTGCCGAACACCGGCCCGCAGCCTGAGCCGGCCGAAGCCTTCGCTCCGTCAGACTGACATGTTAACCGTTACCGCCCATTGTGCAAGGTGGTGTCGCCAATCTGCACTACTTTCGTCCTAGATTGCCGTACTTCCCGTAGTCGTGCGCCGCCTGGAAGTAAGCGCGGACGTTCTCGGGCTCGGTGTCGCGGATGGAGTCGCTCGTGCCGAGGATGAACCCGCCACCCGGCGCCGCGTCCACGATGGCCTGCCGCACCGCCTCCCGGATCTGCTCCGGCGTCCCCATTTTGATGACGTAGATCAGGTCGATGTTGCCGTTGAGGCAGATGCGGTCGCCCACCAACTCCTTGGCCGCTTTCAGGTCCACGTCTCCCACCGGCGGCGGCGCCAGCGTGGAGATGATGTCCACCCCGACTTCCTTGAGCCAGGGCAGGATGGTCATGCACTTGCCGTCGTCGTAGAAGTGCAGCAGGCCGCCCATGTCGTGGATGAGGTCCGCCTGCTCTTTGATCAGGGGCAGGAACCACTGCCGATAGAGTGCGGGCGACCAGCCGGCGCTCACGGAGGCGAAGTACCAGGGGGTGAAGATGATGGGTACGCCCGCTTCCAGGGCGCAGCGCGTCTCCGCCAGGCAGTACTGGTGGAAGAGGTCCAGGAGGGCGCGCAGGAAGGCGGGTCTCTCGTAGGCGTCCACCATCATGTCCACCAGTTCGTAGGCCCAACCGGCCCGGTGATCGATGGCCGACTCGATGGTGACCTGCACTAGGCCCCGGTCTCCGACCACATCCGCTGTCTCAGCCACCGGCTCGAAGGCGGCCTTCGTAGGTGTGGGCAGTAGGTAGGCCAGACGCTCCAGGTCGGCCTCGTCCTTGACCAGGCGCTCTTCCCAGTGGGGGTTGGGGGAGGAGCCGTAGCCGATGCCGCCCTTGTGCTGTTTCACCGCGTCGCTGAGAGGGCCGGCCGGAGTCTCGATGCGACGGCGGACGAGGGTGTGGGTGGGGCGCCGCTCGGTGCTCACCTCTACCCGCACGCCCTCTAGATCCTCGCAGGAGGCGTGCCACTGGCGGACGTAGTTGGGGTAGGGCGAGCCCAGGAACACCAGGGGGTCGAACCCGAACTCCCGGGCCGCCTTGAGCTCGTACATCCAACCGGAGTGGCCGTAGTAGTCGACCAGGAAGGCGCCGATACGGGGCGAGATGGGCACCCGATCGGGCTCTTGGTGGCGGATGGCGGCAAGAAGGCGCTCTCTGCTGGTCATGGTGGCGAACTCCTACGGCTGGGGGGATGAGCCGGCGGCGTGGGTCGGCCGCCGGTCTCCGCCTGCGCTGCCAGCATAGCGGCAGCGGCGCGGTCTGTCACTGCCGCCCGGCTCGGCCTGGCGTCCTTGCCTCTTCGCAGGCTGACCCTCAGTCCCAAGCCCGCTCGCGGGAGCGAGAGCTGCCGGCACAAAGGGGCCCACAGTATGGCCAGGTGGAGATTCTTCGCTGCGCTCAGAATGACGCGATGGGCGAGGATGGTGGACGGCGTGGCGAGGACCTGGGCGCACGGCTGTGCGCCCCTACAGTGTGGACTGTGCCTCCTGGGCCCAGACGAACACCGCCCCGGCGGCGGCATAGGCCTCGGCCAGGTGGGCGTTGACCTCCTCCATCTTGGCCATTGCCGTGCCCGCGTCCAGACGGCGGCAGAGGGCCTCCTTTCCGGCCACCAGCGCGTCCAACCCGGCCGCACCCTCGCTCACCAACCGGTTGTGCTCGGAGGCGATCTCCTCGGGCGGAGTCGCGGCCGAAAGGGCGGCGAGCAGATCCCTCCCGCCGGCCACCTGCGCGTCGATGTCTCCCGAGCGGGTGATGCAGATGGCTAACGGGTCCTGCCCCACCTCGTTCATGAGGGCGTTCGAGTCGGCCGACCAGGCCTCCCATTGCTCCGCAATGTCGCGCATAGCGGCGAGGTACCGCTGACGATCCGCAGCCGGCGGTGCAACCGTGGGAGAGTTGCCGGGCGCCGATGCGGCCACAGTCGGCGTGGACGTGGGCGCCGGGGTGACAGTGGGTGGTGCGGCGGTGGGGGTAGCGGTAGCGACGGCGAGCGCGGCCGACGGGGCGGCGGCGGTGGTGGGCGTTGCCGTGGGGTGGGCGCCGCCGAGGCCGCAGGCGACGGTGGCGATCAGCACAGCGACGAGCAGCAGGGCCGTGCCTGCCCGAATGAAGCGTGGAGACAGGTGGGGCGCAGACTGCATGACGTCTCACTCCTTCGGCGGCCGCGTGGGGCCGCACTTGGCACGATCATGTCTAGTTTGGGCCGCGCCGCAGGTTCGACCCTCTCCTTAGAGCCGGTCTATGTGCCTGCAACAGGCGGCGTATGAGTGTGAGCGGGAGAGGCTCTCGGGTATCTCCCGCCCCGTTTTGCCCTCTGATCCTCGGGCTCAGCCGCGCATGGCCATGCCGTTTGCCCCGGTATCGGCGGCTCCGGACCACTTCGCCGTGCGCGCGTCTCGCCAGAGAGCGTGCACCAACCCCATGCCGCCGTGGCCGTAAGGCAGCCGCTCCACCGGATGCCGCCGCCGGACCTCGGCGCACACCGACTCGGGGATGCGGCTCTGGCAGTAGATCGGCCCCACTTGGCAGTCGAAGCGGGGCGCTGCCACGGCCTCCACCACGCTCATACCGAAGTCCACCACGTTGACGATCACCTGCGCCATCGAGGTGATGATGCGCGTGGCGCCGGGCGCCCCGATGACCATGACCGGCCGGCCGTCGCGGTAGATCACGGTGGGGGTCATGCCCGTGGTGCGGCCCTTGCCCGGGGCGATGGAGTTGGGGTGACCGGGCAGAGGGTGGAAGTTGACCATGGAGTTGTTATACATGAACCCCAGGCCGGGAGTGATGACGCCGGAGGACGAGCCGAGCGAGTGAGTGAGGGCGATAGCGTTGCCGGCGTCGTCGACGACGCTGACGTGGGTGGTGTCGGGCGGCTCGGTGGCGGTGAAGGAGACGGTGATCTCCTCGCCGCGGTCGATCTTCTTGCGCCAGAATTGAGCCCGCTTTTTGGTGGTCATCCAGTCGAAGGGGCGCTCGGCGAAGCGCGGGTCGCCCAGGAAGGGGTTGCGGTCGGCAAAGGCGGCCTTCATGGCCTGCGACACGAGGTGGATGTACTCCGGCGAGTTATGCCCCATGCTCGCTAGGTCGTACCCCTCCAGTATGTTGAGCAACGCGACCAGAGTGGGGCCGCCGTGGGGAGCGGGGGAGGTGGCGATCTCGTAGCCGCGGTAGGAGCCGGCCACCGCCTGGGCGACGACGGGCTGATAGCCGGCCAGGTCGTGGTCGGTGACGAAGCTATCGTGCGCCTGCAGGTCGGCCACCATCCGCCGCGCCAGATCGCCCTGATAGAAGTCGTCCGGCCCCGCGGCGCCCAGGCGCCGTAGCGTGCGGGCGTAGTCGGGGTTGGCGAAGTGGTCGCCCGCCTCGCGCGGCTCCCCATCGGGCCGCAGATAGAGCCGGCTCGCCTCCGGGTTGGCGCGGATGTAGTCCAGCAGTGTCTTCTCGTCGGGGAGGGTCTTGCCCGGGCGCCACATGGCCGCCAGATGGGTGTCGACGACGTAGCCCTCCTCGGCCACGCGGGCTGCCGGTTGGCAGACTCGCTCCCAGGACCAGGCGCCCCAGCGATCCAGGATGCCGGCCAGCCCGCGGACGAAGCCGGGGACGCAGATGGACTGGTAGCCCATCTCGTTGACGGCCCCACGCAGGAAGAAACCCCAGCCGCGAGGGTTGGGGCGGATGAGGGCGTCGGCCCACATGTCGGGAGAGACGCGCGCACCGGCGAGAGCGGCGGCGTCCACGGCATGGGCGGCGTTCGGAGAACGTGCCCCGGCGGGAGAGACGGTGGCGAGGACATAGCCGCCGATGCTGGAGCTGTGCGGATCGAGCACGCCCTGCACCAAGGCGCAGGCAACGGCGGCATCCACGGCATTGCCGCCCTGGCGCAGGACCTGGGCGCCCTCGTCGACGGCGATGGGTTGCGGAGCGACGATCATTCCGGGCATGGCGCGCCTCCTGAGGCGGATGTAGGGGTATAGTAGCGGGAGAGGGGGCGGGTTGTCATGGGGACGCGGGCCCCCGCGCTCTGGGGGATTGACCTAACCCCCTAGCCCCCTTCCCGACGCGGGAAGGGGGAAGCGGGCATCGCCGCCTCGAACGGCTCCTGCTCCAGGACCCTTCCTGCGTACGAAAGGCAAGCAGTGGTTTCGCCCTTTGCAGCCACGAGCCGGGGTTAGGTTGGCCGCCCTACCGCCCCAGAAGCTCTGCCAGCACCTTCTGGAACCATTCCAGCCACTCCGGCGCCGAGGCATCGTCCGGGGCGGGCACCACCGTCGCCGCTTCCACCGGCGTCCCCGGCTCGGACCGGTACGCCTTGCCACCCAGGACCACCACCACCCTCTCGCCGAGGGCGAAGTAACGCCCGGCCTCGGGGTTCTCGGCCAGCAGGGCGAAGAACTCGTCGGACCCGACGGAGACCTCGGCGGCGGCCATCGCGGCCGTATCAAAGGCGGTGTCGTACCAGATGCCGTCGCGAAGGACGAAGGCCTTGGGTCCCACGGTGATGACCTGGGCCGCACCGGTACCCGCCGCCCTGGGCGCAGATGCGGGTGCGTCGGCGGCCTCCAGGGCCGCCTGCGCCTCAGCCTTGCCGACGGCATCGGCTCCGAAAGCCACGGCGGCGGGCGCCGACCGGATAGCGTTCAGCTCGCGCTCGGCGATGCCGCGCCGGCCTTCCTCGCTCAGGGCGGCCTCCGGCTCCTCCACCAGAAAGCTGGTGTAGGGAGTGATGATGCCGTAGCGGATGCTGAGCTGGACGATCTGGTCCACCGTCTCCCGATCCTCGCCGTAGAGACGGATCTGGTTGAGCAGGTAGCCGATCTTGCGGGTGGCCCACAGGCCGGGCAGGAAGTCGTCGCCGCCCGCGTCGCTGAACTCGGCCTGGTAGCGGTAGAGGTGCGACTGCCCATTCACCTCGCCCCTCAGCTCGATGTCGGCCTCGCCCTCACCGTCGTAGCGGCCCACCACCAGCATCTGCTGCCCGGCGAACACGTCGGTCAGGGGATAGGGGTAGATGTCACTCACCGAGACGCCCTCCACCGTCAGGTGAACGTCGGCGAGCACCGGGGTGGAGACCTTGGCGTAGAACGCGCCCACCTCCTCATCCACCGCCTGCCCTGGGCGGACGTAGGCGCTGACGCCGCGGAGTTCGCGGGCCAGGGTGTCGAGCAGGAAGGTGTCCACGTCGTCGCCGACGCCGAAGGCGAAGAGGCGCACCGAGCTGGGCGTCGCCTGGCGCACATTGTTGAGAATCAGATCGGTCTTCACTACGCCCTTGGTGGGCAAGCCGTCGGTGAGGAAGATGACGATGGTGGGACGCTCCTCGTCGGCGACGGCCATGGCCTCCAGCAGGGCGCCGTTGATGTCGGTGTTGCCCACGGCTCGCAGTTCACCGATGAAGCGCTCCGCCTCCCGGAGGGCGCCGGCCGGTTGCATGGTCTGGGCGTAAGTGGTCACGTTGCTGGAGAAGGCGATGATGTTGTAGTGGTCGCCGTCGTTGAGGTGGCGCAGGACGTAGATGAGAGCCTCCTTCGCCTGCTCAAGCTTCTCCCCCTCCATGCTGCCGGAGACGTCCAGCACGAGGATGACATCCTTCGCGATCACCTCGTCGGTGGCGGCGGAGAGCGACGGAGCGATGAGCAGGGCGAAGAAGCCGTCGCCGTTCTCGTCGCGATAGGAGAGCAGGTTGGCGCCCAGGCTCTCCGGCGAGACGGTGTAGTAGAGGGCGAAGTCGGTGTCGGGCGTGACGTCGCTCGCTTCCCAACCGGCGCTGGCGCGGTTGTCCCCGTCCCGCTCGATGGCCACCGGGTGGCTAGGGGAGTAGAGGCCGCGGATGGGCACGTCGCTGACGATCTCCACGTTCACGGCCACGCTCTGCAGCGGCTCGGGGGAGAAGCGCTCGGTGGAAAGCGGATAGACATACCGCACCAGGCCGCTGTCGGCGGGGAGGGCCTGGACGTACTCGATCTCGATGCGCCGCTCGCCGCCGGGGTCAATGGGGAAGATGTCGGCCTGGAAGAGGTTGCGACCCACGTACTCCAGCAGGGCCGGGTCCAGCCGCCGGCGGACGATGTCCTCGAAGATGCGGCGGGCCTCATCGCGCTCGTAGAGCTCGCCCACCACCGGTTTGCCGTTGACCCACATGTCGAAGCGGCTGATGGCCGCCTCCTCCGGCAGGGGGAAGACATAGGTGCCCTCGAGCGACCACTTCGAGGTGTTGACGAAGACCTGGTCGATGCGGGTGACGGCGACCTGGTCCTCGATGGTGACCTCCACGTGGTGGTACTTCACCGCCAGGTAGGGCGTTTCGCGGGGCGGGATGGGCTCGCAGGAGGGGCAGGGGCGGGGCGGACGCGGCAGGATCCAGCCGTCGGCGTGGGCGGTTGACGCCGAGGCCAGGAAGGCGGTGGCGACCACCAGTAGCGTCAACCAGATACGCAGCGGGCGGGGCATGGGCGTCCTCCGGGGCATCGTCTGTGTAGAGGACGCGCGCGGGGCGGGGATGGTTCCGCGGGGAGGGTCGGCGCCCGCCGGCGCTTCGAGAGGCGGACGTCTGAAGACGTCCGCTGGAGGCCTGCGGCCATCGGCACGGCGCGAAGCGCCTCCAGCGGCGGCCTTCACCCCGCCGCGACCGGCCCGGGGCTATCGGCTCGGTGCCACACCGGGGGTTGCCGGCACCTCGAGAGGCGGACGTCTAAAGACGTCCGCTGGAGGCCTGCGGCCATCGGCATGGCGCGGAAGCGCCTCCAGCGGCGGCCTTCACCCCGCCGCGACCGGCCCGCCGCCGAAGGGTTGGTTCACGGCGATGCCATGACAAGCGGCCGTCTAAAGACGTCCGCTGGAGGCCTGCGGCCATCGGCATGGCGCGGAAGCGCCTCCAGCGGCGGCCTTCAGCCCGCCGCGACCACTAGGATACTAGGATACCGTCGTCTCCAGGCTGTCGCTAAGCCGGCCGGTGGAATGGTGTTCTTCCTGGTGCTTGACGTAACGGACCACTTTCTGCAGATGCGTCACGCTCAAAGTGAAAGCGCCGTAGCCGCCCTGCCAGCGGAACGTCTCGCCATCGGAGTCTGAGTGGTTGGCGCAATACGCAGAGGATCCCTTGGCGCGTTTCACCAGGTCGGAGATCGCCACGCTGGGCGATAGCCAGACAACCAGATGCACGTGGTCACTGGTTCCGCCAAGCGCCATAACGCGACAACCTAGGCGAACTGCCTGGCCGGCGATGGCGCGGAATATGACCCTCTTGCGCTCCGGGGAGATCATTGGCAGCCGCTGCCAGGTGCTCCAGACCAGATGAACGAAGGTGCTCGCCCGGTAACGGCGTGATCTGCTTTCGTGCGTCTCTACCTCCGGCAGGGGACATGCCCCTGGGCGCGTCGGGCGCCCGCACTGCGACCTACGACGAACATCGCCGGTTTCGGCGCCATCGATCGCGCCAATGCCCAGAACAGGCCTGATGGCCATCGGCATGGCGCGGAAGCGCCTCCAGCGGCGGCCTTCAGCCCGCCGCCACGGTCACCCTACGCTCGACGGACCCTCTGCCTATCCCGCGATCGCCACTTCCTTCCCCGCGGCGGCCGAGCGCCGGATGCCGTCGAGCACCTTTACCACCTCGAGGCCCTGCGTCCCCGGGGAGATGAGAGCCTTGTTCGGGTCGCGGATGCAGTCCACGAAGTGCTGCTGCGCCGACACGCGTAGCGGCTCGGGGATCTCGACCTTGGTGCTCTCCAGCAGACCGCCCCGATCCCGGAAGATGGTGGGCGGGTTGAGCATGACGCCCGCCTCGGTGCCGAGGACGCGCACGTTCCACTCCGGCTCGGAGTGTGCCGCCCAAGAGACGTCCACGAAAGCGGTGGCGCCGGTCTCGTAGCGAACGAGGGCGGAAGCCAACTCATCCACGTCGAACTTCACGTTCTTGGCCGCCGCTTCCTCGTTGTACAGCATGCGGAAGGTGCTGGCGGAGACGGCCACCGGCTTCGGGCAGCCCATGAACCACCACATCAGGTCGTAGGCGTGCACGCCGATGTCCATCAGGGCGCCGCCGCCCGCCTTCTCGGCGTCCAGGAACCAGGGCCCGCGCCCCATGATGCCGGTGGGCGGGAAGTGGATGGTGGGCACGGAGCGCCGGCGGATCATCGATGAGCGGCCGTAGTACACCTTGCCCAACTGCCCGGCGGGCGCCAGGGCCCCAAGGGCCAGGCTGGAGTCGCGGTAGCGGCTGTTCATGTGCACCATGAGGCGCTTGCCCGTCTTCTCAGCCTTCTCCACCATGGCGTGAGCGTCGTCGAGGGTAGTGGCCATGGGCTTCTCGCACAGGACGTTGATCCCCGCCTCCAGCGCCGCGATGGCCATGGGGGCGTGCAGGTGGTTGGGGGCGGCAATGCTGATGCCGTCGAGCCCGTCCATGGCGCAGAGGTCGAGGTAGTTGGTGAAGACCTTGCCGGCGCCGTACTTGTCGGCGAAGAACTTGGCCTCCGGCTCGTTGAGGTCGCAGATGGCCACGATCTTGACGCCGGGCACCTCGCTGTAGAACTGCATGTGCACGCGGCCCATGCCGGTGCCGATGACGCCGATGCGAACTTCCTTCTGGTCCACGATGTCGCCTCCCCGCGGAGATGGGCGCATTATACGCCCGCGAGACTGCCTTACCAGCGGCTCCGAGCCCAACCGATGGCAGCCGCGCGACCGCCCACGATCATTAGGCAGACGCAGCGCCTTCGCTGCCGCCGATGCCGGCCCGGCGTGCACCGGCTCGGGCTGATCCGGCAACGAGAGGTGAGGACATGGCCAAGCTGTTCCGCTGTCAGATCATGAACTGGGACGGCGACTTCACCGCCCGCGGGGAGACGGAGACGGCCGTGCTGTGGCAGGTGCGCGGGCACCTGCCGGAGAAGCACCGGCTGCTCAGCTTCCGCAAAGACCCGGAGAGCAAGGTCCGTTCCGCTATCCACGGTTACCGCGAGGACGGCTGCCCGCTCTGCCGCTGACCATAGCCGCGGTTTGACGGCTGCCGCTGCCGGGTGTGTAGAATCAGGCGCGCCCAACTCCGGGCGCTAGCCTGTTGTGCCGGTAGGTGGCGATGCAGTTGCCGAAGTGGTGGCGCGAGGCCCGCTCGGGGCGGTTTGAGCAGGCGTGGGTCGGTCCGTTCCTTAGCCTGGTGGCCCTGCTCTTCCTGAATGACATGGTCTCCGGACCCGGCCGCGGTCTGCTTCCCGTCTATGGCGAGGCGGTGCTGAAGCGGCCGCCTTACTTCACCTCGATGCTCGTCTCCCTGCAGGTGATCTTCGGTGCGGTCTCGGCCTTCATCGGCGGGGCACTTAGCGACGCCCTCGGCCACAAGCGCGCCCTCATCCTCGGCCTCTCCGGCGTGCCGCTGGTAGGTCTCGGCTTTGTGGTGCACTCCCCCTTCGCCCTGGTGCTGTTCTGGACCTACATCGGCTTCGCCTTTGGCCTGCTGACGGTGGGGCGACAGTCCTACATGATGGCCACGGTCCCGTCGGCCAACCTGGGCACCGCCACCGCCCTGGTATTCTTCGGGCTTACCATGGGCAATGCCTTGGGCAACTACCTCTCTGCCCCAGTGCTGGACAACTTCGGCTTCGGCGCTCTGGGCATGATCATGACGGTGGTGGCGCTCGTCGCCCTGATCATCGGCTTCCGCGTTCTACCCGAAGTGGGCAAACACCCGCGGTCAACCAGCGCCGGCGCTACCCTGACCGGCTATCGGGAGGTCCTGTGCCGCCGGCCGGTGCAACTGCTCGCCATCCTGCGCCTGGTGCCCACCGCCTACTGGGGCACGGCCCAGTTGCTCATGCCCTTGCTCATCTACCGCGCCGCCGGCACTGCTTCGGCCTCCGCCTACTACGGCACCGTCACGCTGTTGTTCGCGTCCGCCTGCCAGTTGATGGCCGGCCGGGTGGCGGACCGCTGGGGAGTGCGGGTGCCGGTGGTGGTGTTGACTTGCCTCATCGCCACCTTCTCGGTACTCACCGGCCTCTTCAGCGACAGCATCGTCGGCCTCTACGTCTTGGGGATGCTGGGCGCGGGAGCGGCCTGGTCCCTGTCGGTGACCATCCCCGGCGTTGTGCACGGAATCGTGCCCAAGGAAGAGCACGGCCGCACCCTCGGCTTCACCCACGTGGCCTGGTGCACCGGCTCGCTGATCGGCACCCAAGTGGGCGGCTGGCTGGTGGACGTCAACAGCGGCTTGCCCTTCCTCATCATGGGGGCTCTCGGCCTGCTGGCCATCGCCGCCGCCGTTGGGCTGGGACCGTGGCTGCGGGCGGGCACCCCGGAATCGCGGGCGGCGGACTAGGCAGGAGGTCAACATGGCCAGGAGTCGCGGATTGGCTGCCCTACTCAGCGTGCTGCTGGTCGTCTTGCCGGCGGCGGTCGCCGGCTGTGCGCCCGTGGGCACGCCCGTGCCGCCGATCTCGTCGACGGCCGGGCCCACCGTGGAGGCCACTCTCGCCGTGGCTCTCGCGCCCGGCCCCGCGACGGAGACTGCCCCGGCATCCACACCCACTGCCGCTCCCACCGAGACTCCCACCGCCACGCCGAGTGCGACGGCCACCGGCACCGACACACCGAGTCCGACGGAAACACCTGCTCCCACCGATACGCCTGTCCCGACGGACACTCCCTTCCCTACCGACACCCCCACCCCCACGCCCACGCCGACACCGTCGGTGGACTGGCGACTCGTCAGCGCCCGGCAACTGACGCCCTGCGAGAACCGCGGCGGCCATTCGCTCTTCATCACTGTGCTGGACGCGGCCGGCAACGGCATCCCCGGCGTGCCGGTGCTCATCACTTGGGAGAGCGGCTCACAGGTGGTCGTTACCGGCGACAAGCCGGAGCGCGGGCCCGGGTGCACCGACTTCCCTATGTACGGCGGCTACACCGTGCAGATCGCGGAGGGCATCAGCGAGGTCTCGCCGGTGATGTCGTCGCACGAGCGGGAGAGCCAGCGCTGCGATGAGACCAACGACAACGTGGCCAACTCCTACGCCCACTACTCGTACGAGGTCATCTTCCAGCGCACCTACTAGCCGGTCACGACGGGCGGCACCGGAATCGGTCGGCCGCCTCCCTAACCGCCGGCGCGCCCCGCCTGTGGCGGCGGGTCGGGAGCCCCGGTCTTGTCGCGGCGGGGTGAAGGCCGCCTCCCCAACCGCCCCGTTTGACAGACGGCCACTCCAGCGCGTATACGGTAAGCAGCGACCCGCGCGAGAGGCGGCCGCACCAGTGGAGGCACGTAGTGGATAGGGCCAGAGTGTTGGTAGTGGACGACGACCCGGACTTCGTGGAGATCACTCGCACCGTCTTGCAGGCGCACGGATACGAGATCGCCAGCGCCTCCAGCGGCGGGCAAGCCCTAGAGATGATGCGCCGGCAGCGGCCCGACCTAGTGATCCTGGACGTCATGATGCGCGGGGCCACCGAGGGCCACGATGTTAGCCAGGTGATGTACGCGGACAACGACCTGGCGAAGGTCCCCGTGCTCATGGTCACCTCCATCATGGACGGCACCATGGCAGACCAGTTCCCCACCGACGAGTACCTGCCGGTGGCCGAGTTCCTCACCAAGCCGGTCGCCCCGGCGCAACTGGTGGAGCGGGTTCGCGCCCTCGTCGGGAGGTGATCGGTGGCCGAGAGTGCCGGCACCGGGATCCGGCGCGAGCGCATCGGCGGCATCCTGCATAGCGGCAGACTGACGCGCATCGGCGTAATGCACGTGCCCGACCGGCCGGGCGTGGCCGCCGAGGTCTTCGTGACCCTTGGCGAACGCGGCATCAACACTCCCTTCATCGTGCAGTCCATCGAACTGGAGGGGCACACCAACATCATCATCTGCGTTGCCTCGGCCGACGCGCAGGCGGCCATGGAGGCCCTCCAGAACCTGCAGCCCTCGCTCAACGCCGCGGCGTTCACGCAGGAAGGGGAGATGGCGCTGGTGTCCGTGTTCGGGCCCGACTTCCGGGAGCGCCCCGGCATCGCCGGCATCGCGTTCGAGGCCCTGGCCCGGAAGAGGATCAACATCCTGGCCATCAGTACATCTATATCCACCATCTCCTGCCTGCTTCGTCAGGAGGATCTGTCGGCGGCTAGACAAGCCCTGGAAGAAGCTTTTGAACTCCCTTGATGGAGCGGCGCTTTCGGCTGCCGAGGGCTGGGCCACGATTGAGGGGGCAGTGAGGGAGCAAGAAGGCTCCTTGGCTGCCATGTTCGAGCAGCAGGAGTTGCTCAGCCGCGTTAGCTGGCAGTTGACCCTGCGCTGGATGGCCGAGGGCCTGGTGCTGGTGGCGGTGGTGTTCACCGCCTTCTTGTTCCCCGGCGTGTTGCCCACCGGGCGGCTGTTGGTCATCCTCGCCCTGCTCGTCCTCTCCAACATACTGGTCATGCGCGTTCTTCTGCCACGCATGCGCCGGGGAGCGCTTTCCTGGGGCCCGGAAGTGCTTGTCAAGGGCCAGATCATGGTGGATCTGCTGGCCTACACCGTCTTTCTCCACTGGTCGGGCGGGGTGGAGAACCCGGCTTCCACCTTCTACGTCCTGCAAGTGATCATGGCCGGGGTGTTGCTCTCGGGGCGCGGGGCCTTCCTGGCCGCCGGGGCGTCATCGCTTCTGTACGCTGCCGTGCTGGTGGTGGAGTACGCCGGTTGGCTGCCCCACGTGCATCTCTCCGGCCTCATGGACGAGACCCTCTACCGGCAGCCGCTCCTGCTGTTGCTCAGTTGGGCCGTGCTCACCAGCGCCGTGGTCGTGGCCGCCTACTTGGCGAGCGACATCGTCCAGCGCATGCGGGCCCGAGAACGCGACCTGTTCGAGTCGAACCTCTCCTGCGAGGTGCGCTCGGGGGAACTGGCCACCGCCAACCGTCGCTTGAACGAGATGGCCGCCTCCCGCGACACCTTTCTCCGCTATGTCACCCACGAGCTCCGGGCGCCGGTGGGCGCCATCCAGAGCTACCTCCGCCTCTTGCGCGAGGGTTACATCGAGCCGGAGCGCGTCCCCGAGGTCGCCCTGCGCGCCGAGCAGCGCTCCGAGGAGGTCCTCGCCCTCATCGGCGACCTGCTGGACCTGGGACAGGTCGAGCGAGCGCAAGTGATGGAGGGTCGAGAGCGCGTTGACGCGGTCGGCTCACTGATGGACGCGGTGGACATGCTGCGTCCGAGCGCCGTCGCTAAGCAGATCACCCTGGACGTGCGCGCCCAGGGACGGCCGCCGGTGCTGTTCTGCAATCCTCGGCACCTTGCCTTGATCTGGAACAACCTCATCAGCAACGCCATCAAGTACACCCCGCCCGAGGGGTCGGTGTGGGTGCGTCTAAGCATCGAGGGGGATCGACTGGTCGTCGAGCTTAGCGATACCGGCATCGGAATCTCCCCTGCGGAGAGGGAACGCATCTTCGACGAGTTCTACCGGAGCGACTCGGCCCGCCGCTTCGACGTCCACGGCACCGGGCTGGGCCTGGCGATCGTCCAGCGGGTGGCCGCCATGTACCAGGCCGACCTGAGTGTCGAGTCCGAGATCGGTCACGGCACCGCGTTCCGCGTCAGCTTCCCGCTGCAGCACCTACAGGCGCCGGGAGAGGCGGTCGAACACCGGCACGGTCCCCGCCCGGGCAAGTTGCCGCGCACGCTGGTGTAGGGGGCGGACACGGGGGCGGGCGCACGGCTGTGCGCCCCTACGGTGTCGTGACGGCATGCAGTCTCCTCGTAGTATGGCCCTTGTGGGTGTCCCGGCTGGGCACACCGGCTGATCTCGCGTGGTGGAGATTCGCTGCGCTCAGAATGACGCGGACGCGCAGCCTACTGTGCCAGGACGCGCTCCAGCGCGCGGAGCGCCTCGTCCACCTTGCGGTCGCCGGCCAGGAGCGACAACGCCTCGTGGAGGGCCTTGGCCTTCCGGCGGTCTCGCTCCACCTTGGCGAGGGCGACGATATCCGGGATCAGGTGCTCGTGCCGGCCGGCGACGATGACGGTGGCCAGGTAGCGATAGGCGTCGAAGCGGTCGGTCTCCCGCAGGAAGCTGCGCAGAAACTCCGCCTCATCCTTCCCCGCCTCATGGGCGAGGATGAGGTCGAAAAGGCCGACGAGGACCAATTCGTCGTCGGTCTCTCGGTAGCGCTCCACCAACGGCGGCAGCAGCGACGGCGGCAGGGTAGCCAGGCTTCGCAGGCACTCGCTGATCACCTCGGAGCGGGCGCCGGCGGCAGCGGTGATGGCGGCGTAGAGCGGCAGCCACTGCTCCTGCGCCGCCAGGACGCGCACGGCCGTGAGGCCCGGCTCGCCGGACATGGCCGAGTTGTACTCGTCCCCCAGCAGCCGGGCGGCATGGTACCCAGCAAGCGTGGGGTCCACCTCGATGAGCGTCAGCAGGGCGGCCGCACGCAGGTGGGCCGCCCCCTCCACTCGCCCGGGCGGGGGGAACTCGTAGGTCAGGAGAGCGTGCTCCAGCAGGGGGGTGTCTGCCGGGCGCACCACCGGTCCCAGCGCCCGCAGGATGGCGGCGCGGACGTAGGCGCCGGTGTCTCGCCGGTAGGGGTCGGCGTCGTAGTAGGCGTACAGTGTGCCCAGGACACCGCGATCGTCCTGGGCCGCGTCGTCGGCAAAGGCCGACAGCGCCTCACGCTCACGCGCCCCGAACGGCTCTCGCTGGTAGGACTCCAGTACGCGCAGCAGCACTTCCTTGTCGTAGCGCGCCCGGCCGCGGCCGCCGCGCGTGCTCACTCCGTCTCCAGCACCACGACAGAGTCGCCGGGATCGGGAGCCCGGTCGGGCCCGTGGACGTACACTCGGCCGCCGACGGCCTGCACCGGCAGGGAGCGACGCTCCTTGTCCGCCAGCAGGTAGGCCCCCGTCACGCGCTGTCCGGTCGCCGGGACGCGGATGTCACCCAGTTCCGGCCACTCGAAGACGTGCAGATACACCTTGCCGGGGGCGACGGTGCTGCGGCACCAGTCTAGCCCCTGGATGGGCCCGGGGCGCGTGCCGTAGACCGACTCGCCGTTGACCTTGAGCCACTCGCCCACCGCCTGTAACCGCTCCACGCTTGGCTCCGGGATGACGCCCTCGGCGGTGGGGCCGACGTTGAGCAGGTAGTTGCCGCCCTTGCTGGCGATGTCCACCAGCTTGCGGATGAGGTCGTTGGGCGTCTTCCAGTTGTGGTCGTAGCTCTTGTAGCCCCAGGTGTCGTTGATGGTGGCGGGCGTCTCCCAGTCGGCCTCGACCAGCCCGTCGGGGATGCGGTTGTCGCCCGCCTCGGCGTAGTCGCCCAGGGCATTGCCCAGCCGCCCGTTCACCAGGCAGTCGGGCTGCAGCTCATGGACGAGGTCGAGCAGTTCCCGGCTCTGCCGGGCGCTGATGCGGCGTGGGGTGTCGAACCAGACGACGGCGATAGGCCCATAGCCGGTCATCAGTTCGCGCACCTGGGGCTTGACGTAGTCCTCGATGTAACCGTCGAAGTCCTTGGCGCTCTCGTCGTAGTCCCAGTTGTTGCCGTCGCCGCCGGGGTGGTGCCAGTCCTGCGTCTGGGAGTAGTAGAAGCCGAAGCGAATGCCCTGGCGCTGGCACTCGTCCGCCAGTTCCTTGAGGGGATCGCGGCCGAAGGGGGTGGCGTCGACGATGTTGTAGGGGGTGACCTGGGAGTGGTACATGCAGAAGCCGTCGTGGTGCTTGGCGGTGACGACGAGGTACTTCTGGCCCGCCTCGCGCGCCAGGGAGACCCACTGGGCGGCGTCGAACTGGGTGGGGTTGAACTGGGCCGCCAGTTGCTCGTACTCGGCGACGGGAATGCGGGCGTTGTGCATAATCCACTCGCCGATGGAGGGGATCTCCTCGCCCTTCCAGGTGCCTGCCGGGATGGCGTACAGGCCCCAGTGGATGAAGAGGCCGAACTTGGCGTCGCGGAACCAATCCAGGCGCGGATCCTGGCGGGCGCCCTCGCGCTGCCGCTGAGCTTCACGGATAGCGCCTTCGTCCATGGCCGTCGCCTCCGGGAGGGAGATTCACCGCAGAGAACGCAGAGAGCGCCGAGAAGAGGGAGAAGGATTGGGCTGGTGTGCCCGACCGCTCCCTGCTCGGACAGGGCCAGTCTATCGGCTGGAGACGCGGTCATCAACCGGACGGTGCGGGTGCCCTGCCGGATCATCGGTCCGCCGCGAATGCCGCCGGGCTGAAGCCGCGGCGCTACATAGAGCGAAGCCCGCCTTCGCGGGCTGGAGAGCCGGCGCAGGCCGGCTTTGCCCTTCGTAGCCCCGGCCATTCATGGCGGGGCGTCCGGCGCACGCCGCCCGGTCGGCTTGATGCCCCGGCAGTCCTGCGGTCTAATGGCGGTGGAGGATAGTGCCATGAGAATTGTGATGCGCGATAGGTCCGGCAATGGCGGACCATGGAGACTGGTGGAGTCCAAGGACTACGGCCAGGAGGTGAACATGCACGCCTTGCTGGCTGAGTCTCCCTCGCTGATTCCTACGGATGAGTTGCCGGGGGTGTCGTCGCCGTTCGTGGTAGCCGTTCGCGAGTTCAGCCTGCCCGGGTCTGGCAGCACCGATCTCGTCCTCTTCAGCCCCGACGGCGACATTGCCGTGGTGGAGTGCAAGCTGGCCACCAACGCGGAGATCAAGCGCAAGGTGATCGGCCAGATCCTGGAGTATGGCGCCTACCTCTGGCGCATGACTTACGACGAGGTCGATGCACGCGTGCGCCGACAGCACCCCGACGGCCTGGCGGAGGCCATGCGCAGGGCAGTCGCTGATGATGCCAACTGGGACGAGGAGTCGTTCCGGGCGTCGGTAGCAGAGACGCTGCGGACGGGATCGTTCAACCTGATCATCGCCGTGGACGCGATCAACGACGAGCTGAGCCGCACCATCGCCTTCCTCAACGGCTGCGGCAACCCCGCCTTCACCTTTCATGCTCTGGCGCTGCCCCGCTTTCAGTCCGGGCACGTTGAGATCCTCGTGCCTGACCTCCACGGTCCTACGGCCGGCAGCAGTCCACTTCCACCGGATCGCTGGACCGAAGAGCGCTTCCAGGCGAAGGTCTCCCAGTTGCCGCCGGACGTGGCGAGGATCCTCCGTGACCTGCACGAATGGAACCGTCAGCAGATGGGTGCCGTGCGCTTTGGATCCGGGAAAGCTGACGGCAGTACCTCCCTCTACCTGCAGTACAATCGTCGAGAGGTCCGGCTCTTCACCGCTTACACATGGGGCAGCATCGAAATCGGCTACGGATCACTTGGGGCGGCCGGCGCGCAGCCCGTCGCCGAGTCCCTCAATGCCGATCTACGTCGCCTGCCGGGCTTCGGAAGTCTGCCGGTTCACGCCACGAAGTTCCCAAACGTGAGAGTCCAGGAAGCCTTCGTCGACCACCCAGAGAACCTCGATAGGTTCAAAGCGGCCGTGCTGGAAGCCGTCGAATCGATCCGCGCCGCCCAATCCACAGGAGAGCAACCATGAGAATCCTCGTCGGGGCCATCGGCCACGAGTCCAACACCTTCTCCCCCGTCCCTACCGCCTGGGCCGACTTCACCGCCCGGTTCGGCGCCGACTCCCTCGCCCGGCCACGCGGATCCCTGGCCGGCATCTTGGACACTCTCCGCGCCGCCGGCCATGAGCCCGTGCCCACCATCGCCGCCCACGCCATGCCCGGCGGGGTGGTGCAGCGCGAAGCCTTCGAGCGCCTGAAGGCCGCCCTCCTCTCCGGCCCCGACGACGTGGACGGCGCCTGCATCTACCTGCACGGGGCCATGCGCGCCGAGGGCGAAGACTACGGCGACACCGCCCTGGTGGAGGCCCTGCGCGCCAAGCTGGGGCCGGACGTGCCTATCGTCGTCGCCCTGGATCTGCACGGCAACATCACCGCTCGCATGGTCGCCGCCGCCGACGGCCTGGTCACCTACCGCACCGCGCCCCACATCGACGCCTACGAAACGGGCGTGCGCGCCGCCGAGTTATTCCTCAAGGCGCTGGGCGGGGCCAAGCTCACCATGGGCTTCACCAAGGCGCCCATCCTCATGCCGGGTGAGTTCGCCCAGACGTCCTACGAGCCCATGAAGTCCATGGTCCGCCTGATGGAGGAGGTCGACACCATCCCCGGCGTGCTCTCCTCGTCTATCGTCAAGGTGCACTGCTGGGCCGACATCGAGGACACCGGCGTGGCCGCCGTGGTGGTCACCGACGGGGACGCCGCCTTGGCGCAGGAGCAGGCCGACCGCCTCACCACCGAGTTCTGGAACCGCCGCCTCGAGTTCGGCTCCACCCGCGAGGTGTACGACGTGGACGAGGCGGTGGCGGTCGCCATGGCTGCCCCCGAGCCCACCGTCTTCCTCTCCGACTCGGGCGACAACCCGGGCGCCGGCGGCACCACCGACGTGGTCGTCCTGTTGGAGTCGATGCTGCGCCAGGGCGTCACCAGCGCCGCCATCGCCGCCATCTGGGATCCCGAGGCGGTGGAGCAGTGCATCGCCGCCGGCGTGGGCGCCACCGTGGACCTGACCATCGGCGGCAAGATCAACACCGTGGACGGGCCGCCCGTGCGCGTCACCGGCCGAGTGCACGTCATCTCCGACGGCCTCTGTTACCACGAGGGGGTGCGCAAGCCGGGGAACGAGTGGTGGATGGGCACGCTGGTGGTGCTGTCCATCGGCGGCATCGACGTGATGCTCTCCAAGGAGCGGGCCAGCATCCACGACCCGGAGCAGTTGCGGGCGGTGGGGATGGAGCCGCTGGCGTACAAGATGGTGGCCCTGAAGCGGGGGTACCTGGAGCCGCTGTGCGAGGCCATCTCGCCGCGCAGCATCCTGGTGCTGACGCCGGGACCGACCAATTGCGCCGTGGAGCGCATGCGCTTCGAACGCGTCCGCAGGCCGATGTTCCCTCTGGACCGGGACGCGGAGTGGAGGGCGTAACCGGAGACAGCCCTCACCCCCGGCCCCTCTCCCACCCGTGGGAGAGGGGAGCTGTACCGCTATCGGCTCATGTGGCTGAGATCGACTTGCCTGCGGCCGCGATGAGTGACAGGAACTCTCTCAGGCGGCCGAAAGGCAGTCCGAGGAGGCAGGACGCTGAAGGCGACCATCGCCCTGATCACCACCTTGACGGACGACGTGCCCCGGCTGGTGGCGTTCTACCGGGATGTGCTGGGCATGACGCCTCAGGGAGAGGCAGGCCCCTACGTGGAGTTCGACCACCCGGGGGTGCGCTTTGCCATCTGCGCCCGCGGTCTGATGGCGGCGATGGGCCTGCCCCAGTTCCAGGGCTCGCCCAGCGGGCAGCGCTTCGAGTTGGCCTTCCCGGTAGGATCGCCGGCGGAGGTGGACACGGCCTACGCCGAGATCGTAGCTAAGGGGGCGGCGCCCATCATGCCGCCCCAGGACATGCCTTGAAACCAGCGCACCGCCCTCTTCGCCGACCCGGACGGCAACATCCACGAGTTGTTCGCCAACCTGCCACGGGCGGAGGACTAATGAGCCCGGTCTGGGTCACGGCGACCTCCTCACAGAGAGCGAGTAGCGGCGAGCCGAACTAGGCGGTCCGCGTCGGCGTGTCGGCCATGAACGCCAGAGTCTGATCCCAACTGCCGATGGCGGTGGTGGCGCCCAAGCCGGTGACGCACATGGCCCCCACGCCGTTGGCCATCCGGGCCGCCCCGACCAGGTCAAAGCCGTTGAGGATGCCGGCGACGAACCCGGCGGTGAAGGTGTCGCCGGCGCCGCAGGTATCCACCGGCACAACGGAGAACGCGGGTACGAGCACGCCCGTGCCGCGCAGGTCGGCAACGTAGCAGCCCTGTTGACCCAGCTTGATGCAGACGGCCTTCACACCACGTTCGAGCAGGAAGGCGGCCATGGCGGCGGGATCGTCCGCGCCCGTCATGCCTCGGGCCTCGGTCTCGCTAGGCAGGAAGAAGTCCACCTGGGGCAGGATGGGCGCGACCACCTCCAGCCGATTGCCGTGCCCGTCGACCGCCGTGTCCACGAAGGTGAGGGCGCCGCCGGAGCGTGCCCGCCGCAACAGGTCGGCCATGGGCGCGCCGTCCAGCCCGGGGAGCAGAAAGGCCCCGCCCACGTGCAGGGCGCGGGCGCCCGTCAGCGCCTCGGCGGGCACATCGGCAGCGGTCAGGTTCAGGGTAGCGCCCGGGTGGTGCAGGAAAGACCGCTCCCCCCGTTCGTTGATGGCGACCACCGATAGCGAGGTGCGGGCGGACCGGTCGCGCACCATGAGGTCGGTGCGGACGCCGTTGGCGGTGAGCAGCTCGAGGACGATGTCGCCGGTGCGGTCGTCGCCTACACGGCCGACGGTGGCCACCGAGAGGCCGAGCCGAGAGAGGGCGATGGCGCAGTTGTTGCCGCAACCGCCCGTCTGCAGGTCGTACTCGTCGATGATCTCCAGCCCGCCCGGCTCCGGCAACCGCCGCACCGGCTTGACCAGCAGGTCGACGCAGAAGTTGCCCACGCTCAGGACGTCGAGGGGAACCTCTCTCCCTCCCTCTTCCCTAAGAAGGGAGGAGCGATCCGGCTCCCCCTTCCCTGAGCGGGAAGGGGCTTGGGGGGTTAGGTCCTCCCTCACAGCGCCGCCCGGAGTTCCTCGTGGGTGCGGGCGTACTCCGCCAGGCTGACGCCGGCGCGGAAGGCCTCGCCCGCCTGCTGCATAGCCTTCGTACCCGCCGGGATGCCCCAGGGGTGGGAGGTGATGCCCGTGCCCGCCAGGACCATGACGTCCATCCCGAAGATGTCCAGGTTGGTGGGAAGGTTGGAGGGCTTCAGGCCGCCGGAGATGGCGGGCACCATGTCCTTGATGCCCGGCGTCGGCTCGACCATGACATTCTTCAGGCTGAGCAGCTCCTCGCGGGTGCCGCCCACCATGTATCCGCCCACGGTGCTGATGCGGAAGTAGTCGCCGCCCAGCAAGCGCACGAACTTGGCCACCACGTTGGCATCCACTCCCTGGCCGGGGGCGCGGCTGAAGGCTTCCTTGCCGCCGCAGTGGGCGTAGATGGGCACCGCGAACTCAGGGTCGCGCGCCAACGCCTCCAGCGACCAGAAGCCGGAGGCGAGGAAGTTGACCATGAGGGCGTTGGCGCCGTTCTCCAGCGCGACGCGGGCGTTGTCCTTGAGCCGGTCCGGGTTGGTGGTGATATGGGGGGCGTAGAGCACCTCGAGCCCGGTCTGGTCCTTGGCCTTGGCCAGGGCCTGGGACACCTTGCGCACCCGCTCGCCCAGGGGGCAATAGGGCACGTTGAGCATCTTCTCGTCGTCCTTGATGAAGCGCACGCCGCCCAGGGCCGCCTGGTAGCAGATGTCGGCTACCTCGTCGGCGGTGAGGCCGGCGGTGGGCTTGACGATGGTGCCCACGATCAACTCGCCCGGCTTGACGCCCAAGAGCTCGCGGGTGCCGTCGATGCCGAAGCGCGGCCCGGGGAAGTGATGCAGAGCGCTCGCGGGCACCTGGAAGTCCAACAGGCGCGACTTCTCGTAGGTGGTGAGGGCGTGGGTGCCACCGCCGACCATGGTGAGCCACAGGCTGGGGTAGGCGGCCTCTTCCAGGTTCATGTTGACGAGGGGGAAGAGCACCGAGACGGTGCCCTTGCCGGGCTCTATCTCGTCGACCTCGTACACCGCGCCGCCGCACTCGCGGAAGTGAGCCGACGGTTCGCCTGCGCCCTGCCAAGCGCCGGTGGTCTCCAGTTCCACCATGTGCTCGGCCACGCGCCGCAGGTCGCCCTCGGTCTCGATGTAGTAGGTCGCTAGTACGCTGTCGCTCCGGTCGTGGGCCATCGCCGCTCCTCCGCTCGTGTGGTCATGCTGCCAACTGGAGCCATTATACTCTCGGCTGGCGCTTGGCCGTAGTCGCCTAGTCGGCGGCGCTCCGGCCGCGGCGGGGTGAAGCCCGCCGCTGGAGGTGCTCCGCGCCAGACCCAATGGCCGCAGGCCCCCAGCGGACGTCTTCAGACGGCCGCCTCCCCCAGACACCTCACGCCCGGCACCCCGAGTTGGCGTGCTGCCCGGCGCGGTGTAGGCTCCATCTCATTCCACAGGCTAGGCGGGCGACTATGGCAGTGAGCGAGGGCATGGGCGTTTGGCCGGTAATGCTGACGCCGTTCCACGAGGATGGCGCCATCGACTGGGACGCGCTGGATGAGCTGACGCAGTGGTACGTGCGGGTCGGGGTGGCGGGGCTGTTCTCGGTGGCGCAGTCCAGCGAGATGTACGCCTTGCGCGACGAGGAGCGGCTGGCGGTAGCCGGCCGTGTGGTGCAGGTAAGCGGCGGGCGTGTGCCGGTGGTGGCGACGGGCACCTTCGGCGGTTCCATCGAGGAGCAGGCCAGCTTCGTGCGCCGGATGGCCGCTGTTGGGGTGGACGGCGTAGTCGTCCTCACCTGCCAGATGGCGGGCGTGGACGAGAGCGACGACGTCTGGCGAGCGAACGCGGAGCGCCTTCTTTCCCTCACCGGCGAGATCGCTCTCGGCCTCTACGAGTGCCCCCAGCCCTACAAGCGCCTTCTGAGCCCCGAGCTCATCGGTTGGGCGGCGCGGACCGGTCGCTTCCGGTTCCACAAGGACACGTCCTGCATGACGGCGCCGATCCACGCCAAGATCGAGGCGGTGCGGGGGACGCCCTTCCGCTTCTACAACGCCAACACCGCCACCCTGCTCGATTCACTGCAAGCGGGCGGGCACGGCTATAGCGGTATCGCCGCCAACTACTTCCCTGAGCTGTACGTGTGGCTCTGCCGCGAGTTCGAGCGGCGACCGGCGGAGTCACTACGGCTGCAGCGGTTCCTGACCGTGGCGGACCGGCTGGTGGGCTACAAGTACCCGCGCTCCGCGAAGCTGTTCTTGGGCATGCGCGGGCTGCGGCTGGGACCGATGTGCCGGGTGGGCAACCCGGAGTTCGTGGAGGAGGAGATCCTGGCGCTGGAGCAACTGCGCGACTATGCCCTGGCACTCATCGGCGAACTGGGGGCGGGCTAGCCCATCTGTTCCAGCGAATCCAGCCTGTGGGGTTTCTCGCGCCCTGGGGAACTGACCTAACCCCCTATCCCCCTTCCCTACGCGGGAAGGGGGAACCGGAATCGGCCTCTCCGGGACTGGCGGGGCTTCCGGACTTCCCTTCCTTTCTAGGGAAGGGGAGCGGTGGTTCTTCTCTCTAGAACCACGGGTTGGGGCAAAGGGGACTAGCCGCCACCCAGGCGCGAGAACCGTCGTTAGGACCGCTTAGCCGGCGGCAGCGCCGTTCCAGCGACCCTGAGAGCCCGGCTCGTAGCCGTAGGGGCACTCGCCCAGGTTGCCGCCGAACATGCCGCCGCCATGGCGTCCGCCGCGCCCGCCGCGCCCGCCGAACGTGCCCGCGCCGCGCCGGCTCATCCACTCCGCCTGCTCTTCGGCAATGGTGCCGGTAGCGACCGCGTCGGCGAGGGCGAGGTCGCGGGCCTTCTGCATGATCTGCGGCAGCTCGGCCGGGTCGACGCCCTGCCCAACCGCGATCTGGTAGAGGGTGAGTCCCTCGGCGCGCTTGGCCGCGAACTCCTCCTCGGTCAAGCCCAGGGCCTTGGCGAGATAGGGGTCCATGGCCCCACCAAGAACGCCGCCACCGGGAGCACCACCTTCCGTCCACCCACCGCGGCCCATGCCCCGGCCGGTGTTCCCCCCACGGCCTTGCGCGGACACCACCAGGGTGCCGCCAAGAGCGATGGTCAGAGCTGCGGTCACTGCCATAACTGCGAGAGCCTTCTTCATCCTCATCTCCTTGTGAAGGCGGGAGCCTCAGTGGCTCACCGCTCGTATGGACACAGCATAAACGAGGAATGTGGAGAATCCGTGTAGGCTTCGTGGCCGTTCTGCGCAATTCGCGCCCGCCGTGCGGGCTGTGGGGCCGGCGCAGGCGCCATTGGGTGCCGTGGCTGGCGGCCGGCTTCGCCGCCTGTGTAGCCCCGCGGCTTGAGCCCGGCGCGACCAGGGCGCGGCACGGAGACTATGCAACCGCCTCGCTCGGTTCTCGCTTCCGAGTGCAGGATGCGGTCAAGTCACGTACCAACGCTGACTGGATTCGGACACGCTTCCCTTGCCGAGGGAGCCTTGCCGCCCCCTATCGCCCAATGTATCATCCAACGGCGTGAGCGAGGAGGGGATCGATGATCCGCATTGACCCGCGGGCCGTGATCGGACGCATAGACCCCAACATCTACGGGATGTTCATCGAGCATCTCGGGCGCTGCATCTACGGGGGAGTCTTCGAAGAAGGCTCGCGCCTGAGCGACGCCGAGGGCTACCGGTTGGACGTTCTGAAGGCTTGTCAGCGCCTGGCCCCGCCTATCCTTCGCTGGCCGGGCGGCAACTTCGTCTCCGGCTACCACTGGGAGGACGGCATCGGCCCCCGCGACGAGCGCCCCCGCAAGTTCGACCTGGCGTGGTTCGCCGAGGAGAGCAATCGCTTCGGCACGGACGAGTTCCTCGGCCTCTGCCGCCGCCTCAACGCCCAGCCCTACATCTGCGCCAATTCGGGCAGCGGCGCCATTGACGAGGCGGCCGCCTGGGTCGAGTACTGCAACGGCTGGACGAACACCCACTACGCCAACCTTCGCCGCCGCGGCGGCAACACCGTCCCCTTCAAAGTGCCCTACTGGGGCCTGGGCAACGAAGTCTACGGCGCCTGGCAGATCGGCCACCTGAGCGCCGAGGACTACGCCAAGCAGGCCTTGGAGATGGCCAAGGTCATGCGCTGGACCGACCCCGACATCCGGCTGGTGTCCTGCGGCCTAGGCCGGGAGGAGTGGGACCTGCCGGTGCTGGAGCGGCTCAAGGGGCATGCGGAGTACTTCTCCGTGCACTGCTACGTCGGCAGCGAGGACTACTACCACAACGTCAGCGCCGTCACTGCCATGGAGGACATCCTGGAGCGCACCGAGCGCTCCATCTGCGCGGTCTACGGCGTCGCCGACGCCGCCTTGGCGCCCATCCGCATCGCCGTGGACGAGTGGAACGTCTGGTATCGCGAGCGCGACAACCAGCGGCTGACCGCCGCGAAGATTGAAGAGGCCTACGATCTCAGCGACGCTCTCACCGTGGCCACCTTCATCCACCTCTTCCAGCGTCGCTGCCGCACGGTGACCATGGCCAACTTGGCGCAGATGGTGAACGTCATCGCGCCCATCCTGACCTCGCCCGACGGCGTCCTGCTGCAGAGCATCTACCACCCGCTGGTGCTGCTCCGCCATCATTCCGGCACGCTGGCGCTCAGGGTGGAGGCGGAGTGCGACGCCATACCGGCCGACCGCACCGGCAGCCGCGCGGCGCCCTATCTGGACGTGGCCGCCAGCCTAAGCGAGGACGGTCGCACCCTTTACCTGAGCGTGGTCAACCGGCACGAAAGTGATGCCATCGAGGCGCCGCTGGTGATCGCCGGCGCTGCGGGGAGATGGCAGCGCGGCTGGGTCGTGAACGGACCGGACGTGCACGCCCGCAACACCTTCGCCGAGCCTGATCTCGTAGCCTGCCGGTCAGCGGCCTTGCCCGGCCCCGAGGGCGCCTACACCTTCCCGGCGCACTCCCATACGGTGCTGGAGGCCGTCCTCCGGTGATCCAAGTGCCGAATGCGGACCTCCATACCCACACCGACTACTCTGACGGCCGCGGCAACCTGACGGAGAACGTCCGCGCCGCGGAGGCCGCCGGGCTGGACGCCATAGCCATCGCCGACCATCTGATGCCGCCGGGCTACGAGAAGCACGCCGACCGAGGCGCCCTGGTCGCCCGCCTCGCCGAGGTCCGCCAAGCCCGCACGTGGGCCGACACGCGCGTGATCATGGCGGTGGAGGCGACGGTGCTCGACCCGCAGGGACGGCTGTCGGCCGAACCGGCGGACCTGGAAGGGGTGGAATTGGCGCTGGTGGACGTCAGTTGGCTGACGGCCGGACTGGCGCACACGGTGCCCGCCGGACGGCAGACCCAATTGGCCAACGCGCTGCAGGTCTACCAGCAGTTGGCCCACAACGAGGCGGTGGACGTGCTGGCCCATCCGTTCACCCTGGGGCGCTTCGGCCTGGACATCACCTTGGAGGATCTGCCGCGCTCGGGTCTAGTAGAGCTGGGCCACGCCCTGGCGGAGACGGGCACCGCCTTCGAGATCAACAACGGGGTCTGGTGGTGGTGGCCGCAGTGCTATCCGCGCCAGTTGGCGGATGACTACGCCGCCGTGGTGGCTGCCATCGCCGAGGGCGGGGCCAAGTTCACGCTGGGGAGCGACGCCCACTGCAACACGGGGGTAGGAAACCTAGGGTGGGCCAAAAGGGTGGCCGAGCTCGCCGGCCTTGGGGAGGCGTCTTGGGCGGAGGTGGAGGGGTGGCTGGAGGGAACCTAACCCCCCAACCCCCTTCCCTGAGAAGGAAGGGGGTGCCGGACGGGAGAGGGACTCGATGAGGCCGGCGGCACGGATTGTCCGTGGTCAGAGAGTCGAAGGGGCCAAGGTGGTCCGCGCTAGGGAATTGCGGCGGGACCTGACCTCGGCAGAGAATCTGCTCTGGCAGGCGCTGCGGCGGAGCCAACTGAAAGGCCGTCACTTCCGCAGACAGCAGGTGATTCGCGGCTTCATAGTCGACTTCTACTGCCATAGCGCCGGGATCGTCGTTGAGGTGGACGGGCCTGCACACGATGGCAATGTAGACTACGACAGTGAGCGCGGAGAGGTTCTGGCCTCGCTCGGGTTGCATGAGGTGCGCTTCACAAATGAGGAAGTCGAGGGCGACCTGCCAGGAGTACTGCGCCGGATCGGGGAGACATGCGGCCAAGGACAAGGACCCGAAGCTGGGCTAGAGTAGGCAGCACCGGCTGGTTGCTCGGGTATCTGGCCCCCCTTCCCTAATAGGGAAGCGGAGCAGTGGTTTCGCTCTTTGAAACCACGTAGGGGGTTAGGTTGACCCCCCGCGCCGCGAGACGTAGTACAACAGGTTGAGCGCTGCCCTCCGGCTCCCCCTTCCTTCTGAGGGAAGGGGGATGGGGGGCTAGGTTGATCTACCTGGCACGCGGGCAGCAATCGATTCTGAAGACGATTCGGTATCGACCGTCAGCCTAGCGTCGATTCGGTCACTGACTGACTAAGGGATGGTAGATGAGCGAGAACGGTAAGGGTGTAGCACAGGAAAGCCCGGTGGAAGAGACCTTTGATGTCATCGTTATCGGCGGGGGGCTGGCGGGCACTTGCGCCGCCATCGCCGCGGCCCGGCACGGCGCCTACACCGCCCTCATTCAGGACCGGCCGGTGCTGGGCGGCAACTCGTCCAACGAGATCCGGGTCAGCATTACCGGAGCCTCCGCCGGTGGGCGCAACCCCTTCGCTCGAGAGACGGGCATCATCGATGAACTGATCATCGAAGACCGCTTTCGCTCCACCACCGCCTTCCCGGTCAACGGCGAGCCTCGCCCGAACTGGGACTGGCTCCTGGCCGAGTGGGCGACACGCGAGCAGAACCTGGCGCTCTTCCTGAACACCCGCGCCCTGGAGCCGGTCGTCGACGAGGAGACGGGCGCCATCCGCTCCGTCCGCTGCCTGCGGATCAGCACGGAGACGGAGTTTCTCTTCCACGCGCCCATCTTCATCGATGCCAGCGGCGACGGCGCTATCGCCGCCCAGGCGGGGGCGGAGTTCCGCCGCGGCCGCGAGGGCAAGATGGACCTGCCCCGCGATGAGCGCGAGTCGCTGGCCCCCTTCCGGAGCGACGACGAAGTGCTGGGCAGCACCCTCATGTTCAGCGCCCGCAACGTCGGCCGCGCGGTGAAGTTCACGCCGCCGCCTTGGGCGTACGACTACCCCAAGGAAGAAGACGTCCCCCACCGCGAACACGACCACGTCGGGGCCGGCTACTGGTGGATCGAGTGGGGCGGCAAGCAGGACACCATCGCCGACAACGAGCTAATCCGCGACGAACTGCTCAAGATGGTCTATGGCCTCTGGGACCACATCAAGAACCATGGCCCCCACAAGGCCGAGAACCTGGAACTGGACTGGGTGGGCGCCGTCGTCGGCAAGCGCGAATCGCGTCGCTTCGTTGGCGACCACCTGCTGACCCAGATGGACATCGAGACGCGGCCGGACTTCCCCGACGCCGTGGCCTACGGCGGCTGGCCCATGGACACGCACCCCGCCGACGGCTTCAAGGCGCGCGAGTTGCCCTGCATCCAGATCTACCCGCCCGGGCCCTATCGCATCCCGCTGCGGAGCCTCTACTCTAAGAACGTGCCCAACCTCTTCCTGGCCGGCCGGAACATCAGCGCCACCCACCTGGGCTTCTCGTCGGCCCGGGTGATGGGCACCTGCGCCGTGGAAGGACAGGCCGTGGGCACGGCGGCCTGGATGTGCGCCGAGAACGAGTGCCTTCCTCGCGACATCGTTGCCGAGCACATGCCGGAGCTGCAGCAGACCCTGTTGCGCGTCGGCTGCTACATTCCCGGCGTCCGCAACCGCGACGAGGGCGACGCCCTCCGCGGCGCTTCCGCCGTCGCCACCTCCGAGGGCGGACCGCTGGAGAACAACCGCTACGACCGCATGATCCAGCTAGACCAGGACCGGGCCCAGATGTTCACCGTGTCGGAACCCTACCTGGAGCGCTTCTCTGCCTGGCTGGAGTCGGACGACAAGGAAGAGGTGGAGGTTCGTGCCAGCCTGTACCGGGCAGATCACCTTACCGATTTCTCCTCGAACGACCCCTTGGCGGTGGCGGTGGCGGTGCTGCCGCCCAAGCGCCGAGTGTGGGTTACCTTCCCATTCGAGGTCTCGGTGGAGCCCGGCGGCACGTACTGGGTGAAGTTGGACGAGTCGCGCCGAGTGAGCTGGGGCGTGCACGACCAATCGCAGCCGGGGGCGCTCCGCGCCGAGCGAATGGAGTTCCGCAAGCTGTGGCTGCCGCGCCAGGGCTGCCATACCTTCCGCACCGTCCCGGAGTGCCGGCCGTACGTGGCCCAGAACGTGGTCAGCGGAGGCGCTCGCCCCGAGCGCGGTCCGGAGCTGTGGATGAGTGACCCGGGCGTGCCCCTGCCGCAGAGCGTGGACCTCAAGCTGGCCCACCGCGCCCAGATCGACACCGTCTACTTCACCTTCGACACCAACCTGGACTCGGTGGTCGCCTTTGGGCCGGCGCCGGAGTGCGTGCGCGACTACACCTTCTACTACCGCGACGGCGACGGCGAGTGGGAGCCCATTGTTCACGAAACCAACAACCACATGCGCCTGCGCAAGCACGAGTTCCCCTCCGTGTGGGCCACGGACGTCCGCCTGACCGTCACCGCCACCAACGGCGACAAGTCGGCGCGGGTGTATGAGATGCGCGCCTACCTGGAACGGCCGGAGGAGCAGTCCGCCGCGGAGGCGGCAGCAGAGGTGGAAGACGCCGAGGCTGCGGAGGATGCAGCCGCTGAGGGCGAGGAAGTGGTGGGCGAGACGGTTGCCGCGGAGGCCGAAGCGGCGGCAACTGCGGAATAGCTCTTCCGCATCGACGACCTAACCCCCACCCCTCCTCTCTACGCGGGAAGGGGGGAGAGGGAGATGCGTTCTCTGAAACCACGTGGGGGGTTAGGTCGTAGCGCCCGAGGCGGACTTCCACTCCTCGCGGCTGAGGGCGAAGGTGAGGCCCGGGAAGGTGATCGGCTGCCCCTCGGGCGTCTCGCGGAAGGCCGCTTCGCTCTCACCCACCACTCGGAAGCCGAGACGCTCCAGCAAACGCACCGAGGGAGTGTTGGCGACGGCGGCGCCGCTGATGACGCGCCGGGCGCGAAGGTGGGTGAAGGCATGGGCCAGGAGAGCACGACCACCCTCGGTAGCGTAGCCCTTGCCCTGATGGGCTGGGTGCAGGCAGTAGCCTAGGTTGAACTCATGGGCCTGCTCGTCGTCGGCGGGATCGAGCGCGAGGAAGCCGATCAGGTCGCCGCTCTCCTTCAGGCACACCGCCAGGAACTCGTCCTCCTTGGCGAACCACTCCACGATCCCGCGTATCGCCCCCAGCGACGTTGGCCACTCGTGGTCGTAGACGGCGTACTCCGAGGCCTCCTTCTCCACGATCACCTCGCGCAGGGCCTCGGCGTCCTCGGACCGGAAGTTGCGGATGAGCAGCCGGTCTGTCTCGATGATCATGGGCGCTCCTTGTGCGAAGGGCGGCCGGCCCAGGCCGGCAGGCGCTGCGCATAGCGACCATCTCCCGCGCCACACCCCAGGTCCTCCACCCGGACCCGGCAGCGATGAGATGGGCGAGTAGTGGCCACATCGGCTCCAACCAAGGCGGCCTCGTGGACCTGTTCACACCCCGCGGGATTGACCTACCCCCTAGCCGCCTCTCTCCAACAAGGAAGGGGGTCGGAAGCCCCTCGCCTAAAGGGCAAGGGGCTAGGGGAGAGGTGCTGCGGCCCCGGTGGCTGCTAGCGGCCTAGCTGCTCCAGCAGGCGGCACCATCCTTCCTGTCCTTGCTCGAAGCTGGCGACGCGGAAGAACTCGTTGGGGGCATGGATCTGCTCGTCCTGCAGGGCGAACCCGAAACCGACAGACTCCACTCCCAGATGCTCCTGGAACAAGCTGAGGATGGGCACCGACCCGCCGGTGCGCGTCTGGTAGGGCTCGCGGCCATACATCCGGCGCAGTACCTTGGCGGCCGCCCGGTTGCCCGGGTGATCGGCGGAGATAGAGTAGGGACGGGTGTTGCCGCGCCGGGCGTCGATGTCGAGGCTTACCCCCACGGGGACGTGGGTCTCCAGGTGCGCCACCAGGGCGGCCTGCACTCGTTCCGGGTCCTGATCGGGCACCAAGCGGCAGGTGATCTTGGCGTGGGCCTCGGCGGGCAGCACCGTCTTGGAGCCCTGGCCCGTGAAGCCGCCCCACATGCCGTTGACCTCGAGAGTGGGCCGCACCCAGAGGCGCTCCAGGGCGGTGTAGCCGGCTTCACCCCAGAGGCGGTCCACGCCCGCCTGCTGTTTGAACTCCTCCTCGTCGTAGGGCATGGCGGCGATGGCGGCCCGGCCCTCGGGCGTGAGCGGGGCCACGTCGTCGTAGAAGCCGGCCACGGCGATGCTGCCGTCGGGGCGGTGCAGCCCGGCGATGATCTCGGCCAAGGCGTGCAGCGGGTTCTGTACCGCACCGCCGAAGCCGCCGGAGTGCAGATCGGCCTTGGGGCCGTGGACGGTGAACTCCACCATGCAGATGCCGCGGGTGCCCATTGCCAGGGCGGGCTCCGTCTCGCTCCACTGGCCACTGTCGGCATTGAGGACGTAGTCGCAGGCGAGCCGGGCGCGCTGGGCGGGGATGAAGTCGTAGAGCTGCGGGCTGCCGATCTCCTCCTGGCCCTCGAGGAGGAACTTGACGTTGATGGGCAGGCGGCCGGACGTCTTCAGGAGCGCCTCCACGGCGGCCACGGCAGCCATGAAGTTGCCCTTGTTGTCGGAGGCGCCGCGTGCGTAGATTCGGCCGTCGCGCACCGTAGGCTCGAAAGGCGGCGTGTCCCACAGTTCCAGCGGGTCCACGGGCTGGACGTCGAAGTGGCCGTAGACGAGGACGGTGGGCTTGTCGGGGGCGCCCGTCCAGGAGGCGTAGACCACCGGATGGCCGCCGGTGGCCAGCACCTCCGCGTCGGCGAGGCCGATGGAGCGCAGGTGCTCGGCCACCCACCGGCCGGCGCGTTGGACATCGGTGGCGTGGGCGGGCAGGGCGGAGATGCTTGGAATGCGCAGCAGGGCGAACAGATCCTCGAGGAAGCGAGGACGGTTGGCTTCGAGGTACGGTGCCCAATCGGGCATGGCGATTGCCTCCTGGGAGCGGTGCGCCATTCTAGCAGGGGATAGGCCGCAGAGTCACAGAGGCAGGGAGTGGTCAGTGGACAGCGGACAGTGCTTAGCGGCACAGGACCTCTGGCTACCCACTGTCCACTGACCACTATCCACCAACCCCTAGCCCCCTCTCAGTGCCTCCGTGTCTCTGTGGCTAGTCCCCCAACGCCGCCGTGATGGCTTCCCAGGCGCGGGCCTGGTAGTGGCGGGTGATGCCGCGCATCGTCGGCGACAACGGCTCGTAGCCGCCCTCGTCGAAGGCGGCCGGCTCCGGCAGGTAGCCGAGAGAGCCATTGGCGTAGCTCACCAGTAGGGGCGTGTGGTAGCCCTTCAGCCGAAGGAGCGTCCGCGTGCGCACCGATGTCTCGCTGAACACCTCGCCCGGGTGACCCACAAGCACGATGCCGTCCATGCCCAGCAGCATGACCTCGGCCCACACCTTGCCGTCCGCGCCGGCGACGGAGGGCATGGAGCGTCCCTCGGGCACCAGCATCACCGGCTCGTCGGCGGGCCGGGTGGCGTCCACCCTCAGCCGCTTGCTCCAGATGCGGCCTACATCGGCGGACTTGATCGTGCGGGCGACGCGGGACGCCTCCATCGCGAAGGCCCCCGCCAGCTCGTCAACCTCCTCGAAGGTGCCGCCGCGGCGGTCGCCGATGTTCCAGGCCTGGGGGTCGTCATGGGCGCCGTACCAGACGCCGATGTCGCCGATGGCTACCACCGGGTGGCCGCTCTCCAGCCGGGCGCGCACACCGGCCACCAGCGGGTTCACGTCAGCACAGCCGCCCTGGTAGTACATCACCTCGCCGAAGCCCTCGGCCTGCATGTTGCGGCAGGCCTGGCCCGGCCAGTCGGCGCTGATGAGCAGGTTGTCGGCGCCCATCACTACGCC
Organism: Anaerolineae bacterium; assembly: GCA_040768685.1. Classification (GTDB taxonomy): domain Bacteria; phylum Chloroflexota; class Anaerolineae; order DRVO01; family DRVO01; genus Ch71. The sequence goes on from JAXGMM010000004.1 coordinate 37,071, forward strand.
GTGGCAGGCGAAGCTGCACACCAGCCCCAGCGGCTGACCGTCGAGGTCGTCCACGCGGATGATGCCCACCGCCGGGTCCACCGGACGATCGATCCAGCGGCGGTTGATGGAGTGGCCCAGCAACTGGCCGAAGCCGCTGCCGATTCGGGCGGGCTGCAAGTTGCCCACCGCCATCTCCACCGCGTCGGAGAGGATCTCGCCGATGGGCCGCGGCCAGTTGTCCGCCTCCCGGTCGTCGGGGCCGGAGTGGGTGTGGATGGCGGCGATGAAGACGTTGTCGGGCGGGATGCCCAGACGGCGCTGGACCGCCTCCCGCACGGCGGCGGTGGTGGGGACGCTGCTGTAAAGCATCTCACAGGCGATGAGGGCGAAGCGCTCGCCGGCGGACTCAAGCACCAGTGCCCGGGCGAGCAATGGGTCGTGGACGCCGGTGGCCTCGCCCTTGCGGCTGGAGTACCCGGTCAGGCGGCAGCCGAGCCGCGGGGTGATGTCGACGCGGCCGAAGCCGGCGCGCAGGTTGGGCATGGTCGGCCTCCCCGAGGTGCAGGTTCTGGGGGATTGTGGCGTCGCCGGCGGCGGGCGTCAATCGCCCTCCGAAGGTGGGGGCGGTAATGGCCTGCTATGCGCTTCAGCTGATTTGGTCGTGGGAACTACACCACGCCCCGGGGGACTGGCCTAATCCCCTCAAGGTTCGGCGGAGTGGAACCCCTGTTCCCTTCGCTAACAAGGAAGGGGGAGCCGGAAGCCCCTCTCCCCAACGGAGAGGGGTTTGGGTGGGGTTCCCGAGGGCGCTCTGACGGCGCGCAGAGTCGGTCAGAATCACGTGTAGGAGCATTTGGTTAGAGCAGATGGCACGGAGGCCCTCACCTACCGAGTCTCGCTGACCTCATACCGGCGGCGGAGCATCTCGGCGTCGTAGGGCGCGCGCCGTCCGGGGCACCCCTCGCGCGGGCAGAGCATGCAGTTCTCGTAGGTGTTCTCGGTGGGGAAGAGGATTCCAGAGACGGACTTGGCGGGGAGCATCAGGAAGCTATCCGTCAGGCGCACGCCCACCGCGGCCTCGACATCGCCCAGCACGGAGAACAGGGGCGCCTGCTGCGGCAGCGGCCAGTCCGCTAGAGACCCGGGGTTCATGCGCGAGACCTTGCCCGGGGCGAACCGCGCCTGCACGTCCGCCTCCAGCGCCTTCCTCGCCACCCCAAGCGCTTGTTCCATGACGGTGTCGGCCCAGAAGCGGGCGAGCATGTCGTCCTGGGTGGCGGCCCACCGCTCCATCTCCGTGCCGCACGTGGCCACGTAGGCGAAGACGCGGTGGACGCCATCCAAGTTCACCCGCAGGATGCGGCTCTGGAAGGCGACCGCGTCTATGGTCACGGCGTCGTCTCCCGCAGTGCACACGGCCGCCATGCGGTAGACGCCCTTGGGCCGGGCGATTGCCTGCCCGGCGAGCGCCAGCTCGGTGACATCTTCCTTGAACGGGCTGTCATCGCCGATCCGAAGCCGGCGGTAGAGGGCGGGCAGATCAGCCCGAAAAGGGATGGCATCCAGCAAGACGTTGTCCATACATTACCTGCCACGAGAGGCATCCGGACTGATGGCCGGTGCCGGGCATTATAGCGTTGGTAACGCTTGGCGCCATCATCGGCTTGGGAAGCCCGATCCGGTGCGTCGTGGGAGTCCGATGCGCGCACTGCTGCAGCCTTCGCACCACCACCTGCACTGGCCGGCCTCTTGGCGCTACCGTACGCGTGCGGACCATCGTTTCCAGCCAAATGATATTGTTACCGGGGCTTTGCTCATTCTGTCATTTGATAGTGTTACCGAGGCCGGGCCGCCTCCTGTAGGGATATGTTCACCTGAAGCGGGTATAACAAGGTCAGAAGGGTGCGCACATCCCCGGGGCCAGTGGTTGCGGGTAGGGAAAGCAGATGGTCTCGCAGGGCGTAAATGGTCTCTCGCATCTGCAGTGGGTTGATAACTTGCCGTTTCTCCTCCCAGGACTGTTGGGGCTGAGCGTCCATCGTCCTCAAAGCCAGCAGTCGGTCTAAGGGGATCATGGCCTGATCGTGATCTCTCTTGGTTCTGCCAGTCTCGGGCACGTAGGTCTTCTCTACCAGGTGCATGACCGGCTGGAAGAGATTGTGGGAGAGCACCTGTGCCTGTTGCGGCCTGGCCAAGCGTCCGTAGCCCAGGTGGGCACGCACCAGGGTGGAGTTACGCTGTTCTATCAAGCGGTTGTCGTTCTTGTGCTAGGGTCGACTGCGAGTGAGTTTCACCCGGGGCAGACGCTCCTGCCAGAACTTCCAGATGTGATGATTGAGAAACTCCGCCCCGTTATCGCTGTGCACCTCCACTACTGGGAAGGGCAAGAGATCCAAGATGTGACCCAGAGCCGTAGACACGGCCAAGTAGCTGCGGCCGGGCACTACCGCTCTCTCGCTCCAGCCGGTGGCCACATCTGCCACATGCAGGGTGTGAAGATACTTTCCCTCACTGGATCTACCAGCATGATGCACCAGATCGATCTCCAAGTGACCCGCCTCCGCCACATCCCAAGCAATGTGCGCCACCGTCACCTTTCGGGCAATGGGGTTCGGGGTGGGAGCGCGACGCGGCAGGCGCGCTTGTGGTTGAGACAGGGTTCTGAGCACACGGCGCACTGTGCTCATGCTGATTCGCTCCAAGACCGCTAGGATCTCCTCGGTCAGCTTCACCTCGCCATGGCGCTCTAGGTGCTTAGCCATCCAAACGAGGCTGAACTTCAACCGCTAGGCACACACCCAGTCCATTGCTTCCGCGACCGTCAGCACCACCTGCTTCACCTCGGGCCCGCGCTGTCGCCTCCGCTTCTTCCGCTCCGGACGACTGGTCATTCTCCGAATGAGGCTCTTGCGGTGCATCCCGGTGACTATCTCCATCCCATCCAGAAGCCTCCTCTTCTCGGCACGATCCGCCTGCTCATTACGAGCCTGCTGCATCCGCAGGTACTTGTACCGCTCATCAATCGTCATCCGCCCTTCGTTCGGCATGGTCCCTCAGTAACATTCTGGATGGGTTGATGCGCGGCCTTGCGGCGGGCGCCGCACCGTCCTACAATGCGTTCATCTCCCCAGGAGGCAACCCTTGGCCGGCAGAACGCGACCCCAGCGCTGAGCGCGTCCCCGACTCGCCCATCTTCGTCGCCTGCCGTCCGAGCCGCGGTCGCTCTTGCGCTTTCGCCACTGCCGCGGCGCTCCTGTTGGTCCCCATAGCCTGCCACACGCTCGCCGCGGTCACGTCCGCGGCGTTTTGCATTGACGGCCGGCCAGCCTGGAGGACCACGTGCTGCAGTTGTCAGGTGTATCGAAGAGCTACGGAGCCCAGGCGGTGCTCCGCTCCGTGTCATTCGGCCTCTCCCCGGGGGAGCGCGCCGGTCTGGTGGGGCCCAACGGCTCCGGCAAGACCACTTTGCTGCGGATCATCGCCGGGCTCGAGCGGGCCGACGAGGGATCGGTGCGCCTCTCGCCGCCCACGCTGGCGGTGGGGTACCTGAAGCAGGCGCTCACCTTTGCGCCTGAGGACACCGTCCGCGATGCCCTGGACCGCGCCGCCGGCCACCACGGCCGGGCGCTGGCGGAGATGGAGCGGCTGGCGGAGCGCATGGCGGCCACGAGCGACCCGGTGGAGGCGCTGTGCTTGACCAACGAGTACGCCCGGGCGGAGGAGCGCTTCCAGGCCGCCGGCGGCTATGAGTTGCGCTCCCGGCTGGAGGCGGCGGTAGCGGGGCTGGGCCTGGCCGATCTGGCCGACGACTTGCCGGTGGCGGTGCTCAGCGGGGGGCAGAAGACGCGCCTCGGTCTGGCGGGGCTGCTGGCCACCCGGCCGGCGCTCCTGCTGCTGGACGAGCCCACCAACCACCTGGACGTGGACGCCCTCGCCTGGCTGGAGCAGTGGCTGCACGAGTACGACGGCGGCGCCCTCATCGTGTCGCACGACCGCACCTTCCTGGACGCCACCACCACTCAGACGCTGGTGCTCGACCCCGCCGACCAGTCGCTGACGGCATATCCGGGCGGCTACTCGGACTACGCCCGGGCGCGGGAACGGGAAACCGAGCGGCAGTGGCAGGCCTATCTGGCGCAGCAGGACGAGATCGCCCGGCTGCGGCGGGCGGCCAACCGGGTGCGCGGCCTGGCGGTGCAGAAGAAGGGGGGCAAGGGCGACAGCGGCGACAAGTTCGCCAAGGGTTTCTTCTCCGACCAAAGCGCCGGCACGGTGGCGCGCGCCAAGGCCCTGGAGCGGCGCATCGATCGACTCCTGCACGAAGATCACATCGACAAGCCCGGGCAACAGTGGAGAATGAAGCTGGACCTGGCGCGGGACGACGGCGGCGCCCGCGAGGTGCTGCGGCTAGAGGACGTCTGGCTCTCCTTCGGCGACCTGCACCTGCTCTGCGGGGCGCAGGCCATACTGCGGCACGGCAGCCGCGCCCTCCTGCGGGGTCCCAACGGCTCGGGCAAGACCACCCTGCTGCGCCTGGTCGTGGGCGAACTGGAGCCCGACCGGGGCGAGATACGCCTTGGGTCGGGCGTCCGCCTCGGCTACCTGGCCCAGGAGCAGGAGACCCTTGACCCGGTGGCGACGCCTTACGAGTTGGTGCGGGCCGAGGCGGCGGGCATGACGGAGACCGACGTGCGCGCCTTCCTGCACCGCTTCCTCTTCACCGGCGACGACGTGTTTGTGCCCATCGGCAGCCTGAGCTTCGGCGAGCGGGCCCGTCTGATGCTGGCCGGGCTGGTGGGGCGGGGCTGCAACTTCCTGGTGCTGGACGAGCCGGTCAACCACCTGGACATCCCGAGCCGGGAGCGCTTCGAGGAGGCGCTGCTGCAGTTCCCGGGGACGGTGCTGGCAGTGGTGCACGATCGCGCCTTTGTGAGGAAGGTGGCCACCGAGGTCTGGGAGCTGCGTGAGGGCCGGCTGTGGGTGACGGAGTGACCTAGGGAGAGGCCCTCACCCTAGGTCGTCGGAAGGAGAAAGGAGGACTACATGACTCATTCGACTCCGTCGCTGGACCGGGAACGACTGGTGGCGACACTCGTCGCCGTGCTGGATCGGGCGCAGAAGGCGCTCGCTCCCTTCGAGTGGCGGTTGGTGGGCACGGGCGCGGCCCTGCTCCACGGCGTCGACCTGCCCGCGGGGGACGTGGACATCCTGGTGCGGGAGCGGGCGGCGGTGGATGCCTTCGCCGCCGCGATGGCACCCTTCGCCTGTCTGCAGCCCCCGGCTTGGCTGGAGGTCTCCCGCCAATACTATGCCAACTACGACGTGCACGGCGTGGAGGTGGGCATCAGCACGGTGGAGGTCGACCTGGATGGAGATCACCGCGAGACGCTCGGCCGGGGGCCGTGGCAGCACTTCGTGCTTCTGCCTTGCGGGCCGTACTCCGTCCCGACGGTAGCTCTCGAGTTGCGGTTGATCACGGAGCTGTACCGCCGGCGCCCCGACCGCTACCGGCCGATCTTGGCGTTCATGGGCGAACACGGGTGCGACCTCCCGTTCATCGTGCGGGCGATGGAGGCGGCCGGCCTGCCGGCATCGGCCCGGGCCGAGGTGCAGTCGGCACTGGCGTTCGCTCCCGTGCAGACAATACCGACCCGCGCCTAGGACCCAGGGGCGGCGATAACCGTTCGCTCCAACTTGATCGTCGTCGGAGCGAAGAGAAGAACCACTGCTCCCCTCCCCCAAGAAGGAGGAGGGCGGTCCGGAAGCCGCGCCAGTGGCGAAGAGGCCGATTCTGGTTCCTCCTTCCCGCGTAGGGAAGGGGGAGTCACGCTTCATGCAGCCACGCCGCTTTGGCCCAGCTCACCTCAAGGCGCCCAGCGGCGCCCGCCGGGAGAACCTCACCCCCAACCCCTCTCCGACACGGAGAGGGGCTCTTCGCCCCCTGCCTTCTCAGGGAAGGGGGATGGGGGGTTAGGTCAGTCCCCCAGGGCGCGAATGGGGCCGACGTGCTCATAGGGTGCGAATGTCACGATTGGGCCGAAACCGGCCCTTGACGCAGACAGTGAGCGGACACTATCATCGTACTTGTCGGTGAACTGCAGTTGCCGTGTGCTCGCGTCCCAAGGAGGCATCGCTGGGCTCTCAAGGAGGGAAGGTGAACCGTAAGCTACAGGTCATTCTGGGACTGATTGTGTGTGTGGCGGCGCTGGTGTTGATGGCGGTTCCCGTCTTCGCTGAGGGACCGGCCACCTTCCCGCGCAACAACATGGCGCCGGAGGGCCCCTACGCACGGGACGCTACCGTTGCCATGCTGGGAGAGAAAGAGATCGCCGTCCGCCGGGCGGCGGCGGTGGTGGGGTCGGCCGCAGCCACCAACGCCTCTCCGGCCGGTCTGCCCGCGGTCGTCGGCGAGGAGATCACCGTCAGCGTCGCCGATATAGGGCTGAACGTGGAGTATGACCAAGCCTTCGTGGTCGTCATGGACGGAGTCCACGGCATCATCCTGGTGGAGAAAGCCGCCTATGACAGCTTCGACGGCGCCAACTACTACTTCCCTAACCCCTACGGCGACGACAGCGAACCGTGGCTTCGCTCGCAAGACGTTATCACTCAGGCTCAGTTGGCCTACCTTCTGGACCAGTTCGACACCGTCATCTATCCCACCAACACGGCCATGTTCGGTGAGCCGCTGCCTCGCGGCGACGAGGGCCAGAAGGTCTGGATCCTTATCCACAACATCCGAGACGAGGCCTACTACGACCCCACGGCTGGGTCGTATGTTGCCGGCTACTTCTCCGCGAGTGAGGATGCCGTCAACAACAAGAACATGATGCACATAGACTCGTACGACTGGGCCAACCGCACCGGCCCGGACGCCGCTCAGCCATATCTGTATGAGAGCACGTTTGCCCACGAGTTCCAGCACCTCATCCATTTCGATGTAGATCCGGACGAGGAGTCTTGGGTGGATGAAGGCCTGGCCAACATGGCCGCCTACTTCTGCGGCTATGGCCATCCGTCGGGCCACATCGCCTACTACCTGGTCTATCACCCCGTGACGGCCCTCACGTTCTTCAGCAACGGCCTGGAGAGCTACGGCGCCAGCTACCTCTTCCAGCTCTACCTCTACGAGAAGTACGGCGGAGCGGCCTTCTCCTCGGCTTTGGTGCAGGAACAGGCCAACGGGATTGAGGGCGTTCAGAACACCCTAGCAGCGATGGGGTATGGCGTGACCTTCGATCAGGTCTTCGACGACTGGACCATCGCCAACTACGTGGACGACACCCGCAAGTCCGGCGGCAAGTACGGCTATGAGACACTGCAGATAGGAACTATGGACACGTGGGGCTACACCATCCCCTACGCGCTGGCCAACTTCTGGCAGGGACCGTCCTTCCCCACCCCATTTGCGGTCACAGGAGACTGGCTGGCCGGTACTGTACCTCAGCCCTACACGGCTCACTACTATGCCTTCAACAACCAAAAGGCCGCCACCGAGTTTATTGACGGTGAGGACTTCGCCGGAACGCCCGACCCGGACGGCGCTTACCTCTGGTATTCGGGAGCCGAGGCCTGGGCCTGGCGCAGCTTCTACCAGACCTTTGCCATCCCGGCGACGGGCGCCACGCTCACGTTCAACACCGCCTACGACATCGAAGAGGATTGGGACTACGGCTACGTCGAAGTCCATGACTTGGACACAGATGAGTGGTACACGCTCTATGCCGACGGTACGGTTGATTACGTGGCGCAGGCGCAGGACAACCCCAATACCCCCAACGACCGCGAGCCGGCCGCCTACGAGTTCGCCGGGCGCTGGCACGCCTTCACCGGCAACAGCGGGGGATGGATCCCGGTGACGATGGACCTCTCGCCCTTCGCCGGGCATTCCATCGATCTCTACTTCACCGCCTGGCAGGACGGCGCCTTCACCCTGCAGATGATGTATGTGGATGACATCGCCATACCCGAGATCGGCTTCTTTGACGACGTCGAGGCGGGCCCGGGTGGATGGACCTCCACCGGTTGGACGGTCTCGGACGGCAAGTTCGCCAACGGGTTCGGGGTCGTGACCATCGACACCAAGTGGGTGAGCCAAGCTCGCTACCCGGAGCCAGCCGCCAATAACGCCATGCGGCTGCATTCGCAGAAGAGACTGACTACCGACCCGGTTACTCAGATGGGCACGGCCAAGATCGGTGCTACGCCCGTCAAGTCAGGCCGAGTTCAGGTAGCGATCGTCAGCAACCACGCCGACCATCTCCTGACGTCGGACTACGTGTTCGGCGTCCAGTGATCTTCCTGTAAGTGGCTGAGGCCGGAAGGGAGAGGGCAATGCCCTCTCCCTTCTGCTTGGTGCGGCCTGCCGCTTCCCGACTATGGGCGCGGCCGCGGAGTGATCCGGCTGGTGTCTACCTCGCCGTGTTCCTTGGGCTGGCTGGGCCAGCCGTCCTTGACGGTCAGGTCCACGTCCTTACCGCCACCTTGCCCCGCTCCCTCCTCACACGCCACCACGTTGGCGCGCTTGTCGGTGTGGTAGGTGTACTCCTCGCCGGCGACCTCGATCACCACCTCGTACCCGGGGGTGATCACCTGGGCGTACACGACCCCCGGCTGCGGGCAGCCCAGGCTCGCATCCGGCCACTGGCGCTCGGTCACCGCCTTCAACGTCACCTCGGCGCCCTCGGGCAGCCCCAGCCGCCCGGCCAGGTCGGCCGCCGCCGTCCGCACAGACGGCTCCGCCTGGGTCGGCGCGCCGGATAGGCCTTGCACACTCACTACCGGCGTGGGCACGGCGGTGGGCTCGGGCGTGGTTGGGGAAGCGGGCCGGGCGGCGCCGCTGGGGCTGGGCGTGGCCGAAGGCGTTGGGGTGGCCGTCACCGCAAACGGCAGGCTCCCGCAGGCCGCCGCCAGCATAGCCAAGGCGATCATTCCCACCACTGTCGCTCGCACCTTCCACCTCCCACATGCTCTCCTGTCTCTAGGACGCTAGCCCAGCGTAGCCGGTTCCCCTGCACCGCGCTAACCAGGGTTTTTCGATCCTGCCGCTCGGCGATGCAGTGCCCTCGGGAACCTCACCCCAACCCCTCTCTCTAACGGAGAGGGGCTTCCGGTCCCCCTTCCCTGCTTCCTAGCTAAGGGGACAGTGGTCTCGCTCTTTGAAACCACGAATGGAGGTTGAGTTTGCGGCCGCAGGCGCATCAAAACTGGCATCCTCGCCCATCAAGTTGGAGGCGAAGGACCCCTGGCCGACCTCTCCAGGCGCTCGCGCGGCGGTGTGCCCACCGACACTCGAAAGACCCTGCGCCGCGCTAACCAGCAACCATTGACGGGAGCGAGATGCTCCAGCATGCTTAGTGGAAGCGATCGGACCGGCCTCGCAGTCCATCCCTGTTGGGCGGCTCCGCTCGATACTGCCGCGAGGCGATGTTGTATGAGCCGACTGTCGGCCGCGATCCTGGCGCTCGTATTCAGCGTCCCACTCTCCGCCTGTGGGTCTACGGCAGCGCCCGCCGCAGCGACAAGGCCACCGACGCGGGTGTGCAGGAGATCGTAGCCTGACTGTCCAGTCTGCACGTCGCGTCGCCGGCCCGATCCGGGCGGTGCTCTTCGACTGGGGCGACACGGTGATGCGCGTGTCACCCCAGCGCCTGGGGTCATCCGCCCCCAGTCCCCCCGGGCCTATGGCGTACTGGCCGCAAGTGGAGGCAACGCCGGGGGCGGCGGAGGCGCTGGCGGTGCTGCACCGCCGCTACAAGCTGGCCCTGGTCACAAATGCGGCCGACTCGGGGGAGGCGCTGGTGCGAGCGGCTCTGAGGCGGGTGTCGCTGGACGAGTTCTTCGACGTGGTCCTGACGGCGCGCGAACTGGGGATGCGCAAGCCCGACCCCGCCTTCTTCACCCTGGCAGTGCACGTGCTCGGGTGCCGCCCGGCCGAGGCCGTCATGGTGGGCGACGACTACGACGTCGATGTGCTCGGGGCATGCCGGGCCGGCCTGCGGGCGGTCTGGTTCAACCCCGAGCACCGGCCTCGCCCGGCGGCGCCGGCCGACTACAGCGAGGTTAATGGCCTGCCGGACCTGCCCGCGGCCATCGAGCGGCTGGACCGTAGCGCGGGCGGAGTTTGCCCACAACAAACATAAGCGGCTATTCTTGGTGGCCATCGTTGTGCGTCGCAAGTTCGGTGGACTCCGGTACCCGCTGCTCCCTAGGCATCGGTCCGGCCGCCATCGTGTTCTCACAATCAGCCCTCAGTGCAGAGAGCAGGAGTAGCTATGGAATCACTGCTGGCCTTCTTCCTAGCCCTAGCGTTGCTCATCACCATAGCCAAAGCGGCGGGCGCTCTGGCCATACGCTGGCAGCAGCCCGCCGTCTTCGGGGAACTGCTGGCCGGAGTACTGCTCGGGCCGACACTGCTCAACATGCTGCACTGGCCGGTGTTCGCCGGACACCAGTTGGAGACCTCGGTGTCCCAACTCGCCAACCTCGGCGTCCTGGTCCTGATGTTCATCGCCGGCCTGGAAGTTGACCTGGAGGCGATGCTCGAGTCCGGGCGGGCCGCCATCCTGACCGGCTCTCTGGGCGCTATCATGCCGCTGATCCTCACCCCTCCCATCATGCTCCTGTTCGGCTACGACGTCCTCAGCGGCATCTTCATCGGCATCACCCTCTCCGCGACCAGCACCAGCATCTCCGCCCAGACGCTGATGGAACTGGGCGTCCTGCGTAGCCGGGTGGGGACGGTTCTGATGGGCTCGGCGGTGGTCGACGACATACTGACCATCCTGGCGCTCTCGCTCTTCACGGCCTTGGCCGTCGGCGGCGGAGGCGGCGCGATGGCGCTGGTGACCGTGCTCGCGCGGATCGTCCTCTTCATGGCCCTGGCCCTGCTGGTGGCCTCGAAGCTGGTCCCCCGCCTGGCCGCTTGGGCGGATGACCTGCCCATCAGCCAGGGGCTGACGTCGCTGGCATTCGTGATGGTGCTGTACTATTCCTGGGCCGCCGAGGCCCTGGGCGGCATGGCCGCCATCACCGGCTCCTTCATAGCCGGGTTGGCCTTCGCTCGCACCAGCTATCGGCGGCGTGTAGAAGGGGCCATCAGCACCATCGCCTACTCCTGGCTGGTGCCCGTGTTCTTCATCAGCATCGGGCTGGAGACCAACGGTCGCGCGCTGGGCCTATCCGGCATTCCCTTTGCCCTGACTCTCACCCTGCTCGCCGTCGTCACCAAGGTGTTCGGCTGCGGCTTGGGTGCGAAGGTCGGAGGGCTCAGCCTCGCGGAGGCGCGCGCAGTCGGGGTAGGCATGATCTCTCGAGGCGAGGTGGGCCTGATTGTGGCCACGGTAGGCCTGAGCGCCGGCCTGATAGACGACGGCGTGTATGCTGCCTCCGTCATTGTGGTCCTGATAACGACGCTGATAACTCCGGTGATCCTCAGGGCTCTGTATCCTCAGAGTCCCAGCCCAGCCGGCCTGGAGGCGAGCGCTTGAGCCCCACGAGGACGATGCACAGCCCAATCACCGCGGGCACTCCTAGACGAGGACGATAATGGCACAGATGCTGGTATTGGTATTGGATAAGGTCGAACTGGCCGCTGACGTTATGAAGGCCTGGCGGGAGGCCGGCGCCCCCGGCATCACCATGCTGGATAGCACCGGGCCCGGGCGACTGCGTCGGAGCATGCTGAGAGACGACATCCCCCTGATGCCCTCCCTCACCGACCTCCTTCTCAGCGACGAGGCGCATCATCGCACTCTCTTCACCGTCCTGCCCGACGAGGAGACGGTGCAGCGAGTGGTAGAGGCTACCATTGCCGTGGTGGGGGACTTCTCGCAGCCGCATACCGGCTTCATGTTCTCTCTGCCGGTGGGCCACGCCTGGGGCCTGCACAAAGCCGGGCGGCCGGCCTGAGCGACGGGCGGAGGTCCGGTCCTGATCGGCCGGACCTCCGCGGCCACGGCTACGCTGCCGCACTCATCCTCTCTGCTCGCGGGAAGATGGCGTTGGCGACCAGCTACGCCATGCCCATCACCGTTACGCCCAACTCGTGGCGCTCGCTGATCTCGCTCAACTACTACCGGTGCTTGTCGCACGAGACCACCAGCCCGCCACCGCCGCAGGAGCGCTCCCGGTTGCGGCTGCGGTACACCGGGGTGGGCCCCTCGCGGATGTACTCAACCACCACTTCTAGGATACTGCGCACCCTGAAGGTGAACGGGTGGTCCTGATACCGCTTGGGGGCCTCCCAACGGGAGACGGTGTAGGCGTGGCCGCACTCGCTGACGATCGTTTCCCACACCCTGAGGCGCTCGGCGATGCGCCTGGCCCGCTCAGTGTCGCCCAGAAAGATGCCGTAGTTGGCCGCTTCGAACATGCTGGACGTCCAGGACTCACCCGTCCCCTACGCGGCAAGGGGAAACGGAGTTGGCCTCACCGGCGCCCAGCGGGGCCTCCGGACCTCCCCCTTCCTTTTTGGGGAACGGGTCCTCTCTAGAACCACGAGCCAGGGGTTTGACCGCGACACAAAGACCTCCGCCACCGCGGGGGTCCACGGTGGCGGAGTGAGGAGGGGGACATCGGGGCCCAGGCGTTGGCCCGGCCCCCGGGGACATGCACGATCACTTCAGGGCGTAGGTCACCTGGATGCTGGTGCCGTACTCCAGCTCACCGGGGTTGATGGACCCGCCGCCGCCCATCCCGGCCGCTTCCATGGCGACGCCATAATACATGGGGCCGACCCCGCCGGTGATGACTTCGCTGATGCTCAGAACCTCGCCGACCTTGACCTCGGCTAGTTCGGCCAGGGCTTCGGCGCGGGCACGGGCATCGGCCATGGCCTTGGCCCGGGCATCCGCCTCGGCGGCAGTACGGTCTTCGACGGTGAAGCTCACGCCCCAGATCTGGTTGGCGCCGGCGGCCACCGCCGCGTCCAGCACCTCACCGACGGTCGCCAGGTCGCGCACCTTCACGGTCAGCATGTTGGAGACGCGATAGACCGGATTGGCGGCCGTGTCGGGACCCCGATAGCCCTCGTCTAGGTAGATGTTGTAGCTGTTGGTCTGGATGTCCCTGTCGGCGATGCCCGCCTCAGTCATGGCGGCCAGGATGGCGTCCATGGTAGCGGTGTTGCTGGTCATGCCCTCTTCAACGGTGGCAGCGCTGTTCTGCACGCCCAGCTGGAGGCGGGCTATATCGGGCACCACGGTGGTCTTGCCCTGGCCGACGACGGTGATGTAGCGGGTGGTGGTGGCGTCGTCGTCGTCCATCAGAGGCTGTGCCTGGGCGGGCGTGCCCCAGCTGAGGCTGGGAGCAATGGCCACGATGGCCACTACCAGCAGTCCGGTTACGGCGATTCCTGCGAGCGCTTTGAGCCTACTCACTTCGTCCTCCTGTCCGGCGGGGCAACGGTGTCGGTCGCTCCGGTAGCCCCGTCGATCTGGTTACGATCAGTAGACGGAGGGGGCGGACGGAAGGTTCCGCAGTCTCACGAGAATCTCGCCGGTTCCTGCTTGCGCCACTGCCGCCGGGTGAGTGGGATAAGGACGCAGAGGAAGGCCACCCAGCCCAAGGCCAGGGCTCGGGGCAGCCCGAGCACGGGCTGCGCCAGGCGGATGACGGAGAGGAGGGGCGCGATGGCGATCATCCAGGTGGGGATGGTGCGGCCCATGGTCCACAGGGAGTGCGGGGCCTCGTAGGCGCCCACGACGCCGACCATCGGGAAGAGGGTCATGAAGCCCTTCAGCTGCTCCTTGACGAGGACGATGATGTCCCAGGTGGTGAACGTCATACGCGTGCTCGGAGCCGTGCGCCGGGGGCCACACGCTGGATCCGCGCGTCGCCGCCCCGGCGCACTCCTTCGCTATCCACCCATCGCCTGCCTGGATGCGGCGACAATGCCTCCGACGCTCATGCCCCAGCGGTCCAGCAGTTCCTCGTAGGGGCCGGTCTCCGTGAAGGTGTCTTGGATGCCGACCATAGCCAGGCGGGTGGGTCGGCGCTTGGCAAGCACCTCGGCCACGGCGCTCCCCAGGCCGCCGATCACGCTGTGCTCCTCCACGGTCACCACTGCGCCGGCCGCCGCCACTTGCAGCAGCAGGTCCTCATCGAGCGGCTTGAGGGTGGGCATGTTGACCACGGTGGCCTCGATGCCCTGCTGCGACAACTCGACGGCGGCCCGCAGGCAGCGTCCGAGGAGAACGCCGGTGTTAACGATGGCGACGTGGCGGCCCTCGCGAACCACGCGGCCCTTGCCGACCCGGAAGGGCTCCCCCACCGGAACGATGTTGGGCAGGGCGGCGCGGCTGAGGCGCAGGTAGACGGGCCCTTCGTGCTCGGCCACGGCGGGGACGCAGGCGGCCGCCTCGACGCCGTCGGCTGGCACGACGATGGTCAGGTTGGGGAGGGCGCGCATCACCGCCATATCGCAGAGGGAGTGGTGGGTGGGGCCGTCCTTGCTGTCGGAGAGGCCGGAGTACGCGCCCACCAGCTTGACGTTGGCGCGCGCGTAAGCGACGCAGGTGCGCACCTGCTCGGCGGCGCGCAAGGCGACGAGGAAGGCGAAGGTGTGGGCAAAGGGGATCAGGCCGCCCAGGGCCAGCCCGGCAGCCACGTCCACCATGGCCGCCTCGGTGATGCCTACGTTGTAGAAGCGGTCGGGGAAGCGCTCCCCGAAGTAGCGACTGCGGGTGGAGGCGGAGACGTCGGCGTCCAGCGCCGCCACGCGCTCGTTCCGGGCCCCGTAGTCGGCCAGTGCCTTGCCGTAGGCGTCGCGCATCTCGGTTAGGGCGTTACTCGGCATGGCCAAGCTCCTCCAGGGCGCAGGCGAGTTCGAGGTCGGTGGGCGCGCGTCCGTGCCAGGCGGCCTTGCCTTCCATGAAGCTGCAGCCGCGTCCCTTGGTAGTGCGGGCGATGATCACCGTGGGGCGATCGTGGATGAGGGCGGCATGATCGAGGGCCTCCAGAATCTGGCGGACGTTGTGGCCGTTGATCTCCAGCACCGCCCATCCGAAGGCGCGCCACTTGTCGGCCAGCGGCTCCAGCGGCAGCACCTCGTGCACCGGGCCGTCCAACTGGACGTCGTTCTGGTCCAGGATGCAGGTCAGGTTGCTGAGGCGGTACTTGGCGGCGATGAGGGCTCCCTCCCAGATAACGCCCGCTTGCACCTCGCCGTCGCCCAGGAGCACGTAGGTGCGCCAGGACTGTCCGGTTCGGCGGGCGGCCAGTGCCAGCCCTGCGCCCACGGCCACCCCATGCCCAAGGGCCCCGGTGGTGGCCTCGACGCCCGGCGTCTTCAGGCGATCGGGATGCCCCTGCAGGCGGGAGTCTAGCCGGCGAAGGGTGCAGAGCTCCTCGGGCGGGAAAAAGCCGCGCCGGGCCAGGGCGGCGTAGAGAGCGGGGGCGGCGTGGCCTTTGGAGAGCAGAAAGCGGTCGCGCTCCGGCCAATCGGGCCGGGCCGGATCGATGCGGAGGCGCTGGAAGTAGAGGCAGGCGATGATCTCCGCCGCGGAGAGCGATCCGCCCGGGTGCCCGGAGCCGGCGTCGTGGACCATCTGCAGCACGTCGCGGCGCATCTGCCGGGCGCGCTCCTCCAGTTCGGCGATCAGGCTCTCGGTGTACATGGCGACTCCCCGCGGGCGGCTGTGGTCGGGGGTTAGGATAGGGTGGGGGGATGGGGCGTGCAAAGGCGGAGCCCTCACGCGCCACGCAACCAAACGCCATCGGGCGCCGGCCGCACCGTGGTCGCTACCGTCATGCCCGGCGGGTCGCGGCGGGCGAACCTAGCCCCCTAGCCGCGCGACCCCATGATCTCGGCGGCGGAGCGGCCCTGGCGCAGCAGGTCGGCCATCCGTTCCATGGTGGGGTGGACATGGCGGAAGAAGTGGCGGTAGCCCTCGCAGAGATAGTTCAGGCCGTCCTCGCCGCCGCTATCCTTGCTGCCCGGCGCCATCACGAAGCGATTGCGCGGGCACTCCCCCTGGCAGGCGAAGAGGACGTCGCACTCGCGGCAGCAGCGGGGCAGACGGTCCCACTTGGCCCGCCCAAAGCGGCGCTGCTTCTCGGAGGCGATGAGTTCGATCAGAGGCGTCTCCAGGATGTTGCCGAGGCGGTAGTCCGGCTCGACGAAGTGGTCGCAGGCGTACAGGTCGCCGTTGGGCTCCAGGGCGAGGGCGGCGCCGCAGCGGGGAGAAACGACGCAGAGGTTGTGCTGCCCCATGAAGCTGCCCAGGGTGACGTCGAACATCTGCACGAACACCTCGCCCACATCGCGCCGCACCCACTCGTCAAAGACGGCGCTTAGGAAGCGGCCGTACTGCAGCGGCTTGACGGAGCGGCTGGTGACGCCGCGGCCGCGCTGGGTGTAGAGGGGACGCTCGCTCCAGCCCTGTTCGGCCAGGTCGCGCGTCTCCGCCGTGACCCGTTCCACGATAGGGATGAATTGCAGGTAGCGGGCGCCGATCACGTCGCGGAAGAAGCGGTAGACCTCCAGTGGGTGATCGGCGTTGGCGGCGTGGACGCAGCAGAGGATGTTGGCGTCCACCCCGCGGCGCTGCAGCACCTCCCACCCGCGCAGCACCCGCTCCCAGGTGCCCCGCCCGCCACGCGTCACGCGGTAGGCGTCGTGCATCTGCTGGGGGCCGTCCAGGCTGAGCCCGACGAGGAACCCGTGTTCTTTGAAGAAGGCGGCCCACTCGTCGTCCAGCAGGGTGCCGTTGGTCTGCATAGTGTAGCTGACCTGCTGTTCGGGTCGGCGGTAGCGCTGCACCAGCTCGACTGAGCGGCGGAAGAAGTCCAGGCCCATGAGGGTGGGCTCGCCCCCCTGCCAGGCCAGGGCCACCTCCGGCCCCCGGTGAGACTCAAGGATCTGGCGGACGTACGCCTCCAGCACCTCGTCGGGCATCCGGTGGGGTCCACCGGGGTAGAGAGCGTCCTTGCTAAGGAAGAAGCAGTAGGTGCAGGCCAGGTTGCAGGCGGCGCCGGTGGGCTTGGCCATGACGTGGAAGGCGCGCGGAGCGCCGTAGGGGACGGTGGGCATAGGACTAGGCTCCGCTCGGGGTGGATGGGGTGGGGAACCCAACCCCCCATCCCCCTTCCCTGAAAAGGAAAGGGGGCCGGAAAGCCCCTCTCCGTGTCGGAGAAGGGTTGGGGGTGAGGTTCTCCCAGCCGGCGCCGCGGGGCGCCTTAGGGTGAGCTGGGCCAAAGCGACGTGGCCGCATGAAGCGTGGCTCCGTCTTCGATTGATGCTCAAGTCTGGCATCCGCGAGAGCGTTTGGCGAATGAGGGCCTCCCGGCTAGAGTCGAGGCATTGGAACGAGACCAGGTGAGGAGCGGCAGATGAGCATCAGAGGCTACTGCGATCCGCGGTTCGAGGGTGTCCGCCAGGAGTTCGAGCGCAACTTCACCGAGCGGGGCGACGTGGGCGCCTCGGTCTGCCTCACCCTGGAAGGGGAGATGGTAGTGGACCTGTGGGGCGGGGAGGCGTCCCCCGGCCGGACCTGGGAGCGGGACACGGTGGCGACGGTGTTCTCCTCCACCAAGGGGGCCACTGCTCTCTGCGCCCACCTGCTCGTCTCCCGGGGCCGGCTGGACCTGGACGCGCCGGTGGCCCGCTACTGGCCGGAGTTCGCCCAGGCGGGCAAGGGCGAGATGCCGGTGCGGCTGCTGCTCAACCACCAGTCGGGCCTGCCCGCGGTGCGCAAGCCCTTGCCGCGGCGTGCCTTCTCCGACTGGGAATACATGACGGCGGCGCTGGCGGAGGAGACGCCCTTCTGGGAGCCGGGCACGCGCGTCGGCTATCAGTGGTACACCTTCGGCTGGCTGGTGGGCGAGGTGGTGCGGCGGATCTCTGGCCGCTCGCTGGGCCGCTTCTTCGCCGGCGAGGTGGCCGGACCCCTGGGGCTGGACTTCTGGATCGGCCTTCCGGAGGCGATGGAGGCGCGGGTGGCGCCGGTGTTGGTGAACCAGCGGCCCGCCGGCCTGGATCCGGAGAGCGTTCCCGGGTTGGTATGGTACAACGACGGCGGCTACCTGGACGAGGGGGAGACGGACAGCCGGGCGGCCCACGCGGCCGAGATCCCGGCCATCAACGGGGTGACCAACGCGCGCGGCCTGGCGGGGATGTACGCGCCCCCGGCCAACGGCGGCGGATCGCTTCTGGGTGCGGATGATCTGACCCGGATGGCGGCGGTGTCCTCGGCGACGGAGAAGGACGCCACCCTGGGCGGCAGGTTCAGGTACACGCTCGGCTTCCAGAAGTTCGGGCCGGGCAACCCGCTGGCCCTGCCGGAGACGGGATTCGGGCACGCGGGGATGGGCGGCTCGGTGGGATTCGCCGATCCGGGGGCGCGGCTGTCGTTCGGCTACGTGATGAACAAGCTGGACTCGCATGATCGGGCGGCACATCTACTGGACGCCGCCTACCGAGCGCTGGGTTACCGCTCCAAGGCATCGGGCGGCTGGGTGCGCTAGACGAGGGCCCTCCGCGCCCTAACGGACTGACCCTACCTCCGCTCGTGGTTTCAAAGAGCGAAACCACGAGCAGGGGGTTAGGTTCTGGAGCTCGCCTAACCGCTCAACACCTCTCGCAGGCGCCGCGCCACCACCTCAGCCTCCCCTGCCCTGAGCGTGTGCGGGTGGACCCGCAACTCCGGCTCCGTGAAGGTGCTCCAATGGTAGCTTTCCGGGCTCACGTGTTGCACGGCAACCTTCGGCTCGCCCGCCATCAGCCGCCGCACCACCTCCTGATGGTCCGCCCCCACGGCGGCCACGTCCCAGGTGATGGCGGCGTGCGGGATCTGCTGGCCGACCCCGTAGGGCATCTGACGCCAGGCGCGCACCGTCGGTAGATCGGCCACCGCGGCGATGATCTGCGCCACCCGGGCATCCCAGAGGGCCATGTCAGCGGCATGGTCGCGCGCCACGTAGCGCGCCACCGCCGTCACCAGCCCGGCGATCTCTTCCTTGCCCACCTTCATCGGCCGGCCGATGCCCATGTTGGGGCAATCGTTGAGGCGGCAAGCCTCGATGAGCTCGGGCCGGCCGACCACGAAGCCGCTCGCCTGCGGCCCGCCGATGGCCTTCCCGCCGCTGAAGGTGACCAGGTCGGCCCCCTCGTTGACGAAGCGAGAGAGGTTCTCGAGCGGGGGCACCTCGGCAGCGGCATCCACAATCACCGGCACCCCGGCATCGTGGGCGATGCGCGCCACCTGGGCCAACTCCAAGCTGGGCCCCATGCAGAACCAGGCGTGGGTGAAGAAGACGCCCGCTACGTCCGGCCGCAGCACTGCCTGCCGCAGCAAGTCGGCGTCCGGCTCGATACGCAGGAAGCGCCCGCCCGCCACGCGCAGCGCCTGGTCAAAGGGGTTGGCGTGCGACGTCTGCACCACGAAGACGTCCTTCCGGCCGGTCGTATCCGGCAGGCGGCGGATGGCTTCCCGGTCCGTGCCTGTCATGCACGCGGCCGCCATGAGGGCGATGCCGGCCGCGGCCCCATCGCACACGTGCGCCGCGGGGACGCCCACCAGGTTGGCGATGCGGCGACCGGCGGCATGGTGCCACTGATCCATCTCCACGAAGCAGCGCCCCGCCGCTACCATGGCGTCCAGCACCTCATGGTCCATGAGGGAGCCGCCCAGGCTGGTGAGGGTGCCGGCGGCGTTGACGACCGGGGTCACGCCCAGCTCTGTGTACAGGTCCACTGGCCCTCCTTTGGGAATGGAGATCGACCGCGGAGATCGCCGAGGGCGCAGAGAAGATGACGCGTGAGGCCTTTCTGTCCTGGCGGGTACTCCCCTGTGCCGGACTCAGTGTGATGCCCCCATGGGCCGTCGGTCAAGCACAGGGCTCGCTCCGCCACTTGCGGCCGCCTGCGACAATGCCCATCCTCGTGGCGAGCAGTAGGCTATCCGACGGCGGGAGCCGGAAAGGGAGCGTGCTCGGGATGAAGGTGGACCTGGAGGAACTGAGTGCGGCGCTGGAGGACCACACGGGCGAGGTGGGCATCTGTGTCGACGAGGAGATCACCGGCTACGAGCTGCCGTTGATCGTCGAGGGCAGGCACGTGTTCATCGAGCCGCTGCCATCCTGGCATGGCTACCAGGACATGAAGGAGTTCACCAACACAGTGGGGGCAGAGGAGCTGCGGGAACGGCTGTGGCAAGCCATCGAGGGTCGCGGGGCATTCCGCCGCTTCCAGGACCCCCTACGGCATCACCCGGACGAGCGCCAGGCCTGGCTCGCCTTTGAGGATGCTCGGAAGCGCGAGCGTTCCCGCGCCTGGCTCAGCGAGCACGGGATAGAGGTGGACGAGTAAGGGCCGGCTCGTGTGCTCCAACTGATCCGGCCCGGCGGGCCTTCCGGCCCCCCTTCCTTTTTTGGGGAAGGGGGGCCGGTGATTAGGCGCCGCGCCGCGAGGCGCACCCCCGACGACCGCGCCGATCGGGCCCAACCGTTCCGCCAGGTGCGGCTCGGGCGGATCGAGGTTCGGCCGGTCCACGAAGCCCTAGCCGAAGCCGCCCTGTCGGCCTGCCGTCACGGACCTCCTGTCTCTACCAGCACACCTGCCACTCGGTGGCCGCACCCTCGGTGACAACGTCGAAAGCGAGGCCGCCGTGGGCCACCGGCCGCGGCGTCACCGCCCGCCCCGCCACCGTCACTCGCGGCGTGCCCGGCAACGCCCCGGCGATGGTGATGCTGCCGCACTGGCCCGCCGGTCGCGCGACCCGGCCGGAGAGGCGCCGGCTCGTGCCGTCCCAAGCTACGCCCACCAACTCGACACCGCCGCTCTGGTGGAAGGTGGTGCCTACCGGCCAGGGGTGCTCCTTCGCCTCCCGCAAGACCAGCAGCTTGACCGCCGGGCCGAAGAAGGCCACCTCCATGTGATCAGGGTCGGACGGCAGCAGTAGGTGGGCCGCGTCACCCGGGTGGGCATACTGGCCGGCCCGCCGCGGACCGGGCAACTCGCCGAGGAACTGGCCACCCCAGAACTCGTAGGCCCAATAGCGACGGTCCGGGTCCAGGCCCAGCCGTCCCTTGGGGAGACGGAACCAGGTGATGTTGTCGGACTGACCGGCGACGTTGCGCTCCGGCGGGTCATACTCGAACAGGGCCACCAGGTCCCAGCGCTCGCCCTCGTGCTCCACCGGCAGGCGCCACACCCGCGGCCCGATTTTAGGGGCCGCCCGCTCGACGTCCCCCTTCTTCCCGCTGGTGAGGCCGCTGTAGTCCACCGAGAGGACCTCCACCGGGTCGAACAGGTCCACCGGCGTAGCCGATGCCCCCAGGGACGGCAACGTGGCCGTCAGCACGCGCCATCTCTCCTCGGGCAGGGCGGTGAGGTCGTCACCGATGTCCACCTGGCCGCCGGAGAGGAAGGTGGCCGTGGCCCGCAGCCGCGCCTCCTCGAGGGTGCCCGGCAGCCCGATCACCAGGCAGGAGGGCTGGATGATGCCCCAGCGTCCGTTCTTGGCGGTGTGGATGGCCACCGAGGTGTAGCAGCCGCGCAGGTGGCTCCAGCCGACGAAGCCGGAGTTCCCCGTGTCGACGCAGGTGTAGAGCAGGTTGAAGTGCCCCAGCGCCGCCGGCTCGTAGGGGTTGCCGGACAGGATCAGTGCCTCCGGGTCGCCCGCGCGCATGGCCTCGGTGATGATCCGGGAGCCGATGCGGGAAGCCTCGATGCCGCCGCCCGCCACCACGCGCTTATCGTGCCGGCCCCGGGCCAGGGAGGTGGAGGCACAGCCCATGAAGTCGTTCTTCAGGTAGCGGACGCCCCGGTCCGCCAGGGAGGACACCGTGCGTCGCAGGTGTTCCTGCGCTCCGGGATGGGTCAGGTCGAGGGAGTAGGTCTCGCCGTGCGGCGTCCAGAACCACGACCCCAGGGGCTGCGGCTTGCCCGACTGGTCGGCCAGCAGCCACTCCGGGTGCTCCTTGGCCACCGGGTCGAACTCGCTCACCGTGTAGGGGGCGAACCAGCACCCCAGCTTCAGGCCGCGCTCGCCCAACCGCTCCGACAGCCAACTCAGGCCGTGCGAGAACTGATCGTTCTCCTTGACGGCGCTGGGCAGGTACCCCTCCTGCCAACCGTGGTCCAGCAGCAGGGTGGACAGCCCCAGCGGCGCCAGCCGCTCGGCGGCTATGTCCGCCTGCGCCAGCACGCGCCCCTCGTTGACGCCCAGGCGGTGCGGGTACCAGGAACACCAGGTGACCGGCGGGCGATCGAGGGCGACGATGCCGTTGCGCTCCGCCACCACGTCCACAAAGCTCCCCAACAGCGACCAAGGGTCGTCCCCCACCAGAATAACCAGGCTCTCCAGTTCCACCGTCTCGCCCGGAAGCAGGAGCAGGTCGCCCCCGTCGAAGCCGGCGCCCCAGCTCAGCGCGTGGCCCTCGCGGCCGTACTCGATCTGCCCGATCCAGCGTTCGTAGGTGTCGAAGCCGGTCAGGAAGGCTTTGCCTTCGCCGGGGGCATAGACGAGCGACACCATCTGCGAGATGATCGAGCGCGCCCGGCGCTGCCCCGGTTGGGCCTGGTCCTCGCCGGACACCGGCGCCGCCTCTTCCCGCACACCCAACGCCTCGCCTAGCGTCTCCACCTGGGCCTGGTATCCGCCCTCAAGGAGGATGCGCCCCTCCAGCGGCCTCTCCCCCAGTTGGGCAGCCGTGGTCGCCAGCAGCGTGGCCCGGTTGAGGACGGATTCGCGGTCATTCCGGTTGCGCAAGCGGCTCTCCAGGCGCAGCCCGCCCCCGATGTGCGCGGGGCGCTGCTCCAGCACGAGACCCGCCTCGGCGAAGGTCCAGGTCAGCGTGGGGCCGGCCGTGACGGCAAGGCCCGCCGGCAGGTGGGCCGTCCCTCCCACCGTCAGCTCCGGGGCCAACCCGGACAGCCTCAGCCCCGGCCACGCCTCGGCGGTCAGGGTGACGGTCTCGCCGGCGGCGTCGGGCGCGAGGCGGAAAGGTCCAGAAGTGCGGTCGCTAGGGGTCATGGCTGTGTCCTCCGTTGCGGGTCGATCCGGCGTCACCCGGTGATGGCTATCGGTCAGGCTTGAGGCGAGTCTTTCAGGCGAGCTAGGTGCTGCTTGCGGAACTTGGCCACCTTGGGCGCCACTACGGCGCGGCAGTAGCCCTGCTCCGGGTTGCGACGCAGGTAGTCGCGGTGGTAGTCCTCCGCCGGGTAGAAGACGACGAAGGGCTGCACCTTGGTCACGATGGAGTCCGGCCACACCTTGGCCTGCCGCAACCGCTGGATGGCGCCGCGCGCCGTCTGTTCCTGCTCCGGGGAGTGATAGAGGATGAGGGAGCGGTACTGCGTGCCCACGTCGGCGCCCTGCCGGTTCAAGGTCGTCGGGTCGTGGATGGTGAAGAAGACGTCGAGCAGGTCCTGGTAGGTGATCGCGTCGGGGTCGAAGACGATCTGCACCACTTCGGCGTGCCCGGTGCCGCCGGTGCACACCTGCTCATAGGTCGGGTTCGGCGAGCCGCCGCCGGAGTAGCCCGGCGTCACCTCGATCACGCCGCGCAATTCCTGAAAGACCGCTTCCAGACACCAGAAACACCCACCGCCCAACGTCGCCGTCTCAGCACGCATGTTATCGCTCCTCAGCTGATTCGAGTGTACACCCGAGCGGGCGGCCTCGGCCATCGGAACCCTGGAATCCATCGCCCCGCTCTTGGTTTCAAAGAGCAAAACCACTGCTCCCCTTCCCTCCGGGACTATCGCTGATATGGGCGCGGCAACCCTTGCTTCCTATCGCCCCGACGGGCCTGGGGACACGACGGCCTGCTGCGCCCGCTCAGCCATTACCACTCTACCCCCGGTGCGACATGCAAGGGAGAGCAGGGGTTCCACTCCGCGGAACCCCGAGGGGGTTTAGGTTCCCGGCTGTGGCCGTCGCCGGCGGGGTCGGCGGAGGCGGATCAAGTCATGGTGCACTACGCGGTGAACCGGCCGGTGGGGTGCACCCGGGGTGAGGGGGACCTGGCGCCGCTTCTGCCCTGGCTGCGGCGGTATCGGGAGTGGCTGGAGGACCGGGTGCGGGTCAACCGGTTCCGCAACGCTTTCCTGTGGAAGGTGACGTTGCAGGGGGCGAGCGAGAGCGAGTTGAGGCGAAGGCGGTCGGAGTTGATGCGGCCGCCGCCCCCGGGCTCGGTGATCGTGACCAACGAGGGGGAGCGGTGGGAGACGGTGAACCCCCAGGTGCAGGCACAGGAGGCGGAGAGCGACGGCAAAGCTCTCCGCTTGATCGTGGCGGCGGGAGCGGGGGTGCCGTTGCACTTCCTCTCCGAGGGGGAGAGCGCCACCCGGGCGACGGCGGCGGAGATGGGCGACCCCACGTTCCGGCATTACCGGCAGCGACAGCAGGTCTTCTGTCACTTGCTGGAGGATTTGGGGCGGACGGTGCTGGAGCGGGCGGCGCTGGTGGGCAAGGGGCCTCTGGCGGGACGCAGGCCGGGGGACATACCGGTGCGGATCGTGGCGGAGGCGGGGGACATCACCCGGGAGGACAACCTGCGGCTGGCGCAGGCGGCGCGGGAGATCGCCGGGGCGCTGGCGGTGATGGCGGAGAACGGCTGGGTGGACGAGGAGTCGGCCCGGCGGTGGGCGTACCGGTTCGCGGGGGAGAGGGAGAGGGACTAGCCACAGAGGCACGGAGACACTGAGGGTGTAGATGAGCAGGATGTATGTGCCGGCGCGGGCGATTGAGGTGGAGGCGGATGGGGAGGGGCCACCGCAGGCGGTGCGCTGGCGGGGCGCGGTCTACCAAGGGGAGGAGCGCAATCACTGGCGGGTGCACACGGAATGGTGGGAGAACGAGGTCTGGCGGGACTACTACCTGTGGGAGAGCCGGGACTTGCTGTGCGAGGTGTACCGCGACCGGCTGAGCGGGGAGTGGTACCTGCACCGGGTGTATGACTGAGGGGGAAGTGGTCAGTGGTTAGTGGGGAGTGGATAGAGGGGAAGGGGAAGTGAGGTTTCCGTCTCCGAACTGGTCACTGACAACGGTTCACTACTTCCGGCTCAGTGGCTCTGTGTCTCCGTGGCTAGTCTCCGCCAGGAACTGAGCCGGGGTGACGATGCGGGCGCCGGCGAAGGCGCCGAGCACCAGCAGGTCGCGGTCGACAGTGACCAGGTAGTGGGCCCGGCCGAGCACGGCGCAGGCGAGAAAGGCCTCGTCGAAGGGGTCGCGGACGGCGCCGGTCACATCCACGTAGCCGGTCAGCAACCGGCCGAAGGTGCTGATAGCTTCCAGGTAAGGCTCGACGGGGCTGGGGATACCGGCGAAACGGTCGTGCAGCCAGGTGCGGTGCAGGACGTCCTCGTACTCGGCGTAGATGCTGGGCGAGTAGAGCAGGACGAAGCGGCCCTCCAGCCAGCGGGCCAGAACCTGGGCGGGAGCCCCGCGGGGGGAGATCAGCCCGCTGACGAGGACGCTGGTGTCAATGACCGCCCGCATCTAGGCCTCGTCTGGGGTTTGGCTCAAGCCGGCCCGCTCGCGCCGGGATTCCTGCACCTTCTCCTCGACGAGACGAGCGACCTCTTCGGCGTCCACGTCCTCGGTGGCCTGGTGGACGGCCTGTTGGGCGGCCAGGAAGCGCTCGCGGACGCGGGCCTGGGAGGCATCGAGCAGTTCCTGGTAGCGCTCGCGGCTGAGGACCACGGCGTACTCGCGGCCATAGCGCTCGATCACGACGTCCTCGCGCTTGAGGACGGCGCGGTCCAGCACCTGGCCGGTACGTTGTTTCAGTTCGGTGATGGGCACCGGGACGGGCATTGGTCACCTCCAGAGCACGAATCGGACGAATAGCACTAATCGGACACATTGTACCACATGGTGGCGGTAGAAGGGAGTGGAGAGTGGTTAGTGGAGAGTGGACAGCAGAGACAGGAAAGGGAAGCTTCCACCTCCGCACTGGCCACTGACCACCAGCCACTGATCACTCCTCCGCAGGAGGACGCAATGGCGGTAGCGGAGTTACAGGAGCGGGCGATCGCAGTGCGGGCCTATCTGGGCACGTTGCTGCCGGATGAGGTGCGGCCGCGGACTTTCGAGGTGATTTGCATCCGGGCGGGGGAGGCGAACGGGTTGGCGTACGCGCCCTCGGTGCTGCGCCGCTCGGTGGAAGAGGGGCTTTGGAAGAACGTGACCGTCTTCGCCAACCACGCTGGCCCGCTGGACAACGGCCGGCCGGGGGGACGGGCGATCGAGGACGTGGTGGGCGTGCTGGCAGAGGCCCACTGGACGGGGCGGGCGGTGATGGGGTCGCTGGTGTGCCGCGGCCCGAAGGCGGACCTGGTGACGCGGCTGGCGGAGGAGGTGTTGGCGGCTCAGGAACGGGGCGAAGTGGGGCCGAACATCGGCCTCTCGGCCGACATGTACGTGGAGCGGCGGGTGGGGCTTTCCTGCGCGTGCTGAACGGGGGACGAGGAGAGGGACGGATGGATGAGGTGATGGCGGAAGTGAGTGAGCACGAGGACGTGGAGCAGGAAGGGGTGCAGGTCGGCCTGGCGCTGGAGAGGTCGCGCCAGGTGCTGGCGGCTCAATGCTCCTACTTGTTGGACACGGCGCTGCGAGGGTCGAGCCTGCCGCAGCCTTTCAAGGACGAGGTGCGGATGCAGTACGGGGGGAAGGTGTTCCGGCCGGAGGAGCTCGATCGCACGTTGCAGACGAAGCAGTCCACCTGGGCCAAGCTGATGGAGGGACAAGTGGTGCGCGGGGTGAGCGGACGGATAACCATGCGGGACGAGATGGACCGGGTGCGGTTGGCGACGGAGCGACTGTTCGGCCTGCCGGTGCCGGAGGACGCCCTCTCCATCCCGCGGCTGTCGGGCATTCGGGAGCTGTACCTGCTGCTCACCGGCGACGACGGCTTCCATGGGCGGGCCTACCCGGAGCGGGCCCAGTTGGCCAACGTCACCACCAGCACCATGACGGCGGTGACGGCGGACGTGCTCAACAAGGTGATGCTGCAGGCCTACAACCGGCGGGAGCGCTGGTGGGAGCCCATCGTCGCCAACCGCGACCTGGAGCGCTTCCAGGAGATGAAGATGCTCCGCACCTACGGCTTCTCGGCCCTGTCCACGGTGACGGAGGGGAACGTTTACACCGAGAAGGCCTGGGGCGACCTGCAAGAGACGGCGGAGATCATCAAGAAGGGGAACTACGTGGGCGTCACCCTGGAGATGATCATGGCGGACGACCTGGAGGCGGTGCGGGCCATCCCGCAGCTATTGGGGACGGCCGCCTGGAACACGGTGTCGGACGCGGTGTCGGCGGTGTTCACCGCCAACGGCGGCACCGGCCCGCTGATGTCGGATGCGGAGCAGTTGTTCGCCATGGCGCACGGCAACCTGGGAGCGACGGCATTGGACGTGGACACGTTCAACGCGGCGCAGACGGCGATCATGACGCAGACGGAGCCGGGAAGCTCGCGCCTGATCGGGGTGCCGGGTCGCTATCTGCTGGTGCCGGTGCAGCTGCGCTCCACGGCGATGGTGATCCGCAACAGCATCAACAAGCCGGGCGGGGCGGAAGGGGAGATCAACCCCTGGTACGACGGCTTCGAAGTGCTGGTGGCGCCGACCTGGACGGATGCGAACAACTGGGCGGTGGCGACGGACCCGAGCGTGGCGGAGCACGTGGTGTTGGGGTGGCTGCAGGGGAGAAGGGAGCCGGAGATCTTCGCCGCGTCCGACGAGACGATCGGATCGATGTTCACCAACGATGAGATGCGGGTGAAGGTGCGGTTCTTCATCTGCTGCGGTGTGGCGGACTATCGGGGGCTGTACAAGGCGAATGTGGCGTAGAGAGGGATAGCCACAGAGGCACGGAGTAGTGAATAGTGGCCAGTGGGCAGTGGTTAGTGGTCAGTGAAGAGCGGGGGAAGTCCTCCTCGCTGATCACTAGCCGCTAGCCCCTGTCCACTCCTCCCTCCGTGTCTCTGTGACTCTGTGGCAAATCGGGAGGCAGCCGTGCTTGGGGGAGCGGCGATGCGGGCGACGGTGCGGGACTATGACGCGCTGTTGCGCACGGCGACGGTGCAGCCGGTGGGGTCGTTGTCGACTTACCTGGTCGGAGTGCCGGTGAGCCGAGAGGTGGCGGAGTTGGACGCGGGGGACCGGGTGCTGGTGCTGATGCTGGATGAGCACAACGCCGGGGACGGAGTGGTGGTCTGCCGGTACTGAGAGGAGAGGGCTTACTTAAGGAGGGAAGGTGGCGTACGACTTGAGCGCCTATAGGACGGCCCTGGCGAACCTGCTGCGGGATCAGGACGGGGTCGAGTGGACGCAGGGAGAACTGGATGCGGCGCTGGGCCTGGCCCTGGCGGACGTGTCGCAGCGGGCGCCGCTGAGCCTGAGCGGGGACGTGACGCTGGACACGGGCGGCCGGGAGGTGCCGTTGGACTCGCTGCCCGGGCTGCTATGGGTGGAGGCGATCTGGTGGCCCTATGAGGGGGTGTCGCGTCCGCCCAACGTGGCCCCCTTCGAGGTGCGGGACGGAGTGGCGGGCCTGCACACGGTGGTGGAGCCGGCGCCCGGGGACATGGTGCACGTGCTCTACGCCGGGGAGCAGCGGATCGATGGGCTGGACGGGGCGACGGCGACGACGGTGCCGCGGGAGTGGCTGGGCCTGCTGGCGACGGGGGCGGCGGGGTACGCGGCCCTGGCGAAGGCGGCGGCGATGGCGCGGGAGTACTCCTGGCCGGCGGGGTCGGCGAAGACGATGGAGCACTGGGGCGCTTCTATGCTGGAGCGGTTCCGGAACCGGCTGAAGGGGATCCGCCCGGCGGGTGGGCAGGCGTGGGTAAGTTGGGGGTGAGGGAGGGGAGAAGCCCTCACCCCAGCCACTCGGCAGAGACGAGCGACTGAGGTGAGGGCCTCCTATCTACACCTCCTAGTGGCTGAGCACCAGCGGGGTGTAGATGACGGCGCCGGAGGGGCTGCCGCCATCCCAGAAGCCGCCCTGGAGGGTGTACGACCCACCGGTCATGACGGCGGCGTCGGCCTGGCCGATGGTGCCGGAGAGGCTATAGGGGCCGCCGGTCATGGCGCCGCCGCCTCCATCGAAGGTGTTCCACGTGAGGTCATAGGAGTCGCTCGTCTGGGCGAGGGCGACGCCGCCGGCCAGGAGGAGGGCCAGCAGAACGACCGCTCCGATGCCCAGGGTCTTACGGGTGCGCTTGGGTCTGCGCCGCATTCTACGCCTCCTCTACTGGAGGGTGACGAGGACGGTGACGGTGCCGGTGCCGCTCGCCAGGCCGGAGAGGGCCTTGCCCACCACGGCGCCCAGCATCAAGTCGCGGTCGGCGCCTTTCATGACGTGGCCGGGCGTGTCGCTGGCCACCAGCAGGTCGCCGGGGACGATGGGGCCGTTCTGGTCTGAGGCCTTGACGGGAACCACGCCCAGGACGGCCAGGGGCACCTTGCCCTCCAAGCCTTCGCCTTCGGCGCCGCCGCCGCCACCGACGAAGCCGGGCTCGGTGGAGTAGACGCCGGCCACCAGGGTAGAGTAGGCGCCCACCGCCTTGACCAGGGCGCCGTCGGGGCCGATGGCCAGCAGATCGCCGGGCTCGACGTCGGACGCGGCGAGAAGCATCTCGGCGAAGTCGGCGCCGCCGGTGACCACGTTGCTATCGGTGCGGATCTGTCCATCGCTCATTACGCGGAACTGGATGTCGTCCTCGGCCCTGTTCCTGGCGGTGATGAACTCGCCGCCGCCACTGCCGTCAGCGGCGCCGCCGTTCTGCAGGTAGAGCACGCCGCCGCTGTCGCTGTTGTAGAAATGGGCGGTGTGGTAGTCGCTGGCGTTGGTCATGTAGGCGGCCATGCCGTGAGCACCGTAAAGGTTGGAGGCTCGAAGGGCGACCTGGTTCCGGCCAGTTCCTGTACTATGCGCGTACACGCCGAAGCTGGTCTCGGAAACGCCGACGACGCCCCGGCCGGTTTCGGAGATGCCGATGATGGCACTGCCGCTGCTGGTTACGCCGTAGATGGCGGACTTGGTAATAGCATAGGATCCGGAGGGGTAACCATTATAGACCTTGAGGGTAGCGCCGGAGAAGTCCCGGCTGATGGCGGCGCCCGGCATTAGGGTGAGGGCGGAGGGAGCAGCGTTGAGGGCTGTGCGAGGGCTAAGTGTCTGGTAGGAACCAGTGCTGTCGCCCGGACGGATGTATACCTGCAGCCAGAGGGCGGTGCCGCTGAAGACGTTGCTCCCGAAATCTAGGTCCACGGTGAAGAGGCCGTTGGTGACGGCCAGGTTATCCTTGGTGATCGTGGAGCCTACTATGGCCCCACCGGAGACGGCGGTGTAGAGGCGGAAGGCCATGTCGTACTGGCCGTTGGCGGGGAGAGCGCCGTCCAGGAGGCGGCCCTGGTAGGTGAAGGCGCTGCCGAGGGCGGCCTGGCCGGTGAGGTCGGGGAGTATCTCCTCCTGTGGAGTCAGATCGGTCGTTTCAGGAGGATGTGCAGTGTCTTGGGCTAATACCGGCCCGGTGCAGAGGAGGGCGACCAACAGTGGGAGGATGAGGAGTCGAATGACGGCCTTGCGTGTCATGTGAGCCTCCTGAGGCCTGGCTGGAACCCGCGAGGGTGGTGGCGGCCGGATGTATTGAGCTGTAAAGGCGACCTTGCATAGAGGCTAGTGCAATCTATGGCGGTCGTCAATGACGAGTTGGGCAATCAGCTATGACTTTCGGGCCATAGAGGGCGGTTTGTGGGGTAGTGGGGGGAAGATTCTTCGCTTCGCTCAGAATGGCGCCGCAGGCGGAATCAGAATGGCGCTGGGGAGCACTGGAGGGTGCGTGCGGGTGCGGCGCTGTGGCGTTTCGGGCTCGTAGTATAGGCCCTTGTGGCCGTTCCGGGGAGGTTCCTCACGCAAAGACGCCAAGGTGTTCTCTTTTTTTGCGTCTTGGCGCCTTGGGGTGAGCAGTGGACGGGAGATGGATAGTGTGAGGAGAGCCGATGCTTTCGTTGTCTTCTACATTGCTTTCGGCGCAGAAGGGCCGCGGTGCGCGACCCTGCGTGGAGATCACGGTGGACGACCGGCACGTGGGTGTGGGGCGGCTGCGCCCGGCGGCGGTGTACGCCGGGACGGAGGACGACGGCCCCTGTGCCTTCGCCTATGACGACGGCTACCTGCTGCGGGCCCGGGTGGATGACGATGGCGACCTCTACTTCGCCCGCACGGACGGGAAGGCGGTGTCGGGCTGGGACGGATGGACGCTGCTGGCCGCGGGGGTGAGCACGGAGGCGCAGGTGGCCTTGGCGGCCGCCGGCGATGGCCGGGCCTACCTCCTCTACGCGGGCGGGTCCGGGGGGACGCTGTTCTGCCGCCGCAGCCAGGACGGGGGCGTGAATTGGGCGACGGCGGAGGTGGTGTTCCAGGCGGACGTCGGCTGTCGGATCACCTCGGTGGCGGCGGTGTGCCCCACGGCGCACGATTGCCTCTGCCTCATCGCCGACGACGGGCAGACGCAGGACCCGGACGACCTGGTGTACGCCGCCTGGCTGGAGGAAGGGCAGTGGCAGTCGGCGGTGTGGCCGCGGGACGCGGGCGACGCTTCGGCCGGGTTGGCGGCGGTAAGCGTGGAGGGGAACACCGGCTACAGCCGGGTGCACTTCGTGCTCTGCGGCGCCTTTGAGGAGACGAACCGGCCGGCGGCGCGCCTGTACCAGTTGCAGCTGACGGCGGAAGGTCTGCGGATGTGGGTGTATCGGGGGGCGGTGCTGGTGGGCGATGCCCCCGGCTGCACCTGGTCGCAGCCGGCGCTGGCGGCGGCGGGGGATAGGCCGAGGCTGTTTCTGCGCCAGAACACCGGCTCCGACAGTCGCTTGGGGCACCTTTTCCTGATGCGCCTGAGCCTGGTGGGGCCGGTGTCGGCGGGGGACTTCGTGCCCCTAGCGGAGGGGGCGGCCGGGGGCGTGGGCGCGGCCGCCGGCGAGGGGGAGATCTTTTTCGGCGGGGCGGCGCGGGTGTGGCGGTCGCCGCTGTACACGGGAGCGAGCGGCCAGCGGGTGGACGTCTCGGCGGACGTGTCCAGCTACCGGGCGGAGCGTAGCCGGCGGCGGGCGAGCGAGATGGTCCTGGTGCTGGACGACGACGGCCGCTATGGCGCGGGCGAGGCGGCCGGGGCGGTGTTGCGGCCGGGCGGGCAGGTGTGCCTGCGGGAGGGGTACATCACGGCGGCGGGGGAGGAGTGGACTTGCCGCGGGGTGTACTGGATCGAGGAGGTGCTGCGGCGGCAGGGCAAGCGGCCGGAGGTGGTGCTGCGGGCCTACGACGGCTGGGGCAAGCTGTGGCGAGCGCGGGCGGACCGAGCCCACGAGTGGCAGACGTCGCCGGCCAACGTGCTGGCGGAGGGTCTGGAGCGGTTCGGCTTCGTTTACAGCGATGACGGCTCGCTCTCGCTCTACTCCCCGCAGACGCCGCCCCGGTTCTCGCTGGGGGTGGGGCAATCCTGGGGCGGGTTGCTGGAGCGGGTGCTGGACTACTGCGGCTGCGAGGTGCGCTTCTATACCGACCCGGCCGAGGAGGAGACTTGGCCCTCGGCACGGGCGCACGTGTTCACCCCGGCGGACACGGTGGAATACGCCTACGGGGCGGATCACCCGCTGCTGGAGAGCGCCCTGAGCGAGCGGGAGCGGGAAGGGACCTGGGTGCAGGTGTTAGGGGAGGGCGTCTTCGGGGAGGCGCTGGATGGGGAGGCCATCGCGGCGATGGGCTACCCGGCGGTGGTCACGCTGGTGGACGCGCGGCTGCACGCGGCCACGGACGTCACCGCGGAGGCGGCGGCGGGGTTCGCGCTGCGGCGGGGGCGGTGGGCGAGGGAAGGAGAGTGGCTGCGGGCGCGGCCGAACGTGGGCCAGGAGCTGCTGGACGTGGTGAGCGTGGGGGAGGAGGCGCGGCGGGTGCTGCGGATCGAGACGCGGTTCGACCGGCGGCTGGGGGTGTACGAGCAGCGGCTCGGTTTGGGCGGGGTGTGAGGGGGCCGCATTCTCGTGGGGGTTGTCCGGGGTACGGGGTCGCCCCGGGCTGAAGCCGCGGGGCTACGGGTTAGCGAAGCCCGCCTCCGCGGGCTGAGGCAGCCGGCGAAGCCCCGGCCGTTTATGGCGGGGGGTGAGAGAGCCACGCCGATCAGATATCGCATTCATGCCACATTCATCGGGGAATCATGAGACAAGAACGGGTGCTTTGTCTGTACGTGCCGCATTTCCGGGTGTTGGCGGAACGATGGCGGCGGCCGGAGTTGGCCACCGAGCCGGTGGTGGTCCACCACGGCGGCAAGCGGCCGCTGGTGCTGGAGGGTTGCGCTTTGGCGGCCCGGTCGGGGGTGCGGGAGGGGATGCTCCTCTCGCGGGCGCTCTCCCTCTGCCCACAGGCGACGGTGCTGCCCGCCGATGAGGAGTATTACCGCCGGCTGCACCGGGAGAGCCTGCTCCCCCTGCTGCGCCTGACGCCGGAGGTCTCGGCCCCGAGCCTGGGCCTGGCCTTTATGGAGGCGCGGGGGCTGGAGCGCCTGGTGGGCGACGAGAGGGCCTTGGCGCACCGGGTGATGCAGGAGTGGGAAGGTTTTGCCGGTGCGCGGGGGTTGGGGCTGGAGGGGGACGGTGAGTCGCCGGCGGGGGAAGCGCAGGTGGGCGTGGCCGCCGGCCACTTCGCTGCCGCCATGGCAGCGATGCACGGCGGCCGCCCGGCGACCCTGGTGGCCCCGGGGAAGGAGGCAGCCTTCCTGGCGCCGCTGTCGCTGGAGGTGCTGCCGGCGCCGGACTCGGACTGGCGGGAGATGCTGCGCCGGCTGCGGCTGCTGGGTCTGGACACGCTGGGGGACGTGGCGCGTCTGGGCCGGGTGGCGGTGCAGGCCCAGTTCGGGTTGCCCGGGCTGCAGGCGTGGCGGTTGGCGGCCAATGACCCGCAGGGGGCGGCCGTCTTCCCAGGGGCGGGCGTCTACCGGTGCACGCTGGTGCTGCCGGAGGTGGAGGCAGGGCGACAGTACGAGCCGGCGCTCGTCTCTCAAGGCGACCTGGAGACGGCGCTCCGGGCGCTGACGGAGGAGGTGGCGCGGGGCCTACGCCGGGACGGGTGGTCGAGCGCCCGCTTGCGGGTGAGTTGGCGGGTGGAGGCGCGGGCGGAGGAGGCGCGGGAGATGTCGCTGAAGGAGCCCAGCGCCCTGGCCGCCGACCTGTTGGGCGCCGCGAGACGCTGCCTGCCCGAGGCGATGGAGGGCCCGGTGGTGGAGTTGGGGGTGCGGGCGGAGGCGCTGGCGCCGCAAGCGGGCAAGCAACTGACGCTGTTCCAGAAGCGCAAGGCGGGGCAGAGGTTGGCGCAGGTGGGGGCGGAGCTGCAGAAGCGCTTGGGGAGGGCGGTGCTCTACCAGGTGCAGACGCTGGGCCCCAGCCACCTGGAGGAGCGCACGTTCGCGCTGGCCCCGCGGTAGAGGTGGGCGCCTGGGGAGACGGCCACAAGGGCCCATACTACAAGGACGGGGGAGCGGGGCACGGGGTAGACCGCCTCACTACCCCGCCTTGGAGCGCAGACCCCTCAGCCGGGCCAGAGCGGCGGCGTAGCTCTCGTTTCCCTGTGCCCACTCCACCAGTCGCCCGCAGGGAAACTCCTCGCACTGGGCACAGTGGACGTGCTCACGCTGATCAACGCAGCAGGCCAGGATCCAGCAGTCGGCCGACCAATGGGTGTCGCGGCTGCCGTGGCAGCCGGTGCAGTACATCCGGCGCTCCATTACCTGCGCCATCCCCTCACCCTCGGCAATCCACCCCTGATGGCGAAACCAGGCAAGCACGCTCTGCGCGGCCGCTGGGTCCGTGGGGGCCAGCCTGAGCCGGCAGGTCAGGCACTCCAATCCGCAAGCAGCCATCATCGATGCGGCGTCCATCGTCTTAACCCTCTCGCTTAGAGTCGGCCGGGCCAGGCGAATCATGCCACGAGGCGGCCGCCTGTCCAGTGCCAGACGGCGTCCCCATGGGCGGCCATCGTTGGTGACCGGTGGGCATCTCTGCTAAGATGGCCGCGGCGAGGGACAAGTGGAGCAACGGAACAAGATCACCATCGAGCACCTCAACTTCTTCTACGGCCCCCACCAGGTGCTTAAGGATGTGACCATGCCCGTGCGCGAACACGCCATCACGGCGCTGATCGGGCCGTCGGGCTGCGGCAAGTCCACCCTGTTGCGCTGCCTCAACCGCATGAACGACACCATCGCCGGCGCCCGCGCGGAAGGCGCCGTGCTCCTCGACGAGGAGAACGTTTACGCGCCGGGAGTGGACGTGGTGCGGCTGCGCAAGCGGGTGGGTATGGTCTTCCAGCGCCCCAATCCCTTTCCGCAGTCGGTGTACGACAACGTCGCGTTCGGCCCCCGGGTGCTAGGGCTCGATCGAGAGAACCGGCTGGACGACATCGTCCAGGAGTCCCTCGACGGGGTGTTCCTCTGGGACGAGGTGAAAGACAAGCTGCACGGTTCGGCGCTGGCCCTCTCGCCGGGGCAGCAACAGCGCCTCTGCCTGGCCCGCGTCCTCGCTACCCAGCCCGAGGTCATACTTATGGACGAGCCCGCCTCCGCCCTCGACCCCATCGCTACCTTGAAGCTGGAGCAGGTGATGGTGCGGGTGAAGGAGAAGTACACCATCGTCATCGTCACCCACAACATGCAGCAGGCGGCTCGCGTGTCCGACTGGACGGCGCTGATGTGGATCGGCGACCTGGTGGAGTACGGCCCCACGGACCGCGTCTTCACCAACCCCCGCTCCCCGCGCACCAACGACTACGTCACCGGCCGGTTGGGATAGAGCATGGCCGGCCTCGACCCTGCGTTCCCCTTGGAAGCGACTGATGGGGCCAGGCGCCCTGTCGGCCGGCGTTCGGTGCTGGCGCTGGTTCTAGGCCTGGCTACCGGCGCCGTCGCCGGCTGCGGCCCTTCCGCTACCGGCGCCGGCAGCGACCTGAGCGTGGCCGGATCGACGTCGGTGCAGCCGTTCGCCGAGTTGCTGGCAGAGGAGTATGCACGCCGGCATCCGGATGCTCCGGTGGTCAACATCCAGGGCGGCGGCTCCACGGCAGGAATCGAGGCGGCGCTTTCCGGCGCGGCCGACATCGGCATGAGTTCACGGGCACTAAAGGAGTCGGAGTTGGCGCAGGGGCTGGTGTGCCGGCCCATCGCCTACGACGCCATCGCCGTGGTCGTGCATCCTTCGAATCCGATCTCGGAGTTGACCTCGGAGCAGGTGCGGCAGGTCTTCTCGGGGGAAGTGGACAACTGGCGCGCGCTGGGCGGGCCCGACAGCGCCATCACTCTGGTGGTTCGAGAGGAGGGCTCCGGCACTCGGGGCGCCTTCGATGAACTGATGATGAGCGGCGCCAGGGTCTCCGTGCGCGCTCTGCGGCAGGACTCCAACGGGGCGGTGCGCGTGATCGTCAACAGCGACCCAAACGCGGTGGGCTACATATCCCTGGGCATAGTCGAGGACTGGGTGAAGCCGCTGACGCTGAACGGGATCGCGCCCACGGTAGAGGCCAGCATCGCGGGTGACTACTTCCTCGTGCGGCCCTTCCTCTTCACCTGGCTCGGCCGGTTGTCGGAGCCGGCGCAGCGCTTCCTCGACTATTGCCTCACTCCGGAGGCGCAAGCCATACTCAGCCTGGAAGGGCTCATCCCGGTGGAGGGGGCTTAGCCGACCGTGCTCAAAGAGAGGGTCATCCAGTACGTGTTGCTGGTCTTGGCGCTGACGGCAGTGCTCTCCCTGGCCGTCATCACCGTGTTCATCCTGCGCGAGGGCCTGCCGGTACTGATCGAGTTCGGGCCGATACGGTTTCTGACCGAAAGCGAATGGGCTCCCACCCAGGGGCAGTTCGGCATCCTGGCTATGGTGGTCGGCTCGCTGTGGGTCACGCTCGGGGCGCTGCTGGTGGGGGTGCCGCTGGGGGTGGCGGTGGCGGTTTTCGTCACCGACTACTGCCCGCCGGCCCTGGCCCAGGTGCTCCGGCCGGCGATTCAGCTGCTGGCGGGTGTGCCCTCGGTCATCTACGGCTTCATCGGCCTCAAGATCCTGGTGCCGATCATCCGGGAGAGCATGGGCGGAGCAGGCTTGAGCGTGCTGGCGGGAGCGCTGGTCTTGGGCGTGATGGTGCTGCCCAACGTCATCGCCGTGTCGGAGGACTCCATCCGCGCCGTCCCTCAGCTCTACCGCGACGGCGCCCTGGCCCTGGGCGCGACGCATTGGCAGTCGCTGCGGCGCGTGGTGCTGCCCGCGGCCAAGTCGGGAATCGTGGCCGGGATTGTGCTCGGAATGGGCCGGGCAGTGGGCGAGACGATGGCGGTAATCATGGTGGTGGGCAACTCACTGCAGCTGCCCGGCTCGCCGCTGGAGGCCGCCACCACCCTAACCAGCAACATCGGTCTGGAGATGGCCTACGCCAGCGGAACGCACCGGCAGGCCCTCTTCGCCACCGGCATCGTCCTCTTCGCCTTCATCATGCTCCTCAATTTGGTGGCGACCTCCTTCCGCCGGAGGACCATCCGTGCTTGATGCTCAGGAGGAGCACTCGGCTTCCGCCTCGCCGGGACGGGGCCGGCCCCGCCGGCGGCTGGGCCGAGTGGATCCGCGGCGGACCAATGCCCTGGCCGGAGCGGCCGTGTGGTTGGCGGCGCTCGCCACCCTGGCCATCCTCGTATTCATCCTCGCCTATGTCCTCTGGCAGGGCCTGCCCCACGTCACCTGGGAGTTCCTGACCGGCACGCCCATGAGCATGGGGCGCACGGGGGGCATCGGGCCGATGATCGTCAGCACGGTGGCGCTCTCCTTCCTCTCGGTGCTGATCGCCATGCCGGTGGGGGTGGCGACGGCCATCTACCTCACCGAGTACACCCGCGAGGGCACCCTCACCCGCATAATCCGCTTCGGCACCGAGGCGCTTGCCGGCGTGCCCTCTATCATCTTCGGGCTCTTCGGCTTCGTCTTCTTCGTCATATACCTGGGCTTCGGCTGGTCGCTGCTTTCGGGCGCCCTGACACTGGCGGTGATGATCCTGCCTACCATCGTGCGCACCTCGGAAGAAGCCATCCTGACCGTTCCCCGCGCCTACCGCGAGGTGAGCTATTCGCTGGGGGCGAGCCGCTGGCAGATGGTGACGACGGTGGTACTACCGGGGGCGCTCCCGGGGATCGCTACCGGCGTGGTGTTGGGGCTGGGGCGCACGGTGGGCGAGACGGCGGCGGTGATACTTACCGCCGGGGCCGCCCTGCACATGCCCACGAGCCTGTTCTCACCGGCGCGCAGTATGGCGGTGCACTTCTACATCCTGGCGCGCGAGGGCATCTCCGACGCCAGCGCTTGGGGCACGGGCGCGGTGCTGCTCATCACCATCCTCTTCACCAACGTGGTCATCAACCGGCTGCTCATGCGCGCGATGAAGCGGCGGGCGGCCCGTTGATGGCAGAGCAGCCCAAGATCGAGATCACCAACCTCACCTACCGCTATGGCGATCATACCGCCCTCGACAACGTGAGCCTGAACATCGCGCCGCGGGCGGTCACGGCGCTCTTTGGTCCGGCCGGGGGCGGCAAGACCACCCTGCTCCGGCTGATCAACCGGCTGAACGACACGGTGGAGGGCACCCACCGGCGCGGCCAGATCCTCATTGATGGGCAGGACATCTACGCACCGGGGACGGACGTGCCCGCCCTCAGGCGCCGGGTGGGAATGGTGTTCGCCCTGCCGCTGCCCTTGCCCATGACCATCTTCGAGAACGTCACCTACGGTCCGCGCCTGCGGGGCATCCACGGCAACCGGCTGGCCGAGCTGGCAGAGCGGTCCCTGCGCCAGGCCGCCATCTGGGACGAGGTGTCGGATCGTCTCCACACGCCGGCCATGGCCCTCTCCGGCGGGCAGCAGCAGCGCGTATGCCTGGCGCGCGTACTGGCCCTGGAGCCGGAGGTGATTCTCCTCGATGAGCCCACGTCCGGGCTGGACCCGATCAGCACGGCGAAGGTGGAGGAGTCGCTGCTGACGCTCAAGCAGGAGTACGCCATCGTCATGGTGCCGCACAGCGTTCAGCAGGCGGCCCGCGTCGCCGATCATGCCGCCTTTCTCCTCATGGGCGAGCTGGTGGAGACAGCGCCCGGGGTGCGGCTTTTCACCCGTCCGCGCGACAAGCGAACGGAGGACTACGTCACCGGCCGTTTCGGCTAGGGGCGGCAGGACGGGCATTTGACCGGAGATGGGCAAGGTTCCTATACTGACCAAGCACATCCGAGGGCGCACGGGTCGGGATGCCGAGCGATTGGAGTTCGACATTCGGCTCAAGACAACGAGGTGTCGGAAAGCGAGGGGGCGACCTAGGGTCGGCCCGCTTCGTCTTTAAGGCGCCGGGGCAGCGCAAGCGGGCGAGGCACTTTCCGCGGCATCGCTTGGCAGCACACAGCGCAAGGAGGAACGATGGCCCAGACAAGTACCAAGCTCAATGTCCTCGTGATCGGCGGCGGGATGATCACCGAGGAGGTGGTGCTGCCGACGGTGTTTCAGGAGCAGCGCGACGGCCGCGTGGGCGAGGTCTCGGTGGCCAGCCGCCGCGCCAAAACCCTACAACACCTGCGCGAGTGCTTCCCCAACCGCGACTTCAAGGCCTTCCCCAACCCGGACTGCACCCCTCTGGATGAGAGCCGCCCGGACTGCTTCCGCGAGGCGCTGGCCTCTCTCGAGCATCCCGGGGCAGTGGTGGTGGCCACACCCGATCACCTGCACACCCCGATGATCCTCGCGGCCATCGACGCTGGGTTCGACGTGGTCGTGGAGAAGCCGCTCTGCCTCAAGGTCGACGAGGCCTGGCAGATCCGCGAGGCGGCCGACAAGGCGGGCGCCTACGTCTACACCGACTTCCACAAGCGCCACGACCGGGCAGTGCGCGCCCTCCGGTATCGCTACCGCCAGGGGTTCCTGGGGCAGATGCTCCACGGGCACGCCTGGATCGAGGAGCGGCGCGAGATCCCGCTGGACCACTTCCGCCGTTGGGCCCACAACAGCTCCCCCTTCGAGTACGTGGGCGTGCACTACGTGGACATCTACTACTTCGTGACCGGCCTCAAGCCCAAGCGGCTGGTGGCCTTCGGCCAGAAGAAGTTCCTCCCGCAGCACGGGAGCGATGCCTACGACGCCGTGCAGGCGACCATCGAGTGGGAAGACGACTCCGTCCTCTGGGTACAGACGGCGTGGGTGAACACCCAGAATAACAGCGCCCTGACCAACCAGGGGCTGCAAGTCCTGGGCACCGAGGGCGAGTACTGGGCCGACCACAAAGCGCGCAACCTGCACTTCGCCACCGAGCGCAACGGCTACGAGGACTATAACCCCCACTTCTTCAAGGCCTACGACTCCTGGGATCACCCGGGCGACGTCGACTGGGTCGGGTACGGGTACGAGAGCATCGTGCAGGGCCTGAACGACATCGGCGACCTGTACGCCGCCACCGATGGGTTGAAGGGCGAGGCTAGGCTGGCGCGCCGGCGGGAGATCATCGCCGAGCTGGGCGAGACGCGGCCGCTCCCGCCCCAGGCCCTCATCAGTACGGCCGTCAATGAGGCGGTGCGGCTGAGCATGGCCAACAACAGCGCCTACGTCGGCTTCGACGAGCGCCTCTTCCCCAAGCTGATATAGGCATCACGGACCGCAGAAAGAGAGGGGATTGCCACAGAGCTCACTGAGAACACAGAGAGGAAGCGGGTGCGGAGAAGGGGCAGACCGCACACCTGGGGTGGCTCCATCCCTTCCGAATCTAGTCCTATTCGCTACTCTATGCTCTCAGTGAACTCCGCGGCAAAGGACCCTCCGCCTAAGGAGTGGATTGGCATGGCTGGATCGACGTTTGACCTTACCCCACGCGATGTGCCCCGAGTGGACACGCCCTACCGCCGCATCGGGACCAGGATCCCGGCGCCGGAGTCGCTGCCCACGCTGGAGGCGCTCCGGCGCTACGAGCCGGTGGCCATGACCGGCCAGCCGCCCATCGTCTGGCATCGGGCGGAGGGCTGTCAGGTCTACGACCCCTACGGCAACATGTGGCTGGACTTCAGCAGCGGCGTGTTGGTGGCCAACTCCGGGCACGGCGCCGCCGAGGTCCGGCAGGCGATCATCGACCAGGCTAACTCCGGCTTGCTGCACAACTACTGCTTTCCCAGCGAGCAGCGCGCCCTTCTGGCCAAGACGCTGGTGGATCTGGCGCCGGCAGGCATGGACAAGGCCTTCCTGCTCACCACCGGCTCCGAGGCGATCGAGAACGCCCTCAAACTGGCGCGCACCTGGGGCCGCAAGAAGGGCCCACAGAAAGTGGGCATCGTCAGCTTTGAGCGCGCCTTCCACGGCCGTACGCTGGGCGCCCAGCAGGCGGGCGGCATCCCGGCTCTCAAGGAGTGGATCGTCAACCTGGACCCGGGCTTCTACCAGGTCCCCTTCCCGGATGGCTACCGCACCGAGGATACCAGCTTCGACCTGTTCCTCCGCTCCCTGGACGCGCAGGGCGCCACGCCGGACAAGATCGCGGCCGTCATCAGCGAGACGTTCCAGGGGGGCGGAGCCGACTTTGCGCCGCCGGAGTACATGCAGGCCCTGCGCCGCTGGTGCGACGAGAACGACGTGCTCTATATCGCCGACGAAGTGCAGGCTGGGTTCGGCCGCAGCGGCAGGTTCTGGTCCTTTGAGCACTACGGCATCGTCCCGGACATGATCATCTGTGGGAAGGGCATCTCCAGTTCCCTGCCGCTCTCGGCGGTGATCAGCAGGGCCGAGATCATGGACCTGTACCCGCCCGGCTCGATGACCAGCACCCACACGGGCAACCCGGTGGCCTGTATGGCGGCGGTGGCCAACATCAAGCGCCTAGTGGAGCTCAACCTGACCGAGCGGGCCGCCCTTCGGGGCGAGGTGCTGTTCCGGCGCCTGGACGCGCTGCGAGCCAAGTTCGGCCGCGTGATCGGGACGATCCACGGCAAGGGCCTAGTGGCGGGGGTGCAGATCGTCAAGCAAAGCACTAAGGAACCGGATGCGGCGCTGGCCAACCTCATCGTCGAGAAGTCGTTCCAGAAGGGTCTGCTGTTCTTTGCCCCAGTGGGCTTCGGGGGAGCCACGGTCAAGATCGCGCCGCCGTTGGTGATCACCGAGGACATGCTCGAAGACGCCTTCGTCGCCCTCAACGAGGCTTTCTTGGAGGCCATCGCGGAGCTGGGCCGCTAGCACCGAGATCGATGGGACATGGAGGGCTGGGCCCAGAACCGGGCCCTCTCTTCTTGGGCGCCGACCGGCCTACCCGATCACGACGATGTCGAGGTAGCCTGCCGCCGTCAGGACGTCAGCGGCGTGTACCAGTTCGGTGACGGCAGACACGCCGGTGACGCAGGGCAAGCCGTGCGCCACCCCCGGGCGGGGTACCGCGCTCGCCCGTCCCTTGTCATCCCGAGCGAAGCGATGAGACTATCCTTGGCAGGACGAAGCCATTTGCGCAGGGGCAGGGCGCGTGCTACTCTCAACGTGTCCTGCAACGCTGCGGCAGAGCAGGATGAGACACAACCGACAGCCACTGCACGACCAATGATCTTGAGGATTACATCCGAAAGGCCAGAAGAGTACAGGGGCCACAAACAGACGGAGGCCGATTAGGATGGCAGATCAAGTGACCGGCACAGTGAAGTGGTTCAACAGGGAAAAGGGCTACGGCTTTATCACCCGCGATGACGGCGAGAAGGACGTCTTCGTCCACTACAGCGCCATCGAGGGTACCGGAATCCGTAACCTCGACGAAGGCGACAAGGTGCGCTTTGAAGTTGAGTCCTCGCCCAAGGGCCCGCAGGCTGTGCGAGTCAGCACCATTCGCTAGCAGCCTGAAGGCCGGCAGCGGCCTTCGCTAGGCAGAGCACATGCCCCCGGCTCCAAACGGAGCCGGGGGTTCTTGTTTACCCACGATGAGTTGGTCCGCTCTAGACCGGCGCCGGGTCCGGGTGAATGCACGGGTGGCGACGTCGAAGGTGAGAAAGCCGGCGTGGATGGGTCAGGTGGTGGCGTTGCTCAGCACGCCCATGCTCATCCCGGCTCCCCTTCCTTCTTTAGGGAAGGGGTTGGGGGTTAGGTTCTGACCGGCAGGCACATCAGACGGGCGCCGCCGCTCAGCGACTTGGCGCCGATCGTGCGGCGGTGCGCACCCACGGGCCTACGGATTGAGGACAAGCCTGGCCTTCGCCACCGCCTCCACCCTCGGGCGGGACCACGCCAGCGGATGGTACTCGCCCGCCCGCCACAGGGGGAGCTGATCGTCGTAGTGGCGCGAGGCCGGATGGCCGGACTGGCCACCGGGGATGACCCCCAACGAGGCGTCCCAGTCCGACAGGTCCAGGATCATCCGCCACGAGGGCCCGGCCGAGTAGTCATTGAGCGGCAGTTGCGGCCGGAAGAAGGCGGCGCAGACGGTGTCTCCATCACCCGCCAGCGGGTAGGGCCCCCGGTTCAGTACCCGGTCCAGCGGCTTGACTTTGCCCAGGCTGTGGTGAAAGACGATGCGGTGTACATCGCCCCAGCGCCAGCCGGCCACGTCCTCGCCCCGGTGTTGCCGCAGGTAGGCGATTGCGTCGGCCAGGGCCCCGGCAAGGATGTCCTCACGAGACAGCGATCGCCCTTCCTTGTCGCGGAACCAGTCGCCGGCATCCTCACGCAGCAGGCGGCGAAGAACTGAGCGACTGTTGTTGGCCTGGTGGCTACTGTAGTGGAAGAGCGGCCCCAGGTTGAGCCCGAGGTAGCGGTCGGTGATGTCGCCCAGCCAGGGGTGGAACACGCGCTGGGCGGCGAAGTGCTCCGTCAGTTCGTAGACGGTGGCCTCGGGCGAGTCGACGCTCAGGCGGCGGTCCCACGTCTCCAGCAGGGAGAGCATCCTGGCAGCCTGGGCGCGGTGGTCGCGCAGGGCGGGATGGTTCACTAGGGATGAGCGCGACGACAGCAGCAAGTCGGCGAACTCGGCCCCCGACAGGGTGTGGACGTCCATCTGAATGCGGGCGAAGTCGTCCATCGAGGCCTTGTCCTGGGCCAGCAGCAGATCGGTGATGCGGCGGGCCCGCTGGCCGTCGTACTGGTCGCAGGAGTAGTGGTGCGGGTACTCGATCCCGGCCACCTTGTTGTTGGCGGTCACCAGGTAGCCCTGCGCCGGGTTGAAGGCGTGCGGCAGCTCCTCGTGCGGGATCCACCCCTTCCATTCGTGCTCGCCGTCCCACCCAGGGGCGGGCACCAGGCCGAGTCCGTTCTGCCGGATGGGCATGCGGCCGGGGACGTACAGGCCTATGTTGCCTCCCCTGTCGGCGTAGACGAAGTTCTGTGGTGGGCAGTCGAAGTCGCGGAGCGCCTCGGTGAACTCGGTCCAGTTGCCGGCGGCGTTGAGGCGCAGGACCGAGCGGGTCAACTGCGAGGGTTCGTTGCCGGTCCAGCGCAAGGCGAGCGCCACCTTATGGCTTTCCCCGTCCAAAGGCAGGAGGCTGGTCATCACCGGGCCGTGACGGGTCTCGAGCACCTCAATCAGGCGCGGCACCGCCTCTCCGCGGACGCGCACCTCCTCGCGGTGCACGGTGGCCCGCTCCCAGCCGTCGCCCACCTGGTATAGGGTGGCGTCGTCCGGGTGGAAGCGCTCTAGGTACAGGTCCTGGTTGTCGGGGATGGCGGCGGTGACGCCCCAGGCGATGTGTTCGTTGTGTCCGATCACGACGCCGGGCACGCCGGGGAAGGAGACGCCGGCCACCTGAAAACCGGGGCAGGAGAGGTGGTTCTCGTACCATATGCCGGGCAGGTCCAGCCCCAAGTGGGGGTCGTTGGCCAGGAGGGGCATGCCCGTGGCGGAGCGCTTGCCGTCCACGACCCAGTTGTTGCTGAGGC
Organism: Anaerolineae bacterium; assembly: GCA_040768685.1. GTDB lineage: Bacteria > Chloroflexota > Anaerolineae > DRVO01 > DRVO01 > Ch71. The sequence goes on from JAXGMM010000004.1 coordinate 81,946, forward strand.
CCTGATAGCGCAGGGCGGGCAGCCACTGGACGGCGCGGCGGAGCTCGCTAAGGAACTGCGCGGCCAGAGAGGCGCAGGTCTGCTCCGGCAGAATGAGGGGGTTGGCGGGAGAGTAGTCGTCCCGCAGCTGGGCGGCCCGCTCCGGCCCTAGCTGGGCAACGAGGACCGCCTGGAGCACCTCCTTTTCCCAGTTGTGGGAGAGCACCCAGCCCTGGACACGGCCGTACACCAGGGTGTCCAGCGGCTCCCAGGGGGAAGGGCTGGTCCGCAGGAGGGTGAACTCCAGGGGTAGACGGTGCGGGTGGGCCCTGACGAAGGCGTTGATGCCGTCGGAGTAGGCCTGCAGCACACTGCGGCACTCGTCATCGAGCAGCGGCAGGTCCCGGCGGGCGGCTCGAGTGAAGCCCACCGTGCGGACGAGCCGGTCGGCTTCGAAGCCGGCCTCGCCCACGATCTCCGCCAGCCGGCCATGGCCGAGGCGGCGGCTGAACTCCATCTGCCACAGCCGATCCTGCGCGTGGACGTAGCCCTGAGAGAAGAAGAGGTCGCGCCGGGTCTGGGCGTAGAGGTGCGGGACGCCCCAGTGGTCGCGGATGACCTCGACAGGCCGCTCAAGGCCGGGCACGGTCTCGTTGCCGGTGGTCTTGGGCAGCGGGCGGCGCCAGAGGTGGCGGGCGAGGGCGCCCAGCCCGGCCAGAAAGGCGGCCAGCAGTAGCGGTGATGGACGCTTCATGTCTCCACTCCGTCGTGGCGGTAGGCGGCTGTTACCATAGGCGACGTTCCGGCACGGGCGCCGGCTGCTTCAGCCCATCCACCCGAATGTGCCGGCCGTTGATCCGGATGCCGTCGTGGGCCAACTTCAGGGCCGGCCGCTCGGTATGGGCGTCTCGCTATTCGATAGCGGAACGGAGGCCGGCGATAGGTGGACGACCGCTGGTAGCGGCGATGCCGAGCACCAGCACGATGACCATCAGTGCGGAGACGAATACCACCGAGGCCAGGGCCGCCTGCTTGACGGCGATGCCGATGAAGGCCCAGATCAGAACCAGGTTGTAGGCCAGGTCGCGCCGCAGGTAGCTCATCGCCAGGCCCAGTCCGGTGGCTATCAGCAGCCCCAGGATGGCCCAGATGGCCCCGCCTGAGCCGGTCGCTTGCCAGCCGGCGTCGTAGAGCGTCATAGCGATGTTGGCCACGGTGGCGACGGTGATCCAGCCCAGGTAGACGCTGAAGGGGACGTGGACGGACCACTTCTCCTGGGTGGAGGCGGGGCTCGTCTTGCCGATGCCCACCCGGAGGTAGATGGCGATGAGCGTGCCCAGCACCACAAGCATGAGAATCACGGTGACGGGCAGCACCAAGCTGTGCCAGAAGATGATCCAGACGGAGTTCGCCGCGCAGTTGATGGCGTACAGGTAGCCGATCTTGTCCAGGACAGGGTTGTCGCGCTGCGCAGGCATGGCCTGATAGATGGTGAAGGCGATGAGGCCGAGATAGATGAGCCCCCAGATGGAGAAGACGTAGCCCGCGGGGACAAAAGCCACCGGGAAGCTGTCCGACACCTGGCCGGTCGTTCGCCCGCCGATGGGCAACGCATTGGCGAGCGCGTTGACGATGATGACCACGACGGTGGCGGCGACGTTGACCCACTGGCGTGTGCTCAGCCTGTCCATCTCCTCCTCCTTTTCTACCGGTCGCTGCTGCCCGCGGAGAACAGTCTCGCCGGTGATCCCCCGCGGGCCATCATAGCTGTGCCGCGCGCGGTTCTCAAGGGCGAACGCCTTGCTCTAGAACATGCCCCGGTTCCGCAGGCGCTCTCGCTCCCAGGCGGCGAAGTCCGCCGGGGGATGGACGGTCTCCGCCTCGGGGAGGCGAGCAAGCTTGGCGGCCTCGCTGGGGCAGCCGGTGACACAGAGGCCGCAGCCGATGCAGCGTTCGACGATGACCTCGTAGAGCCCGTCCGTCTGGCGGATGGCGTCCACCTGGCAGCGCTCGGCGCAGACGCCGCAGGCGATGCACAGGTCGGGGTCGATGGCGGCGCGGTAGTTGGCCTTGGCCACCGAATGCTCCAGGCCGTACTTGGTAATGCCGCGCAGGACTCCGCAGCAGTTGCAGACGTAGCCGATGCCCTCGGCGACGTTGCTCACCGTGTGCACCAAGCCGATGTGCTCCGTCTCCTCCAGCAGGGCGAGCGCTTCTTCCTTGGTGACGCTCTCCGGGCCGGGCGGCGCCTCGCGCCAGGTGAAGTAGAGGCAGTTGTGCCGGGGGAACTTGCAGGGGTGGCCCACCAGGGCCTGTTCCGTGCGGCAGATGCAGTCGCGCACGAAGAAAGACCTGGCCCCTTGCATGATGGCGCGAACGTCGTCGTAGGGCAGCACCCACTCGTGCTCGACGGCCGTCTGTGCCGGGGCCACGCGGTGCAACGCCGGCTCCGGGCCCATGATGCCGGCCGCTCCGCCTTGGGCGAAGTATTCCTCCACCAGGCGGGCCATCTCCTCATCGATGACGTCCAGCTGCGCCTCGTAGAGCCCGACAATGAAGGGAGCGAGCCGGAAGCGACTGGCGCCGCCCTCCCGTTCGAACCAGGCCATCCCCTTGCGCACCAGCCCAAGCAGGGCCCGACGCGCCTCTCGGGGGGCTAGGCCCACCCGTTCGGCGATGGACTCCAGCGGTTCCATGGTCCCCGTGAGTTGGGCGGCGAGAGCAGCCTCCTCGGGGGTGGCGATCTTCTGTAGGAGGAGCAGTTCGACGCCGGATTCGGTGTGGGGGAACCCGTTGGGCAGGCGATCCAGAGCCTCGGCGAACCGAGCGTACGCATCCTGGGGCATGGGTTACCTCCGCGAGCACAGGGCGGTGGCGGAGGCGCTTCTTGCGCGCCTCCGCGGCCTGATTCAGTCTAGGGCCTGGCGCCCCGGTCGGGCGCCGAGTCCAGTCTATCCCAACCCGCACGGGCTAACCACACATGAGCATCCGTCGTCGCAACCGGCTGGCCGTGGCCGCCTTTGTCATAGCGGGAGTTCTGTGGGGGGCCGGCTTCCCCTTCGGCAAGTTGGCCTTCGCCCAGTTGGGCCCCGCCCACGTGGTGCTCTACCGCTTCCTCATGGCCACCGTCATCCTGCTGCCCATCGTCTGGTTCCAGGGCGTGCGGCCGGCGCGCCGGGACCTGCTGCGCTTCCTGCTGGCGGGGATCGTGACGGTGCCGCTCACCTATCTGTTGCAGTTTGCCGGCCTCACGCTCACCACCGCGGCCAGCGCCTCCCTAGTGATGGGGGCGACGCCGCCCCTGCTGGCGGTGGCAGCCGTCGCCACGCGTGGGGAGCGCCTCAGCGTGGGCGGCTGGGTGGCGGTGGCGGCGTCGACGATCGGAGTGGCGCTCGTTGTCGGTCAGCCCAACGGCGGCCGCTCCTGGCTGGGCGACTTCCTGGTCTTCCTGGCGGCGGTGGCGGTGGTGGCTGCCGTGCTGATGGCGAAGGATCTGGTGGGGCGGTACCCGGCCATAGCGGCGACCACCTACATCATCGCCTTCGGCACGGTCGTGCTCATTCCCTTGGCGCTGATCTGCGAAGGGGCGCCGCGGTTCGACCTATCGGCGGGTGTGTGGGGTTCGTTGGCGCTACTGGGCATCGGCTCCACGGTGCTGTCCAACCTGCTCTACAACTGGGGACTGGCCCACTTCGATGCCTCCAAGGCAGGGGTGTTCCTCAACCTGGAGCCGCTCGTGGGGGCGCTCCTGGGCGTGACCATGCTCGGCGAGAGCCTTGGGCCAGGGGCGCTCGTGGGTGGGGTGCTGATCGTGGGGGCGGCGCTGTACATCTCCCGGACGCAGTAGCACTCCCGGCCCCGCCGGTCGAAGCGGCGCAAAGCGGCCAAACAGTGCGCGAGCGGTTGCGATCGCCACGCTCCAAGGCTAATCTCTTGATGTTGGACTATCGGGAGGCGGCTCACATGGTGAAGGCAGCGGGACCGGCTCTGCGCGCCGAGGGGCTGACGAAGAGATACGGCGATCTGGCGGCGGTGGACGGCCTCGAACTGGAAGTGCCGCGGGGGGTCATCTTCGGCTTCCTGGGACCCAACGGGGCGGGCAAGTCCACGACGATCAACATGCTGGTGGGTCTGACGCCGCCGACATCGGGCGGGGCGACGGTGGCTGGCTTCTCGGTGACGGAGGCGCCGCTGGAGGTCAAGCGCCGCATCGGCGTGGCGCCGGAGAAGCTGGGCCTGTACGAGCGGCTCACGGCGGTGGAGCAGATCGAGTTGGTCGGTCGGCTCCACGGGCTGAGCCAGGCGGAGCTGGATCGGCGCGTGACCCCGCTCCTGGAAGCGTTGGAGTTGGGTGACAGCGCGGGCAAGATGGTGGTGGACTTCTCGGCCGGCATGCGGAAAAAGACGGCTATCGCTGCCGCCCTGATCCATGCCCCCGAGGTCCTCTTCCTGGATGAGCCGTTCGAGAGCGTAGACCCCATCTCCACCCGGGTGATCAAGGACATCCTGCGCGACATGGTGGATCGGCGCGGCGCCACCGTCTTCTTCTCCACTCACGTCATGGACCTGGCGGAGCGCTTCTGCGACCAGGTCGCCATCATCAACCGGGGCCGCCTGGTGGCGCAAGGCAGCGTCGAAGGCCTGCGACAGGTGGCAGGTCTCTCAGACGATGCCCCACTTGAGGACGTGTTCGTCCGCATTGTGCAGGCGCAGGGGCCGAAGGGCTCTCAGGAATCGCTTCTTCAGTGGCTCACCGGCGAGGGCGAGAGCGATGGCGGCTGAGATTCGGACACTCCTGTGGTTGCAGTGGCGTCTGACGCTATCGGTTTTCCGCAGTCGCCGGCAGGACATCCTGGCGCGGTTGGGGCGGTTCCTGCTCGGCCTGCTCGGTCTCTTGCTCAATCTGCCGGTCTGCGCCGTGGCGGGTGTAGGCCTGGGCCTGCTGCTGGCCAACCTCTCCCCCGAAGCGGCTCTTGAGATGACGGTGCTGACAAACACCGGGCTCCTGTTCCTGTGGCTTCTATTGCCGGCCAGCTACAACCCGAGCATCGTGGAGCGGTTCGAGGTCTCCCGTCTGCTGAGCCATCCGGTGAGCCATGCGGGACTAGTTCTGGGCAGCAGCCTGATCTCTCTCGCCGGGTTGATGGGGGTCTTGACGGTACTGCTGGTGGCGGGGGAGGCGGTCGGCCTGGCGTGGCACGCGCCGCCGGCGTCCCCCGTCATCGCTCTGGCGGCGCTGTCCCTCGTGGCCGTGCTCCTTTTCGCCGGCCGCATCATGGAGGACGTGTACGACCTGGTGGCCGGCGACCGGCGGCTGCGAGGGGCCATGCTCGCGCTGCTGTCGCTGCCCTTTCTGCTCCCCGCTTTCGGCAACATGCTGCTTCAGTTCACCGGTCAGGAGTATGAGACCGTGCGTGAGCGGCTGGCGCCGCTTATTGCGCTTCCGGATCTGTCCGGGCTCGGCTTCCTCGAGGGAGCCGAGGCGCTTCTTCTCGCCCTCCATCCATCGCAGCTGCTGTTCTGGCTGCCCACCACCTGGGCATCCGCGGCGATGGCCTACCCTGCCGCGGGCCGGTGGCCGGCCGCACTCGGCCTGCTGGTATTGGCGCTGGCTGCCGGGCTAGGCTTGCTGTGGGGGCATAGCCGGCTGGTGAAGCGGCTGATGCACGGGGCGGCCATTCGCCTGCGCACTCAGCGGGTCAGAAGCGAACGTTGGCGCCGGAACTGGCCGGGGCCGCCGGAGTTCTGGGCTCTGGTGCTGAAAGACTGGGTTTGCCTGCGCCGCAGCCCCGCCACTACTCACGCCGTGGCGATGTCCCTGATTCTGGGCCTCGCCCTTGGGGTCCTTCCGGTCTGGCTGGTCCATGGCTTGGCGGCGCCGGACAGCTCCTGGCAGCGGATGCTCCCGGTCGTGGTCGCGGTGCCGGTGGTGGTGGCGGCCAACTTGGCCTCCATTTCCATCAGCGCCAACTACTTCGGCACGGTTGATCGCGATGGCCTGGCGACGCTGATGCTGAGCCCGGTGGATCGGCGATATGTCTTGCTGTCGAGCAGCCTGGTATCGCTCGTGCCGGCGATGGGGATGAGCCTGCTCCTGTTGGCCCTGGTTGCGCTGGTGGCTCGCATGTGGGTGGTCTTCGCCGGCGGGGCGGTGCTTGCCCTGCTCCTCAACCTGTCTACCGCGCCCTTCTACAGCCTGGCCGGCATCATCGGGGCGCGGCGGCAGGAGGTGGAGCAGTGGTCGCGGGATTCGGGCAACATGTGGTCGCTGCTGGCTTGGCTGATCGCACTACCGCCGGTGCCGCTTCTGGTGGCCGTGCCTTATCTGCTCTGGCGGCCGGCGCTGCTGGCGACTCTTCCCCTCGCCGTTGTCTATGCCGTCGGCCTGAACCTGCTGACGCTCCGGCCCCTGGCGCGCCTGCTGGATCGGCGGGCCGACCAGATCGTACAGGCGGTGAGCGAGCAAACGTAGCCAGGGGGCCTCTCGGGTCCTGTCTGCCGCCCGGTGTTGGCTACCGATCGGCTCATCCGGCGCGATAAGACGCCGGCCGATGCCGACCTGCCTTGCTTTTACGCCAAGCTGCTGCCCAACGATCCCTACGCGGCCACGCCGCAAAAGAAGAAGTGCGCCTCGTCCGCTTTCGTGTTCTACTGGGGGCGGGAAGGATCGGCCGACCGGCGCCTGCCGCACCACAGGGTCTTCGTGGCGAGCGACAACTGCCGCCGGTCTTTCGACGGCATCTTCAAGGGTCTGTCGCCGCCGAAGACGCCTTCCTTCCGTACTCGCATCCCGGTGCGCAGATCCCACGCCCGCTCCGGCGGGCAGGGACCTGCGTTCGCGCACTATCTTCGAGGAAGACAATGGAGCCGCTGCGTTGTCAGTCCGAGTACAACCCGGCCGGCTGTGTGCGGCCGCACTGCCGGCAGAGCGCATCGCCCGCCGGCGGCCCAAGCCACTAAAGCTGATGACGACCACCGCCGAGCCTTGGGAGAGCAGACTGCTGCGCCTGGCCCACCTGGAGGAGGCAGAGCCGCCCCTCCGGCCGGCCTTCCCGGTGGACGATGCCGTCCTAGATGAAGCGTACCGGCTCTGTGGCCGCAACATGGCGGAGCATAGCCGTACCTTCAGCATGGCGGCGAGTCTGTTGCCCCCCGCCAAGCGCCGCTCCGTGCACGCCCTCTATGCCTTCTGCCGCACCAGCGATGACATCGTGGATGAGCATGGCGGCGATCGGGGGGCGCTGGCGGAGTGGGAAGCGGAGGCGCTGGATCGGTCGCGCCCGCCGCGCGACCTCGTGGCGGTCGCCTGGCGCGATACCATGGCGCGCCACGACATTCCGGCCATCTACGCTCGGCAGTTGATCGCCACCGTGGCCCGCGACCTGGAGGTGGACCGGTACGCCACCTTCGAGCATCTGAGCGTCTATTGCTACGGCGTGGCCGCCACCGTGGGGCTGATGGCCATGCGCATCGTGGGCTTCCGCGGGCGAGAGGCGGAACCGAGCGCCATCCGCTTGGGGGTGGCGCTGCAGTTGACCAACATCCTGCGCGATGTGGGCGAGGACTGGCGGGCCGGGCGGCTGTACCTCCCCGCGAACGACCTGGCCCAGTTCGGCCTGGACGAAGCCGACGTGGCCGCCGGTCGCGTGGACGGACGCTGGCGACGGTTCATGGCCTATCAGATCCAACGCGCGCGGCGTCTCTACCGCGATGCCCTGCCGGGCGTGGCCTACCTGCACCGTGACGGCCGCTTCGCCGTCGGCGCGGCGGCGGAGCTCTACCGGGGCATCCTGGAAGACATCGAAGCGCACGACTACGACGTCTTCACCCGCCGGGCCCACGTGCCCACCGGGACGAAGCTGGCCCGCCTGCCGGGGATCTGGCTGCGCGCCATCACCTGCGGTTAGGCCGCCGGGCCGAATTGAGCGGAGGCGGCATGGAGTGGATCGCGGCGCTGCCGGTTCTGGCGGTTGTGGCCGGACTCATGGAGGGCGCAGCCTGGGCGACCGGCGACTCCAACTGAATGCTCCTAGGCGTGATTCTGACTGAGTCTGCGGCCCGGCAGCGCCTTCGAGAACCTCACCCCAACCTGTCTCCGTTACGGAGAGGGGCTTTCGGCCGCAGTGGTTTCGCTCCATGAAACCACGCATAGGGGGTTGGGTTCGGGTCCGCAGGGAACGAAAAGGCCCACCAGGCCGAGTCAGTTGGAGCACACGGGTCCACGGCAATTCTTTCGCCTGGCGAAATACGACGGAGCAATGACGACTGCGGGGGTCAACTGGTCTTCCGGCCATTCATCCTCGCCGACCTACCTCACCTGGCGGACTTGGACCGGACGGAGTAGATCACGGTTGGCTCTGGGTCGAGGCGGGGAAGATCGTCTTAAAGCCGGTGGACCGCGTGCGTGAGCGCTGGACCGCGGAGCAAGTGAAGCGGTGCGAAGCACGGGTAACGCACGAGTTGGAGCAGGGTGGTCAGGCCGTGGCTGTAGCCTGCCAGCGGAATCAGGCTAGCGCTGATTCCGGCGTCACTCTACCTGGAGGCGACGGACGCGCTGGCCGCCGGGTCGAGCATCTGGGCTATCAGTGAGGAGCAGACGGTGGGCATCCAGCTCGGCCCGCTGCCGTTCGAGAAGGGACTGATCGTGTGCGGCCTGGTGGCGGTGCAGGCGGAGGGGAGTCTGAGGCGACTGCCGCGCTGGGCGGCGCGGTTGTTGGAGACGCAGGGAGGTGCTGTGCCGCCATTTGGCACGATAGGCGCGTGCCGCTTGGCAGGTCGACAGACTGGACATAGAATCTTGTACAGTTCACGGACAGGCCAGGTACGTGACCGGGCCGGCAAAGTGAGGAGGGAGAGATGTCCAAGAGGGAGTTCCGCAGAAGGCAGTTCCTAGGGTACTTAGGTGGAATGGCGGGCGCTGCAGCGTTGGCGGCATGCGCAGGTGCTCCCGCTGCCGGTCCGACCGACACTGGTGCTCAAGAGCGCGTTGAGGCAGCCAGTGCAGTCACGCTCGAGTGGTGGGAATACCCCATGTGGGAGGGCGTCACTGGTCAAGAGACCGCTTCTCTCTCGCTGAGTACTACCGCCTGAGTGGTTCCAAGTGCTCGGGGGCCGCGTCGCCAACCAAGTAGAAGAGGTTATCGGCAAACTGGATGTCCGGCGTCAGGAGGTGCTCAATGCGATCGAAAACGCCGAGAAGGAGATCGCTCGGCTGCAAAGGGTTGAGGCGGAGAGCAGAGTTGAGGCTGACTCCTTGCGGTCAAACTAGACGAGTTGACAGCTTCGCAGGAGGAAGCCCGGCAAGGACTTCTGTGGCTTGCCGACCTACTCGAGGCTGGCGAGTCGGTAAGGCTGTCAGACGGAAGGCTCTTGACGGAGGAGGAACTTGAGGCGTACGCGAAGAGCAAGAGAGACAGCTTCGAGACGCTGTCTCAGAGGATCGCGACATACCAGGAAGCCCTCACGGTACTTCGATCTACTGCAGAGGATGCGCATACCCGGTGGACAGAAGGTCGGTTGGCAGTGCAGAGGCCCAGGCGGGGCTAGAACTGCTTGACGCCCGCATCCTGGCCCTCAGGGCACTCGGCCAGAACAGGCTAAGGTCGAGGCGGCACCCGTACTCGGAGACGAGATCAGCATAGCAGAGAAAGTACTCCAGGATACCCTCACGGAGCTAGAGAAGGAAGCCGCGGTCATCGCCGCAATGCAGGGGTTCAAGAGCCCGACGGCGATCAGTGACGAGGCGGTAGATAAAGCCCTTGACGCAGGAAACGATCTGGCTTCCGAGTTGCGGGAACTCGCTGGCGACTAGGGGGCCCACATGAGACGATACGCGATCGTGGGTCTCGCGGTAGTCGCTTTGGCTGCCTATTTGTCTTTCGGCCTTAGCACTATCCGCCGAACCATATCCGGCTGGTACAACATGGTCACCATCCAGATCGGCGGCCAGATATCACCGTTACGGCGGTTGGAGCATACTCGTCTCATAGTTGAGGAGTACCAGGTTCAGTTGGACGAGGCGACGAGTACGCTCGCTGCCGAGATCGCTTCGTCTGAGGAGTTCCAGGACGAGCTGGAGCGGATCTACGCCGAGATGTCAAAGCGGGAGCTGCCCCCTGAACAGCAGGGACTTCATGATCGTATCAAGTACTTCCGCTGGTTCAGGGATCAGGGGCGCAGGCTGAAGGAGCTTGATGACAAGATCCTTCAGGCCATAATCCTGGCCAAGCTCAATGGCCTGACGGAAGCGCAGGACTCGCTCAACAAGCTGATGGGGGAGCTGGAAAAAACGGTGAAGGAGGAGGCCGAACTGCTGGAACTCATGAAGCAAGACCGTGACGTCAACGAGCCATCACAGGCTCCCCGCGTAACACCCAGTCCTATACGCAAGCCCAGCACAACCCGGCCGACTGCGGATACGGGAGTCCAGTAGGGCTGCCAGGCCTGAGCTTGAGGGAAGGGCATACTGCTTCCCCTACTCTTCTTGACACCTGCGTCTCAGCTTGCTGGTTCGTCCTCGCTGATCGGCTAGTCTGGCAAGACCGGCGTCGCCGACCGCCAGACTCCTCACCGGGAGGTGATCATGTCCCACCCGCAGACCGCTCCCTACGGCTCCTGGAAGTCGCCCATCTCCGCCGCCATGGTAGCGCAGTCGGGCATCCGCCTGGCCGACGTCCGCCTCGACGGCGACGACGTCTACTGGCTGGAGGGCCGCCCGGCTGAGGGCGGGCGCAACTCCATCGTTCGGCGCTCCCCCGACGGGTCCACCGCCGACGTCACCCCGGCCGGCTTCAACGTGCGCACCCGGGTGCACGAGTACGGCGGCGCCGCCTACACCGTCCACCGCGGCGTCGTGTACTTCTCCCACTTCGCCGACCAACGCCTCTACCGCCAGGACCCTGGCGGAGAGCCCCGGCCGATCACTCCCGAAGCGCCCTACCGCTACGCCAATTGCCTGGTGGACGAGCGCCGCGGCCGGATCGTCTGCGTGCGCGAGGACCACAGCGTCCCCGACAGCGAGGCCGTCAACGAACTGGTGGCGCTGCCGCTCGACGGCGAGGGCAAGGCCGTCGTGCTCGCCGGCGGCCACGACTTCTACTCCAGCCCGCGCCTGAGCCCGGACGGTTCGAAGCTGGCCTGGCTAGCCTGGGACCACCCCAACATGCCGTGGGACGACAACCGTCTCTATGTCGCCACGATCGAAGAGGACGGCGCCCTGGGCGAGGCGGAGGCCATCCCGCCCGCCGCCGGCCCGGAGTCGTTCTTCCAGCCCGAGTGGGGGCCGGACGGCAGCCTCTACTTCATCGCCGATCGCACCGGCTGGTGGAACCTCTACCGGTGGCGTGACGGCGAGGTGGAGGCGCTGTGGCCGCTGGAAGGGGAATTCGGCGTCCCACAATGGTCGCTAGGGGCATCGACCTACGGCTTCGACGGGGCGGGGCGGATCGTGTGTCGCTACGGCGACCGATTCGGGGAGCACCTGGCTTTGCTGGAGCCAAGCACCCTGCGGGCCACGGAGATCGTGGTCGACTACGTCTCGATCGGCTCCCTGCAGGCGGCCGGCAACCGCGTCTGCTTCATCGCCGGGTCGGCGGCCGAACCCGCCGCCGTCGTCGAGCTCGATCTGGCCGGTGCGCCGCCCAGGGTGCTGCGACGCTCTTCCAGCCTCACCGTCGATCCGGGCTACATCTCGCCGCCGGAGGCCATCGACTATCCCAGCGCCGGCGGCTGGACGGCGCACGCCTTCTTCTACACCCCCCGCAACTGCGACTTCGCCGGCCCCGATGGCGACAAGCCGCCCCTGATCGTCGTGATTCACGGCGGCCCTACCAGCTCAAGGTCCTCGGCCCTGAACCTGTCCATCCAGTACTGGACGAGCCGCGGCTTCGCCGTGGTGGACGTCAACTACCGGGGCAGCACCGGCTACGGGCGCGCCTACCGCGATGCCCTCCGCGACCAGTGGGGCGTCGCCGACATCGAGGACTGCGAATACGCCGTGCGCTACCTTGCCGGCCGAGGAGACATCGACCCTGAGCGCGTGGCTATCCGGGGCGGAAGCGCCGGCGGCTACAGCACCCTGCGCGCCCTCACCAGCAGCGACGTGTTCAAGGCGGGCGCCAGCTACTACGGTATCTCCGACCTGGAGCTGATGGCCCTGGAGACGCACAAGTTCGAGTCTCGCTACCTGGACGGCCTCATCGGCCCCTACCCGGAGCGACGCGACCTCTACCTGGAGCGGTCGCCCATGTACGCGCTGGACCGCCTGTCCGCGCCGGTGATCTTCTTCCAGGGGCTGGAGGACGCGGTGGTGCCGCCGAACCAGGCTGAGATCATGGTCGAGGCCCTGCGGCAGAAGGGCCGGTCGGTGGCCTACCTGGCCTTCGAGGGGGAGCAGCACGGCTTCCGCAAGGCGGAGAACATCGTCCGGTCGCAGGAGGCGGAGTTGTACTTCTACTCGCGCGTGTTTGGCTTCGAGACGGCCGACCGGGTCGACCCGGTCGAGATCCACAACTTCTAGACGGCACTATGGAGGAAAACGTGAACCTATTCGACCTGACGGGCAAGAAGGCTCTGGTCACTGGCGGGACGCGCGGCCTGGGCCACGGCATAGCCGAAGGGCTGCGTGACGCCGGCGCCACCGTGGCAATACTGGCGCGTTCCGAACGTGTCTTTGAGGTGGCAGCAGCCGATGGCTTCTTGCCGGTACGGGCCGATCTGAGTCAGCGTGCGGACTTGGAGCGCGGCTTTGCCGACGCTTTGCAGGCCCTGGGCACACTGGACATCCTAGTGAACAACGCCGGCATCACCCACAGCGAGGCGTGCGAGACGTTCGCCGAGAGCGAGTGGGATCGGGTGCTGCAGGTCAACCTGACGGCCGGTTTCCGCCTCAGCCAGTTGGCTTCGCGCGTGATGTTGCCGCGGCGTCAGGGCAAGATCATCAACGTGGCCTCTGTCGTGTCCTACTCCGGCGGCGAGTTCAACATCGCCTACGCCACCACCAAGGGCGCCGTCGCCCGCCTGACGCAGGCTCTGGCAAACGAGTGGGCCGGCCGCGGCGTCAACGTCAACGCCATCGCCCCCGGCTACATGGAGACCGACCTCACGGCCTCTCTTACGCAAGACCCAGAACTCACCAGGCAGTTCATGCTCCGCCTGCCGGCCGGGCGCTGGGGCACCCCCGATGACCTGAAGGGCGTGGCCATCTTCCTCGCCTCGGCGGCCTCGGACTACGTTCACGGCGCGGTGATCCCGGTGGATGGGGGCTGGCTCTCGCGGTAGACAGAGGCGCCGCTGCGTCGCGCCTTTGCTTGGACGCTTGCACACGGCGACAATCCCAGAAGGTGCCACTGGCTCGTAGGCCGGTGGATGGGAGTCGCCGTGTACTACTGCCCCTACATGTCGCCCGACTTCGGGCTGATCCCGGCCGGCTTCACGCGCCGAGCAATCGCCGCCGTCGTGGATCAAGTCCTCGTGTTCTTCGCCGGCTTTGTGCTGGCACTGTTGGTCTCGCCGCTCTTGCTGGCAGCGCCGGATCGGATGGCGAGGCTGCTCGTCGGCGGCAACTCCGGTCTGGCGGTGGTCGTGGGATACCTGCTGGTTGGCTGGCTGTACTTCGCCGGATTGGAGGCCTCTGAGGGCCAGGCCACCATCGGGAAGGTAATGACGGCCATCATAGTGAGCGACCTCAAGGGCGAACGGATAACCTTCTGGCGGGCCAGCCTTCGTTACCTGGCCAAGCTGCTGTCGATCCTTACCTTGGGCGTCGGGTTCCTGATGATGCTGCGGCACCCACGCAAGCGCACTCTGCACGACCGTCTGTCGGGCACGGTGGTGGCGGTGCACCTCGAGTCTCCCATCGTCGGTCCCGAGTAGGGCAGCCGAGGGGAGGGCGTGGGGGCCAAATGGGCGACGATACCCATTTGCTGGGCCTACGGCCCAGAACCTAACCCCCCGCCCAGTCCACCCCCGCCACATACCTCGCCCTCACCCACTTCGCGCCTTTGCGTGAGGCCTTCCCTTGTCTCCCCCGCCACCCCTGCTATTATGGCCCCATCCGAGACCGGGGGGAGCCAGGTGAACGCACCGACCGCGTCCCATGCCGACGACCGCCTCTACCGCCGCGTCATCAACTCCTGGGCCATGTACGATTGGGCCAACTCTGCCTTCGCCACCACCATCATGGCGGCCATGTTCCCGCCCTTCTTCCGCTCTCTCGCCGTCAACGCCGGCCTCGCCGAGGCCACCGCCACCGCCTTCTGGGCCTACACCACTTCCATCGCCCTTCTGGTAGCCTCCCTCCTCGCCCCCGTCCTGGGCGCCATCTCCGACCACACCGGCGGCCGCAAGCGCTACCTCGCCTTCTTCGCCGGCCTGGGCATCGTCGCCACCGCCCTCTTCGCCCTCCTGGGCGACACCAGCTACGTCTGGGCTTCCATCCTCTTCATCATCGCCGACTTCGGGTTCGCCGGGGCCAACATATTCTACGAGTCCCTCCTGCCCCATATCTCCCGCCCCGGAGACATGGACCGCGTCTCCACCCGCGGCTACGCCCTCGGCTACCTGGGCGGCGGCATCCTCCTGGTCATGAACGCCCTCTGGTTCATGAAACCAGGGTGGTTCTTTATGCCCAACGCCGGCTTCGCCCTGCGCGCTTCCTTCTTCAGCGTCGCCGTTTGGTGGGCCGTCTTCACCATCCCCGTCCTGCGAAACGTTCCCGAGCCGGACGCCGTCCGCGTCCGCGGCGAGCACAGCAACATGGCCGCCGCCGGCTTCAATCGCCTCCTGCGCACCTTCCGGGAGGTCCGCCGCTATCGTCAGTTGCTCGTCTTCCTCGTCGCCTTCTGGCTCTACAACGACGGCATCGGCACCATCATCAAGATGGCTACCGCCTACGGCGACGAGATCGGCATCGGCCTGAGCGACATGGTGGCAGCCCTCATCATCACGCAGTTCGTGGGCATCCCCTTCGCCTTCCTCTTCGGCCGCCTCGCCGGTCGGATCGGCGCGAAGCGGGGCATCCTCCTCGCTCTGGCCGTCTATGTGGTCATATCCATCGCCGGCTACTTCATGCAGACCGCCCTCCACTTCTACATCCTGGCCTTCTTGGTAGGGACGGTGCAGGGAGGATCGCAGGCGCTGAGCCGGTCTCTATACGGGGCCATGGTGCCCAAGGCCCAGGCCGCCGAGTTCTTCGGCTTCTACAGCACCAGCTCGCGGTTCGCCGGCATCGCCGGCCCGCTGCTCTTCGGGGTGGTGAGCCAGGTCGCCGGCGGCAGCCGCCTCAGCATCATCTCGCTCATCATCTTCTTCGTCGTCGGCGGCTTGATCCTCACCCGCGTCGATACCGCCGAGGGCATCCGCGTGGCCCAGGAAGAGGACGCTCGCTTCCGCGCCGAAGCCGCCGCCTGAGCCCACCTGTCGCTCAGGAAGGACAACAAGCAGCGGGCCGGGGACTTGAGCCCGGCCCGCTTCCACTTCGTCCTAAGCCTGCGCGACCCCGCGCCGGCGCCCTACTTATGCCGCAGAGAGACTTCGCCGGTGCCGGCACTCAGGTACAGCGAGACCGCCGGGTCCGCCCCTACTCGACCGCGCAGCCTGCTGGCCGGGCCACGGTTATCGTCTTCCTCTCGGTCCTGCAAGGCGAACTCGCAGTCGATTCCTCCCATGTCGGCGGACACATCGAGGCGGAACCGGCTCTCCGCCGGCAGCGTGACCCGCACCCCGCCTACCTGTGAGGCTATCCTAACCTCGCCCGACTCAGGTAGAGTCCCGGCGAAGTCCACCTCGCCCACGCTAGTCTGTACCTCGCTTGGACCGGTCAAGACGACGTCCCGCACTGTGACCTCGCCCACATCGCCCCGCAACTGCAGCGTGCCTTCCACCCCGGACACCCGGATCTCGCCGACGCTGTTGCGCACCTCCAGGGACGTGTCCCACGGCACGGTGATGTCCAGATCCACGCTCACGGACGTGGTCACAATACTCGAGGGCAAGTCCACCGTGATCTCGACCCGGTTGGCCTGCGAATCGGCGCCGAAGCCCACCGAGTCCAGCAGGCGCGTCGCCGCCGCGTTGGCGCCCGCCCTGGCTCGGTACCGCGCCTTGACGGTGACAATGCCCGCCTCGCCCGGCCGGACAGTCACCTGACCTACCTCACTAGACACCACCAGGGTCGCGGGCGACTCCACCCGGAAATCGTGTTGCATGTCCCGGACGACTTCGCGCTGGCCGAGGCGCCAAGAGCCCATCGAGCTCAGCGGGCCCCCGCCGCCATACCTTCTCACGGAGAACACCGCCGCCGCGCCCAGGCAGCAACACAGCAGCAGTCCCAGTATCAGTGCCGCCACCAGTAACGCGATCGCCGTTCTGCTCATCTGCTTCTTCCCCTCCTGAGCCGGCAGCAGAACCCGCATCTCCACCAGACCATTCTGCCTACCTCCCTAACCGCGGTCAACGGAATCTCAGAAGCAAAGAAGGACGGCTCCCCCGGTGGAGGAGCCGTCGCCTATCTCCCATCTTCGCCTGTTCTCAGGCCTCGGCCGGAACCGCCCCACCCGTCAGGACGGGCAACAGGTGATGGCGCAGTTGCCGCTGCACCGTGTTGATGGAAGTACGGGCGTTCACGGTGATGAAACCGAACTCGCTGGCTAGGCGACCGTACTCGCGCAGCAGTCGCCGCTGATAGCGAATGAAGCTCTCGTACGGGTCCATCCCTGGGTTCTGATCTAGGCCCGACTCCCAGTAGTCCAAGCCCTCCGCCAGAATGGCGCGCCGCACCAGCGTCTCCGCGTCCGCCTTCAGGTACAGCACCACATCCGGCTGTAGGGCGAAGCCGAACAGCCCCCGCACCCAGGCCGGATCCGCCCCCCGAACCACCGCCCGCGCGATGGCGGTGTAGACGTATCGGTCCGACAGGACCACGAACCCGGCGCGCAGCGCGGGGATGATCTCGTGCTCCAGTCGGTCGGCAAAGTCAGTGGCGTAGAGCAGGTTCAGCGTCCACACGTTCATGGCGTGGCCCTCTTTGGCCGCGCCGATGGTGGTCGACACCAGAGCCGAAGAGGTCCAGTCCGTGTCGATCACGCCATAGCCCTGGAATTCCAGCCAGCTGCGCAGCAGGCGGATCTGGGTGGTGCGGCCGGCGCCGTCGCTACCCTCGAGCACGATCAGGCGTCCGCTGAGGTCATCGGTGCTGATGTAGGGCAAAGCCCGCCCTAGCGATGCGCGTGGCCCGTTCACGAGCGACCTCCTGATAGCGGCAGCATACTGCTCCGGACAGCGCCCCGCGCCCCGAACGGGGCCAGGTAAGCCGCCAACTTTTCCTGCACGACGGCGCGCACTTGCTGCTGCTGCACGTCGATGGGCAGCTCCGCGTCCATCACGTCGAAGCCGTACTCTTGCGACATGGCGTCGTACTGATCCAGCACCCTGCCCTGGAAGATGCGGAATGACTCCGCCAGGTCCGGGCTAAGGTTCAGGTCCATGCCCGCCTCGTAGAACTTGATCTTCGCCCGCGCGCCCTGCAGTCGCGTCAGCGAGCAGTCCACCGACACCCGGAAGTAGAACGACACGTCCGGCCGGATGGCGATGCTGTACATCTCCCGCACCCACTGCGGGTCCACCCCGCGGGCCACGTCCCGCGCGAAGGCGGTGAACGCGTACCGGTCCGCGATGACCATCATGCCCGCCTTGAGCGAGGGGATGATCTGATAGGTCAGGCGGTCGGCAAAGTCGGTGGCGTGGAGCAGGCTGAACGTGGTCGGCGTCAGGCGGTTCTTCTTCTTTCCCTCGCGGGTGGCCCGCCGCACCAATGGCGACGAGTTCCACTCCGTGAAGAACACCGGCACTCCCAAGTTGGCGAGCCACTTGTGCAGGAGCGCCGCCTGCGTCGATTTGCCCGATCCGTCGATGCCCTCGACAACGATCAACTTCCCCTTGTAGTCGTGTGGTTGGTCCAATCCCGGGGTCTTCATACACCCTCGCTGCTATGGTGTTGTGAGGCCGTTGTTCCGGCCAGTTACGCCTCGTCGCGTTCTCGCGTCCCGACTAGTCCACTTCCGCCGCTTCGGGCAGCGGCTCCAGCTTCGCCTTCACCCGGACGCCCAGTTCGGCGGCCAGCAGATCCGACTTCTTCAACGCGTAGTGAAGCTCCAGCTCCGCCCCGGGTTCGGCCACTAGCCCAAGCCTGAGCGCGGTACCATCCACCTGAGCCCGGACTCGACGCACCATAGTCAGGTGCGTGCGGTCCATACCATCGGCTACCCGCAATATCCCTGCCAACACCCGCACCAGTCGCTTCCGGCTTCGGCTGAGCCCGGCCAACTCCGGGTCTCCGTCCTGTGGCTGTCGCTTCCGGTGGTACCGGGCGATGGCCGCCATCGCCTGCACCTCCCACTCCTCAAAGTGCGGCCAGTACGCGGCTGAGATCAGGCGGTGGCTGTGCTTGTGGTGTCCCTTGGCGCTCACCAGATAGCCGACGTCGTGCAAATAGCCGGCGCACTGCAGCAACTCCCGCGCCTGCTCGTCCAGGCCATGCAGAGCGCTGAGCTGGTCGAACAGCGACAAGGCCAGCGCCGTCACGTGCCGGCTGTGCCTCTCCTCCCAGTGCGCCTCCCGCACGAACGACAGCACGCTGCTCAGCCGCTGCTCTCGGCTGGTCGGACTCCCTACTTCAGTCGCGTCTTGCACCGCGTCAACTACCAACCCTGCCTCCAGGGGATGTGATCTCGGGGGACAATAGGGCGTACAGGTGGCCCGCCGCAAGTAGCGTGCCCGGCGGGCCGCGTCGCTCCTGCTGAGGCTGTCGTGACGAACGGGCCCCGCTCCAACCACCACCAGCCGTGTTTTGATCGGACATTGGACTATCGTCGGCAAACAGTCAAGTAGGGCGCAAGCTATGGCGAGGGATGCGCTCACCTTCATCGCCGGCGGCGAGGCCGCTGAACGAGCCAAGAAGCCCGGCGGCCACCTTGGCGCCAACGACGATCTCATCCACGCCGACCTAGGGGACCTGGCGGTGGGCAGCAAGCCGGGGGGTATACGGATCTCGCGACAGCCCTGGAGATGGGCCTGAGGACGCGGCTGCCCCTCTAGCCGGCCGCTGCGCCGACCAGCCTCTCGTGCGCCGCCAATGCCGCGCCCACGATCCCCGCCTCGTTCAACAAGCCCGCAGGCACGATGCGGGCCTGCGTCTTTAGTAGAGGCAGGAACTTCTGATGCTCCTTACTGACCCCGCCGCCGACAATGAAGAGGTCAGGCGAGAAGAGGAGCTCCAGCAGGTCCAGGTACCCCTGCACCCGGACCGCCCACTCCTTCCACTTCAGGTCGTCCCTCTTGCGCGCCCTGTCGGAAGCGTAGCTTTCGCAGTCGGACTCACCCCGGGGCAAGTGTCCCAACTCCGTGTTGGGGAGGAGGACGCCATCCACGAAGATGGCGCTGCCGATTCCGGTGCCGAAGGTGAGCATCATCACCACGCCCTTTTCGCCCCGGCCGGCGCCGAAGCGCATCTCGGCAATGCCCGCCGCGTCCGCGTCGTTGATGAGCAACACCGGCCGGCCGGTGGCCTCAGAGAGCAAGCTCTCGCCGTCGGTCTGTATCCACCGCCGGTCCACGTTCGCCGCCGTCTGCACTACGCCGTGCCGGATCACCGACGGGAAGGTGCACCCAATCGGGCCACGATACCGGAAGTGCTGGACCACCTCGGCGACTACTTGGGCGACCGCTTCTGGGTAGGACCGCTCCGGAGTGCGCACTCGGTGGCGCTCGCCGACCAACTCCCCGTCATCAACGTCCACCAGTCCACCCTTGATTCCCGTACCGCCGATGTCGATGCCCAGTATCTCCATCGAGCCCTCCTGCCCGAGCCGACCTCCGGAACTTGCTGTGTCCGTTGATCGGAATTGTACAGTCCCGGACGTCGCCTGAGAAGGAAGCCGGCCCAGTGGCGCCGCGCCGGTCTGGGTAATGCCGTCGATGTCGTGCCCGCCAACAAGGTGCTCGCCTTCGGCGGCGCCGCCCTCACCCGCCGCCTAGAGGACGGCTGGATGACCGAGAGCCGGCGCTGGACCGGGCCCATCGCTGGTTCCGGGAGAACCCCGTGGAGTTGCGCGGCCTCAAAGCCTAGCGGGAGGGAATGGAGCACCTAACCCCCGACCCATTCCTTTGTAGGGAGGGGGTTGGGGGTTAGGTTCCGCCCCGCAGGCCCCCAAAACCTCCTACGGCCGCATTCGATACTCGATCCCAAGGTAAGCTCGCCCACTGCCGTCCGGGTTGCTTCCCAATTGCACCCGAACCGTCTGCAGCTCGCGGGTCTGCCGGCTCCACCACTCTATCGCGACCATATCGCCCGGCCGCTTGCCGCTCAGCGCCTGCCGCAGATCGTAGTTCGATCCTAGCGCCCGGCCGTCCACCTTGGCGATGACGTCCCCCGGGCGCCAGCCTATCTGGTCTGCCGGGCTGCCTGCGACGATGCCTAGAATGTGCGCTCCCGACTGCATGCGGAAGTCCGGCTCCACGTCCGGCGTCGGGATCGGCATCGCTGGCACGGTCGCCTCCGGCTGAGGAACCACTCGTTCCGGGCTCGGAGTGCTGCACTCACACCGCATCTCGCCGGAGCGGACGGAGAGGAACGATGCCGCGCCCGCGGCCACCACGCAGGCGCCACAGAGGCAGAGGAGCAACAGCGCCAGGGCAATCCCCACGATCCACCAGATCCGCTTGTCGGGCTTGCTCTCTCCGGCCATCTTCCCTCCTCCCTGCCGGCCCCGCAGCCGGCCGTCCACGCTGGCTCGGTAACCGCCAACAGCTTATTATACGCCAATCTCGGTCGACAGTGCTCCACAGGAGCCGAAATGAAGGTAGCAGCAGCGGTGGCCCTCGTCACCGGTGGTTCCAGCGGCATCGGCCTCGCCACCGCCCGTCACCTCGCCTCCCGGGGCGCTCACGTCTGGATCGTGGCGCGCGACGAGGACCGCCTTCGCGCCGCTCTGGCCCAAGTCGAAGCCGAACGCCGCGGTCCGGACCAACGATGTGGCTATGTCATCGCCGACGTGTCCGTGGCCGAGCAGGCGGCTGCGGCGGTGGCCCGCGTCGCCGAGCAGGTCGGCCACCCCGACCTGGTGGTGAACTGCGCCGGCGTCGCCCACCCCGGCTACTTTCAGGAACTGGATCTGTCCATCTTCCGCTGGATGATGGACGTCAACTACTTCGGCACCGTACATATGGCCAAGGCCGTCGCCCCCGGGATGATCGCCCGCGGGTCCGGGCACATCGTCAACCTGTCCTCCGCCGCCGGCTTCCTCGGCGTTTTCGGATACACAGCCTATGGCGCGTCCAAGTACGCCGTCCGCGGCTTCTCCGAGGTGCTGCGCGCCGAGATGAAGTGCCGCGGCATCGGCGTTTCGGTGGTCTTCCCGCCCGACGTCGACACCCCCCAGCTGGCCTACGAGAACCGGTTCAAGTGCCCGGAGACGAGAGCCATCGCCGGGGTCGGCTCCGTCCTGCAGCCATCCCAGGTGGCCGCCGCCATCGTCGACGGGGTGGAACACAATCGCTTCGCCATCCTCCCAGGCCTGGAGGCCAAGCTCACCTACCGCCTCGCGGGGATACTCGGCGGCTGGGTGCATCCGATCCTGGACTTCATGGTGAGTCGCGCCCGCCGCAGGCCGGCCGAAGCGCCCGACGGGAGCCATGCGCCATGATCCGCTCCCTCTTCATCGCCGACGATGGGACGATCGCCTGGGGCCTGGACGAGGCGGCCTTGGCCAAGTCGCTCGGCGCCGGCGTCATCTGGCTCGATTGCCAGAACGAACCGCCCGAGTCCTGTCAGCCGCTTCTGGAGAATGTCTTCGGCTTCCATCCCCTCGCCGTAGACGACGCTCTGCGCGAGACCCACGTTCCCAAGATCGACGACTGGGACCGCTATCTCTACATCGTCGTCCACGCGCTCGACTTCAACCACCTGACCAGCGAGGTCGACACCGTCGAGCTAGACCTCTTCCTTGGGCCAGGCTACCTCGTCACTCACCACGACCGGCCTCTGCCCGCTGTCGATCACCTCTGGTCCGCCCTCGAGCGCGACCCGCAGCGGCTCAATGGCGGCGCCGTCCGCCTGACCTACCGCCTGCTGGACGACCTGGTTGCCGGCTACCTCCCCGCCATGGAGGAGATCGAGGACGCAATCGAGGCGCTGGAGGACGAGATCATCGGCGCGCCCGGCCCCCACTTGCTGGAGCGGGTCTTCACGCTCAAGCGGTCGCTCCTGCAGCTGCGTCGCATCCTCGCCCCGCAGCGCGAGGTGCTCAGCCGCATGGCCCGCGACGACTACGCCGCCATCGACCCCGGTCACCGCGTGTTCTTCCGCGACATCTACGATCACCTCGTGCGACTCTACGACATCGGCGAGGGCCTGCGCGATGTGGTCAACGGCGCCATGGAGATATACCTCTCCGTCGTCAACAACCGCATGAACGAGGTCATGAAGACGCTCACCATCATCACCACGCTGTTCATGCCCCTCTCCTTCATTACCGGCTTCTTCGGCATGAACTTCTTCCAGTCGGTGCTCCCCTTGGACGCCTGGACGGGCTGGGCGGCCTTCGCCATCACCCTGGCCGTCCTCGTCCTCACTCCCGCGGGCATGTACTTCTGGATGCGCCGCCGCGCCTGGATGTAGGCCTGCGCGACCGCCGTCCGCTGGAGGCGCTACGCGCCGTCCCTTGGCCGAAGGCCTCCAGCGGTGGGCTTCCACCCCGCCGCTCCCCCCATTACCCGCCCTGCAGCCGTCCCGCCAAGTCGACCGCCTCTTGGGGCGTCCGCAGGTGCAGCGCGTACACGGCGTCCTTCCCCGTGCCACTATCGGGCGCCTCGAAGGACACCGTCACACCGTCCGCCATCTTGTCGATGCCCCCCACGTAGGGGAGGATCACCAGCCAGAGTCCGTTACGCGCCCAGCCCTTGCCGATGCGCACGTCCCGTACCGCTGCCAACGGGAAGGCCTCGGTGTCGCCCTTCTTTCCAGCGAGGAAAGCGGTGAGGTTCATCATCTCCCACAGGCAGCCGGCCCCGATGGCGCCGAAGGCCAGGTGCACTAGGATCAGGAGCAGACCACCAGCCAGAAGCCAGAGGCTGAACCCGGGAAGAACGGCCAACACCACCGATGCGGCGGCCGCGAGCAGCAGCACCGCCTGTACCCCCAGCCAGAGCCGGTAGAGCGTGACCGGCGCTCGTGGCCCCGTCACCGCCACCTTGCCGTCCGCCACATCGATCAGGACGCGGCTGCCGAAGCGCGAGCCGGTGCGATAGGAGTAAGCTTCGTACTGCATGTTAGCCAGACCTCCCATCGGCGAGGCGGGCCGCGAGGTCGCGCGCCCAGGTGCGGATGGCGTCCCAGTCGCGCCAGTTGCCCTGTGGTAACTTCTTCATTATGAGGCTCATGGGAAAGGAGGCCCGGCCCGCATCCACCACCCCGCCGAAAAGGCCCACGCTAACCGCCGGCACGCGGTCGAGCGCTGCCTTGTTCCTGGTCACGAACTTCAGCGCGTCTCCACGGCAACGCCCCATGCGAATGGCGGTGCCGACCACCACTGCCTGATAGCGATCCACCGATTGCGCCTGCTTGGCCGGAAGCACGTCCACCTCCCAGCCGCCCTCGCGCAGGACTTTGCCGATCTCCTCCGCCACCTCGGCGGTGGAGCCACACCAGGAGCCGTAGGTCACCAGCACCGCGCCATTCACGTTCTCCTCCTACGCCAGGATCCGCAAGTATGCTTGCCACAACACAAGGGCAGCCGCCACCAGCGTGATCACCGTGTAATGAAGCCGTCCGATCAGAGTCCACCACCCCTGCCACCAAACGGCCACCGCCACGACGTGCTGCGCGGATCGACGCGGGCCGTCCACCGAGCCGGCGACCCGGAGGAGGCGATGGAGGAAGTCGTACGAGTACAAGCCGTCGCGGTGGTAGCCCATCTGAGCTATCCAGGGCCAGACCCTGGCCGGAGGAACGGCGATGGTGATGGCCCGGTTGCTGACCCAGTCCGGCTTGGGGACCAGGTCGTCGCCGGGGAGGCGGCGATCCACCTCCTCATCGGTGGCGTCCCAGCGTCGCAGCCAGGGCCGGAGGAAGAGCGCATACGGGACGCTCAGTGCAAGGAGGGCCAGCACCAGGTACACAAGCCAGCGAACCACGTTCTCCAGCATGCACTCACCTCTGTCGGGCAAGGGTCGGGCACAGCCTTGCCGGCGCCGCTGCCGGCGGTAGAGAGGCCGACCCATTATCACCCAAACGTGGCGATGTGTCAGCGCGACGCCGGCCCGTACGCGCGAAGGTCGTCCTCTGTTCGGCAGGGGCGCCACTTGACACGCGAGCGCCAAATCGCTACTATAACACCTAATAACTACGGGAATACTTGGTTATGCACATCACCACCAAGACACGTTACGGTACCCGGGCCCTCCTCGAACTGGCCCTTCATCACAACCAGGGCCCTCTCAGCCTGGCCGAGATTGCCCGCCGGCAGGAGTTCTCCGAGAAGTACGCCGAGTCGCTCATGGGGCGACTGCGGGCCGCCCGCGTGGTCAACAGCATCCGCGGGGCCCAGGGCGGCTACCTGCTCGCTCGCGAGCCGGACCAGATTACCGTCCGTGAGGTCTACGAGGTCATGGAGGGTGGGGCGCCGCCGGTGGCTTGCATCGGCGATCCCAGCCTCTGCGACCGCGTCGACCAATGTGTCACCCAAGAGGTGTGGGAAGCGATGCAGCAGGCGGTCCTCAGGGTGCTTGAGAACGTCACCCTGGCCGACCTGGCCGGCCGATACCGCGAGCGTCAGGCGGCGCCGCCGGCGCACTTCGATATCTGACTCTCGCTCGGAGGCACCGATGAGCATCTACGCCGACATCACCGCCACCGTTGGACGCACGCCCCTTGTCCGGCTCTCGCGGCTGGGCCAAGGGCTGGCCGCTGAGGTGGTGGCCAAGATAGAGTCATTCAACCCGGGCGGCAGCAGCAAGGACCGTATCGCCTGGAGCATGATCACACGGGCCGAAGAGCGAGGCGACCTGACGCCCGGCGCCGTGGTTATCGAGCCCACCAGCGGCAATACCGGCATCGGCCTGGCCATGGTGTGCGCGGCTCGCGGCTACCGCCTCATCCTCACCATGCCCGAGACCATGAGCCTAGAACGGCGCAACCTGCTTCGCGCCTACGGCGCCGAACTGGTGCTCACGCCCGGCAGCCGCGGGATGACCGGGGCCATTGAGGAAGCCGCGCGACTGACGGCGTCCACCCCCGGAGCCTTCATGCCGCAGCAGTTCCGCAACCCCGACAACCCGCGCATCCACCGGGAGACCACGGCCGAGGAGATCTGGGCCGACACCGGCGGTCGGGTTGACATTCTGGTAGCGGGCGTGGGCACGGGCGGGACGATCACCGGCATCGCCGACGTGCTCAAGAGGCGTAACCCCGACCTCAAGGCGGTGGCAGTCGAGCCGGCCAAGTCACCCGTCATCTCCGGGGGCACTGCCGAGCCGCACCGCATCCAGGGCATCGGGGCCGGGTTCATACCGGAGGTGCTGGGCGCCCGTCTCCTCGATGAGACCATCACCGTTCAGGAGGACGCCGCCGCCGAGGCTGCCCGCCGCCTGGCGCGGGAGGAAGGCATCCTGGCGGGCATCTCGTCCGGCGCGGCGCTCTGGGCCGCCCTGCAGGTGGCCGCGAGGCCCGAGAACGCGGGCAAACGCGTGGTGGTCATCCTGCCCGACACGGGCGAGCGCTACCTAAGCACAGGCCTCTTCGGCGAGACGGGGTAGCCAACCCGAGGCAGACTGACCAGGAGGTATTCGTTAGTCGAGGCTGTCGTCCTTTACTCTGTACGTGATCATCGCTCTGCTTCCGGCGGCGGTCGCCTGCTCTCCGGCGGAAAGCGTGGCCGCGAGTGCCGTCCAGCAGCGGTCGGCATCTTGCCGCGACATCAGCGCGGCTGAGTCGGCGAAGCTGCCGGCGCCCGCGCGGCGCTGCGGCTGAGCGAGAACCGATTCGAGGATGTACGCGCACCGCAGGGCGGTCTGGAGGCCCGGCAGAGCCGGCCGGCCGCTGGAGCGGTAGGCACGAGATCTACAATACGGCGCGGAGAACCGATCGCGGTGTATCCGGCCGGACGCGAGTAAGCAACCATAGCGGAGGTCAGCCACCGATGAGCTCAGAGCGCCAGTTCGGCTTCAATACGCGCCAACTCCACGCCGGGCAAACACCCGACCCGGCCACCGGTAGCCGGGCCGTGCCCATCTACCAGACCACGAGCTACCAGTTCCGCAACACCCAGCATGCGGCGGACCTTTTCTCGCTGGCGCAGAGCGGAAACATCTACACCCGCCTATCCAACCCCACCACCGACGTTCTGGAGCAGCGCATCGCTTCTCTGGAGGGAGGAGTGGGCGCCCTGGCTGCCGCCAGCGGCCACGGAGCGCAGACGCTTGCCATCCTCACGCTCTGTCAGGCGGGCGACCACATCGTCTCCAGTAACAAGCTCTACGGCGGCACCTACAGCCAGTTCTCCTACACCTTTCCTCGCCTGGGAATCGACGTGACGTTCGTCGACCTCGACGAGCCGGCTCAGTTCGAGCAGGCCATCCGCCCCAACACCAAGATCATCTACGGCGAGACGCTGGGCAATCCGGACATCAGCGTCTTCCCCTTCGATGAGGTGGCTGAGATCGCCCGGCGGCATCACATCCCCCTGATGATCGACAACACGTTCGCCAGTCCGTACCTATGCCGCCCCATCGAACTGGGCGCCAACATCGTGAGCCATTCCACCACCAAGTTCCTCAGCGGCAACGGCACCACCATCGGCGGCATCATCGTCGACGGCGGCAACTTCGACTGGGCCAGCGGCCGGTTCGCCAACTTCACCGAGCCCGATCCCAGCTACCACGGCCTCGTCTTCGCCGACCTGGGGCCGACCGCGTTCATCACCAAGGCGCGGATGCAGATGCTGCGCGACATCGGCGCCTGCCAGGCCCCCTTCAACGCCTGGACGACGCTCCTCGGGGTGGAGACGCTGAGCCTGCGCATGGACCGCCACGTTGAGAACGCCCAGGCGGTGGCCCGCTTCCTGGACGCGGACGCGCGGGTCAACTTCGTCGCCTACCCGGGCCTGCCCAACCACCACCACTACCAGCGGGCCGAGCGCTACCTGCCCAAGGGGCCGGGCGCCATCATGGGCTTCGGCGTGCGCGGCGGCGTGGAGGCGGGCGGCCGCTTCATCGACTCGCTGCAGCTGCTCAGTCACGTGGCCAACATAGGCGACGCCAAGAGCCTCGCCATCCACCCGGCCAGCACCACCCACAGCCAACTGAGCGAGGCGGACCTGTTCGCCGCCGGCATCGGGCCCGACTTCATCCGCCTGAGCATCGGCTTGGAGGACATCGAGGACATCCTCTGGGACCTGGATCAGGCCCTGGATAGGGCAACCGCCGGCTAGCTTCGGCCTTGGCGCTACGGACCCTGTCGGACCCCTTCCCCTGCTCTGGAAGGGGTTCCTGCTTCCCCCGAGGGTCGGGTATAATGACAGCGCGGTGAGCCGTATGACGAGCGTGTTGCCGGGCGGCCCTGCCCACCGGTGTCCGGCGGCCAAGAGGGGAGAGCCTTTGAGAGCCTACACCGCGATCGTCGAGAAGTGCGCTGACACGGGTCTGTACGTCGGGTACGTGCCCGGCTTCCGGGGCGCTCATACGCAGGCGAAGACGCTCGATGAGCTCAAGGACAACCTGCGCGAAGTGATCGAGACGCTGCTGGAAGACGGCGATCGGCAGACGAGCACCGAGTTCGTCAGTACACAGGTGGTTCTGGTCCCGTAGTGGGCAAGGACCCGGTACTGCGCACCGAAGAGGTCGTCCTTATCCTGAAGCGACTGGGATTCGAGGAAGTGCGTCAGCGAGGATCACACAAGCAGTCACGTCATCCAGACGGCCGCCACACTACCGTGCCTGTCCAGCGTGGCCGTGATCTGTCGCCTATCCTGTTGAGGCAGATCGCACGCGACATCGGGCTTACCGTCGACGACCTGCCGGCCCGCCGCTGAGCGAGCCCCAACCCGCACCGGCCGATGCCTGAGCGCGTAGTCATCGCCATGAGCGGCGGGGTGGACTCTTCCACCGCCGCCGCCCTGCTTGTCGAGCAGGGCCACGACGTCGTCGGGATCATGCTCCGGCTGTGGACGGAGCCCGACGGCGACGCCGAGGCCAACCGCTGCTGCGCCCCCGAGGCTGTCGACGAGGCCCGCGCCGTCGCCCATCACCTGGGCATTCCCTTCTACCTCGTCAACGCCGAGCGTCCCTTTCGCGACCAGGTGGTGGACGAGTTCATCGCCGAATACGCCCGCGCCCGCACTCCCAACCCCTGCGTGGCGTGCAACCGATCCGTCCGCTTCGGCTTTCTGCTGGACTATGCCCTCGCCTTGGGCGCCGCCAAGCTGGCCACCGGCCACTACGCCCGCCTGGCACGCACGGAGAGCGGCGTCATCCGGCTGCTGCGCGGCATGGACCGCACCAAGGACCAGTCCTACATGCTCCATGCCCTGGACCAGCGCCAGCTTGCGCACGCCCTCTTCCCCCTGGGGGACCTGACCAAGGCGCAGGTGAGGCAGTTGGCGGCCGAGCGCGGCCTGCGGGTGGCGCTGCGCGCCGAGAGCCAGGACCTCTGCTTTGTCGGGGACGGCGACTACCGCCGATTCCTGTCCCGAAACGCGCCGCAGACGGCTTCGCCCGGCCCCATCGTCGATCGGCAGGGGCGGCAACTCGGCGAGCACCAGGGCCTGGCTCACTACACCGTCGGCCAGCGGCGCGGGCTGGGCATCGCCGCCGCCGAGCCGCTGTTCGTCCTGGAGATTCGCCCCGAGGCCAACCTGGTCGTGGTCGGGACGGCGGCCGAGTTGGGGCGCGACCGGCTCACCATCGACCCGATGCACTGGATCGAGGGTCCGCCCGCCGAGCCGCATCTCCGCGCCGAGGTGCAGATCCGCTACCGTGCCCGCCCCGCCCTCGCCACCGTGGAGAGTGACGGCCGGCGAGCGCAGGTGCGGTTCGACTCCCCCCTGCGGGACATCGCCCCGGGCCAGAGCGCCGTCGTCTACCGGGGCGACCACTGCCTGGGCGGCGGCCCCATCCGCTGAGCGAGTCGCCTCGTCCCTTGGGACGCGGTGCAACTCCTGCGCGGCGTCCTCGGCCCAGTCAAAGTTGCCCGCGATCGAGTGGATCCAGCCCACCGCCGGCGCCCGGAACCATCGCACCACCGCCTCAAAGGCGGCGCGATCCCCCCCATGCCGGCGCTGCCTGGTCCTGCCGTTGCGTCAGCCCTTGCACCCTCCCTCCTGCATCGAGTAGCCTGCCCATGGAGACCCACTTTGGGGCCGGATGGTTTGCCCGGCCGGGAGGCAGCATCCATGACCCGTGCGCCCCGCTACGCCTTGAGCCCTCGGGAGCGCGTGCTCACCTCGCTGAGCTGGAAGGAACCGGATCGCGTCCCCATCCAGGTATACCTAACGCCGGAAGTCGAGTCCATGCTCCGAGAGCACTTCGACGGCCGCGGGACGGCCGATTCCCGTGCTGCCGGGGCTGCCACCACCCTCAAAGCCACCCGCGTCTCCACCGCCACGCGCTCCACCCACGGCGACGACGCCTTGCTGGTTCACCTGGGGGTGGACTTCCGCGTGGTGGAACCGCTCTGGAAGGGGCCGGTAAAGGAGCCGCACGACGGCATCACCTACGACATCTGGGGGGCGGGCTACCGCCGCGTCTTCCACGGCTCCGGCTACTACGACGAGGCGGTGGAACTTCCCCTGGCGGGCCTGCACACCCTCGCGGATGTGGAGAACTACGCCTGGCCGGACCCGGACGACTATGACTACTCGGTGCTGGCGGAGCAGTGCCGCCAGCACGACGACTACGCCCTCATACTGGGGAGCGCCGGCATACCCGACATCCTCAACGGCGTCTCCCGGGGGCGGGGGATGCAGCAGGTGATGCTGGACATCGGCCTGCGCGATGAGGTTGGCCTGGCCATCATCGACCGCCGCTGCGCCTTCTACTACGAGGTGCTGAAGCGTGGACTGGAGGCGGCCGGCGGCCGGGTGGACATCCTCCAGTTGGGCGAGGACACCGGCAACCAGAACGGCCGCATGTTCTCACCCAAGGACTTCGCCGAGGTGTTCCGGCCCCGCCTGGAGCCTTTCTATCGCCTGGCCCACGAGTACGGCGCCAAGGCGATGATGCACTCCTGCGGCGACACCCACGACATCATGCCCACCTTCATCGACATGGGACTGGACGTCCTGGACGCGATGCAGCCGGAGCCCAAGGGCATGGACCCCGAGACCATCCGCGCCATCGGCAGGGGCAAACTGGCCTTCTCCGGCCTGATCAGCACCCAGAAGACGCTCCCCTTCGGCACGGTGGCCGACTGCCGGGCCGAGGCCCGCCACCGGCTGGACGTCATCGCTCCCGGCGGCGGCTACATCTTCGCGCCGGCGCACTGCATTCAGCCGGGGACGCCGCTGGAGAACGTGCTGGCGGTGTATGAGGAGGCTCTGGGGAGGGCGCTGTAGCCGGGGGATCCGGGGAAGCCCCGCCATGAATGGCCGGGGCCACGAGTTGGCAAAGCCGGCGCCGGCCGGCTTCGCTCACCCGTAGCCCCGGGGCTTCAACCCGGGGCAGGTCTAACCCGAGGCGACTCCAACTCCAACCGCAAGCGCACGGCCCGGTCTCCCCCGGCCAGCGGCCTTCAGCGGGCGCCTTCAGCCGCCCGCTCCCGTAGGCAGCCGCAGAAGCACCGTCGTCCCCTCCCCCGGCGCCGACTCGATGCTCAGCCGCCCGCCGAACAACCGCGCCCGCTCGCGCATGCCGGTCAAGCCTAGGTGACCATCGGCCGGGCGATCGCCGTCCGCATCGAATCCGGGGCCGTCGTCCTCCACCACCAACTCCACCGCGTCGGGCTCGAAGATCAGCGCCACACTGACGCGGCTTGCCTCCGGCGCGTGCTTGCGGACGTTGGCCAGCGCCTCCTGGGCGATGCGATAGACGGTTAGCTCCACCTCCTCGGGCAGGGCGCGCTCCCGACCGACCACCTCGCAGTGCGCCTGGGCGTTCGCCATCTGCTGCTCCAGGTCGTGGGTGATGGCGCGCAGGGCGGCGCTGAGGCCGAGGTCCTCCAGGACGTGGGGGCGCAGGTTGTTGCTCAGCCGCCGCACCTCGGCAATGGCCGTGCGCAGCGTCTCCTGGAACCGGGCCGCCTCGGCGTCGGCTGCCTCATCCCCGCCGAGCCGCCCGCGCAACAGGTCCAGCCGCTGGTTAAGAGCCACCAGGTCCTGCACCGTCTCGTCGTGCAGGTCGCGAGAGAGGCGGAGCCGCTCCTCCTCCTGTCCCCGCACCACCTGCCGGGCATACTCGCGCAGAGTCGCCTGCTGCTGATCCAGCCGCGCCAGCATCCCGTTGACCGCCGCCAGGAGAGCGCGGACGTCGCGCGGGCCTTCCACGGGCAGGGGTCGGAAGGCCTCTCCCGCCTGCACCCGCTGTCCCTCGGCCACCAGGGCGTCCAGCGGGCGGACCACCCGGCGGGCGGCGGCGGCCAGGAGCAACCCCACCAGCAGCACCGCCAGCCCTCCGAGCAGTGCCAGAGCCCACTGGTAGCGGGTGACTTGGCCGGCGACGTTACCCCAGGGCTCTTCCACCACCACGAACCACCCGGTGTCGCCGATGGGGGAGAACCCGCGCAGCATCGTCTCGGCGCCGAACTCGGGCCGGTGCACGAGGCTGCGCTCTCGGCCGGCGGACACCAGGTCCATCAACCCCTGGTCGTGCGTCAGGCTGCGCCCGATCAGCGTGGGGTCGGAGTGATAGATCGCGTTGCCGGAGCTGTCGATGAGGTACACCGCTCCACCGGGAGGCGGCGAGAGGAGAGAGGACTCGCGCACCCAGTCGTTGCTGCGCAGGAAGAACTGGCCCACCAGCACGCCCAGAGAACCGAGGGGTTCGTCCACCGGGACAGCGATTACCACCGCGCTTTCGCCGCTGGGCTGCTCAGCGAAGACGGAGGAGAGCACCGACCTGCCCGTCCCGGTGACGGCGCGGAAGTAGTAACGGAAGGCGAAGTTCATGCCCAGCGAGCCGCGTGCCGGCGGGGTGACGGCCAGGACGCCGCCGCCGGGGTCGATCAGCCCTACCCCGCCGCTGAAAACGCTGAGGAGATGAGCGCGGTCCCGCAGCACCCACTGCTGTCGCTCCACGTTGCCGTTGTACAGTGACAATTCGGCGGCAGTGGCTTGCAGCAGGCGCAGGTAGCCCTTCAGGCTGCCGTACAGCCCGGCGGATGCCACCCGCGCCTGCACCGCCTGTCGCTCCAGGGCCTGGTCGCGGGTGGTGGTGCTCAGGGCATGGGCGCCCAGGCTCAACGCCACCGCGCCCACCAGCACCAGCGGCGCCAGCGTCGCCACAAGCAGCCGCCCGCGCAGCCCCAGCCGCTCCAACCACTCGCGTGGGGCGAAGGTCACAGATCATCCACCTTGAGCCAGCCCTGGCGAAGACCGTAGGCCACCGCTTCGGTGCGGCTGCTCACGCCCAGCTTGCCCATGATGTTCCGGACATGTACCTGGACGGTATAGGCGCTGATGAGCAGGTCGGCGGCGATCTCCTTGTTGGACTTGCCGGTGCCTAGGGCGCGCAGCACCTCCATCTCCCGCTCGGTGAGCGCCTCTACCATGCCTTCGCCGCTGTAGGTCTGCTTCTTCCCGGCCAGGTGACCCACTACCTTGCCCATGATCTCCGAGTCGAAGACGCTCTGGCCGCGGGCAACGCTCCGGATGGCCTGAGCCAACTCGCCGCCGCTGGTGGTCTTGAGCAGGTAGCCGTCGGCGCCCGCCTCCAAAAGAGGAAAGACGTAGGTCTCGTCCTCGTGCGCCGAGAGCACCAAAACGTGTACGCCAGGCTGGGCGGACTTGACGGCGCGGGTGGCCTCGATGCCGTTGAGTTTGGGCATCCGCACGTCCATCACCACCACGTCGGGCGCCAGCTTAGCCGCCAGGCGCACTGCCTCCTCCCCGTCGGCCGCCTCGCCCACCACCACCAGGTCGTCGTTCTGCTCCAGCAGACGGCGGGTGCCCTCTCGCACCAGGTCGTGGTCCTCGGCCAACAACACCCGCAGAACGCTCATGTCGTCTCTCCAATACGGAACGGGGCCGGAGGTCCGGCCCCAATGTAGTCGTCTTCCGCGGCGACGCGCGTCGTTGCCGCTGCTCCTACTGCTCCACGGCGGCGAGGGTACCGTCGCTCAGGCGGTAGCTCCGGGTCACCTCGACCGTCGGGCAGCACATGGGATCGCCGGCGGCGTGCGTCTTCATCTTCACCTCGATGAGTCCTTCCTCGATCGTGACCGACTGCACCTGGACCCGGTCGCCCAGAAGAACGGCGCCGGCCTGCTGCGGGATGCCGTCACGGTCGAGCAAGGCGGCGAGGTAATAGTAGCTGCCGGAGCCGCCCCTCTGCACGGCGACTACAGCCGCTCCGTCGCTGACCCCGTCGCCGTCGAGGTCGCCGAAGGCCGAGGACTGGAGGAGGACGGTATCGACCTCGGTGGCCCCGGAGCCGTACTTGTGCTCGTAGCGGCCGGCGCGCAACTGCAGCGGGCCCAGGTCGGGCAGGTCGAGCTCGGCCTCGGACAGGCTCTGCTCGGTGAGGCTGCCCGGGGTGACGTCCACGATGCTGGCGGACTCGCCGCTGGCCTGCGCGATGACGTGCATGGCGTAGCCGAAGATCGACCGCAGCACCAGACCCGTCTCGCTGCGCAGAGCGCCGTCCTCGACCACATACTCAGTCACTTCCGGCGTCTGGTATACACGGTCCTGCCGGCCGTTGATGGTCACGCGGAGGGAGGTCGGGCCGGTGCTCTCCCAAGCGCCCACCTCTTCGATGGCGGGCTCGCCGTTCAGGTAGTCGGTCTTCAGAAGAGCGATGCCGTCGGTGTGCAGCGACAGGCTGATGTCTTGTCCGCAGCAACTGCCGGACGGCTGGAAGGCGCGGTAGGTGTCGGCCAGGGTGTTCGCCATCCGCTGGGCGGCAATGGCGGCGTCGTAGGGCATCTCCACTTGGCCGGTGGCCAGGGAGCCGAACTTGTACCACACGGCGAGGATGGCGCCGAGCGCATCCTGGTTGGGCATAGCAGTCAGGGTATGCTCGCCGGCCTGAAAAGTCGATACCGAGGGAACATCCCAGGCCTGCCCCTCCTGGCCGGTCACGGTGAGAGTGACGATGCCGTCGGGGGCCACCGTCCAGGTGCCCACTTCCACCAGGGGCTCGTCCTCGTTCAGGTAGTCCAGCACCTGGCGCAGGCTCCCGCCGTCGCTAAGGTAGAGAGTGCCGTCGATGCCGGGGCTGGAGGCGGCGGGCAGGATGGTCTTGTAGATGCCCACGACCTCGGCGGCCGGATCGAATGAGGCGGCGGTGTCGACGGGAGTGGCGGCCGGGGCGCCGGTGTAGCAGGCGGAAAGAGCTAGCGCGGCGACGGTCAAGGCGATGGCGATCAGGATGGTCGGTGTGGCTTTCCGGTTGAACATGGTTCCTCCTTGGACTCGTAAGTACCTACGAGCCCATCCTAGCACGGCAGGAAGCCCACTCCATCACCTCTCGCCGGTAGACTGGCCTGCCCAGAACGAGGGGTGCGCCTACCTGGAATCAGTTATCCGATGGCCGGCAGCGCTAGAGCGATCGATCGAGCGCCTCGGGGTGGGCGGCCAGCCAGTGCTTCACCGCCGCAGACACGGCCTCAACTTCGCCAAGCTCCTGAGAGGTGGTCTGGTACAACTCCTCCCGGCTGATCTCGTGGTAGTAGTGGACCAGCCGGTCCCGGTAGCCCGCCATCTGGCGCAGGAGAGCCGCTTCGGCGTCGGACAGTACACCCCTCTCATAAAGGCCGGCAGCCACGTCTCGGTACTCAGTCACGCCTTCGCCGAAGCGCTTCGCCAGAAGGTGACGTCCCAGGTCCAGCAGCGCCTCCAGAGCCCGGCGGAGACACGACTCGGCCGTCCACACGTTGCGGCTGTCGGAGAAGAACCCGGATCGGTCGTCGAGAGGCAACGACTTCACCTCGGCGACCATTCGGTCCACCCACTCGAGTCGATCGTAGACGATGCGCGCCGACGCCTGACTCTCGGTCACAGCCCTCTCCTCAGGATCATCTCCATGCGCTCGCGCTCAAGCGGGGCCAGGTCGCCGGCGCGCCGGAGGACGTACAGGTCGTACTCATCGGCCAGGTATTCGTCCTCAGCGAAGAGCCGCTCGCCGCGGATCACGTTGGCGGCCAGGAAGGGATCGGCCTCGTCCAGCACCACCAGGTCCACGCGTCCCACGTCCAGCAGGTCTTCCAGGGCGACCTGAAGCGCCACCTTGTCCTTCACCCTGGTCAGGGCGTCCCGAGCAGCCTTGACCCCGATGTCGACATCGGAGACCAAGGGCGGCAGAACGGACAGGCTGCCTGCGAACCAGCTTTGCACCTCTTTGGCGCGGCTGCCGAAGGCATACAGCCCCAGCACGCCGAACCGGCGACACATCGCGGCCAGAATCGCCGCCCTTTCCTGTCCTGCCTCACCGCCCATGGCACGCACCTTTGGCAGCATTATCGGTTGGGGACCGGCAGCCGGCAACCGGCTCGGGAGAGGCCGACAGCGGCGCCAACCCGTGCCCGACCCTACGTTCAGCCCCGACGTCATGATCTACACGGCCGCCGGCGCGCCCTTGACCGGCAGCGACCATGGTCATTACCGTTGCGGCGAACGCACGCCTCCCGGAGGTCAGCCGTGTCCCTGCTCATGCCGGAGCCGCCCCAGCCGCCTCGCTCGGATTGGCGGTTCGTCCAGGAGTTGCAGAGCCCTCTCTGGCGCCCCTTCACCTGGCGACGCCATCGGCGGCGGACGGGCGAGGCGGACCTGGCGCGCGGCGTAACGGTAGACGCCGAGTTCCCCGACGACGGCGTCCTCTCCACCGCCTATGGGGACCTGCACCGCTTCCTCGAGGCGGGCGGCGTCGGCGAAGGTCCCTACCGTCTCCTCATTCGGCATCGTGACCTGGGGGAGCGCGAGGCCTACTCCCTCGCCGTGGAGCGCGACGGCTGCACCATCAGCGCCGGCGATCCTGACGGCATCCGCCGCGCCGTCTATTACCTGGAGGACGAGTTACTCCGCGCCGGCGGCCCCTTCCTGCCTCTGGGCGAGACAGTCCGCCGACCGGCCATCAAGACGCGCATCTCCCGCTGCTTCTTCGGCCCCATCCACCGCCCGCCGCACAACATCGACGAGCTCATCGACGACATCGACTACTACCCCGACGAGTACCTCAACCGCTTGGCCCACGAGGGCGTCAACGGGCTCTGGCTCACCATCTACTTCGCCGAGATCTGCCGCCAGTCGGTGCTGCCCGAATACGGGCGCGATGCGGCCCGGCGGGTGGCCAAGCTGCGGCGGGTGGTGGCAAAGTGCGCCCGCTACGGCATCCGCATCTACGCCTTCGCCAACGAGCCCGCCCCCATCGCCGTGGACAGCGAGGTGGCTCGCGCCCACCCGGAACTGCTCGGACACGGCCACGGTGACTGGCGCTACTTCTGCACCAGCAACGCCACCGCCCAGGCCTACCTGGAAGAAGCGATGTACAACCTCTTCACCGACGTG
This sequence comes from Anaerolineae bacterium, assembly GCA_040768685.1. Classification (GTDB taxonomy): domain Bacteria; phylum Chloroflexota; class Anaerolineae; order DRVO01; family DRVO01; genus Ch71. The sequence continues at coordinate 118,629 of JAXGMM010000004.1, forward strand.
CCCGGGCTGGGCGGGCTGATCAACATCAGCGTCGGGGAACACGGCTCCCACTGCTACTCCGGCTGGCTGGAGGGAAACAACTGCCCCCGCTGCGCTCCGCGCGACCCGCAGGACGTCCTCAACGACACCCTGGCCGCCATGGAACGGGGCATCCACAAGGCCGACCCGGAGGTGGAGCTGATCCACTGGCCCTACGGCCAATACATCCTCTGGGGCGACGAGAAGACGGTGGACAGCGCCGGCCGGCTGATCCCCGGCGTCACCCTGCAACATAACTTCGAGTCCTCCGGAGAGGACGAGCAGTGCGGCCGCAGGCACAAGATACTGGACTACTGGCTGTCGTGGGTGGGCCCGGCGCAGGTCTTCGCCGAGAGTGCCCGGGCGGCGCGCGCCAACGGCACCCCCATGGCGGCCAAGCTGCAGGTGGGCTGCAGCCACGAGGTGGCCACCGCGCCCTACGTGCCGGTTCCCGGCAACCTCTACCGCAAGTACCGGGCGATGCGTGACCTGGGCGTCAGCGGGGCGATGCAGTGCTGGTACTTCGGCAACTACCCCGGCCTGATGACGAAAGCCGCGGGCGAGTTGTCCTTTGATCCGCTGCCGGAGGACGAGGGCGACTTCCTGCGCCGGCTCGCCCGGCGGGACTGGGGCCGGCACGCGGGCACGGTGGCGCGCGCCTGGGAGCTGTTCCGGCGCGGCTATGCCAACTTCCCCCTCAATCACGTCTTCGGCTGGTACGGCCCCCTCCACGATGCTCCCACTTGGCCGCTGCACCTGGAGCCGGCGGACCTGCCCATCGCCCCGTCCTGGCAGATGGCCTGGCGGCAGACGGGCAAGGCCATCGCTGCCAGCGGCGACCGCGTGGGCGAGACCTTCACCTACACCCACAGCCTGGAGGAGGTGGAGGGTCTGTGCCGGGCGATGGCCCTAGACTGGCGGCGGGCGGCGGCGCTGCTCAAAGGGCTGCGACCGCGCTTCTCCGGCGACGAGGAGCGGCTGCGGGACATCGGGGTGGCGGCGGCGCTGGCCCTTCAGGCGGAGAGCACTCACGCCATGCTACGCTTCTACCGCCTGCGCGAGCAGTTGCCCTACCTGTCACCCTCCCGCCGGTTGACCCGCCTGGCCCAGATGCGCCGGATCGTGGAGCGCGAGATCGCGGTGGACGAGGAGTTGCTGGCCCTGGCGTGGGAGGACTCCCGGCTCGGCTTCCACTCCGAGGCCGAGGGCTACAAGTACTTCCCCGCCAAGATCGAGTGGCGGATGGAGCAGTTGCGCCGCCTGCTGGCCGAGGACTTCCCGCGGGTGAAGGCGCAGATACAGACAGGTGAGCCGCTCTGGCCCACTTACACCGGCCGGCAGCCCGAAGGGCCGCTCTACCGCTGCCGGCGGGTGGACAAGGCCCCCGACCTCGACGGCAACCCCGACGGGCCCACCTGGCGCGACCTGCCCACCGTGGAGTTGGCAGCGGTGGACGTGGACGGCGGGGGGAGAAAGCCGGCGGGATCGGACGCGTCCACGCCCGGCGGCCCGCGGTCGCTGGAGGCAGCGGCTGACGGCCCAACGGCGACCGCTGCTCACGGCCGGGCCTGGTGGCGCGCCGGCCACGACGGCGAGGCCCTTTTCGTCGGCGTGCACTGCTCGGGGGCAGGGGCGCCCGCTCCCGCTGCCGGCCCCGGCCGCGATCCCTTCGGCGACGAGTCTGTGGCGGTGCTGATCGAGCCGCGGCGGCTCTGGCCCAACCAACGCTACGAGGTAGCCTCCAGCGGGGAGCAGCGCTGCACCAAGTATCCCTCGCCCGACGACCGGCGCTGGTCGGCAACCGTCCGGCGAGGGGCGAACGGCTGGAGCCTGACGGCGCGCATCCCCTTCGAGTGCCTGCGCGAGGCGCCGGAGTGGGAGCGGCCCCTGCGGCTGGACGTGGAATGGCGGCGCCGCCAGGGCGACGAGGTGGTCACACGGAGCTGGATGGAGCGCCATCCTCTGCCCAACCGACTGGTCTTCGGCTCCGCCAACCCGGCGGATCTGGGGTGGCTGGTGCTGAAGTAGGAGTGGGAGCCATCTGGAGCTCATCTGCTTCCGCGGCGAAACCATGATCACGCCCAAGCACAACCTCTCCCAGTTCCACCCGAAGCACGTGGACCCGGAGGAGCAGGCAGCGAAGGCCAAGACGGCCAACTCCCGCTCCCGGCATCAGTGGTTTGCCTCGCTGAACCACGGCCGGACGAACGTGGGCCTGCCGGTCATCCGGCCCTGGCGCCTGGTTACGTCGCCCGAGCCGGTCTGCCTGATCGCCGAGCGCAACCTCCACCACTGGCGGGTGGACACCGATTGACAGCATGCCCGTCCTGGTCAAGAATGATCCGGCTAACGCCCTCGAGGCGGCGCCGGGTCAGCACCGCTCCGGCCACGGGTCTATCGCCTAGCCGTTCCAGGTCCGGCACCGGGACGATCAGGCCTAGCATAGGCGTCCGTTACGTCGCGAGGGGCGGGCTCTTCCCGCCCTTCGTGCTTCAGCTGATCACTCTTCACTAGCCACTGACCACTTCCTTCCAAGGAGCAGCCGCATGCTCATCGACTTCCACTACCATTCCGGCCAGCCAGGCATCACGCCTGAGAACCTCGCCAACCCCATCACCTGGGAGGAAGGCATCGCTCGCTTCGTCAGCCAGGGCATCGACAAGGTGGTGATGCTGGGCGGCTCGGCCGCCGGCACCCCGGAGTCGACCTTCAGCCCCAACTTCCTCTACTTCGGCGGTTGCTCCATACGCGACGAGGTACTGAAGGCACAGGAGTACCCCGACCGCATCATCCCGTTCGGGTGCATGGACGTGCGCTGGATGGGCAACCGGCCCGATGCCGACTTCGGCCCCCTGCTGGACTGGTTCCTGGATCACGGCTGCAAGGGCATCGGCGAGGTCACCTCCAACGTGCCCATCGACGATCCTCGCACCGTCAACATGTTCCGCCAGATCGGCGCCCGCGGCATCCCCGCCCTCATCCACAACGTGGGTTACCACCACGGCACCTACGGCCTGCAGGACTACCCGGGCGCGCCGGGGCTGGCCCGGCTGCTGCGGGAAGCGCCCGACACCATAGTGGTCGGGCACGGCCAAGGCTTCTGGGCCGAGATCGGCGATGGGTTGACCATGGAAGAGAAGATGCGCTACCCTCAGGGGCCGATCAAGGGAGAGGGAGCGCTGCCCAAGCTGCTGCGGGAATACCCCAATCTGTACGGAGACATCTCGGCCGGGAGCGGGCACAACGCGTTGAGCCGGGACCCGGAGTATGGGATCGCCTTCATCAACGAGTTCCAGGACCGGCTGCTGTTTGGGACGGATCAGTCGTTCGGGCGGCCGGGGTTGGTGATGCCGCACCAAGGGTTCTTGAAGGGTCTGGTGGCGGAGGGGAAGATCAGCCAGGGGGTGTTCGAGAAGATCGCCTGGAGGAATGCCACGCGGCTGCTGGGGCTGTAGCCCCGCGGGGGTGCGGCGGGGCGTGGGGGGGGGGTGGACGCGGCGGGCTGAAGCCCACCGCTGGAGGCCTGCGGCCAGGGGTATGGCGCGAAGCGCCTCCAGCGGACGTCTTTAGACGGCCGCCACACGAGCCGACACCGAGGCGGCGTCGCGAAGACGTGGCGACCATGCGTGACGCGGCGCGGGCTCGGCGTGGACGCGGCGTGGGGCCACGCGGCGGGCTGAAGCCCACCGCTGGAGGCCTGCGGCCAGGGGCATGGCGCGGAGCGCCCCCAGCGGACGTCTTCAGACGGCCGCCACACGCAGCTGCGCGCGGCCGGTAGCGTGTAACGGGGGCGGACCCGCTGTGGGTCCGCCCCCTGGCGTCACTCAGCTAGTTGCCTGAGGCTGCCTCTACGCCTTCCAGGCCTGGAGCATGCCTCCTGGGCGTCCACCTACCACCAAGCCCTCCGCGGCCAGGTAGGACGCCGGGCGCACATCGCCACCCAGGTCCGCCGCACGCACAACCTGTCCCTCGCCGTCCAGCACCGTCAGGGAGCCGCCATCGCCGAGGACGACCACCCTGCCGTTGCTCTCCCACAGGTAGCGCGGTGTATCGGCCAGGCGCGCCCGCCAACGGATACCGCCGTCCACGCCGACGGCGTAGACGCTGTTGTTGGCGCTGGCGACCAGCAGGTTCGCCTCTCCACCCGCCAGGCCGGTGATCCGGTCGCCGGTGCGGAGCACGAAAGCCACCTCGGCGCGCTTGTCCGGTCCCTGCTCCCGCGGCGGGCGAACCACCTGCACCGTCCCGTCCACGCACCCGAAGGCCACCAGGCGCTTGCCCGAACCGTCGGGCACCGTGGCCACGGCCGCTGCGCCGGGTCCGTAGACGGTGTTGTGCTGCCACTTCTGCTTGCCGTCCGCCCCGACCCCGGACCACCAGTAGTACTCTGTCCCGGCGACCAACTCCAGGCTGCCGTCGCCGTCCACGTCGGCAACGGCGCCGGCGGTAGAGGCATGCACACTCTCGAACTTCCACAGGAACTGGCCGCGACGGTCCAGGGCGTAGTAGTGCCAGTTCTCCGCCCCCACGATCACCTCATCACGCCCATCGCCGTTGATGTCCCCGCGCAGAAGCACGCGCACGATGCCGTCGCGTTTGTAGAAGGGAACGCGGAACTGCCAAAGTGCGGCGCCCTGGAGGTCCAGCGCCGTCACCAGACCGGCGCCGCTGCCGACGACGAGGGCAAGGCCGTCGCCGCCGAAGTCCGCGCTGCCGACGGCGGTGACCTTTCCATCAACGTGGGTCGTCCAGAGCACCCGGCCATCACCCGTCAGCAGCCGCACGCCGCCGTGGGCGTCGCCGGCCAGTAGTCGGGCACCCTCGGGCGTGTCCACCGTCGTTAGGGCAGTGCAGTCAGCGCCGCCGGTGACCGTCCAAGCCGGGGACTGGGCCGCCTTCTTCGACTCGCCGACGACCGGGCCGACGGCCTCGGCCTGGGCCCACATGGCCTCTAGCGTGGTGCTGAGGGCCGGCGACATCTGGTCATCGGTGCAGAGGAAGGTGATGACGTGCCGCCCCTCGGGAACCGTGAAGCTCACGCCCTCCTCCACCTCCCGCACCGGCCGGCCTACTCCGTCGACCATGACGCCGACGGCAGCGGGAAGATCAACCGTCAGCAAGGTGGCATAGTCGGCTATGACCACAGCCTCCATCTGCTGCATGTCGACCTCAAGGCTAAGTGAGCGGTCGGCTCGGACGGAGAGGTCCTCACACTGCAAGGTGGAGCCGTTGGCGAAGGCAAACCCCATCTCGCCCACCCACCAGGCCTCGGCGTCGGTGCCGATCTCGGTTGAAACCTCGCCGGGCAGGTGCACGCCCAGCCAGGCCAGGCCTGCCTCGTCGCGCACCAGCACCGACCCGGCTCCCAATCGCCGCGACTCCGCCGGAGGATCCTCCTCCAGGCGCGGCCGCAGTAGGTTGAGCAGCGTGACCGATTCCCCCGTCTGCAGCCGGGCGCTGCGATCCTGCTGCAGCACCCGCACCAGCGGTTGAGCATAGGTGTAGGGTTTCCAGTTGGACGAGGTCAACTCGTCCACCTTGAGGGCCAAGGCGGCGCCGTCGGCGTTGGCGATGTCCAGCCGCCGGTCCTGCTGCGCCACGGTTAGAGTAGACCCCTCGGTCGTCACCTCACCCAGCACCCGCCAGAGGGCGCGGAAGTCGTAGTCGCCCTGGGAGCGGGCCCGCATCACGTCGGCCACGAGGAAGCAGCGCCCCTTGCGCCAGAGGACGTTGCGCTCCCAGTCGCAGCCGGCATAGTCGCGCACGGCGGTGCGGGTGAAAGCGGTGGTGCTCAGGTCGACCACCAGGTCGCTCTCGGTGAAGGGCCGGATCCCAGTCGTGAGGCCGTCCCGCAAGGGCAGAACGCCGTTATGGAAGTTGGGCGTGGAGCAGTAGTAGTCGCAGTCCGCCAGCCAGATGCGGCCCAGAGCCGTCAGGCGGATGAAGGAGTTGCCGTCGTAGTGCCTGTGGCCGCCGGTGCTGATGCCGTCCAACAGCAGGTACTCGTCGTCCGTGCTGAGCCCGCCGCGGAAGGCGAGCTTATCGAAGGAGCGCTCCAAGGGCAGGACTTCCGGCCCGCCGGTGGAGAGGAAGAAGCGGCGGTCCATGGGGACCTTGGTCACGCCGATGGCATCGCGCGGCTCCACCGGTTCGACGCCGGCGTTGTGGCCGCTGATGGGACCGATGCCCATCACGCGCGGCTCCTGCTTAGCCTGGGCCGGCGCCCGCTGATGGCGCCCATCGTCCCCGCGCCGCCTGTCCGGGAGCGCCAGTGCGCCGGGGTGCTCGGCCACCCACTGGTAGCGGCCGTCGCCATGGTACCACGCGGCCAAGGTGAGCAGCGGCCACTCGGACTCCCAGCCGAAGGGGTCGCGGGTGTCGCCGTAGGAGGCCTGGTAGCCCAGGCTGTCCAGCGAAGCGAGCGCCAGTTCGACGCCGCGGCGCAGGTTTCCGCTCTCGAAGTACTCCATGTACGGCCGCGCCAGGGCGTACTTGGCCATGTGGTATAGGGTGAGCCACTGGTAGCCGTTGCTGTCCTCCACCGGCCGCCAGCCCTGCGCCTGGGGCATGAAGCACTCGTCGGCGACGAATAGCCAATCGTCGGCCTGGTGCAGGTCATAGTACTTGCCGTAGTACTGGGCGGCGTAGAGCAAGCCTAGGGCGGCGTAGGTGGTGTGGTTGTGACGCACCTTGCGATCCCGCACGGCTGCGTCGGCGTGGGGGATGCAGTCGACGATGAACTGAGCGTAGATGCGCGTGATCGCCAGGCGGTCCTCGTCGGTGAAGATGGGCGCCTCCTCGACGAGGTCCCAGGCGGGCATCATCCTGTGGAGCCGAAAGTCGGCGTCCATGCCCCAGGCGCCGCCGTACTGCTCGCGGCCGCTCTGGAAGTCCTCGTACATGAGGAAAGCGAGGCGCTTGAACACTTCCGCCCAGCCCACCTTGCCGGTCAGGTAGTAGAGGAAGCCGGCCCGGCCCAACGGGTCGGTGATGCCGCCGTGGGCGGAGGTCTCCAGCATGGTGCGGGCGGCGGCCATCTGCTGGTCGATCAGGGCCTGGTCCGGCTCCAGTGCCAAGTCGGGCACTTTGGCCAGCACCTCCGGCCCCAGCTCGATCTCCAGCAGTTGGGGCAGGACGACGCCCTCCTCGTCCAGCTCCAACCGTTCCACCAGAAGCTCGGCGCTGGCCGCCACGCCGCGGATGTCGCTGCCGCCCACCAGGATTCCGTTGAGGCCGACACCCCAGGGATCGTGGATGGTGCGCAGGACGTGTCCGCCCTTGCCCGGATAGAAGCGGTCGGCGGCCACGTAGTGCTGCGCATAGAGCGGGCCGAGGTAGGGATTGTCCACCAGGTTGCCGAGGATGATGAGGTTCTCGTCCGGCGGCTCCCAGGGATCGAGTTCGGAATCCACGTAGATGGGCAGTTCCACCCCATCCAGTTCGCGCACGGCCTGGGCGATCTTGGCCGCCTGGGCGCGGTAGGCGGGCGTGTCGGGCGTGACGATGGCGGCCAGGGCCTGTCCCAGGTGGCTGATGACCGTCTCCAGGTAGAGCGGCTTGGCCTCGTCTATGTCCTGCCAGGTATGGTAGTAGACGTGCCCGTGCTCTTCGTGGTGATGGTTATCATGCATGGCGTCGGGCCTCGATCTCAATGGTCACTTCCAGAGGGCCACCGCTGAGGGGCGCCGACAGGATGCCGACCGCCTCCTGGATGGGCGCGGCGCCGTCGGCGGCATAAGGGTTGAAGGGATAGACCGGCCAGGTCACCTCGCTGCCGGCAGGCAGATGGACGCGCCAACCGTCCTGCCCGACCCAGCCGCCCGCCGCTTCGGCGGTGAGATGCACCGGGTCGCCGTCCCGGCCTCGGCTGCAGCCCGCGCCGGTGCTCAGCGGCAACTCGTGGTTCAGCTTTAGGAGCAGCCGAGCCTCGGCATCGGCGGGGCCGGACAGAGTCAGCCGCAGCCGGCGCTCGTCCACAATCTCGGCCGCGATGGTGCACTGCTTGCCGGCATAGTCGAGGGTCACGGAATCGGCGGCAGCGTTTCGGGCCAACTGGGCGGCGGTGGGCAGGTAGACCGGGCCTCCCGCGCCGGGCAACTCGAAGTTGCTCCACTCCGGCTGGTCCTTGGAGTTCCCGCCGCCCACGATGAGGCCGGCCGCCTTGTTCCAGACGCTCACGAACACCTGCCGGTCCATGCCCCAGCGGTTGCCCTCCGCCGGCGGGCAGACGAAGCCGCTCAGGCAGTAGAACCAGCCGCCCTTCTTGCGGATAAGGGCGTGGCCGGGGTCGTCGATGGCGTACTCGGCGCGGTTCTGGGGGATCTCCTCTTCCGGGCCGTCCTGGTGGTGGATGTAGGCGCTGGCGATGTGCGGCACCAGGCCGTACTCCGCCGCGGCGATCTTGATGCTGAGGCCCGTCTTGATGTACTGCACCGCCGGCTCGCTCCGCGCAGACCGCTCCGCCAGCATGTTCTCTACCAGCAGCCGGACGTAGCGGCGGCCCCGGGGGCTAAGGCTGAAGGCGGCCAGGCCGGTCGCCGACACGGCCTCATGGTACTTCACCCGCCCGTCGATGGTCTCCACCGGGCGGCCGTCTGGGTAGCTGTAGCGGATATGGAAGTCGGTGCCGCGGCTGATGCAGTCCAGGACCCCGTCGTCGCCGGAGTGGCGGTGGTAAAGGCCGATGGCGTGGACGTAGACGAGGTTGTAGGAGGTGGTGGGCCCGAGGTGCTCGCGCCAGTAACCCTGGGGCGTCTGCTCCTCGACGGCGCGGTAGATCATATGCCGCCCGGTCTCCATCCACTCCGGCCGGCCGAAGATCTGCCCGGCACGGTAGAGAGACTGCGCGTGCCAGGTGGGGATGTTGTGCACCCCGGAGCGCTTCAGCAGGGCGTCGATGCCGGTGAAGGCCAGGTTGAGCCCCTCCTCCCAGCGAGCTCGGCGCTCCGCACCGAGGAACTCGCGCACCAGCGAGTAGGTTTCCACCCAGTGGTACATGGACCAGGGCATGTAGATGGGGCCCCAGGTGGAACCGTCCACCTTGATGAACTCCGTCGTGCCGTCGGGGTTCTGAAAGTCGCGCCAGGCGTCACCGCCGCGCTCGATGTGATGGAGGATGCTGTCGTCGCGGAAGTAGGGGTTGACCGGGCTCTCGCTGGTATAGAGCACCGCCAGAGGGTAGATGAGGTCCTGGTTGGTGACGGCCCAGCCGCCCCCGGTGAGAAAACGACCGCTGGCCTCATCGAAGCGCTTGAGGTTCAGCGGCACGTCTTCGGCGAGCATCTTCAAGTAAGTCCGTCTGATGTCCATAGTCGGTCTGCCTCCTGCTGCGCGGCCCAAATGGGCCGCGGCCTCACTCGCCCATGGTAGCAGCAATCTCTGATAGTCACACGCAAGTCACGGCGTTCAGTGCCGCGAAAACGGCCCTGCTCGACGGAGCAGGGCCGCAACTGACCGCCGCGAAGCGGCCTGGGCTAGCGAGAGTACGGGTCCGCCGCGTCTCGCAAGCCGTCGCCCATGAAGTTGAAGGACAGTATGGCGACCACGATGAAGACGGCCGGTAGGAGCAACCAGGGCGCCAAGGCCACTGTCTGCAAGTTCTGCGCCTCTTGCAGCAGCACCCCCCAACTGATGGTGGGTGGCCGCAACCCCAGCCCCAGGAACGAGAGGCTGGTCTCGCCCAGGATCATACCCGGGATGGATAGGGTGATAGAGGCGATGATGTAGCTGAGGAAGGAAGGCAGCATATGTCGCAGAATGATTCGCCACTCGCCGGCGCCCTGCAGGCGGGCAGCCATGACGAAGTCCTCCTCGCGCACGGCGAGGAAGCGGCTGCGCACCACACGGGCCAGGCCCGTCCAGCCGATCAGCGACAGGAGGATGACGATGGCGAAGTAGCGCTGGACGGTCGACCAGTCTCTCGGGAGGGCAGCGCTAAGCGCCATCCACAACGGTATGGTGGGAATGGAGCGGAGGAACTCGATGACACGCTGGATGATCACGTCCAGCATGCCGCCCCAGTATCCCGAGGCGCCTCCTATGAGGATTCCAATCACGAAGCTAATGGCGACGCCCAGCAGGCCGATGGAGAGGCTGATGCGTGAGCCGTACATCACCCGGGAGAACATGTCCCGCCCGAGGCGGTCGGTGCCGAGGAGGTAGAGCCGGTAGTCCTTCACCTCCGGATCAAGACCAAACAGGTGCATGTCCGTGGCGAACAGGCCCAGCATCTTGTACTTGAACCCGTGAGTGAAGAAGCGGACCGGATAAACCACGCTAGTATCGGACTCGTACGTGATAACGTAGGTCTCCGGGTTCCGGGTGCGGGTGACTCCGTACACGAAGGGACGGAAGGAGAACTCGCCCTCGCGCAGGAAGTGTAGCCTCTGCGGCGGCACGAAAGTCAGCGTCTTCTCATACTCATTGGGGTCATAGGGCGAGAGAAACTCGCAGAAGATAGCCCCGATGTAGAAGATGATGACCACCACGGCGCCAACATTGGCCAGACGGTGCTTGCGGAAGCGCCACCACATCAGTTTCCACTGCGAGGCAACGAAGATCAGCTCCTCTTCGGTGGTAAGCTTGGCTTTTCCGTTGGTGGCGATCGCTTCGGAGTTGGGCTCTGCGGACATGGGCTACCGTTCCTCTCTCGATGCCTAGCCGGCCGACGAATAACGAATGCGCGGATCCACGACGACGAGCAGAATGTCGGAGATAAGCGTGCCGATGACCGTCAGCACGCTAAGCAGCAGCACGAATGAGCCAGCCAGGTACATGTCCTGTGAGAGCAGGGCCTTGAGCATCAGGGGCCCGTTAGTGGGCAGGCTCAGGACGATGGACACGATGGTGGCGCCGGAGAGCAGCCCGGGAAGCATCCACCCCACGGTGCTGATGAAGGGGTTGAGGGCGATGCGCACCGGGTACTTAAGGGTGGCTCTGCGCTCCGGCAGTCCCTTGGCGCGCGCAGTGATGACGTAGGGCTGGCGCAGCTCGTCCAGCAGAGTGGCGCGCATGGTGCGGATCATGCCGGCGGTGCCGCTGGTGCCGATGATCACCATGGGCACCCAGATGCGCTTCAACACCTCAAGGATCTTCGCCATGTTCCACGGCTGGCCCTCGAACCTGGTGGGGTAGAGTCCCCCCACGTTTACACCGAAGTTGCTCCAGACGAGCCAAAGTATCACCAGGGCGAGGAGAAAGTCCGGAACGCCCACCCCCAGAAAGCCGATGAATGTGGCCGTGTAGTCGCCGACCGAGTATTGGTGGGTGGCGGAGTAGATGCCGATCGGCAACGCCACTGCCCAGATGAAGGCAGTACTGAGCAGCGCGATGATGGCGGTGAGCCAGAAGCGCTCGAAGATGAGCTCGGACACGGGCCGGTTCCACTCGAACGAGACTCCGAAGTCCCCCTTCATCACGCCCGTGATCCACTTCGCGTAGCGGACGTGGATGGGCTGGCCGAGGCCGTACCGCTGCCGCAGCGCCGCGAGCACGTCCTCCGGAACCTGGTCTCCTCGCTGCTGCAGCTGAGCTACGTAGCTGGTGAGGTAATCTCCGGGAGGGAGCTCGATAATAGCGAAGGACACAATGGAGATCAGCACCAGTGTGGGAATGATGTAGAGCATGCGTCGTACGATGTACTGAAGCACGGGCTACTCCTGCGCTGTTGGGGGTTGGCGCAACGTCCCGTATCCTGAGCGCCCCCCTCGGGATGTCACGGGCGCTGTCGTGGCCCGGATGGGGCCGGCCGAACGGCCGGCCCCATGGGCTGCGCACGACTGCAGTGCCGGTGAGATCTAGCTCCTGTATGCTAGCCCTCCCGGATGAACCACTGCTCCTGCCACTTGTCGTTGTCCTTCAGGATGCTGAAGTTGGCCGGATCAGGCACGTTGTGGAGGTCGTTGCGGACCACCGAAGCTGCCGGGCCATACCCAGTGCTGAGGACGGTGAAGGCGTTCTTCAGGTACAGCCGCAGGATCTCCTGAAGGGCCGCCATCTGCTCGCCAGGATCTACCGTGCCCAGGATCTGGTCGTGCAACTCGACCATGGTGGCGGCATCGCCCGTGGGCGCCTCGCCCTCTTTCCCTTCCGTCAGGTAGTACTGGCCCCAGACGGGAGCCCAGTAGGTGCTGCTGTTCACCGGGACGAACCAGAGCATGTAGATCAGGCGGGAGAGGCCGGGGTAGTCGGACATGTAGTAGCCGGCGGTCTCATACTCGTGGGAGTTGATGCGCGGCCACCACAGGTCGTAGGAGATCTCCTCGGCGTTGACGTTCAGGCCGATCTGGTTCAGATAGTTGGCCATGAGGTTGAGCGGGTCCATCATGCCGGCCATGACGTCGATCTTCATCAGGAACTCGCTGCCGTCCGGATACGTCCGGAAGCCGTCCGTCCCCTTAGTCATGCCCATCTCGTCCAGTAGCGCCTCGGCCTGGTCCGGATCGTATACGAGGAAATCGAACAACTCTTCCTCATCGCGGACCACATCGAACAGGTCCCTGACGTCGCCGTACTCGCTGAGGTAGATCAGTTCGTTCATCTCGTCCCGATCGATGGCCATGTTCATGGCCCGGCGGAAGCGCACGTCGTTCAGGATCTCCTTCAGCTTGTCGTTGCCGACCACGTTCAGGTTGGGATAGATCATGGCGCCGTTGCCCACGCTCGGGTCCTTGACCACCCGGTAGTTGCCCTTCTCCCGGTTGTCCATGTAGAGGGGCAGGTCGGCGAAGGCTACGTGGCGGGCTTCGTAGGTCAGCTCGCCGGCGATGGCCTTCATGGTGATCATGGACTTGTCTTCGACAGCCATGGCACGCAGGGTGTCGATGTAGGGCAGCTGGTTGCCTTCCGGATCGACCTTGAAGTAGTACGGGTTGCGCTCCCAGATCCAGGGCGGCTCGGACGTGGTCAGCTTGTGGGCGCGCAGGGTCGGGATATCCGGGTTCAGACGGAGATCGATCTTGTTGGCCCAGAGCTGGGTCCAGTTCTCAAGACCGGCTTCCTTGACCATGGCGTCCAGTTCGTCTTTGTCGGCGTACTTCGGGTGGAACTGCTGCATGTAGTGCTTGGGGTTCTCCAGGCCTACCGGGGCTCCCCACACGAAAGCCATCTGCAGAGCCAGCATGCCGTGCGGCTTGGCGAACTTGGCCTTGAAGGTGTAGTCGTCGATGATCTCGATGGTTCCCACTTCGCCGCCGGTCTTGAACCAGGCAGGTACGGACGGCGTCAGTTCCTCGTTCAGAACCACATCCTCATACCAGAAGAGGATGTCCTCGGTGGTGAAGGGTTCGCCGTCGGACCAGCGATGGCCCTCACGGATGGTGAACGTCCACTCGGTTCCCTCAGGGTTCACCTCGACGGACTTGGCTAGGTTGGGCTCCCACGCGCTGGCATCGTCGTTCCACTTCACCCAAGGCTCGAGGTTGTACGACATTCCGCCGCGCATGTCGGCGACGCCGGTGAAGCACCAGTCCAGGATACCGCCGTACTGGCCGATCTCCTCGATAACCGGGATCACCAGCGGCTCCTTGGGCATGCGCTCCTCGACCGGGGGAAGCTCACCGGCAGCTACCTTCGCGGCCAGCGTCGGGGCCTCACCGTACTTGGACGGGGGCGCCTCCACCGCCGGCGCGGTAGTAGCGGCGGGGGCCGCAGGGGCGGCCGGAGCGGTCGTGGCAGCCAGCTCAGCCGTGGCGACAGGGGCCGCGGGGGCCGTTCCACCGCACGCGGTGGCCACGGCAGCGCCCGTGGCGATGGCGGACACACGGAGTAGATCGCGGCGGGTCAACCTGCTTTCGGACATGCGAACCTCCCTCAGCTCTGAGACGGATAACGTCGGCACACACAGCACCGGCCCGCGAAGTGCAGCGACTGCTCCTCCCCTCGGAGGGCACTAAGCGAGCGCGGAAGGCTGCCGCACTGAATAAGGTGGTCTCGACATCCAGCCGACACTCAAGTCGGCGGTCATCGCTCTGGGTTCATTTCCAGCGACCGACAAGGCAACGCCCGGTCACATAAGTATATCCGGCGGCGAACGCCACTTCAAGTGGCAACGCGCGTATAGGAGTACGGCACACTACATGTGTCCCCTTTGTTCCCCGCCGCGAACCACTAGAGGTTCGCCAGGCGACCGATGGCGGGCTCAAGGGCGCCCAGTCGCACCGTCCCGTCGGCGGCCGGTAGATCCACCTCCGTGGGGAGTAGGTTGGCCAGGCACTCGTACCCCTCGATGGTGATAGCGACGGCGGCGTCAGTCCACGTCACCTCCGGCAGAGGACGTCTCGCCGTGACGCCGTGGTCCTCTTCGGGGCACCAGAGAGCGACCAATCGCGCCACCTCATCGCCGGCGGCAAACGGCCGCGGCTCGGACTGGCGGTTCAGGGTGATCGTGTCCGCCACCGCGTGCCAGGGCCGGAAGCAGTGCCGGTTCACGTAGACGGCCTCGCCGCTGCCGGCATAGACCAGCCCGAAGCGGTCGTCGACGTTCAGCCAACCGCCGGACAGCGGAATGAGATCGTCGTCCTCGGGCGAAGAAGACGCGTAGCCCAGAAGATCGCGCCGGCCGCCGGGCCAGTGCAGGCTCCGGTGTCCCTTGCCGTCGGGGTGATCGCCGAAGTAGGGGTCGCTCATCACCTCGATGAATCCCTGCTCCACCCGCTCGACGGTGATGTCCTCCAGGGCGATGAGCCGCTCCGCCGTCAGGGTGCGGCCGTCGGGCAGGGTGAAGAAGAGCACCTGACGCCGCAGGCTATCCTGGCAGATGTCCTCTACAAAGTGCACCGCCGCCCGGTCCGCATCTTCGCGCACCCGTAGGATCCGCTCGACGGCGGAAGCGGGCCGGTCCTTGACCTTCACCTGGGCCAACATCGTGCCCGAGGCCGGGCCCACCAGTCGCATGCCCTCAGCGGTGTTGGGCAGCACCATGGTGCAGTTGCGCCAGGCGATACTGGTCTTGCCGCGCGAGTGACGGTGCAGCAGGGCCCCGCCGTGAGGATAGACGTGCACGCCCGCCTGGGCGGCCTCGAATTCCTCCCGCGCTGCCGGCGCCGGTCCGCCATCCCCTAGCCGGTGAATGAGGTAGGGCTGAGCTAGGCTGGCGCCGCCCCGCTCCGACATGATGGCCGGGTCCTGGATGCTGTGGCAGTGGGCGAGGACGCT
The DNA here is from genome assembly GCA_040768685.1 of Anaerolineae bacterium. Classification (GTDB taxonomy): domain Bacteria; phylum Chloroflexota; class Anaerolineae; order DRVO01; family DRVO01; genus Ch71. Next base: position 133,800 of record JAXGMM010000004.1, read on the forward strand.
CTCGGGCACGGCTCGACCTCCGTGCGCCGGCATGGCCCGCTCGACGACGGCGAGGGCGAGGCGCTCCAGGTAAGCGGCCTGCGGATCGCGCAGGTGCTCGCTGCCCACGGCGTGGAAGAGGCAGTTGCTGGGATAAGAGAGGTAGGGCCAATCCATGCCCTGGATGGGATGCATGGCGCCGGTCTCGTCCGCCCAGGCTTTCAGCAGCTCATAGATGTCGCGCCGGCGCCACCACAGCTCTTCCGGCACGCCCTGGCCGTAGAGGCGCAGCATGGAACTCACCAGGCCGGAGAAGGTGACGCCGCTCATCATGTAGCCGGGGTGCACCATGTAGTGGTTCTCGGCCGTGCCGTCGGGCAGGGTGGTGAAGATGCGGCCGCACAGGTCGCGCACCGTCTTGCCCCCGGCGAAGGGCGCGAAGTTGTGGACATCCTGCGGACGGGTGGCGGTGCGGAACATCCACAAGCGCGTCTTCTCCCAGAGCGCCTCCCGGTCCGGGTGGTTGGGCAGCAGGAGAAGCGACGCCGTCAACCCTTCGGAAGTCCAGCCGTTCTCTTCCATCTGAGTGTCGGCATAGACGCCGTTCTTCGGGTCCATCGCGCCGAAGCGCTCCAGGTAGTCGGCCGCGATGCCGGCCAACAGGGCCCGCTCCTCATCGCCGAGCATGTCCCGGAGGTAAGCGGCAGCGCGAGCCAGGGCGCCGAGGGTATGCCCACACTGGCTCTCGGGGAAGAAGCCGCGGCCGCGCTCGCCCCATTTGGTGCCCGCCGGTTCCGGCCGGCCCCAACTCTCACTAGGACGGATGCAGTCGGCGGGTCCGGTGTCGTGGGTGAAGCAGAGGTAGCGCAGGCCCTGGAAGGCGATCTCCCGGGCTTCGTCGGCCGATATGCCGGTGACGGCAGCGTCGTAATCGGGCGAGGAGGCGGCCCCGGCGAAGGCTTCCGTGGGGCTGACCGTCTCTAGGCCGTACCAGTACACGCCGCCGAAGAAGTGGCCGCAGCGAGGGCGTCCGGCCCAGGGGTTGAAGTAGCGGCGAGCGACGGGCAGCCAGTGCAAGACTAGATCAAGGTAGCGGCGACTGAGGTGATTCTCCGCTGGTAGAGTGATGACATCGGCAAAGTCGGTGAAGTAGCTCACAGGTTCCATGGGCGAGCCCTCCTGAAGCGTTATGGCGAGAGTGTAGAGCAGCGCGACGGTCGGTACAACGGGAGAGGAGCACCGCGTCGCCGATTCCGGGTGGCGAATACAGCTGACCGGCTCGGGATAGTTCCGGCAGACAGTGCGGGAGTTGTGGATATCCACATCAAGGGTAAGCAGGAGATCACTTAAGGTAGTAGTCGTAGTAGAGGATGAACAAGCTGTGGAAAAGGCAGAATATGGCCACTACTGGTAGTATGTGGATTCGTGCCGGGGCCTATATCTGGGAACGGTGCGCCTCACTCTCGTCTGGAAAAGGCGGGGAGAACCTGGGGAGGAAGTCGGCGGTAATCCACAGGGGCCTGAAAGCTGTGGATTTGTGCCTCGTTCTTGGGGATAAGTGCACCTGAAAGTCCGGACTTATCCACATAATTGATGGTTTATCCACGGTTTGGTAGGTACTTATCCACAGGCTGTAGAGCGGTTATGGACAGGTTGTGCAGAAGCAAGCGAAAAGGCGGGCCGAAGTGATCCCGCCTGAAAGGTCGTGGGGAGGTGAGGGACGCAGGTTCCGTGCCATGCCCGGCCACGATTGGGGCCGCGCGCGGAGGCGTCCAGGCCTCTGCCGAGGGTGTCTCATCCCAAACGCCCCATTGACTTGATCCGGCGGCGGACCTAGACTATAGACAACCGGCCCCGACCACACACGCATCGTGCTGTTTCGGTTTCTGACAGGTAACGGGGTCGGCCCAGAGGGAGGAGATGCGATGATGCAGTATCGGGTCACCAGACGTGGTCTGCTCCTTGGCGCCGCTGCCGGCGCTGCCGGCACGCTCTTGGCCGCTTGCGGGGGCTCACCGGCTCCGAGCGCGCCTGCCTCGACAGGGGCCGAGGTAGCCGCTGCCACTGCCCCGGCCGCGACGGAAGCAGAGATCGTTATTCGCTGGCTGGACTGGTCGGACCAGGACGACATCATCAACGCCGCCATCGCCAGGCTGAAGGACACCTATCCCAACGTTACCGTGCACTTTGAGGGTATCGCCGACCAGTGGGGCGACAAGCAGCTCACCCAGATGGTCTCCGGCAATGCCCCCGACCTCCTCACCGGCAACGACGAGACCTCCTACAAGTGGGCGGAGAAGGGGCAGCTTCTGGACATCAACCCGCTGGTGGAGCGCGACCTCACGGCGGAGCAGATCGCGGACTTCTTCGAGTACCAGTGGAACGGCCTTGTCTACCCCGGCGACCAGACCCGCATGGGGCTTCCCTACTATACCTGGGTCTACCAGTACTACTACAACGTCGATGCCTTCGACGAGGCTGGGCTCGACTATCCGAAGGCGGGATGGACCATCGACGACTACAGCTACGCCCTAGAGACGCTAGTCCAGAAGGACGGCGACGCGATAAAGCGCTGGGGCGGGCTGGACGGGTGCTACGACGGCTTCCGCTTCAACCTCTGGGCCTACATCATGGGCGGCAACATCGTCAATCCCGATGACTGGACCGAGTGCGTAGTGTCAAGCGACGAGACCAAGGCGGCCTTCGAGTGGCATCGCTCCCGCCTCTGGGACAGCAACACCCTGATCCAGCAGCAGCAGGCCGGCTCCTATGCCAACTTGGACCCGCTGGCCACCGGCAGAGTGGCGATACAGGGCGAGGGCAACGGCGCTGAGGGCACGCTGTTCATGAACCCGCCGAGCATAAGGTGGGCCTGCGTGGCGCCGCCTGTCGGTCCTGCTGGGCCGCAGGGTATCGGGACGGTGGACAACTGGGGCATCTGGAAGGGAACCAAGGCGCCCAACGTGGTCTGGGACCTGCTCAAGATCGTGGCCCTCGAGGACGAGTTCCAGGAGGGCTTTGCGGCTATCTGGGTGGCGACGCCCAACCGCAAGTCGGTGCTGCCCAAGTTCCGCGATGCGGTCAAGAACAAGTACCCCAACGCCACGGACGACCAGATCGATCCGCAGCTTGACCTGCTGAATAGCGGGACGGTTCAGATCGGCCGGCAGTTCAAGAAGCACAAGGCGTCCTTGGAACTGCTCTTGCCCGTGATGCAGAGCATCCTGCAGGTGGGCGACACCGGCGTCGAGGCGCTGGATGCCGTCTGCGACGAGATCACGGCGCTCAACCGGGAAGAATAGCAGACGCGCTGGATAGGCGGGGCTCAGAGGCGGCTTGGCTTCTGGGCCCCGCTGATTGTCTTGGGGGGCGCCATGGGAGCGGTAGCGATCGGCCGCGAGGGGCGGCCGACACCCTGGTATCATACCCGCCGCGGCCGCCGGCAGGTTGCCGGCTGGCTGTTCATCTCGCCTTGGGTTATCGGTTTTCTCATCTTCACTGCCGGAGCAATGCTCTTTTCGCTCGGCCTAACCCTTTTCGATACCGATCTACTCACCGAGACGCGTTACTACGGCCTGCGCAACTTCTCCAAGTTGGCGCGGGACCGGCTCTTCCTCAAGAGCCTGACTGTCACGGCCACCTATGTGATCTCCGCCGTGCCGCTTCAGGTGGCGACGGCTCTTGCCATTGCCCTCATGCTGAACACCAAGAAGATCGTGGCCATCGGCGTCTGGCGCACCCTCTACTACATGCCGTCTATCGTCTCGGGTATCGCGGTCTCGCTCCTGTGGATGTGGATCCTCAACCCCGACTTCGGCCTGCTCAACTACCTACTGGGCCTGGTGGGGATCACCGGGCCGCGTTGGGTGTACTCGGAGCAGTGGGCTATCCCTTCTTTCGTGATGATGGGAGTGTGGGGGGCGGGCAGCAATATGCTCCTCTACCTGGCGGGGTTGCAGGGTATCCCCACGCCTCTGTATGAGGCGGCCGCCATTGACGGGGCCGGCAGCTGGCGGAGATTCTGGAACATCACCATGCCCATGCTCTCCCCCACCGTCTTCTTTAACCTGGTGATGACGCTGATCGGAGCCTTCCAGGTCTTCACCCAGGCCTATGTCATCACCGCCGGGGGGCCCAACAACGCCACGCTCACCATCGTGCTGTTCCTCTACCGCAAGGGCTTCGAGCAACTGCACTTCGGTTACGCTAGCGCCGTGGCTTGGGTGCTCTTCGTCATCATAATGGCCTTCACGCTGCTCGTGTTCCGCAGCTCGGCCACCTGGGTCTACTACGAAGGGGAGCTGAGCAAATGACGGCTGCCACCGCTGCCCGTACCTCCAAGAAGGCGCGTCGGTCCGGCGCGCGCCGGGTTGCCCCTTGGGTCTTCTGGACGCTTCTGGCCGCTCTGGGATCGGTGGTTTTCGTGTTGCCCTTCGTCTGGATGGTGAGCACCGCCTTCAAGCCCCGCTGGGAGCAGTTGGTGATGCCGCCGGTGTGGATTCCCTCGGAGATCGAGTGGAGCAACTTCACCCTGCCGTTCCAGCGCCAGCCGGTGCTCGGCTGGTACCGCAACACGCTCACCTTGGTGGTCTTCAACCTGTTTGGCTCGCTGGTGTCCTCATCGCTGGTGGCCTACGGCTTCGCAAGGATGCAGTTCAAGGGCCGCAATGTGCTCTTCATGATCCTGCTATCCACCATGATGCTGCCGAGCCAGGTGACGCTCATCCCTACCTACTACCTGTTCAGCCGCATACACTGGACCGATTCCCTGCGGCCCCTGATTGTCCCGTCCTATTTCGCCGCGCCGTTCTACGTCTTCCTGCTCCGCCAGTTCTTCATGACCATCTCCACGGAGATGGACGAGGCGGCCGAACTGGACGGGTGTAGCATCTTCGGCATCTTCTGGCGCATCATTCTGCCCATGTCCAAGCCGGCCCTGGGAGTGGTGGCCATCAGCGAGTTCACCTGGAACTGGAACGAGTTCTTCGGGCCACTGATCTACGTCAATACGCCGGCCAAGTACCCCATCGCGGCCGGGCTGCGCCTATTCCAGACGCGCTCCGACCCGCAGATCGGGCAGACCATGGCCATGACCGCCATTTCCATCCTGCCGCTGCTGGTGGTCTTCTACTCGGCCCAGCGGTACTTCATCCAGGGCATCGTCATCACCGGCGTGAAGGGCTAAGCGACCGCGCCCGGCCGGCTCGACGGCCTTTCCACCGTGCGCGCTGCCGGCGGTAGGACCCCACAGTCCGCCGCCGGTGCTTGTGCTACCGCCATCCATTCCTGCGGGAGACTCACATGGACCTGATCATCACCCACGACACCGAGGACGTGTACACGCCGGAACAGTACGGCTTCGACGAGGTGCCCAAGCGCCTGGCGGAGATCTACACCGAGGAAGGGGTGCCGGCCAACTTCATGGTCATCGCCCAGCGGGCCCGGCTGCTCAAAGACCGAGGCCGGGAGGACGTGCTCGCCGCCATGCGCCAGCAGTTCATCGGCGTGCATACCCTGTGGGACGCTGCCCCCTACGACTCCGTGGCGGCGGCCAAGCACGAATGGGCCGAGGGTCTGGAGATCGTGCGGCAGATGCAGACCCAGGCCTACCGGGAGGTGGCCGAGTCGTTCGACGTCGAGCCGGTGTGCCTGAGCGCCCACGCCTTCAACTCGGCGCCGCACCAGCACGTCGTCGCCCGCGAGCTGGGGCTGCCTTTCATGTACGGCTATCCCACCCCGCCGCCGCTCTACAACATGAGCCGGTACTGCGGGGCATTCAACTTCGGCTACGTGATCGTGCCCACGGAGACGGAGCTGCCCTACTTCGAGGGCTTCGATGACGCCCTCTCCAGCCAGCCGGAGTTCGAGGCGCACCTGGAGCGCTTCGCTGAGAAGATCGACGCTTGCGTCCGCGCGGGGCAGCCGGCGATGCTGATGCACCCGGCGCATCCCTTCAAGATCTACAGCCTGGACTGGGTGGACTTCTACGTCAGCCCCAACGGCCGCATCATACCGCCGGAGGAGTGGCCGCGGCGGCGGCAGGCAGGGGTGCGCAGCTGGGGCCAGGTGGAGTTGGCGCTGCGGAACTTCCGGCGGCTGGTGCAGTTCATCAAGCACCACCCCGACTTGAACCCGATCAGCGTTCCCGAGGCGGTGAAGAAGTACGGCCGCGTTCCGGACCAGATCGGCCGCCTGGACCTCTACGCCGCCGCCCAGCGCACCTGCGCGACGCGATCCGTCGCCCTTGACGGCGCCTTCACCCCCGCCGAGATCGCCATCGGGCTGGCACGGGCGCTGCTCGCCTTCCGCCGGCACGGGGCTCTGCCGGAGGCGGTGCAGCGCGACAACGACTGCCTCGGCCCGCTGGAGGAGCCGCTCATCACGCCCGAAGAGCCGTGCGACGCCGGGCCGGACCTGATTGCGGAGCTAGCGGCCTCGCTGCTGCGGGCGGTGGAACGCGACCGCTGCTTGCCCGCCAACCTCCGCCTGCCGGACGGCAGCCGCATCGGGCTAGGCAGCGTCTACCACGCCCTCAGCCGCGCCTACGTAGCGGTGGTGGAACTCGGCAAGCTGCCCGAGGCGCTTGATCTCTGGCGGTTCGACCGGGAGCCGGCTCTGGGGCATCTGATCGGCTTGCAGTTCTATGGCCTGGCGCAGAGCCAGTTGGTGGAGCCCAACCTGGACTACAGCCGCCTGTACCGGCACGGCAAGCTGCAGACGTGGACGTTAGCGCCGGCCTGGACGGCCTCCTAGGCGCCGGCGGGGCTTCCGGCCCCCCTTCCTTCCTAGGCAAGGGGGGCCGGGGGGTTAGGCAATCCCCCTACACCAGCGCCATCTGAGTGTGGTACAACCGGCTGTACAGCCCGTCCTTCTCCAGCAACTCCTGGTGCGTGCCCATCTCCACTATGCGCCCATCCTGCAGCGCGATGATGCGGTCCACCTCGCGCACCGTGGCCAAGCGGTGGGCGATGATGATGGAGGTGCGGCCGGCCATCAGGTCCTGCAACGCCTCCTGGATGAGCCGCTCCGTTCGCGTGTCCACGCTGGAGGTGGCCTCGTCCAGCACAATCAGGCTCGGCTTAGTCAACATAACACGCGCAAGGCACACCAGCTGCCGCTGCCCGAGGGAGATGTTGACCGCGCCCTCCTGCACCCAGGTATCGTACCCCTGGGGCAGCGCCTCGATGAACTCCGCCGCCCGGGCCATGCGCGCCGCCTCGCGCACCTCCTCGTCGCCGGCTTCCATGTTGCCGAAGCGGATGTTGTCGGCGATGGTGGCGGCGAAGAGGAAGGGCTCTTGCGGCACGACGCCCAACTGCCGCCGCAGCGAGGCCAGCTTCACCTGCCGGACGTCGTACCCGTCCACGGTGATGCTGCCGCCTTGCAGGTCGTAGTGGCGCGCCAGCAGCTTGGCGATGGTGGACTTCCCCGCCCCCGTCGGCCCGACGATGGCCACCTTCTCGCCCGGCGCCACCCTCAGGTTCAGCCCGTCCAGGATCAGGTCCTCGCGGTCATAGGAGAAGGTGGCGTTGCGGAACTCGATCTCGCCCCGCAGGGGCGGCAACGCCACCGCGTCGGGGGCGTCCTGGATGGCCGGCACCGTGTCGAGCAGCCGCAGGATGCGCTCGCCGCCCGCCGCCGCCGACTGCACGGTGGTGAAAAGCTGGCTCAGCTCCTGGATGGGCTGGAAGAAGCGGGTCACATAGGTGAGGAAGGCGACGATGGTGCCCACCGAAACCAGTCCCTGGGCGGACCAGAGGCCGCCGAACCAGAGCACCACCAGCGAGGCCGCCGCCGCCAACAAGTCCACACCCGGCCGGAAGGCGAACGCCAGGGCGATGGCGGCCACGTTGGCGTCGCGGTTCTCGCGGTTGGTGGTCTCGAACTGCCGCAGGGCCCGGTCTTCCTCGGCGAAGGCCTTGACCACGCGCACCGTAGAGAGATCCTCCGCCAGGCGGCCGACCATGACGCCTACCTTCTGGCGGGTGAGCCGATAGACCTTGGCGGCCCGGTTGGAGAACCACCAGGTCAGCAGGACCATCAGCGGCAGCACGGAAAAGGAAAGCAGCGCCAGCCGCACGTTCATGGCCAGCATGATGCCCACGATGCCCATCAGCATCAGCGAGTCGCCCACCAAGGTGACGATGCCGCCGGCCAGTAGCTCGTTGATCACCGCCACGTCGTTGATGACGTAGGATATGAGGCGGCCGGCGTCCTCGCGATCGTAATAGGAGAAGGAAAGGCGCTGCATGTGCTCGAACAGGCGGCTGCGCATGTCCCGCAGGACGGCCTGGCCCATGCGTCCCACCAGCAGCTCTTGGCGGCCGGAGGCGTACGCGCCCACCAGGTAGGTGACGAGGAGGCCGGCGCACACCAGATCCAGCCCGCGAAGGTTGCCGCCGCGGATGTGGTCGTCGATGGCGGAGCGGACCAGGTAGGGGCCCACCAACTGCGCTACCGAGGCCATCGCCATCAGGGCCAGGGCCCCGAGCAACGCCCCGCGATAGGGCTTGACGAAGCCGAACAAGCGCCACAGCACCCGCCAGTTGAGGCCCGACGTCTCTTCGGCGGCCCCGAAGGCGCGCAGCATCCCCTGCGGGCCGCCCCTCATGCCGGCGCTCATGAAGCTCATGAGGCGCCTCCCGCCGCGCCCGCCTTCTCGGCGCCGGCACTTCTTTCGGGCAGCAACTGGCTGTTGTAGATGTCGGCGTACAGCCCGGAGCGGGCCATCAGCTCTTCATGGGTCCCCATGTCGGATAGCCGCCCCTTGTCCAGGAGGATTATCACGTCCGCGCGCCGCGCCGTAGACACGCGCTGGGCGATGATGAAGCTGGTGCGACCGGGCAACAGGCGCCAAAGGGCTTCCTGAATCAGCAACTCAGTCTCGGAGTCCACGCTGGAGGTGGCGTCGTCCAAGACGAGGATGCGCGGGTCCTTGAGGATGGCGCGGGCGATGGCGACGCGCTGGCGCTGGCCGCCGGAGAGCATCACGCCCTTCTCGCCCACCAGGGTGTCGTACCCCTCGGGTAGCTCAGTGACGAACTCGTGCGCCGCCGCCGAGCGGGCCGCCGCCTCGATCTCCTCCTGGGTCGCGTCCGACTTGCCGAAGGCGATGTTCTCCCGGATGGTCCCCGCGAAGAGCATGGTCTCCTGCAATACCAGGCCGATCTGTCTCCGCAGCGACTCCACCGTCACACCGCGGATGTCGCGCCCGTCCACCAGCACCCGACCTCTGAGGGGATCGTAGAAGCGGAGCAGCAGGTTGATGATGGTGCTCTTGCCGCTGCCGGTGGGCCCCAGCAGGGCGACCACCGACCCAGGCGGAACCTCGAACGAGAGCCCGTCGATCACCGGCCGGCTCCGCAGGTACCCGAAGGTTACGTCTTCGAAGCGGACACAGCCCTCCACCGGCGGCAGGGGTACGGCGTCGGGCGCGTCCTGGACCTCCTCGGAGAGGTCCAGTATCTCGTAGACGCGCTCACCCGCGGCCAAGGCCGAGCTGATCATCGAGGTGAGCCAGCCGAACCGCCGCAGCGGCTGCACCAGGTTGAGCAGGTAGGCGTTGAAGGCCACCAACTCGCCTAGCGTCAGGCCGCCCTGCACCACCATGTAGCCCCCCGCCCACAGCAGGAGAACCGTGGACACGTCCGCTAGAACGCGCATCTGCGGTTCGCGGACGGCGCGCAGGGCGACAATGCGCACGTTGTCGTCGTAGAGAATGGAGTTCTCTCTCTCGAAACGCTCGGTCTCCGCCCGCTCCTGGACGAAAGCCCTCACCACCGCCAGGCCGCGCAGGTTCTGCTCCAGCCGCGAGGTGAGCATTGCCAGCCGGTTCTGCGCCACCAAAGTCAGCGGGCGAATCTCCCCGGCGAAGCGCCGCACCACCCACATGAGCACCGGCATGGCCGCCAGCGAGATCACCGCCAGCAGCGGGTTGATCAGCACCAGCACGACCGCCGTGCCCAGCGCGGTGATGCTGGCGTTGATGAGCATGAGCAGGCCTCGCCCGGTGATGCGCCGCAGCATCTCCACATCGCTGGTAGCGCGGGCAAGGAGTTGGCCGGTCTCGGCTTGGTCGTAGTAGCTGAAGGACAGGCGCTGCAGCTTCTCGTAGAGCTCGTTGCGCTGGTCATAGGCGATGCCCTGGGAGACGGTCTCCGTCAGGTAGCCCTGGAAGAAGACCAGCACTGCCCGCAGCACGCTCAGGGCCAGCACCACCAGCACGCCCTGGACCAGGGCCTCCCGCCGGCCGGCGATGATGCCGCCGTCCACCACGCGGCCGATCTGATCGGGGATGACCAGCCCCGCCCCGGCGATGCCCAACATGCAGATGTAGGCCAGGGCCACGGCCCCAACATAGGGCCGCATGTACGAGATAGTGCGCCGGAACGTCCTCATCTAGCTAGCGTCGGCGGCGCCTGCCTGGTCGTTGTCCGGCTGGTCACACTCTCTCCGGGCCAGTGAGGCCGCGATGGCGGCCACAACCGGCGCCAACGCGCTCGTGGCCGACGGGTCCATGCCGTCGATGACAGCGGCGACCGAGCCGGCGGCGCGCTGCTCCAACTCCACCTGCACTTGGCGGCCGCGCTCCGTCAGGCCGACGTGCACCAGGCGACGGTCAGCGCGCGAACGCCACCGCTCCACCCAGCCTCGATCCACCAGCACGTCCAGAATCTTGGTCGCGGTGGGCAATGTGACGGCGTTCCAGTTGGCCAGCTCCGACACGGTCGCTTCGCCGTCCTGCAGGCGGCGAAGGATGCGGTACTGGGAAGGGGAGACGCTGCTGCCGTCGGCGCCTTGCGACAGGTCGGCCTTCACAATGCGCATGAACTCAAGCACGACATTGAGGAGAGAAAGGGCGATCGGCTGTTGGTCCATCGGGCACCTCCGGTACCATGATCTAATAATGAGAATACACTAGGTACGAGGAAGCGGCAACCGGCAGTCGACTCTAATTGGGCCTGCCACTGCACCTTTCTGTCTCCAGCGGACGGTTAAAACCGTCCGCGCGGTGTCTTACGTTGGCGCGAAATGGCGTTGAGCGTCCCGTCCAGGAATTGAGCACCTTGCCGGCACCCTCTACAATGGCCATAGCTGTGCCTGGAGGACAAGAAGGTGATGACAGAGGCATATGGAGTCGCCCTGAGTGTTACCGACCTGCGCAAGTCCTACGGCGACCTCAAGGCGGTGGACGGCATCTCCTTTGCGGTTCGCCGCGCCGAGGTGTTCGGCATCCTCGGCCCCAACGGGGCCGGCAAGACCACCACAGTGGAGTGCATCGAGGGGCTTCGGCAGCCCGACTCGGGCGAGATCGTCCTCCTCGGCCGGCCCTTCGGCGCCAACGACCCCCAGTTCCGCCGGCGCCTGGGCATCCAACTGCAGAGCACGGGCCTCTACCCTAAGCTCACGGTGCGGGAGATCATCGGTCTCTTCTCCTCCTTCTATGAAGACACCATGGATCGGGACGCGCTGCTCGACCTCGTGGGCCTGAAGGGGAGACAGAATGCCGCCACTGCCAAGCTGTCGGGTGGTCAGGCCCAGCGCCTCTCCCTCGCCCTGGCGCTGGTGAACAAGCCGGAGATGGTCTTCCTGGACGAGCCCAGCACCGGACTCGACCCTCAGGCGCGGAGGGCCATCTGGGACATCGTCAAGGACCTCCGCAACGAGGGACGCACGGTGCTTCTCACCACGCACTACATGGAGGAAGCGGAGGAACTGTGCGACCGCGTAGCGGTGATGGACCACGGCCGCATCATCGAGTTGGGCACGCCGCGCCAGTTGATCGCCAAGTACTTCCACGAGACGGCCATTGAAGTGGACGCCGTCAGCGGTCTAACGACAGAAGCCTTGGCGTCTCTGCCTGCCGTCAACCAGGTGACGCAGGAGAATGGACGGTTCGTCGTTTTCAGCGCCGCCGTCCCCAAGACGATGTCCGGTCTGTTTGACTGGGCCCAAGGGCAGTCGGTCGAGTTGGGCCAGCTGGTGGTGCGCCAGGCCACCCTAGAGGATGTCTTCCTGAAGATCACCGGCAGGAGGATTCGCTGATGAAGGCCTTCATCGCTCTCTACCTTGCCAATGCCCTCGAGTTTGTGCGGGACAAGCTGGCTATGGTGATCACCATCATCATGCCCCTCATGTTCGCCGGCTTCTTTGGGCTGATCTTCGGCGGCGACCAAGGGGTCGACATCAGGCTTGGCCTGGCGACGCTCGACGACGGCCTCCTGGCCCGGCAACTGGTGGCTGTCCTTGAGAGCCCGGCCGTGGCGGAGAGCATCTCGCTACGGCAGGGCGACCAGGAGGAGCTGTTGGAGGCCCTCCGACACGGTCATCTGCACGCCGTCCTGATTCTCCCCGAGGGGATGAGTGCCGGCGTCGCCGCCGGCCGGGCCACCGCCGTGGAGGCCTACTATGACCCGACCAGCCAAGTGTCCTCTGGGATGGGGCTGGGCTTCGTGCGCAGCTTCCTCAGTCAAGCCAACCTGGTGGCGCAGGGGGCTCCCGAGCTGCTGACGGTGGACGCCCGCAGTGTGCAGGTGGAGAAGCAGAGTGCCGCCGCCTTCTACGCCCCCAGCATGCTCGGCCTGGCCATGCTCTGGCTAGGCGTCTTCGGCACCGCCATGCCCCTGGTAGAGATGCGGGAGAAGAAGGTGCTGCGCCGGTTGGCGGTGGCGCCTCTGTCGACGCGCACCGTGCTGGCGGCGCAGGTGGGCTGGCGGGTAACTGTCGGCATGGTGCAGGCGGTCCTTTTTGTCGTCTTCGGCGTGCTCGTCCTGGGCCTGGTTCTCGGCCGCCAGGCCTACCTGATCCTGCCCGTCGCCCTGCTTGGCGCAGTGACTTTCGTCACGCTGGGCTACTTCATTGCCGCCCTCTCGCCCACCAGCGAGGCGGCGGTAGCCATCGCTCAGGTGGTCAACTTCGCGATGATCTTCCTCTCGGGCAGTTTCTTCGAGCCCGAGTTCCTGCCCGAGTTCCTCCGCCCGGTGATGTACGCCATGCCGCTGACATACCTGTCGGATGCCTTGCGCCAGGTGATGGCGGGCTTCCGGCCTTTGGTGCCCCTCGGGCTGGACGTGGCGGTGCTGGCGGGGTTGTTGGTGGTGCTCGTCCCGCTGACGATCAAGTTCTGGCGCTGGGAGTAGCGGTTCGGCCGCCTGGGGAGGGCGCGGGGGCCCTCCCCTACCGATTGGCGCGGCGTGGACCTAGCGTCCGGCGCGGAACCTAACCCCCCAACCCCCCTCTTCTTAGGGAAGGGGAGCAGTGGTTTCGCTCGTTGAAACCACGAGCGGGGGTTAGGTTCTAGGCCGTCTGTAGCGCCGCCAGGGGAATCCCATAGTATGGGTTTGTGCAGCCGTTCCCCATCCCGAACGCCCACACGGGGCCATGCTGCTAGGGATGAGGCGGAAGGCCGCCCAAAGCGGCCCCAGCTGCACTTAGCAATCCACCGCCCAGGTTTTCACTCCCCGGCAACTGAGTACCGCAGGCTGTGAACGGGCAGAGCAGGCCCACAGCGCGGCCCAGAGAGTCGGGCGCAGGTGAGAGCGCGATGCCGGCGCTGAGGCTGTACGCGCATGCTTTCGAGCCCTCGTTCCAAGTGACGAGGGCTTTCTACGTTCGTCGGAGAGGTGGACAGACGTCAGACGGACGGGCGCCGATCGGCGACGGGCAGGTCCAGGACCGGGCACATGCCGGCTTCCCGTCGGCCTGGGCACACCGGCCTCGGTGTTCCTGAAGGTGGAGGACCGGGAGGGCGCCTACTCGCTGGGAGGTACCGGACGAACTGCCGACCGGGAACTGGCCGCGAAGTCAGCTCCGCTGTATCGTCTCTTCCTGGCCGGTGGCCTGCGCCCGGACAACGTGGGCGCCGCCATTGCTGTGCCGTCCAGTCTACACCGTGGATGTGGCCGGGGGGATCGAGGCGAGCCCCGGCGTCAAGGACCATGAGCTCATGCGTTCCGATATAGAAAAAGCGAGGAGAGCCGATGCCAGCCGCTAGACCCAACCCATCGGATGCCGCCGCGGCGATGGATGCCTACCAATGGCCGGACGCCGCCGGTCGCTTCGGACCCTACGGCGGCCGCTACGTTCCCGAGTCGCTGGTGCCCGCCCTGGATGAATTGGCCGCCGCCTTCTCGCAGGCCCAGCGCGACCAGGCCTTCCAGACGCGCCTGCGCGACTTGCTGCACACCTACGCCGGCCGTCCCACCCCGCTTTACCTGGCGCAGCGCCTCTCCGACCATGCCGGCGGCGCGCGCATTCTCCTTAAGCGTGAGGACCTGGCACACACCGGGGCGCACAAGATCAACAACACCCTCGGCCAGGGCCTGCTCGCCGAGTTCATGGGCAAGCGCCGCCTGGTGGCGGAGACGGGGGCGGGCCAGCACGGCGTCGCCACCGCCACCGTGGCCGCCCTGCTCGGCATGGAGTGCACCGTCTACATGGGCCGGGTCGACATGGAGCGCCAGGCACCCAACGTCCAGCGTATGCGCCTGCTCGGCGCGGAGGTGCGGCCGGTGCACGCGGGGACCGCCACCCTCAAGGAAGCGATCAACGAGGCCCTGCGCGATTGGGTGACCACCGTGGGCGATACTCATTACCTGCTGGGCTCCGCCCTCGGCCCGCACCCTTACCCGCTGATCGTGCGCCAGTTCCAGTCGGTCATCGGCACGGAGGCGAGGGCGCAGATCCTTGAGTGCACCGGACGCCTGCCGGACGCGCTGGTGGCCTGCGTGGGCGGCGGCTCCAACGCCATCGGCCTCTTCTACCCCTTCCTCCGTGACGATGTGCGGTTGGTGGGCGTGGAGGCGGGCGGAGAGGGCATTGCCTCCGGCAAGCACGCCGCCCGCTTCGCCGACCCGGTGCGCGGGCGCGAGGGAGTGCTTCAGGGCACCCGCTCCTTTGTGCTGCAGGACGCCGACGGCCAGATCATGAACACCTACTCGGTGTCGGCCGGGCTGGACTACGCCTCGGTGGGGCCGGAGCACGCCCTCCTGCGCCTGATGGGCCGCGCCGAGTACGCCTACGCCGAGGACTCGCAGGCATTGGACGCCTTCCATACCCTCTGCCGGCTGGAGGGCATCATCCCGGCACTGGAGTCGTCGCACGCGGTGGCCCACGCGCTGCGGTTGGCGGCGGCGATGAGGCCGGACGAGCAGATCATCGTCAACCTGTCGGGCCGGGGCGACAAGGACTTGGACAACATCGAGCACTTGAGTGAGGGTCACCATGAGCGATAACCGCGGCTCCGCACGCATCACCGAGGCCTTCCGCGCCCGCCGCCGGGCGGGGCAGATCGCCCTGGCGGCCTACGTGACGGTGGGCTACCCCAGCCTCGCCGCCACGGCCAAGATCGTGTCCGCCCTTGCCGGGGCGGGGGTGGACGCCGTGGAACTGGGAATCCCCTTCAGCGACCCTCTGGCCGACGGGCCCACCATCCAGGCCGCCTCTTCCGCCTCCCTGGCCCGGGGCACGAACGTCGCCGCGTGTTTGGCCACCGCGGCAGGGATCCGCGCCGCGCGGCCGGAACTGCCGCTGCTCTTCCTGGGCTACTACAACCCCATCCTGCAATACGGTCCCGCCCGCTTCGTTGAGGCCTCTCGCCAGGTCGGAGTGGATGGCTTCATCGTGCCCGACCTGCCCCTGGAGGAGGCGGAGGAACTGGACGGGCTCTGCCGTGAGGCCGGCCTGGGCATCGTCCCTCAGGTCGCGCCGGCGACCACCGCCGAGCGGGTGCGGCTCCAGGCGACCCGCAGGCCCGCCTTCATCTATGTCGCCGCCCGCCTGGGAATGACGGCGACGTGCGGGGCCCTGCCGCCGGACCTGCCTGACTTGTTGGCGCGCGTGCGCGCCGAGACCGATGCGCCCCTAGGAGTGGGGTTCGACAATGCCCGGCCGGATGACGTGAGCGCCCTACGGCCCCTGGCGGACGCGGCCATCGTGGGCAGCGCCCTGCTCGATGCCATCGGGACGGCCACTGACCCGGCCGGGGCGGCCGCGGCATTCATCGCGCCGTTGGTCGCCGCTGCACACGGGGACTGAGCCCGTCCCAGGAACGGCGCCGCACCGGGTGGAGATGTGCTATCATCCACCTGTCGGCATTCGTCCGCGGGCTACCAGAGGAGCGATGACGTGATCCTAGGGCGTAAGCTGTCTTCCCTGTATCTCATAGCGGTGATGCTGCTGACCCTGATCGCGCCGGCCGGCGCCGCCGGGCAGGCCGAGCGCGTCGCCTACCGGGTAGACATCAAGGGCCCCATCACCGTGGTGACCGCCAGCTACCTGGAGCGGGCCATCGACAAGGCAGAAGCGGACGGCGCCGCTGCCCTCGTAGTGGTGCTCAACACCCCCGGCGGCGGGCTGACCACGACACGCGAGATCGTCGCCGCCATGCGCGCCGCCACGGCGCCCATCGTCGTGTACATCGGCCCGGCGGGCGCCACCGCCGCCTCCGCCGGCGCCATCATCACCCTCGCCGGCCACGCCGCTGCCATGTCGCCCGGCACCAGCATCGGCGCCGCCAGCCCGGTGAGCATGGAAGGGGAAATGGGCGAGGTGGAACGGCGCAAGGCCGAGAACATCCTCGTGGCCGACCTCAAGGCTCTCACCGAGCACCGGTCGGCCTCCGCCCAGGAGTGGGCGGAGCGCGCCGTCACCGAGTCGGCCGCCCTCAGCGCCACCGAGGCCCTGGCTACCGGCGTGGTGGACGCCGTGGCCGAGACGCCGGAGGAGGCACTGGCCCAGCTTCAGGGGCGCGAGGTGATCGTGGCCGGGCAGGCGCGCGCGCTCGATGCCGCCGGCATCCCGCTGAGAAGCGTGCCTCTGTCGTTCGTCGAGCAGTTGTTGGACGCGCTGTTGGACCCCAACATTGCCTTCATCTTGCTCACCGTCGGCATGAACGCCATTCTTTTCGAGCTTTCCAGCCCGGGCGGCTACGTCGCCGGCATCGTCGGGGCAATCTGCTTGGTGCTGGGGTTCTTCGCCCTCGGGGTGCTGGACGTCAACTGGGCCGGCGTCGGCCTGATCGCCCTGGCCTTTATCCTCTTTGTCGCCGACGTCATGACCCCCGGTCTGGGCGTTCTCACCGGGCTAGGCGTACTGTCGCTCGCCTTGGGGGCCACGGTTCTCTTCAGTTCGCCCCTCTACCAGGTGTCGCTGTCCCTGGTGCTGACGGTGGCAGGCTTCACCGCCGCTTTCATCCTCTTCGTGGTGGCCAAGGCTGTCGCCGCCCAGCGCCGCCCGCCCGCTACGGGGGCGTCGGCTCTCCTCGGCGCCCGAGGTGTGGTACGGGATGCCTTGTCGCCGGAGGGGATGGTGCTGGTGGAGGGGGAGTTGTGGCGCGCGAAGACCGGCGGCCCCGCCCTTCGCGAAGGGACCGCGGTGCGAGTCGTCGCCGTGGAGGGGCTGACGCTGACGGTGGAGAGCCTAACCCTTTAGGCTGCCTCCCTATGTGCGATGGGGCCGCAAGGCCTGTCGTTGGGCGGATGGGTTCAAGAGACGGCGGGGGTGCGTTCCCCGCCGTCACGTTTCGTTGGTTTGGCGCATATACCCTATTGCGGTCTGGGCACCTCGCGGCCGTAGGTGGCTAGGTGGAATACGTGCCACAGGCTCGGCCCCGTCCAACGGACAGTGAAGGCATTCACGCGCTCGGCGCCGGGGCCGAGGTCGAGAGGCCCGGGCTCGCGACGCTCGATCTCCATGGTAACGGGCCGCTCCGCCACCAGCGGGCGCACCTCCCTGGCACGAGCCACCGCTTCTTGGATCCGCTCCTTGATGAGCGCCCGGGCATCCACCGGCGCCAGGTGGATGGCGCAGTTGGGGCCCAAGCCCTCCTTCACCGCCGCGGTGACGATTCCCGGGACCCAAGCCTCCGCCTCGCGGCAGGCGTGCAGATCGCCGGAAGTGAACGCCCACGGCAGCCCCAGTTCGCCCGCCAGGTAGGCGGCGATCTCCATCTCGCCCACTTCGCACCCGTTGATCCGGTAGGCCTTGATGGAGCCGGACATGGTGTGGCAGAGGCAGCCGTTAGGGGTGTCGCTCATGGAGTGCATGCCCACCTGGAAGAGGGCGCCGAACCGTGGCGCGATCCCCAGCAGCCAGGACGGACGATTGGTCCCTTGGGCGATCTTCGCCCCGGGCAGCAGCTGCTCCGGCAGGATGGTGCGGCCGGCCCCGTGGGCGTCGTTCACTAGGATCTCCTCGACCCCGGCGGCGAGCAGCCCTTCGATCGCCGCGTTGACCTCGCCGGTGAGCAGGCGCTGCATCTCGGAACGCTCGTAGACGCCCTTGGCGGTGGTGCTGTAGTCGCGGTGGCGCGGATCCCAGTCGTCGATCCCCGCCACTCCTTCCAGGTCGGTCATGATGTAGGCGGACTTGATGGGCATGGGCCCTCCCGGGGGCGCGATGGTGGGCCGGTGGTGCGCCCCGATGGGTGGGAGTGTAAGGACACGGGGCAGTGAGTCAAGTGGGTGCGGCGTCGGGTGCTGGGGGAAGCAGGCGCGGTGGGAGCGGGCGTTGGTGGGTAGCGGGCGGCTGAAGTCGCCTGCATCTCGCATCGCGAGGGAGCCCGGCTTGATGGGGCGACGGGCCGGTGGCAAGATACAACCGTCATCATGTACCCAGACGCAGGAGGAAGGCTTGAGCAGCCACGATGTGCCCCGATCGGAGTACCCGCGCCCGCAGATGGTCCGGCCCGACTGGATCAACCTCAACGGCGTGTGGCAGTTCGAGATGGACCCGGGCGCCAGCGGGCGCGACCGCGGCCTGCCCGAGGCGGATCGCCTGCAGGGGGAGATCATCGTGCCCTTCTGCCCTGAGAGTCGCCTCTCGGGCATCGGCCACACCGACTTCATCCCCGCCGTCTGGTACCGCCGGGAGTTCCGCGTTCCTGCTGGGTGGGCGGGGAAGCGGGTTCTCGCCCATTTCGGCGCGGTGGACTATGATTGCTGGGTTTATGTCAATGGACGGGAAGCGGGCCGCCATCGGGGCGGCTTCTCCTCGTTCAGCATGGACATAACCGGACTCCTCCACTCGGGCGCCAACGTGCTCACCGTGTATGCCGAGGACGACCCGCGCGACCCGCTCATCCCCCGAGGCAAGCAGTCGGACCGCTTCTATTCCCATCGCTGCCTCTACACCCGCACCACCGGTATCTGGCAGACGGTGTGGCTGGAGGCGGTGCCGCTTACCTACATCGAGTCCCTGCGCCTCACGCCTATGCTGGATGAGGGCGCGCTGCTGGTGCAGGCCAGGCTCAACGGACCGACGGCGGGCATGGTGCTGCGCGCCGAGGCGAAGGCGGAGGGAACAGCCGTGGGAGGCGCTTCCGTGCGGGCGGCGGGCGGCTGGGCGGCCTGCGTCGTGCCGGTGTCCTCGGTGCGTGCTTGGTCGCCCCAAGAACCCTTTCTCTACGACCTGACCGTGACGCTCGCCCGGGGCGAAGCGGTGGTAGACCGGGTGGAGTCATACTTCGGTCTGCGCTCCATCGCCATCGAGGACGGCAAGGTGCTCCTCAACGGGCGGCCGTTCTACCAGCGCCTGGTGCTGGACCAGGGTTTCTACCCCGACGGCATCTACACCGCCCCCAGCGACGCCGCCTTGCGGCGCGACATCGAGCTGAGCCTGGCGGCGGGGTTCAACGGCGCCCGGCTGCACCAGAAGGTGTTTGAGCCGCGCTTCCTCTATTGGGCGGACCGGCTGGGATACCCGGTGTGGGGCGAGTTCCCCAACTGGGGGCTCGACTACGCCCACCCGTCGGTGCTGGAGCGGGTCCTGGCCGAGTGGCCGTCCATCATAGAGCGGGATTTCAGCCACCCGAGCATCATCGGTTGGTGCCCATTCAACGAGACCACCACGACGCAGAACCCGGAACTGCTGCGCACGGTCTACCGCGCCACCAAGGCGCTGGACTGGACACGGCTGGTGATCGACACCAGCGGCTACGTGCACGTGGAGACGGACATGTACGACGTGCACGACTACGCTCACCGCATCACCCCGGAGGAGTTCGGTGTCCGCTGGGACGCCTTCGGGTCCGGCGAGGCGCCCTGGCAGAACTTCCCCCAGCACGACGCTCCCTGGAAGGGGCAGCCCTTCTGGGTGAGCGAGTACGGCGGCATCTGGTGGAACCCGGCCCAGGCGGATGGCAACAACTGGGGCTATGGCGAGCGGCCGCGTTCCGTGGAGGAGTTCGTCGCCCGCTACCGCACCCTAACCGAGGCGCTGCTGCGCAATCCGCGGATGTGGGGCTTCTGCTACACCCAACTCACCGACGTGGAGCAGGAGGTCAACGGCATCTACTACTACGACCGCACGCCTAAGTTCGAGCCCGCGGTGATGGAGGAGATCCGGCGCATCAACCAGGGACCGGCAGCGGTGGAGGGCTAGCCGCTTACTCCGTCGCGTGGACGGCCGACCGGCGCCTGGCCAACGCCGCTCGAGCAGCCGGACTCGACTGGGTGCGCTGCCCCGACTAGCCCCCGCGGAGCCGCTGCTCCCTTTGTCGGCGCACGCGATCGATCCCCTGGCCGAAGCCGGGGCGATGATCGAGCGCCGGCGGCGGCACTACTACCTGGAGAGCCCGGCGTACCAGTTTGATTGTCACGGGAGTCTCCCCGAGAGCGTCGCCGTCGGCCTGCAGCACCACCGTCGGCTGCGCATCCAGCTCCACTGAGGTGCGAGCGCTGTAGACCCGCACGCGCCGGTCACGCCCCTCAAGGCGCCAGAGCATCATCCACAGGGAGGCGAGCAGGTCGAGCAGGCTGCGGGCGCGGATAACGTAGACGCCGAGAATACCGTCGTCCAGTTGCAGGCTGGGACCGGGGCGCCGGAACGAGGCGACCGGCGTTGAACCGTTCACCACTAGGACGTCGGAGGCGCGCGCCGTGATCGCTTTGCCGTCCACTTCCAGATTGTAGCGGCGAGGCTGGAAGCCGGCCAGGGCGCGCAGGGCGGTGACCAGGTAGGCCAATACGCCGTAGCGGTGCTTGCTCTCGCCGGTGGTCTCGCGCATGGAGATAGCGCTCAGGCCGGCGCTGACGTTGAGCACGCAGTAGCGCGTTCCCACCTGCATGACGTCGATCACGCGCGTCTGATGTTCGCCGGAGATCAGGGCGCAGGCGCGATCGAGGGACAGCGGCAAGCCCAGTTCGCGCGCCAGGGTGTTGCCCGTCCCCACGGGCAGGATCGCCAGAGGAACGCCAGTGCCGATGAGGGCGTTGGCCACCGAGGAGGCGGTGCCGTCGCCGCCCGCGGCCGCCACCACCGAGTAGCCTTCTTGCACCGCCGCGTGCACTGCCTCAGCAAGTTCCTCATTGCCGGTGACCTCGTAGATGCGGACCTGCCAGGCGGAAGGCGGGCAATACCGGGACAGCGCCTGCCGGAGCGCAGCGGGGTCGGCCTGTCCACCCTTGGGGTTCAGGACCACCAGCATCTTCGGGAGAGCGGTCTCGGTGGCGTCCAAGTGGGGCTCCTTGCTTGTGCTGCTAATCTAGCACATTCTTCGCCCTATGTCTTGAGCAAGAGGTAGCCTAGTATGGACCCTATCTGGCTGGAGTGGGCGAAGCGCTTGCAGGCCATCTCCCAGGATGCGCTGGCCTACTGCACCAACCCGTTCGACCGCGAGCGGTTCGAGCAGGTGCGGCAGACGTCCGTTGAGATCGTATCCCGCTACTCCGACACGCCGGAAGAGCGCGTCCGGGAGCTGTTTGCCGGTGAAGAGGGTTACGCTACGCCCAAGATCGACCTGCGCGCCGTCGTGTTCCGGGACGAGCGCATCTTGCTTGTGAAGGAACGCCGCGACATGCTTTGGACCCTGCCGGGCGGCTGGGCGGACGTGGGCGACTCTCCCTCGGCGGGGGTGGAGCGCGAGGTGCGCGAGGAATCGGGTTACCTGGTGCGGGCGGTGAAGCTCCTGGCCGTACTGGACCGCAACCGTCACCCACACCCGCCGCACCCCCAGCACATCTACAAGATGTTCTTCCTCTGCGAGCTGCTGGGCGGCGAGCCGGCGGAGAGCATTGAAACGGCCGGGGCGGACTTCTTCGCCGAGGATGCCTTGCCGCCCCTGTCCTTGGCGCGCACGCTGCCGCAGCAGATCCACCGCTTCTACGAGCACCTCAGGAACCCGGACCTGCCCACCGACTTCGACTAGGGGACCGAACCTCGGGCTCGCCCGCCGGCAGCGACGGGACGCCTGATCGCCGGGCGTGGCTGCAGAGGGCAGGCGCGGGGCCTGTCCCTATCGAGGCGGCGTGCGCTTCCCTGTCATTCCGAGCGCCGGCGAGGAAGCCACCGCCCCGCACGCGGGATCTCCCTCGCTCGGCGCCGAGGCGAGCTCGTCCTATGCCGGCGGCTCGGCGCCAAGTATAATCGGGCCCATGAGCGCCCAGCGTCCCGCTACCTGGTTCCTCACTACCGGCAAGCGTCGGCTACGCGAGCTGCGCCGCCTGCGGGAGATCGTGCGCGTCCTGGGGCGCAACGGCCTCGACGTGGTGGTAGAGCAGCTCAAACTGGCGGACTGGATGCCCCGCCGGTGGCTGCTGCGCTCCGCCCGGCCCCGCCCCGAGGTCGTGCGCATGTCCCTGCCCGAGCGCGTCCGGCACACGCTGGAGGAGTTGGGCCCCACCTACGTCAAGATCGGCCAGATGCTGGCCGGGCGCGCCGATGTCCTCCCACCCGAGTACCTCAGCGAGCTGGCCCGCCTCTACGACCAGGCGCCGCCGGAGTCGTGGGATGCCATCGTGGCCATTGTGGAGCGCGAGCTGGGCCTGCCGCTGGATCGCGTGTTCAGCCGGTTCGACCGGCAGCCGGCGGCGGCCGCGAGCCTGGCGCAGGTGCACCGCGCCCGCCTGCTGGACGGCCGGGAAGTGGCGGTCAAGGTGCAGCGTCCCGGCATCAAGGAGTTGGTGCAGGCCGACCTGGACATCCTGCGCGATCAGGCCTGGTTCTTGGAGGGCCGCCTGGCGCTGGCACGGGAGCGCCACCTGGTCGACCTGGTGGCGGAGATCTCCTACGCCCTCCTCAATGAGCTGGACTTCGCTTTGGAGGGACGCAACGCCGAGCGGCTGCGTCGCAACCTGTCCAAGCTGGACTTCGCCCACGTCCCCCGCGTCTATGCCGAGCTGACGACTCCGCGACTCCTTGTCACCGAGTTCGTGGAGGGCATCCGGCTCACGGACCACGAGGCGCTGGCGCAGTCCGGCTACGATCGGCGGGCGGTGGCAACGCTGGGCGTGCGCATGTACTTCCAGATGATCTTCGAGGACGGCTTCTACCATGCCGATCCGCACCAGGGGAACATCCTGGTGGGCGACGACCGTGTCTCGCTGGTGGACTTCGGCACGGTGGGCTACCTGACGCCGGAGATGCGCGAGGATCTGGGCGCGCTGCTGGCCGGCTTCGTGGCCGAGGACCCGCAGCGGATGGCCACCGTGATGGTGCGCATGGGCGCCATGCATGAGTATGCCCGCGTCGAGGCGCTGGAGCAGGGCCTGCGACGGTTGCTGCTGCGCTTCCACGGCCTGGAGATGCGCGAGCTCTCGGTCGGCGAGGTGCTGACGGAAGTGTTCGCTGTCGCTCACGAGTATCGGGTCGACATTCCCGCCGAGTTGGCGCTCTTGGCGAAAACGCTCATCCTGCTCGACGGGGTGGCGCTCCAACTGAGCCCCGACTTTGTGATCGTGGAGGAGTTGCGTCCCTACTTGATCAAGCTGGCGACCCGGCGCCTGGGCCCGGAGCAGATTGCCCGCGAGGCGCTGGATTTCGCCGAGCAGACGCGCTACCTGGTGCAGACCCTTCCCGTGCGGGCCGACGTGCTGCTGGACCGGCTGGAACGAGGCAAGCTGGTGATCGGCTTCGACCTCCTGGGGCTGGACCAGGTCTCTCGCCGCATCAACGACTTGGGCAACCGGCTGTCCTTCGCCGCGGTGGTGGCGGCGCTACTGCTGTCCTCGGCCGTGCTGCTTTCGGCGGGGCCGGACGCCGCCGTCTGGTGGGTGCCGCTGCTCCATGTGGGCATCCCCATCGGAGCCTTGACGTTCGTGGCCGCCTGCTTCTTCGGCTTCTGGCTGCTCATATCCATCATCCGCTCCCATCGCTAGTCATCGCCGTGTTTCACGTGAAACAACCGGCGAGCGGAGCGCCGTTGGGGTAGGCGCCACGCACCATCCATCCCCCTGTTTCACGTGAAACAGGCCACCGGAGAGTCAATGCCCGAGATCTGCGATTACGAAGGAAGCGACTACCGCCGGCGCTTCTGGACCGAAGGCCGCCGCTATGAGGACCTGGCCGAGCGCCAGGTGCTGGCGAGGCTGCTGCCCCCAGCGGGAGACGCCATCGCCGAGCTGGGAGCGGGTTTCGGCCGCCTGGCCGACCTGTATCAGGGCTACCGGCGCGTCTACCTCGTCGACTATTCCCGCACTCTGCTGCGCCAGGCGCGAGAGGACCATGCCGGCGACCCCCGCTTCACCTACGTGGCCGCCGATATTCGCCGCCTACCCCTGGCGGGTGCCGCCTTCGATGCGGTGGTGACGGTGCGCGTCTTGCACCACCTGCGGGACATCGCGCCGGCGCTGGCGGAGGCGCAGCGCATCCTGCGCTCGGGGGGGCCCTATCTGCTGGAGTTCGCCAACAAGCGCAACCTCAAGGCGATCGGCCGCTACGCCCTGCGAAAGCAAGCGTGGAACCCGTTCCAGCGCGATCCGGTGGAATTCGCCGAGCTCAACCTGAACTTCCACCCCCAGTACATGCGCGATCGGCTGGCGGAAGCGGGGCTGGAGTTCCAGGAGTGGCATGCGCTGTCTCTTTTCCGGATCCCGGCGCTTAAGGAAAGGGTCTCGCCCCAGGTGCTGACCGCCGTCGAGGGGGCGCTGCGGCCGCTGGCCTCGCTCTACCCCCTCTCGCCGAGCGTGATGGTGGTGTCGCGGGCACGGAAGGCGGCAGGGCCGGCTCCCGCGTCGCTGCTTGCCTGCCCTGCCTGTCACGGCCCGCTGCAGGAGGACTCCGCGCAGGCGGCATGCGCTGCCTGTCGCCTGCAGTGGCCGGTGGTGGACGGCATTCTCGACTTCAAGAACGGCGGTAAGCCCCTGTAGCCAGGCAAGCCCAAGCCATGGAATGCGAAGGGCCATACGGCCCCTCTTGCGTTCGCGCGCTCGCGTCCCGAGCTTAACCCCCCGCTCGCCAGGCGCCTTGCTTGCCTCGCTGCCTGCTCTTCGCTGAGAAGGACGGGGGAGATCCGTAAGCCCCGCCGGTGCCGGAGAGGTCAGTCCGCCAGGGCGCGAAAAGGCCCGCCAGGCCGAATTGGTTGGCGCAGATGACGGTCTCGCCCGCCCCGACCTCCTGCTCTCGGCCCTTGCTCGACCAAGGACCACTTCCTCGGAGCCGGATCTCCACACCGAAACAGGCCAGGGGGCAGGCGCCCTTACCGAGGACCTGATCCGTAACCACCCCTTCGTGGACGGCGCCAAGCGAACCGACATCGCCGCCGGGGGCCGGTCTTTCGTCGTGACGGCTTCCGGGTAGCGCCGACCAACGCGGACCTGGAGCGGGTCGCTCTGGCAGTGGCTACCGGGGAGATAGACCTGGCGATGCCCGCCGACGCATTCCAGGGCCCAATCCGGCCGGGAGGCAGGGGCAGCGCTAGTCCACCGCCCGAAGGGCCGGCCCCCGTACCACGGCTGTGCCGCCGTGCCAGTCGCTCCGGTTCGCTCCTCCGTAGCGGGAGTTGTCGCCGAAGCAGAAGTGGCAGGTGTCCCGCACCGCCTCGTCCTCCATGAGGACGCCCGAGGGAATGGCGCCGCCGTTCCCGCCCACGCCCACCTCAGCCAGCATCCGGTTCGCCTCGTCTGCGGCGAAGTGCCGCTCCATGTCCGCCCGGTAGAGGGCGAACAGGCGGTCGGACGGGTCCCGGCAGGTGATGCCGGCCACGCGCCCTTGCTGCAGGCCCAGGGTGATGGGCGCCGATGCCAGGCCGAAGTGCACGCTCAGGTCGGCGACGATGATGCCCTTGGCGGTCCCTTCCACCGGCGCGGTCAGGACCTCGGTGTTGCCGCACGCCTGCCAGGCGCGAGAGCGGAAGACCAGATCCGTGCCGCCCGGGGCAGTCACGTGCACCAGGCGCTCGGCCGGCAGGGCGTCTCGCAGACGGGCCAGGTAGGCGCGGTCACCGGCGGGGTCGGAGGCGTAGACGCGGAGGAAGCTCTCCGGCGCGACGATGGTGTCCACGAACAGCGGGGAACACCGCACGTCCAGGCTAGGCCGGCCGTTGCGCATGACGAACCGGGCGGCCAGGCCCTGCTGGGCCCAGAGGCGAGGCGAGAGGAGCACGATGAGGCCCAGATCGGGGTCCCCGAAGGCGGCCACGACGCAGTCGGGCAGCGAGGGCGCCTCTTCCGGGACGGGAAGCAGCACCGGTGGGCAACCCCGCTCAGCCAGGCCCTGGGCCAAGGCCTCGGCCACGGCCGCTTTCTCCGGCGGGTACGCTACCGCCACCGTCCGCCCCGCCGGCGCTTGCAGGAAGTGGTCGAGGATGTTGGCGACGACCCGCTGGATCATGGCGTGGGATTGGCCACAGAGGCACAAAGACACAGAATGCAGCGGTTGGGGAAGGGGTTAGAGGCGCTTGCCCCTTCCCCCTGCTCCCCCCACTTCCAGCCCCTCTCCGTGTCTCTGTGCCTCCGTGGCTATTACTGCTCGGTTGACGGCCCTTGCGGCGGCTACGACTTCGCTTCGTCGGCTTCGGCCTTGAGGGCCAGCAGCTCGGCCTCGATCTCCAGATCGGTGCGGCCCTGCTCAAGCGACTGCACCCGCGACTCGGCCGCCATCGCCATCATCTCGCCCCGGGCCGCTACCTGGGCTTCCTTCTCGCGGATGCGGCGCTCCATGCGCTCGATCTCGCTGCTGGGGTCGTAGACGGACACCTTGGTCGTGGTCGTCTCGGTGGTCTTCTGCATGTGCTCCTGCGCCTTGGCGGCGCGGTAGCGGGCCAGGAGGGAGTCGCGATCGCGGCGGAGGTCGGCGTAGCGGCTCTCCAGCAGACTCAGCTCGGACTTGAGCTTGGCCGCCACCGGGGCCTGAGCGGCGAGCATCGTCTCCAGCGCCTGAGCGTTGTTGTCGTAGTCACGCTTGCGGATGAGGCACTCGCGGGCCAGGTTCTCGTCGCCCTGCGCCACGGCCAGCTCGGCGTTCTTCCTCCACTTCTTGGACAGCTCGCGCGCCTGCTCCAGGTCGCGCTCCACGAGCTTCTGCTGCGCCACGGCGGAGACGACCTGCTCGCGCGCCTCGCGGATGCTGTCGTGCATGTCGCGCAGGATCTGGTCCAGCATGACTTCCGGGTCTTCCGCCCGCTCCAGGGCGTCGTTCACGTTGGCGCGGATGATGGTGGTGATGCGGTTCAGGACTGACATTGTATCTACCTCCTTCACTGCCTGCCGGACGAGGCCGGCCCTAGCTACACTCCGCGGCAGAGGTCTCGGGCCGCCTCGGCCAGCGCTTCCAGCCGGGAGGTGGCCTGGGCCAACTGCTCCTCTTGGTCGGTTCCGGCGAGGGTGACCTGCGCCAGACCCTCGCGCGCCGCCAAAATGGCGCTGCTCAAACGATACAACCTCGCGGCCTCGCGGTCTACTGCTTCGTCCATGGCGGGCGTGCTCACCCCCTGGGCGGAAGCGGCCGCCGCGCTCTCAGCCATGCGGCCCAGGGCCTCGCCCGCCTGCTCCAGGTCGGCGTGCACCCGCTCCACCAGCACCCGGGGCGCTCCCGCCTCGCCGGCGATGTCCGCCCCCTCATGGAGAGCGAACCACTCGCTCACCGCCCACTGCAACTGGGCCCGCAGGCGGTCGTAGGGCGGCCGGGCGATGGCGCGGTTGAGCAGGGCGGCGGCCTCCACCCGGCGCCCGGCGCGGAGGTGGCGCAGCAGCGCCTCGCCTACGCTGACGACGGTCGCGTCCGCCTCGATGGGTTCGGGCGCCGGCCGCAGGCGCGCGACGACGGCGAAACCGAAGGCGAGGACGGCCAGGGCCACCAGAGCGGCGCCCAGGGCCAGCCACCAGCGGGAACGGAGGGCGGCGGCCATGAGGAAGAAGAGGCCAGGCGGGATGAGTGCCGCCACCACCGCCGCGCCGGGGGGCCGGTGCAGCCCCTCGAACTCGCGCAGAAGGCGCACGGAGCCCATCCACAATAGGATGGCCAATGATAGGTTGAAGAGGACCTGCAAGAACACGATCACCGGTCGCTCCTCCGGGAAGGAACCTAACTCCAGGCGAGACGGCGAGTCTTTCTTTGCTGAGAAGGGGGCAACCCGATCAGGCGGTGCGTTCTGCGCTCCCTCCCCGGCCACCTCCACATTATGTCATGTCTCGCGCCCCGTGTCACTCCACGCTCCGGCTGTGCCCGGTCTGGTCATCTGACGTCCTCTATCGCAATGGGGCAAAGGCGAATTGGGCGAGCCCGTCCGGACCGCCTTCAGTGAGATGCACCGTGACGCCCGTCAATATCCGCGTCATCCAACCGGCGGTTGCCGCGGGAGCCGGGACGGTCGAAATGGTGGCGGCGAGGCGTCACGTGGAGGGGTTGCGGTTCTCGTCCATGGGTCCGCTTCCGTGCCGGAAACGGCCCCGAGGGGCGCGGGTAGAGCCCAGGTAGGGTACGGGGGTCCTACGACGGGTGGAACCTGCCCGCCTTCAGTCGGCAGTCTCCGCCGTTTGTCGGTCCGCAGGCGGACAACTTCCCGGCAAAGGTCTCGGCTGTGTCATACTTCTGGTGGATGTGGGGCACCGGCCAGTTTACGCCCACATTGGTGATGTCGCGGGTTGCTGACGTTGGCTCCTTCTGGTCCAGGGCCATCTCACCGGTCAGTTGCCCTTCCGGGCTGAGGAGCTGTAACAGCCCATCCCGCTGGATCACGATTCCCTCTTCTGTCCAGGCCAGCAGTTCCGGGGCGAACCGGCCAGGAGTCTCGCCAACCGGCAGTTGGTCACTCTTGTCTTCGGCTGTGTTCACTACCCAAAACTCGTCCGACAGCGGGGCGAAACACTGCAGGGCGAACAGCCGGGCCGAGTGCGGCGACCATGCCAGTCGGCTTGGCGCCACATACCGGAACGAGCCCGGCGACGGTTCGTCGTGACAGGTCACCGTCCAGATGAGCTCGGCCTTAAGGGTCTCGAGGTCGCCCTGCCAGACGACCGGCGGCTCAGATCCCGGGGCCTCCCCTCGGGGGACAACCACGAAGGCGAGGCCCTGGCTGCCTCCCGGCAGGTCGACCAGTTCGATACTCATATAGGTCTCCTTCGGCACCTCCTCTTGGGGCCAGAGGTTCTCGAGCTCGCCGGAGTCCAGGTGCAGCAGGGCGGATCCCAGCCTCCTGTCGCCACTCACATCGGGGATGAGCCGGGTGACGTACAGATCCTGTCCATCGGGAGAGGCCCCCAGGACGCCGTAGACGCGCTGCCCGCTGCTGATGACGCTCTTCTCTCCCGTGTCTAGATCGTAGGACCAGACTTCATCCTGTATCGGCCAGGGCTCTCCTCTATCCAGTGCGGCCGCCAGCTCATCCGAGCCGGGCCACACGATCTTGCTGTAGGCCAGGCGAGCATCGGCGATCCAGGCCACCGAGGTAATCTCCTCAGTCGGACCGGCCTTGTGGTTAGTCAGTTCCCCTCTCGCCTCGTCGATCAACCGGTACTCACGTGTATGCGTGTCCACCATACCGACACGGCTTACCCCCTCACGGTCGGCGAAGACGAAGGCAACCTGCCTACCGCCAGGGGAGAGCTGAGGCCTCAGTGAGCGGAAGCTGGTCACGGTGTCGAGTGATGCCAGAAGCCGCGCCCGGCTGCCCTCTACGAGGTAGAGTGCCTCTGCGTACCCCATAGGTCCGGGAACGGGCACGACCAGCCTGGGGAAGGTCCCACTACCCTCGACCACCGCCGGCCAAGGGGTGCGCTCGGGCTCGGGAGTGGGCGATACGTCGTACAGAAGCGCTGGAGTAGGGAGGGGCGAGTCGAACAGGCTCGGAAGAGTCGGCGTCGGCGCCGCGCTTCCGGCGGCAGGGACAGGAGACGTCACAGTTGCCTTCGGGATGACGCTCTGGGCCCGGTAGAGCCACACGATCACCAAAGCGAGAGCCGTAAGCGCAGCCAGACCAAGAATAGAAGTGAGAAGGTTACGCATTCTGTTCATTGTCGGCCTCCGTGGTTGAACGGTCCCGCGCAGCGCGGGATGGGTACGGTGGCAGACGACAACGAGTCGTGCTACATAGGCAATCTCCTCAATACAGTAATAGACTAGATCAATATATCAATCTTCGCTTTGACTATAGTATAGTTCACCCAATCGTAGGAGTCAATGGGTACTTTTGGGGCATGGCATCATCGGCGGGCCGATGACCGAGGGAGAGGGGAGAGGGCCTAACGCCAAGGCGCGAATCCACAAGAACGGATTCGCGCCTTGGCATCTTTGCGTGAGACCTACTCGCCCGACAGTGCCTCTACCGCCAGGCTCAGGCGCCGGCGCACCTCTTCGCCGCCCAGGACCTGCATCACCTCATACAGGGGCGGAGTGCGGTCGGAGCCGGTGAGGGCCAGGCGCAGGGCCATGAACAGCTTGCCCGCCTTGAGCCCGGCCGCCTCCGCCTGGGCCCGGACCTTGGCCTCCCAGACCTCGTGGGCGTCGGCGGGGTCGTACTGCTCCCGGTGAGACCGGAGCAGCGCAGCCCCGGCGCCGGCCTCGCCCAACTGCTTGATCAGCGCCTCCGCAGGCGGCGGCTCGAACAGATCGGGCAGGAAGAATGCATAGTGCAGCACGAAGTCGCCCAGCTTCTTGAAGCGCTCCGGCTCTAGGGCCAGCACCTTCCGGGTGTAGTCGGGGTCCCGGCGGAAGGCGGCGGCGAAGCGGCTCACCTCTTCGGCGCTCAGCTCGTGGAGCACCCGGCCTTGCTTGGCGCCCTCCTCGATATCCACGCCCTCACCCCGGGCGTCCACCCGCGACAGCAGCTCGTCCATGGCGGCGTACCACTGGGCCGGGTCGAGGGCGCGGAGATATTGGCCGTTGACGAACTCCAGCAGGTCCCGGTCCGCCACCGGCCCGGCCTTGGAGAGCTGCTCCACCTGGAAGAGGCGGACGAAGTCGTCGTAGGAGTAGACGTCCTTATCCTCGGGGTGCACCCAGATGATGCGGGTGAGGAAGTTGCGGAAACCATCGGGCAGATAGCCCTGGTCGCGGTACCACTCGATGGAGGTGTCGCCGGAGCGCTTGGAGAGCTTGCGCCGGTCGGCATCCCGCAAAAGGGGCGTATGCACGATGCGGGGGACGTCCCAACCGAAATAGCGACAGAGGAGCAGGTGCTTGGGCGTAGATGAGATCCATTCCTCGCCGCGGATGGCGGTGGTGACCCGCATGAAGTGGTCGTCTACCACCACAGCCAGGTGATAGGTGGGGAAGCCGTCGGACTTGAGCAGCACCTGGTCGTCCACCTGGCGCGAATCGAAGACGATCTCGCCGCGCAGGGCATCCTCAAAGCGGAACTCGGCCTCGTCGGGCACGACTAGGCGGATGACGTGGGGTTCGCCGGCCTCGGCGCGGCGCTTGGCCTCGGCGGGGTCCAAGCTGCGGCAGTGGCGGTCGTACATAGGCAGTCCGCCGGAGGCCCGCTGGGCCTGGCGCACCTCCCCCAGCCGCTCCGGAGAGCAGAAGCAACGGTAAGCGTAGCCGCGCTCCAGCAGCCAGTGGGCGGCGGCCTGGTACAGGGGCAAGCGCTCGCTCTGGACGTACGGTCCGTAGGCGCCCGGGTGCTCCGGCCCCTCGTCGGGGGCGATGCCCAGCCACTCCAGCGCCTCGTGGATGGCGTGCACCGCCTCGGTATCCAGCCGCTTGCGGTCGGTGTCCTCGATGCGCAGGAGGAAGCGGCCGCCCGTCTTGTCCGCCAGGGCCCGGTCCATCACCGCCTGCAGCGCCGTGCCGATGTGGGGCTTGCCGGTGGGGCTGGGCGCCACTCGGGTGATCTCCGCGCCGTCCGGGAGATCGCGCGGGGGATAGAGGGCCTCGTACTGCTCCAGGGTCAGCGGTCGGTCGGGCAAGGGGGACTCCTCGGGTCGGTGTCGGCGCATGGTAGCACGGGGCGCGGAGGGGGGCTAGTGGCTGGTGACCGGTGGAAAGGGGCCGGTGGCTAGCGGAAGAGGGTGGGAAACGCCCACAAGGGGTATGCGAGGGATCACGAGCGTCGTTTCGCCATGGTAGGGGCGCACAAACAGAAAGCCCCTCTCCCGCGAGGAAGAGGGGCTTATGGCTCAGTGGGGCGCGACGCCCCGGCCCTGGCCTATATGCCGAGCGTCTTTAGGAAGTCCACCGCCGCCTTGATGTCGCGGGCGGGGTTGTCGCCTACCTCGCGCTCCACCGTCAGGTAGCCGTCATAGCCGACCTTGCGCAGCGTGGCCAGGTAGTTGGGGAAGCCGACGCTCCCCTCGCCCAGCGGCACTTCTTGCTTTGTGCCGTCGGCGTGGCGGACGGAGTCCTTGGCGTGGGTGTGGACGATCCAGGGGGCGAGGATCTCGACGCCCTTGATGTGATCGAAGCCGTTCATGATCAGGTTGGCCGGGTCGTAGTTCACCGCCAGGCCGGGGCTGTCCACCTCGAGGAGCAGGTCGGCCAAGTCCTGGGCATCCTCGGGGCCGGTCTCGGTGGCGAGGCGGACGCCGTGCGCGCCCGCGTACCCGCCCACTTCGGCCAGAGTGGCGACCATGGCGTCGCGCTCGGGGCCCTTACCCTTGGGGACGGTCCCGATGTGGGTGGTGATGATGCTGGCTTCCAGGTCCGCCGCCAGTTCCACCACCTTCTTCATGGAGGGGATCAGCCAGTCGAACTCGGCCGCCTTGGCGTAGCTCTTGCCGAAGTCGGCGCAAAGAGCGGAGATCTCCAGGCTCAACCCGGCGAGGTACTTGAGCAGGTCCTTGCGACCCTGGGCGTCCAGCGCATCGGGCGTCAGTTCGCCCCGCTCGTTGCGCAGTTGCACGCCGTGCGCCCCGACCTCGGCCGCCTTGGCCAGGGCCTCGAAAGCGGGTAGGCGGAAGGAAGACATGATGACGCCGATCTTCATGGTGAACCTCCGGAGGTTAGAGCAGCCAGTTGAGGAGCAGGGGCAGAACGAACGTCGCCGGCGGCGGCGCGGCCGAGGGCGCCAGCGTGGAGAGCACCAGGCCGAGCGCCATGCTGATGATCACCAGGATGCTGATGGTGTAGAAGATGATGGCCCGTTTGCTGAGGCCGGTAGAAGTCTTCTGAGTCTTGCTGCGCTTGGGCTTGCGAACCATAAGCACCTCTATAGGAATTCGACCCGCGTTCCGGACTCCCGGCTAGGGCTTGAAGTGCTCGAACCGGTCCATGTCAACCACGAAGGCAGCCGTCCGCACCTCGGGCTGCGGCTCCCGAACCAGGCCCAGGAGGCCGGAGCGGACCTCGGCCTGCGGCCTGGGCGCAGTCTCTTTGATGATCCGCAGTGCCTGTTCCACCTGCTCATCCTGGAGGCCGATGAGCAAGGTAGCACTCTTGCGCTTGAGGAAGCCGCCCATGCTGCCCATGATGGTGACGCGGAAGTCCTGCGCCTTCAGGGCATCGGCCACGGTCTCTGCCGCTTCGCTGGTGGTCACGGCCAGTATGACTTTCATCCATCTCCCTCTACTCGACGGTACTGTGCCGGCGGGCCGCCCCGCGTGTCCGGGGCTGTCTCGCGGCGGCGCCAGCCTGTGCGCCACCATGATTGTCAGCGATTGCGGGCAACTATACACTCCCCCTAGCCGCGCGTCAACGACCGTGGCGTGAGTGTAGATCGTCCGGAGGGGTACATGACCAACGCCGATGCCGTTCTCGGCACCATTCTGGCCCGCCGGTCCATACGCCGGTACACGGACCAGCCGCTCTCGCGGGAACAGGTTGAGACCATGCTCGACGCCGCCATGGCAGCGCCCTCGGGCAATGGCGTGCGCCCCTGGGTGATCGTGGCCGTCCAGGACGCGGAGCAGCGCCGCCGCCTGAGCCAAGTGCACCGCTGGGCGCACATGGTGGCCCAGGCGCCGGTCGCCTTCGCTATGTGCGCCGACCCCAACACCACTCGTTTTTGGGTGGACGACTGCTCGGCCGCAACGCAGAACATTCTCCTGGCCGCGACGGCCCTTGGGCTCGGCGGGGTGTGGATCGGCATCCACCAGAGCGAGGAGCACCAGGCGGCTGTCCGAGAGGTACTCGACCTGCCCGCCAACCTGGCGGTGCACTGCCTGATCGCCGTGGGGTACCCGGCGGAGGAGAGGCCGGTGCGGGGCCGGCATAGCCCCGGCGCCGTGCACTGGGACCACTACCGCACCTGAAGCAGACCGGCGCGGGCGGCCGCAGCCAGTGTCCGCCCCACGTCCACCAAGGCGGCGCAGTGCATTCGCACTTCCACTTCGACGGCTCCCCGGCGCACGGTAAGCGTGCGTTCGCCATCCAGCGCCACCACCACCGGGCCCTCCCCCAGGGGGACACGCACTCCTGGCTCCATGACGCCGCCGCGCGTCACCGGCACCGCGTCCAGCAGGCCGGGGGCCAGCGCCACCGTCACTTTCGGGCCGGTCCCCACCTCCACCCAAGCGGCCAAGGGCAGGTCGGGGTAGAGCGCACCCACCAGGCCGGAGAGGCCGGTCACGTCGGCGCGGGGCCACACCGCCGCCACCCGCTGCAGCGGCCGCCAGTCCCACACCGCCTTGCTGCCCAGGGCGGTGCCCCGGAGGCAGGCCACGTCCACGAGCGCCAGGTCGGGTGCTAGTCCGCTGGCGTGCACCACCAGGCCCGGCCGAGAGGTCACGCCTTCGGGCCTGAGTTCGGGGTGAAGGGCGAGCAGGCCGGCGGCCATTCCCGCCACCGTGCCTTCTATGAAGCGCGGCAGCACGTTGTTGGTGCCGGTGGAGAGGGCGAGGAGAGGCAGATCGGGCGCGGCCTTGCCCACCAGGCGAGCAGTGCCGTCTCCGCCTAGGGCGATCACGGCCGCCACGCCTTGCGATCGGAGGGCGCGCGCGGCGGCGATGGTGTCGCTGTCGCGATCGGTCACCGGCTGGTCGAGCAGGGCGACGTCGCCGGCGTCATTCAGGCCGTTCAGGGCACGCTCAGCGGTGCTGTAGGAATCGGGCATGATGAGGATGCGGCGGCAGCCTACCGCCCGCGCCCCCAAGATGACGCGCCGCACGATGCGCACCTTCTCTTGGTTGTCGACGGTGAGGCCGTGCCCGAGCAGGCGGCGCACGTCTTTGCCCGCCGCCGGGTTCGCTATGATGCCGATCGCTGTCAAGGCGCGCTCCCCCAGAGCCTTGTTCCTCTAGTATAGCCCCTTGTGCGCGCGCTAGGGTACGGCCCGGAAGGCCCACACTGGGAGGGAGTTCGGGGCGGCCCACCTCCAGCGATGGCCATCTGCGCGCGCGCCGGCCCTTTGCCGCTCCCGGTTCGGCACGCTTATACTCATCTTTTGGGTCCAGCACAGGGAGTCGCGTCATGCGAGAGAGTTTTGTCACCGCTTTGGACAGTCTGCGGCAGCAGTCCGAGGGCTGGCTTCTGTTTGAGAACCTGCGTCAGCTTTCAGCCGCCACCCCGGAGGAGGTAGGCGGCTTCATGGAAGTGTGGGCCGATCTGCCCGGCCGCCATCGCTTCCAGCTGGCGGGCGCCCTCGTGGATGCCTCGACGGCGTCCGGCGAGTTGACCCTGGAGCCGCTCTTCGAGTTTATGCTGGAGGACGAGTCGGCCGAGGTGCGATGCGCGGCGCTTGAGGGGCTGGAGGGGGCCATCGACGGCCGCTTGGCGGACAAGTTGGTGGTGATGCTGGCCACCGATCCCGAGGCGCAGGTGCGCGCCGATGCGGCCACTCTCCTCGGGCTCTACCTGTCCGAGAGTGACGGCGAGGAAGAGGCAGAGCAGGAGACCCGTCGCCGGGTGGAGGACGGGTTGTTGGAGGCGATCAACACCGACTCCGAGGATGTCCTGGTTCGGCGCCGGGCGCTGGAGGCCTACGGCTTCGCCGAGGACCCGTACGTCGACGAGGTGATCATGGACTCCTACGACAGCGAAGAGGACGAGATGCGCGCCAGCGCCGTCTTCGCCATGGGCCGTCGCATGGATGAGGAGTGGCTCACCATCGTGCACCAGGAGATGGACAACGAACTGGAGGAGATCCGCCTGGCGGCCATCTACGCCGCCTCGCAGATCGGCAGCGGCGCCAGCGTGCCTTACCTGCTCCGCATCATCGGTGAGGACGTGAGCGAGGACGTGCGGGTGGCGGCCGTCTACGGCTTGGCCGAGATCGAGTCGCCCGAGGCGGAGCGGCTGCTGCAGGACCTGCTGGAGAGCAACGACGAAGTAATCTTGGCCGCGGCAACGGACGCGCTGGAGATGTGGAACACGCGCGAGGACCTGAGTGATATGGTCCTGTTTGACTACGGGCCCGGCGGTGACGACGCGCTGGATGATGACTTGGACCAAGACGAGGACGACAACTACTGATTCGGCTGCCGCCGGCGGGCGGTCCGGGCTCTCCCACGCGGGCGCATCCCGCCCCGCCGAGGAGGGCCCTTCCCTATGCCGGCACGGGCCGGCCACCACTTCGGGCTAGGGCGGAAAGGAACTGATGCCGAGCCTGCTGCTAAGCGTTCTGATCAACAACATCGTTCCCGCCTTCGTTGTCATCGGGGTGGGCTTCGTCTTCGACCGCACCATCAAGCCGCACGTCCCCACGATCTCCCGCCTCGCCCTCTATGCCCTGAGCCCGGCGCTGGTCTTCAGCCTGCTGGTAACTTCGGAATTGGAGCAGTCTCAGCTCACCCAGGTGGCCGGCTACGCCGCCGCCATCTTCGTGCTCATGGCGGCGGTTGCGCTGATCATGGCCCGCGCCTTGCGTCTGGACCA
This sequence comes from Anaerolineae bacterium, assembly GCA_040768685.1. Lineage (GTDB taxonomy): Bacteria > Chloroflexota > Anaerolineae > DRVO01 > DRVO01 > Ch71. The sequence goes on from JAXGMM010000004.1 coordinate 170,679, forward strand.
GGCCACCGGCTCCTCGTTCGTCCTCGCCTCCAGCTTGGTGAACTCGGGCAACTTCGGCCTGTCAGTGATCCTCTTCGCCTATGGCGAGGCGGGCCTGCGATTGGCGGTGATCTACTTCGTCACCAGCGCCATCATGGCCAACACATTGGGCGCCTTCATCGCCTCTCGCAGCCAGGGCTCCTGGCAGCAGTCGCTACGCGGCGTGCTGCGGTTGCCGGTGATCTACGCCACCGTGATCGCCGTCGCCTTCCGGACGGTGGGCTGCACGCCTCCCGAGGTCGTGATGCGACCCCTGAGCACCATCGGGCAGGCCGCCGTTCCGGTGATGCTGTTGATGCTGGGCATGCAGCTATCGCAGACGAAGGTGCAGCAGGACCTGAAGCTGGCCTCCTTCGCGGCGGTGAACAAGCTGGTGGTGATGGGCGTGCTCGCGTTTGGCTTGGCGGAGGTGATGGGGCTCGCCGGGCTGCCGCGACAGGTATGCATCGTCGAGTCCTGCACGCCGGCGGCGGTGACGGCCGTGCTGCTGGCCACCGAGTTCCGCGCCCGGCCTCAAGTCGTGGCCGGCGCCGTGTTCCTGTCCACCCTCGCCTCGGCAGTGACGCTCACAGTGGTGATCGCCCTGCTTGGGTAGGACCCCGACCAGCCACCTTCGGATCGGCCGGTACGGCGGGCTCTGGCGCCGCGTCGCCGTAGGCGTAGGGGATTGCGACATCATCGGCAGCCGCCTGGGGTAAGAGAATCTCGTTCGCTGGAACGATGACCTGGTATCGGTGAAGCCCAACATGGCGCCCTCCTTTACTCTCCCTCTCTCCTCCCGTACCATGCCGGCAAGCTCATGCTGAGGAGTGAGCAAAGCCTATGACTCGCAGTGAACGCCTTCGCCGCGCCTACTTCCACGAGGAGATGGACCGCCCGGCCGTCTACACCCGCCCCGGCTACCCCGTCGACGACCCCACGTACGACAAGATCAAGGCCCTCTTTCAGGAGCATGGCGAACTTAAGGTAGGCTGGAACGGTCACCAGTTCGAGAGCCGGCCCACCATCCGCCAGTACACCGAGCCCTACAGCGAGGACTTCGAGCGCCGCATCCTCGTCCTGGATACGCCCAAGGGCGAACTGCGCTCCACCCGCCTGGAGAGCCTCCACGGGCAGCCGGGGATGGACGAGACCTACTTCATCAAGGATGCCAAGGACGCCGAGAAGTACCTCTCCCTGCCTTTGCCCGAACTGGCCCCAGTCGATCGCTCCGGCTTCGACGCTGCCGTGGCGCAGATGGGCGATGCCGGCATCGTCGACGTCGGCCTGGGCATGAATCCCGGCGGGGCCGTCGCCGAGCTGTGCGGGTCGGACCACTTCGCCATCATGTCGATGGACTGCCGCGACGTCCTGCACGCCCTGCTGGACCGGCACATGCAGGCGACCCTGCGCCGCCTGAAGCGGTTGCTGGCCGCCGGCGTCGGGCCCTACTTCAGCATCCAGGGCCAAGAGTACATTGTGCCGCCCCTACACGGCCCCAAGGACTTCTACGACTTCAACGTCCGCTACGACAAGCCCATCATAGACCTGGTCCATGAAGCGGGCGGGCGGGTACATGTGCACTGCCACGCCAGCATCGGCAAGGTGATCCAGGGTTTCGTCGATGAGGGCGTCGACGTGCTTCACCCCTTCGAGGCTCCGCCGATGGGCGACATCACCGCGCGGGACGCCAAGGCGGTAGCCCGGGGCAAGATGACCCTCGAGGGCAACATCCAGATCGCCCGTATGTACGAGGCCAATCCGGAGGAGATCGCGGCCGAAGTGGCGACCCTCATCGAAGACACTTTCGACGACCGGCGCGGCCTGATCGTCTCTGCCACCGCCTCACCCTACATCCGCGGCTATGGGGAGAAGGCCTACCCGATGTACAAGGCCATGGTAGACACGGTAATCAACTGGCGCGGCTGATTGTCTGATCAGGCAGTTGACAGGAGCCTTGGCACCTACAATAATGGTTCGATAACTCGGCTGCGCCGTTGCGGGCGGCCTGGTAGTGCCAAGGACGATTCGCCGTACGACGAGTCAAGATGGAGGGAGAAATGATGAGGAACCTGATGGGCCGGCGCGCGTTTCTTAGGGTAGTGGGCCTTTCGTCGTCCGTTGCCGCTTTGGCTGCTTGCGGTGGCGCCCCGGCACCTGCCGCTGAGGCCACCACCGCCCCTGCGGAACCGACCGCCGCTCCGGCTGCCACCACTGCCCCGGCAGTAGAGGCGCCCGCCTCCAAGTTCGGGCAGGCGCCGATGCTCGAGGAGATGGTGGCAGCAGGCACCCTCCCGCCGGTGGAGGAGCGCCTGCCGCTGGAACCGCTGGTCGTTACGCCGGTTCATGAGGTGGGCGCCTACGGCGGCGACTGGAAGACCGTCACCACCGGCAGCACCTACCAGGAGTGGTATTCCCTCTTCGAGCCCATGAACACCTACACGCCCGACTTCTCCGGCATGGTTCCCGTGCTGGCCAAGTCCTGGGAGTGGAACGATGACGGCTCTGTGATAACCCTCTATCTGCGTGAGGGCGTGCGCTGGAGCGACGGTGAGCCTTTCACCGCGGACGACGTCATGTTCTGGTGGAACGACATCGTAATGAACGAAGAGATCACGCCCACCGT
>JAXGMM010000005.1:0-32549 GCA_040768685.1 Anaerolineae bacterium
AAGCAAGGAGGGTACTATGTCGCATCAGGAGCAGAAGTCGAGACTAGTCGGACGTAGAGGTCTACTCAAGGGCACCGCCGTCACCGCCGCCGCCGGCGCCGCCAGCCTCATGGCTACCAGTGCCGCCGCGGCCACCCCCACCATCACCGGATCTTGCCTATGCCCCTACCCTGGCGTGCCGGAGAAGTGGGATGGCGAGTATGACGTAGTCGTCGCCGGCGCCGGCGCCGCCGGCCTCCTCGCTGCCATCGAAGCCGCCTCTGCCGGAGCCAGCGTAGTGATGCTCGAGAGCGAGCCGGAGCGCGCCGGCTCCAGCCCTCTCAGCGGTGGTGTATTCACCTTGTGTGAGACGGACATGGTAGACGGGACCGCGGACGAGCTCTATGAGGACCTTCTGACCTCCCATCAGGGCGACCATGACGAGGCTCTCAACCGCGCCTACGTTGAAGCTGCGCCGGCGGTCTATCGGCGCCTGGTCGATAGCGGCGTGAAGTTCACTATCGCCAGCTCATGGGCCTACATGAGCAAGCCTTGGGGTCACGTCGCCACCAGCGCCGCGGAGGCCTGTGATGCTCTTGAGGCGACAGCCACCGGGATGGGTGTGGAGTTCCTCACCAGCACCCGTGCGCTCCGGCTGATAGCTGGACCGGAGGGCCGCATCATCGGTCTTGAGGCCGATCAGGACGGCACCCCAGTGTTCTTCCGAGCCAACCGCGCCGTCGTCCTGGCCACCGGCGACTTCTCTAGAAACAAGGAAATGGCCAAGAACTACGGTACACCGGGGTCCGAGAAGATCGTGCCCCTAACGGGCCCGGCCTCAATTGGAGACGGTCTGCGAATGGGGCTGAGCGAGGGCGCCGACACGTCCTACCTCTGCGTAGGCGTGGCCCCTTCCGCGCCGGCCGAGTACGACTCCCATGCCGCCGTACTCATCTTCATGCAGGGCGGCATTATCCTCGACATGGAAGGCAAGCGCTTCCACAACGAGCAGTACTCCTACGTGGACATTACCAAGCACGCCCTGCGCTTGCCCGACCCCGAGGCCAGATTCCTGCAGGTCTACGACTCCGCCATCCGTGAGCAGACCTTCTTTGCCTGGGAGGGCACCACGGAGTACCAGGGCGAGACGCTGGAGGATCTGGCAGCGGTTCTGGAGGAAACGCTGGGGGTGCCGGCGGCAGCAATCGTTGAGTCGGTCACCAAGTACAACGGCTACGTCGAAGATGGACATGACCCGGAGATGGGGCGAGAGTACCTCACCGGTGTCACCGGAGATCTGGTGAAGATCGAGGCCGCTCCTTTCTACGCCGTGCTCACCGTTCCGGGCACGACGCACTTCAATGGTGGTCTGAAGATCACCCCTGAGATGCGTGTCCTGAACGTCTATGGCGAGGTCATTCCGGGCCTCTATGCTGCCGGCGGCGTGACCGGTGGCTTCCACGGCGCCGGGTACATGTCGGGCTCAGCGCTTGGCATGGCCGCCGTCTTCGGGCATATCGCGGGCATCAACGCCGCCGCCGAGGAACCCTGGGGCTAAGCGCTCCCGCCTCAAGCGATGCAAGGGCTACGCACATGCGTAGCCCTTTTTCTCTCCATACCCCTCTTCTGCGCTATCCCCACTTTCCTGATCTGGTACGAACGCTGGAGTTCTTACCCCACGTCAACTTGGCCTATGCCAAGTAAACTATCGGCCGCGACGGCGCGAGAGCCCGGCATAGCCGGGCTCTCGCAGTACTGGTGGTCGCCTGACCTTCCGCCGGGGTCGGGAGTCGTGCCCGCCTCACCTCACCAGTGTGTTCCCGCCCTCGGCGTAGATCACTTGCCCGGTGTAGAAGCCCGTCTCCGGGAGGCAGAAGAACACCACCGCGGCGGCCACATCCTCCGGCCGGCCCAGGCGACCCAGAGGGTGCATGTTCAGCTCTGCCTGCACCAACTCGGGCGTGTTGAGGCGATTGCGGGTGGCGTCCGTCTCGATGGTGGTAGGACCGACGGCGTTGACGGTGATGCCGTACTGGGCCAACTCCAGAGCCATGGTGCGCGTCAGCTGGATCAGGCCGCCCTTGGCGGTGCAGTAGTGGACGCGGTCCCACTGGGCTTGTATCGAGGAGATGGAGGCGACACTCACAATGCGGCCGCCTCCCGCCTCGCGCATGAGGCGCGCCGCCGCTTGGGAGCAAAGAAAGACCCCCTTGAGATTGAGGGCCAAGCACTCGTCCCACAACTCCTCCGTGATGTCGAAGAAGGAGGCAGCCTGAAGCTTCCCGCCGGCATTGTTTACGAGGATATCCAGCCCGCCCCAATGGTCGGCCACGGCGGCCACGGTGGCATCCACCTCCGCCTTGTGGGCGACGTCGCAGCGCCAGGCGTGTGCGCGGCCGCCGGCCGCCTCGATGCCCGCCACCACCTTCTCCGCCTCGTCGGGGCGAGAGCGGTAGACCACCGCCACCCGCGCCCCCTCGGCCGCCAGCCTTTCCGCTATGCCGCGGCCGATGCCGCGCGATCCTCCCGTGACCAGGGCCGTCTTGCCTTCTAATCGCACTGTCTGCCTCCTTGGGGAGAGGGGGTATTAGCCACCAAGATCACAGAGAGCGCAGAGAGAAGAGAAGGGTCTAGGGGAGAACGGCCTCCACTTTCGTCACCCTACTCATGTCCTCTCTGTGACTCCGTGTCTCTGTGGCCAATCCCCTACATGGCGGTCCTCGCGTCGGCCTCGTCGCCCGTGTGCCGGGTGAATGGGGCCGTGAAGTTCGCGGCGGCGGGTGCGCATCCAGCGCAGAACTCCAGCCTAGCGCAGAACCGGCCGCCGGTCACGAGGGTGGACGCGTTGGAGGCGGGCCGGGAGGAGAGCGGTGGGCTAAAGCCCGCCGCTGGAGGCGCTCCGCGTCAACGGCACTTTCGTGGCGGCCAGGATGACCCTAGTGTAAACTGGTGAGATGGATGGTTGGTCGCCAAGCGGACTACTTCGCGTCCGCACCCCTTATGGAGGTAGATAGTGAACTCAGGTAGTGGCAGCTTCCAGGTTTTCCCGCAGAAGAATCAGATCAACGCGAAGGGCCGGACCCGGCTCATCCAGGCCGCCCTGCTGGTTTTCGTCCTCTTCATACTCGTATCGGCCGCCGCCACCGTGGTGGAAGTGGGCACCGTGGGCGTCGTCAAGCGGCTCGGCCGCGTCACCGGCAACGTGCTGGATCCGGGCCTGCACTTCATCGTCCCCTTCACCGACTCGATCATCGTCTACAACACCAAGGACATCGTCTACGAGACGGCGCCCCCGGAGAAGCAGGCCGGCTCCAATGCCGACTACATCGACTATCCGGTGGACTCGACCACCAACGACGGACAGCAGGTGCTGATCTCCTATTCCATCCGCTTCCACATCCTGCGCGATGAGACTACTCGCATCGCCAACCAACTCGGCGACGAGTCGGCGGCGGTGGAGAAGGTCGTGAAGTTCCACTCGCGCGTCATCGCCCGCCAAGTACCGCGAAACTACCGGGCCTCGGACCTGTATACCGGCGATGTGGCTAGGGTGCAGCAGGACATCGAGGACGAATTGCGGCCTCTGTTCTCCGCACAGGGCCTCTCACTGGACGCCTTCGGCATCCGGGAGATCGCCTTCTCGGAGGATTACGTTCGGGCGGTGGAAGAGAAGCAGATCGAGCAGGAGCGGGTGATCACGGAACAGAACCGCGCCCGCCAGGCGGAGTTCATCAAGCAGGCCGTCGTCACCGAGGCGGAGGGTGAGGCTGAGGCCATTCGGTTGCGCGCTCAGGCGCTGTCGGAGAACCCCGACATCATCCAGTTGGAGTTCGTCAATGCCATTCGCGATCCGGACTCGTCGGTCAAACTGATCGTCGTGCCCAGCGGCAGCGTCCTTCCCATACTGAACCTGAACACCGCCGAAGTTCAGGAGAGCAGCCTCCTGACGCCCTCGGCGGCGCCCGCGCCTACCAACTAGCCTCCGGCTGTTGGGGTGAGACAAGATGAAGCGGAGCCTGGTTGCCGCCACGTTCCTGGTAGGGCTGTGGGCGGCCGTGGCTCCGCTTCTGCTATCGTGGGGGGTCTCGCTCACCATCTTCGCCGTGAACATAGTCCCCGGCACGTTCACCGTCGTCCTCGCGGCGGTCGCGTGTTCGCTGCGCGCCGACGTTGGGGCCCCGGCCCTGGATCGGCAACTGCTGGTGGATACCTGCTCCTACTTCGTCATGCTGGGGGCTTGGATGTTGCTGGGACCCTTCCTGTTCGGGTACCCGCTGACGAAGGGACATGCCTCCTTGGGGGCGATGCTCCCCGGGGCCGTCGTCATGGGGCTGGCGCTGGCCAACGGCTACCTGGGATGGCGAGAGGCGAACCCTAGCTGAGGCAGCGGTCGCGCGGGGCACGGAGCAGATCGTGGCCATGCTCGTGCCGCTCATGCCCGAAGTGGGTGCGATCGTCGGGCAGTTGGGCGTAGGCGTGGGCGTGCACGGTCACCTTGCGGGCGGCGGACTCTCCGGCCTGAAGCGGGATAGGATTCTGTCGCTAACGGCCTGTCAAGTGCGAACACATTCGCCGCGCGCCCTCTACCACTCCGGCCGACCCCGTGCTATCATCCCCGCGCAGCCTCACCAGTAAGGAGAGCGCCATCATGAAGAAGATCGGCTTCGTCGACTACTCCATAGACGAGTGGCATGCCAACAACTACCCGCGTTGGATTCGCACCTCGTCTATGGCGGACAAGTTCCAGATCGCCCTGGCCTGGGAGAAGACCACTCTGCCCGGCAAGGCTACCTTGTCTGAATGGTGCCGCACCTACGAGGTGGGCGCCGCGTCCAGCCTGGAGCAACTGATCGCCGACGTGGACTGCATCGCCGTTCTCGCCCCCAGCAACCCGGAACTGCACGAGGAACTGGCCGACCTGCCGCTGCGCTCGGGCAAGCCCGTCTACGTGGACAAGACCTTCGCGCCCACCCTGGCGGCGGCGAAGCGCATGTTCGAGAAGGCGGAGAAGCACGGCACCCCGCTCATGTCCTCCTCGGCGCTGCGGTACCCGCTGGCCCTGGAGACCGCCGTTCGCGAGACCATGGCCGGCAAGAAGGTGAACTTCGTCTCTACCCGCGGCGGCGGCCGCACCTACGACGAGTACGCCGTGCACCAGTTCGAGATGATGGTCATGGCCATAGGCACCGGCACCACCCGCGTTAAGCAGGTAGGCAACGATCAGGCCAAGGTCACCGTGGTGGAGTACGCCGACGGTCGTCGCGGCCTCATGAACCAGAGCACCCCCTTCCCCTTCCAGTTCGCCGCTCACTACGGCGATAACCAGGCGGTCGTCATCAATGACATGGGCGACTTCTTCCCCCGCTGCATCGAGTCGATCCTGCGCTTCTTCGACACCGGCAAGTCCGAGGTGCCCAAGGAGCAGACGCTTGAGGTCATCGCCTTGGTAGAAGCGGGCGTCTCCAGCCTGGACAGGCCGGATCAGTGGGTGGCTGTTCCGAAGTAGCCGGAAAGTGAACAGTGGTCAGTGATCGGTGACGAGTGGGTGAGAGCTCACTCTCCACTACTCACTGACCACTACTCGCCCATCGTTCCAGGAGACCCTATGACTCCCTCTACTCCTGACCCCGCCGGCCGCAACCCCACCACCGCCATCTCGCTCGACGTGTACGAGAGCCACGACGTTCCCGTGCCCATGCGGGACGGGGTGCGCCTGGCGACCGACATCTACCGCCCGGCCCGCCGCGGCGAACCTCTGCCCGGCGCGTACCCGGTCATCCTGGAGCGCACCCCCTACGACAAGATCGGGTGCATCGACAAGGCGCGCTACTTCGCCCGGCACGGCTACGTCTTCGTGGCCCAGGACGTCCGCGGCCGGTATGAGTCGGAGGGCGAGTGGTACGCCTTCGCCCATGAGGCGCCGGACGGCTACGACACAGTGGAATGGGTGGCGGCGCAGCCATGGTGCAACGGCAAGGTGGGCACCATGGGGGCGTCGTACTGCGGCAGCGATCAGAGCGCCCTGGCGACGCTGAACCCGCCCCACTTGGCGGCCATGGTCCCGCGCGTGTCGGCGCACAACTACCACCACTCCTCCATGCGCCACAATGGGGCCCTCGAGCTGCGCTTCCTCATCTACCCCTTCCGGATGGCGCAGACGGCCAAGGAGGCGCGGCTGGACCCCAAGATCAAGGCGGCGGCCCGGGAAGCCTGGGAGCAGGCGGACCTGTGGCTGAAGCGGTTGCCGCTGCAGGCCGGCGCCAGCCCGCTCCGCGCCCTGCCGACGTACGAGCAGTGGGCCCTGGACATCCTCACCCACGGCGACTACGACGACTATTGGAAGCAGCGTGGTTACGCCATCTCCCAGTACTACGACGAGCACGCAGACGTCCCCACCTACTACATGGGCGGCTGGTACGACTCCTACGCACGCGCCACCTGCGAGAACTTCGTCGAGTTGAGGCGGCGCAAGCGCTCTCTCCACAAGCTGATCATGGGCCCGTGGACCCACGGCGGCGACACCGTCACCTACGCCGGCGACGTGGACTTCGGCCCTCAATCGAAGATCAACGACCTCAACCACTTCCACCGCGTCTGGTTCGACTACGCCCTCAAAGGTGAGGACAACGGCATTGCGGAAGAGCCGCCGGTGGCCATCTTCGTCATGGGCGGGGGAAGCGGCTGCAAGGACATCAACGGCCGGCTGCAGCACGGCGGCTACTGGCGCTTTGAGCAGGAGTGGCCTCTCGCCCGGGCGAAGAACACGCCCTACTACCTGCACGGCGACGGCCGCTTGGGGCCGGACCTCCCCGCCGAGTCGGAACCCAGCCGCTACACTTTCGACCCGAACCACCCCGTGCCCACCATCGGCGGCAGCGTCTCCGCCGGCGATCCCTTCCTTCTGCCAGGCGGCTACGACCAGCGGGGCGACAAGCGATTCGTCGGCTGCGAGGGCACTCTGCCCCTGAACTCCCGGCCCGACGTGCTCTCCTTCCAGACCGAGCCGCTGGAGCACGACGTCGAGGTCACCGGGCCGATCGAGGTGATCCTCTATGCTGCCTCGTCGGCACTGGACACCGACTTCACCGCCAAGCTGATCGACGTCTACCCTCCCGGGGAGGACTACCCGGACGGTTTTGCCCTCAACCTGACCGACTCCATCCTTCGCGGTCGCTACCGGCACTCCGACGAGGAGCCGGCGCTGCTGGAGCCGGGGAAGGTGGACGTCTTCCGCTTCCCGCTCTACCCGACGAGCAACGTGTTCAAGGCCGGGCATCGCATTCGGGTGGACGTGTCCAGCAGCAACTTCCCGCGTTTCGACGTGAATCCGAACACGGGCGGGCCCATAGGCAAGGAGCGCCGGCGCGTGGCGGCCCAGCAGGCCGTATACCACGATCGGGAGTATCCCTCGCACGTCACGCTGCCGATAGTGCCGGCGGAGTAGGAGGGGGAGGGCGCGGGGGCCCTCCCCTACAGACACGGTGAACGGGGTATCCGGACGCCTGGGCGGCATCGGTTCAGGCGCCCTCAACCGCAGGCATGGTGAGCGGTAGGGGCCGGCCCCTGTGCCGGCCCGGTGCGCCGTCGCCCTCCACCGCAGGCATGGTGAGCGGTAGGGGCCGGCCCCTGTGCCGGCCAGGTGCGCCGTCGCCCTCCACCGCAGGCATGGTCAGCGGTAGGGGCCGGCCCCTGTGCCGGCCCGGTGCGCCGTCGGCCTCCACCGCAGGCATGGTGAGCGGTAGGGGCCGGCCCCTACGCCGGCCAGGTGCGCCGTCGCCCTCCACCGCAGGCATGGTGAGCGGTAGGGGCCGGCCCCTGTGCCGGCCCGGTGCGCCGTCGGCCTCCACCGCAGGCATGGTCAGCGGTAGGGGCCGGCCCCTGTGCCGGCCAGGTGCGCCGTCGGCCTCGCCCGCAACCCTCTCTCCCATGTATTGGAGAGGGGGTCATCACGCATAGCGACAGCAGGGGCGAGGGCCTCCGCCGTCCGCTACAGCCCAACTCAGGAGACCATATGCGCGTGCTAATCGGTTGCATCGCCCACGAGACCAACACCTTCTCCGCCGTCCCCACCACCTTGGACGACTTCCGCCGCGCTGCTCCCCAACCGGACCCGGGCGACGGAACCGGCTTCGGGGCCGACGCCGCCATCCGCGGCGCCTTCGCCGGCACCCACTCCATGGCGGGCGGCTACCTCGACGGCGCCCGGGAGCAGGGGCTGGACCTGGATCTGGTGCTCTGGACCTTCGCCACCCCGGGCGGCGCCGTACTCCAGGAAGCCTACGAGTACCTGCGCGACCTGCTGCTTCGGCGCCTACGCGAGGCCGGCCGGGCAGACGCCGTCCTGCTGAACCTCCACGGCGCCATGGTGAGCGAGGGCCACGAGGACGTGGAGGGCGACCTGCTGGCCGCGGTGCGGGAACAGATCGGCCCGCACATGCCGCTGGTGGTGACGACCGACCTCCACGGCAACATCACCCCTCTCATGGCGGAGCAGGCGGACATCATCGTCGGCTACGACGAGTATCCCCACAACGACATGTACGAGCGGGGAGTGGAGGCCGCCCGGCTGTTGGCGGACATGTTGGCCGGGCGACTAGCCCCCGTTATGGCCTATCGCCAACTGCCGCTGCTGACCATGCCGCCCAAGCAGTGCACTCTTATCGAGCCTATGCTCTCCCTATTGGCCCTCGCCCATGAGATGGAGTCGCGGCCCGGCATCGCCAACGTCACTCTGGCCATGGGGTTCCCCTTCGCCGACATCCATGACGCCGGCGTCAGCATCCTCGTTACCGCCAACGGCGACCGGGCACTGGCGCAGGCGACCGCCGATGAGATGGCGGCCGCCATCTGGGCGCGGCGGGACGACTTCACCGTGCACCTGACGCCGGTGCCAGAGGCGATCGAGTACGCCCGCACGCACGACGGCCTCACCGTTCTCGCCGACGGATCAGACAACCCGGGCGGCGGCGGTCCTTGCGACGGCACCGTGGTGTTGCGGCACCTCATCGAGGCCGACATGCAGGACGCGGTGGCGGCAATCATCGCCGACCCCGACTCGGTGGCGCGGGCGGCACAGGCGGGCGTGGGCAACACCGTCTCCTTGGTGCTGGGCGGGAAGACGGACGATCGCCACGGTGCACCCCTGCCCGTAACCGCCTACGTGCGGCTGATCTCGGACGGCACTTTCGTGGAGCAGGGGCCGATGGGCCGGGGCGTAGTCGCCAACCTCGGGCGCACCGTCGTGCTCGTCGTCGGCGGGGTGGAGGTGGTGGTCACCGAGCGACGCATGCAGCCGCTGGACGCCGAGCTACTGCGCAGCGTCGGCATCGAGCCCACGCGGCGGCGCTTGGTGGCCCTCAAGTCGGCGGTGCATTTTCGCAGCACCTACCAGGACCTAGCCGCCCGCATCTTCGACCTGGACACGCCGGGGGTGCACCGGCCCGACTTCTCCGCCTACGACTACCGGCGCCTGCGACGGCCGCTCTATCCCTTCGACGAGGTGCGGTGGCCCTAGTCGACCAGAGGAGGGAGAGTTGGAGGAGAAGCCGGGCACGATCATCGTTCTCAACGGGGCGCCGCGTTCGGGCAAATCCAGCATTGTCGCCGCCATCCAGACCACCTTCGAGGGCGTCTGGATGAACCTGGGCCAGGACCACTTCATGCGCATGACGCCTGACCGGTACCAGCCCGGCACCGGCCTCCGGCCCGGCGGCGAGAGGCCCGACCTGGAGCCGCTGATCGTCCGGCTGTACCGCGCCCTCTATCAGTCCATTGCTGCCCACAGCCGGCTCGGCCTCAACGTGGCGGCGGACATGGGCCACCACGACTCCTACTCTGCCCCCCGCGGGATCCTCCCGGACTGCGCTAGCCAACTGGCGGGTTTGCCCGCCTGGCTGATCGGGGTCCGCTGTCCGCTGGAGGTGGTGCTGGAGCGGCGGCGCGCCACGGGGTACCTGACCAGCGAGTCCCCCCAGGCGCCCGCTCCGGAACCGGTGCTGCGCTGGCAGCGGGAGGTGCACATCCCCGGCATCTACGACCTGGAGGTGGACACGTCGGTGCTCTCACCGCAGGAGTGCGCCGAGCGCATCCGCAAGCGCATCGAGGATGGGCCGGCGCCGGAGGCCTTCGCTCGACTGGCGGTCACGTAGGCGGGGCCGCGCCGGCGCCTTCGCCCATTGCCCGGTGGAGGGGGAGACAACCGTAGCGCGTGGGGGAGAGAGGCCGTAGACCACGACCGGGCGTTTGCCCTGTGGTCTACGGCGGCTACAATCTCCCCGTCGGCGTCGGGGCGCTCAAGCGAGCTCGCTGCCCGGCCGATACTCGGCGGGGAGATCTTGTCGATGCAGGCGTTGGCTGCCTTCTACAGGCGAAGAGACGTACTTCGGGGAATGGCCGGCCTCGGCGCCTTGGCGTGCGGGCTGGCCGCTGCGTCGGCGCGCGCCCAGGCCGCCGGCGGCGTTTTTCGCCGCGGAGCCGCGGACATCCCGTGGGCGGCCATCACCTACGATGACTGCTTCTCCATCGGCATCCTGCAGGAACTGGAGCGACTGCTGGCCGCGTCGCCCGACACGAAGGTCACCTTCTTCCCCGTTGGCCAGGCCCTGCTCAACACGGTGCGGCAGGACGAGGGTATCTGGAAGCGCCTGCGCGATGCCGGGCATGAGATCGGCTACCACACCCACGATCATCGCTACTCCACTGAACTCAGCCTCGAGGAGATGCGGGATGACTACGATAAGTGGTTGGCTGCCGCCACCGCCGCCTGGGGCGAGGAACCGGAGGTGCGCTTCGGCCGTCCTCCGTACGCCGAGCTGAGCGATTCCTTCCGCGACATCTGCAACGAGAAGGGACTTGTGATCGCCTGGTGGACGCACGACTGGAGCCGCAGCACCTCTCTCGGGAGCGACCCAGGGAGCGCCCTCCGCGCTGGCGACATCGGCCTGCTTCACCCGAGTTCGACAGCCCTGCAGATGACGGCCGAAGTGTTGGGCTGGCTGCCCCGGTTGCGGCTGCGCGGCGTGAGCATGTCTCAGTTGTACGAGGCCTCGCTGGACCCGGAGTCCTTCGCACCCGGAGCCGCGGCCCTGACTGCGATGGCGCACACGCCGACCGCCTCCGGGGAAGCGGAGCCGAACTTGCCGCCGCTGCGACAGGAGCTTCGTTCCCTGCCGGCGACCATCGCACCGGTAAAGCCCTCGAGCGCGGACTTGCGGGCCCTAGCCGTCTACATCACTCCCATGCGGCCGAGGGGAGACTCCTGGTCCTGCGACGTGCAGGTGAGGGTGGCCAACCTGGGACCGGAACCGGCCGAGGACGTGTGGGCGAAGGTATGGTTGGCGCCGGATGGACTCGAGTCGGAGTGCGTCGCCGAGTTGGCCTGGCGGCTGCCTACCCTCACCCCCGGACACCGTGCCACCCTCACGGCGCGGCAGGCCGTGTCCGGTCCGGCCGCGGTGATGCTGCCGGCGGGCCGGTATACCGCCCTGCTCCAGGTGGGCTTTGAGCACAACGCCGAGGCCGACGGCAACGTCGCCAACGACGCCGTCGGCCCCTTGCCCTTCGAGCTACATCGACCCCCGCGCGCCTAGCGGTCGATCGCGCCGCTAGGCCGATGGCGCGTCCTAATCGGAGTAGTGGAGCGCCATTCTGATGGGCTGGTAGAGCTCCTCTCCGTAGTAGTAGAGAGCCACATCGCGAGAGGCCGGGGGCGACTTCGAGTCGGCGTAGGACCAGAACACGCGGAAGTCGCCTCGAGCCGGGCCGAACACGGCCTTGACGTGGTTGTGCGAGTACTCCGAGTTCCTAGTCAAGTGCTTAGTGTTCTGCCAGGTGAGGCCGCCGTCCCGGCTCTGCCATTCCTCGATCTCACCGCCGTCTTCATAGGGCTGGGAGGCGGTCGTGGGACCCCAGACCCGCCAGTCGTCGGGCGCCAAGGGCAGGATCACGCCGACGTCGTACATGTGGTCGCTGGCGGCCACCTGGTGGATACGCCACTCCCCGGTGGTGCGCTCGGCCAGCTTCCAGTCGCACTCGTAGGTGAGGGTGTTCCCGTCGATGAACAGGATGAAGGGGTTGCCGGCGGCATCCACCTGCATGTCCTGCAGCCACACGCCCCGATCCGGAACCTCGGACTCGTAGAGCATCTCGCTGGCCGGCTCGGTGATGGGCATCTGGTAGGGGGTGCCGTCGCCCCGGCGCCAGGTGTCGCCGCCGTCGTCGGAGTAGGCATAGAACAGGTGATACCTCTCCCACCAGTCTCCGCGGGTCAGCGACCAGGCCATCTGCAGCCGGCGGGGGAACGGGCCGGTGCTGGCGATGGAGACGGCGTAGACGCCATTCATCGGGGCGGGAGTCACGATGTCTAGCGGCTCGTCCCACGTCCGGCCGCCGTCGTGGGAGCGTATGAGGGACTCGGTAGCGTTGTGGGTGGTGCCCCGGCGGTAGAAGATCGTAACCTCGTCCTCACGGAGTTGGTAGGGCTGGGGATAGGATACTCTGTCGGCAACGACCGCCGGGTTGGTCCACTCCGAGATGTCGTAGGGCCTCAGAGACTTGGTCAGGTACGCCGGCGTATTGTGGCAGCCGAAGAAGACGTACAGGAAGCCGGCCTCGTCGATGAGAAGATGGGGGTTCTTGTGGGCGTCCATGTTGTCGTTGCTGCCCAGAATCACCACCGGCGCCACCTGCCGGGTACGGTGGTCATAGAAGCTGATGGCAGGGCGGTTCTCGGCCTCACCGAAGACGAAGTAGGTCTTCTCCTGAGTGGGGGCATAGACCGCCATGGGCCGCGTCCAGACGCAGTAGGTGGCGTGGCCGCCGCTGTATACTACGTTGTTGCCGGGATAGGCTCGGCGGTCAACGTTGCTGGCGTGCCACACTCCCTGAACCAGATCATGTGGCTTGTGGGTTTCGCATTCACTCACTGGATGGCCTCCGGCTGTAATCAGACCCTCTCGGTCTGGGGGCGAGCTATGGGGAGCAGGGAGGCGAGAGAGGCACGTTCCCGCCTCCACGGTTTGGTGCGTATCGAGCGTAGACTATGCCTGGCGTCGCCACAACTGGAACGGCGAGGACGCACAAGGCCTTGGCTGCCGCCTGACGGTGAGAACCGGACCGCTCCATCGCACATACAGGGGCTGCGTTTCTTCTCCACTTGGCGGGACTCAACCGCTCCACGTGTCGAAAGAAGGCGTCCACGTACTGCTGGTCATGGTGCATAACTCGCTGCCCTTGGTCTAGAACAGGCGCACCCAGGCAACGCTCACGCTGGTACCGACCTCATAGCCGATGGAAGAGCGCCTCTCGCCTGTGCCGGCATCCAGCCATAGCCATGACCCCAACCGGTGCGTCTGCGGCGCGATGGTGCCCTCACGCACCCAGCGAGCGACATCTACCGGCGGCACTCCTCCACCATGGTCTTCTTGGTGTGCCAACCCCAGCGACCACTGCCACCCCGCTCCGAGGGAGATTCGCCTGACCGCACTGTGAACCGAACAGCGGGGCCGGAGCTCTCGCCCCGGCCCGCACTCCTGCACCACCTGTGGCAGGCTATGCCTGCTCGATGTAACACTGCTCCGGCTTGGCGCACTTGATTCCGTAGAAGGGCCAGAACACCTGCCCCCACGTAGCCCAGTTCTTGAAGTTGTTCTTGATGATGCACGGTTCCGACCGGCTCGCTCCGAGTTGGATCGGCCACATGTTGACCGCCAGGATGGTGAACGCCTCGTCCATGATGGCGTCCTTGGCCGCTTGGTCTACGGTAGCGAGCGCTTGCTCATACAGCTGTACTAGACGCTTACCATCTTCGATGTCCGGCTCGTCGCCCTCTGCTCCCCCGGTGGCGTAGTAGGTCCCCCACCGCGGCGCCCAGTAGGTGCTCGTGTCCACAGGGAACAAGCTCCGCGGATAGGTTAGAGCGTAGAGCGTGCCCCTAGGGGTGGTTGCGTAGTCGACCTGGTAAGCCACCACGTCAAAGTCGCCCTCACGGACCCTCGGCCACCAGACTTCACCGGGAATAGCGTCGAGCGTTGTTGCCACGCCGACTTCCCGCCAGAATTCCATCACCAGTTCGGCCACATCCAGGTGTATGGCGTATTCGGGTAGGCCGATGATTCCCAAGTTGAGCTGCTTCCCCTCGGGTGTGAGCCGCATTCCGTCCCCGTCTCGCTCGGTCATACCGAGCCCGTCAAGGAGCGCATTCGCCGCTTCTACGTCGTAGACATACTCCTTGATCACGTCGGGGTTGGCCTTAACCGCCTCCGGCCAGAGGTCGATCGCGGGAGCAGTGAAACCCATGTAGATCAGTTCATTCACGTCGTCACGATCGATGGCCTGCGAGAGTGCCAGACGGAAGTCGTAGTTCCGTAGGAGCTGCTTGATCCCCTCGGCGTCAGCATCCCCCTCAGTCACTTTCTTGGTCTGGTTCAGCTGCATCGCTGTCGCTGACTGGCCGAAGTCCCACAGATGGACCTCGTAGTCGCCCTTCTCCCGGTTCTCCATGTAGAGGGTGTAGTTGTTGATTCCGGTGCTGTGCACCTGGCAATCTACCTCTCCGCTCACCACCTTCATGGGGACCATCTCTGCCGAGGCCACGATATTCCACACCATCTTGTCGATGTACGGAAGCTGGTTGCCCTCCGTGTCTACCTTGAAGTAGTACGGATTGCGCTCGGCAGTGGCAACGGTGGTCCAGTCCTTGCTCGTGATCTTCCACGGGTGAACCGTGGGCAGATCTGGGTTGCGCTGGAAGTCCATCTGGGCCCCGAACAGCTGGAACCAGGTCTCGAAGCCGCGTTCCTTGATCTTGGCCGCCAGTTCGTCGGCGTCGGCGTACTTGACGTGGAACTGAGACATGTGGTGCTTGGGGTAGTTGACCGCCGCCACACCGCTGAACGCCATCTGATCTAGAAAGATGCCGTAAGGGACGGCGAACTTGAAGCTGACAGCGTAGTCGTCCACCTTGCTGACTTCCACCGGCACGCCGCCCGGGCTCAGCCAACGCGGGAACGCCGGCGAAAGCTCGGGGTTTAGCAGAATGTCCTCATACCAGAACATGATGTCGTCGGCGGTAAGGGGCTCTCCGTCCGACCACCTAAGCCCCTCGCGCAGGTAGAAGATGTATTCCTTCCCATCGTCGAGGATATCCCACTTGTAGGCCAGGTTAGGTTCAATGGTGAATTCCCGAGAGTAGGTTACGATGGGTTCTGCGCCGTAGAAGTGGCTGATCTCGCCGACATTGGGCATGGCTCTCTGCCAGGTGCCACCGTACGTACCAATCGATTCAAGCGGTTCCATCACCAGCGGGTTCTTGGGCAAGCGCTCTTCCACCGGTAGGATGGTTCCAGCCGCGGCCATCTCGGCCAGCATTGGGGCCTCTCCGTACTTCGCGGAAGGCGGGGCTGCGGCGGCGACTGTAACAGTGGGTGCTTCCACCGGAGGCTGGGTGGCTGCCGGTTCCGAAGGCGCCGTCGGGCCTGCGGCTCCTGTGCAGGCAGTAACCACAGCGGCGCCGGTGGCAAAGGCGACTGAACGAAGGAATACGCGGCGGTTCATACCGTACTCGGCCATCTTGGACTCTCCTAGAGCAAGGCTAACCGTTCGGCGGCAGGACCAACCTTAGGCTCGCGAGGCCCAGAACGCGGTTCCTCCCCTCCTATGCTGCCACGAATGGCAACTCCGTCACTTCGTCGACCCGTTAGGGAAACCCGGACACGCCTTCAGACAGCCCTCAAAGATGCATGTGAGGTTCTTCTGCAGCGGATCCGTCGTCTTGACAGCCGCGAACACGTCATCAGGACGAATGCGACTTGCAGGCGCCGATGCCTTGTTACGGCTCCCACAGTAGACTGGACCCTCCTCTGGCTCGAGACCATACTTCTTGGCCCAGTCACACCGAACCTTGTCCACCTGCAGCCACCCTAGGGGGTCCGTTCCGCCCGAAACCTCTTGTATAGCGCCCACCGGACAGGCCGCGACACAGGCGTTGCAGTCGCCACAGGGAGACCCCAGCACTTCCACTGCCGTGGGCTCCAACGGTGCGTCCGTCACCACGGCCACGAACCGCTGGTGGACCCCGTATTCGGGGGTGATCGGCGCCCCGTGCCTGCCGATAGTCGCCAGGCCGGCGGCGGCAGCTGCGAAGCGATTGGCCCATGCGTCCAACTGCCGACCACGGGGATTCATGACTCTCGAGGCGGTGCGGCACAGGTCCATGCTCACGCAAGCACGGTGGCCGACATCTCGCAGAGTCTGCGCCACGCGGCTCGCCAGCAGCACCAACTCGCGGCTGGTCTGGAACTGCTGGTACGAGTAGGGCCCCACCGCCATTGCCGGAGGCTCGCCGGCCCTTTGAAGCACCACATCATGCAGCGCCAGCCCCAGCACCACCACCGAGCGAGCCCCAGAGACGTAGTCCGTGGGACCAAGGAAGCGAAACCCTGAGTCTAGGCGCACCTGTGGGTGAGGCGTAGTGGCATGCTCGTGGGCCGCATCGACCACGTCCCACTCGTAGTCCGCCTCGGCGAGGACCTTCCGGATGGCAGGCAGCATCGACTCAATCTGCGCTGCCGACGCCACCCCAACTAGATCAGCCCCGGCTTCGAGCGCACGCGCTCTCACAGACCCGGTACTGACGCTGTTCGTCGCCGCCTCGGTCAGGGTCTGCGCCGTTCCGGGCAGGGCGGCCGTGGTCAGTACCGGCTCCCAGTGCCAGCCTTCGTCCAACGGCACCCCAACGACTGTCGAGGCAATCCCCACCAGCGGACGTGCCGGGTACGGCTTGCCCAGGCGGTGCGGCAACGGCATGGCCTCGTGGCCGTGCCTTTCCAGCACGCGGTCCAGGTCAAGGGTCAGGTGACGGAGCGACTCAGCCAGGACCGCATCCACGTAGGCCTGGTCGCGGGGTGCGGATTGCCTCGGGGCGCCCACCAGCAGGATGCTCCGGCAGCCCGGTAGATAGCCTCGCGGGTCGTCGGGCAGGGTACCGAAGCTCGACTCCGGGAGCACGGCGAGAGCGTTGCCTCCCTTGGTCTGCACCTCGCGCCATAGCTCCTTGAAGGGAACCTGCGTGGGGGCGATCTTCCTCCGCCGCGGCGCCCGGGAGTAGCCGGGATCCCGGATGCGCAGATCGGGAGTCATGCAGAAGCGCAGGCAGTGCCCGCCGTAGCCGCTGTAGCGGCCGTGCTCGGCCATGGCCTCAAGAACTGCCTCTTCGTTCATGGCGTCCGGCCGGTCTGACTCCACGTTGAAGCCGAAACACTCCATCCAAGCGCAACGCCATTTGTTCTTCTTGACGTACTCGAAAGTGGAGCCGTCGATCTCCACCACCGACATGCCGTCCGTTTCCTGGCGGAAGGCATCCATGGGGCAGTTGACCACGCACTCCTGGCACACATCGCACAGAGGCTCGCCCTGGTACATGGGCGTGGGCTCGAACTCGGCCTCGGTGATGGTGCACTGCAGGCGCTGACGGGGCCCGAACTGCGGCGAGAGGAATAGCCCGCTCAGGCCAATCTCGCCCAGCCCCGCGGCCGCCGCTGCATGTATGTTGCTCAAGTCGGGGGTGAAGACGTTGCCGTCCTCGGTGAAGGGGCGGAAGCGCCATACATTGGTGGCCGGAACGGTGACAGTCCGTGATCCACCGGCCTCGAGGCGCCTGGCCAACCAGAAGGCGATGTGCTCAAGCTTGGTGTTCATCGCCCCCTGAATGGCGCCGGGGCCCATGTGGTGCGGCGTCGGCTCGCCCTCGAACTCAATGGCGGCGTCCGGGTGGTGCACCCCGATCACGATCACGGTTCTAGCGCTGGGGAGGTGAGCCGCCGGGTGCATATAGGATGGCGCGCCCGCAAATCGCTCCACCGGGGCAAACCCCACGAGATCCGCGCCCATCGACTTCAACCAGTTCACGAGTTCCTGCTGCGCGACGTCCACGATCGCCCTCCTTGGCGCTATGGGTGCACACCCCTGTCACCTGATCGTTGCCGCCGCGCGGCGAGCGGAGCGGCCACCGACGGATCGGCCAATGTCGCTAGGGTTCGGCTAGCACCTCCTCACCGTTCACGACCACTTGGCTCAGGACCTCTTCGCAGTAGGAGCACCCCCGGCACTGCCGCCCGCATGTGGATGTCCGCGCGAACCAGTCCTGGGGAAAGCGGTTGTTTAGGACAACATAGGGGTGGAACAGCAGCGAGTGCGATGGCTCCAGGAGGTCCATAAGGTTACCGTGAAACCGTCCGCCGGCATAGGCATCCACCACCATCTCCGGGTTGGAATGCATGCGAGTGGCCAGCTTCAGCTGCGACACAACGGGCTCGTAGTGGATGACGTCTTCAGGACGGATCCACGTATTGCGCAGCCAGTCCACCCAGTTGGCGCGGTCGCCAAAGTGGCGCCAACAGGTGACCGGGTTCCAGGTGTGACCGGCCACCGTTCGCGCTACCTCCGCCTCGTGGGCCACTAGGTTGTCGTGGAAGCTCTGACCGGAGCAGAGGTAGAGGCAGCCGCTGTTAGCCAACAGAGTGATCGTCTTGCCCCGCGCAGCCGCCCAATCTCGCAGTTCACCCAGATGCTCAAGGTCCCGGTTGTAGTCACGCTGGACACAGAAACTGTCGAAGAGATCGGCGACATAGCTCATCCCCTCGACCGTGCCGATGCGCATGTTCACCGAGGCCCGGACCATGACGGAGGGAAAACGCGCCTTGATCACCTGAGCCACGTAGGGCGAAGTGGTGGTGACCACATCCACCCGAGCCAGATCCATCAGATGCTCCATCACGGAGGTCACCTGATTGGCCAGCGTCTCAGAAACGGCCAGTCCACCGTAGCAGTTGGAGTTGATCAGCAGGTTGAGGCATACGCCCATGCCTGCCAACTGAGTGAGCTCCTCCTCCATGCACGCTTGAGCAGTCCAGTCCGCCGCCCCGTCGCGTGCACCGACCGGCGCCCTTCCGCTGGCCATTCCTACCCAGGCGAAGTAGACCTCGCTCACCGAGGACCGATACCGCTCCACCAGAGCGACGGTGGACCCGCCCTCTTCGTCTGGTAGCTGGTATCCGACGGAGTACTTCACCCCTCGATCTTCCACGGCTTGTGCCGGCGGAAGCGATGGTGGAACTGGTTCTTGATCCGCCCCGTGTTCTCCAGGTGGATCATGCAGGCTCGGATGCAGCCCCGCGCCCCCTCGACCGCGTGTGCATACTCCCACAGGGCCTTCGGAGGCGCGTTGAAGGGATTGTGCTCGGCCGGCGGGTTCTCGAACGCCTCACCGCAAGCGGCCACATCGAACTTGCCCCATTCCAGCTTCTTGCCGGCCAGCATCAGCGTTTCCGATTCGGTGGTGCTGATGGCGTTGCCCGTGCAGTCCCGCGCGCACATGAAGCAGCGATCACACACTTCGCCGTCGAAGAGAGGGTCCGGCTCCAAGGGAGCATCGGTGATCAGGCAGGCCAGTCGCTGTCGGGGCCCGAACTCGGGCGTCAGGAGCAAGTGGCTCCAGCCGATCTCGCCCAAGCCGGCGGCCACGGCAGCCAGCCGCATCTGGATCTTGACGTCGGGAGCCGGCTTGTCCGGGGAGACCGGTCGGCTGGTGGGGGTTCCGTAACCGCGAGTGCCGTGGCTCCAGCGCCACTCGTTGTGGATCGGCACTGCTTCCCAGCCTCGGTCCTCCAGGAAGTTGGTGAGGCCCCAGAGCACCATGGGCTGCCGCACATGGTTGATGGCGGAGTAGCCCATGCTGGAGTATCCGATGAAGTAAGTGCCTTCTTCGATCCCGCGCAGGGTGCCGCGAGGGATGCGAAAGCCGAGCACCACCATAGCCTTGGCATCCGGGAAGATGTAGCGGGGGTCGTACTGCTTGGGCGCTCCCTCGAACCGATCCATGGAGGCCACCCCCACCAGGTCGGCTCCTTGCAGGCGAGCTTGCTCCTTAACCTGAAGGGTGAGGTCGGCGTCTACTCCGGTGAGCATGCGTACCTCCTTCTCGGCGCTCTTTACTCCCGTACGGCGGCCAGCACCTCGTTGACGTACGGAGTGCAGTTCAGTTGGTGCT
Source organism: Anaerolineae bacterium (assembly GCA_040768685.1). GTDB lineage: Bacteria > Chloroflexota > Anaerolineae > DRVO01 > DRVO01 > Ch71. Next base: position 20,024 of record JAXGMM010000005.1, read on the forward strand.
GGAAACGCTCGCGATACTCCTCCATCTCGACGGGAATCTCCCCGCCTGCATCCGCCACTACTCTCGCGTGCATCATGCGACACACGTCCGGATGCTGACTGGCCACGTCCCGAAGCAAGTTCGGGTCCTTGGTGAGGTCGAAGAGCAGCGGTTCATCACCCCACACACTGGCATTGTACCACCACTGATTATCGATGACACTCACCGTGGCCAGCCAGCCAATGCTCACATAGTCCCGGCCGCGGCCACCCTGGCGCACCAGCGGCCACAGATCCAGGCCCTCCATCTCGGGCGTAGGCTGCACTCCTGCCAGGCGCATCAGGGTCGTGGTCAGGTCTAGGTTGTAGACCAGAGCATCGCAGCTGGCGCCCGCCCCCTCGCCGCTCGGGTGCCGGATGGTCATCACCAGGTCGGCAACAGCCCGCGTCATGGGGTAGCCCTGCTTGCTCAGCAGTCCCTTGTCGGCCGGATCGTGCCCGAGGCTGTGACCGTGGTCGCTGATGACCGCCACCACTGTGTCCTCCAAGCGTCCGCTGTTGCGCAGTGTCTCCATGAAGAACCCGAACCAGCGGTCTACCATGGTGACCTCGCCTGCGTAGTTGGCCTGGATGCGCTTCATCTGCCGTGGGGTCAGTCGGCCACGCCAGGGAGCGTAGAGCGTCTGGATGACATCCTGGACGTCGTCGTCGGGATCGTACATGCGCCGGTAGTAGACCGGCGGGTCCCAGGGCTCGTGGGGGTCGAACGAGTCTACCACCAGGAAGAACTGCTCGGCATCGTGGTTGTCCCACAGCCAGCGCGAGGCCTCGGTAAACAGCTTGGCCGGGAAGTAGTCGCCCTCGTTCAGTCGGTAGGAATTGTTGCGCAGGTACTTGGTCAGGAAGGCGGCCAGCCGTGGGTTCTCCTGCGGGCTCTCCGCCATGTGCGCTGCGATCTGCTCCCGCGAGACGGGCGGTCCGCTCTTGTAGCAATCCGTCTCCTGGCCCCGGATCCATGTCCACTCGTCAAAGCCGCGATGGAAGTTCTTTGAGGGCTTGAACTGGTGGTAGGTGTCGCTGATGAAGGCGGTGCGGAAGCCGTTTCGCTGGAGCACTTCGGAAACGGTGTCCTTGCTCTCCTCCATCGGCCCCCACCCGGCCCCGGAGCCGATGTCGCCCTTGAAGTGGGCGGGGCTGCGGAACGGGAAGGTGCGGGTGGCGGTATGTAGGGCCCGGCGCACCGGCAGAGTCGGCAGGCTCTCTGGGTAGGCGCGTGTGAAGCTGACGGATTCCCGCACCAAGGCGTCCAGGTGCGGTGTGCGGATCCAAGGGTTACCGTAGGCGCCTATGTGATCTCGGCGCTGAGAGTCCAGCACAACGAGAACGATGTTCACCGAACGGGCCTCCCTGTCTTGGGCCCATCCAGAAGCAGCAGGGTCTCTGCTAGTCGGCGCGAAGTGTCCCTCTAAAAGCATCGCTCATTGGCTTGACACTGTCAAACAGGTGTACCGAACAGGGTTTCTCGACTATGCCGCTCGCTGGCGCAGTAGCCGATGGTTCGCCCTCCAGTGGGCACGTACAGGTCAATCTGCTCCAACCCAATGGACGACGATCGTCGTCCGCCCCGATCCTCTGGCTACCGTCAGTGGGCCGCCTCAACCGTCAACGGCGCACGTGCACTGCGCGGCCGGTCCGGCAGCTATCCCACACCGCCTGCCCCACCTGCATGGCCGACGCCCCCGCGTCCAGGTCGGGGCTGGGCCGGTCGCCCTCCAGGAGGCAACGAGCGAACTCCTTCAGTTCGTCGCGGTAGCCGATGAGCATGCGCATGTCGGGTGCGACCGGGCCGGTGGGCCGCCACTCCTGGCTGAAGTTCTGCACCACTCCGGGCATCTCCAGCTTGCCCCAGGCCTCGTGGCGGTAGAGGTGCAGGTAGAGCATGTCGTCCACGGTGAGGTAGTTCTGTTCACCGCTGACGCTGAGGTACTCGTCGATGCACTGCCAGGACTCAAAGGAATTCACGTTTAGGGTACCGATGGCGCCGCTCTCGAAGACGACCGTGACGGCGAACCCATGCCGCACGGGGCTCCGCTCCAGGAAGCGGGCATACACCTCGGCCACCGGACCGGCGAAGTGCTGGATAAGGTCAAAGGAGTGCACTGCCTGACCGGTGATGAAACTGAGCCCGGCGCTCTCCAGCCCCCACAATGGACCGGAGTCGCCGTTGGTGAACTTGCAGTGCAGGGTGGACAGTGGGCCGAACCACTCCTCCTCGGTGGCCTGCTTGGCCAGGACGTAGGCGGCGGCGAAGCGTTTCATGAAGCCGACCTGCCCCCAAACGCCCACCTCCCGAGCGACGGCAGCCAGCGCCTCGGCTTCCTGGGCGTTGATGGCGGGAGGCTTCTCCACGAATATGGGCAGGCGGCGCTCCCGCATCACTTTGGCGCCCAGGCCGCTCATCATCTGGGGCGCACCCACGATGATGACGCCATCGAGGTCGGGCTCCTGCTCCAGCATGACATCGACGTCGGTGTACCAGTGGCGGGCGCCGTAGATGCGGGCGGCCCGCTGAGCCAGGTCCTCCTTCTGGTCGCACACCGCCATGAGATCGATCTCAGGGATCTGGGCGAGGCAGGGGTAGAGGAGATTGTTGGCGTGCCTGCCGGCCCCGATGAAAGCGATCCGAGCCTGTCGTTGGACGGCGTTCATTGCCCCTCCTTGAAGACGAAGCCGGCGCCGGTTGGTCGGCGTCCAGGGGGAGTGTACGCCCGATGGAGCGTGGGTACTAGCGACAGTACTGGTCCAGTACCTGTGGGACACCTGCCTCCAACTCTGTAGTCTGGTTGTGGCATTGCGTCACGTACTCCAGTAGCGTGAGGTAGCCCGAAGCCTGGTGGAGTCTGATGGTGTTGTAGACTCGCTCCCACTTCCCGCCTTCTTCATCGTCGCGGGTGTCCCACGGGTATGTGTCTCGACAGTCTGTCCCCCCTCGCGGGGGTATGTACGGGGCAGAAGGGACAGATAGCCGGGAGAGAAGCGAAGAGACGCGCGCCCAGGTGGGTGCGCGTCTCGGATGCGTTCTCCGTCGTCCCTAGCGGGGCGGGTCTAGTCCAGGAGAGGCAGCTTGACCGGGATGCCGCCCTTGGCAGCGGACATGTCGGCGGCCATCGCCAGCTCGTGCGTCTTCACGGCGTCTTCGATGTTGGTGTGCGATTCCTTGCCCGCCAGGATGCAGTCCACGAAGTGGTCGATCTCGATCTGGAACGGGTGGTGGGTAACATCGCCGCTGTCAGGCAGGACGGTCGGGTAGGTGGCCCAGCTCTTCTGGCCGGGGAACTTGGACGGCGACCAGATCAGGTTGTCCTTGATGGTGCCCTTCTCGCCCAGCAGGAAAACGTTGAACACGTAGGGGCTGACGTTCTCGATGGACGAGGTCACCTTGCCCAGGGTGCCGTTGGCGAACTTGATCATGGTGACCGAGGTCGGGTTGTACTCGTACTGATCGAAGGGCGGGTGGTTCCCACGAGTGGAATAGGAGCAGACTTCGACCGCCTCCGAGCCCAGGAACCAGCGCAGGGCGTCCACGGAGTGAATACCGGCGGAGAGCAGCGAACTCACACCCACGGACTTCTTGATGTTCCAGTGCCACTGACCATACCAAGGACCGACGCCGTGGTAGTAGTCCGACTCGGCGTAGAAGACCTTGCCGATGGTGTTGTCGGCCAGTTGCGCTTTCACCGTCTCGAACATGGGGTTCCAGCGCAGCACGAAGGACACGACCGACTTCACGCCCGCCTTGCGAACCTCGTCGCGCAGGTGTTTGAGGCTCTCTAGGTCGATAGCGATGGCCTTCTCCAGGCAGATGTGCTTGCCGGCGCGGGCGGCCATCACTGCCTGCTCCACATGCACGTTGGGCGGGGTGCAGATGGAGACGATGTCGATGCGCGGGTCGGCAAGCATCGCTTCGTAGGAATCGTAGACGTCGCACGCCAGGCCCGTTTCGGCCACTTTGCGCTCTGCGCCTTCGCGGGTTCGGCTGCACACGCCCAGCAGTCTCGTGTGCGGGTTAGTGCACCAGGCGATCATGTGCTCTCCCGCGACCCAGCCCGTACCGACGACTCCTACACCAAACTCAGCCATTTCCGTACCTCCTCGGCGACTACATGCCATTGGTTGTGGGCCAGCGGCAGGGACGAGACGAACCGAGCGTCGCCATGCGACGGACCGGTTGTTTCCCTCTGTGCCTCGCTGTCTGCCCGGTGTTTCCGTATCCCCTTATACCACAGTCGGCAACCCTGTAAAGCGGGGCGGCATGCTGCCCCGGGCGGCAACGGGCGTGCGGCTGTGCGCCCCTACCTCGCGCAGCGATGCGGCCGGGCCTCCGGCAGTGCTGCCTCTTGGGGTCGTCCTGGAGAGGTCCGCGCTCGGCGCCAGGTGTGTTACGGTGTATACAGAATGACGTGCCCGTCAGCGGCACAGGGCTTGCCGAAGCACGCCACCTGCTGTGGCCAACCGCGCCCGCGCCTCCTCGGCGCCAACGTCGAGCATGGCCATGACCACCGCCGTCTTCACCTCGTAGCCGGCCTGCGCCAACAGGGCGCCGGCCTCTTCATCGTTCACGCCGGCGATCTCCACCACGATGCCGCGGGCGCGCCGCTCCAGCTTGGAGTTCTTCACCTGCACGTCCACCATAAGGTTGTCGTGGACCTTGCCCAGCCGCACCATCGCGGCAGTGCTGAGCAGGTTGAGCGCCATCTTCTGAGCCGTCCCCGCCTTCATGCGCGTGCTGCCGGCGATCACCTCCGGCCCCACCAGCAAGGCCACGCCGATGTCGGCCGCGTCCAGAATCGGCGCAGGCTGGTTGCATGACATCCCGACCGTGGTGGCGCCCACTTCTCGGGCGGCAGCCAGTGCCCCCAGGACGTAGGGTGTCCGGCCGCTGGCCGCCAGCCCCACCACAACGTCACCCGACTTCACTCCCGCCCCCAACAGATCCCGCCGGCCCTCGTCGTCCCGATCCTCGACGCCCTCGAGCGAGCGCGTGAGGGCAGGAGGGCCCCCGGCAATGATGGGCACCACCAGGTCGGGCGGGGCGGAGTAAGTGGGCGCCAACTCCACGGCGTCCAGCACTGCCAGGCGGCCGCTGGTCCCCGCGCCGACATAGAAGAGGCGACCACCTTGCCGCAGGCTCTCCACCACGGCATCCACCGCCCGGGCGATGTCGGGCAGGGCCTGGCACACCGCCCCGGCGACGGTGGCGTCCTCGTCGTTGATCAGCCGCAGCACATCGAGCGTCGGCAGCGTGTCGATGGCAGCGGTGCGCGGGTTCCTACCCTCGGTCAGCATCGGCCACTCCTTGCGGCTCCAAGCCCAGCGCCTGCAGCGCCAACAGCGCCGCCCCCAGCACCGGCGAGTAGCGAGGACGGGGCATCTCGGCCAGGGCCAACTCCCGGCACAGCCCCACGGACAAAGGGTTGGGATCGGAGAGCAGCCCCCCGGCGAAGGCGTAGCGCGGATCACCCAGGGCCAGCCGGTCCGCCACCGCCCGGCCCAGGTCCGCCAGGTGGACCGCCCCTCGGCGCACAATGTCCGCGGCGGCTTCGTCTCCTTGCTCCGCCAGGCGCAATACCAGAGGCGCCAGCCCGGCGATCTCCGCGTTGCGCCGGCCGGGACCGCGGTAGAGCCAGGCGACCAGCGCCGCCCGTCCCGGCTCAATCCCCAACGCCGCCGTCGCCTCGCCGCTAAGGGCTGTCTCCTGCCGGCGTCCGTCTTCAGCCAGGGTTGCCGCCCGCAACGCCTCCCGGCCCAGCCAGTAGCCACTGCCCTCGTCGCCCAGCAGGTAGCCCCAGCCTCCCACCAGGGCCGACTCTCCGGCCGGCGAAACCCCGTAGGCGACACTGCCCGTGCCGGCAGCGATGAGCACGCCCTCCCGCCGGCCGTTGGCCCCGGCCAGAGCGATCTCGTAGTCGGCGCTGGGCACCACGAGCGCGCCGGGTAGGCCGGCTCGAGCCACGGCTCGGACCCAGTCCGCCGAGTGGGCCATAGAGGCGCCGGCGATTCCCAGAGTCACCGCCGCCGCCTTTCCCGCCGGCAGACCGGCCTCATCCAGCGCTTGGGCGATGGCGGCGGCCACCCGCTCCGCGGCCACATCCCGGCCCACCAGGCTGGGGTTGGCGCTGCCCGCCACCGCCGTCCCCAGGACCGTCAGGCGCTCGTCAGTCACCGCCACTCGCAGGTGGGTGCCGCCCCCGTCCACTCCCACGACGAACGTTCCGACCACGCTTCCTCCTTGCCGTTCGGCCTAGCGTGGCGCATGCGTGGGCGATTGGCAACCGCACCCGCCGCGATCCGAGCCCCAGAGACCAGCGATGCCTGGAGATGCGGCCGCATGAAGACACCCGCCGGAGGCCTGCGGCCATCGGCCCGGCGCGGAGCGCCCCCAGCGGCGGCCTCCAGCCCGCCGCACCCGTGCCCGCCGCGATTGGACTCCTGCCGGCAGGGCCGTCACCCCGCGGCTATGCTATACTCGAAGCGTGGCACGCTTGCGAAGGCTGTTCTCTCTACTGTTGGCCCTACTGCTGACCTTGCCGTCAGGCGCCTCAGCGCCTGCGCGGGCCCAGGACGATCCCGTGCGCGCTTACATGGCCGGGCTGACCACACGGGAGAAGGTGGGCCAGCTTTTCCTGGTGACCTTCTATGGCGACCAGGCCGACAAGACCACCGACATCGCCGAACTCATTCAGAGCTATCGCATCGGCGGCGTCGTCCTCTCCCCGGAGCGGGGCAACATCGACAACAGCGTCGAAGTCGCCGCCCAGGTGCGTCGCCTGGTCAGCCAACTCCAGCAACTGGCCTTGGAGACGACGCCGCCCGCGCCCGCCCTGCACAGCATTCCGGAGAGCGTCGACGCACCTCGCGGCGTCTCGACACCCACCCCCACGCCCATGTACTTGCCCGGCGTGAACGCCATTCCGCTCCTGATCGGGCTGGAGCAGGACGGCGACGGCTACCCCTATAGCGCCCTGCGGGATGGCCTCACCGGCCTGCCCAGCGCGATGGCCGTGGGCGCCACGTGGGACGTGGGGAACGCCTACACCATGGGCAGCATCGTCGGGTCCGAGTTGGCCTCCCTAGGCGTCAACCTCCTTCTTGGTCCCAGCGTGGACGTGCTGCAGCGGGCGCGTCCCGGCATGCCCGGCGACATCGGCGTGCGCTCCTTCGGCGGAGACCCGTACTGGGTGGGCGAGATGGGCCGAGCCTATGTGAGCGGCGTCCATGAGGGTTCGGACGGCATGGTGCTGACGATTGCCAAGCACTTCCCCGGCCTGGGCAGCAGCGACCGCAAGGCGACCGAAGAAGTGGCAACGGTGCAGAAGAGCCTGCAGGAACTGCGGCAAATGGAGCTGGCGCCGTTCTTCGCCGTCACCGAGGCGACGCCCGCCGGGCGCGCCGGCGTGGTGGACGGCCTGATGACCAGCCCGCTGATCCGCTACCGCGGCTTCCAGGGCAACATCCGCCAGTTGACTCGCCCGATTGGCCTGGATAGCGAGGGTCTCACCGCCCTCATGGCCCTGCCGGAGTTCGAGTCCTGGCGGCGAGACGGCATCCTCGTCAGCGGGCCGTTGGGGCTGCCGGCGGTGCGCAAGTTCTACGAAGCTCAGGGCCGCCTCTTCCCCCATCGCAGCATCGCCCAGGAAGCGCTCCTGGCGGGCAACGACCTGATCTACCTGGCCGATTTCGCCGCCGAGGACGACTGGCAGCTCCAGGTCGCCAACATCAAGGATGCCCTGTTCTACTTCGAGGCCCAATACCAGCGCGATCTCACCTTCCGTGCCCGGGTCGATGACGCGTTGGAGCGGGTGCTGCGCCTCAAGTTCCAGCTCTACCCCGACTTCGACTGGGGGACCGTCGGCGAGCGACCGCCGGTGCCCTCCCCGCGCGCTGACGCGGTAGCCGCCATAGCCGCGCAGGCCGCCACCCTCATCTACCCCGAGGCCGCCGAACTGGCGGAGCGCCTACCCGCAGGTCCCGCAGCGGGAGAGCGCCTCCTGATCATCAGCGACGTGCGGGAAGTGCAGGAGTGCGACGGCTGCGAGGCGTTCCAGTCCGTCGCCGCGACCGCCTTTGAGGAGACGATCCTGCGTCTCTACGGCCCAGAGGGCAGCGGCCTGGTGGCGGATGGCGACATCCTCTCGGCCGATTTCCTCACGCTTGATGGCATGCTCGCCGCCGAGGCGTCCGGCGCCGCCCTCACTGATGAGCAGCGGACGCTGTCCCAGTGGCTGCGCGACGGCGACTGGATCGTCTTCCTCATGCAAGACGTCGACGTGACCGAGTACCCTCACTCCGGCGCCCTGCGACAGTTCCTCAAGCAGCGCTCGGACTGGCGTGCCGAGCAGAAGCTACTGGTGTTCTGCCTCAACGGCCCCTACTTCCTGGACACGACCGAGGTGAGCAAGCTTAGCGCCTACTACGCCGTATACAGCAAGGCGCCGGCCTCCCTGGATGCGGCCGCACGAACGCTCTTCCGCGACCTTTCGCCCGGAGGCTTGGCCCCGGTGGACGTGCAGGCGGTGGGCTACGAACTCATCGCCCGGCTGGAGCCGGACCCCAACGGCGTGCTTGGCCTGGAGATTATCGGCGAACCGGCCGACCCCAGCGGCGAGGAGACCGCCGTTCGCCAGGGCAGCACCATCTCGGTGCGCACGGCCGTCATCCTAGATCGCAACGGCAACATCGTCCCCGACGGCACGCCGGTGGAGTTTCGCCTCTACTACCCCTCCGAGAGCCTGGAGTTGCCCCGCCAGCGGGCCACCACCGTCGCGGGGGTGGCGGAGACGAGCATCCAGTTGGGACGGGGCGGTGCTCTGGAGGTGAGCGCCACCACCAACTCGCGCAGCCCGAGCGTCACCCTGGTCATCACCGTGCGGGGCAACGAACCGGTCATCTTCGCCACCATCGTACCACCCACGCCGACTCCGCGGCCGACGCCCACATCGACCCCGACGCCGCGGCCGGAGCCCACTGCCGAGAGTGTCGAGGAGCCGGGGGCGAATGGGCTCGAGCCGGGGCAAATACTGGGCCGGGCGCCCTGGCTGGGGGCGGGGTTACTGTGGTGGAGCCTGGCCGGCGTGGCCATCGCCAACCTGGTGCTGCATGCGGCCTTCCGCCGGCGGACGCGCACAGTCGAGTCGCGGGTGCGGTTGACGTTGTGGAGCGTGGTCTTGGGCCTAGGGATCTACTGCGCCCTGGTGATAGGCCTACTGGAAGTACCCCTATTCGCGGCACGTGGGCCGGGCTGGGCCGCCTTGGCGGCAAGCGGCCTGGGAGCCGCCCTGGCCTGGCTCAGCCTGCTTACGGAACGGGCGCCCCAGGCCAATAACTCAAGATAGCCGCCAAGACCAAGAAGAGGATCGCGACCACCGCGAGCGTTTGATGCGCCTCGAGCGCCATCCGCCAAGGCGACGGACGAGGCAGACGGCCCCGCCCGAGCAAGGCATTGCGGAAGTAGCCGATGTTGGGCGGGCGGTCGTCGGGGTGCATGGCCAGCGCCCAGCAGACGACGGCATCGGTGCGGCTGGAGATGCTGGGGTTGAGTTCCTGGGGGGGCGTCAGCAGGTCCGGCCGCAAGAAGCGGTCCTTGGCCGGCGGCGGCGCCTTTCCCGTGAGCAGGTGGTAGAGGGTGGCGCCCAGGGCGTAGATGTCGGCGCGAGTGTCGGTATGGCCCGTTTCGCCGCCGTATTGCTCAAGGGGCGTGTAGCTGGCAGTCCCCCGTCCCTGCACCACGGTGACAGTGCGCGTCTGGTCGGGCTCCATCAGCTTCACCAGCCCGAAGTCCACCAGTTTGAGCATGCCGGAGGCGGTCAGCCGGATGTTCGCCGGCTTGATGTCCCGGTGCAGCACCGGGGGGTCCTGCCCGTGCAGGTACTCGAGGGCGTCGCACAACTGCCGCGCCCACTCCAAGACCTGCTTCTCGGTTGGGCGGCGCCCCTGGCGGACGGCCTCGTCCAGCAGGCTCTGCAGGTCGGCCCCGGGGACGTAGTCCATGACCAGGTAGTCCCGCTCGCCCTCGGAGAAGTGGTCGGAGACCTTGGGCAGGTTGGGATGATCGAGGCGGCCGAGGGTGCTCGCCTCGCGGTAGAACTGCGCCCGCGCCTCGACCGGATCCACCAGGCCGTCGTCCTGGCAGATGATCTCCTTCAGCGCGCACTCGCGCCCGCTGAGGCGCAAGTCGGCGGCGCGGTAGACGGCGCCCATCCCCCCATGCGCCACCAATTCGGTGACGCGGTAGCGGGCATGGAGTACCGTGCCCTCCGGCAATGCGCGGACCACGCCCGTCTCCTCCCTTACTATCGTCGCCGGCAGCCTAGCGTCGGCGGCCCGAGGTGTCAAAGATGAGGCGGCGCGGAAGGGGGCGCCTGCGGGGCCCGCCTAACCCCCTTCCCTAGAAAAGAACGGGGCCGGAAGCCCCTCTCCGTACCGGAGAGGGGTTGGGGTCAGGTTCTCCCGCGGAAGCCGCCTTGTCCCGCCGGGCCGCTTGCCGGACAATGGGCGCAGGAGGGTGGCTATGGACGACTCTGCCATGCTCATCGTGAAGGAAGGACCTGAGCTTGGCCGCCGCTGGCAACTGGAACGGGAAGTGACGGTCATCGGTCGCGCGCGAGAGGCGGACATCACCATCGACGACCGCCGCATCTCCAGCCGCCACGCCCAGATCTCCTACCGGGACGGACAGCACACCCTGGAGGACCTGGGGAGCAAGAACGGCACCTACCTGAACGGGGAGCTCCTGCGTGGGCCGCATCCGCTGGTGGACGGAGACGAGATCTGCCTGGCTATGGTGGTGGTGATCGCCTTCGTGGCCGCCGGGCGGACGGTTCCGCTCATGTTCGGGGGTGGCCTGCAGCGCGGCGTTCGCCTAGACGAACAGACGCGCCAGGTCTGGGTGAACGGTTCCGAATTGGACCCGCCGCTATCTCAGGCGCAGTTCCGCCTGCTGCAACTGCTGATCAACTCCGCAGGGGCGGTCTGCACACGCGACCGGATCATGGCAGTGGTCTGGCCCGAGGAGGACGAAGAAGGCATCACCGAGCAGGCCATCGACGCCCTGGTGCGCCGGTTGCGGGAGAGGCTGGCCGAACTGGACCCGCTGCACACCTACGTGGTCACCGTGCGGGGGCACGGCTTCCGGCTGGAGCAGAAGCCGACCGGCTGACGCGGCGATTGGTCGGCAAAGGGAAAGAGGGCGGGAGCGCTCCCGCCCTCTCTTGTCGTGCTGAGCCGTAAGGCTAGCTCTTGATGTAGAACTGCGAGGTGGTGTAGATCTGCGGCGGCTGAGTCGGGTAGCCGGTCTCGGGGACGTTGCGGAAGTAGTTCTTGCAGACGCCGTAGCGGCCGGCGTCTGGCTCGCCCAGGCAGCCGATCTGCCAGATGTTCTCGGCATGCAGCCTCAGGGCGTCCTTCTGCATCTCGTTGCGCACGTCAGCCGAGGTCTCGGCGAGAATCTGCTCGTACATGTCCTGGAGCTGCTTGATCTCCGCCGGCGGCTCCTCGCCTTCCGCCCCACCCGAAGCGTACCAGAGGCCCCACTGCGGCGCCCAGTGCTGGTTGCCTTCCTGGGTGCAGAAGGTCTCGCGCAGCACCGGCGGGTTGCCGGCGAAGCCGAGGTTGGAGGCGTAGGAGGCAAGGTCGTGGCTAAGGCCGTGGACGTGCGGCGACCATAGCTTGGACTCCATGGGCTTGACCAGGATCTCAACACCCACTTCCTTCAGATAGCCCTTGATGATTTCTTGGATCTCCACGTTCTCTGCCGGCCACGGGGTGGACACGGAGTTCACCAGAGTGAGGCGCTTGCCGTCGGAGCGCAGGCGGAAGCCTTCGCTATCGCGCTCGGTCAGGCCGATGCCGTCCAGCAGCTGGTTGGCCAGGTCCTGATCGAACTGGCGGTAGGCGTCGGCGAAGTCCTGCTCGAACCAGGGAGTACCAACGGCGCAGGTGGCGGCAGCTGGGGTAGCCAGGCCCTTGTAGAGCAGCGCATTGATCTCGTCACGGTCAAAGGCTACGGAGAAGGCGCGACGGAAATCCAGGTTGTTGAATAGGTCGCGCAGGATCGGATCCTCGTGAGCGTAGTTGAAGTAGACGGTGCCGTAGTTGGTGCCCGGGTTGACCAGGTCGATGACGTGGTACTCACCCTTCTCGGCGTTCTCCATCACCGTGGGCCGGTTGGCCAGGCCGCCGGGAGCACTGTGCCACTCGAAGTCCACCTCGCCCGCCACCGCCTTGAGCAGCGTTGCCTCGGCGTCAGACATCAAGGTGCGCTTCTTGCCGTCCAGGTACGGTAGCTGGTTGCCGTCGGTGTCCACCTTCCAGTAGTAAGGGTTGCGCTCAAAGAGGTGCACCGGCTGGTCCACCGTGTTGGTGGGCAACCAAGCGGCGATGTACGGGCAACCCGGGTTGTTCCAGGAGGCGGTCTTGGCCCCGAACAGGTCCACCCAAGTGTCGAACCCGCCCTCGGCCACAAGCGCATCCAGCGCTTCCTTCTCGGCATA
>JAXGMM010000006.1:0-1659 GCA_040768685.1 Anaerolineae bacterium
CGGTGTTGGCTGATATCGCGTCCCCATGCTAGAATCAGCCAACCTGCGGCACGGGGTGCGTGCCATCTGGCGGTCGCCCCGGTCGCCTCATCGGGAGGAAGCGCATGAAGAAGTCGTGGCTGCGATTATTGCTGGTCCTCGGACCGCTTGTCTGTGGCCTCATGCTGACCGGCTGTGGCAGCCGGGCGCGCGCCACCCCCACGGCCATTCCCACGCCGACCGTCATGCCCGTCCCGCCGACCGAGACCCCAGTCCCGACCACGACGCCGGAGCCGACGGTGACGCCCACGCTCGCGCCGCCGGAGTTGGGTGCGCCCGGCCCGACAAGCTGGGCCTGCCCTGCGGGCACGCAGACGATCACAGTCTGGCACGGCTGGCCGGAGGCGGCCTTCGCGGCGGTGGAGAGCGTCTTCGCACAGTACATGACCGTCTGCCCCAACGTCACCGTCGACCTGGTCAACAAGACCGACATGAACAATGCGTTGACGGCCGCAGTGCCCGCCGGCGAAGGGCCGGATATCTTCGTCTGGATGAGCGACTATATTGGCCGGTTGGCCGAGGCGGACAACATCATCCCCTTGAACGCGTGGATCGATGCCACGGAGTTCGCGGCTGGCTATATGCCGACCGCGGTGGATGCCGTCACCTATGGCGGTCAAATCTACGGGTATCCGGAGTCCGTGGAATCGCTGGTCATGCTCTACAACAAGGCCCTCATCAGCGAGGCTGAGCTGCCCAAGACCACCGATGACTTGCTCAGCATGGCGAGCGTGTGGGATAAGAACGACTATCTGTTCGTCTACAGTGCGAAGAACGACGCCTATTTCTCGGCCCCCTGGTGGCAGGCTGCGGGCGTGACGGTCGTGGATGAGGCGGGCGCCACTACGTTCCGGAGTGAAGGCGGCTATGCCGCGGGCCATTTCATTGAGGCGCTCAAGGCCATCATGCCGGCCGAGATCGATTATGACATCGCGGATGCGCTGTTTCGCGGGGGCTACGCCGCCATCACCGTCAATGGCCCCTGGTACTTCGGAGACCTGGACGCGGCGGGCATGAACTATGGCATGGCGCCGCTACCGGTGTTCAGCCCGTCCGGCCGGCCCGCGATGCCGTTTGTCAGCGCCAGGACGCTGATGCTGACGCAGAACGCCGCGGACCGGGGTGCGGCCGAGACTGCGCTCAACGTGATGCAGTACTACACCAGCGCCGAGGCGCAGCTCTACCTGGCGCAGACGAATACCCTGGCGCCGACGAATCAGGCCGCGCTGGCCCATCCGAATATGGCGCGGCTGCCCGTGTCCGCGGTCATGGCTGCGCAGGCCGGCAACGGCAAGCCCCTGCCGGCCACCCCCTACATGGCCGCCCTGTGGGAGCCGATGGCGCTCGGCGTCGAGTGCATCTGGACCGGCGGCGGCACGGTCGAGGAGTGCGTGGACCGGATGCAGGCCCTGGCCGAGCAGTATGTCCGGGAGATTACGTGGTGAAGGGGTGACAAGGTGAACAGGTGAACAGGTGACAGGGTGATGTGGAGTGGAGGCTTTAGCCGGTTACACCGTGAACGCGAACCCACAGCCAAACCGGCTGAAGCCTCCACTCCACATCCGCTTCATTACCGGGGCCTGCTTGCATCTGAGGATGCAAGCTCCTCACTTCTTCACC